>JAJZBZ010000008.1 GCA_021846275.1 Acidobacteriota bacterium
CACGCACTGGTTCGCGGATATGAAGGAGGCCAAGTCCCTGATCGAGGCATGGCGAAAGGAATACAATGAGAGTCGTCCTCACGCATCTCTCGCGGATAGGACACCAGGCGAGTTCGCCAGCCAGTGCTCGGCTAGCCGCGCACTGGCTGAAACCCAAACCGGCTGCGGACTAACATCAGACTTGGTACAGAAAAACTAGGCCCTTCAAGGCCCTTCACCGCTGCGCTACACTAACAATCTCAACGGTACAAATTACCGGGCAGACCACCGTCGCGTCGGGTCGGCCAAGGCTCGGAAGATCGGATTGCGATTGGATCGCATGGCAAAAAATAGCCAAACGGTTTGAATTGTCAACAGGAATCCTGCTGCGCGGTTCCATGAACTTCGATACCGTCCGGTTTATCGGCGACGGGAGGTGCGAGCCAGGCTTATGGATGCAGAAAGAGGCTGACGATGGATGCAGACATGAGGTTGGCCATGGTGCCGGCAAGCATGGCGCGGAAGCCAAGCCGGGCAAGCTCGTTGCGGCGATCAGGAATCAATGCGCCGATGCCCCCGATCTGCATGCCGATGGAGCCGAGGTTGGCGAAGCCGCAGAGCGCGTAAGTGGCAATCGTGAAGGAGCGAGGCAGCAGCATGGCTTTTTGCGTGCCCAGTGCCACGTAGGCTATGACCTCGTTGAGCACCATGCGCGTGCCGAGCAGATTGCCGATGGCGGGCGCGTCGCGCCAGGGGATTCCGATGAGCCAGGCGACCGGCGCGAAGAGCCAACCCATTACCTGATTCAGGCTTGAGGGGAAGAACCCGATGCCGGAGTGAATCCAGGCCATCAGGCTGTTGAGCAGCGCGACCAGCGCCAGAAAACTGATGAGCATGATGCCGACGTTGAAGGCCAGCTTGCCGCCGTCAATGGTGCCTCGAGCGATGGCTCCGAGCAGATTCTCCGCGGAGTGCTGTTCGTTGACCGGGATGGTCACGCGGCCTTCGGTGGCTGGCGTTTCCGTTTCCGGCACCAGCATTTTGGCGATCAGGATGGTTCCGGGCGAGGTCATGATGACGGCCGCCAGCAGATGGCGCGCTTCAACGCCGTTCAGGATGTAGGCAGCCATGATGCCGCCGGAGACGTGAGCCATCCCGCTGGTCATAATCGTCATCAGTTCGGAGCGCGTGGCGTCGGCCAGAAACGGGCGGATCGTCAGCGGTGCCTCGGTCTGTCCCATGAAAATGGAAGCCGCTACATTCAGGCTCTCCGCACCGGAGATGCGCATCGTCTTCTGCATGGCCCAGGCAAAGCCGCGAATGATGATCTGCATGACGCCGATGTGGTAGAGCACGGCGAAAAATGCCGAGATGAAAATGATCGTCGGCAGAACCTGAAAGGCGAAGATCGCGCCGAAGGATGAGTGCTGTGCGCCGAGCGGGCCGAAGAGCATCGAGGTGCCTGCAAAGGTGCTGGCCAGCATGCTGTTGATGACCCCGCCAGCCCAGGCCAGTGCGCGCTGGCCAAACTCGAAGCGAAGCACGCCGTAAGCGAAAAGAAACTGCAATCCCAGACCCCAGAGGACAGTTCGCCAGCGGATCGAGCGGCGATCTGTGGAGCCGAGCCATGCGGCTAAGAGGATGAAGGCAAGACCGAGAATGCCAGTGAAACGAGCCAAGGGAAAGCTCCCGTGCGTAGTTAGAGTTGGAGCTAGATTACCGCACGGGATGGAGCCGACCAGAAGGATTTTCCTGCGCCGCGGAAAGAATCTGCTCCGCGCGCTGCGCGTCGATCACGGAGTGAACAAGCGATGGCGGAGAACAGGCTCGATTCGCCGGGCGCTCGTCCGCCCATGTGAGCGCAGAGTGGAAGAGTTCGATTGCCTCCGCAAGTCGATCCGAATCCGAAGCGTAGAACGTGGCCAGCGGTTGGCCCGCTTCGATGGAGTCGCCGTTGCGGAAGTGGAAGTGAATCCCCGCATGAGGATCGACGGGCGCGTCGGGACGTGTGCGTCCGGCACCAAGCCGCTGCATCGCCCAGCCCAGAGTCGTTGTGTCCTGCGCGAGGATGTAGCCGGAACGCGGGGCGGTCAATCCGTGCGTCACCGCAGGTCGATGAAAGGGTCGGTCAAAAACTGCGGGATCGCCGCCCTGCGCCGCCACCATGGCAAAAAAGCGTTCCAGCGCGGAGCCATCGTCGAGGGCGCTCTGCGCCTGAGTGCGGCCAGCGGCAACACTTTCGGCTACGCCGCCCAGATGAAGCATCCACGCGGCAAGATCGAGGCAGAGTTCACGGAGCGGCATACGGAACGGTTTCAGGCTCTGCGAGTGATCATTGCGTAGCAGGGCGACGGCCTCAGCCAGTTCGATCCAGTTGCCCGCCGCGGTGCCGAGCGGCTGGCTCATGTCCGTCAGCAGGGCCACGCTGCGCGTTCCGGCAGAGTTTGCCGTGGAAACCAGCAGCGCGGCGAGGTATTCGGCCTCGGCGGGATCACGCAGAAAGGCTCCGCTGCCTGTCTTCACGTCGAGCACCAGAGCGTCCAGGCCAGCGGCGAGTTTTTTGCTCAGAATCGAGGCGCAGATCAGGCCCGGCGAATCGACGGTCGCCGTGCGGTCGCGCAGGCTGTAGAGAACGCGGTCGGCGGGAACAAGCGCGGGCGTCTGGCTGACGATGGACAGGCCTGTCGCGTGAATGGCCGAGGCAAACTCATCCAGCGAGAGCGCGGTGCGGAAGCCTGGGATCGATTCCAGCTTGTCCAGAGTGCCGCCCGTGTGGCCGAGTGCGCGACCGCTGATCATGGGAACGGCCAGTCCGCAGACGGCGGCGATTGGCGCGACGACGAAGCTGGTCTTGTCGCCGACGCCGCCGGTCGAGTGCTTGTCCACGGCGGCAGCAGAGATGGCCGGTGCCGCGTGCGGCTGGAATCGTTCGCCGGAGTCGCGCATGGCAAGCGTGAGCAGGCGAATCTCATCGAGGTTCAGGCCGCGCAGCCGTGCGGCCATGAGCCAGGCGGCGAGCTGGTCGGCGGGGATGGACTCGGCAGCGGCTCCGGCGACGAGAAACTGAATCTCCTCGGCAGTCAGCGGCTGGCGGTCGCGGGTTTTGCGTATCAGGTCAACGGTGTGCATGGCTGAGGGCGCGCAGAGTCAGCGCGAGGCATGAGGCAGATCGAAGGCGTAGGGAAAAAGTTCGCCAAAGGCGCAGACGCGCGTCTCGACTGCGCCGGTTGTGGCAGAGGCCGCCGGAAATGCGACAGGCGTCCGCGCAGAGCAGAATTCGGCGAGAACCTGACGGCAGGCTCCGCAGGGTGGGCTGGCGGATTGGTTGAGGTTGGCAACGGCGATGGCCTCGATGCGAATCTGCGGACCACGCTCGGCGATGGCACGGACCAGCGCGGATCGCTCGGCGCAGAGAGTAAGTCCGTAGCTGGAATTTTCGACATTTGCTCCGGTGACGATCTCACCCGTCACGAGCAAAAGCGCCGCGCCGACGCGGAAGCCGGAGTACGGCGCATAGGCGTGAACGGCTGCGGCGACTGCGGCGGCGAGCAGATGAGCGGGATCAAAGATTTGCGACATGGTGGCCGTTTCAGCGTACTTGAGCCGGGGCGCAAGGGCAAGCGATTCAAGTTTTGGCCTGCGGAAACCGATAAGAGCGGGAGGGTCGCGAACGTATATCCGCGCTGTATCGCCGCCGGGACAGGCAGGAACAGGATGGCGGGCAACCGGCCTGGAACGCGAGGCCACGCGCTGTGTGCGCAAAAGAACCAGCAGGAAGGCCGGCGATGGATGATCTGACACGGGAGTTCCTGATTGAAAGCCAGGATGGCCTGGACCGGATGGAGCGATGCCTGACGGACCTCGAAGAGCGTCCGGAGGATCGCGAACTGCTGAGTGAAATCTTCCGTTCGGTGCATACGATCAAGGGCACGACTGGATTTCTTGGCTTCAAGCGGCTGGAGAAGCTGGCGCATGCGGGCGAGAATCTGCTTGGCCTGCTGCGTGACGGCAAACTGGTGGCCACGCCGCCGATCATCACCGGGCTGCTGGAGCTGCTGGACGGACTGCGCCTGATTCTGCGCAGCGTGGAGGAGACGGGCGGCGAAGGCGAACAGGAGGATGTGGCGCTGATTGAGCAGTTGAAGCGGTTGCACGAGTCTCCCGCTGAAGCTACGCCCGCGTCCACGGCGAAGACAGCGGATGCTGCGGTAGTCGTGGTGAAAGCGGAGGGCGTGGAGCTTACGAAGTCGAGCGCTGAGGCGCTGCCGAAGCTGCCGGAGGCGGATACGGCTTCGGATACTCAGAAATCAACGCCGACGAAGATGAGCATGTCGGCTGCTCCGACTGCCGAGCCTGGCGAGGCGCAGAATCCGAAGCCGGGCGCGTCGGCGGCCACGGACAGTACGCTGCGCGTGGATGTTGCGCTGCTGAATCAGATGATGAATCTGGTGGGAGAACTGGTGCTGACGCGCAATCAGATTCTGCAGGCCACGGCGCATCACGCCGATCTGACGCTGCTCTCGCGTCGGCTGGACATGGTGACGGCGGATCTGCGCGAGTCCGTGATGAGGGCGCGAATGCAGCCGGTGTCCCATGTCTTTTCCAAGTTTCCGCGTATTATTCGTGACCTTTCACAGATGCTGAACCGCAGGGTTCGGCTGGTGATGGAGGGTCAGGAGACGGAGCTGGACAAAAGTCTGCTGGAGGCGATCAAGGATCCGCTGACGCATGCGGTGCGCAACTCGATGGATCACGGGATTGAGTCGCCGGAGGAGCGTGTGGCCTCGGGCAAGGATCCGGAGGGAACGCTGAAGCTGCGCGCCTATCAGGAGAGCAGTCATGTGATTATCGAGGTCTCCGATGACGGAGCAGGGATTCGCGTGGAAAAGGTGCGAAACAAGGCGATTGAGCGCGAGCTGATTGCAGCCGAGCGCGCGGCGCAGTTGAGCGAGCGCGAGCTGCTGCAACTGATATTCCTGCCGGGCTTCTCGACGGCGGAAGCGGTGACGAATGTGAGCGGTCGCGGCGTGGGCATGGACGTCGTGCGCACCAACGTGGAAAAGATTGGCGGCAAGGTGGAAGTTGACTCGAAGCCAGGCATGGGAACGACGCTGCGACTGCGGATTCCACTGACGTTGGCGATTATACCGGCGCTGATTGTGAAGAGCCAGCAGCAGAGCTTCGCGCTGCCGCAGGGCGCGCTGCATGAGCTGGTGCATGTGCCGCCGGATCGGTACGAACAGGAGATCGAATGGATGGAAGGCGCGCCGCTCCACCGGTTGCGTGGAAACCTGCTCCCGCTGGTCTTTCTGGAGCGGATGCTGAAGCCGGGCAATGGCGAAAAACCAGGAGCTGGGCGGGACAATTTCATCGCCGTGCTGGAGGTGGATGGTCGGCGATTTGGATTGGTCGTGGATGGGCTGGCCGATCCGGAAGAGATTGTGGTGAAGCCGCTGAGCGCCGTGCTGAAGTCGATTGGGCTATACACGGGCGCGACCGTGCTGGGCAGCGGTGATCTGGCGCTGATCCTCGATCCGGGATCGATTGCCGTGCGGGCCGGAGTTCAGATGACGATGCGGGACGAGCATGTTGACACCGAGCAGGGCGGCGGAAACGAAACACTGCGAGGAGCCGAGTATCTGGTGGTGGAGGCCGCGTCGCGCAAGGCCGCCGTGGCGCTCAGCGATGTGCTGCGAATTGAGCGGATACCGATCTCGCGAATCGAGTACATCGGCTATCGTCCGGTGTTGAATTTTGAAGGGCAACTTCTGCCGGTGGAGGATGTGGGTGGAATTTTGCGTGAGGCCGGTGATCGGGCCGTGGCTGAGGACAGGCAGGTTACGGTGGTGGTCTGTCGCGAGGGCAATCGACACGTGGGCCTGGCTGTGAATGCCGTGTTGGATGTGGCCGCGGGCAGGCATCTCATCGAGGCGGGAACGGAGCGGATGGCCGATGGCGTGACGCTGCTGAAGGAGCAGGTGACCAGCGTGGTGAACCTGAACGGCGTGGAAGCGCTGCCGACAACCGCTGGGTATGCGGAGGAGATGCGATGAGCGAGGCTGGGAGCGCGGGGATGGTCGTGGTCGAAGGCGCGAAGCAGTCGACGTGGCAGCCGGACAAGAGCGAGACGCTGGCTGAGATTTGTTCGGTAAGACTTGCAGAGACGCTGTTTGGCGTTCCGATCCGACACATTCTGGAGATTGTGGGTGGCGCGCGACCGGAGCCTGTGCCGCTTGCTCCGGAGTTTGTGGGTGGGCTGGTGCATTATCGTGGCGACGTGCTGACGACGGTCTCGCTGCGCCGACTGTTGGGGTTGGCCGAGCGGGAGGGGTCGCAGGACATTCTGGTGCTGGAAGGCGAGCAGGGAAGTTTTGGCCTGCTGATGGACGCGGTGGGTGAGGTTCTGACGGTTTCTTCGAAGAGTTTTGAGCCGAATCCATCGACTCTGGATGAGCGCAGGAGGATGCTGTTTGCCGGAGCGTACAAGCTGGACGGGAGGCTACTGGTGATGCTGGATCCGGAGCGGCTGGATCCGATGCGGCTGGACTCGATCAAACTGGATTGGATGAAGCTGGACTCGATGCGACCGAGTTCGGCGCACGATGTCACAGCGTCGAGCGATGGCATGAGGGAGGAATGACGATGCGCGCGTTGATTGTGGATGATTCGCGGTTTGTGCGGGAGTTTCTGCGGGGATTGCTGGAAGAGCGCGGGATTGAGTGTGAGGAGGCGGTGGATGGGCAGGCGGGCATGAATCGCGTGCATGAGGGAGGGCCATTTGATCTGGCGCTGGTGGATTGGAACATGCCGGTGATGGATGGATTTGAGATGCTGCGACGGCTTCGCACGGAGGGTCATGATGAGATGAAGGTGATGATGGTGACGACAGAGGCGGAGAATGAGTTCATCACGCGGGCCCTCGACGCGGGAGCCAACGAGTATCTGATGAAGCCGTTTGACGGCGAAGCGCTGGCCGAAAAGCTGACCATGCTTGGGCTGGTGGAGGCGTAAGGTATGACGGAACCGGATGGAGTGGTGAGAATCCTCATTGTGGATGATTCGGCGGTGATGCGTAGCTTGTTGCGTGCGGTGTTGATGACCGATGCGCGCCTGGAGGTGCTGACGACGGCGAGCGACGGCGAATCGGGATTGCGCGCGATGGAGACGATGCGTCCGGACCTGGTGCTGCTGGATGTGGAGATGCCGGTGATGGACGGGCTGAGCACGCTCCGCGCAATGCGGGATCGCGGGCTGCGCGTGCCGGTGATCATGTGCAGCACGCTGACGCAGCGCGGTGCGCAGGTGACGATGGAAGCGCTGGCTACTGGCGCAGCGGACTACGTGGCGAAGCCATCCGGGCAGCCATCGCGTGAGGCAGCAGTGGACGCGCTGGCACACGATCTGATCCCGAAGATACTGGCGCTGACGACCCGAAGCACGATGGTGATGAACCCCTTGCGAACGACTGCGGGCGTGTTGCCGCCGCTCACGCCGTCTGTTCCGGGAGCAGCGATTTTTGAGGCAAATCGCGGGACGGCTCCGAGTGGCTCGGCTGGGCATGCGGGGACAAGCGCAGCGCCGCGCGCGGTGGTGATGGGAGTTTCGACAGGTGGCCCGGCAGCGCTGGACATGCTGTTGCCCGCACTGCCGGGGAATTTTCCACTTCCAGTGCTGGTGGTGCAGCATATGCCGGAACTGTTTACGAAACTGCTTGCGGAGCGATTGGATTCTCGCTGCGCGCTGCGCGTGGTGGAGGCGCAGGAGGAAATGGCGGTTGAGTCTGGACATGTGTATGTGGCCAAGGGGGACTGGCACATGGAACTGGCGGCAGGCGGCCGACGGTTGCGGCTGACTCAGGCTCTGCCGGAGAACCATTGCAGGCCGTCCGTGGATGTTTTGTTTCGATCGGCGGCGGCGGTGTGGGGCAATGGGGTGCTCGGAGTGATTCTGACCGGGATGGGCGCGGATGGGCTTGCTGGTTGCAGGATGATTCAGGCGCGTGGCGGCAGCGTACTGGCGCAGGATCAGGAGACGAGCGCGGTGTGGGGCATGCCAGGCGCAGTGGCGCAGGCGGGGCTGGCGATGAAGGTGTTGCCGTTACAGGCGATTGCCGGAGAACTGATGCAGATGGCGCACAGAAAGAGTGGTGCGGGCAGCGGAGTGGAGACGATGCGGCAGAAGTGGGCGGTCTGAGCCGTGAGCGCGGACATGATGGGCGCATCGACGGCGGCTTGGGGCGGAGTGGCGCGCTCGGAGGCGGCTTCTGCGGCGGAGTACGCGTACCTGCGTCAGCTTGTGTTTGAGCAGTCTCAGAATGTGCTGGACGCTTCACGGGATTATCTGTTTGAGACGCGATTGTCGCGACTGTTGCGCGCGCATGGGATGACGCATCTGGAAGAGTTGGTGCAATTGCTGAAGGTGAAGCGCAGCGCGCCACTGGCGCGCTCGGTGGCGGAGGCGATGACGATTAATGAAACGAGTTTCTTCCGCGACGGGCGGCCGTTTGAGTTGTTGCGAACGGAACTTCTGCCGAGGCTGATCGAAGCACGCAGGACGACGCGGCGACTGCGATTCTGGAGCGCGGCCTGCTCCACAGGGCAGGAGGCGTATAGCCTGGCGATGCTGCTGCGCGAGCATTTTCCGGCGTTGGACGGCTGGGACGTGGTGATTGAAGGTACGGATTTCTGCGGCGAGGTAGTCGGGCGCGCGCAGAGCGGGCGCTATCAGCGGATTGAGATCAATCGAGGGCTGCGGGCGCGGCATATTGTGACGTATTTTGACCACGCTGACGAGGAATGGACGGTGAAGCCGGAACTGAAGCGGATGTGCCGATTCCGGCAGGCGAATCTGTGCGCGTCGAATCTGCCGTTCAGCGAAACCTTTGACGTGGTGATGCTGCGGAACGTGATGCTCTATTTCAACCAGGAGACGCGGAAGCGGCTGTTGAAGCAGGTGCGACGGCTGCTGGCCAACGACGGCGTGCTGTTCCTGGGGTCAGCCGAGCAGCCCACGGACATGACGCTGTGGACGTCGGTGCTGGCGGGCGGAACGGCGCATTATCTGCCGAAGGCGATGTCTGGTTCACGCTGACAGGCAGGCACGGTTGCGCGGCATGGAAGTGGAGTAGTGCGTTGAGGGCCGTACGAGTCAGCGAGGCGCGAGTGTGCAGGCTATGCTTATAAGCGATGCCGCGCGAAATGGACAACAAAGAGAGAACAGCCGACACGCTGAGATGCTTTCATCCGGTGACGGCGGCTTGGTTTCGCGCGGTCTTTGAAGCGCCGACGCGACCTCAGCAGATGGGCTGGCCCGTGATCGCGCGCGGCGAGAGCACGCTGATCCTGGCACCGACGGGAACGGGCAAGACGCTGACGGCGTTTCTGTGGTGCCTCGACCGTCTGATGCTGCGCGATGAGCAGGCGGAGCGCGGCTGCCGCGTGGTGTATGTGTCTCCGCTGAAGGCGCTGGCCGTGGATGTGGAGCGGAATCTGCGGTCGCCGCTCACGGGCATCGAGATGATGGCGCGGCGGATGGGCGTTGCGGCGCGCGTGCCGGAGATCAGCATTCGCACGGGAGACACGAGCCAGAAGGAGCGCGCGCGATTTCGCAGGCATCCGGCGGAGATTCTGATTACGACCCCGGAGTCGCTGTATTTACTGCTGACGTCGCAGTCAGCGGAGGCGCTGCACACGGTGGATACGGTGATTGTGGATGAGATTCACGCGCTGGCACCGACGAAGCGCGGCGCGCATCTGGCGCTGACGCTGGAGCGGTTGGAGGCACAGACGGCGCGGCGGGTGCAGCGGATTGGGCTGAGTGCAACGCAGCGACCGCTGGAGGAGATTGCGCGGTATCTGGGCGGCGCGGAGACTGGCGGCGCGGTTCGAGAGACTGCGCCAACAGCGGCGGCGAAGATTGAGGACGGGCATGACGCGGCTGCGCGCGGAGTGCGATGGCGGCCGGTGACGGTGGTGAATGCAAGCGCGCCGAAGGAGTTGCGTCTGAAGGTGGAAGTGCCGGTGGAGGATATGGCGAGGCTGGGCGAGATGGAGCCGATGCCGATGGGTGCAGCCTCGCAGACGCCGAAGCGGGTTTCCATCTGGCATGCGATTCACCCGCGATTGTTGGAGCTGATTCGCGAGCGAAATTCGACAATCCTGTTTGTGAACAGTCGGCAGGTGGCGGAGCGGCTGGCTGCGGCGCTGAATGAGCTGGCGGGTGAGCCGCTGGTTCGCGCGCATCATGGGTCACTGGCCGCAGAGCAACGTTCGGTGATTGAGGAACAACTGAAGGCGGGCAAGCTGCGCGGGTTGTGCGCGACCTCGACGCTGGAACTGGGAATTGATATGGGCGCGGTGGATTTGGTGGTGCAGATTGAGTCGCCGCCTTCGGTGGCCAGCGGGATGCAGCGGATAGGACGCGCTGGCCACAGTGTGGGCGCGGTGAGCGAAGGTGTTCTGTTTCCAAAGTTTCGTGCCGACCTGATTGCCTGTGCGGCGATGACGCGAGCGATGCATGAGGGTAGGATTGAGGCGACGCGGTATCCGAGGAATCCGCTGGACGTGCTCGCGCAGCAGGTGGTGGCGATGGTGGCTCGTCCGCCGCACGGGATGGAAGCGAGCGCCGAATCGTCGCAGATGCGGCCGGAGAACAAGAGCGCGGCAGACGAAGACAAGGCGGATGAAGCAGAAAGCGAGGCGCGGGAGACGGGTGCGCGCGGGATGCGCGTCGAGGATATTTTTCGGCTGATGCGCGGGGCCGCGCCGTTTGCGGAGCTTTCACGGGGAGCGTTTGAGGGCGTGCTGGATTTGCTGGCCGGGCGGTATCCGTCGGATGAGTTTGCCGAACTGCGGCCGCGCCTGACGTGGGATCGAGTGCGGGATGTGGTGACAGCGCGGCAGGGCGCGGCGCGACTGGCGATTGTGAATGCGGGGACGATTCCGGATCGCGGCTTGTATGGGGTGTTTCTGGCTGGCGCCGAGGGCAAGGCGCATCGCGTGGGCGAACTGGACGAGGAGATGGTCTTCGAGAGCCGCGAGGGCGATACGTTTCTGCTCGGCGCGAGCACATGGCGGATTGAGGAGATTACGCATGACCGGGTGATGGTGTCGCCTGCGCCGGGCGAGCCGGGCAAGATGCCGTTCTGGAAAGGCGATGGTCCGGGAAGGCCGCTGGAGTTCGGGATGGCGATGGGCGAGATGGTGCGCGAGCTGCTGGATATGCCGCGTCCGGCGGCGTTGACGCGGCTGGTGACCGAGCACGAGCTGGAGCCGGGCGCGGCGGAGAATCTGGTGCGCTTTCTGGAGGATCAGCGAGAGGCGACGGGGGTGGTGCCGGATGATCGGACGATTCTGATTGAGCGCTGCCGGGACGAGATGGGCGATTGGCGCGTGTGTGTACAGACGCCGCTTGGGAGCCGGATTCACGCGCCGTGGGCGATGGCGGCGATAGGTCGGCTGCGCGCGGCTGGCGGACCGGATGTGGAGGCGTTGTGGAGTGACGATGGGTTTGTGTTGCGCTTTCCGGACATGGACGAGCCGCCGAGCGAGGAGTGGGTGATGGTGGACTCCGGCGAGGCGCAGGATCTGGTGCTGCGGCAACTGGGCGCGACGGCTTTGTTCGCGGGGCGGTTTCGCGAGGCGTCGGCGCGGGCGCTGCTGTTGCCCAGGCGGCGCGCGGATGGGCGAATGCCGCTGTGGCAGCAACGCAAGCGTGCGTATGACCTGTTGAGCGTCGCTTCGCGGTATCCGGCTTTTCCGATGCTGCTGGAGGCGTACCGCGAATGCATGCGGGATGTCTTTGACATGCCGGCGTTGGTGGAGACGCTGCGGCGCGTGGAGCAGCGGGAGATTCGTGCGCATGTGGTGGATACGCGGAAACCGTCGCCGTTTGCCTCGTCGCTGCTTTTCAGCTATGTGGCGAATTTTCTCTATGACGGAGATGCTCCGCTGGCTGAGCGTCGGGCGCAGGCGCTGACGGTGGATCAGGAGCAGTTGCGGGAGCTGATGGGCACCGGCGACCTGCGCGAGCTGCTGGATGCCGATGCGATCGAAGAGGTGGAAGCGCAGTTGCAGTGCCTGGGCGAAAATCGGCAGGCGCGGAATCTGGACGGGGTGCATGATCTCCTGTTGCGACTCGGCGACCTGAGTCGCGAGGAACTGGCGCAGCGCACGGGTTATGCGGGCTGGGAGCGCGATATGGAGCGGCTGTTGCGGGTGCGGCGTGTGCTGGAGCTGCGCGTGGCGGGCGAGCAGCGGTTGATTGCCGTCGAGGATGCTGCGCGGTATCGGGACGGGCTTGGCATTCCGCTGCCGCCGGGGATTCCGGTGGCGCTGTTGGAGCCGGTGGCGCAGCCCGTCGTCGAGTTGGTCAGGCGGTTTGCACGGACGCATGGTCCGTTTGAACTAGCGGCGGTGACGGGAAGGTTCAGGCTGGACACGGCGAGTGTGGAACAGGCGCTGGAACGGTTGTGCGCGGAGAATCGCGTGCTGGAGGGTGGATTTCGCCCGGGCGGTGTGAGGCGGGAGTGGTGCGACGCGGAGGCGCTGCGGCTGATTCGGCGGAAGTCGCTGGCGCGGCTGCGGCGCGAAGTGGAGCCGGTGGAGGAGCGGACGTTGGCGCGGTTTGCGACGCACTGGCAAGGCTTGATTGCGCCGAGGCGCGGAATGGACGCACTGCTGGATGCGATTGAGGGATTGCAGGGCGCGCCGCTGGTGGCTTCGCTGGTAGAGACGATGATTTTGCCTGCTCGCGTGGCGGGGTATGCGCCGGGCGATCTGGATCGGCTGATTGCGGCGGGCGAGGTGACGTGGGCGGGATGGGAGCCGCTGGGTGAGCGGGATGGCCGCGTGAGGCTGTTTCTGGCTGACAGTATGACGGAGCTGACGGCGCTGGACGCGGATGCGAGCAAGGCGAATGAAAAAGAGCAGCGGATGGTGGAGGCGCTGCGCGAGCGCGGTGCAATCTTTTTTGACGAATTGCATACGGCGATGGGCGGTGGATTTCCGGGCGAGACGGTGGATGCGTTGTGGGGGCTGGTGTGGCGCGGGTGGGTGACGAATGATTCGCTGGGGCCACTGCGCGCGTATGTGGTGCGGACGGAGACGCGACGGCGCAGCGAGCGCAGAGCCGTGCATGCGCGGCAGGGAAGCGCAGGGTATCGCTCGCGCAGGACGGCTCCGCCGACGGCTACGGGGCGATGGTCGCTGATGCCGCGGATGCGCGAAGACGGGACGCGGGCTGCGAAGAGCGAAGCGACGACGACGGCGCTGCATGCGATGGCGCGGCAACTGCTGCGGCGCTACGGCGTCGTGTTGCGCGAGCAGGTGGCGGCGGAGAATGTGACGGGTGGATTTGCTGCGATCTATCCGGTGTTGAAGGCGATGGAAGAATGCGGGCGCGTGAGGCGCGGATATTTTGTGGCCGGGCTGGGCGCGACGCAGTTTGCGCTGCCTGCGGCGGTGGATATGCTGCGTTCGCTGCGGATGGCTGGTGAAGCGATGGGGATGGACGAGGAGAAGCCGGAGTTTGTGATGATGGCGGCGTCGGACCCGGCGAATCCGTATGGCAGCGCCCTGAAGTGGCCGGAACTGCCTAAGGAAGCCGACGGTCGCGAACTGGCTCCGCGCACGCTGACGCGCGCCGGGTATGCGCAGGTGATTTTGTGTCGGGGATGGCTGGCGGCGTGGCTGCGGCGCGGGAATCCAAACGTGGTGGTTTTTCTGCCGGAGGATGAGCCGGAGCGTTCGGCGCTGGCGCGCGGACTGGCGCGGTTTCTGGCGGCGGACGGCCAGGAGCATCTGGAGCGCGAGGATGGTGGGCAGGGACGATTGATTACGACGGTGAATGGAGTGCCGGTGGGCGAGCACACACTGGCCGCGACGCTGGTGGAGGCTGGATTTGTGGCCGGTCCGCTGGGCATGCATCTGCGTCGTGGTGCGCGCGCACCGCTTCGGCTGTCGGTGCACGAAGCGGCGAAAAATCGACCGGCCCTGACAAGGCCGAATCGCTGACAAGGGCGAATTGCTGACGTAGAAACGGAGCAGGGAATGCCGGAGGGGGATACAATCTTTCGCACGGCGCGGACGCTGGAGCGGGCGCTGCATGGGGCCGTGGTGCGGCGGTTTTTTTCCGCGATGGCCGAGCCTGCGCGCGCCGATGACGAGAGGCCGTTTGCCGGGCAACGCTTGGTGCGCGTGGAGTCGCGCGGGAAGTGGCTGCTGATGGTCTTTGGCGAGAAGAACGGCGCAGACGCCGAAGCGACGCAGCGCGTACTGGCGACGCACATGCTGATGAGCGGGAGTTGGCATGTGTATGGGCCAGGCGCGAAGTGGCAGAAGCCGCGCGAGCAGGCGCGGATTGTGGTGGAGACGGACAAGTTTGTGGCTGCGGGATTTCGCATTCCAATTGCAAAGATATACACGTGGGAAAAGCTGCGGCGCGAGCGGAAGATTCCGCGCGTGGAGGAGGATTTGCTGCGCGTGGAGTTTGACCTGGAGGCTGCGGTGAAGCGTCTGATGGCACGCGGCGCGGAGTCGGTGGGCGAGGCGATTGTGAATCAGCGCGTGATGGCTGGCGTGGGGAATGTCTTCAAGAGCGAGGTGTGTTTTGCCGAGCGCGTGAGTCCGTTTGCGCGCGTGAGCACGCTGAGCGAGTCGCGGGCGCGGGCGCTGGTGGAGCAGGCGCGCAGACAGTTGAAGGCGAATGTGATGGAGGACTCCGGCGACCGCGTGGTGACGTATCGCGGACGGCACAGACGGACGACGCGCAATGCGGATCCGGGGGCGAGCCTGTGGGTGTATGGTCGGCGCGGCGAGGCGTGTCGGCGATGCGGAGCCGGGATTGAGCGGGCGTTGCAGGGAGATGGCGCGCGGGTGACGTACTGGTGTCTGGTTTGCCAGCCGATGCCCGGCGTCGAGTGAGGGCTACTGTTTTTTGTTTCCGAAGCCGAAGATTTTTTGCAGGAAGTTGCGGTGGTCGGCGTTGGGATGGCTGCAAGTGGCCTGGGGAACGGTGCCGGCGAGGAATGCAGCGGTGTAGGTGTCTGTGGAGCAGGTATTGTCCGCTGGAAGATTGGTGGTCGAGTCGATCTGGACGAGCTGGACACCATCGGGCGGCGTGAATTCGGCGGTGTCGGAATACTGCGGCAATGCGACGGCCTGCTTCATGAAGTCAGCCCAGATGGGCGCGGCGGCGTGAGCGCCTTCGATCTTGATATCGGTGTAGTCGTCATTGCCGACCCATACAACGCAGAGCAGGTTGGTGGTGTAACCGGCGAACCAGGCGTCGTGCTCGGTGCCGGTTTTTCCAGCGGCTGGAGCGGTGAATCCCATGTTGCGAACACCGGCTCCGGTGCCCTTGCCCTGAAGCACGGCTTCCATCATGTTTGTGGTCAGGTAGGCGACTCGCGGGTCGAGAATCTGTTTGCTGGTGGGCGTGTAATCCGTGATGACATCGCCAGAGGGAGTGCGGACGCTGGCTACCATCCAGGGATCGAGCTTGAGGCCACCGTTGGCGAAGGCCGTGTAGACGCCGGCCATGTCGAGCGGCGTGGCATCGTAGGCACCGATGGCGACCGCTGGCGTGGCGCGGGCGCTGGCTATGCCAAGGTCACGTGCGAGCGTGGCGACGGTGTCAAAGCCGACGAGCGAGGCCAGGCTGATCGTCGCGTTGTTCAGTGAGCGCATGAGAGCGAAGCGCGCGTTGACCTCGCCGTGGTACTCGCCTTCAAAGTTGCGCGGCGTGTACTGCTGGCCGTTCACCTCGTAGGAGGTCTGTTCGTCGTTGAGCTGGGTGAGTGGGGTGAAGAGCGCATCGTGGCCAGGCAGCATGGTGCCGGCGAGCGAAGTGTTGAAAGCCGCGGCGTAAACGATGGGTTTGAAGATGGAGCCGGTGGGACGCGAGGCAACGGCGTGATTCAACTGGCTGAGTCCGTAGCTGCGTCCTCCCACCAGCGCGAGCACCTGGCCGGTGTGCGGGTTGAGTGCGACGAGCGCGACCTGCGGATAGGTGATGGGTCCGGTGTGGTGAAGCCGCGTCGCTCGCTGCTCGACCTGCTTGTCGATAGCGGGGATGGCCTGAGCGATGGCGGCGGTGGCGGCGGCCTGGAGATCGGGATCAAGCGAAGTGTAGATGCGCAGCCCCTCGCGGTTGAAGTCGCGGTCGCCGAGCCGCTGCGTGAGCTGGTCGCGTACGAGATCGACGAAATAGGGGGCGTCACTGGCATCGACGCTCTCCTGCGAGACATGCAGAGGTTCGAGCTTGGTTTCCTCGGCGGTTTCCTTGGTGATGGCACCGGTTTCGACCATCGCGTCAAGGACGATGTTACGCCGCTCCATGGCGCGGTCGGGATGACGATAGGGCGAGAAATAGTTGGGCCGCTGGATCATGCCGGCCAGTAGTGCGCACTCGGCGAGGTTGAGTTGGCGGACATCCCTGCCGAAGTAAACCTGAGCGGCTTCGCCGAAGCCGTCAATGGAGAAACTGCCGCGCTGGCCCAGGTTGATCTCGTTGGCGTACATCTCGAAAATCTGCTGCTTGGTGAAGCGATGTTCGAGCTGGAAGGTGATGACGATCTCGATGATCTTGCGCTTGAAACGCTTCTCCGGCGTGAGAAAAAATCCTCGCGCGAGCTGCATGGTGAGCGTGGATCCGCCTTCGGCCTTTCGTCCCGTGGTGATGTCGTGCAGGGCGGCGGAAAACAGGCGCGTGTAGTTGACGCCGTCGTGCTCGAAGAAGCGGCGATCCTCGATGGCGAGGACGGCCTGGACCAGATTCGGAGGGATTTCGCCGTAGGTGATGAGGCGGCGCTTGGTGCGGTTGGCGTCCTCGCTCAGCCCGGTGATGAGCAGCGGCTCCAGCTCGTAGCTTGCCAGCGGCTGGCCGTGATCGTCGGTGATCGACGAGACGACGCCGCCGGAGAAGCGAATGAGCGCGCCGTCCTGGGAGTGATAGCTTTGCGGGCCGGGATGGACATCAATGCCAGTGGCCGTGGAGACGAAGCTGCCGAGCGGCGATGGCGTGACGGCTGTGGGGTCGGTGTAGCCGGCGGTGCGCAGTTCGCGGACAACCTGACTGAGTTCGAGATGCTGGCCGGGACGGACCTCGCGCGGGGCGGCGTAAATTTTTGCCGTGGTGGCGAAGAGTGGCTGTTGGAGCCGCGCATCGACAACGCCGCGATAACGCAGGTAGTAGTAGCCGCCGGTGAGCGCGAGCGCAAGTGCTGCGAAGGCTCCGCACGCGAGCGCGGCAACGACGAGCTGATAGGTAAGGCTGTGTTGCGAACGGCTCTGGGGGATGCGGATGCGCAATGCCATGACGACGACCTGATTATGCGTTGTTGTATTCAGTGAAGACGAGCGGGCGCAGCGTGGCGACGGCATCGCCAAGCGCGACGACGGAACTGGTGGAGGTGGAGCGCGTGAACAGCTCGACCTGCTGGTCGGCGATCTTCTTGCCGACGGTGATGCGATAGGGAATGCCGATCAGTTCGGCGTCCTTGAACTTGACGCCGGCGCGCTCATCACGGTCGTCGAGCAGCACGTCGAATCCAGCGCGATCCAGTTCGGCAGCGAGGGATTCTCCGGCGGCTAAAAGCGCTGCATCGCTGGTATTGGTGATGGTGACGACGACATGGAATGGCGCAATCGCTGGCGTGAGCCAGAAACCCGCCTCGTCGTGGGATTGCTCGATGGCTGCGGTCAGGATGCGCTCCACGCCGATGCCGTAGCTGCCCATGATCGGGGTGACTTCCTTGCCGTTGGGATCAAGGACTGTGGCACTCATCGACTGAGTGTATTTGTAGCCAAGCTTGAAGATGTGGCCGATCTCGACAGCCTTGCCGACAACGAGACGACCCGAGCAGCCGTCGCAGGGGCAGCCTTCGCCCTCAAGCACGGAGCGAATGTCGCCGGCGAGCGTCCACTGAAAGTCGCGGCCAGCGGTGACGTTGCGGAGGTGATAGTCGAGTTTGTTGGCTCCGGCGACCATGTTCCGGCGCGCGGTGAGCGAGTGATCGACGACGACGGTGAGGCCGTCGATCATGGGAGCGGCTGCGGGTGTGAGGCCGACGGGACCGAGGAATCCGGCGGGCGCGCGGAGAAATTGATCGAGTTCTTCGGCAACCATCGGGCGCAGTTCAGCGGCACCGATGAGGCCCATCAGTTTGGTCTCGTTCACCTGATGGTCGCCGCGCAGGAACGCCGCGACGGCGTGCCACGAGTCGGACGTTCCCGTCGAACTGCGGTGCAGCGCCATGTAGGCGACGCACTTGATGTCCGACGCGGGTGAAATCTGGAAGAAGCGCGCAACGTCGGCGATAGCTCCCAGGCCGGGCGTGGAGACAAGCTCCGGCAGGCCGTCTCCGGTTGGCTCCATCTCCGTGACGGGGTCGAGGCGCGATGAGGCTTTTTCGACATTCGCGGCGTAGCCGCAGACGGGACAGCTTGCAATGAGGTCTTCACCGGCCTCGGTGTAGACCATGAACTCCTGCGACTGCGAGCCGCCCATCGCGCCAGAGTCGGCATCGACGGCGACGAAGCGCAGGCCACAGCGAGTGAAAATGCGGCGATAGACCTGATCGTGGAGATCGAAGCTGCGGTCGAGTCCGGCGGCGTCGAGGTCGAAGGAGTAGCTGTCCTTCATGGTGAACTGGCGGACGCGCAGCAGGCCGGATTTTGGTCGCGGCTCATCGCGGAATTTGGTCTGAATCTGATACCAGATTTGCGGAAGCTGCTTGTAGCTGCGCAGCTCGCGGCGGGCGATCTCGGTCACGATCTCCTCGTGCGTCATGGCGAGGCAGAGATCGGCTCCCTTGCGGTCCTGAAGACGAAACATGTTTTCGCCCATCACGGACCAGCGGCCACTTTGCTCCCAGATTTCGCGCGGATTCAGCGCGGGCAGGAAAAACTCCTGGCCGATGGTGTCCATCTCTTCGCGGATGATGGCCATGATCCTGTTCAGCGAGCGCTGGCCCAGGAAGAGATAGTTGTAAATGCCGGCGCCAAGCTGGCGGATGTAACCGGAGCGCAGTAGAAATTTATGGCTGGCAACCTCGGCGTCAGAGGGTGCTTCACGAAGCGTGGGAATAAAAAGCCTGGACCAGCGATGCATGCGATGTAGGAATAGCTTTCCCGCCGCGAGGATCGGGCGTAGTTTTCAAAGCCGAACACTGCTGTCATTCTAAACCGCGACCTGCGACGCGGCTGTGAAGGCTCAGATCATTTCAAGGCCCCAGAGATCGTGCAAATGGAGGATGCCTTCGACGCGCTGCGATGCGTCGGTGATGACAAGAAACGTGATGCGGCGTTCCTCCAGGGTGGCCAGCGCGCGCGCGGCGAGTTCGTTCGACGCAAGCGTGACGGGATGGGCGTTCATCGCCTCCAGCGCCGTGTGTTCGAGCGCGTTGCTGCGATGACTCTCCAGCAGGCGACGAAGGTCGCCGTCGCTGAGCACGCCGAGGAGTCTGCCGTCGCGCTGGACGGTGGTCATGCCGAGTTTTTTGCGGCTCATCTCGTAGATGACATCGATCATGGGCGCGTCGGGCGCGACGACGGGGATGGCTTCGCCGGTGTGCATGAGGTCACGGACGCGGGCAAGCTGGCGACCGAGTTTGCCGCCCGGATGGAGTTCGGCGAAGTCTTCGGCGCGAAAGCCCTTGCGCAGGCTGACGGCGATGGCCAGCGCGTCGCCGAGAGCGAGCATGGATGTGGTGGAAGCGGTGGGCGCGAGGTTGAGTCCGCAGGCTTCGCGCTCGACGGAGCAGTCGAAGGCGACATCACTGGCGGCGGCGAGCGTGGACTGGAGGTTGCAGGTGAAGCTGATGAGCGCGTCGCCTTTGCGCTTGAGCGTGGGCAGCAGGCGGAGAATCTCTTCGGTTTCTCCGCTCGCGGAGAGCGCGAGAACGAGATCGCCGGGCATGAGCGCGCCCAGGTCGCCGTGAATTGCTTCGGCGGGATGAAGAAAATGAGCGGGCGAGCCGGTGGATGTGAGCGTGGCTGCGATCTTCTGGGCAATGATGCCGCTTTTGCCCATGCCCGTGAGCAGAATGCGTCCACGGGAGTTTCCACAGGCGATGAGCAGATCGACGGAGCGCAGGAATTGAGCGTGCATGGTACCGTCCAGACGCGAGGCCAGCGCCGAGAGCGCGGCGGCCTCGATGCGGACGAGCGTGGAGGGCGTGAATGCGGTGTCCATGCGCCTTTGATGGTAGCAGTTGGATGGGATGGAACGAAACGCGCGATGGCAAAGACAAGTGCAAGCGGACGGGACTAGAATTAGGGCAGCGAGGGATTATGCGGGACAAAAAGTTTTTTGTGGCCGGACTGTCGATGGTCGCCTTTGTAATGATCGTCGCCGCAGGGTGGGCGAACTGGGCCAATCGCAGACACATGGCGGAGATGCAGGCGCAGCGCGAGATGCAGCCGATGGTCATGGGCGACATGCCCGGCATGGGACAGGGTTCGGGGGCGAGTGGTGACGCGGGCGAAATGGTTTCGCCGATGGTGGGCAGGCAGGCGGCGAACTTCACGCTGACAGACGTGAGTGGAAAGAAAGTTTCGCTGGCGGATTACAAGGGCAAGGCAGTGCAGTTGAACTTCTGGGCGACATGGTGCGCGCCGTGCAAGATTGAGACCCCGTGGCTGGCGGAGTTGGAGAAGCAGTACAAGCCGAAGGGATTTGAGATTCTCGGCGTTTCCTTTGATGATCTCGACATGAATGATGCAGCAAAGCTGAAGAGCGAGACGGCGGACATTGCCAGGAGCGCACAACAGCTTGGCGTCAATTATCCGGTGCTGCTGGATGGCGACGCAATCAGCAAGCAGTATGGTGATCCGGCAGTGTTTCCTACTTCGTTTTTTGTGAATCGGCAGGGGAAGATTGTGGCCGCAACGATGGGACTGACATCGAAGGATGACCTGGAAAACAACATCAAAAAGGCACTGGGAACGGGCGAGTGAACAGGTGCTGAAGGAGCAAATCGGTGAGTGTGTGGGTGAGTGCGATGCTGGCCCTGGCGCTGGCGGCGGGGCAGCAAAATCCATTTGCGAATTTTCTGAATGACGCGGGAAAAAAGAGTGACGCGAAGCCGGATGAGGCGGTGCGGTATCTCTATCCGGAGCAGGTGAGCGTCCCCGCTGGGAAGCTGACGCCGGTGGAGCTGCACTTCGAGGTGAAGAGCGGGCTGCACATCAACTCGCACGCGCCGAAGACGAAGGATCTGATTCCGACGACAATCACGCTGCCGACGGACGCTGGCTTGAAGCTGAGCGGGGTGGAGTTTCCGGCGGGAAAAGATTTTCTGTTGCCGGTGGCTGGCGCGCCGGGCGGGGGAGATCATCTGAGCGTGTATACGGGCGATTTCACCGTGCGCGGAATGATGACGGCTGCGCGTGGCGAGCATTTGGTGCAGGCGAAGCTGCGCTATCAGGCGTGTGACAATCGCGCGTGCATGCCGCCGCATACGATTCCGGTCGTGCTGACGGTTACGGCACAGTAGGGCAAGGCCAGCAAGGGTGCGTCAGCCAGGACAGACAAGCGAGGACATCACGATGCGTCGCAGAGAGTTTCTGGTGGGAGTGGCGGGCTTTGCTGGAGTGGCAGGCGCAGCGGGAGTGGCCGCGACTGCGCGGCAAAGCGGCGAGACGCGGGTGTTGCCTTCTGCTGCGCGTGCGTTGGCTGCGCGGCTTGCGCGTGATCCGCTGCGCCCGCAGTATCACCTGCTGCCCGTGGCCAACTGGATGAACGATCCGAATGGGCCAATCTGGTGGCGCGGCGAGTATCACATGTTTTACCAGTACAATCCGGACGGCGCGTACTGGGGCGACATGCACTGGGGCCACGCAGTGAGCGCGGATATGGTGCGCTGGCGACAATTGCCAGTTGCACTGGCCCCGACGCCAGGGGCGGCGGACAGCGCCGGTGTCTTCAGCGGAACGGCGGCGGTGGTCGACGAGCGTGTGGGTGGTCGTGTGTGGATGATGTACACGGGCGTGCGCGCGGTGCCGGAGGCTGAGGCGACAATCAAAAATGGTGCGCGGAGCCTGCTGGAAACGCAGTGCCTGGCGAAGAGCGAGGACGACAGCCTGCGCAGATGGCGCAAGCTGGGCGAGCCGGTAATCGCAGCGCCGCCGGATGGGATGCGTGTGAATGGATTTCGCGATCCTTCCCCGTGGCGCGTGGGTGAGGAGTGGTATCTGGCACTGGGCTCGGGAACGCGCGATCGGGGTGGCGCGGTGCTGCTGTATCGTTCGCGGGATCTGCGGCGGTGGGAGTTTCTGCATGTGCTGGCCGAGCGCGCGGAAAGTATTGCCGTGCCACTGGCGAAGCCGGACGTGAACGAGGTCTGGGAGTGTCCGGATTTTTTTGCGCTCGGCGAAGGCGCGGCGCGGCGACATGTCCTCATCTACTCGACGAACGGGCGCTCGTACTGGATGAGCGGTCGGCTGGACGAGGCGACGATGCGGTTTGCGCCGGAGCAGGCGGGGGTGCTGGATTATGGCGCGTACTATGCGTCGAAGACGCAGCGAGATGCGACAGGGCGGCGGATTTTGTGGGGATGGATTCCGGAGACGCGACCGCTGGCCGAGTACAAGGCCGCCGGATGGGCCGGGGTGATGGCGTTGCCGCGCGTGTTGACGCTCGATGGGCAGGGTTGGCTGCAAATGCAGATGGCGGATGCGGTGGAGACGCTGCGCGGGGCGGAGAAACGTTTGCAGCCGACGGCGGACAGGAATCATCTGGCGCGGCAGATGGCCGGGATGGAAATTGAAGGCTACAGCGGTGAGCTGCGCTGCGCGGCCAGCACAGCGAAAGACTGGGAGCTGACGCTTGGGCAGGATGGCCGTGAGCCTTGGCTGAGGGTTGGTTCTTCGTCGGAGAAGCCGGACGAGATTCTCGTGAACGGACAGGGGATTCCTGCGAGTGCGGCCACGGGTGGAAATCGGGATGTGAGCGTGTGGGTGGATGGGTCTGTGATGGAAGTGCTGGTGGACGGAAAAGCTGCCTGCACGGTGCGTTTCTATCCCGATAGAGAGACGGCCGAGCGGTTGGTTCCGCGCTGGACCGGCGAGGCTGCGGCGTTGCAGGGTCTGAGCGTCAGCGCGATGGAGTCGATTTCGCCGGACCGCCTGACGCGCTGATCTGGATGGCGAACGACCGCACAAATATCCATAAGTAAATCGATCCACAAGGAATTCAGGAAAAAGAGTGATGGCTTGACAGGGCGGGCTGTGGCCGGTAGATTGAGTGCGCGGAAAAACGGCGTGAAATAGCTGCGTGAAAACGCTGCGCAGGAATGAACCGGGCCGCATGGGAGAGATCGCGATGAGGCAGTGGAGTTGGCATGGAGTGGCGCTGGGCTGCGTGAGCGCGCTGGTGCTGTTGACCGTAGGCGCGAGCCGCGCGCAGGAGCCTGCGTATATGAATCCGCATCTATCGCCGGAGCAGCGCGCGGCGGACCTGGTGCAGCGGATGACACTGGAAGAGAAAGCGAGCCAGCTTGTGAATCAGGCGCGGGCGATTCCGCGACTCAGTGTGCCGTCGTATGACTGGTGGAGCGAGGCGCTGCACGGCGTGGCCGTGAACGGGACGACGGAGTTTCCGGAGCCGATCGGGCTGGGCGCGTCGTTTGATCCGATGCTGATTCACGCGATGGGCGTGGACATCAGCACGGAGGCGCGCGTGAAGCATGAGCAGGCGATGCGCGCCAATGGCGGCCACAGCAACATCTTTCAGGGTTTGGATTTCTGGGCGCCGAACCTGAATATCTTTCGCGATCCCCGCTGGGGGCGCGGACAGGAGACCTATGGCGAAGACCCGTTCCTGACGGGGCGGATGGGTGTGGCATTCGTGACCGGAATGCAGGGCGACGATCCGCGCTACTATCGCGTGATTGCGACGCCGAAACACTTTGATGTTCACAGCGGGCCGGAGCCGACGCGACACAAGGCGAATGTGGACGTGAGCAAGCACGACGAGATGGACACCTATCTGCCAGCCTTCCGCGCGGCGGTGGTGGAGGGCAAGGCGGATTCGGTGATGTGCGCCTACAACAGCATCAACGGCGAGCCGGCGTGCGCCAACCAGTTCCTGTTGCAGGATCAGCTTCGCGACAAGTGGGGATTCAAGGGGTATGTGGTTTCCGACTGCGGAGCGGTGATTGATATTTACAGCGGACACCACTTCAAACCGACGCAGGCCCAGGCCTCGGCAATCAGCTTGCAGCGCGGGATGGACAACGAGTGTGCGGACTTCTTTGCCAAGGTGAAAGATGACCACGATTACAAGCCGTATCTGGACGCGGTGAAGGAAGGCTATCTGAAGGAGAGCGACATCGATACGGCGCTGGTGCGGCTGTTCACGGCGCGCATCAAGCTGGGCATGTTCGATCCGCCGTCGATGGATCCGTACTCGAAGATTCCGGAGAGCGAGCTGAACAGCCCGGCGCACAAGGCGCTGGCGCTGAAGGCGGCCGATGAGTCCATGGTGCTGCTGAAGAATGACGGTACGCTGCCGCTCAAAGACAAGAACATTCGCATCGCAGTGGTGGGTCCGCTGGCCAACCAGACGCGGTTCCTGCTGGGCAACTACACCGGAGTTCCCGATCACATGGAGTCGATTCTGGACGGCATGAAGCAGGAGTTTGCCAACGACCAGATCGATTACGTGGAAGGAACGCAGTTCCTGAGCAAGGATGCGCAGCCGGTTCCGGCGAGCGCGCTGACGACCAACGGCAAGCCCGGCGTGATGGTCGATATCGACAAGGCTCCGCCGATGGACCTGTCGGCAAGGACGATGAAGCCGACGGTGCTGGCGACGGCGCATGAGACAACGGTCGACGCCTCAAAGGTGGATATCCCCGACAATGTGACAGTGTCGGTCGCGCTGCACTGGACGGCAACGCTGAAGGTCGAGGAGACGGGCGATTACAACCTGGGCATGACGGCAAACGGATTCTTCCGTGTGCAGGTGGATGCCAAGGATGTGACGTCAGACTTTGGTTCGCGGCGCGCGGGAACGAAACTCGGACGTGTGCATCTGGAAAAGGGGAAGGCCTATGCGCTGACCGTGGACTACGCTCAGGGCGAGAATTCGCATGCGTCGGCGCGGCTGATGTGGTCGAAGGTGGATATGACGCCGCAGCCGGATGCGATTGCCACGGCGAAGAAGGACGACGTGATCGTGGCGGTTGTGGGCATTACCAGCGAACTGGAAGGCGAGGAAATGAAAGTCAATGAGCCTGGCTTCCTGGGCGGTGATCGCACGAGCATCGATCTGCCGAAGCCGGAGGAGGATTTGCTGGAGGCGCTGTCGGCAACCGGCAAGCCGCTGGTGGTCGTGCTGGTGAATGGCAGCGCGCTGGCGGTGAACTGGGCCAATGAGCACGCGAATGCGATTCTGGAAGCCTGGTATCCGGGCGAAAAGGGTGGATTGGCGGTGGCGCAGACGCTCTCCGGATGGAACAATCCGGCGGGCAGGTTGCCGCTGACCTTCTACACGGGCCTGGATCAGTTGCCGCAGTTTGAGGACTACTCGATGAAGAACCGGACGTATCGGTACTTCACGGGCAAGCCACTCTACCCGTTTGGCTATGGACTGAGCTATACGACGTTTTCCTACAGCGACCTGAAGGTGCCCGCCGCACCGGTGAATGCGGGCGATCCAGTGCTGGTGAAGGTGTCGGTGACGAATACGGGCAAGCGCGACGGCGACGAAGTGGCCGAGTTGTATCTGAGCTTCCCGGATGTGCCGGGCGCTCCGCTGAAGGCTCTGCGCGGCTTCCGTCGCGTACATCTGGCGGCGGGTGAGACGAAGCAGATCGAGTTCGCACTCGAGGGCCGCGATATGAACATGGTCACGGCAGATGGCGAGCCGGAGATTCCGGCTGGCACCTACACGATCAGCGTGGGCGGCGGACAGCCAGGCACAAGCGCGCAAACGCTGAGCGGGACGGTGACCGTCGAGGGAACGAAGGTGTTGCCGGAGTAAGACTGCGCAGGGTGGGCAGAAAACGCGAGGGCGATTCGTCGGAAACGGCGGATCGCCCTTTGTGTTTCCGCAGAAATGCCACTCGGATAAATCCGAGCTTCAGTCGCTGAGCAGTGTATTGCAGATGGCGATGACGGCGGCGGCGATGGGCGCGGCGAGCGCGACGCCGATTGGCCCGGCAATGGCGGCCAGCAGGAGCTGGAGCAGCAGCGTGAGGGCGGGCGGCAGACGAACGAGATTGCGCTCCAGCAGCGGCGTGACAAAGTAGCCTTCCAGCAGAAAGACGACGGCAAAGACGGCGAGCGTGAGCAGGCCGGTCATCGGTGAATTTGCCAGGCCGAGCAGGACCGCTGGGACGAGCGCTATGAGTGGCCCGACGTTGGGAACGAAGGTGAGCAGGGCGGCAATGAGCGCAAGCAGGCCGGGCAGCGGCACGCCGATGAGCCAAAGGCCGATACCAATCAACAGACCGACGAAGGTCATCGAAAGCAGCTTGGCGAGGATCCACCAGAGCAGCGCCTTGCGCACGCTGGCAACGCAGGTGTCGAGCACGGGCCGCAGCGGATCGGGCACGAGACGGCGCAGACCGCGGTAGTACAGCAGCGGCTCAGCTGCAAGATAGAGACTGAGCAGCAGCGTAATGGCCAGGCCTGCGATGGCGGTGACAGAGGTCAGCACGATGCCGCCGATGCGGGTGAGCGCAAAACGCGCGCCGGTGGCAAGCTGGCCGGTGTCGGGCGATTGAGCCAGCAGCCATCGGCCCCAGGTAGTCTGCTGCGTTTCTGTAAGGATGCGATGGAAGGCGACGGGTAGATCGCTCTGCAACTGGGCGAACTGCTGGAGGACGTTCGGACCCTCCAGGCGGAAGACGAACGTGGCAATGCCGAGCAGCAGGACCAGAAAGACGACGAGCGCAAGCGCACGCGGAAGGCGCAGGCGCTGAGCAATCGCGTGGGAGACGGCGTAGAGAAGAATGGCAACGATGATGGCGGCGAAGAGCAGCAGAAAGATGACGCGCCCAACCCAGAGCAGAAGCGCGGCTACGGCGAGCGCGAAGACCGAGGCGAGCACGGTGAAGAGGCGCTTATGAAACGAGTCGGACATGGGCGCGCTCCTGAATGGAAAGCCGAGGTAGGAAGGTGCGGCGGAGGGCGCGATTGCGGACCCTCCGCCTTCGGTGAATTACGGCTCGAAACTGCGCACCCACTCGGCGATGGTGCGCACGGCGACGCCGCTGGGGCCTTTGGCGATCGACGGTCGGCTGTCCTCGATCCAGGCCATTCCAGCGATGTCGAGATGAATCCACGGTGTGTCGGCAACGAAGTGCTTGAGGAACTCGGCGGCGGTGATGGCCCCGCCCCAGCGCCCGCCTGTGTTTTTGATGTCGGCGATGTCGCTGCGGATCAGGTCGGAGTACTCGTCGCCGAGAGGCAGACGCCAGAATTTTTCTCCGGTTGCCTCGGCGGCTGCGTGGAAGCGCGCGTAAGTGGGATCGTCGTTGCTGAACGCGCCGGCGTTGACCATGCCGAGGGCGACGACGCAGGCTCCGGTGAGCGTGGCGGCGTCGATCAGGTGAGTGCAGCCGAGCTGGCGGGCGTAGGTGAGTCCGTCGGCGAGCACGAGGCGGCCTTCGGCGTCGGTGTTGATGATCTCGATGGATTTGCCGGGCTTGTCCCCGTCGGGCATGGAGGTGGCGATGTCGCCCGGCTTGTAGGCCTTGCCGTCGGGCATGTTTTCCGCCGAGCAGACGACGCAAATTACCTTCACTTTGGGCTTGATGCGGGCGATCACGTGCATGGCACCCAGCATGGCGGCGGCTCCGGCCATATCGTACTTCATCTTTTCCATGCCGTCGGCGGGCTTGATCGAGATGCCGCCAGTGTCAAAGGTGATGCCCTTGCCGACGAGTCCGATGACGGGGCCGTCGTAGGTGGCCGCGTTGTAGCCCGCAGGCTCGTAGGTAAGCACGATCAGCGCAGGCGGCTCTTCGGAGCCTTTGGCGACGGACCAGAAAGCACCCATCTTCAACTCGTGCAGCTTTTCGCTGGAGTAGACATCCCACTTCAGTCCTGCGGCCTGGGCCATTTCGGCGGCGCGCTGTCCGAGCATGGTGGGCGTCAGCACGTTGGGCGGCTCGTTCACCTGAATGCGAGCGAAGTTCTGCGCTTCGGCAAAGGCGATGCCCTCGTCGAAGCCGGACTGCGCTGCCGCAGGCTCGGCTGCGACGAGCGCGCAGGTGGCCAGGCTCTGGTCCTTGCGGTCGGAGCGGTAGGTGTCCGGGTCAAAATCCGCCAGCAGCGCGCCTTCGGCGGCGGCGCGCGCCGTTGCGGCGCTGTCGAGCGAGTCGATTCCCTCCGGCAGCACGAACGCGAGATGACGCAGAGTGCGAGGCTTGCAGAAGCGTACGGCGGTGCCGACGGCCAAGCGAACCGAATGGGGCGTGACGCGGGTGCGCTTGCCGAGTCCGACGAGCAGCAGGCGGGTGGCGGCCAGTCCGGCGGGCGCGTGCAGAAGAAGGGTTTCATTGGCCGAAGCCTTGAACTCGCCGGAGGCCAGGACGCTGGCTGCTGCCGCTGCGACAGCGGCATCGGTGCACAGCGGCATAAGCTGTGGGCGGGCGTCTTTTTCTTTGGAAGTCTGATCGTCAACGACGGCGATGGCCAGCAATTCCGTGGCCAGTGAGGAGAGTGGCTGAGAGACAAGCTGCATTTTCATAGGGGAATTATCGCATCCGCGCCAAAGGACGGGCGCAAGTGCCAACAGCGGATTGCCGTCCAGTCAAATCAGCGGCTGGCGCGATGCTTGCTGGCGTTGATGGCGGCACGGGATTCCCGATCTGCCTCGCGGCGCTTCTCGGTCTCGCGCTTGTCCCAGTCCTGTTTGCCCTTGGCCACGGCCAGTTCGCATTTGACACGGCCCTTGCGGAAATAAAGCCGGGTGGGGATGAGCGTATGGCCCTTGATCTGCGTCTGTCCGTGTAGACGCCGAATTTCATCCTTGCGCAGAAGGAGTTTGCGGGTGCGCAGCGCGTCATGGTTGGCAATGTTGCCGTGGGAGTAGGGACCGATATGCACGTTGAGCAGGAAGGCTTCGCCATCCTTGATGAGGCCGTAGGCGTCTTTGAGATTGGCTTGTCCCTTGCGAATGGATTTGACCTCGGTGCCGCGCAGCGCGACGCCAGCTTCGACTTTTTCCAGCAGGAAGTAGTTGAAGCTGGCGCTGCGGTTCTGGGCCGCGTCACGCTCGCCGCAGGCCACGGGGTCGCGCGGCCGCTGAGGTTTGGCTGCCGCGCGCGCGGGCGGTGCGATGACGTGAGTGGACTGGCGGGGCATGAGCAGCAATTTTCCTTACCTGATGGTATCGCAGATCAGGATGGATCATCCGTTTGAAGCGTCTCCGTCGCCGATCACGGGCGAAGGTTGGCAGCAGAAGGGTTTTGTTAGAATGAGGCATCAGCAGAACAGCAGGGGATGGATGAATCGAAGAGGCTTGTTTCGCCGCGGATCGGTGGTCGGTTGGAGAGTGCTTGCCGCCTGGACGATGGCTGGCGCAGTGATGCTCGGAGCGCTGGTTGGCGGCGGCACCCAGGCGTTTGCGCGCGGCGATTCGGTGCATTCCCTGATGAAAAAAGGTGAGGCCGCCGAGGCTCGCGAGGATTATGACGCGGCGTATGAGTTCTTCAAGAAGGCGTATCAGAAGGATCCGCAGAACCTGCGCACGCGAACGGCGTATCTGAGGGTGTTGCAGACGGATTCCACCTGGCATGTGACGCGCGGCAACAAGCTCATGCAGCAGGGCGATACGCAGGCGGCTCTGGTGGAGTACCTGCACGCGACGGCCGTGGACCCCGGCAACGAAGCGGCGATCCAGCAGATTCAGGCGATTCGCGCCAAGCAGACGAATCAGCCGCTGCGCACCGAGACAAGCATTCCAAACCAGGAAGTGAGCGCGATTGAAAGCGCCGAAGCTCCGGCGCAACTGCGCCCGATGAGCAACCAGCCATTCACGCTGCGCTATACGCAGAACTCGAAGATTGTGTATCAGGCGATCGGCAAGGCCGCAGGGATCAATGTGCTGTTTGATCCGGATTACAACGGCAAGCAGATTCAGGTGGACCTGACGAATGTTTCGCTGCTGGATGCACTCAGGATTGTGGGTGAGCTTTCGGATACATTCTGGCGTCCGGTCACGGGCAATACGATCTTTGTGGCGCAGGATACGCGGGCCAAGCGCACGGAGTTGGACGAGCAGGCGGTGCAGACGTTCTATCTGACGAATGCCTGGCAGCAGAACGACCTGAACGATGTGCAGACGGCGATCCGCAACGTGCTGCCCAACACGAAGGTTTATGGTGTTCCAAGCCAGAACGCGATTGTGATGCGCGCGACGCCGGACGAGTTGTTGCTGGCGCAGAAGGTGATTAACGATCTGGACAAGGCGCGACCGGAGGTTGTGGTGGACGTGGGTGTGCTGGAGGTGGATCGCGACACGCTGCGCAATATCGGCCTGAGCTGGCCGGGCAGCATCGGATTCGCGTTGCAGCCGCCGCAGTCGGTGCTGAACCAGGTGACGACCAATCCAACGACAGGCACAACAAACACGCCGAACCTGACGCTGGACAATCTGGCAAATCTGAATGCGACAAACTTTGCGATCACCGTCAGTTCGGCGACGGCGAACCTGTTGCTGACCGATTCCAACACGAAGATTTTGCAGAATCCGAGAATTCGCGCCTCCGACGGACAGAAGGCTTCGATGAAGATCGGCTCTCGTATTCCGATTGCCACGGGTTCCTATCAGACAGGCGCAGCAGTGACGGCGATCGCCAGCCCGCTCGTCGATACGCAGTTTCAGTACATTGACGTGGGCGTGAATATCGAGATGACGCCGACCGTGCATTTTGACCACGACGTGACGCTGAAGATGAAGATCGAGGTCAGCTCCGAGAGCGGACAGACGACGATCAGCGGCGTGACGGAGCCGATCATCAGCCAGCGCACAGTGGAGCAGGTGATCCGGCTGCGCGAGGGCGAGGCCAACATCATCGGCGGCATCGTGAACCGGCAGGATCTGATCAACATTACGGGCATTCCCGGTCTGGGAGAACTGCCAATTCTTCGCTACATCTTCGGCTCGAAGTCGCGGGAAGTGATCGACGACGAGATTGTATTTGTGCTGGTGCCGCATGTGGTGCGCAGCCAGCAGCTCAGCCCGCTGAACCTGCGTGAGATTGACACCGGAGCCGGACCTTCCATCGAGTTGAGGCGCACGGCGCTGAATACAACACCAAGCTTCAACCGTACGGCGCAGACGGCTGTGAACGGGATGAACGCTGCGCAGAGCGAGTTCAACGCGACGGCGAGCACGCTGAAGGGCACGACAGCGGAAGCAGCCGCGCCGGAGGCGCTGGCGCAGATGAGCAAGAGCGCGGATCCGACGGCTCCACCTGTGCAGCCAACCACGACACAGCAGGCCACGCCGCAGGCTGCAAACAGCGGATTGCGTCCGGGAGTTGTGGGGTTGACGATTGCTCCGCCAGCGACGCCGCCGACAGTGGGCAAGACTTTCACGGTTGCCGTGAATATCGAAGATGCACAGGGGATTGATTCCGTTCCGCTTCAGATTCAGTATGACGCGTCGAAGATGGCGCTGATGAACGTGGATGCGGGTGGGTTCCTGAAGCAGGATGGACAGGCCGTGGCCGTGGTGCATCGCGACGATGGGCCGGGAATGATTACACTGGCCGCATCCCGTCCGCCGGGAGTGGCGGGCGTGAACGGCAAGGGCACGGTCTGCCTGCTCACCTTCCAGGCGAAGCAGGCCGGCACGACGCAGTTGAACTTCACGCGACCCGGAGCGCTGGACTCCGAGCAGCATCCGGTGATTGTTTCCGCCAAGGGCGCGCAGATTGTCATTCAGTGATCGTCGTGAGGACGATGCAGTGTGGCAGAAGGGGGTTGCGAACGATGGACAGCAGGACGAATGTTCAGCGATTGACGGGGTTGGGCAGACCTTTGCGTCGCAGCGGCGAACGCGGTCTGACGCTGGTGGAGCTGATCGTGACATCAGCCATCCTCGGGATACTCGCTTCGGCGGCGATTCCGGTCATGTCGTTTGAAGTGCAGCGACAAAAGGAGCGCGAGCTGCGCGCCGACCTGTGGATGATGCGCAATGCGATTGACAAATATAAGGACGCGGCGGACAAGGGCGCATTTCAGACCAAGGTCGATAGTCAGGGGTATCCGCCGGACCTTGACACGCTGGTGAAGGGCGTGGATGTGCAGGGCAAGAAGGTGCGTTTTCTGCGCAAAATTCCGATGGACCCGATGACGGGGAACACGGACTGGGGAATGCGTTCGATGCAGGACGATCCGGACAGTGATTCTTACAGCGGCGACAGCGTCTTCGATGTCTACTCGAAGTCGACGGGGACGGCGCTGGACGGCACCAAGTACTCCGATTGGTAGACGAGAAGCGCGGCGAGCGAATGGGCAGGCGAGTGAGACAATCCGGCGAGGCGGGATTCACGCTGATCGAGCTGATGGTGGTGATGCTCATCATCGGCGTGCTCATGGCGATTGCCGTGCCGAATTATGTCTCCGCCGTGAAGGCGGCAAAGGAGTCGGTTCTGCGCGAAGACCTGCATGTGATGCGGCAGGCGATTCAGGCGTACACGATGGACAAACAGAAAGCGCCGCAGTCGCTGCAGGATCTGGTGGACGCGGGGTATCTGCGCGAGATTCCCGTGGACCCGATGACGCGGTCTGCGGATACATGGAATACAGACCAGAGTGACGCGATGAGTTCCGTGGACCAGACCGAGCCGGGCATTGATGATGTGCATTCCGGCGATGACGATACGGCAAGCGATGGCCAGCCATATTCAAGCTGGTAAAAACGAATTCTCCGGGAGCTGAAACCGCGCCTGCATCCGCGATAGGATGAGGGATATGGCAGTGGAAGCATCGCTCTGCGAACAACCGAAGCCAGCAAAAGGTGAGTGGATGGAGGCCGTGTATCGCGCCTACGAGCAGCTTTGCCGCCGCTTTGCGCTTCAGGACGAGCAGGGATTGGGCGGACGCCTGATCTTTGCGGGCGAGTTGCAGGCGCACCGGGGGGATTCGCCTGCGGACGCAGTCGTGGCGGCGGCGAATATCGTCGGCGCGGCAACGCTGGCGGCGGCACCGGAAGCGGCCGCGCAGCGGCGCGCGATGCGCGATGCGCTTGTGGATTTTGTGGTGAACTCACTGGACGAGGCGCTGCGGATTCTGAAGAACGAGATTCGGCAGCGGCGGGCTGTTTCTGTGGCGGTCGCTGTCAGTGCCGGGAAGCTTGCCGAAGAGATGCGCGAGCGTGGAGTGCAGCCGGAGCAGTCTGCGTCCAGCGTGGACGCGGCGGAGGATTTTCCGCGAAGTGTTTTTGTCGCGTGGCGGCGCGAGTCCTGCTGCTCCAGAACAAAATCTGTGGAAGAGATCGTGGCGCTGGAATTGATCGAAGAAACGGATTCTATCCGGCAGCGATGGCTGCGGCTGGCGCCGCGTTATCTGGGCCGCGCGGCGCATCGCGCGATGGGCGTTGGGCTGAGTGAGCGCGAATTTGCCGTGTGGCGCGAACGGGTGCGCGCCGTGTCAGCAGGCGTCGTGGGACAGAGTGGCCAGATCGTCCAGTCGGCTGGTGAGCGCGGTCAGTCCGAGGCCCGTTTTGGATGAGACGGGAAGCAGTTCTTCCACGCCGAGTGAGGATTTGAGCTGAGCCAGATTACGCGTGCGCTGATTGCCGCTGAGTTTGTCGGCCTTGGTGGCGACGACGAGAAACATGCGTCCGCGCTCGCGTAGCCAGTCGAGCAGTTGCAGGTCACTCTTCTGCGCAGGAATGTTCGAGTCCACCAGGCAGAGACAGAGCGCAAGCTGCGGTCGCTCGGCCAGATACGGATCGATGAACGCGGGCCACCCGGCGGAGATGGAGCGCGAGATTTTGGCGTAGCCGTAGCCGGGCAAATCGGCCAGAACCAGTCGCGGACGCGAAGGCGACGACTGCGTGGCAAGCGAGAAAAAATTGATGGCTCGGGTGCGGCCTGGCGTGGACGAGACGCGCGCGACCGAAGCGCCGACGAGCGCGTTGAGCAGGCTGGATTTGCCCACGTTGGAGCGGCCGAGCATCGCCACTTCCGGCGCGGTGGTGGTGGGAAACTGGTCGGCGCGCATGGCCGAGAGCAGGAATTGTGCCGCGAGCTTCAAGGGCAGGGAATCACTTTCCGAAGCAAAAAGAGCCAGTCGAAATGGCTCTCAATTCATGATAGCGGGTGGGCTGTCACGGAGTCGCAGCGGCGTGATCGGATGTGGCTTTGGCCGATGCCGACGTGATTGCGCGTGTGAGCGTGTATTCGGTGGTGAGCTTATTCAAAAATGCAGCCGGGCGCGGGGAGTGGTCCGGCGAACTTACGGGCGGAAATATCAGCGCGTCGAGATCGGCTGTCTCCGGCAGTGTGCGCGAGTAGACGCTGGTCCACGCGCCGCCGCAGGAGGATGGGATGGTCAGGCGATAGGTCCAGGAATGGTCCTCGTGCGTGAGTGAGTCGGCTACGGGAAGATTGTGGTCGCGCATACGGGCGCGAATCGCGTTGAAGGAATCGACGCCGAGTTCAACTCCGTCGAGTGTCTGGACGACGTGGCCGGTATGGAGATCGAGTTGCAACTCAGGCGCGGAGGTGCGCGGAAAAATCTCCGTGAGTGTGAAGGCATCCCGAGTCCAGATGAGCGCGCGCGGATGTCTGCGCTGTGCGGGCCGACCGTAAAGCTGCGTGGCAAGTTGCAATGTATCCGGCAAGAGCGACGGCGTGATCTCCGGCTCGACCAGTTCGCCAACTTTGACAAGGAAGTCACGTTCGCAGCCGGAGACGTGGAGGATGCGCGTTCGAGCTATTGCGGCGTGGCGCGCGGAGGCGGCTGTGAGCGAGCGGACGTGCATATAGGCGCGCGCGCGATGGAGCCAGTAAAGATAGCCGCCGAGCGCGGCAGCGAGCAGGGCGACGGAGATCAGCAGCGCGCGCAGCATGAGGACTACTGGCGCGCCGCCGGAGTTTCCGCGTGCTCGACCGTGGGTGGGATGGGCAGCAATGCGGCGGATTCGTCGATCGGATGAAGTGGCGCGGCAAGCGCGATGCTCAGCACCTCATCCATCTGATCGACGAAGTGCATCTTCATGGCGCTGCGCAGGGCTTCGGGCAGGTCGGCGATGTCCTTCTCGTTCGCGCTGGGCAGGATGACCTCGAAGATGCCCGCGCGCTGGGCGGCAAGCAGTTTTTCCTTCAGGCCGCCGATGGGCAGCACCTTGCCGCGCAGTGTGATCTCGCCGGTCATGGCGATGTCGCGACGAACGGCAATGCCGGAGAGCGCGCTGGCGAGCGCCGTGGCCATCGTAATGCCCGCTGACGGGCCATCCTTCGGAATTGCACCCTCGGGCACGTGCAGGTGAAGGTCAAGATTGCGATAGAACTCGCGCGGCAGGCCGAGCGCGGCCGCTTTGCCGCGAATGTAGCTGAGCGCGGCCTGAGCCGACTCCTGCATGACGTCGCCAAGCTGGCCGGTGATGGTGAGCTTGCCCTTGCCGTCGAGAACCTGCACTTCCGTGGAGAGAATGCTGCCGCCGACTTCGGTCCAGGCGAGTCCTGTGACGAGGCCGACCTCGTTTTTCTCGTGAACCTCGGAGTCGCGGAACTTGACCACGCCGAGGAACTCCGCGATGTTTTCCGCAGTGATGGTCTCCTTGTGCTTTGCGCCGTTCTTCACCACGCGCCGGGCGACCTTTCGGCAGACGTTGCCGATCTCGCGCTCCAGATTGCGCACCCCGGCCTCGCGCGTGTAGAAGCGGATGATGGCGAGAATGGCGTCATCCTGAAAGACGATATTTTTCTGCGTCAGGCCGGTGGCCTCGCGCTGCTTGCGCAGCAGGTAGTTGCGCGCGATTTCGAGTTTCTCCACCTCGGTGTAGCCGTGCAGGCGGAGAATCTCCATGCGGTCCTGAAGCGGGGCGGGAATGGTGTGCAGCACATTCGCCGTGGCCACGAAGAGCACGTCGGACAGGTCGTAGTCCACATCAAGATAGTGATCCTGAAAGGTGGTGTTCTGTTCCGGATCAAGCACCTCCAGCAGCGCAGAAGCCGGGTCGCCGCGGAAGTCCGACGACATCTTGTCCACCTCGTCGAGCAGGAAGACGGGATTGCGCGTGCCAGCCTTTTTCATCGACTGGATGATCTGGCCCGGCAGCGCGCCGATGTAGGTGCGCCGATGGCCGCGAATCTCAGCCTCATCGCGGACGCCGCCCAGGGAGAGGCGCACGAATTTGCGGCCCGTGGCCTTGGCGATGGACATCCCGAGCGAAGTCTTGCCCACCCCCGGTGGTCCGGCGAAGCAGAGAATGGAGCCTTTGGGATTCTTGACAAGCTGACGCACGGCAAGAAATTCAAGAATGCGCTCCTTGATTTTTTCCAAACCATAGTGGTCCTCGTTGAGAACCTTCTCCGCCTGATCGACCGAGCGGGTCTCGCGTGAACGCTTCTTCCACGGCACGGCCAGCAGCCAGTCCAGATAGTTGCGGCTCACAGTTGACTCAGCGGACATGGGCGGCATGGCTTCGAGTTTTTTCAACTCCTGCGCGGCCTTCTCCATCACGTCCTTGGGCATTCCGGCGGCTTCGATCTTTTTGCGCAGTTCATCAAATTCGCTCTTTTCGCCGCGCCCCAGTTCCTTTTGAATGGCCTTGATCTTTTCGTTGAGGTAATACTCTTTTTGTGCACGCTCCATCTGGCGCTTCACGCGTGACTGAACGGTACGGTCGAGGTCGAGCTTTTCGATCTCAACGTCGAGAATGTCGCCGATGCGCGCGAGACGCGCAGCTGCGTCAAAGATGCCGAGCAATTCCTGTTTTTCTTCAATGCCGACCTGAAGATTGGCGGCGATGACATCGCTGAGTCGGGCTGGATCGTCGAGGCGGACTCCGGCGACCATCGTCTCGTAGTTGAGCGACTGCTGGAGCTTGACGTAGTTCTCAAAGAGCGCGGTCACGCGCTGCATGAGCTGCTCGACCGCGGGAGTCATCTCCGTTACTGCGCGCGAGCGTCGCAGCGTGGCGACGAAGAAGCCATCGGTGTCCACGATCTCCGAGGCTTTGGCGCGTTCGATACCCTCGACCAGCACCTTGATATTGCCGTCGGGCATGCGCACACTCTGGACGATGTTGCAGATGGTGCCGACCTGATAAATCTCCTTCGTCGTCGGCTCGTCCACGCCCGCGTCATGCTGCGTGGCGAGAAAGATTTTGCGGTCTCCGCTGAGCGCCTCTTCGAGCGCGCGCACGCTGGACTCGCGGCCAACGACGAAGGGGGTGACCATGAAAGGAAAGATGACCATGTCGCGGATGGGCATCATGGGCAGCTTTCGCAGTTCGTTTCTGTCGCGCGCCGGGGTGGACATGACCGAGTGAGACCTCCATGAGCACAGATGCCGCGCGCGGGAATTGGTCGCATGCGTCGCATCAGAGCCTGTAAATGGATTGTAAACGCAGCGAAGGTTTTGCTCGCGCGTGGAGCTGTGGATGATTGCGTGAGAAGAAACTGAAGTGAAGCAGCATGGGAATGAGGGAATGCTGAGGGAATCTTTTTTGCGAGAAAACTCCGTCATCTGAGGCGCGGAGGCGGTTCGCAGGGCACGCTTGCGGATGGCACGATAGAAGCGCGGAGACGTGGCTCATTTATGATGAAGAGTTGTTCGGTTGTGGGGAAAATTGAGGGGGAATTTCGTGAGCACGAAGCAATATGGGAATCTCATTGGCGGCGAGTGGCTGCCGTCTCGAAGCGGAAAGACGCTGCTGAATGTGAATCCCGCGGATCGACGGGATGTTGTCGGAGAGTTTCCGGCATCCAATGCCGAAGACGTGGCGTTGGCGGTGGAGGCTGCGAAAAAAGCATTCGCAAGCTGGCGGCTGGTGCCCGCGCCGAAGCGCGCGGAGATACTCTATCGCGCCGGCCAACTGCTGGCCGAACGCAAGGAGGAGTATGCGCGCGAGATGACGCGCGAGATGGGCAAGGTACTGGCCGAGACGCGCGGCGATGTGCAGGAGGCGATTGACGAGGCGTACTACGTTGCGGGCGAAGGTCGCAGGCTCTTCGGACAGACGACGCCATCGGAGCTGGTGAACAAGTTTGCCATGTCGGTGCGGATGCCGGTGGGTGTGGTGGGAATGATTACACCGTGGAATTTTCCCATGGCGATTCCGTCGTGGAAGTTGTTTCCGGCGCTGGTCTCCGGCAATACCTGCGTGATCAAGCCGGCGGAGGATACGCCGCTCTCGACCTACAATCTCGTCCGGACGCTCATGGACGCGGGATTGCCGCCGGGCGTGGTGAATATCGTAAGCGGCTATGGTCCGGATGCGGGCGCGCCGCTGGTCGAGCACGCGGATGTGCGCGCGATCAGCTTTACGGGATCGAGCGCCGTGGGCGCGATGGTGGCGCAGCGCGCGGCGGCAAACTTCAAGCCGGTGTCGCTCGAAATGGGCGGCAAGAACGCCATGATCGTGATGGAGGATGCGAATCTGGAACTGGCGCTCGATGGCGCGCTGTGGGGTGCCTTTGGCACGACGGGCCAGCGCTGCACGGCGACCAGCCGCATTCTGCTGCATCGCGCGATTGCGGCGGAGTTTACCGGAAAACTGGTGGAGCGCGCCAGCAGGCTGAAGGTGGGCAACGGATTGAACGCAGGCGTGGAAGTGGGTCCGCAGGTCAACGAGCAGCAGATTGCCACTTCGACAGAGTACGTTGCGATTGCGCAGGCCGAGGGCGCGACGCTGCTGACGGGTGGCACGACGCTGACGGATGGCGAGTATGCGCACGGCACGTTCTTTGCGCCGACAATCTTTGGCGGTGTGAAGCCGGAGATGCGAATTGCACGCGAAGAGGTATTCGGCCCGGTGGTCGCGCTGATCGAGTTCGACACGCTCGAAGAGGCGTTTGCCATTGCCAACTCGATTGAGTATGGATTGTCCACCTCGCTCTATTCGCGCGATGTGAATCGGGCGTTTGCTGCGATTCGCGATTTGGAGGCCGGAATCACGTACATCAACGCGCCAACGATTGGTGCGGAGGTGCATCTGCCGTTTGGCGGCGTGAAAAAGACGGGCAACGGGCATCGCGAAGGGCTGGGCGCGCTGGATTTCTACACGACATGGAAAAGCGTGTATGTGGACTTCAGCGACAAGCTGCAACGCGCGCAGATTGACAACGCGGAGTGAGACGTGCAGCCTGGTCTGTTTCAGGCCTGCGTCCGACCAGTTGATTACGAGCGAAAATGCCTCTGACAGTGATCGCGTCAGAGGCATTTTTTTGTCGTCCGGATGGACTTCCTGGTCGCGCGAGTCATGCGTTGATGGATCTAGTTTCGCTCCGGCCACTCATCGACGACGATGCCGAGGTCGTTGAGCTGGCGCAGAACGGTCTCCATTTTGCGGCGAATGGCGGCTCGTGCCGACGGGTCGGCGAGCGGATACTCCTCGAGCGCGACGACGCGGCCGTATGGCCAGGAATTGGCCGGAATATCGATGAGCGCTGTGGGCAGAGCTTCGAAGCTGATTTGCAGTTCCTGCCTGCGCGCGGCTGAGGGTCGCAGCAGCCCGCCCGCGCCGAGAGAGCTTGGATTGGCATCGGGCAGCGTGATGCGCAGATTGATCATGTTGGAGTCCACGCTGAGGAATGGATTGAGCCACGCGCCGGGTTCGTGGACATCGACGTATCGGCTCTTGGTGGGCAGTGGAATTGCGGCCAGCGCGGTGCGCTGCTGTTCGAGCAGCGTTGATTGCGCGGCGGAACGCTGCTCGGCGGCGGTTGCGGACGAGGCGACGCGCGCCAGTGTGGCTGGCGGATGATGGCATCCGGCGACGCCCAGCAGGCAGGTCGACAGGAGTGCAAAAATGCTGAAACGGCAGAGTGGCTTCACTCGATCAGAATAGCAGTCGGGCGATTGCCAGGGACGGAGCGTCAGCGCTGCGTGGTAAACGGCGAAGCTGGCAGTCCGGCTGCGTTGTAGAGATGGCACTCGGGACTATTGGCCCAGCCGTAGCGCGCGGTGACGGGAGCCGAAACATTGCTGCTGCGTACGAGGATGGTTTCTCCATCGATGGTGGCTTCGGCGGGGTGAAAGATGCCGTCGCTTCCCGCGACTTCAAAAGACGTTAGGCCGCCATGCTCGGTGTGCAGGCCCTGCGCGTGATCGAACCAGAGGCGCAGCGCGGAGCCTTCCGTGGTGGCCTGGCGGAAGATGGGTCCGGAGTCTTCCACGTTTTCGCCGTAGCTGATGCGGCGCGCTGCGAGCGCGAGGCGATGGCCGACGGTCTGCTTGTCAGTAGGATGCACGTCGTCGGGATTGCCGATGTCGATGGTGACAGCCATGCCGGTGTCACGCAGCGAAAGCGCGTCGAGCTGAGCCTGGCGGATGGTGGCCCAGTCCTCGGCGGGCGTGGATTTGAAGTTGGCGATCTGGACAAAGAGAAATGGAAAATCACCCTCGTCCCACTGCGCGCGCCAGTCGCGGATGAGAGTGCTAAAGAGCGTCGCGTAGTGCGGTGCGCGGGCCAGCGCGCTATTGCTTTCACCCTGATACCAGAGGACGCCGCGAATCGGGAACGGCGTGAACGGGGCGATCATCCCGTTCCATAGCATGGATGGTGCCCAGGAGTTCATGACTGGGTGCCAGGGAAACTGCGGCTCTGGTTTTCCGGCGGCGCGAGCGGCGGCGCGTTCGCGTTCCTGGTGCTTGTCTTCGAGTTGAGCAGTGGCTTCGCGATCAGTCATCTGGCCATACTCTGCGAAGATGGGCGCGAGCGCGGCATTGTCGCCGAGGGCTGTCAGCCGCGTCCAGGACTCGGCGACGGTGCCGCCCCAGGTGGAGTCGATGACGCCGATGGGAACATGCTCGCGCGCGGAGATCTCACGCGCGAAGTACCAGGCGACGGCGGAGAAATTGTGTGCCGACTCAGGGCTTGAAGCGACCCAGCCGGTTCCGGCGAAATCGGGCTGCGCGTACTCGGAGGCGAGCTTGTTGACGGTGAGCAGGCGCACATTTGGCAGCGAAGCGGTGGCAAGATCAGCCGTGGCTGTGGCAGATTTGTATAGCTCGAACTCCATGTTCGACTGGCCGCTTGCAAGCCATACATCGCCGACCAGAATGTCGCTGAGATGGATAGCGGATTCATCGGGCGCGGAGCTTTTCACAAACAAATCGAATGGGCCGCCGGCTGCGCCGGCAGAAAGGTAAAGGCTCCAGCGACCGAGATCGTCCACGCGCGTGGAGAGGCTCTGGCCGCGAAATCCTACGGTGACGGTCTCCGACGGCGCGCCCCAGCCCCAGACGTGAATGGGACGTTCGCGCTGGAGGACCATGTGATCAGAGAAAACGCGCGGCAGGCGCAGGCTTTCAGTTTGCGCAGAGGCGGCGCAGGGGGTCAGACAGAGCGCAGCAGCAAGAAGGCTGAGCGCGAAACGGCACAGGCGCGGACCAGAACGGCGAGCGGCAGAGCGGAGCATGAGAGTCTCCTCAAAAAAACGGAAGATGGCTGCGGACCGGACGCACGTCAGAATCCGAAGATAACGCTATCATGCGTGTGGCGAAATGAGAATGGCCAAAGCTGCGAGCCGGTTTTCTGCCATACTGGTAGCAGTGGTACAGACGAAGATATGAGCTTCGCGTGTGCGGACTTCTTGCCGGGATTGCTTCTGTTACCTTGCCGAATCGGTTTCAACCTGAGCCACACCAGACTGATTGAGGAGTTTGAATGCAGCAGAGCGCAGCCCTTCTGACAGCGAGTTTGTGTGCCAGTCGGAACAGGATGTTGAGCGGGATGCTGACTGCTGTGGGGATGGTTTTTCTGTTGTTCTTGAGCGCGCATCCGGTGGCGCGGGCGCAGGCGGCGCTGCTTCTTGAGGAGCCATACGGCGTCTTTGGCCATTTGAACCCAACCGGCCATGCGGCGCTCTATCTGAGTCATGTTTGTGCGGAGACGCCTGTCAGGCTGAGGATGTGCGCGCCCGGTGAATCCGGCGTGGTCATCAGCCGATATGAGGGCATTGGACACTATGACTGGGTGGCGATGCCGCTGGTGCCATATCTCTACGCCGTGGACTCCCCGACGAAGGTTCCGGAGCGGGTGAATGCGCAGGTGGTGGAGCGGCTGCGAAATCACTATCGCGAGAAGTACCTGGCGCAGTTTACGGATGGATTGCAGCCGGGAGGATTTTTCTCTGGCGGATGGACGGAGTTGATTGGTGCAGCTTATGAGCGGCGGATTTATGCGCTCAGTTTCGAGACCACGCGCGCTGAGGATGAGGCGCTGGTGAAGGCGCTGAATGACGCGCCAAATCTTTCGCACTTTCACCTGCTTACGAATAACTGCTCCGACTTTGATCGCTACGTCCTGAATCTTTACTTTCCGCGAAAGTTTCGTCGAAGCGTCTTCCCGGATGCCGGGGTGACGACGCCGCGACATGTGGCGCATCGACTGGTGGTGTATGCCCACCGGCATCCGCAACTGCGGCTGCGCTCGTATGAGATTCCCCAGGTGCCGGGCTATCGCAAGCCGAGCCACGCGAATCATGGCATCGCCGAATCGCTGGTGAAGTCCGGCTACGTCGTTCCGATTGTGATTCTGAGTCCGTATGTGGCCGGCGGACTGCTGGCGGACTATCTGATAACCGGTCGCGATAAAATTCTGCCAAAGCATGTTCCGCTGTTGCAGCCGATGGAGTTGAGCGTGCTGGAGCGCAGGGACGCTCCTGCGAAGTCGACAGGCGGTGGTTCGTTGTCGGCGCGATCGGAGAGCGAGGTGTCGGCGGCGACACAAAAGACGACCGCGCGAGCAGGCGAGGGAGATTCGGCGGCTGGAGCAACGATGGCCCTGCCGCAGCGGTGAAGAAAGGACGAGAGAGATGGCAACAATACAAAATCGATCCAACCATGCGCGGTTCGACCCAGGGTTTCACTTTTCGCTGGTTCCGGCGCTGCTTGCACTGTTTGTCATCAGCATCATTCTTGGTGTTCACAGCGCGAGGCATGGCGCTGGAGTTCTGGCCGGTGTCTGGGCTGTCGGCATCACGTTTCTGCTCATGTATCTCGCCGTGAAGTCGCGGCAGTACGCGATGAAAGTTCAGGATCGCGTGATACGACTGGAGGAGCGGCTGCGGCTGAGCGCGCTCTTGCCGGAGGACCTGCGACCGCGGATTCCGGAGCTAAGCGAGGACCAGTTGATCGGGCTGCGATTTGCCTCCGACGGCGAGGTTGCCGAGCGCGTCCGGGAGGCGCTGGAGCAGAAGCTGAATCGGGCGCAGATCAAGCAGCGCATCCGCGAGTGGCGGCCGGACTACTGGCGCGTCTGACGGCTGAGCCAGGGGCCGCGCTGTTTGCGAATTTCTGTTGACCGTGGGCTGAGGCTGACCGTAAGGTAGTCGCATGCGTAAATCCATGGTTTCTGCTCTGCTGTGTGTTGCTCTGGCTGCTGCACCGTGCGTTTTTGCCCAGTTCGGCGCGTCGAATGACTCCGCGCAAAAAGTCACTCTTCAGCTTGATGCCGCCGCGCAGAAGGCGCTGGTCCAACTGGGCGGGCAAATGATGATGGCGGGCAAGGCTTATGAGTATGACCGCGAACTGGCCGATGACATCGGGCCGCGGCTGACTGGCTCGGCGAATTACGTGAAGGCGACGGACTGGGCTGTGGCCGAGTTCACGCGGCTCGGATTACGCAATGTCCACAAAGAAGGCTGGACGATTCCGGCCACATGGGAGCCGGAGACGCTGGCCACGGCGAGGATGATCCTGCCGCATGAGCAGCGGCTGCATCTGGAGAGTGAGGGATGGAGTCCTTCGACGCCGCCGGGCGGGGTTCGCGGCAATGTGTACTATCTGGCGGACCTGACCGTGGACGGCGTGAAGACTCATGCGGCGCAGATCAAGGGGGCCATTGTGCTGGTGGATGGCGATTCGATTGACAAAGGAATTGCAGGCGGATTTGGCAAGCTCTTTGACGCCCTGACGGAGATCGGCAGGCGGGGCGCGGCAGGGCTGATTCTGGGCATTGGCACGACGAACAACGCGCCGAGCTTCGTGGGCGTGACGGCCTTTGACGGCTCGCTGGCAAATCTGCCGACGGGTAACCTGGGACTGGAGGATACGCTGCTGCTGAAGCGGTTGCTGGATCGCGGGCCGGTGGAGGTTGAGTTCAGCTTTCAGAATCGCATCCGCAAAAATGTGACCGTGAACAATGTCGTTGCGGAGATTCCGGGCACGGATGCCAGCGGCGATTACGTGCTGATTGGCGGACATCTGGATTCGTGGCATCCCGGCACGGGTGCGCTGGACAACGGAACAGGCGCGGCAACGGTGGTGGCCGTGGCGCAGGCGATGATGGCTGCCGGAGTCAAGCCCAAGCGCACAATGCGCTTTGTGCTCTTTGGCGGCGAAGAAGAAGGCACGATTGGCTCGATTCGCTATGCCGAGCAGCACGCGGGCGAACTGGGCCACTGCGCGGGAGTCTTTGTCACGGATACCGGCGCGGAGGCTCCGAAGGGCTGGTATGACTTCGGACGGGCGGATGAGGCTGGCGCGTTGAAGACCGTGAAACCGCTGCTCGACTCGCTCGGTGCCGGTGGCGTGGACGACGATGGGCGTTTTACCTTTGAGACGGATGAGTCGGCGTTCCTGGTGAAGGGTGTCCCGGCTTTTGTGCTGTGGACGCCGGTGGACAAATATTTTCTGATTCACCACAAGCCCAGCGACACGTTTGACAAGGTCAACCAGCGCGACCTGAACCTGGGCGCTGCGACGGTGGGCGTCACGGCGCTGGCCTTTGCCGACGCTGGGAACGATCTGCCGCACTACTCCGCGCAGCAGGTGATCGACCAGCTCAAGGCCGTGAAGGCCTACGACCAGTACGAGGATATGTTGCAGCATCATGTGATGCGGTGAGTGGAGGCGAACTCCGCAACAGGAAAGCCATCGCGCGCTGCGATGGCTTTCCTGATCTCAGGCGTTGATTTTTCGGCTTTATCTTCACCATGCGCGGTCAGTTCTTCGTGGCCCACTCTTCATACGGGCCTTTGTGGTCTTCAATGGCTCCGTGCTCGAAGTTCCACAGGCGCGTGCCGACCTCCTCAATCAGATCCTGATCGTGCGTGACGAGGAAGACAGTTCCCTCGTAGCGTTGCAGCGCAATGTTCAATGCATTGATCGATTCCAGATCCAGATGGTTGGTCGGCTCGTCCAGAAACAGAATATTGGGCTTCAGTAGCATGAGTCGGCAGAAGAGCAGCCGCGCGGCTTCGCCGCCGGAGAGCGCCTTCGTCGGCTTCAGTCCTTCTTCACCGCTGAAAAGCATCTGTCCGAGCAGGCCGCGAATCTCTTCGCGCGTAACCTTCGGATCCCACTGATGAAGCCAGTCGGATACAGTCATGCCGTGCTCGATGACGCCGCTCACGTCCTGCGGAAAGTAGCCAATCTGGGCTTCATGCCCCCACTTGACACTGCCGCTGTTGAGCGAGAATTCCTTGTCGGCCACTTCAGGAACGCCGCTGAGCAGGCACTTGAGCAGCGTCGTTTTGCCCACGCCGTTGCGACCCATCAGGCAGATTTTCTCTCCGCGCATGACGGCTGCGGAAAAGCCGGAGATCACACTCTGATCGCCATAAGACTTCGATACCGAGTCGAATTCGAGCACATGCTTTCCGCTGGGCCGAAGCTGGTCGAACTTGATGAACGGGCGCTGGATGTTGGAGCGCGCCAGTTCCGCTGTTTGCAGCCGCTCAACCTCTTTTTTGCGGCTCGTCACCTGCGTCGAGCGCGTGCCGGCGGCAAAGCGTGAGATGAACTCGTTGAGCTGTGCAATCTTTTTCTCGCGCTGCGCGTTTTCCGCTTCCAGACGTGAACGAATCTGCGTTTTAGCGACGACCATGTCATCGTATCCGCCCGTATAGAGGATGATGGTCTGGTAGTCGATATCGGCGGTGTGCGTGGTGACGGCGTTCAGGAAGTGGCGATCATGGGAGATCGTGATCAGCGTTCCCTGAAAGCTGAGCAGAAACTCGCGCAGCCAGTGAATCGACTCCAGATCGAGATGGTTGGTCGGCTCGTCGAGCAGCAGCGCCTCCGGCTTGCCAAAAAGCGCCTGCGCCAGCAGCACACGAACCTTCTGGCCGCCCTGCAGCTCGCTCATCCTGCGCTCATGCAACTCGTCGGGAATATCGAGACCCTGAAGCAGCACAGCGGCATCACTTTCGGCGGTGTAGCCGTCTTCGTCGCCGACGATTCCTTCCAGCTCTCCGAGACGCATGCCGTCCTCATCGGTCAACTCGGACTTTTCGTAGATGCGGTCACGCTCCTCCAGAGCGCTCCACAGTCCGGCGTTTCCCATGATGACGGTGTCGATGACGCGATAGGCGTCGAAGGCGAACTGATCCTGGCGCAGGATGCCCAGCTTGCGCGGACGGACGACGCTGCCTTTCTGCGGCTCCAGTTCGCCGGTGAGAATCTTCATGAAAGTGGATTTGCCCGCACCGTTGGGGCCGGTCAATCCGTAGCGGCGGCCGGGCGTGAAGGTCACGCTGACATCCTCGAAGAGGAGCTTCGAGCCGTACCGCATGGTTACATTGCTGACACTGATCATTGTTCCTTTGTCTTTCGCGTTACTGCGATTTTTGCGGGCCGCGTCGTCGTTTCGCGCCGGGCACAGCATCCGGCACGAAGCTGTCGCGCGCACCTGCTCAACTGCCGATGGGCAGCGTCTGATCTGGGTCCGGGTCCGTTGTGAATCTGGAGCTGCATTCGCTGAGGAACGCAGCAGGGAAACCTGTCTTTTCCAGTTTCTCACAGCCTGCGTTGCGTGTGGAGTCCGGCGCGCGAAATCAGAAGCGGAAGAGATGGCTGACCTTGATGTAGACGATGCGCTGATCGTTGAGGCTCGGTGTGGTGATGGTGGGCAGCACAGGATCATTCATGTTGCAGTAGCCGTCGGCGAGGCGCGTGCAGAGGTCGCCGCTCAGGTTGATGTAGTCCGTCGTGTATCCAAGATAAAACGCTGTGCCGGGATGCGGCAGGTAGGTGAGCAGCAGGTCGCCGAAGGCATCCTTGGTGTAGGTGGTATTGGTGTAGGTGACGTTGGGCTGCTCCTCGACATACTCGCCGATGAAGTTGACCGACCATGCTTTCGTCATCTGCAGATTCCAGCGTGTTACGGCCTGATGACTGTCATAGACAAGATCGCTGTTCGACGGATGGGTGTAGTGATCGAACTCATAAAAGCCCGAGATGTCCAGCCCGTCCGTGGGCTTGAACTCGTAGTTGGCGCGCTGCGACAGGGCGTTCATCGGGTTTGGCCCCAGTCCGTTGATCGGCGCGTAGTTCACTTCGTGTCCTGCGTAGAGGCGATAGCGCAGATAAAGCGCTGGGTTGGGCGATGTGCTCGCGCTGCCGCCGTAGATGCGTGTCTGGTACTCGACATTGGCCGGAAGTGCGGAATAGTCGCTCGGACGCAGACGATCCTGGCCGAGATCGGCGAAGAAATAGACGGAAGTCTTCTTCTGGAAATTGAGGGAGTAGTAGGGATTGAAGTAGAAATCGAGCGGCAGCCCGGTGTGGGACCAGATGCGCTCGGAGTAGGTGCCCAGCGTGTGCGAGAGCAGGATGCCGTGGCGCGGACGGAATGTATACGAAGCCGAACCGTAGGGCTGGCGCACATCGGGCCGTGTGAAAAAGCCCGTGTTGGTCAGGTATCCGGCGGCCACATCGCGATATTTCCAACTGAAATTGCGGTGAAGGTCGGAGTAGTAGAGCGCGTCGTAGTAGGCCTGGCCGCTCTGCCATGTGTTATCAGGGTTCATGGTCTCCGACGTGATCGCCTGCCCGACCGAGGTCCAGCGCTTGCCGATGCGCGCGCGATAGTCCACGCCGCCATTTCGGTTGAAGGAGTTCAGGTACTCGTAATCGGCGTAGATGGCCCCGGCGTTGGACTGTGTGCCAATGTCGCGGTTGACGCGACCGATGTAGTAGTGCGAGCGGGTGCCGAAATCGGGACTGGTCGGCGGCACCTGCAGGCCGGGATTGCGATCATCCACGTCCAGCAGGCCGACGGCCCACGGACCCACCTTGCCCGTGAGCCGCTGGCCAAACTGCGGCATCACGATGTTCGGCGTGTAGTAGAGATTGAACGGCGTCTGGAAGTAGCTGGCGTTTTCGATGAAGAACGGACGCAGTTCAGGATAGTAGAACGGAAACCGCTGGTTGGGCGGCGCGGGATTGTTGATGCCGATCTGGCTGAAGTCGGGGTTGAAGGTCATGTCCAGAACCAGGCTATTGTGCAGGATGAACTTGGTGTCGAGGCCGGTGTAGCCCTGAAGATTCAGGTTGCTGAAGTAGGGGTTGGTCGGGTCCACGGTGTTCAGTTCACGCTGGCTGTGGGCCAGAGCATAGGGAATGAACTGCCAGTTCTTGCCGCTCTCGATGTTTTCAAAGCCCTCTGCGATGGACTCCTGTGTAAGTTGCCCAGCGATGTTGTGGCGGACTGCGGGCCAGTTGTCGCTTTCGTTCTTGCGCGAGATGAAGCGCGAGAACAGCAGCCCCCAGGTGCGCTGCGCTCCGTTGGCCGCCTTGTCAAAGTAAAGGCTGGCAAAGGGAATACGCATCAGCGCGACCCAGCCGTCGGGCGTCTTGCGCCCCCAGCTGTCCCAGACGGTGTCGAAGGAGAAATCCGTGCCCGTCAGTTCGGTGTAAAGCGCGTCGGCCTGAATGCCCAGCGGATTGATGCGAAAGAGGAACGAGCGACGCTGGTCGGCGAAGGTGTCAATCATCACCTGCACATAGTCGTCGTCACTCAGGTTGTCGCGCTCCAGCATGTGTCCGCGAATCGCCGAGGGCGTGGCATCCTTGCAGACGAAGGCCACGAATAGATTTTCGTGCGTGTAGCCGACGTAGGCGATGGTTGGTTCGGTGGGCGGCGGACCATCCGCCGGGTAGCGCTGGACGAAGTTGCGGATGCGCAGCATGGCGCGCGCGGCGCGCGAGGATGGCGTGGGCGTCAGAAAATCCGCCAGCTTCGGATCACCGGGCAGGACGGGAACGAGGATATGGGGCAGCTCCGGCGTGTGAGCGGAGGTCGTGATGCCGCTGTTCACCTGCGGCGTCGGGGATTTCGCCGTGCCCGCCGAGCCTGTGCTGGAAACTCCGGGCACGGCGGTGCTGGCACCACTGCACGCGCACGCTGGAATGGATGCAGCCACAAGCAAAGGCAGCAGGCAGACAAGGCGCGACAGGAGATCGCCTGGATGGGGCAGAACCGCGCGGACACCCGTCAATCGGGGCTTTGCGTCATTCCACACGGTAGCGAAGGCTGCCAACCCGTCTCCTTTGTTCTGCGGGCATGGAAGTTGCATGCGAACCTGCATGCGAACCATGCGCAACGGCTTCTTTTGCAGTCAGTTTCCCGATATTTCTGCCGTCAGTTTATGGACTGGGGAACGGAGCGCGCGTCACCCTCGCCGGAACGATATTTTCAGTATATCGAGCGCGTGATCTTTTCCTGCGCTACGCGTGCGGAAAGATCAATCAGAACCGAATCCGGAACGTCGCCGACTCAGAGAAAATGCACGGCCCAGTTGGCCACAAACGCCGCGCCGTAGGCCAGAATCAGCATGTACGTGAACTGGATGGCGGGCCAGCGCCAACTGTTGGTTTCGCGGCGCACAACGGCCATCGTCGATGTGCATTGCATCGCAAAAGCAAAGAAGACCATCAGCGCGATGGCCCCGCCAGGCGCAAGGTCGTGGTGGAGCGCGGCCTGAAGGCTCAGCGACTGCGTCTGCGGGTCCGCGCCATAGAGCGTGCCCATCGTGCCCACCATCACCTCGCGCGCCAGCACGCTGGAGATCAGGCCGATGCCGATCTTCCAGTTGAAGCCGAGCGGCGCAATCACCGGCTCCATCCAGTGGCCCAGGCGACCGATGATGCTGTCAGTCAACTGCGGGGCCATGCCGTGCTGGCGGGGGAAGTTGGCCAGCACCCACAGCGCCAGCGTCACGGCGAGGATGATGCTCCCAGCCTGTCGCAGAAAGACCGAGGCGCGATCCCACAGGCGAATGCCGAGCGAGCGCAGCGTGGGCATCCGGTACTGCGGCAGTTCCAGAATGAACGGCGTCTGGCTGGACTTGAGGATCGAGCTTTTCAGCAGGCGCGCGGTGAACAGGGCCGCGACAAAACCGAGCAGATAGAGGCCAAGCATGACCAGCGTCTGAAGGCCGACAAGCCCGTGAAGAAACGCAATCGGCGGAATGAAGGCCGCGATAAACAGCATATACACCGGCAGACGCGCCGAGCAGGTCATGAACGGCGTGACCAGGATCGTCGCCAGACGGTCTCGCTTGTTCTCAATCGTGCGCGTGGCCATGATCGCAGGCACGGCGCAGGCGTAGGCCGAGAGCAGCGGGATGAAGGCCTTGCCATTCAGGCCAATCGAACGCATCACGCGGTCGGCGATCAGCGCCGCGCGCGCCAGATAGCCTGAGTCCTCCAGAATGCCGATAAAGAGAAACAGCAGAAGAATCTGTGGCAGGAAAACCAGCACGGAACTGACGCCCTTCCACGCGCCATCCAGCACCAGCGAGCGCAGCCATCCGTCGGGCAGATAGCTGGTGACATACGTGCCCGCGCGGGCCAGCAAATCGCCAAGGCCGTCGCTGAGCGGCTGGCCGATGGTGAAGACAACCTCAAAGACGCTGAAGACGACGACCAGAAAAAACAGCGGACCCCACACGCGGTGCAACAGGAAGCCGTCGAGCCGGCGCGTGGCCGCCTCTGACAGCGGCGCGCGATAGCCCGTCCGCGCGCTCACCTGCGCGGCCCACTTGTGCGCGCTCACCGGATTGCCCACGACGGGCAGCACGGTGGTCGCGGGATTGTTCTGCTCCTCGCCACGATGCCGATTGAGAAAAAGCTGGATCGCCTCCAGGCCCGTGCCGCGCGACGCGCTGATGCGGGCCACCGGAGCGCCCAGTTCCTGCGCCAGGCGCAGAGGATCAATCTCTCCGCCGCGCGTGTCCATCACGTCGCTCATGTTCAGCAGAACCATCGTGGGCAGGCCCAGCGCAAGCACCGGAGCGGCCAGCATGAGCTGGCGCGTCAGGTGAAGCGAATCGAGCACCAGCAGAATCGCGTCCGGCTTCGGTGTGCCGGGCATGCGCCCTTCCAGCACGTCCACGGAGACGCGCGCATCCTCGGAAAACGGATCGAGCGAGTAGATGCCCGGCAGGTCGATCAGCGTCAGGTCACCGCGTCCGATGCCCGCCATCGCTCCCATGCGCTGCTCCACGGTCACGCCGGGATAGTTCGCCACTTTCTGGCGCAGACCCGTCAGCCGATTGAAAAGCGTCGATTTGCCAGAGTTTGGTGGGCCGACGAGCGCGATGGTTCTCAGCGCGGAGTGTTTGCCGTCTACTCCGGCAGGGCCGTTAGGCGGAGTGTAGGGTGCCGGTGTGCAGCAGGTGCTCATCGCATATCCTTGGCAAGCGGCTTTCTGGCGTGAGGCCGTCGAGCCTGCCGGGCCGGTGCGGCAGTCTGCGTCGTCCGCACCTGTATGCCCTGCGCGGTCTCTCGCCGCAGCGCAATCTCCAGCCCGTCCACGGCGTAGACCGTCGGGTCGCCTGCGGGCGCGCGGTGCAGCACCCGGACCCGCGCATTCGGCAGGAATCCCATGTACATCAGGTGATTGTGGACGCCCGGTGGCAGATCGACGGATTCAATGACGGCTGTCGTTCCCACTTCCAGTTCGCTCAGCATGCTCAAGCGCTTCACTCTCTGCCGTGCTTTCCGAAACTGCCGGGACTGGAAAGCAGAAATACGACCAGATTGGTCCGTCTTGAGTATACGACCATTTCGGTCTGCATTGCAAAGGCTGCGACGCGAATGCCTGTTCATGAGATCAATCCGCCTCCAACTTCAGGTTCTATCGTGCAACCAGCACAAAAATCTGTGATTTGCGTCACTTGTGCGCCGGGCAAACTGCGGCGCGACGGTGGCAGTGTGGCGGGCGCGTATGCCACACTCTAGGATGGTTCTCGGTTTTCAGCCACGATTCCGGAGGTTTCAGGGTTCTTATGCCGATCATGCGAAGTGTATTCATCTCCATGTCCACGAACCGATGGATGCGCCGTTTTGGCGAGCGTTCGCGGCTGGGGCGCAGGATGAGCGCGCGTTTTGTGGCCGGGATGGAGATTGAGGACGCCCTCCGCGTGGCCGAGCGGCTGAATGCCCAGGGCATGAGCGTCACGCTCGACTCACTTGGCGAAAGCGTCAACAGCGAGGCCGATGCGCAGCGGGCGGCGGAGATTTATCACGACCTGCTGAACCAGATCGCGCTCCGCAGGCTGGACGCGAATATCAGCGTGAAGCTGTCGCAGATGGGGATGGAGTTTTCCCCGGAGCTGGCCGAGCGGATCGTCGGGGGACTGACCGAGCACTGCCGCGCTACGGGCAATTTTCTGCGTATCGACATGGAAGGCTCGTCGCTGACCCAGGCGACAATCGACCTGGTGCGCCGCATGAACGCCAGGCCCGACTCCGCCGGTCATATCGGCGTGGTCATTCAGGCATATTTGTATCGCTCCGAGCGCGACATCGCCCAACTGCTCGCCGACGGCATTCGCATCCGCCTCTGCAAGGGCGCCTACCAGGAGCCGGCTTCGATTGCATTTCCGCGCAAGGCCGATGTGGATACGAATTACATTCTGCTCGCCGGGCGACTGCTGTCCAGCCCGGTCTATCACGGCATCGCCACGCATGATGAGGCCATGATCCGCGCGGTGCGCGACTATGCCAGACACAACGGGATTGCGCCGGAGCATTTCGAGTTCCAGATGCTCTACGGCGTGCGGCGCGACCTGCAACGCAGGCTGGTGGACGAGGGCTACAGGATGCGCATCTACCTGCCGTTCGGCCACGAGTGGTATCCCTACTTCATGCGGCGGCTGGCCGAGCGCCCCGCCAATGCGTTCTTCGTCCTGCGCAACCTACTTCGGAGCTGACGGCTGCGCAGTCGGTGAGCCGCTCACCGCATGGACGGCTGTCGGCGTGGGCGGCTCGTATGGCTCAACGGCGAGCAGATTGCCGAGGATATCGCGCTCCTGCGAAGACAGTGATGAGGTGTAAAGCGGCGCATTCAACTGCGGGCCGCGCTGGTCCGGTGGAAGCTGGCGCAGCGTGCGAAAGGCCTCGCTGACGCGGGCCAGGCGGTCGGCCGGAAGCGCGCTCAGATCGCGAACAGACTGGTTAAAGGCGGTTCGCTGCGCAGGGTTCAGCTTTTCAATGGCCTCGTTGCGCGCCAGATAACGCTCGCGCTGGTCCGGAGGCATCGCGTGGATGCGCTCCAACTGCTGGAGCAGCCGTTGCTGCGCCGGTGAGGAAAGTTGGCGAAAGGATGCGTCCTGCCGCAGAAGCATCTCCTGCTGCTGGACCGGAAGATTCTGGTGCTGCGCGAGCCAGTCGGGGAGATGACCGGCGGGTCCGGGTATGGGGTGCCGGTCGCCCGGTGCCACGCGCGAATTCATCGCTGCGCCACCGTGTGAGGACGAAGCGCCATGTTGCGGCCTGCCGTGCAGCTCCGGCGAAGCCAGCAACAGACCCAGGCAGACAGCCAACACTGCCGAGGGCGCAAAATAAGTTGGATTACGACGGCTCATGCGATTATCCCGTCAATGTGGACCTCGCCTCCACAGCGGCAGTGCCCTCCAGGTTCTGATTCACTATCTCTTTAATCCGTGGTGCTCGACAGATTCTCCAGCGTGTCCAGCGCTGGCGCGTTATTGTCCATGTTGACGAGATCCTGCACGACTGCGGGACTCGCCGTGATGACAGCTGGCGCGGGCTGAGGCGCTGGCAGCACGAAGCCAAGATACGCTCCGCCACCGACAACGACCATCACAGAGAGCGCGGCCACCATCACCGGCTGGAAACTCCATCGCTGTCCATAGATCAGCCGCGCCTGCAAATGCCACCGCAGGCGGGCAAGCCATCCCCTTTGCGGCGCGCGGCGCTCCTCGTCCAGGAGCGCCGTCATGCGCGTCATGAAATACGGGTTGGGTTCCGGAGCCTTCCAGGTCTCCAGAGCCTGCATCAGCCGACGCATCTCATCCGCCTCCCGGCCGCATGCCGCGCAGCCATCCGCGTGAGCATCCCACGCGGACGCATCCCGCCCGGCGCGCGCGCCCACGAACTGCTCCATCATCTCGTTTTGAAACTCCCTGCAACTCATCATGATTCACCCCCTGCGGTTCGCCGATGTGCCCCGGCTGTGTTTGCTAAAGGTACTGCTCTAGGCTCTCGCGCAGCGTTCGATAGGCGCGAAAGAGTAAGGACTTGGTGGCCGATTCGCTCAACTGCAAAACCTCCCCGATCTGCCGGTAATCCAGCTCCTGATACTTGTGCATCAGCACGGCCATGCGCTGCCGCTCCGGCAGTCGGTCAACCTCGCGCCGTATGGCCGCCATGCGCTCGGCGCGCAGCAACTGCCGCTCAACGTCCGGAGTCGCGTCTGCCACATCCGGCGTCGTTCCTGTCTCCGCGTCCGGTGCGTCCAGCTCCACGCGGGGCGACTCCCGCTCGGCCTTGGAATCGCGCGCATGGTTGGCGGCCAGATTCGTGGCAATCCGATAGAGCCATGTGCTGAACTTCGCCTCGGCGCGATAACTCGTGCGCGAGCGATAGACACGCAGAAACGTCTCCTGAGCCAACTCCTCGGCGACGGCTTCGGAGTGAACCATGCGATAGAGAAAGTGGACGATCTGCCGGTGATACTTCTGAACCAGGTAGTTGAATCCAGCCTCGTCGCCGACCGCCACGGCCAGCATGATCTCCGAGTCGTCGCGCGTTTCTCCGTGCGCGTGGTTGCGCGCCGTTGCGCCAGCTCTGGCTCCTGCGAATTGTGATTCCGGCTCGATGGTATCTTTCATGCCCAGGCCCGGATTGCCCATCACCAGGGTCGCCATGTCCTTGTGGACACACCTTCAGGGTAAAAGTTGCGGCGCGGGCGCGGCAATCTTTCTTTTCACCCGGTTGCGAATCAGGAGCCGGAAACAGCACGGCTTTGACGGTGCCTGCCCCAGCCGGATGTGTCCTCCGCGCGGTTGTCGTCCGACTCCGCTGGATGATACTCTGACGATGCTGGTGCCTTCAGCCCATCCCGCGGCAATGCGCGCTGATCGGGCGCGCCGAAGCCAATCGGGCGATTAACTCAGCGGTAGAGTGCCACCTTCACACGGTGGAAGTCGCAGGTTCGAATCCTGCATCGCCCACCAGGAAATTCCCTGAAATCCCTGCAATCTCCGGATAACTTGCCGTAATCCGGCACGGCAGCCTATCTTCCGGAGATCAGGACTTGCTCTGAAAGCCCAAGGTCCGCCCGAAACAGATTTGAAAACTCCGTTCCAGGCGGGCCTTGGGTTGTCTGCTCGGTTTGCCCGCAATTGGCAGCCTTGGTTGGTTTATTTCAGGTCGAAGCGATCCAGGTTCATGACCTTGCCCCAGGCGGAGGCAAAGTCGCGGACAAAGGCGCTTGCGCCGTCCGCCGATGCGTAGAACTCGGCCAAGGCCCGCAGTTGCGCATTGGAGCCGAAGACCAGATCGACCACGGTGGCCGTCCAGAGCTGCTTGCCGGTGGCGCGGTCGTGGCCCGACAGCACACCCTCAGCCGATGAACGCTTCCACTCCGTGCCCATGTCCAGCAGGTTGACGAAGAAATCGTTGGTCAACTCGCCGGGACGATGGGTGAAGACGCCGTGCGCTGCATGGTCAAAGTTGGCACCCAGCACGCGCAGGCCACCAACCAGCGCGGTCATCTCCGGCGCGGTGAGCGTCAGCAACTGCGCCTTGTCGATGAGCAGATCGGCTTGTCGCGTCTCCAGCCCCTTGCAGACGTAGTTGCGGAAGCCGTCGGCGGCGGGTTCGAGCACGGCGAAGGAATGCACGTCGGTCTGAGCCTGGGTTGCGTCGGTGCGGCCCGGCGAGAACGAAACGTGAACCGTGTGGCCGGCCTTCTTCGCCGCCGCTTCAATGGCTGCTCCACCGGCGAGCACGATCAGGTCGGCGAGGGAAATCTGCTTGCCGCCACTCTGCGCCGCGTTGAATTTCCGCTGGATGGCTTCCAGCTTCGCCAGCACGGCAGCCAGTTCCGCAGGCTGGTTCACAACCCAGTCCTTCTGCGGAGCGAGCCGAATGCGCGCCCCGTTGGCTCCGCCGCGCTTGTCGCTGCCACGGAAGGTGGATGCCGAAGCCCACGCCGTGGTCACAAGCTGGCCGACGGAAAGCCCGGAGGCAAGCACTTCGGCCTTGAGCGCGGCCACGTCCTGCTCGCTGACCAGCGCGTGATCGACCGCCGGGACCGGATCCTGCCAGATGAGCACTTCCTTGGGCACGAGCGGGCCGAGGTAGCGCGAGATCGGACCCATGTCGCGGTGGGTCAGCTTATACCACGCGCGGGCGAAGGCATCGGCCAGCGCATCGGGATGCGCGAGGAAGTGGCGCGATATTTTCTCGTAGGCCGGGTCCACGCGCAGCGCGATATCTGAGGTCAGCATCACCGGCGCATGGCGCTTCTTTGGGTCGTGTGCGTCGGGCACAGCATCCGCCGCAGCGTTGCCCTTCGGCTTCCACTGGTGCGCGCCCGCCGGACTCTTCGTCAGCTCCCACTCGTAGCCCAGCAGGGTCTCGAAGTAGCCGTTGTCCCACTGAATCGGGTTCGGCGTCCACGCGCCTTCCAGGCCGCTGGTGATGGCATCGCCACCCACGCCGGTGCCGAAGCTGTTCTTCCAGCCGAGGCCCATCTGTTCGACGGGCGCGGCCTCCGGCTCCGGGCCAACGTGGCTGGCCGGTGCGGCTCCGTGCGTCTTGCCGAAGGTGTGGCCGCCGGCAATCAGCGCAACGGTCTCCTCGTCGTTCATGGCCATGCGGGCAAAGGTCTCGCGAATGTCGCGCGCCGAGGCCAGCGGGTCAGGGTTGCCGTTTGGCCCCTCCGGGTTCACGTAGATCAGGCCCATCTGCACGGCTGCCAGCGGATTGGCCAGGTCGCGGTCGCCGCTGTAGCGTTCATCACCCAGCCAGGTCGTCTCCGGACCCCAGTCCACGTCCTGCTCCGGCTCCCAGATGTCCACGCGGCCGCCGCCGAAGCCGAAGGTCTTGAATCCCATCGATTCCAGCGCGACGTTGCCCGTGAGGATCATCAGGTCGCCCCAGGAAATCTTGCGGCCATATTTCTGCTTGATGGGCCAAAGCAGGCGACGCGCCTTGTCCAGGCTCACGTTGTCCGGCCAGCTATTCAGCGGAGCAAATCGCTGCGCGCCGCGTCCGGCTCCGCCGCGCCCGTCGTGGATGCGATAGGTTCCCGCCGCATGCCAGGCCATGCGAATGAAGAGCGGTCCGTAGTGGCCGTAGTCAGCCGGCCACCACGACTGCGAGTCGGTCATCAGTGCGCGCAGGTCAGCAATCACGGCGTCGAGGTCGAGGCTCTGGAACTCCTTCGCGTAATCGAAATCCTCGCCGAGCGGATTGGAGAGAGCCGAGTGCTGATGCAGTATCGAGAGATTGAGCTGATCGGGCCACCAGTCGCGGTTACCCTTGCCGCCAGCCTTCGTGTGTTGCAGCATGGCACCGGAAAACGGACATTTCGCTTCGTTCGACATTTTGTCTCCTCTGGTCGTCTGCGAGAGACGCACTGCTTAGTATAGAAGCCGCCGTTCCGGTCGCGAGTCGGCGGATTTTGATGGGATTGGATTCAGTGCGACCTATAATCCTGCTCATGCCCGTCTCCTGCATCCTTCTCGCCGCCGGCGCCAGTCGCAGGCTGGGCCAGCCGAAGCAGCTCGTGCGCCTCGGCGGTGAAACCCTGCTGGAGCGAAGCGTGCGACTGGCTCTGCTGGCAGGCTGCGAGCGGGTTTTCGTCGTGCTCGGCGCGCAGGCCGAGCGGATTCGCGCCGAGATGGATGGGGAGATTGCTGCCCACAGTGAGGTCACGTTACTGGTGAACGAGCAGTGGGAGCAGGGAATCGCTTCGTCGATCCGTGCCGGAGCCGCGCGGCTGCGGCAGGATGGCTCCGCCAGCGGCGCGCTGCTGATGGCCTGCGATCAGCCGTTCCTCACGGTCGAGCATCTGCGCCTTCTGCTCGCAGCCTTTGCCGAGCGTGGCGAGCGGGAGATTGCAGCCTCGCTATACGGCGATACGCTCGGCATTCCAGCCGTCTTTCCGCGCAGCCGATTCACCGATCTGCTCGCGCTTCGGGGCGACCGGGGCGCGCGCCATCTGCTGCGACAGGAGCCGCAGCTTGTCACCGTTGCCTGCGCCGCGGCGGCGCTTGATGTGGACACGCCGGAGGATCTCGCGCGTCTGAATCAGCAGTCCAATCCGTAACCTCATTGCTCGGATCGAATCGGGCACTTTCCTTCGCAAAGAGTGCGTCTTCTTTGTATGCTGTCAGCAGCCATGCGCGTCGAAATTCTTACCTTCGGCATTCTGAAAGACCTGTTCCCCGCTTCGTCTGTCGAACTGGCCGGGGACGCGACGGTGGACGATCTTCTGCTTCGCCTGCGCGGCGGACTGGAGCCGGGCAAAGTCAATTTTCTGCGCGGCATCGCCGTCAGCGTCAATGCGCAGTTCGCGCGTGGCGATCATCGTCTCAAGGATGGCGATGTCGTGGGCCTGTTGCCGCCCGTCTCCGGTGGTTCACCCGCCGCGGAAGACGCCGTGGTCACGTTTCTCACGCGGGAGCCGATTCCGACCGCGCGCTGGATGGAGTCAATTCGCAGGCCGTGCGATGGCGCGGTCGCCGCCTTCGACGGAATCGTTCGCGACCACACGCGCACGCGCCGCACGCTCTTCCTCGATTACGAGGCTTATGAAGAGATGGCCGCGACGCAGTTGCGCGCGCTGGCCGACGCCGCGCGCGAGCGCTTCGCCGTCCGCGCGGTCACCATCATCCACCGGCTGGGCAGGCTGGAAATCGGCCAGACATCGGTGCTCATCGTCGTCGCCTCGGCTCATCGCGCTGCGGCGCTCGATGCCTGCCGCTGGCTCATCGACACGCTCAAGCGCACGGTGCCGATCTGGAAGAAAGAGACCTTCGAGGATGGCGCGGTATGGGCCGACGGCGAGCCGTTTCCCGACGAGATTGCGCTGACGAATGAGGTGACGAATGCTCCGCCGCCGGAGACGTGCTCTTGAAAGCGACGCGGCAAACGTCGCGGCTGCCGCTTTGCGCGTTGTCCGCACAGACCGCGTTGATCGCGCTGGCCATCTGTTTCGCAACGGCGAAGCTGGCTGATGCGCAGGGAACAGCACCGCAGGCTTCGGCCGATTCGTCGGCTCCGGTCGCTACGCTGCGCGTCGATGTTCGTCTCGTGGACGTGCTGACCAGCGTGACCGATGCCAGTGGCGCGCCGATCGGCGGACTGGACGCGAAGGATTTCGCCGTCTTCGACAACGGAATCCAGCAGAAGATAGCGCTGTTTGAACGGCAATCGAACGTGCCGCTCAATCTGGTGCTGGCGCTCGATACCAGCGGCAGCGTGCGCAAGGACATGGATGCGGAGCGCAGTGCGGCGCGGGATTTTATCCGCAGCATCCTGCGTCCGCAGGACAGCGTCAGCGTGATTGAGTTTGCCACGAACGTGCATCAGCTCGTTCCGTTCACCAATCAGATCAGGACCATTCAGCACGGCCTGAACTCGCTGCACAGCGGCGCGGCGACAGCGCTCTACGAGGCGATCCAGAAGTCATCCCGCAGCCTGGAGCAGCGCGAAGGCCGCAAAGTCCTCGTGCTGGTTTCTGACGGTGGCAACACCGTCGATACCGTCACCTACCGCCAGGCGCTGGAAGCGGCTCTGCGGGCCGACGTGATGATTTACTCGCTGATCGATGTGCCGATCGAGGCAAGCGCCGGGCGCGACATCGGCGGCGAGCACGCGCTGATCACGCTCTCCGGGCAGACCGGCGGGCGCTATTTCTACATCGATGCCACCGGCGCGAAAGCCTCGTTCCAGAAGATCGCAGACGACCTGCGCACGCAATATCTGATCGGCTACTATCCCGATTTTCAGCGTGACGCGGATGTCTTTCATCGCATCCAGGTCACAATTCCACGCGCCAGCGGCGAGGGCTATCAGCTTCGTTATCGCGCGGGGTATTATGCTGACAAGAGTTCCCAAACTGCTCCGTAGGCTGATTCTGGCGGGTCGGTCACCGTGCATCCGGCGCAATGTGTTTGCTGTCTCCTGCGCGGCGACGATACAACCATAGTTCCGCCTTCTGCTTCACAGCTTGTGTCTGCCCTATGAGTCCTTTTCGACAAATGCGTGCCTCCCGCATGCCTCCGCCGGGCGAAACCGGACAAGAGGCGCTCTATCTTCGCTCGTTGAGCGAGAGGCACATTTCCATCACCGTGCTGCTGCGCGATGGCGAGTCTGTCACTGGCTGGATCGAGTATTTTGACGACGGCATGATCCGTCTCACGCGCGAGAATCTGCCCAATCTCTTCATTTATAAGCACCAGATTCGTTCCATCACTGAGGCGGGCCATCGCCGACTGATTCGCAATCCGGCCAATCCGCAGGAGGAAGCTTGAACGCGCTGCTTCCTGATCGCTCTGCCACAGAGTTCACCTGGGTGCGCGACGTGGCGGAGATCGCAGTGGAGGCGGGAAGCCAGCTTCGCCGGTTTTTCGAGGCCGGTGTCGCCACGGAATACAAGGGCGAGGTCGATCTGGTCACAATTGCCGATCGTACCGTTGAAGCCTATCTGCGCCGTGCGCTGATGGACAGGTTTCCGACACACGGAGTCTTTGGCGAAGAGGGAACGCGCGACCGCCTGGACGCGGAGTTTCGCTGGTACGTCGATCCGCTGGATGGCACGACAAACTTCGCTCACGGCTTTCCTCATTTCTGCGTCTCGCTGGGTCTGGAAAAACAATCTCCGGAACAGCGAGCGCCGGAAATGCCTGCGAACGAGGATGGTCCCATCGTCGCCGCCGTCATCTACGACCCGATGCGCGAGGAGCTGTTCGTGGCCGAGGCGGGCAAAGGCGCGTGGCGCAACGGGCAGCGCATGGCCGTCTCCGCCACGCCACATCTGGCGGAGTCGCTGGTTGCCACCGGCTTTCCCAGCCGCAAGCGTCACTCCAATCCAAACATCCACTTCTATCATGAGTTCACCCTCCGCTCTCACGGTGTGCGTCGCGCCGGTTCCGCGGCGCTCGACCTCGCTTACGTTGCCTCCGCACGGCTGGAGGCTTTCTGGGAGTTTCATCTCAACCCTTGGGACACGGCGGCTGGTTATCTGCTGGTCGAGGAGGCCGGAGGTTGTGTTTCCACCTTCGACGGCGCGCCGCGCAGACTCGACAGCCGGGAGGTGCTGGCCAGCAACGGACACATCCATGCCGAGCTGCTGGAGACCTTTGAACGGCTGTTTTCCGGCAGGGATCTTGATCCGATTGCATCGCCAGCCGCGTACGCCGCGCGCCACCGTGCCGCGCAAATCGAGAGCCGCGAAGCCTGAGCGAAGCAAAGATTTTCTCTCCTCAGGCGCGTTTTTAACCCCTCTGCCTGTTGTGCTACCATTTGGCTGGCAGAACAACTCCACGGAGAGCTAACTTTATGGCATACGTCATTGCAGAACCCTGTATCGGCACCAAGGACACCGCCTGTGTGGACGCCTGTCCCGTCGATTGCATCCACCCCAAAAAAGACGAGGACGCGCACGGCGGAGTCGATCAGCTTTTCATCGATCCGGTTGAGTGCATCGACTGCGGCGCATGCGTTCCCGCCTGCCCGGTTTCGGCCATCTTTGCCGCCGATGATCTGCCGGAAAAGTGGGCCCATTTTTCGCAGAAGAACGCCGAGCACTACGGTCGGTAGTTCTCACTTCGCTCGCGTTTCAATGGCTCTGCCAATCAGGGGCCACAAAGCGCGCAGTCAGCAATGACTGCGCGCTTTTTCCTTGCAATCGCTTCCTGCGAGGATCGGAAAGCGCTCCATGTCATTTACCAGTGACGCCATCGTTCTGCGCACCTGGCCGGTGAACGAAGCTGACCTGATCGTCAGCTTTCTCACGCGCGACCACGGCAAGCTCAAAGGCGTGGCCAAGGCCGCGATGAAGAGCCGTCGCCGCTTCGGCGGTTCGCTGGAGATGATGACCCAGGTGCGCGCCACCTTCGTCGAGCGGCCACGGCACGAACTGGTGCGCATCGACCACTTCGATCTTGTCGCATCGCCGTTGCGTCTGCCCACCAGCTATGCGCGCATGACCGCCCTCAGTTTTTTTGCCGAGGTCGTCGAGGAGTCGCTGCCAGACCGAAATCCGGAGGAAGTGGCGTTTCGCCTGCTCGCCGCCGTGCTCGATCACTCGGTCGAGGAGCGGCTCTGGCTCGCCATCACCTATTTCTCGCTGTGGATGACACGGCTGATGGGATGGCTGCCGGAACTCAGCCATTGCGCCGTTTGTCGGGAGTCGCTGCTTGACGTCGGCGGCTGGTTTCATCCCGGCGCGGATGGTCTCCATTGCGCGCAGCATCGACAGCCTTCCAGCGGCGCGCTCGTCGCTGAGTCGCTTCATCTGGCGCAGCGCATTCTGCGTTGCCCCATCGCCGAGCTTGCGGCGCAGCCATGGAGTGCGCGGACGGCCGCCGATCTTCGGCGATTCGTCATTCAGTCTCTGGAGCGGCATCTGGAGCGGCGTCTGCGATCCGCCGAAGCGTTGCGCCGCATGGCGACGAGCGGCTCGACGCGCGTCCAGAGGCCCGTCGCGACTACGTTAGAATGAGTTCAATCGACACGTGGTGACAGAACCTTTCATGCCCGCTTCCATATCCCACTCGGATTCGCTTGTCGCCGATCCCGCTGATCGGCAACCGCTCACCTTTCAGGAACTGCTCTTTCGCCTGCAAACCTTCTGGGCCTCGCGCGGCTGCGTCCTGCAGCAGCCTTATGACGTGGAGGTTGGCGCGGGAACGATGGCTCCGGAGACGTTTCTGCGCGTCCTCGGCCCGCGACCCTATCGCGTCGGCTATGCGCAGCCCTCGCGCCGACCGGCCGATGGTCGCTACGGCGAAAACCCGAACCGGCTCTTCAAGCACACGCAGTTCCAGCTCATCCTCAAGCCGCCGCCAGACAACATTCAGGAGATGTATCTCCAGTCGCTCTCGGCCATCGGCATCGACCTGCGCCGACACGATCTCAAATTTGAAGAGGACAACTGGGAGTCGCCCACGCTCGGAGCATGGGGCATCGGCTGGCAGGTCATGCTCGACGGGCTGGAGATCACGCAGTTCACCTATTTCCAGCAGTGCGGCGGCATCGATCTCGACCCGATGACGGCGGAAATTACCTACGGGCTGGAGCGCATCGCGGCGTTTCTTCAGGACGTGGATTCGATCTACGATATCGTCTGGATGCGCGACCCGGCCACCGGCGCGGTCATTCGCTACGGCGACATTCGCCTCGAAGACGAGCTTCAATTTTCCGTCTACAACTTCGAATACGCCGACGTGGGAAAACTCTGGGAGCATCTGCGGCTCTATGAGGCCGAGTGCCAGTCGCTCATCGACGGCGCACGCACGCTGGCTGACTCCGAAGACACCACCCAGATTCGCCGCTATCCGCTGCTCGGCGCCTTCGACCTCTGCCTGAAGTGTTCGCACCTCTTCAATCTTCTGGATGCGCGCGGAGCCATCTCCGTCACCGAGCGCGTCGGCGTCATCGCACGCATCCGCGCGCTTGCCGTGGGCGTTGCGCGCGCTTATACAACGCAGCAGTCGGCGGCTGGAAAAGAGTAAGAGCGATGCCTGATTTTTTGCTTGAAATTGGCCTGGAAGAGATTCCCGCGCGCATGATCGCCGCCGCCGAGCAAGACATTCGTGAACTTGTTAAAGCGCTGCTCGGCGATGCGCGTCTGCTGCACGCCGAGTCGTCCGTCACGGCATACTCGACGCCGCGCAGGCTCGCCGTGCTCGTCACCGGAGTGATCGCGAAGCAGCCCGACGCGGAAGAGGAACTCATCGGGCCATCATGGAAGATGGCCTGGCAACAGGATGCCTGGACGGCGGCTGCGCTGGCCTTTGCGCGCAAAGTGGGTGTCTCCGCCGATGCGCTGCGCAAGGTCACCACGCCCAAAGGCGAGTACATCGGAGCCACAGTCCAGCGCAAAGGCGAGTCCGCAGCGACGATCCTGTCCGCGCGCCTGCCGGAGCTGATCGCCGGGCTGTCCTGGCCGAAAAGCATGTACTGGCGCGCAGGCAAGCCGGAGCGCTTCGTGCGTCCTGTGCGCTGGCTCGTCGCCATGCTTGACGCGGAGGTGGTTTCTGTCGATTTTGCCGGCCAGTCCTCGTCATCCTCCAGTCGTGGACACCGCATTCTGCACGGCGATGCGCCCGTCGTCCTGCCGCGCGCCAATGCTTACGCGGAGACGCTGCAAAAGGCTTTTGTCCTGGTCGATTCCGCTGAGCGCCGCCACCGCATTCGCAAGGCTCTGGACCGCGTGACGCGCACCATTCCCGGCGCGCGCTGGCGCGAGGATGAAGAGCTTGTCGAGACCGTCGTTCACCTGACCGAGTGGCCGACGGTGCTGCTCGGCGGGTTCGAGGCGGAGTATCTTGCCTTGCCACAGGAAGTGCTCGTCACCGTCATGCGCGACCACCAGAAATACTTTGCCGTCGAGAGCGCGGATGGTTTGCTTCTGCCGCACTTCCTCACCGTGCTCAATACCGAGGTCGATGCCGAGGGCGAGGCGATCATCCGCCACGGCAATGAGCGTGTGCTGCGTTCGCGCTTCAAGGACGCGCAGTTCTTCTGGGACGCCGACCAGAAAACTCCGCTCGCCGAGCGCGTCGGAATGCTGCGCGCCGTCACCTTCCAGAAAGATCTAGGCAGCTATCACTGGAAGACAGAGCAGAATCTCGCTATCGCGGAAGCGATCTGCAAAATTCTGGCGTATCGTGGCAAGGTCTTCGACAAAGCTGCTCTGCTCAAGGCTGTTCTGCTTGCCAAAACCGATCTCACTTCGGAACTGGTGAAGGAGTTCACGGAGTTGCAGGGCATCGTTGGCGGACTCTACGCACGTGCGCAGGGGCTGGGCGAAACGATTGCGTCGGCCATCTATTCGCAATACATGCCCGCTTCGATGGAGGATGCAATTCCGTCCACGATTGAGGCGCAGATTCTCGGCCTCGCGGATCGCATCCAGACAATCTCGTCGATGTTCTCGATCGGCAACATTCCCGCTGGATCGCGCGACCCCTTCGCGCTGCGCCGCGCAGGCAACGCCATCGTGCGCATCCTCGCGGAGTCCGCGCTGCCGCTGAAGATTTCCGAACTGATTGCCGCCGCTGGTCAGGCCGAGGATCGCGTCGCGCCGTTTCTGCGTGAGCGGCTCAGCTTCTATCTGCGCGATGTGAAAGGCTACGCGTACGACGTGGTCGCGGCGGTGATGGCTGCTGATGCTGACGATGTGTCGGATGCCTGCGCGCGTTGCGAAGCGTTGCAGGCTGTACGCACATCAACAGATTTCATCGCCGTCGCGGCGGCATACAAACGCATCCGAAACATTCTCGATCAGGCGCGCGCTGCGGGAATCGTCTGGTCATCTGCTGACGAAACGCTGCTCGTTGAGCCGGAAGAAAGAGCGCTTCACGCTGCTTCGGTGCAGCTTGCGGCGCAGGTGGGCGAACTGCGCGCCGGTCACGAATACAGGCGGGCGCTGGAGCGGATTGCAGGGCTTGCGCCGGTGGTCGATGCGTTTTTCACCAGAATCATGGTCATGGCCCCGGAGCCATCGCTGCGCTCTGCGCGTCTGCGCCTCATCGAATCGCTGCTTGCCAGCATCTCCGGCATTGCTGATTTCGCTGAGATCGTGATCGCATAGAACTGTTGCGACGAGGATCGATGGAATCAGGCGCGGGCTGCTTGAAGCATGCCGCGCCGCTCGAGCCAATCCGTTCGCGGCAAGTTACGCGCGGCAAGGTACACATCAACGGACGTGCTCGCTGTCTGCGCAACCGTTACAATGAGAGTGCCATGTCCGACACCATTTCCCTCAGCTTGTGGTATCCGCAACTGCGCATGGAGGCGCTGGAGGAAAAGCTGCATCAGATTCTGGCGCAGTTCGCCGCACACGGCGGCGAACCGGGTGTTTTTTCGGTCACCGTGTGGCCGGTGAACTGGCGCGAGGCCGCGTCGTTTCAGGAGATTTATGGCGCAGGCGAGCATGCGGCAAAGATCGACTACGCAGTCGCTCAGGCGCTCGAACTCTTTCACCCCGACGACGCCTGTGAGTTTCAGATTGGATGGAATCTCTGGGAGCCGAATGACTCGCCGGATTCCGAGTCACGGGACGCAGAAGCCCGTTGGACGCGCCGTCGCAGACTCGTGCGCGTGATCGCCTACGGGCCGGAGTTTGACGAAGGCGCGTGGACGCAGGACGGGCATGTTCGCATTGATTTCGGCAGCGACCAGGCATTCCTTCAGGAAGAGATGGACCTCGATGAGCTTGCGCTCGCTCGCATCGAGGAGAATATTCGCCAACTGATTGCTCTCGTCGAGTCGCTGCAAACAGAGACGGAGCCATCCTCGCGGCTGCTCTGGTCCGAACTCGGTGAGTCGCTCGCGGCGCGACTTCAGCAGCGCCTGAATCGCGTTCACTAGGCAGCGCGTGCAACGTTCATGAAGCCCATTCTCAGCATCGAGCGCACACGCAACATTCTTCTCGTTGCCGGCCTGCTGATTTTTCTTGCCGTGGTCGCTTTCCTGCTCTCCGGGCGGTGGCGTCGTCGCGCATTGCTTCAGGATCTGCCGCATCGTCTCGGCGCGGACATTCAGTTGCAAGCCAATCAGTTTGACTACACCCAGACGCGACGTGGAAAAACGCTCTTTCACATTCACGCCGAGCGAGCCGAGCAGACGCGCACCAGCGGCGAAACCGTTCTCCATCACGTTCACATCGAGTTCTACAATCCGCAGGGACAGCGCGAAGACACGATCGCCGGTGACGAATTTCAATACAACCAGTCCACGGGCAAGGCCGTTGCGCAGGGAGCGGTTGAAATCAACGTGCGCAATCCCGCCACCACGACGACCGAGTCCGATGCTCCTTCCGTGCGCATTCGCACCAGCGGGCTGACATTTGATCAAAAAAGCGAGGTCGCAACCACGAGCCAGCATCTTGATTTCCTGCTTCCGCAGGGCACGGGTTCTGCCACCGGCGCGATCTATGACGCGGCCAACGGGAAACTGGTCCTGCAATCGAACGTGAAGGCGCAGATCAACCAGCGTGGCACGCCCGTTGCCATCAATGCGGATCATGCAGAGATGCAGCGCGCCGCACAGATTGCGGACATGAGCAACATGAGCGTGCGTTATCCGTCGGGTTCGGCGACTGGAGGTCTTGCACATATTGTGTTTCGCAAGGATGGCTCCATCAATTCGCTGAATGCAAGCGATGGCGTTCGCATGCAATCCGCCGATGGAGCCGTGGCCCAGTCGCAGCAGGCAGTCTTTCAGTTCAATGCAAAGAGCCAGCCTGCCAGCGGCGTGATGTCGGGAGGCACGCAGTTTCTTTTGAATCGTGAGCAACAGTTGGTAAAAGCCTCGTCGCCGCGGGCCACGCTGCAATTCGACCATGCTGGCTTACTGCAACATGTGCAACTGCAGAACGGAGCAATCATCGACGACCAGGAAACAGCGCTAGCGAACCGGAAAGGAGTGACGCGCCAGACAAATCTCTCGCGGGAGTGGCGATCGCAGACGGCGAATCTGCAGTTTGTTTCCATCTCCGGCGCAGGCAAGCTGGCGAAACCGCGCCAGCAGTTACAGCGCATGGATGGTGACGGCGGCGTGACAGTTACCTCCGTTTCGCGCACTGATGACGAAATGCCGCAAACCTCCACGCTGGTGGCGGACCGTGTCCAGGCGCTGTTTTCTGCCCAGGGTCAGCTTTCACGCGTGCTTGGCTTCGGCCATGCAAATTTCAGCCAGATCAACGGAGATCAAAAGCAGTTGTCGAGCCAGTGGAACAGCACATCGGACACGCTCGACGCTCGCATGATGAACCCTCCTGAGGCAGGCCATCGGACACCGGGCGAAAAATCCATCGCCGGTGTGGGAGCGGACAACAGCCAGATTCAAAGCATTGTCCAGAGCGGACACGTTCAGATTGCCGCATCGCGCGCGGCTGCTCATCCCGGCCAGCCTGCCACGCACATCCACGCGACAGCCGCGCAGTCCGTGTATGACGGCACCACTCAGATCGCGCATCTGACCGGTGCGCCTGGAGCGCCGCCGCATCTGGTGGGAGATAACTTCGCGGTGACGGCCACGACCATCGATCTGGACCGTGCGCGCCAGAATGCTTACGCGCACAGCGCCGTGCAGGCGACTTGGTTGTTTGCTGCCGACGTGCGGCACGCGCAGGCGACCGGCGACGATGCGCAGCCACCTGCGCATATCCTGGCCGAACAGGCGTCCTGGATCGAGGAGACGCAGAAGATGACCTTCACCGGAAGCGCGGCCAGACCTGTCCATCTGTGGCAAAGCGCAAACTCGATCACCGCGCCGAAGGTTGTTCTGAATCAAAAGTTGCAGACCCTCGATGCCGTCGCCGAAAGCAGCCGGAACCCTGTATTCACTGTGCTTGCTGAGGCTCCGGGGAGTAATGAAACCAGACCCGACGCCGAGAAAAAAAAGCGCGCGCCAGTGTCGTCGCTGCTGCGAGTGACCAGCGGCACCGTGCATGAGTCCTATGCCGAGGAGCTTGCCGTTTTTTCCACTGGAGTGATGCGCCGAGTCACGGTCGTGACCACCACACCGGATGGTCCCGCGACAATCCGGGCCAGGCTGGTGCGGGCTTACATGCCCGCCACTCCATCCCCGCGCGGCACAAAGGGATCATCCGCGCTGACCGTCGTGGATCGACTGACGTGCAGCCGCGATGTGCATTTTCAGTCCCCAGGGCGCGTCGGCAGCGGGGAAACACTGCGCTACACAAGCGGCAACGCAACCGCCGTGCTCGACGGCACCTCGGAGCGGAATCCAACCTTTACCGATGCTCAGCACGGAACAATCACGGGGCGCGAAATTCAGTTCAATCTGGCGGACAACAGCGTCCGGATACTGGATGCAAGCGGAATCACGCATTCCGACAATGCGCACAAGTAGGCCTGCCGACAAAGGTAAACTACATTCGGGAGTCAGCAGGAAGATTCACAACCATGCAAACCCTCACAGCGGAAAAGATTGCCAAAAGTTACGGTGGGCGTCAGGTGGTCCGTGACGTGAGCGTGCAGATTTCGCGCGGCGAGGTGGTCGGCCTGCTCGGCCCAAACGGTGCGGGCAAGACGACGAGCTTTTACATGATCGTCGGCCTGGTGCGACCGGACTCCGGCAAGGTGCTGGTCGATGCCGATGAGATCACCCAGGTTCCCATGTATCTGCGCGCGCGCAACCACGGCATCAGCTATCTGCCGCAGGAGCCTTCGGTCTTTCGCAAGCTCACCGTCGAGGAAAATATCCTGGCCGTGCTGGAGAACCAGCCAATCTCTGATCGCGAGCGCAAGAGCCGCACCGACCGGCTGATCCAGCAGCTCAATCTGCGCCACATCCGCTCCACGCGCGGCTACGCGCTCTCTGGCGGAGAACGTCGGCGCGTGGAAATCGCGCGCTGCCTTTGCATTCAGCCCAGTTTCCTGCTTCTCGATGAGCCGTTCAGCGGCATCGATCCCATTGCAGTACTCGATCTGCAGAAGATCATCTTCGACCTGAAGTCGAGCGGCATCGGAATCCTCATCACCGACCACAACGTGCGGGAAACGCTCTCCGTCACGGATCGCGCCTACATCATCGCAGAGGGGCAAATCTTCCGCACCGGCACTCCGCGCGAACTGGGCGGCGATCCCGATGTACGACGCATTTACCTCGGCGAAGGCTTCACGCTGAATTAAAGTGAGGTTGTGCCCCGAGTTTAGGCGATTCTCATTTCCACGGCCCCATTCTGGAACACTCTCACCCGATTTCGTGCCCGACGCCTCAAGTTCCGCAGGCCCGGATTTACACTGGACGTAATTCAAGGCCAGGTCACTCTCATGCCACTTCTCCAGCCGCGACTCAATCTGAAGGTTTCTCAGCGCCAGATCCTCACGCCGGGCTTGATGCAGATGGTGAGTGTACTCGCGCTGAACAAGCTTGAACTGGCGGAGATGATCCAGAACGAGATTGCGGAAAATCCGCTTCTCGAGGAGATGGACGAGTCCATCCCAATGCTGGATGACGTGGAGAGCCGCGAGGCGGCTCGCGAACAGGCGGCGGAGACCGCGCAGGCTGCCGATCCATTTGAAGAAATCGATTTTGGCAGCTATTTTCAGGAGTATCTCGATCCTGGTTTTCGCTCGCAGCGCGAGTTTGAAGAACTGGACAAGCCTGGTTTTGAGCAGTTTCTTTCGCGTCCCGCGTCCTTGTTTGACCATCTGCTTTGGCAGCTTGGAGCGCTGGCGCTGTCTGACCCGGTGGCTCACGCTGCCGATTTTCTGATCGGTAATCTGGATGAAAACGGCTACCTCTCCTCGACGCTCGCAGATTTGACGGATGTGTACTCGGCTTCGATCACAAAACCGGCGTCGGCATGCGAAGGCATTCTTAACGAAGCGCTTCAGGTGGTACAGTCGCTCGATCCAGCGGGAGTAGGTGCGCGCAGCCTGAGCGAGTGCCTTCAGCTTCAGCTTCGTGCGCAGTTGCAGGAGTTGGATGTGCTGTATCTACCCGCGCAGGCAATGCCGGAAGATGAATCAGCGTCGCACGAAGACGAGAGTTCTTATTCGCCGCATCACAGCCTGCACGCTGCGGCGGCGCAGGAGTTGCAGCATCGAAGGCGAAGTTTTGAGATAGCCGCTGCCGTAGTCTGCGGATATTTTTCACTGCTGACGCATGGCGACCCGCGCGAGATTGCGCGGGCTGTCAGTTGCACGCAGGCCGAGGCATCGGAAGCGGTCAGCCTCATCCGCTCGCTTGATCCGCGACCGGGCGCGCGTTACAGCAGTCGAGAGACGCAGTGGATCGAGCCGGACGTGGCCTTCGTTCTGCGGGATGGCGAGTGGATCGCCCTAATGAATGAGGAGAATCTGCCCAGCCTGCGCCTGAGCCATCGATACCGCCGGATGCTCGTGGCAAAATCCACAGATAAGGAAGTGCGCGATTACGTTAAGGACAGGCTTCGCTCGGCCATGCAGCTCATGCGGAACATTGCCCAGCGCAAAAGCACGATCCTGCGCACCTGCGAAGTGATTATCCGTCGCCAGCGCGATTTTCTGGAGCGGGGAATTGAGTCCCTGCGCCCGATGATGATCAAGGAAGTGGCCGAGGAGATCGGCGTGCATCCCTCGACAGTCAGTCGCGCCGTGGCCAACAAATACGCACACACGCCGCAGGGTGTCATCGAACTGCGCTCATTTTTCTCCGAGGGCGCAAACGGCCCGGAGGGTGCCGACACTCCGCTTGTCGTACTGAAGAGAAAAGTACGCAAGCTCATCGAGGAAGAGAATCCGGCGCGACCGCTCACCGACGATCAGCTTGCCGCGATGCTTCAGGCGCAGGGAATCCAGATCACGCGCAGAACGGTTGCAAAATATCGCGAAGACCTGAGAATCCCCTCCACGCATCAGCGCAGGAAGCGCGGCTGAAGGCGGGCAGATTTTTCGCGTTCAGTGCGTGGTCACGCAGAAGCGCATTGTGCGGTAGTCAAACGTGTAGCTGTCAAGCTGTTGCAGGGCATCGACGCCCAGCGTTCCATAAGTGTCATCGCTTGCGGCCGCGCCGAGTGGCTGGGTGAGCACCTGAATCTCATGCAGCGCCACAGTCTGTTCGCCGATCTGAAGACGCACAGTCTCCGCCAGATACGCGGGCACAGGCGGCGCGTCTTCCATGCCGGTCAATCGCAGCAGTTGCAGTTTTCCGTTCGCGAACGCGGACGAGTGCTCCGAAAAAAAGCGCGAAGATAAATAGCTCTGCTGTCCGGCGGCATCAATCTCGTAGAGGCGATCATCGGAGCCGTCGGGTTTGCCCAGCGCGGCCAGAACCCGCTCGCCATCCATATAAAACGGCGCTCCATTCGTCGGCTTCGTGCCGCCAGTTCCCGGCTGCACATCAATCGTCGCATCGGAGTTGACGGTCAGGCTGCCCAGTGCGGAGACAGTCGGATAGCCGAGCACGCCGCGCACCTGATAGTCCGAATCAGGGAAAGCAAAATCCGCATCCTCGAAGACAAACGCCGTCATGTTGCGATAGGTCACGCTGCCCAGTGTCAGCCGTGGAATCACCGTCGCATGCACGACCATCGCCTTGCCGGTGAGCGAGTGTATGGTGGCTGTCTCGGTCGAGAGCGTGAGTCCCACTTCGCGCGCCGTCGTGCGGCTGATCAGATTGAACGGCTCTGTCGGATCGAGCATCCATGAGCGCGAAACTCCGTCCACAAAGACGGGAATATCCGTCAGGCCGAGCGGGTCAAGCTGATAGGGAAGGGAAAACGGCGCGCCACGTTCGACGGTCATCGCGGGGTGATCCGTAACCAGCGGCAACAGCTTGAGTGGCTGCTCCAGATCAGACATCTCATCGGGTGTAAGTCGGCCGTGCAGGCGCTTGTCGAGCGCTGCGTAAGCCGATGCTGCCTCGGCCAGATTGCCGCTGCGCAGATAGTCTTCGGCCAGCGCCTGTCGTGCCAGTTTCTCTTCGGTCACATTGCCAGACGCCGCAATCGAGTCGATCAGAGGAGCCAGCGCGCGGATCGATTCCTCAGGGCGGTTTTCGCGATTGGCCAGTATGCCCTTAAGAAACTGCCGATCCGTCGCCTGCATCCGAATTTTCCCGGTGCGCGCGTTCGTGAGCAATTCTTCCAGATGGTGAAATTGCAGATCGGCAATCAGGTTCAGCATGTGCTGCGTCTGGTCGGCTTCATCGCCGATCACGGATCCCGTCGCCACGTGCAGGCCAGGCTCCTGCGCGTCGGGGTTGCCGGTCTGCGTGGGCAGAGTCGGCTGCGCGGGCGTGTTCTGCTGGCTGCGCGCCGCCGTGGCGCAGAGCGCCGCAAGCAGCAGCAGGCTTCCGCGCTCGCCCCATCGACTCCATCGAAAACTCCGCTTCGCCGCGCGGCACAGCCTGACCATAGAGAAAAATTATCAGACCGGGATTCCCCGCCGCATCTCGCGCCGCGCGTTACTTCGCGCCCCGTGAGACGCGCGGACTGCCAATCCCGCTACACTGAAGGCAGCATGAAGCGTCGCGTCATTGAGCATTACGAAATCCTGCGCCGACTGGGCGCGGGTGGGAGCGGAGTGGTCTATCTGGCCAACGATACGCTGCTCATGCGCCCGGTCGTGCTCAAGATTCTTCGCCGCGGACTGCTGACGCAGCAGCAGATGCGCAGCACGATTCTGCGCGAGGCGCGCATGGCCTCTGCCATCGAGCATCCCAACGTCTGCGCCATCTACGAAATTGGCGAAAGCGGCGACGAGGCCTTCATCGTCATGCAGTTTGTGCCAGGCCAGTCGCTGGACGCGATCATCGCGCGCGGAGCCTCCAGCGTGCAGCTTGTGCTTTCCGTCGGCATTCAGATTGCCGATGGCCTCCATGCTGCGCACTCGCTCGGCATCTTTCATCGCGATCTGAAGCCGCAGAACGTCATGCTCACCGATGGTGGACTGGTCAAGATCCTGGACTTCGGTCTTGCGCGCAGGCTTCGCCCGGAAGATGCGTCGTTTGATCCGGCCAAGCCCGCGCTGCCCAAGGACGCATCGCTCGCCGAGACCTACACTGCGCGTGGTGGCACGATCCGCTACATGGCGCCGGAGCAGTTTGTCACCGGCCAGTCAAGCGTGCAGTCCGACGTCTGGGCGCTCGGCGTTTTGCTTTACGAATTTCTGAGCGGCCGCCATCCGTTCGCGCGTCCGGACGCGGAGGATTTTCAGATCATCCGCGCCATTCAGTTTGTCGATCCGCCGGATTTGTCGGAGATCGTGCCAGAAATTCAGCCAGAGATGAAGAGCGTCATCGCCACGTGTCTGGAAAAAAATCCAGCCGCGCGATACGCCTCTGCCGCCGAAGTTCGCGAGGCGTTGAAGACCATCATGAAGGCGATGCAGCTTGAGACCGGTGCCATTCCCGGCGATGCGGCGGCAAACCTGATTCCCACCGGCCTGGAGGCGGAAAAACGTGCCACCAGTTTTCTTTCCATGCTGGCGGAGCGTTTTCGCGAGTCCTCCACCGACGCGCCGCGCCAGAACTCCATCGTCGTCCTGCCGTTCCACAATCTCGGTGCTGAATCCGTCGCGCGGCTTTACGGCTTTGCGCTTGCCGATGCCATCGCGGCGCGGCTTGCCCGTCTGCCTTCGCTGGTGGTGCGCCCGTCCAGCTCGCTCATGGGCCTCGACCTCACCCATTATGATCCGCTCGCCGTCGGCCAGCGGCTGCTGGTCTCTCACGTGCTGGCGGGCAACTTCATTCGCTCGGAAAACGGCTTCGACCTGAACTGGCAGATGCTCGATGTCGCCGCGCAGAGCGTCCGTTCCGGCGGCTCCATTCACGTCGATTCCTTCGATCTGATCGCCGTGCAGAATGAGCTATCGAGCGAAGTCTTCGCCGCGCTTCAGGCGATTGGCGGCGTCGAGCCGCGCAGTGTCTCCGCTGAAGCTCCGACGCAGCGCGAAGGCTCGCTGCCGGAGTCGCTCACCGAGGAGTATCTTCAGGCGCGCGCACTGCTTACGTCTTTCATGCAACGCACCGGCTCCCGAGCGGATCTGGATCGTGCCACGATGCTCTTCGATCGCGTAACGGTGAAGGAGCCGGAGTTCGCGCCCGGCTGGAGCGGCCTCGGCATCGCGGAGTTGCAGTACGCGCGACACGGCTTCGCCGGGCAGGTACATCTGATGCGCGCGCGACGAGCCTTTGATCGTGCTCTGGCCATCGATCCGGATTCAACCGAAGCCAATCTCTATCGCGTATACATGTTGCTGACGCGCGGCGACAAGGATTCGGCGCGCTATGGAATCGTCAATCTGCTCGGCCAGTCCGGTAACGACTGGAGCGTGCATCTGGTCGCCGGCATCACGCTTCGACTCGACGGCATCTACGAGGCTTCGCTGGCTCAGTTCAGCCACGCGCTCAAGCTGAATCCCTCCGGCGCGGCGATTCTTTATAACCATCGCGCGCGCGTCTACCAGTACCAGAATCAGCTCGATATTGCCGGCGATGAACTGGCCAAGGGGCTGGCGCTTGAGCCGCGCCATCCGCTGCTGCGAACGTCCTTCGCTTACCAGCACATGCGTCAGGGAAACCTGCGCGAAGCCATCGCCATTCTTGAAGAAGTGATCCACGATGACAGCTCGATGCGCATCGCCGTGCCCACGCTTGCGCTCTGTTACGTGCAGGCCGGTGAGCGCGCACTGGCCGCCACGTTGCTGCGCGATGACACGCTCGCCGCCGCCGAGGCTGACAGCGAGATGGCTTATCGACTGGCAACGTACTTCGCTGTCGAAGGCGACTCCGGAGAAGCGCTGCACTGGCTGCGCCGGGCGATCTATCTGGGCAATGAAAATTTTCCGTGGTTCCAGAAAAATCCGGCCTGGAACAACCTGCGCACCAATGCCGATTTCAGCCGCATTCTCGACGACCTGAAAAAGGCTCATCGACGAAACCAGAAGACCTGGAAGCGCCTGCTCGAAGAGACTGCCGCGGTCGGATAAGGCGGTCGGAAAAATTACGCTGCCAGGCCCGCCTGCCGGATTTCCTGCCTGCGTTTTGCTTCGTTTCATCGCTGCGGCATGCCGACCGTTTCTGATTTGCCGCATTCATCCGCGAGGATGCAGCAGCAGGGCAGCCAGTCCGCGCGCCAGCACCAGCGTGACCACACCGGCAAACCCCGTGCTCAGGAAGTTCACCGCGTCGTTATTCAGCCAGCCGCGCCGCTCCAGAGTCGCACCCAGCAGGCTGTCCAGAAGCCAGCCCGCGCAGCCGCCGACGAGAATGAGCCAGAGTCCCATCTGCTGCCCGCGCAGCGCGCCGGTCAGCGACCAGATGCCTGTGCCAGCCACCAGCGCGGCGGCCACCGCTCCGGCTAGAGTCCCCAATGCAGTCACCGCGCCGTCTGTTCCCGCCGGAACCCGTCGCCAGCTCGTCACCAGGCGCGGCGTCCCGCCGAAGCTGCGCCCGATCTCCGAGGAAACGGTATCCGCCGCCGCTTCGGCCAGCGCGGAAAACGCGACCAGTGCTGCAAAACTCGGATTGTGAGCCACAATCTCCGGCGCAAACGGCACCAGCGTCACGGCCACAGCGGCCACGCCCAGATTCGCTGCCACCTGCGCCGCATCGCGGCCATGCGTCGCCTCGCGGTTAAGCGTCACCTCGCGGCTGCCTGTTTCGCCGCGCATTCGCTGTCCGATCTTCGTCGCCGTCAGCGTCAGCACAAGCGTCACCCCCAGAGGGGTCAAGCCTGTGCGCAGCCAGTTCGTGTACGGAAACTGAATGGTGCCCCAGATCAGGCACCCCAGAATCGCCGCGCCCATCGCCGCCGCGCCTGCTGTTCCCGCGCGTAATTTCCACACCAGCGCGGCCATCGCCACGCAGATCGCAAGCGTAATCCACGCCACCATCGGCAGCGTGCGCCCCCATGCATGAAACTCCAGCACGAACTGCGCCGCCGTCCACGGCGCAACGGCCAGCAGAACGGCCTTCGACAGCCAATGCAGCACGGACCTTTTTGTGTTCGTCTGCTTCCGGTTTCCCATCCCCATGCGTCCAACCTAACAGTTTCCACTGGCCGGTGTTTCTTCCGGAACCATCTTGCGCGCCCGCGTCCGGCTGAAGCCCAAAGGTGCCGGACGAGTGATTTACAATCAAAAGGTAAGCAGGAAAAATATTGAATGCGTGAAAGAACCAGCCGTTTTTCTCCATCGCTGAGCACCCTGGTCAGGCTCTCCGTTGTCGCCGTTTTCGGCCTTGCATTGGTGGCCTGCGGCAGCAACTATCACCCTGTCACCTATCCTGTCGTTACCGCTGGACCGGCGCAGTTGCCGTTTGCCTACGCGTTTGTCGTTTCCGATCCCGCCACCAGCACGCTGGGCATCGGAACGGTCATTGATTTTTCCGGCGACACCGTCATGGCCACTTCGCCGCTCGGAACCACCCCTGTCGGATTCGCCGAAAACTCCGGTGGTTCGCTCGCCTGGTCGCTGGACGGCGACGGGACGGTTGCAAACATTCCCGTCAGCCCCAATCTCCAGCAGAAAAACGTCCAGTTCAGCACGCTCAGCCCCTACACCGGCATCGATCCGATCGTCAATCTTTTCTCTGGTTCGCTCGGCCTGTATGCGCTGGACGTGAACGCCAACCAGGTGGACGTGCTCACCGGCGCGCCCGACGCCTTCAAGCTGGTTGTTCCCGTGGATGAGTCGCCTGTCACGATGGAAGGCGTGCCGCTTGCGCAGCGGTATTACACGGTTTCGCAGAACATCCCGTACCTGACCAACATTACGCTCGATGGAAACATCGTCCAGGGCGGCGTGGCCTGCAATATCGATCCGTATTCCACCTCGCTGCCGAATGGCACAGCCGACGGCATCGAGTCCAGCACCTACACCGTCTCCTCTCACATCCAGGTCGGCGTCTGTCCGGATTATGCCGTCGGCTCCACGGATGCGCAGCGCGTCTTCGTGCTCAACCGCGGCAGCGACTCCGTCTCCGTCATCAACAGCCAGATCAATGCCATCGACAGTTGCACGCCGTTTTATAACCAGAACGGACAGCTCGTGAACTGTCATCCCAGCCTTCCGCTCAGCCCGGCCAACGGCATGCCGCACGCCGGTCCGGTCTACGCCGAGTACAACGCCGCCACGCAGCAAATCGTCGTCGCCAACTACGACGGCGACTCGATCAGCATCATCGACGTGAGCCTCGATGAGTATGGCAACGACAGCCCAACCTTCGGCACCACGTTCACCGTTCCCGTCGGCCACCATCCGGCGTCGGTCACGGTTCTCGCTGACGGCAGCCGGGCTTACGTCGCCAACCAGTCCGACGGCACTGTGACCATCGTGAACATGATCAGCCACTCGGTCGAGAAGACGCTCACCGTCAACGGCCACCCGCGCACCGTGGTTTCCATCCTTGGCGGCACTTCACTGTACGGCAAGGTGTATGTCGCGTCCCCGGACAGCCCATACATCACCATCATCCGAACCGATCAGGACATCGTCGGCACCAGCATTCTCGTCTCCGGCAATGCCGTCGACGTGCGCATCACCTCGCCGGACACGATCAACAGCAACCTGAATACGGTCAGCCGCCTGCCCGGCGCGGGACAGCCCTGCAACCTGCCACCCGGCGACTTCACATCCTCTGGCGCGCCGATCACGATTCAGAATTGCAGACAACAGGATCCGACGCAGCTCTGAGATTGCGCACAGGCAACAAACCGAAAGCCGCCATGCGTCGCATGGCGGCTTTTCTGTTCGGTTCAGGCAAGCTTACTTCGATCGAGGATGCTCCTGCCCTCACTCGCCGCTGAGCAGAATCGGCAGCGTCGGAGTCTTTGATCCGCCAGCATTCTCCAGAGTCACACCAAACCCAGCCGCATCCACGCCTGTCGGAATCTGCGGATAGACCACAGCCGCATTCCCATCCGGTCCGGGCGTAAATGTGCCCGCCGGAACTGGTGCGCCGCCATCGCGTGGAAGAATCCATAGCTCGTATGTCTTCCCATCCGGCACCGGCGCCAGATTGGAAGCCGTGAAGACCAGCTTGCCCTGGCGCGACGAATAGAGCGCGTGACCCTCCGGTGTTCGCTGATTCTCCGGTTTGGGATGCAGTGCCACCTCCTGCACATTGCTCCCCTGCAGGAACTGCTCCAGATCGGAAAGTCGCGTCATCTGCGCCTCAAAGCGCGAAACCACCGGAATCATCTGCCGCATCGCGTGATAGTGCATCGCGTCGTCGTAGGCAAAAAACACCATGCCCGCCGCCAGCGCTCCAGAGAGAACCTGGTAGGGAATCGGCGAATGCGACCAGCTCAGAAATCGCTGGAAGAGCGATATGCCGGGAATTTTTTCCCCCACGGATACGACTTCTGTCGGCGCCGATGCCGCCTGGAGCCGCCTCATAAACCGTTCCCTGGCTCCAGCCGGGACTTCCACACGCTCTTCCGCCGCATGTGGTTCCACGCTGGCGCCAAATGCGCCCAGAGCCAGCCGCATGCGATCCACCTCGCCGCGACACTCGCCGCACATCGAAATATGCGCCGTCATCTGAAACAGCCGCGCGTCGGGCAGGTTTCCCAGCGCATACTGGATCAGTTCATCTTCGTCGATATGAAACTGCCTGCGCGTCGTCATGCTTCCAGCACCTTTCTCACGGTCGTCAGCCCCGCGCGAATTCTCGTCTTCACCGTACCCAGTGGAATCCCGGTTCGCTCGGCAATCTCCGTGTGGCTCAGCCCGTCAAAATAAGCCATCTGCAATGAGCTTCGCTGCTCTTCCGGCAGCGATTTCACAACGTTTCTCACCTCGGTCATCAACAAATCGTCCTCGACGGATCGCGCCATCGAGCGAGGCTCCGGCACGGTCAATCCCTCCAGCGGCTCCTGATGCGCGCGCCTGCGCAGCACGTCAATCGACCGATTCCGCGCCACCACCGTCAGCCATGATGCCAGGCTTCCGCGTTGCGCAACAAACCCGTTCGGACTGCGCCACACCTGCAACAGAACCTCCTGCATCACATCCTCCGCCAGCGTCGGCTCTTTCAGCACGCGCATTGCAATCGCATACACCAGTCCGGAGTAGCGATCAAACACCTCGGCCATCGCGCTTTCGTCCCGCTGCGCAATCGCCTTCAACAGCTCGGCATCGTCCTTTTTGTCCGTGACTTCCATTGCCACCGTCTTCAATGCCTGGCTGTCTGGAGTACGCGCCAGGAGGGAAATTGGATTCGCAACCTCCGAAGGAGTTCGCGTCTCCGAGCGATGCGGCAACTCCAGCACCACTCATGTTAGAAGGATAAAGGATAAACCCCGTTGACGGCTCCCGCAAAAATCCGCCTCGACCAGTATCTGGCGCAAAGCGGCCTCGTGCCCAGCCGCGAACGCGCCCGCGCGCTCATCCTCGCCGGACGCATTCTCGTCAACGAGCAGAAGATCGACAAGCCCGGTGCCGCCGTCGCCGCCGATGCCGCTCTGCGCATCCTCGGTGAACAGCAGCGCTACGTCAGCCGCGGCGGCCTGAAGCTCGAACACGCGCTCCGCCACTGGCGGGTTCCAGTCAGCAACCGCGATTGCCTCGACGTGGGCACATCCACCGGCGGATTCACCGACTGCCTGCTCCAGCACGACGCAGCCAGCGTCACCTGTGTCGATACCGGCTTCGGACAGATCGACATCCGCCTTCGCAATGATCCCCGCGTCCACCTGCATGAGCGCACCAATGCGCGCCTGCTCCCTGTAGGCAGCTTTGCGCCATCCGCCCAACGATCAGAGCCAGTTCCCACGTTGCTCGTCATGGATGTCTCGTTCATCTCCGCCACGCTGCTGCTGCCCGCCGTGCTGGCCGCCGCGCCTCGGATCACCGAGGCCGTCATCCTCGTCAAGCCCCAGTTCGAAGCCGGTCGCGAGCACATCGGCAAAGGCGGCATCGTCCGCGATCCCGCCGCGCACCAGCTTGCCATTCGCCGCGTGACGCGCTGCATGGCCGAGCTTCATGCCACTTCCATCCAGACCACGCCATCGCCCATCACCGGCGCGGAGGGCAACGTGGAGTTTCTGCTCCATGCACGTTTTGACTCCCGTGCAGATATTCGCATCGATTCCCAGCCCGCTCCGGCGACCGCTCCGAACTGACCCGTTCCAAGCCTTGCGCGCCGCTCGCCGGAAAACGCCTGTTTCTGAGATACACTGAGAGCCAGATGCAGCGGATCGCCATTGTTTCCAAGCCGCAGAAGGACGAACTGCGGGCGCTCATTCCGGAGCTGGCAGCGTGGCTGCGCGCGCATTCCTTTGAGCCGGTTCTGGATCGCGAAAGCGCTTCTTACGTTGCAGCACCGGAGGCCTCGGCCTGTCTCGTTTTTGACCGCGAAGACCTTCCCGAAGCAGCGCCGGTTCTGGTAATCGTGCTGGGCGGCGATGGCACGCTGCTCTCCGTCGGACGCATCTTCGCCCGCCATCAGACGCCAATTCTCAGCGTCAACCTCGGCTCACTCGGCTTCCTCACCGAAGTTCGCCTCGCCGACCTCTACCAGACGCTGGAGGGCTGGTGCCAGGACTGCTGCTCCATCGACGCCCGCGCCATGCTCCACGGCGAAGTCTGGCGTGACAGCCACTGCGTCCAGTCCTTTGAAGCCGTCAACGACATGGTGCTCTCGAAGGCCGCCATCGCGCGCATGGGCGAGTTCAGCATCGAACTCGACGGCATGCTCGCCGCCCGCTTTCGCGCCGACGGCATCATCGTCTCCACGCCCACCGGCTCCACCGCCTACACTCTTGCCGCCAACGGCCCCATTCTCGTGCCCGGCGTCGATGCGCTTGTCATCACGCCCATCTGCCCTCACCTGCTCACGCTGCGCCCGATGGTCGTGCCCGGCGACTCCGCGCTCACGCTGCGCGTCGGCGGCTCGCGCACCAGCGCCTCCGGCCACATCCTGCTCACCGTCGATGGCCAGCAGGCCATCGATCTTCATCCCGCCGACGAGCTGCGCTGCCGCCGCTCGGAGTTCACCATTCGACTCATCCGCCTCGCCGGCAACGGCTTCTTTGACGCCCTGCGCAGCAAGCTCAAATGGGGCGAGCGCTGATCCTCGCGCCGTCCTCGATTCCTGACTTCTTCTCGCAGTCGCAATTCCATTTCTTCGCCAGTCTCTGCTCCTGCGCGTGCTATCCTGAACGCCATTCAGCAGGCAACGCTCGCTTCGTCTGCTGTTTTTCCAGTCCAGTTCCCATCTCTCAGGAGGAGTAACCCCGTGTATCGTCGTTGCCTTTTCGTTGCCGCCGCGCTCTTTTGCGCCCTGCCTGTTCTCGCTCAGGGCCGTCCCGCCGAACCTCACCCGGACGCGCCATCCGCCGCCAAGGAAATTCCCATCCCGCAGGAGACCAAATCCGTCACCCAGCACCAGCTCACCGTCAACGGCCAGACCCTCCACTACACGGCCACGGCCGGCAATCTGCTCATCACCCGCACGGGAACCAACGAGGTCGAAGAGCCGTACCACAGCATCTTTTACGTCGCCTACACGCTCGACGGAGCCGACCCGAAGACCCGCCCCGTCACTTTCCTTTACAACGGCGGACCCGGCTCAGCCTCCATCTGGCTCCACATGGGTTCCGTGGGGCCAATGCGCGTCGTCACCGACAGTCCCGACGCCACGCACAACGCGCCCTATAAGATCGTCCCCAACGAGTACACCCTGCTCAACCAGTCCGACCTCGTCTTCATCGACGCACCCGCCACCGGCTTTTCGCGCCCCGTGGGGAAGGGAACCATCAAGGACGTTGCCGGAGTCGATGAAGACCTCACCGCCTTCACGCGCTTCATCGTCCGCTACCTCACCGTGAATGATCGCTGGAACTCGCCCAAATTCCTCTTCGGCGAATCCTATGGCACCACGCGCTCCGCCGGCCTGTCCGCCACGCTCAACTCCGCCGGAGTCCAGCTCAACGGCATCGTCCTGCTTTCGTCGATCCTCAACTACAACGCCGGTGGTCCGGGTCTGGATAACACCTACCTGACCGATTTTCCCAGCTTCGCCGCCATCGCCTGGTACTACAATAAAGTCCCCAACAAGCCCGCCGACGTCATGACCTTCATCGCCTCCGCGCGCAAATTCGCCAGCGGCCCCTACGCTCAGGCGCTCTACGCCGGCAACGCGCTCACGCCCGCCGAGACCGACTCCATCGCCAGCCAGATGAGCGCCTTCATCGGTCTCTCACCCACCTACATCAAGGAGTGCAACCTGCGCGTCTCGCCCTCGCGCTTCCGCAAGGCGTTGCTGCGCGACCAGAACGATATTCTCGGTCGTTACGATGCGCGCTTCGAAGGCCCTGACGCTGAAGAAGCGGGCGACGTACCCGGCTACGATCCATCCGACACCGGCATCACCGGAGCCTTCGTCGCCGCCTTCCAGGATTACCTGCAAAACGACCTCAAATACACCAGCAAGGAGACCTACGAACTTCAGGGTCCGGGCCTCATTCAGAACTGGGACTGGAAGCATCGCGCCGCCGGCATGGGCTTCGGCTTCATGCGCGAGCAGCCTCGCCCCTACGTCGCCGGCGACCTCGGCGACACCATGCGCAAGAACCCGCACCTGCTCGTTTTTTCCGCCAACGGAACCTTCGATCTGGCCACGCCGTTCCGTGCCACGGAATGGGAACTCGCGCACATGGGCATCGATCAGAAGCTGGCCAAAAACATCACCTTCGGCTACTATCCCGCCGGACACATGGTCTACCTCAACGTCGTCGCGCTGAAGAGCTTCCGCAAGGATCTTGACACGTTCTACAACAACGCAAAATAAACCAGGCCACAACAGCAACCGGAGCTTCGGCGAGCAGAGATTGCTCGCCGAGGCTCTGAGTTTTTGCCTTCAAATGCCGGATCAGGGATTCAGTTCTCGCAGCAGGATTTTTGCCTTGTTCGCAAGCGTCGCCGCGCCATCGGCATCGCCGCCCGCCAGCGCCACGCGCGCCTCTTTCACAAACTCCCGAATCTGCGCCACCGTCCGCTGCTCCTGCCGCGTTAGCGTCCGATGCATCCGATTCAGTGCGTCTTCCACCCGCGCCAACTCGGTGGAAATCTGGCCGGGTGAGACGGCCACGTCGTCCGTCGTCGAAAGCTCGCCCATCGCGCTCACCTCCGGTTGCAGATTCATCGCCTGCTGCGTCGCATCCACATGCGGCTCCACGCGCAGTTTTTTGCGCGGAACCGGCTTGTGCTCCGGCTCCGCCTCGGCCAAAGCGACGCTCGGCGAATCCGTCGTGTCCACCACCACGCGCGCAGGCTCGCTCATCTCCACCGGCAGCGCTGCATTCACCGGGCGCGGCGACTCCAGCTCCGGCGTCAGAAATCCGTTTCGCAGCGGCTGCTTCGGCTGGAAGCAGCCCACCGCCAGTCCAGCCAGAAGAACGCTGCACCGTTGCAGCCTGAGTTTCATCCCGTTGCCTTCTGCAAATCAGCCTCGGCCTGGGTCAATGCCGACTGACGTCCCCGATCCATAACCAGTAGCGGAATCCGAATCTCAAACTCCGTTCCGCGACCCACCTCTGATTGTACGCGGACCTCGCCCTGATGCAATTGCACGATGCGATAGCACATCGACAACCCGATCCCGCTGCCCTCTTTCTTCGTAGTGAAATACAGGTCAAAAATCTTCTCCAGCATCTCCGGCGCAATCCCCGCGCCTTCGTCGCGCACGCGGATCGACGCCATCTTCTCGTCCGCCTCCATCGCAATGCTCAGCCTGCCGCCCTGCGCCATCGCCTGCGCGCCATTCAGCGCCACATTCAGCAGCGCCTGCTTCACCAGATCGCTGTCCACCTTCACCATCACCGGCTCATCCGGCGTCCGGCACTCAACCTCGATCCCGCGCTGCGCATACTGCTCCTCGGTCAGCAGCACCACATCCCGCACCACCCCGCGCAGATCCTGCTCCGCCAGCCGAATCTCCACCGGCCGCGAAAAATCCGCCAACATCTGCACCACGCGATCCAGCCGCTGAATCTCCGACTGAATCACGTCCAGATGCCGCAGCGCGCTGTCCTGCCCCGTGCCCATGCGATTCCTCAGCAGCTCCAGATGCACCACAATCGCGTTGATTGGATTCTTCACCTCGTGGCCCACGCCCGCCGTCAGCCGTCCAATCGCCGAAAGCCGACGCGAAATCTCCAGCTCGCTCTCCAGCGCCTCCACCGATTCAGGATCGTGCAGCGTGATCAGCGCGCCCAGTCCGCGCCCGCTCGGATCATCGTGAATCCACTCCAGGGAAACCGTCAGCCTGCGCCCGCTCGCCGTCGTTGCTTCTTCGCGCACCAGGGGCTTCCTCGACAGCCACGCCGCGTGCAGAATCCGATCCAGCTCACCTGAGCCATCAAAGATATCCTCCGCCGTGCGTCCCAGCAGCGTATTCTGCGCTCGCCCCAGCAGCCGCGCCGCAGCCTCCGAGGCCAGCACCGCGCGACCATCCTCTGCAAAAAGCATCAGCCCGTCCTGCAGATTGCCCAGCACGTGGCTCACATTCTCCTTCAGCGCCGTAAACACATCCTCCACCGTGCGCATCCGCTGCCCGAACTGATCGATCCTGCTCGTCAGCCGCGCCACGTCATCGGCCTTGCGCTCGCCGCGTTTCTCCTGGCCGCTTTTGTCTTCCCGGCTCCAGAAATCCAGTCGCGCGCTCACTTCCTCCATCGGCTTCAGCGCCAGATTGCTCAGCAGCGCCGCCGCAATCAGCGCCGTAATCAGCGCCAGCCCCATCAGCGAGATCGCCCCGCGAATCCACGGCGCATACTGCGCGCGCAGCAGGCTCGTGCGCACGCCCACATGCACCGAAACAAACGGCTGTTGATTCCGCTCAATCGGCAGCACAATCTCATACACCTGCGGCGGCCCCATCGCCACGCGCAGCAGATCCCACGCACGCCCGTTCAGCAGCGATGCAAAGTTTGGCCGCGACGGCAGCGGCATATCCTCCGGCGTCGCCCCCGTCGTCAACAGAATATGGTCCGTATAATCGCCGATGCTGATGTCATACACCGTCGGCGAATAGCGATTCACTCCGTTCACCATCGTCGCCAGCGCCGCATCCGTGCGCACCGCCTGCGCCGCCAGATTGCGCAGCTCCACCGGATCGTTCGGATGCACCACCTGATTCCTCAGCCCACTCTCCAGCGCAAGCTGCAATGCGTATCGAACCTCGCGCGCCACCAGCAGATTCGACTGGTAGGACTGCGTGATCGTCGCCTCCAGAAGCTGATCCAGATACACCAGCGACAGCGCCGACGCCACCGCCACCACCAGCGCGCTGATCGCAATCACCAGCTTCGTCTTCAGCCCGATCCGCTTCAGTTTCGCCTCCCCGTCACAGCCTGTCCGCTCCCTGCTCGCGATATTCCTTCAGCTTGTTGTGCAGCGTCTTCAGGCTCAGCGCAAGCATCTGCGCCGCGCGCGTCTTGTTCCCGCCGGCGGACTCCAGCGTCTTCAGAATCAGCCTGCGTTCCGCCTCGGCCACCGTCGTCCCCACGTTCAGATGCACGCCTTCGCCTAATGCCGGAGACTCCGCCGTTGCCTCATCGCGCGCAGGCTCCGTCTGGAGATGCGTCTCGTCAATCAGCCCGCCATCCGAGGCCAGAATCACCGCGCGCTCCATCTGGTTGCGCAGCTCGCGCGCATTCCCCGGCCAGCGATAGCTCGTCAGCTTCTGCAACGCCTGCGGCGCAACTCCCGCCACGCGCCTGCCGTGCCGCGCATTCATCTCAGCCAGCATCGCCTCCACCATCAGCGGAATATCCTCCGCACGCTCGCGCAGCGGCGGAATCTCAACATGAAAAACATTCAGTCGATACAGCAGGTCCGCGCGCAGTTGCCCCATCGCCACAGCCTCCTGCGGATTGCGATTCGTCGCCGCCAGCACCCGCACATCGACGGCAATCTCCGCCACGCCGCCCAGCCGCCGCAGCTTCCGCTCCTCCAGTACGCGCAGCAGCTTCGCCTGCGTGCCAATCGGCATCTCACCCAGCTCATCCAGCAGCAGCGTCCCGCCCTCGGCCATCTCAAAGCAGCCCGCGCGCCGCTCGTTCGCTCCCGTAAAAGCGCCCTTTTCGTGGCCAAAAATCTCGCTCTCCATCAGCGTCTCCGGAATCGCCGCGCAGTTCACCGCCACAAACGGCCGCTGCCTGCGATCGCTCAGCTCGTGCAGCGTCCGCGCCACCAGCTCTTTTCCTGTTCCGCTTTCGCCCGTGATGAGCACTGAAACATTGCTCGCCGCAATCCGCTCCACCAGCGCAAAAATCTCCCGCATCCTCGGCGACTGCCCCACCATCGCCCCCAGCGATCCCGCCTGCTGTCGCTCCCGCCTTGCAGCCGCGCGTTCCGGCTCCGTCTCCCGCTGCCTCACCGCGTTGCGCAGAATCGTCCGCAGCCTCACCGCGTCCACCGGCTTCGGCAGGAAGTCATACGCGCCCAGCTTCATCGCGTCCACGGCCAGCTCCACCGATCCCTGCGCCGTCAACACAATCACCGCCAGCGAAAGCTCCGAGTCCGCCAGCTTCATCAGCAGTTCCATGCCGTCCATGCGCGGCATCTTCAGGTCCGTGATCACAATCTCCGGACTCCACGCCACCACTTTTTCGTAGCCTTCCGCGCCGTCCCGCGCCGTCTCCGTGCGATAGCCCCAGTCCGAGATCAGCTCGGCCAGCCCCTGCCGCGCATGCACCTCGTCCTCGACAATCAGCACCTTCGTCGCCGCTTCCGCCGCCATCCTTCCAGTCTACCCTCCTCGAAGCTGTCGCCGTGCGCGCCTCTTTGCGTATCCTGTTCTCATGCTGCCGTTTGAAATCACCGTCCATCAGGCCAAGGAACTGCTCGATTCCACAGCAACCAACTCCACAGCGACCAATTCCACAACGACCAGCGCACCGCCGCGCGTCCGCCTCATCGATGTCCGCGAACCGTGGGAGGCGCAGCGCGCCCGCATTCCCGGCAGCGAACTGATTCCGATGAACGAATTCGCCGCGCGCGCCCATCAGGAACTCGATCCCGAGGACCACCTGCTCATCGTCTGCAAAATGGGCGGGCGCAGCCTCAGCGTCACCAACTGGCTCCGGAAGCAGGGCTTTGAAACCGCCCAGTCCGTCGCCGGTGGCATCGATGCCTGGTCGCGCCAGATCGACCCGTCCATCCCGCGCTACTGAGCCACCGGCGAACGGATCCTCCGCCGCAAAAATTCGCGCAAAAACAGGCGTACCGTTGACAGCCCAGCCCGCCGCTGAAGACACTGGTCTTCTCGCTGCCGCGGCACCTGAAGGCGTCGCAGCCGTCGTAATTCCAGGACACTCCCAATGACCGCCATCGACTACGCCCGCCAGCATCAGCAGCGATTCCTCTCCGAACTCAAGACCCTGCTGCGCATTCCCTCCGTCTCCACTGATCCCGCCCATCGCGACGACGTTCGCCATGCCGCCCGGCACATCGCCGACGAACTCCAGCGCATTGGCCTCGAAAATGTCCGCCTCATTGAAACCACCGGCTCCTCGCCCACCGGCCACCCGCTTGTTTACGCCGACTGGCTTCACGCGCCCGGCAAGCCCACCGCGCTCCTCTACGGCCACTACGACGTTCAGCCGCCCGAGCCGCTCGACGAGTGGCTCACCCCGCCCTTCGAGCCGACCGAGCGCGACGGCAATCTCTACGCTCGCGGCGCCGTCGATGACAAGGGACAGATGTTCATGCACCTCAAGGCCATCGAATCCCTCTTCGCCACCCACGGAAAACTCCCGCTCAACGTGCGCTTCCTCATCGAAGGCGAAGAAGAGGTCGGCGGCGAAGGCATCGCCCACTACGTCGCCTCGCGGCCAGACAATCTCCACGCCGACTTCGCCATCATCTCGGACACCTCCATGTTCGCGCCCGGCCTGCCCACGCTCTGCGTCGGCCTTCGCGGCATGATCTACACCGAAATCGAAGTCCGCAGCGCGCGCAGCGATCTCCACTCCGGCCTCGGCGGCGCAGCGCCAAACTCTTTCAACGCCCTCGCGCACATCCTCGCCCGCATCAAGGACGCAGACGGCAGGATTCAGATTCCCGGCATCCTCGACGCCGTCGTCGCGCCCGCCGCCGACGAGCTGCGTTCCTGGAGTTCGCTGCCCTTCGACGAAGACGAGTTCCGCCAGACCGTCCTCGGCGCGCAGGCCATCGTCGGCGATCCGCGTTTCCCGCTCTTTGAGCGCATGTGGGCGCAGCCCACCTTCGACGTGCACGGCATCATCGGCGGCTTCACCGGCGTCGGAGCCAAAACCGTCATTCCCGCCAAAGCCACCGCCAAAGCCTCCATGCGCCTCGTGCCGAACATGACCGCCGCGGACGCGCTGCAACGGCTCACCGATTTCGTCCATCAGTCCTGTCCGCCCGGCGTCTCCGCCGAGGTGCGTCTGATCCACTCCGCCGAACCCAGCCTGATCCCGGTCAACAATCCCTGGATTCGCTCCGCAGCCGCCGCCATGACCACGGTCTGGGGCCGCGAAACGGTCTTTGTCCGCTCCGGCGGCAGCATTCCCATCGTCGGCGATCTCCAGCGCCATCTCGGCCTGCCCTGCGTCATGATGGGCTTCGGCCTCGCCGACGACAATCTCCACGCGCCCAACGAAAAATTCTGCATTCGCAACTTCCACCTCGGCATCGAGTCCATCCTCAGCTTCCTCGAATCCGCAGCCGCGCTCCAAGCCGAAGCCTGATGCCGATGCCGCACGCAACTCCCGCCTCTGCCGCCCGTCCGTTTGCCTGCGACGGCTTCGTCCTCGCTGGCGGAGCTTCGTCGCGCTTCGGCTCGGAAAAATCCCTGGCCCTGCTCGACGGCACTCCCCTCATCGCGCACGCCATCCGGCTTCTGTCCGTTGCCGCGTCACACGTCCGCATCGCAGGCGCGCAGACGCAATCTCTTGCCGATTACGCAACGATCATCCCGGACATTGCACCCGGCTCCGGCCCGCTTGCCGGCGTCTTCGCCGCGCTCCAGGCCGCCTCGGCGCAGTGGCTGCTTTTCCTGCCCGTCGACATGCCGCTCATCCCGCCCGAACTGCTGCGCGTCCTCGTCGCGCGCGCCTCTGTCACGCGCGCGCCGGTCACATGCCTCCGCCTCAACGGCCACATCGAGCCGTTTCCCGCGCTCGTCCATCGCTCCATCCTGCCGTCCGTCTCCGCCGCGCTGGCCACTCACGCCAGTTGCGCGCGCCTCTGGTCGTCCCTGTCCAATCTCGACGCGCCCGCCGTCGAATCGCTCCTCGCAGCCGCACAGCTTCCGCGCCTGCCCATCCCTGTTTCCCTCTGGTGGCGCAGCGCCAACACCCCCGGCGATCTTGCCTTCATCGAAGCCTGCTGCACGCGCGCGTTTTGCGCGCCGCGCCAAATCCCGTAATCTGTTCTCGTGAGCCAGGCCCCACTCAATCCGGAGATGCCAGACGCATCGAGCCTGGATAGGCTGAACTCCGATCCACCAATCCCCACCGCGCGGACTTCGCCGCCAAATCCGCCCGTCTCCAATCACACGGAACAGCCCTTCATCGAATTTGAAGACGTCACCATCGCCTTCGGTTCGCGTCCCGTTCTCGATCGCGTCACCTTCGCAATTCAGCGCGGACAGACCCTCTGCATCCTTGGCCGCAGCGGCGTCGGCAAATCCGTCTCCCTGCGCATCCTGCTCGGCTTCCTCAGGCCCGACTCCGGCTCGGTCCGTGTCGAGGGCAGGGAAGTGACCACCATGGACGAGGATGCGCTCCAGCAGATTCGCCGCCACGTCACCATGGTCTTCCAGAACGGCGCGCTTTTTGACTCGCTCACTGTCGGCGAAAACGTCGCCTTTCCGCTGCGCGAGGCCGGCCACCTCGAAGAAGATCAGATTCAGCAGCTCATTGACCGCATGCTCGATCTTGTCGATTCGCGTGACCTTCGCGATGCGTTTCCGTCCAGCCTGTCCACCGGCCAGAAGCGCCAGATCGCCATCGCCCGCGCCCTCGCCGCCCAGCCGCGCGCCATCCTCTACGACGAACCCACCACCATGGTCGATCCGCTTGCCGCGCGCCACATCGGCAATCTCATCCAGCGCCTCAAGCGACAGCTCGGACTCACCAGCATCGTCGTCACGCACGACATGCGCTTCGCCAGCCGCCTCGCCGATCTCGTCCTGTTTCTGGAGTCCGGCAACGCACGGTTCTTCGGTCCCATCGCTGATTTTCATCGCTGCCCGGACGCCGAAGTGCAGGAGTTTCTGCGACTGGACGCCTACGAATTGCCCCAGCTTTCCGCCGCTCGATAACAATTTCCTATCCCGCTCTCTCGCGCCGTTCGTTTCTCCGGTTACGAAAGGGTCTCATAACCCAGCGATTTCGTAACCGTAAAAATTATGATTGTATTCACAATTTCGCGCTATCATCCTTGTAGAAACTTTTGCTCTTCTTTTGTACTGTTCTTTTTTACCCGGAACTGCGGTGATGTCTATCTTTCTGCGCCGACCGTCTTGTCAGCGCATCTCATTTTTCCTTTTCGTTGCCGATCAGTTCAAAAAATCAATCTCTGTCCCTCTCGCATTGGGAATGCACGACCGACCCTGCATGGAGGTAAGTTGAAAGATGGCAACACCGGAATTCTGGCAAAACATATCCTCGCGTAAGCATTCCCCCGCGCCCCCGGCGTCTCAGCCGACCAGCGGAAATGCACGGTATCAGACCGCCCGCGGCAGCATCGTCGGATGGATGTTCCTCGACGCCATCACCGTGCTGCTGGCTGTCACAGCGGCCACGATCATCGATTTTCACATTTCACCGATAGACGGCGCACGCGGTTTTCTTCACAACGAGCTTTTTCGCGGCGAGACGGTCGGCATGCTCTCCGGCCTTCTGATCGGCTACGTCGCCGTGCTCATCCTCATCAACCGCGGTCTTCAGCTTTACACTCCGATCCGTCTCACCAACCATCTCCATGAGCAGCGGCTCAGTCTCCAGGCCTGCGTCATCACCACGCTTCTGCTCATGGGCACGCTCTATCTGCTCCACGCCGACATGATCCCGCGCCGCGTCGTGCTGTTCACCTTCCTGCTCGTTACGGTCGCGCTCTCGCTGCGCCGCGGAATTTTCCGCGCCCTCATGTATCGTCGCTTCGAGCACGGCATGAACACGCGCAACGTCATCATCGTTGGCGTCGGCGCCGAAGCCCATGCCCTTCGCCATCACATCCGCTCCATCCGCCAGCTTGGACTCGTCTTCAGGGGATTCGTTTACGTCCCCGGCGTGGACGACCCATCGCAGCAGCCGAGTGGCGAGATGCTCGGACCGCTCGACAAGCTCTTTGAATACGCCCGCCAGCACTTCGTCGATGAAATCCTCTTTACCGCTCCCTGCGAACGCGGCGTCATCAACCAAACGCTCGAAAAAGCGCGCGAAAACGGCATCGACCTGCGCATCGTTCCCGATCTTTACGACGGCCTCGCCTGGAGCAACAACATCGAATACATCGGCCAGTTCCCGACCATACCGCTTCACCGCAATGAAATTCCCGAGGTCGCACTGGTCCTCAAGCGTATCTTCGATGTGGCCTTCTCCACGCTGGTCCTGCTTCTGCTTTCTCCCGTTCTGCTGCTCATCGCCATCGCCATTCGCATCGATTCGCGCGGCCCGGTCTTCTATCTTTCCGAGCGCATCGGGCGCAGGGGCCGCGTCTTCCACTGCGTCAAGTTCCGCACCATGGTTCAGGATGCTGATCGCCGTCGCGCCGAGGTCATGCACATGAACGAGCGCGAAGGCATTCTCTTCAAGATCACGCGCGACCCGCGCATCACGCGTGTCGGAGCCTTCCTGCGCAAGTATTCGCTCGATGAACTTCCGCAGTTCTTCAACGTGCTCTCCGGCACCATGAGCGTCGTCGGACCGCGACCGCCCATCGCCAGCGAAGTCCGTCAGTACCAGCTTTCCCACCTGCGTCGGCTCGATGTCACGCCCGGCATCACCGGCCTCTGGCAGGTCCAGGCCCGTCAGGATCCATCCTTTGACAGCTACATCTCGCTCGATGTCGCCTACATCGAAAACTGGAGCCTCTGGCTCGACATCAAGATCATCCTCCGCACCGTCCGTCGTCTTCGCCGGCACTGGTTCCTGATCGCGCCAGATTTGCGCCTCACCTCGCGCCGCGCCGGACCCGCGCCAGCATCAGCCCTGCGTTTCGCCCGCTCAGTTAAACTGAAGCTGTGAAGATCGCTCTGGCCCAGACCAATCCCACCGTTGGCGATTTCGCAGCAAATCACCGGCAAATCGAAACTGCCGTCCAGCGCGCCGCCGCCGCCGGAGCGCGTCTCGTCGTTCTTCCCGAACTGGCCATCGTCGGCTATCCGCCGGCCGATCTCCTCAGCAAGCCATCCTTCCTCGCGCACTGCCAGCGCGCCGTCGCTGCGCTCCAGCATCTCACCGCGCAATTTCCTGTCGCCATCCTCGCCGGAGCCGCGTTGCCCGCGCCAGCCGCCAGCGGCAAGCCCGCCATCAACGTCGCCGTGCTGCTCGACAAAGGACAAAAAATCTTCCAGCAGCAGAAGATGCTGCTTCCGTTTTACGATGTCTTCGACGAGCAGCGTTACTTCGCTCCCGCCGCCGCGCAACACATCTTCGAGTTCGAAGGCGAGCGCCTTGCCATCACCATCTGCGAAGACGCCTGGAACGACAAGGATTTCTGGCCTCACCAGCTCTACCCCATCGATCCCATCGAGCGGATCGCGGCGGAGAAGCCGACACTGCTTCTCAACATCTCCGCCTCGCCCTACGGCGTCGGCAAACCAGTCATGCGGATGCGGATGCTTCAGGCCGTCTCCGTGCGACACCAGCTTCCCGTCGTGCTCGTCAACCAGGTCGGCGGCAATGACAGCCTCATCTTTGACGGCTCCTCCTTCGCGCTCAATCGCGCCGGAATATCCATCGCCCAGGCTCCTGCGTTCCAGGAAGACATCGTCTTCGTGGACACTGCCGATCTCCACTCGGACCATCTTCCAACCGCATTGCCGGAGCCAGACCCGGAGCCGGACTCGGAGAGCGAACTGTTCAGCGCCCTCGTCCTCGGCACCCGCGATTACGTCCGCAAGACCGGCTTCCGTCGCGCTCTCGTCGGCCTCAGCGGCGGCATAGACTCCGCGCTCGTCGCCGTCATCGCCGCCCAGGCCCTCGGCGCGGAAAACATCCTCGCCATCGGCATGCCCAGCCAGTACTCCTCCACCGGCTCGGTCGAAGACAGCCGCCAGCTTGCCGAAAACCTAGGTATCCGCTTCGAAATCCTGCCCATCGGGCCGATCTTTCACCAGTTCACGTCCACGCTTGAGCCACTTTTCACCGGCTTCGCACCTGATCTCACCGAAGAAAATCTCCAGTCCCGCATTCGCGGCACGCTGCTCATGGCCCTGTCGAACAAATTCTCCTCGCTCGTCCTCACCACCGGAAACAAATCGGAGATGTCCGTCGGCTACTGCACCCTCTACGGAGACATGGTCGGCGCGCTGGCCGTCATCGGCGACCTGCTCAAAACCCGCGTCTACGAACTCTGCCGCTGGATCAACCGCGACCGCGCCATCATCCCCGAAGCCATCCTCGCCAAGGCACCGTCCGCCGAACTGCGCCCGGACCAGAAGGACAGCGACTCGCTTCCGCCCTATGAGATTCTCGATCCCATCCTCGCCGCCTACGTCGAGCGCGGCGAATCGACCGAGGAAATCATCACCCGCCACAGCTTCGCGCGTCCGCTCGTCGAGTCCGTCGTCGCCCTCGTCGAGCGCAGCGAATACAAGCGCCAGCAGGCCGCTCCCGTCCTCAAAGTCACCCCGAAGTCCTTCGGCAGCGGGCGCCGATTTCCCATAGCGGCGCGCTGTCAGGTATAAACCAGTAGAAGCCGCATCGCGCGCCTCTGCTCCATCCGCGTTTGCTCAATTCGTAATTGTTCGATTAAGGAGAATCCGCATTGAAGTCTTCGTTCTCGTTTTCCCGGTGGCTCACCGTTGCCCTTTGCGCCGCCACTGTTCTTCCCGCTCTGCGCGCTCAGCAGGACATTCCCCCCGCGCCCGCTCAGGGCAACGGCGTCGTGGTCAACCCCGCCTTCCCCAAGCCCAGCCCGTCCGATTTCACGGCCACTTCGCCCACAGCCGATCAGGTCAACGCCTTTCTCAAGGCCACATGGGGCTATGATCAGAACCGCCTCTTTCAGGTCCAGCGCATCCTGAAGACCGTCGTGCCCGGCATCTCCAACGTCATCGTTCTTGTCGGTCAGCGCGGCAATGCGCAGATCAGCGCGCTCCAGTTCTTCACCACCCCCGACGGCAAGCACCTCATCACCGGCGGCGAAATCCTGCCCTTCGGCGATCGCCCTTATGACGCAAACCGCGCCGCGCTGCTCAGCCGCGCCACAGGCCCGTGGGAGGGTGCCGCATCGCGCGACCTCATCCTCGTCGAGTTCGCTGACTTTCAGTGCCCGCACTGCAAAGTCGCTGAGCCGACCATGGAAAAGCTCGCCTCTGACTTTCCCAACGCCCACATCGTCTTCCAGAACTTCCCGCTCGTCAACGTTCACCCCTACGCCTTCCGCGCCGCCGCTTACGGCGTCTGCGTCGCCCAGCTTGGTGGCAACGCCGCCTTCTTCAAATTCGACAAGGCGGTCTTTGACGGTCAGGCCGGCATGACCAACGACGACGGAGCCACGCTCACTCTGAACAGCGCCGTCACCGCCGCCGGTCTCAGCCCGGACAAGGTGCAGGCCTGCTCCACCACGCCGGCCACCAAAGCCACCGTTGACAGCCAGGTCAAGCTTGCGCAGGATCTCACCGTCAACCAGACTCCCACCCTAGCCATCAACGGTCGCCTCATCCCGCTCGGCGGCGTACCCTACGATACGCTCAAGCAGATCATCGCGTATCAGGTCCAGATGGACGGACCTGCTCCGAAGCAGTAAACGTTCCTTGCTATATTGGACGTGGCGGCTCCCCTCAGCGGGCCGCCATTTTCTTTGCTTTGCCGTCCGGTCAACTCCAGCGCACGGTCACCACCTGTCGCAGCCACAGTGCCGCAACGTCATGCCTCACGTCCACAGCCTTGCGCTGGCAGCCGTCGAGCGCCGCATCCACAATCTCGCGCAACTCGCGCCGTGTATACGCCCGCCGCACCGAAGTCGCGCCATCCGAGGCATTGATCCGGCACAGCAGCGGGGCCACAAACGCGCGAAACAGCGTCAGCGGCACCGGATGCCTCACCAGGTCCAGCAGCACCAGCGCGTCGCAGCTTCGCTCCACATTCCGGATCATCGCCACCAGCGCCTGCGGATCAAGATGGTGCGCCATCACCACGCTGATCGCCACATCCGCGCGGGGCAGGGAATCGCTCACCGCGTCCGCCTTCACAATCCTCACCCGCGCATCGGCGCACGCGCCGCGCAGGTCCACGCCAACTCCCTCGCAGCCCAGCCGATCACAAATCACCCGCAGCATCGCGCCCTGTCCGCAGCCAATGTCCAGAACCCGGCTCCGTGCTCCGACTCCCAGCGCGCGCAGCCGACGCATCACCGCCGCGCGATTTCCCAGCCACTGATGCAGCCGGTCCATCTCCTCATAGCAGCACCGCAGCGTCTCGCCATCCGGCTCGCACTCGTCCAGAATCTCCTTTGTCTGCGCGCGCTCCGTCAGGCGAATCGTCCATCCTCTTCGACGCTTCGCCCTGCCTGCGAATTCCAGAAGGGAGCTGCCGTTCATCTCGGCCTCCACTCGACGCGCGCGAAGAAACCGAAAGCGTCGATGAAGAGCAGTGTATCCGCGCGAGACTCAAACCGGATACTGATTTTTCTGAATTCTTCCCGCAATCCGTGGCGTCAAAGAATTCCGAACAGTGAATTTACTGAATCGAATTCTTTTCCACCATCAGCAGCGGTCCGCTCCCCGCCGGCTGCGTCGAGCGCGTCACATTCGGCGTAATCACCACAATCAGCCGCGCCACATCCTGCGTCACCTGGGTATCGTTAATATCCTGCATCCCCGGAATATCGCTGATTCCCGGCAGCCCGTTGATCGCGCTCGCCTCCTGCCGTGTCAGATCGCTGAACAGCAGCTCCGTCTCGCCCGCGCGCAGCGTCGCCACTCCATCAAACTGCCGACTGTCCAGCACCGGAATCCCGTTCAGGCTCGCGCCAGACAGCGCCTCAATCTTCAGCGTCAGCGTCAGCGCCACGTCGCCCGATCGCATCACGCGCGGCCGCGCCTGAAACGTCAGCCCCAGATCCTCATACTCAATCTGCGGCACATTCTGCTGCTGCGTCAGCGCGCCATATCCCGCCTGAGTCGCCGCCGCTGAAATCGCCGGTGACAGCGTCGCCGACGAATACGATGCCGTCTCAATCGGATACTTCTCGCCATCCTTGATCGTGCTCTGCTCGTCGTCTCCCAGCTTCAGATGCACATCGTTCAGCGTCCGCGTGTCGCTGGAGTTCAGGCTCAGCGTCAGCGTCGCCGCTCCCGGCGTAACCAGGCTCTGCGTCAGCCCGTTGCCAAACGGAATAAACCCGTTGTTGAAAGGCGTCCCGCTCAGCGCGCCCGACGCCGCCAGCACTCCGATAATCGCGATCTGGCCTGCCAGCGTGTTGATATTGGAGATGATCCCGGAAGACAGAATCTGCTGCACCGCCGACTGATTCGCCGCCAGAATCGACTGAATCTCCGAGTACGTGTTGTACACGCCCGTCTGCTGCAAAAAAGTCGATCCCGTCTCACGCACACTCTGGTGCTCCAGCTCGATGATCTTCACATTCAGGTCCACCTGATTGCGGCCATCCTCCAGTTGCGCCACCGTCTGATTGAACGCCCCCAGCGTCTGCGCCGACGCGCGCACCGTCACCGTCTCCGCGCCCGGCTGCGCAATCGCCTCCTTCATGCCAAAGACGTTGTGCGCCATGTTGCTCACATCCGTCAGTTCCTTGGCCGTCATCCCCGGCATGTACACCGTCTCCATCTGCTGCCGGTCCAGATTCAGATGGTTCGCCTTCGTGTCCTCGGCCACCAGCACGCGATACGTGTCCAGCGGCACATAAAACGTATCCGTCACCAGTCCCAGCGCCGCCGCCGCCTGCGCAAAATCCGCATCATCTATCGCCAGCCGCACCATTCGCGGCGTCACGCTGTTATGCACCTCCGCCGTCAGCCCATACGCCGCATACACCTGCCGAATCAGCTCCGGTGCCGTCATCCGCATGTGAAAACTGTGCCGCGCGATTGACGGATGCAGTTGCACGATCTCGCCGGAAATCTCCCCGCTCGCGTCCTGCGGCCTCACCTCGGTTTCCGTCTCCACGCCCGCGCCCAACTGCCTGATCGCGCGCACCGTCAGATCATTCGACGGGTCCAGCCGCAGCGCCCGATGCAGCAGGTCCGCAGCCATCGCCGTGTCGCCGCCCGCCGCCGCTCGATTCGCATCCGCATCCAGTTGCGCCACCAGGCTTTCGCGCGCCAGTCCCGCCGCCCGCCGATACGTCATGCTCACCGGATTCAGATCCACCGCCCGCTGCAGCACCGCCATCGCCGCCTCTGAGCGATGCGCCGCCAGCAGCTTCACACCCTGCAAATACAGCTTCGCCGCCTTGCGCTCGTCGCGCAGCGCATGTTCGCTCGGCTGCTCCCCCGGCTCGATTCCATCCGGATTTTCCTCCGCATTCTTTTGCTTCTGCTTCGCCTTCGCGTCGGTTCCAGTGCCGCTCGTCGCGCCCGCAGCCGCGCCTGCCGCCGCCTGTGTCGGCGCATTCGTCGCAGCGCCCGCCTGCGGCGCGCTCGGTTGCGTCCCAGACGGCTGTCCTGCTGTCGGCGTCGCTGCCTGTGTCGCAGCCTGCGCCACGCAATCCGCCGCACCGGCAAAAATCAGCAGCGCCGCCGCCAGACTCAGCCCGAGCCTCATCGCGTCCACTCCATCCGTGCCACAGGCCGCGTCGTCATCACCACCGGAATCCCTCTTCAGCGCGCCAGCTTCCGCTGCTCGCTGAATACAGGACGTTCGTTGCGCACCGGACGCTTGAACGCGGCGCGCACCTCCGTCATCGTCAACTCCAGCTCCGTCATCTTCCGGCCCAGCGTATTCCGATGCATCCCCAGCTCCACGGCGGCCTTGCACTGGTTCCCGCGATACTTCACCAGCACGTGTTGAATATACTGCCGCTCAAACTGTTTCACAGCGTCCTCAAAAGGAACTCCCGCTGCATGCATCCGGCTCACCAGTCCGTCGATCTCGTGCTTCACGTTGTGTCCTTTGATTGCCAGCCCGCCACGCGGCTGACGCGAAGTGTCAAATCATCATATCGCGTTCGCCCGCGCTTTTCGCAGTTGTTTTTTACTGATTCGGAGGATTTCCCTGCGTCGGCATCGCGTCCGGATTCGCAGGAGCATTCGGTTCCGGCTGTGCTTCCTGTTCCGTCGTGGTCGGCTCCGCCGCATCCAGCCCCGCAATGATCTTTTTATGCACGCTTCTTGAGGTCAGATTGGCCAGCACCGCCGTCGTCCCCGTCAGATAGCGCGGCAGCAACGCATCCGGCAGCGTATCCGCGCCAGGAAAGAATGCCGCCGTCGCCATGATGAACACGCACCCCAGCACAACCCCTCTCACCAACCCCAGCAGCCCGCCAATCACTCCATCCGTCGCCGATACCTTCGCCCACGCCCCCTCGGTCTGTGACGAGACCACCTCGTGATCCATGACCTTCCGGTGATGCGCATTCGCCGTAGCATGAGCATGTGTCACGTGATGCGCCTGCGTCTCGTGCTGCGGGTGATGTTCAAAATGCCCCTGTTGTCCGTGAGCCACGCGTATTTGGTGATGTTCGTGTTGCAGGGGGTGCGTGTGTTGTTCGTGAAGCGCGTGCTGCGCAGAGTGAGAACTCGTCTCGTGGTGCGCCTCTTCCTCAGCGTGCGCATTCTTCTTCCTGCGCGCAGACTTATCTTTTCGAGGACTGTCTTTTTCAGGATCGTGGTGCAGCATCTGTCCGACTTCATGCTGCAAAGCGTGCCCAATGAAATTGAATGCGATCAGCACAATGAAAACCTGTAAAATAAACCAGATCGCATTGGCCGCCGGCAGGCTGTGAACCATCGGAGCAAGCTCCTTGGCGAAACGCTGAAAATTCCTGCTGGCAAATTCAATGCCCGCAATCATCCCTACAACTGAAATCACAGCACGCACGGTCCCGCCGTGGTATCCCGTCCAGATATTCAGCCCCAGCAAAATCACAATCACGAAATCAATCCAGCCCACAGCATCCCCCCAGCCGTTGAATCCGTTTCCATCCTGCCGCCGAGTCTCCGAGCGCTCAGCAACGCTTCCTTTTCAAACCGCCAGCTTTCGCCCCGTCAACTTGTGAAGCGCTTCCAGATATTTTTCCTTCGTACGCAGTGCCACATCCTCCGGCAACCCCGGCACCGGCACCTGCTTGTTCCAGCCAATCCGCTCCAGATAATCCCGCACAAACTGCTTGTCAAAGCTCGCCTGCGCGCCGCCCGGCTTCCACTCCGCGCGATCCCAGAATCGCGAAGAATCCGGCGTCAGCGCCTCGTCCGCCAGCAGAATCGGACCGCCCGGCTGCGACGCCGCGCGTCCAAACTCAAACTTCGTATCCGCCAGAATCAGCCCGCGCGACTCCGCATGCGCAGCGGCCTTCGCATACAGCGCCAGCGTCAGCCGCCGCAACTCCCGCGCGTCCGCCGCGCCCACCACGGCCTCCATCTGCTCAAACGAAATGTTTTCGTCATGCGAGCCATCCTGGCTCTTCGTCGCCGGCGTGAAGATCGGCTCCGGCAGCCACGATCCATCCTGCAATCCCTCCGGCAGCCGAATCCCGCACACCGTCCCGCGCTCGCGATATTCCTTCCATCCCGATCCCGCCAGATAGCCGCGCGCCACGCACTCCACCGGAAACATCGTCGCCCGCTTCACCAGCATCGACCGGCCCTCAAGCTCGCTGGCAAACGGTCGCAGCACCGCCGGATACGCCGCAACATCCGCGCTGATCAGATGATTCGGCACAATGTCCGCCAGAAACTCAAACCAGAACAGCGAAATCTGCGTCAGAATCTTTCCCTTGCCCGGAATACCCGTGCCAAGCACATGATCGAACGCCGAAATCCGATCCGTCGCCACCAGCAGCAGGTCGTCTCCAACGGCATATAAATCCCTGACCTTCCCGCGTCCAATCAGCGGCACGCTGGTCACATTGCTTTCCCGTAAAGCTGTCACGTATCTCCCTCAATGAAGCCTGAACGGCCCCGAATCCGTCCGGGCAATCCTGTCGCGCGAGGATGGGCATGCGCCGTAACTCTCTGAAAGTATCACGTCAGCCCGCACTTCGGTAATCTACAGGTAACTGTGATCCCCATCACAGAAACCTTCCCTCCGCTCCGGCACAATCACCTTGTCGCGTCGTTTCGTGTTGTTCTGGCATTCATGGCCAGGCTCCGGAGCGCGCTGCAAGCGGCCGGACCACAGTGGGGAAGCTGTGCTGTTCGCGTCGCTCCTCCGGTCGATCGGCGGGCAGCGGTCACCTGACCTCCACCGCGCCCGCTGGTCCCGGTCTTTCTCTTCCGACCTTTTTACGCCAGCGCCCGCTCCTGCTCGCGCCCGCCCACATGCACGCTCACCACGCGCGAAACACCCGGCTCCTGCATCGTCACGCCATAGATCAGGTCCGCCACCTGCATCATCCGCTTCGAGTGCGTCACCAGCAGGAACTGCGTATCTCCCGCCAGCCCGCGCAGCATATCCGCCAGCCGTCCCACATTCGCCTCGTCCAGCGCCGCGTCCACCTCGTCCAGCACGCAGAACGGAGCAGGCTGATACTGAAAAATCCCCACCAGCAGGCTCAGCGCCGTCAGAGCCTTTTCGCCGCCCGAAAGCAGCAGCACATTCTGCAACTTCTTCCCCGGCGGCGAAGCCACAATCTCCAGTCCGCTCTCCGCCTGATTCTCACCATCCATCAGCCGCAGAAACGCCTGTCCCCCGCCAAACAACCGGCTGAAGACCACCGCAAAATTCTCATTGATCCTTGCAAACGCCTCGTCAAACTTCGTCCGTGAAATCTGGTCGATCTCCCGTATCGTCTGCATCGTATTCTCAATCGAGTCCATCAAATCTTTCCGCTGCGCCTCCAGGAATCCATGCCGTTCCGCCGTCTCCCTGTACTCTTCCAGCGCCATCATGTTCACCGGACCCATCGCCTCCAGCTTCTGCCGCAGCTCCCGGCAAGCGTCTTCTTCGGCGCTCAGCGCTTCGCCTTCCAGTTTTGCCACAGCCTCATCCGTGCGCAGCTCCGCAGCCTCCACGCCCAGTTCATGCAGGCAACTCGTCTCCAGATGCTCCAGATCGCTCTTCACGCGCGCCTGCTGCGTGCCCAGTTGCCCGCGCCCGTCGCGCAGCGCCTCAATCCGCGCCCGTTCCGCCTTCAGCCCCTGTTCCATCTCCGTCAGCCGCGCGCGCAGCGAGGCCATCTCCGCCGCCGCATTCTTCGCCTCCGCCTGCGCCCGCGCCTGTCGCTCGCGTAACTGCTCTTCGCTCACGCGCAACTGCTCGTTCTCGCGGCTCCGCTGCTCGCGCTCCGCCACGGTTGCCGCGCTCTGCTGCTCCAGTTGCAGCCGTCGCCGCTCCAGGTCCGCAAACACGCGATCAATCCGCTGAAATGTGCTCTCGGCATTCCTGCGCCGTTCTTCCAGTCCAGCCAGCTCCGCCGTCACGCGCGCCGCCTCCTGCTGCGCCGCGTCGCGCTTTTCCCGGCCCTGCGCAATCTCCAGCGCCAGCGCTTCCATCGCCGCTTCCGCCGCTTCCATCTCGCCGCGAATCGACTCCGCCTCCTGTCGCTTCTGCGCCATCTGCGCCTGTTTCTGCGCCTGCGCCTCCTGGTTTCGGCTCTTTTGCCCGCCCAGCTCGCTCAGCATCCGTTCCACGCGCAGCCGCTCCTGCTCGCCCTGCCGCAACATCGCATTGTGATTCGCCGCCTCGCGCTCGGCCGCGCGCCGACTCTCGTCCAGCCGCTCCGTCGCCGCCACCATCTCGTCAATGCTCCGCGCCGTCGCCTGCGCACCCTCTTCAGCCAGGCGCAGCGCGCCGTCCATCTCCTCCAGTTGCTTCTGCCGTGCGCGCAGCTCGCGCTTCTGCAGCAGCGGACCCTCCGCCGCCGGCCGCCCGCCGCTCACCGTCCGCCCGTGATAACACTCCCCGCCCGGAGCCAGAAAATATCCCTCCGCAAACCGCTCCGCCAGCCGCTGCGCCGTCGCTGCCTCCACGCAGACAAATCCATTCCTCACCTTCGTCAGAATCGAAGCCAGCGACTGCTTCAGCTCGCCCTGCGCGCGCAGAATCTCCGTGAGCGGCTTCACGCCTGCCTCCTGCGCGGGCAGCGCGGACAAGCCACTCGCCGCGTCGCCGCCCGGCACCACAAACGTCGCCCGCCCATCCACGCCGCTCTTCAGCAGTTGCATGCCGCTTTCCGCGTCCTCCCAGGAGCGCACCACCACATAGCTCAGCTCCTCGCGCAGAAACTCATCCACCAGCGCCTCATGCTCGCCGTCCACATCGATAAAATCCGCCAGCGTGCCCACCGGCGCGCGCCCGTCTCCCAGAGCATTCGCCTTCAACAGCTTCCTCACCGTCTCGGTCGAATAGCTGTGATTCCGAATTTGCGCATCGAGGGCTGTCAGTTGCCCGCTCACCACCGCCTGCTCGCGTCGCAACTGGTTGATCCGCGCGCGCAGCTCGCTCTCCATGCGTCGTTCGCCGCCCAGTTTTTCTCTCAGCGTTGCCAACTCCCGCTGCACGCGCGTCAGCGTCTCGGCAGCCTCCGTCGCTCGCGCCCGCGCCTCGCTCAACTGCGCCAGCATCTGCTCGTTTTCGCCCGCGCCGCGCCGCGCTTCCTCGTTCAGCCGCTCGGCTTCTCTCACCAGTGCAGCCAGCGATTCCTCCGCCTGCGCCATCTGCGTCCGCGCCACGCCAGCGCGAGACTCCATCTGCATCGCGCCGCGTCGGCTCGCTTCGAGCTTTCGCTCATGCTCCGCCACAGCCTCGGCCGCCTGCCGAGCCTCGCGCTGTCGGGCTTCGGTCTCCGCGCGAAACTGAATCGCCTCCGCCGCAATCGTCTGCTGCTGCCGCTGCTGCTGCTCGCGCTCCTCGCCAATCGTCGCCACCTGCTCGCGCGTCTGCTCCATCTCCGCCGCAATCGCCGCCAGCCGCGTCTCCATCTCCGCCATCCGCTCGCGATTCACCTGCTGCCGCGTCGTCGCCCGTTCCAGCTCCACCGCCGCCGCGCTGGCCTCGCCCTGCGCCGCGCTCACCATGCGCTCCAGCTCGTAGCCGCGCTCGGTCATCGCCTGCTGCGCGCCCTCGCGCGTCGTCAGCTCGCCTGCCGAGCCTTCAATCTCCGCCGTCAGCCGCGCCATCTCCGCCGCCATCCGCTCCTGCTCGGCATCGAGCGCCACCATCCGGCTCACCATCGTCACGCGCAGCCGCCCGCGCAGCTCGTCCCTCACCGCCGCATACCGCTCCGCCTTCGCCGCCTGCCGCTTCAGGCTGTTCATCTGCCGCGTCACTTCGTCAAAAATGTCATCCACGCGCGCCAGATTCTGCCGCGCCGACTCCAGCCTCAGCTCCGACAATCGCTTCTTCGTCTTGAACCGCGTAATCCCCGCCGCTTCCTCGATAATCGAGCGCCGGTCATGCGGCTTCGCGCTCAGCAGTTGCCCGATCCGCTCCTGTCCGATCATCGCGTAGCTCTCCGGCCCCAGTCCCGTGCCCATGAAAATATCCTGAATATCGCGCAGCCGGCACAGCTTCCCATTCAACAGATACTCGCTCTCGCCCGTACGGAACAGCCGCCGCGTAATGATGATCTCGCCCTTGTGCGCCCGCGTCTGGAACTTCCTGCGACGGATCTTCAGCACCACCGCCTGTTCGCCGCCCGCTCCCGCTTCGCCGCCCGTCTGCGCCTCGTCATCGTGATGCGTTTCGCCATCGACCTCCGGAGCGTCCTCCTGCTCCACCTCGCCGGATGCCTCGTTCGTCCGCTCACCGTCCATCACCTGCCCCGGCTGATTCTCCGCCACCAGCGCCTCAGCTTCCGCCGCGCGCGTCTGCCTCAGTTCTTCCTCGTCCCAGTCCTGCGGCAGCTCGTTCATCACCGCCACCTCCGGCATCGCCGGAATCGGCCCCTCATACGCCTCCGGATCCACCAGCGTCAGCGAAACCTCCGCCATGCCCAGCGCCTTCCGCTCGCGCGTCCCGCTGAAGATCACGTCCATCATGTGCGTCCCGCGCAGCGACTTCGCGCTCTGCTCGCCCAGCACCCACGTCACGCCGTCCAGTATGTTCGACTTTCCGCACCCATTCGGTCCCACCACCACCGCAATCCCCGTGCCCGGCAGCAGCAGTTCCGTCCTGTCGCAAAAACTCTTGAACCCCAGAATGTGAATCTTCTTCAGCTTCAGCATGCACTCTCCGCGTAACGCACACAGCATCGCACCGCCGCTCTCGCAGCAGGACTACCCTCCAAACTACGGTCGCACCCCACCACTTTCAACCGCTCCCGCATTGGTTTTTGTGGATAACCCGGACCCAAACCCGCGCTTTTCCCCGCACAGCGAAAAACCCGCCAATTCGTCCCGGATTTTCCACATACGAGCGCTCTGCCCGGTCGCGCAAGCGCCGATTCGCCCGCAACGCAGAACCGCAACGCAGATTCACGAAACTGGGCCGCAATCCAGAGCCGCGATGCACGGCCCCATCTGTGAATCGTCCGGAGTTTGGCGGGCGCGTTCGGCGCTTATCCGTTGCTTGCCGGATTCGCGCCGACTCCATTCGTGCCCGCTGGAGTTGCGCCCGCTGGTGGCGCGCCCACCGGATGTGCGCTCGCAGCATTCGCCGCCGTCCCAGCAGGCGTTCCGTCCCCGCTCCAGTTGGTCAGCGAATTGATGAACTTCGCGCCAATGAAGTAGCTCAGAAATCCCATCGTCATCGCGCCCCACGCGTCCATCACGCTGATCCGTATCGGCAGCGAAGGATTCGATATCCGCGACGAGATCACCGTCACCGCCGCGCTCAGTATCGCCGTCGCAATCAAACGAACGAGGAATCGCACCACCGCCCGCATGCCGCTCGAAGTCATCAGCTTCTGCACAAAGCGCCCAAACGGATTCTTCGACTTTTCTTCCGGCGCCAGCTCCTGCAGCGCCGCATTGAAATCATGCAGAATGCTCCCCGGCTGGCTCGCCCGGCTGAAGATCACATACAGCAGCGCCAGCCATCCGCCCAGCACCGCGAAGATCACAATCGTCGTCTGGTCGATGGCAACCGGAAAGCTCGCCGACGCCGAAAAATTCCGATACGGCAGTTGGCACGCCGGATTCACCGCCACCGACTTTGTATCTGCGCACAGAGTGAACTGCCCCTGAAGGTAGTAGTCGTAATTGCCCGGCGAAAAATCCAGCAAGCGCTGCATCGGACCATCCCACCCCATCGTGCAGGATCGCTGGAAGCGCTGATAGTCCCGCTGCTCCTGTTTGAATGCGGTTTCACTTTCCGTGGCCGCCCTCACCAGCGCCGCATACCACTGCGACTGCGAAAGATTGAACAGCACGGTCACCGTATCCTGCGGTTGCAGCGTCACCCACGGTTGGCTTGCGCTCAGCACATTCGCCTCAGGAATATCCGTGACGCACCGCGATGCCGCTCCACCCACAATCGCCGGCGTCGTCAGCAGCAGCGATGAGGTCTGCACCGCCACCGGCGCATTCGAGATGTTCTGAATCGTCGCCGCCAGATTCGATGTCGAGCCAATCTTCAGCGGCGTCTCCGACGGCGTCATCGTAATCTTCAGCGGAATCGAAGTTGTCGTCTCGCTCCCGCGCAGCGTCGGCGCGCTGTCCAGCGTCGCGCTCAGCGTCTCCGTTGCCGAAACCCCGCTCTTCGCCTGCGCCGCCGCACTCGTCTTCCCCGCTGCCATCGCGGGAGCCGGACTGCCCGCCGTCTGCGCCATTGCGCACACGCCAGTCGCCAACACCGCGCCCAGTACCACGCCCAGCGCCACACTCAGCGCCACACTCAGCCCCACGCCGCGCCGCCACTTGCATCCCGGATGGAACCATCCACGCATCGCCCGCATGACCACGCCTCCCGGCCGCGTCCCCTGACGCCGTTCGATTCAACCGCTCAATTTCCCACAATCGGAAGTCCCGCCCATCCTACCCTGATTTCGCCTCAACTCCAACAGAATTTTCCTGCGGACTCTTCGCAAAACCCATCCACCCAAACCTGCTATCGTCTTAGAGGATCATGAACTCACCGCAGGAATCCGGACCATGTGGAAGCGCTGGCGCATTCGAATCATGCTGTTTCTCGCCGTGCTCGGTCCCGGCTTCATCACGGCCAATGTAGACAACGACTCCGGCGGCATCCTCACCTACTCCCAGGCGGGCGCGCAATACGGCCACGCCCTGCTCTGGACCATGATCCCCATCACCCTCGCGCTCATCGTCGTCCAGGAGATGTGCGCCCGCATGGGCGTCGTCACCGGCAAGGGCCTCAGCGACCTCATCCGCGAAGAGTTCGGCCTCCGCATCACGGTCATCGTCATGCTCCTGCTGGTCCTGGTCAACTACGCCAACGTCGTCACCGAATTCATCGGCATCACCGGCAGCCTTCACCTGTTTCATCTCTCCAAATTCATCTCCGTCCCCGCCTGCGCGCTGCTCGTCTGGTTCCTCGTCGTGCGCGGCGACTACAAGCGCGTGGAAAAAATCTTCCTCGTCGCCTCCGTCGTTTACATCGCCTACATCTTCGCCGGCGTCCTCTCTCAGCCCAGTTGGCATGACGCGCTTCTGGCCACCGTCCGCCTGCCCCATCGCTCCGTCTGGAGCGACCGCGCTTACATCTACATGGCCATCGGCGTCGTCGGCACCACCATCGCCCCCTGGATGCAGTTCTACCTGCAATCCTCCATCGTCGAAAAAGGCATTCGCGTCCGCGACTACGCCGCCTCGCGCCTCGATGTCATCGTCGGCAGCTTCTTCACCGACATCGTCGCCTGGTTCATCATCGTCGCCTGCGCCGCCACGCTTTACGTCCACGGCATGGGCGCCATTCAGGTCGCCTCGGACGCCGCCGAAGCCATGCGTCCGCTGGCCGGCGACTATGCCTTCCTGCTCTTCGCCTTCGGCCTCTTCAACGCCTCGCTTTTCGCCGCGTCGATTCTGCCGCTCTCCACCGCCTACACCGTCTGCGAAGGACTCGGCCTCGAATCCGGCGTCGACAAAAGCTTCCGCGAAGCGCCGTTCTTTTACTGGCTCTACACGCTGCTCATCGGCGGCGGCGCGCTCACCGTGCTCTTCCTGCCCGACGCGCAGCTCATCAACGTCGCCATCCTCTCTCAGGTGCTCAACGGCGTTCTGCTGCCCGTCGTCATCGTGCTCATGCTCATGCTCATCAACCGGCGCGACATCATGGGCGAGCACGTCAACTCGCGCCTCTTCAATCTCATCGCCTGGGCCACCAGCCTCGTCGTCATCGGCCTCAACGTCGCCCTGATCTTCGCCCACCCATAGCGGTTGATCGTCAGCAACACAGGCGGCAATACACGCAGCGATCCAAGCAGCCACTCACGCACTGCCATGCAGGCGGCAACACACGCTGGCAACGTACACGCGCAAACAGACACGAGCCTGCTCGTCGCCTCAGAGCAGCTTGCCCGAAGCCAGATCCCCGATCAGTCCGCGATCCGCCGCCAGAAAGTCATACTCCGGCAGTTCTTCCAGCGCCACCCACCGCACATCGTGGAAGATATGCTCGCCAATCTCGCCCGTGAACCGATGCACCGCGAAGAACTGCAAATCCACCGCGCCGCCGTGCCGATAGTTGTGCCGTATATGCGTCACCAGCGGACCAACCTCCGCCTCAATCCGCAGCTCTTCCATCAGCTCGCGCCGCAGAGCCTCCTGCGCCGTCTCGCCCGGCTCAATCTTCCCGCCCGGAAACTCCCACTGCAACGCCATCGGCTGGTCCGGCCTGCGCTGGCAGATCAGCACAGTATTCCCGCGCAGCAGCAGTCCCACCGCCACCATCCGCACCGTTCCAATCCTGCCGGTCCTGTTTTCCCCGCCTGCGTCGTTCGCCCCGTTCTCGATCACACACCCAGTGTAGCGTTTCCGTCCCAACGCGAAACCGGCGATTTCGATTTCATCCAAACCGCCGCCACTCGCCGCGTCACCCTCGCCCAACAATCTCCTCGCTCGCCTCCGCGCCCGCTGGCGTCAGCACGCGCCATCCGCGCTCCGCCGCCGCCCGCCGCAGCCCCGGCGAAGCATTCACCGGCACCGCCAGCCGCGCCATCTCCATCATCGCCAGGTCGTGCAGCGAATTGCCAAAGACCACATCCGGCTCCACCACGCCCACGCGCCGCAGCGCCCGCGCCTTGCCCTCGTCCGTCGGCACATCGATCAGCTCCGACGTCAGCAGTCCATCCCTCACCGTCACCGCCGCCGCCAGCACCCGCTCCGCCGCAATCCCGAACGCTGCCACACCCGCCTCCACCACCCAGCGATTCGTCGAACTCACCGCCCACACCGCCGACCCGCGCCCATGCAGCCCGGCCACAACGCGCTCCATCTCCGCAAAATGCCGCCCGCTCACGCTCCGCCGCACAAACTCCGCCGCAGCCTTTTCCACCTCCGCCTCGCGCAGCCCGGCATACACCTGCGCCATCTCTCCGCAAATCTCTTCCTCGCTCACCGCGCCCGCTTCATACGCCCGGTGCCGCGCGTCCATCCAGTCGCTCGCCTCGCGCGACAGCAAACCCTGCTCCATCGACCACACCATGAACCCATATCCCGAATCCCCGCTCCACAGCGTTCCGTCGCAGTCCACCACCGCCGTCCCCACCGCCTCGCGCTCCAGCCGTTCTTCCAGCTCCCGCGCCGTCCACGCCGCCACTGCCACATCCATAGCGTTCACCCAGTTCCTCCTGTCCATCCGCTCTGCTTTGTCCGTATTCTAGGCCCTCCCCTTGCCGCTTCTGTGAAATTCCCGCACATTTCAACCGCGTTTTGCATCGGATCGAAAACGTTCCTCATTCGCCATTTCCTCATCCGACACGTACTCACTTTGATTCCGTGCCGATTCTGGTTCGATTGCCGCACTCCTCGTCCGCCGCGCGCCGCAGCCGGGGAATAATAAACCCGTGACCGCCACCCCCAACGCCGATCTCATGCGCGATTACCGCCTCTTTCTGCAGGTCGAAAAAGGTCTGCGCCCACTCAGTTGCGAGGCCTACGCCTCCGACCTGCGCACCTTCGCCGAATTCATCGAGTCCCGCCACGCCATCCTCCTCACCGTCACTCAGCAGGACATCTCCAGCTTCCTTGAGCACCTGCGCACCCACGGCATCGACTCCCGCTCCGCCGCGCGCAAGCTCAGTTGCCTGCGCGGCTTTTACAAGTGGCTCCTGCTCGACAAGCGCATCCACCACGACCCCACCGTCAACATCGAATCCCCCAAAGCCTGGAAGGTTCTGCCCAAGTCCCTCGCCGAATCCGAAATCACCGCCGCGCTCGATCGCGCCGCCGCACGCGCCAACACTGATGAATCCCGCGCCCAGGCCCTGCGCGACCGCGCCATCCTCGAACTCCTCTACGCCGGCGGCCTGCGCGTCTCCGAACTCACCGCGCTCACCCTCAGCGACCTCGCCGCCGACTCCGGCCAGATCCACGTCCGCGGCAAAGGCGACAAAGAGCGCCTCGTTCCGCTTGGCGCCGCCGCGCTCCAGGCGCTCGCCGATTACCTCCGCGACTCGCGCCCGCTGCTTCTTGCCTTCGCCCACGTCCATCGCCAGCCCGCCTGGCTCTTTCTCTCCACGCGCGGCCTCGCCATGACGCGCCAATCCGTCTGGCGTCTCGTGCGCCTCGCCACATCCTCCACTCCCCACTCCCTGCGCCACAGTTGCGCCACCCACATGGTCGAGCACGGTGCCGATCTCCGCAGCGTGCAAACGCTTCTCGGCCACGCCGACATCTCCACCACACAGGTCTACACCCACCTCGCGCTCAGCCACCTCAAACAAGTCCACCGCACCCACCACCCGCGCGCCCGCCGCGTCTCCGCCGAAGAGCCGGCGCAGACCGCCATCCCCGCGCCAGCCGCAGTCCTGCCCGCCGCACCAGCCGCCACCCGCTCGCTCTTTCTTGTCCACTCGGCAGAGAAGTCCTCATGATCCTCCCACTCCAGACCGAGCCACAAACCCAGCCGCAAACACCGCCGCAGACCGCGCCCGATGCCGCGTCGCCGCAGACCACCCCCACCGGCCCGCTCGGCGTGCTTGTTGCGCAATATCTCCACGTCCTGCGCAACGAGCGCGGAGCCTCCGCTCACACCCTCCGCGCCTACCAGCGCGAGCTTCACTCCTTCGCCGCCGCCATCCGCCGCCAGCTTGGAGCTGACGCCACTCCCGCCGCAATCGAACACACCGCCATCCGCGCCTACCTCGGCGAACTCTACCAGCGTGGCCTGTCCCGCGCCTCTGCCGCGCGCTCTCTCGCCGCCATCCGCAGTTGGTTCCGCTGGCTCGCCCGCGCCGGCCATCTCCAGCAGAACGTCGCCGCGCTCGTCTCCACGCCGCGCCTCCCGCGCCATCTCCCGCGCGTACCCTCCATCGAACAGCTCAACCGCGTCGTCGATTCCATCCCCGGCTCCGACGCCAGTTGGCCCGCCCGCGACGCCGTCCTTTTTGAACTCCTCTACGGCTGCGGCATGCGCAACTCCGAACTCACCGGCCTCAATCTCTCCGACATTCACTGGGCGAGCGATGTCATTCTCGTTCGCGGCAAAGGCCAGAAGCAGCGTTACGTCCCGCTCGGCGACGCAGCCGCACAGGCTCTGCGCGTTTACCTGGCCGAGCGCGAAGCCCGCCTGCAGGCGAAGCACCAAACCCCAGCCCAGCAAAAATCCCAGACCCGGCACAAATCCTCGGCCCAGCAAACATCCGCAGCCCAACACAAACTCACCGACGCGCTCCTGCTCAATCTCCACCTGCGCGGCTCCGGACGCCTGTCCACGCGCAGCGTCGCCCGCATCGTCAAGCGCATCGCCATCGAGCGCGGCCTGCCCTCCGACATACACCCCCACACCCTGCGCCACGCCTTCGGCACCCACCTGCTCGCCGAAGGAGCCGACCTGCGCGCCATCCAGGAACTGCTCGGCCACGAGCGCCTCTCCACCACCCAGCGCTACACCCAGCTCACCACCGCCCAGCTCACCGTCGTCTACGACCGCACCCACCCCCGCGCCCGCTGACGAGGAGATATTTCCAGCTACCGAGCGACGCAGGCTTTGATCGCGATCATGGATGGGAATGCTTAGCGCCCAGGCGATTGGGTAACGATTGCCACGTTCTCGCGCAGCTTTGTAAAAGAGACTTCATACCCCAGGCCGCGCAAAAATTGGTGATTGCTCCGGCACGGGATTTTTTAGAAAGCGCGCTCACGAAGCCGGGTCTTTTGAGCGCAAAAAGATGATCGACCCCGGCGACAGGTTGTCCCTTCAGAAGCAGGCGCGCCTGCTCAGGATCAGCCGCGGCAGCGTGTATTACAAGCCGCAGCCGTACAGCGGGGCGGAGTGGAAGCGCCAGATCGATGAGCTGTACCTGGAGTATCCGTTCGCCGCCAGCCGACTGCTGCGCGGCCTTCACGGATCGGCTCAGGCTGTCGGGCATCAGGAGCAGCATGGATGGCAAGGGCCGCTGGCGCGACAACGTCTTCGTCAAACGTTTCTGGCGCTCGATCAAATACGAAGAGATCGACTTGCACGCCTGCAAGTCAGTCTCCTCTGCCCGTGGCGGAATCGGTCGCCGCATCGGATTCTTCAATCAGCGCGCCCGCACTGCATGCGGAAAATGGGGGCAGGCCACCTGTTAAACTGTTTGAGTAATACCGTCTTCCGGAGAGATGGCCGAGTGGCTGAAGGCGCACGCTTGGAAAGCGTGTTTAGGGGAAACTCTAACGTGGGTTCGAATCCCACTCTCTCCGCCAGCACACTCCCGCAAGTGCATCTCCCGCCTACATTATTGCCATAAAGCTATATCTTTCATATTCTTGCAGGATTTCCATATTTTCTATATTTTCCATACATCCTATCCCGTATCGTATTTTTCTGCCAATTTGTATGACCATGAGCAAAATGTATGACCACAGTTCAGGTCTCTGACTTCGGCGTTCCTCCCGGTTTGACAGGTTCAGCTCGCACAGTCGGAGCAATCTTCCGCCGTCGTTGCCGCTTCTGATCCGCAATCTGTCGCTTTTGGCCAGTCGCGATCCTGATCGCCCACACGCGTTGTGGGGATAAGCTGTTGCGCCTGCCGCATACGGTGTCCGATCTGGGGATAGATAGTCCGGATGGACATTCTGAGCCTGACGCATTTGCGCCCAGTTCGCCCGATCATCGTATCGGAGGTTGAGGCGTATCGACGATGGATCAGAACACGGCTCGCCAATTTGACAGCCTCGTGACCAAAAAGTTCTCCGAGGATAAAGCCAGCGGCGATAGATGTTGAAATGAGCCGGAGCAGAGGAGCCTGCCGAAGCGATTCGGCAGGAGCGATCTGTTGTTCCCGATTCTTCCCGTGATCCTTCCACAACTGAAAATGCGGAGCCGGACTTCAGGTCCGAGACGATCCGTTGCGTCGAGATGCCTTTGTCCGGTCCTGTCCGAACTCTGGCGTAATGGCCACACCTGCAAGCACCCCCACGAAAGGAGAAGAAATGTATCCATACAGCGACGAAGAAGACGATGACGACATCGAGTTCGAAGAAATCATCGAACTCGATGACGACGAGAACGAATCAGAAACCTTCAACGAAGACGAGGCTGCGATGGCGGATTTGAAGATCGACTGGTATCCAGCCGATTCCAGCGGTTGTCGCCGCTCCTCCCGATAGCCCACATCCTGCTAGACACCCCATACAAATCAGGAGCCATCCATGATCTACGCCCTATCTCTCTACGAGGTGGGGGTCGAGCAGACCCCTGCCTTTCGCTCGCTCTTCCTGGTCGGCGGCCTGTGGCAGAGCTTTGCCAGCCGCCTTCCCGGCCACATCCACACAACCGTGATGCGCGATGTCCGCAGTCCGCACATCTTCCTCATCCTCGAATTCTGGACCTCCGAGTCTCACTACATTGCGTCACGCGAAGCTGCTGAGGTGCGTGCTTTTGAAGTCTCGATCGAGGCACTGACGAAGTCCAGTCGGAACCT
>JAJZBZ010000012.1 GCA_021846275.1 Acidobacteriota bacterium
CGCTGCTGCTGCGCCGTCCGCCAGGCCGCGAAGCCTACCCCGGCGATGTCTTCTATCTTCACTCGCGGCTGCTTGAGCGCTCGTCCAAGATGAGCGACAAGAACGGCGGCGGCTCGCTGACCGCGCTTCCTGTCGTCGAGACGCAGGCCGGCGACGTTTCGGCCTACATCCCGACCAACGTCATCTCGATCACTGACGGCCAGATTTTTCTCGAAACCGACCTCTTCAACTCCGGCATCCGTCCGGCGGTCAACGTCGGCCTTTCGGTGAGCCGTGTCGGCTTTTCGGCGGCCATCAAGGCGACCAAGCAGGTCGGTTCCACGCTCAAGCTCGATCTCGCCCAGTACCGCGAACTGGCCGCCTTTGCCCAGTTCGGCTCCGACCTCGACCCGCTCACCCAGAAGCAGTTGAGCCGCGGTCAGCGCCTCACCGAGCTGCTCAAGCAGCCGCAGTTCCAGCCGCTCACCTGGCAGCAACAGGTGGTCGTGCTCTTCTCCGGCACCAGGGGCTATCTCGATCCGCTTGAAATCTCCGAGATTCGCGCCTTCGAGGACGGCCTGCTCAGCTACCTGGCCTCGGCACAGAGCGCGCTGATCGACGACCTGTCCGCGAAGAAGCAGATCGACAAGGAGATTGAAGCCCGTCTCCACGCAGCGCTCAAGGAATACTCGGCAAACTTTCAGGCCAACAAGGCCGCGGTAGCAAAGTAAACTATGGCCAACGTACTCGATTTACGGCGACGCATCCGCAGTGTAAAAAGCACGCGGCAGATCACCAAGGCCATGAAGATGGTCTCGGCGGCCAAGCTGCGCCGCGCCCAGGATCGCGCCCTCGCTGCGCGCCCCTATGCCCAGCGCATCACCAGCGTGCTGGCTTCGCTTGCGCGGCGTATCGAAGTGCTCGATCCCGAGACCGGCAACCTGCGCCATCCGCTCTTTGCCACGCGTCCGGAAAAGCGCATCCTGCTCATCGTCGTCAGCGGCGAAAAGGGCTTTGCCGGAGCTTTCAATACCAACATCCTCAAGGCCAGTTTCCAGTTTCTTGCCGCCAATGAGGACAAGGAGATCGACATCGAGGCCATCGGTCGCAAGGCGCGGGAACAGATGCGCCGCCGCTATCCGGCAGCCGTTTTTGTCGAGTCCACGGAAGAGAATCCCGCCGACGGCTCGCCGCTCACCCGTCGCGCGCGCAGCCGCAAGGCCCGCGTCGAGGTGACCGGCGACCATCCCGGACTGCTCGAAAAACTCACGCACGATCAGGTGCAGTCGCTCGCCGACGACCTCATCGCCCGCTATGTTCACGAAGAGATCGACGCCTGCTATCTGGTCTACAACGAGTTCAAATCGGTCATCCAGCAGCGCATCGTAGTCGAGCGCCTGCTGCCTCTGATCGAGCCAGGCAAACATCAGGTCACTGAGGCCATCGAGCCAACCGCCGAGGAGCGCGAGCGCGCCGCCCAGGCCGCGACTTCTTCCGGCGTTTCGCTCACTCCCGAGGACTTCGCCGAAGCCGATGCCGAGGCGGCGAAATTCGGCACCGCCGAGGTGGATTACATCTACGAGCAGCCCGCACGCGAACTGTACAACGGACTGCTCCCGCGCTACGTCGCCTCCATGCTCTTTCACGCGCTCGCCGAGTCCGTCGCCGCCGAGCACGCCGCGCGCATGACGGCCATGGACGCGGCCACCAACAACGCTTCCGACATGATCGACTCGCTCACGCTCTACATGAACCGCGTGCGCCAGGCGGCCATCACCAAGGAAATCATCGAAATCGTGAGCGGCGCTGCGGCGCTTTAGTCTCGCGGAAGGCAACTATGGCAAAGAATATTGGCAAAGTGATTCAGATCTCCGGACCGGCAGTGGATGTGCAGTTTGCAGAAGCAACCATGCCGCCCATCTACCAGGCGCTGCGCGTCACCAGCGAAGGCTTCACCGTTCCCACGCCCATCGACGTGGTCCTTGAGGTGCAGCAGCACCTCGGCGAAGGCCGCGTGCGCACCGTCGCCATGACCGCGACCGACGGCATGGTGCGCGGCATGAACGCCGAAGACCTGGGCGCGATGATTACCGCCCCCGTCGGGCGCGAGACGCTGGGCCGCGTGCTCAACGTGGTCGGCGAGCCGGTCGATGAACTCGGCCCCGTCGGCGAAAAGCTGCGCAAGCCCATCCATCGCGCGGCACCCTCCTTCGAGGAGCAGTCCACCAGCGAAGAGATGTTCGAGACCGGCATCAAGGTCATCGACCTGATCCAGCCCTTTTTGAAGGGCGGCAAGATCGGCCTCTTCGGCGGTGCGGGCGTCGGCAAGACGGTCGTCATCATGGAGCTGATCAACAACGTGGCCAAGAACCACGGCGGCTACTCCGTCTTCGCCGGCGTCGGCGAGCGCACCCGCGAGGGCAACGATCTGTGGCTAGAAATGTCCGAGTCCGGCGTCATCAAGCCCGGCGATCCGGCCAACTCGAAGGCCGCGCTGATCTATGGCCAGATGACCGAGCCGCCCGGAGCGCGCCTGCGCGTGGCGCTCACCGCGCTCACCGTCGCCGAGCACTTCCGCGACGAAGAGGGAGCCGACACGCTGCTCTTCATCGACAACATCTTCCGCTTCACCCAGGCCGGCTCCGAGGTTTCTACCCTGCTCGGACGCATGCCCTCTGCCGTCGGTTACCAGCCCAACCTGGCCACCGAGATGGGCGAGCTGCAGGAGCGCATCACCTCCACGCGCAAAGGCTCCGTCACCTCCGTTCAGGCCGTCTACGTTCCGGCGGACGACTTGACCGACCCCGCGCCGGCCACCACCTTCGCCCACCTCGACGCCACCACCGTGCTCAGCCGCCCGCTTTCGGAACTGGGCATCTACCCGGCCGTCGATCCGCTTGCCTCCAACTCGCGCATCCTCACCCCGCGCGTCGTCGGCCAGGAACACTACGACGTCGCCCAGGGCGTCAAGCGCATTCTTCAGCGCTACAAGGACCTTCAGGACATCATCGCCATTCTCGGCATCGACGAGCTTTCCGACGACGACAAGATCACCGTCGCGCGCGCCCGCAAGGTCCAGAAGTTCCTCTCGCAGCCCTTCCACGTCGCCGAGCAGTTCACCGGCATCCCCGGACGCTACTGCAAGATCGCCGACACCGTCCGCTCCTTCAAGGAGATCATCGAGGGCAAGCACGACGATGTCCCCGAGCAGGCCTTCTACATGAAGGGAACCATCGAGGAAGTGCTCGAAACCGCCGAGAAGATGAAGGCAACTGCTTAGGAGCGCGACCATGGCAACGGAAACCAACCAGCTTCGCGTCCGGCTCGTCACTCCCGACCGCGTCCTCGTCGATGCAATGGCCACCGCCGTCGAACTGCCCTCGAAGACCGGCTACATTGAGGTGCTCTACGGCGCTGCGCCCTTGCTTGCCGAGCTGGGCGCCGGCGACGTTACCCTGCACGGAGCGGATTCCGTTCCCACGCGCTTCAACGTCAGTTGGGGATTCGTCGAGGTGCTCCCGGAGCGCGTCACCATTCTGGCGAACGACGCTCTGCTGCCCTCGGCTATCGATCTCCCGCGCGCCCAGGAGCAGCTTGAGCGCGGCCATTCCCTTTGGAGCGCAGCGGGCGACAGCGCCGAAGCCTATGCCGAGGCCAATCGAGTTCTCGATGAGGCTCAAGCCAAGTTGGCCAGCGCCGCACATCACGAATAACAGTCTCACTTCCATCCATTTCTTGTATCCAGTCCCGTCTGTTCAGGCGGGACTTTTCTGTCTGCACGCGATGTCCATCCTGAATTCCTCCACCGCGGCTGAGCAGGGAAATGGATAGCTCTGAGAAAAAGTAACCGTTCACATAGTAACTAGATGTGTAACCAAACTGACTGAAATGTTACCGAAGCAGGATGCGCTCGGCGATGTCATCCTCCTACAATTCAATCAGCAATGGCAGGAAAGCGATCCAATCCGGTGCTCCAGACTGTTTGCCCCGATTGCGGAGCCGCGCTGCGCATCGATGCTGAAACCGGTGCGGTCCTCAGCCATACGTCGGCTCCCCGCAAGCGGACCTTTGAAGACCTGGAAACGGCCGCCAAGGCCATGCGCGAGCAGGATGACCGCAAGGAATCGATCTTCCGCCAGTCGCTGGAAGCGGAAAAGAACAAGGAAGATTTACTGGAAAAGCGTTTTGCCGAAGCCATGCGCAAGGCCAAGGACGCGCCCGCAGGCAAGCCATTACGCGAGTTTGACCTGGACTAAAGATCTGCCAGTGCGGAGCACACGGCCGCTGAAGAGGAAAAACAATGGTTCCAGTGCCCATTCCGGATACCTACACCGTGCCGCAAAGCTATCAGCCGCGCCGTCCCGATCCTGTTCCTGACGTGCCTCCCATCGGATATACGCCCGCCCCTGCATCGGAGCGGACCACTCAACCCGGTCCCATTCCGTTTGTCGCGCCTGCCGTGTCCTCAACCCCTGCTCAAACTTCTCCTTCCTCTACAGAAAATTGGAGCCAGTACCTCGCCGCCAGTGCATTTCTTGCCGCTGGCGCGTTGCTGCTCACCGGACACCGTCGCCTGGGCATCGTCGCCGCTGCTGCCGGAGTCGCCTCCGTCCTTCTGGAAGATCGCGAAGACGTCGCCGCGCTCTGCCATCAACTGCCGGGCTTTCTATCAGATGCGCAGGCACTGGTGGGCCAGGTCGAGCAACTCCTCCAGGATGGACTGGCAACCATCAACCCGCCTCGTGCGTAAGAAGAGCAACAACCGCCTGCCGGTGCACTTTTCCGAAGCCATTCCGATGTCGAAAGCGCGTTTCCTTTTTCGGATAATTCACCAACATTTATTCAGTTTTTCATATATCGCGGCATCCCAGATTCTTTCTGTTCAAAGATAAATATATGATTCCTTTGATATTATTTCAAATAAAGAAACACTCTACGAGTGGCCAATAAATTGCAAATAGATAGCCGTCTGGGCTGCTTTCTCTTGAATTTCATTTTCTGAAGCGTGTTCAAGGGTTTGTCCAGAGGCTTGACAAGATTTTGAGGTCCACACTTCTCAAGGAGAAAATATGACTCAGGGCTGCAGCTC
>JAJZBZ010000004.1 GCA_021846275.1 Acidobacteriota bacterium
TGAGATTTCCCTGAAGGGCCCAGGAAGACCACCTGGTTGATAGGCTGGATGTGGAAGCGCAGCAATGTGTGTAGCTTACCAGTACTAATCGCCCGTTCGGCTTGTCCATAGAATTAACTCTGCGCAGAATTCTTGAGAATCTCCGCACGCTTTTACAGCCTTGTATTCTCCGAATCATCTCGATATGTGGCGCCAGTTTGCTGTTAAGACTGGCTTTCAGACGGAAGAAACAATCCGTAACTGGAGGCTGGAGTCTTGTTGCTGCGGAAAAACATCCGCCAGGCGTCATCAAGTTTGCCGGTGACCATACCGCGAGGGATCACCCGTTCCCATCTCGAACACGGAAGTTAAGCCTCGCTGGGCCGATGGTACTGCACGGGTAACTGTGTGGGAGATTAGGTGATCGCCGGCATAATCATAAGTAAAAGGCCAGTCCTCGTGACTGGCCTTTTGCATTTTTGCAGCTTGATTTGCCGAGCTATTATTTCGATCTCTGTTTTCTGATCCCTGGTTTGACCTATGATTCGGAGTGGCGGCTGTTGATTTCGCGCGGAACGGCGCGGCGCTCGATGGGGCGTTCCATGCCCTGCGCGGCCTGGGCCATTCGCAGATGCTGCTCCATGAGCGAGCGCGCCTCGTCGGGCTTGCGACCGCGGACGGCGCGGTAGATTTCCCGGTGCATGGCGGCTGACTCCCGCAGGTCGATGGCGCGTTCGACGGTTTTGCGGCGCTTGTCGTACATGGTGGAGGTGACGGTTTCCATGATGGCGGCGAGGATTGGGTTTCCGGAGGCCTGGGCAATGATGCGGTGGAACAGGACGTCGTGAATGAGGTATTCGACGGGCGCATCGACGGCGGCGAACATTTCAGCGACCTCTTCGGCGAGCGCTGCGTGGTGCTCGTCCTTGCCGCGTTCGGCGGCGAGCGCGGCGAGGCTGGATTCAAGGATGATGCGGGCCTCGAACATCTGCCAGGACTGAAAGCCGTGGAGCGCGCCCATGAAGCTGAGCGAGGCTTTGCCGAGGTCGGGGGGGCCGTCGGCGACAAAGGTGCCGACGCCGTGGCGGATCTTCATGACGCCCATTGCGGCGAGGTAACCAATGCCGGTGCGGAGGCTGGCTCGGCTGACGTTGAGGGTGCGTGCCAGTTCGCGTTCGGGTGGGAGTTTGTCACCGGGCTGGAGTGTGCCTTTTTCGATGAGAGACCGAACATGGTTGACCACTTGCATGGTTCGGTGTGATTCCGGAGGTATGGTTGGATTCTGTGGCATAGTTGGCACACGTTTAAGCCGCGAGTTTTCTCAAGCGAGCGGAACAGAGAAAGTGTAGCATCGACAGGCTGTTTCACAGGAAGCAAATTCTTTTTTCTATGAGACAAATGCGCTGTGCGATGTGTATACTTGTGGTCTGACCTCATTAATGGTCAGACCACGATTGAATTTTTGTTTGTTACGCACTGCATCCGATAAAACTGACGGGAAGGTGAGTATTGGCCATGGTGCTTCATGAGGACCGGTTGTTTCCTGCTGAGTCGGCGGTTCGCTGCATTGCTCGTTCGCTATACGCTTCGGTGCGAGATTTGCCGATTGTGAGTCCGCATGGGCACACGCAGGCGGCGTGGTTTGCGCGGAACGAGCCGTTTCCGAATCCGGCGATGCTGTTTGTGCAGCCGGATCACTATGTCTATCGGATGCTTTACAGCCAGGGCGTTTCGATGGAGGAGTTGGAGATTGGACAGGCGGAGATGAAGAATCCGCGCGCGGTGTGGCGGCTGTTTGCGAAGCATTATTTTCTGTTTCGCGGGACGCCGACGCGGATGTGGCTGGATTATGCGTTTCAGGAGCTTTTCGGACTGGAGGAGCGGCTGAGCGAGCGCAACGCGGATGTCTATTACGACCGCATTGCGGAGATGCTGGCGACGGACGGGTTTCGTCCGCGGGCGCTGTACGAGCGGTTTGGGCTGGAGGTGCTGGCGACGACGGATTCGCCGCTGGATTCGCTGGAGCATCATGCGGCGCTGCGGGAGTCGGGGTGGCGCGGGCGGATTGTGCCGACGTTTCGTCCGGACCCGGTGGTGGACCCGGAGTTTGTAGGATTTGCGGAGCGGGTTCGCGCGCTGGGCGAGCAGACGGGCGAGGATGTGGGGAACTGGGCGGGGTATCTGGCGGCGCTGCGACAGGCGCGTGCGCGGTTTCGCAGGCTGGGCTGCACGGCGACCGATCACGGGCATCCGACGGCACAGACGGCGGACCTGAGCGAGGCGGAGGCGGCGCGACTCTACGCGGCGATTGTGAGCGGGCAGGCCGACGCGGCCGAGCAGGAGCTTTTCCGCGCGCAGATGCTGACGGAGATGGCGAAGATGAGCCTGGAGGATGGCCTGGTGATGCAGATTCATCCGGGCAGCGTGAGGAATCACAATCGACAGGTGTTCGAGCGATTTGGGCGGGATGCGGGGGCGGATATTCCGCGCGCGACGAATTATGTGGACGCGTTGCGGCCGCTGCTGGATCGCATGGGCAACGAGCCGGGACTGACGATCATACTGTTTACGCTGGATGAGTCGACGTATAGCCGCGAGCTGGCACCGCTGGCCGGGCACTATCCGTGTCTGCGGCTGGGACCGCCGTGGTGGTTTCATGACAGTCCGGAAGGGATGATGCGTTTTCGCGAGCAGGCAACGGAGACGGCGGGGTTCTACAATACGGTTGGGTTCAACGATGATACACGCGCGTTTCTTTCGATTCCGGCGCGGCATGACGTGGCGCGGCGCGTGGATTGCAGTTTTCTGGCGCGGCTGGTGGTGGAGCATCGGCTGGACGAGGATGAGGCGTTTGAACTGGCGCGCGAGCTGACGAACGGGTTGGTGAAGAAGGCGTATCGGTTGTGAGGAGCGTGGGCGTGGGCGGCGACGAACAGCAGGAGGGCGCGGAAGAAATGGCGCCGTCGCGGATGGGGCGCGTGCGATGGACGATCTGCGCGATGCTGTTTGCCGCGACCTCGATCAACTACATGGACCGGCAGGTGATCTCGATTCTGAAGCCGACGCTGATGCACAGCATCGGCATGACGGAGATTGGCTACGGGTACATTGTGGATGCGTTTCAGATTGCGTACGCGATTGGCTTGCTGGCGGCGGGGCGATTTGTGGACAAGGTGGGCACGCGCGTCGGGTACATGGTGATCATGGCCGTGTGGAGCTTGTCGGCGATGGGTCATGCGCTGGCGAACACGGTGCTGGAATTCGGCATTGCGCGGTTTTCGCTGGGGCTGGGCGAGTCGGGGAATTTTCCTGCTGCGATCAAGACGGTGGCGGAGTGGTTTCCGCAGCATGAGCGATCGCTGGCGACGGGGATATTCAATTCGGGCGCGAACCTGGGCGCGGTGCTTGCTCCGCTGATTGTGCCGTGGGTGACGATTCACTATGGGTGGCATGCGGCGTTTCTGGTGACGGGATGCTTCAGCGCGCTGTGGATTCTGTGGTGGTTTCGGAACTATCGCAAGCCGACGGATCATCCGACGCTGACGGGTGTGGAGCTGCGGCATATCTATCGCGAAGCTGCGGCGCAGATGGGTCCGTCGGTGCCGTGGACGCGGCTGCTGGGCTATAGACAGACTTGGGGCTATTCGCTGGCGAAGTTTCTGACGGACCCGATCTGGTGGTTTTATCTGTTCTGGCTGCCGTCGTATTTCAGCGCGAAGTTTCACCTGGATCTTTCGCATCTGGGGCTGCCGCTGATTCTGGTCTACAACGCGTCGGCGGTGGGGAGCATTTGCGGAGGGTGGCTGCCGCAGCCGTTTCAGCGGATGGGTTTGCGGGCGGCGCATGCGCGGCTGGGGGCGATGCTGCTGTGTGCGTGCGCGGTGTTGCCGGTGTTGGCGATGAGCCGCGTCGGGTCAGAGTGGGTGGCGATTGCGCTGCTGAGCGTGGGCGCGGCGGCGCATCAGGGATGGTCAGCGAATCTGTATACGACGGCGTCGGATATGTTTCCGCGCAGCGCGGTGGGATCAATGACGGGGATTGGCGGAATGGCGGGCGCGGCTGGCGGCGCGCTGCTGGCGTACTACGCGGGGCACATTTTGCAGCGGACGCATAGCTATTCGAGTTTGTTTTTCATTGCTGGCGGCGCGTATCTGGCGGCGTGGGTGGTGTTGCAGATTTTTGCGCCGGGACTGCGGGAAGTGGAGAGCCTGGGATGAGCTTGTATTGCGCGCATGGTGGAGTGGATGTCGACCTGGGTAGCGATGCGTTGCAGGCGCTGCTGGTGGGCGCGCTGGAGCGACTGGGCGAGCGACGGCGCGTGCTGCTGGTGCCGCCGGACCAGACGCGGGCGCACTCGCGCGCCGGGGAGCTGACGCGGATTGCGTGGCAGCACTACGGGGAGCGCGTGGAGGCTGTGATGCCGGCGCTGGGCACGCATGTGGCGATGAGCGAGCAGCAGATTCGGCACATGTACGGCGAGATGCCGGTGGGGCTGTTTCGCGCGCATGACTGGCGGAATGATATTGAAACGCTGGGCGAGGTGCCGAGGGAGTTTGTGCTGGAGCAGTCGGAGGGGTTGGTCGATTACGCGTGGCCGGCTCAGGTGAATCGGCTGCTGTCGCAGGGCGGGCATGATCTGATTCTGTCGATTGGCCAGGTGGTGCCGCATGAGGTGATCGGGATGGCCAACTACAACAAGAATATTCTGGTGGGCACGGGCGGTCGCGAGGGGATCAATCGGAGTCACTATCTGGGCGCGGTGTATGGGATGGAGCGCATCATGGGCCGCGCGGTGAATCCGGTGCGGAATGTGCTGAACTACGCTTCGGATCGCTTTCTGAAGCATCTGCCGATTGTGTATGTGCTGACGGTGGTGAGCAGGCGCGCGACGGGCGGGCTGGCGGTGCGCGGGCTGTTCATTGGCGACGATGTGGAGTGTTTTCATCGGGCGGCGGAGCTGAGCCTGAAGGTGAATTTCGAACTGGTGGCGGAGCCGATCCGAAAGGCGGTGGTGTATCTGGAGCCGGAGGAGTTTCACAGCACATGGCTGGGGAACAAGGCGGTGTATCGCACGCGGATGGCGCTGGCCGACGATGCGGAGCTGGTGATTCTGGCACCGGGCGTGAAGGAGTTTGGCGAGGACCGGACGATTGATCGGCTGATTCGGAAGTATGGCTACTTTGGCACGCCGGCGACGCTGAAGGCGGTGGCGGAGAATGCAGAGCTGGCGGCGGACCTGAGCGCGGCGGCGCATCTGATTCACGGCTCGTCGGAAGGGCGATTTCGGATTACGTGGTGTCCGGGAGAGCTGACGCGCGAGGAAGTGGAAGGCGTTGGGTTTGGGTATGGCGAGTTGAAGCGGATGATGGCGATCTATCCTCCGGAAAAGATGAATGCGGGCTATAACCGCGTGGCGGGGGAAGACGTATTTTTTATTGCAAATCCAGGTCTTGGACTCTGGGCGCACCGAAGCAGATTGGGAGAGGGGAATTAGGGTGAAGATGCAGCTTGGAAGATTTTCGATTGGCACGGGCGATCGTTTTGCGCATCAGGCGAAGGCGCAGTTGCGGGCTTGCATGCTGGCGGCGGAGGCGGGAGTGAGCGTGACGCCGGTTTGGAACAAGTCCAACCGCGAGCACCTGATTATCGGCTCGGAGCCAGAGTCGGTGAGGCGGGCGGCGGATGCCGCGGTGAAGTCGCTGGGGTGGACGGGTGAGTATTTCTGCGATGCGGATCACATCACGCTGCAGACGGTGGATCGTTTCTTGCCGGTGTGCGATTTTTACACGATTGACGTGGCGGAAGCGATTGGCAAGCCCGCGGCGGCGGACGATGTGAATGCGTTTGTGGCGCGGCACACGAAACTCGTCGGCGAGATTGCGCTGATGGGCACGCAGGAAAAATTTTCCATCACGGAAGCGACGGTGCGCGCGACGGCGGAGAAATATCTGGCGGCGGTGCAGCAGGCGGGCAGAGTGTATCGGCATATTCTGGCGGCGAAGGGCGCGGGGAATTTTCTGCCCGAGGTTTCGATGGACGAGACCGACAGCGCGCAGACGCCGGTGGAGTTGCTGCTGATTCTGGCGGCGATTGCCGACGAAGGGATTCCGGTGCGGACGATTGCGCCGAAGTTCAGCGGACGCTTCAACAAGGGCGTGGATTACGTGGGCGATGTGGCAGGGTTTGAGCGCGAGTTCGGGCTGGATGTTGCGGCGATTGCCTATGCGGTGGAGCAGTTCGGGCTGCCGGGGGATTTGAAGCTGAGCGTGCATTCGGGCAGCGACAAGTTTTCGATCTATGCGGCGATTCATCGCACGACCGCGCGGCTCGATGCAGGCGTTCACCTGAAGACGGCTGGAACGACGTGGCTGGAAGAGCTGATCGGGCTGGCCGAAGCAGGCGGCGACGCGCTGGCGCTGGCGAAGGAGATGTACGCCGAGGCGTATGCGCACAAGGAGGAACTGTGCGCGCCGTATGCGACGGTGATCGATATTGACGAGCGAAAGCTGCCGAAGCCGGGCGAGGTGGCGAAGTGGAGCAGCAGGGAGTATGTGGCTGCGCTGCGCCATGTTCCCGGAGCGGCGGGCTACAACAGCAGCCTGCGGCAGTTGCTGCATGTGGGGTTCAAGATTGCGGCGAAGATGGGCGGGCGCTATCTGGAACTGCTGGAGGCGAATGAGGCGATCATTGCGCGGAATGTGACGGAGAATTTGTTTGATCGGCATATTGCGCCGGTGTTTCTGGGGCGCGCGCGATGATTCTGGTGCTGATGGGCGTGAGCGGGATCGGCAAGACGACGATCGGCAAAATGCTGGCCGAGCGAACGGGCTGGGTCTTCGAGGACGCGGATGATTATCACTCGGAGGCGAACCGGCGAAAGATGGCCAGTGGCGTGCCGCTGACGGATGAGGATCGACTGCCGTGGCTGCGCGCGCTGCATGACCGTATGGCGGAGCATCTGGCGGCGCGGGAGTCGGCGGTGCTGGCGTGCTCTGCGCTGCGGGCGATGGCGCGCGAGGAACTCTCGCGCGGGCTCGCGCCGGAGCAGATGCGTTTTGTGCTGCTGCATGCGCCGGCGGAGCTGATTGCCGAGCGCATCCGCGCGCGGCAGCACCAGTACATGAATCCGAATCTGTTGCCGAGCCAGTTGGCGACGCTCGAAGAGCCGGAGGATGCGTGGCGCGTGAGCGTGGAAGGCACACCGGAGCAGACGGTGGAAGAGATTTTGCAAAAGCTGTGCGCGACGGGCGCGCTGGAAACGAAGTAGAGCGTGTTTCATCTATGCCTTTGTGACTTCGGCGAAGTTCGTCAGCCCCGCTTCGGTGGCGGGTCTGATCCGGGCTTCTTTAAGTGAACGGTTATTGATGAAACACGCTCGAGCAGAGAAGGAGTCGAGATGCAGAGCATGAGTTTGCATGGGAAGGTTGCCGTGGTGACGGGCGGAACGTCGGGGATTGGGCTGGCGATGAGCCTGGGACTGGCGGATGCCGGCGCGGATGTGATTGCGACGGCGCGTCGCGAGCAGCAGGTGGAGGACGCAGCGGCGGCGATTGAGGCGCGTGGGCGGCGCACGCTGCGGCAGACGTCGGATGTGTGTGATCGTGCGTCGCTGGAGCGGCTGCTGAAGGCGGCGGTCGATGCTTTCGGCAAGGTCGATGTGCTGATCAACTGCGCGGGCAAGATCAAGCGGACGCCGACGCTGACGCAGGCGGAGGCGGAGTGGGAGGACATTCTGAATACGAATCTCACGGGCACGCTGCGGGCCTGCCAGGTCTTTGGCGCGCACATGCTGGAGCGCGGCGAAGGACGGATTATCAACATCGCTTCGTTGAACAGTTTTGTGGCGCTGAAGGAAGTGGCGGCGTATGCGGCGAGCAAGGCGGCGGTTGCGTCGCTGACGCGCTCGCTGGCGGTGGAGTGGTCGCGGATGGGCGTGACGGTGAATGCGATTGCGCCGGGAGTGTTTCGCACGGAGCTGAATGCGGCGCTGCTGGATAGTACGCCGCGCGGGCAGGAACTGCTGATGCGGACGCCGATGGGGCGATTTGGACGGACGGAAGAACTGGTGGGCGCGGCGGTGTATCTGGCGTCGGATGCGGCTTCGTTTGTGACGGGGCAGACGCTGGTGGTGGATGGTGGATTCCTGGCGAGCGGCGTGAACCAGTAGCAGAGATGGAGACGCAGAAAAGCCGCGCTGCGCATGGCTTTTCTGCTGGTCGGATGATGACTCCGAATCAGTGGATGGAGAGTTTTGCGCCGGTGGTTTGCGTTATGCCCATGCCGTCCTGCGCGACGACGTGGAAGTTTTTTCCGCTGACCTGGGCGTAGCCAATGACCATGCCTTTCTGCGCGCTGATGGAGACGTTGTTCAGCGTGATGCCGGGCATGGGAACCTCCGGCAGGCCGACAATGGCTCCGGCAATCTTTGCGTTGGTGATGGTCACGTTCTCGACGGTGATGTCGTGGAAGTGCGGCGTGAGTCGACCGAGAGGCTGCGGTTTTTCGCCGGGTTGCGGGAAGACCTTCGGGTAGTATTCGCTGATGATGAGGCCGTATTTGACGTTCTTGATCTGCATGTCGCGGAAGGTGATGTTGGAGACATCGTTGCCGCGATCGCGATTGGCTTTGACGCGGATGCCGTTGTCGGTGCCGTCCATCTGGACGTGTTCGACGAGAATGTTCTGCGCGCCGCCGGCCAGTTCGCTGCCGACGGAGACGCCGTGGCCGTGAAGGAAGACGCAGTTGCGGATGGTGATGTTTTTGCTGGGTGAGTCGGGGCCGGGTGAGTTGATCATGCCGGATTTGATGGCGATGTCGTCGTCGCCAACGTCGGCGACGACGTGATCGATGGTGACGTTGGTGCTGGAGAATGGATCGATGGCGTCGGTGTTGGGCGCGTGGGGCGGCGCGAGGACGCGGATGTTGCGGATGGTGACATCGTCGGAGTAGTAGGGAACGATCTGCCACATGGGTGAGTTCTGGAAGGTGACGCCTTCGAGCAGGACGTGTTTGCAGTGTTCGAGCACGACGAGGCGCGGGCGCGTGTGATCGGAGCCGAGGATGCCGGTGTCCTTGATGGCGCGCGCCATGGCCCACCAAGAGGAGCCGTTGCCATCGACGGTGCCCTGGCCGGTGATAGCGATGTTGGTTGCGCCGTGGGCGCTGATGAGGGATTGCTGGCCGGGAGCGTGGAACTCGGTGCGCGCGGGATAGTCGGCGTGGTCGGGCGAGCCGAGCAGCGTGGCGCCTTTGTCGAGGTGAAGCGTGACGTTGCTCTTGAGGACGATCGGTGCGCTGAGATACGTTCCGGCAGCGAGCGTGACCGTGCCGCCGCCCTGAGCGGAGCAGGTGTCGATGGCTTTCTGGATGGCTGCGGTGTCCTTGGTCGCGCCGTCGGCTTTTGCGCCGTAGGTGTGCGGGTCGCAGGTGGTCGAGGCAGACGCGGCGAGAGTGAGTGAGGCGATGGCGAGTGAGGCGAACGCGGCGCGAGCGAATGCGCGGCGGTGGTTGGCTGGCGGAGAAAGCTTCACGGTGGAACCTCGTGGAAGTGCGAATGGAACTGCGGAATTATCATACGCGGAAGATGGCTAAGTGGTCCAACCACATGGCGGATTATTTTGGATGAAGCGATTTGAGCCGATTGTGTCTGGATCCGCGATGCAGGCGAGGCGAAGATGCAGGATGCTGCGAATGCCGAGTAAAAATGAGCGGAATGGACCATTCCTCCCGCATTTTGCTTGACGGGAGGGTTTGTAGGCGGCTATACAGGAGGTGCGTCAGAGGTCCGTCCACTATTCGCATGTTGGCGATCGGAGACGGACCGCAAAGAGAGGTGCGTCGAAAGCTCCGGGACAGAGAGACGACGAAGGAATCGGGAGGGTGTATGCGTGGCTGGCGGCTTGCAGTGGTGGTTGCGGGATGGAGTGTTGCGGCGTGCGGGCAGGATACGCGAACGGTGACGGAGCCGCGCCTGCCTGCGGCTTGCGTTGTGTTGCGCGCGCAACTGCATGCCGAGCATGGGCGGCTGACGGATGGCGATGAGCAGCGGCTGGATACGGAGCGGATTCAGCAGGCGATGGATCATTGTGCTGCGGGGCATGCGGTGGAGTTGCGGGCGTATGGGGCGAATCAGGTTTTTCTGACCGGGCCGCTGGAGCTGCGCAGCGGCGTGACGCTGGTGGTGGATGCGAATACGGTGCTCGTTGGTTCGCGCGATCCGCGCGTCTACGATCTCGCGCCGGGAAGCTGTGGCGTGGTGAACAAAAAGGGGCATGGATGCAGGCCGCTGATTCTGGCTGATCATGCGACGGGCAGCGGCGTGATGGGCGAGGGATCGATTGACGGGCGCGGCGGGGCGCAGTTGATGGGGCAGAAGCAGACGTGGTGGGATCTGGCGCACGAGGCGAAGCTGCGCGACCTGAACCAGAGCGTGCCGTGGATGATGATTCTGCGGCATGCGGATGATTTCACGCTGTATGGGATTACGCTGCGGAACTCGCCGGGATTTCACGTTGCGGTGAACAACACGAACGGATTCACGGCGTGGGGCGTGAAGATTATGACGCCGAAGACGGCGCGGAATACGGACGGGATTGATCCGATCTCTTCCGAGAATGTGACGATCACGCATTGCTGGATTCACGCCGGCGACGACGATGTGGCGGTGAAGGCGAATGGGAGCGGGCCGATGTCGCATATCTCGGTGGTGCACAATCATTTTTTTACCGGGCACGGAATGTCGATTGGCAGCGAGACGAATGGCGGCGTGAATCACTTGCTGGTGAGCGATTTGACGATTGATGGGGCGGACAACGGGATACGGATCAAGAGCGATCGCAGCAGGGGCGGGCTGGTTGAGGATATTCGCTACGAGGATGTGTGCATGCGCGATGTGGCGCATCCGCTGGTGTTCAGCCCGATGTACACGACGCGCGCGGGGAATTTGTTGCCGGAGTATCGCGGGATCGTGATGAGCGATGTGACGATGGAGGGCAGCGGGCGATACACAATCGACGGGCTGGATGCGCAGCACAGGCTGGAACTGACGCTGGATAACGTCTTCGCGCTCGACCAGCAGCACAGCCGATGGGAAGCGTCGCATGCGGCGATTACCGTGGGGCCGAGGCGCGGGAATCTGGAGATTGCTGGCGAGGATGTTTCGACGGCGGAGATGGCGGGCGCGCGAGCGGGCAAGGCGCTGAACTGCGAGGGACGGTTTGTGAAATTTCCGGAGCTGACGAGCGCGCCGGAGATGGCGGGCGATGCGCCTGTTGCGGATAAGACGCTGTATGTGGCGGCGGATGGGAGCGGGGATTATTTTTCGATTCAGCAGGCGCTGGATGCCGCTCCGGACCAGGGTGCCGTGGTGCAGGTGGGGCCAGGGACGTATCGCGAAGTGATTACCGTGCTGAAGCCGAATGTGACGCTGCGCGGGAGTGGCGAGGCGACGGTGGTGGTGAATGATCGCAGCGCGGGCACGAGCGGAGGGACGACGCACTCGGCGACGGTGAATATTCTGGCGGATAATTTTCTGGCGGAAAATATCACGTTTGCGAATGATTTCAATCGGACGCATGCGCAGCAGACGGAGGGTTCGCAGGCGGTGGCGCTGCTGGTGAAGGGGGATCGCGCGATCTTTCACAATGTGCGCGTGCTGGGCAACCAGGACACGCTGTATGCGGGGAGCCGGGACTGCAATCCAGACGGTGCAAGCTGCGCGTCGGCGCGGCAGTATTTTTCCGACTGCTACATCGAGGGCAATGTGGATTTCATCTTCGGCGATGGCAAGGCTGTATTTGACCACTGCGAGATTCACAGCACGCCGCATCGCGGAGGCTTTGTGACGGCGCAGTCGAAGCATTATCCCGACGAGGATTCGGGCTATGTGCTGAAAAATTGTCGGCTGACGGGAGATCGCGCGGAGACGGGCGATGTGTATCTGGGGCGACCGTGGCGGCCGTATTCGACGGTGATCTATCTGAATACGTGGATGGGCGGGCAGATTGATCCGGCGGGCTGGCGCGAGTGGTCGCCGGGCAAGACGCATTCACTCGATACGGCGTACTACGCCGAGTATGATTCGAGCGGGCCGGGCGGCGGGATGAAGTTGCGGGATCCGCATGCGCATTGGCTGACGGCGGCAGAGGCGGCGCGGTATGAGCCGATGCGCTGGCTGGCGGGTACGGATGGGTGGAATCCGCGAGCGGAGCTGGCGGTGCGGGATGAGGCTGAGAGCAGCGCGGGGCGCTCGGATTCACGCGGCGTGGGTTCGCGCTGAGTGAGTTTGCGCGGCGAAATTTTTCAGGCGAGATTTTCAAAGATCGCGGCTGCGCCCATGCCGCCGCCGACGCACATGGTGACCATGCCGTAGCGCAGGTGGTTGCGGCGGAGTTCGCTGAGCAGGGTGGCGGTGAGCCGGGAGCCTGTGCAGCCGAGCGGGTGGCCGAGCGCGATGGCTCCGCCGCTGACGTTGACGCGCGCCGGATCGAGGCCAAGCTCGCGGATGACGGCGAGCGACTGTGCGGCGAAGGCTTCGTTGAGTTCGAAGCGATCAATCTGGTCGAGTGTGAGGCCAGACTGGCGCAGCACTTTGGGAATGGCGAAGATGGGGCCTGCGCCCATCTCTTCGGGCAGGCAGCCCGCGGTCGCGTAGCCGACGAAACGGGCGAGCGGCTGAAGGCCGAGTTCGCGGGCGCGCGTAGCGCTCATCACGATGTTGGCTGCGGCGCCGTCGGAGGTTTGCGAGCTGTTGCCGGCGGTGACCGAGCCGTTCGCCTGGAACGCGGGCTTCAAGCGGGCAAGTGCTTCGAGCGAGGAGTCGGCGCGCGGACCTTCGTCGGTGGTGACGGTTGTCTGCCGCGATTCGGTGCGCGTGGAGTTGGCTGCGGGCGCGGTGAGTTCGACGGTGACGGGGACGATTTCGTCGTCGAAGCGATGCTCGGCCTGAGCGGCGATGGCGCGGCGGTGGCTCTCCAGCGCGAAGGCATCCTGATCTTCGCGGCTGACGTTGTAGTGGCGCGCGACGCGCTCGGCTGTGAGTCCCATGGTGAGCAACGCGGCGGGATAATGCTGGGCGAGCCAGGGGTTGGGGCTGGGCTTGTTGCCGCTCATGGGGATCATGCTCATGGATTCGACGCCGCCGGCGAGGACGGCGCGCGCAGAGCCGGTCTGGACGCGCATGGCGGCCTGTGCGATGGCTTCGAGGCCGGAGGCGCAGAGGCGATTGACAGTGACGGCGCTGATTTCGACCGGGAGCTGAGAGCGCAGGACGATGTAACGGGCGATGTTCCAGCCCTGCTCGCCCTCGGGCAGCGCGCAGCCGAAGACGACATCGTCGAGCATGGCCGGCTCCAGCGCGGGAACGCGGGCGAGCGCGGCGTGGACGGCGGTTGCAGCCAGGTCTTCCGGGCGTGTGGTTGCAAAAACGCCCTTGCCAGAACGGCCTACGGGAGTTCGCACGGCGCTGACGATGACTGCTTCTTCCATGGATTCACCTCGTGTGGACACTATTCGTCCGCTTCAAACTCTTTCCATTGACCCTGAGTGAACAGGTGATAAACGGTTTTGGTGTCGATCACGCTGTCGGCTACGGAGTCGTGATCGGGTGTCGTGGGCGGCGCATCCTGCGATGCGAAGGCATCGCGAAACTGAGCGGGCGTGGCGGCGTCGATGCCCCAGTTGAAGCCCAGAACGCCGGTGGGATCGTGCTTCTGAAGCCGCGAAATCTCCTGCCAGCGAGCCAGTTCCATGGGCTGCGTCTCGACGGGCTGTGAGGTGGACGCATCTGCGAAGAAAACGAGCAGAGTGGTTACGCCGCCGACCGAGCAGAGGACAGCCCAGTCCTCAGAGCCGCGACGCTGGAAACTGCCGTGGATGACGTTCTCCGGGCGATGCGCCTGCCAGGTTTGCGGAATCATGCAGCCGCGCCGGGTGAGCGTAGCCGCGATGGGCGAGGGAATTTGTGGAAACGAGCTGATGGGCAGGCGCCGAAACTGATAGCTGCGAGTGAGGCCGTTGACGCGCAGCGAACCGCTGACGACGGACTCGGTCTGAGCGTGCGCCAGCGACGTGGTGGCCAGCAAGAGTAGAAACAGGATGTAAGTTCGCAATCGCATCAGAGTTTTGTACCGATCTTCAGTTTCGCAGCGGTTTGCCTGTCTTCAGAGTATGTGCAATGCGTTCCTGCGTCTTGCGCTCTCCGCAGAGCGAGAGAAACGCCTCGCGTTCGAGATCAAGCAGATGCTGTTCGCTGACGAGCGTGCCCGGTGTGACGTGTCCGCCGCAGAGAACGTGGGCCACTTTGCGCGCTATTTTTTGATCGTGTTCGCTGGCGAAGCCCGCCTCGCCCATGAGGAAGATTCCCGTCTCCAGCGTGGCCAGCACGGAGGCTCCGGCAACTGCGATGGCCGCACGCGGCTGCGGAGCGACATAGCCGGTTTCGGCCAGCAGTTGTGCCTGCGCCCTGGCGTCGAGCAGGAGCCGCTCGCGGTGCATGGTGATGCGATCCTGCGGACGCAGCAATCCAAGATCGCGCGCCTCCGCAGCGGATGTGGAGACCTTGGCCATCGCAATGGTTTCGAGCGAGCGTTTGAGCGCGACGGCATACTCGGCGGATTGCGCGAATTTTGCCGGAGGGTCGCGCGGTTCGGGCGGCGCGAAGGATGCGGCTGCATCGAGCGCGCGCAGAGCCATCTCCTTGGTGCCGCCGCCGCCGGGAATGAGGCCGACGCCGACCTCGACGAGGCCCATGTAGAGTTCAGCGTGGGGCTGGCGGAGCGCAGCGTGGAGAGCCATCTCCGCGCCGCCACCGAGGCAGAGCGCGTAGGGCGCAACGACGACCGGACGCGGGCAGAATTTGATGGCTGCGGTCATCGACTGGAAGGCGCGAATGGCGAGATGGACTTCGTCCCAGTCACCCTCCTGAGCGGCGAGCAAAAGCTGCATGAGATTGGCGCCCACGGAGAAGTTTTCCGCGTCGCTGGTGAGCACGAACGAGGAGAAATTTCGCACCGCTTCGCTGTCAGCGGCGAGGACCGAGGTGATGAGCGAGACGACATCGCCGCCGATGGCGGATTTCTGCGAGTGCAGCTCGATGCAGCCGATGCCGTCGCCGAGATCGACAAGCGATGCGCCGGGATTGCCGCGCACGATGCGCTTTGCGTCTGCGCGGAAGCTGGCGACCATGGCGTGGCCGGAGATGGGTTCTATTGGCTCGAAACGCTGCGTTGCGGGCTGATAAAAGCTGTTGCCTGCGTACCAGCGCGTGATACCTGCGGCGAGCATCGCTTCCACGCGCGCGCTCACGGGCAGGCCGAGAGCCTTCATGCGCGCGACGGACTCCGCGACGCCGACCGCGTCCCACATGGCAAACGGGCCAAGCTGCCAGTTGAAGCCGGCGCAGATGGCGCGGTCAATGGCCTCGCCGCTGTCGGCCACTTCGCCGATGCGGTCGGCGGAGTAGTTCCAGACGTTGGCCAGCAGTGGCCAGAGAAACGCCGCGGCTTTGTCCTTTGCAGGATCAGCGGCGAGCAGTGCGCGCAGGCGCTCCGGCAGGCTGGCGATGTTTTTCGCCATATCGAGCGAGGACAGTTTCGCTTTTTGCAAAGGGCGATATTCCAGCGTCTTCAGGTCGAGTGCCAGGCGCTCTTCGCTGCCGTCGGGAAGGCGATTTTTGCGATAGAAACCCTGCTTGGTTTTGTCGCCCAGCCAGCGACGCTCGGTGAGCGTTTGTACGAGGCTGAGCGCAGGGTTGTCTTCGGTGGATTCGCGGAAGTTCGAGGCAACGTGGGCCAGAACGTCGATGCCCACCATGTCGGCCAGGCGAAAGGTTCCGGTGCGCGGCCAACCGAGCACGCTGCCGGTGAGCGCGTCGACCTCCTCGACGGTGAGATTCTGCTCCAGCACGAGACGCGAGGCACAGAACATATTGGCGACGCCGATGCGGTTGGCGATGAAGTTCGGCGTATCGTGCGCCTCGACGACCTGCTTGCCGAGGATGCGATCGGCGAAGCGGGCAAAGCTCGCCATCCGGCTGCGATCCGTGGCTGCGGTGGGAATGATTTCGAGCAGGCGCATGTAGCGCGGAGGATTGAAAAAGTGAGTGCCGAACCAACGGCTGCGCAGGTCAGCGGGCATGGCTGCGGCCTCGGCGATTTTTTCGACGGGCAGGCCGGAGGTGTTGGTTGTGAGCAACGCCGACGGCGACAGGTGAGGCAGCACACGCTGGAGCAGAGCGGCCTTGATGGCGAGGTCTTCGGTGACGGCTTCGATGATCCAGTCGCACTCGCGCAGTCGCGGCAGGTCGTCGTCGAAGTTGCCCGGCGTGACGAGCGCCGCGCAGGCAGGGGTGAAAAACGCCGCCGGGCGTGTCTTGAGCAGCGCGTCCAGCGCGCCGTTGGCGAGCTTGCTGCGATCACGTGCGGATGCGCCTTCCTGCGTCATGTCGAGCAGCAGGCAGGGCAGGCCGGCGTTGGCGAAGTGAGCGGCGATGCGCGCGCCCATGGTGCCGGCACCGAGCACGGCGACGCGGCGAATCAGGAGGGTTTGTCGGGACGGGGATGGTGAATCGGGAGAGATGCTCATGCACGTAACTCCTGTCTGGCATGCATCGCCGCGAAGGCGCGACGCAAGTGGACCGAACCACTGGAGGATACGGCGACGCGAGCGGCGAGGTCAAACGCCGCTGTTGGGTCTGTGGAGCCGGAAGCGCGAGGGGCGAATTGCTGATTGACTCAACGGGCGCGTCAGCTTAGCTTCAGACAAGGAGCAAGTCCGGATATGTCATTGGTTCATCCAATCCTGAACGATGCGGTCGAGCATGCGCGTACGATCGCGCGGCTCGAAGCCGAGGGCGCGATTCTGCTGCGTCCGGAAACGAGTGTTTTTTCGCCAGCCTCGCAGATTGGCGCTGGCACGGTGATCGAGCCGGGTGTGCAACTGCTGGGCACGACGCGCATCGGTGTCGGATGCCTGATTCGCAGCGGGTGCGTTCTGGAGAATGCGGAGCTGGGCGATCGCGTCGTGCTGCGCAACCACTGCGTGGTGACAGACTCCTCGATTGCCTCGGAGGCGACGATAGGTCCGTTCGCGCATCTGCGCCCGGGCAGCCATGTCGCGGAGCAGGCGCATGTGGGAAATTTTGTGGAGATGAAGAATGCGCGGCTGGGCAAGGGTGCGAAGGCCGGTCATCTGAGCTACCTGGGCGATGCGGCAGTGGGCGCGGGAGCAAATATCGGAGCCGGAGTAATAACGTGCAACTACGATGGGCAGCGCAAGCATCTGACGGAGATTGGAGCCGGTGCGTTTGTGGGCAGCGACTCGACGCTGGTGGCGCCTCTGACAGTGGGTGACGGCGCGTATATCGGCGCCGGATCGTGCATTACGCATGAGGTGCCGTCGAATGCGCTGGCTGTTGGGCGCAGCCGCCAGATCGTGAAGCCGGAGTGGGCCACCAGGCGCAGAAAAAAGCAGGGAGAGATCAGCGGCAGTTCGCATTCGAGTTGATTTGCAATGGACTGATTCCAACGCTTGATGCGGTCGATAGAAGACTCAGTTGCTTTGGCGTTGTCAAAGAGGCTTGCGCATGGAGGTCTGTGCGAACGACGACAAACAGGCGCATACTAATCTGTAGCCCAGGATGGGCGCGGGACGGGGACAGAGATGCAGTCACGGATTCTGATTGTGGACGACGAGGAGCAGTTGCGATCAATGGTCGCGGCCACGTTGGCGCGTCAGAACTACGAGGTGATTCTGGCAACTGGTGCGAAAGAGGCTCTCGATTGGCTTGATCGCGAACAGTTTGACCTGGTTCTCAGCGATCTTATCCTGCACGATGGCTATGGCACGGATCTTCTGGATCGCCTGCGTGCGACGCAGCCGCAGACGCCGCTGGTTGTGGTGACGGCTGTGCAGGATATTGGAACTGCGATCAGTTCGATGCGTCGCGGTGCCTACGATTACCTGATGAAGCCGTTTGAGCGCGACCAGTTGCTGACGACGGTGACGCGAGCGCTGGAGCATCGACACTCCGTGAATGTGACGCTCACATATCGCGAGAACCTGGAGGAGATTGTCCGCGCGCGCACAAAGCAACTGCGCCAGGCGATCACCGATATCGAGCGGTCGTATGACATTACGCTGGAGGCGCTGGGCGACGCGCTGGACCTGAAGGATTCGGAGACGGAAGGCCACTCACGGCGCGTCACGGCGTATACGATTGCGCTGGCGCGGGCGATGAACGTGGATATGGACCGCGTGAAGGTGATTGCGCGCGGCGCGTTTCTGCACGATATCGGCAAGATGGCGATTCCGGATTCGATCCTGCGTAAGCCTGGAAAACTGACACCGAGCGAGCAGGTGGTGATGCGCGAACACTGCGAGCGGGGATATGAGATTCTGCGCAAGATTCCCTACCTGAAGGAAGTGGCCGAGATCGTTCACTCCCACCAGGAGCACTACGACGGGACGGGCTATCCGCGCGGGCTGGTGGGCGACAGGATTCCGCTGGGTGCCCGCATCTTTGCAGTGGCAGATACGCTGGACGCGATTACCAGCGACCGCCCGTATCGCAATGCGCAGACATTCGACGTGGCTCGGCAGGAGATTCTGCGCTGCTCCGGCTCGCAGTTTGATCCCACCGTGGTCGAGGTCTTCGTCAAGGTTCCCAGCAGCCTCTGGGTCGATCTCCGGCGCGAGATTGAAAGCAAACCGCGACAACTGGCTGAGATCGACGAGGAAGTCCAGAAGTACGTCATCTCCCAGGTATGATGCCTGATCAGGAGGATTTCCATGCCATTGCTGAATTCCGATCAGTTGAACCAAGCCGCACGAAATCTGCCGATGTGGACCGTGGACGCGGGTGCGTTGCAGCGGAGCTTTGAGTTCAGGGATTTTGTCGCGGCAATGCAGTTTGTAAATGCGGTAGCCGCTCTGGCAGAGCAGCACGGGCACCATCCCGACATCGATATCCGCTACAACCAGGTGCTGATTCGTACCTGGAGCCATGACTCCGGCGGCGTGACCGAGCGGGATTTTCGCCTGGCGCAAGCCGTCGATTCCACCGTTTCACAATAGTTCGGGCCGTCTTTCCGCGCATCCGATGGGCGCGGATGAGCACAATTTCATCGATTGAATTTCAATACAAAAAAGCATATTTTGTGCGGGTCTATGTTTTTGCGTAGCCGCGTGAACGCCGATTGGTCGATAGCCTGAGAGCAGTTCGACTGACAGACGTAATGCGGATCGGATGAATACGAATATGTCCGCCTCCTCTGTCTGAATATCAAATCGATTGTTTTCATTTACTTATAGAAACTCTAGCAGGGTTCTTGTATTTCGGAGTTCGGGTAGGTTGGTGTAATCCGCTCGATTTACCGTCTGAGAGCGTTCTCGTGGAGATTTCAGAAATTTACAAATATTTTGATTTTGGTATTTATTTTTCAGAAAATCTATTGTAAGCTGTAGATGTTGTGGTCGAGGTGGTACTGAGTCTCCCACCTCTGATCGCACAAGAAGTAAGTTGCGTCACTGGCCTCCCGGCACGAACTCTCGTTCGTGCCGTCTTTTTTTGCTGGATCGCTTATCGGTGTCCGATGAGTCAAGACGGACGAGTGGGTCGGCGCAGGAGCGCTCAACTGCTGTAGTATCGAGATGAGATTTTCCTGCGAGAGGGTGCGGAGATGAAGCGGATGGTGATGGTGCGATGGGTGGCTGCGATTGCGATGTCAATTCTCACGGTGGGGAGTTATGCGCAATGGATGAATCCGGCCTTTGACGTGCCGGCCTACCACCCGTCCGCGCCGCTGAAGGTGAGCGCGCTGCCGCCGATCCTGAGCGGAAAGCAGTTGACGGGGCCGAACTTCCGCTACCCGTGGCAGGTGCATGTTTACGAGAAGGCGGCGCGGGTTTCGAGCGTGCTGTATCAGTTGCCGTGCTACTGCCGGTGCGACCGCGAGCTGGGCCACACGAGCCTGCGAAGCTGCTTCGAGGGACTGCATGGGTCCGAGTGCTCGACCTGCGCCAAGGAAGGCGCTTACGCGTATGAGCAGACGAAGCTGGGCAAGACTCCGGCGCAGATTCGCGCGGCCATTGAGCGCGGCGAATTCCAGAAGGTGAATCTGGAGAACGAGTAATTTCTGCGCGCAGGACTCGCGCCGGACAGGCTGGCGCGGGACTGGACGGTGCGCGCATACTCTGGCGCGAATTCGGTTTTGCGACGCATTCCGGGTACAATGGAGGTGCTGTACCTGACCAGATCGGGTTCGCGATGCACCAAATGGGGGCGTCACGGTTTCGACGGGATCGGTAGCGGCAGAGAGGCATGCCGGGGTGTGGGCACCCGTAATCGCTTACAAAACAACAATTGCCAACAACAATCTGGCACTTGCTGCTTAATTAAGTAAGCAGCCGTCTTCCTCGGCTTCGCCTGTGGGCTGAGAGCGGACGTCGCACAGCAGGCTGGCTGGAGCCGCTCGGTCCGTGTGGCTTCGGCAAGATCATCGGACTAGTGTCGTCGGTTTCTTGTCTGTTCTGAGCCGAAGGCGCGAATCCTCTGAATAGACTGAGCATGGAGTCTCTCGGCTGACATTGATTTCGGACGCGGGTTCAACTCCCGCCGCCTCCACCAACTCTCGTTCCACCTCTGTTCTTCCAAATTACGCCTGACTGCCCGGTGCGGCTCGGTCAGCGCATGGCAATGCTCGTTTCCAGGGGCAGGTCGGCGGAAGAATCTCCGGCTTTGATGGTGTAGCTGCCGGGTTGGAGTTGCCAGGCGTGGCTGGCAACCGACCAGTACAGAAAGGACTGCGCGTCGAGCGACAGTGTTATCCGCTTTGACTCGCCCGGATTCAAAGTGATCTTGCGAAACGCCGCCAACCGGAGCGGCGGTTCATCTCCCTCTGGAATGGGCGGAAAGCCAACGTAAACCTGGGCTACTTCGGCTCCGGCGCGATGGCCGGTGTTGGTAACTGTGAGCTGCACATCAACCGTGTGCTGCTTTCCGACGACCGGAGTTGCCTTCATGTCTGAGATGGAGAACGTGGTGTAGGAAAGGCCGAAACCAAAGGGAAAAAGCGGCGTGAGCTGATGGGATTGATACCATCGGTAGCCGACGTCCAGCTTCTCGTCATAGTGAACCTCCTGGCCGTTGCCGGGATACCATTTCGGATTCTGAGCAAGCGTCTGGTCGATGCTGGCAGGGAAGGTCATGGGAAGTTTTCCCGAGGGATTGACGACGCCGAAAAGAACGTCAGCCACGGCGTTGCCGTCTTCCTCGCCCGGATACCAGGCTTCGAGTACCGCAGCCACCGAGTCGATCCACGGCATGAGCAGCGCCGAGCCGCTTTTGAGCACGACGATGGTCTTTGGGTTTGCGGCAGCAACAGCGGAGATCAGATTGTTCATCGCAGCCGACAACTCGATCGGATGATCGCGTCCCTCGCTCTCGCTGTCGCCAATCATGAGGATCGCCATATCAACACGCTTGGCCGCGTGAACTGCGGCCTGAAGGTCCGATCCATCCAGCAGTTCTACATGTTTTTGCAGCGGCATGTGCGCCTCGATGCCATCGATGGGCGCGATGCTATAAAGCGGGATGACGTGAGAGCTGCCGCCGCCACCTGTCTTTGCCTGTAGAGCGTCGGGGCCAATCACGGCGATGGAGCGCAGGCTGGATGTATCGATGGGCAGAATGTGATTCTGGTTTTTCAGAAGCACCATGCCCTGTTCGGCGATCACGCGCGAGGCTCTGCCGTCGTCCAGAACCGGAATGGAGCGCAACTGTTTCGGTTTCGCGCCGAAGAGTCCAAAACGCATCATGGTTGCGAAGCGCCGCACCAGCATTTCGTTAATCGTGGCGATGGGAACCTGTCCCTGGTTGATCGCGGTCTTCAGGGCATCGCCGAAATAAATCCCGGTCGGCATTTCCAGATCAAGTCCATTCAGTGCGCTTGGCACCGTGCTGTGTACGGCACCCCAGTCGGAGAGCACAAAGCCGCGAAACTTCCATTCGTCCTCGAGCACGGAGAGCAGCGGCTTATTCTCGCAGTCGAAGGTGCCGTTGACCTTCGGGTAGGCGCACATGACCGAGGCTACGTTACCCTGGACGACCGCGGCGTGAAAGCCAGGCATGTAGATTTCACGCAGAGCACGTTCGTCAACGGTTTCGTCAATGCGGAAGCGGTTGCTTTCCTGGTTGTTGGCGATGTAGTGCTTCACATTCGCGAGCACGCCAACGCTCTGGATGCCCTGAATGGTTGCCACCGCGATCTGGCCGTCGAGATACGGATCCTCGCTGTAGCTCTCGAACGTGCGTCCGTTCTGCGGCACGCGGATGATGTTGATGTCCGGCGCTTCGAGCAGATCAGACTGGAGGTCGCGCGTCTCCTCGCCGGCGGTCTTCCCGTACAGGCGCGCGAGTCCCGGATCCCAGGAAGCGGCCAGCGCGATGGGAGCTGGCAGCGCAGTGGCACGGAGCTGCGGGCTTGCGCCTCCCGGACCCACTCCGGCGGGGCCGTTCGTCATGGGGAATGCGGGAATGCCAAGGCGGGGAATGCCCGGGACGTAACGGTAGTGTTCGGCGGTGCGGATGCCGTGCAATTCGGTGATTTTTTCATCGAGCGTCATCTTTGCGACGATTGCCCGCGCACGAGCGTAGTCGTCGTCGATGGTAGCGGACTTCGATTGTGGCATGGCAATCTGACAGCCAAGAACCAACAGGAAACAAGCCAGGATTCCAGAACCACGTTTCTTCATTGTTTTATGCTCCATCAGCGTCCGAATTAAAAAGACAGCCCAGTATAGTCCACCAATGCGAAGTGCCTGACCACTCGACTATTGCGGATGTGTTCATCCCGATTTACCTCACTCCCGCAGGCACAGTAGCAGCGCGCTCGGCTACGGAACAATGTCGTTGTGCCGTCAGCGGATATTGCGATTGACCGCTCCGATCACCTTCTGAAGACATGCGATACACTGAACCCCGAAACAGTGGAATTGCAGATGCTCCGCCGACATTCATGAGAAATCAGTTGAGAGTTGCGTCATGAAAATCAGACTCGAAGTTTGCGTGGATTCGGTGGAGTCTGCACTGGCAGCCAGCAGCGGCGGCGCGGATCGCATCGAGTTGTGCAGCGCGCTGCATGCGGGCGGCATTACGCCGAGCTTCGGGCTGATAGGGCAGGTGCGCAGGCTCACTGCGGTGGAGTTGTGCGTGCTGGTGCGTCCGCGCGAAGGAGATTTTTTTTACAGTGACTGCGAGTTCGCCGTGATGGTGGAGGATGTGAAGCGCGCGCGCGACCTGGGCTGCGAGGCCGTCGTGATCGGCGTGCTGACGCGCGACCGACAGGTGGACTGCGAGCGGACAGCGAGGCTAATTGATGCGGCTCGTCCGATGAAGGTTACGTTCAACCGCGCGTTTGATGTATCGCGCGATCTGGAACGCTCGCTTGCAGACGTACTTTCCGTTGGTGCGGACCGCATTCTCACCTCGGGCGGCGAGCGCTTCGCGATCGATGGAGCGGATCGAATTGCGCGACTGGTGAAGGCTGCCGGGGAACGGATTGTGATTCTTGGCGGCGGTGGTCTGCGCCCGTCCAATGTGGCCGAGTTCGTGCGGCGCAGCGGTGTTACCGAAGTCCATACGTCGCTGCGATCCGAAAACGTCGTGGCGGCGCATCAGCAGGCCGCCGATGCGATTCTGGGCGTGGAGCCGGAGGCGCGGGCTGTGATTCGCGTAAGCGAAGTGCAGAAAATGCGCAGCGCGCTGGATGCTGTGCAGGCAAGTGGCGCCGCGCGTTCATCGACCGAGTGAGCGCTGGTCTGTGGCCGCGAAGACGCTGCTGCCGACGGTGCGGTAGCTTGACTGCTGATCCCCGACGATGGAGTAACCGACGGACTGATCACGCGACTCGAATCGCAGGTGGATACTGACTCAGCAGGTGCAGGCGCAGGGTGATGGCGCGGCGAGCAGAGCGGGCAATTTCTGAGGGGCGCGGCAGGCGCGGCGAAAGCGGTTGAGGTCAGCCTGCATAAGGCGGTCGTCGGCCAGGGCGGCGAGCGTTTCGCGCAGAATGTTGTCTGCGCCTTCGTTCGGCGGTGTGACGATTCGGTAATGCATCCACTTGCCTTCGCGTCGCGCGGCGACGATGCCGGCGCGGCGCAGATAGGCAAGATGGCGCGAGACCTTGGGCTGGCTCTGGCCCAGCACTTCGACAAAGTAGCAGACGCAGACCTCCCTGCCCTGCATGAGATTGAGCAGGCGCAGACGTGTGCGATCAGCCAGCGCGGAGAAGAGCAGGGCCAGATCGAAGTGCTTCGGGATGCGCGCACGGGAGGGCATAGGGAGAGTATATGTGAATTTGCAGATGTGTTCCTTGTCAATACATCTGCTTACGCATATATAATTGAAGAAATCCTCCGAGACTGAAGAATGCACGTAACGAGGGGTGAGAATGGCGGAGCATTACAGCGTGTTGTTTCTGTGTACGGGGAATTCTGCGCGGTCGATCATGGCCGAGGCGATTCTCAACCACAAGGGACGGGGGCGGTTTACGGCTTACAGCGCGGGCAGTCATCCCTCGGGCGAGCCGCGCAGGGAAGCGCTGGCGCAGATTGCGTCAGTGGGCATGGCGACGACGGGGCTGCGCAGCAAATCGTGGAACGAGTTTTCGCGGCCCGACGCGCCGGGGATGGATTTTGTCTTCACCGTCTGCGACAGCGCGGCGCGGGAGACGTGTCCGCTGTGGCCAGGGCAGCCGATGACGGCGCACTGGGGCATTCCCGATCCGGCTGCGGTGAAGGGCAGCGACGAGGAGATTGCGCGCGCGTTTCGCGATGCGTTCACGGTGCTGGACAGGCGGATCGGGCTGTTTCTGAGCCTGCCGCTGGCAACGCTGGAGGAGATGGCGATCCGGCGCGAGATCGACCGGATCGGGAGGTCGTGAGCGATGGCGAAGAGCCGGTTGTCGTTTCTGGACCGCTATCTTACTGGCTGGATTTTTGCGGCGATGGCTGCCGGGCTTGCGCTCGGATGGCTGGCTCCGGGCGTGACGCCGCTGCTGAGTCGGCTGAGCGTGGGCACGGTCTCGCTGCCGATTGCCGCCGGGCTGATCCTGATGATGTATCCGCCGTTTACGCGCGTGCGCTTCGAGGCGCTGCATGAGGTCTTTCGCAATGGGCGCGTACTGGGGTTGTCCTTGCTGCAGAACTGGGTGATCGGGCCGGTGCTGATGTTTGCGCTGGCGGTGATTTTTTTGCGTGGGTATCCAGAGTATATGGCCGGGCTGATTCTGATTGGCCTCGCGCGGTGCATTGCGATGGTGATCGTGTGGAACGAGCTGGCGAAGGGCGATACGCAGTATGCCGCCGGTCTGGTCGCGTTCAATTCACTGTTTCAGGTGCTGTTTTATTCAGCGTATGCGTGGGTGTTTCTCACCGTGATTCCGCAATGGCTGGGGCTGCGTGGCGCGGTGGTGCATATTCGGATGAGCGAGATTGCGCGCAGCGTGGCGATCTATCTGGGCATACCGTTTGTGGCGGGGTTTGCGACGCGCGTACTGCTGCGACGGGCAGGCCGCAGCGAGTGGTACGACGGAAAGTTTGTGCCGCGCCTGGCACCGCTGACGCTGGTGGCGCTGCTGTTCACGATTGTAGCGATGTTTTCGCTGAAGGCGGATGCAATTGTGCGGCTGCCGCTGGATGTGCTGCGCATTGCCGTGCCGCTGTTGCTGTATTTCGTCGCGATGTTTCTGGTTTCGTTCTGGATGGGCAGGCGAGTGGGCGCGGATTATTCGCGGACGACGACGCTTGCGTTTACGGCGGCTTCGAACAACTTTGAGCTGGCGATTGCCGTGGCGGTTTCGGTCTTTGGCATCCACTCGGGCGAAGCGTTTGCCGCGGTGATTGGGCCGCTGGTCGAGGTGCCGGTGATGATTGCGCTGGTGAATCTGGCGCTGCGCTTTCAGCGGCAGTTTTTTCCCGATGCGGAGGCTGCGGCGATGGACAGTGTTTGCGAGACGCGACGCTGCTGAGGCGCGTGCTGTCAGAGTCTGTTTTGTTCGTATTACCCCGGCGACTTACTCCTGCGGCTTTCCGGTTTTGCGCTGCGCTTCGATGAGCGCCGAGGCGAGGGAAAACTTCGACTCAAGCGCGTCATATTCGACGACAAATTCTGGATCGTTCTTCCATTTGCGGAAGGATTCTTCCGCAGGGATCATTTGGCGTTGCATTGAATCTCCCATTGCATTGCTCCATACGAGTTCTCTGAGATTTCAGCATGGCACTGTGCGACTACTGCGTTGGCGGTAACTGCGCGGGTGGTGTTTGCACGGGTGGTTCCTGGGGGATGGCGGCACCGTCGGAGCGGGGGTCGCCGGCGGCGAAGTTGACCTCGCGGCTTGCATCGCGGACGACGGCTGCGCCTTCGCCGACGGTGAAGGAGAACGGTTCGAGGAGCTTGATCTGGTGGCCGCGCGCGGTGAGTCCGGCGCGGATGTCGGCGGGGACGGTCTCTTCCATCATCACGTCGCAGCCGTCGAAGGTTTCCTTGGTGAAGCGCGGCTGTTCGAGTGCGGACTGGACGTTCATGTGGAAGTCGACGATGTTGGAGACGAACTGTGCGTGTGCCTGGGCCTGGTTCCAGCCGCCCATGATGCCGAATCCGATGTGGATGTCGCCCTTCTGCATGAAGGCGGGAATGATGGTGTGGAGCGGGCGTTTGTGGCCGTCGAGGGAGTTGGGCAGGCCGGGCGTGAGCTGGAAGCCTGCGCCGCGATTCTGGAAGGAGAAGCCGAGGCCGGGAGCGACGAAGCCGGTGCCGTAGCCGGCGTAGTTGCTCTGGATGAGCGAGACGATGTTGCCGTCCTTGTCGATGGTGGAGAGATAGATGGTCGAGTTGCCGTGCTTGTCGAGTTCGGTTTCGATCTGCGAGGGGACGACCTGGCAGGCGGCGTGCTGCATGTCGATGAGTTTGGCGCGCTGGTCGGCGAGGGATTTGCTGATGAGCTGCTGGACGGGGATGGGCGTGAAGCGCGGGTCGCCGACGTAGCGGTACATGTCGGCGTAGGCGAGTTTCTTGGCCTCGATCATGACGTGGAGCGCGGCGACGGAGTTGTGGCCGTAGTCGCTGAGGGGGAAGTGTTCCATGATGTTGAGCATGGAGAGCGCGGCGATGCCCTGGCCGTTGGGCGGCAGCTCGTAGATGGTCCAGCCGTGGTAGGTGGTGGAGACGGGTTCGACCCACTCGGGCTGGAAGTCGCGGAAGTCTTCAAGGGTGTGGAAGCCGCCGTGGGCGCGCAGGAAGTCCACCATGACCTGGGTCATGGGTCCGTTGTAGTAGGCGTCGCGGCCGTGAGCGGCGATCTGGCGCAGAGAGTTGGCGAGGTCGGGGTTGCGGAAGAGATCGCCGGGCTGCGGCGGGTGAGACCAGATGTCGTAGGTCTGCTTGTAGCCGGGCTGGTTGAGCAGGCGCGGGGCGATCCAGTAGCGTGCGTTGCGCTCGGCGAGCGGGAATCCGTTTTGCGCGTAGTAGATGGCCGGGGCGAGCAGTTGGCTGAAGGGCAGAGTGCCGAAGCGGGAGCGCATGGCGTCCCAGCCGGCGACGGCTCCGGGCACGTCGATGGTGTTGACGCCGGTGTAGTCGAGGGTGGTGATGCCCTTGGCCTTGAGGGCGTCGATGGTGAGCGCTTTGGGCGACCATCCGCTGGAGTTGAGGCCGTAGAGTTTGCCGGTTCTGGCGTCGTAGTAAAGCATGAAGAGGTCGCCACCGATGCCGTTGACATAGGGCTGGACGACGCCCATGACGGCGTTGGCTGCGATGGCGGCATCGATGGCGTTGCCGCCCTGCTCCAGGATGTGCGCGCCGGCCTGAGAGGCGAGAAACTGCGGCGTGGAGACGATGCCGAATTTGGAGACGACCATGGAGCGCGCCTGGCCGGGGACGGTCTGGAACTGCTGGGAGAACGTCTGGGCGCGGGCTGCGAGGGCAAGGGCGGAAACGAGCAGGCTGGCAACGGCGAATTTGCTGGAAAACAGGCGCTTCATGCGACCTCCGACTGGAAAATCCGCAGGCGCGGGGTGGAAGCGTCGCGCCGGGAAAAGGGTTGTGCGCAAGGATAGCACGGCGAGAAGCCGGCAGGCGCGGAATCGGATGGAAACCGGATTAAAGCTATTGGATAGAGAGGCTTGTCGTTGTTTTTCATGGTTTACCTGTTTGCTATTAACCCGGTTACCCCCCCCAGGGGGGTGGTATTTATTTTCTTGCCAACGAAAAATTGGCGAAATGTTGACTGATTTGCCATCTCTGGCGCTGATCCGGCTGCCGGGATCCGGGCACAGCACGGGTCAGTTGAGATCACTATCGCACAAATGGAAATAATTGCCTGCCATTGAATGCGGCGGCCGCGCGCGTTCGCGCGCCACGGACAGTTGTTGCCGCCCCCGGTGGTCGCGGCCCTGCGCTTGCTGAGGACGACAGGAAAAACAAAAGCATATTCCTTTCGGGGGTGACAACTGGAGAGGTAGCGGCACGACGACGGCAGTTGAGATTGGCGCTTCGCGGTTCTCCTATCACAGAAGTGAGGGTTGGGACGCGCGGTAGAAATAGGGGTTGGAATTGGGGGACGCTGATGTATAGTAACGTCAAACGCAGGTAAAAGTGGTGACAAAAGTTTGCGAAAAGGTGACCGAAGTGTTGCCTTTGCGGATTCGGTGTCGGCACTGGTCTGACCGGAGCGGTGAGTGAGACGAAATGAAGGCCCAGTGACGGGTCTTCCTTGCAGGCGGGTGACCGCTGATTTTTTCTGGAGAGAGCGAGGATGCGGGTGATGGTGCGATTGAGGATGCGTGCGGTGCGAGTGTGGGCGGTGCTGGCGGTGTTGTCGCTGGGTGTGGGCCGGGTGGCGTTGGCGCAGTCGACGGGCACGCTGCAGGGCGTGGTGACGGATGCGTCGGGCGCGGTGGTGGCCGGGGCGCAGGTGGTGGCGACGGAGACGGAGACGGGCGTGAGCCGTACGGTGGTGAGCGATAGCGCGGGCGGGTATGCGCTGCCGTCGCTGGCTCCGGGGACGTATCGGCTGGTGGTTTCGGCGCAGGGGATGGCACCGCAGACGCTGGGCGGGGTGGTGCTGGGCGTGGATTCGACGGAGCGCGTGGATGTGAAGCTGGGCGTGGCCTCGACGGCGGAGACGGTGGAGGTGACGGGCGCGGCGGAGCAGATGAATACGTCGGATATGACAGTGGGTCAGGTGATCGGGCAGCGGACGGTGCAGCAGATTCCTCTGAACGGGCGTCACTTTCTGGATATGGGGGTGCTGATTCCGGGATCGGTGACGGCACCGCAGAATGGGTTTTTGACGGCTCCGCTGCAGGGGCTGGGCGCGGAGTCGTTCGATACAGCGGGCAATCGTGAAGACACGGTGAACTTCATGATCAACGGGATCAACCTGAACGACATGGTGCAGAATCAGATTACGTTTCAGCCGACGATTGCGACGGTGAGCGAGTTCAAGGTGGACAACTCGAGCCTGAGCGCGGAGTATGGGCGGGATTCTGGCGCGGTGGTGAACGTGGCGACGCGTTCGGGAACGAACGATTTTCACGGCGAGGGGTTTGATTACATCCGCAACAACGATGTGGACGCGCGGAACTACTTCAACCCGCATCCGATTCCGATGTCGACGTTCAAGCGGAACAATCCGGGCGCGGATGTGGGCGGTCCGGTGGTGATTCCGCACATTTATGACGGACGGAACCGGACATTTTTCTTTGTGAGCTATGAGGGGCTGTTGCAGAGCCAGGGGCTGACGATCAACAGCGGCGTGCCGACGAATGCGGAGCGCGCGACGGTGACGGACCCGATTGTCGAGAAGCTGCTGACGCTGATTCCGCAGGCGAATGACCCGACGGGATCGCGGTTTCTGGGTTCGGCGAGTTCGCCGGTGACGGTGGAGCAGTTTACGGGCGACCTGCTGCACAATATCAGCGCGACGGATCAGTTGCACGCGTACTATGCGTGGCAGCAGGACAAGAGGAACGAGCCGACGCTGCCTGGGGAGACGATTCCGAACTTTGGCGACCACAGGACGGCGCACCGGCAGATTGGGACGCTGGTGGAGACGCATGAGTTCAGCTCGAACGTGGTGAATGAGGCAAGGCTTGGCTTCAACCGGATTGCGATCAGCTTTGCGCCGAACTTTGTGGCGGACCCGGTGAGCTATGGAATCGACAACGGAGTGACGACGGATATCGGGTTGCCGCAGGTTGAGGTGAGCAGCATTGGTCTGAACTTTGGCGGTCCGGCCGGGGAGCCGCAGGGACGGTTTGACACGACGCTGGTCTTCTCAGACAACGTGAGCTGGCTGAAGGGCAAGCATACGATCGACATGGGCGGGGAGTTCCGGCGGTTTGTGAATGACAACTATAACCAGGACACGAGCACGTTTGACTTCAGCACGGTGAACAGCTTTCTGGCGGATCAGGCGATTGAGTTTGTGGTGACGCCGCAGGATGTGGTGAGCCGGATATTTGAGAACTCGCTGGGCGCGTATGCGCAGGATGTGTATCGGGTGAATGCGCGGCTGTCATTGCAGTTTGGGCTGCGGTTTGACTGGGACGGGACGCCGACGGAGGGTGAGAACCGATTCGTGGGCTTCAACGCGGCGACGGAGCAGTTGCAGCGGGTGGGGACGCAGGGGTTCAGCAGCGTCTTCAACCAGAACTACAACTGGAACCCGAGGGCTGGATTCATCTGGGACGTGACGGGAGCGGGGCGGACAGTCCTGCGCGGTGGATTTACGATGCAGAACGACGAGCCGGTGACGAACCTGGTGAGTGGCCTCGCGAGCAATCCTCCGTTTGCTACGCCGGTGCTGTTTACATCGAATGCGAAGACGCCGTATGTGACGTTTGCCAATGCCTACTCGGCGGCGAACGGGCTGCCGACGCTGTCTCCGACGAATGTGGCGCGGAACTTCAGCGATTCGTATGTGGAGTCGTATAACTTGAATTTGCAGCAGCAGTTGCCGTGGGGACTGGTGTCTCAGATTGCGTATGTGGGATCGCATGGGGTGCACCTGCGGCTGGCGCTGAACGAGAACCAGCCGATCAACGGGGCGCGTCCGTATGCGGCGCTGTCGGCGCAGAGTCCGTATGATCCGTCGAAGGGATTGGGCAATATCACGGAGTACGACAGCATCGGCAGCTCGCACTACAACGCGCTGTGGGCAACCCTGACGCGCCGGTTTGCCAATGGGCTGGACTTCAACACGTCGTATACGTGGTCGAAATCGATGGACCTGAACTCGCTGAGCACGCAGGGCATCATACTGCAGAACAGCTACGACCCGGCGAATAACTATGGTCTGTCAGACTTTGACGCGCGGAATCGGTGGGTGTTCAGCAGCGTGTATGCGCTGCCGTTTGGACGGAACCGGCTGACGCATGGATGGGAGCTTTCGGCGATTGCGCAAATGCAGAGCGGCAATCCGCTGACGGTGGAGACGACCTCGTCGCTGAACGGGACGGTGGGCACGGTAAGGCCGAATATACTCAGCGCGGTGAAGACGGAGATGACGCAACTGTCAAGCGGGGCGATCCAGTATCTGCCGCAGTCGCTGTGCTACACGGCGACGCCGGGCTGCATCTTTTCGAGCAATGGGCAGCAGTTTGGCAACGAGCAGAGGAACTCGATCATCGGGCCGGGATTTGAGGACGTGGACTTCGCAGTGCAGAAGGATACGACGCTCTATAAAGGCGTGACGCTGGAGATTCGCGCCGATGCGTTCAATATCCTGAACCATCCGAACTTCGGACAGCCGCTGGCGACGATGTCGATTGGCAAGGGAACGATCACCGCGGGGAACTTCGGACAGATTGTGAATACGCGGTTCCCGGTGGGCGATGTGGGATCGTCGAGGCAGATGCAGTTGGCGGGGAGGATTTTCTTCTAAGCACGCTGGCATTGCATGCAGCAGCCGCGACCTTCGGTCGCCACGGACGATTGTGGCGCTTCCGTTGGTCGCGGTTTTGTTTGGACGGGAGACTTCGGAAAAAGCGAAAGCAGATTCCCTTCGGGAATGACAACCAAAAAAGCAAGGGCAACGGCAGAAACCACGACCGAGGCGGAAGCAGCGCCATAAGCAGATGCACGAGCCAAGCGGGTTCGCTTTGGCCTTCCTCGATGGAGTTCAGGTGGTGAGGAGTGAGGTGAGGATGGTGGCGGCGCGCTGGCAGTCGGAGTGGTCTGCGTCGTGGTGGGTGACGAGGCGGACGGCCTGGGGACCGATGGCGCTGGCGAGGACGCCGTGCTGGCGCAGGGCGGCGACGAGCGAGGCTGGAGTGTGGCGCGCGGCGGCGGGGTCGAGCGCGAAGATGACGATGTTGGTCTGGACGCGGGCGACATCGAGCTGGACGCCGGGAAGCGTCGCGATGGATTCGGCGAGCAGGCGTGCGTTCGCGTGGTCTTCGGCGAGGCGGGTGGTCATCTGAGTGAGCGCGATGAGTCCGGCGGCGGCGAGGACGCCGGCCTGACGCATGCCGCCGCCGAGGGCCTTGCGATAGATGCGGGCTTCGGCCATGGCTTCGCGCGAGCCGACGAGCATGGAGCCGACGGGCGCGCCGAGTCCCTTGGACAGGCAGAACATGACGGTGTCGAATCCGGCGGTGAGAGTGCGGACGTCGAGGCCGAGGTGGGTGGCGGCGTTGAAGACGCGGGCGCCGTCGAGGTGGGTGCGGAGGTTGCGTTTGCGCGCTTCATGCCAGATTTCTTCCAGAATGGGAAGCGGGGTGCAGACGCCGCCGCCCATGTTGTGGGTGTTTTCGATGGTGATGAGCGCGGTGTCGGCGCGGAAGCCGCCGCGTGTGAAGATGAGTGGCGCGAGGTGGCTCCAGGTGAGGATGGCGTCGGGAGTGGGGATGGGGCGAAGCTGGCAGCCGGAGAACGCGGCGGCGGTGGCCATCTCCCAGTCGAGGACGTGGGCGCGGGATTCGCAGAGGGCTTCCTGACCGGGGCGCGTGTGGAGGCGGATGGCGATCTGGTTGCCCATGGTGCCGGTGGGCACGAAGAGCGCGGCTTCGCGAGCGAAGATTTCCGCCGCGCGGCGCTCCAGCGCGTTGACGGTGGGGTCTTCGCCGTAAACATCGTCGCCGACCTCGGCCGTGCGCATGGCCTCGCGCATGGCCGCGGTGGGCCGGGTGACGGTGTCGCTGCGGAGGTCAATGAGGGCGGCGGAGTCGGCTGCTTCGGCGGGCGTGTACACGAATGAATTGGTCCTCTTGAGGGAGATTATACGAATCTGGCGCGGGCGCAGTGCATGCGCAGCCGTCAGTCGGCGAGGAACTCGGCGAAGACTTCGTTGGAGATCAGGCGTCCGCGCGGCGTGAGCGTGAAGCGCTCGCCGGATTCGCATGCGAGCAGGCCGCGCTCGACGAGATGACGCGCGACGCGCAGGGACGACTCGATGACCGCGGCGCTGAAGCGTTGTTCGAGCGCAGCGACGGAGACGCCGGAGGTGCGGCGCAGGCCGAGGAACCAGGTCTCTTCGATCTGTCGCGCGGTGCTGAGCCAGGCCTGTTCGCTGAGAGGCGGATGCTGGTTTGCGGGCACATCAGGCGCGAGATAGTGCGCGAGGTCGGCGGTGGTGGTGAATCGAAGCGCGGCGGGTGGGTCCACATCGTCGGCGGGATGCGAATGGTTTTGCGCGGCGGCGAAGAGCATGGAGGCGGCATTGAGGCCGAAGCCGAGATAGGGCTGGCGCGACCAGTAGCGGAGATTGTGGCGCGAGGCGTGGCCGGGGCGCGCGAAGTTGGAGATTTCGTACTGCGCGAGACCGGCGGCGGCGAGTGTTTCGATGGCGGTCTCGTACATGGTGGCAATCGCGTCGTCGCCGGGCACGAGATCGGCGTGGTAGCGCGCGCCGCCGTCGAGCAGCTCGCGGCCAAGGCGGGAATCTTCGTCGATTTCGAGCATGTAGATGCTGGCGTGGGGGACGGCGGTTTCGAGGAGCACATTGAGCGATTCGCGCCAGCTCGCGAGCGTCTGTCCGGCGAGTCCGGCGAGCAGGTCGAGGTTGAGATTGTGGATGCCAGACTCGCGCAGGCGAGCGATGTCGGCGAGGACATCGGGGCGGCGATGGAGCCTGCCGCTGACGGCGCACTCGCGATCGAGGAAGCTCTGGACGCCGAGGCTGAAGCGGTTGGCACCGCAATCGACGAGCGCGGCGAGGGTTGCGTCCGGCAACTGGGCGGGCGCGCACTCGATGGTGATCTCGGCATCGGAGGCGAGCGCGAACTCGCTGCGCAGGGCGGCGAAGATGGCCTGAAAATTTTGGGGCGAAAGCAGGACGGGCGTGCCGCCGCCGAAGTAGACGGAGTCGACCAGTTCGGGCAGATGGAGGCCGAGCCGGGCGGCGCGGGCGCGCGCGGCGCGAAGGTCGGACACGAGACGCTCGACGTAGCGATCATGCTGGCTGGCCGGGTAGACGCCGGAGGCGAAGTTGCAATAGGTGCATTTGGAGCGGCAGAACGGCACGGAAAAATAGAGGCCGAGCGTGGGCGCGGCTGGCGCGGGCACGGCTGGCGTGGGCACGGCAGAGGCTGACGGACCGGGATCGAGCGCTGCGGCTTGGGCGATGGCGGAGCCAGTGGGCATTGCAGTTTCAGTTTCTCACTTCGGTGCGCGGAAAGATTGCAGCCGTTGAGCGGAAACCGGCAAAGAAAACGGCTGCGCGGGGCGCAGCCTTGGGTAGGTTTGGCGCGAGGTGGCGAGCCGACGGCTTCAGACCTGCATGATCTCGGCTTCCTTCTTTTTGGCCAGATCCTCCATGCGGCGGATTTCGTCGTTGAGCATGGTCTGGACCTCATCCTGAGCGCGCTTCTCGTCGTCCTCGCTGACCTTCTTGTCTTTGGCGAGTTTTTTGAGGGACTCGTTGCCGTCGCGTCGGACGTTGCGCAGAGCGGTGCGATGATCCTCCAGCGCCTTGTTGAGCTGCTTGACGACTTCGCGGCGACGCTCCTCCGTCATGGGCGGAATGGGCACGCGGACCTGTTTGCCGTCGCTCTGCGGATTGAAGCCGTGCTCGGGCGCGCGCAGGGCTTTTTCAATCTCCTTGACGAGGCTCGCGTCCCAGGGCGCTACGAGGATCATGTTCGGCTCCGGCGCGCTGACCTGGGCAACCTGGTTGAGCGGGGTGGGCGTGCCGTAGTAATCGACGCGGACATTCTCCAGCAGCGCGGCCGTTGCGCGGCCCGTGCGCAGCCCAACCAGATGATGCTGGAAGTCCGCGACCGCCTTGTCCATGCGTCGCTTCAGGTCCGCATGAATCTCCTTCATCGCGGGGTTCGATGCCATAAACGATGGAGCCATTGTCTCGTCCTCTTTTCTGCGAAAAACCATCTTCATTTTAACAACTGCATGGCATGGCATGCAGCAGCCGCGCGCTGTGCGCGTCACGGACGGTTGTTACCGCTCCCTCTGGTCGCGGGTGGAATTGGCTGAGGATGAAGCAAAAAGCAAAAAGCAGATTCCCTTCGGGAATGACAACAAAAAAGCATTGCATGCAGCGGACGCGCGCTTTGCGCGCCACCACCATTTGCGGCGCTTCCGATGGTCGCGGGTGGGTGTGGCTGAGGATGACGGGAAAACAAAAGCAAAGACAGAAGCAGATTCCCTTCGGGAATGACAACAAAAAGGCATTGCATGCAGCGGATGCGACCTTCGGTCGCCACGATGAGTTGTGACCACTTCCGTTGGTCGCGGGTGGGTGTGGCTGAGGCTGACGGGCAAACAAAGGCAAAGACAGAAGCAGATTCCCTTCGGGAATGACAACAAAAAGGCATTGCATGAAGCGGATGCGACCTTCGGTCGCCACAATGAGTTGTGACCACTTCCGTTGGGCGCGGGTGGGCATTGGTTGGGAACGCGGAAGAACAGCAGATTTCGTTGCTGCCATGCTAGAGTTCGGCGAGGGCGGCGGTCTGGTCGGGGTAGAGGTGGGCGTATTTGGTGATGCCGACCATGGCGAAGACTTTCTGGAAGTGGGCTGAGAGGCCGAAGACGTGGACTTTCTGTCCTGCGCCGGAGGCTTCGATCATGACCTGGATGACGAGGGCGATGCCGCTGGAGTTGATGTAGTCGACTTTAGTGAAGTCGAGCAGGATGATGCGGACTTTTTCTTTGGAGAGGCTTTGATAGGTTGCGACGACGGCATCGCGCGAGGTGCTGGAGATGTCTCCTTCGAAGCGGAGGACGGAGACCGGATGGCCGGCGGGCGAGGTGAGCTGGTCGATGCGGGAACGGGTTTCGGTCTGCACGTTCTGTCTTCTCCCTTGATCGGAATGCTGCTCGGAAAGCGTGAATCGAAGCTGCCGCGCGTCGTGGCGAGGCAGAAAAAATATCAGTGTTTGTGAAGGCGTATGACAAGGCGGACGTAGCTGCTGCCGCGCTGATCGGCGACCCACTCGACCTCGTCGACGAGCGCCTGGATGAGGAACATGCCCATGCCGCGCGGGTCTTCTTCGCCGTGCATTTTGCGGTCGATGTCCGGGCGCGGGGGTTGTTTGCGGAGGCCGCGGCCGTCGTCGATGACCTTGACTTCGAGCGCGTCTTTGCCGGCGGAGAGCACGACGCCGACGGTGAGGTTCTCGTTCATGCGGTTGCCGTGTTCGATGGCGTTGATGCAGGCCTCGGCGATGGCGGTTTTGAGGTCTTCGATGCGTTCCGGGTCAAAGCCCATGAGCTGGGCGACGGAGGCGGCAGTGCTCATGGCGACTTTTTCAAAGCCGAGTCGCGAGGGCAGGCGAACCTCGACGGTGCTGGCGGCGCTGCTGCGTGGGGTGGTGGCGGTGGATTCCATGCGAATTCTGCTGCGCGACCTCACACGGGTTCCGGACGGAGCCGGGATTGCGGACGGGGGCGTGTTTTCAATCCGTTACGGCTGCGGCAGATGGATGATGGCCAGAGCCGTCATGTCATCGCCCTGAGGAGAGCCAGCGGCAAACTGTTGCAGGCTCGCCCACAGTGTATCGAGCATACCACTGGAGTTATCGGCCTGGCTTGAAGAAAATTCATGCAGGAGTCTCTCTTCGCCAAACTCCTCTTCGCCGCGAAAGACCTCGGTGAGGCCGTCGGTGTAGAGCAGGAGTCGGCTGCCGGGCGGAAACGGCAGGGTCTGGCTCTCGTATGTCATGCCGGGCAGCATGCCGAGCGGCGTGCCGGAGGCGGAGATTTCGATGGTCTGGCCGTCGGGCCGGAGCAGGAAGCCGGGATTGTGGCCGGCGTTGAGAATCTCCAGCGTGGCCGCAGCGGGGTTTGCCGGGTCCAGAACGAGCCGCGCGACGATGGCCGTGACGTAGCGGCGGCGCGCCTCTTCGCCCTCCTGCCAGTGATGCTGGTTGGCCTGGCGGGCGAGGGCGTGGAGGGGAATGCCGCTGGCGGCCATGGCGCGAAAGGCGGAGCGAAAGCTGGAAGCCATGAGCGCGGAGGCCAGTCCCTTGCCGGCGACATCGGCGACGGCGAGCAGGATTTCGCCGCTGGGCTGGGCGAGCACATCGACGTAGTCGCCGCCGACCTCGTAGCAGGTCTCCGAGCGGACGGCGAGCGAGAAACCGGCGAGATCGGGCAGGTCGCGCGGGATGAGCGAGCGCTGGATGTCGCGCGCGGCGTCGAGATCCTTCTGTACGCGCGCCCACTGGAGGTTGCGCTCGAAGTTGCGCGCGTTTTCCAGCGCGACGGCTGCCTGGAGTGTCAGCCCCTGAAGAAAATCCAATTCGTAGAAGCTGAGCGCGCGCTGCCCTGGCGGGAAGACGATGAGCGTCGTGAGCGGATGGCCGTCGTGGTCGCAGAGCGGGAACGCATCGGACGCGGAGTCGGGAATCGGGTGGGGAACGTCGCCGAAGATCATCGGCTCGGCATCGTGCGCGACAAACGCGGCTCCGGCCATCTCCAGCTCAAGGACGGCGATGCGCAGCACGGCGCGCAGCACCTCCGGCTCGCTGGTCGTCGCATGGACCTGGCGCGAAACCTCCAGCAGAGCCTGAAGCCGCGCGACCTGCTGCTGGAGGTCGATGGTGGCTTCGTCGTTGTCGGTCAGTGGAGAAAAATCAGCGGTCATGGGCGGCAGTGGTTGGCTCCGTCGGGAGATGGAACAGATGCTGCATGCGGCTTGAAGTAAAACCGTCGTCGCGATTCAGCCGGAAATCGTGCGGCGTGGCCGCGATCCAATCAGCCCGTACCAGGCGATGAACAGATAACAGAACGCCGGAATGACGAACGAATGCTGAATGCCGCCGTGATCGGCCACCCAGCCGATGAGCGGCGGAATCACCGCTCCGCCCACCACCGCAGTCATAATCAGTCCCGAGCCTTTGCTCGTCAGCGGCCCCAGGCCGACAATCCCCAGCGCGAAGATATTCGGGAACATGATCGAGTTGAAGAACCCGCAGAGCACGAGCGAGCCAATGGCGATGTGGCCCGTCGTAAACATTGAGACCAGCACCATCCCTGTGCCCAGAATGCCAAACAGCCCGAGCAGACGCCCGGACTGAAAGCGCGTGAGCAGCCAGGAGCCAAGCAGTCGGCCAATCAGCGCGCCAAACCAGTAGAGCGAAACCAGAAACGAGGCCGTGTGTTCGCTGGGAACGCCTTGCTGATGGAAGTAGTTGACGGCAATCGACGCGAGGCCCACCTCGACGCCGACGTAAAGAAAAATGCCCACCGCGCCGAGCACCGTGTGGCGATAGCTCCAGATGCTGCGCGAGAGGATTGGATCCCCCTCCCTGGCCGGACGAAACGCCTGCGTCTGCTGCACTGCGGGCAGGTGCATGAACATCACGGCAAAGCCAAGAATCAGCAGCCCGCCGGCAATCGCAAGGTACGGCCCGCGAACTGTATTGGCAATCGCGGCGGGCGTGGCCATCTTCGAGGGATCGGTCAGGATGTATGCGCCGGCGATGAGCGGGGCGATGCTGCCGCCGAGCGAGTTCAGCGCCTGCGCCAGAGTGAGCCGCGCCGGCGCGCTGCGCTCCGGGCCAAGAATGGCAACGTAGGGATTGGCCGAGGTCTGCAACGCCGTTACGCCGGCGCCGACGACAAAGACGGCGACGAGAAACAACGGGAAGCTGACGAGGCGCGCGGCGGGAACGAAGAGCAGGCAGCCAACCACCTGTATGAAGAGCGAAACGACCATCGTGCGCTTGTAGCCGATGGACTCGATGAGCCGCGCCGTGGGCGTGGAGAATACGAAATAGGCGAGGAAAAACGCCGACTCGGCGAGCATCGCCAACACATAGGGCAGGCTGAAGATGGAGCGCAGATGCGGCACCAGAGCCATGTTGAGGTTGGTGATGAAGCCAAAGATAAAATACAGCGCGGTCACCGTGATGAACGGGCCAAGATAGCTGGGCTGCGCCGAGGGCGCCTCATGCGAAGTAGACATCGGGTGCGAGTGCTTCCCTTCTGAATCGAATTCCAGACAAAACCGTCCGGAGAAAAACAGCCCCGGCTTGCGCTCCATCGTACATGCACCGGCTCGCCTGTGGCGACAGCAAATCGGGCGGAAGGAAACGCATATTCACTATACGCGGCATTGCATCAGGCAGCGGCGCGCGGTTCAGCGGTTGTGAGGCTGGTGTCGGTAGTGGTCGGTGGTGATGAGGGCAGTTTTCGCCCGCAGGCGGTTCTTTTGGACTCCTGAAGCCCACCTCGCAACTCGTTGGGTCGTTCCGGCTGAAAGCGCTTGTCGGCTGATCGACGACGGTCCTTGTTGCGGACCAGACGCTGACGCGGCAGCGCCCGATGGATCGCGCCCGGCGATTTTTCGGCGCTTTCGCGCTCCGTCGAGCAGAGATAAAATGGGAAGACAATGCAATCCATGCCGTGCGTTTCAACCGATAAACTCGGAAATATCGGATATGGTCCTGCTCGTTCGGAATCATTTGTGAATATGGCCTCTGTGGGATGTGGAGATTTGAAGCTAACTTCTAGCACAATTTCGCCGACAGATGGACTTTGCCGATTTCGACAGACCCCATGCCATGGGGAGACGAGACATGCCTGAAAAGGATAGGAACGGCGGCATTCTGGCTGTGATCGTTCTGTACAAGACAGCGCCTGTCGAATCCGCCGCGTTTCAGACGCTGAGTTCAGCAATCGCCTGCCTGAAAGAACAGCGACCAGGCATCCATATCCTGCTCTATGACAATGCGCCAGATGGAAAGATCCAGGATATGTTGCCGCCCGGCGTGCATTATAAAGGCGCATCACGGAACGATGGTCTGGCGGGAGCTTATAACTTCGCGCTCGGCCAGGCGCAGCAGGATGGCTGCGACTGGATGTTGACGCTGGACCAGGACACGCGGCTGCCTGCTGACTTTCTTTTGCGCTTGCAACCGATAGTCGCGCGCCTGCATGCGGTTGAGTCAGTGGCCGCAATTGTTCCACATCTGGAGCAGGCAGGCAGGCAGCTTTCACCAGTCAGGATTCGGCCATGGGGAGTCCAGTACCTGTCGAGAGAGAGCAGCGGATTTGTCAGAGGAGAGATTCATGCCCTTAACTCGGCATCGCTTTTTCGAGTGAGCGCGCTCAAGCAAATTGGGGGATTCGATCCGTACTTTTGGCTGGACTATCAGGATGCCTATGTTTTCCGGAAATTCCATCAATGTGGAAGAAGAATATATGTTACCGAAGATATACGGGTGGAGCATGATCTTTCTCTTCTTTCAAAAAGTGGAGGAATGGGAGCTGGACGCTTCCGAAACTTTTTGCAGGCCGAGTCGGCCTTCAGTGACTTATACCGGGGACGCATAAGCCGGGCCTTTCTGACGCTTCGCCTGATGGCCCGCTTATTGCTTCAGCGGAAAAAAGCTGTCGACCCCGCGATTCGTGGACTTACCCTTGAGGCGCTGCGACGACGGATATTTCATTCGCGAGAGCAGCGAATCCGGGAATGGCGCAAGGAGATGGAGCGGCGCGCGGCGGATGCGGCGCGGGGCGTGGAAAGTGCCGAATTCTCCGGGATGCGGCCTTCCATCTCCGTATGCATGGCGGCGTACAACGGCGAACAATATATCATCCCGCAACTTCAGTCGATCCTGAGTCAACTGAGCGATGAGGACGAGGTTATCGTTGTGGATGATGCCTCACGGGATCATACATGCGAGAAAGTACGTTCTCTCAAAGATGTTAGAGTCAGGCTGATTCAACATGAAGCCAATCAAGGAATATCGCGCACGTTTGAAGATGCAATCAGGGCGGCATCGGGCCGGATTCTTTTTCTGAGTGATCAGGACGATCTGTGGGATCCGCGCAAGGTTTCGATGATGATGGAGGCTTTCAAGTCCAATCCCGAAGTTACTTTGATTGCGACGGACAATGCGCTGATTGATGAGAATGGAGCGCTGATTTCCAGTTCGTACTTCACCGGGCGCGGCGGGTTTCAGGCAGGGCTTTGGGCAAACCTGGTTCGCAGCCGATTCGGAGGTTGCACGATGGCGTTTCGAGCGGAAGTGATCGGCGATTTTCTTCCCTTGCCACATGCATACGCGGTGCTGCACGATCTTTGGATTGGCGTGAGAAACTCACTTGCCGGCCATAAGGCGCTGTACATCCCCGAGTCACTGGTGCTTAGCAGGCGTCATTCAGCCACGGCGACGGGTCGAAAGCCCCTCTCGCTCCGGACCAGGCTGCGCAACCGTGTTCATTTGCTGCTGGCACTTATGGAGTTTAGAATCCGTAGGACGGCGTATCGGATATGGTGAATCTGGGGAAGGCATCGCGAATGAAAAAAATCCTGGTTGTGGCGAACGATTTTCCATACCCGCCGGCCCATGGCGCAGCGGTGGACATGTGGAATCGGATACGAATTCTGGTTGAGATGGGATACCGTGTCGATCTGTTGGCGAGCGTGAAAGAGACACCGGCGCAGGAATCCATCGATGAAGTGAAGAGATACGTCGGCAATCTGTGGATTGTTTCGCGCAGCCAAAGCCTGGGAAGTTTTCTGTCCTGGATTCCATTTCAGGTGCGGAGCAGAGCGGCGCTGGCGAAAATCAAGCTCGACGGGGACTTTGATGCCGTTATTCTGGAAGCGGACTATGTTGCCGAGGTTCTTAAGAATCCCGGAGTTCGTGGCTCGAAGCTGATTCTACGCATCCACAATGAACAGGTGCTGTATTTTCGCGAGCTGGCACAGGGATCGAAGAACTGGCTCAGGAAGGCGTACTTTCTGTCGGAATCTTTCAAGTTCCGGCTCTTTTCGCCGGTTGTATTGCGGAAATGCAACTTGCTCTGGTTTATCTCCGACAGCGAGCGCGCCGAACATGTGAGAAAGAAACGCGAAGACGAAAGCAAATCATATTTCCTGCCAACCCATGTAAGTCCGGAAAATCTTCGCCCATTTGTTTCCGGAGAGCCGACAGCACTCTTTATCGGTTCACTTACGATTTCGCATAACACCGATTCGGTGGTGTGGTATCTGGAGAATGTACACTCCCGGCTGCTGGATATTGAAGGTTATTCGTTTCAGGTGGCGGGAAGGACTGCGGGTCAATCAATCACATGGCTGAAAGAGATGGTCCAGCGCAACAGGAAGGCCGCGCTGGAAGCGGATCCGGCCGTGCTGGATGATCTTTACCGGAAGGCTTCGGTGTTTGTGAATCCGGTGATTGTCGGCGCGGGAATCAAGATCAAGGTTGTGCAGGCTCTGGAAGCCGGCGTGCCTGTGGTGAGCACGACGATGGGCATTGAGGGCACAGGTTTCAAAGACGGAGTGCATGTGCTTGTGGCGGACACGCCGGCTGCATTTACGGAATGCGTGCGCAGAATTCTTACCGAAAAAGGGCTGGGGGAATTTCTGGTGGGCAATGCGCAGAGCTATCTGCGCGACAGGTATGACATGAAAGTCAACATGGACAGAACCCTGTCTCAACTGCTCGCGGCGAATGAGGAAGTGAAGGTTGTTCGGGATGCGAGATAGGGTTGTTGTCTGGAATCGAATGGAGGCCAAACAGGGATGAGCAAGATACTGGTTACGGGTGCGGCAGGGTTTGTCGGGCGGCATGTGGTGAAACGTCTTCTGGACCGTGGAGACGAGGTGCATGCGGTGGATTCCCTGGCGGAGTTCACCGGCGGCATTGATCCGGATAAGGGCTGGCCGTTGTTTGATCCTCGCGAGTATGCGAACTTTCACTTCTACAAGGAGGACTGCCGCACCTGGTTTTCGCGATCCGTTGAAACGGATTTCGATTACGTGTTTCACCTTGCGGCCATGGTGGGCGGCCGCCTGATGATCGAAAACAATCCTTTGGCGGTTGCCGATGATCTGTCCATCGATGCGAGCTACTGGAAATGGGCCAAGGAAGCGCGCCCAAAAAAGACAGCGTGTTTCAGTTCCAGCGCCGCTTACCCGGTCAAGCTGCAGAGGGCGGATGGATTCGTATTGCTGAGGGAGGACATGATCTCTTTTGGCGATGACATCGGCATGCCGGACATGAGTTATGGCTGGGCAAAACTGACCTGTGAGTATCTGGCCCAGCTTGCATACGAAAAGCATGGGTTGAAATCGATATGTTATCGGCCATTTTCAGGGTATGGGGAAGACCAGGACGACGCCTATCCGTTTCCCAGCATCTGCAAGCGGGTGATCGATCACAAGGGTTCGGATGTCCTGCATGTGTGGGGAAGCGGAACTCAGATGCGGGACTTCATACACATTGAAGATTGCGTTGACGGAGTGATGGCGACCATTGACCGGATTGACGATGGCGGCGCGGTGAATCTATCCACGGGAATACTGACGAGCTTTATCGAGTTTGCGCGGATGGCGGCAAATGTCGCAGGGTACAACCCGGAAGTGAAGGGGATGTCGGACAAGCCGGCTGGAGTCCATGCGCGTGGCGGCGACACGGCCAAACAGGCGGAACTTGGGTTTCGATACAAGGTTGATTTTCGGACGGGCATCGAGCGCGCCCTGAATTACTACTCGCGCCTGAAAATCTCCTGAAGGCGCGCTTCGTTTGTGCCGCCAGGCGTGAATCTGGTTCGTCACGCTGGCTTTAGCGGATGATCTGGCCGCAGTAGCTGGTCGCGCAGGATCAAGGGTGGGCGGCGGAGGATGTGGCGGGGTTGTAGCGGCCGCGGAGGGTGTTCCAGCGGATGAGGGCGATTTCTGCCAGCATCTGGAGGCCGTCGCGGAGGTAGCTGATGCGGCTGCGCTCGTCGTGGCCCCAGGTGACGGGGACTTCGATGATGCGCAGGCGGCGTCGCAGGGCGATGAAGAGGATCTCCGGGTCGAAGCCCCAGCGCTCGATGGTCTGAAGCGGCAGAACGAGCTGGGCGGCGTCGCGACGGAAGGCTTTGAAGCCGCACTGGGTGTCAGCAAAGGGAAGGCCCATGACGGTGCGCGTGACGAGGTTGAAGCAGCGGCCGAAGAGCTGGCGGTAGAGCGGCTGGCGGTCGGTCTGTCGGCTACGCTCCAGCCAGCGGGAGCCGATGGCGATGTCGGCGCCGGCGGCGATGGCGTCAAAGAGCAGGCCGGCCTCGCAGATGGGCGCGGAGAGATCGGCGTCGGTGAACATGACGACCTGGCCGCTGGCGTGGAGCAGGCCGTTGCGGACGCTGTAGCCTTTGCCGCGGTTGCCGGGATTGGGCAGCAGCGTGACCTCGGGGTGTTCGGCGGCAAAGCGAGCGACGAGGTCGGCTGTGCCGTCGGTGGAGCCGTCGTCGACGACGATCAGTTCGGCGTTCCAGCCCTGTGTTCGGATGCAGGTGAGAACTTCCTGCATGGCGCGTCCAATGCGGGCGCTTTCGTTGTAGGCTGGTATGACGATGCTGTATTGGGGCTGACTGCTCAATTCCCGATATCCTTGGCGTGGAGATGAGTCCGCTGCGGAGGAGATGCTCAGGTCATGATACCGGAGACGGGCAGGAGTGGGAAAAGCCGCGGAGTGGGAGCGAAAGTTTTACTGCGCCGGGCGCGGAGTTTTGTTGATCCGGTTTATTCTTGAGTGCGGAGGCTGAAAGGGATGACGAAAGCGGATCTGGTGGAGCAGGTGACGGCGCTGGGCGATTTGACCCGCAAGGACAGCGAAGTGATTGTGGAGACGATCTTCGACTCGGTGATCGGCGCGTTGCAGTCGGGCGACAAGATTGAGATTCGCGGCTTCGGCTCGTTTCGCATACGGCAGCGGAATGCGCGGATCGGGCGCAACCCCAAGACGGGCGCGAAGGTGGAGGTTCCGGCCAAGCGCGTGCCCTACTTCAAGCCGTCGAAGGAACTGAGGCAACTGATCAATCCGCACGAGGCGTGACGGTCAGTCGTCAGTGCGCGGCCTGTTCGCGGAGTTCAAGCGCGTGGAGGACGGTGCGCAGCATCTCGGCTTCGGGAGCGGGTTTTCCGGTCCAGAGTTCAAACTGGCGCGCGCCCTGCTGGACGAACATTTCGACACCCTGAATGACGGTGCATCCGCGCTCGCGCGCCGTGCGCAGGAGCGGGGTTTCGAGCGGATTGTAGACGAGATCGAAGACGATGCGGGCATTCCACTCTTCTGGTGACAGGGGCATGGACTGGGGATGGCCGACCATGCCGCAGGGCGTGGCATTGACGAGGACATCGAAGCCGCGGTCGGGCACGAGCGAGCGGGGGATGGCGGTGGCGCCGGCTTCGTTGGCGAGTTTAGCGGCGGCGTCGGGGTTGCGTCCGCAGAGGTAGACGCGCGCGCCTTTCTCGACGAGGCCGAAGACGGCTGCGCGGGCGGCTCCGCCGGCTCCGAGAACGAGGACGCTGGCTCCGCGCAGGGGCAGACGACGTTCAAGCGGGCGAACGACGCCGGCGACGTCGGTGTTGAAGCCGTAGAGGCGGCGGTCGGCGCCGAGGCGGACGGTGTTGCAGGCGCCGAGACGGGCGCTGAGCGGGTCAAGATTGGCCAGGTGGGGCATGATCTGCTGCTTGAAGGGCATGGTGATGCTGAGGCCGCTCAGAGGCAGCTCGCGGACGGCTTCGAGCAGGTCGTCCATGGAGTGAATGAGCAGGGGCAGGTAGACGGCCTCGAAGCGCTCGCGATGGAAGGCGGCGTTCTGCATGAGCGGCGAGAGGGAGTGGGCGACGGGATTGCCGACGACTCCGTAGACGCGGGTGGCGCGGTCGATCTCCTCGACGCGGAAGCTGTCACGCATGGCGGGCGCGGTGAACTGGCCGGGCGCGGTGGTTGCTCCGGAGGACGGCGCGGCGAAGGTGAAGGCCGCGCCGGAGCGCAGGCTGAGGATGCGGCTGAGCGCGCCCTCCTCGCCCATGGCGAAGGAGACGATCTCTGCGCTTGCGGTCTGCTTTTCCATCCAGCGCAGAAGGCGGACGTTGTCCATGAGGGAGTGAGCGGTGGGGATGATTTTGAGCAAATCGGGCTGAAAGGCGAGCATGCGGTCCATGACTGTGGCCGGATCGACGAACTGGGCAAAGTCATGGAAGCTGAGCAGGAGCGCGGCACCGGACTGGCGCAGGGTTTGCCGCAGAGTCTGGAACTGGGCGGAGTTGGCCTGCTCGGCGGACTCGATTTCGAGATCGACGATGGAGCAGCCGACGGAGGCTGCCTGAGCGAGGATGTCGAGTTCGTCCCGGAGCGAGCCGCGGAAGTGGCCGCCGTGAGCTTTGCGTCGGCAGGTGGCGATGGCGAGCAGGTCGGGGTGTTCCAGGCGCGCTTTGGCGAGGAAACGGCGCAGCGGGGCGATGGCGGCGGCGGGTTTGGGGAGCGCGTCGAGGCGGAATTCGAGGAGATGGCCGTCGGCGAGGGCTTTTTCGGCGAGTTGGAAGAGTTCGACGGGCTGGCGCGCCTGGAGCGCGATGGCGACGCGACCGGTGCGCGAGCGGAAGGATGGGACGTTCGGAATGAGGGAAAGATGTTGCATGGCTGCAATTGCGGCATCTTAAAGGGCGCAGGGGCGCAATGCAAGGGCGGCGCGGGGCGAAAATAGTTAAGTAATTGAAATAGAATATATTTATGGTCGTACATTTGTGTTGGGTCTGGTGTGATTTCGTTGCAAATGGGAAGCGAGCCGGGGATAGACACCGGGAACGGGCGGGTGCGATGGCGGGCATGGTAGGCGGCGGGAACTGAGGGGAATTGCGGTGGATGGCCTGGGTGGAAATGGCTGGGGCGAGAGATTATCGGACGCCTTCACCATCGAATGACACAACCGGATGGAAAAAATCGCGTCCTATTTCAGGAGTACACTGACGCGGTTGTCGAGGTTCGCAAATGGGATTCAGTCGACAGGAGTTTTAGGGAAAAACCGTCCAGCGAAGCCGAAGGATGGCAAGATGGAGTGAGATTGCCGAGGAATTACTTCGGGTCGGGTTTTGAGAGAAAAAGGCAGGGTGAATTTCCAGAAATCTTCATGCTGCCTCTCATTTTCCGCAACTCGTCAAAAACAACAGTGTTAGAATTGTGGAGACACACAATTCTCACCATCAACGGGCAGTGCGATCGATGCCATTCAGGAGTCTTTTGTTGGGCGCGACCGAACCAAATTACCGTGATCCGCTCGTGTCTGTATCGTCTCTGGACAGTCGGCGCATCTTCGATGCACCCATCGTGGAGAAGCGGATGTTTCTGTTCCAGAGTGCATCGCATGTGAGGCGGCGGCAACTGAGTTCGTGGTGCATCTCGTGGCGGAAGCGGGCGTTTGATGTTTTCTGCGTGTTGATGGCGCTGCCCGTGCTGATTCCAATGTTTGTGATCCTGGGCGGGATTGTGAGGCTGACTTCGCGCGGGCCGGTGTTTTTTCTGCAGAAGCGGGTGGGCCGGTTTGGGCGTTCGTTTACGATCTTCAAATTTCGCACGCTGACGCATCAGAAGGAAAAAGGCCACAACGCGGTGACGACGGCGACGAACCAGCAGTTTACGCCGGTGGGGAAGTTTCTGCGGCGCTGGAAGCTGGATGAGCTGCCGCAACTGATCAATGTGCTGCTGGGAACGATGAGCCTGGTGGGTCCGAGGCCGAAGCTGCCGAGCCATCAGGTGGCGCGGATGGCATGTCGGCCGGGAATCACGGGCGCGGCGACGATTGCCTTTGCCAGGGAAGAAGCGCTACTGGCACCGATTCCGAAGGAGACGCTGAATCAGTACTACCAGTCGGTGGTGTTGCCGGCCAAGCACTGGCTGGATGTGCGCTACGCATCCCATGCCACCTTTGCCTCGGACTTCAAGCTGATTGTGTTCAGCGTGCTGCGGCAGTGGGATTCGTCGGAGATCGAGAAGCTGATTTTTGGCGAAGAGATTGTGGCGAGCGTGAGGCAGTTTGACAGGGAAGTCGCAACGGACAACCACCTGTCGACACTGCTGGAGAGTTTTGCGGAACTGAAGCGCAACTGAGCCGACGCGCGGGCCGACAGGCAACCAGAAGAAAAACGAGATTGCTGAAGCTGTGCGCGGATGGCCGATGTCGCGCGCGTCGGCTGGCGCGCGCGAAGGCGGATCCGGATGAGGGTCGCGTCCTGTGGATCGAACGCGACCCGGCTGGAGTGGAAGCTGAGCGGGCGCGTGAGAGCCTGAATCCTTCGGGTTGAATTTTCAGCGAAACAATTTACGGGTTCCGTGGCCGGAAAGAATTTCCCGGCAGGCGGGTGTGCGTCGATTGGATTTGGCAGACTGGAGAGAGTGGGTCGGCGCGGGATGGAGCGCGGACTGACGAGGCTGAGCGGGAGGGAGATGGGATGGCGACGCAGGTTGCGAGCGGTGTGGACAGGTGGCATGGATGGCTGGGTGAGCCGGGTGGGTTGACGGCTGAGGGGTTCAGGCGCTGGGTGAGCGAGCGGCTGGGTGAGGCTGAGGCGGCGATTGCGGCGCTGGTGGCGGTCGAGGGTGGGCGGACGCTGGGGAATACGCTGGCGCTGTATGACAGCGCGGTGGAGATGCTGGCGCTGGCGGGGTCGCAGGCTGGGGTGCTGAACTCGGTGGCGGCGGATCGGGCGGTACGCGACCAGGCGCAGGCCGAGGCGCAGCGCGTGGCGCAGGCGGCGACGGCGCTGAGCCTGAATCGGGCGGTGTATGACGCGCTGTGTGCGCTGGACGCCGACGAGATGGCGGCGGCGAGCGAGGCGACGCGGCACTATGTGAGGCGGACGCTGCTGGGGTATCGGCTGGCGGGCGTGGACCGGGATGAGCCGACGAGGCGGCGGCTGGCGGAGTTGCAGGAGCGTGCGACGCGACTTGGGCTTGAGTTCAGCCGGAATATCCAGGAGGGTGGACGGACGGTGGTGGCGGAGAATGCCGGCGAGCTGGACGGGCTGCCGGAGGATTTTCTGGCGCGGCATACGCCGGACTGTGATGGTCGGTTCACGCTGACGACGGACCAGCCGGAGATGCAGCCGGTGATGACGTTTGCGCACTCGCATGGGCTGCGGGAGCGGATGTTTCTGGCGTATAACACGCGGTGCTATCCGGAGAATCGGCGGGTGCTGCTGGAGGTGCTGGAGACGCGGCAGGAGATTGCGCGGTTGCTGGGATTCAGGAGCTGGGCGGACCTGGCGACGGCGGATCAGATGATGGGTTCGGCGGGGAATGTGCGGGAGTTTCTGGCGCGTCTGGAAGAGGCGAGTCGCGAGGGCGCGGAGCGGGAGTTTGCGCTGGTGAGGGAGTTTGCTCTCAGCCGTGACGCGAATGCGAAGCTGGACGCGGCGAGCCGCGGCTACTGGTACGAGCAGTATCGGCGGTCGGCGTATGCGTTCGATTCGCAGTCGGTGAGGCCGTATTTTCCGTATGCGCAGGTGGAGCGCGGCGTGTTGGCGACGGCGGAGAAGCTGTTTCAGGTGGAGTTTCGGCGGGCCGGGGCGACGGGCTGGCATGAGGATGTATCGGTGTGGGAGGTGTGGGACGGCGAGCGGGCGATGGGACGGTTTTATCTGGACATGCATCCGCGCGAGGGCAAGGACAAGTGGTTTTCGGCGGCTCCGGTGGTGGTGGGCGTGGGTGGGCGCGTGTTGCCGGAGGCGGCGCTGATCTGCAATTTTCCGGGCGGCGCGGCGGGCGACGCGGGGCTGATGCAGTACTCGGATGTGGTGACGTACTTCCACGAGTTTGGACACCTGATGCATGCGATTCTGGGTGGGCACACGGAGTGGGCGGGATTGTCGGGATTTGCGACGGAGGGGGATTTTATCGAGGTGCCGTCGCAGATGCTGGAGGAGTTTTTCCGCGACGTGACGCTGTTGCAGAGCTTTGCGCGGCACTATGAGACGGGCGAGGTGCTGGCGGCGGAGACGATTGAGGCGATGAAGCGCGCGGGGGCGTTTGGGCGGGCGGATTGGGTGAGGACGCAGCTTTATTACACGATGCTTTCGCTGGATCTGCATGACGCGGACGCCGAGAAGATTGACCTGGACGAGATGACGCGGCGGCTCTACGAGGGATTGCTGCCGTGGCGGTGGATCGACGGGAACCGGATGTATGCCAGCTTCGGGCATCTGATGGGGTACTCTTCGAACTACTACACGTATGCGCTGGACAAGGTGATTGCGCTGGATTTCTTTGCGCAGTTTGATGCGGCGGACCTGCTGGGGTGCGCGGCGGCGGAGCGATACAAGCGAAGCGTGATCGAGCAGGGCGGATCGAGGCCGGGGCGCGAGATGGTGAGGGATTTTCTGGGGCGCGATGAGGATTTTGAGGCTTTCCGGGAGTGGCTGAACGAGGAGTTTGCCTGAAGGCGGGGTGAACGCGCGCGGACAGAACGAAAGGAGCGAGCAGGATGGCGGCGGAGTTTGCGGGCAGGTGGGCGGTGGTGACGGGCGCGAGCGCGGGGATTGGGGCGGCGCTGGCGCGGGAGCTGGCGCGCGAGGGCGCGAAGCTGATCCTGACGGCGCGCAGGGCGGACCGGCTGGAGGCGCTGGCGACGGAGCTGCGCGCGCAGGGGACGGAGGTTCGCGTGGTGGTGGCGGACCTGAACGAGCGCGGCGGGCCGCAGGCGATTTTCGAGGCGACGGCGGGGGTGGTGGTCGATGTGCTGGTGAACAATGCCGGGCTGGGGCAGTATGGGGCGTTTGTGAGCAGCGGCATCGAGCAGGAACTGAGCCAGGTGAGGGTGAACTGCGAGGCGATGGTGCATCTGACGCGGCTGTTTGCGCCGGGGATGGCGGAGCGGCGGCGCGGGTGGATTCTGGTGGTGGCCTCGACGGCGAGCTTTCAGCCGGTGCCGTATCTGACGACGTATGCGGCGACGAAGGCGTTTGATCGATTCTTTGCCGAGGCGCTGGCGGCGGAGATGGCGTCGAGCGGAGTGAGGGTGACGGCACTGTGTCCGGGACCGACGGAGAGTGAGTTTTTCGAGGTTGCCGGAGCGGCGAAGTTTCGCGGGCGCGGCGTGCAGCGCGTGGAGGTGGTGGCGCGGCGCGCGGTGAGGGCGCTTGGGCGCGGGCAAAGGGTGATTATTCCGTATGCGAGTGGACGGCTGACGGCGCTGGCGGTGCGGTTGCTGCCGACGCGGTGGATTACGGCGGTGGTGGAGCGGGCGGCGCGACCGGCGCGGTAGCGGGAATGCAAAAAAATCCTTTGGAGACTGGGAGTGGTGCTCGTGGAATTGTGGTCACGCGCGCGTGTGGCTTCAGTGGCCCGCAGCGGAGGTTTTGGGCTGGACGATTTTGAAGGACTGGAAGAAGTGAGTGATGTCGGCCTCGTTGCGGTCCTCGGCTGAGGGGTAGGTGGCGATGAGCATGTAAAGGCGCGGCGCGGCCCAGATGAAGCGGGCGTCGAGGTAGCCGCCGTTTGCGTTTTTGGCGACGAACTGGCGCGCGGGATAGCCCTGGTCGGTGTTGTTCTGCTCGGAGAGCTGCGAGGTGTAGGTGGCGTCGATGGCCTGGGTGCGTGCGGCGTCAAAGATGGCCTCGACGCGGTCGCCATGGACGCGGGCGACGGGTGGATTGTCCTCCCAGGCGACAGCGAAGGTGGAGTTGGCGTCGGGGTGGGCGATCATCATCCGGACCGGCTCATGACCGCCGCGCTCGTTGGTGGCCTGGGTGGTGGTTTCGACGGGATTGGAGGGAACGGCGGCCATGAAGCCGTTGGCGGATTCGTCGGCGTTCTGCCAGGTGAGGGTGGACGGCTTGTGCTGGAGAACGGCTGGAACCTGTGTGGAGCTGACGATGGTGAAGCTGTTGCGCTGCCAGGAGTCCCAGTGCTCGTAGACGTAGTAACCGGCGGCGGCGAGGACGACAACCACGATGTAGATGTAGGTTCGCTTCTTCATGCGGCACGGAGACCTGTCCGGAGTTTTGCCGGGAACCGTGGGTTCCGTGGGCAGCGGAGCGGCGGATGGAGTTGGGTATCCGACTGATCCGGCGGGGGATGCCGGTGAGCAGAGGGAGGACCAGCCGTCGCTTGCCAGACCAGAATACCCTGCCGGGGATTGGGCGCGGAGGGTGGATTTTGCGCTGGTGAAGAAATTGTGCCGTCTGGGACAACTTTTCTGTGAGGCAGGCATCTGAGTTAACAGCAAGCAGAGGCACCACAGCAGTAAGTCCTTCCTGAATGATCTACCACGTTGTTCGTCCCGCTTGGGACTCCCTTCCAAATATCCTCTGAAAATCCAACCTGAATTGCCTCTCGAGGGGGTTCGCCGGAAGGCGAACCCGTCGCTCGTGTTTGCGCGAGTGATTTTGCATGCACGAGGAACGATAGGCGTGCCTGCATCGGCGACCTACAATCGGAGGAGCATGACGACGGGGACGAGCACGAATTCGTGGCTGCGCGGGGATTCGCTGTTGCGCGTGGCGGAGTGGGAGCGCGAGCTGCCGTGGCTTTGGCACGGGTTCAGCACGAGGGTGGGCGGAGTGAGCGTGGCGTATGGCGCTGGTGGTGACGATAAAGGCGAGACTTGCGGCGATCTGAATCTGGGCTTTACGGCGGAGGACGAGCCGGAGCGCGTGCGCGAGAACAGGCGGCGACTGGTGGAGCTGGCCACGGGCTGCGCGGAGACGCAGCTTGCCCTGATTCGGCAGATTCACTCCGGGGCGTCGGTGGTGCTGCGCGCGGGCGAGCCGGTGTGGAGCGAAGCGCCGCAGGCCGACGGGGTGATGAGCGACCAGACGGGTGTGCTGCTGGCGGTGCAGACGGCGGATTGCATTCCGGTGCTGGTGGCGGACGCGGAGCGGCGCGTGGTGGCGGCGTTTCACGCCGGGTGGCGCGGGACGGTGCAGCGGATTGTGGAGCGGGGAGTGGCGCGGCTATGCGAGGAGTTTGGCTGCGCGCCGGAGCGGCTGGTGGCGGCGATCGGGCCGGGGATTGGCGGGTGCTGCTATGCGGTGGGCGAAGAGCTACGGACGCGGTTTGGCGCGGAGTTTGCGTATGCGGACGCGCTGTTTCGACGCGCTGACGATGGAGTGCTTCCGAGTGGACTTTTTCTGGACCTGACGGAGGCCAATCGGCGGCAACTGCTGGATGCGGGCGTGTGCGGAGAGCGGATTGCGCGGGTGGGTGGTTGCACGGCCTGCCAGACGAAGCGGTTTTTCTCCTATCGCGCGCAGCGGGGACGGACGGGCCGGATGATGAGCGTGATCGGGATTGCGCCGTGACGAATGGGCCGAGCGAGCATCGGCTGCGCTGAACTGGCGCGGCGGCGGTGAGTTTTCTGCTGCCGGGCTGAGGCGCTCGATATAGTATGGGGAAAAGGTTGATGAGGGTCGATGGCAATGCATGATTCGTGGGAGGGTTCGCGCGCGGAGATGAGTCCGCGGCAGGATGCGCGGGCAGATGCTCGACCGGACGCGCGTGGCGACGGACGCGTGCCGCAGATGCCGCCGCAGCGCGGGCAGGAATCGCGCGTTGAGCCGCGCTCTGAACCGCGCATTCAGGAGGCGCGGATGTATCCGTCCGTGGGCGAGTTGCGCGGCTATCCGCAGCGCGGATATGAGGGAACCGCGGCGCAGGCGGGTGTACGCGGCGCGGATGCTTACCATCCGGCGGCATACAATTCAGGCGCTCGCAATTCGGAATCGTATCCGGCTGAGCCGCGCCCTGCTGAGCGGCGTCCGTTCGAACCGCAGCAGGCTGAGCCGCGCGTGGCCGAAACCCGCCCGGCGCAGCCGTATCGGAGCGACGCGCGGATGCAGGAGCTGGGGCAGCGCGTGCAGGCTTTTGGAGCGCCCGCGCCGCAGGGGGATTATCGAGGCGCGCCGCTGCCGGTGGGTCAGCCGCAGGCGGGACAGGCAGGGCCAACGCAGGCGAGTGGTTATGAACGGGGGTATCCGGCTCGCGGACAGGCTGGGCCGCAGGGCGTGCATGGGGGTGGGTATGCGGAGGATGGGTATCCGCATGGCATTCCGCCGAGCGCGCCGGAGCCTGCGATGGCTGAGGCGTCGAGCGACGCGGGCAATGCCGGGGCAAGTGTTGGCAAGGGCGGCGACGCGGCAGCGCAGGAGCGTCCGCAGCTTCCTGCTCCGGCGGATGGCGACGGAGCGGCGCTGAAGGGTGGTTTCCAGCGGGTGGCGCAGGCGGTGCGGGCGGCGATTCCGCTGGTGCAGAAGCTGCTGCCGCTGCTGGACGGGAATCTGGCGACGACGGTGAGCGCGCTGCTGGCTCCGCAGACGGCGCATCCGCCTGCTCCGCCGCAGGTGCATGTGGACCTGGAGCCGGTGGAGCGCGGGATGACGGAGCTGCGCGTGAGCCATCGCGAGCTGAAGACGCAGGTGGCCGAGCAGGGAACGACGCTGAAGCGCGTGGAGGACCATCTGGAACGCGTGCGCGAGGCGACGGACCGGAATACGCTGGAGCAGCAGGAACTGGTGGAGGACGTGAGAGCGGTGGGCGCGCGGGTGAGCCGGTTCATCGTGATCGGGGTACTGCTGCTGGCGCTTTCGGTGGGACTGAATGTCTATCTGCTGATTCAGTTGCAGCATATTTTCCGCTAAACGACTGGTCGGGTCGGGGTTTGCGGTGCGTTTGCACTGTGGGTGGGGCAGGCGCGCGTTTGCCTGAATGTTGATCCAGAGAAAATCCTTATCCATAAAATGAAAGCCACTTGTCGGTTTTCTGCTCGCTTTTTCCGATTTCGAGATGCGAGACGTTGCCAGTCGTATTTTCGAGGGACTACTATGCGCCTAGTCCTGAACGAAAGTCGGCTCAGAGGCTCGCGTTCGAGGGGACGAGAACCTGGCAGAACGGTTTCCCGGGGCATGGGAGCCGGATAAAAAAATGGCGCGCTTGTGACGCCATCGCGGGGAGTGTCAGATATGGCATGGTATGCCTATTGTGTCAGTGAAAAGCAGTCTTTCCCGGAGTTAGCCCGCCATCGTAAACCAGTACCGCTTGAGTCCGTGACCGGCATCGGTGGCGGCCAGGTATTTCTGTATCCGGCCAGCGACCTGGCGATTGTGGTCAGCGAGTACGCCGGTTCCGAAGCGCTGAACCAGCGCGCGGGAGTGGACCATGCGCGGGTGATCTCGGAGTGCTTCCATAAATCGACGGTGCTGCCGTTTCGGTTTGGCACGGTTTTTCAGGACGATGAAAGCCTGCGGAAGTCGATCCGGTCGAATCAGCGGCAGTTCCAGGGGAATCTGGAGCGGCTGCTGGGCAAGACGGAGATGCACCTGAAGGTGACGGTCGAGGATTGCTGCAAGGAGCTGGGCGTGGTGCCGAGCATCGAGACCGTGGGACGCGGCTACCTGAGCAATCTGCGGGAGACGGCGTCGCGACAGCGCGAGCGGCAGACGCGGGCGCGAGCGGTGGCGTTTCAGTTGCACCGGATGTTTGCACCGCTGGATGAGGAAGTGACCTGTCGCGTGCTGGAGAACGGGAAGATGCTGCTGGATATTGCGCATCTGATCGACCGGCGCTGCGTGGAACGCTACCAGAACAAATATGCCGCGACGGTGCAGATGATGAAGGAGTGCCAGTTGCAGCTCTCCGGTCCGTGGCCGCCGTATCATTTTGTGCATCGCCTGACGCGGGCGGCGCAAACGACGGTGGCTCCAGCCGAGCGCGCGGTGGCAGCTTCTCAGCTTGCCGCTGTCTGAGCATTGCATTGCATGCAGCGGCTGCGCGCTTTCGCGCGCCACGGCCATCTGTGGCCGTTTCCGTTGGTCGCGGGTGGGCTGTGGGCGACGGCGATGGGAAAGCAAAAGCAGAAGCAGATTCCCTGCGGGAATGACAACAAAAAAGCAAAGGCAACTGCAACGGCAAAAAGCAGAAGCAGATTCCCTGCGGGAATGACAACAAAAAAGCAAAGGCAACTGCAACGGCAAAAAGCAGAAGCAGATTCCCTGCGGGAATGACAACAAAAAAGCAAAGGCAACGGAAACCGCGGAAGCTCCGCTCCTGTGCAAACTGCGTATGCGTTCTTGCTGACGACTGACGGCTGACGGCTGACGACTCAGGAGCAGATTCCCTGCGGGAATGACAACAAAAAAGCAAAGGCAACGGAAACCGCGGAAGCTCCGGCTCCTGTGCAAACTGCGTATGCGTTCTTGCTGACGACTGACGGCTGACGGCTGACGACTCAGAAGCAGATTCCCTGCGGGAATGACAACAAAAAAGCAAAGGCAAGGACAACGCCTGGATGGTGACCGCCGACGTTGCCTGTTTGTGTCTGCACGCGACCAGCGGGAGCGGCAACTGCGCGAACGCGCGGCTGCTGCATGCAATGCCTGGGGTCAGGAGCGGGAGGTGGAACTGCGGCGGTGGCGGATGAGGACGCTGCCGGCGCGTGTGGCCTGTGCGGCGCGGTCGATTTTTTTCCAGAAGCCGAGGAAGTAATCGATGGCGGAGATGGTGGAGACGAGCGCGGCGAAGTAGATGGCGGCGATGGCGATGGAGGCGACGGGCATGATGAATGGCCCGAAGTGCCAGGAGTCCCAGCGGTGAGCGAGGATCGACGAGGTGACGGCGACGATCTGGATGACGGTTTTGAGTTTGCCGAGGTCGCTGGCCTGGATGGTGAATCCTTCGGAGGCGGCGATGGAGCGCAGGCCGGAGATGAGGAATTCGCGGCCGATGATGAGGACGGCGATCCAGACCTTGACGACGGCGGGATTGAAGGCGACGAGCGCGACGAAGGCGGAGGTGACGAGGATTTTGTCGGCGAGCGGGTCGAGGAGGATGCCCATGGTGGTGATCTGGCCGCGCTTGCGGGCGAGGTAGCCGTCGACGCCGTCGGTGACGGAGGCGAGGACGAATAGCAGAGACGCGGCGATCTCCTGCGCGCCCCAGCCGGTGTGCCAGGGGAAGTGCGAAGAGAGCATCCAGAGCAGAAGCGGGATCATGAGGATGCGGCTCAGCGTGATGGAGTTGGGCAGATTCACGGGCGATGGTCTCGGTTCGCGTTACGGTTCTGGGATTCGCGTTGCGGGCTGGCTTGCATCCGTGCGACGGGCGAGCGCGATGGCTGCGATGCGCGTGCGGGATAGTGGCATTATATGCGGGATCGGGGTGGCGTGGTGGGAATTGCTGCGGGGGCGACGGACTGGTGAGTGCCGACTGGCTGCGGCTGCGCGGGTAGAATACCTGCCAGTGGTTGCTGTTGGCGCGGTTGAGTGCATGGAGGTGGGGTTTGAAGCGGATTCTGGTGGTGGATGACGAGGCGCAGATTACGCGGGTGCTGGGGACGGCGCTGCGCGCGGCGGGGTATGAGGTGTCGACGGCGGCCAATGGGCTGGAGGCGTGGACGGCGATTGAGGCGCGGATGCCGGATATGGTGATTACCGACCTGGCGATGCCGCAGATGAATGGGCTGGAGCTGACGCAGGCGGTGAGGCGCGTGGCGCGGACTCCGATTCTGGTGCTGAGCGTGAGGGACGCGGAGGCGACGAAGGTGAAGGCGCTGGACGCGGGCGCGGATGATTATCTGACGAAGCCGTTCGGGGTGTCGGAGCTGCTGGCGCGGGTGAGAGCGCATTTGCGGCGGAATGAGGCGGACGACGCGGAGCAGGAGCATCTGGTGGTGGGCGTGTTTGTGCTGGATGCGCCGCGGCATGAGATCACGCTCGGCGGTGAGGCGCTGAGCCTGACGCCGAAGGAGTATGACCTGATGGCACTGCTGCTGCGGAATGCGGATCGTGTGATGCGGCACAGGCAGTTGCTGCGCGCGCTGTGGGGTCCGCAGGGCGAGGATCAGCCGCAGCATCTGCGCGTTCTGGTGGGGCAGTTGCGGAAGAAGCTGGATCGCGGGGATGGGGTGGGGTATATTGCGAGCGAGCCGTGGGTGGGGTATCGGCTGCATGCGGAGGGTTTTGCGGCAGCGGGAGACGAGTGAGCGAAGCAGTTCCGCGCGCGTGGGCTTTATGGATTCTTTAGGGTTCGCATAGGGACTTTCTACGGCTGGGTGGCGTGGAATCGAGAGCATGAAGACTCTCGTGCAGGTTCTCTCAATCGGTCTGGCGGTACAGATATTTCTCAGTGTGGGGATGGCTGCGGCGCAGGGCAGCGCGGATGGCTCGGCTGCGGTTGTGGCTGTTGCGAATGGGGCTGCGAATGGGGCCGCGAGCGCGGCTGTGATTGGCGCTGTGAATGCGGTTGCGACGGATAACGCTCCGCAGAAGTCGCAGGCAGCCGCGAAGAAGGCGCATTGCTCGGCGACGACGGGCGATGTGTGGCAGCGGCTGGCGGAGGCGTATACGGCGGACTGGACGCCGGCCTGCGCGGAGAACGCACCGGCACCGAAGTGGCGCGGGTATCCGGCGCCGCTCGATTCGATTCCGTTTCCGAGTTCGTACTATTCGATTGGCGGGACGGCGGTAATTGGCGCGCCGGATACGCAGACGTATCCGCTGATGACGGCGATCAACGGGGCGACGAGCCGGGTGAAGGTGTACGGGTGGCTGAATGGCGGGTTTGACGTGAGCACGTCGAACCGGGGCGACGGGGCGAATGCTCCGGCGGCGTATTACTTCAACCCGAATCGCGTGATTCCGGATCAGGAGGTGCTGTATATCGAGCGGCTGCCGGATACGGTGCAGACGGGGCATTTTGACTGGGGATTCCGGCTGGCGCAGCTCTATGGGCAGGACTATCGGTTCACGACGTCGAAGGGGATTTTTTCGCAGCAGTTGCTGCTGGAGAATCGCGAGTATGGCTATGACCCGGTGATGTTTTATCTGGACCTGTACTTTCCGCATGTGGCCGAGGGGATGAATGTGCGGGTTGGGCGGTATATCTCGCTGCCGGATATTGAGGCGCAGCTTGCGCCGAACAACTATACGTATTCGCACTCGATTCTCTACACGATTGATCCGTATACGCAGACGGGGATTGTGGGAAGCGTGAAGCTGAGCGACCACTGGCTGGTGCAGCTTGGGTTGTCGGGCGGCAACGACGTGGCTCCGTGGACGCCGGATGCGCAACTGACGGGGACGGCGTGCGCGCAGTATACGTGGGCGATGGGCGGCGATGTTTTGTATACGTGCGTGAACTCGCTGAACAAGGGCAATTATGCGTACAACAATGTGCAGAGTTTTTATGAGACGTTCTATCACCGGATCAATCGAAGCTGGCACACGGATACGGAGGCCTGGTACATGTATGAGCGGAATGTGCCGAATATCGCGGGGAATGTGGCGAATCCGATCACGCCGGAGACGGGCGCGAATGGGGCGTTCTGCGCGGCGGGCGAGCTGCGGTGTTTTGCGCCGGAGTATGCGGTGGTGAATTATCTGGAAAAGGAAGTGAACCTGCACAGCTATATCTCGATCCGCAACGAGTATGTGGACGATATCAAGGGGCAGCGGACGGGGTATGCGACGAAGTACAGCGAGCACCTGATCGGATATGCGTGGTGGATTGGGTCGACGGTGCTGTTTCGACCGGAGCTGCGGCTGGAACACTCCTATGACCTGCCGGCGTATGACCTGGGAAAGAAGACGACGCAGTTTATTGTGGCCGGGGATGTGACGTATCACTTCTGAAGAAGCCGGGCGGCGATGGATCGGTCGCGGGTCATGCGTTCCAGGTGGTAACTGATGGACTCCTCGATGGTGACAAACATTTTGCCGCGCTTGAAGGTTTCCTCATAACGAGCCTTTCGCGCTTCGGCTACGATCTGGTCGAAGGTAAGCGGTTTGTCTGCCGCCAGCAGGATGTCGGCGAGGATGGAGCGCTGGTCCTTGGGCTGCGATTTGAGTTGGGCAGTTTTTGAGTAGACAAAGTACATGCTTCGCATGGCGCAATCAGCGTAAATCAGGGCAGGGGGATTCGAGCGGGTATTTTTGGCGGATTTTGGAGTGGTCTCCCGCATTGGCAAGGTTGGGGTGGTCCAGGAATGAACGGAGCGGATTTGTTGATTTTCGTGGAACTGTGATATAAAAAAGGGTTGACCGGAAGTCAGCTTAGGTATACAGTCAGATTGCCATCCAGAACGATGCGTTCGGCAGACTGGAAGCGGAACGCCTCCGACTCAAGCGTATTTTGCAAACTGTGAGCCGTGACTCGATGGAGTTTGGCGCGCGAAATCTGCGTGAAAGCTGTGTTATCCCCGGTACGTGAAGATGTTTGCCGATGGCCAGGCGAGACAACGTGCGGAGCGGTTTTCCGCATCGCAAGTATGTTGTGAAAATTGTTGCGGAATGATCTGCATCGATTTTGCGTGAAGCGCGTCCAAAGGAAGTTGCCGCCAAAAGAGGGCAACGGGGGACGCAAACCTGACCGGGGAACCGGACAGATCATAACTTTCTCAAGGAGAGAATTTTTATGCGCTCGGAACTGATTTTTGGAGCACTGACCCACGTCACGAACCGTTATCAGCTTTGCCAGCTTGCCAGCAAGGCAACGCGGAAGCTGCACAAGCCGAATACGCGGCTGCAGGACACGACCAATGAGGTTCTGGTACGTTTTCGTGGTTCGAATCCGGGGATGCCGCTGAAGCCGGTGTCCCATGCCGAGGCCGAGCTTGCGGAGCAGCGTCGCGCCGCCTGAGCGCGCGCTGCACTTCCGTTTTCTGCTCCGTGGCCGCATCAAAGATGAACGCGGCGATTTCCAGAGGCTTCCCTGGGCTAAGTCTGTTAGCCTGAGGTCAGAAAACCAGAAACCACATCACTCCCATCCATCCTCCATCCCAATCCCCTCCGTACAAGTCTGAATCTGCAACAAACTCCTTCCTGATTTCCACACCATTTCAAAATCCCACCTCATCACAGGACTCCATGACAATTGCTGAACTGAAAGAGAAGAACATCACCGAGCTGAGCCGCATTGCGCGCTCGCTGGATATACCCGGAGCGAGCGGGCTTCGGAAACAAGACCTGATCTTCAAAATCCTGCAGGCGCAGAGCGAAAAAGAGGGCCACATCTTTGCCGACGGCGTGCTGGAGATTCTGCCGGACGGGTATGGATTTTTGCGCTCACCGGATTACAACTATCTGCCGGGTCCGGATGATATTTACGTTTCGCCGTCGCAGATTCGCAAGTTCGATCTGAAGACGGGCGACTCGATCAGCGGCAACGTGAGGCCGCCGCACGAGGGCGAGAAGTATTTTGCACTGGTGAAGATTGAGGCGATCAACTTTGAGTCTCCGGAAGAGACGCGGAACAAGATTCTGTTTGACAACCTGACGCCGCTGTATCCGCAGGAGCGGATCAAGATGGAGACGACGCGCGAGGCGACGAGCGGTCGCGTGATGGACCTGCTGACGCCGATTGGCAAGGGACAGCGCGGGCTGATCGTGGCACCGCCGCGGACGGGCAAGACGATGCTGCTGCAGGCGATTGCCAACTCGATTACGACGAATCATCCGGAGGTGACGCTGATTGTGCTGCTGATCGATGAGCGCCCGGAAGAGGTGACGGATATGCAGCGGTCAGTGAAGGGCGAGGTGATCAGCTCGACCTTTGACGAGCCGGCGGCACGGCATGTGCAGGTGGCCGAAATGGTGATTGAAAAGGCCAAGCGGCTGGTGGAGCACAAGCGCGACGTGGTGATCCTGCTGGATTCGATTACGCGACTGGCGCGGGCGTACAACACGATTGTTCCGCCGTCGGGGAAGGTGCTGTCGGGCGGCGTGGACTCGAATGCGCTGCAGCGGCCGAAGCGGTTCTTTGGCGCGGCGCGCAACATTGAAGAAGGCGGCTCGCTGACGATCATTGCGACGGCGCTGGTGGATACCGGATCGCGCATGGACGAGGTGATCTTCGAGGAGTTCAAGGGCACGGGCAATATGGAAGTGATTCTGGATCGGAAGCTGGTGGACAAGCGCGTCTTTCCGGCGATCGATATTCAGCGCTCGGGCACGCGCAAGGAAGAGCTGCTGATTCCGAAGGAGGATTTGCAGCGGATATGGGTGCTGCGCAAGGTGCTGAATCCGCTGTCGCCGGTGGAGGCGATGGAACTGCTGGTGAGTCGGCTGGAAAAAGTGCGCAACAATGCGGAGTTCCTGCAGAATATGAATCACCTGTAAGGACGCGGGTGGCAGCCTGTTGGCGCGAGGCCGATGGGCTGCTACACTGGAAGTGTTCTTCCCTGATTGTGGGGCTGTAGCTCAGCTGGGAGAGCGCCTCGTTCGCAACGAGGAGGCCAGCGGTTCGATCCCGCTCAGCTCCACCAAAATAGCGATTGCATGATTGGCTGGATTTCGGCCCCAGAGATTGGCTCTTCATGCGGAACACGCCTGCCATGCCGAACTAAAGACGCATTGAGAAAAGCGGCATCGGAACACATGATGGAGATCAAAAGAACCCGGAGAGAATCAAATCCTTCTTCAAAGACCCAATCATCGCCCATGCCGGATGACGGTAGGGCCGGATCAATAGTGCGCCATCTGCCAATGAATATCCAAATGCAGATTCGCTTTACGTTCACACACGTGCAGGCCGAATGAGGCAATTCACTTGTCCAGGGCTGCGTTCTTCGGATATGATCGCCGTTATCGGAACGTGTTGATGTTCGCTGACAAGTTACATCCGTAACGATCGGACTCCTATTCCTACGGGGGCTATGCCTATGTTTTCGCACTTGAAGAGGACCGCAAAGAGGGCGTTGAGAGGCGCGGTACGGGTAGCTGTTGAATCCATGCACAGCCAAATGCGATTTCCAACGTATCCCGCTTCCGTACGCGATAATCTTAGAGATATTGAGGATAATACGCGTTATGCGACCCTGGCCCTTGCACTTGCTCGTCTGGAATTAGACGGGATGGGCGGAGCCATCGCGGAACTCGGTGTATATAAGGGATTTACGGCAAAGTTCATTCATCAGCAGTTGCCTGATAGAACCTTGTATCTCTTCGACACATTCAAAGGGTTTCCACGAGAGGCTTTGGAGGGGGTTCACGATCAGCGATTTCAGGATACTTCGATTCAGGAGGTGAAACGTTGCATCGGCGATCTGAGAAACATCGAGTTCCGTGTCGGATACTTTCCTGATTCAGCGAAGGGACTAGAGGACGAGAAGTTCGCGCTGGTAATGCTCGATTTTGATCTCTACCGATCAGCAATGGACGCCTTAGATTTTTTCTATCCCCGCTTGAATCCTGGGGGGTACTTTTTTTTGCATGACTTTAACAACCCCGAATCAAATTTCGCGATATCACGCGCTGCAAATGAATTCCTTCGGGACAAGCCAGAGTTCTTATTGGAAATTCCTGATGAGTGGGGAACTGCGGTCTTTCGAAAAACGAAAATTGGGTTTGATGAAAATGCTGGCTTGGAGCTAACCGGGAACTCAATGCGCGCAAGTATCTGATAGAAGATAGAACGGTTATGCGGATTCTTTGCCCGCGCAACAATCGTGAGGTGCAGGTTATCGCAAGGGAACGCTGCGTGAAAATACAGTCTTCTGGGTATGGCTGCGGTGGGACTGCTTTACGCGAGTGGGACGAGGCGGGATTGGCGGATGCGCTTGTCGTGGGTGAGCAGGCGCAGGCCTTCGACGATGGCCGTGGCTCCGAGGATGCGGTCCTGCGGGTCGCTGGGGTAGGTGGCGGGAAATGCGACGGCGCGGGCGGCGATCTGGGGCGTGATGGGCAGAAGCTGGATGTAGGATGCGCACTTCTGCACGAACGACGCCGTGCTGAGATCGGTGGCGATGCGGCGGTTTTCGACCAGCCAGGCGATCTCCCAGAGGCTGATGGTGGAAAGAAAAAGCGGGCCTGTTTCTCGCGCGGTGACGATCTTTTTACGGCTGGCCGGGGTGAGCTTTTCCGGCGCGAGCAGCATCCAGACGAGGATGTGGGTGTCGAGCAGGATCACTCGACGCCCCAGTCGCTGGCGGAAGCGGTGGTTTCGATGTCGCCGACGATGCGGGCCGAGCCGCGGAGCGCGCCGAAGAGGTCGTCGGTGGTGACGGGGACGAGCTTTGCCACGGGCTTTCCGTGTTTGGTGATGACGACGGGAGCGCCGCTCTGTGCGACGTGGTCCATGACGGCGAGGCACTGGGCTTTGAATTGGGCTGCGGGCATGGCGCGCATGGTGGTCTCCGGTGAACTTCCGAGTATGACCAGAATACTATGACTACTTTTTCCTGGTCAACCGGATGCGCGCACGTTCGTGTTTGAGCGTGTGCTGGCGCGCTGGAATGCGTTTCAGAATGCGCGTCAGGGGGTGTGGCTGAGCAGGAGTTAAAGGGTGCGGCGGAGCCAGGAGTTAAAGGACTTGGCGGAGCCAGTGGCCGGTGTGGCTGGTGGGGTGGGCGGCGATTTCTTCCGGGGTGCCGGTGGCGACGACCTGGCCGCCGCCGGAGCCGCCTTCGGGGCCGAGGTCGATGACCCAGTCGGCGGATTTGATGATGTCGAGGTTGTGTTCGATGACGAGCAGCGAGCCGCCGCCGTCGATGAGCTTGCGCAGGGCGGTGAGCAGGCGGGAGACATCGTCGAAGTGGAGGCCGGTGGTTGGCTCGTCGAGGATGTAAAGGACGCGGCTGGCGGCGGAGGCGCGACCGCCGGAGGAGCGCGCCTGAGCGAGGTGAGAGGCGAGCTTGACGCGCTGGGCTTCGCCGCCGGAGAGCGTGGTGGCGGACTGGCCGAGGCGAAGGTAGCCGAGGCCGACTTCGTCGAGGACGGCGAGGCGATCAACGAGGCGCGGGACGCCGACGAAGAAGCGCAGGGCTTCGCGGACGGTGAGGCCGAGGACTTCGTGGATGTTTTTGCCCTTGTAGGGGACGCTGAGGACTTTGGCCTGGTAGCGTGTGCCGTTGCAGTCTTCGCAGGGGAGTTCGACATCGGCGAGGAACTGCATTTCGACGGTGACGGTGCCGTCGCCTTCGCAGGTTTTGCAGCGACCGCCGGGGACGTTGAAGGAGAAGTGTCCGGCGCTGAGATTTTGTTTGCGGGCCTCGGGCTGGGCGGCGAAGAGTTCGCGGATGAGGTCGAAGGCCTTGATGTAGGTGACGGGGTTGGAGCGCGGGGTGCGTCCGATGGGAGTCTGATCGACGAGGATGACGTCGTTGAGCCGCTCGGCTCCGCGCAGGCTGGTGAGGCGCGGGGTGAGGTCGCCGCCTTCGCCTTTGCCGAGCGCCTGGGCGACGGCGGGGTAGAGCACCTGGTGGACGAGCGTGGATTTGCCGGAGCCGGAGACGCCGGTGATGGCGACGAGCAGGTTGAGGGGAATGTCGACGTCAAGGTTGCGGAGATTGTGGGCGCGCGCGCCGCGGAGGTGGAGCTGTTCGCGGCCCGGTTCGCGGCGGCGCGTGGGGACGGGGATGGCGAGCTGGCCGCTGAGGTAGCGGCCGGTGAGCGAGTCGGGGTTGGCGGTGACTTCGGCGACGGAGCCGGAGGCGAGCAGGCGGCCGCCGAATTCGCCGGCGCCGGGGCCGAGATCGAGCAGGTGATCGGCGGAGCGGAGAATGTCGGGATCGTGTTCGACGACGAGGATGGTGTTGCCGAGGTCACGGAGGCTGTGGAGGATGCGTATGAGGCGGTCGGTGTCGCGGGAGTGAAGGCCGATGGAGGGTTCGTCGAGGACGTAGAGCGCACCGACGAGACGGGAGCCGAGCGAGGTGGCGAGCTGGATGCGCTGGGCTTCGCCGCCGGAGAGCGTGCTGGCGAGTCGGTCGAGCGTGAGGTAATCGAGGCCGACGGCGTGGAGGAAGCCGATGCGCTGGCGGACCTCGTCGAGGATGGGTCCGGCGATCTCCTGCTGCATGGGTGTGAGCTGCATGGAGGCGAAAAAGGATTTGGCCTCGGCGATGGTGAGGGCGGTGGCTTCGCAGATGTTTTTTTCGATGGAGTGTCCGGCGCTGTCGACGCTGCGGATGCGGACGGAGCGGGCCTCGGCGCGGAGGCGCTGGCCACGGCAGTCGGGGCAGATGGCGTAGCCGCGATATTTGGAGAGCATGACGCGGACGTGGAGCTTGTATTTTTTGCGTTCGAGGGCGGCGAAGAATCCGTAGATGCCGGTGAAGCCGGTTTCGCCTGTTTTGTCGCCCGCTTTATCGCCATAGAGGAGGGTTTCGATCTGCTGCGGAGTGAGGTCGCGCCACGGGGTGTCGAGCGGGATGGCGAGGGATTTGGCGCAGCGCTTCAGCTCGGTCATGTGAGGGCGGTATTTGGGGCGCGTCCATGGTTCGATGGCGCCCTGAGCGAGGGTGAGCGCGGGGTTGGGGACGATGAGGTTGAGATCGTAGTCGATGGTGTTGCCGAAGCCCTGGCAGCGTGGGCAGGCACCGAAGGGATTGTTGAAGGAGAAGAGGCGCGGCTCGGGTTCGCGGCCAGGACGGTGGCAGAGACGACACTCGTAGGCGGTGGAGAATCGATGGGTGCGGCGCGGGGATTCCGGATCGCGCGGGATTTCTTCGAAGAGGACTTCGCCCGATTCGCGGTATGCGATTTCGACGGCATCGACGATGCGCGCGCGGGATTCGGCGGAGACGACGATGCGGTCGACGAGGGCGAAGACGGGCTGGGTGAAGTCGAGTTCGAGGAGCGACTCGGGGGTGGAGAATTCGACGATGCGGCCGTGCTGGCAGAGGCGATTGAAGCCGCGCGCGCGGAGTTCGGCGAGGCGCTGCTTCATGGCTTCGCTGAGGGCTTCGGCGGGAGGTGGCGCGGGGGATTTTGCGGCGGGGGATTTCTTGCTGCGCGTGGATTTTTTGGAGGTCGCAGCGTTGGCGGCCTCGCTGGCGGCTGAGTCGGCGGCTGTTGTGGGGCTGGCGGGATTTGCCGCCGGGCGTAGCGGAAAGAGCGCGTGGAGGCGCGTGGATTCGCCGAGGGCGAGGATTGATGCGGCGACTTCGTCGACGGAGTCGCGGGTGACGAGGCTGTCGCAGTGGACGCAGTGGACGGTGCCGCAGCGGGCGAAAAGCAGGCGGAGGTAGTCGTAGATTTCGGTGGCGGTGGCGACGGTGGAGCGCGGGTTGCGCGTGGTGTTTTTCTGCTTGATGGCGATGGCGGGCGCGAGGCCGTCGATGAAGTCGACGTCGGGCTTGTCGATGCGCTCGAGGAACTGGCGGGCGTAGGCGGAGAGCGACTCGACGTAGCGGCGCTGGCCCTCGGCGTAGATGGTGTCAAAGGCGAGGGAGGATTTGCCGGAGCCGGAGACGCCGGAGATGACCGTGAGCACGCCGTGAGGGATGGCGCAGTCGATGGATTTGAGATTGTGGGTCCGCGCTCCGCGGATGACGATGGAGTCGTTCAAGCGAGGTTCCTGTGGCTTCCGGGGTCGTTGGGCTGCGTCGAGATTGGGCTGGCCTCGCACAGACGTGAGATGACGGCGGCTGACCCATCGATTATAAATTCCAGGGCTGAGCGGAGCGGGCGCGCGTGACGGGGATGGCTGTGGATGGTTTTGGTGGGATCGACAGGGCGCGTGAGCGCCGACGGGCGGCGAAAGTGGGTGAGCGTTTGTCGTTGCGGGATCGTCTAATGAGTTACGGATTGCCGCGCGGTTTGCTGATAGGGGCTGCTGGCGTTAGGATTTCTACGAGGTTCGAATATGTTTCCGATGATGAATACGAAGCGCACACGCTCCCGGCGCGGGGCCAATGGCTTCACGCTGATGGAGCTTCTGATTGTGATCAGCATCATGCTGATCCTGATGCTGATTGCGATTCCGAACTTCAACAAGATGAGGGCGACGGCGAACGAGACGTCGGCGATCAATTCGCTGCAGGCGATTTACAAGGCGGAGATTCAGTACCAGACGACGTATCCGTCGAATGGGTTTGCGTGTTCGCTGGCGGCGCTGGGCGGGGATCCGAAGGCGGGCAATCCGTCGCCGACCTCGGCGCAACTGGTGCAGGGCGATCTGTCGTCGGGTGTGAAGGCGGGCTATATTTTCAGCATTGTGAACTGCACGAAGGTGACGGTGAACAATACGGACCAGATCACGGGGTTTGACGTGACGGCGGTTCCGCAGGCGGTGGGCAAGACGGGCAATCGCGGATTCTGCATGGATCAGTACAGCGAGATCAAGAGCGATCCGTCGGGCGGGACGAATTGCACGCAGTCGATTCAGTGAGCCGGTGGAAGTGCGCGTCGTTGTGGGCGCGCTTTCCGTGGTTGCTGTGTTATGCGTGGCTGCTGTGCTCGGGCGTTTCGCTGGCGGCGCAGGCTGCGACTGGCGCGGTTTCCGCGGTGAGCGCGGCAGAGCCGACGGCAGCGAGTGTGACCCAGCGCGTGGACGCGCACTATGACCATCTGCGGAGCCTGCGGGCGCGGTTTACGGAGCAGTACACGGGCATGGGGATGGAGCGCGACGAGGCAGGGACGCTGCTGCTGGAGCGCGCAAGTGTGACAGGCGCGGGACGGATGCGGTGGGATTATTCCGAGCCGGCGGGCAAGTATTTTCTGATCGACGGGCGGTATGCGTATTTTTATGCGCCGGGCGACGAGCAGGTGGTGCGGATGAAGGCGAGCGAGCTGGATGATCTGCGCTCGCCGCTCCGGTTTCTGCTGGGACACACGAAATTCAGCTCGGAGCTGACGGGGCTGCGGATGACGGCGGCTGGCGCGGATTTTGTGTTGACGGGCGTGCCGCGCGGCGCGGAAAAGCGCGTGGCCGAGGTGGCGCTGAGGGTGACGGCTGCCGGAGAGATTCGGTCGATGACGATTCGCGAGCTGGATGGGTCGGTGACGCGATTCCGGCTGAGCGATGAGGTGGATGATCCGGCGATTGCGTCGGCGAGTTTTCGCTTTCACGCGCCGGAGGGAGTGGCGGTGACGGATGGGCTGCCGCCGGCCTGAGGCGAGTTGGCCGAGGTGCGGCTGCGCGGGCTACTCGTAGCGCAGAGCTTCGATGGGGTCGAGGTTGGCGGCGCGGATGGCCGGGATCATGCCGCTGATGAGGCCGGTGACGATGAGGATGCCGACGGCGACGACGACCGAGGTGAAAGAGATGCGCAGGTAGATGTCGGCGGCGCTGGCGTTGTCGGCGACGTAGCTGTAAAAGCGGATGCGTCCGACGAGGAGCGCGATGATTTCGGCGAGCAGGATGCCGACGATGCCGCCGGTGGAGCTGATGACGATGGCCTCGGCGAGGAACTGGGTGAGGATGTGTTTGCGCTGCGCGCCGAGGGCTTTTTCGACGCCGATCTCGCGGGTGCGCTGCTGGACGGAGACGAGCATGATGTTCATGAGGCCGATGCCGGCGATGCCGAGGGTGAGCGCGCCGACGAGGGCGAGCAGCACCTGAAGTGCGACGGAAAGTATGCGGAACTGGGCGAGCTGTTCCCGGATGTCGGCGACGAAGATGGCGTTGTGGTCGTCGGGGTTGAAGTGGTGAGCGGCGGCGAGTGAGTCGCGGAGGTTTTTCTGGACGACCTCGTGGTCGCCGCGGTAGTTCATCCAGATGCCGTCGAGGTAGTGGGTGCTTTTGATGTCGTCCATGGTGGTGAAGGGGATGTATATCTGGCGGTTGTTGTCGCTGTCGCCCTCGGCCATTTTGGCCTCCATGATTCCGACGACGGTGAAGTCGATGCCGTTGAGCCGGATGGACTGGCCGATGGGGTACTGGCCCTGGAAGAATTTGGTGAGCGCCTCGGAGCCGAGGACGGCGACGTGGGCGCGCTGCTGGAGTTCCGCGCCGTTGAAGAATCGGCCCATCTGGGTGGGCAGGTGCATGATTTCGGCGATGTGCTCGTTGGTGCCGTTGACGGTCCAGGTGTAGGTGTGAAGGCCGTCCTGAACGGGGACATCCTTGCTGACCATGGGCGAGATGTAGCGGAGGCCGGGAACGCTGGCGGCGACGGTGTCGAGGTCGTCGAGGGTGAACTGGACTTTGACGCCGGCCTTGTCTCCGCCGGCCTGTTGGCTGGTGCGACCGGGAAAGACGCCGATCATGGTGGTGCCCCACTCGGCGAAGATGGCCTCAATGGCGCGGCTGAAGCCTGCGCCGTAGGCGAGCAGAAGGACGACGGTGGCGATGCCCCAGGCCATGCCGAGGATGGTGATCATGGTGCGGCGGCGGTTGTAGACCATCGCCTCCCAGGCTTGTTGGAGAATGTCGTTGAGCATGGAGTGATCCTCGTGCTTGAGCGGGGAGATGGCGTCTATTCGCGGCGCAGGGCTTCGACGGGTTCGAGCGCGGCGGCCTGGCTGGCGGGGTAGACGCCGGCGACGATGCCGCAGACGGCGAGCGAGCCGAGGGCCAGAAGCGCCGACCACCAGACGAGACGCGGGGGATCGAAGCCGGGCATCTTGTCGGTGAGCAGGAGTTGAAGCACGCCCATGAAGGCGGCGGAGATGGCGATGCCGATGACGCCGCTGACGGTGGTGAGCAGCAGCCCTTCGAGGAAAAACTGCGTCAGGATGCTGCGGCGCGTGGCTCCGAGAGCTTTGCGCAGGCCGATTTCGCGGGTTCGTTCGGTGACGGCGACGAGCATGATGTTGATGATGCCGACGGCTCCGAGGCCGAGCGTGACGACGCCGACACCGCCGAGGAAGACATCCATGGCGTCGAAGATTTTATCGACGAGGCGGCTGGTGTGGATGGTGTCCCACTCGTCGAAGGCGTCGGGATTGGATGGGTCAAAGCCGTGGTTGCGCGCGATGAGGCGATGGACGGCGGCGATGGCGGCGGCGCTGTCACCGTGGATGGCGGGCTGGTACTGGATGGAGCCGAGCGCGTCGTGCGGGATGTTTTCGCCTTTCATGGCGAAGAGTTCCTGCATGGTGGAGAGCGGAATGAAGACGCGCTGGTTGTCGCTGTTGTTGTCGCCGTGGCCGGTGGTTCCGGCTTCGCCGATGACGGTGAATTCGGTGCCGTTGATGGTGATGGACTGGCCGAGGAAGGGACGGCCGGGAAAGAGCAGTTCCAGGGTCTTCTGGCCGAGGATGGCGACGCGGCGGCGCTGGAGCATGTCGCCCTCATCGAGGAATCGGCCGGCGAGGATGGGAACGAAGCGGACGGTGGGAAAGTTTGGCTCGGCACCGATGACCTGAGACGAGGTGTTGGACCACTGGCTGACTTCGTAGAGGTCGGTGCGGGTGAGCAGGCCGGTGACGGCGCGCAGCTCGGGCAACTGGCGCATCTGGGTTTCATCGTCGGGAGTGAGCTTGTAGGGGCGCTGTGCGGTGTGCTGGTTGGGAACGGCGGGAATGAGTCCGCCCCACATCAGGATGACATCGTTGCCGACGTCGGCGAGATTTTTGCGCTGGCCGCTGCGGAAGCCTTCTCCGAGGCCGACGAGGACGAGCAGCGAGCCGACACCCCAGGCGATGCCGAACATGGTGAGGAAAGTGCGCAGCTTGTTGGCCAGCATGGCCTGCATGACCTGTCCGAAGATGTCGCTGAAGCTTTCCATGGTTGCGGTTTGCTGCCTTTGACCGAGAGCGTTTTACCCTTGTGGCTTGCTTGCCAACGCTGCGCGAGAGGCTAGCTGGCGAGTGCCTTTACCGATTGGACGCGAGCGGCGGGGGATTGTCCGGCGCGGGCGACAGTTGTTCTTACGCAGCGGAGTGCGGGTTTGTTCCCGGATGGACAAGTCTGGGTCCGATGCACGGTACGGGATCGCCTACACTGGAGGCATGTCGATGGATGCACTTTCTGCTCGGATTGAGGAGTTTTTTGCGCTTGGAGTGATCGAGGGATCGCGCCGGGATGAGGCGCTGGCGGCGTTTGAGGAGTTGCGCGCGGGGCTGGAGCGCGGCGAGATTCGCGCGGCGGAGCCGGATGCGGCTGCGGCGACGGGCTGGCGGGTGAATGCGTGGGTGAAGCGCGGGATATTGCTGGGGTTTCGGCTGGGCGCGCTGGTGGAGATGGCCGGTGATGGGCTGTCGTTTGTGGACAAGGGAACGTATCCGGCGCGGCGGTTTGCGGCGGGTGACGGGATTCGCGTGGTGCCGGGTGGGTCGAGCGTGAGGGCGGGCGCGTATCTGGCGCGAGGGGTGGTGTGCATGCCGCCGATGTATGTGAATGTGGGCGCGTATGTGGACGAGGGGACGATGGTGGATTCGCATGCGCTGGTTGGCTCGTGCGCGCAGATCGGGAAGCGTGTTCACTTGAGCGCGGCGGCGCAGATTGGCGGCGTGCTGGAGCCGGTGAATGCGAGTCCGGTGATTATTGAGGACGACGCGCTGGTGGGCGGCAATACGGGGGTGTATGAGGGGACGCAGGTGGGCGCGGGCGCGGTGCTGGCTCCGGGGACGATTCTGACGCGAGGGACGCCGGTGTATGACCTGGTGAAGGGCGAGATTTTGCGCGCGACTGCCGAGGAGCCGCTGCGGATTCCGCCGCGCGCGGTGGTGGTGCCGGGGTCGCGGGCGGTGAAACGCGGCGGCGCGGGCGAGGCGTGGGGATTGAGCCTGTATGCGCCGGTGATTGTGAAGTATCGCGACGAGAAGACGGACCTGGCGACGGCGCTGGAAGAGTGGCTGCGCTGAGCGGGGCTGCGCGGAGCGGCTGCGGTGACAGGCTGAGCAGGACTGGCTGAGCATTGCAGGCTGCGAAGGGCGCGTGCGGTGCGGGTGGTAGCATCGAAGAGACCGCGATGCAAAACGAAAAACTGAAGATTATTCCTCTGGGTGGCGTGGGCGAGTTCGGGATGAACTGCATGGCCCTGCGCTGGAAGGACGAGATTCTCGTCATTGATGCTGGTCTGATGTTTCCGGAGTCGGAACTGCTGGGCGTGGACGTGGTGGTGCCAGACCTGAGCTATCTGATCGAGAACAAGGCGCATGTGCGCGGGATTCTGCTGACGCATGGGCATGAGGACCATATTGGCGGCCTGCCGTGGATGTTGCAGGAGATCAAGGTTCCGGTGTATGCGACGGAGTTCACGCTGGCCTATGTTGAGGGCAAGCTGGAAGAGCACCATCTGCTGGACGAGACGGAGCTGATCGAGATTGAGCCGAAGCGGAAGTTCACGATCGGGCCGTTTACGATTGAGCCGATTCGCGTGACGCATTCGCTGGTGGATTGCATTGCGCTGGCGATTGAGACGCCGGTGGGCGTGGTGATACATACGGGCGATTTCAAGATTGATCTTTCGCCGCCGGATGGGAAGCCGTTTGATCTGCATACGTTTGCCGAGTATGGGAAGCGCGGCGTGCTGGCGCTCTTGCAGGACTCGACGAATGTGGAGCGGTCCGGGTATACGCCGAGCGAGTGGGCGGTGAAGCCGCGGCTGGACGAAATTATTGCGCGGGCGGAGCGAAGGATTTTCTTCAGTTGCTTTTCGTCGTCGATCTATCGCATGCGGATTGCGATGGAGCTGGCGCGGGAGCATGGGCGGCGGGTGGCGATTGTGGGCCGTTCGATGAACGAGAGCGCGGAGATTGCGCAGGACCTGGGGTATCTGGATATTCCGCCGGGGCTGATGGTGCAGCCGGGACAGATGCGTGATATTCCGCCGGATGAGCTGCTGGTGCTGATCAGCGGGACGCAGGGCGAGCCGATGAGCGCGCTGAGCCGGGCGGCTGTGGATAGCCACAAGCATGCGCGGATTGACGCGGGCGACACGGTGATTCTGAGTTCGCGGATTATTCCGGGCAACGAGAAGGCGATCTATCGGGTGATCGACCATCTGGCGCGGCGCGAGACGCAGGTGGTCTCTGACGATGGGTCGGCGGGGCTGATTCACGTGAGCGGGCATGGGAGCCAGGAAGAGATGCGGCTGCTGATTAACCTGGTGCGCCCGGAGTATTTCATTCCGGTGCATGGGGATTATCGCTACCTGAAGAAGCATGCGCGCGTGGCGCAGGAGACGGGCGCGATTGGCTCGGCGATTGTGATTGAAGATGGGGACGTGCTGGAGCTGGACGGGAAGCAGGCGCGGAAGAATGGCAAGGTGACTTCGGGGCGCGTGCTGATTGACTCCGGCTCGTCGATTGATGTGGTTGAGGACCTGGTGATTAAGGATCGGCGCACGCTGTCCGAGGACGGGATTGTGCTGGCGGTGGTGGCGATCAACCAGCGGACCGGCGCGGTGGAGCGACAGCCGGAGGTGATCATGCGCGGATTTGGCGGCGCGGATATTGCCGACGCTGCGCGCGAGGTGATGCTGAAGTGCCTGAGCGGGCTGAGCGCGGAGGAGAAATCGGATTACGGCGTGGTGAAAGAAAAGCTGCGCGTGGACCTGAAGCGGTTCATCCAGAAATCGACTGGGCGCAGGCCGATGATTCTGCCGGTGGTGATGGAGATATAAAAACATCCCCTCGCGCAGGCGCAGACGGTTACAATCCGTTCATGCGCAAACACACGTTGTTCCCGACGATTCTTTTGGTTTGGTTTTTGGCCTGCTGCGCGGCTGCGGCGCAGGGGGTGCCTGCGACCTCGACAGCCTGTTCGCCGGTCACGTCGCTCAGTGAGCTTCCGCAGGCTTTCGATGCGGCGGTGTCCGGACCTGTGGACAAGGATCGAGCCTGCATGCGCGCCCTGTTTACGCCGGATGCTCGCCTGACGGTCATCACGCCGAAACCGGACAGAACGGTGACGCTCAGTGTGCTCACGCTTGACGACTGGACAGCGCACGTCAAGGCTGCCGGGGTTCCCGCGTTTTATGAGAAGCAGGTCAAGGTGCGGACGGAGCGATTTGGCCACCTGGCTCATCTTTGGAGCACGTATTTCCTGCGCATGAATCAGCCGGATGCACCGGTGACGGTGCGCGGGATCAATTCGATTCAGGCGGCGAGGATTGACGGACAGTGGAAGATTGTCGGCATTGCCTGGCAGGCGGAGACGGCGAGTGAAAAGCTGCCTCCGGCCTATGTACCATAGAGAGCAATGAGCGAGCTGGTTTCTCTGGCGAAGATTGCGGAAGCGGCGGCGCGGATTGCCCCGGTGATTGTGGAGACGCCGCTGGTGCGGGCGGAGCTTGGGGCGTTTTCGCCGGAGCTTGCCGGGCGAGCGTGCTGGCTGAAGGCCGAGAGCCTGCAACCGATCGGAAGCTTCAAGCTGCGCGGGGCGGCGAACCGGATTTTGCAGCTTACGCCGGAGGAGATTGCGCGCGGCGTGATTACGTATTCGAGCGGAAATCACGCGCAGGGCGTGGCGTATGCGGCTCGCGCGGTGGGCGCGAAGGCGGTGATCGTGATGCCGCGGAATGCGCCGGCGATCAAGCGGGCGGCGACGCTGGCGCTGGGCGCGGAGGTGGTGGATGTGGGCGCGGCGTCGAGCGAGCGGCTGGCTAAGAATGATGAGCTGGTGCGGCGGTTCGGGTATGTGACGATTCCGCCGTATGACGACGCGGATGTGATTGCGGGGCAGGCGACGTGCGGGCTGGAGATTGCGCGGCAGTTGCCGGAGGTCGATCTGGTGTTGGCTCCGGTGAGCGGCGGAGGGTTGCTGAGCGGAGTGGCGGCAGCGGTGAGGCAGATGAGGCCGCGAGCGCGGGTGGTGGGCGTGGAGCCGGAGCTGGCGGGTGACGCGGCGGAGAGTTTTCGGCTCGGAGAGATTGTGACGTGGCCGGCGGAGCTGACGACGCGGACGATGGCCGACGGGCTGAGGACACAGAGCGTGGGCGTGAGGAATTTTGCGCATATACGCGAGTATGTGGACCGGATTGTGACCGTGACGGAGGCGGAGATTCGCGCGGCGATGCGGGCGATTGTGGCCGCGACGCGGCTGGTGCCGGAGCCGAGCGGGGCGGTGACGACGGCGGCGCTGCTGTTTCATGCGCGAGAGCTGCCGCCGTTTGAGCGCGCGGTGGCCGTGCTGAGCGGCGGGAACGTGGCGCCGGAGATGCTGGCGGAAGTGCTGAATGAGCCGCTGGACGGGCGGCTGACGGAGAATGCGCAAGGCTGACGCGGGGTGGGATCCTTTGCGTTGAGGTGGCCGCGTGGAGGGATGGCGATGAGGCACGGTTTGCGGATGGCTCGTTTGTCTGCGGCGCTGATGGCTCTGGCAGTTTGCGCGACGGCTGGCGCGCAGAAGCCGACGGGGCACGTGCAGGAGGATGGTCCGCCGCTGCCGACGGCCGGTCCGCTGGCGACGGTGCTGGTGAGGACGCCGCTCTATGTATATGCGGATGCGCATGCGCAGATGGTGACGCGGATTCAGGCGGGGCGCGAGATGGTGGTGGCCGAGACGAACGGGCCGTGGATGCGGGTGTTTGCGAATACGGACGCGCCGACGGAGAATCGCAACGACGCGCCGCTGCTGGGGGATGAGAACAAGCCGGTGCCGGTGACGGGATGGCTGCTGGCAAAGAGCGTGCTGGTGGCGACGACGGCGGATGGCGACCAGGTGTTGATGGGCCAGGCGGCGACGATGGAGTCGCTGGCCTCAGACGCGCGCGGGCCGCGGGATGCCGGTGAGGCGGCGCGGCTGTTGTATCAGAGGCTGCTGGAGTTTTATCCGGATTCGCCGCTGGCGCCGGAGGCGGCGTGGCGCGCGTCCGATATTCGCTGGCAGTTTGACAGGGCGGACGCGGGGCAACTGCCTTCGGCGAAGGAAAAAGAGGCATATCTGCGCGAGCAGATCGACGAGACGGAGATGAGGAAGATCATGAGCCGGTGGCCGGGTTCGAGGCAGGCGGATATGGCGGCGTGGGATTTGATGGACAACAAGGTCTGCGGGACGTGGCAGGGCGACCCGAAGTGTCCGTCGAAAGAGGCTGGGTTGTACGAGGATTATGCCTCGCAGCATCCGAAGAGTCCGCGCGTAACGGAGGCGCTCTATGACGCCGCGTATCGGATGGCGGTGGTGCATGACATGGAGGCTGCGGCAGGCGACGACCGGCGCGCGGCGGAGGCGACGCGCGAGGTGAAGGGGATTCGCGATTTTCTGGAGAAGAATTTTGTGCATTCGGATTATGCCGCGCGCGTGGCGGCGATCGAGTATGAGCTGGAGCACGGGATTGTCATTTACGGTTCCGATTCCGGAACGGCAGCGCCGTGAGCGGCGGTTTTCACGATTCCGCCGCGCGCATTATGCTAAGTTCATCGTGTAGTCCCGGATCGCGCTCGTCGCAGCGCGGAATGACAGAGACGCGCCACAACTGAAAACGAAACCTGCGGCGCGGGTACGCGCTGATTTGCCGGATTGGCGTTGCCAGGGAAGGTTTCGCGGCGGGATTGGCCGCGTCTGGAGGAAAGTTGAACACATATCTTTTGTCCGTGCTGCTGGGGATTGTGGAGGGGTTGACGGAGTTTCTGCCGGTCAGCTCGACGGCGCATCTGCGGATTACCGAGGCGCTGATGCATGTGGACCTGGGCAGCGCGTACTGGAAGATGTATTCGATTGTGATCCAGCTGGGCGCGATTCTGGCGCTGTGTCTGCTGTTTCTGGGGCGGATTGTGGAGTTTCTGAGGACGTTTCCGCAGGGTGAGAATCGGGACAGGAATATCTGGACGCATCCGGTGTCTCTGACGATGTTTGCGTTTGTGTGCACGGCTGCGCCGTCGCTGCTGCTGACGAAGCTGATCAGCAAGCATCTGGAGAACCTGACGGTGATGGCGGTGTCCTTGTTTGTGGGCGGCGTGATTATGTGGGTGGTGGACGCCTGGAGCGAGCGCGTGGACTCGAGTGTGCATGAGGTGGAGCAGATGAGCCTGGGGCAGGCGATCTGGATCGGGCTGTGCCAGACGCTGTCGGCGGTGTTTCCGGGCGCTTCGCGTTCGATGACGACGATTGCGGCGGGTCAGATGGCGGGACTGAGCCGGTCGGCGGCGCTGGAGTTCAGTTTTCTGGTGTCGATTCCGACGATGATTGCGGCGACGGGCTATGACCTGGTGAAGACGCTGCATCCGGGGCATGAGGCGACGATTGCGCCGCTGGTGATGACGGGGCAGGACTGGGTGGTGCTGGCGATCGGGTTTGTGGTCGCGTTCATTGTGGCGCTGGGCGTGGTGGAGTGGTTTCTGATGTGGGTGAGGCGGCACGGATTTGTGGCCTTCGCGGTGTATCGGATTCTACTGGCGGTGGCGCTGTTTACGCTGGGGCGCGGGCTGCTGCACGGGAACTGAGGCGGCGGCTGGTGGGCGCGCGCGGGGGTTGGCAGGCAGATTCCCTGTGGCAGTTTCCTGTGCTTCGGGTGGCGCTGGGTGGATTGTGGCGGCGTGATAATGAAGGAACTTCCGGCTGCGCGGCGGAGTGTTTTCCTGGGACGCGCAGTGGGCCGGTGGCACACGATGAAGCCGATCCGAACAGTACTGACGCCGACGCGCTTTCGACCGCTGAATCTGCTGCTGGGCGCGGTGCTGCTGCTGCTGGCGGTGCTGCTGATGCTGGCGCTGGGGACGTGGCATGTGACGGATCCATCGTGGGATACGGCGGTGCCGCTGGTGGCGGGTCGCGCGGTGGTGAGGAACTGGATCGGGCCGTTTGGAGCGTGGACGAGCGACCTGCTGCTACAGGTTTTCGGGCTGGCTGCGTTTGCGCTGCCGCTGTGGATGGGCGGCGTGGGGCTGCGATGGATGCGCACGCGCGCCGGTGGCGCGGCGTGGCTGCGATGGTCGGGCGTGGTGGTGACGATGGTGGCGCTGCCGACGGCGCTGGGGCTGATGCCGAATCACGGGCGGTGGCTGCATATTCTGCCAGTCGAGGGCGTGATCGGGCGGCTGCTTGCCGATGCGCTGGAGGCGAGGATCGGCCTGCGCGGGGCGGCGATTGTGGCTGTGTCAGCGGCCTGCGCGGGGCTTTATTTCAGCTCGGAGTTTACCTTTGGCGCGGCGTGGGAGTGGATGCAGCAGCAGGGGCTGCGACTGGGCGTGGTGATGGACGGCTGGCGACGGAGACGCGAGCAGCGCGAAGAGCAGAAGGCTGCGCGGAGGCTTGCGTTTGACGAGGCGGAGGAAGTCGCTGAGCCTGCTGTGCCGACGTGGACGCAGCCGCGACGCGAGAGCTGGCTGCGGAGAATTTTTGCGCGGCGGAAGCGTGAGGATCTGCTGGACGAAGTGCCGGCGGTGAGACGGATTGGCGACCTGGCGGCGCGGCGTGCGGCGGAGTCCGAGCGGCGGAGCATCTGGGAGCGGAATGCGGCAGTAGCGGAAGAGCCGGTCGAGCCGGTGGATGTGGGTCCGCAAACGGATGCGGTGGTGCCGATTGCGCAGCGGGCGGATGGGCAGGCGGAGGAATCCGCGCAGAAGCCGGTTACAGAGCCGGTTCGGCGGGCTGAGCCGGTGGTGCCGATGGCGCCGGTGCGCGCGGCGCGAGCGACGACGGCCGCCGCAGACGAGCCTGCCGCGCCGATTCATGAGCGGGCGGATGTGGGCGTGCGCACGGCGGCCGTGGCGGCGCGGAATGCGAGCGGGTTCAGACTGCCGCCGAGCACGCTGCTGCATCAGGGCGAGATTCCGTTTGCGATTCGCGAGAACGAGCTGCGCGAGGAGGCGCGGAAGCTGGTGGAGAAGTGCGCGGAGTTTCGCGTGAACGGGCAGGTGGTGCAGATCAATCCCGGGCCGATGGTGACGACGTATGAGTTCAAGCCGGACGCGAGCGTGAAGTATAGCCGTGTGGCGAGTCTGGGCGATGATCTGTGTCTGGCGATGCGCGCAGAGAGCATACTGATCGAGCGCATGGCGGGCAAGAGCACGATCGGGATTCAGGTGCCGAATCATGAGCGCGAGACGATTCATCTGCGCGATGTGATCGAGTCGGAGACGTTCACGAAGGCGAAGTCGCGGCTGACCCTGGCGATGGGCAAGGATATCAACGGGCGGATTGTGACGGCGGACCTGGCGAGCATGCCGCATGTGCTGATTGCAGGCTCGACGGGGTCGGGAAAATCGGTGGCGATCAATGCGATGATCATGTCCTTGCTGTTTCGGACGACGCCGGCGCAGGTGCGGCTGATTCTGGTGGACCCGAAGCGCGTGGAACTGGGGATGTATGAGGGGATTCCGCATCTGTTTACGCCGATTATCACGGAGGCGAAGCTGGCGGCGAATGCGCTGCGGAATGCGGTGAGGGAGATGGAGCGAAGGCTGAAGCTGCTGGCGAGCCGAAGCGTGCGCAACATTGACCAGTACAACGCGAAGGTGGCGGAGCGGGGGATGTCGAGCCTGTTTACGGACGAGGGCGAGGAAGAGCAGCCGCTGCCGTTTATCGTGATCATCATTGACGAGCTGGCGGACCTGATGATGCTGGATCGGGCGAATGTGGAGGAGTCGATTACGCGGCTGGCGCAGATGGCGCGCGCCGTGGGGATACATCTGGTGCTGGCGACGCAGCGGCCTTCGGTGGACGTGATTACGGGATTGATCAAGGCGAATGTGCCGACGCGGATCAGCTTCCGGCTGGCGTCGAAGGTGGATTCGCGGACGATTATTGACGACAATGGCGCGGAGTCGCTGCTGGGCCGCGGGGATATGCTGTTTCGTCCGCCGGGGACGAGCCGACTGATGCGGCTGCATGCGCCGTATGTGAGCGAGAACGAGACGGCGTCGGTGGTGGATTTCTGGAAGGCGCAGGGCGAGGCGGAGTATGCGGAGGGCTTCCTGGAAGCGCCGCGCGAGGAGCGCGCGCGCGAAGACGGCGAAGGCGAGAGCGACGAGGAGAACGATCCGCTGTTTGACGACGCGGTGCGGCTGGTCTTTGAGTTTGGCAAGGCTTCAACGTCGCTGTTGCAGCGGCGGCTGAGGATTGGGTATGGACGCGCGGCGCATCTGATCGACCTGATGGAAAGGGATGGTCTGGTGGGGCCGGCGGATGGATCGAGGCCGCGCGAGTTGCTGAAGTCGCCGGGATGGCTGCATGAGGTGCAGTCGGCGATGGATTAGCTCGGGGCGGCCGGCGGTCTGTCGTCCGCGATCCGTTGAGTTTTGATCCGCTGAGCTGCGACTTGCCAAGCGGGGGAAATCGATTAGCATGGAGGCGAAAGCTGCCGCGCGCGAGGCTGATCGCGGCAGTGCGTTGCCGATGCGCCGCTACTCTTTCACTCTCGTTGTTTTTGCCACGCTGCTGCTGGCCGCCTCGGGCGCGCGGGCGCAGGTGATTATTCCGAATACGCCGACGGCTTCGACGCTGTTTGGCAATCCGTGGGGGATTCGCGCGGAGTGGCGGATTGGCGGCGAGGGGACGTGGGATTATCTGACGGTGGATCCGGTGGCGGAGCAACTTTTTATCGCACATGGGCCGCAGGTGCAGATTGTCGATCTGCACTCGGGGGAGCGGCTGGCGACGGTGACGGGATTGGGCGAGGCGCGCGACGTGGTGCTGGACCCGGGCGGCGGGTATGCGTTTGTGAGCGATGCGCGGGCGGCGATGGTGCGCGTGCTGGACCGGCGGACGCTGGAGCTGGTGGCGAGCGTGCCGACGGGTCCGACGCCGCGCGCGCTGGTCTACGAGCCGACGACGCAGCTTGTGTTTGCGATCTGTGCGGCGCCGGTGGCGGCGACGACGGAGACTGGGGAGCGGAATAGCGCGTCGGTGCGCGGCAATCGCACGCGGCCGCCGGTTCACTCGACGGTGACGGTGATGGATGCGCGGAACTGGAAGCTGCTGGGAGATTTTCAGGTTTCGGGTCGGCTGGGTTTTGGCGAGGCGGATGGGAGCGGGAATGTTTTTATGACGGTGGAGGATCGTCGGACGGTGGTGCGGTTTGACGCGGCGACGGTGGCGCGGCAGCTGCGCAGGGACCACGCGAAGGCAGAGACGGATGAACTGGCGCAGGCCGAGGCCGAGGCGACGGCGAAGGAAGCGGCGAAGACAGGAACGACGAATGCTGCCGCGACGAATGCGGCTGCGCGGGATGATCTGTTTGGGGCGACGGCGTGGGATCCGCTGATGCGGCGATTCGGGCTGCCGGAGGAGTGTACGGAGCCGTCGGCGCTGGCGCTGGACACGACGCATCTGCGGCTGTTTGTGGGCTGTGAGAATGGGCATCTGGAGGTGATGGACAGCGTGAGCGGCGCGGCGGTGGCGTCGGTTGCGATTGGGCTGGATCCGGGCAGCATTGTGTATGACGCGGGGCGCGGGCTGATCTTCACGGCGAATGGCGGCGACGACGGGAGCATCAGCATTGTGCGGCAGGATATTAACGATGATTACGCGCTGGCGCAGCAGTTGATTACGCGACCACGCGCGCGGACGATGGCGGAGAATCCTTCGGCGGGGCGGTTGTATCTGGTGACGGATATTTATGGATTCGATATAGACAGCGCCAACATCAACGGGTCGAGCGGGATTGGCACGCTGAGGACGAAGCCGATGCCGGGCAGCTTTGAGGTGATTGTGGTTGGCCCGGTGGGCGCGCCGTGAACCGGATGCGAGAGGCGGATGGACGGCATCGGATGACGCTGCTGCTGATTGACGATGACGAGATCAGCCGCGAGGTGATGGCGGCGCTGCTGGCTGAGCTGGGCGTGGAGTTGATTGCGGCTGCAGATGGCGCGGCTGCGCTGGCGATGATTGGGGATGGGAGCGTGGCGCCGGATGGAATTCTTCCGGATGGAATTTTGCTGGATGCGCAGTTGCCGGGGCTGAGCGGGGTGGCGCTGGTCGCGGCTCTGCGTGGCGTATGCGCCGCGCCTGTGGTGGTCTTCAGCGCAAGCGGGATTTCGGCGGAGCTGGCCGAAGCCGCGGATGGGTTTCTGCAGAAGTCGGCGGAGCCGGAGGCGATTCTGGCGGCGTTTGAGGCTGCGGCGGGCGCTGCGCGTGAAGGCAGAACTAAGATTGCCGCTCCGGCGACGGGTGCGGTGATCGATGCTGCGGTGATGGGAAAGTTTCGCATGTCGGCGGCGGCGCTGCGGCGGATGTATGCCGCGCTCGATGAGGACTGCGCGCGGCGGATCGAGTTGCTGGCGGCGGCGATGCATGCAGGTGACCGGGCGGCGGTGCGCGCGGAGGCTCATGCGATCAAGGGCGGCGCGGCGATGCTGGGCGCGCGCGGATTGCGGGATGTGGCTGGAGCGCTGGAGTTGGAAGCCGATCCAGCGGAGTGGCCGCGAGCGCTGGCGGCACTGCGCGAGGCGATGGGCGCACTGCGAGCTTTGCTGGAGGATGCGTCTTTCGATTTTGCCGCTCCGTCCGGTTAGAATGGCGGGTAGCGACAAGGGAAATTTCTGGGGACTGGATTTTTTTAGTGCGCTGTCCTGCGTGAAATCTGAGCGAATCCGAACAGGGGGAGCCATGGTCCGTATTGTTCTTGCTGACGATCATCCGGTGGTGCGGGTTGGGTTGCGCAACATGCTCGCTGCGGAAGAGGATTTTGAGGTGATTGGCGAGGCGGCGGATGGCGACGAGGCCATTACGCAGACGCTGGAGCTGGAGCCAGATATTCTGCTGCTGGATCTGATGATGCCGCGACTGCCGGGGATTGAGGCGATGCGGGCGATCATGAACGGCAGTCCGCGCGTGAAGATTATTCTGCTGACCTCGACGATTACTACGCAGCAGATCATCGAGGCGCTGCAGATCGGGGCGCGCGGGATTGTGTTGAAGGATGCGGTGGCGGACCATTTGCAGACATCAATTCGCACGGTGATGGCAGGCGATTACTGGATTGGCGGCCAGAGGGTGGTGAACCTGCTGAGCGCGCTGCACAGCCTGATGCAGCAGGTGGAAGCGCCGCAACGGAAGACGTTTGGGCTGACGCCGCGCGAGATGGAGGTGGTGGGCAGCATCGTGGAGGGTTGCAGCAATCGCGATATTGCGCGGCAGTACAGCCTGAGCGAGGAGACGGTGAAGCGGCACCTGTCGAATATCTTCGACAAGACGGGCGTTTCGACGCGGCTGGAGCTGGCGCTGTTTGCCATTGCGCACCAGCTTGTGACGCCGCAGTAGGCGATGGCACATTTGTGCGCGTGCTTTTGCGCTTCGTTTCAACGGCGCGGCGCATCCAAAGAGACATGAGCCAATCCGCATTGCCACGCATTTCGTTTCTGGGTATGGGCCTGATGGGTCGGGCGATGGCGCGCCGTCTGCTGGAGGCCCGGTTTCCGGTGACGGTGTGGAATCGCACGCTGGCCGCCGCTACGCCACTGGCAGCCGAGGGAGCGACGGTGGTGGCTGAGGCTGCCGAGGCGGTGCGCGGGTGCGACGTGCTGTGTACGATGTTGTTTGATGACGCGGCGTATGAGCAGACGGTGATGGGTGGAGCGCTGGATGCGCTTGGCGCGGGCGCGCTGCATGTGGCCTGCGGGACGATCAGCGTGAGGCTCTCGGAAAGGCTGACCGTGGAGCATGCGCGGCGCGGGCAGCAGTATGTGGCCGCGCCGGTCTTTGGTCGACCGAATGTGGCGGCTGAGGGCAGGCTGTGGATTGTGGCGGCGGGTGAGGCGGCGGCTGTGGAGCGCGCGCGGCCTGTGCTCGCTGCAATGAGCCGCGGGCTTTCGATTGCGGGCAGCGAGCCAGCGCAGGCGCATGCGGTGAAGCTGGCCGGGAACTTCATGATCAACCTGATGATCGAGGCGATGAGCGAGGCTGTCGTCTTTGCCGAGGCGCGGGGGATTGATGCGGCGACGATGCTGGAGACGGTGAATGCGGCGCTGTTTCAGTCGCCGTTTTATGCGGCGTATGCAAGGCTGCTGCTCAATAGGCCGGATCCGCCGGGAGCGACGCTGGGACTGGGGCTGAAGGACGTGACGCTGTTTCTGGATGCGGCGGAGAGCGCGGGTGTGCGTCCGGAGGTGGCGCGGGTGGTGGCGGAGCGTCTGCGCGCGGCGGCAGAGGCTGGACTTGGTTCCGCGGACTGGGCTGCTGGAATGCTGACGGCGGCGCGTGAGGCGGCGAAAACAGGATGGGAGCGAAAGGCATGAAGCTGACGGGGAAGATTATTTTGATTACGGGCGCGAGCGCGGGGATTGGCGAGGCGACGGCGCTCGGGTTTGCGGCGGAGGGCGCGCGGCTGCTGCTGGCTGCTCGACGCGAAGACAGGCTGGCGGCTGTGGCCGAGGCTTGTCGCGCTCAAGGCGCGGAGGCGGTGCATACGCTGGCGCTGGATGTGCGGAGTCACGCGGCGGTGACGGCGGCTGTTGCTGCGCTGCCCGCGGAGTGGCAGGGGATTGACGTGCTGGTGAACAATGCCGGGCTGAGCCGTGGGTTGGAGAAGCTCTACACGGGGAGTGTGTCGGATTGGGAAGAGATGATTGACACGAACGTGAAGGGGCTGCTGTATGTGACGCGGGCGGTGGTGCCGGGGATGGTGGAGCGCGGGCGCGGGCATGTGGTGAATCTTGGCTCGACGGCAGGCGAGCTGACGTATCCGAATGGGGCGGTGTATTGCGCGACGAAGGCTGCGGAAAAGGCGTTGAATGACGGGCTTCGGCAGGATCTGCTGGGGACGCCGGTGCGGGTGACGAGCGTGAATCCGGGGATGGTGGAGACGGAGTTCAGCCGGGTGCGCTTCCACGGCGACGAGCAGCGCGCGGCGAAGGTGTATGAGGGATTGCAGCCACTGACGGGGGCCGATGTGGCGGATGCGATTGTGTGGGCGGTGACGCGGCCGGCGCATGTGAATGTGGCGCATGTGCTGCTGACGCCGGTGGCGCAGGCGAATTCGCTGCTGTTTCATCGCGAAACGGGGAGCGGGCAGACGGGCGGCGGCGGTCGATGAACTGAGTTGAACGGAGTCCACGCGCGGCTGGGTGAGAGCGTTTGCAGCGGTTTGCTTCGGCGAATTGCCCGGACGACTTTCAGCCGAGCGCGGTGATCTGGGCTTCGATGTGTTCGAGGGCGGCGGCGAGGGCTGCGCGGCGATGGGCGTTTGAGGTGCGCTGCGAGAGGATGTGCTCGCGTTGCAGTTCGAGGGCCTGTTTCTGGCGCGCCGTGGCGGCCTTTTCCGCAGCAGCGAACTTCTTTTTCTCTTCGCTGATTTCAGGTTGCATCGCCTGCGAGGGGACTGCGCTCATCTGTTCCTCCACGGATTTGCTTTCCCAGCCTCGTGCCATAGACCGATTGTATCCTGCGCGTTTGCCGCCGACTTCGGGAGCGGGCCGCGGTGGCGGCTTTGTTTGAGCAAAATTGCTTTTGCGGAGTGAGGATTTCGGGCTGCGGTCCTGAGATAATCAGGCAAGGCGCGCCCGGCACGGATGCGCACCGGGGTTCGTGTGATTGTTGAGATCGAAGCGCTGACGAAGATTTACGAGGGGAAACAGCGGGTGACGGCTGTGGACGGGATTGACCTGGAGGTTCAGCCGGGAGAAATCTTTGGCCTGCTGGGTCCGAACGGGGCGGGAAAAACCACGACCATCAGCATTGCCACGACGCGGACGCTGCCGACGAGCGGACGGGTGAGGATTGCGGGCGTGGATGTGGTGGCGCATCCGGCGGAGGCGCGACGGTTTATCGGAGTGGTGCCGCAGTACAACACGCTGGATCGCTCGCTGACGATTTACGAGAATCTGTATTACCACTGCCGGTACTTCGGCTTCAGCCACGGGCAGGCGCGGCAGCGCAGCGAGGAACTGCTGGGACAGTTTCTGCTGCTGGAGCGCAGGAAGGCGTATCCGGCGCAGCTTTCGGGCGGACTGGCGCAGCGGGTGCAGATTGCGCGCGCGATTGCGCACAGGCCGAAGGTGCTGTTTCTGGATGAGCCGAGCGCGGGGCTGGATCCGCAGAGCAGGCTGGCGATGTGGAAGGCCGTGGAGGAGTTGCGCAAGGAAGGGATCACGGTGGTGCTGACGACGCATTACATGGAAGAGGCGGATGCGCTGAGTGATCGCGTGGCGATTGTGGATCATGGGCGGATGCTGGCGATTGGCTCACCGCAGAAGCTGAAGGAGACGTTTGGCGCGCAGACGATGATACATCTGGCGCTGCGGCAGATGGAGGGAGCCGAAGCGCTGGCGACCGGGCTGCGCGGGCAGGCGGGCGTGCAGAGTGTGGAGGTGGTCGGCGACGGGCTGCGCGTCTTCACGATGGGCGGTGAGGGTGTGCTGGCGGAGCTGGTGCATGCGGCTTCGCCGCTGGGGCTGCGGGATATTGCGATTGCCGAGCCGAGCCTGGAGACGGTGTTCATCCAGTTGACGGGGAGGGATCTGCGTGAGTAGTGCGGAGAATGGCATGGATCGTGGACTGCTGGTGAAGACCTTCTGCGGGCTGCTGCTGCGCGACCTGCGCGTGCTGAGCCGGGAGCTGGGTCCGTTTCTGCTGCGCGTGGGGATGCAGCCGCTGCTGTTTTTGTTTGTTTTCACGTTTGTGATGCCGCGGATGGCTGGCGGCGGCGCGATGGCCGGGGTGGGGCCGGGTTTTGGCGAGGTTTTGCTGCCGGGACTGATGGCGGTGGCGATCATGTTCAGCGGGATCGCGGCGGTGGCACTGTCGCTTTCGACGGAGTTCGGGATTACGCGCGAGATTGACGACCGCGTGATGTGTCCGGCTCCGGTGGCGCTGGTGGCGGTGGAGAAGATCATCTTCAGCGCGCTGCAGAGCATGCTGGCGGCGCTGATGGTGATTCCGATGGCGATGTATATTCCGGCGACGCCGGTGTATCCGGATCTGCATCGGTGGTGGCTGCTGGCGATTGTGATGATTCTGTCCAGCCTGCTGGCGGGCGCGCTGGGGCTGGTGATCGGGTCGAGCGTGAGTCCGAAGCATATCGGGCTGGTATTTTCAATTATTGTTGTGCCCATCACCTTTTTGGGATGCGTCTACTATCCCTGGGCTTATCTCGATAAAATTCGCTGGCTGCAGGTTGCTGTTCTCTTCAATCCAATCGTATATATCAGTGAGGGGTTGCGATCAGCGGTGACGCCGCAGGTGCATTCGATGCCGATCTGGGTGGTGTTGCCGGCGCTGGTTGTCTTTCTCTGGTTTCTGGGCCGTCTGGGCCTGCGAGGGTTTTTGCGCCGCGTGATCTCGTGAATCCGGGCCCGGATTTCGGGCTGAGTTTCCGGGTTGGGTTTGTGCTGCCTGGGATCGGGCGCGCGCGGAGCGATGCTATGCGACTGGCTGCATTCAATCCGTATCTGCTGGCGCTGGTGCCGGCGACGCTGCTGGTGGCTGGCTGCGGCGGCAGCTTCACGCTGGCTTCGGCAGGCGCGGGGCCGCTGGTGCTGCGCAGCCAGACGGTGGGCGGAGTTGCCGGCGGCGCTGTGAGTGGTGCTTCGAGCGGAGTTGCGGCGGAGTCCGGCGCGGTGGCGAGTGAGTCGCGTCCGGTGACGGTGCAGACATCGGCTGCGCTGCAATGGTCGGCGACGACGGCGGATGGATTGCCGACGGCGGTGAGGTGGTCGGTGACGGGCGGCGATCCTGTCTCTGGTGCCGGTTCGATAACGCCGGAGGGAGTGTACAGCGCGCCGGGCTGGCTGACGCAGGATGTGGCCGTGGTGACGGTGCATGCGCGGCTGGCGGGCAGTGATGCGGCTGCGAGTGAGTCGGACGCGGCGACGGCGACGATCGAGGTGACACCGGGATTTTTGCGCCCGGTGTCGCCGGAGAATCTGGCGCTTGCTCCGGGCGCGACGGCGACGTTTTCGGCTTCGATTGCCGAGGTGGGCGGCGGGGCTTCGCTGCGATTTTCCCTGCCCGCCGGTGAGAGCGGAACTGTGTCGGCTCCGGTGTGCGTGCGCAGCGCGCTGACGAGCGCGGAGCCGGCGTACACGGTCTGTTCGGTGACGTATACGGCTCCGACGGCTCCGGTGATGGTGGCGCAGGCGGTGACAGTGGAGGCCGAGGTCGCGCTGAGGGACGAGACGGCGATGGCCGCGACGCCGGCGGTGAGCACGGCGGCGGTGCTGCTGGACCCGGCGGGGATTACGAGCAATCCGGCGATGCACCAGCAGGCGGAAGCGCTGCCGGTGGAGATGGGCAGTTCGGCGGGCAGCAATGCGGATTATGATGCGGCGCACGGCGAGCTGACGGATTGCTGTGGCGGTACGCTGGGCGCGCTGGTGGAGGACGCGGCGGGGAACCAGTACGTGCTGGGCAACAACCATATTTTTGCTCGCAGCGATCAGGCGATTGCAGGCGAGACGATCATACAGCCGGGGCTGATTGACAATGGGTGTACGCCGTTTGGCGAGGGACCGGGCGCGACGCCGGTGGCATCTTTGGCGGCGTATCCGATGCTGGAGTCAAAGGCGACGCAGACGGATGCGGCGCTGGGGCGGGTTTCGCCGGGGATGGTGGATGCGACGGGCGCGATTCTGGAGCTTGGAGCGCGAGGGGCCGACGATACGCTCGCGGCGGCACCGCCGGGTGTTTCATCGACGGGTGGGCGTGGCGAGGTGGCGCGGGTGGGCATGACGGTGGCCAAGAGCGGGCGCACGACGGGGCTGACTTGCGGCGCGATCAGCGCGGTGGATACGGAGATTCTGGTGGATTATTACCGCGACTGCGCGGAGACCGAGCATGCGTTTCGCAAGCGCTTTACGGGGCAGATCGTGGCTTCGGGCGCGGGTTTTGCGGATGCGGGTGACTCGGGTTCGCTGGTGGTGGACGGGGCGACGGCGGAGCCGGTGGGGTTGTTTTTCGCTGGCGGCGTGGACACGAGCGGAGTGGAGCAGGCGATTGCCAATCCGGTGGCTGACGTGCTGGGCGACCTGACGAGGACGCTGGGCGCGGGCGCGCTGCGATTTGTGGGAGCGGCGGACCATCCTGTGGCGTGCCTGCGCTATCCGACGCCGACGGTGGCGACGCCGGAACTGTCGGCGGCGGCGCGCGAGCAGGCGGCGCGCGGGCTGGAACTGGCGCGGCAGTGGGCGGCTGGACTGCGTTCGGGCGCGGCTGTGGAACCGATGGTGGTTGCCAGCCGCGACCAGGTGGCAGGGGATGGATCGGCGCTTCCGGCGATTCTGCTGGCCGGGGCGCAGTCAGGAGTGCAGGCTGAGGTGGGGAATGGCTTGCAGAATAGCTCGCTGCCGCGCTCCTTTGGCGGAGTGCCGACGCAGGTCGGGGCAGGCTTGACGGCGGGGCCGGACGCGGCGGGGCTGGCGCGCGCCGAGCGCGTGCGCGACGCTCACGCGGCGGCGCTGTTTGCGCTCAGCCCGGCGATCTTTGGGCTTGGCGTGGGAGCGAGTGCGGACAATCCGGCAGACGCGGCGCTGATTCTGTTTGTGGATCGCAACGAGGCGACGCCGACGCTGCCTGTTTCGGTGGGCGGGGAACGGTTGCGGGTGGTGCGCATGGATCGACCGCATGTGACGCGCGGTCGCGGTCGCCCGGCGATGAGCGGGTGTCGTCCTCCAGGGACGACGCGATCAAGGGCTGCAAAGGAGGATTTGCCCGGGGGCGCGCCGCTGTTGCCGGTGCGACGGTTGTCGTTGCCCTGAACTGCGCGGCAGTCGCGGCTGCGCATCGGTTGCTGCTCAGTCGGCGGTGGATTGCGCCGCAGTGGCGCAGGACGGGTCAGGATTCAGATCACGATTGGGATCGAGGTCGGGCACGAAGAGCGAGAAGACGGTGCCGGATTGTTCGACAGGCCGATCCGAGCCGTCAGAGTGAGCGTCGGCCTGGCGGCTGCGCACTCGGATGGTGCCGGTGTGTTTGGCGATGATCTCGGAGCTGACCCAGAGGCCGAGTCCGGTTCCGGTGACTTCCTTGGTGGTGAAGAAGGCTTCAAAGATATGTTTTCGCGCTTCGGGTGCGATGCCGCAGCCGGTGTCAGCGACGGTGAAGCGGACGCCCTGTCGCGCGGGGTCGCGGGTGTCTGTGACGCGGCGGGCGCGAACGATGAGCCGTCCGCCGTCGGGCATGGAGTCGATGGCGTTGCCGACGAGGTTGGCGAAGACCTGACGGATTTCGCCGGCGAAGCAGTAGAGATCGATCTCGGAGTTGTAGCGTTTTTCGACGCGGATGCCACGGTGCTGGAGTCGCACATGGTGAAGGCTGAGCACGGAGTCGAGCAGATCGCTGAGGCGGGCGCGCGCGGCCTGGGTGGATTGGCGGTAGAAGCGGAGCGTCTGCTGGGTGATTTCGGCGACGCGCCGCACTTCGTGCTCGGCCATGCGAACCCAGCCGAGGGTCGGTTCTTCAAGGCCGGCGTGGTTGCTCATGAGGTAGAGCAGGTTGGTGATGGCTTCCAGCGGATTGTTGATCTCGTGAGCGATGGAGGCGGCGAGACGGCCGGTGGCGGCGAGTTTTTCGGTCTTGCGCAGAGCCTCTTCGCTGCGTTTGCGATCGGTGGCGTCAAGGACGATGACGCCGACCCAGCGGACCTGATGCTGGAGGGTGCGGATGGGATAGGCGTTGGCGATCCAGGTCCAGTTCCAGGCCGCGCCTTCGCCGCTCAGCTCGATGTCGCGCATGGGACGGTCGGAAGCGAAGACCTGAGTGATGGCAGCCTCCAGCAGGCGGGCGGGTTCGGCGGGCAGGACATCGTCGAGCGTGCGCCCGAGCAGTCGGCTCATGGAGCGCGAGGTCATCTCGGCGAAGATTCGGTTGACGCGCACGAAGCGCGTCTGGCGGTCAAAGAAGGCGAAGCCGATGGGCGCGTTGGCCAGCATGGAGTCCAGCAGGGAAAGCGTGTCGCTCAACCCGGCGCGCTGTTCTTCGATGGAGGCGACCATGCGGTTGAAGGCTTCAATGAGGTCGCCGATCTCGTTGTGGACAAGCATGGGAAGCGGGAAACGCGCCGGGGTCTCCGGCTCACGCATGAGCGCCTGAGTGCCCTCATGAAGGACGCCGAGCGGGCGCGTGATGGACTGCGCCATGACGAGCACGAGCACGATGGAGGCGGCGATCCAGATGATGCCGAAGACGACGGCGGAGTGCAGCATGAGTTCGAGCTGCTGGTTGTCCCAGACGCGGTCGCTGTGGACCCAGGCGTAGCCCCAGAGACGACCGGCGTGATGGATTGCGGTGACGCTTTCCCACTCGTTTGGCCCGGTGGAAAAGACGACGGGAGTGTCGCCGATGACGCGGCGCATTTCGGTGAGTTCGCTGGCGGTCATCTCCTGGGTGACGGGCTTGTCAGAGGTGTTGTTGGCGGCGAAGAGGATGCGTCCGTCGGTGTCGGTGACGATGGATTCGGCGACGCTTGGGGATTTGGCGAGGATGTCAACGGAAAGGCCGACGAGATCGGGTCGCCGGTCGTCGAGGGCCTCATCGGCCTCAAAGGCGGCGATGTTTGCCTGGTGAGCCAGGCGCTGCTCGACGCGGTTGACGATCTCCTTGTGTTGCTGACGGACCATGACCCAGGCGAAGAGGCCGAGGCTGAGCAACTCCAGCGCGACGACGCCGGAGAGCAGTTGCAGGGAGATCGATCTGGGCCACCAGCGCAGCTTCATGGTTGTCCTCCTGCTTCAATCGCCTGAGCGCGCAAGCGGGGTCTGCTGCGCGAGATGCTGAGCGATGACTCCGCCGTGGAAGCGGCCGTTTTCGATGAAGATTTCGTTGGTGCGCGCGCCTGCGACGATGACGCCGGCAAGATAAATGCCGGGCACGTTGCTCTCAAGGGTTTCCGGGTTGCAGACGGGCAGGCGGTCTGCGCCTTTTTGTTCGACGCCGAGGCTGGCCAGGAACTCGAAATCAGGATGGTAGCCGGTGAGCGCGAAGACGAAATCGTTCTTCAGGCGCAGTTCGCCGCTGGGCGTTTCGAGGCGGACTTCGTCAAGGCCGATGTGCGTGACGCGGGAGTGGAAGTGAGCGGCGATCTCGCCGTTTTTGATGCGGTTTTCGATGTCGGGCTTGATCCAGTATTTGACGTGGCGGTGCATCTCCGGCCCGCGATGGACGAGCGTGACGCGCGCGCCGTGACGCCAGAGTTCGAGCGCGGCGATGGCGGCGGAGTTTTTGCCGCCGATGACGAGAACATCCTGACCGGAGCAGGGGTGGGGATCGTCGTAGTAGTGGTGGACCTTGGGCAGTTCTTCGCCGGGAATGCCCATGGTGTTGGGGAGATCGTAGTAGCCGGTGGCGACGATGAGCTTGCGCGCGCGGAGCAGGCTCGGGCGTTCGAAACGGTCGCGGAGATAGATGCGGAAGTCGCCGTCGGAGCCGGTGACGCGCTCGACGCGCAGATACTGGCGGAGATCGAGGCGGTAGTGAGCGGCGACTTTGCGGTAGTATTCGAGGGCTTCGTCGCGCGTGGGCTTCGCGTTGGGGCTGGGAAAGGGAATGCCGCCGATTTCGAGCAGTTCGGAGGTGGTGAAGAAGGTCATGTGGGCGGGATAGTGAAAGAGGGAGTTGCAGAGGCAGCCTTTGTCGACGAGGGCGACGCGCAGGCCCGCGCGCTGGGCTTCCAGGCCCGCGCGCTGCGCTTCGATCGCGCAGGCGAGGCCCGTGGGTCCGGCACCGATGACGAGCACGTCCAGCGGTGTTGCGTCGGCCTGCGCGGCACTGGCGTTGCCCGCGGTGTGATTCTCGGCGCTGTCGCTGATCGGATTTTTCTCTGATGAGACGATCTTCTGCTCGGCGGTGGCCACGCTTGCTCCTCTGTTTTTCAGATTAGGCGAAAACTTCAAATTCGTCTTGCTTGATTGCTTCCGTTTCAGCTTCTGTGGCTTAGCTTCTTTGCGCGGCTGGGACGAGCGGGAGCGTGGTGGTGGGCAGGCCATTGGCGGTGATGGCGAGGACGCTGCCGGGTGCCGCTCCGGCGATGGTGATCCAGGCGCGACCGTTGGCCAGCTCGACCTCGCGCGATCCGCCGACTGTGCCCTGGTTATCGAGCAGCAGGCCGGGACCGGCGAGGGAAAAGCGAACGCGGTTGCGCGCATCGAGGCAGAGCGTGCCGCGCGCGTCGTGGAGCGTGGCCTCGACGGTGACAAGCGGTTGAGGCGCGCGCCGCGCGGTCGCCAGTTGCGGGACCGGATAAAGGTTCGGTTGCAGAGCGGATTGCGTGGGCTGCGGCTCGGCGATGCGCAGGCGCAGTTCGGCGGGTGCGGCCCATGCGGTGGCCTGGTATTGGAACTGAACCGTGTCGCGCAGAGTCTTTCCGTCCGGCAGGTGAGCGACGGCAACCAGTTCATTTTTTCCGTCGGCGAAGGCGGTCATCCAGCGCAGGCCGGAGCAGGGGAAATCGCCTGGGCTGCGGCTGCGGCTGCCGAGCGACTGGCCGTTGAGAAACAGCTCGACGGAGGCGCAGTTGGAGTAGACGCGGACGAGGCGCTGCTGGCTGGCGCGGCCCCAGCGCACCGGCCAGGTGTGGCCGTAGATGCGCACCATGGGGTGCTCGCTCCAGTAGGACTGGAAGACGTAGTAACTTTCCTTGGGCGTGAGGTCGCGCTCGACGACACCTTTCTGGTTGACGCGCGGGATGGGGTTTTCGACGCGCAGGGGGGTGGTGAAGTCCTTGAATATCCACTGCGCGGCACCGGCCAGCCAGGGGAGTTGCTCCTGGACCATGAGGTGCCAGTCGAAGAGATCGCAGGCGTAGGTTTCTGACCAGTCGCCGTCGCGGGAGACGCGCGCCGGGCCGCCGTGGGACTGGTAGGCGAGGCCGCGCTCGGCGGTGTCTCCGAGGGCGACGCCGGCGAGATGCGCGTAGGGGTCTTCGGCGTGGCGGCGGGCGTGGCTGTCGGCTCCCCACTCGATGTGGAGCAGGCGCGGGACGGTCGGACGCGCGGCTTCGAGCGAGGCCTGGTACTCCTGATAGCGGCCGCCGTACCAGCCGGCCCAGATGGAGGGCGAATAGACGTCGGGGATGTCGCGGGCGAAGTCCGAGCGGCGGAACGAGGTGAGGCGGTTGGGGTCGAGCGAGTGAGCGAGCGCGTTCAGATCGCTCATGTAGGCGCGGATGGCGGCGTGATCGACAGAGGGGTATTCGCCGGGCCAGTCGTCCTCGTTGCCGAGTCCCCAGAAAAATATGGACGCGTGGTTGAAGTGCTGATCGATCATGGTGGAGAGCTTCTGACGGCCGTTGCTCTGGAAGGTGGCATCGCCGACGCCGGCGCGGCACCAGGGCAGCTCTTCCCAGACGATGATGCCGAGTTCGTCGCAGAGGTCGAGGACGAGCGCGGGCTGCTGATAGTGAGCGAGGCGGATGAAGTTCGCGCCCATCTGGTGGAGCATTTGCAGCTCGGCGCGCATCTGGTCGGCTGTCATGGCGGCGGCGCAGTCGGCGTGGTCCTGATGGCGGTGGGTGCCGCGCAGAAGCAGCCGCTCGCCGTTGAGGAAAAAGGCTCCGTGCGGCTCAAAGCGGAAGCTGCGAATGCCGAAGCGCTCCGAGCGCAGACTTTCGCCGGAGTCTGTGCGCACAGTGACGGTGCAGCGATAGAGATGGGGCGAGCGCGGGGACCAGAGCCGCGGGTGAGGGATGGGGATGGTGGCGATCTCCTGCATGCCCTGCCAAACGGGCAGGATGCCCTGAAACGAGCCGACGACCTGATCGTCGGCATCGGTGACGGAGACCGAGCAGTAGACGGAGCCGCCGAGCTGGCTGGGGTTGCGCAGACTGAGGCTTACGCTGAGCGTGGCGTCTTCGATGCGCACGGGGAGGTGCATGGTTTCGATGGAGACGGCGGGAACGTAGATCAGATGAACGTCGCGATAAAGGCCGCCGTAGAGCGTGAAATCGCTGAGGTCGGACGGCATGCGTTCGAGGTCGGGCGAGTTGTCGCAGAGGACGCTGAGGCGAGCGGGTTTTTCCGCGTCGGGCGATGGCAGTGCGTCGGTGATGTCCACGGTGAACTCGTCGTATCCGCCGATGTGGTGGGCGACGAGGGTGTCGTCGATGAAGACATCGGCGCTTTGTCCGGCGGCTTCAAAGTGGAGCAGCGTGCGTCCGCCGGGAGAGGGGTTGCGGATCGGGAGGGTGCGTCGATACCAGCCTTTGCCGCGATAGGCGGGCTGGTCCGGGTCGCAGGCGTCGTGGGCGTTGAAGCAGTGAGGCAGGGTGACGGGCTGCCAGGGGGCGAGCGGCTGATCGCTCCAGACCTGCCACGGCGCGGCGAGCGGCATGCGCAGAAACTGCCAGTCGGTGCGGAGCGTCTGTACGTCGGACGACGAGCCGCCGGAAGCTGCGGAGGACTGAGCCAGCAGCGGCGACGAGCCGGGAGCGCTGGCGATGGCGGCCAGTGTGCAGGCTCCGTTGCGAAGAAACTGTCGTCGTGTTTGCATGGTGCCCCGCGAGAGTGGGTGAGCAGCTACTTCGCGCCGGGTGGCAGTTGGCCACCTTGCGCGACGATCCAGGCATCGATGCGCGATTCCAGAACGTCGAGCGGAAGCGCGCCGGAGTCGATGACTTCGTCGTGGAAAGAGCGGAGGTCGAAGCGCGTGCCGAGGGATTGTTTTGCGCGCTCGCGCAGGGCGAGGATTTTCAACTGGCCGACTTTGTAAGCGAGTGCCTGACCGGGCCAGCCGATGTAGCGATCCACTTCGGACTGGACGTTGGTTTCGTCCAGCGAGGAGTGCGCGTGAAAGTAGTCCACCATCTGCTGGCGCGTCCAGTGCATGGAGTGAACGCCGGTATCGACGACGAGGCGGATGGCGCGCCACTCGTCATTGTCGATGCGACCGTAATCGGAGTAGGGGTCCTGGTAGAAGCCGACCTCCTTGCCTAGCCGCTCGGCGTAGAGCGCCCAGCCTTCGACGAAGGCGGTGTAGCTGACGTATTTGCGGAACTCGGGAACGCCCTGCATCTCCTCGCCGATGGATATCTGCATGTGGTGGCCGGGGACGCCTTCGTGGTAGGCGATGGCCTCAACATCGGTGAGCGTGCGCTGGGTGGCGTTGTAGGTGTTGACGGTGATCTTGCCTGGGCGGCTGCCGTCGGCGGTGCCCTCTTCGTAGTATGCGGCGGCGGCGTTTTTCGCGCGGTAGGCGGGGATTGTGACGACTTCGAGCTTCGCCTTGGGCAGGTGATGGAAGAGCGTGGGCAGCTTGGCCTCCATGCCCTGTTCATAGCCGTTGTAGGCGGCGAGCAGCGCATCGGCAGAGGCGGGATGGAGCTTCGGATTGGCGGCGACGGCTGCGCGCAGGCTCTTCAGATCGGGATAGCCGAGCTTCTTCGCGATGGCCAGCATCTCGGTTTCGTCGCGCTGGACTTCGTCGAGGCCGATCTGGTGAATCTGCGCCGGAGTCATGTCGGTGGTGGTTTCGCGGTGGATGCAGAACTGGTAATAACGCTGGCCATCAGGCAGCGACCAGACGCCGGGATCGGTGCGGCCGGCGGGGACGTAGCTTGCTTCCATGAAGTGCTCGAAGCGCAGGTAGGCGGGCAGAACCTCTTTTGCAATCGCGGCCAGCATCTCGGTGCGGATGCGCTGCTGCTCGGCGGCGGAGATGGTGGCGGGGAAGTGCTGGAGCGGCATGGCGAGCGGTGAATCCTCGGGCTTCTGGTGGGCGAGTTCCTTTACCTGGACGAGCGCCTGTTCGAGCAGAAATTTTGGCGGCATGCGTTTCGCTTCCATGCCGATCTCCATGTTTTCGGTGACCTGATCGAAGGCGTGGGGAATGGCTTGGAGCCGCGTGATCCAGTCGTCGTAATCCTTCACCGAGTTGAAGGTCAACTGGCGCACCAGTTCCGGGTAGGTGGAGTAGATGCCGCCCATCTGGTTGATGGGCATCTGCCACTCCTTGAATTCGGAGGCTTCCTGATCCTCGGTCAGCTCGCGGAGCTGGAGGTCGTAGCTGATGCGTTCCTGATCGGAGAATCCCGCTGGGCTGATGGCGCCGAGGCGCAGGAGATACTGCTGCTCGCGGGCGAGTTCGTCGTTGTAGGCGCGGACGGAGTAGTCGCTGATCTTGTCGTTGTAGCGAGTGTCGCCGATGGAGGATGCGAATTCGGGATTCTGCTGAAGATTGTTCTGCCAGATTTCTTCGAGCAGATCGTTCATCTCCTTGACGCGCGCGGTCACTGGCTGGGCGGCTTCGGCCTTCGCCTGTTCGGCTGGCGTGGCGAGGGGGAGTTTTTTCTGAGAAGCAGGGAGCGGCGGCGCGCAGGCCATGCCCAGGAAGATGGAGACAACGACGAACCATTTTTTGAACACTCGAACCCCCTCGGCGGCGAGCCGGAACTGGGACAAGTGTATGCCATTGGCGACGGCGCGGGGAACGGCGATTTGCGGCGAGGGTGGGAGGCAATGCTGCTGCTAAACTGGAGTCGCATGCCTGTTTCTCTCGATTACTGGCTTCACGCGCTGCGGCTGATTGCGATTGCCTATCTGCTTGGCTCGATTCCGACGGGTTATCTGCTGGTGCGCATCTTTCGCAGGCAGGATATACGGACGCTGGGCAGCGGCAACATTGGCGCGACGAACGTGTTGCGTTCGGGCGCGAAGGCGCTGGGCGCGGTGACGTTTGTGCTGGACGTGGCGAAGGGCGCACTGGCGGTGTGGCTGTGCATGCGCATGGCCGAGATTGGGTTTCCGATTGCGCCGATGCATGCGGCAGCGCTGGCGGCCTTCTGCGCCGTGCTGGGGCATATGTTTCCCATCTGGCTGGACCTGCGCGGCGGCAAGGGCGTGGCCACGGCGTTTGGCGTTTTTGTGATGCTTGCGCCGAAAGCGGCGCTGATGTCGCTGGGCGTGTTCGTTCTGGTGTTTGCGATCTCCCGCTTCGTTTCGCTGGCGTCGATTCTGGGCTGCATCGTTTTTCCGATTGCGGCGTGGCTGATGACGCCGACGCTGGCTGGTGCGCGACGACCGATGTGGGTGGCGCACATGCCGGTGGTGGTGGGAGTGGAGATACTGATTCCGCTGTTTGTGATCCTGAAGCACAGGCAGAATATCGGTCGGCTGATGGCGGGGACGGAGTATCGCTTTGGCGCGCGCAAGGCTGCGGCGGAAAACGGGCCGGACGCTGGGCCGAATGCGGATGCGCAGCCATGAGCGGTAGTTCAGCCGTGAGCCGAATTACAGCCATGAGCCGGATTTCGGTGCTTGGCGCTGGCGCGTGGGGGACGGCTCTGGCCATCTCCTTGGCGCGCCTGGCGCAGAACCGGGTGACGCTATGGTGCCATCGCGGCGAGCACGCAGAAGAGATCAATCGGCTGCGCGAAAATCGCCGATACCTTCCCGGCTTTGCGCTGCCGGAGGCGCTCGTGGTCACCTCGGATGCGGCTGCGGCGCTGGAGGATGCGCAGTGGATTGTCTGCGCCATTCCGAGCCAATATCTGCGGCAGATTTTTGCCGCGCTGGCACCATGGATTACCGCGCGGCAGGCGGTGATTTCGGCGACGAAGGGGCTGGAGATTGGCACGCATCTGCGGATGACGACGCTGTTGGCGGAGTGTTTTGCCGATGAGCGGAGCAGGCCGGCGATTGGCGCGCTGAGCGGACCGTCGTTTGCGGCAGAGGTGGCGCAGGGGCAGCCGACGGCGGTGACGGTGGCGTTTCCCGAATTGGCCGATGCGGTGCGCGCGCAGCGGGCGCTGACGTCGGAGACGCTGCGCATTTATAGCTCCGACGATGTGACGGGCGTGGAGCTGGGCGGCGCGCTGAAGAACGTGATTGCGATTGCGGCCGGAGTGGTGACGGGGCTGGGGTTGGGATCGAACAGCACGGCGGCGCTGATTGTGCGTGGCAGCGCGGAGATGACGCGGCTGGCGGTGGCGGCGGGCGCGCGACGGGAGACGCTGGCCGGGTTGAGCGGGACGGGCGACCTGATTCTGACCTGCACGGGAGCGCTTTCGCGAAATCGCGCGGTGGGCGTGGCGCTGGCCGAGGGCAGGCCGCTCGGAGAGATTCTGGACGCGATGGAGGGCAAGGTGGCCGAAGGCGTGCGCACTGCGGAGGCTGCGCTGGGGCTGGCGGCGAGCCTGGGCATCGAGATGCCGATTACGCGGCAGATGCGGGCGATTCTGCGCGGGGAGCGGGACGCGCGGACAGCGATGCGGGAGCTGATGCAGCGGCCGGCGCGCACAGAGGCGGATTCGCTGGGGTGAGTGTTAAGCCATTGGCATTGCTCGCCAGACAAGTTGCGCATGATTTCCGTTTTACGGGGAGACGCGCAGTGCATGGATGCGGAGAAGATGGAGATTGGCAGGAAATACTCCTCGCGGCGCTGGCGGGAACGCAATCAAAAATGACGGAAAGATAACCATTCTCTCGATCACTTTCAAGTTGAGCGGGCGTCTACACTGGATGCGGTTATGCGTGTGCGTCGGCAACTTCCATGAGGGAAGCGGCCATCGACATGAGAAAGCTGAATTCGGAGATTTCTGTTGTTTTGTATTTTGGATACTTCTGCTCACTCTGCCAGGTTGTCCCATCCCGCAAAGGTAAGGAATTTCCGGAGTCGACGAGCAAGGCTGACCGGATTTTTTTGCCTGATGGCTGTCTCATCCACATTGATGGCGCAGGCGGTGCAAAAAGCCTCCTCGATAAGCAATGATCTGCCAGAAGCGCCGGTGGCGCAGGTGGATGCGCAGAATGCTGGTGGGGATTCCGGCGCTGCGCTGAAGGCGACAGCCGGAACAGTGTCGAGAAACGGGTCGAGCAGCGGATCGAGCAGCGGATCAATCAACGGGACTGTGGAAGACTCAAACGAAGACGTGATTGAGGGTGCGAGGATTGTGCTGACCGCATCCGATGGGAAAACGTATGCGCAGACATCCGGAGGGGAAGGACAGTTTTCCTTTTCAGGATTGTCAGCGGGAACGTATTCGATTGTGGTGACCGGGAAGGGATGGGGAACCTATTCGCTGTCGAATGTCCAGATCGCTGACGGGGAAAGTCGCATTCTTTCCCATGTGATTCTGCCCGCCACGAGCGGAGTGACAAGCGTGCGCGTGGATGGAAGCGCGAAGGAGTTATCGATTGAGCAGGAACACGTTGCGGTGCAGCAGCGGGTGTTTGCTGTGTTTCCGAACTTTTACAGCAGCTTCGACTGGAACGCGCCTCCGATGCAGAGTCGGCAGAAATTTGCGCTGGCCTTCCGCTCCATGATCGATCCGATGACCTTTGTGGGGGCGGGTGTTATCGCGGGAGCAGAGCAGGCGCGGGACACGTTTCCGGGATATGGGCAGGGACTTGCCGGTTATGGTCGCCGATACGGAGCGGCATACGCGAACAGCTTCACGGGAAGGATGCTGGGCGGCGCGGTGTTTCCCGCGCTGTTTCATCAGGATCCACGCTACTTTTACATGGGGTCGGGATCTGTGTTCCGACGCGCTCTCTATGCCATTTCCACGGCACTGATCACCAAGGGCGACAATGGCAGATGGCAGCCGAACTATTCTCATGTGCTGGGTAACTTCACAGCCGGTGCGATCTCCAACCTGTACTATCCGGCTTCCAGCCGGGGTCTTTCGCTGACGCTCATCAATGGAGCGCTGGAGACGGCGGGAGATGCGGGCACGGATTTTGTGAGGGAGTTTTTCCTGCGCGGCATTACCTCGCATGTGCCCGGATCCAGCAACGGCAAGCCGTAGTGTTGCTGGGCTAAAATATGGGCATGCCGTACCCGATTCGCACCTGCGTTGTCTGCTCGGAGGAGTTTGAGTTGCGGCCCGGCAAGCCGGGCTTTGCCAATCGCTGCCCGGCGTGCAGCGAGGCCGATGGCGAGGATTCGGCGGGGGACGCGATGCTGGATGTCACGGGGAACAAGAGCGAAGTGAATGCGGCGCGTCGGCGGGCGATGTATGACCTGCTGTATCGCAAGGAAAGCTGAGCGCGCGCAGGGTGCTGCACGGATCGCGAGGCCGAGCGGGCAACGCGGAGCAGAACGGACAAAGGACAGATGATTTCTCGCCTGTTTGGCGGCAGAAAATCCGAGCCGGACGAAAGCGCGCAGACTGCCGAGGCCACGAGCGGCTTGTTTGCGCGCATGAAGCAGGCCGTGACGCGGACGCGCGAGTCGCTGGCGGCGAAGCTGGACGACTTGCTGGCGATGACGCGCTCGGTGGACGAGGGTGCGCTGGAGAAGCTGGAAGCGGCGCTGCTGACGAGCGATCTGGGGCTGGTGACGACGACGGCGATCCTGAAGGAAGTGCGCGAGCATGCGCGTCGGCAGGGGATTGCAAGCGGCGCAGAGCTGCGGCAGATCTTGCGCGAGGAGTTGCTGGGGCTGCTGGCTGCGCCGCAGTTGGCTGGGCAGGATTTGACTGCGCCCGATCTGTCTGCGCGGGCGGTTGCTGAGGCGGTGGCGGAGCATCCGCCGAAGGTGCTGTTTCTGGTGGGCGTGAATGGCACAGGCAAGACGACGACGAGCGGCAAGCTGGCGGCGCACTATCGCGCCGAGGGGAGGTCGGTTTTGCTGTGCGCGGCGGACACGTTTCGCGCGGCGGCGATTGAACAACTGGAAGTGTGGGCGGCGCGTTCGGGCGTGGAACTGATTCGCACGCGGCAGGGAGGGGATCCCTCGGCGGTGCTGTATGACTCGATCAGCGCGGCCAAGGCGCGCGGCCTGGACCTGCTGATTGTGGATACGGCGGGCAGGCTGCACACGAAGAGCGGACTGATGGACGAACTGGGCAAGATGAGGCGCACGGCGGCGCGGCTGGTCGAGGGCGCTCCGCATGAGGTGCTGCTGGTGATGGACGCGACGACGGGGCAGAATGGGCTGCAACAGGCGCGGCTGTTTGCCGAGGTAGCGGGCGTGACGGGCATTGTGCTGACGAAGCTGGATGGCACGGCCAAGGGCGGGATTGTGGTGGCGATTGCGCGGGAGATGAATCTGCCGGTGCGCTTTGTGGGCGTGGGCGAAAAGCTGGAAGACCTGCTGCCGTTTGATGCGGCGAGCTTTGTGGATTCGCTGCTGGGCGAAGCTGCGGCCGGGCACGCGGCCTGAGATGCCGCCTGAGATGAAGCACGCGAGCAAACAGAACGAAGGGATGGCCGCCGAAGGTGGTTGTGGCGAGAGTGATTTCCGGTGGATGGCGCGCGCGCTGGAACTGGCGCGGCGCGGAGTGGGTCTGGCTGCGCCGAATCCGGTCGTGGGCTGCGTGATTGTGGCGCGAGATGGCACGCGGGATGGCGCGTGCGTGGGCGAGGGTTGGCACGAGTACGACAGGCGCGATCATGCGGAGATCGTGGCGCTGCGCGAGGCGGGCGAGTGTGCGCGCGGGGCAGTGGCGTATGTGACGCTGGAGCCGTGCAGCCACACGGGGCGCACGGGGCCGTGCGCGGTGGCGCTGTGCAAGGCAGGCGTGGGGCGCGTGGTGGTGGCGACTGTGGACGCGAATCCGCTGGTGGCGGGCAGGGGAATGGCGCTGCTGCGCGAGGCGGGGATTGCGGTGGACTGTGCCGTGGGCGAGCGCGAGGCGCGGCAGTTGAACGAGGGCTTTGCGCGATGGATCGGGACGCGGCGACCGTTTGTGACGCAGAAGGTGGCAATGACGCGGGATGGTCGGATTGCGCCGCGGCTGGATGCCGGATTGCCGCAGCCGTTTTGGATTACTTCGGAGGCTTCGCGCGACGAAGTGCAGCGAATGCGCCATGCGAGTGACGCGGTACTGACCGGAATTGGGACGGTGCTGGCCGATGATCCACTGCTGACGGATCGCAGCGGGCTGAGGCGCAGGCGCAGGCTGCTGCGCGTGGTGCTGGATTCGCAGCTTCGGCTGCCGCCGGATTCGCGTCTGGTTCAGTCGGCGAATGAGGATGTGCTGGTCTGCACGGTGAGCGGCGACAGGGAGCGCATGGCCGTGCTGCGCGCGCGGGGCGTCGAGGTCGAGCGGTTTGAGCCAGACCATGCTGGCAGGGTGTCGATCGAGGCGGTGCTGGCACATCTGGGCGAGCGCGAGATGTTGAGCGTGATGACGGAGTGTGGCTCGGAGCTGAACGGGGCGCTGCTGGCGGGCGGGTTTGTGGATCGCTGCACCTGCTTTGTGGCGCAGTCGATGCTGGGCGTGGATGCCGTGCCGGCGTGGGGCGGAGTGGCGAGCGAGGAAACGGGCGCGCGGGTGCTGCGGAATGCGGAGTGGAGCGCGAGCGGCATGGATAGGCGCGGCACGGTGCTGGTGCGCGATCCGTGGGCGCGCGTGACTGAGCCAGACGGGACGGTAGACTGAGAGCATGTTCACGGGAATTGTGGAGCAGACGGGAACGGTGGTGAGCCTGAGGCCGCAGGGAAATGTGCAACGGCTGACGGTGGCCTGCGCGGGGATTGCGGGACGGCTGCGCGAGGGCGATTCGCTGGCGGTTTCCGGCGTCTGCCTGACAGCGCTTGATGTGAATGCGGAGTGCTTTCACGCGGACCTGGCGGCGGAGACGCTGGAGCGGACGACGCTGCGCGGACTGGCGCCGGGCGCGGTGGTGAATCTGGAGCTGCCGACGGCCGCGGGCGCGCCGCTGGGCGGACATATTGTGCAGGGGCATGTGGACGCGACCGGCGAGCTGGTGGCGCTGAATCCGGTGTCGGCGGACGCAGATCCGGCGACGACGGACTGGCGACTGGTGGTGCGCGTGCCGGAGCGGCTGCGCGAGTACATGGTGCCGAAGGGATCGGTGGCGATTGAGGGTATCAGCCTGACGATTGCCGATATTCAGGGCGGCGGTGAGCGGATTGAAATCGCCATCCTGCCGCTGACGTGGTCGAGGACGAATCTGCGCACGCTGCTGCCGGGTGAAGCCGTGAATCTGGAGGCGGATATTCTGCTGAAGGCGGCGGCGGTGAGGCGGCAGGCAGGCGAGCAGGCAAGCGGATTTGGCCTGAGCGAAGCGTGGCTTGTGGCGAACGGCTATTGAGCGATGGACTGGAATGGCGGGGCCGGTCGGGAACGATGGCTGGCGTTGAGCGTTTCCGCCCGCGGGCGCGTCCTGTGCGTATAGGAGAGATGCTGGGAAGCTGATACCCTTGCGGTAGACGGAATCTATGGCGGAGTTTGTGATCAAGCTGGCGGATGAACGCGGTCGCGTTCAGGAGCAGACGCATGTCGCGGCGTCTGCCGAGGAGCTGCGCCAGCGCTTTGTGCATGCCGGTTATCACGTCTTTCATGTGCAACCGAAAGGTGGGTTGGGCGGACGAAAGAAGAAGACGAAGCTTGAGCCTTTTCTCATTTTCAACCAGCAGTTTCTGACACTGATTCGCGCCGGGTTGCCGATTCACGGGTCGCTGGAGATGCTGGCCAAGAACCAGCGCAATCCGCATTTTGCCGGACAACTGCTGAATGTGACGGATCGCGTGAAGACGGGCGAGGCACTGTCGTCGGCTTTTGAGGCGCAGGGCGGGTTTCCGGTGATGTATACGACGACGCTGCTGGCCGGAGAACGCTCGGGCAATTTGCAGGAGGTGCTGGATCGCTTCGTCAGCTTTCAGCGGATTTCACTGACGTTTCGCAAGAAGCTGACGGCCTCGCTGATCTATCCTTCTGTGCTGGTCTGCATCGTGGTTGCGCTGTTCATTTTTCTGATCACGTATGTGGTGCCGAGTTTTGCCACGCTCTATGACCAGATGGGGTCGCATTTGCCGGCGCTGACGGTGGACCTGCTGGCCTTTGGCAAGGGAGCGCAGCACCAGGGGCCGTGGGTTGCGCTGGGACTGGTGGTGGTGGGATTTGCTGCGCGGCGGTATGCACGGACGGATCGAGGACGCGATCTGGTGGATGCGGTGCGGATCTATCTGCCGATCTTTGGGAAAATCTGGATCAAGTATCAGGTGGCGCTTTTTGGGAGGACGCTATCGACGCTGCTGACGGGCGGTCTGCCGCTGGTGCCGTCACTGGAGACGGCGGCGCGTTCGATCTCGTCGAATCGCATTGCGAAGGCGGTTTTCTCGGCGGTCGCGACGGTGCGCGAAGGCAAGAGCCTGGCGGATTCGCTGCAGGCGACGGGGGTTTTCCCCGGCGTGGCGATTGAGATGATAACTGTGGGCGAGCAGACGGGCGCGCTGCCGCAGATGCTGAATTCGGTTTCGGAGTTTTTTGAAGAGGACGTGGAAACGAATCTGACTGCGGCGATGGCGCTGATTGAGCCGGTAATCCTTCTCGTGATGGGCGTTTTTGTCGTGATTATTCTTATCGCGCTGTATCTGCCGATCTTCTCGCTGGGGCAGATTCAGCAGTTCTCTCACTAATCGGGAATCAGGAACGCAGGACGACCATGGCAGAGGCAGTCACCGAATCCGAATCGCGCAACGGCAGCCAGGCGACGAAGCCGATGCAGCCTGCGCAGGGACTGGACGCGCCGGATGAGCGCGCGTGGGCCGAGAAGCTTGCGCGGCGCTATCGCGCTGAGTTTGCCGACCTGAAGCATTTCAAGATTCAGCACGACCTGTTGCGCACGGTGCCGGTCGATCTGATGTTTCGCTATAACTTTGTGCCGCTGGAGCAGCGGGAAGGGACGTTGATTATCGCGGTCAGCGATCCTTCGCGGCTGATGGTGCTGGACGAGATCGCCGGGCTGCTCGGCTGCCGGATTGAGCCGCGCGTGGCGACGCTTTCGCAGATCAACGACCTGCTGAAGAAGACCGAGCAGTCGCAGCGCGTGCTGGACGAGGCGAGTGAGGGACTGACCTTTGACGTGATCTCCAGCGAAGAGAATGCCGACGAGAGCATTTCCATCGAAAAGCTGGCATCGGATGAAGACCTGAGTCCGATTATCCGCCTGGTGGACACGACGATCTTCACGGCGCTGGAGCGGCGCGCCTCGGATGTGCATATCGAGACGTATGACGATTCGCTGCTCGTGAAGTATCGCATTGACGGCGTGCTGCAACCGGCGATGGCGCCGATTGCGCGCGAGCACCACTCGACGATCCTGTCGCGCATCAAGATCATGAGCGAGCTGGATATTGCCGAGCGGCGCGTGCCGCAGGACGGGCGATTCCGCGTGCGCTACAAGGGCAGGCTGATCGATTTTCGCGTCTCCATCATGCCGACGGTGCATGGGGAAAACGCCGTGCTGCGCGTGCTGGACAAGGAGTCGATGAGCGAGAAGTTTCGCAACCTGACGCTGGAGGTGGTGGGCTTTGCGGAGGAGGATTTGCGGCGTTTTCGGCGCTATATTCGCGAGCCGTACGGGATGGTGCTGGTGACCGGGCCGACCGGATCGGGCAAGACGACGACGCTCTATGCCGCGCTGAACGAGATCAAGAGCGACGAGGAAAAGATCATCACGATTGAGGATCCGGTGGAGTACCAGATTCGCGGGATCACGCAGATTCCGGTGAACGAGAAAAAGGGACTGACCTTTGCGCGCGGCCTGCGGTCGATTCTGCGCCACGATCCGGACAAGATTCTGGTGGGAGAGATTCGTGACGCGGAGACGGCGCAGATTGCGATCAACTCCGCGCTGACGGGGCATCTGGTCTTCACCACGGTGCATGCCAACAACGTGGTGGACGTGCTGGGGCGGTTTCTGAACATGGGCGTCGAGGCGTACAACTTTGTTTCGGCGCTGAATTGCATTCTGGCGCAGCGGCTGGTGCGCACGATCTGCTCGCATTGCATGACGACGGTGAGCTACAGCGACGAAGAGCTGGTGCAGAGCGGACTGAATCCGGAGGAGTGGCGCGGCTTTGAATTTCATGAGGGCGCAGGCTGCATCGAGTGCGGCGGGACGGGGTATCGGGGACGAACGGCGATTCATGAACTGCTGGACCTGACGGATACGATTCGCGAGCTGATTCTGGACAAGAAGCCGACGTCGGAGGTGCGCAGGCAGGCACAGCGCGAGGGTATGTCGTTCCTGCGCGAGTCGGCTCTGGACCGCGTGCGGCGCGGCTTCACGACGCTGAAAGAGATCAACAAGGTTACGTTTATCGAGGCGTCGCGCTAGTGAGTCCGCTTTCCATTCCATTTTCTGTGTCGGCGTTGCGTTCGGCTTCGGCGGGCCTGCGTCCGCCGGTCTCGGTCGCGCTGGGCGCGGAGGGAGTAGCCGCGGGAAGCGTTGCCGCTGTGGCCGCTCCGGTGCAACTGGCCACGGCGTCGATTTCAGACGGCGCGCTGCTGGCGGGAATTGGCGAGAGCAATCTGCGGCAGTCGGCGGAGATCACCACTGCGCTGCGCGGGGCGCTGGCGCGGATCGAGATGCACGGGCGCGCGGCGACGCTGATTGTGCCGGATGCAAGTGTGCGCGTCTTTCTGTTGGATTTTGATACCTTTCCTGCACGGCGTGACGAGGCGCTGCCGATTCTCCGTTTTCGATTGCGCAAGTCGGTTTCGTTTGACGTGGAGCATGCGGCGGTGAGCTATCAGGTGCTGAGCGAAGGCTCGGCGCGGACGGAAACGCCGTGGAAGATTCTCGCGGTGCTGATGCCGGCGTCGGTGCGTGACGAATACGAGGGCCTGATGCGTTCGGTGGGACTGGAGCCGGGAGTTGTGTTGCCGACGGGCCTGGCGGCGCTGTGTCCCCTGCAGAGCCAGCGCGCGGAACTGATTGTCTCTCACGGCAGGGGCAGTCTGACGATTGCCATCGTCTCGGGTTCGGATTACCTGCTCTATCGCACGAGTGATCTGCCGGCGGATGAGGCTGGACATCGGGCGGAGGTGCAGCGCGCGGTGGCCGTGGCCTGCGCGTTTTATGAGGACACGCTGCGCGCGATGCCGGGCGGGATTCTGTATGCCGGTTCGCTTTCGCTCAAGGAGTTTTCCGCGATGCTGGAGGAAAGTTCGCTTGCGGTGGAGCCACTGATTGGTCTGGACGCGATTCCGAGCGCGGCGGGAGTGGCTGACGATCTGCGCGGGCTGGCAAGCGCAGTGGTGGGCGCGCTGGCGGGGGCAGGCTGAACGATGCAGATTCGGCTCAATCTTGCTTCACGGCCATACACGGACCATCGTCCGCTGATTCGGCAGCTGCGCGCGGGCATGGTGGGGCTGGCAGTGCTGCTGGCGCTGCTGGCATTGGGGATGCTGCACTTTCACCAGGCGGCGCTGCGCATGGAAGCGCGGCGAGAGCGGTTGAACGCGGTGCTGGAGCGGTTGCAGCAACAGGAGCAGGCGGATCGTGCGAGCATGCAGCTTCCGGCAAATGCGCGCGTGCTGACGCAGGCCGAGTATCTGAATGGCCTGTTCGACGAGAAGTCGTTTTCGTGGACGGAGACGATGGAGGACCTGGAGACGACGCTGCCGGCGGGCGTGGAGGTAACGGCGATTGAGCCGGTGCGCGACAAGGAGGGTCGGCTGACGCTGCGGCTGCGCGTGACCGGGCAGCGCGGGCCGGTGGTGGACCTGTTGCGGGCGATGGAGCAGTCGCCACGGTTTGTGCATCCGCGGATTGTGGGCGAGAACGCGGCCAGCGGAAACGGGCCGAATGGATTGCAGCCGGTGAACGCGCCGCTGCTGGTGAACTTTGACCTGCTGGCGGAGTATAGCCAGGCGACGCTGGCCGAGCGCAAGGCGGAGATTGAGGCGCGAAAGCGCGAGCAGGAGCCTGGAGCATCGGCAGGGCCGGTCGCGACAGGGATGGCCGCGACTGGGAAGCCAGCGACGAAACAGGCTGCGACGAAGGCCGGCGCGCGGACGAGGCCGGGAAAAGCGCTGCCGCAGCGGCCAACAGCACGGCCAGCAGCGACGTCCGGAGCGCGCGCAGGATCGGGGGCGCAGCGATGAGTTTGCGGATGGACAAGCAACGGTTGACGGAGCTGCGCAAGCTGCTCTTTTCCGCGCTCGGGCTGCATGTCGCGCTCTTCAGCGCGATGGCAATTGCAACCATCGGGCTGAGCATTCGCGTGGGGCTGGACTGGCGCACGACCAGCGCCAGCAGCGAGGATGAACTGGCTTCGACGGAGACGCGGATGCGCGCGCTGGAGATGCAACTGAAGCCGCTGGCCGGGCTGGACAAGCGCGTGGAGGCCTCACGAAAGCAGATCGACCAGTTTTATGTGGACCGGATTCCGCCGAATTATTCTTCGATCGCCGCGGAGCTGGGCACGCTGGCGTCACAATCGCAGGTAAGGCTGACGCGGGTGGAGTATTCGCAGTCGCCGGGATCGGTGGACCTGACGGAGATTCGCATGGACGCGGGGCTGAACGGGGATTATCCGTCGATCATGCGGTTTATCAACGGCATTGAGCGGAGCAGGACATTTTTTATCATTCGCGCGATGGCGCTTACCGGGCAGCAGGGCGGGCAGGTGGCGCTGCGGTTGCAGATGTCCACATGGCTGCGCCCGGCGGACGCTGCGGCGAGCGGGCTGCCGATGGCCAAGGACAAGGCAAAGGCAGAAGAGCAGGATTCGGCTGGCGGGCAAACGTCATCGGAGGGCAACTGAGATGGCGGCAATCAAGCTGGGCACGGAGAACAGGCGGAATGTGATTATCGCGGCGGCGCTGCTGGCGGTGGTGGCTTATCTGGGGCTGAGCCAGTTGTTGAGCAGTCCGCCGCATCCGGCTGCGCCCGCACCCGCACCCGCTGCTCCGCGCGGAACATCGCGGCGCGCGCGGCGGACGGCGACGGCCAGCGGTGAGGGTTCTGGCGAGAGTTCGGGCGAGGCGCACAAGCTGCCGTCGATGGGACTGGACCCGACGCTGCATCTGGAGCGGCTGGCGGCGAGCGAGTCGATCGAGTACGAAGGCACGGGGCGGAATATTTTTTCGATGGATTCGACGCCGGTGCGCATGGAGCAGGCGCTGGCCTCGGCGAGGCCGATCAGCAAGCAGGCCCAGGCCGCACCGGTGTATACGCCGCCGCCAGCGCCGCGCCCGCCCAGCATCGACTTGCATTACTTTGGCTACTCGGTGGCGCAGAATGGGTCGCGGCGCGCGTTCCTGCTGAAGGGTGAGGATATTTTTGACGCGGGAGTGGGCGAGATTGTGGATCATCGATTCAAGGTCGATTCGATTTCGCCGACCGGAGTGCAGGTGACGGACATGGGCTACAACAACACCCAGACGCTGCCGCTGGAGTCCAACTGATATGGAGCGGCGCATTCAATCCGGCGGGAACGCGGCAAACTCGAATGGGGCTGGCGAGCAGAAGGCGAGCGATCTGCTGGCCAGGCGCGCGCCGCGCGAGCAGGGCTACATTCTGCTGGCGGTGCTGTTTATGGCGTTTCTGCTGGCGATTTCGCTGTCGATTGCCGCGCCGAAGATGGCCGCCTCGATTGAGCAGGATCACGAGCGCGAGCTGATCCAGAGGGGATTGCAGTACCAGCGCGCGGTGCAGCTTTATTACCGGAAGTTTGGCGCGTTTCCGCCGACGGTCGATGCGCTGGTGAAGACGAACACGATTCGTTTTTTGCGCAAGCGATACAAGGATCCGATCACGGGCAAGGATGACTGGGTTCCGATTCATTATGGCGAGGCAAAGACGCCGATTCTGGGTTTCTTTGGGCAGCCGCTTGCCGGAGCCACGCCGGGCGGAGCGACGCCGGGGGGAGTGGGTCCGAGCGGTGGGAATGCGAATATCGGCACACCGGCGGCGGGCGCGGGCAACTCCTCCTCGTCGGGATTTTCGCTGGGTGGCGGGAGTTTTGGCTCTGGGATGGGCGGGGCAACGGCGGGCGGCGCAGCGGGCAGCTCGACGAGTCCCACGGGCGGCAGCTCGTTTGGCAGCAATACACCGTCGGACTTTGGATCGAGCGGCAGCTCGCAGACCTTTGGCGGCGCGGGGATCATCGGATTCAAGATTCCCAGCAACAAGCTGGCGCTGCTGGAGTTCAAGAAGCAGAAGCACTTCAATGAGTGGGAGTTCTACTACGATCCGAGCGAGGAGCAGTTTCTCTCCGGCAATGCGGCGCTGGGACAGCCGATTCCCGTGAGTGGCAGCAACGACGCGACGACCTTCAGCGGGAGCACGTTTGGCTCGGCACCGGGCGCGAACGGGTCGAGTGGATTCGGCGGGTCTTCGAGCGGCTTCGGATCGAGTTCCGGTGGCTTCGGCTCCAGCTCTTCGGGTGGCTTTGGATCAAGTTCGCCGGGAGGGTCCAGTTCGCCGACGCCTGCTCAGCCGCAGTAGGACGAAACTGCTGGATTTCCGAGCCGGTTTTCCGTGACGGCAGATGCAAAACAGAGACGCCGCCCGAGTGGGCGGCGCTGCTTCTGGAGATCGCAAAATTCTGAATGGAAATGCGACGGAAGCCGACGGCTGACGCGCTGCAGATTCGAGCAGAATCACAGTTACTGTGCCCAGTGGAGTCAATCTGGATGCTGCCGTTCCTCGAAGAACGGCAGCCCAGGCGACTTTGAGTCCGTGTACGCCGACTGTGATTCTGCTTTAGACGCTGAATGAGGAGCCGCAGCCGCAGGTGCTCTTGACGTTCGGGTTTTCGAACTTGAAGCCGGCGGCCTCGAGCGTCTCGACGTAATCGACGACGCAGCTATTCAGGTACATGAGCGAGGTGGAGTCGATGAAGACCTTCAGACCGTCGTAGGTGAAGACCTTGTCCATCATTCCGGCCTGATTCTCAAAAGCCATCGAGTACTGGAAGCCGGAGCAGCCGCCACCGACGACGCCAACGCGCAGCCCTGCGGGAATCGGATCCTGCGTGGCCATGATCTCGCGCACTTTGGCGATAGCCGAGGGGGTCAGGTTGAGCGGCAGGGATTTTGTCTCCGGCGTGGGGGATTCGATTGCGGTGGCCATGATGTTTTCTCCTTCGGACGGACGGAATTGCCCTCTTTCAATGTATCGCCGATTTCAGCGCGAAATCAAGAGCGTTTTGGTCCGAGTTCACTGTATGGGATGTCGGAACGGGCGGCGAGGTTGCAGTTTTCCTGCCGGGCATCCCGGCAAGGGAAGTCGGAATCCATTCCGGCAACATCTGTGACCCTGGGCACAGCGAAAGCGGATGCCAACGCGCAAGAATCGCGCTATAGTGGTTAGCCGGGCGGCCCCGGCTGCCTGCGCCGCGCTGGAATTTTCAGGCTCCAGTTTCGACCTCCAGGCAACTCCGCTTTGCTGCTTGATCGGTTGCTGCACTTCGTTGCCGCACCGGTGAGCGCATCCGGGACCGACCGGCCCCATTTGGGGATTTTCTCGGGAATGTGGAGGTGAGTATGCACGCAGCACCGATTGCACTCTGGATTGCGTGGGCGGTCGTGGCCGTCATCACGCTGGCGCTGTATGGCTATCGCGCGTCGCTGACGCGGGACGAGGAAGGTCAGATTTTCCTGGATGAGGCCTTCGATCACGAAAAGGCGGTGCAGTCCGCGATTGTTTCGCGCGTGAACCGCATCGAGCCGCTGGTGAAGACCAGCGTGGCGCTGACGGCCCTGCTGACGGCGGCGGTGATCGTCTACTACGCCTGGGACGCGGCAAAGGCTCTTTTCGGCTGAGGCGCGGGCAGGACGAGGCAAACCGCGCGGCGAGCAGCAGGCCCGCGCGCGGCTTCGGATGGTTGAAATGAAAGTCGCTTGTGCCGCAGGGCGCCGAGTGATTGTGGATCACTGCACCTGCTGTTGCGCGCGGTAGCCGTTGCGATAGATGAGGTCGTACTTGAGTGAGTGGTGTTTTTCGTCCTGGAATTGCAGTGGGCGGCCTTCGTCATCGACAAGCGCGACCTGAATCTTGCGGTAAGTGCCGTCCTGATTGCTGTTGGTGGGGTGGTAGACAAGCTCGTATTTCGCGCGGATCGCTTCATTGATCACGCTTATGTCGTCGGGCAGTTCGCCCTCGAAGCGCGGCGCGAAGAACATGCCGCCGGTCATGCGGGCGAAGGTCTGCATCTGGTTGTCGGCCTGGAGATAGCTGACATTGGACATGGCGAAGCGTGGGTTGCCCTCGGTGACAGCGCGGAGAAATCCGCCGGTGGAGACGGAGAAGATGGTTACGTTGGGGGTTTCGCGAATCTTCTGGAGGGTCTTGTCGAGCGTGATGCGCGAGAAGGTATCGCGTCCGGAGCCGATGAGCAGAATGTACTTCTGGCCTTCGATGCGGGTCAGCCTGTCCAGCGCCTGATAGAGCGCGTCGAAGAGATTGCGCTCGCTGAAGCCAGGGATGGTGAGATCCTGTATGCCCTGGAGAAGCTGATTCTTGTCCTGGGTGAAGTCGGTGACGAGCTGTGTGCGCAGGTCATAGGTCATGAGCGCGACGTAATCCTGCGGGCGCAACTGCTGGGCAAAGGCCCAGGCGGCGTTGCGCATGTCGTAGACGAACTGGTAATTCGTCGAGGCGAACTCGGCCAGGATGAGCACGGTGACCGGAGCTTCGATGCGCTTGAAGCGGAGGATTTTCTGGGGCTGGCCATCCTCGTAGACGACGAAGTTGTTTGACTGGAGATTGGGCACGAACTGATGGGTCTTTTGCAGCAGGACGCCGACATCGACGGTGACCTCGGGAACGTTGATCTGAAGCGTGAGGTTGCCGAGGCCGGGCGGGTTTTTGAAGGCGGGTGCTGGTGGTGCTGGCTCGTCGTCGCTCTTGCGCTTCAGGCGCGGAACGACGATGTCGCTGGCGTCGTCGTTGGGGCCGGAGTCATCGACCGAAGCAGGAGCGGTGGTGCCTGGCGCGGATCTGACTGCGGAGCCGTTCGACTGCGCCGATGCAGCCGCGTCAACCGGTCGCAGCGTTGGCGGCTGGGCGTCGCCGCCGCTGGTCTTCGCGTCGGGCGCAGTTTCATCCAGTGCCGCTGGCTGGTCCTGAGCAGCCGGAGCCGGGTGTGGCTTGCGCAGCAGGACTGGCTCGTTGCTGCTGGTGGCTGGCGTGGTCGGTTGCGCGGAGGACTGGCCGCCGGTATTGCCCTGATTCTGTGCGCTGGCGCTCTGGCTGGCGACCGGATGCGCACACGCAAGGGCAGTTGCCACGAGAGCCAGAAGTGGAAATGCGCGTTTCGTTCGCTGCAACACGTCAGTTCTCCGCAACGAGGATGAGGACGCTGGACTGCGTTGGACCGCGAGGTTATTTTTCGATTGTATGCCGATTCAAGAACCGGGGTTCGTGCCGCCAACGATGGGAATGAATCCGTGGCCGAGGCGCAGGCTGCCCGCCCCAAAAGGTGGCTCTGGCGTCTACATTAGAAGACGTGGCCATTGTTGTGAAGTCCCAATTGCGCAGAGTTTTCGTAATCCGCAAAAGTTTTTTCAGCGTACTCGGCTGGCTGGCGCTGTGCGCCGTGCTTTCGAGCGGCTGGTTGTTGCCGCCAGCCAATGCGACCGCAACGGGCGCGGCTGTTCCGTCCGCTGCGCCGGATGCTTCCGTCCCGCCGCCTTCGACGGGCGGGGTGTTTCCGCTGGCCGAGGTGCATCACGGGCTGATGGCGACGGCGTGGACGGTCTTTGAGGGCGATAAGCCGGAGCCGATGGAGGTGCAGATTCTGGGGGTTCTGCGCAATGCGCGCGGGCCGGGACGAGACCTGATTCTGGCGCGGCTGAAGGGAGCGAAGCCGGAGTATACGGGCGTGGTGGCGGGCATGAGCGGAAGTCCGGTGTACGTGGGCAATCGGCTGATGGGCGCGCTGTCCTATCGCATTGGCCAGTTCAGCAAGGAGCCGATTGCGGGGATTACGCCGATTGAGCAGATGCTGGAGGTGCGCGACCTGAAAGGCGACCAGACAGCGGCTGCGGCTGGCGAAACCGGGAGCGATGCAGCGACGGATGGCAGCATGGCGACAGCCACGGGAGCTGGTGGATCGACGGAGGTTTCAGCGGGCGACGCGCGGGCCAGCGCTGGCACGCAGGCCGGTGCGAGCGCGCAGACGCTTGCCGGACAAATGGCCGATGCGCAGCAACCGCTGATGCAGGCCATGGACACGCCGCTGCTGATGAGCGGATTCTCCGATGCGGCTGTTCAACTGTGGCGCGAGCGGATGGCCGGGACGGGGCTGGGGTCGGGACTGGAGACGATTGCCGCCGGTGGTCCGCTGGGCGAGAACGCGAGCAAGGCGATGGATCATGCGCCGATCCTGCCCGGCGCGGCGGTGAGCCTGCAGATGGTTCGCGGCGACCTGGAGATTGCGGCCACCTGCACGGTGACGTATGTGGACGCCCGGCATCTGCTGGCGTGCGGCCATCCGGTGCTGCAGGCGGGCGATGTTTCGCTGCCGATGACGCGGGCCGAGGTGGTGGCGACGCTGCCTTCGCCGCTGAATGCCTTCAAGATCATCAACACGGGCGCGACGATTGGCGCGTTCACGGAGGATCGTGACGCGGCGATTGGCGGGCTGCTGGGAGCGCAGGCGGCGATGATTCCACTGCGGGTGACGGTGGCGACGGGTGAGCATGCGGTGACGCATCAGGTGGAGATTCTGAATCTGCCGTCGATGACCTCGTCGGCGCTGCTGGTCTCGGTGTATCAACTGTTGCTGGAAACGAATCGAAGCACGACGGAGACAAGCTATCACGTAACGGGCACGATTCACCTGCGCAATGCGCCGCCGGTGCCGGTGGATGCGTGGGGCGCGCCGGGATCAAACATGGCTCCGCAACTGGCGGCGGCCATCGGGGTGGGCACGCTTTTTGACACGCTTTATGCCAGCTCGGAGCGCAACGCGGCGAGGGAGCGAATTGAGAGCCTGGACCTGCATGTGGACGCGCTCGATGGCAATCGGAAGACGACGCTCGATGCGGTGCGAGTGCTGTCGTCGGGCATCGTGCATGCCGGAGACACGGTGGCGCTGGAGGCGATGGTGCATCGCTGGCAGCAGCCGGAGCAGCGGCTGCGGCTGACGGCGCGGCTGCCGGAGAATCTGCCGCCGGGTACGCTGCGGCTGCTGGTCTGCGACGGGGCGACGCTGGACCGGACGCTCGATGCGACGGCTTCGCGCAACGATCCGGGAGGGTTTGCGGCAACGCTGAACCGGCTGCGGGTGCGTCACGCGCAGGACCGGCTTTTCCTGAGCCTGCTCTTGCCGGAGGCCGAAGCTGCGCTGGGCGGCCAGGTGTTGGATTCGGTTCCGCTTTCGATGGCGAATGCGATGGAGCCGCTGCATCAGGCCTCGGCCGCGGGGCTGAACGGGGAATCGCTGGAGATTGCCGGCAGCGATCCGGTGGACGGGGTGCTGAGCGGGTATCGGACGGTGGATCTGCACATCGAAAGCGGAGGCGGGTTACACTGAGGGAAGTCAACTTGACGACTGACTTGATCTGCCGGGCTGCTCCAGCGCGCGCGACAGGCGGTCAGCAAGCGAGTCGTACCTGCTTTTTGCAGGTCTTTTTTTGAGGCCAAACAGGGGTTTTCCGGGGAAGACGAGATGAAACAGATTCAGGGACTTGCCGCGCATGCAGCAGGAGCGGAGCTTCTGCCTTTTCGCTACAATCCGGGCGAACTGAAACCGCAGGAAGTGGAGATTCAGATTACGCATTGCGGCATCTGCCACAGCGATCTGCATCTGATTGCGAACGACTGGGGGATCAGCCAGTTTCCGTTCATTCCCGGCCATGAGATTGTGGGCAAGGTGACGGCGGTTGGCGCCGAGGTGAAGTTGCACACGGTGGGGCAGCGCGTGGGCGTGGGCTGGCAGTCGAACTCCTGCGGCCTGTGCGAGTGGTGCTCGCAGGGGATGGAGAATCTGTGTGCGGCGGCGGAGGCGACGTGCGTCCATCGCCACGGCGGCTATGCGGACGCGGTTCGCGTGAACGCGCGATTTGCGGTGCCGGTTCCGGATGCGCTGTCGAGCGAAGGCGCGGCTCCGCTGCTGTGCGGCGGCATCACCGTGTATTCGCCGCTGCGCGCGCATGGGATCAATCCCTCGTCGCGCGTGGGCGTGGTGGGCATTGGCGGCCTGGGTCACATGGCGTTGCAGTTTGCGCGGGTCTTTGGCGCGGAGGTTACGGCGTTTTCCACCTCAGCGGCCAAGGAAGAAGAAGCCCGCGCGCTGGGTGCGCATCACTTCGTGAATACGCGCGAGACCAAGGCGATGCGCGAGGTGGCGGGAAAGCTGGATTTCATCCTGACCACGATCAACGCCGACCAGGACTGGATGAGCTATGTGAACGCGCTGCGCCCGACGGGTACGCTGTGCTTTGTGGGCGTGCCGCCGTCGCCGGTCACGGTGCATGCCTTTCCGCTGATCTCCGGCGTGCGCACGATCACGGGCAGTCCCATCGGCAGCCCGCACCGGCTGCGCGAGATGCTGGATGTGGCCGCGCGTCACGGCGTGAAGGCGCAGACGGAGACCTTCGCGATGCAGAAGGCGAACGAGGCGATTGAAAAGGTGAAGAAGAATCGCGTGCGCTATCGGGCCGTGCTGGCGAACTGAAGGCCTGGCTGTGACGGGGCTGGCCGCTGCCTGCGAAAGAACCGCGTCGAAGCGGGACGGACGCACTCGGGCAGGATCGCAATGGCACAGGGGAAACGCGCTCTAGTACACTCAGCCTCAGCATGAATTCTTCCTGGTGTGCGCGTCGCGCGGTTGCGCGGTCTCTTCGTTGCCTGGCTCAATCCGGTTCGTTCTGGATGCTGTTTGGCTTGCTTGGGTTTGCGTCGGCTGCTTCGCTGGCGCAGGGAACGCAGCTCTGGACGCAGTCGGGCGCGGCGGATCTGGAAAAAGGCACACCGCTTGGAGTCTCCGTGGCCTCGGACGGCATTCTGCGTCGCGGCCCGCTCGTGACGCGATTGCATACGACGGATGCGACCTTTGCCTGGGCTGTGGCGACGGACGCGCGCGGTGAGATTTTTCTCGGAACGGGATCGCCGGCGTCCGTGCTGCGGCTGAGCGCCGATGGCAAGGCGGCGACGACGCTGTTCACGACGAAGGCACTGGCGGTGCAGGCGCTGGCACTGGGTCCGGATGGCGCGCTGTATGTGGCGACGATGCCGGATGGGCGCGTGTATCGCTTGGACCCCGCGACCAGCACGGTGGTGGACGCAGCGAGCGCGAAGCCGATCTTTGACATGGCTGCGCAGGATTTGGGCAGGCAGGATTCGGGCAGGCAGGATTCGGCGAAGAGCGATGGCTCGGCTGGCGGCGGAGCGGCGAGCAGTGGGTCGGGGAGTAGCGGGTCTGCAACGCGGGCACATTACATCTGGGCGATGACCTTTGACAAGGCCGGGCGGCTCTACGTGGCGACCGGCGGGCCGGGCGTCGTCTATCGGCTCAATCCGAAAGATCCGGCGAAGACCACGGAGCGATTTTTTACGACCGACGAGCAGCATATCCGCTCGCTGGCCTGGGACGCGGCGGGGAATCTGATTGCGGGCAGCGACGGGTCGGGACTGGTGTATCGGATCAGTCCGGACGGCAAGGGGTATGTGCTGTTTGCCGCGCCGCATCGCGAGATTACAGCGCTGGCCGTGGATGCGGGCGGGACGATCTGGGCCGCGGATGCGGGAGAGAAATCGCATGCGCCGCTGCCTGCGCTGCCGGTTTCAAGCGGCGGGCAGACGATCACCATCACCTTCAGCCAGCCGGGGAGTGTGCAGGCGGCCAACGCCAGCACGACGCTTCCGGATGGAACGGAGATTTACGCGCTGACGCCGAATGCCGCGCCGCGCAAGGTCTGGGCGGGTCACGATGAGATTGTCTACAGTCTGGCGGCGACAGGTGACGGCCTGCTCGCGGTTACGGGCAATCAGGGCCGCATTCTGCTTATCCAGCCGGACGGCGGAGAGCGGGATCTGGCGCATGTGGACGCGCAGCAGGCGCTGGCGCTGGCAAAATCCGGCGATGGATGGCTGATTGCGACGGCGAATCCGGGCGAGGTGTATCGGCTGGCCGATGGCGGCGGTGCCTCCGAGCACGCCTACGCGAGCGATGTCTTCGATGCTGGCGCGCTGGCTCGCTGGGGCCGTGTCGAGGTCGATCCTGACTCGACCGGCTACCACTTGTTCACGCGCTCCGGCAATGTGGAGCAGCCCGTCAGGCGGCAGGGCGACTGGGGATGGAGCGAGTGGAAGCCGCTGAATGGCGACGCGATTGCCTCGCCGCCGGGACGGTATTTGCAGTGGAAGGCTGTGCTGGACGCTGGCGGCAGGCTTTCCGGTGTGGGCGTCAATTTCCTGCCCGTGAACAGCGCGCCGGTGGTCGATGCAATTGTGGTTGCGCCGGGCACGCGCTACACGCCGCAGCCGCAGTCGGCTGGCTCGCAGACGGTGAATATCAGCTTCCGGTCGAGCGACGGCTCTGCGAATGGCTCAGGAGATGGTTCAGGGGATGGTTCGTCGTCGAACGGACCGTTGCAGGCGCAGAAGGACAAGTCTGCGATCACGGTGCGCTGGGCCGCGCATGATGACAACGGCGACACGCTGAGCTATGCGGTGTATCTGCGCGGCGACGGCGAGCATGTCTGGCGGCTGCTGAAGCGCAACCTGCGCGAGAAGGCCTGGAGCTTCGATGCGGACACGATTCCGGATGGGGGTTATCGCGTGCGCGTGGTGGCAAGCGACCGGCCGTCACAGACGCCAGCAAACGCGCTGACGGGCGAGCTGGTGAGCGATCGCTTTGTGCTGGATACGACGCCGCCGGTGGTTTCCGCGCTCACGGCTGGCGCGGTGACGCCGGATTGCGGCGCGGTACATGCGGAGCACTGCATCGCGGCGGCGTGGCAGGCCGAGGATGCGACCTCGCCGATTGACCATGCGCAGTATTCGATTGACGCCGGGCCGTGGCAGTATGTGGAGCCGGTGGGCGCGCTTTCGGACGCGCGCACGGAGCACTACAGCGTGACGGTGCCGCTGCCGAAGGGCGACGATCCGGCGGCGGAACATCTGATTGCGGTGCGCGTCTATGACCGCTACGACAACGTGAGCGTAGCGAAGACGGTCGTGCCCGCAGCGCGTGCCGCAGGCGAGGAGGCGAAGCGTTGAAGCTGGGCTTCGAGCTGTTCTTTGCCGCGCGGTATCTGCGCGCGCGCAGAAGGCAGGCCGTGATCGGACTGGTGACGGCGATCTCGATTCTGGGCATTGCCGCCGGAGTGGCCGCGCTGATCGTTGCGCTGGCCATCACCAACGGGATGCGGCGCGATGTGCAGGATCGGCTGCTGGGCAGTTCGGCACAGATTGACCTGCTGCGCGCGGACGCCAAGGGCATACGCGACTGGCAGCCGCTGGTGGAGCGGCTGGGACGGCTGCCGCATGTGGTGGCCGATGCGCCGGGACTCTACGAACAGGTGCTGGTGGCGCGTGGTCCGCGCGATGGAGGCGCGCTGCTGAAGGGCATTCTGCCAGACGCCGAGGATCGCATCAGCCATCTGGAAAAGACGGCGACGCCGGTAGGCGCGTTTGCGCGGCTTTCTCCGGAATCAGCGACGCCGGACGCGGCAGCAGACGCAGCACCGCTGCCGCCGATCATTCTCGGCAGCGATCTGGCGGAGACGATTGGCGCGTCGGTGGGCGATTCGGTGATGGTGATCAGTCCGCAGGGCGAGTTGACGCCGCTCGGCATTGTGCCGAAGTATGTGCGGTTTCAACTGGTGGGGATTGCGCACTCGGGCTTTTATCAGTACGACTCCGGCATGGGCTACATACGGCTGAGCGACGCGCAGCGGCTCTTTGACGAGCCGGACCTGATTACGGTGATCGACTTTCGCGTGGACGATATTTACGCGGCGGACCGGATTGCGCGCAGCGTGGAGCAGGCCGCCGGAGCGGGCTTTCAGGCGACGAGCTGGATGGAGGAGAATCATGAACTGTTTCGAGCGCTGGCGCTGCAACGCGTGGTCACGTTCCTGATTCTGGGCCTGATCGTGCTGGTGGCCGCGCTGAATATCCTGATCGCGCTGACCATGATGGTGATGGAGAAGACGCGCGACATCGCGATCCTGATGAGCTTTGGCGTGGAACCGGCGCAGGTTCGCCGCATTTTTCTGTTGCAGGGGCTGCTCATCAGCCTGATCGGCACGGGACTCGGCCTGGTGCTGGGTTATCTGGGCGCGTGGGCGGGCGGGCATTACCACTTCATCCATCTCTCGGCCTCGCTGTACAACCTGGACACGCTGCCGTTTGCGCCGCGCGCGAGCGATGGTGTGCTGGTCGCGGCGGTATCGGTTGGTGTGGCGCTGGTGGCGACGCTCTATCCGTCGTCGGCTGCTGCGCGGATCCTGCCGGCGGAGGCGCTGCGCTACGAGTGATTGCCGCGCCGGGCAGGGATTTTTTCCTCTGCGCGGGCAATGCCGTGGTACGATTCTGGCCTGCTGGAAATGGTGCGGAATTTCGTCGCGTGAGGCTGCGGATGGTCGAAGTCTGGGGAATGATAATTGCCGGATTTGCGGCGCTGGCAGCCGGGTTGCTGCTGCGGCGTGAGCGGCTGAGTTCCGGCGCATTCACGGATCGCATGATGGTGCTGGGGCCGGTCTTTGAGGCGGTTGCGATGGCGATGTTTGCCGCCGAGCACTTCACGGCGGCGGCTTCGCTGCTGGGGGTTGTGCCGGGCTGGATGCCGGCTCCGCTCTTCTGGGTGTACTTCGCAGGCGTGGCGCTGGCGGCGGCTGCGGTGAGCTTCGTTGCCGGGCGATGTGTGCGATGGTCGGGTGTGTCGCTGGCGCTGTTCTTTCTGCTGGTGGTCGCGCTCGACGATGTGCCTTCGATTGCCGCGCAGGCGCATGAACGGCTCTTCTGGTCGCTGTTTGTGAGGGAAATCTCCTTTGCCGGTGGAGCGATGGTGCTGGCGGCGAGCGACTGGCCGCCGACAAGCGCGGCGCGCGCGTGGCTGGCCCGCATCGGGCGTTCGATTGTGGCACTGGTGCTGGCGTTTTATGCGATGGAGCATTTCTTCTATCCGCATTTTGCGCCGGGCGTTCCGCTGGAGAAGATGACGCCGACATGGGTTCCGGCTCCGGTGTTGCTGGCCGATGGGGTGGGAGCTGTGCTGCTGGCTGCGGCTGTCGGGCTTTTTGTGCCTCGGCTGAGGCGTCCAGCGGCTGCCGGAGCGGGGCTGGTGCTGCTCGTGCTGACGGTGTTTTTCTATGGGCCGATCTTCCTGATGGAGATGCACACGCCGCTTGCCGTGGAGGGCATCAATTACGTCGGCGACACGCTGCTGTTTGCTGCGACGGTGCTGCTGGCGGGGCTGGCGACGAACGCAGGCGGGAGGTCACATCTATAGAATCGCTTGCGGCCAATTTAGTGTTCTCTGCTCTTTGATTTTCTGCGTATACGCCCTATGCTGAGTTCTTTGGGCAGTTGCTCATGTGCGATAAGAATATTGCTATCCGAGACAAGTTGCCCGCTCGCCAAGACCCCGTATGAAGGAATCCATCGTGATTGCTTGAATTCATAAACGAGAGTTTTGAGCACGAGGTTACGCTGTTCAAAATTATCGATTAATTTCGCGGCTTGTGCAGTTGCAGCAGGTAAGGCCGCATGGGCAGCATAATGTTGTTCAACGTCATTGCCTCGAAACAGGAACGAAACGGTACATTCGTTGTGATGTGCCTGTATATCCAAGATTGGATCGCGCAAATCTTTCAATTTCTTCCAGAGCATTTCGAGCCACTGATGAACACCTTCATAAATATCTTTTCCAGCCTGCTCGCCGATGGACATTACGAGCGGATTCCAGAGCAATGCTGCGTACGGCAAAGCGATATGTATCAACTCCTTGAGTGAATTAGCATCGTTGAGTGACAACGACATGCGTTCAATGGAAAGAGGTGCGTCCGTCGAAAGCTCGTCAATCCACGGGTGAGGAACATCTCTTGGGTCTGCTGCCAATTGAATCCGCGCATCACGGGGTAGCCCAAGAATGGCTGGTAATTTGGCTTCCGGGAACGGGTTTATGTCGAGGGAGGCAAAGTTCAACACACTATTAGGTTCGTAAAATGCCATGATTGCGGCGACGAACAAGGTTCCATCTGGGCTGGTAAATGAGTTGGCGTTTATTAATCGCCCGACGGGACATCCAGGATCATGTTGATGCAGCAGAGGAAGTCCAGATTCCTGAATTTCATTGATGATCTCGGATGGATCGCTGCCGCCGATTGGTTCACCGTCCTCCAAATAACCGTCTGTCCAAATAACGCCAGAGCCAAGTCGGCCGAGGTTTCTAGTTTTGGTTGCGACGGACAAAGTTTGTTCAACCCACGATTTGGCATCCGGGGTTTCATCAATCAATCTCGACATTCCATATCTCCTTTGTCAACGCCAGTCGATTATTAACCAAAGCAAATCCGGGCACAAGCTTGTGTGTTGTATCTCTTCTCGCTGGAACGATACAAGATGCATTGGCGCAGGACTTAATTGCTTTAGAATGAGAGTCCGTATTTTCAAGAAGAAGTGTCAACGAAGGGTGCCACGATAGTCGACTGTGGCTGCGACGCAGGCTTACCAGGGGGTGATGATGCCGCCGACGGCGTGGCGTGGGGGCAGGAGGATGCCGCGATGGTCGATGGTCTCTGGCTGGGCGGGGTGGCTGCTGGAATCGTTCTGTGCTTTCTGTGTGGGCGGCGCGGTTGGTGCAGCGGGGTCGGCGACGAGTGAGCCGCCGCAGGCCGGGCAGGCGGGTGCTGCTTTGCTGGCTTCCGGGCTGAGACGCGCGTGGCACTGCTGGCAGGTCTTCGTCATAGCCTCAGGATAGCGCCATCCGAGCCAGCGATGCCAAGCTGGCAGACCGGGGGCCGACAGACTGGGCCGGTAGACTGGGAGCATGGCGGAATTTTCTGGGAATGGCGGGACGCGCGTGGCGCAGGAGCCGCTGACGCGGCCAGTGCGTCTGGTCGCGATTGATATGGACGGCACGCTGCTGCCGGATTTCAGCACGGTGGTGAGCCGACGCAATCGCGAGGCGTTGCGCGCGGCGCAGCAGGCCGGGATTCAGATTGTGATTGCGACGGGGCGCAGGCAGGCGTTTACGGCGCCGCTGCTGGAGGGCGTTGGCCTTGATCCGGAGACGCTGCTGGTGACTTCGAATGGAGCGGTGACGCGGACGTTTCGCGGAGACAGGATGGATTTTCGCCATTTGCCGGCAGAACTGGCGCGCGGGCTGGCGACGCTGCTGCGCGGCGCGGGGATGACGGTGTTTACGCTGGACCGGGCGGAGCCGCCGGACCTTGTGGTTGAAGACATGGCGATTGCGCGCGGACGACTGGCGAAGTGGGTGGAGGCGAATCGCGGGTCGATTCGCGCGGTGGAGCCAATTGAGTCGGCGCTGGGCGACGAGGTGGAGCTGATTCAGGGCATGGCGGCGGGCACGCTGCGGGAGATGGCCGAGGCGGCGCGGCGGATTGCGGAGTCACCGCTGGCCGAGCGCGTGGAGGTGATTCGCACAGCGTATCCGGGGCACGATCTGTCGATTCTGGACCTGCTGCCGCCGGGGGTGAGCAAGCGTTCGGCGCTGGAGCGGATTGCGGCGCGGCTGGGGATTGCGCGCGAGGAGGCGATGGCGATTGGCGACAACTGGAATGATGAGTCGATGCTGGATTGGGCGGGCGTGGGCGTGCTGATGGGCAATGCGGAGGGCGAACTGAGGGAGTTGGCTGCGGAGCGCGGCTGGCGCGTGGCGCCGCGCAATACGGACGACGGCGTGGCCGTGATGCTGGAGTTGGCTGTGGCGAGTGTGGCGGCGGCGGCGCGCTGACTCTGGTAGAGTTTCACAAGGAATTTGCTGTGGAGCGATCTTCCCTTCAATTCGGAAATTGGAGATTGGTGGCGCTGTGTGCCTGCGCGCTCGTGGCGGGTTCTGCGGCGCGTGCGGCGGAGCGTGTGGAGCTGGCGAACGGGTTTTCGATGCGCTGCGACCATCACGCGCTGGTCGATGGGACGATCCGGCTTTATGCTGACGCGGGCAGCGAGAATTTTATTGAGATCGCGCCCGCTTCGGTGGTTCGTTTTGAGCGGTTGCCGGAGCAGCCGAGGGCAAGTGCTGAGGCGTTGCCGCAGAACGGAGCGCGGCAGGCGATGCCGCAGGCCGGGTCGCGGCAATCGGCGCTCGACCGGCGGCAGTTGCAGCCGATGCTGGCTGCGGCTGGGCGCGAGCATGATTTGGACATAGACCTGCTGGCAAGCATTGTGGAGGCCGAGAGCGCGAATCATCCGGGCGCTGTGAGCCGTGCCGGAGCCGAAGGGCTGATGCAGTTGATGCCGGGGACGGCGCAGTCGCTGGGCGTTGCGAACGCGTTTGCGCCGGAGGAGAATGTGCACGGCGGCGCGGCGTATCTGGACTGGCTGCTGGAGCGCTACCATGAGAATCTGGCGCTGGCGCTGGCGCTGGCGGCATACAACGCCGGCCCGGCGGCGGTGGATCGCTGGCACGGCATGCCGCCGTATCGCGAGACGCGGCTGTATGTGGCGCGCGTGATTCATCTCTTCAACCAGCGTGTGAGAGAGCGCCGCGAGCGACTGGCGGACAGCCGCGCGGCGCTGGGCAGCGGACAGTAAATCAGGAGCGGGATTGAAACGCAAGCGACTTTTTTTCGGCCTCGTTGTCCTGCTCGTGCTGGTTGGGTTGGGCGTGTATGCGCAGCATGAGCATCCGTTCGACTTTCGCCTCTTCGGGCAGGATTTTCTGCGCGCGGACTGGAAGCTGGCGCTGATTGGCGTGGGCTGCATCTATCTGGGATTTGTGTTGCGGGCGCTGCGTTGGGCGCTGCTGCTGCGCGCGAACAAGCGGGTGGCTCCGCTGGCGCTGCTGGGTGCGCAGGTGATGGGATACACGGGCGTTGCGTTGATTGGTCGGCTGGCGGACCTGACGCGGCCGTGGCTGGCGGCGCGCAAGGCAGGGCTGCCGATCAGCTCGCAGCTTGCTGTTTATGTCGTCGAGCGGCTGTTTGATCTGGGCACGATGGCGCTGCTGTTTTCCGTGGCGATTCTCTTGGGCGGCGCGAGCCTGCCGCATCCGGAGATATTCCGCCGGGTGGGCGAGTGGAGCATGGCTGCAACGGTGGCAGGAGCGGTCTTTCTGGTGCTGGTGCGCGTGGCTGGCGGACTTGTGGCGGAGTTTTTTCAGTCCGCGCTCGGCGTAGTTTCCCACTCGATGGCGCATGCGGTGGCGGACAAGATTCGCAGCTTTCGCGAGGGACTGAATACGCTGCGGTCGTTCACGGATTTTCTGGGCGCGCTGGCGCTTTCCGTTGCCATGTGGATGCTGATTGCGGCGGCCTACATTCTGAGCACGCGCGCCTTTGGCGATCCGCCGCTGCATGGGCTGACGCTGGCGCAGGGGATGGTGCTGATGGCGTCGAGCGGGGTGGCCAGCGCGGTGCAGCTTCCCGTCGTCGGCTGGTTCACCCAGATTGGCATTGTGGCGGGCGTGCTGATTCGCTTCTTCGGAGCGGACCCCGAGTCGGCCACGGCCTGCGCGGCAACGCTGCTGGCGGTCACGTTCCTGAGCATTCTGCCGGTGGGACTGGTGTGGGCGCAGGTGGAGCATATCAGCCTGAGACAAATTGCCGACGAGAGCACGCACGCGGGCGAAGCCGAGGCTCAACCCGAACCAGTGACGGATGCTGCGCAGTATTGAGCTTCACGGACTGAAGCTCGGATTGCCGACGACTAACCACTGCCGCATCGCGGCACCGTGCGACTACAATGAGAGGCAATGAAATGCCCGTATTGTGGATTTGCCCAGGATCGCGTCGTGGACAGCCGCGAGAGCAAGGATGCGGATTCGATTCGCAGGCGGCGCGAGTGCGAGAAATGTCTGCGGCGCTTCACAACCTATGAGCGGATCGACGAGATTCCGCACATGGTGGTGAAAAAGGACGGTCGCCGCGAGAAGTTCGAGCGGCACAAGGTGCAGAGCGGCCTGTTGAGAGCCTGCGAGAAGCGGCCCGTCTCGTCGACGCAGCTGGAGGCGATTGTGGATGCGACGGAGAGCTTCCTGATGGAAGCGCCGGAGCGGGAGCGCAGCACGCGGGAGATTGGCGAGCTGATTATGAAGGAACTGCGCACGCTCGACACTGTGGCTTATATTCGCTTCGCCAGCGTCTATCGCGACTTCAAGGACGTGCATGAGTTCAAGGAAGAACTGGAGCAGCTTCTGGTGACGCGCGAGCGCCGGGGACGACCTCAGAAATCCTGACCCTGGGTCTTGAATCCGGAGCGATTCCCGCTCTGGTGCGGCTGGTGCAGCGCGGATCCAATGAGCGCAAAAGCCCGTCATTACAGGAGAAAATCCGCTGGCAGCGGTTTTCGCGCTGAGCACTCTCCTGTACACTGAAGTGTTCCCATGAATAACTTACATTCATTTTCCACCGTCTCCGACCTGAACCAGCCAAATCCTGATCAGCCGGTCTCTGTCGGCATCCTGGGCGCGACCGGAATGGTTGGTCAGCGCTTTATCCAACTTCTGGAAGGCCATCCGTGGTTTCGCATTACGTGGATCGCGGCCAGCGACCGATCGAGCGGCAAGACGTATGCCGAGGCCGCGAAGTGGCGGCTGGATACGCCGTGCCCGAAGCGCGTCGCCTCGATGGTTCTGTCACCAGCAGAGCCGGACCATGCGCCGCGCGTGATCTTTGCCGCGCTGGACGCGGAGATTGCGCGCGAGATGGAGCCTAGATTTGCGGCGGCGGGTTGCGCGGTGGTCTCAAACTCAAGCGCCTTTCGCATGGCGCCGAGCGTGCCGCTGGTGATTCCGGAGGTGAACGCGGATCATCTGCACCTGATCGAAGGGCAGAGCTGGCGGCGCGCGTCAGGCGGCTATATTGTGACGAATCCGAACTGCTCGGCCATCGGACTGGTGCTTGCGCTGAAGCCCATTGAGGAACGATTTGGCATTGAGCAGATTTTTGTTTCGACGATGCAGGCCGTCTCCGGAGCGGGCTATCCGGGCGTGGCGTCGATGGATATTCTGGGCAACGTCGTGCCGTATATCAAGAACGAAGAGCAGAAGATGGAAGAGGAGACGCTGAAGCTGCTGGGCCGGTTGGAGGGCGATGCGATCGCGCCGCTGGCGGCGCGGATGAGCGCGCACTGCAATCGCGTCGCGGTCGAGGATGGCCATACGGAGAGCGTGTCGATCAAGCTGCGGCGCAGGGCGACGCGCGAGGAGATGCTGGCGGCGTGGGCGGAGTTTCGTCCGCTGGCCGGGCAGCATCTGCCGATGGCTCCAGCGCAGCCGGTGGAGTGGCTGGAGGCGGAGGATCGTCCGCAGCCGAGGCTGGATCGCAATCGCGGCGGCGGCATGGCGGCGTCGGTGGGTCGGCTGCGGCCGTGCGGCCTGCTGGACTGGAAGTTTACCGTGCTCTCGCACAATACGATTCGCGGAGCGGCGGGCGCGGCTATCCTGAACGGAGAGCTGCTGTATCGGCTGGGCAAGCTGGAAGCTGCCGCGCTGGCTGCCCGGTGAGGCCGCGAAGAGCGAGTTTGGCAGAGCGATCCGGGTCAGGCAGTCAAATTCTCTGCCGCATTGTTTCAATGTTTCTGCCGCTTCAAGGATGATGCCTGTATGAGCCTGGTGGTGATGAAATTCGGTGGCACTTCGGTGGAGGACGCGGCGGCGATTGTCCGCACCGCCGGGATCGTGAGTGGTCGCGTGGCGGCGGGCAAGCGCCCGGTGGTGGTGGTGAGCGCGATGTCGAAGGTCACGGACCAGTTGCTGACGGCCGCCGCTGCGGCCAGTCGCGGAGACAGGACGGGAGCGCTGGCGATCAGCTCGCGGCTGCGCAGCCGCCATCGCGACACGGCTGCGGCGCTGCTGAAGGAGGCTGGCGCGCTGGGCGAGTTGCAGACCTGGATTGAGAGTGAATTTGACGCGCTGGACGAGGTGCTGCGCGGGCTGGCTGCGATTCTGGAGCTGACGCCGCGCATCTCTGATCTGATTGTCAGTTATGGCGAGCGGCTGTCGAGCGCGATGATTGCGCGCGTCTTTGCAGAGCGCGGGCTGAACGGCGCGCATGTGGACGCGCGGCAGGTGATCCTCACGGACTCGCAGTATCAGAAGGCCGTTCCGCAGGATGCGCTGATCGAGGCGCGCTGCGCGGACGTGGTGCAGCCGCTGGTGGATGCGGGCAAGGTGCCGGTGATGGGTGGTTTCATCGGCAGCAACGAGGCTGGGATTACGACGACTCTTGGTCGGGGCGGATCGGATTTCACGGGAGCGCTGGTGGGTGGGGCGATGCACGCCGAAGCCATTGAAATCTGGACCGACGTGAACGGAATTATGACGACCGATCCGCGCATTTGTCCGGATGCGCTGCGGGTGAAGGTGATCAGTTTCGAGGAAGCCGCTGAGCTGGCCTACTTTGGCGCGAAGGTGCTGCATCCGGCGACAATCCTGCCGGCGGTGCGCCGGAACATTCCCGTGCTGGTGCTGAACTCGCGCAATCCGCAGAATGAGGGCACGAGGATCATTGCCGTTGCGCCGCATTGCGACAGCCCGTTCAAGTGCATCGCGGTGAAGAAGAAGCTTACGATCATTGACGTGGTGGCGAGCCGGATGCTGATGACGCATGGGTATCTGAAGGCGATCTTCGATATCTTCGACAAGCACAAGTGTCCGGTGGACATGGTTTCGACCAGCGAGGTGAGCGTCTCGCTGACGGTGGACGCGACCGACAAGCTGCCGGCGATTGCCGATGACCTGAGCCAGATTGCCGACGTGAAATACGAGGGTCAGAAGGCGCTGATCTGCATGGTGGGCGAGGATATTCGTGGGCAGAACGGGATTGCGGCCCAGGTCTTTGCCGCGATGCGGCATGTGAACGTGCGGATGATCTCGCAGGGCGCGAGCGAGATTAATATGAGCTTTATGATTGAGGAGTCGGATGTGGAGGAGGCGGTGCGGTCGCTGCACAGCTACTTTTTCCAGAATCCGGATCCCGCCGTCTTTGACGTGGAAGCGCGGGCTGTGGCGCAGTGAGCGAACGGGCGCGATAGCGGCGGAGATCGGGCGGACAGGCGAAGAGAATCCCGGAGGTTTCCAATGCTGATGCTGGTGCTGGGCAAGGGAAAAACTGGAAGTCTGGTGGCGCAGGTGGCGCGCGAGCGCGGCCACTCGGTGCGCGTGCTGGACTGGAAGGAAAACGCGGGCGCTGGCGCGCTGACGGCACCGACGATCTCCCAGATGGATGTCATCGTGGACTTTACCAACGCCGAGTCGGCGGTGGAGAATCTGCGCGCCTGCCTGGCGCTGGGCGCGCACGTGGTGGTGGGCACGACGGGTTGGTACGATCGGTTGCCGGATATGAAGTCGCTGGCGATTCGCAAGGGCGGCGCGCTGCTTTATGGCAGCAATTTTTCCATCGGTGTGCAGAAGTTTTTCCAGCTTGCGGGGCAGTTGGCGCGGCTGCGGGATTACAGCTTTTCCATCTCGGAGACGCATCACGCGACCAAGCTCGATTCGCCCTCGGGTACGGCGCTGACGCTGCGCGAGATTCTGCAGTCGGCGCATCCGGGCGCGGAGATTCCGATTGAGGCGCATCGCGACGGCGACCACAGCGGGCTGCATGTGGTGATGGCAGCCGGGGAGTCGGACCGGATCGAGCTGCGGCATGAGGCCGGGGACCGGCGGGGATTCGCGCTGGGCGCGGTGTTGGCGGCGGAGTGGGTGGCGGGCAAAAGCGGAGTGTGGGATTTCCGCGAGGTGGCCGAACAGGTGCTGGCGGGCTATCTGTGAGCGGAAACACGCTCTCCTGACCATGCTTCCGGCAGCGCTTCGGATCGTGTTTTGTGCCGCGCTTTGGGCTGTATTTTCAGCCTGCTGAAAACTTTTCTTTTTCGCCATACATATCCTTTCCCGAATCTCGCATCTATCCTTGCATTGCCAGTAGTCCAGGCATCGCTGGTTCTCCAGCGGCAGACGGGGCCAGCGCCCAGTGTCTGCAAGCGACGCACCCCAATCGGTGTCACGCAAACTCGCAACGTACAAGGAGCTTTATGCGTACAGCAATCCGAATTCTCGCCTGCGGCCTTCTGCCGTTTGCCTCCCTGGCTCTTGCCCAGAACATGCACTCACCCACGCTGCCCAAGGCGACGACCACCCCGGCGGCTCAGGCCGGGCGCGAGATGCATCTGGATGTGGATGTGGATGCCAAGGATGGCACGCCCGTGACTGGCCTGGCGCAGTCGGACTTCACCGTGCTGGACAACAACGCGGCACCGGATGGGCTTACCTTTAAAGCCGTGGGTCCGGGCCAGGGCAAGCTGGAAGTGATCATCGTCATGGATGCGGTGAACTCGACCTTCCAGACCGTCTCCTATGAGCAGCAGCAACTGGAAAAATATCTGAAAAAGCCGGGGCTGAAGCTGCCGAATCCGACCTCGCTGGCGTATGTGACGGACAAGGGAGCGGAGATTCAGAAGGGTTTCACGCAGGATGCGGGACAGCTGGAGCTTGCGCTGGAAAAGATTTCGACCGGGCTGCGCTTCATCACGCGGAACACCGGCTACTGGGGCAACGATGAGCGGTACTCGACTTCGTTCAAGGCGCTGGATCAGATGATCAGCTATTGTTCGGGACTGCCGGGACGCAAGGTTCTGATCTGGGTTTCGCCGGGCTGGCCGCTGATGTCCGGCGTGCGCACGGAACTGGACGGAACACAGGAGAATGAGGTCTTCAAGCAGATTGTAGCCGAGTCGACGTATATGCGCTATGCGCGTGTGACGATGGATGACGTGAACCCGCGCGGGCTGAACTCGTCGCTGCTGAGCGACTACTACTACCAGGAGTTCACCAAGGGCGTGAGCAAGCTGAGCGATGTGTATCTGGGCGATCTGGGCCTGCAGGTGCTGGCGGTGCAGAGCGGCGGCAAGGTGGTGGAAGCCGACAACGACATCTCGCGTTCCGTGGCTCAACTGATGGACACGACCAGTTCCTGGTACGAGTTCAATTTTCCGATGCCGACAGCGGAGAAACCGAATGTATTCCACAGCACGGTGGTGAAGGTGGACAAGCCGGACACGAAGACATACACACGGGTGGGCTACTACGACCAGCCGTCGAAGTAGCGTGGGTCGGGCGTTGTACACTGCATGGTGATGGAAACGACAGGTTGCGGCACGGCCATTGTTACGCCCTTCAAGGCGGATGGCCGTGTCGATCAGAATGCTCTCTACGCGCTGGTGAACTGGCAGATTGACTCCGGCATCGACTTCCTGATGGTCTGTGGCACGACGGGTGAGGCGGCCACGCTGGATGAGGAAGAATGGCTGGATGTGGTGCGCATGGTGGTCGAAGTGGCCGCCGGGCGCGTGCCGGTGTGGGCCGGTTGCACGCATAACGCGACGCGAACGCTGCTGCGACGGGCGGAGAAGCTGGCGCGGATACGCGGGCTGGACGCGGTGCTCTCGGCGACGCCCTACTACAATCGTCCGACACAGGAGGGACTGTTTCGCCACTTTGAGGCGCTGGCCGCGCAGGTGGCTCCGATGCCTGTGGCGCTCTATAACGTGCCGGGACGGACGGCGGTGAACCTGGAGCCGGAGACGGTGCTGCGGCTGGTGGAAGCGGCGGCGAATATCGAAGCGATCAAGGAGGCGAGCGGACGGCTGACGCAGATTTCGGCGCTGGTCCACTCGCTGCCGCAGCGGGTGCGCATCTTTGTGGGCGATGACAATCTGGCGCTGGCGGCGATTGGAGCCGGCGCGCATGGCGTGGCCAGCGTGGCGTCGAACCTGATTCCGACGGAGATGACGCGGCTGGTGCGGGCGGCCTTGCGGGGCGACTGGGACGCGGCGCGCGAGATTGACCGGAAGTACTCGCGGCTGTTTGAGGCGAATTTCTGGGAGACGAATCCCGGCCCGGTGAAGACGATTCTCAGCCTGATGGGACGCTGTTCGGCGACGGTGAGGCTGCCGCTGGTGGAGCCGATGAAGTCGACGCAGGTGAAGCTGGAGCGTCTGGCGGGCGAGCTGGGGCTGCTGCGCGACGCGCCGCTGCCGGAAGGCGACATGCGCATGTTTTGAGACGTGTTGCAGCCGCAACTGCCTGATTACCCTAATTTTCATACATCCCTTTCCGGTTGTGCCGCGTCCAAATGGATAGAGCAACTCGGTCGCGGTTCAGGCGATTCTCGGATGGATTCCAGGAGAATTCCGCCAGGAATTCTTTAGGAATGGCTCATGGAAGCTTGTCTGCCGCCGATCAACAGAGGAGAGGCTCCATGCAGGCACAAATCGTACGGACACCGAACGGACACTACCTGTTGCAATGCGCGCTGACGCAGCCCGACGGCTGGACAGTGCCGGATAGCTGGACGCATATCGAGTTGGATCTGGACGCGCTGCGCATTCTTTGCGCGCTGCCGGAGCATCCGCGACCGCTGGAGTTTACGCTGAGCGACGCGCGGCTGAGCAGTTGGCTGCGGGCAAAGGTTCACTCCGGAAAATTGAGCGCGGATCAGGTGGTTCGGCTGAACGATGTCTTCGAGGGCGTTTATCGAGTGGAAGCCCTGGAAGCTCCGGACGGTGTTGCGCCGGTGCAGCCGATTCCGCCGGTGCGCGAGGCCGTGGTTGCTCTGGCCTGCCTGCCGGAGATGACGCGGGCGCGCAAATCGCTGGTCGAAACGCCGAAGGTGCGCGCGATGCGACCGGCGCTGCCGAAGCTGCTGCCGCGCCCGGTTCGCCGCGAGGGCCGCGCGACGGCGGTCGCTCCGGCAAGCTGAATTCCAGCTACAGATTTGAGATCGGAAAGCGCCTGATTCGCCCGGAATCGGGCGTTTTTGCGTCGGACGGCTCCTGCCTTCTGTTTTCGGGAGAAACGGGATAAATGGTGGTAAATCATTTGAAAGCTATTGTTTAAGTCGAATTTTGGCTGTTTATCATTTTGCTATTAACGTGGTTACGGGGGGAGGGGGGTGGTATTTATTTTGTTGCCAACAAAAATCTGGCGAAATGTTGCTGAATGAGTAATGGGTGTGCCGCACTTTTTTCCCGCGTTGACAGTATGGCACAAAGAGGAATAATTGCATGCCAGCATTGCATGCAGCAGCCGCGCGCTTTGCGCGCCACGGACGGTTGCTACCGCTTCCGTTGGGCGCAGGTGGAATTGGCTGAGGACGACGGGAAAGCAGGAACAAAGGCAGAAGCAGATTCCCTTCGGGAATGACAACAAAAATGCAAAGGCAAGGGCAACGGCAAAAGCAACAGGAGTGATGGCGCTGGCATCTGTTTTTCCCACCCAAGCGGAAGCTTGGATGGGGCACCCGGCTTTGCTGACGACTGACCCCTGACGACTGAAAAGCAGATTCCCTGCGGGAATGACAACAAAAAGGCAAAGGCAAGGGCAACGGCAAAAGCAACAGGAGTGATGGCGCTGGCATCTGTTTTTCCCACCCAAGCGGAAGCTTGGATGGGGCACCCGGTTTTGCTGACGACTGACCCCTGACGACTGAAAAGCAGATTCCCTTCGGGAATGACAACAAAAAGGCAAAGGCAAGGGCAAGAGCAAAGGCAAGCGCTTTACTGACGACTGACGGCTGACGGCTGACGACTGACGGCTGACGGCTCTGCGGAGGGTTATTTCAGCGGCCTGATTTGACGGCCTATTTCGACGGCTGGACGAGTGCGCCGTAGACGATGGAGCGGCTGAGGTACTGGAGGTTTGGCTGGCCGCCGTTCATGCGCTGGATCATGCCGACGAAGACGATGTCGTTGGCGGGATCGACCCAGAACCAGGTGCCTGCCGCGCCGTCCCAGAGGAACGTGCCCTTGCCGTCGGGCAGGTTGGCCAGTTGCGGATTGAACTCGACGGCGCAGTTGTAGCCGTAGCCGAAGCCGGGACGCATCTGTTGCAGGCCGATGCCGAATTTGCCGGTGAGCAGGCTGGGCGCGAGGTGGTTGGAGGTCATGAGGCGGACGGAAGCCGGCGAGAGGATGCGGTGGCCGTCGAGCGTGCCGCCGTTGGCCAGCATCTGAGCAAAGCGGTAATAGTCAGCGGTGGTGGAGACCATGCCGCCGCCGCCGGAGGGAACGGCTGGCGGTGCATCGTAAGGGTGGGGGCTGACGAAGCCGTGGGGCTGCGCGGTGACGCTCTGGGTGTCGGAATCCCACCAGTAGAGCGTGGCGAAGCGGCTCTGTTTGCTGGCGGGAACCCAGAAGCCGGAGTCCGGCATTCCGAGCGGCTGGTAGATGTGGTCGCGGATGAAGTCGGGCAGCGACTGGCCGCTGAGCTTCTCGACGATGTAACCCTCGATGTCCATGGAGAGCGAGTAATTCCACTCGGTGCCGGGCTGATAGAGCAGAGGGAGCTTTGCCAGGCGGTCGATCATGCCCTGGAGATTGGCCGCGCCGAAGACGTCGGCCTTGACGACCATTTTGTCGACGGGGGTGTTGCCGAAGAAGCCGTAGGTGAAGCCGGCGGTGTGGGACATCAGCTCGGCCATGGTGGGCGGATGGACGGGATCGACGAGGATCATGTTTCCGCTGGCGTCGGTGCCGTTGTAGACCTTGAGGTGGGCGAACTCCGGGATGTACTTTGCGATGGGGTCGTTGGGCAGCCACTTGCCCTGCTCGAAGAGGATCATCATTGCGACGCCGGTGACGGGCTTGGTCATGGAGTAGTCGCGGAAGATGGTGTCCCTGGTCATGGGCGCGGCGGTGGCAAGGTCGCGGTCGCCGTAGGCGCGGAAGTCGACGATCTTTCCGTGGCGGGCGAGGAGCGTGACCACGCCGGCGACTTCTTTCTTGTCCACGGCCTGCTGCATGAGCGCGTGAAGCGGTTCGAGGCGGGCGGAGCTGAAGCCGACGCTTTCCGGCGTGGCTGTGAGCAGGCTGGGCGCGTTGCGCGTGGCGGCGGGCGCATGGGTCTGGGCGCGCGCGCCGGTGGCCGCTGCGGCGAGGGTGATTGCGGCGAGGGCGATGGAGCAGGGGATTGGCTTGGAGAAGAATCTGGATGGCATCGCGGTGTTTGTCCTGTTCGGTGAGCCGAAGGCTGGCGCGCGCCTGGTTGCGGGATGAAAAGCTGCGCCGGATGCGGCGGATTGTGGTGCGTTGACCACTGTATCAGAGTGAGCGAAGGGCATTGCATGCAGCGGACGCGCGCTTTGCGCGCTACGGACGGTTGTGGCCGCTTCCGTTGGTCGGCATTGCATGCAGCAGCCGCGCGCTCTGCGCGCCACGGACGGTTGTGGCCGCTTCCGCTGGTCGGCATTGCATGCAGCAGCCGCGCGCTTTGCGCGCCACGGACGGTTGTTACCGCTTCCGCTGGTCGCGGGCTGGCTGTGGCTGCGGGTGAAGCAAAAAGCCAAAGCAGATTCCCTTCGGGAATGACAACCAAAAGAACAACGGCAAGGGCAAAAGCCAAAACAGATTTCCTTCGGGAATGACAACCACAAGAACAACGGCAAGGGCAAAGGCAGAAGCAGATTCCCTGCGGGGCATTGCATGCAGCGGACGCGCGCTTTGCGCGCCCGCCCTTTGTTACCGCTTCCGTTGGTCGCGGGTGGGATGGGCTGAGGACGACGCTGTTTTACCCACCCAAGCGGAGCTTCGATGGGGCACCCGCTTTTGCTGACGACTGACCCCTGACCCCTGACGACTGAAAAGCAGATTCCCTGCGGGAATGACAAAAAAGGATTGCGCCGCCGGGTGTCGGTGTTCGACGGGTCGGCGGCGCAATTTCTGGTTTCGTTGATGCTGGTTTGGTTTGTCGCGGTTGTTACTGGCCCTGCGGCTGCGATGACTGGGCTTCGCGGGCGATGGCTTCGGCGGCGTTGCCGGCGACGACCCAGCTTGCCGAGCCGGCGACGACGGCTTCGTCTTCAAACCAGAGGAAGCCGAAGTCGTCGATGCACTCCGGGAAGTCGGGTTTGAGGACGACGTAGCCGGGGATGACGGCTCCTGGGATGTAGGAGTTGTCGCCGCGATTGTTGCTGTAGGTTTTGGTTTTGGAGACGGTGCCGACGCCGGCGACGTAGGAGGTGCTGGAGACGGGGTGGGTGCCGAGGATGTAGTTGACGGCGCGCAGGGTGTACTGGGGTCCGACGAGGTCGGGGAATGCCTTGTGTAGGAAGTACATGCGGATGGCCATGTCCTCGACCGCGCCGGAGCCGCCCCAGCTGCCGAGGCTGGGCGGGACGCCGAATGGGGTGGCGTCGAGGCGTTTGGTTTCGGTGGCCATGTAGGTTTTGACGGCCTGGCGGAGCTGGTCTTTTGCACTCGGGTCGAGGTAGGGCAGGGCGCGGACGGCGGTCCAGCCACGCATGCCCATCTGCGACGGGGTGATGACCTGGGGGAAGAGCGCGGCGAGGCGCGAGCGGTAGGGTTCGGCACCGTGGGTGGCGATGGTCAGCTCAAGCGCGGCGTTCCATTGGAGGCCGACGGTGAAGGCGCGCGGATCGAAGCCAAACGGCCCGGTGCGGGGTCGCGCGGCGGGACGCGGCGCGGCGGATGGCGAGCCGCCTGCGTGCGCGGTGTGGGCCGTGCTGGTGGTCGTGCTGGTTGTTGCGCCGGTGGTCGCGCCCTGCGAGGCGGCGAGGATGCCTGCGCTGGAGCGCATGCCGGCGAAGCCGTCCGGGGTGGGGTGGGCGAGTTCGTCGTTCCAGGCTTTGATGGCGGTCTGGAGGCAGTCCCTGGCCATGGGGTCGTTCCAGCCCCGGAGCACGTCAGAGGCGGCGGCGAGCGCGGCGATGGCGCTCCACTGGAAGTAGGGCGAGTCGGTGGTGAAGATCCAGCGGTCGTCGGGCTTGCCGGAGTAGTCGCCTTTGACTTCGTTGGGGCCGAGCTTCGGATCGTAGATGCGTCCGTCGGTTTTGGAGGCACCGTCGCCGATCTGGGTGTATTGGCGGAGGTCCGGCTCGTGGGTGCCGCGGATGGCGTGGCCGATGTTGTGGAACTGGGCGAGGATGAGCATGGAGCCGTGCTCGACCTGTTCGACAACGTCGGGAACTCCGTCGGGCCGGTGCATTTCGACGGAGCGGGCCGGTTCATCGACGGTGAGTTCGTCGTAGTTGAGGTGGAATTCGCGGTAGGCGAGGGCGAGGTTCTGGATGACGCTGAGCTGGGCGGGTTCTTCGAGGTCGAAGTCGCCGGCGTCGTACCATCCGCCGACGTTCATGCCGGGGATGTGGTCGCCGCCTTTGTATTTGCCGTCGGTGGCGGCGTCCTGATACCAGCCGTCGAACTGGAGGCCGACGACGGGAGCCATGATGCCGTCGTCGAGGTGAGAGGCTCCGTGCCACATGCGGTAGCCCTCGCGGACGGAGACGTGGTCCATCTGTTCGGCGAGGTGGTGGTCGAGGCTGTCCTGCCAGATGTGGGCGTAGACATCGGGGGCGATGGGGAATGGAGCGGTGCGCTGGTTGCCGTAGGCGATCTCATAGAGGCCGGGCTGGCGGACGGAGGTGAAATCGAATTTCGAGTAGACGTAGCGAAGCCAGGGCTGGGCGGGCGTGACGGGGCCGGTGAAGACGGGTTTGTAGGAGCCGTCCGGGGCGAGGCGCAGGACGGTGGCGGTTGGCGGCGCGGTGTAGTGGGGGTCCATTTCGATGACGGCGACTTTGGAGAATTCGGGTGCGTAGCCGACCTGGCTGTGGGCGATCATGGGCGGTCGCGTCCAGTCGGGGATGACGTGGGGGTGGATGTGCCAGACGATGGCGTCGGTGGTTTTGCCGGCGGGGATGAGCGAGCGGAGGACGAACCAGCCGTTGGGCGCGCGGTCGCGTCCGTCGAAGAGCATGAGGTCGGCGGTGGTGGAGGTGACGCTGACGCGGGCGAGTGGGTCATCGACGCCGAGGGTGATGGCGCGGCCCTGTGCGAAGGGAAGCGGCTGCATGTATCCCTTGGCCTTGTCCCAGTCTTCGAGGTAGTAGGCCTTCTTTGGCTCGTTGGCGAGCGGCGGCATCTTGACCATGGGATCGTTGGGCGTGCGCGGGAAGATGCCGGCGTGGGTGCCGTCGACGAGGTAGGCCTTGCCCATGTAAATGGACGGGAGGAATTCGAGGTTGAAGCCGGCGCGGCCGACGAGACTGGCCGGAAGCGGCTGGTCGAGGTTGACGCTGACGCGGACGCCGCCCGGCTCGGCGGTGACGTGGACGGTGTAGCTGAGGCCGAAGGTGGGGAAGGCGAGGTTGGCGGAGATGCGGTTCTTTGCCGGGTCGGCGTGGCGGCTGAGCAGCGTGGCGACGAGATCCCACTGCTCGGGCGTGGGGACGAGGCGGACGTCGCCGTTGGTGGCGATGCGCTGGTCGTGGAGGATCATCTCCAGGGCGGCGTTTTTCTGGTCAACGAAGACGGGGTTGTAGGTGCTGTCATAGAGCATGACGTTGAAGCCGCGCGTGGCGAGGTAGTCGTCTTTGACGACGGTCATCCGGATGGGAGCGGCGGAGGGTGCGGGCTTGACCGCGGCGGGTGCGGGCTGGGCGGCATGCGCGGCTGCGGCGGCGACGAGCAGAAGGCATCCGGACTGAGAAACTCTAGAAGAAAATCGATTCATCATGGAAGTGCTGTCCTCACAGGGGAGCAAGAATACCCCATGGGCGGAGACTTTGCCAAGTGGCGGTCGTGGAGGGTGACGGAGCGCGGGAGATTCGGGCCGGTTGGTTGGGTTTCGTCGCGTGTCTGGTAGAGTGGGAGGCATGTTTGGGAAGCGGATTGCTGTCTCTTTGCTGACTACGGTTGTTGCCGCTGGATTGGCCGCCACGGGCATGGCGCAAACGGGTGAGACGGGTGCCGGTTCGACGAATTCTGGCTCGACGAATCCTGGTTCGACCAGTTCTGGATCGACGCTGCGGGTCTTTGATCCGACGCTGATCGACCGGACGGTGAATCCCTGCCAGGATTTCTTTCAGTACTCGTGCGGGAACTGGATGAAGGAGCATCCGCTGCCGGCGGATCGGTCGTATTATGGGCGGTTCAGCGAGCTGTATGACCTGAACCTGCTGCATCTGCGGGGGATTCTGGAGCAGGCGGAGACGGGTGCGAATCGCACGCCGAACGAGCAGAAGATTGGCGACGAGTATGCGAGCTGCATGGACGTGAAGGCGCTGGACGCGAAGGGGATTGCGCCGCTGGAGCCGATGCTGCGGAAGATTGACGCGCTGCGCGAGCCGGGCGAGCTGCCGGGGTTGGTGGGCGAGTTGCAGTGGATGGGCGTGCGCGTGTATTTCGACATGGGATCGAGTCCGGATTATGCGGATGCGAGCCGGGAGATCGGGTACTTTGACGCGGGCGGGAAGGGATTGCCGGAGCGCGGGTTCTATACGCGGACGGATGCGAAGTCGGCCCAGATTCGACGGGAGTATGTGGCGCACATTGCAAAGATGCTTGCGCTGGCGGGCGAGCCTGCGGACAAGGCGGCGGCGGATGCGGCGCGCGTGATGGATTTTGAGACGAAGCTGGCCGAGGCATCGCTCTCGGCGGTGGAGGAGCGCGATCCGCAGGCGGAGAATCATCCGAGCGACGTGGCGGCGCTGACGGCGGAGATGACGCATTTTTCGCTGGGCGGGTATTGGAAGACCTATGACCGGACGGCGACGGGCGCGGCGGGCGCGCCGATTGCGGGAAAGATCAATGTGGCGCAGCCGAAGTTTTTTGCGGCGCTGAATGAGCTGATGGCCACGACGCCGATGGAGACGCAGCGGGCGTATCTGCGGTGGCACCTGTTACATGCGTTTGCGGGGACGAGTCTGCCGGAGAGTTTTGACCAGGAGAACTGGCACTTCTATGCGCATGTGCTGGGTGGCGCGGAGAAGCAGCAGGACAGGTGGAAGACGTGCGTGAGCCGCGTGGACCGGGAGATGGGCGACGCGCTGGGCGAGGTGTATGTGGCGCGGTATTTTCCGCCAGCCGACAAGCGGAGGACGCTGAAGCTGACCGAGGCGATTGAGCAGGCGATGGGGCGGGATATTGAGAGCGTGGACTGGATGAGCGCGGCGACCAAGGCGCAGGCGATGGTGAAGCTGCACGGGGTGATGAACAAGATCGGGTATCCGGACAAGTGGAAAAGCTACAGGACGCTGACGATTGTGTTGGGCGACGCGGCGGGGAACCAGATGCGCGTGAGCGAGTACAGGACGGCGCGTGACCTGGCGAAGATTGGCAAGCCGGTGGATCGCAAGGAGTGGGAGATGACGCCGCCGACGGTGAATGCGTACTACGATCCGCAGGAGAACAATGTGAATTTTCCGGCGGGGTACTTGCAGCCGCCGTTTTTCAGCGGCAAGGAGGATGACGCGGCCAATTACGGCGACATGGGATCGACGATCGGGCACGAGCTGACGCATGGATTTGACGACGAGGGGCGGCAGTTCGACGCGACGGGCAACCTGAAGGACTGGTGGACGAAGAGCGACGAGGCGAACTTCAATGCGCGGGCCGAGTGCATGGTGAAGCAGTATGACGCGATTGAGGTGGTGCCGGGCGTGCATCTGAACGGGAAGCTGACGCTGGGTGAGAATCTGGCGGACCTGGGCGGGCTGAGGCTGGCGCTGATGGCGTGGGTGCTGAAGGCGGACGAGGCGCATGTGGATATGACCGCGAAGATGGATGGGTATACGCCGGAGCAGCGGTTCTGGATTGCGTATGCGCAGCAGTGGTGTTCGGAGACGCGACCGGAGGCGCTGCGGACGCAGGCGCAGACGGACCCGCATGCGCCGGATAAGTACAGGACGAATACGATTCTGCAGGATATGCCGGAGTTTGCGAAGAGCTTCGCGTGCAAGCAGGGCGATGCGATGGTGATTGCGCAGCCTTGTCGCATCTGGTGAGGCGGGCGCGGGGGGAAACGGTGAGGGCCAGCTGTCAGATAATCAGAGAATAGTTTCCGGCAGTTTGTTTCGATAAGTAGCTGAGTTATTCATCCTCTACTCTTTCGGAGTTTCGCCTTAAGCGGTGTGCATCCGTAACTCGATACTGACACCTTCACTTCGCTGAAGCGCAGCTATGACACCAAATAGATTTTGAGCGCTTGGATTCCCACCTGGCCCAAACATTCGCTGCAAGCTGGGTGAGGGAATCTTTGTTTCACGGGCGAGTTCACTGAAACCTATCGTTGCATTGATGTAGTTGCGCAGGACGGCACGGCCTGTAGCAAAGTCGCCGCTGTTGATGAGTTGGAGTCCTTCACGAAGAAGGCTTTGGCGAAAAGCGGGTTCGCGCTGTGCCCGTTCGCGGATCGTACAGCGGAAATCTCGTGTAAGCGCCATTGTCAATCCTCCTACTTGCGTTTCGCTCTCTTGCTTTTTGCCTCCGCCTGCTTCAGAGTGTCCTTCTTAAGCTGCTTGTACTCGCTCCAGGCTGCTTTGGCATCCTCTATATCCTGATTCTGTCGTTTCTTCGTGCCCCCACCAAGCAGGATGACAAGCTGTTCGCCGTCCTTACCGAAGTAGATCCGGTAGCCCGGACCGAAATCAATCCTGTATTCCGAGACGCCTTGGCCGACAGGCTCAATCGAGGACGTATTGCCAGCGGCAATACGTTCCAACGCGACGGTGACTTTGGTTGCGACTGAAACATCGAGGCCGTCAAACCACGTCCTGTATTTGTTACGACCACGAGCGTCCAGGTACTCACGAACCCTGATCATCTCAGCTCAATAATAACATATACGCTATCAAGCTGTGGTCAGGCTTTGCCGATGACTTCGGCGAGCTTGGCTCCGATGTCGGCCGGGGAGACGACGACGTGTATGCCGGCCTCGCTCATGGCTTTCATCTTTTCGGCTGCCGTGCCCTGGCCGCCGGAGATGATGGCTCCGGCGTGGCCCATGCGGCGGCCCGGCGGCGCGGTCTGGCCGGCGATGAAGCCGACGACGGGCTTCTTTACGTGCTGTTTTACGTAGGCTGCGGCTGCCTCTTCGGCGGAGCCGCCGATCTCGCCGATCATGATGATGGCCTCGGTGTCGGGGTCTTCATTGAGCAGCCTGAGGGCGTCGATGTGGGTGGTGCCGATGATGGGGTCGCCGCCGATGCCGATGGCCGTGGACTGGCCGATGCCGCGCTGGGTGAGCTGGTGGACGGCCTCGTAGGTGAGGGTGCCGGATTTGGAGACGATGCCGACGGTGCCTTCCTTGTGGATGCGCGCGGGCATGATGCCGATTTTGGCCTTGCCGGGCGAGATGACGCCGGGGCAGTTGGGGCCGATGAGGCGCGAGCTGGAGGTTTTGATCTTGCTCCAGACGCGGACCATGTCGAGGGTGGGAATGCCCTCGGTGATGCAGACGATGAGCGGCAGACCGGCGTCCTCGGCTTCGAGGATGGCGTCGGCGGCGAATGGCGGCGGGACGAAGATGACAGTTGCGTTGGCGCCGGTTTTTTCGACGGCCTCGGCGACGGTGTTGAAGACGGGCCAGCCCTCGTGGGTGGTGCCGCCTTTGCCGGGCGTGACGCCGCCGACGACCTGGGTGCCGTATTCGGCAGCGCCCTTGGCGTGGAAGGTGCCTTCCTTGCCGGTGATGCCTTGGACGATGAGACGAGTGTTTTTATCAACCAGAACGGACATTTGCTTATGCTCCTTGCTGAGAAGGGATCAGTCGTCAGCCGTCAGGGATCAGTAAAAAGCAGGCTAGCTTTCGAGTGATTCCAACAGTCCGAAGAGCATCCTTCCCACCTCGTGTGACAGACTCTCGACCTCTGCAAGCAGCACTGGGTCGCCAAACTTCAGGGCCTTTGCAATTTCGAGTTGTGTCTGTAGTTCAAAATTTGACCCGCGCGCTATCGCCACAAAGTGGCGAAATTCGCGAGTGTTCAAACGACCGTGTCCCTCCGCGATGTTGCTGGGGACGGAAACTGCCGAGCGCCGAATCTGACTGGTAAGTCCATACATCTCTTCCCGAGGGAAATCTTTGGTCAGGCGATAGACGGCAACCGTTACGTCGATTCCGCGTTGCCAGACGATGAGATCGCGGAATGACCTGACCATATTTCTTCCCGACAGCTCGCATTCACAGAGTTACTTCCTGACGACTGACCCCTGACGACTTCCGTCACGCTTTCGCTGCTGCGACGACGAGGTCGGCAGCTTCTTTCATGGTTGCGCCGACCTGGAAGTTGAGGCCGGATTCCTGGAGGATTTTGCGGCCTTCTTCGACGTTGGTTCCTTCGAGGCGCAGGACGATGGGGATGGTGACGGAGAGATTGCGGGCGGCGGCGACGACGCCGGTGGCGAGGCGGTCGACGCGCAGGATTCCGCCGAAGATGTTGATGAAGATGGCGCGGACGTTTTTGTCGGAGAGCAGGATTTCAAAGGCGTGTTCGATCTGCTCCTGGGTGGCTCCGCCGCCGACGTCGAGGAAGTTGGCCGGGCTGCCGCCGGCGTACTGGATGATGTCCATGGTGGCCATGGCGAGGCCGGCGCCGTTGACCATGCAGGCGATGGAGCCGTCGAGCTTGATGTAGTTGAGGGAGTATTTGCTGGCTTCGACTTCGAGCGGGTCTTCCTCGGCGACATCGCGCAGCGCCTTGACCTCGGGATGGCGGAAGAGCGCGTTGTCGTCGAAGGTCATCTTGGCGTCGAGCGCGAAGAGCTTGTCGTCGGTGGTGGTGATGAAGGGGTTGATCTCGATGAGCGAGGCATCGGACTCGACGAAGGCCTTGTAGAGGCTCTGGAAAAAGGCGACGGCCTGGTTGATCTGGGTGGGTTTGAGGCCGAGCGCGAAGGCGAGTTTGCGGCCCTGGTAAGCGCCGAGGCCGATGGCCGGATCGATGATTTCGCGGACGATGGCGTTGGGGTCTTTGGCGGCGACTTCTTCGATCTCCATGCCGCCGGCCTGGGAGGCCATGAAGACGTATTTGCCGATGGCGCGGTCGAGGACGATGCCGAGATAGAGTTCGCGGTCGATGGCGGCGGTCTCTTCGATGAGCAGGCGCTGGACTTTTTGTCCGGCGGGGCCTGTCTGGTGGGTGACGAGCTGCATGCCGAGGATGTTTTTGGCGTGGGTTTCGGCGTCGGCGAGGGTGCGCGCGACTTTGACGCCGCCGCCTTTGCCGCGCCCGCCGGCGTGGATCTGCGCCTTGACGACGATGCCGGTGGCACCGTTGGCGAGCAGGGTTCGGGCAGCTTCCACTGCCTCCGGCAGCGTGTTCGCCACCTCACCCCGCGGTACGGGAACGCCGTACCTGGCGAGGATTGCCTTTGCCTGATACTCGTGTATCTTCATAAATGCTGAGATGCGCCCTCTGGCGACGAGGGAAATTCCGCTGTCCGGAAAGGTTTCGGAGTGCGGTACGGGGTTCCGGTGAAATGGAACAGCAAGCCTGTCGCGCCTTCATCGTATCGGACGAGGCAAGGGACGGGCAAACGGACGTGGGAGCGGAACGAGTGTGACGGGAGATGCTGCGTGTGCGGCGGTTGCATAAGGGGAAAAGGCAGCAGGACGGAACGGCGGGAGCCGTGAGGGGGATGACGGATTGTCGAGGGTGAGGGAACTGCTGAAGCCGGTGGCCGAGGATGGCGCGGTGCTGACGCGCGAGGAGGCGCGTGCGGCGCTGGTGGAGATGCTGGAGGGTCGTGCGAGCGAGGTGGAGGCTGGCGCGCTGCTGACGGCGCTGGCGACGCGCGGGGAGATGGCCTCGGAGCTGGCCGGGTTTGTGGAGGAGATGCGCGCGCGGGCGACGGAGATTCCGCTGACGGACGAGGAGCGCGAGGCGCTGGTGGATACGTGCGGGACGGGCGGGGGTGGTCCGCAGACGTTTAATATCTCAACCGGCGCGGCGCTGGTGGCGGCGGCGGCGGGCGCGCGCGTGGCCAAGCATGGGAATCGCGCGGTGACCTCGCGGTGCGGCTCGGCGGACGTGCTGGAGGCGCTGGGCGTGCCGATTACGCTGGAGCCGAAGCTGGCGGCGGAGTGTTTGCGGGAGACGGGATTTGTGTTTTTGCATGCGCCGATGCTGCATCCGGCGATGAAGGCCGTGGGCGGGCTGAGGCGCGCGCTGGGATTTCGGACGATCTTCAATCTGTGCGGCCCGCTGACGAATCCGGCCGGAGCGCGGACGCAGGTGATCGGGGTGCTGTCGCCGAGCCGGGCGCTGCTGGTGGGGCGGACGCTGCTGGAGCTGAGGACGACGCGCCATGCGTTTGTGGTGCATGGTTCGGATGGGCTGGACGAGCTGACGACGACGACGGAGTCAGTGACGGTGCGGGTGGAGCCGGACTCCGAGCCGGCGATCAAGGCAGCGAAGGTGACGCCGGAGATGGCTGGCCTGGAGCGGCGCGCGCTGGACGAGCTGACGGGCGGCGACGCGGCGGCGAATGCGGAGATTTTGTATGACGTGGTGACGGGGATTCCGGGCGCGCGGCGGGAGATTGTGCTGCTGAATGCGGCGGCGGCGCTGGTGGCCTGCGGGATTGCGGGTGGTCTGCGCGAGGGCGTGGAGCGCGGCGCGGAGGCGATCGCGTCGGGTGAGGCGGCGGCGACGCTGGCGCGGCTGCGGCAGTTTGGCGAGCGATGGGCGCGGCAGTCGTGAGAGATGGTGTGGCTGCGGGCGCGGATAGAATCGCACGGATAGAATAACGACAAGGACCGGAATTGACGACGACGAGTGAAGGAACGGGCAAGGGGATGGGGCGCGTGCTGAGCGGGATGCGCCCGACGGGCAGGCTGCACCTGGGCAATTACATGGGCGCTCTGGCGAACTGGGTGAAGTTACAGGCGGACTATGAGTGCTACTTTTTCATTGCGGATTATCACGCGCTGACCACGGATTACGCGAATACGGAGAATCTGCGGCGGAATACGGAGGAAGTGGCGCTGGACTGGCTGGGTGCGGGGCTGGATCCGGAGCGGTGCGTGTTGTTTCTGCAGAGCGCGGTGCCGCAGCATGCGGACCTGCATCTGCGCTTCAGCATGATTACGCCGGTGAGCTGGCTGGAGCGCGTGCCGACGTATAAGGAGCAGCAGGAGAACCTGAGCGAGAAAGACCTGAGCACGTATGGGTTTCTGGGCTATCCGCTGTTGCAGGCGGCGGATATTCTGCTGTATCAGCCGGGGTTTGTGCCGGTGGGGCAGGACCAGGTGGTGCATGTGGAGCTGACGCGGGAGATTGCGCGTCGGTTCAACCAGTTTTACCGGCTGGGCGAGCGCGAGGTGCTGCCGGAGCCGCAGGTGCTGCTGACGCCGGCACCGAAGCTGCCGGGGACGGATGGTCGCAAGATGTCCAAAAGCTATGGGAACACGATTGAGCTGACGGATGCGGAAGCGACGGTGAGGCAGAAGCTGAAGACGATGGTGACCGATCCGGCGCGCGTGCGGCGGACGGACGCGGGCGACCCGGACAAGTGTCCGGTGGGCGATCTGCACAAGGTTTTCTCCACGCCGGAGCGGATGCGGGAGGTTTACGCCGGGTGCCGCTCGGCGGGGATTGGCTGCATCGAGTGCAAGGGATGGGCGGCGGATGCGCTGGTGGAGATTCTGACGCCGATCCAGCAGCGGCGGGCTTCGTTTTCGGCGGCGCAGGCGATGGAGGTGTTGCGCGCGGGGTCGGAGCGGGCGTGCCGTCGCGCGGAGGCGACGATGAACGAGGTGGACCAGGCGATGCGCATGCCGAAGCTGGGTGCGGCGGCGGAAACGCTGGCAGCGGGAGTGGCGCAGTGAGCGAGGAGCCGGTGTTGCATTTTCCCGAGCCGCACGGCGGCGGCGAGGCTGCGGCGAAGCAGCCAGAGACCGGGCCGACGAAGAAGCCTGCCGCGATGGATCGTGCTGCTGCGGATCGTGCTGCCGCGGAGCGCGCGAAGCAGGAAGAGTTTCCGTTTTCGGTGACGGTGGGGAAGGTTTACGACGGGCCGATGGACCTGTTGCTGGACCTGATCCGGAAGCAGGATATTGATGTTTACGATATTCCGATCGCGCGGATCACGGCGCAGTTTCTGAGCTATGTGGAGCAGTTGCGGGCGTCGGATGTGGATGTGGCGGGCGAGTTTATTTACATGGCCTCGCTGCTGATTCACATCAAGAGCCGGATGCTGCTGCCGCGCGTGGCGGCGGGCACCGACGACAGCGCAGGCGAAGACCCGAGGCGCGAGCTGGTGGAGCGGCTGCTGGAGCATGAGCGATTCAAGAATGCGGCCCAGATGTTGCAGCAAAAACAGGTGCTGGAAGCGGCGACGTGGACGAATCCTGGGATGCGGGAGTTTCGCGAGGTGGCGGCGGAGGATCGCGAGATTGCGGCGGACACGGTGGACCTGGTGCGGGTGTTTCGCGAGGTGATGGAGCGGCTGAAGCAGAGGCCGGTGCTGTCGATTGAAGAGGACAGCGTGACGGTGAGGCAGATGATGGATTTTGTCGCGCGTCGGCTGAGCTTTGAAGACAAGCCCATTTCGCTGCGGCGGATGCTGGCGCAGAGCCGGTCGGAGCGGGCGCTGATTGCGACGTTTCTGGCGCTGCTGGAGCTGGTGAGGATGCAGGCGGTGCTGCTGCTGCAGAAGCAGGTGTTTGGCGACATTCTGATAAAGAAAAACTCTGGCTTTGATGCGGCGATGGATGAGATTGCCCGCAGCAGGACTGCGGAAGACTGGCGCTGACGCGCGGCTGCGTTGCTGTGCGGCGGATGCGCGGGTCGGATATGCTGTCCTCATGCAAGTGGACGAGATGCAGGCGGCGATCCGCGAACAGGGCGTGGACGGGTGGCTTTTCTACGATCATCATCATCGCGATCCGATTGCCGGGCGCGTGCTGGGGATGGACCCGGCGGCGCATGTGACGCGGCGTTGGTACTACTTTGTGCCGGCGGTGGGCGAGCCGAGGAAGCTGGTGCATCGGATTGAGAGCTTTCGTCTGGACGGGCTGCCGGGCGGGAAGCGCGAGTATTCGTCGTGGCAGGAGCTGGCGGCGGAGCTGGAGCGGATGCTCGAAGGCGCGCGGCGGATTGCGATGCAGTATTCGCCGGGGAATGCGATTCTGTATGTTTCGATGGTGGATGCCGGGACGGTGGAGTTTCTGCGCGAGCTGGGCAAGGAGATTGTCAGTTCTGCGGACCTGGTGAGCCGGTTTGAAGCGGTGCTGAGCGAGGAGCAGATGGCCTCGCATGCGCTGGCGCAGCGGGCGATTGACCGGATTCTGGTGGCGGCGTGGCGGGAGATTGCGGCGCGGGTGCGGTCGGCGTCGGGTGGAGCGGGCGCGTTCACCGAGTACGCGATGATGCAGTGGCTGGCCGGGGCGCTGCGGCGCGAGGGACTGGAGTGGGAGAACGGGCCGAATGTGAGCGTGGGGCCGAATAGCGCGGATTCGCATTATGAGCCGACGGCGGAGCGTTCGCGGGCGATTCGCGAGGGGGATTTTCTGCTGATCGATATATGGGGCAGGCAGGCGAAGCCGCTCGCCGACGGTCGGGCGGCGATTCACTATGACGTGACGTGGACGGGCGTGATTGGGCGCGAGCCGAGCGAGCGGGAGCGGACGATCTTTGCCGCCGTGGTGGCGGCGCGCGATGCGGCGATTGCAGCGGTGGAGCGGGCGTTTGCCGAGCGGCGGGAGATTCGCGGTTTTGAGGCGGATCGCGCGGCGCGGCGTGTGATCGACGAGGCCGGGTTTGGCGCGTATTTTACGCATCGGACGGGGCACAATATCGCGGCTGATCTGCATGGGACGGGCGCGCATCTGGATGATCTGGAGACGCATGACGAGCGGCGGATTCTGCCGCGAACGTGCTTCAGCGTGGAGCCGGGAGTTTATCTGCCGGGCGAGTTTGGCGTGCGCAGCGAGGTGAATATGCTGACGGTGGAGGATCGGGCGTGGGTGACGGGAGCGCGGCAGACGGAGCTGGTGCGGATTTGACGGCGGAGACGGGAAAGCGGCTGGGCAACAAGCGGCATGGCGGCGGACGGCTGCGGAACGGGCTGGTGATTGCGACGGTGCTGTGCGTTTTTCCGGCGCTGATTCTGGGCGCGCTGAGTTGGTTTCTGGCCAGCGCGCGACGGCAGGCGGCGGCCGAGCCGGCGATCTTTCTGGCGCAGAGTTCCGAGGCTGTGATTGCGCGGCTGGGCGAGCCGATTTCGGCGGGATGGCCGGTGCGCGGATGGCTGCAGGCGAAGAACGGCGAAGGCGCGGCGCGGCTGAGGATTCCGGTGAGCGGGCCGAAGGGCAGTGGCGTTCTGGAAGAGACGGCCGAGCAGCGCGAGAAGCTGTGGACGGCCTGCGCGGTGGAGTTTGTGGCTGCGGATGGGGAGCGGCTGCTGCTGCGCGCGGGCAATGCCGGGAGTTGCAGCGGCGGCAGGTAAGGTTGCGGACTGCGCTCGCGGCGAACGACGCTCGCGGCCAAGGGCGCAATCGTGGTATGCTCCAGCCAGATTCTCCCCGTTTTTCTTCCGGGAATGACAGGGCGGAGAGTGCGAGGCGAGAGTTTGCGGCAGACAGGGACAGCGCGAAACGGAGCGGCGGTGGCGGACGGGCACTGCGAGCTGCCGCGTCCGTGCCAGAGCCGACCGAATCTCTTCTCCGGCGATTAATTTTCTCCAATCTTCCATGACAGGGCGATGCACGCCGCATGCCGTTGTGTTGGCTGCGCGCGGGGCAATCGCAATTCCGCTGTGAATGAGCAGCGGGGATGGCGCGGGCAATCGTCCCGCGCATGCGCGTCCGGACGACGGGAAGACGAGGAGAAAAGCATGGATCGCAGGAGTTTGCATGAGGCATTTGGGCCGAAACTGAAGGGGAATCTGCCGGGACCGAAGGCGGCGGCGGTGGTGGAGCGGGACGAGCGGCTGATGTCGCCGAGCTATACGCGCGGGTATCCGCTGGTGGCCAGGCGCGGGCGCGGGCTGCGCATTGAGGATGTGGACGGGAACGAGTTTCTGGATTTTGCGGCGGGGATTGCGGTGACCTCGACGGGGCACTGCCATCCGGAGGTGGTTGCGGCGATTCAGAAGCAGGCGGGCGAGCTGCTGCATCTGTCGGGAACGGATTTTTATTACGAGCTGATGCCGCAGTTTGCGGAACGGCTGTCGGCGATTGCTCCGATGAAGGGGCCGCATCGGTTTTATTTTGGCAATTCCGGCGCGGAGGCTCTGGAGTGTGCGCTGAAGCTGGCGCGGTATCACACGAAGCGGCAGCAGGTGATTGCGTTTTATGGAGCGTTTCACGGCAGGACGATGGGGGCGCTGAGCCTGACGGCCTCGAAGCCGCAGCAGAAGCGGCGGTTCGCGCCGCTGGTGCCGGGCGTGACGCACGTCAGGTATCCGTATACCTATCGCGGCTGCTCGGGCGGACCGCAGGCGGAAGAAGCGTTTGCGCTGGGCTGCGCGCGGTTCATCGAGGAGAAGCTGTTCCGGACGGTGCTGGCGCCGGAAGAGGTGGCGGCGATCTTTGTCGAGCCGATTCAGGGCGAGGGCGGATATGTGGTGGCTCCAACCGTGTTCATGCAGGAGCTGCGCGCGATCTGTGATCGGCATGGGATCCTGCTGGTGGCCGACGAGGTGCAGTCGGGCGCGGGACGGACGGGGAAGTGGTGGGCGATTGAGCATACGGGGGTTGAGCCGGATATTGTCTGTTCGGCGAAGGGGATTGCATCGGGGATGCCGCTGAGCGTGTGCATGGCGAAGGCGGAGGTGATGGACTGGGTGCCGGGTTCGCATGCCTCGACCTTTGGCGGGAATCCGGTGGCGATTGCGGCGGCGCTGGCGACGATGGAGATTCTGGAGCGCGAGGGGATTGCGAACGCGGCCAGGGTGGGCGCGGAGATTCTGGCGCGGCTGGACGGATGGAAGCAGGCGCACCGGAGCGTGGGCGATGTGCGCGGGCGCGGGCTGATGATCGGCCTGGAACTGGTGGCCGACAAGGCGACGCGGGAGCCGGCGCAGAAGCTGCGCAATCGCGTGGAAGAGCTGTGTTTTGAGAAAGGGCTGCTGGTGCTGGGCTGCGGGGAGTCGTCGATTCGGCTGTGTCCGCCGCTGGTGGTGCGGAGCGAAGAGGCGACGGTGGCGCTGGATATTCTGGAGGCGGCTTTGAGCGAGGCCGAGGCGGAGCTGCTGGGGAATTAAGTTTCGCTGAGTTTGCGGGGCAGGTGGCGCGACAGGCCGGTAGTGGGAGCTTTTCAATGAATCTTCCCTTAACGGTCACGGGAGTGGATGGCACGCCATCTGCTCCTGCTCCTCGCGCATGGCTCTGGTAACCAACATAGCCGGTGATGGCGGAGCGGCCTCGGGTGGCGCGGCGGGGAATGGGCTTGGGAATGGGGCTTCGGTTTTTGCCGGGCTGAATGGGAAGCCCGCCTCGGCGATGGGTCTGGACGGGCTGCTGGCGGCGGCGCTTTCGCGGTCGGGTCGCGCGGCGGGGTCAGGCGTGGCTACGGTCGCTGCGCGGCAGGCGGGGGCGAGTTCGCAGGCGGGCCAGCGGGCGCTGTGGTCGCAGATGTTTGATCGTGCGCAGCAGGCTATGGGTGACACGGCGGCGCAGACGGCGACGACGCTTTCGGCAGCGGATGCCAATGCGGGCGGCGCGGTTGCCGGTGAGTTGGCGACGGCGTCTGGAACTCTGACGCAGGCAACAGTCGGCGTGGGGCTGCAGCCGGGCGCGGTGTTGGGCGCGGCTGGGCAGAGCGCGACGGAGCCGGCGAATGCGGCAAAGGCAGCTTTGGCGGGGGCGGTGAGTGGCGCGGCGACGGCTGCTGCGTCGGGGACGGCTGTGAGCGGCGCGAAGGATGAGGCTGCCGTCGCGCGGAGCAAACACAAGACAGAATCGAAGACAGGCGCGGCGGCGCGGGCTGTTTCCACACGGACGGTGGCAACGCCGTCTGCGGGCAATGCTCTGGCGCAGGTGGCGCAGAATGCGGCGAAGATGGCGGCGGCGAATGTGGCGGCGGCTTCGCAGGGGATGCCCGCGGTCGCGGCGCAGTCGGGCATTGCCGCCGGGGGTGGTCGGAGTTCCCTGGTGGCTGCCGGGTCCGCGACGAGCTCATTCGCCGGAGCGCAGAAGGATATATTCGCTATCGCGTCCTCGGCGGAACTGGCTGGCGCGGCGCTGCCCGTTGGCGGCTCGGTTGAGCATGGCGTCGCGAGCAGCCACGCTCCGGAGAGCGCGGCGGTTGCGGCAGATCGAGCGCCGATGGCGGAAGTCCCCGGAGCAGCCGCGCGGTTGAGCGCTGGAGCGGGCGCGAAGACCGGGGCGGGTGCGCAGGCTGGCGCGGCGGATGCCGTGGACGGCAGCGGCGCAGCGGCTGGAAATCCGGAGGGGAATCCGGCGCAGACGGATGCGTCGATTCGAGCGGCACAGTCGAATGCGGGCGGCGGTGCGGGCATTGCAGGGAATGAGGCGGCGGCACAGGCGGCGGGCGCGGCGGGAGCGGGGAAAAGCGCTGCCAGCCAGGCGTTGACGCAGCCGGGGAGCGGAGCCGGTGCGCATGCGGGCAGCGCGGTCGGAGATGGGTCGGCCGGTGCTGTGAGCGGAGGCGCGGTCACTGGCGGAGCGGAGGCGAGCAGGAGTTCGTCGGCAACGGCGGCTGGAACGGTGACGGTGTCGCATGCTTTGGCGGGCGCGGAGGCGAACGCCGTGGCATCGGCGGGCGCGGCGCAGGCGGCGGGCGCGGCGGGGATGGCGCATGCGGTGCCAGCGGGACAGATGCCGATGGGGCAGATGACGCCTGCGTCGGTCGCGTCCGGGAAGATATTGGCGGCTCCGATGCATCCGGGGCAGATCTTCGAGGCGCTGGATGCGTCGGCGTGCGCGGCCTCCGGCGCGATGGCCGGAGCGCGGATGAATCCCGCGGCCAGTCTTTCGGTGGGGTATCAGGATGCGCGGCTGGGGTATGTCGAGTTGCAGGCGCGGCAGGTGGCGGGATCGATTCAGGCGACGCTGATTCCGAGTTCCGAGTCGGCGCAGCATGTGTTGCAGGGGCAGTTGGGCGCGCTGGGCGGTTGGCTGGCGCAGCGGGCGACTCCCGTGGAGCGGCTGGCGGTGGCGGCGGCGACGGGAAATCTGACCGGCAATGGGAGCGGGGATGGCAACGCCGGCTCGGCGCGGCAGAGTTTCGCCGATGCGCGGCCGGGCGGTGGCGGACAGGGCAGTGGTGGACAGGGCGGTGGCGGAAGCGCCTTTGCGGGCAACGGTCGCGGACAGTCGCAGGAGGCAGCGCGGCAGGGGGGAGCGCGGCAGGAGGCAATTGGCGCCGCCGAGAGCCTGAGCGCTGTCGTGGGTGCGACAGCTTCGGGCGGCGCGGCGGCGTTCGGCGGTGCGGCGGCTTCCGGCGTCCGGAACTGGCCGGGGAGAACAGCGAGTGCGACGCCGGTGATTCCACCGGGACGGACAAAGGCAGGACTGGCGACGGCTGGGCAGAGGATATCGGTGCATGCGTGAGATGGGGATCGAGTTGAGGGTCGAGGCGGGGGGTCGAGGCGGGGGATCGAGGCGGGGATCGAGGCGAAATATCGGGGCGATGAGCCGACGATGAGCTTTGGCTCAGAGCAAACGGGCGCTGGCAGGCCCGGCATGAGAGTTTCTCCATCGCGCCGAGGCCTGGATGGCATCGGAAACGCAACGGAGAGCATGATCGACAGTCTCGCAGACGGCGGGAGACACCGCCGACGGAAGGATTGAGGGAGCGGCAGATGAGTCAGGCAGCGATGATGGGCATGCTATCGGCGTGGAATCCGGGCACGAAACAGCAGGGCGCGGTGAATCCGATGACGACCGGCTCCACGTCGGGCGCGGACTCCGCGGCGGACAGTTCTTCGGCGGATGCCGGGACGGCGATTACGGCGAATGATTTTCTGACGCTGCTGGTGACCGAGATGCAGAATCAGGATCCGACGGCCGATGTCGATCCCAACCAGTACATCGACCAGCTGGTGCAGATCAACAGCCTGGAGCAGTTGATTTCGATCAACCAGAACATTTCGTCGGCGGTGGGATCGGGCAGCGGCACGGGTTCGGGCGCGGGTTCGGGAACTGGCTCCGGAACGGGTTCCGGCACCGGAGCGGTGACCGGGGTGACGGGCAGCGCCTTCAACGCCGGTCCGGGCGTGGCGAAGCCGGCGAGTGTTTCTTCGGCTGCGGCGGATGCGCGGTCGATTCTGAACGGGCAACGGCATCACGGGCATGGCGAGCCGGGCAACGTGGTGCATGGGAATATGAGTGTGCCGCCGGTCTCGGCCTCGGCCGAGACGGTGGCCGGAGCGCTGGCCGCGCCCCATGCGCAGGTTGGGAATGGGATTGGATACGGGCACGCGATCCGGGATATTCCGCTGCCGCGCTTCACGGGCGGCTCGCAGTGAGGGACGCGGCATCGGGTCGGTGAAGGGCCGGATGACGAAACGGGCAGGAACGCAAACCAGCAGGAGGAGGGACTGTGGCAAGTTTTTATATTCCGCTTACCGGATTGAACTCGGATGCAACGGCGCTGAACACCATCGCCAACAACCTGTCGAATCTGAACACGACAGCCTACAAGGACCAGACGGTCAATTTTTCGGACTTCTTCTACCAGCAGATCGGCGAGACGGGCGCGGGGAATCCGATTCAGCAGGGGTCGGGCGTGCAACTGGCCAATATCGCCTCGAACTTCACGCAGGGCAATGTGGATTCGACGGGGACGGCGAGCAACATGGCCATTGACGGGAATGGAATGTTCGTTCTCAGCTCCGGCAATGGCAGCAACGTCTACACGCGCAACGGGAACTTCACGGTGAACGCATCGGGCGGGCTGGTCTCGCAGGATGGGCTTTCCGTGATGGGGTATCCGGCGACGGGCGGCGTGGTGAATACCAACGCTCCGCTGACGGCGCTGACGATTCCAGTGGGCCAGGTGGAGGCTCCGGCGGCGACCAGCACGCTGAGCATGAATGCCAACCTGAACTCATCGGCGGCGGTGGGAACGGTGGTTCCCGGCCAGATTCAGGTCTATGATTCGCTGGGCCAGAGCCACACGCTGACGATCAACTACACGAAGACGGCGAGCAATACGTGGAGCTACTCGATCTCGCTGCCGGCCGGCGATCAGACGGCGGCGGGAACCACGGCCAACACCACGGGCACGCTGACCTTCAACAGCAGCGGGAATCTGACGGCTCCGACGGCGAATGTGACCGGCATCAGCTTTACCGGGCTGGCCGACGGGGCGTCGAATCTGAACTTCACCTGGAATCTCTACGACAGCAACAACAATCCGACGCTGACGCAGGTGGATACGGCCTCGGCGGTCTCGGCGACCAACCAGAATGGCTACGCCAGCGGGCAGTATCAGAGCTTTGCCGTGAACTCGGATGGAACGATTGTGGCGAGCTTCTCGAACGGGCAGCAGCAGGCGGTGGGACAGGTGGCGCTGGCCTCGGTGGTCAACCAGCAGGGGCTGCAACTGCTGGGCAACGGCGAGTATGCGACGACGCTGGCCAGCGGAACGGCGGTGACGAATGTTCCGGGAGCCGCGGGCGCGGGCACGATTCAGGGCGGCGCTCTGGAACAGTCGAATGTCAATATCTCGACCGAGTTCTCGAACCTGATCATCGCGCAGAGGGCCTTCGAGGCCAACTCCAAGGCGGTGACGACGTTCGATACGGTGGCGCAGGACACGATCGACATGGTGCGCTGAGCGGGCTGACGGGTCGGCAGGGATTTCCCTGGCCGACCCGTTTTGAATCTGGGAAGAGATGAGGCCGGATGCGCCGGGCGAGACCCTATGGCCTCCCGCTTGCCTGCGGATGGCTTCAGGAAACGGCGACGCTGGCCGGAATGCCGATGCCGCCTGCGCGGCAGCCTATCTAAAAATTTTCTAATGCGTCTCGCTTCACTCCGGTCCGTCTCTTGCTCGTCTCCGCCTCGAATCTCATCTCCGGACGGTCCATGGCATCAGCGGCACCCACCTCCGACACCACGTTTCGCCCGACGCCTCCGGCGCTCGCGGCTGATCTTGCCCGCGCGGACAGGGCGCAGCCTGACGGGGCGAGACTGGACGCTGCGGGCACCGGGACGCGGCCGGGCGAATCGGTCACCGACCTGGCGACCCGCGATGCGGCGGTCGAGCGCGCGGTGGTTTCACTGGGGGATGTCGGAGCCGGGAGCGAACCGGATGAGGACGGGATTCCCGCAAACGTCTTGCCACTGCCGGTGATGGTGGCCGTGGCGGTTCCGGTGCGGAACTTTCGCGTGCGGAATCTGCTGGCGATGCGCGCGGGCACGGTGCTGGAGTCGCAGTGGGGTCATGGCGAGGATATTCCGCTTGCCTCGGGCGATGTGCCGCTGGCGTGGGCGGAGTTTGAGGTTGTGGACGCGCAGCTTTGCGTGCGTGTGACGCGGCTGGCCTGAGGGAGGGCGGGGCGGAATGAAGAGCGGGATGAGGGACGGGGTGGCGTTTTCGGGCAGTGGCGTGGGGAGGGCTGGCCGAAGGCGGACGACGCGGAAATCGTCGGCGCGTGGCCGAGCGGATTTCCGACTGGTCGCGCGGGCTGTGTGCGGGAGGCTGGCCGCATGGGCCGGGACGGGGCTGCGCAGCGGCGGTCGTCGCCTGCTGGCCGCCGTCGGCGGGCTGCTGGCTGCCGCGCGGGCGCGCATGCTGCGCGAGCCGGGCGGTGGTCGACCGATCACGGTGGTCGATCAGGCCTCGGCGGGCGCGAAGCTGCGCCTGGTGCTGGTGGAGGTGGATGGGCAGCGCGTGCTGGTGGCAGCCTCGGGCGATCAGGTTCCGGCGATGCTGGCGCTTGCGTCGGCCGCGCCTGCCGTTGGCGGACGGCAGACCGCGAAGCCGCGATCCGCAAAGCCACGATCCGCGAAGCCACGATCCGCGAAGCCACAAACAGGGCATGCGGCGCGCGAGGCGAAGCCATCCGCCAGGGAATCGATGCTGGACTGGAGTGAGCCGGGCGTCGCGCTTCCGGCGATGGCTCGCTGCAGGACGGAGTCGGGCAAGGCGGAATCGGGATGGGCAGCGCGAGCCGCGGCAGGAAGCGAGATTCAGTGACTGCCCTCCTGCTGATGATGCGCGTGGCGCGCGTGGCTCCGGCGTTGCCGGATCTGAGTGCGCGGCTGCGTCCGGGCGACTCGACGCCGTGGACGATTCTCTTTGTGCTGACGCTGATCACGCTGCTGCCGGCGCTGGTGATGGCCATGACGCCGATGGTGCGTCTGATGGTGGTCTTTCACTTTCTGCGCCAGGCGCTGGGCACGCAGACGGCGCCGTCGAATTCAACGCTGCTGGGGCTGGGGCTGGTGATGACGTGGTTTCTGATGCAGCCGGTGCTGGTGCAGATTGAGCAGCAGTCGGTGACCCCGTATCGCGAGGGACGGGTGACGGGATGGCAGGCGATTGAGCGGGGCGCGACGCCGCTGAAGGCGTATCTGCTGCACTATGCGCGGGAGAAGGATCTGGCGCTGTTCACGGCCGCCGGACAGATTCCGCGGCCGAATCAGCCGATGGACCTGCCGATGCGCGTGGTGGTGCCGGCCTACATGCTTTCGGAGCTGAAATCGGGCTTTGCCATCGGGGCCGTGCTGTATCTGCCGTTTTTGCTGATCGACATGGTGACGGCGGCGGTGACGACCTCGATTGGCATGTTCCAGCTTCCGCCGGTGGTGATCTCGACGCCGCTGAAGATTCTGCTGTTTGTGATTGTGGACGGATGGAATCTGGTGGCGGGATCGCTGCTGAAGAGTTTCTGAGATCGCGCGCGCGGGCAAGCGCGACAGGAGGATGGTATGACGCCGGACATGGCCGCCGAGATGGTGCGGCAGTTGCTGAGGGAATCGATGATTGTGGCCACGCCGGTGCTGCTGGCGACGGTCGTGATCAGTTTTGTGCTGAGCCTGCTGCAGACGCTGACCTCGCTGCAGGACCAGTCGCTGACCTCGGTGCCGAGATTGTTTGCCGTGGTCGGGCTACTGGCGGTGGCGATGCCGTGGTTCATTCACCGGCTGACGGGATATACGCACGCGCTCTACGACAACCTCGGTCGTTATACGCACTGAATGGTTTCACGCACGGATTGGTTTCACGCACGGATTCGACGCGCACGGGATGGAGATGGACAAGCATGCAGGGGCTGGCAGAGGCCGTGGCGCAGAGCCGGGCAATCGACGCGGCATCGGTGGCCGACTGGGGTGTTGCGCGCTGGAGCGCGACGCTTCCGGCGCTGGTGCTGATTCTGATTCGCGTGAGCGTGGTGCTGGCCGTGGGTCCGTTGTTTTCTTCGCGCGTCTTCACGGCGCGCACGAAGATTGTGCTGGCGGTGGCGATGACCTGGCTGCTGCTGCCGGTGGCCGCGACGCTGCCGGCTCCGGCGCTGGGCGTGACGAGCGTGCTGAGCGAGGCGGCCGTGGGCGGCATCTATGCGCTGACGCTCGGGATGCTGAGCGAGATGCTGCTGCTGGCCGGACAGGTGGCGGGCGTGCAGTTCAGCTTTTCGCTGGTGAATCTGCTGGATCCGAGTTCGGAGATTCAGACGCCGCTGCTGGCCGATCTCTTTCAGCTTTTCGGGCTGTGGGTGCTGTTTGCGGCGGGTCTGGACCGGCTGCTGCTGGATTCCGTGATGCGCAGCCTGCGCGCGCTGCCGCCGGGCGGTTTTGCGCTCCATGCCGACACGGTGGCGCATGCGCTGACGCCGCTGCTGAGCGGCGCGTTTTTCGCCTCGCTGCAACTGGTGGCGCCGCTGCTGGCGGTGACGGTGCTGGTGGATCTGTCGGTGGCGCTGGTGGGCAGGCTGGCGCCGCAGCTTCCAGTGATCGCGCTGACGATTCCGCTGAAGACGCTGCTGGGGCTGGCGGTGCTGGTGGGCACGCTCCAACTGTGGCCGCGCTATATGGAATCGCGTTTTGAGGAACTGCTGACGATGGCCGAGCGCCTGCTCTCGCTTGCGGTGAGGGGCTGACGATGGCTGGCGACCGCACAGAAAAAGCGACACCGCAACGACGCGACAAGGCGCGGCGCGAGGGCGACATCACGCATAGCCGCGAGCTGACGTCGGCGGCGGGCACGCTGGCCGGGGTGATGCTGCTGCGCGTGGCCTGGGGCGAGTTTCTTGCGCGGTGGGATGGGTCTCTGGAGACGGTGATGGGGCTGGGGAATGCGGCGCACTGGGAGAGCGCGGCGATGGCGGGGACGCTGCGCGCGCTGCTGACGGAGATGGGCGCGATGCTGGCTCCATTTGCGCTGGTGGGCGCGGCGGTGGCGGCCGGGACGCTGGGCGCGGGGCTGCTGCAGACGGGGGGATTGCAGATTCATCCGCAGGTGCTGGCCTGGAAGCTGGACCGTGTGAGTCCGCTGGCGAATGCGAAGAACATGTTTTCGCTGCGCGCGCTGGCAAGGCTGGGAAAGTCGCTGGTGCCGACAGCGTTTCTGGCGGTCTTTGTGATTGCGCGGATTGAGCGGCAGTGGACGACGGCGCCGTTTTCGACCGAGCGCATGGCGATCCTGGGCAACGATGTGTGGACCCTGCTGCTGGCCTCGGCGTGGGTGATGTTTGGCTGGGCGCTGGTGGACTACATCGTGGAGTGGCGCAGCCGCGAGATGCGCCTGCGCATGAGCCGCGAGGAGATGCGCGAGGAGTTTCGCGACACGGAGGGCAATCCGCAGATTCGCGGACGCATTCGCAACCTGCAGCGGGCGGCGCGGCGGCGGCGCGTGAAGCAGGATGTGGCGAAAGCGGCGGTGGTGATCACGAATCCGACGCACTACGCGGTGGCGCTGGGATTTGACTTCGCGACCATGGAGGCGCCGAAGGTGCTGGCCAAGGGGCGGAATCTGATGGCCGAGGAGATCAAGCAGGAGGCGCGCTGGGCCGACGTTCCGGTGATTGAGAATCCGCCACTGGCGCGCTCGCTCTATCGCGTGGTGGAGCCGGGGCAGTCGATTCCGGTGGATCTGTATGCGGCGGTGGCCTCGATTCTGGCGTATCTCTATCGCCAGCGCGTGGCCGAGAGCGCGCGACAGCGGCAGGCGGCGAAAAATCCGGGCAACGGGCAGCCGCCCCGGCGGAGTGCCGAGCCGACGCTGGCGCGCATTGCCGGGTCGGGACGGGGAGCGGCGCGCGGGCGACGCGGCGGCGCGAAGAGCGGGCCGGGGAACGAGGACGGGAAAGGCGGGAAGAACGAATGAGCAGTGTGGCGATGACTCCGACGATGGGAGCGAACCGGGCGGCGTGGCTGGACCGGCTGCGCGAGTATCTGTTGCCGATTGGCGCGATCAGCGTGATCTTTGTGATGCTGGTGCCGCTGCCGGCGGCGGCGCTGGACCTGTTGCTGGCGATCTCGATGGCCGCCTCGATGGTGGTCTTTCTGACCGCCGTGCAGGTGCGCCGCGCTGTGGAACTGAGTGTCTTTCCGACGTTGCTGCTGCTGCTGACGCTCTTTCGCCTGGCGCTGAATATCGCCTCCAGCCGGAGGATTCTGCTGCATGGCTCGGAGGGAACCTCGGCGGCGGGCAACGTGATCGAGGCCTTCGGGCAGTTTGTGGTGGGGGGCAATTATGTGGTCGGGTTTGTGCTGTTTCTGGCCCTGATTGCGATTCAGTTCCTGGTGGTTTCGCATGGCGCGGTGCGCACGGCGGAGGTGACGGCGCGCTTCACGCTGGATGCGCTGCCGGGCAAGCAGATGGCGATTGACGCGGATATGAATGCCGGGCTGATCAACGAGCAGGAGGCGCGCCGGCGCCGCCAGGCGATTGCGCGCGAGGCGGAGTTTTATGGCGCGATGGACGGGGCGGCGCGATTCAATCAGCGCGATTCGATGGCGACGATTCTGATTACCGCGATCAACATCATTGCCGGGCTGCTGATTGGCACGCTGCAGCAGGGGGTTGCGCTGAGCGAGGCGGTGAGGACGTACACGGTGCTGACGGTGGGCGACGGGCTGGTGACGATGATTCCCTCGCTGCTGGTCTCCGTGGCCGGCGGCATTACGCTGACGCGCACGAGCGGCGCGGGCACGCTTTCGGGGGAATTGCGGACGCAGTTGTTCGAGCGTCCGGCGACGCTCTATATCGCCTCGGGCGTCTGCGCGGCGCTGTGCCTGATTCCGGGGCTGCCGAAGCTGACGTTTTTGCTGGTGGCGGCGGGGCTGGCTCTGATTGCGCGGACGATGGGCAGAGTCGAGACGACGGCGGCGCAGGCGGAGCCGACGGCGGTGGCGACGGGCGCGGCGCAGCCGGCGGCGCAGGAGATGGCGGCGCTGCTGCGGACCGAGGAGCTGACGCTGGAGATCGGCTTCCAGCTGATTCCGCTGGTGGACGAGAAACAGGGCGGACAACTGCTGAGCCGGGTGCGCACGCTGCGCCGGCAACTGACGCAGGAGCTTGGATTCCTGATTCCGCCGGTGCATATCTCGGACAATCTGCGGCTGAGGCCGCGGGAGTATCTGTTCTCGCTGCGCGGGATGGAGATCGGCCGCTGGCAGACGGAGGGAACGCAGTTGCTGGCGGTGACCAGCGATGCGGCGCGCGGGGCGCTGCCGGGGCGGGAGACGCGCGAACCTGCGTTTGGTGTGCCGGCGCTGTGGATTGCGCCGGGACTGGAGGACCAGGCGATTGCGGCCGGATATACGGTGGTCGATCCGGTGACGGTGGTCGCGACGCATCTGGGCGAGATGATGCGCCAGCATGCGCATGAGCTGCTGAGCCGGGCCGAGACCAAGCGGCTGCTGGACAGCCTGAATGATTCGCATCCCAAGCTGATGGAGGAGCTGGTGCCGAAGCTGCTGACGCTGGGCGAGGTGCAGCGGGTGCTGGAACAGTTGCTGCGCGAGCGCGTCTCGGTGCGCGATCTGGGCGCGATTCTGGAATCGATTCTGGAGACCGCGCCGCAGAACAAGACGACAGTCGCGCTGGTGGAGGCGGCGCGGCACGCGCTGGGACGCAGGATGATCCAGCCGCTGCTCGATGGCGAGGGCCAGCTGGCGGTGGTGCTGATGGACGCGGCGCTCGAAGAGGAGGTGCTGAGCACGGTGGCGCAGGAGGCGGGGCAGCGGCAACTGATGGCTCCCGGACGCGGAGGTGTTCCGGTGATTCGACGGCTGGGCGATTCTTTGAGGCAGCTTATCGGTTCCGCGCCCGCAACGGCGCTTCCCGTGCTTCTCTGTCCGAGTCCGGCGCGCTACCACGTGAAGCGCTGGATTGAGCCGTGGGTGCCGCGTGTGGCGGTGGTGGCGGCAAGCGATATTCCGCCGGAGATTCGCCTGCGCGCGGTGGGCACGATTCGCTGATGGGGCGCGGGCTGGGATGGCGGGAAGGACAAGCGGGGGCTGAGGGAGCGCGATGGCGGAAGACGAGGCAAAGAGCGGCGCGGTGCGAAGGGCGAGCGGTTCCGGCGTGGCAGTGGAGGCGACACGGTCGGGCAGGGGACAGAAGGCGCAGTCGCGCGGCGGAGCCGGAGGTGGGGCGGGTGACGCGGCAACGGAACCGAGGATCGGGAGCGAGGATGAGGAGGAGCTAACGGTTGCCGGGGAGTGCATGGCCGAAGCCGGAAGCGACGATCGGAACCTGGCGGGTGTCTCCGCGCTGAGCCTGGCGGGCGCCGGTTACGGCGCGGGACGGGCGGAGTTTACGCCGGACGAGGAACGGTTGCTGCTGGAGCATCTGCCGATCGTGCGTTTTCTGGCGCGAAGGATCCACGAGCGGCTGCCGCAACATGTGGAGATGGAGGATCTGGTCTCGGCCGGGGTGGTGGGGCTGATGGATGCCTTTGCGAAGTTCGATCCGGCCAAGAAGGTGCAGTTTCGCAGCTATGCGCAGTTCCGGATTCGCGGCGCGATTCTGGACAGTCTGAGGACGCTGGACTGGAGTCCGCGCGAGCTGCGGCGCAAGGGCCGTGCGGTCGAGGAGGCGATCCGGCTGCTGACGGCGAATCTGGGCCGCGCTCCGTCGGAGATGGAGGTTGCGCGTGAGCTGGGAGTCGAACTGGAGGCGTATCAGCAGTTGCTGGGCGAGCTGAAGGGTCTGGAGATCGGCACGCTGCACATGGAGCGCAATGAGGACTCCGGCGAGGAGGAGCTGGCCTATGTGCCGGGGCGGACGGAGGACGATCCACTTTTTCGCTGCCTGCGCGGCGAGATGCAGGAGCGTCTGGCGGAGGCGATCGGCGGATTGCCGGAGCGGGAGCGGCTGGTGATGACGCTCTATTACTTCGAGGAGATGACGATGCGCGAGATCGGGCTGGCGCTGGGAGTGGTCGAGTCGCGGGTCTCGCAGATTCACGCCTCGGCGGTCTTGCATCTGCGCGCTGCGCTGGCGGACCTGGCGCGGCGCGCGGACAAGCGCGCGACGCGCGGCACGAGTCGCGCGGCGGCTGCGCTGCCGAACGCCATGGTGCAGCGGGCGCAGGCCAGGGCGAGCGCGCCGATCACGCCCTGACCGGGACTGGACGGAACGGGAAAGCGAGGCGGACGGTGCGAAAACAGGAAACGACGGCGCGGATGCTGAGAGATTTTCAAGCATCCGAGCCGGTGAAACAGAGAGAGTGAGGGAATGGAAAAAACACTCAAACAGGATGAGATTGACGCCTTGTTTCAGGCCGCGCGCGCGACGACGCCGGAGCCGGGTGCCGAGATCAGGGCGCGGGTCCTCCCGTATAACTTCGCCTCGGCGGGACAGATTTCCAATGAGCAGTTGCGCGCGATCAGCATGCTGAATGATCTGTTCGCGCGCAACCTGACGCACAATCTTTCCGCCTGGCTGCGCACGCGGTTGCAGGTGAATCTGGTCTCGGCCGAGCAGATTCCATTCAATGAGTTTCTGTTGCGGATTCCGGAGATTTCCTATATCTCGACGGTGCGGCTGGAGCCGCTGGGCGCGCTCTCGGTGCTGCAACTGGACCTGGGCATCGCTCCGGCGATGATCGACCTGCTGCTGGGCGGCGAAGGGCAGCCGGGCGATCTGCGCGAGCTGACGGATATTGAGGAGGCGATCGTGGCCAGCGTGGTGGAGATTGTCTGCCGCGAGCTGACGACGGCCTGGCAGACGGTGGGGCTGAGCTTCAACTTTGAGCGGCGGCAGATGCAGACACAGACGGCGCGGATCATGCCGGTGACGGAGAAGACGCTTTGCCTGAGCTTTGAGATTCGCATGCAGGAGTCCTCGGGCCTGCTGAACCTGGCATTTCCGGCCGTGGTGGCCAACACCATCCTGCGGCGGCTGACCGGGGAGTGGGGCGGGCGGCGTCGCCACGCGGGCGAGACGCGGCGGCGGCTGGAGCAGTCGGTGCGCAGATTGAACTTTGGAGCGGCTTTGCAGCTTCCCTCGGTGCGCATCGAGGCGCGCGCGCTGGAGGACCTGGCCGTGGGCAAGCTGATTCGCCTGGACCTGCCCGTGAACCGGCTCTCGGAGCTGCGCGTGGGCGGGCGGAAGCTCCATGACGCGCAGCCGATCCGCCTTGGCGTGCATCGCGGCGCGCGGCTGGAGCGGGAGATGGAAGGAGCGGAGCGATGAGCGAGGCGGTGCGTTTTCTGGATTGCTGGACGCAGGTGGCGACGAGCCTGCTGACGCAGGCGCTGGTCGGCGAGCCGGTGCTGGAAGAGGCCTTGCCGAAGCCGCTGCCGGAAGGCTCGTTCGGCTTTGCGGCGACGGTCGATGGCGAGGAGTCGGGACGGCTGGTGATTCTGCTCGAAGCCGGGTTGCTCGACGCCGCGTTGTTTGGCGAGGTTCCGGATGCGCGCGCGGCCTGGGGCGAACTGCTGCGCGAGACGGTGGAGGCGGCCGCGGGTGAGCTGCTGGCGCGAAGCGGAGCGAAATGTCAGGTGACAGGCTTTGGCGAGGCCGAGCCGGAGAGCGCGATTGCGCGGTCCTTCGAGTTGAAGGCCGGCGAACGGAGCTGGACGGTGCTGGTGGCCAGCGATCTGAAGCCCGTGGGGAGCGAGTCGGCGAAGCAATCCGCAGCCGGGGCGAGGAAGGCGGCGGCCGAGTCGGCGACTCCCGCGCCGAAATCGAATCGTTCGGAGGCGGTGACGGATACTTCGATGCTTTCTGACGGCTTGCAGCTTCTGCTCGATGTCGAACTGGAGGCGTCGCTGCGATTTGGCTCGCGCGAGATGCCGCTGGGCGAGATTCTCGACCTGGGTCCGGGCGATGTGGTGCAACTGGACCGTCATGTGAGCGACCCGGTCGATCTGGTGGTGGGCGACAAGATTGTGGCGCGCGGGGAAGTGGTGCTGGTGAATGGAAACTTCGGGTTGCGGGTGACCCAGGTGGCCGAGCCGCAGCGCAGACTGGAGAGCATACGATGCCTGTTTTAGAGCCGCGGAGCGGCGTCTCCGCCGCGCAGAAATCCGCTTCGTCGAACGACGCGGCCACGCAGGCCGTGTCGTCGGTGGCCTCGCGCCGGGAGGGCATCTTTGGCAACTGCGCCAATCCCGATTGCTCGACCGGATGGCTGCATCTGTTTCGTCGGCGCGGCGCGCCGATCTTTGAGGGCGGATGGTCGTGTTCGACCGCCTGCACGGAGCGGCGCGTGGAGCAGGCCGTGCTGCGCGAGATGGAGGGCCATGGACAGGCGGCGCATGGACAGGGGGCGCGCGCCTATCGGCATCGGATTCCCCTGGGGCTGCTGATGCTGGAGCAGAGATGGATCGACGCCGGACAACTGCGGCGGGCGCTCGAGGCGCAGCGCAATGCGGGCGAAGGCCGACTGGGAAGCTGGCTGGTGCGTCAGGAGGGGGTATCGGAGCAACTGGTGGCGCGTGCGCTGGGATTGCAATGGAGCTGCCCGGTGGTTTCGCTGCCGTTTCATGATCGCGAGGCGATGGCTCCGGCGATGCCGCGGCTGTTTGTGGATGCCTTTGCAGCGCTGCCGCTGCGCATGGCGACCGCAAGGCTGTTGTATCTGGGATTTGAGGACAGGCCGGATCCGGTGGTGGCGCTGGGGCTGGAGCGGATGCTCGAGCTGCGCGTGGAGCCGGTGCTGGTGCCGGATGCGGAGTTTCGGCTGGCGCATGCGGAGATGTTGACGGCGCGGTTTCCGCGCGTGGAGCTGCTGGAGGTTTCGAGCCTGTCGCAGTTGGCGCGCGCGGTCAGTCGTGTGATTGAAAAGGTGAGGCCGGTGGAGTCGCGGCTGGTGCGTCTGCATGATTTCCTGTGGCTGCGGATGTGGCGTCGCGCGGGCGAGGGAGTGCCGGCGGAGATCGCCGGGGTGGAGGACGTGGTCTGCGCGCTGGGACGGGACTGAGGGCGCGAGGCAGGCTCATGTTTTTTCCCGGCGCACCGATACATTCCGTATCGGGCGGATGAGGGGAAGGAGAAGTCGGGTGAGCGAGATTCGCGTCTTGATCGTGGATGATTCGTCGGTGATGCGCAAGATTGTGGAGCGCGCCCTGCGACAGGCCGGGCTGGAGCCGATGGTGGTGCTGGAGGCCGCCAGCGGCGTGGAGGGTCTGGATGCGCTGCGCGGCGGCGCGGTGCAGTTGATTCTCTCCGACATCAACATGCCGTCGATGGATGGGCTGGAGTTTCTGCGCCAGTTGCGCGCGCAGAAGCTGGCAGACGGCGTGCCGGTGGTGATGATTACCACCGAATCGAGCGAGGAGCATGTGCGGCAGGCGATCGAGGCCGGCGCGCAGGGATATATTCGCAAGCCGTTCACGGCCGAGCAGGTGAAGGAGCGGGTGTTGCCGCTGCTGGCGGCCTAGCGCGGGAGTCTGGATCCGCATCCGCTACACAAAAGACCGGGCGATGGATTGGCGCAGGGACGCATCGGCCAGGAGGAATCTGCGAGCTGGGACGGCAGACAAGTGGCGCAGGCTCCTGGGCGCGGGGATTGGGGCAAAAGGCGGCAGCAGGGAGGCAGGACGATTATGGCGCAGTCGCTGCGTGAGAATCTTCAAACGATTGCGGATCCAAGGCATCTGCAATCGAGCGTCGAAGAGGTCTTTGAGACGATGCTGGGCGTGCGGTGCGAGATGGTTCCGTGTTCCGGAGCAAGCTCGCCGGAGACGATCACCTCGGTGGTGGGTTTCGGCGGCATGCTGACGGGCGCGTGTGTCTTCCGCTCCGACGGCGCGACGGCGCTGGCGATTGCCGCGCGGCTGACCGGCATGAGCTTCACGGAGATGGACGATACGGTGAAGGATGCGATCGGCGAGATATGCAACATGCTGGCCGGCGCGTGGAAGGGCAAGGTTCCGAACCTCTCGGCCAACTGCGGACTTTCCATTCCGGCGGTGATTACCGGACGGGACTACAGCATTCACGTGCTGGCGCCGGAGTTTCGCCTGCATCAGTGTTATCGTTTCGACGGATCGGGCTTTGAAGTGACGATCATCTGCGACGGCCTGCGCTAGCCGACAGAGGAAAACCGCGCGCCTGTGGCATCGGTTCGCGGGCGGATCCTCCCTCTCATTCATTCTCTCTAATCCACCCTCCCCTTCTTTGGTTCTTCTGCTGCAACTCGTCCGCATGCAGGGGGAAATCATCGATGGACAGTGGATACTATGCCGCGTATGCCGGATATGTTGCGCGGATGCAGGCGCTCGATACGGCGGCCGATAACCTGGCCAATGCGCAGACGGTCGGCTACCGTGCGGAGCGGGAGAACTTTCGCTCGGCCTTACTGGATCCGCTGAATGGCAACTCGCAGCTCGGCTCGACGGTGAACAACTACGGCGTGGTGCATGGCGACCAGCTGGATATGAGCCAGGGCGCGCTGACGGCGACGGGCAATCCGCTGGATCTGGCGATTCAGGGCGAGGGATTCTTTGCGACGCAGACCGCCTCCGGCGTGCGCTACACGCGCAATGGCGCCTTCCATCGCAGCAGCACCGGGATCCTGCTCAACGGCAGTGGCGATCCGGTTCTCTCCACGCAGAACAAGCCGATCATGATTCCGCCGGGCGAGATTGCGGTCGGCGACGATGGCGTGCTTTCGGTGGACGGCGGCGCGGTGGCCGTCGTGGGCGTCTTCCAGTTTCCGAAGGGAACGCGGCTGACGCCGGAGGGAACGAACCGCTATCGCGCGCCGGACAAGGTGAAGACGACGATCGCCGCGGTGCCGATTCATTCGCATGCGCTGGAGGAGTCGAATCAGGACACGATCACCGGCAGCATGAAGCTGATCCTGATGCAGCGCCAGGCGGAGACGATGCAGAAGGCGCTGACGATCTTTCACATGGATTTCAACAAGACTGCGGCGGAAGAACTGCCCCGCGTGTAAGGCCGCGCGGCCTGGTGCGGAGGGCGGGATGATTTCGACGGGCGACACAAGGAGACAAGGGGATGATACGAGCGCTTTATACGGCGGCCAGCGGCATGATGGCGCAGCAGATGAATCTGGACACGATTGCCAACAATCTGGCCAACTCATCGACGACGGGCTTTCATCAGCTTCGGCTACAGTTTCAGGACATGCTCTACGAGAACCTGATTACGCCGGGCGCGGCGCAGACCGAATCGACGATCTCGGCGGGCCTGCAGATCGGCCTGGGCACGCTGCCGGCGGCGACCGAGGTGATCATGACGCAGGGCGAGCTGAACCAGACGAACAATCCGCTGGATGTGGCCATTGAAGGCGCGGGATTCTTTCAGGTGCAGCAGTTGAACGGGCAGATCGCCTATACGCGCGCCGGCCAGTTTCAACTCAACAACCAGGGAACGATCGTGACCACGAACGGGGACATTGTGATTCCGACGATCACCGTGCCGGCGAATGCGACTTCGGTGACGATCACTCCGTACGGAGCGGTGAATGCGACGCTGCCCGGGCAGACGAATCCCTCGCAGCTTGGGCAGCTTCAACTGGCGACCTTTCCCAATCCGGGCGGTCTCGAAAGCATGGGCGGCAACCTGCTGACGCAGACGCTGGCCTCGGGGAATCCGATTGTGGGCAATCCGGGTGGAGTCGAAGGCCTGGGCATGCTGCAGCAGGGGTATCTGGAGAACTCGAACGTGGATGTGGTCACGGAGTTCGTGCAGATGGTGCTGGCGCAGCGGGCCTACGAGTCGAACTCGAAGGTGATCAAGGCCGCCGACCAGATGTACTCCCAGGTGAACAACATGACGCAGTGAGGGCGGGGATGAGACGGAATCGGGCGGGAATCAAATCCAGACTGAGATTGTTGTGCGTGGTGTGGCTCATGCCTTTTGCCTTTCGCAGCGCGGCTCGCGCCGCCGATACGGAGCCAGTGGCGGCGCAACAAAAATCCGCTTCCGAGTGTGTGCGCGTTGTGGAAGATCGTGCAACGGGGCTGCGCTGGCGCGTAGAGCGGCAGGGCGGCGGCAAACCGAATCGGATGGTTCTGATCGAGGGTTCGTCGAAGCAGGAATGCGCGTCCTCGTCGGCGGGGCGCGGGACTGAGGAGCAAGGTGCGAAGGCTGCGCAGTCGGCGGCGGGAAATTCGGCGCGAAGCAGCGCCGCGACCGAGGCCGCGCCGGTGATTCAGGTGGGGGAGCGGATTGTCGTCGTGCAGAAAGGAGCCGCGCTGGAAGCTCGATTTCCGGCCGTGGCGCTGGCGGCGGCGGTGCCGGGCGGTCCGGTGCTGGCGCGGCTGGAGATCGGGAACGGCGATTTTGGAAAACGAGCCGGGCGCGTGGTGCGGGCAACGGCGGTGGCAAGGGGTTTGGCGCAATGGGACGGGGAATCGCAGCAGAATGGAGCGGGATGGTGACACGAAGTCTTTCAGCCAATCGGAGTAGTTTTTCGGCATTGCCCGCCGCGCTGCTTGCCGTCGTGCTTGCATGCGCATTTGGCGCGATGCCGACTGCCGCGGCGCTGGGAGCGAAGAAGCAGAAGACAGCGACGGCGCCGAAGCAGACGCCGCCGGAACAGTCGCTGACCGCCTACATCAAGCGCGTTCGAGAGGAGCATGCGGCGGAAGTGCTGAGCGACGGCTCGATCTGGACGGATCAGGGATTGCTGGTGCGCCTGTCGGACGACGTGAAGGCGACGAAGCTCCATGACGTGATTCAGATTGTGGTGACCGAGAGCCTGGCCGCATCGACCGACGGGCAGGTGAAGAACTCACGCGCGAGCACGGCCAACAGCGGTTTTACAGGTCTGTTGGGTGTGCCCAAGAGCACCAGCACGCTGGCCAATCTGCTGGGACAGAATGCTTCTTCGTCGCTGGCCGCGCAGGGGCAGAGCGTGACCAACTCCAGTTTGCAGACGATCTTTGGCGGCGAGGTCGTGGACATGCTGCCCAACGGAATGCTGGTCGTGCAGGCGACGCGGCAGTTGACATTTTCTCAGCAGACGCAACTGTATCGCCTTCGCGGACTGGTGCGGCCGGAGGATGTGAATTTTCTCAATCAGGTGGATTCCTCGGCGATGACCGATCTGGAAATCGAGGTTGTCGGCAAGGGAATTGTGAATGATTCGACCTATCGGCAGAATCCGGTCTGGAGATTCGTGCAGAAACTTCTGGTGTTCTGATGGCGATCGAGCGAAAACATTTCAGCAATGGTTCTGTGGCGAGGCGACGGATGGCTGCTCTGGCGCTTGTTGCGCTGCTCCTGCAGATGGTGTCAGAGCCGTTGCATGGCCAGGCGAATGCTCCGGGGACGACTCCGGGGACGGGCATCGGTCGTCCGCTGGTGGTTGTGCCGGTCAATGCGGGCATCAACACCCCGGCGCCGATGCAGACCGGGGTGTCACAACCGCCTCCCATGAACGCGGGTGGGCAGCCCGCTGCGCAGGCCGGTCCGCCGCCAGCGCCGATTGCCGCAGGCCTGGATACCTCGGCCGGACCGCAGCGTCGGGCGCTGATCAAGGACGTTGCTTCGATTGAGGGGATTCGAGACAACCAACTGGTTGGTTATGGGATTGTGGTCGGACTGCGCGGGACGGGGGATTCGCAGTTGACGATCTTTCCCATGCAGTCGCTGCTTTCGGTTCTGTTGCGCATGGGCGTGAACGTGCCGCAGACGGGCACGCTGAGCGCGCAGAATATGCAGGTCAAAAACATGGCGGCGGTTTTCATTGAAGCCACGATGCCACCCTTCAGTCACACGGGTGAGAAGATCGACGTGACGGTTTCGTCGGCGGGTGACGCGCGTTCTCTTGAAGGCGGTCTGCTGCTGCTGTCTCCGCTCTACGGTCCCGATGGCCAGATTTACGCGCAGGCCGAGGGGCCGCTGGTGATTGGCGGTTATCGCGTCTCGGCGGGAATGAACACGACGGAGGTGAATTTCCCGACGACGGCGCGGATTCCCGGCGGGGCGCTGGTGGAACGCACCGTTCCCTTTCATCTCAAGCAGCTTCAGAAGATTGATGTCGAGCTTCAGGACGCGGATTTCCATACGGCGGACCGGATGGCGCAGGCGATCGATGTCTCGCTTGGCGCGCCGCGCGCGCATGTGGTGGATAGTCGCACGGTGGAGCTGATTCCGCAGGCCGGGGAGGATGTGCCGGAGTTGCTGGATCGCGTGGAGTCGACGGAGATCGATGTCTATCCGAGGGCCAAGGTGGTGGTCAATGAGCGGACCGGAACGGTGGTCATTGGCGGCAAGGTTCGTTTGCAGCCGGTGCAGATTCTGCACGGAGGTTTGTCGGTCAATATCGTGACCCAGTTCGAGGTGTCGCAGCCGAATGCCTTTGGCCAGGGAACGACGGAGGTTGTGCCACAGACCACCGTGCAGGCGAATGACAAGCCGGTGAATCGGATTGAGCTGAAGCAGGGGGCGACGGTGGAGGATCTGGTGAGCGAGTTGCAGAAGATTGGGGCGACGGCGCGGGACGTGATCTCGATTCTGCAGGCGATGAAGGCGGCCGGAGCGCTGGAAGCCGATCTGGAGGTGTTGTGATGCTGGCGGCGAGCGGATTGGCGCGGGGAGTTCCGGTGGAGGGCGCTGTGGCGATGACGCAGTTGCGTTCCGCGGCGTCGGCCCTGGCGGCGGCGCAGAAGACCGCGGCTTTCGGGCTGCCCATTGAGACGGGCGCGACAGGGCTTCCGGCAACCGATCCGAGGCTGGAGACGGCGGCGCATCAGTTTGAGGCGGCGATGATGCAGGAACTGCTCGGCCCGCTGACGAAGCAGATGGAGGGAATGGACGGCATGACCGGAGATGAGGACGATGACGGAACGAATCAGGCGCTGACGTCGTTTGCCTCCGAAGCGCTGGGCGAGGCACTTTCTCTGCATGGCGGATTCGGGATTGCGAGCAGTGTGTTGAAGAAGCTGCATGCCGAGGTGGCTGAACGGGACCGGAGTGTCTCAGGGGCGGGCAAGGGGATTGGAATGGGACTTGCGAAGCGGAAAAGAACGACTGTGGGAATTCAGAACAGAATTTCCTCAAAAACGCTTCACGAATGACTGAAGTGATTAAAGAACTGGCCGATACTGCTGAGTGGGAGAACTGGAATGAACATTGGCAATGGCATTGAAAACTCGAATCTGACGCGAGCTACGGCAGCCTCGCCGGAGACCGCTGCGCAGTTGCGAACCTCGCCGTCTTCCGGAGGGAGTGAAGCCAGTGGAGCGGCAGGCGTCGATCAGGCGCGGGTGAGCACTGCGGCGGCTCAACTGGCGCAGACGCTGGCGACGGGTGGAGCCAACTCCGAGGTGCGCACCGGGCTGGTGCAGAGGGTGCGGGGCGCGCTGGCTGCCGGCACGTACAGCGTTTCGGCCTCGCAGGTGGCGGGCAAGCTGATGCAGAGCATGATGGTCAACGATTGAGTTCTGTCCCCGGGCGGCGAAGCGGGGCAGGGTCTGGAAATCAGGAAAAGGGCGGATCGATGAACGGCAGAGTGTTTCATACGGAGACAGGCGGGTCGCCGCGGGGTGATGGCTGGCACGAACTGTTGCAGGAAGCGACAGACGCGCTGGTGCGCATGGATGCGGATCGTCTGGAGGAGCTGGTGCGCTGCTGCGAGGACCTGAATCGTCAGCAGCAGGCATCGCCGCGCAAGGTTGCGACCGCGCTGGCAAATCGCGCAACAGTGCGGCAAATGCAGGAGGAGCTGGCATCGCTGGCGGTGATGGGGCGGTTGCTGGAGGAGACACGGGCGAATCTGCGCGTGCTGACACATCTGCATGTGCTGCGGCTGAAGGAAGCAGCAGGCGACGCTGAGAAATGGTCTGCGTGGCGACACAGTGCGAGCGGAGCGGCGGGGGTGGGATATGGGGACAATTAGCAATGCATTGAACGTAATTTCCAGCGGCCTGAACGCGGATCAGGCGGCGCTGGACGTGGTTTCCAACAACGTTGCCAATGCTTCCAATACGGGCTATACCCAGCAGGTTGCGAACTGGCAGGAGAATTCGCCGGTTTATGTGAACGGCGTCGGGTATGGAACGGGCGTGACGATGACGGGTGGCGTGTCGCAGCGGGACCGTGTGCTGAACCAGCAGCTCTATCAGCAGCAGCAGGCGAGTGCCTCGGCCAGTGCGATGGAGTCGGCGCTGACGACGTTGCAGACGAACTTTACCGTGGCCAGCAGCAGCACGAGTACGGGGAACATTGGAACGGACATTACGAATTTCTTCACGTCACTGTCTCAACTGGAGACCTCGCCGACGAGCAATGCGCTGCGGCAGCAGGTTCTGTCTTCGGCGACGATGCTTGCCGGGGATGTTTCGGGAGCGGCGAACAGCCTGAATGCGCAGCAGTCCTCGCTGGATCAGTCGATTACGACGGAAGTGACGCAGGTGAATACGCTGGCGGCTTCGCTGGCGCAGGTGAGCCAGCAGATTCAGTCGACATCGCCGACGCAGGATGCGGGAGCGCTGGAGGATCAGCGGCAGAATGATCTTTCGCAGCTTTCGCAGTTGATCGGGATCAATCTGGTGACGACGGAGAACAATGGGATGAGCGTGACTGTGGCTGGCGGGCAGATGCTGGCTACGAATGGGCAGTCCTTTCAGCTGACGACGAGCGTTATTGGCGGCGTCAGCCATATTTTCCTGAATGGGACGGACATTACCAGCGCACTGGCCTCTGGCGGCGGACAGATTGGCGGGCAGCTTACGGTGCGGGACCATACGATCCCGAGCACGCTGGCGTCACTGGATCAGCTTGCTTACAGCATTTCGACGCAGGTGAACACGGTGAACAATGCGGGCACGGACATGGCCGGGGACAATGGCGGTGCGGGGAATATTTTCAGTCAGCCGACAGTGGTGAGTGGCAGTGCGGCGGCGATGAGCGTGGTGATGACGGATCCGAACCACATTGCCGCGGCCGGGCTGGGCAATGGGACCGGCGACAACTCCAACATGGTGACGATGGCGAATCTGGCGAACCAATCCATTGTCAGCGGATATACACCGTCCATCGCGTACTCGAATCTGGTGAGCACAGTGGGGAATGCGGTTTCCACGGCGACGACGGAAAGCACGGCGCTGAGCGCTTCGGTGACGCAGTTGCAGAACCAGGTGAGCGCGCTCTCTTCGGTGAATCTGGACAATCAGGCGAGCCTGATGCAGGAGTATGAGCGGTCGTATCAGGCTGCGTCGCAGGCGTTCACGATTTTGAATACGGTGATGGCTTCCGCGCTGAATATCGGCGTGGAGACCGCGGTCGCATAAACGCTGGTCCGCTGCCGAGATTCGGTTGTCGGTGGCGGACTGATTTTCTTCCCTGATGTACGAAAGTGGGGCATGACGATGCAGGTGAATCCGTTTTTCATCACGAATCTGAGCAGTGCGCTGGACCAGACGCAGGCGACGGAGCAGCAACTGAGCACGGAGCTATCGAGTGGTCTTGGCGTGACGACGATTGGGCAGAATCCGGTGGCGGCGTCGCAGAATGCGCAACTGTTGAATCAGATTGGAGTCGAGGATTCGTTCACGCAATCGTCGAATCTTGCCCTGGGCGGGCTGAACGTTACCGACTCCGCGCTGGGCGGCGTGGTGACGCAGTTGAATCAGGCAATCTCGCTTGGTTCAGAGGGCGCGAACGGGACACTGACTCTGGCGCAGATGCAGGCGATCTCAAACCAGCTTTCGGGCATCCGGGATGAAGTGCTGTCGCTGGCGAACACGAGCTATCAAGGGCAGTATGTCTTTGGCGGGAGCCAGACGAGCGGTCCTCCGTTCACGCTGAACACGAGCACTTCGCCGGCGACGGTCACCTATAACGGGGACAGCATTGTGAATCAGCTTCAGCCGCCGACGGGTCAGCCGATCGCGATGAATATTCCCGGGAATCAGATATTCACTTCGTCCACGGCCAATGTGCTGGGCGCGCTCAATACCATTGTTGCGGATTATGCCAGTGGAGATTCGGCAGCGGGTGCTGCGGACACCGCCGCGCTGAATTCGGCGCTGAACTTTGTGAGCCAGCAGCGTGTTACGCTCGACAACTCGATCAATCGGCTGAATACAGCGACGGCGGCGGCAACAAGCGAGGCCACGCAACTGACCACGGTTCAGACGAATCTGATGCAGGCGGACATTCCTTCGATTTCGACACAGCTTTCGCTGGTGAAGTCGCAGCAGACGGCACTGATCAATGTGATTGCCGCCCTCGGCTCCGGCAGTCTCTTTGACAAGCTGTAATTCTGCGAGCTTCCCGCGCGATTCTTCACGGCGCGAATTTTCGCGCAAGGAGGCGGGTGCGCTCGGTCTTTGCTTTTCGCGCATCCATTTTCTGCGGGCAATCCGGAGTTTCTGTTGAAGTGCGCCGCTGCGCCCTATACTTGTAGGGCGAGGGATTCCCGGCGGGAAACGACGCATGCTCGAAGCCATACGATTTCTGTGGAACGCGACGCGCGGCCATCGGCTGGCACCGTGGCGCAGCGATTATGTGAAGTGGCGCATTGAGACGTTTTCCGGGCAGAAGGCGGAGACGATTCGCGCGGCGGATGTCTGGCGATTTACATGGTCCACGCGCGGAGAACTGATCGCGTTTTTGCTGTGGACGGGCAGGATGCGGAAGCTGGCGCGGGAGCGCGAACGGCCTTCGTGAAGCGGATCGAGCGGAGCTGAAGGCGATTCCGCTGAAAGGTGAGCACGGGGATGAATCGGAGGGAGTTTTCCGCGAGTGTCGCCGCGTGGCTGCTGGCATCGGGCGGCACGTCGGAAGCGTGGTCCTACTTTCGCAAGAAGAAAAAGAATCAGCCCGCCGCTGCAACTGCGCAACCAGCCGCGCCCGGCTTTACCGGCGCGGATTCTCTGCGCGCGCACGGGGTTCTTGCCGGGTTGCTGGTTGGCTGCGCGGTGATCCCGGAGATACTCGATCTGGAGGGCGCGCAGGCGGGCAACAGTGCGGACGAGTATACGCGGACGGTGCTGGCGCAGGCGGGGATTCTGGTGGCGGAGAATGCGATGAAGTGGTCGTCTCTGCGGCCCACCGCTTCTGGTTATAACTTTGTGGCGAGCGATCGGCTGTTTGATTTTGCACGCATCGGCGGACAGCTTGTGCGCGGGCACAATCTGTGCTGGCATCAGCAGCTTCCGACGTGGTTTGCGTCGGTGGCGACGGCGGAGAATGCCGCGTCGCTGCTGACGGAGCACATCGAGACGGTTGCCGGTCGCTACGCGGGACGGGTGCAGAGCTGGGATGTGGTGAATGAGGCGGTGAATCCGGACGATGGCCGACCGGATGGGCTGCGCAATTCGCCGTGGCTGCGGCTGATCGGTCCGGGTTACATTGAGCTGGCTTTTCAGACGGCGGCACAGGCTGATCCGCATGCGCGGCTTGCTTACAACGACTATGACATCGAGCTGGACACGCCGGAGCAGGAGATGAAGCGCGGCCAGGTGCTGCTGCTGCTGCGCCGCCTGCATGCGCGCGGGATTCCGGTGAGCGCGGTCGGCATTCAGAGTCACTTGCAGGCCACGGGGCCGCTGCCGGGGGTTGGCCTGATTCGCTTCATTCGCGAGGTGGCATCGATGGGCCTGGAGGTGTACATCACCGAGATGGACGTGAACACGCATGCCCTGCCGGGCAATGCGGCGGCGCAGGATGCGGCGGTGGCGCGGGTTTACGATCACTATCTGCGGCTGGTGCTGCCGGAGCCGAATGTGAAGGCCTGTCTGACGTGGGGCATCACGGATGCGCATACCTGGCTGAACGAGACGCACAGGCCGGAGGCTGAGCGCGCGGACGGAACGCCGCAGCGGCCGCTGCCGTTTGACGATCATTACCAGCCGGTGCAGGCATTTTTTTCGATGCGCGATGCGATCGACGCCGCGCGCGCGGCGGCGACGCGCAGTCCGATGCAGAATGAACCGCCGACGCAGCAGCAGCCATTTGTTCCGTTCGCCGTGCCGGGCAGCCCAGCGCCGACTTCTCCGCACTGAAGCCGCGATCTCTGAGGTTCCGCGTGTTCAACGGCTAAACTATGTTTGTTGCCCGATGCGATTGCCGCCGCCGTACAAGCTGAAGGATCGACGCCGCTCAGTGAGCCGCCGAAGCGCGTGGCTGGCTTTGTGCGGGTTATGCTGCGGCACTCTTGCGATGGCGCAGCAGCTTCCGCCGGCGGAGCCGCCAGCGGCCTTGCCGGGCAGTGATCAGCCGGTGGAAACGCTGCATGTGACGACGAACGAGGTGCTGGTTCCCACGCTGGTGGAAAACTCCGGCAATGTTGTCTATGGGCTGAAGCCGAGCGACTTTGCGCTTACCGATAACGGCGTGCCACAGAAGCTGCGAGTGGAAGAGGATATGGACACGGCGCCGGTTGCGCTGGTGGTGGCCGTGCAGCAGGGACGCAGCGCGGCGCTGGAGATGGAAAAGGTTGCGCGTCTTGGTCCGCTGCTGTCGATTTTCACCGCGAACGGCAAGGGAGAGATTGCGCTGGTTGGTTTTGACAGCACGCCGCATCTGTTGCATGACTTCACCGGATCGCTGGACGAGATTGAGGGCAGCCTGAACCAACTGCGACCGGGCGATGGCGGAGCGGCAATTCTGGATACGGTGGGCTATGCGGTGGACCTGCTGCATTCCGAGCCGGAGCGGTATCGGCGTGTGCTGCTGCTGATCAGCGAGCGGCGGGATCACGGCAGCCACCATGTGAAGCCGGAGGCGCTGGTCCAGCGCATCGGAGCCAGCAATGTGCTGGTGCTGAGCATCAGTTTTTCGCCTTCGGCGGCGGAGTTTCTGCATGATCTGGCTGACGGCAGCGGCAATCGAACGATGAACATGCTGAGCACGCTGCTGATGGCCGCCCAGGCGATGAAGAAGAACGTGGCGCGGGAACTGGCCCAGCTCAGCGGCGGCGAGTATGCGACGTTTACGCGCGACAAGGCGCTGGAAGAGCACCTGTCCGAGCTGGCGCAGCGCGTACACAATCGGTATATGCTCAGCTTCCAGCCGCAGAATCCGGCACCGGGTCTGCATACGCTGCATGTGACGCTGACGCGGGACTACGACGCGAAGGTGATTGCGCGGACGAACTACTGGGCCGAGCCGAATCCCTGAGCTTGTCTTCTGCCGGAGCGCCATCGGCTTCGCGCGCAGCCTTGCAGCCTTCGGTCCGTGGGCCTGGGCGGGCTGGCATGCAATTTCGCTGTCTTCGTGGTAAACTTGTGAAAGATATTGTGATGGAACTGAGAAACTGAGGAGCAACTGAAGCTGTGTTGGCAACTGCAACGAAGACCGAACTGATCGAACGCTTTCGTACCCACGACTCTGACACCGGATCGCCCGAGGTCCAGATCGCAATCCTGAGCACCCGCATCCGTGAGTTGAACGAGCACTTCAACACGCACAAGAAGGATCACGCTTCGCGCCGCGGACTGCTGATGCTGGTCAGCAAGCGCCGTCGTCTTCTGGATTACCTGAAGATGCACGATGCGGACCGTTATCGTGATGTGATTGGCAAGCTGGGTATCCGCAAGTAACCTCATTTGAAACGATTCAGTCGAGACCGGGAAGTGGTCCAGACTGCTGTAGATTTCTCACCAGCAGTCGGCGACCACCCGTCTGGCAGTTTCACCCGATCGAACCAGAGGCAGCCTGAGGCAGCAGCGAATGCGGCTCAGGCTGTTTTTGCAGCCATTCGCCGGAGCCGGTTGCTCCGGATGGTCCCGCGCCCCGGTGGAGCGCCAGGACTCTGACAGGTTTCCCAAGAAGAGAAAACAAGAAAACGAAAAGAGGACAAACATGAAACAGGAAGTAACCGTGGAACTGGCCGGAGGCAAGCGCCTGGTTTTCGAGACCGGACGCGTGGCCAAGCAGGCCTCAGGATCGGCACTGGTCACGCTGGGCGACAGCGTTGTGCTGGCCACAGCCGTGGCGTCGCCTGACCCGAAGGAAGGCATCGATTTCTTTCCCCTGACCGTGGATTATCGCGAGTACGCCTATGCGGGCGGACGCATCCCCGGAGGATTCATCAAGCGCGAAGGACGCCCAAGCGAAAAGGAGGTTCTCACTTGCCGACAGATCGACCGCCCGATTCGCCCGCTCTTCCCGGAGGGTTTCCGGAACGAGACACAGGTGATCGCGCTGGTGTTTTCCGCGGACAAGGAAAACGATCCTGACGTGGTGGCGATCAACGCGGCTGCGGCTGCGCTGGCGCTTTCCGACATTCCCTTCATGGCCACTGTGGGCGCTGTGCGCGTCGGTCGGCTGAATGGCGAGTTTGTGATCAATCCCAGCTATTCCGAGCGCGCCGCCAGCTCCATGAACATCATGGTCGTCGGCCACAAGGACGGGATCGTGATGATCGAGGCTGGCGCAAAGCAGGAGTCCGAAGAGAACGTGCTGGCGGCGATTGAATTTGCGCACGGCGAGATTCGCAAGATTACCGCTGCGATTGACGATCTGGCTTCGCGTTCCGGCAAGAAGAAGCGCGAGTTTACCGCGCCGGTCGAGGACGTGGAGTACTATCAGGCGCTCTATGCGAAAGCGGGCGACCGACTGAAGGACGCACTGGACACGCACAAGCACACGAAGACGGAAAGCTACGCGCTGGTGAAGGCGATCAAGCAGGAGCTTGGCGCGGAGATTCCGGCCGAGGATGGGGCGGCGAAGAAGAAGCTGTCGCAGTACTACGAGCTGATGCGCGAGCGCATCTTCCGTGAGCAGGTTACGCGGGATCGCATCCGTCCGGATCGTCGCGCGTTTGACCAGATTCGTCCGATCAGCATCGAAACGGGAGTCCTGCCGCGCACGCACGGCTCATCGCTCTTTACGCGCGGGGAAACGCAGGCGCTGGTGACGGCGACGCTGGGCACGACGGATGATGGACAGCGGCTGGAGACGTTTGAAGGCGAGATGAAGAAGCCCTTCATGCTGCACTACAACTTTCCGCCGTTTTCGGTGGGCGAGGTGGGCCGCATGACGGGCGTTGGCCGCCGCGAGGTGGGCCACGGAGCGCTGGCCGAGCGCGCGATCAGCGCGGTTCTGCCGTCGCCGGACGAGTCTCCTTACACGATCCGCATCGTCTCCGACATTCTGGAGTCGAATGGCTCTTCATCGATGGCTTCTGTGTGCGGCGCGAGCCTGGCGTTGTTTGACGCAGGCATCGCGCTGAAGGGCGCAGTGGCTGGCGTGGCGATGGGGCTGGTGAAGGAAGGCGACGACTACGCGATCCTGACCGACATTGCCGGAGCCGAGGATCACTACGGCGACATGGATTTCAAGGTTGCCGGAACGCGGAACGGGATCACGGCTCTGCAGATGGACATCAAGATCAGCGGACTGACGCGCCAGATTCTGCAGGAGGCGATGGAGCAGGCTCGCAGGGGACGGATTTTCCTGCTGGATACGATGGACGCCGTCATCGACGGGCCGCGCACGGAGCGTTCGCGCTATGCGCCGCAGATTCGCACGGTGCAGATTCCGACGGACAAGATTCGCGATCTGATCGGACCTGGCGGCAAGACCATTCGCGGGATCATCGAGCAGACCGGCGTCAAGATTGACGTGGATGACACGGGGCGCGTGAATGTGGCGTCTGCTGACGCCGACGGACTGGCGCAGGCGCTGGCGATCATCAGCAACCTGACCGCGGTGCCGGAGGTGGGCAAGACCTATCTGGGCAAGGTGGTTCGGCTGGCCGAGTTCGGCGCGTTTGTCGAACTGTTCCCGGGCACCGACGGCCTGCTGCATATCTCCGAGATTGCCGAACATCGCGTGAAGGAAGTGAAGGACGAGCTGCGCGAAGGCGATCAGGTGATGGTGAAGGTGCTGGCGATCGAAGGCAACCGCATCAAGCTGAGCCGCAAGGCGCTGATCAGGGAGCAGAAGGCGAAGTTGGGAATTGTGGATGCACCGGAGGCTCCGGCGGCAACACCGTCGTCGGCTTCAGCGCCGACTTCAGCGCCGCGCGCTCCGCGCCATGAGTTCGACGGGCGTCAGCCGAGTTCCAACGCCAGCACGATCCTGATCGAGGGTGGCGAGGACTCCGACGAAGCCGAGGAGTTCGACGAGGAGAACGAGCCGAACTTCAACGTTGCCGATGGCATGCCAGCGCCGAATCCGGCGGGTGGTGCGCCGGGACGCGGGGTGGGAGCAAACGGGAACAACCGCCGTCGCCGTCGTCGCGGACGTCCGGGTGGTCCGGGCGGAAATCGCGGACCCGGTTCCAATGCGTAGTTCCAGGGACAAAGGAAAGCTGCGCGGAAAAGCCCGCTCCGGATGGAGCGGGCTTTTCTGTGGGTGAATGGCTGACTGGAACGCGTTCGGCTCAGCAGCGATTTTGTTTTGGCTCTCAGGCGGAAAGACCGCGACGAACCTCTTTTTCCTCGTACATGCGCAGGTCTGCGGCGATGTAAAGAGTGGAGGCGTCCTGCGCATCCTGCGGGTAGACGGCGGCGCCGATGCTGGCACCGATGAACAGCGTGTGGCCGGAGACGGAAAACGGTGCGCGCAGCAGATCGGTGAGCGCATCGGCCACGATGTGGATGTCGCGTGGCGAGTTGGGTTGCGCGAGAATGAGCGAGAACTCGTCGCCGCCAGTACGCGCCAGCAGGTCGCCGCGCCGAATCCGCCCCTGCATGCGCTCGGCCACCCGCTGCAGCAGCAGGTCTCCGATGTGATGGCCGTAGGAGTCGTTGACCTGCTTGAAGCGGTCGAGATCAATCTGCAACAGGCCCAGGCTTTCGCCGGTCCGCATGCAGGCTTCAATGCGCTCCGAGAGCTGGCTCTGGAATTTCCGGCGATTGGGCAGGGAAGTGAGATCGTCGTGAAGCGCGAGATACTGGGAGCGCTCAATCTGGTTCTCCAAAAGAAGCACCAGCATGCCGACGGCGACGACGTACTTGGGCAGATTCCAGACTTCGCTTTCGATGTGGATGGCGGGCAGCTTCGCCTGTATCAGCGGGCCAAGAACGAAGACCAGCGCCCAGGCCAGGAGTCCGCCGATGGTGATGATGGAGCCGGAACTGGTGCGCCCGCGATAGTTGGTCCAGAAGACCAGGCAGCAGCCGAAGTAGACGGTGAAGAGAATGGCATTCAGCGCCATATCTCCGCCGTTTGCATTGCGCGGCGGACCCCACAGGAGCATTGCCGTGCCAAGCGCGAAGTAAAGCGTCACGGTGATGTATCGCGGCGCAGCCAGCAGATTGCGCGGCGATAGCAGCACGACGAGCAGCGGGCCGAGGGCTGTGAGGATCGCGGTTGCGGCGAGGCTCCAGCCAGGAGCCGCCGGCAGCAGAACGAGCAGGATATAAACCGACGGGGGCACGCTCAGAGCGGCGGTCATCCAAAGCGAGGAGGGATGGTTGCGGTAACGCACCGAGGCGCGCATGAAAATGATCGCGGTGGCGACGAGGGTGACCAGGGTGACGGCTGCCGCGAAGTAACCGGCCCAGCCATTCCATTGCTCGCCCATGCTGGCGGCGAAATGGAGGAGAATCAGAATCCAGCCGTAGAGCCAGAGGCGCGAGTCGGCAACCGGACTGTCTTGCTGCTCCAGTTGTTCGGGTGGCTCGCGGCGCAGAATGGAGGCAAAGGCCAGGACCAGTGCGGTGATTGCCAACAGGTCGGGGATTTTTGTCCAGTCCATCCGCTGCTCCATTGGAACGAGTCAAGCCTGCAACTGCATCTACTGGAAGTTATCGGCTTTCATATAGTTTCGCTTACTTTCGAGAAGAAAAAATAAATCTTTTGTGTATCCCAAAGTAACACAAAAGGGTGTTCCAAAAGCTGACGCGCGAAAAGGAAAAAGCCAAATGGGAAAGCTCCATTTGGCTTTTGCGGAAGGCAGGCCGGAAGGATAAGACAACTTCGGAGTTATTCGTCGGTCGTCGACTTCGCCGCGAAAACGTTACCCATGCGTCGAATCTGAGCGCCGATCCCGCGCAGCTTTTCTTCAATGCGTTCGTAGCCGCGATCCATGTGGTAGACGCGATCCAGAATAGACTCGCCCTCGGCGACGAGCGCGGCCAGCACCAGCGAGGCCGACGCGCGCAGGTCGCTGCACATGACGGCGGCGGCGGAAAGTCGGGATACGCCCTGCACGGTGGCCGTGCGACCGTCCACGGCGATATTCGCGCCCATTCGCACCAGCTCCTGGACGTGCATGAAGCGATTTTCGAAGATATTCTCAGTGACGCGCGAGACGCCTTCGGTTTGCGTGGCGAAGGCCATGAACTGCGCCTGCATGTCGGTGGGGAAGCCGGGATATTCGCGCGTGGAGATATCCGCGGCGCGCAGCTTGTCCTCGGCGCGGACGCGGATGGAATCCTCACTGAGCAGGTCGATGCGCGCGCCGGCCTCGCGCAGCTTTTCGATGACCGCGCCGAGGTGAGCGGGGTTGCAGTTGGTCACGATGAGGTCGCCGCGCGTGATGGCTCCGGCGATCAGGAAAGTGCCAGCTTCGATGCGGTCGGGATTGATGCGATGTCGCGCGCCGTGGAGCCGCTCGACGCCTCGCACGCGGATTGTGGGCGTGCCCGCGCCTTCGATCTGTGCGCCCATCGCGGTCAGCATCGCGGCGAGGTCGGTGACCTCCGGCTCGCGCGCGCAGTTTTCCATCAATGTTTCGCCATCGGCCAGGACGGCGGCCATCAGGAGGTCTTCGGTGCCGGTCACGGTGATCTTGTCAAAGAAGAGATGGGTGCCGCGCAGCCGCTCGGCGCGGGCTTCCAGATAGCCGTGCTCCTGGGTGATGGTCGCGCCCATTTTTTCCAGACCCTTCAGGTGCAGGTCGATGGGGCGGCCACCAATCGCGCATCCGCCGGGCATGGCCACGCGGGCCATGCCGCAGCGGGCGACGAGCGGGCCAAGCACGAGCGAACTGGCTCGCATCGTCTTGACAATTTCGTACTTCGCGACGGGGTCGGAGAGGTGATGGCAACTGATGGTGGTGCGATGCTGGGCGCGTCCGTAGCCAAGTTCGACCTGGGCACCCATCGAGATCAGCAGCTTCTGCTCGGTCTCGATGTCGCGCACCTGGGGAATGTTCTCCAGAATGACTTCGTCTTCGGTGAGAATGGCGGCGGCCATGCAGGGCAGAGCCGAGTTTTTAGCGCCGGAGACGCGAATGCTGCCCACCAGCGGATTTCCGCCGCGAACCACGAATTTATCCATGAGGATGCGATGCTCCTGAATCCACAGTGTAATCGGCTGGGGCTGTGAAGCGCAGGGCGGGAATCCTGTCAGTCACTGCTGTTTCCGCGATGGGAGAAAAAAGAAAAACGCGGACCAGAACAGCCCGCGTCTCACTCGATGCTTCCGCGTGGTACTCGTTTTTGACGAGTCAGAGTTCAAGTACCGTGTCTTCGATGGCGCGGCGCACATTGCCGTCCGAGCGAGCCAGACGCCGCACGGCCTCCGGCTTGTCCACTTTGGCCTTGAGCATGACCAGCGCGACGGGCACGCTGCGCCCGGCGCTCTTGATCGTGTTCACGGCGGTCTCGCGATCAATTTTGCAGGCCTGCATGAGGATGCGGATGCCGCGCTCGACGAGTTTCGAGTTCTGCATGTGGACGTTGACCATGAGGTTTTCGTAGACGTATCCGAGCCGTGTCATGGTGCCGGTGGTGATCATGTTGAGCACCATCTTCTGCGCCGTGCCCGCCTTCATGCGCGTGGAGCCGGAGACGACTTCCGGGCCGACCTCGGCTACGATGGCAATGTCTGCCGCCGCTGCGAGCGGAGTGCCGTGGTTGCAGGTGACGGCTGCGGTCTTTGCACCGCGCGCGCGGGCGTAAGCCACGGCGGCGACGACGTAGGGGGTGCGTCCTGAGGCGGACAACCCGACGACCACATCCTTGCGCGTGGGTCTGCGCCGGGCGATGTCGCGCTGGCCGAGTTCTTCGGAGTCTTCGTTGACCTCGACTGCGGAGGCCAGGGCCTTCGGTCCGCCGGCCATGATGTACTGCACCTGGCCCGGCGCCGTGGAGTAGGTTGGCGGACACTCGGAAGAATCGAGCGCGGCGATGCGTCCGCTTGAGCCTGCTCCGATGTAGATGAGTCGCCCGCCATCACGCAGGCTGCGCGCCACCTGATCGATGACCTGCGCAATCTCCGGCAGGGCTTTCTTCACCGCCGCGGCAACCTTTGTGTCTTCCTGGTTGATGATGCGCGCAATCTCCAGCGCGGACTTGATGTCCAGACCTTGCGATGCTTCATTCTGGCTTTCCGTGGTCAGTTTCTGCAGGAACGCCGCCTGATCGCGGCTGGAGGTGGGTTCGGCTTTGGAACCGGTCTGGTTGGGTTCGGTCATAGTCAAGCTGCTGAGCATGGCGTTTCAGTCTCGCAAATATGATTGTAGACCTTGAAAGCCCACTCTGGTGGCAGAAATCTTTGCATGAGCGGAAGGCTTTTCGGTTCCGTGAACGCGGGGCCGTTGATTTTGCCCACGTCAGGAATTGAGAGCCTTTCGCACAGCATCATGGAAGATCGGGCGCAGTTGGCGGATGGCGTCGTTCGCGCGATCCGGCCAGGTGCGGTTGGTGAGCAGGACAATGCCAGTTTGTGCCTCGCGATCCAGCCACAACGAGCAACCGGAGTAGCCGAGATGGCCGATGGAACTGGCGCTGAAATGTGTCCCGCTGGATGAAGGAGCCGATGGCGTATCCCAGCCGAGCGCGCGCGAACTGCCTGCGGGCGGTTGACGCCGGCTGAAGAGGTCGAGTGTCTGGCGCTGGACGATTCCAGATTGCGAAGGGTCGAGCATCGCGGCGGAAAATCGAAGCATATCGGGCACGCTGCTGAACAGCCCGGCATGGCCGGCGACGCCGCCCATGCGATAGGCGTGCTCGTCCTGCACTTCGCCCTGGATGATTCGCTGGCGCAGAGTCCGGTCGATCTCAGTGGGCGGAATTGCAGAGCGTTTTGCGCGAGGAGGACAGAACTCTGTGCTGCGCATACCAAGCGGCGCGAAGATCTCTCGCTGCGTCCAGCGGTCGAGCCTGTTCTGCGTGAGCACTTCGAGCGCCTTGCCGAGCAGGATGAATCCGTGGTCGGAGTACTCGGCGCGCTCGCCGGGAGCGGCTTCAAGCGGCATGGCGAGGCAGGCGCGCAGGATTTCGGCTGCGTTTCGCGCCTCGCGAAAGAGCGGGCGATAGCCGGGCAATCCGGAGTTGTGAGCAAGCAGATGGCGAAGCGTGACGGCGCGTGCCCACTGCGTGTCTGCGCGACCGACGACGAAACCGGGCAGAACCTCGCCGAGCGGCATTTCCAGATCGAGCCTGCCGCGTTCGCAGAGGAGCATGGCCATGGTTGTCGTGGCAACAACTTTTGTCAGGCTGGCCACGTCGAAGACTGTGTCCGCCTCGACGCGCGGCGCGTCCGATTCATGGGTGAATTGACCCAGGCCCTCGCAGGCGACAACAGCGCCCTGGGCGATGACGCCGTAAGCGCAGCCGGGAAAGACGCGCTCCGCGATGGCTTGATCGAGGATTGCGCGCGCCGTCTCCATCCGCAGATTGGGCTTCGAGTTGGCAGCGTTGTTCGCCATCGTTGGCTTATGGATGATGCTAATCCGAATGCGTGTTTCGTGGCTAACAGTCGAAGTGCGATGCGATACCCTGATTACGATGTCGGAAACGCAGGAAGAAATGGATCAGCAGCAGACGGTGAGACCGGAAGGGCAGTCTGCGCACGAGCAGCCGAGGCGGGCGGCGTGGCCGGTGGTCTGGCTGCGGGATATTCTGGTCTCGGTCGTCGTCGCCGTATTCATCATCACGTTTCTCTATCAGCCGGTGCGCGTGGAGGGCACGAGCATGCTGCCGAGGCTGGAAAATCATGACCGCCTGTTCATCAACAAATTTGTTTACCGCTTTGAAGCGATTGAGCGCGGCGACGTGATTGTCTTCCACTATCCGCGCGATCCGCGGCTCAGCTACATCAAGCGCGTGATCGCCGTTCCAGGTGACCGCGTGGAGATTGATCGCGGACAGGTGTATGTGAACGGGCAGCCGCTCGCCGAGCCGTATGTGCCGGAGCAGTACCGCGACACGAGATCGATGGACGCCGAGGTTGTGCCGCCGGGCGAATACTTCGTTCTGGGCGATCATCGCTCAATTGCCAGTGACAGCCGCGACTTCGGAATGGTGGCGCGAAGGCTGATTTACGGCAAGGCGGAGTTTGTCTACTGGCCCAGCCGCGATGCGGGATTTGTGCGCTGAGCGGCGGCGGAAGAGTCGTCGAAAAGCCCGCTGCAATGAACGCTTTTCTGATTTTCGCCATTTCCTGCTAAAATCGATTGAATCCACTCCTTGGAGACGCGATGCAGGCGACTCTTGCGCTCGAAGACGGGCGCATCTTTGCGGGCGAAGGATACGGAGCTCCGGGCGAAGCCCTGGGTGAAGTGGTCTTCAATACTTCTCTTACCGGCTATCAGGAAATTGCCACTGATCCATCCTATGCCGGGCAAATCGTGGTGATGACCAATCCTCAGATTGGCAACTACGGCACCAACGAAGCAGACAACGAGGCGCGGAAGCCGTTCATTGAAGGGCTGATCGTGCGCGAGTTTTCGCCGGTCAGTTCGAACTGGCGATCGGAGCGCGTGACCGACGAGTACATGGAGCGGTACAAGGTTCCGGTGCTGGCGGAGATCGATACGCGCGCGCTGGTGCGGCATCTGCGCACGCATGGCGTGATGCGCGGCTGCATCTCGACGACGGACACGAATCCAGAGTCGCTGGTGGCGAAGGCGCGGTCGATTCCGCGCATGGACGGGACGGATCTGGCTCGCGTTGTCTCCACTCCGACGCAATACAGTTTCACGCCGCAGGACGCGCTGGCCGAGACGGGCAATCCGCTATTGCCTGGCGCGGATGCCGAGGCGAATCAGCCGCTGCTGCATGTGGTGGCTTACGACTTTGGCATCAAGCGCAACATTCTGCGCATGCTGACGCGCGAGGGCTGCCGCGTGACGGTGGTGCCCGCGCAGACGACGGCGGAGCAGGTGATGGAGTTGAAGCCGGATGGTGTCTTTTTATCCAACGGGCCGGGCGATCCGGAGCCGGTCGAGTACGCCGTCACGGCCATTCGACAGATGATGGGCCGCGTGCCGATCTTTGGCATCTGCTTGGGGCATCAGCTCACCGGACTGGCGCTGGGAGGCAAAACCTACAAGCTGAAATTTGGCCACCACGGCGGCAATCATCCGGTGAAAAATCTGACCACGGGCAAGGTCGAGATCACCGCGCACAACCATAACTTCGCCGTCGATCCGGAGAGCATCCACGGCGGCGATGTGGAGCTGACGCACGTGGACCTGAACGACAATACGGTGGAGGGACTGCGCCATCGCACGCTGCCGCTGTTCAGCGTGCAGTACCACCCGGAGGCCGCGCCCGGTCCGCACGACAGCAACTATCTCTTCCGCGACTTTCGCAAGATGATGGATGAGTGGAAGAAATGAAAGAAGATGTTCAACAGCCGATGCACTGTTATGTCCAGCAATCGCGTGAAGGGTATGAGTTTTAGCTCATACCCTTTCCTTTGAAGCACCTGTCCTGAATCGGGCGGGTCATGTCTGAATCCAAGTCTGAATCGAGGAAGTTACACCGAAGATGCCACGCAGAAACGACATCCAGAAGATTCTCGTCATCGGCTCCGGGCCGATTGTCATTGGTCAGTCGGCGGAGTTTGATTACTCCGGGACGCAGGCCTGCAAGGCGCTCCGGCAGGATGGCTACGAAGTGGTGCTCATCAACTCCAACCCGGCCACGATCATGACGGATCCGGAGCTGGCGGACCGCACCTACATCGAGCCGCTCACGGCTGCTTATGTGGAAGAGGTGATCCGCGTGGAGGCGGCGATGATGGCTCCCGGCGCGGGCAAGTTTGCGCTGCTGCCCACGGTTGGCGGACAGACGGCGCTCAATCTCGCCGTTGAGCTTTCCGACTCCGGCATTCTGGAGAAATACGGCGTGGAGATGATTGGCGCGCGGTTGGAGGCGATCAAAAAAGCCGAGGACCGTCTGCTTTTCAAGGACGCGATGGTGCGCATTGGCCTGGAGGTTTCGCGCTCCGTTCTGGTGAACAATCTCCGCGATGGTCTGGACTTTGCGGGCAAGATTGGATTTCCGATTCTGATCCGCCCCAGCTTTACGCTGGGCGGCTCCGGCGGCGGCATCGCATACAACCGCGAAGAGCTGATGGAGATTCTTTCGCGCGGGCTGGATCTGTCGCCCGTGCATGAGTGCCTGATTGAAGAAAGCGTGTTGGGTTGGAAAGAGTACGAGCTGGAGGTGATGCGCGATCTGGCGGACAACGTCATCATCGTCTGCTCGATTGAAAACTTCGATCCGATGGGCGTGCATACGGGCGACTCGATCACTGTGGCTCCGGCGCAGACGCTTACGGATCGCGAGTACCAGAAGATGCGCGATGCCGCGCTGGCCGTGATGCGCGAGATCGGCGTCGAGACCGGCGGATCGAATGTGCAGTTTGCCGTGAATCCGGTGGATGGCCGCATGACGGTCATCGAGATGAATCCGCGCGTCTCGCGTTCCTCGGCGCTGGCCTCGAAGGCGACGGGATTTCCCATCGCGAAGATTGCCGCCAAGCTGGCCGTGGGCTACACGCTGGATGAGATTCCCAACGACATTACGCGCATGACGCCAGCGTGCTTTGAGCCGACGATTGATTACGTCGTGACGAAAATTCCGAAGTGGCAGTTTGAGAAATTTCCCGGCGCGGACGATACGCTGGGGCCGCAGATGAAATCCGTCGGCGAGGTGATGGCGATTGGTCGCACCTTCAAGGAATCGCTGATGAAGGCGCTGCGGTCGCTCGAAACCGGCAAAAAGACGGGCAGCGAGGAGCTTGATCCGCGGCGGCTGTTGCAGCGGCTGGTGACGCCGCAGCCGGAGCGGCTGAACTACGTTCGCTTCGCCTTTGAGCGCGGCATGTCAGTGAGCGATGTGGCGCGATACACCGGAATGGACCCGTGGTTCCTGCATCATGTGCGCGAGATTGCGCTGGAGCAGAAACAGATGGCCGACGAGAGTGCGGAAAGCATAACGCCCGCGCAGCTTCGGCGCTGGAAGCGCATGGGCTTCAGCGATGAGCGCATTGCGAACCAGTGGGGTTTGGCGGGTCACGAGGGGATTCAACAGGTGCGCGAACTGCGCTATCGGCACGGTGTGCGGCCGATTTACAAGCTGGTGGACACCTGCGCGGCGGAGTTTGAATCGCACACGCCGTACTTCTACTCCAGCTATGACGAAGAGGACGAAGCGCCGCCGACGGCCAAGCGCAAGATCATCATCCTGGGCAGCGGGCCGAATCGCATCGGGCAGGGAATTGAGTTCGATTACTGCTGTTGCCATGCGGCGTTTTCGCTGAAGGACGATGGTTACGAGACGATCATGGTGAACTGCAATCCAGAGACCGTCTCGACGGATTACGACACCAGCGACCGTCTGTACTTTGAGCCGCTGACGCTGGAGGATGTGCTCGCGATCTATGAGCACGAGGCCGCGGGTGGCGCGGAGATTGGCATGATCGTGCAGTTTGGCGGGCAGACGCCGCTCAATCTTGCCCAGCGGCTGCGCAAGGCCGGTGTGCCGATCATTGGCACTTCGCCGGAGTCGATCGATCTGGCCGAGGATCGCAAGCAGTTTGGAAAGCTGCTGGAAACGCTGCAAATTCCGCAGCCGGCGGGCGGCACGGCAACGAGCGTGGAAGAGGCGCTTGCCGTTGCGGAGCGCATCGGCTATCCGGTGCTGGTTCGGCCTTCTTACGTGCTTGGTGGCCGCGCGATGGTGATTGCCTATGACGCGCAGGAAGTGGCGCGGTACATGACCACGGCAGTTGAGTATTCGAGTGACCGCCCGGTGCTGATTGACCACTTTCTGGAGTCCGCCGTCGAGGTCGATGTGGATGCGCTGTGTGACTCGGAGGATGTCGTCATCGCAGCCATCATGCAGCACATTGAAGAGGCTGGCATTCACTCCGGCGACTCGTCCTGCGTGCTGCCGCCGGTCAGCATTCGCCCAGCCACGCTGGAGGTGATTCGCGATTACACTCGGAAGCTGGCGCTGGCGCTGAAGGTGGTCGGACTGGTGAATCTGCAGTTTGCCATTCAGCGGGATGATGCCGGGAATGATCACGTCTACGTGATTGAAGTGAATCCTCGCGCATCGCGGACGGTTCCCTATGTTTCAAAGGCGACGGGCGTGCCGCTGGCTCGGATTGCCTCGCGGCTGATGACCGGTCGCAAGCTGCGCGAAATGCTGCCGGAGTCAGTAAATTCGGGTAAAGACCTCGACCCTGGTTCGCACTTCTACGTCAAGTCGCCGGTCTTTCCGTGGGGGAAATTTCCTGGAGTGGACACGGTGCTCAGTCCGGAGATGAAATCGACGGGCGAGGTGATGGGCGTGGCCGCGAGCTTTGGCGAGGCTTTTGCCAAGGCGCAGCTTTCAGCGGGGCAGAAGCTGCCATCGGAAGGCACGGTTTTCTTCAGCGTGAACGATCATGACAAGCCCGCCGCTGTTCGTCTTGCGCGCCGCTACGTGGAGCTGGGTTTCCGGCTTGTCGCCACGGAAGGGACGGCCAACGTCTTCGAGGCAAATGGGATGAGCGTTGAGCGCGTTTTCAAGGTCAAGGAGGGTCGCCCGAACATTGTCGATCTCATCAAGGGTGATCGCATCCAGCTCATCATCAACACGCCGCGTGGACAGGATACGATCTTCGACGAAAAGGCGATTCGCCGCGCGGCCGTGCTGGCGCGCGTGCCCACGATCACGACGATTGCGGCAGCTCTTGCGGCGGCCGAGGGGATTGCCGCGATGCAGCGCCACAAGACGACGGTGTACTCGTTGCAGCAGTTGCACCCGCTGCCGGATTCTGCGAAGTAGTTCCGAGTGAGTGTTCAGAAATTCCACGGGATGCGCCGGATCAGGCGCATCCCCTTTTCGTTTCAGTGCGACTCCGGTCCGTAGCTGCCGCTTGTGCTCACCGTGACGGTTGTGCTGACTGGCAGCGCATCGGATGAGCCGCCAGCCAGCAGCTTGATCGGCTCCTGCTCGACGTGCCACTCGTGCGCAGCCGTATCCCAGTAAGCAAGGTCATGCGCGCGCAGCGTCATGGGCACCTGCGCCGTGGCACCGGCGGCGATATGCACGCGCGCAAATCCCTTCAGCTCCAGTTGCGGTCGCCTGACGGCGGAGTGCTCATGCTGAACGTAGAGCTGCACGACTTCGTCGCTGTCGCGCGTGCCTGTATTTGTCACGGCCACGGTGACGCTTACGTTGCCGTCGGCGGTCATCGTTGGGGCGCTGGTCGTGATGCTCTTGTACGCGAAGGTTGTGTAGCTGAGTCCGTAGCCAAACGGGTAGAGCGGCTTCTGCTGGCTGTACATGTAGGTGCGACCATGCAGCAGGTTGTAGTCCATCATGGGGAGCAGTTGAAAGTCGCTGGTCGGCCAGGTCTGGACGAGCCTTCCTGCCGGGGAATAGGCACCGAAGAGCACATCGGCCAGCCCATCGCCGAGTTCTTCGCTGTTGTGCGTCAGATGGACAATCGCGGGCAGATGCTGCTGGCTCCAGTCGATGGCGTAGGGGAAGCTCGACAGCAACACCTCGACCGTGTGCGGATTCGCGGCGAAAACGAGCTTCACGAGCGCTTCCTGCTCCAGCGAGATCGTCCTGCGATCCACGGCTTCGCGTCCGTTGCTCGGCGTATCGCACTGCTTCCATCGCGTGGCATTGCAGTAGGGATGATTGCCAACGACGACAATCGCCACATCGGCCTGTCGCGCTGCGGCAACGGTCGCCACGTCGTCGTCGCCGCGCGCGAAGATCACTTTTGTGCCGGGATTCACGGCGCTGCGAATGCCATCGAGCGGCGAAACCGAATACGGTGGCGTGCCGGAGTACCAGTCCAGGAGCACCTGATCGGCCCAGGGACCGATGACGGCGATGGTCTTCAGTTTTGTCTTGTCCAGCGGCAGCGTCTGGTCATCATTTTTCAGCAGGACAATGGATTCATCGGTCGCCTTGCGCGCCAGCGCCTTGCTGCTGTCGCGCTCCCACGGCGGAGTGTCGTCTGTTCGGCCAATCTGCCCGTAAGGATCGCTTGCCGCCGAAACGCCGGTGGGCGATGAGCCGTCGTAGACTGAATCGAATTCACCGAGCCAGTAGAAGACGCGCAGCAGGCCGCGCAGGGACGCATCGATCTGCGCCTCGGTAATCAGGCCGTCTTTCACCGCCGCGGTCAGGTCGGGGCGATAGGTGTCGAGAAACGTGTTGATTCCCGCCTTCACCGCCGCAGCCGCGCCCTGCTCCTTGTTGGCGTAGCTCTTGTGCGCGGTGATGAGCAGCCCCAGCGCGCCGCCGTCTGTGCAGATAATGCCGTCGTTGCCCCACTCCCTGACCATCACGTTTTTCAGCACGGGGTTGATCATCATCGGCACACCGTTCCAGGAGTTGTAGGCCGCCATCACGGCGCGCGAGCCGCCGAGTTGGAAGCCCATGCGGAACGGCACGGAGTAGTATTCGCGAAAGAGTCGCTCGTCGAAGTTGGACGAGGAGGACTCGCGGTCGTCTTCGTTTTCATTCGCAAGGAAGTGCTTCATCAGCGAGGATGCCTGCCAGTGAGTGGGGTCAGGCCCCTGCAGTCCGTGCTGAAATGCGACGGCCATGGTGCCCACCAGATACGGGTCTTCGCCCATCGACTCTTCGCTGCGTCCCCAGCGCGGATCGCGCGCCAGGTCCACGTTGGGCGCGCGCACGATCAGCCCGCCGCGATCATACTTCGCGCTCTGGTACATGTAGCGCGCTTCGTAACCCTCGAGCGCGCCGATCTGCTCCATCAGCGCTGGATCCCACGTATTGCCCAGCCCGCGCTCCTGCGGAAAGGTTGTGGTCGGCAGCACGGTCTTGCCGCGACCCTCCCAGTGTCCGGGACCGCCGAGCGCCAGGCCATGCAGACCCTCGACCTGTCCGCTGAACTGCAATCCCAGCCGGGGAATCTTCGGCTGCCCGCCCATGAGTGAGATTTTTTCCTCCAGCGTCATTCGGCTCAGCAGATCGGTGATCCGCGCCTCGCGGTCCAGCTTCGGATTGCGGAAGGGATAATCGGTCTTTACCGCTGCGAGCGCTGACGGCGCGGCGAATGAAAGAATCAGGGCGAAAATCGCGGCCAGGGAGTGGAGTTTGCGCATCTTCGGGTACCTCAGAAAACAAGCGTTTGTCAGGGAGGAAAATCGATATCGGATGAGACTACCACAAGGCGCGCTATCGCAGCAGCGGAAGCAGATAGGGCAGCATGTGCTCGGCGATCATCTGCGACCCCTTCGCTGTGGGATGGATGCCGTCGGACTGGATGGTGCCAGCGACGGTGTAGATGCCGTCGTAGATCATGGGCATGCGCGCCACATGCTCGGTGCGCGCCACGTCCACGAAGACCTGCTGAAAGCTGCGAATGTAATCGGGGCCGTAGTTCGGCGGCAGCGTGATGCCGACGAGCAGCACGCGAATCCGCGCCTGCTTTAGTTTGTCCACTACTTCCATCAGGTTCGTCCGCGTCCGCTTCAGGTCGATGCCGCGCAGCCCGTCGTTGCCGCCAAACTCCACGACGACGACCTGCGGATGCAGCGCCAGGATCGAGGGCAACCGCGTGAGCGCATCGGTGCTGGTGTCGCCTGGAACTCCGGCGTTCACCACGCGATAGGGAATATGCCGCGCGGCCAGCGTCCGGTTCAAATCCTCCGGATAACTCACGCTCTCCGGCTCGCCATAGCCTGCCGTGATGCTGTCACCAAAACAAACCACTGTTTTTTGCGTCCCAGCCGCACATGCGGGCGTCCAAATAAGGCAGGCTGCAAAGAGGGAAGGGACGACTGCGCGGAGTAGCTTCACGTCCTCAGTCTACCGTGAGCGTCCGGTTTCGATTTGGCAAATTCAGGCCCGGAAAATTCAGGCAGTGGTCAGGAGCGGAAGCCCGATGATCGAAGTGCGCGCAGTGCGCAAATGGATTCAGCATCTCGATCGGCGCGTCGAGATTTTGCGAGGCATTGAACTCACCATTCCAGAGGGACAGTTCGTGGCCATCGTGGGTGCCAGTGGCAGCGGCAAGAGCACTCTGCTGGGACTGCTCGCGGGACTGGACTCGCCGAGCGAAGGCGAAATTCTGCTCGACGGCACAGCCATTCACGCGCTCGACGAGGCCGCGCTGGCGTGCATTCGTGGCCGCAAGCTCGGCTTCGTCTTTCAGTCGTATCAGTTGATTCCCACGCTCACGGCGCTCGAAAACGTCCTGCTTCCGTTTGAACTGAACTGCGGCGGCGACGGCCTTGCCCATGCTCGCTCGCTGCTGGCGCAGGTTGGTCTGGAACAGCGCATGGATCACTATCCCGTGCAGCTTTCCGGAGGCGAGCAGCAGCGCGTCGCGCTGGCACGCGCCTTTGTCGTGAATCCTCCCATCGTGATGGCCGATGAGCCGACGGGCAATCTCGACTCCACGAATGGCCAGCGCGTGCTGGAGTTGCTGCTGAGCCGTAACCGCGAGGCTGGCACGACGCTCGTTCTTGTCACGCACGATCCACAGGTGGCCGCGCTGGCCCATCGCCGGATCACGCTGCGCGACGGCCTGATTGTGGAGGACGTGTTGTTGGCGCAGCCCGGGCAAGCAGCGCAGGAGAGGCTCTGATGGCCGCGCATGCGCTCACCTGGCGTCGCGCCGCTGTCATTGCAGTGCGCGATCTTCGCTCGGCTCCCGGAAAATTTCTCTTCGTTGTGCTCTCGGTTGCCATCGGCGTGGCCGCGCTGGTGGGCGTGCGCGGCTTCAGCGAGATTTTTCGCGCCACGCTCAGCCGCGAAGCGCGCTCGCTGATGGCCGGCGACCTGAGCGCGCGCATGAATCAGCAGCCGACGGATGCCGAACGCGCCGCTGTGGATGCGCTGCATGCGCAATCGATCCGCACGACGTGGGTCACGGAGATGGTCTCGATGGCCTCGGTTGCGCCTGATCCTGTTCCGCTGCTTGTCTCGCTGAAGGTTGTTGATCCAGCGGAGTACCCTTATTACGGCAGCGCGGAGCTTGATCCGGCGCAGTCGCTTGCGTCCGCGCTCACCGACAATTCGGTCGTTGTGGCCGATGAATTTCTCATTCGCCTGCATGCCCGCGTGGGAGACACGGTCAAACTCGGCAGCCAGCTCTTTCGCATCGCCGCCGTTCTGCGTCAGGAGCCGGATCGCATCAGCGCCAGCGCCGGACTCGGTCCGCGCGTGCTGATCTCTCGCGCGGCATTTGAGCGCACGGGCCTGCTGGCACCGGGCAGCCGCGCAACGGAGCGCCTGCTCGTGGAAGTGCCGCCAGCGCTGCAAACCGCGGCGCAGCTTGCCGCTCTGCGCTCGCGGCTGGAGACAACTCTGCCGCAGGCGCAGGTCATTGACTACCGCGAAGGCAATCCGGCGCTCACGGAGGGGCTGGATCGCGCCGCGTCCATTCTCAGCCTGATTTGCCTGGTCGCGATGGTGCTGGGAGCCATCGGCGTCGCCATGTCCATGCACGCGCATCTGGGCCAGCGCGTCGAGGTGCTGGCCATCTTCAAGTCGCTTGGCGCGGACTCGGCGGACCTGCTGCGGATTTTTCTGTTGCAAACACTTGGTCTCGGTCTTCTCGGTGCATTGCTCGGCGTGGTTGCGGGACTATTGGTGATGGCTGCGCTGCCGCTTGTCTTTGGCGCGCTGCTTCCTGTTCACGCCAGCTTCGCGCTGCCGTGGCGTTCGGTTTTCTCCGGCTTTGCCACGGGTGTTCTCACGACGCTGCTCTTCTGCCTGCCGCCGCTGCTGGATGTGCGCAATGTTCGCCCCATCCTTGTGCTTCGCCGCGCTGTTGCAGCCACGGAATCCGCTGCGCGACCGGGCTGGCTGCGTCGAATTGCCGAGCGCCGTGTGCAACTGGTGGCGGCGACGCTTACCGTTGTCGGGTTGGCGTTCATCGCGCGCTGGCTCACGGATTCCGCCACGGTTGCGCGCGATTTTGCGCTGGCTCTGGTCGCGGTTCTGCTTGTTCTGCTCGCTGTTTCCGCGGGATTTCTGCGCCTGCTGCGTGCGTTGCTGAATCGCATCCGCCTGCGTTTGCCGCAGGCTCCGCGCCTTGGCCTGGCCAATCTCTATCGCCCGGGCAATCAATCGGCCGCCGTGCTCGCGGCGCTCGGCACTGGCGTGATGCTGATCCTGAGCGTTTTTCTGATGCAGAGCCAGGTGCTCACGGAGATTCGGCAATCCGCAGCGCCCACGCTGCCCAATCTCTTCCTCATCGACATGACCGCGCAGCAGGTTCCCGGCATCACGGAGTTTTTTCATCAGCAAACAGGAGTGAGCCAGTCGCTGGAGCTTCTGCCCGTCGTCAGCGGGCGGTTTCTGAGCATCAACGGCGCGCCGATCGGGCAGATGCGTCATGCGCACTTCCCCCGCCGCATGCTGGAGAATGCAACCTTCAGTTGGGCGGACAGCATTCCCGCCGGAGACAAGCTCGTTGCCGGACAGTGGTGGGGCAGTTCTGACGCATCCTCCATAGCGGTGAGCAAAGGCATCGCCGACCGCATCCATGTCGGCATCGGCTCGGTGGTGGATGTGGAAGTGGCCGCTCAAACGCACCACCTGACAGTCGTTGCGTTGTTTCGCGCGGATGAGGAGCATATCTCCGCGCGCAGTGGATTTCTGCTGCCTTCCGGCCTGCTCAAAGACGCTCCTGCCATCTGGTACGGCGCGGTTCGCGTGGATCCCGCGCGCATTCCGCAGATCGAGCGATCGCTGTTTCAGCTCTATCCCAACGTCAGCGTCGTGAATCTGGCGGACGTGTTGACGCGCATCGAATCCGTGGTTGGGCAGATCACTTTCGTCATTCGATTTCTGGCGGGATTCTCAATCTTTGCCGGCTTGATCATTCTGGCTTCGTCGGTTGCGAGCACGCGCTTCCGACGCACCCGCGAGACAGTTGTACTCAAAACCTTCGGCGCGACGCGCCGCAACATTGTTGCCGTTTACACCGTCGAGTTTTTTGTTCTGGGCACGCTCGCGGCGCTTGTTGGCGTCTGCTTTGCCAACCTGCTCACGCGCATTCTTGTTCAGAGGCTGGACATTCACTGGCACATGGAGTGGCTTGCCGCGTTCGTTGCGATTTGTGCCACCGCGGTGCTGGCAACCTGCACGGGATGGATCGCGAGCCACCGCATTCTGGGCCTGCGTCCGCTGGAGATTCTTCGCGAAGAGTAATGCTTTCCTGAGAGAGTTCGCTCTGAGGCGTGGAGGATTGCATCGATCAAGAACGGAAGAGCCTCGCACGCGGCGAGGCTCTTCCGTTGTTTCCGTTGTTCGCAGGGATGGCCAACTCAAAACTCCTCGGCCAGATCGACCTTCGGCAGCGAATCCGTGTCGCGCGCGACCCAGACGTAGAGCGTCGGCAGCAGGAAGATGCTGAGCACGAGATCGGAGATCAGTCCGCCGACGATCACGATGGCAAACGGTCGCTGCGAGTCGGAGCCGATGCCATGGGACATGGCCGCGGGCAGCAGTCCCAGCGTGGCCACCAGCATAGTCATCATGATCGGCCGCAGCCGCATGACGGCACCCTCCACGGCGGCCTCCACGATGTTCGATTCCTTATCCTCCTCCATGCCCTTGCGCCGCGCGCGCAACTGGTTGATGTACTCCAGCATGATGACGCCGGTCTGCACCGAGACGCCGAAGAGCGCCAGAAAACCAACGCCGGAGGAGACGCTGAAGTTCGTGCCCGTGACAAGCAGCGCCAGCAGCCCGCCGACGCGCGCCATTGCCACGTTGACCAGAATCAGAATCGCCCACTTGAACGAGCCGTACATCGAGTAGAGGATGATGAAGATGAGCAGCACGGTGATGGGCACGATGATGAGCATTCGCGCCTCGGCGCGGACCTCGCTCTGGTACTCGCCCTCCCATCCGATGTGGTATCCGCGCGGCAGTGGCACACCGCTGTTCACCTTCTGGATCGCCTCTTTCACCGCATCGCCCAGCGCGCGCCCGCGCACGCTGTATTTGATTGCAACGTAGCGCTCATTGTTCTCGCGATAAATCTCCGACCCCTCGTCCGCTTCGTGGATCGTGCATAACTGCGAGAGCGGAACTCGTTCGCCGGTGGGTGAAAGCAGCAGGATTTTGTCGATTGCATTGTGCGTCTCCCGATACTGGGGCAGGTAACGCAGCGTGAGGTTGTAGCTCTGCTCGCCGCGGAGTACCTGGGTGAGCGCGGTGCCGCCGACCGCAGTTTGCACAGCGTCCTGAATATCGGCGACGTTGATCTGGAAGCGCGCGGCCTTCTGCCTGTCCACAGTGATGTCGAGGTCGGGCTGCCCGGTCACCTGAAAAACGCCCAGATCGGTGATGCCGGGAACCTTTCGCATGATGCTTGCCACCTGCGTCGCGATATCTTCCAGTTGATGGAGATCCTGCCCGTAAATTTTTGTGGCAAGCTCGCCCTTGACGCCGCTGACGGCTTCTTCCATGTTGTCTTCAATGGGTTGAGAAAATCCCCAGACTACGCCGGGAATCGACTGCTCGAGTTGCTTGTTCATGGAGGCGATCAGGTCGTCCTTGTTCTGGTGAAAGATGGGTCGCCACTGCTCTTTCGGCTTCAATCCGACAAAGTATTCAATGTTGAAGAATCCGGTGTGATCCGTTCCGTCATCGGGCCGTCCGGTCTGGCTGGTGCATACGGTAGTCTCCGGAAACGAGCACAGAATCAAACGCGCGCGGTTGGCCACGCTCACGCCTTCGTCCGGTCCCGCGCTCTGCGCCAGAGTGCCGCGCACCCACAGCGCGCCCTCATCCAGATGGGGCAGGAACTCCGATCCGATGACGCCGCCGACGGCCAGATACACCGCCAGCACCAGGCTCACGACGCCAACACTCACGATGACGTATTTGTGATGGATCGACCAGAGAACGGCGCGGCGGTAGTGCTCCGTCAGATAGCCGACAATCGGATTTTCCCACTCCTTTGCGCCCTTGCGAAACAGCAGCGCCGACATCACGGGCGCAATCACGATCGAATAAATGAGCGCGCCGAGCAGCGCGAAGGACACCGTCCAGGCCATCGGTCGGAAGAGGCGTCCTTCCACGGCCTGGAGCGTGAAGATGGGCAGGTAAGCCGAGATGATGATGAGGATCGCGTAGAAGACAGGGCGCTGCACTTCAATGGCCGCCTCGCGCACGCACTCCATCGGCGCGCGCGCTCCGTCCTTGTTGCGGTTCAGGTGGCGGATGATGTTCTCCACCATGACGACGGAGCCATCGACGACCATTCCGAAATCCAGCGCGCCCAGCGAGAGCAGGTTGGCGGGAATGTGTTTCAGGTCCAGGCAGATCGAGGCGAAGAGCAGCGAGAAGGGGATGGTGAGCGCGACGATGAAGGCTCCGCGCGCGTTGCCCAGGAAGAGAAACAGAATCAGCACAACCAGCACGATGCCTTCAGTAAGGTTGTGCAGCACCGTGTGCGTGGTGAAGTGGAGCAGGTCGCTGCGGTCGATGAACGGAACAAGCTTCACGCCCCTGGGCAGAATCTTGTCGTTCAGTTCGTTCACTTTTTCGTGGATGCCCTCCAGCACCGGCTGCGCGTTGGCTCCCTTCAGCAGCAGTCCGATTCCGGAGACCGCGTCGGGATTGTCGACCAGCGTTCCGTCCTCGCGGTGAAAGGTCTTGCCGAACTGTCCGAGGCGGATCATCGGCCCCTGTTCCACAGTTGCAATATCCTTCACGCGCAGCGGCGTGCCGGTTTTGGTGTAGATCACCGTGTTTTCAATATCGGTGATGTTGCGGACGAGGCCGACCTCGCGGATATTGATCTGCTGTTTGCCATCCTGAATGAAGCTGCCGCCGCCGTTGGCGTTGTTATTGGTCAGTTGCTGCTCCACCTGGCTCAGGCTCAGGCCGTAAGAGATCAGCTTGTTGGGGTCGAGCCGCACCTGATACTCGCGCGTCGGCCCGCCGAAGGGATTTGTATCCGGCACGCCGGGCACGGATTTCAGATTTTTTTCGACCACCCAGGTTTCCAGCGATTTCAGATTCATCGCGTCGTACTCCGGGTTGGTGCTGTCGAGCGTGTAGAAGTAAATCTGCCCGACAGGACTCCAGTCCGTGCCCATCTGCGGCGTCACGCCCGGCGGCAGGGTTACCTGCGACAAGTGTTCGAGCACACGCTCGCGATTCTCAAAATTCGTCGTGTCCTCGCCGAAGACCAGCTCCACCGTGGACAGCCCGAAGATCGACCACGAGCGCACGTGGGCGACGCCGGGAATGCCGTTCATGGCAATCTCCAGCGGGATCGTCACCTGCTGCTCAATCTGCTCCGCGGAGATGCCGGGCCACTGCGCAATCACGTCCACGTAATTGTTGGCGACATCCGGATACGCCTCCACCGGAAGCCGATGAAACGAGACGATGCCCCAGGCCAGCAACAGAAATGCTCCCGCCAGCACAAGGAAGCGATTCTGCAATGCGAAATCGACAACCTTGCGGATCATTGGACCTCCAGCGTTGCTTCCAGTTGCAGCACGTCGCCGACCAACTGTTGCCCAGGCTCAACGCCGGAGAGAATCTCCTGCCTGCCGCCGTCGAGCATGTTTCCCGGCGTCACCGGCACCCGGCGGAAGCGTCCGTCTCCCGTGGGCACGTAGACCCAGTCTTCGTCGTGCAGATGGAGAATGGCCGTGGCGGGAACGACCGCATGAGTCTGCTTCGTCAGCGAATCAATCGTGGCTGTTACAAACATGCTGAGCTTCAGCAGTCGCTCCGGATTGGCGACTTCAATGCGCACCTTCGCCGTGCGGATATTCGGATCGAGGATCGGTCCAATATCGCTGATGGTTCCGCTCAGCGTCTTGTCCGCGTAGGCGTTGGGATGAATCCGCACCCGCTGTCCAAGCTGAATTTTGTGCAGATCATTCTCATAGACATCGCAGATGACCCACACCGTCGAGAGATCGGCGATCGTGAACGCCGTTGACGAGCCGGAAAAGTTCACACCGGCGGCGGCCGCGTTGGTCACGTTCTGCGCCACGATGACGCCGGAGATCGGCGCGTAGACATCCTCGATGGTCGTGGGATGATTCTTGTCCGCGCCGAGCACCTGGAGCTGTTGTTCGGAGGCTTTCAGGTCAGCCAGCGCATCCTGTTCCGTGTCGTCCGCCTGCTCCAGCATGCTCTGCGAGATGGCTCCGTGCGTGTAGAGATCCTTCGCGCGCACATCGGCCTTGTTCGCCAGCACTTCGTCGTTCTTGGCCTTCAGATAGGTGTCGAACGCATTGGTAATATCCGGGCTTTGCACGCGCAGCAGCAGTTGCCCTTTGCGCACGTTGTCGTCCAGCCGCGCGCGAATGTCCACCACCTTGCCGCTGGCCAGGGAGATCACCGGCACCTCGCGCGCAATGTCGGGATTCACCGTGCCGGTCACGTTCAGCGTGTCATACGCCTGATACGTTTCGGCAGTCGTCAGCTTGAAATTTTCGGCGTGAGGAACGGTCACAACGTCACCGTTGCTCACCTCGACCACCTTCGCGGGCTTCACCATTCCGGATTCCGGCTGGAATGGTTTCTGGCATCCGCTCATCCACAGCGCTGCCACTGCCGCGCTCGCCACCATCGTCGCGTTCCTGCTCATCCATCGCTTCCCAAGTGTCACTGGATCACCTCGCTTCCCACGGCCAGATTCAGTTGTGCCGCTGCTGTCATGTATGTGCCCACCAGTTGCAGGTAGGCCAGTTGCACGGTGCGGTAGTCGCTCTGCGCATTCAGGAAATCCATCAGCGACGCGCCGCCGTGCTGATAGGAGTAGGTCACGGTGTCGCGCACCCTTGTCGCCTGCGCACGATATTTGTCCCTGTATGGCTTGAGCAGCGCGACCGCGCTGCGCACCTGCTCATAGGCGCTGTCCACATCGCTGAAGACCTGCGCGCGCGCTGCTTCCGTCAATTCCTGATTGCGCTCGATGTCAATCTGCGTGCGCTTTTTCTCGCCCTGGTTGCGATCAAAAATCCGGATGGGCACAGTGACGTTCACACCCACATAGGTCGGCAATGGCGGATTCGCTCCAGCGTCCACGGCAAAGGTCGGGTCCGCCGATCCATTTGCCTTGGCCAGCTTGAAGTTCGTCTTTGCCTGCAACACCGACTGCAACGCCGCTTCGAGGTCCGGCCTTGCCTGCAAAGCGGACTGCTCGAAGTCATTCAGCGGCTGCAGGGTGTCCCCGAAATCAAACGGCCCTGTCACGTCGAACTGATCGACCGGCGTGCGATCATCCAGCATCTGAAGCAGCGCGATCTTCTGCGAGCGCAGATTCACGGTCGCCGCTTCAATTTCCGACTCATACTGCACGCGCAGCAGCTCGATTCGGTCCAGATCAATCTGCGCCAGGTCGCCCGCCTTGAATCGCTCCTGGCTGATGGTGATGATGTGGTCGTAGTAATCGAGGTCGGCCTTCGCCAGTTCGAGAACCGCCTTGGCCTCCAGCGTCTGCACAAAGGCCACGCGCAGGTTGTACATGAGGTTGCGTTGCAAATCCTCGTGCAGCGAACCGGCGATCCGTGTGCCTTCCTGTGCGCTCTCCTGCCGCAGTTCGCGCTTGTGTTCGCGCTCGTGCAGATAGCTGATCGAGCCGGTCGTCAGCGCGTCGGTGAGTGGTCGGTAATTCGTCGTGTTCGTATTCGGATCGATGTGTGGCGCGAACGGATACATCTGGTCCACAGTGAACGACAGAGTGGGATTCGGCCGCAGATACGCCGTGATCTCTTCGGCTTTCATTTCGTCCACGTTCAGCGCGTCGGCTTTCAGCGTGGGATTTGCGTCTTCAAACCGCGTCTTCACTGTGTCCCAGGTCATTGTCTGTCGCGCGCCAGTAGCGCTTCCAGGTGGTGCGGATGCCGCCGTCTGTGCGTCCACTCGCGCAGCCTGCGTGGCAACGGCGAGCGCGCAGCAAACGGCCCATGCGTGCAGGGATCGTTTCATGAACGCCTTCTTGGTCGCTCCGATGAGCGACAGGATAGGAATGCAGAAATTGTCAGAATGAAATGAGTGTGCGAGTGTTCAGGCCATCGGAGGAGGGCGACTGAAGGGGAGCCGCAAAAATACATCGTGGCTGGACGCGGCCATCGGCTGCAAGGGCGCAACGTCACGATTTTGGGGCGCATGAAACTCAAACAGCGATGAAATCACCTGCGCGCAAGCAGAAGAGCAGATATGCGGCTGGTGCGCGTGCCCGTCATGTGCGCGACGCACGCATACATCCAGTTCCGTGGTTGTCTGCGCCGCCACCAGATCGTCGCTGAGCGAGATCACGGGCAGCAGCAGCAGAATCGCCACGCCCAGACACAGAGCCTGCCGTGTCCGCGTCGCATGCTCATGCCGGGGCATGCGCAACCACGCCGCCAGCATCGCCAGCGCCGTCGCAGCCCACACCAGATTGAGTGCCAGTTCCATGACTTAGCCTGATTCTACCTGAGATTCGCTGATGCCTCTTCACTTTCGCAGGTACGGAATAAGTTTTCCATAAGCAAAGACTCTGTTTTTCATCCGAGTTTCACGGAAAATTCCAACTTCAGTTGCAGGATCGGTTCAACCGATCAACCGCTGCGTACCGTCGTTCGTCCCACCTCGTCGCGTCAGGCGAACTCGCGTTGACCTCTCTTTGTCCTTCGTTTTATGATGAAAAAGTCAATCGAGTATTGCCCTCTCGTTCAATGGTAGGACAACTGCCTCTGGAGCAGTCTATCGGGGTTCGAATCCCTGGGGGGCAGCCAATCTTACACCTTCGCCGAACGGTTCGAGTCGCTCCGAAAATTTCGGAGCGTTTTATTTTGTGCCTTGCCCGCTTCCTGCTCTTGCCGAGGCTCACCGGCGTTCGTGAACGCGGGGCTTTCCACGAGCACGGATGCGGGGTGCGGATACAAACTGGGATATCGAACAACGGATGCGATGGATCCGTCATCGGGCGTGACGATGCGCGGGGTATTCCGCTTTGTCAGAGATGCGATTGGCGACATATCGATCTCATCGCAGCGAGTTTCATGGATGGATTGCCGCAGGCCCATGTCTGCTCGAAGGATGGCGCAGGAGGCCGGATGCGTTTCTTACGGCACCAGCATTGGCCGCAGCGCGTGCTGGTCGTCGTACTGGAACAGGCCGGTCGGCGTGGTCACGGTCGAGGGCTGCGAGCGGAACATGTAGTGAATGCTGAACCCGGCAATCACCGAAGCGTAGTTCCGTGAGTTGTTTGCGCTCAGGAATCCACCGGCAAACCAGTGATCGCTGATCTGGTAAGCCGCCTGCGCAACCAGGTCGTAGTTTGGCCCCACGCTGGTCAGCGCCGGAATCGCCAGATTGCCCACCGTCGCCGTGCCCACGGCCACAGTCGTCCCGACTTCGAGGGCTTTATCGAGCGGAAACAGCGGCGTGGTGTCGTCGTTGAAGGCCTGAATGCCGAGGCTACCCAGAATCGAATAGTGCCATCGGGTCAGGTAGTGCCCCGTCCAGGTGACCGGGATATTCGCCAGAAAATAGGTCTGCGGGCTGAAGTATCCGCCCTGACCGTAGGTGTAGGCCAGTTCGTTGTTTGCGTAGCCCATCGCGAAGAAGTTCGCGCCCACGTCCAGCGTGCCATACTCCGGGAACTCCTTCGCGCGCCAGTAGGCGCCGAGCGAGCCATCGAAGCGGTGATTGGTCAGCACATGATAGCCGGTGATGTACTGGCCGCCAACGCCGACGTAAAGGCCGGAAATCTGGTCGCCATGCGCATACTGGAGTGTGCCCTGATTGGCCACCACTCCGCCCCAGATATTGCCGGGAAAGATGGGCGTGATCGAACCGGGATCGCGCATGCCCGCCCAGGAAAGCTGCGAATCACGAATCGAGTCGCGGACCAGGTTGATGGAAAACGGTCCGTTGCGCGGTCGCCAGAAGACACGACCCAGCAGGTTGGAGACCGGAAAGCCATAGGGTGTCGTTCCGGCCGCGATGGCAAAGGTGGAGAATGCAAGCTGCGCCTCCGCGCCAATGCCCACCGCATTCTGCTGGTTCGGCACCAGGGTATTCGTCGCAAGGTCTGTGCCCAGAGGCTCCGGCTGCAAGCCCACCGGCGTACCGCTCAGCGTGCCCAGTTGCACGACGCTGTTGCCTGTCGCTTGTCCGGAGTCCAGAAACACCGGCTCGGCGATTGCCGTGAATCGGCCCGCCGTGCCCAGCGGGGCGGAGATTTCAAACGGAGACTCCAGCGCGGACAGGTTGTCGAATCCCGGCTGCCCGGAGCGGTAATCCAGAATTCCCGCGCCGCCCAGCCAGCCGCTGTAGGCGCTTTCGATTCCGCGCAGTTGATCCTCGGCCTCCTCGCGCGGACTCAGCACGCGCGGCGCGCGGCGGACCTTGACCCACGATCCACGCAGCGGCGGCAGATTCTGCTCCTCCAACTGCTGGTCGGTCAGGCCGTTTGGCTCCTGATAGGTTTGCTGCGGCTCCTCAATCGGCGGAACCGCGGCCGGGACCGGCTGCGGCGGCACGACCTGCGGCGCGGGCGTCGTTGCTGCCGGTGTGGCCCTGCGCCTGCGCCTGCGACGCGGAATATACGGCTGGACGGTCTGAGGCTGCTGCACCTGCTGTTGCTGTCGCGCGGAGTAGGCTGCCGCCGCCGCGTCCTGCGCCGACGGAGTGTACTGCGCCGCGCGATAGCTCAGCGTTGCCGCGTCCGGATTGAGGCTCGCGGACGCCGAAGTGTTGTTCTCCGCGCCGTTGCCTGGCAGAACCATGCCCTGGGTAAGCTGGCCGTCGGTCTGCTCGGCCAGCATGGCCTGCGTCCGCGCGGCCAGCGCGCCCATGGGCTGCTGGCTGATTCGCAAACCAGCACCCGGTGTCGCGCTTCCCGTCACCGGATACGAATGCTGCTCCAGCGAAGCCTGCGGCTCGGTAATCTGCGGCGAAGACTCCAGATTCTGCGGCGTCTGCGGCTCAGGATTCTGCGCCGGAGAGGCGACATCCGGAATTGTCTGCGCGCCCGTCGGCGGATTCATTGCTCCCGATGGTACAGCGCTGTCGGCGTTCCCCACGGTCTGTCCGCCTGTTGGCAGGTTCATCTGGCCCTGGTAGCTGCCGCCACTCGTCGCCGTGGCTCGCTTTCTGCGGCGTCTGACGGCTGGCTGCGACGCCTGTGTCGTCTGCGTGGCAGGCTCGGCAACAACGACCGGAAGATCGCTGCTCGCGGCCGCTGGCGCGGCGGAGGTCAGCGCTGGAGCAACCGTCATGGCGCCTGCACCATTTGCCGTCTGCATCGCCGCTTCGACGCTCTGCTGCATGGGCGGGAAGGCCGACTGCACCTGCGGATAGGATTGCGCTGCGGCTGTCGGACTCGCCTGCATCGCGTTCTGGGCTGATCCACTGCCAGGCAATGTCACCGGAGCCACGCCGTCGTAGGGATCGTGCCCGTAAGCCGGAAGCGGAGGCAACACGACGGTGTTCTGGAACTGCTGATCGTCGGGATTGAGCAGCGAGGCCAACTGACGCGGCGTATTCGCCTTCCAGACGGTTGCATTGTCCTCCGGCCGCACCAGGTCATGCGCCAGCGTATCGGTTGGCGTCACCGGCGACATCGCCTGGAGCGAAGCGCGCCAGTAGTCCGCAGCTCGTCCATGATCGCCGCGCGCCTGCTCAAATCGCGCAGCGGAAGCCAGAATGGAGGCATCGTTTGGATAAAGCTGGAGCGCCTCGCGCAGCCACTCTTCGGCCTGAGTGCGATCATTGGCCGCCAGCGCCGCGCCGATGGCTCCCTGATAATCGGCAGCCGTCGCGTTCCGCATGCCCAGGCTGCGATAGAGCGCCAGAGCTTCCTTCGCGTGGCCTGCCGTCACGTAACCACCCGCCACCGTTCGCAGCACGTCTGGATTGTTGGGAAATGCCTGCGCCGTGGCATCCAGCAAATCCGTGGCGTCGCGCGTGTCGCCGCGTGCCACGTCCGCCGTGGCGCGCCGCGCGGCCCAGTTTGCCCATAGTCCCTGCACCGTCCTTCGCTGTGCGATCGTCAGATCACTGCGGGAGCCAAGCGCCATCAGGGCCGGATAGAGCGCGCGATCATTCTTCGAGTTGAACAGCAGGTACGCGCTCTGAATCTCCGCGGCGGCTGGCATCGGCTGGTGGATGGATTGATAGTACGCGCGCACGCGATTGAAATAGGCTGTCGCCAGCGCAGTGTCGCCCGCCGAGGAATAGAGGCTCGCTTCGGTCTGAACGAACTGAATGTTCTGCTCCAGCCGCGCGCGCACTGCGGGCGGAATCAACTGAATCTGTTGCAGCGCCTCGCCGGTGTGATTCGTGCTTTGCAGCGTGCCGATCAGCCCCTGCCAGGCATCGAGATTGTCCGGGTGCGCAGTCAGTATCTGGCGATAAAGCCGGTAAGCCTGCTGCGTATTTCCGCGCAGCATGGAGATTCCGGCCAGTTGCGTCATCAGCGCCGGCGTCGGCTGCTGTCCGCGCTGCGACTGGATGCGGATGGAGCGCTCGATCAGGCTTTCGGCAATCTCAAGCTGGTTGGCCTGCTGATAAATCGAAGCCAGCATGGAGAGAAAATCCGGATTGCTCAGCGCCGCATCATAGGTCGTCGGCTGCATCCGCTCCACAAGCTGAATCGCAGCCTGATCCTGCCCAAGCTGGTGATAGACGGAAGTCAATCCCATCCACGCGGGCACGCTGTTGGGATCTTCGTTCAGAATCTGCTGATAGATTCCGACGGCCTGGTTATATTGTTGCGCCTGCACCAGCAAACCCGCATATTGCAACTGCGTGCCCATGCGCAGCGCCGAGTCTCCGGGAGCAACGGGAAGGCTCAGCGCGCGCGCCAGTGTGGATTGCGCCAGCGAAGTCTGTCCCTGCGCCTGATAGAGTCCGGAAAGCGCCTGAAGAAAAACCGGATCGCGATTCAGCGTCGTCCTCACCGAGGGAGGAAATCGTTGCATTGTTCCCAGTGCCGCCGAGGTCTGTCCCGACTGCGCCTCGGCGAGGAACAGTCCGCGCCAGTTGTCGGCAGAGGCAGAACGCATGCGCAGCAACTGCTGATAGATGCTGATCGCCGTCGGGTAATTGCGTTTTTTCAGATATAGCCCCGCCAGTCCGCTCAGCGCTTCGGGGCTGCGCGGGCGCATGGCCAGAGCAGCCCGGTATCGCTCTTCAGCCAGATCGTTTTCGTTGGCCTTCGCCGCGTCGGACGCCTGGCTCATCGTGTACCAGAAGCGCGAGGTTGCCAGCGCGGAGCTGACGGCGCTGTCGTGATAACCGTTGGCGTTGGCCTGGGTGAAGTAGCTGACCGCCGCGCCAAAGTTGCTCTGCTGCATGCGCAGATAGCCCATGCCGACATCGGCGCGGGGGTCGTTCGGGCTATTCTCCAGAATCGCCTGGAAGCGCGCCTCGGCTTCCTTGTAACGATGCGCATTCAAGGCCGCAAAGGCGGCTCGCTCGGCTGGCGTGCGCGCGATGCCGGAGTTCATCTGCGCGAGCTTCGTTTCGTTGTCGCGGAGCTTCTGCGCCAGTTCCTTGTCCTGTGGATTGTTTTTCAGATAGTCCCGCAGCTCTGCGGCGGAAGATGGATTGGCTGAATCCCAGACCAATGCCTGACGCAGCGCGGATGCGGCATCATCCACTCCCTGATTCTGCTGGAGAATGCGAATTCCCTCGGCGCGCGTGCGTGGGTCATAGGTAAGCATCCTGCCCAGTTCCACGGTAAAACGAGGGTCATCCGGATTCCGCGCGGCCATCGCGCGCATGCCCGCAATCGCCTGATCGCGGCCATCGGGCGTGGCATAGAGCGTGTCGTAATAAGCCAGCCCGATGTCACCGTCCGGCGGATGATCGCCATAGTATTCGCGGTAAATCTTCATTGCGGCAACGGCATTGCCGCCGCGGGCAAGCGTTCCCGCCATGCCAAGCCTTTCATCCTTGGCCCGGTTGCTGCGCAGGCTTTGCAGCTTTTGGATATTGGGATCGTTGGGATTGATCTTGCGCAGCTTTTCGATGGCGGCGTCGGAGGCGCTCGTGTCCCCGCTCAGACGAAAGGACCGCGCGACGCCTTCCAGCGCCTGAGGATTGTTTGGATCGGAAAGCAGAATCTGCTGCCATACCTGTGCCGCCAGGTCGGGTCTGCCGCGCGCTTCCAGTGCCTCAGCCTTCTGAATCAGAATCTGCTCGGCATTGTTGGATTTCTGCGCGCAGAGCGGCAGCGAAACGCAGCAGAGCAATGCTGTCGCCGCGATTCGCCCACTCCAACTGCGCGCTGCCCATCCATTCAGCGATGCTGCCATGGCACAATCAGCTCTCCGCTGGGCGAGAAGCGAAACTGCTTCTCCGTCCAGCCCAAACCAAACAGGATCAGATTCTGATCGTAGTAGGTTGGAACCTTCCCGTAAAGCCCAGTTTTTTCATCCAGTTGCGATTCTACCCGCTGTAGCTGTCCCGCGACCGCCGCGGAGTCACCCAAACTGGCCAAAAACGGCAGCACGGCGGCGGAAAACCCCACCGGACCATCGTTTTTGAGCGGCACTCCCTGCGCATTCACTTTTTCCGGCGGCGCGCCATGCTGCGCCACATACTCTCGCATCCCGCGCAGAGCCTGCAGGATTTCTGCCCGGTCGGGCTGCTCGGGGCTTGTCATGCCCGCCCACGTATAAACCCGGATCGCGTCGTAGCTGCCGACTGCCCCGTCGCTCTTCACCGCGTTAGCCAATGACGGCTGAAACCCGCTGCCCGGCGTGTAACTGACCCAGTCCATGACAAAGCCACCGGGCGCGCTCTTCGCGATGAGATCCGGCTGTTTCAGTGCAATGCCGATCCACGGACCCGCGGGATCAACTTTTGCCAGCCGATCCAGAAGAAACAGGGGCGTGTAACAGGGATTCAGCAGCCAGGAATTCTTCAGGTGAAAGCCGTATTCGCCGGGAAGCAGCACTGGACCAAACCCGGGCAGCGTCGCCGTTTCAAGTCGGGCAATCTGATGCAGCATCTGCTGCGCAATCGTCGTATACTTCGGCTCCTTCCACAGACGGCCCGCTTCGATCAGATCGTAGGCGATCCAGAGATCCGAATCCGCGGCAGAGTTTGGGTCCATCTGGCCCCAACTGCCATCCTTGCGCCTGCCCCACTCCCACGCCGGCAGATGCCGCCCCAGGTCGTTGTTCGCGAGATTCGCATTCGTCCACGCAAGTGCCTGATCAAAATGGGCGCGATCCTTGTTGACCAGCGCGAAGAAAAGCGCGTAGCTCTGGCCTTCGGAAGTGGTTCGATCGCCGCCCTGCGGATCGATGATGCGACCGTCAGCGGATAGAAAATGCGCTGAGTACGCCTGCCACAACGCCGCCGCCGAGCCACCGCTCTGCGCACGCAACAAGCCTGCCGAGGCGCACACCGCGATCAGCACCGCCGCCGCTGCCATCCGCTCCCATCGAACCATGCTCATCCTTCCATCTGGAGTCGTTTGCGTGCATGATCCCGCAGCCAGATGCGCGTCCAGACGGCAAGCAGAAATGCAATCAGGGTGACCAGAATGGCGGCCAGCCACGGCACATCCACAAACCACAGCGTCAGACGATTCCACCACGGCAGCATTCCAACATGATAGACGCTGTTGCCGATGCGGAAGGACTGAAATTGATCGCCGTGCAGAACGGTCACCGTGCCGCTGATATCGCTCGACTGTTGCACCTTGAGGAAGGTGTCGATGAAGGCTCCGTAGGTTGCCGGGTCTTTGATGTTGATCACCACCAGAGTCCTGCCGGACTCATACGGCGACTCGATGCCCTCGATCACGGAATCAGGAACGCCGGAAGCCGTCAGTTCGCCGGACTCGGAGTGATCCGGCACGGGAATCTTCCACCAGGCGTGATGGAACGGCGTGAACAGGCCCATCGTATCCCGCACCTGCACCTGTCCGGCGCGAACGTTGACAGGAAGCGCGTTGCCGAGCCGATCAAAGGCGGGCTGATCCTCGCCCGTTCCCAGCACTAAAAAGTCCGTATCCGCGCCCTGTTTCATTGCGTCCGCCGTGGCCACGGAGACGCGCAGGACGGGCATGCCGGTCTGGCGCGCGAAATGCGCCATGAGCGTTGCAAAAAGCTCGATCTCCTGCGCCGTTGGAGTGGGCGGAAGAACTACGGTCGTCTGGCTCAGATCGGCGTAGCGCGTGAAGGGAAATCCGGCGTTCGAGAACAACTCCAGATTGGGCAGCGACGCATAGTGCGGATAGCCGCGCAGGTCCAGATAAGAGTCGCGCATGATCGCGCCCTGCATGTTGAACGGAGTGGTATCGTCGCAGCCGCCTTTTTTCAAAAGCTGAAAGGTGAAATCAAAAGAAAGCGAGTTGGAAAATGGCCGCAGGTTTACGACCGGAACTGGAATGTCCGTCTTAACGACGCGCGCTGGATCCTGTCCGGGAATGAGCGGCAATGAGCCGAGAAACGCGTTGTTCACGCGGACCTGAATGCTGGAAATCGGACCAATCGGGATCGAGTTGTACCGATAAATCATCTTCAGGACGGCATTCGGCTTCTGCACGAAAAAGATGTCGGGGGGGATGCGGAAGTATACGTTCAGCGGCACTGAGCCGTCGTTTTGCAGGGACTCCGCCGTTGCGTAATCCCACAGCGACACCGTCTGGTCCGTGCGCGCCCATCGCGGAGCATCATCGGGTTTGGAAACATTGGGCAGGACAAGCCGGGATACGGTTGATGTGGCTCCCTGCAGCAGATCCGAGCGCAATGCGACGGCCTGTGCGGCGATGAGTGTCTGTTCCGGGTTGGCACCCGCTATCACCAGCACCTTGCTGTAAGCATCATTCGGGTTGGGGCGCATCGCCACGGTTGGCTGCGTCACATTTCCCAGATTCAGTCCGGCCGGAAGCATGGACGGATTCTCCGCAATCAGAATGGTGTCGCCCTCGGGCAACAGCCCGATATACGTCGGGAAATGCGCGGGGCGATTCTCCGATTCCATGCCGAAATACGAGGCAACGATTCCGGCGGCCTGTATGCCCTTCAGGCTGGGTGCGGACGCGAAGACGATGGGAATCTTCGGCGGATCAATCGAATTCCGATCAAGGAAGGGAAGCGGCAACTGCTTCAGATCATCGGCAAGCGGCAGAATGTCTCCGGCCATGTCGAGGTAGGACGAGTTGTTCACGCGCGCCCAGAGCGCCGTATTCGCAGGGTCTTCGCAGACCATCGTGTAGTGGCCGATGAACTCAATCGTCAGCTCGTTGCGACGCACGAGCAGGTCGGACGGGACATCGAAATCAGCCTCCATCTCGCGTGCTCCGGTCGTGGTGTTCTCATTCGGAGGGTACTGGATGGTGGCGAACAGCGTCCCGTTCATGAGCAGCCGGATGTGGCTGAGCTGCGGCAGCAGGCTGGGCGAAAATGAATAGGAGATGTGCATCTTCGCCGTGCGCACGACATGAGTCTGCTTCAGGTTGAAAAACATGCTGGATTGGGTGTCGATTCCGCGCAGTTCCAGATTGTCCGAGCCAATCTCCTTCAGCGTGAAGACATCGTGGAACTGCCCCGGCTGGGAGGGTGCGATGACTGGCAGCGAACTGCTAGGACGTGCAACAGAGCCTGCGCTCTGCTGCGTCAGCAAAGCCCCGGTTGTTGATCTTGAGGCCGGTGCCTGTGTCTGCCGCGCAGCCGCCCGCGCAACCCGGCCCGCGCCCAGCAGCGTGAGCAGGGCAGCGAAAAGAACGATGGCGGCACGGGCGGCCACGACCGTTTTCGCTTTTCCTTTTTTGGGATTCGCCGCGCGTCTGATCGGGAAGAGCAGGCTGCCGAACATCATGCGCAGACCGCGGAACGAGATCACAAAGATGCGGCCCAGGCTGCGCATCGGCTGATCCACTTCGCGCCCCTCGCCCCAGCCCAGCCAGGTGTCCGCGCGCGAATACAGGACGGTCGTGAGCAATTCCTGCTCCTGAATATTCATCTCCTCAAAGCGCAGACGCAACAGTGTTCCTTCCACCGATACAACGGAAATGGGCAGATCGCCAGCGATCAGCGAGTTAGCAAAAGCGATTTTACCGAACTCCCCCTCGCTGATCTCCGCCGGTATGTCCAGGCGCAGCGAAGTCCCTCCGCTGGAGGCATCGATGGTTGTCCCGCGAACGCGGCGACCATCCTGAAAAACAATCTCAACATTGGTGACCATCCTCATGCGGACGTGCTGGCGCAACTGCTGCATCTCCCGCGAGACCGCCACGCATACGCCGAGAACCACGATATTCAGGAAGCACCAGATCAGGTTCATGATCACAGTGCCGGGCCGATCCCGATCCCAGATGAAGAATCGCGGAATGGAGATCAGCAGCCCCATGAGATTGAAGAACAAAAGCGCCAGAAAGGGCTGTGCGATTCGCTGATCGAAAAAACTGCGCTTGATCAATCCGCCCTTCGCTGTCACGTTGAATTTGCCGAGCTTGGGATTGATGAATGCCAGCAGGGTGGGCAGCAGGATGTATGGCGAGAGAATTGTCTCGTAGATTTCATTCCAGAAGGAGTGCCGATGCGCTCCCTGCACGCGCGAGTTTGTAATATTGGACAACGCAAGGTGGGGCAGGGCATAGGCCAGAATCGCCGCCCAGTAACCGGGCACGTTCGTATCCGAAAGCAAAAGATAAATCAGCGGAGCCGTGAGAAAGATCAGCCGCGGCAGCGCGTACATGAAATGCAACATCGCGTTGAAGTAGCAGAGCCGCTGCGGCAGCTTCAGGCCAGGAATGAACAGTGGATTATCCACGCGCAGAATCTGAATCATGCCCCTGGCCCAGCGAATGCGCTGGCCCACGTGAGCGGAAAGCCGTTCCGTCGCCAGCCCGGCGGCCTGGGGAATGTTGATATACGCCGTATTCCAGCCCCGGGACTGCATGCGCAGGGATGTATGGGCGTCCTCGGTGACCGTTTCCACGGCGATGCCGCCGATCTCATCGAGTGCCGTGCGGCGAATGGACGCGCAGGAGCCGCAGAAGAACGACGCATTCCAGAAGTCGTTGCCATCCTGCACAATGCCGTAAAACAGTTCCCCCTCGTTGGGAATGATCCGAAACTGGCCAAGATTGCGTTCAAAAGGATCAGCGGAATAAAAATGGTGAGGCGTCTGCACCATGGCCAGCTTTTTATCCCGCAGGAACCAGCCCATCGTCACCTGAAGATAACTGCGCGTCGGCACATGATCGCAATCGAAGATGGCTACAAACGGCGATGTCAGCGACTTCAGAGCGGTGTTGATATTTCCGGCCTTGGCATGGAAATTGTCCGGGCGAATCTTGTAGCCGATGCCGGCCTGAAAGGCGAACTCCTGAAACTCCTTGCGTCGGCCATCGTCCAGGATGTAGACGTGCAGCTTGTCGGTCGGCCAGTCGAGGTTCATCGCGCCCAGAGCGGTGTAGCGAACGACTTCCAGCGGCTCGTTGTAGGTGGGGATCAGCACATCGACATGCGGCCACTTGTCGGTGTCCTCCGGCAGCGGCATGGGAGCGCGGCGCAGCGGCCAGATCGTCTGAAAATAGCCCAGAAACAGAATCAGAAAGGCGTAGGTCTCCGCGGCGATCAGCAGCAGAATGAAGAATGCGTCCAGAGCGCCCCAGTGATTGGACGGATCCTGAAAGAAAATCCAGGTTTGCGAAAGTCTCCAGTAGCCGTAGCGAAAGGTGGCAAACAGGGACATGATCATCAGCGTCAGCGTGACCAGATAGGAGTCCGACGTGCGACTGATGGCGAGGCCGATGATGAGCATCAGCAACCCGCAGACCGCCTGCTGTGGCCATGTGAGCGGCAGGACGGCGAAGAAGTAGCAGACATCGAGCGCCAGCATCAGAAACAGAAAGCGAACCAGCTTCAGCCAGAAAGATCGCCCCGAGCCGATGTCATGCCAAAGCTGAGTTGCCGTCATTGTTCGCTCCAGCGCGCTCCTCGTGGCGCAACTGCCGCCGGAGCGGACAGGCTGCGAATCCAGTTAGCCAGATTCAGATAGTCCTCGGCGATCACTGTTCCGGGCGCGTAGTCCATGACCGTCATGCCCTCGGCCAGCGCCTCACTGACGGCGGCGCTGCTGCGCAGCACAAACGGCAGCAGACGATTTCCAATCTGCTCCCGCAGCAGATTGCGCACATCCACATGCAACTGCTGCGCGGGATCGAAATGATTCAGGACGTAAAGAGGCTGACTCTGCGCATTCGATTGCGCCATCTGACTCTGGAAAAACGACTCGATGGCGCCGACGCTGACGACGGAGTTCATATCCGGCATCAGCGGCACCAGGACAGTTGGATGGAAGCGCAGCATACGCCGCATTGCGGTGCCGGAGGCGGTCGGCAGATCGATCAGAATCCGGTTCACGCCGCCGGCATGCTGCTGGATCTCGCGCACCAGGGCGTCCTGGCCGGCGACCTCGCCCTTCAGCCGCTCTGGATCAAGCGTCACCAGATGGATTGCGGCGTCGGCTGTCGCAGACGGAGGACTGAACGTCCTCAACTGGCCGGGTTTCTGGTCACGTGCGCCGAAGAAAAACGGCATCAGCCCATAAGCGGAAAGGTCCACCAGCAAAACACGCTCCGCGCGGGACGAGAGAGCGCGCGCCAGCGCGGCAAGCAGGCTTGTCTTGCCCACGCCACCCGCCAGGGAAAAGACCGCCAAAGCCGGAGTGCGCTCCGGCACGCGCGGCATCGGCTGCTCCGGCTTTGCGCTCTCCGGATGAAAAACGCTCTTCAGCGCAAACCAGTTCCGCGTGATGCGCTCGCGCGAGGCCAGCAGCGGATCCTGCGTGGACGCGCCATAGCCAGTTCCACTGTGCATGGTCGCCTGCCGCATCTCTGTTGGCATGGGAAAATCCTGTCTCTGCGTGTCGGCCTGCGCGCCGACCTCCGTCATGGGCATGCGCATGGCCGGGTACTGGAAGTTGTTTCGGTCGTGGACAGCGGGACTGTGCGCCCGCTGCTCATGCGGAGATGCGACGATGGATGCGGAAAGAGCGGGTGCCGCAAACGGGGTTGGCTTTCCTGTATCTGTCATCCAGAAATGGCCCTCATGCGGAGGAACTGGCTCGGCGGCTTGCACCGCCGGCGGGGAAAGATGCGGGACAGGCGCGGCCTGCGCTCCTGGCCCAGGCTCTGCCGCCGTTCGGGCGTGGGGCAGTTCTTCAAGCCACGATGGAAGCACAGGCTTCTCCCAATCCTCGACGGCGTCAGGAGCCTGCTCCTGGATGGTATCGGGATTTCCGCTGGCATGGATTGGAAGACTGTGCGAAATCGTTGAGGGTGGCACTGACCGTGGGGCCTGTGCCGGCTTTGCCGTTTCACCGGAGAACATCGGCACACCCCATCCGATCGCCTCAGCGCCACCCTTGGCGGGATGAGCCGGGATGGTGCGCGATTCCGGCAGCATCTCCGACCCCGGAATGGAAAAATGAGGACGATCCCAGGCATTGCGCTGCGCAACGGAAGCGCTTTCCGGCATCACAGGAGCGCGAAACAGGTTTTCGTCCATGCCTGGACGCATCCCAGGATTGGCAAATTCAAACCGATTGTCAGCGCTTCCGTTATCCACGGCAAAGGAAAAATCGCGAGGTGATTCAGGAGAAACCGCAGAGTAACCAAGTGTGGCATCCTGCGTCCAGGCGGCAAGAGAGACGAACCCGGCGTGCTTGTCCACGGCGGAAGTCGTGACCGGTACGGCCCTGGAAATCGCGCTCTCGCCGGATTCGGCGGGCATTGTGACCGGAGCGGTGATCGGTGGCGGAATGGAAAGCGAGGCGTGTTGACGCTGGGTTGCTGCTCGGCGCTGCGCCTCCTGAGCGGCAAGCACGGCCTGCCGTTCGGACTCCGCCTGGCGGGCGATCTCGGCCAGGCGCTCGGCTTCCGCGCGTCGGATCGCTTCGGCCTGTGCGGCGGCTTCCTGCGCTGCGCGCTGCGCCGCCTCCTGCGCCTCGCGCTGTGCCTGCTCCAGCAGTCGCAGCCGCTCTTCCTCCGCCGACTCCTCCACGCGGCGGCGAACCTCCTCCCGCGCTCTCGCTCGCGAGGCCGAGAAATCGCGATACTTCGCCCCTCGCATGTTCGCCCAGGCAAACAGCGTCGTCACGTCTTCCGGTGATCCGAATTGTTCCTTCTTCAGGTGTGATTCCGTCACAGGCAATTCGCTTCCACGCACTTGTTTTGTCCAGCGCCCGCGCTCCCGGGGCCGAGTGGTTCCGTATAAAACCGGAGCACCCGCATCGCAGGAAACACCGGATGACTCGCTTTCAGACAGATGTCTCCAACAAAAGTCTAAAAGCGAACTGTTGTCATGAAAATAACACCCATTTGGTTACCCATTACCACTTTTAGGGGACAAAGCCTCACGAGGGAAACTGTTCTATTACGGTCGAGGGGAAATGCGCGCATCCAGCCGCCGATTTGTCCGTGCTCCATGTACGAACATCCACGCCAGTTTGGATTTCCCAGGCAACCCTGATTTTCTTTGACACCTCTTGATGAAACACGAAGGAAGCGCTTCGCAGCCAAAAATCGAAGAGTCGCTCTGTGCTAATTTAGAAAAAGAAGTTCCTCTGGAGCTCGTAGCTCAGTCGGTAGAGCAACGCACTTTTAATGCGTGGGTCCTGGGTTCGATTCCCAGCGAGCTCACCAGTCGGCTTCCGTCTCCCCAGAATCCCTCCTTTCCGATGAAAACATAAGCGAATTGTCTTCCTGTGCCTGGAAATTATTTTCTGTCGAGAAAATATTCCGCTTCCGGTCGTTCAGTCTGTCGGGCGCTCCGGCGGCGGCATGGTGGCAAGGAACTGCTCGGCAAATCGCACGGAGTACCGCTCGACCAACTCCTGCACGCGCGTCGGGCTTTCGGAGCGCACCAGCAGGCCGGCATGATGGTCCTTGCGCACGCGGATGGCAATCTCCGGATCCGTGAATCCTGACAGATCAGGATCGGCTTCGCGCGCCAGGCAAAGCGCGCTGCCGGCGTACTCCTCGCGAACCGGCGGCAGGACGTACGGCTCGCCGCGCATCTCGGCCACATCCAGCCGCGCCCACTCGCGCCAGAGGTTGATGCCTGTCGCCTGCTCCACCAGATCGGAGATGAAAGCGCCGCCGACGCGCGCGGCAATCTCAAGAAAGTAGAACTTTCCATCGGCATGGGAGCGGATATACTCGGCGTGCGTCACGCCGCTGCGCATGCCCAGCGCCGGTGCCAGCCGCGCATTCATGCCTGTCAGCTCCCGCCACTCGGCGCTGTCGCGATCCACGGTGCAGGTGGTGAAGACGCCGCCCTGCTGCATCAGTTGCAGCGGAGGCCGGCCGTAGCGATGGGCGGCGGAAAAAACCACGCGACCGTGGCTCAGGATCGAATCCACATGGAAGATGTCGCCGGGCACGAACTCCTCCATCAGGAAGCTCGATTGCCGGTCGCCAAGCTCGTCCAGCGCGCGCCAGAGCTGTTCGGGTTCGTGGATGCGTCGTATGCCCAGAGCCGAGGCCTCTGCGCGCGGCTTGAGCAGCCAGGGCGCGGGCACTGCGGCCATGTAATCGCGCAGGTCGTCGTAGTTGAGCACGCGCACAAATCGCGGCACCAGAAAACCGGCATCGCGCGCGGCGATGCGCATGGCCAGCTTGTCGCGATAGAGAGCCGTCGCACTGGTCCCCATGCCGGGGATGCGCATATGCTCGCGCAGGTGCGCCGCAACCTCAAGATCGAACTCGTCCAGCGGCGTGATGCGGTCAAACTGGCGCGAGCGGGCCATCCAGGCAACGGTGTTGCGAATCTGCTCCTGCGTCATTCCTCCGGGCATGATCACAAGGTCTTCCAGAATCTCGCGCGGCCAGTCGGCGTGCGCCAGCTTTTCCACGGTGAGCAGGATTGGGCGCACGCCCAGCGCGGCAAGCTGGCGCAGATACGGCTGCCCTTTCTCATAGCTGGCGATGCACAGAAAACATTCGGTGGACTGCGTCACCTTTGGAGTCCTCCTGTCAGTATTGCTGCTCTGGCGCTGGCTTCCGTGCGGCCGGGTGTGACGATAGTAGTACCACAGTCGACGAAAACTCCCTGGGCTGACTGTTCTGCGCGACGCTCCGTCGCTGTTCGCCGATGGCGGTAGCCGCTGCTCTGCCATCCGCTACACTCATACACGATGAGCACGATGGGAAATTCAATCGCATGGGATGAAATTCGCTCGCTGCATGACCTTCCCGGCATGCAGGACCGCCTGAATCTGACCTGGCACAGCGAGGCGATGGAAGCCTGGCAACCGCCCGCCGACGCGCTGGCGGCGCTGGTTGCGCGCCAGCATCTGGCCAACTTCGAGCTGTGGCATACGGAAGACGAAGCGCGCGCAGCCGAGGCCACCGACTCTCAACTGGCCGCCGTGAAGCGACGGATCGACGCAACCAACCAGCGGCGCAACGACCTGGCTGAGGCCATCGATGCGCATCTGCTGGAGATGCTGGCCCAGCACGGGCTTCCATCACAGGAAGCGGAATTGCATTCCGAAACTCCGGGGCTGATGATTGATCGGCTTTCCATTCTTTCGCTGAAAATCTTTCACACCCGCGAGGAGATTGCCCGGTCGGATTCGCCGGGCGGCCACGCCGAGCGCAACCGGCAGCGGTTGGCGACCCTTCTGGAGCAGCGCGGCGATCTGGCGGAGTGCCTCGACCGGCTGTGGCAGCAGATACTGCTGCGGCAGCGGCGATTCAAACAGTACCGGCAGTTGAAGATGTACAACGACCCTTCGCTGAACCCCGTGCTGTACGGGAAGAGGCAAACCGGCTGAAATCCCGAATTTCGTTCCGACCGATCCGATCATCGCCGCCCGTGCCATTGACGGCGGACGACGTTCTGCGTATAAAGAATTGGCTATGCACCCGTTGCGCGAAGATCGGTGCGGGGGCTTTCAAAAGCAGGAATTTGTTGAATCCAGATTCACCCGGATTGCACGCATACGATGAAATCAGAGGCAAGAACTCCATCCCTCAGCCGCCGCAAAGCGGCAAGTTCGGCAACCACGCGAACAAGCGCACCGGCGGGTCCATCCGCTCAGACGCTGCAGCAGTATCAGGCGGCGCTGCAACTGATGCAGGCCGGGAAATACGAGAAGGCCGTCGTTGCCTTTGACAAGATGATGCCGACCGCGACGCCGGAGATCGTCGAGCGCTGCCGCATGTATCTGTCCGCCTGCCAGCGCCAGATGGACCGCAACAAGCTCCAGTTCGATTCTCTGGAAGAGCGCTATGATTACGCCGTCTCCCTGCTCAATCGGGACTACTTCGAGGAGGCGCGCGAGCAGTTTCAGGAGATTCTGGCTGAGCGGCCGGAGGCGGACTTTGCCTACTACGGACTGGCTGTGCTGGCCGCCGTGACCGGGCAGAGCGAGGATTGCCTGGAGGCTCTGGGACACGCCATCCGCCTGAAGGATCGCAATCGTCTGCAGGCGCGCTCGGATGCCGATTTCCAGACCATGCTCGATGATCCGCGCTTTACTGAAATGCTTTACCCTGAAGTTTCTTAGTTGTCGGAATCGGCCGCGGTTTCACCACTCGGACAAGGAAAAAATCGGCAGCCTGATGGAATCCCTCTCCAGCACGAATGTCTCCGCGATGCGCGTGGTTGCCATCGGCGGCGGAACGGGCCTGTCCACGCTGCTGCGCGGCCTGCGCGGCCATGTGGCGGTAGCCGGTCAGAGTGCTCCCGCCGACGATGAGCTGATCCGCGATCTGGCCGCCGTGGTCACGGTGACCGATGATGGCGGCTCGTCCGGGCGGCTGCGCCAGGAGTTCAACATGCTGCCGCCGGGCGACCTGCGCAACTGCATGGTCGCACTCAGCGAAGAAGAAGACCTGATCACGCAGCTTTTCGGTCATCGCTTCCGCTCCGGCGGCTCCATTCAGGGACACAACTTCGGCAATCTGTTCGTGGCCGCGCTGACGGAGATTACCGGCGACTTTGGCCATGCGATTCAGTTGGCCAGCAAGATTCTGGCCACGCGCGGACGCATCTATCCCGCCACCACGGAGAATCTGACCCTGGTGGCGCGAATGGACGATGGCTCCGTCGTGCGTGGCGAGACAAAGATCAGCGCGAGCAGGAAGCGAATCGTGGAGCTGATGCTGGACCCGCCCGTCGCCGAGCCGCTGCCGGAGACGATTGAAGCGATTGAGCGCGCGGACCTGATCTCCGTCGGACCCGGTTCGCTCTATACTTCGCTGATAACCAACCTGCTGGTTAAGGGCATTCCCGAAGCGCTGGCCGCCACGCGCGGCGTGCGCGTCTTCATCTGCAACCTGATGACACAGGCCAACGAAAGCCTGGGCCTGACGGCGTCGCAGCACATCGAGCGCATCTACGAGCACACCGGCGAGCCGATCTTCGACTTCGCCCTGGTGAATACCGCGCCAGTCTCGCCGGAGATGCTGCTGCGCTATGCCGCCGAGGGCGCCACGCCGATCATTCCCGACGTGGAGCGGATCGAGGAGATGGGCATTCACTGCGTGGTCGGCAATTTTCTCTCGGAAGGCAACGTGCTGCGCCATGCGCCGGAGCGCGTGGCCGGAGCGCTGCTGGAACTGGCTCGCCTGAAACTGGCCCGCCCGGCACGATCGACTGCGCAAACGGTCTGAAGCCGGGGCGCGGCGATCCATGCAAAAGCCGACGATGATGGAGTCAACTCTGCCAGCGGAGCAGTTCTTCCGATGACCAGAATATGCCGACAGATCACCGAATCAGGCGAGGATTACAGCACCGCATGAAGGCTCAGAAGACCGGATGGGCAAGCTGCGGCGCGGCGGTCGTGTCGGCGCGGGAAGTGGTGGACCGGGCGCGGCTGGCGGCGTCCAGTTCCTGATAGATTTCGCGGTTGCGCAGAATGGCCTCGACATAGCCCCGGGTCTCGGAGAACGGGATGGACTCGACGAACTCGTCGAGTCCCGAATACGGTCCCGCTGACTGCCAGTCCGTGACGCGGTTCTCGCCCGCGTTGTAAGCGGCCAGAGCGTACTCCGGCGTATTGCCGAAGTGGTCGAGAATCTGGCGCAGATAGCGCGTGCCCAGCCGTATGTTCAGGATGGGATCGAGCAACTGGCGCGAACTGATCGGACCGATGCCCTCTTCGCGGGCCATCTGGCGGCCAACCGAAGGCAGAAGCTGCATGAGGCCGAAGGCGTTGGCACCGGAGATGGCCGAGGGGTTGAACTCCGACTCCTGGCGAATGAGCGAAGCCACCAGATACGGATCAAGATTGTTGCGCGCCGACTCGGCAAGAATCGTGGACCAGTAGGGCTGCGGGAAAAGAATGCGCCAGTCGTCGAGCGGAATGGCGGAGATCGGATCGGAAGCCGCGTGAGGCAGCGCGCGCTTCATGATGCGCAGCGCGCGGAAGTTTTCACCATACGAGGCGTAGAGCCGCGCCTCGACGACCGCGCCCCAGGAGTCGGAGTCCGGAACAGCGGCAATCTCCTGCGGAACGTATACGCCGAGGCCGGCGTTGATGAGCAGGCTGGCCTTGAGCAGGTGAGGATCGTCGGTGGGAATCTCGGAATCGAATTCGGATTGGCCGGTGCTCACGCGCGGAACAGGAGCCGAAGCGGGCATCGGCTGGCCGAGGGCGGCAAGCCGCTGCCGGGCCATCTGCGCGTAAAAGAAGTGCGTGTAGTGCTCGATGAGCGAGCGATACCGCTGGACGGCGAGCGCGGGCTGGTGATCCTCGGTCTCGTCGAGGCGGGCGCGCCAGTACAGCGCGCTGACCGTCTCCGGCGCCGATGGATAGAGCCGAATCTGCTGGTCAAACAACTCGGCGGCCTGCTGGTAATGCCCCTCGCGATAGCTGAGCCATCCAGCGCGCCAGTGCGCGGCGGCCGCGTGGTCGCTGGCCGGAAACTGCTCGGCAAGCTGAGCGTAATCCGTGATGGCCTCGGCGTAATCGCGGCTGAGCAGATTCATGTTTCCAGCCGAGAACAGCGCCTCAGCCAGCCACGGACTGCGCGGAAAACGAGCCTGTAGCTCGGCGATCCGATCCTGGACGGCGACCGAGTCATCGCGGTTGCGCGCCAGTTCCATCAGCAGGTCAATGCGGCGCGCTGCGGAGTCGTCGCCGACTGTCGGCAGCGCCTCGGCCTCAGACTCAGTGAGGCGCTTCAGGTGAAGATCGCAGGCAGCCGCGGACACGCGTGCGCTCGCGACAGCCTCCGGACCCAGATCAGCGCGACGGGCCAGCGCGCGGTATTGCTCAGCCGCCTCGGCATAACGATGCGAGCGATAGAGCGCGTCGCCAACCGTGCGCAGATCGGCTGCGGTGAGCATCGATTCCCGTCCCAGCGACTGAAGGCGCGCGTGCGCCGCGGCTGCCTCCGCCGAAAGCGGGAAGGCGACGAAGACGTGGCGATAAAGCTCGGCGGCCTGATCTGGGTGGTCGAGCGCCTCGGCCACCTGAGCCTGAGCAAGCTGATACCCGCGACGGCCCGCGGAGCCGGACGCTGCGGCAAGCACGCGCTGCGCAGCCTCCGGGTTGGACTCGGCGAGCAGAACCTGAGCCAGCAGTTCAGGAACCTCAACGTCAAAGATGCTGTCCGGATGGCGCGTGGCGAAGCCGGTGAGCAGCGTGGCAGCCTCGGCGTGGTGGCCCAGAAGCTGCTCGGCGCGGGCCTCAAGAAACTCGTCATAATCCTCCAGCGCGTCGCTGGCGGCGCGGGCGGAGCGCAGGCTGGCGACGGCCTCGGCGTAGCGACCCTCCTGAAGGTAAGCGTAGCCAAGCGCGAGCCACGCGGCAGCGGCGGCATCGCCCTGATGACGGCGCGCGTAGGCCGTGACACCGGCGAAGGCCGCTGGCGTGCGCGTGGCCACAAGCTGCTCGGCCATGGGGCGAAGCTCCGTGGAAGCGACAAAAGCCTGTCGATAACGACGAATCCGCTGCGGCGAAGCGTGATGGCGGCGACGGGATTTGGTCTTGCGGGCGGCGGCTTTGCGGGCGGATGCCTTGCTGCTGATTTTGTGCCTGCCCTGCGCATCGGCGGCGGAAGCTGACTGCGCCGCTGCGAATGCGGGCGCAAAAAGAAGCGCGAACAGACAACAGCCGAACAGGCGGCGGCAGGCGGCGCGGATCAGGCGATCAGCAAGCATACCTTCACTCTAAGACGGTTTTCCATCCGGCTGCGCCGCCTGTGTGGAGAATGTATCGAGAGGGTTACAAATTTGAAACCCTGGCAACGCAGGATGGGAATCTGCGGAACCTCCACGGAACCCGCTGTCCTGAATTTCCCGAAACCGACACTATTTCTGCTGCCGCGTCGTATACTCCCGTCATGCCAAAAACTGTCGCGTTCCAAGCCGTTGCTTCGTTGCTTGCCGTCGTTGCCCTCGCTTCCGCCGCCACGCTCTCGGCGCAGAGTTTTCGTGTGCGCATTCCTGCCGACGCGCGTCCGCTGGTGAGCGGCGGAGAGCGTGCGACCGCGCCGGGGCCAATCGACGGGCGTCTGCTGCTGCTGCTCTCGAACAATCCGAGCGACGAGCCGCGCATGCAGATCGACGACACGCCGCGCTCGCAGAATATCTTCGGGCTGACGCTGGACGGGGCGACGCCCGGCAGCGTGATCACGTTCGGCGACAGCGCCGCCGGATATCCGCACCAGCACCTGAGCCAGTTGCCGCCGGGCAGCTATCGCGTGCAGGCTGTGCTGAACCTTTACGAGACCTTTCACATGGCCGATGGCCGCGTGATCAAGCTGGCTCCGGATCGCGGCGAGGGCCAGCGATGGAATCTTGCGCCGGGCAATCTTTACTCGAAGCCCTTCGCGGTCACGATTGGCGCGAACGGCAGACCTGAGCACGATGTCACCGTTGACCTGACCGAGGTGATTCCGCCCATTCCGCCGACGCCGGATTCCGAGTTCGTGCGCCGCATCCGCATTCAGTCCGCGCTGCTGACGAAGTTCTGGGGAAGGCCGGTGTATCTGGCGGCGACGGTGCTGGTGCCGTCTGGTTTTGACGCCCATCCGGACGCGCGTTTTCCGCTCATGCTCTTCGAGGACCACTTCAACGATGGATTCGATGAGTTTCGCACGACGCCGCCGGATCCGAATCTGAAGCCGGACTACTCCGAGCGCTTCCATCTGGCCGGTTACAACCGCATTCAGCAGCAGGAGGCGTACAAGTTCTATCAGACGTGGATTTCGCAGAAGTTTCCGCGATTTCTCGTGGTGAAGATTCAGACGGCGAATCCGTTTTACGACGACAGCTACGCGGTGGACTCGGCGAATCTTGGCCCGTATGGCGAGGCGATTGAGACCGAGTTGATTCCGGCGGTGGAGAAGAAATTTCGCGCCATTGGACAGGGCTGGGCGCGATTCCTTTACGGCGGCTCGACCGGCGGATGGGAGGCGATTGCGGCTCAGGTTTTTTATCCGGATCACTACAACGGCGCGTTCATCGCGTGTCCTGATCCTGTTGATTTCCACGCCTACACCGACATCGATCTCTACCACGATGCCAATGCGTACTACATCCAGGGCGCGAACAAGCGTATCGAGCAGCCGTCGATGCGGGATTATCTCGGCCATGTGCTCATCACGCAGCGCGGAGTGAACCAGTACGAGGCCGCGCTGGGCGATCATGGACGCTCCGGCGAGCAGTACGACATCTGGCAGGCGGTCTTCTCACCCGTCGGACCGGACGGCTATCCGGCGCGCATCTTTGACAAGCAGACGGGCGCGATCGACCACAAGGTGGCGCAGTACTGGCGCGACCACTACGACCTGACGGCGAAGCTGGAGCGCGAGTGGCCGCAGTTGCAGCCGAAGCTCGACGGCAAGCTGCACGTCTACGTCGGCTCGGACGACACCTACATGCTGAACGACGCGGTCTATCGGCTTCAGGATTTTCTGGACTCGGCCAATCCTCCGGCGCATGCCGAAGTGGCTTACGGGCCGCGCGCCGAGCACTGCTGGAACGGCGATCCCACGCTGCCGAATGCCTACAGTCGGCTGCATTACGAGACGCAGTATCTGCCGAAGATCATGGAGCGCATCGAGAAGACGGCTCCTGCGGGAGCGGACCTGACGAGCTGGCGCTACTGACGGTTCACGGCCGGTTCGCTTGCGATCCCTACTGCTTTTTCTGCGCTGTCGACTCCGTCATCGCCTGCACACGCAGCGTCGGCAGCGCCCAGGGATAATGGTCGCGGATGAAGGCAATCATCTTCTCGCGGACGAGGCAGCGCAGGTCGAAATTTTCCCCCGAGCCGGGCGAGCTGACCAGGCAGCGCAGCTCCATCGTGTGCTCGCTGAGGTTGGTCACCTGCAGGCCGCAGACGCGCCCGTCCCAGAGCGGCGTTTCCGCAACGATGCGCTTCAGTTCCTCGCGCAGAGGCTCCACGGGAATCCCGTAATCGACGTAGAGAAACGCGGTGCCCATCAGGTCGCTGGTGTGGCGCGTCCAGTTCTGGAAGGGGTTTTCGATGAAGTAGCTGAGCGGAACGATCAGTCGGCGCTGGTCCCAGATGCGCACCACGACGTAGGTGCTGGTGATCTCTTCAATGCGCCCCCACTCGCCTTCGACGATCACCACATCGTCCATGCGGATCGGCTCGCTGAGCGCGATCTGAAGACCGGCCAGCAGGTTCGATGCCGTCGATTTCGCCGCCGCGGCCAGCATCAGCGAAGCCAGTCCCGCAGAGGCCAGCAGTCCCGTGCCGTACTTCCACAGATCGTGATTGTGCAGGTTCCAGAGCAGCAGGCCGCCGTCAAGCGACAGCACAATGGCAATCATGATTCGCCGAAAGAACTCCATCTGCGTGTGGGCGCGGCGCGCGCGCAGGTTGTCGGCGGCGGTCAGGTCAAATCGCCTCAGCAACATTGCCTGCAGGACGGAAACGCCGCCGACGCCGAGCCAGCCTGCCGCGAGGATCAGCGCGATGCGTACAACCTGTTCGATCTGGCCGAGCAGCGTTGCGGAGACGCCGGGAATCAGCGGCAGTATGATCTCGGCGCTCGCCGCCAGCAGCACGGCGCGCGCCGGACCCGTCAGATGCCGACCCACGCCGAGTTGTTTTCGCTGGGTTTCAGTCTGCCGACGGCGCAGCAGGCGGAAGAGCAGAAAGTGTGTGCCGTTGCCAAAGACCAGTGCCGCCGCAATGAGCGCCAGAAGGACGAGTGCGTGTTTTTCCGCCAGTGAGATCATCGGTCCTCGTCGTCGCCGCAGGCGCGCGCTGCCCGGCCTGCGGCTTCGTTGGATTTTCCGCCCCCGGCACGGAGTTTCTTTCTGATAGGACGCGCAAACGGCTTTTCGCGATGCCTCACCGCTCGCGATACAGCCCGCGAAGGCAAATGCGCATCCATACGGTAGTTGCATCGGAAAATCGAGTTGGCAAACTCTGTCAAAGCAGAAAGCGATCAACCTGTTGCAGCGGGTATGATGCTCAGTGCAAGGTCATTCCGGCGCTGCAAAGCGCCGATCAGGAGCGTTCATGAGCATATTTCAGTCAGATGTGGCCGAGCGGCTGCGGACGGTGGTCTTTGCAACGGATTTCTCCGATGCCAGTGAGAATGCGGGCCGCTATGCCCGCTTGCTGGCGCGGCGCATGCACGCTTCGCTGGTGGTGATGCACGCGTTTTATCTGGACCAGGGCGCGCTGGAAGCCGAGATTTTCAGCAAGCTCCTGAGTCAGCAGCGGGTCCATCTGCGGGAGCGGATTGAGGCGGTTGCAAGCGAACTGGCAACGGGTGGCGGTGTCACGGAAGCGCTGCTGGCCGAGGGTGATCCGCGCCTGATGGTGCCGCAGGTGGCCGCCGAGCGTCAGCCTTCGCTGATCGTGATGGGCACGCACGGCGGCGGCGCGATGGAGCGCTTCGTCATCGGTTCCACGGCTGAGGGCATCCTGCGCCATACGCAGATTCCGGCGCTGTCGGTCGGCCCGCGGACTCCGCTGCTTCATGGCGACGCGCTGGAGATGAGGCGGATTCTTTTTGTCACGAACAATGCGTCGGGCGCGGCTACAACGGCGCAGCTTGCGCTGGATGTGGCGGCGGCGTTTGGAGCGGAGCTGGACGTGCTGAATATCATCCATCCCAAATCGGTGGAAGGCACGCTCAACGAGCCGCACGAACTCTATGCCCGGCATGACGAGACCGAGGCCGCGCTGCCGGACCATGCGCACGAGCGCGTCGAACTGCGCACATTTGTCAGCGTGGGCCAGCCGCGCACGGAAATTCTGAAGCATCTGCGCGAGCGCGGGATCGACCTGCTGGTGATGAGCCTGAATGCGGAGACGCAACTGGAGATGCAGGGCAATCTGTCGGGCGCGTTTCCCATCATCGCCGAGGCGGTCTGTCCAGTGCTCACGCAGGTGGCCGTCACGCCAGCGAACGGGGATTGAAGCGGACGTTCCTTGCTCGTACACTGAGAGCATGAAAACTTTCACGCTGGACGAGGCGCAGTCGTTGCTGCCGCTGCTGGAGTCGCTGCTGAATCGCGCGATCGAAGCTCGGCAGTCCGCGCAGGCAATCGAGGACGAGCTGACCGAGCTTTCGCAGCGGATTTTTCTGATGGGTGGCGTGCGCGTCGATCTGGAGCGCGTGATGCAACAGAAGGCCGAACTGGAGTCGTACGGCAGGCGCGCGAAGGAAAGCATCGCTGAGATCGATGCAATTGGCGTGCAGGTGAAGGACATCGAGACAGGCCTGCTGGATTTTCCCTGCCGCGTGGAGGGCGAGATCGTGCTGCTCTGCTGGAAGCGCGGCGAAGCGGAAATTGCCTTCTGGCACACGGTGGAATCGGGGTTTCGCGGTCGTCAGGCGATTGATGATCGATTTCGTCGGCGCACGGCGCTGGGCGAGCGTCCGAACTGAGTCAGAATCGAACGCTGACGCGCGGCGCCGCTGTGGTACTCTGCGCTCAGTTCCGGATGGAAAAATTCCGCGAGGCTCTCATCGGCCCTGCGACCGAGGAGCGCAGCTTTTGCCGGATCGCCTGAAGGATTCCTTGCAGCGGGATGCAATGCTGGCCGAACCGGCGGAACAGCTCAGCGCCGCAACGGCGCGCCGGATTACCTGGCGGCTGATTCCGCTGCTCGCCATCGGCTACTGCGTCGCCTACATCGACCGCATCAACATCAGCTTTGCCGCGCTCCAGATGAATCGCGATCTCGGCTTCAGCGCGACGGTTTACGGCCTCGGCGCGGGACTGTTTTTCCTCAGCTACTCGGCCTGCGAGATTCCGTCGAATCTGATGCTCCATCGCATGGGCGCGCGGCGCTGGATGGCGCGCATTCTGCTCACCTGGGGAGCGCTGGCGATGGCCATGGCGCTGGTGCGCACGCCGCTTGAGTTTTACGCTGTTCGCCTGCTGCTGGGCGCGGCGGAGGCGGGATTTTTCCCCGGCGTTCTCTACTATCTGACGCTCTGGTTTCCGCGCTCGATGCGGGCACGCGCCATCAGCCGGTTTTACGTCGCGCTGCCGCTGAGCACGGCTGTGATGGGTGCGCTTGCGGGCGCTCTGCTGGGCATGCAGGGCAGGCTCGGACTGGCCGGGTGGCAGTGGCTCTTTCTCGTCGAGGGATTGCCCGCCATCCTGCTCAGCGGTGTCTTCTTTCGCCTGCTGCCGGACAAGCCCGACGACGCGAGCTGGCTCACCGGCGATCAGCAGCGGGAGATCGATGCCGCGCTCGCGTGGGAGGCCGCGCTGACGGCGAAGCAGAACGCGCCATCACCGCTTGCTGACCCGCGCGTCTGGCTCTTTGGCCTTGCGAACACCGTGATGCTGGCCGTGCTTTACGCCTTCACCTTTTCCGCGCCGACGATCTTTCAGGGTTACACCCACTGGAGCGTGGATCGCATCGGCAGCTTTGTCTCCGCGATGGGACTGGTCGGCGTCATCGCGATGGTGGGCAACGGCTGGCACTCCGACCGCACCGGCGAGCGCTATGGCCACGCGATGGTGCCCGCGTTCCTTCAGGCCGCCGCGTTTCTGGCTGCGGCCTTCTCGCGCACTCCCACCGTCGCCGTGCCGCTGCTGGCGCTCACGTTTGTGCTCTTCGCATCCATGCAGGGGCCGCTGCTCATGCTGCCGACCACGTTTCTCAGCGGTCGCAATGCAGCCGTGGGCCTCGCGACGATCAACATGATCGGCATGGTCGGCGGATTCTTCGGCCCTTACCTGATGGGCATTCTGCGTGACTGGACGGGCAGCTATCGCGCAGGCACGGCGCTGCTGGCCGCGCCCATGCTTGCCTTCTGCGTGATCCTCGTTGTGCTGCGCCGGATGACAGCGAAAACTTCTGAGCCACCGACATTGCCAGCGGCGCGGAAACAATGACCATGCGTCGGTGAACGATCGTCATTCCGTGTGAATTCACAGGGAATGACGTTTTGCAATTACTTGCCCGCCGCGCGCGGCTGCGGCTGTCCGCCTGGATTCCACGCCGGTTTCCACGACGTGGAGGCCAGCCAGCGCACGGGTGCGATCATCGAGTTGATGCTGTGCGTCAGGAAATCGAAATCGATGCGCGACAGTTCGTCCGATGGACGGTGGTAGTCCGTGTGCAGGCCAAAACTGGAGACGGTCTGCGCGACGATGCCGTGGAGCGCGAGGTTGTAGTTGTCCGAGCGGCGAAAGAAATGCTGCTCCGGATGCGGGTCCGCGCTGATGGCCGCGCCGCGGCTGGCCAGCATGGGGCCAAGATTGGAGCGGTTGTAGCCGGTCAGCCAGAGCGTGCGCTGGGGCAGCTTCGGGTCGGGCCGTCCGATCATCTCAAATTCGAGATTGGTCACGATGTCGGCGAGCGGCACCGGCGAGTGATCCAGGAACCAGCGATTGCCGTAGCCGCCCAGTTCCTCAGAGCCAAAAAGCACGAAGAGAATCGACCGGCGCGGGCGCGGCCCGTGGCTGAGCGCGCGCGCCAGCTCCAGCACGGCCGTCGTGCCGGAGGCGTCATCGTCGGCACCGTTGTAAATCGCATCGCCGTTGACCGGCGTACCCATGCCCAGATGATCGAGATGCGCCGTGAGCAGGATGACCTCGTTCGGTCCATTGTCCTTCCAACTCGTGCCGCGCAGCAGTCCCATCGCGTTCCAGGTTGCCGGGCGCGGCACAGCGTCCGTGCCCAGATGCTTCAGATAGCGCAGCACGCCGCTCGGCAGCGGATTGGGAATTTCGCCGCGCTGCACGTAGCCGCCATCCTCCTGCGCCACGCTCGGCAGCGGTTCCAGGCCAAACGACTGAAGGAGCGAGGCGGCGTAGAGCGCGGCGATGTGCTCGTCGCGCGTGCCGGAGCCGCGACCGTGCATCGCGTCCGAAGCGAGGAAGTTCATATCCGCGTGCACGCATGCGGCGCACACAGCCTGCGCGTCGTGTGCCTTCGCGCGCGCAGCGACGGGGTTAAGCACCAGTACGAGGACCAGGGCGAGCAGCAGGGAACTGAGACCGACATTCCAGCGAAAGCATCGTTGCGTCATGCTGCGAATTGTATCGTCTCGTCCGGCGGATGCGCAGTCGGCAGAATCCGCGCGCGACAGGGAGCGCGCGGCGTGGGCCGATGAGCGTTTCCGCCTGCGCCCGCGTCCATCCGTCAAACAGCGCATTCCGGACAGGGGTTGGATTTTCCGCCGTGCGGGAAGCGATAATCTGAGCAGACACCACTGAGTTCTTCCCGAAGCAAGCGAAGGGTGGAACAGGACTGAGACCGAATGCCCGTCCTCCGCCGTTTTTTTTCGCGTTTTTCCGGCCAGCGCACCGCGCCGCAGAAGACCTTCGTGTGCCTGCTGGCCGCGATGCTCATGCTGAGCATGACCAGTTGCAGCAATGAATTCTTTACGCCCGTGAACAATACAACGACGGCATCGGGATCGACCACCTCGATCTACGTGGTGAATGTGAGCAATACGGGCAGCGGCGGCACGCTCTCGGAGTATTCGCTGACCAGCGGAGTGGTGGCCGCGATCTCCGGTTCGCCGATCACGCTGCCAGCCACGCCGACCTCGGTCGTCGTCTCGCCGAACAATCTTTTTGTCTTCGTGGGCACGCAGATCGGCGTGCTGATGTACACGATCGGCGCGGGCGGCGCGCTGACCCAGGGCAACAATGGAACGGTGATTTATTCCGGTCCGGCGGCGGTGCAGAATCTGGCCGTGGACGCGACCTCATCCTGGCTCATCATCACCTATAAGGATTCGTCGGAGATTGACGCGGTGGCCATCTCGCCGCTCACGGGACTGACCCAGACGGGTACGCCGGTTTCCGCCACGCTGGTTTCTCCCACGCCGGTCCAACTGGCCATCTCTCCGGCCAATAACAGTGTCTTCGTCGCCGAGGGCAGCGGCGGCACGGATGCCTTCGGCTTCACGGCGTCGGCGGCCTCGCCGTGGGGGCCTGCGCCGTTCCACATTCCGCTCGCGACCAACAGCTCGGGGGCCAACGCCGTCGCCGTCGATCCCAGTTCGACCTATCTGTTCATCGGCGAAGCCACGTCCAACATTCTTCGCCAGTTTGCCATCAGCAATCTGGGTGCGCCCATGAATTCCTTCAGCGCGGGCGCGTCGCCGTCGGCGATTCTCTCCGATCCCACCGGGCAGTATGTCTATGTGGCGGATTACTCCACCAATCAGCTCACAGGTTTTTCGCTCAATGCCGGCACGCTGGTCGGTTTGAGCGACTCGCCCTTCGCCACGGCGAAGTCGCCCGATGTGATTGCCGAGGACAGCACGAGGAGCTACGTGGTGGTCACCGGGTTTGGCAACAATCCCGACCTGTGGGTTTACAGCTATGACACCGTCACCCCCGGCACGCTGGATGTGGCAACGACATTGACCACGGGCACGACCGACCCATCCTACGCGATCGGACTGGCGCTTACGCACTGAGTCTCAATGACAACAAGTGAACGAACCGCGTGGCAACGGCCTGAAAAGAAAATCCCAAAGGAAAAGAAAGCCCCGAAATCTGCTGCGCCTTGTCCTTGCGGCGCAGCAGATTTCGGGGGATGATCCAGGGAGTTGCCCTACGGAATTCCGGCTTCTGTGAAGGAGCGCGTTTACGCGCTCGGCGCGCCGCCGGTGCACGCCAATTCAAGTGTTGCCGCTCCCATGATCGCCGTTTGCAGGCTGTAGGCCGTGGTTCCGCTGCCCTGCGTGAGGAACGGTCCCAGAGCAGCCGCCGCCGAGGCCGATCCGTTGTAGACCGCCGTCAGCATGTCGGTCGATTCGTAGCAGGCGTTGTCGGCGGGAATGATCGAGACTCCAGCAAACGTGGAGCCGCTTGGAATGGCGCGGGCCAGCGAACGATGCTCGGCTTCGACGCCGAGAATCGCGGCGCAGATTTTGGCGAACTCCGACAGATCGGCAGCCGTGTAAGCTGAGCCGCTGGCCGAGGTCTGCGTCGAGCTGTAGGGCGAAACGCCGCCAATCATCAGGCTGAACTCCTCCACCGCCGTCATGTACGCGGCGATGAAGGCCGTCTCCAGCGCGACCAGCACGGTGAAGAAATTGGTCAGCGTGCTGAAGGTTCCGGTCGGGAAATAGAACGTCTGCACAGGGTCACTGGTCGATGCGCTGATGTTCAACTGCGTGCGCATCAGGTTGGCGTGTTGAATCTCTTCGGAAAGCGCGCCCCTCAGATAGCCCACGTTGGCCACGCTGCCCGTGGAGGAGACGCTGGTGGCCGTGCCACCCGTTCCGGCCAGGTTGGGATCCTGAATCACCGCGCCCACCAGGGCGTTGTAGTACATCGTCGTGGCCAGGTCTTCGGCGATCAGGGCGGCGGTAAAAATCTGCTGCGCCGTGTCGGCTGTAACCATGTTGGACTGGGCCATCGCGGTGGTGCCGCTGCTGCCGCAGCCGGTGAGCGCCGCTGTTCCAGCCACGGCCCCGGCTACGCCGATTCCAGCCAGAAATCGACGTCGGTTCATCGCCTGAATGGCGGCGTCCATGCGTCGAATGGACTCGACGCCAAAGGAAGCGGTGATTTCCCGCTCCGTGTTGCGAAGCGGAGACAGGTTGCGAAAACGTTGCAAGAACATGGTGCCCTCCTGAAGTGGGAACGAAGCACGCAACGGAATGGATTGGCCCCGAAAAAAAATTTTTCCAGGCTGTTATTCTGAGGGGGACGTTGCGACTCCCTCCGGTACAAATCGACAGTTGCCGCCTGCGCTCTCAGGGTCGATGGAGCGCGCCGCTGCTCTGCCTTCTGCTCGCCAGCGCGCTGTCCGGCTGTGATCGATTCCGCCCCGTGCGGCATGAGTATGTTTATGTCTCCGCGCGCGAGGTCTACCTGCGGGATCGCGTCGCGGACGTCTCCAATCGCGTGGCATTGGTGAAAAACGGGCAACGGCTGGAGGTCATCGAGCACGGTCGGCGTTTCGACAAGGTGCGTACCGACGACGGCAGAATCGGCTGGCTCCAGGAACACACCATCATCGATCAGCAGGAGTTCGACAAATACCAGCAACTGGCCAGCGCTCACGCCGAGGATCCCGTCGTCGCCACGGCGCAGCTTCGCGACGATCTCAATCTGCATCTGACGCCGGGCAGGCAGACGGATCACTTCTACCTGTTGCCGGGCAATAGCCATGTGAAGCTGCTCGAGCGCGCCGCGATTCCACATGCGGTTCCCGGCGCGGTTCCCGGCCCGGCTTCCACTGTCAGCGCAAAGAACGCGAAGTCAGTTGCAGCGCCGGTGCCCATGGAGGACTGGTGGCTGGTGCGGGACGACAAGGGCGACACCGGCTGGCTGCTCGGCAGCCGCATGGATGTGGATATTCCCGATGCGATTGGCGAGTATGCCGAGGGTCAGCGCATGATGGCCGCGTATCCACTGGCTACGGTCATCGATGACGGGCGGGCGCCGCGCGACGCCCGTCGGCGCGGCAGAAGGGAATCGCGCGCAGAAGCCGTACAGCCGGATGCCGGAGACGCTTCGGACGCCGCACCCACTGCGCCCACGCGGGAGATCGAGTATCTGGTGCTGCTTGCGCCCAACGACAGCGGCCTGCCGTATGACTTCGATCAGGTTCGCGTCTTCACCTGGAGCCTGAATCATCACCGCTATGAGACGGCCTATCGGCTGCGCGGATTTCAGGGATTCTTCCCCGTCGCGATGACGCGGGAGACCGTGGACGGCGTGGCGGAGCCAGTCTTCTCGTTTCGCATCGCCGACGCAACGGGGTCCGCCATCGATCCGCAGACGGGCATTCCCCATCCGCTTGCGGCGCGCACGGTGAGCTTCCGTCTGGAAGGCAACATCGTTCGCCGCACGGGCGCTGACCAGGCTCCCATTGAGACGCACACAGAGGCCAGCGCCGAAAAGTCCCGCCACGCAGCCGCGCGCAAGCGTCGTTAAAGCAGAGTCACAGTCGGTGTACCCGGACTCACATTCGCCGGGGCTGCCGTTCTTCCAGGAACGGCAGCATCCAGATTGACTCCGCTGGGCACAGTAACTGTGATTCTGCTCTAGCGTGACGTGCTCAGGAACGCGGCAATCGCGTCCACCACGCACTGCTGCTCGGCCTCGGTGATCTCGGCGAAGATGGGCAGCGCCAGCACTTCGCGCGCCGCGCGCTCCGACTCCGGAAAATCGCCTTCGCAGTAACCGAGCGAGGCCAGCGCCTTCTGCCGATGCAGCGGAATCGGGTAGTAAACCTCCGACCCAATCCGCCGCTCGGTCAGGTACGCGCGCAGTTCGTCGCGTCGAGCGCAGCGAATCACGTACTGGTGCCAGACGTGGTGGTTGTCGGCGTTCTCCCGCGGCAGCACGACGCCGCGCTCAGGATGCGGCCCGCTCTCAGCCAGTCCCGCGGCGCGAAACATCCGTTCATATCGCTCCGCCGCCGCGCGACGATTCGCATTCCAGCCTGCAATATAGCGCAGCTTCACGCCGAGCACCGCGCCCTGAAACCCATCCATGCGCGCGTTCCAGCCCACCTCGTCGTGGTGATAGCGCACGCGCATCCCATGCTGGCGCAGCGAGCGCGCCCGCTCGGCAAACTCCTCGTTGTTCGTCGTCACCAGCCCCGCGTCGCCAGCCGCGCTCAGGTTCTTGGTCGGATAAAAACTGAACGCGGCAATCTCGCCCAGCGCGCCGGCATGGCGATCCCGCCAGCGCGCGCCCCAGGCTTGCGCCGCATCCTCGACGAGCAGCAACCCGTGCTCGCCGGCAAGCTCAGCGAAACCTGCCCAGTCCACGCATTGCCCGTAGAGATGCACCGGCAGCAGCGCGCGAATCTTCTCCGCGCCCGGCTCGCGCAGAGCCGCAGCCACCGCAGCGGGCGACAGGTTAAAGCTGGCCGGGTCAATGTCCGCCAGCACGGGCCGCGCGCCTGCGCGAAGTATCGAACTGACCGAGGCAAAAAAACTGAACGGCGTCGTCACCACGGCATCGCCCGGACCAACGCCAGCCGCAGCCAGCGCCAGCCACAGCGCGTCCGTGCCCGAGGCGCAGCCCACGGCGGCGCTGACGCCAAGCTGCGCCGCTGCGGCAGCCTCAAAAGCCGCCACCGGCTCGCCCAGGATGAACTGTCGGCGGTCCAGAACCCCGCCGAGCGCCTCCATCAACTCCGCGCGCAGCGGCGCGTACTGGCGTTCCAGATCGATCATGGGCACGGCTGCGACAGTGTCAGCGGTTGGATTCATGCGAATCTGCATTCCTTCCCTGCGATGCAAAAAATACAGGCCGCCCCAATCACTCGCGCTTCATCGGCTGTTGATTGCGCTTGCACGGGCTGTCCCGGCGCAGCGCCGCAACTCCATATTAGAACAGCCGTTTCAATGCTTCGTCCTGCTCGCACCCTTCGCTTTTCACGGCGCGAAAGGCGGCTATTCTCTCCGTCGACATGATTCCACGCCTGGTTCCCGCCTTGTTTCCATCGGGGTTCAGCGCCTATAGTGATTGTGTTCACGATGGCGGCGGATCGGCTGCCTTCGATGTACTCCGTTTTCGCCGTTCTTCCTGTTTGCACTGACGGCGAATTTTCATGAATCAGGTCAACCCACGGTTCACGAGTGCAGTCAAAATTCAATACGAGGAGATCGGCGCATGGAGAACAAGCCGGCACAAAACATTCAGGACACCTTCCTGAATACCGTCCGCAAGGACAAAACCCCCATCACGATTTATCTTGTCAGCGGCGTCAAACTGACGGGCCGAATCCGTTCCTTCGACAAATACTCGGTGCTGCTGGAAAACAACAGCCAGGAGCAGTTGATCTTCAAGCACGCCATCTCCACGGTGGTCAGCAACCGCGCGGTGATGCACGGCGCTGGCGATCATCGACCGCCAGCGATGCAGTCGGCTCCCGCCGCGCCGGGAGCGCTTGCAAATCAGGGATGATGTCGCTCGTCGCATGCGTCCTGTTTCGCTCATGCGAGCTTCACGCATGAGAGTGAGTTGGCACCCTGGATCGTCGTCGGGCATCGTCGCGGAGTCTTTCCCTTGCTGCGCGCCTGCGCAGCCTTTCGTCGCGCCCGGAGTCCGGCTGTGAGTGAACGCGCGATCCTCGTCGGTCTGGAGATCGCCACGCGCTCCGGCTCGCAGCTTGCAGCGGCGCAGCATGCGCGCGCTGCCGCCGAGTTGCTCGTCTCCAGCCAGGCTGTCTCTGCCGCATCGGTGCCGGACCGCCGCACTGACGCATCTTCGGCTGAGGACTCGCTGGCCGAGTTTCGCGAGCTGGTGCTGAGCGCCGGAGCCGAGATCGTCGCCGAGGTTGTCCAGCGTCGCCAGCGCCTGGATGCGGCCACGCTGATCGGCGCGGGAAAAGTGGAAGAGATTCGCGGCATGGTCACGCTCCACGCGGTCGATCTCGTCCTCTTTGACCACGAGCTGTCGCCGACGCAGTTTCGCAATCTCGAAGACCGGCTTCAGTGTCGCGTGCTGGACCGCACGCAGCTCATTCTGGATATTTTCGCCAGCCGCGCCCGCACCCGCGAAGGCCAGCTTCAGGTCGAGTGCGCGCAGCTTGAGTACCTGCTGCCGCGCCTGGCCGGTCGAGGTCGCGCCATGTCTCAACTCGGCGGCGGCATCGGCACCCGCGGACCCGGCGAAACACAGCTCGAAATGGATCGCCGCAGGATTCAGCGTCGCCTCGTCCACCTGCGCCAGCAACTGGACGAGGTGCGCCGCGTCCGTCGCCAGCAGCGTCAGCGCCGCGAGGCCGTTCCCGTGCCCACGGTCGCGCTCGTCGGCTACACCAACGCGGGCAAGAGCACGCTCTTCAACCGCCTCACCGGCGCCCGGGTGCTGGCCTCGTCGCGCCTCTTTGCCACGCTCGATCCCAAGCTCCGCGCCGTTGAGCTTCCCAGCCGCCGCCGCGTGCTGCTGTCCGATACGGTCGGCTTCATTCGTAATCTGCCGCACATGCTCGTCACCAGTTTTCGTGCGACGCTCGAAGAGGTCGAGCGCGCCGAGATTCTGCTCCATGTGCGCGACGCTTCGTCGCCGGATTTTCACGCGCAGAAGGAGCAGGTCGAGCGCGTTCTGGCTGAACTCGACGCGCAGCAGATTCCGCGCATCGAGGTGCTGAACAAAGCCGATTTGCTGGATGCGGACCAGCTTGCCGACGGACTGCCCACTGGCGCGGTCGCCGTCTCCGCGCTCACCGGCTTCGGCCTCGACGCGCTGCTTGCCGCCATCGACCAGGCGCTCACCAGCGATCCCATGCGCGAGGTCGAGCTGGAGATTCCGCAGGCCGACGGTGCCACGCTGGCTGCGCTTGAGGCCGGAGCCGTCATTGTCAGCCGCGATTACGCAGCCGACCGCGTGCATCTCCGCGTGCGCGCACCGGCCTCACTGCTGGGCATGCTGGAGAAATCCCGTCATGCAAAAGAGCCGGACGCGGCAACCGACACCGATGCAGGCAAAGAGCCATAGCCAAGCAAAAAACAGGGCTGAAAACGAAGGTGGGCCGCGGAAAATGGGAGTGGAGGTGCTTTCCCGAATTTCCGCAGCCCGCTGGACCCAGAGTCGGGTCTAGGTGATACTCTAAGCATAAGCCGATTTCAAGGAAACGCAACAGAAATCCGCCGAGTTGCCCAGAAATGTTGCACGGCTTCTGGTGCTCGCGGACACTCTGCCTGCGCTCCCAGGGGTTTTCGCGCGTTGACAGGGCTGTCTGGGCTTGTTACAACAGAGCGTTCCCGGATGGATCGAGCTTGAATCGGAAGGTCGTCATTTTTCATGCAGGAAATCATCCTCCAGGTCGGTGCGCTTCTGCTCGGTTCGGTGCCGACTCTTCTGCTGTTCATCGCTCTTGTCGTCGCTTATCAGCTTCTGGTTCACGCGCCGCTCAGCCGCACGCTGGCCGCTCGTCGCGCACGCACGCTCGGTGCCGTCGAGGACGCGCAGCGGGCCATCGCCGAGGCTGAGGCGCGCGCCGCTGAATATGCCGAGCAGCTTCGCCTGGCGCGTGCTGAAATCTTCCGCGCCCGCGAGCAGAAGCTCCAGCAGTGGGCCGCTGACCGCGAGGCCGCGCTCGCTCAGGCTCGCGAACAGTCCGCTCGCCGCGTTGCCCAGTCCCGCGAATCGCTTGCTGCCGAGGTTGCTGTCGCGCGACAGACGCTGCTGGCCAGCGCCGACGAACTGGCGATGCAGGTCGTTCGCGCGCTGCTGCCAGACTCCCGCGGCCCCGTTGCCGCAGGAGGCGCTCGCTGATGACCACCCGCTCGCTTGCCCGCTTCCAAACTCTCGCGCTCGCGCCTCTGCTGTTCGCCGTCGCTCTGCTCGCCAGCACGGCAAACTTTGTCGCGCGCGCCCAGCAGCCGGAACCTGCACAGCAGGCCGCGCCGACAACCAGCGTCGCGCAGCCAGAACACTCCGCCGCAGCCGCCGAAGACCCCAACGATGTCTATCGCCACTCGGCCACCGTCCGCTGGATTGCTCACTCCTTTCACACCAGCACGGAGAGCGCCGCGCGCACCTTTGAGGCGATCAACTTCCTCATCCTCGCGCTGGCCATCCTGATTCCTCTCTCACGCATTCTGCCCGGCGTTCTGCGACGCCGTTCGCTTGCTCTGCGCGAGCAGTTTGACTCCACGCGCAAGGCCACGGAAGAGGCCAACGCCCAGCTTGCCGCGCTCAGGGCGCAACTTGGCGACCTCGGCAGCGAGATTGAAGCCATCCGCCGCCAGGTGGCCGCCGAGATGGACTCCGACGAAGCCCGCCATCGCAGCGCCGTTCAGGAAGAGACCGCGCGCATCCTCGCCTCAGCCGGGCAGGAGATCGACAACGCCGCCGCCGAGGCTCAGCGCGAACTGCGCAGTTTCGCCGCCAATCTCGCCCTCGACAAAGCCCTCGCCGGACTCACCGTCACCGCCGAGCAGGACCACGCTCTGATTGATGATTTTGTTCGCGCCGATTTTGCCCGAACAGACTTCGCGCGCGCAGCCAAAACAGAAACCGCCGGAAACGGAGGCAAGCACTGATGTCCCTCTTTGCCGCCCGTTACGCGCGGGCCTTTGCCGATGTTCTGGTCTCCGCCGGCGTCGCCGACGATCTGGTCGAGCGCCAGATCGGCAGCCTGATGGCCGCCTGGAACGCCAGCCCGGAGCTGCGCGAGGCAATGGCCGATCCATCGATTCCCTCCGAGCAGAAGCTGGCCGTGCTGGATCGCCTGAGCGCTTCGCTCGAACTGCTGCCCGCCATGCGCAACCTGCTCGCCGTGCTCATCGACCACGGCCGCATCGCCGCGCTGGACGAGGTCATCGCAGCCTTTCGCTCCTGGTGGCAGGCGCGTCAGGGCGTGGCCGAGGCGGAGATTCTCACCGCGCGCGAGCTTGTCGCGGCGGACCAGTCGCGGCTGGTTGAAAAAGTGGCCACACTTGTCGGCGCTCGCATCCGCGCAAATTTTCGCACCGACCCCTCGATTCTGGGCGGCGTCATCGTGCGCGTCGGCTCGGCAGTCTATGACGGCTCCGTGCGTGGCCGCGTCCATCGTTTGAAAGAGGCTCTCAGCGCGCAGTAGCCGCGCAACGACAGCCCGAAACCCAGCAGTGAATCGCCCCGGAAGACTGGGGCGGGCAAACAAAGAACAGGAAGAGCAGCATGGTGCCCATACAGGCAGACGAAATCTCGAAGATTCTCCGCGAACAGATCGCCAACTACGACGCGAAGATGCGCGTCGATGAGGTCGGCTCGATCCTCTCCCTCGGCGACGGCATCGCCCGCATTCACGGGCTGGACAAGGTGATGGCCGGCGAGCTGCTCGCCTTCCCTCACGACGTGGCCGGCCTCGCCATGAACCTCGAAGAGGATCAGGTCGGCGCTGTGCTGCTCGGCGAATACACCGAGCTTTCCGAGGGCGACACCGTTCGCCGCACCGGCAAAATTCTCAGCGTTCCCGTCGGCGAGGCCATGATCGGCCGCGTCGTCAACGCGCTCGGCGCGCCCATTGACGGCAAGGGACCGATCGCCGCCTCTGGCACGCTGCCCATGGAGCGGCTCGCTCCCGGCATCATCGACCGCCAGCCCGTGCGCGAGCCAATGGCCACCGGCATCAAGGCCATCGACTCCATGATTCCCATCGGTCGTGGCCAGCGCGAACTCATCATCGGCGACCGCCAGACCGGCAAAACCGCCGTCGCCATCGACACCATCATCAACAGCGCGAAGAACAACCTGATCTGCATCTACTGCGCCATCGGCCAGAAGCGATCCTCCATCGCTCAGGTCGTGCAGACGCTCACCGAAGCCGGTGCGATGGGCCACACCATCATCGTCGCCGCTTCCGCCTCCGAGCCTGCGCCGATGCTCTATCTCGCGCCCTACGCCGCCACCGCCATGGGCGAATACTTCCGCGATTCCGGTCGCCACGCGCTGGTCATCTACGACGATCTCTCCAAGCACGCCATGGCCTACCGCGAGATTTCGCTGCTCCTGCGCCGTCCGCCGGGCCGCGAAGCCTATCCCGGCGATGTCTTCTATCTCCACTCGCGCCTGCTCGAGCGATCGTCGAAGTTGAGCGACAAAAACGGTGGCGGCTCGCTCACCGCGCTGCCCATCGTCGAGACTCAGGCCGGCGACGTTTCGGCCTACATTCCGACCAACGTCATCTCCATCACCGACGGCCAGATCTTCCTCGAAACCGACCTCTTCAACTCCGGCATCCGTCCGGCGGTCAACGTCGGCCTCTCGGTCAGCCGCGTCGGCTTCTCGGCGGCCATCAAGGCCACCAAGCAGGTCGGTTCCACGCTCAAGCTCGACCTCGCGCAGTATCGCGAACTGGCCGCATTCGCGCAGTTCGGCTCTGACCTTGACCCACTCACGCAGAAGCAGCTCAGCCGCGGCCAGCGCCTCACCGAACTGCTCAAGCAGCCGCAGTTCCAGCCGCTCACCTGGCAGCAGCAGGTCATCGTGCTCTTCTCTGGAACCCAGGGCTATCTCGATCCGCTCGCCGTCGATGAGGTTCGCGCCTTCGAGGATGGTCTGCTGCGTTACCTCGATTCGGCGCAGTCCGCGCTGCTCGCCGACCTCGGCGGCAAAAAACAGCTCGACGACGAAATCAAGGCTCGCCTCCACGCCGCGCTCAAGGAGTATTCGGCCAACTATCAGGCGAGCAAGGCCGCGAAGTAACGAAAGAAGGGGTCAGTCGTCAGGGATCAGTCGTCAGCGAAAGCAAAAACCAGACTCGAACCACTGACCACTGACGACGAACAACGGACGGCTGACTTACTGACCCCTGACGACTGACCACTGACGACTGGCTTACTGACGACTGGAAGAAAATGGCAAACGTACTGGATCTCCGACGACGCATTCGCAGCGTGAAAAGCACGCGCCAGATCACGCGCGCGATGAAGATGGTCTCGGCGGCCAAGCTGCGCCGCGCACAGGAGCGGGCCTTGGCCGCGCGGCCTTACGCCGAGCGCATCGCCAGCGTGCTGGCCTCGCTCAAGCGCCGCATCGAGGTGCTCGATCCGGAGACCGGCAACCTTCGCCATCCGCTCTTCGCCGTGCGCCCGGAAAAGCGCATTCTGCTCGTCGTCGTCAGCGGCGACAAGGGCTTCGCCGGAGCCTTCAACACCAACATTCTCAAGGCCAGCTACCATTTCCTCTCGCTCTGTGACGACAGGGAAGTGGACATCGAACCCATCGGCCGCAAGGCCCGCGACCCCATGCGCCGCCGCTATCCGCTGGCTGCGCACGAGGAAGTGCAGACCGAAAATCCAGCCGACGGCGAGCCGCTCACGCGCCGCGTCCGTAACCGGAAGTCCCGCGTCGAGGTCGTCGGCGACCATCCCGGCATGCTCGAAAAGCTTACCCACGCGGCCACGCGCGAGCTTGCCTCGGAGATCATCCGCCGCTACACGCACGAAGAGATCGACGCCTGCTACCTCGTCTACAACGAGTTCAAATCCGTCATCCAGCAGCGCGTCGTCACCGAGCGCTTGCTGCCGCTCATCGAACCGGGCAAAGCCGTCATCGTCGGTGCCATTGAGCCGACCGAAGAGGAGCGCCAGCACGCGGCCACTGTCGCTGCCGCAGCCGGCATCTCGCCCTTTGGCGAAGAGACGCGCGACACGGAAGCCGAGCAGTTCGGCACCGCCGAAGTGGACTACATCTACGAGCAGCCCGCGCCCGAACTGCTCGACGGCCTGCTCCCGTCCTACGTCGCCGCCATGCTCTTTCACGCCATGGCGGAGTCCGTCGCCGCCGAGCACGCCGCGCGCATGACCGCCATGGACGCGGCCACCAACAACGCATCCGACATGATCGACTCGCTCACGCTCCACATGAACCGCGTGCGCCAGGCGGCCATCACCAAGGAAATCATCGAAATCGTCAGCGGCGCTGCGGCGCTCTGAGCAAACCGGAAAAGCACGCGGCAGAAAGCACGCAGCAAAACGCAGTCAGCGGAAGGCACACAGCGGAAGGCAATTTTTATGGCAAACAGCATTGGCAAAGTGATTCAGATCTCCGGACCGGCAGTCGACGTGCAGTTTGAAGAAGCGCACATGCCGCCCATCTATCAGGCGCTGCGCGTCACCAGCGAGGGCTTCGAGGTGCCCACGCCCATCGATGTCATCCTCGAGGTGCAGCAGCACCTCGGCGAAGGCCGCGTGCGCACCGTCGCCATGACCGCCACCGACGGCATGGTGCGCGGCATGAACGCCCATGACCTCGGCGCGCCCATCACGGCGCCCGTCGGTCGCGAGACGCTGGGCCGCGTGCTCAACGTCATCGGCGAGCCGGTCGACGAACTCGGCCCCGTCGGCGAGAAACTCCGCAAGCCCATCCACCGCGCCGCGCCCGCCTTCGAGGAACAGTCCACCCGCGAAGAAATGTTTGAGACCGGCATCAAGGTCATCGACCTCATTCAACCGTTCCTCAAGGGCGGCAAGATCGGCCTCTTCGGCGGTGCCGGCGTCGGCAAGACCGTCGTCATCATGGAGCTGATCAACAACGTCGCCAAAAACCACGGCGGCTTCTCGGTCTTCGCCGGCGTCGGCGAGCGCACCCGCGAGGGCAACGACCTCTGGCTCGAAATGTCGGAGTCCGGCGTCATCAAGCCCGGCGACCCGGCCAACTCCAAGGCCGCGCTCATCTACGGCCAGATGACCGAGCCACCCGGAGCGCGTCTGCGCGTCGCGCTCACCGCGCTCACCGTCGCCGAGCATTTCCGTGACGAAGAGGGTGCCGACACGCTGCTCTTCATCGACAACATCTTCCGCTTCACCCAGGCCGGTTCTGAGGTCTCCACGCTGCTCGGACGCATGCCGTCAGCCGTCGGCTACCAGCCCAACCTGGCCACCGAAATGGGCGAGCTGCAGGAGCGCATCACCTCCACGCGCAAAGGCTCGGTCACCTCCGTCCAGGCTGTCTACGTGCCCGCCGACGACCTCACCGACCCGGCTCCGGCCACCACCTTCGCTCACCTCGACGCGACCACCGTGCTCAGCCGACCGCTGTCGGAACTCGGCATCTACCCGGCCGTCGATCCGCTCAACTCGAACTCGCGCATCCTCACTCCGCGCGTCGTCGGTCAGGAGCACTACGACGTGGCTCAGGGCGTCAAGCGCATCCTCCAGCGTTACAAGGATCTTCAGGACATCATTGCCATTCTCGGCATCGACGAGCTTTCCGACGACGACAAACTCACCGTCGCGCGCGCCCGCAAGGTCCAGAAATTCCTCTCGCAGCCCTTCCACGTCGCCGAGCAGTTCACCGGTATCCCCGGACGTTACTGCAAGATCGCCGACACCGTCCGCTCGTTCAAGGAGATCATTGAGGGCAAGCACGACAGCGTGCCCGAGCAGGCCTTCTACATGAAGGGCACCATCGACGAAGTGCTCGAAACCGCCGAAAAGATGAAGGCAACCGCCTGAGGGGCAGGGAAATGGCAAGCGAGAATCAACTCCACGTCACGCTGGTGACTCCGGAACGCATCCTGCTCGACACCCTCGCTGCGTCGGTCGATCTGCCCTCGCGCACCGGACGCATCGAGGTGCTGCCCGGCCACGCGCCGCTGCTGGCCGAGCTTGGCGCCGGTGATGTCACGCTCCACGGCGCTGGCTCCGGCGCGGAGACCTCGCGCTGGAACGTCAGTTGGGGCTTCGTCGAGGTGCTGCCCGACCGCGTCACCATCCTCGCCAACGACGCCGTCGCTCCGTCGGCCATCAACGTCGCCGCCGCCCGTGAACAGATTGAGCGTGCCCACGCCCAGTGGAACGCAGCCGGTGACGATGCCGAAGCCTACGAGGCCGCCAACCGCCTGCTGGACGAGGCCCAGGCCCGGCTGGCCAGCGCCGAAGGCTGAAGCCAGCGCCGAAGGCTCGATTGCTCCGGCTCCAAACTGCGGCGCAACCAAAACCAGCGGGGAGTTACTGAAAAGATAACTCCAGTGGCCGCCACCTGCGCTGAACCATCCCGCACACGGTCGGTTTCTCCTTACAATCAGGATCAGATGGCCGCGCGGTCCAAGTCGCCGATGCTCGAAGCAGCCTGCCCCGACTGCGGAGCCGTGCTGCGCATCGACGCCGAAACCGGCGTCGTCGTCAGCCACACGCCCGCTCCGCGCAAGCGAACCTTCGAGGACCTGGAGACAGCCGCCCGCGCCATGCGTGAGCAGGATGACCGCAAGGAATCCATCTTCCGCCAGTCCATCGAGGCGGAGAAAAACAAGGAAGACCTGTTTGAGAAACGGTTTGCCGAGGCCCTGCGCAAGGCCAAGGACGCGCCCGCCGGCAAGCCCCTGCGCGATTTCGATCTCGACTGAGCCGCGCCAGGAGAAATACGATCATGGTTCCAGTGCCCATTCCGGAAAGTTACACCGTGCCGCAGAGCTACCAGCCGCGCCACCCGGATGCCATGCGCCCTGACTCCATGCGCACTGCCGCCGATCCGCGTCCTGATCCGGCCTCACGCTACGACGCCGCGCATTGGCACACGGATGCGGCTCCGTCGCCCAACTCCACCCGCTCGACCCAGACCGGACCCATCCCCGTCGCGCCGCCGCCTCAGTCGGCCTCAGCGCCCGCCGCCGCTCACCCCACCCCGGACTGGAACCACTACCTCGCCGCCGGAGCGTTTCTCGCCGCCGGAGCGCTGCTGGCCACCGGCCATCGTCGCCTCGGCATCGCTGCCGCCGCCGCCGGCGCAGCCACCATCCTGCTCGAAGACGCCGAGGCCGTCAGCGTCCTTTGCCAGCAGGCACCGACCTATCTGGCCGAGGCGCAGTCCCTCGTCAGCCAGGTACAGGAACTCCTGCGCGGCAGCTTCGCCGCCGCCGTTCGTCGGTAACCGCCGAACCCCAACCGAAATCCCTCTCGGAAATCCTCACCGAACTCCATCCCCGTCTGCGCGCCCATCTCGCTCCGCGTTGGAATCCGTCCGGCATCGCGAAAATGGGAAATCCGCCCGCCCGGCTTTCTCTTTTCAGAGATTTCATCCTCATTTCTTCTGTTTTTCATAGAAGCAGATTTCCAGGGCGCAACCGCCATTTCCATATCTAATTGATTTCATGGAATATTTATGAAAATTTGCTGAAAACATACAATGGCCCGCAAATTGCTAAGTTGATGCTGTTCTGGGTTTGTTCCTCTGAATCTTGTTTTTAGAAAGATGCAGACCGAACCGCTGAAACCGAGATGAGTATGGGTGTTCACATTTCCCAAGGAGAAAACATGAATCAGGGCTGCAGCTCGTTTCCTTCCTCGTCGATTCGATCCTTCCGGGCGATTCTGAGGCGCGGAGTTCTGGCACTCGCCATTCCCGCCCTCGCCGTTCCCGCCTTTGTTGCGTTCGTTGCCCAGGTCGGCTCCCATCCTGCGTATGCGCAGATCACCGCCGCGCAGATTCACGGAACGGTGACGGATACGTCCGGTGCCGTTGTGCCAAACGCCACCGTGACCGTGCTGAATACCTCCACGGGCATCACCACAAAGGCGAAGACCAACGGCAGTGGCTACTACATTGTGAACTCACTCCAGGCCGGTGGCCCATACTCGGTCACGATTGACGCCAAGGGCTTCCAGACCTTCACCGCGAAGGGCATCACGCTTGCAGTCGCGGCCAACTGGGACACCGACGCCAGGCTCCAGGTCGGCAGCGCCAGCCAGACGGTGGCCGTCTCGGCCACAGCCCTCCAGGTGGAAACGCAGAACACCCAGCTCGAACAGGTGGAGACGGCCACTGACATCGAGAACATTCCCCTCGAAGGCCGTGACGCATCCGGCCTCCAGAAGCTGGAACCCGGCGTCGTCGAGTCCTCTGACCGCTTCGGCACCTTCTCAACCAACGGCAGCGAGACTCCGCAGAACAGCTTCGTCGCCGACGGCGTGGACATCAACGACGGCCCGCTCCAGACCGAGGGTCTGGCCATCAACCCCGACGCCCTGCAGGAAGAGAACGTCGAAGCCAGCACGATGAACCCAGAGTACGCGCGTAACTCCGGCGCGGTCATCAACGAGGTCATCAAGTCCGGCACCAACGAATTTCACGGCAGCGGTTATGAGTTCTACCGCGACACCTTCCTGAACAACGGCAACTACTTCTCTCAGATCCGCCCCGTCTTCCACCAGAACATCTACGGCGGCACGCTCGGTGGCCCGGTTCTCCGCAACCGTTTCTTCTTCTTCTTGGGCTATCAGGGCTACCGCAATCGCACAGCGGGCACCGTGGTTACCCCGACCCTGAGCACGAATCAGCTCAACGGCAACTTCAACGCGGACTCCAACCTTGCCAATGGCAATGCGCCGGACAGCAGCGGCCTGACCAATAACCCGATCCCTTTCAACATCGGCACCTGCACCAAGGGCGAGACGTGGAACAAATGTTTCAGCAGCGGCAATGTCTCTGTGCCCACCACCATGTGGAATCCCATCTCTTCCAGGCTCATTCAACAGTTTGTTCCGCAGTCCAATACGGCCGGGAACCTGTACACATTCAACGCGCTGAACACGGGAGCTTCGGATCAGGGGATTGTTCGTCTGGACTACAACCCGACCCCGAATGATGCCATCTGGGGATCGACCATCTTCCAGTCCAGCCCGGCGTTCAACACGCTGCCCTTCATCGGCAGCAGCTTCCCTGGCTTTGCTCAGACTTCGACGGATCACTTCAAGATTTTCTCCGGCTCCTACACCCACACGTTCAACGCAAACCTGCTGAACGAACTGCACGGCGGCTACTATCGCAACAATTTCGTCGCCGTCAACCCGCAGACCACAATCGCCCCCAGCAGCTACGGCTTTGGCATCACGCCGCAGTTGTCCCAGGAGAGCCTGCCCTACATCGGACTCAGCGGCTATTTCAGCCTCGGATTCAGCGCCGACGGTCCTCAGCCCCGAATCGACACCAACCTGACCTACGCCGACAACCTCACGTGGGTCCACGGCAACCACTCCTTCAAGTTTGGTGGCCAGTATGAGCAGTTCCGCGTGCATAACCCCTTCGGCTATCTGAACAACGGCTACTACAGCTACGGTGGCCAGGGTCAGTACAGCTCAGGTGACCCAGTCCTCGACTATGTCCTCGGCATCCCGGACTCCTACCAGCAGACGAGCGATGGTTTCATCGATGCCATCGCGATGGAACTTTATGCCTATGCACAGGATAGCTGGCGCGTTTCCCCGGACCTGACCTTCAACTACGGTCTCGCCTGGGATGTGGAAGGCCCGAACCAAAACAAACAGTTCGGCGGCCTGGGCATCATCTGCTGGAATGCCAGCAACTCGGAATCCAACGTCTATCCGGGCGCGCCTCCGGGACTGTCCTTCAATGGCGATCCGGGATGTAACGAGGCGGGCGGTGTTCCGACGCGCTACGACCATTTCGCTCCTCGTATTGGTCTTGCCTGGTCGCCCTCGAACGGACCGAAGTTCCTGATCGGTACGCCCGGTGCGCATGCCATGTCCATCCGTACGGGCTTCGGCGTCTACTTCAACCGCGATCAGGAAGAGCAGTCCCTGCAGAACCTGATCGATCCTCCGTCGCTGTTCACCTCTCACGGCGCTGCTGACTTCGGCGGCAGCCCGCAGTTTGCCAATCCATTTTCTGACATCGCCGGGAATGGATCGGAAGCCAACCCATTCCCGTACACTGTGCCTCCGGTTGGGAGCAAAATTAACTGGCCCAACTACAACACGCTGGATCTCGCGGCCTTCAGCCCCAACTACAACGTCCCGTACACCTACAACTACAACCTCAACATCGAGCGCTCGCTTTCCAGCACCATGGTGCTCATGATTGGTTACGTAGGCTCGGTTTCGCATCGCCTCTCCACCTGGCGTGAAGGGGACTACATCACGGCAGCCGGACACGCCGCTTGTATGTCCAATCCAGGCTGCGTTGCGGATGCAAACTTTGTTCACCTGTACTACCCGCAGTATGCGATTCAGCCAGCCATTGTGCCGGGAACCGGCGGCGGAGCGATTCCATCGCTGCCCAATGGACTTCCCTGGTATCTGTCCATCGGCAAGCAGACCTCGGAAGGCACGGCCAACTACAATGCCCTCCAGGCCCGTCTGCAGAAGGCCATGTCCCACGGCCTGCAGTTCACGGCTTCCTACACCTACTCCCACGCGCTGGACAATGGTTCCGGCTATGAGAGCGCGACGGGTGCTGCAAACCGCGTATTCAACTATGTGCCCGGATACGCGTACCTGAACTACGGCTCCTCGGACTTCGATGCCCGTCAGCGTCTGGCTCTCGGCTACGTCTACGTTGTGCCAAACGTCAACTGGTTCAGTGACAATAGCGTTATGCACGGAATTGTGAACCAGATTGTTTCCGGCTGGCAGCTCAGCGGCACCAGCGCATTCCAGAGCGGCAACCCGGTCGGCATCAACCTTGGTCTGAACGAATCCCTCTATTGCGATGCCTTCAGCTTCTTCGGATGCCCGGATGTGCCCAACACCTCCACCTTCCATATCGGCATTCACAACCCGCGATCGAGCACAAACCACCAGTACTTCGACACCTCGTCGTTCTCCACCGAGCCGGTCGGAACCTTCGGCAACACGACGCGTAACTTCTTCCATGGCCCCGGATGGGACTACACCAACCTCGCCGTCGTGAAGAATATCCACTTCAACTCGCACAGCACGGAGTTTGTCCAGCTTCGCCTGGAAGGCTTCAACGTCTTCAACCATGCGAACTTTGCCACGCCGAGCGGCACCTTCGTCAGCCAGACCTTCGGTCAGGTGACGAGCGTCAAGCAGTCGGCCGACCCGAACGGCGATCCCTCACCGGGCCGCGCCGTCCAGCTTGCCGGCAAGTTCTACTTCTGATCCTGCAACACCTGCAACAATTCGGGAGGCAACAAGAATGGGGTGACCGCCAGGTCACCCCATTCCCGTTGCTGCTCAGATTTTCTGCGACCGACGCCTGCGTCTGTCTTCCGCGTCCGCCGCTCTACTTCGCCAGCGGCACGCGCAGGTCTTCGCCGGTCATCTCTTTCGGCTCTGCCAGCGTCAGCAATTCAATCAGCGTTGGGCTGATGTCGCGCAGGCTCGCGCCAGCGCGCAGCGTGTAGCGCTTCGCGTCCTCGGCCACGTAGATCAGCGGCACCGGATTCGTCGTATGCGCCGTGTGCGGCCCACCCGTCGCCGGGTCGATCATCTGCTCCGCGTTGCCGTGGTCGGCGGTAATCAGCCACGCGCCATTGTTCTCGCGCAGCGCCTGATAGATGCGTCCAAGCTGCGCGTCCACGGCCTCGACGGCCTGGATCGTAGGCTCCAGCCTGCCGCTATGCCCCACCATGTCGGCGTTGGCAAAATTCGCAATCACCAGGTCAAAGGCCGTATCGCGGATCGCCTTCACAATCGTGTCGCCAATCCCTTCGGCAGACATCTCCGGAGCCAGATCGTACGTCGCCACCTTCTGCGACGGAATCAGCACGCGATCCTCGCCCGGAAACGGCGTCTCGATCCCGCCATTGAAGAAGTACGTCACATGCGCGTATTTTTCCGTCTCTGCCACTCGCAGGTTGCGCAACTGCGCCGCGCCCAGAACATTCGCCAGCAGATTATCCATCGACTCCGGCAGAATCACCAGCGGCAACTGGTATGCCTTGTCATACTGCGTCATGCACAGATAATGCAGCCGCCGCGGAATCTCTCCGGGCGGAATCGTCTCGTCCAGCGACTCCCAGGAATCGAGATTGCGTCCGCCCTCGCTGTTCAGTCCGCTCTCGCGCGTCAGCACGCGCGTAATCTGCCGCGCGCGGTCCGCGCGAAAATTGAAATTGATGCAGACATCCTCATCGCGGATCACGCCATTCGGCCTGCCCGCCTCGTCCGTCACCACAAACGGAATCGTGAACTCATCCGTCACGCCGTTGCCGTAACGTTCCTTCAGCAGCGCCAAGGGATTGCTCGTCGCGCCGCCTTCAGCCCGACCCTGCACCATTGCCTCGAAGGCCTTGCGCTCGCGGTCCCACTTCCGGTCGCGGTCCATCGCGTAGTAGCGCCCGCTCACCGACGCCAGTTTGCCCACGCCAACCTCGCCCATCTTCGCCAGCAACTTTTCCAGATACCCCACGCCGGAGGTCGGCAGCGTATCGCGCCCATCCAGGAACGCATGCACAAAAACCCGCGTCACGCCGTGCGCCCGCGCCGCGCGCAACAGCGCGTACAGATGCTCCTGATGCGAATGCACGCCGCCGTCCGAAACCAGACCCAGCAGGTGCAACTGTCGTCCGCCCTCGCGCGCCCGCGCCATCGCCTGCGCAATCGGCGGATGGTTCGTCAGCGCATCGCGCGCAATCAGCTCATCGATCCGCGTAATATCCATGCGCACCACGCGGCCCGCGCCGATATTCAGGTGGCCCACTTCGCTGTTGCCCATCTGTCCGTCGGGCAGCCCCACAAAGTGCTCCGAGGCGCGAATCAGCGTACTCGGATACTCGGCGAGCAGCTTGTCATACGTGGGTTTCCGCGCGAGCGCAATCGCGTTCGCCTCGCGCTTCTCGCTGTATCCCCATCCATCCAGGATGGTCAGCACGACCGGGCGTCGTTTCTCTGGCACGGCAGATTTCCTTCCGTTTTTGTGTGGTTTTCCGTTCGCAGCGGCGTGGCCAAAAGCAGAACAGGCTCCGTTGCCGGAGCCTGTTCGTGTCACTCGCTGTAGTTCAGGCTTTCCAGCCCCAGGAAGCTTGCTCCCTGTCCGAGTTCTTCCTCGATCCGCAGCAGTTGGTTATACTTCGCAATCCGGTCCGTGCGGCTCGCCGACCCGGTCTTGATCTGTCCGGCGCCCGTCGCCACGGCAAAGTCCGCAATGAACGTGTCCTCGGTCTCGCCCGAGCGATGGCTGATGATGCTCGTGTACCCGTACCGCCGTCCCAGCTCAATCGCCTCGCAGGTCTCCGTCACCGTGCCAATCTGGTTCAGCTTGATCAGGATCGAGTTGCCCACGCCCTCGTCGATCCCGCGCTGCAACCGCTTCACGTTCGTCACAAACAGGTCGTCGCCCACAAGCTGAATCTTCCCGCCCAGCTTGTCCGTCAGCACGCGCCAGCCCGACCAGTCATCCTCGGCCAGCCCATCCTCCAGGCTCACAATCGGAAACTGCCTCACCCAGTCGGCGTAGAAGTCCACCATCTGCTCGCTCGTCAGTTCGCGCTTGTCGCTTTTCTTGAAGACGTACTTCGCCTTTTCCTTGTCATAGAACTCGCTCGAAGCCGGATCCAGCGCGATGCAGATTTCCTCGCCCGGCTTGTATCCCGCCAGCGTGATCGCCTCCAGAATCACCTCAATCGCCTCGGTATTCGAGGTCAGCGACGGCGCAAACCCGCCCTCATCGCCCACCGCCGTCGAGTAGCCTTTCTTCTTCAGCACGCTCTTCAGCGCATGAAACGTCTCCGTGCCCCACCGCAGCGCGTCCGCAAACCGTTCCGCGCCCACCGGCATCACCATGAACTCCTGAAAATCCACGCTCGAATCCGCATGCGCGCCGCCATTCAGCACATTCATCATCGGCGTCGGCAACAGGCTCGCATTCGATCCGCCCAGATACCGATAGAGCGGCAGCTCCAGCGTCTGCGCTGCCGCCCGCGCCGCCGCCATCGACACGGCCAAGATCGCATTAGCGCCCAGCCTCGACTTGTTCGGCGTCCCGTCCAGCGCAATCATCGTCGCGTCCAGCAGCCGCTGGTTCGTCGCGTCAAAACCCTCCAGCTCCGGCGCAATCACCGTCTCCACGTTCTCCACGGCCTTCATCACGCCCTTGCCCAGGAAGTAGCTCTTCTCGCCATCGCGCAGCTCCACGGCTTCGTGCTCGCCCGTCGAAGCGCCCGACGGCACCGCCGCACGACCCAGCGCGCCGCTCTCCAGAACCACATCCGCTTCCACCGTGGGATTTCCCCGCGAATCCAGAATCTCCCGCGCATGAATCTCAACAATCTCTGTCATCTTTGTCCTCGTAATATGATGGCGCAGCCGGTCGTTTAATTTCGGTCGTCGATCCACAGCCAGAGCCTCGCCGGCCGCGCTTTGTATGCTGGTCAAAAACTCTGGCAAGTGCAGATTTCCCCTCAAATCCCGTGCATCTGCATTCTAGCAAACGCCTCCGCGCCGCCCGTGCCCGCCGTCACACTCCATTGCCGCAAACACCGGCTCGCGCGCCACCCATCCATGCGCGCTGTTGACCACCCTGATTCGTAACCCCAGCGATGCGCGCGCGCAAAACGCAGCCCGTGGCTACGTCGCCGCACCGGGTGAGGCAGGTACGCTGATACCATCCGGCGAACCGTCTGCTGACCGTGGCAGACTTGCCGGACGGGAGGTTTTTCTCATGGCCAGCCGACTCACACCAACCACGATCGTCTCCAGCGCGTGCTCCGCGCTTCTCTGTTTCGCGCTGCCGATCTCCACGCTGTCGATCTCAACGCTGACCGCCTCCGCTCAGGCCAGCCCGGCGCAGGCAAGCTCCGCGCCGACGAACTCCTCTCAGGCCCAGCCGCAACAGAATCAGCCCGCAGCCGATCCCTATCAGGGCACCGCTCACCCGCCCACATCCGTCATCCTCACCGACGAAACCAGCGGCGAAGCCGCCACAACGGGCGTAGCCGCTGCAACTGCCGCCGCCGCAATCCCGAAACCATCCCCCGCCGTGCCAGTTTCCGCCGCGCCAGTCGCCTCCGTGCCAGTCGCCGCCGCCGCGCCCACATCCACCGACCCCTCCGCAACCTTCCCGGCAACCGCATCGGCAATCAGCCCGGCAGCCAGCCCGGCAACAGCACCCGCCGATCCCGACGCCGACATCGTTCACCCCTCCGCCGCCGAAATGGCCGAAACGGACGCCGCGCCAGCAAAACCAGCGCCCGCGCCAGCATCCGCCGCGCCAGCCCTCGCCGCCCGGTCCGATGACCCCGACGGCGACATCGTACACCCGCTCACCGCCCGTCCCGGCCAGCTTGCCGAGGGAACCATGTTCCAGGTCGAACTCCTTGATCGTCTCTCCAGCGATGAAAACTCACGCGGCGACCGCTTCCACGCCAAAGTCCTCGCCGATGTCCTGCAAAGCGGCAAAGTGCTCATCCCCGCCGGCTCCACTCTGGAGGGCCGCATCAGCGCCGTCACCAGCGGCCATCTCGCCGGCCACGGCAGCCTGCGCCTCTCGCCGGACACGCTCATCCTGCCTGACAGCACGCGCCTCTCCATGCACGCCGAAGTCAGCGGCGTCCCCGGCACCAGCAACCGCATCAACGACGAAGGCGCCATCAATCCCGGCCCGCGCAAAGAACGCGCCGGCATCGAATACGGAGCCGTCGCCGGTGCCGGAGCAGCCACCGGAGCCGTCTTCGCCGGACCCGTCGGCGCACTCACCGGCGGACTCATCGGCGCCGGCATGGTCACCACTCACCTCATGGTCAGCCACCCGCAAACCACGCTCGACCCCGGCACCAAAATCCTCTTCACGCTCACCGCCCCGCTCGACCTCATCCCCAACCAGTCCGGAGTCCCGCAGACCCAGGCCATGCGGTAAATATCGCACCGCGCAACGTGGCGATGCGCCGAGGCACCGGCTTCGTTACACTTGGGTCATGCACGCCACTGACTCCCGCCCTGCCGCCGCCCAACTTCTCTCGCTGCTTGCCACGCTCAGCTTCCGCCTCGGCAGCTTCCAGCTATCCTCCGGCGGCACCAGCGACTACTACATCGACTGCCGCACCACCACGCTCCACGCCGAGGGCGGACGCCTCACCGGCCTCGCCATCCTCGAAGCCCTTCGCCACCACGGCCTGCTCACCGGCCCCAGCGCGCTCCAGGCCGTCGGCGGACTCACTCTCGGTGCCGACCCCATCGTCTCGAACGTCGCCACAGCCAGCGCCCAGGCCGCCCTCGAAGCCACCACGCTTGCCACCGCCAGGCTCGCATTAGCCCCACTCGCAGCCGCCGCGCAGGGCCACGCCGCGCCCACCCCGCTCCTCCACGGCTTCCTCGTCCGCAAAGCGGAAAAAACCCACGGCACCGGACGCCGCATCGAGGGCTTCTGCCAGCCCGGAGCAAACGTCCTCATCGTCGACGACGTCTGCACCACCGGAGCCTCCACCATCACGGCCATCCACGCCGCCCGCGAAGCCGGCATGCGCGTCGCAGCCGTCGTCTGCCTCGTCGAACGCCAGGAAGCCAACGGCCGCCCCGCCGTCGAATCCGCAGCCGAATCCGCCCCATTCCTCGCCCTCTTCACCGCCAAAGACATCCGCGCCGAACACCTCCGCCTGAATCCGCAGAAATAGTCGTCAGTCGTCAGGGGTCAGCCGTCAGGGGTCAGGGATCAGTAGTCAGGGTTCAGCCGAACCGCCGCCGCCCTTTTGTTGTCATTCCCGCAGGGAATCTGCTTCTGCCTTTGCTTTTGCCGTTGCTTTTTTGTTGTCATTCCCGCAGGGAATCTGCTTCTGCCGTTGCCATTGCATTGTGGTTGCCATTTTCGCAGGGAATGCGCTATTGCAAACCCACTTGACATGTAGCTACATTATAAGTACATTTGAAGACAACCTCCTGTCGCGCAAGCGACAGGCCACCTCGAACCAGCGAGAGACCAAAAACCGAGAGCACCAAAAGGAGAACAAATGAATGCCATGAGAAATGCGCCGTATCGCGCAACCGAGCGCGACGGCCCGGAGGATAGTCAAAAATGCTCAGGTTTGAATGGGACGATGCCAATCGCTCTCACATCGCAGCCCATCGCGTTTCCTGTTTGGAAGCGGAACAGGTGATTGAAAACGAGCCGTTCGATCTGGAGATGCAAAGCGTAAACGGCGAAGAACGATTCGTGCAACTGGGAGAAACCAACGCAGGCCGCATCCTGGTCGTCGTCTCCACTTGGCGACGGACCCTGATTCGCGTGGTCACAGCTTTCGACGCTCCCAAATCAATGAAGCTCACCTATATCGCGCAGAGAGGCAGCCCCCATGGAACCGACCCTCAAAGTCCCTGAGTTCAAGACCGAGCACGAGGAAGCGAACTGGTGGTTCGAAAACCGGCAACAGCTCGCAGAGCAGTTTGCGCAGGCCGCCGCCGATGGGAAACTCACTCGCGGAACAGTCGCGCGGCGGGGAAACACCCCCACCACAACCATCCGCCTCGCCCCGGAAGACATTGCCCGCGCGCGCGTCCAGGCCGAACGCAAAGGCCTCAAATACCAGACCTACCTGAAGATGCTGATCCATCAGGCGCTGCATCAGGAGGAGCTTCAGGGCAACTCCGCCGCGCAGCAACGGAAAACTCCGTGACCGAAGCGCCGGACTGACCCCTGACCACTGGCATCCAATTATTCCAGTCTGTGTCATACTGTTGTTTCGTCGCCGATCTGCGTCCGAAATCCAGCCGCCGCAGGCGTCGTTTTTGGAGGGAATCGAGCCATGCGAGCCACCCAGCGCGGACGGATTCAGAATCGGTGCCGGATATTTGAAATGCAAAATGAAATTTGTATAAGCCGCATACAATCAAATATATACAAAAAATGAAATCAATCGAAATCTCAACAACTCCAATGTAATCTAAGGTTTGAGCAAAATCGTACCACCCCCTCCCCCCTCCGGTAACATTAAATATTTACTGAGTAGTACACAATCACTTTTTAAGTGATTCATTAAAATGAAGTTGAATAGAAAACAGAGAATTTCACCGGCAACCTCAGCCGAAAGCCAGCCCGCGACCATCGGGAGCGGCCACAAACGGTCGTGGCGCGGCGAGAGTCGCGCGGCTGCTGCATGCAATGCCTGCTGCATGCAATGCCTTTTCGATTTGGAATTTCGGTCGGCAGCTCGTTGTTTCCTCCGGCCTCAGCCGAAAGCCAGCCCGCGACCAACGGAAGCGGCCACAAACGGTCGTGGCGCGGCGAGAGCCGCGCGGCTGCTGCATGCAATGCCAATGCGCCCGAAGCGAGGGGGAGGTTCGCTTCGGGCGGCTGGTTCTGGTCCGGATCGGTGTTTGTGCAGAAATGGGGAGGTCCGATCCGGACCATTGGAAGCTGCTTCCGGTCAGTTGCCGGAGGCAGCGGTTCCACTTGTGGCCGTGTTGCCGACGTTGTTCGTCAGCATCTGCACGGTGACGCGGCGGTTCATGGCGCGGCCCGACGACGTGTGGTTGTCGCCCACGGCCTGGTCTTCGCCGATTCCGATCAGGTAGAAGCGGCGCGGCGAAATCTGGTACTTCGAAGCCAGGTACTGCACCACGGCGTCGGCCCGGCGCTGGCTGAGCTGGTAGTTGTACTGTGCGTTGCCCGTTGAGTCGGTGCCGCCCGTCACTTCCAGAATGTAGCTGTTCGCGCCATTCAGTTTCGCGGCAAAGCTATCCAGTTCCGCGCGGTCGTTGCTGGTCAGCACGGCCTTGTCGAAGGCGAAGTTCACGGTCACGTCGCCGGTCTGCTTGTAGTTGTCGAGTCCGGCGACGACATCGGAGAGTGCGCTGGCGCGATGCACGGCGTCATTGGCCGCCGACGTCGCATTCTGCGCCGACTGCTCCGCCGCGTTCGCGCTCTGTCCGGCGGCGTCGGCGGACTGCTGCGCCTTTCCGATGCCGGCCTGTGCGCGGTCGTCCACATCGTGGATGGCGCGGTTGTTGTCGGCGGTCTTCTGGTCGAGTTGGTCGGTCTGTTGGATGATCGGCGCGGTCTGGCTGTGAACGTAGTTCTTGGTCGCGCATCCGGTAATGCTCAGCAGGGCGCAAATGCTCACTGCCACATGAATCGGCTGAATTTTGATCGACTGGTTTTTCATTCTTGTCCCCTCATTCCGCCGGGAGCCGAACTCCCGTCCCCGGTCTGTTGTTGTTGCCAACGTCAATACAGAGAGCAAAGCGCGTGCCAAATCCGGCAAGTCATGCAAAGCTCATCGAATCATATAGATGAACTTTCATTCGTGTATTCGGAAGGCTGCCGCGTCGTGTAACTTTTACACCGCTGAGTAAAACCTGCTCGGTGAAAATCGTCCTCGGTGTGCGAATCCGTTCGCAACCGGCAGACGAGTACACTGGGAATCAGTCGCTACAGGGCCGAAACTGTGGAGCTGGGACTCATGGACCTTTACGAGAAAATCCGCACGCTGCCCACCGATCCCGGCGTCTACCTCTACAAGGACGCCGACGGCAAAGTCATCTATGTGGGCAAGGCGCGCAACCTCCGCGCGCGCGTTCGCAGCTATCTGCTGGAGGCCAGCCAGGCCAACGCCAAGACCGGAACGCTCATGCGCGAGGCCGTCGATCTCGATTACATCCTCGTGGCCAACGAGCAGGAAGCGCTGGCGCTGGAAAACAACCTCATCAAGCAGCGCAAACCGCGCTTCAACATCCTGCTTCGCGACGACAAGACCTACCCTTATCTGAAGCTCACGCTCGGCGACCGCCATCCCAAGGTCTTCGTCACGCGCCGTCTGCGCCGGGACGGCGGCGCCTATTTTGGCCCGTATTTTCCCGGCAGCCTGGCCTATCGCGTCGCCGACCTGATTCATCGCTGCTTCCTGGTTCCCGGCTGCAAGGTCGATCTGAACCGCTACCATCCGCGCGCCTGCCTTCAGTACTACATTCACCGCTGCCTCGGCCCCTGCGTCGAAGGCTTCGTCACGCCGGAGGCCTACGCCGCAGCCGTGCGCGACGTGCAATTATTCCTCGACGGGCGCAGCGAAGAACTCGAGCGCCAGCTCACTGCGCGCATGATGGACGCCGCCGCCGCCGAGCAGTTTGAGCTGGCCGCACGGCTGCGCGACCAGCTCGCGACCATCCACCAGATTCACGAGAAGCAGCGCATCGCCTCGGCCTCCGACGAGGATCAGGATGTCTTCGGCTACCACGTCGAGGACGGGCTGCTGGCCGTCAATCTCTTCCACATTCGCAGCGGAAAGATCGTCGATCGCCGCGAGTTTTTCTGGGAAGAGATTCCGGACTTCGGCGCGGCCGACGAGAGCGACGCGAACCCGGACTCAGACGCCGCGGGCAAAGCCGAAAGCGGCGCTGAGATTTCACCCCGCGCCGAAGCGGACTTCGACGCGGCAGCGTTTTTTGCCGCGCTGCTCAAGCAGCTTTACATTGACCAGCGCTACGTGCCGCGCACGATCCTGCTGCCGGTCAACTTTGCCGACCGCGAGACACTAGCCGCGCTGCTGCGCGAACAGGCCGGCCATCGCGTGGAGATTGCCGCTCCGCTGCGCGGCGAAAAGCGCTCGCTGATCGACCTGGCCAGCCAGAATGCGAAGCAATCCTTCGTGCAGCGCTTCCGCGTGCTGGAGCCGTCGCAGCGCGCCATTCAGGAGTCGCTGGCCGAGCTGCTCATGCTGCCCGATCTGCCGCGCCGCATCGAGTGCTTCGACATCTCGCACATTCAGGGCGCGGAGACCGTGGCCTCGATGGTTGTCTGGGAGGATGGTGCGATGAAGAAGTCCGACTATCGCAAATTCCAGATTCGCTCCGTCAGCGGCGTTGACGATTTCGCCTCGATCCACGAGGTCGTCACGCGGCGCTACGCGCGCGTGCAGTCGGAGTCGGCCACGATGCCGTCCCTGGTGCTCATCGACGGCGGGCTGGGCCAGCTTCACTCCGCCGCCGCCGCGCTGGAGGCGCTGGGCCTGGCCACGCAGCCGCTCGCCTCCATCGCCAAGCGCGAGGAGGTGCTCTACGTGCATGGGCAGGAGGATGAGCCGGTCGTGCTCGACCGCCGCTCGCCGGTGCTCCATCTCATTCAGCGCATCCGCGACGAGAGCCATCGCTTCGCCATCGGCTACCACCGCAAGCGCCGCCAGATGCGCGACCGTGACTCCGAACTGCTGGAGATTCCCGGCGTGGGCGCGCGCACACGCCAGCGCCTGCTCACTCACTTCGGCAGCCTCACCGAAATTCGCGAGGCCTCGGTTGAATCGCTGCGAGCCGTCGTTCCGGAGGCCACAGCCACCGCCATCTGGAACTATTTTCATCCGACTTCCAGTCTGGTCACGATTCAGCCCGGTTCGCTTTCATCCGCTTAAACCGATTTGCATGCGGCCAATTTCTGCGTTTGTCAATCCGGCGACAATAGAAAGACCATGAGCGCGCAGGCATCGCAGGAACGACGATCCGCACGGTCCTCTCGCATGCAGCCCGTGCGCACGCTCTGGATTCTTGTCGTGGGCGCGCCCTCGGCTGCTCTTGACCGACGCATCCATCAGCTTCAGTCCGCTGGCTGCGCCGTCACCCATGCGGAGAGCGTTTGCCATGCCGAAATGTACTCCGAGGCGCAGTACTTCGATGCCGCCGTTTATGACAATTCAATGAGTGAGGTGGAACAGGTGTCGCTGGCGCGCATCATGCGTGTGCGCTGGCCGTGGATGCGCCTGGTGCGCTGCGGCAGCGCGCCGATTCGCATCACGCGCGACCCGCTCTTTGACGCAGCCGAAGCCTCCGAGGCAAACCTGCCCGAAACGCTTCGCGCCATCGTCAACTGACCACAGAAAGCCAACCACTGACGACTGTTTTCCTGTTTACTGGCTGACGCCCGATGCGGCAATCAGACCCGCGTCGCCATCGACCGACGGATCCGGCTTGGCCAGTGTCTCGGTGGCCGAGTTCACCGCGCCAGCGTGGCTCGGTCCCAGCCCCAGCTTGATGAGCGCACGCGAATCGGGAGCCAGCTTGGTCTGCCAGCCGTTGTCGGCCTGAAACTTCACCATCGCCGCCTGCGATTCGGCGTCCCATTTGCCACTTGGATCACCGCTCAGATAGTGCTCGCGGATCAGCGCCTGCTGAATCTCGGTCGCGCGCGCTGGCTCGATTGACTGCTGCCCGTGCAACCGATGCGAGACAGCCCTGCGGCGTGCGTGGCCTTTCTTTGCGTGGTGCGCCGTGGGCGAGCGATGAATCTTTGCTCCGGACGCAGACGCGCTCAGGCCGAGACAGCACAGAGCGCCGAACGCAAACAACGCTTGCCAGAAACGAAACTTCATCCAGCCCAGACCTCGGCTTGAGGAATCGCGGTCAATTGTGGATCGAGCCAACGTGGCACCGCGTCCGTCTCAGTTTAGGACACGATCTCCGGTCGGACAAGAGGAATCTCACTTGCGTATCCGAAAAGATTTCCCGAATCTGCGTCATCGCGTTCGCAGGACAGGCTTTGGACGCCGGAAATTGTAAGTTGGGCAAAACTGACGCAAGCAAAACGGGACGGCGCTTGAGCCGTCCCGTTTGCATGTCGCTGATTCCGGCCTTAAGGCATGGTGCCACCCAGCAGGTTGATGCCGTCTTCAGGATGCTTTGGATCCATGACCTCGAAGACGATGTCCTGGCCGGATTTGAGGCCTGACAGGATCGATTCAAACTGATCCAGCGTCGTCACCGGCTGCTTGTTGATGCGCGTGATGGCGAGTCCGGGTTGCAGTCCGATCTCGTCGGCAAAGCTGCTCGGCTTCACGCCGACGATCATTATGCCGCCGCGACCCATCTTCTGGGCCATCTGCGGACTGACCTCGCGCACCGTGATGCCGAGCTTCGTCTCCGAACTGGTTCCGTTGTCGCTGGGGGCGGAATTGTTTTCGCCCAGCAGGTTGCCGAAAATCTTGTCGCGGTCGCCGACCACGACGGTTACGGTCATCGGCTTGTCATCGCGCATCAGGCCCAGCCGCACGGTCGTTCCCGGGCGACGGCTGGCGATGTCGGCCACCAGGTCGTCTCCGTTCTTGATCTGGCGTCCGTCGATGCTCACAATCACGTCGTCGATTTTGATTCCGGCCTTGTCCGCCGGTCCGCCGGGCTGCACCTGCTGCACCACGACGCCCTTGCCATAGATGCGACCAATCGAAGACGACTGGCCTTCGCGGAAGCTGATGCCGATCGATCCGCGCACGACCTTGTGACGCGGCGAGATCAGATCGTTGTACACGTCCGCGACGGTGTTGGAGGGCATGGCGAAGCCGATGCCCTGATAGCCGGACGACTGCGTGAAGATCGCCGTATTCACGCCAATCACTTCGCCGTTCATGTTCACGAGCGGCCCCCCGGAGTTGCCCGGATTGATCGCCGCGTCGGTCTGGATGAAGTGCTGGAACTGGCCCGCCACTCCCGGCTCAATCGTGCGGTCCTTGGCGGAGATGATGCCGGCCGTCACCGTCTTCGACAGCGCAAACGGGCTACCAATGGCAATAACCCACTCGCCCACCTGCGAGTTGTCGCTGTTGCCCAGCTTCACCGTCGGCAGCGGTTTGTCGGTGTCAATCTTGATCACGGCCAGGTCGGTTGCCTTGTCCACGCCGATCACGCGCGCCGGGCGTCCGCGATCCGTCGTATCCGGGTCGGTCGAGAGCTTCACAAAAATCTGATCCGCACCATCCACCACATGGTTGTTGGTGATGATGTAGCCCTTGGGATCGACGATGAAGCCGGAGCCAAGCGCGTCGCGCTCCGGCTGCCCGGCCTGGCCATTCTGCCCATTCGGCATCTGGCCGCCAAAGAAGCGGTTGAAGAAATCCTGGAAGTTCTGGTCCGGTCCCTGACCGTCGCCACCCTGATCGTCCTGGTCGCCGTCGTCGGGACTTTGCTGCTCCATCCGTCCGTGGCCGTGGCCCATCGCGCCTGCCTTGGGCAGCGTGCGCGTGTCGATATTCACCACCGCCGGGCCAACCTCTTTGGCGATCTTCACAAAGTTATTCGGCGCGACGCTCGTGTCCGGCACCTTCAGCGGAGTCGCGTCGGAGCTGTCATTCTGCTTGCTCTGGCCATGCACGCCATGGGCAGCGTAAGAGGCCATCAACACCACAGCCGAAATTGCGGCCAGCGCCGCAAAGGTGACAGACAGGCGGCGTGCTCGCAGCCGCTCAAAAAAAGATGACATAGATCGTTCCACCTCGGATTTCTGGTTAGCGATTCCTGGCTTTCTTCGCCTGCGCGCAACAACTCTCGCGCAACAATTCCTTGGATGCAGATTCTGCGCCTGCGGAAGCGGCAAAATGCCGCCGCACCTTCAGTATAGTCAGTTCACGTCCCTCTGGATGCAGACGCATCCGCAAGCGCTTTGGCTTGCACAAAAGCGGAAATTTCTCTCTGAGGGTGTTATTTCTGCGCTTTTGTTCGAGAAACGAGTGGACTGCGAGCCGCTGGGCCTTGGCGCACTGGCGGCGGGCGAGCGACGAACCCTGACGTTACGAACTGCTGGACGCCTCGTGCGCGCCACTGGCCGGAGCCGCCGTGACCAGCTCCGTCAGCGCGATGCCAGCCATCACCAGCGCCGCGCCCGCAGCCGAGCGCCCGCTCAGCCGCTCGCCATAGAACAGGATCGCCGTGAGCACGGCAAAGACCGGCTCCATCGTCAGGATCAGCGCCGTGTGCGTGGCTGGCAGCACGGACTGGACCCAGCTCTGGATGGAAAACGCAGCCGCCGTGGCCAGCAGCGCCGCCACCAGAAGGGCCGCGCAGAGCCGCGCCGTCAGGTGCAGATACGGATGCTCCAGCAAAGGCATCGAGATCGCCATGAACACCGCACAGAAGCCGATCTGGAGCAGCGCCAGTTGCTGGAAATCGAAGCGCGGCGACAGATGGCCCAGCGCCAGGCAGTGAAAGGCGAAGCCAATCGCGCAGCCCAGGCTGAGCAGGTCGCCGAGGTTTACGCTGCTGAAGTCAAACGCGCCGCCGCGCGAGGATGGAACCGTGAGCAGCAGTATCCCGGCAAAGGCCAGCACCGCGCCCGTGTAAGCGTTCCATCCGGGCGCGTGACCGCCAGCCGGGCGCAGCGCACGCAGCGAGGAAAACAGCGGCACCAGCACGACCACCAGTCCGGTAATCAGCGCCGACTTGGACGGCGTCGTTCGCGCCAGGCCGGCCGTCTGGAATTGGTAGCCCATGGCGAGAAAGAATCCGATCACAGCGCCCGCCGCCAGTTCGCGCCTGCCGATGCTTCGCCAGTGTCCGTGATAGGCCACGGCCAGCACGGCAAAGGCCAGCGTCATGCGCGTCAGGTTGAAGGCCAGCGGCGAGGCGTCGGCCAGCGCGTCCTTGACCACGACGAACGTCGCGCCCCAGACGGCGACCACGGTCAGCATCAGCAGATACGCGCGCGTCCTCAAGCCGCGCTCCTCATCGCGCCGCGCTATCCGCGCTGCTGGCGGCGTTGCCGGCGGCATAACCGGCGGCGTAGACCACCTTGCCGCCAACCACCGTCTCCAGCACGCGCGTGCCCAGAATCGCCTTCGCCGGAATGGTCGTCAGATCGCGATCCAGCAGAATGTAGTCGGCCTCGAATCCCGGTGCCAGTTGCCCCTTGCGCTGCTCGGCCAGTTCCGCATAAGCCGACCCCTGCGTGTAGGCGTAGAGAGCCTGCGCGCGCGTCAGCACCTCCGCCGGATACCAGCTCTTCGTCCCCGCTTCATTCATGCGCGTCACCGCGCAGTAGAGGCCGCGAAACGGCGTGATCGGCTCGACCGGGTAATCCGTGCCAAAGGCAAGCGGCACGCCCGCGTCGAGAAACGTCTTCCAGCCATAGGAACGCGCCGAGCGCTCCGGGCCGAGCCGCGCCATCGCCCAGTTCATGTCGGTCAGCAGATGGTTCGGCTGCATCGACGCAATCACGCCCAGAGACTGGAAACGCGCCACATCCGCGGGATTGACCACCTGTGCGTGCTCCACGCGATCCCGCATGCCCGTCGAGACCAGCTTGCCGCCGCCAATCGGCTGGCTGAATGCTGTGAGAGCCATCGCCGTTGCCCGATCGCCAATCGCGTGGAAGCCGATGCGGAAGCCCGCGCGCGCACGTTCCACGGCCATCGCGTTCAGATTCTCCTGCGTAAACCGCGCCAGCCCGCTGTTGCCCGGATCATCGCTGTAAGGCTGCTCCAGCGCCGCCGTGCGCGAGCCAAGCGAGCCGTCCATGAATCCCTTCAGCATCGCCGTATGCAGCATCGGATCATTCGGGTCGTGGTGGGCGCGATGCGCGATCAACACCGGCAGCGGATCGACAAACGGCAGCCACTCGCTGATGCGCACGCGCAGCCTGCCCTCGCGCTCCAGTTGCTCGTAGTTGAGAAAATCCTGCCACGAGGAGAAATCCTGCACGCTGGTCAGCCCGTGGCTCACGGCGTCATCAATCGCCAGCTCATCGCCGCGCATGCTGAAGGCGGCAGACGGCGGCGGAATCACTTTTTCCACCAGCTCGGTGGCCGTGTCGCGAATGATTCCCGTCGGCTCTCCGCGCGCGTCCAGATCAATCGCCCCGCCGCGCGGAGGTTTCGTTGCGCCAGTAATGCCGGCAGCCTTCAGCGCAGCCGTGTTGGCCACGGCAATATGCCCATCGACGCGATAGAGAAACGCGGGATGCCCGTCGCTCACCGCGTCCAGTTCCTCGCGCGTCGGCAGTGCCTGATCCCTCCACAGCGTGTGATCCCATCCGCCGCCCAGCAGCCACGCGCCCGGCTCCGCCGTACGCGCATACGCGGCAACTCGCTGCATCATCTCCGCGCGCGACTGCGCTCCGGTCGCGTCCACGCTCAGCTTCTGCCGTCCCGCGTCGCCCATGTGCGTGTGCGCATCGTTCAGCCCAGGCATCACGAAGACGCCGGTGTGCGCGCTGTCCAGATTCCGTTCCTCGGTCTGCGGCCCGGCCAGCCTGCGAATCTCCGCGTCGCTGCCCACGGCGACCACCTTGCCGTCGCGAACCGCCATCGCGCTCACGATCTGCATCCGGCCCTTGTCCAGGCCCACGCCGGTCAGGATCCGTCCGCTGTAAAGAATCACGTCGGGCGCGTGCGATTGCGCCGCGCCGCTCGCAGCCCAACTCGTCGCGCAAAGCCCTGCGCAAAGGCCGAGAATCAGTATTTGTTTCCAGTTCCGCATGCGCGGAGTGTACCACGCGCGCGCTTGCCAGGGCCGTGGAAACTCCGACTGCCAGTGGCATCAATCCGTCAGCGTCAGCAGCGTCGGCCTCAGGCTCCCGTCGGCCTCCACATCCAGCCACGCGCAGCTCACGGGCAGGCGAAACCGTCGCGGTCCGCACGCGCCGGGATTCAAAAAGAGCACACCGTTCCGCCACTCGACCAGCGGCTTGTGCGAGTGTCCACTGAGCACGGCGGCAAAGCCCGCAGCCTCGGGCTTCAGGTCCAGTTGCTCACGGTCGTGCAGCAGATAGAACATCACCTCGCGCTCGCTCACAATCTCCGTCTCCGGCAGTTCAGCGCAGCGACCAGCTCGGTCCACATTCCCACGCACCGCCGTCAGCGGCGCAATCTCGGCGAGCGCATCCAGAATCGCATCGTCGCCCACATCGCCCAGATGCAGAATCCGCGCGCAGCCCCGCATCGCCCGGAGCATTTCCTCGCGCAGCAGCCCGTGCGTATCGGAAACAACACCAATGCGCAGAGTGCCGTCGCCAGCCGCGTCGCTTCGGTCTTCTCTGGTCCGGCTCACAGCCCAAGCTCCAGCCGCGTGCGAGGGTCCAGCAGATCGCGCAGGGCGTCGCCCACAAAGTTGAAGCTGAGCACGGCGAGTGCAATCGCCAGGGCAGGGAAGAGAACCAGATGCGGCGAGTCGAACAGGTGCGTCCGCGCGTCGTTCAGCATCGCGCCCCAGCTTGGCGCGGGAGCGGGGATGCCCAGTCCCAGAAACGAAAGCGTCGCCTCAGCCAGAATCACGCCGCCCATGCTGATCGTCGCCTGCACCAGCAGTGGCTGCGCGATATTGGGCACGATGTGGCGAAAGAAGAGCCGCAGCCCGCCCGCGCCCAGCGCCCGCGATGCCTCCACAAACTCGCGCCCGCGCACGGCCAGCACCTGTGCCCGCACCAGACGCGCATATCCGGCCCAGCCGCCAATCGCCAGCGCCAGAATGAGATTCTCCAGCCCCGAGCCAAGAAACGCGGCAAAGGCGATCGCCAGCAGAATTCCCGGCAGCGCCAGAAACGTGTTCATCGCAGCCACCGTCAGCGCCGTGTCGATCCATCCGCCAAAGTAACCCGCCACGCCGCCAACCACCAGCCCCAGCGCCGCCGAAATTCCGACAACCGAAACCGAGACCACCAGCGAAAGTCGAGCGCCCCACAGCAGACGGCTGAGCGTGTCGCGGCCCAGCTCGTCGGTGCCGCACCAGTGCGCCGTCGACGGCCCCTGCAGCCGGTGTAACAGATCGATTGCCGCCGGATTGGCAGGCGCAATCCACGGTGCCAGCAGCGCGCAGAGCACAAAGCCCAGCAGCATGGCTGCGCCCACCGCTCCCAGCGGCTGGCGTCGCAAGCGCTCCACCAGCCACGCGCGCTCCGGCAGCCACGCGCGCTCCGGCAACTGCGCTGATTCCGGTTGCTGCGCCGGTTTTGTCTCCGCCATTTGCTCGCCGGCTCCCATCTGCTTCAGAATAGCGGCTGACGCGAAATTTCGCGCGAGAGCAGGCCGAGCGTGAACCGAATTCTACGAATCGCCTCCAGTATTTTCAACGGACTCTCATCGTCGGAAAAATTTCCGCCGGGAGGGATCAGGCGTCGCGGCATCGCGGTTGGCCTGTTGCTGCTCACCTCGGTTGTTGCCGCTTCCTCTGCGCTGCGAGCCGCCGCCAGCCAGCCTGACGCCGCTTCGGACCAACTCGTCGCTGCCGCTCATCAGCTTGCCTCGCTGGCCAATGCCTCTCGCGCACAGTCTGGTCTTGCTCCGCTTCAGTGGGATGCCGCGCTCGCAGCCGCCGCTCACGCGCACGCCCTTCGCATGGCCGCCGAAGGCCCCATCGCTCACCGTTACGGCGGCGAGCCTTCGCTGGCCGAGCGTGCCTCGGCTGCGGGTGCGCGCTTCGACCTCATTGAAGAGAACATCGCCATCGGCAACTCCGCGCAGCAGATTCATTCCCTCTGGATGCACTCCGCCGAGCATCACGCGAACATCATGAATCCTCCGATTGACCGCATCGGCGTAGCCATCGTCGCCGCGCGCGGCGTGCTTTACGCCGTGGCTGACTACGCCCGCGCCGTTCGCACGCTCAGCTTCGCCGAGCAGGAGAACGTGGTCGCGCAGCAGATCACGCAGCTTGGTCTGCCGCTCCGCTCCGGCACGGCCGCGCGCGATCAGGCCCGCGCCGCCTGCGCGGCCAGCTCCGGCGTTCCGTCCGCGCCCGGCCTTCAGCCGCTCTTCGTCATGCGCTGGCAGAGCGGCTCGCTCAACCAGTTGCCATCGGCGCTGGTCCAGCGCGCTCGCGGCTTCCACAGCGCGGCCGTCGGTGCCTGCGCGCCACGCGAGGCTTCCACGCAGGAGCAGGCAGCCTTCACTGCCTATCGCGTTGCCGTCCTGCTCTACTGACGCTTTATCGATTCACGACCCAATTTGCGGCCTCGATCTGTGCGAACCACGGCTGGATTTTTGCCGCGTGAAATCCTGTTCTGCAAAATTCCCTATTGCGCGTCCCCGTTTCCGGGTTAGAATCCTGCCAGTATTCTCAACCGGAATTAGGAATCCGCCAGGTTTGCGGCGGTCCGATGGTTTTTTATCAGCCAGAAAGGTGACGCCTGCTCCCATGACTCCGCGTGCCATCCCCCGTTTGCTGTCTCTGTTGTTATCGCTTTCTGTCACATCCGTTCTATTCGCGCAAGCAGCGCCTGCGCCTCAGATCAACGCCAAAGTCAACGACGCCGAACGATTCATGCTTCCTGGCAGCGTCCACCCGGCGGCCACAGAAGCCAATGATCGCGGCGCCGTCGATCCCGCCACGCCGATGACCGACCTGATCCTCGTCCTGCGTCGATCTCCCGCGCAGCAGGCCGCGTTCGATGCTTACGTTGCCGACCAGTACGACCCGACTTCGCCGGACTTCCACCACTGGCTCGCGCCCGCCGAGGTCGGCCAGCGCTTTGGTCCAGCTCCTGCCGATATTGCCACCATCACGCAATGGCTCACCAGCCACGGCCTGCGCGTCGAGGGTGCCAGCAAGGACCAGATGACGCTGCGCTTCAGCGGCACGGCGGCTCAGGTTAACGAAGCCTTCCGCACAAGCATCCATCGCCTCTCGGTCAACGGCGCGCAGCACATCGCCAACATGACCGCGCCCAGCATTCCCGCCGCGCTCGCGCCCGCCGTCGTCGGCGTCAAGGCGTTGCATGATTTCTTCGCGCGCCCAGCGCACCACCTCGGCGGCAAGGCAGTATTCGACCCTCACTCCGGCCACTGGACGCACCAGACGCCCGCGCTCATCTCCGGCGCGCAGCCAGATATGCGCGCCGCGCAGCAGCCCGCCACCCAGGCCAGCCAGCAGGTCGGCCAGCCCGTTCAGCCCGCGCCGCAGTTCGGCATCACCGTCGGCTCCGGCTCCAGCGCTTTCCAGATCGAAGACATCGCTCCCTACGACTTCGCCACCATCTATAACGTCCTGCCGCTCTGGAATAACTCGATCGACGGCACCGGCCAGACGATCGCCATCGCCGGCACCAGCGACATCAATCCGAGTGACGTTGCCAGCTTTCGCAGCGTCTTCGGCCTGCCCGCCGGAACGCCGCCCAAAACCATCGTCGCCAACGGAGTCGATCCGGGAGCCTGCACCGGCACCACAGGCAGCTGCACCATCGACGACCAGATCGAAAACTCGCTCGATGTCGAGTGGTCCGGAGCCGTCGCCAAGGGCGCGCAGATCACCCTCGTCGTCGCCGGTCAGCAGTCCCAGACGACCGACACGCTCTTCACCGCCATTCAATACATCGTGGACAACCTGACCGCTCCGGTCATGAACGTCAGCTACGGCGCCTGCGAGTTCGATCTCGGCACAGCCGGCAACACCGCGCTCAACGACGAGTGGGAGACGGCGGCCACCGAAGGCATCTCCGTCTTCGTCGCCGCCGGTGACTCCGGCTCGGCAAGCTGCGACCAGGATCTTGCCACCAGCCTGCCTTACGGCGCGCTCTTCGGCACCACCGTCAGCGGATTCGCCTCCACACCCTACAACACCGCCGTCGGCGGCACGGACTTCAACTGGGGCACGACCGCCTCGCCCTACTGGAGCACCAGCAACAACTCCACCACCGGTGCCAGCGCGCTCAACTACATCCCGGAAATCCCCTGGAACGACACCTGTACAAACCCCGTCATTCTCTCCGTGCTGCAAAGCTACGCCACGCAGCTTCAAAAAGAAGGCAACACCGTCACCAGCCCCACTGACGCCGAGTCCGCCTGCAACTTCGTCAACCAGTGGTATAAGACCATCTACACCAACACCAATCAGCAGGTGAATCTCTCGTTCCTCATTGACACAATCGGCGGCAGCGGCGGAGCCAGTGGCTGCACCACCAGCAACAGCCAGTCCACCACATCCTGCGCCGGAGGCTACGCCAAACCCTCCTGGCAGGCTGGCGTCACCGGCATTCCCTCCGACGGCAAGCGCGATCTGCCCGACGTTTCCTTCTTTGCCTCGAATGGCTTCCTCGGCAGCGCCTATCTGATCTGCGTCTCGGCCAACGGCACCTGCGTCAGCTCCACCTCGCAGTCCACGGAGCCAATCGGTGAAGAGGTCGGCGGCACGTCCGTCTCCTCGCCCGCCATGGCCGGCGTCATGGCCATGATCAACCAGAAAACAGGCGCGCCGCAGGGACTGCCCAACGCTGAACTCTATCGCCTCGCTGCAAAGCAGACCTACTCCGGCTGTCGCAGTGAAAGCCTGACCACCAGCACCAGTTGCTACTTCAACGACATCGACACCGGCACCAACGCCATGCCCTGCGACGCAGGCTCGCCGGATTGCACCGTCTCCACCAGCGGCGACACTTACGGCGTGCTCAATGGCTACAGCGCAGGCACTGGCTTTGACAACGCCAGCGGCCTCGGCTCGCTCAACGTCTACAACGTCGTCAGCGCCTGGACATCGCCGCTCGGCAGCGGCACGGCCACGCTCATGCTCACCCCCTCAGCCTCGACCATCCAGCTTGGCCAGTCGCTCACCGTTCAGGTCGCGGTCTCGGCCAGCGGCACAGCGCCCACCGGAACCGTCTCGCTCACCGGCCCCGGCATCACCGCCCAGGCCGAGCCGCTCACCAGCGGCAGTTACGTCTTCAGCGTCGCCTCCGGATCACTGCCCGTAGGCGCGAATACGCTCACCGTCAGCTACTCCGGCGATGCGAACTACGCGCTTGCCGCGCAGACCGTCGTCATCAACGTCACCAAGCTCACGCCCACGCTCAAGCTCACGCCCAACTCGACCACCATTACAGGCAACCAGCAGTTCACCATCAGTGGAGCGGTCACCGACGCAAGCTCCGGCTCTATCGCCGCGCCCACCGGAACCATCAGCTTCTCCGGCGGCGGACTCACCTTCCAGAGCTGCACGCTCACCTCCGGCTCCTGCACGCCCACCTACACGGGCACGCTCACCAACGGGACGGACACCATCACGGCCAACTACTCCGGTGACAGCAACTACAACTCCGCCACGGCTTCCGTGCAGATCACCGCCAACATCCTCACACCCACCGTCGCTGTCAAACTGCTCACCACCTCGCTCACCACCACCACCGCGGCGCAGGTTCAGGTTACTGTTACGGGATCCGGAGCAACACCCACAGGCAGTGTCACGCTGACGGAGAATACCCTGGCCGGCCAAGCCGCCATGTCCGACACTCTTGCATCCGGTGCATACACGTTCACTCTTCCAGCCGGATTTCTCGCGGGAGGTTCCGGCACTTTGAACGCCAGCTATACAGGCGACTCTAATTATGGTTCCGGCAGCAGCTCCGTTACCATTCAGGTCAGCTTCGCCACCACGAGTTTGACGGTTATGCCCGCGCAAACCAGTGTCGCGGCCAACGCAACGGTCAATGTCAACGTCACTACAACTGCCGTCGCGGGAATCACTCCGACCGGCAACATATCCCTCACGGCAGGGGCATTCACCAGTCAGGGCGGCGTTCTGAAGAACGGATCAGCTTCATTCATCATCCCGGCAAACACCTTCACAGCCGGAACGCAGAGCATCTCTGTCCAGTACGCCGGTGATATGCACTACAGCCCGACATCGGCAACGGCCACGATCTCAATCACACCCTCGACGGCCACTTACAGCCTCAGCGCCTCGTCGCTCGGCTCCATCAACACAGGCTCCTCCGGCGCATCCACCATCACCGTTTCTTCCACCAGCGGCTACACCGGCTCCGTCGCATTGAGCTGCGCGCTCACCGCCTCGCCCAGCGGTGCCACCACGCTGCCCACCTGCTCGGCCTCGACCACGCCCATTGCCCTCAGCGGCACCACCACCAGCGGCACCGGCACGGTCACCATCAGCACCACCACAACCACCACGGCCAACCTCCAACCGCCAGCCGCGCCCTTTGGTTCCGCCTCACGCGTACTCCTCGGCGGCCTCGCGCTCGGCGTGCTCGCATTCTTCACCATCCCGGCACGTCGTCGCGCCTGGCGCTCGCTGCTCGGCTGCCTGTTTTTGCTGGCCACGCTCGTCGGTGGAGTCGCCTCCTGCGGCGGCGGCGGAAGCAGCAGTGGCACCGGAGGCGGTGGCGGTGGCGGCGGAGTCACTTCCGGCTCCTACACCTTTACCGTCACCGGCACCGGCACGCCAGCCATCACGCCCACGCCGACCACCACCATCACCGTCACCATCAACTGACGGCGCACAAAAACAGCAGCGGGAGACGCCAGAGCGTCTCCCGCTTTTTGCTTCGGTTCTGTTTTGTTTTACGCCTGCCGCCCCGCCAACTCGCGCAAAGCCTCCGCCGGTCCGCCTTCGCCCGGCTTCGTCGGCTCCATGCGCAGCGCGTTGTTGAAGCGGTTGAAGTAGTTGAACAGCCCGATCGAGCACAGCAATTCGACAATCTCGCCTTCGGAAAAATGCTCGCTCAGTTCGGCGAATTGCTCGTCGCTCAGCGCATTCGCATTGCGCGTCACCGTCTCGGCCAGTCGCAGCGCGGCCTTTTCGCGCTCCGTGAAATCTCCGCGCTCCGGCCACTCCGCCAGATGCGTCAACTGCTCGTCCGTCCATCCCAGCTTTCGCGCCAGCGTCGTATGCGAAGCGAGGCAGTACGGTGTCTCGTTGATCTGCGAAGTGCGCACGATAATCAGTTCCTTCAGCGCCGTCGAAACCGTGCCCGTATTCAGCACGGCGGCGAAGTGCGCCATCATCGTGCGAAATATCTCAGGCCGATGCGCCATCGTGCGAAACATATTCGGAACATTGCCGCGCTGCGCAAAAATCTCGTCATACAGCGTGACCATCTCGGGCGAGACCTCACTGCGCTCCACTCGTCGAATTCTGGACATTGCATTCTCCTCCTGCGCGTCACACTCATCTTAAGTTTCTCCCGCGCCGGAGGCAAATCTCCGCCGCTTTGGTGCCGTGACCGGCAGCGTATACTCGACTCGATGACCACCCCGCCGCATCCATCCTCCGCCGCAGATGATTTTTTCGACGTGGTGATTGTCGGTGCAGGGCTGGCTGGCCTCGCCTGTGCACGGCCTCTGGTGGCCACCGGACTGCGCGTGCGGCTCATCGAGGAGGAAGACTCGCCAGGCGGCCGTGTTCGCACGGATATTGTAGACGGCTTTCGACTGGATCGCGGCTTTCAGGTTCTGCTCACCGGCTACCCGGAGGCGCGGTCGGTCTTCGACTACGCGGCGCTCAATCTCTGCGCCTTTCGTCCCGGCGCGCTGGTCTTTCACGGCGGACGCTTCCATCGTTTTGCCGATCCCTTCCGCGAGCCGACGCGCGTCCTTCCGTTTCTCCTCGATTCCGTGATTCCACTGCGCGACAAGCTCAACATCGCGCGCCTTCGTCGCGACGTGCTGCGTTTTGATCCTGCTATGGAGGAAGCCGATCTTGACGAATCCACGCGTGATTTTCTGCGCAATCGAGATTTTTCCCCGGCCATCTTTGAGCGGTTTTTCGCGCCCTTTTTCGGCGGCGTCTTTCTGGAGCGGAATCTCAGCACCTCTTCGCGCTGGTTTCGCTGGCTCTTTCGGCTTTTCGCCACGGGCAGCGCCACCGTACCCCGGCTCGGCATGCGGGAACTGCCGCGCCAGCTTTCAGACGCCCTGCCCGTCGGGACTCTTCGTTGCAACCAGTCCGTCCAGCGCGTTGAGCGCAAGCCGGGCGCGGGCGCGCAGCCGGATCACTGGCTTGTCCATCACGCCTCTGGAGAAGCGGTTGCCGCGCGTCGCCTCGTGCTGGCCACGCCGGAGCCGCTCACGCGCTCGCTGCTTGCTTCCGTTCGACCCACAGGAGCCGCGCCACCGCGCATCTGGAACCGCACCACAACTTTTTACTACGCCGCCAGCCAGTCTCCGCTCGACGAGCCGGTGATAGCGCTCAACGGCGACGGACCGACTGCCGGTCCGGTGAACCACCTCGCCGTTATGAGCCAGGTCTCGCCCGATTACGCGCCCGCGGGTGCGCACCTGATCTGCGCCAACATCGTCGGAGCCGCTCCTGCCTCCGATGTCGCCATGAATCTGCTCGAACAGGAGACGCGCGCTCACCTGCGCCGCTGGTTTGGCACGGCCGTCGATCAATGGAGCGTCCTCGGTGGTTATCCCATCCACCATGCTCTGCCGCTCACCTCCGCTCTGCCTGCCGTTTCCTCAGCGCCCACTGACAGCGGCATCGTCCTCTGCGGCGACTATCTCACCAGCCCGTCCATACAGGGTGCGCTCGTCAGCGGTCGTCTGGCCGCCGAACGCATCCTCACCGCGACTGTCTCGACTGTCTCATGATCGCGCCATGTCCCCGCCGCACTGTTGTTGCCTGCTTCCGCCGGCCGTCCGCCTCGTCGTCGTCGCTTGCCATGCGGTTGGAAGCAGTCAACTTCACCGCGTATCATGGAGGGAAAGAGTGAGAGTCAGGGCGCAGGAATTTCAAGCGAAAGAACTTCTCCGCGCAACCATGCTCCGCACCACCATTTTTTCTGAACTCTGATGCTTGCTTACGCCGCCATTCCGCCCTCCATCCACGCCGCCAGCATCGGCATCCCCGACACGTTGCTGCTCATGCTGCTCGCGCTCATGGTCTTCGGTCCGCGCCGACTGCCGGAGATTGGCCGCCAGATCGGCAAGCTCATGTACGAGTTCCGCAAAATCTCCAACGACTTCAAATTCCAGATGGAAGAAGAGCTGCGCCTGAGCGAAGAAGCCGACCGTCAGCGCCAGCTTGCCGCCACTCAGGCAACGCACACGCCGCCGCCCGCGCCAGACTTTGTCACCGCCGCGCTTCCGACCGTAACCGAGCCTTCCGCAGACACGGCCACGGAGATCGCCGCTGTTGATTCCGTTGCTGCGGATCCCGCGCCCGCCGACTCCGCTTTGCAAACTGACCAGCCAGTCGCGCAGCCAGTTTCGCAGTCGGTCACCTCAGCCATACCAACCATCCATCCGCCCACCCGCGGAGGCGTTGTTCCACGCGCATTCCGAGGACTCGTGCCGCCATCCGTCGCCGCGCCGGAATCAGCAGTCGAGCAGATCGCCGCCCCGGAGCCAGCACAGCGGCAAACCGAAGTTGCAGCCGGGCTTCCGACTCAGGCAACGCCGCCCGAGCCACAAACCACCCTCAGCAGCCCGGAAGCCAATGGATAGCCCCGACATCATCGACCGCGCCAAAGCCGCCGTCAGCGAGCGCGCCGACCTGCCCGGCATGAGCCTCTTCGAGCACCTGGACGAACTGCGCCGCCGCCTCATTCACGTCGCCGTCGCCCTGGTCCTCGGTTACCTCGTCGCCGTCGTCTTTGCGCCGCAGTTGTACGGCCTCATGCAGGCACCGCTGAACCGCATCGGCATCCAGCTCAACTTCACCCACCCGGCAGATCTCGTCAACCTGCGCTACATTCAGATTCCCCTCGTCGGTGCCATCATTCTCGCCTCACCCTACATTCTTTTTCAGGTCTGGCTCTTCATTGCGCCGGGCCTTTATCAGCGGGAAAAGCGCTTCGTCGTGCCCTTCATGGCCTCTGCCGTCGGACTGTTCCTCACCGGCGCGAGCCTCGGTTATTTCTTCGTCTTTCCCGGCATGCTCAAGTTCCTCATCATCGACCTCAGCCACAATCTCGGCGTCCACCCGATCATCAGCGTCGAAGAGTACACCAGCTTTTTCTTTTCCCTCATCATTGGCATGGGCGCAACCTTCGAGCTTCCGGTTGTCATCTTTTTTCTTGCCATGTTCGGCATCGTCAGCCCGCGTTTTCTCTGGAAAAACATCCGCTACGCGATTCTGATCATCTTCATCATCGTGGAGATCATCACGCCTTCGCCGGATATTCCCACTCAGTTCGCTTTCGCCATTCCCATGCTGCTGCTTTATCTGATCAGCATCGCTGTCGCCTGGTGGGTTCACCCCGCGCGCGGCAAAGCAAAGGAAAAATCCGCATGAGCCGCCCGCGTCTGCTCTCGATCCTGCTTCTGCTCACCCTGGTTGCTTCAGCGGCCTCCGCTCAGGAGCACTTTCGCGGCGACCGCGCCTTCGAGTACGCGCGCCAGTTCGTCGCCATCGGCCCGCGCTGGTGTCTCAGCCCCGGCCACGCGAAGGCAGAGGCTTTTCTGCGCGCGCAGTTTCGCCAGGACAATCTTGAGGAAGACGCCTTCACCGCCAACACAGCCATCGGTCCCGTGCCCATGCGTAACTTCATCGTGCGCTTTCCAGGCACGAAGCCCGGCATCATCGTCCTCGCCACGCACTATGAAACCAACTATCCCCTGCGCAATATCAATTTTGTCGGAGCCAACGACGGCGGCTCCACCACCGGCCTGCTCATCGAGATGGCCAGCGAACTTCGCGCGAAGATGACAGCCGGAAAACTTGACGGCGAAAGCGTCTGGCTCGTCTTCTTTGACGGCGAAGAGGCATTCCAAAGCTGGCAGGGCGAGGATCACACTTACGGCAGCCGCCATCTCGCCGCCAAATGGGCGCAGGACGGAACCCTGCCGCGCATTCGCGCCTTCCTGCTCACCGATATGCTCGGCGACAAGGATCTCGACATCATGCAGGACACGACCTCCACGCAGTGGCTCTCGTCGCTGGTCGGACAGGCCGCGCGCATCACCGGCTACGCGCGCTACTTTTACAAGCAGCAGGGAGCCGAAGGGGATGACCACGATCCCTTCCTTCAGCGCGGCGTTCCCGCCGTGGACATCATCGACGCCGACTACGGCCCGCACACCATGGCCACACCCGACGGCTGGCACCACACCGCCGAGGATACGATGGACAAGATCAGCGCGCGCAGCCTCACCATCGCCGGCGATGTGCTGCTGGAGTCGATCCACCTGCTGAACCAGCGACCCTGAACCCGTCCCTGACCCCGGCCGTGAACAGGCACGGAACAAGGCGCGACGAACGCGCTCCCGGCCCCTGTCTGCGCTACCATCAATCCAATGTTCCCGCACTCCATCGCCGGCGCGCCGCTCTCCTGGTGGATTAGTTTTCACGCTGTCGTGCTGCTGCTCATCGTGTCGGACGCCGCGCTGCCCATTGCTTCCACCCCGCGTCGCAAAGCAGCGCTGGCTCTTCTTTCCAGCTTCTTCATCGCGCTCTGCGCGCTCGGCTTCGCCTTCTGGCTCAACGCGCGACAGGGCCGCCAGCCCGCGCTCGAATTTCTCGGCGGCTACTTGGTCGAAACCTCGCTCAGCATCGACAATCTCTTCGTCCTCCTGCTGCTCTTTCGCAGCTTCCGCCTCGACCCGCGCGGCCAGCGTCGCGCGCTGCTCTGGGGCGTCGGCGGCGCCATTGTCCTGCGCGCTCTCTGCATCGCGCTTGGCATCACGCTGCTCTCGCGTCTCGCCTGGATGCAGTTTCTCTTTGGCGCTCTGCTGCTGGTCGCCGCCCTGCGCCTGCTGCGCGAGAATCCAAGCCACGAATCCGCTTCGCCTGGCTGGCTCAGCCGTCTTCCGCGCCGCTCCTCGTCGCTCCTCTGGGTCATCCTCGCTGTCGAGCTGACAGACCTGCTCTTCGCCTTCGATTCCATCCCCGCCGTGCTTGCGCTCTCTCACAATCCCTTCGTCGTTTACACCTCGAATATCGCCGCCGTGCTCGGCCTCCGCTCGCTCTACTTCGTGCTCGCCGGGCTGCTCGATCGCCTGCGCTTTCTTCACTTCGGTCTGGCGGCGTTGCTCGCCTTTGTCGGCGCGAAAATGCTCCTCAGCCGCTGGATCGAAATCCCTGTCGCTGCTTCGCTGGCCGTGCTTGCTGCCATCCTGCTCTTCACCGCTGCTGTCTCCGCCTGGTTTCCCGCTTCGGCTCCCGCGCGGAACTGACTGCTCAATCCTGTCGCCATCACGTCTCCGCTGCCGTACACTGAACGCAAGCGGCGCTCGCTGCAAGCCGGGTTCGTCGCGGAGTCGTAATTCTCTCCGGAGGGTCGTGCGCATGAAAAAGATCGGTGTTCTTTTTGGCATGGAAAACAGCTTTCCCGGCGCGCTCGTCGAGCGCATCAACTCCCTCCGCGTCGATGGCATCGTAGCTGAATTCGTCGAGACCGGAGCGGTTCGGCTCGACACGCCGCCCGCCTACGCTGTGATCGTCGATCGCATCTCGCATGACATCCCGTTCTATCGCGCACTGCTCAAGCATGCGGCGCTCCACGGCACGGCCATCATCAACAATCCCTTCTGGTGGTCCGCCGACGACAAATTCTTCAACTACTCGCTGGCCGCCAGACTCGGCGTCGCCGTTCCGCCCACTGTCATTCTTCCTCACAAGCGGCATCCGGAGGGAACCACGGATCGGTCCATGCGCAATCTCGAATACCCGCTCAACTGGGACGCCGTCTTCGACTACGTGGGCGAGCATGGCTTCCTGAAGCCCGTCGATGGCGGTGGCTGGCGCGATGTCTACCACATCCACAACCGCCATCAGTTCTTCGAGGCCTATGACCAGTCCCGCGACCTCTGCATGATGTACCAGAAGGCCGTTGATTTCGACGAGTACTTTCGCTGCTACGTCGTCGGCCAGCGCAAAGTCCACATCATGCCCTACGATCCGCGCCGTCCGCACGCCGAGCGCTACGTCCAGGATCCACCCGCGTACAACAAGGCCCTGCTCCGTCGCGTCGAGCAGGACGCGCTCAAACTCTGCCGCGCGCTCGGCTACGACCTCAACACCGTTGAGTTCGCCGTCGAAAACGGCATTCCCTTCGCCATCGACTTCATGAATCCCGCCCCGGACGCGGACCTGCACTCAGTGGGCGAGAAAAATTTCGAGTGGATCGTCTCCGAGGTCGCCGCGCTTGCCATCGAAAAGGCAAAGAAATCTCCTCTTGAATTCAGAGAGCTGCGCTGGTCGAGCTTCCTGAATCAGGATTCGCCCGTGGCGAAGAAACCGCCGACGAAGAAAGCAAAATCAGCACCCAGGCCAGCCAGTCCTGCGGCAAAAAAGCCCGCTGCGAGAAAAGCTGCAACTCCGCCCAAAGCCGCGAACTGATCCAGCCTGCTCCTGCGCGTAAAAACAAAAATCCCTGCGCTGAGGTGGGCAGCGCAGGGATTTCGTTTGTGGCAGTTTTGACTCCGCGTCAGAAGGTGAGAACCGCCTGCACATAGATGCGTCGCACCGCCGAGCCATTCGAGTACAGTCCTCGTGCCAGGCTCTGCGACTGTCCGAAGATATCCGGCGTGTTACCCAGATTTCCCGGCGCAATCACCGTCCCATTCGGCGTTCCGTAATCGTGGTTGTTGAAGAGGTTCAGGGCCTGAACGCTGAAGTTGATATGGTATTTTTTATCCACCTGTGGTCCGCCAAAGATTCCCGGTCCGCCAGGGCTGGAGAATCCGCCTCCGCCAAAGCCGCCGCCAGGACCGCCGCCGCCACGCCGCGGCCCGCCGCCAAATCCGAAGTGCGCCGCGCTCGTGGGTTTTGGCCCAACAGCAAACTCGCGGCTGATGCGCAGGTTGAAGGCCACCGCCGCCGGGCCGTTCCCCAGGTTGTTCTGGATCAAAGGCTCACCCGGCGAAAGTGTCGGCTCCGTATCGAGGCATCCGTACGTCGTCTGCTTGTAGCGCGTTGAATCCGGCGTGCAGAGCGATGCCTGAGCAACGCCAGGGCGATGGATCAGGAACGTGTCGCCATACGGATCGTTGGGCAGTGTGATGTCGAATGGATGGCCGGATCGCGCCAGCAGGAAGGGATTGAAGCGAATTCCCCACGGCCCCAGGTAATTGCCAATCACAAAGACAGTATTGCGCGAAACAAATGCGGCGCGACCATAATCCTGATGCAGGTTCAGCGAGTTCGACACCGGCGAGATCGCGTTCGTGGTCACCGTGTCGGTCGCCGCTCCGTCCGTATCCGCCACGCTTACCGTATAGAAGCCGAAGAAACCCAGACGGGGATTGATCTGCGCCCGCGTATTCAGAATCACCTGATCTTCCTTGAAAAAACCCTCGCTAAGGTATTGGTAGATATTGCCCAGCGATGCCTGATAGGTGGGTACATAAGGCGCGTTCGCATTGATCTCGACCAACTGGTGATCGCCAGTCGTGTGCAGATAGGTGACCGTCCCGGTCATGCCCTTGGTGAGCTGCCGCTCGATGCTGCCTGCGAACTGCTGCGCATAGGGTGAGTGATAGTTCGGCGTCACCTGGTCAATGGTGCGCGTCTTTGCCTGGCCAATGTTGCAGGCCGTCGAATTGAAATTCGTCTGGCTTTGCGCAAAGCAGTTGGCCAGCTCCGCTTGCTTCGCCGCGCTGTCGTTCAGCACGGTGTACTGCTGCTGCAACAGTGAGCGGTTGATGCCCAGCAGGCTCTCAATCGTGAATCGGTCATAGAAGATGCCGTAGCCGAGACGCAGCACGGTCTTCGAGGGCTTGCCGTTTTTCCCGTCCAGCGCCCAGGCCATCGAGACGCGCGGCGACCAGTCGTTGTGGTCCGCCACATGGTTCTGCGCCTCCCAGCGCACGCCGCCGGAGAGCGTGAGCCGCGCGTTCACGCGCCAGTCGTCGGAGGCCCACAGCGCGCCGTCGAAGACATTCGCCAGCGCATTCTGATTGCCGTTGGAGTAGGTGAGCTGGATCGGCGAGGCTGTTGCCGGAGCCTGTTCCGCTGTGGAGAAATTTGAGTTCTGCGCAAAATAGAAACTGCCATTGAATCCCGCGTTCGAGTTGTTCGCATCGCGGAAATCCCGCGCCCGGAATCCAAACTTGATAGCATGCGCACCCAGTGAAAGCGTGGAGATATTCTGCATCTCGAGCTGGTCAAAGTGGTCGTGGCTGGCTCCCTGCGCCGAGCCGCCGGTGGAGAATCCGCCCTGCTGCACGATGATGTCCGGAGCCGTGCTGACCGGCGTCTCCGTCGTGATGGAGCGGTTGTACTCAAACCGTGTCTCGTTCACAAAGTGATCGTTGATCACCTCCGTGTCGCCGATCTGAATCTGATTGAAGTTCGCAGCGGTCTCGAATGCCAGCGTCGGCAACTGCGTCGCGCTCAGATTGCCCTGAATGTTGTTGTGGTAGTACTGATACCGCGCCGTCAGTGTGTTCTTCGCGCCAAACTGCCGGTCAATCCGCGCCGTCACGTTCGTGCGCACATGCGGATTGTTGATCGTGCCGCTCACGCCCACCGAGCAGTCGCCGGTCGCAGAACACGGTGCGTCATACGCGCTCAGGTTGTTGATGTTGCGGTGCTCGCCGGATACGAAAAACGAAGTATTCTTTTTGATCGATCCGCTCAGCGTGCCGTTGTATTGGTAGCTGTAGTAGGACGGAATCGGTGTCGTAATCAGCGGGTCAGCCGTGTTGAACTGGCTCGGGTTTCCCTGGATGAAAAACTGTCCGTGCAGCTGATCCGTGCCCGGCTTGGTCAGAATCTCGATGCGTCCGTAGCCCAGCCTGTCATATTCCGCCGAAAACGGATTCTGGTTCACGCGAATCTCGCGGATGGAAGACTTCGGTGGAAGCTGTCCGCCGGCGAATCCATCAATGTAAATCTGCCCGCCGTTCGGCCCCGCCGACGGCCCGGCCAGCGCGGACAGTTCATTCTGCAACTCCGTCGGATCATCGGACAACGCATCGATATCCTTGCCCGTAATGATCACGCTGTTGGCGTTGCTTGACGCCTCGGTGCTCACCGTTGGAGTGTCGTCGGTCACCACAACATTTTGCTGCGCCTGCTCAATCGCCATCGAGACATCGATTTTCTTCGACTGTCCCGCGGCAAGCGTGATGACAGGTGAAACAAACGGTGCAAATCCAGGCGAAGCCACCATGATCACATACGTTCCAGGAGGAACATTGTGCATCATGTAGTTGCCGCTGGCATCCGCTGTCGCCGTCGCAATCGCCTTGCCCTTGGCGTTGTTCACGGTCACCACGGCGCCCGGAATCAGTGCGCCGGTCGGGTCGGCCACCTGCCCATGCACGGTCGCTCCGGTTGCCGCAGTCGCGCTCGAATCGGTGCCATTGGTTGCCGCGCCAGTCTGCGCCGTAAGGCCCGCGCCAGCGCCCACCGCGAACAGGATCAATATCAGGAAATATCTCAGCTTTGAGTACACGCAATCCCCTCTTGTCCGACGCGCTCATCTGCCTCGTCAGTATGAATAAAACAGCTTTTGTCCTGCCTGGCACACCGTAATCAGATCTTCGGATTACGGCCTTCTGTTCGCTTACCGCCCCGCACTACTCACTGTGTCGAATCCGTCTGATCGCCTCCGGATCCCATGCTCCAGTTCGCCATCAGCGCGTTCTGTTCCGATGCGGAAGCCTCCAGCAGCGGCTCCACGCCCGCCAGCAACGTAATCGCCGTCACCTGCTCCTCACCGGCGGTTCCCACCAGCATCACGGCATCGCCCTTGTGCAGATCCTTGATCTGGATCACCGTCGCCTGCCTTACAATTTGTTGCGGATCGCCATGCGCCGCCGCGCCCATTCCCGCACCCGCCGCACCAGGGCGATGCCACGCCGCGCCACCACCCTGCGGATATCCACCCTGGGGAGCGCCACCCATCGCTGCTCCACCCGTCTGCGGACGCATCGCACCCTGTCCCGCTCCTGATCCGGGCGCGCCCTGCCATCCGCCCTGTGCCGCTCCGTGTCCGGCTGCCGGACCCTTGGTTAGCGTGGCAATCATCTTCGCCTGATCCGCCGTCAACTGCTTCATCTGCGAGGTCGCGCCGATATGCACGGTGACATTTTTCTTTGTCAGCAGATCGCGGAGCGTGATCGTTCCATCCTTCGCATTCACGTTGCTGATGCGTCCGGCGATATTGCGGAAGCTGCCGGAGACAACCTCCAGCGCCACCTTGTCCGGACCGCTTGCATTGGCATCGAATCGCGCCCGCAACTGATCGCCCGCATGAATCGCCGCAAACGGAGCCGCCGTCGCCTTCGCGTAATCGACCGAGTCTCCCGCGTATCGCTTCAGCACCGTCGTCGGCGTCACCTTGAGCGTCACTTCTTTGGCCATCTTGCCCGCGCCCGTCGTCAATACGATCGTGCCGGTCGCCGCGTCCACGCTCTTCACCAGTCCGCTCACGCCGTGCGCCTGCCACTCCATCTGCTCGGCGCGCTGCCGCGCCACAATCGCCGCATGCGGAATATCAATCACCGAACTGGCCGCAAACGGCGAAGCGTCGCCCGCCGCCAGCCGCACCAGCACGCGATCACCCACTCCAAGGTCGCTCATGCCGATCGCCTGCGCATTGCCCAGCGTCGTCGCGCCCGCGTCCACGCGCAGCAGCTTCACGCCCGCGGGAATCGTCACCGCGTAGCTCACGCCCTGATCCGTTTTCACTTCCATCGTGCTGCCGGAGACCGACGTAATCGCGCCCATCACCCTCCCCGGATTCGTCGTCGCCGCCTGCGCCGCCGGGCGATGCGGTCTGGCCGCGTGTGCCGCCAGCGCAAATGCCGAACTCAGCAGCGCCATGCTCAGCGCCGCCGCCGAAACTCTACCGGAAAATATCTTCTTGCCCTTGCTGGACATCTCGTTCACTCCAGATTCTCGGCTCCGCTTCGCATCCGCCCCACGCTCATCCGCTGTTGGCTTCATCCTGCGTCTTCACGGGCCTCTGTCATCACTGACGAAGCAGTCCCCCAAAAAGTTGAAGCCATTCATTCCCTTGTGGATATTTTCGCATCCCGCAGGAAGAGATAATCCCCGGAAGCGCTCGGCTTCACGCCCGTCACGCGCCGGTTTCTCACCAGAATCGAGTCCAGATACCAGAGATTTTCCACCGGCAGATCCTCGGCCAGTTTCCGCTGCACGCGCACATAATCCGCTCGCCGCACCGCTTCGCCGTCCACGCGGCTCGCTTCATCCAGCAGCCGGTCCACTTCGGCGTCGGAATAATGCTCGCGATTGGCCCCATGCGGCGGCATTCGCGCCGTCGAAAACGCATAGGAAAAAATATCCGGCTGCTCGTTGCCGCCCACCCAGCGCAGTGAATACATCTGGAACGCTCCGCGGGAAATATCGGCCAGGAACGTCGCCGTCTCCATGCTGCGAATCGCCAGTGCAATTCCCACCCCGGCCAGTTGCTGCTGCAACGCCACGGCAAGCAGCCGCGTCCCTTCGTCCGTGCTCGTCTTCATCGTCAGCCGCAGCCGCACTCCATCCGGCCCCGGCAAATATCCCGCCGCGTCCAGCAGCGCCCGCGCCCGCGCCGGATCGTAGTCATATTGCTTCACGTCGCTCGTGAAGGCCCAGTGCGTCGTCGGCAGCAGGCTCTCGGCCAGTCGCGCATGGCCACCCAGCAGCGTCTTCACAATCAGCCTGCGATCCACCGCATGCGCAATTGCCGCGCGCACCCCGCGATGGCTCAACGCCGGGTCTGTCAGATTGAAGGCCAGATACTGCACCTCCGTTCCAGCCGTCTCGTCGATGGCCAGCCTCGGGTCGCGCCCGAGCACCGGCAGCATATCCGAGGGCAGGGAATTGCTCGCCACGTCCGCCGCGCCCTTGCGCAGCTCCAGCGCCCGCGTCGTCGCATCCGGCACCACCTCGAAGCGCACGCGCTGCACAGCGTTCTGCGCTGCCGGTCGCCAGGAAAATGGATTCCGCTCCAGCACCACATCCTTGTCAATCTCCTGGCTCACCAGCCGAAACGCGCCCGTGCCCACCGGATGCCGCCAGAAACCCATCCCGCTGCCCGCCGGAACAATCCCCATCGCGGCGGAAGACAGGTTGCCCAGCAGAAAATTATCCGGCTGTTTCAGCGCAATCCGCACCGTCCATGCGTCGAGCGCGTCCACACTCGCCACCGAGTCATAGCTCGCCGCCTTCGGCGTCACAATCACGCCCCGTCGCATCGATTCCAAAGTCCACACCACATCCGCAGAGGTCAGCAATCGCCCGTCGCTGAAGCGTGCATCGCGTCGCAGATGAAAGATGAGTGTGCGTGCGTCCGGCTGCTCCCAACTCGCAGCCAGCGCCGACTGGAAATGGTACTGCGCATCGCGCTCCACCAGCCCGTCAAAGAGCAGCGGATCGATCCGCTCCGACTGCGCATCCGTCCCCACGCGCGGATCCAGGCTGTTCGGGCTGCTTTCGATCAGAAAGACCAGCGTCCCAGTGTCGCGCCTCGTCGCGTGACATCCGCTCAGCGCAGTCAGGATCGTCGCCAGCATCGTCAGCAGCACGCTCCGTCGCGCCGCGCCGAAGGCTGTGCGCAAGCGCCTGCCGCTACGCATGCGCCACCACATCGGTGATCTGGCCCAGCACCACCGCGCGCCGCGCACCCGTCGCCGCAGGCAGATTTCCCGGCCTGCGGTTCCAAGTCCGCCACGCCAGCAGCGCAAAGGCCATCGCTTCCTTGGCCTCTGCCGGAAATCCCATCGCGTCGCTCGTCGTCAGCCGCGCGCCCATCGGCTCCAGCCGCTCGCCGATCATGCGCATCAGCGTCGCATTGCGCGCGCCTCCGCCGGAGACCACATAATCGACGCCCGCTCCCGTGGCGCCTGATCCCGCAGCGCTCATGCGTGGCAAAACAAACCGCCTGTACGCCACCGCAATCGACTCCGCCGTCAGCGCCGTCGCCGTCGCCACGGCATCCGCCTCGCGCTGGCTGCGCCGCCTGCAGGCGGCCAGAAACTTCTCGGCAAACTCCCGCCCAAACTCTTCGCGACCGGCGCTCTTCGGCGGACGCCTGCCGAAGAACGGCCCGCGCATCGCTTCGCTCACCACCTCGCCGATCACCGCTCCACGCGCGGCGATTCTGCCCTCGCGGTCATACGCGCGCCCGAAGAGCCGCTGCATCAGCGCGTCAATCACCATATTTCCCGGGCCCGAATCAAAAGCCAGAACGTCTTCCGGCCGCGCCGCAGCCGGAATCGCCGTCAGATTCGCAATCCCGCCGATGTTCTGCAAAACCCGCGTGCGCCGTGCATGGCGAAAGCAGAGATAATCCGCCAGCGGCACCAGCGGCGCACCCTGTCCACCCGCAGCCACATCTGCCGGACGAAAATTCGATACCACCGGAATCCTCAGCCGCTCGGCCATCACCGCCACTTCGCCCGCCTGCCATGTGCAGGCGAATCGCCGCTCCAGGTAATGCTCCGGCTTCGCCTGGTGATAGAGCGTCTGCCCGTGACAGCCCACCAGCTTCGCCGCGCAACCATGCATAGCCATCGTCTCTGCCACAGCCTCAGCATAGGCAATCCCCAGCCGCCAGCTCAGCCGCGCCAGCTCCGCCGTCGCAATCGTCCGCGCGTTCATAGCCTCCAGAATCGCCTGTCGCAGCGTGCGCGAAAACGGAAACGCCTCATGCGCCACGAGCTTCACCTGCGCGCCATCCTGACCCAGACCAGCCTTGCCCCGCGTGCCAATCCGCACCAGCGCCACATCCACGCCATCCGCCGATGTTCCGCTCATCACGCCCGCCACGATCATGATTCCCGCTCCACGGCTGAGTCTCCAGCCACGCGGCGGCTGAAATCCTCAATCGCCGCGCGTAGCCGCGCCAGCTCCTTCGCCGTCGGCGTTGGTCCCGCTCCGCGCGCAAACTGCTGTTCGCGCCACGCCGCCACGCATCGCGCCCGCGTAGTCACCCGCTTGCGAAAGACCGCCGACTGCTCCGCCTCGCGCAGCAGCGCCTCAAATGCCCGCAGAATCAGTTCCGCGCTGTGACAGATTTCCATCACGTCCATCCCGGCCAGCACCGCCGTCACCGCCGCTTCCTCCATCGGTCGCGCGCCCAGCACTCCACCCATCTCCATATCGTCAGAAAACACCAGCCCGCGGTAGCCTATTCGTTTGCGCAGCACCGTCTCAATCCAGAACCGTGACTGGCTAGCCGGCGTCGATCCGCCATCCGTGCGCGGATACGCTCCATGACCCACCATCACCATCGGCAACTCGCGCCGCAGCGCGCGATACGGCTCCAAATCCCCGTCCCGCAACTGCTCCATCTCTCGCTCAATCTCCGGCATCTGCCTGTGCGAGTCCAGCGTGCCGCCGCCCAGTCCCGGAAAATGCTTTCCGCATCCCGTCACGCCCTCCTCGCGCAACCCGCTCAGAAACGCCCGCGCATACGCCGTCACGCCTGCCGCGTCCGCCGCCGCCGCGCGCGTGCCCAGAATCGCCCTGGACTCCGGCAGTCCCAGATCCAGCACCGGTGCCAGCGTCGTATTCATCCCAAATGCCCGCACCGCACGCGCCGTCAGCTGTCCCTGCTCGCGCGCCATCGCCGCGCTCCCGTGCTTTGCCACAGCCGCTGCCGCCGGCATCGCCGCCAGCGCATCGCGCAGCCGATCCACCGTCCCGCCCTCCACGTCCACACAGCGCATCGCATGCGCCGCGCAGGCCACGCTCGCGTCCTCCAGCAGCGCGCGCGCCTGCCGCGCGTCCTCGATATTCCGTCGAAACAGAATGATCCCCGACGGCCGCACCACGCGCAGCCACGCCCGCTCCATCACGCTCAGCGCGGTTGATTCCAGGCCCACCACCAGCAGATTTCCCACCGCTTCGCGCAGGCTCATCGTCTTCATCGCGCTGCCCCCTCCGCGCCCGTTTCTTCCAGCTCCTGCTTCAGCTCCTCCAGCAGGTTCAGCGCCTGCAGCGGCGTCAGCGCATTGATCTCCGTCGCGCGAATCCGGTCCACAATCCGCTGCGAAAGCGGCGTGAACATCGTCATCTGCACGGCAGCCGTCTCTTCGGCCTCGACGCTGCGTCGCTCCTGCCGCTCATGCTGCCGCAATACGTGTCGCGCCCGTTCCAGCACCGCGCGCGGCAGACCCGCCAGCCGTGCCACTTCGATTCCATAGCTCTTCGATGCCGCGCCCAACTCAATCGAGTGCAGAAACGTAATCCGCCCCGCCGATTCCTTCACCGCCACGCGCAGATTCTGCGCCCGTTCCAGCTTCTCGGCCAGCATCGTCAGCTCGTGATAGTGCGTGGCAAACAGCGTCCGCGCGCCAATCTCCGCATGCAGAAACTCCACCGCCGCCCACGCCAGCGACAGCCCGTCAAAGGTCGCCGTTCCGCGCCCCATCTCGTCCATCAGGATCAGCGACCGTCGCGAGGCCGTATTCAGGATCGTCGCCGTCTCCGTCATCTCCACCATGAAGGTCGAGCGCCCGCGCGCCACGTTGTCGCTTGCTCCGATGCGCGTAAAAATCCTGTCTGCCAGCCCATATCGCATCGCCTCAGCCGGCACAAAACTTCCCATCTGCGCCATCAGCACCAGCATCGCCGCCTGCCGCAGATATGTGCTCTTTCCGCCCATATTTGGCCCCGTAATCAACAGCAGGCACGGCCCGTCAGCGTGCAGATAAAGATCGTTCGCAATGAACCGTTCCACGCCGCCTGAGTGCATCGCCTGCTCGATCACCGGATGACGGCTCGCTCGCGCCTCCAGCACGATCTCCTCGCTCAACTGCGGCCTTGCGTATCCGCGCTCACTCGCGCTCTGCGCAAAGCACGCCAGCAGGTCGGCTTCCGCCACGGCCGCCGCGCTACGGCGAATCCGAACTGCATTCTCAACCACCGTCTGGCGCACGACCGCAAAAATTCGGCGCTCCATCTCGACCGATCGCTCCTGCGCGCTCAGCACCTCGCGCTCATACGTCTTTAGCTCCGGCGTCGTAAATCGCTCCGCATTCACCAGTGTCTGCTTCCGCTCATAATCCGCCGGAGCCAGCATCAGATTGCTCTTGCTGATCTCGATGTAGTAGCCGAAGATTCCGTTGTAGCGAACCTTCAGCGAGCCGATCCCTGTCCGCTCGCGCTCCCGCGCCTCAATCGCCGCAATCGCCTGCCGCCCGTCGCGGCTCAGCCCGCGCAGCCGATCCAGCTCCGCATCCACACCCTCGGCAATCGCTCCGCCATCGGCCAGCGTCAGCGGCGGCTCAGCCACCAGCGTTCGTTCGATCACCGCCACCAGATCCTCCAGCGGATCGAGCCGCGCCACCAGATGCTTCCACAGCCGCGCCGTCCAACCCTCCATCTGCCGCAGCATCTCCGGCAAATGCCGCGCGCTCGCTGCCATTGCCGCCAGATCACGCGGCCCCGCGCTGTCCAGCGCCACACGCGCCAGCAGCCGCTCCAGGTCCTGCACGCCGCGCATCGTCTCGCGCAGTGTCTCGCGCCGGATCAAATCACGCGTCGCTTCCTCCACGGCCTCATACCGAGCCTCAATCGCCGTCGGCTCCGAGAGCGGTCGGAGGATCGTCGCCCGCAACAGCCGCTTGCCCATTGCCGTCACACACTGGTCCAGCGTCCGCCACAGCGTCGTCTTCTGGTCCTGCCCGGAGATCAGCGGCTCCACCAACTCCAGATTGCGCACCGTCCCCGCGTCCATCTGCAACCCGCTCGCACGCTCCACAAACCGCAGCGCATCCAGCGGCACCGCATCCATCTTCTGCGTCTTCTGCACATAATGCACAATCGCGCCCGCCGCCGAAGTCGCAGCCCTGTGCCCGCTCAGTCCAAACCCCTCCAGCGACTGCACGCCAAGCTGCCGCAATAACAGCGCGCGCGCGTGGTCCGCCTCCCATACCCACGCTTCCACTCGCGTCCGCGTCACCGTCGAGTCCAGAGCGGTCTCAAGCGCGGCATTCAGTTCCGCAGTCACTTCGACCGGCAAATCCGTCGCCATCTCGGCTTCCAGCAGAATCTCGCTCGGCTGCGCCTTCTGCATCTCTTCGAGCATCGCCGCCTGAGCGCCCGCGCCTGTCTGCTCCATCGCAACAAACTCGCCCGTCGACAGATCCAGCAGCGCCAGCGCCGCCTCGTCGCGCGTCCACTTCATCGCAGCCAGATAATTGTTCCGCCCCTGCTCGAGCGTCGCATCCAGAGCCGTTCCCGGCGTATACACGCGTGTCACCTCGCGCCGCACCAGTTTTTTTGTGAGCTTTGGGTCTTCCATCTGCTCGCAGACGGCCACCTTGTATCCCTTGCGCAACAGGCGCGTCCGATACACCTCCGCCGCGTGATGCGGCACGCCACACATCGGCACCGCCCGCTCGCGATCCCGCGCCGTCAGTGTGATCTCCAGCTCGCGGCTCGCCGTGATCGCGTCCTCATAGAACAGCTCGTAAAAATCGCCCATGCGAAAAAACACCAGCGCGTCCGGATGCTCTCGCTTGGCCGCCATGTACTGCTGCATCGCCGGCGTCAGCGTCTCTGCTTCCGACACGCGCTTCGGTTCCGCCGTCTGCTGTGTTTTCGCCGTCTGTGTCACGCTTGCTGTCCAGATTAAACTGCCCCCGCGTTCCAGCGATAGCCGTTCGCCCGCCGCTCATCGCGCTTGTTTCCACGCGCGGCTCCGGTCATGCCGCGCGCCATGCCCGTGACCGGCGTCACAGTATACTGAGACAGGGCCGTTTACCCTCATCTCAGCATGGATTTAGTCTGGCTCAGAGTCGCGGCGGTGTTGTATGCCATTGCCAGCCTCGCGGCTGTTCCCGCGGTGCTGTACTCCTACCCGCGCCTGCGCCGCATCTGGCTTCCCGCCGCCGCGCTCGCCTTCCTTTTTCACTTCGTCTCCGTCGTCGAAATGCTTGGTCTTGCTCATCGCTGGCTTCCTGTCGGCTACGGCGAAATCGAGTCCCTGCTGGGCCTGTTCATCGCCGCCATCTTTCTGCTCATCCGCCTCATCTACGGCACATTTTCCTTCAGCGTCTTCGCGCTTCCAGCCGCATTTCTGCTCGTCTTTGTGCCCGCAATCGGTGACAATCGCTACACATTTCCCTCGCCCGGCGTGCGCACCGGATGGCTCGTCATTCACATCGGCTTCCTGCTCGCGGCTTACGCCTGCCTGGCCTTCAGCATGGCCGCAAGCTTCCTCTACCTCGTCCAGGAACGTCACATCAAGCAGCATTTCTCCGCGCGCGCACACACCTCCGGCTCGCGCTCGCGCACTATCGTTCAGGACTGGCTCCCGCCGCTCGACACTCTTGAGCGCATCGCCCACGCGACGCTACTCTTCGGCTTTCCCTGCATGACGCTCGGCCTCTTCGTCGGCTCGCTGCTGGCTCAGGAAAGCGTCGGTCCAGCCTACTTTTTCGATCCCAAGGTTCTGTTGTCCTTCGCCATGTGGGCGCTCTATGTCGCACTGCTCTACATCCGCCGCAGCAACGGATGGCGCGGTCGCAAAGCGGCATTTCTATCGAGCGGCGTCTTCCTAGTCATGATGCTCGTCTGGGCCGCCAATCAGTTCAGCCAGGTTCACAGGTTCCTCGTGCCATGAATCTCATCCTGCTCGGCATCAACCACAAAACGGCACCCATCGAACTGCGCGAGCGCCTCGCCATCCCACGCGAGCGCCTCGTGGAACTCACACGCCATCTCTGCTCTCTGTCCGGCATCCGCGAAGCCATGATCCTCTCCACCTGCAACCGTGTGGAGATTCTCGCCGCTGCTGAATCCGCCGATGCGCGTCTCGACGGGTTCTTCGCTGACCAGTTCGCCATCGACTCCGCCGAGCTTGCGCCGCACCTCTACCAGTTTCACGAGATCGCCGCCGTCCGCCATCTCTTCCGCGTCGCCTCCAGCCTGGATTCAATGGTCATCGGAGAGTCTCAGATCCTCGGTCAGGTCAAGGACGCCTTTGCCGCCGCGCGCGAAGCCGGCGCCATCGGCACTGAACTCGACCCGCTGCTCCAGTCGGCCTTCGCCGCCGCCAAAAAAGTCCGCAGCGAAACCGAGATCGGCAGCACCACCGTCTCCATCGCCTCGGTCGCCGTCGACCTTGCCCGCAAAATCTTCGGCTCGCTCCACGGCAAAACCATCTTCCTCGTCGGCGCCGGAAAAATGAGCGAACTCGCCGCGCGTCACCTCGTCGCGCAGGGAGCCAGTTCCATCCTTCTCACCAACCGCACCCAGTCCCGCGCCGAAACCGTCGCCGCACGTCTCGTCGGCTCCGTGCGCCCGCGCGTCGTCGCGTGGGATCATCTCCACGACGCCGCCAGCCAGGCTGACATCGTTATCACCTCCACCGGCTCGCCCCACCCCATCTTCACCCGCGACCACGCGCAGAGCTTCCTTCACAAGCGCCGCAACCGTCCCATGTTCTTCATCGACATCGCCGTACCGCGCGATGTTGAAGCCGCCGTCAATCGCCTGGAAGGAATTTTTCTTTACGACATCGATGATCTTCAGTCCGTCGCCGCCGCTCATCTCGCCGAACGCACCCGCGAAGCCTCTGACGCCGAGGCCATCGTCGCCGCAGAGGTCGATCGCTACCAGCAGCGCCAGCGCACCGTGGACATCGCGCCCATCCTTGTTGCCCTCCAGCATCGCGCCGAAGAGCTGCGCCAGTCCGAACTGCGCCGCATGCACGCGCGGCTCGCCTCGCTCACATCCGAGCAATCCTCCGCCATCGACGCGCTCTGCCGCTCCATGGTCAACAAACTTCTCCATCCCACTCTGCTCGCGCTCAAGCAGGCCGCGCGCGCCAACGATAGCGAGCGCATCGCCGCCATCCGTGCCGAGTGGTCGTTGCACGAACTCGAAACGCAGCCAGATACAAAGCCGGAGGTGCTGCCGGAAATGCAACCGGAAACACACTCAGCCGTAGTGCCAGCCGACAGAAAAGACGAAGACTCCGCCGCCGAATTCGCCTCCACGCCCACGCGAGGCCGTTCATGATCCGCATCGGCACGCGCGGCTCCCAGCTCGCTCTCTGGCAGGCCCACCACATCGCAGACTTGCTGCGCCACGCCGGTCACGAGGTCGCCATCGAAGTCATCCGCACCACCGGCGACCGTCTGCAGGAAGTCACCTTCGCCGAGGTCGGCACCAAAGGCATGTTCACGCTCGAAATCGAAGAGGCGCTCGCTGCGGGCCGCATCGACCTCGCCGTCCACAGCCTCAAGGATCTGCCCACCACGCTGCCCGCTGGTTTCGTCCTCGCCGCCACGCCCGCGCGTGTCGATCCCCGCGACGTGCTCGTCTCCGTTCAACATTCGTCGTTGGCTGCGCTGCCCACGGGCGCGCGCCTCGGCACCAGCAGCCTGCGCCGCCGCGCTCAGTTGCTCGCGCTACGCCCGGATATCAAAGCCGTCGAATTCCGTGGCAATGTGGACACGCGCCTGCGCAAACTCGCCGACGGTCAGGTCGATGCCATCCTGCTCGCCGCTGCCGGTCTTGATCGTCTGGAAAAAACCGAATGGCTCCGTGAGCGCATCGCGCCGGAACAGATCTGTCCCTCCGCCGGACAGGGCGCGCTCGGCCTCGAAGCCCGCGAAGACGACCGCGCCACGCTGGCCGCGCTTCGCTTCCTCGATGATCCCGCTACGCGCTTCGCCGTCACCGCCGAACGCGCCGCGCTTGCCGCGCTCGGCGGCGGCTGCCAGGTTCCCGTCGGCGTCCACTGCCGCAGCGTGGCGTCAGCAAATCACTTCGCCAACTCCTGCTCGGACTGGCAGATACTCGCCGTCGTCGCCGACCCCAGCGGCCAGCCGCTGCTTCGTGCGGAGCGCACGCTCACGCACGATTCCTCCGTGCCTGATTCTGCTGCTCCTGACCCGATCGCTCTGGGCCAGTCCGTCGCACGTCAGCTCCTCGATCAGGGCGCAGCCGAACTGCTCGCCCGCGCCGAAAATTCGAGTCAGGAAAAGGCCAGCGCAGAAACATCCAGCGCCGAAAAAGCCGGAGCGGCGCAGCCGTGAGCGCCCCGCTCGACGGTCTTCGCGTCCTCGTCACGCGCGCGCCCCATCAGGCCGCCGAACTCAGCCGCGCACTCCGCGCTCTCGGCGCAGTTCCCGTCGAAATTCCCGCCCTCGAAATCGCGCCGCCGGAAAACTACACCTCGCTCGACGCCGCGCTGCAAATACTCCACTCCGCACAAGGTGCGAGCGGAGACCGGGCTTCCGCGGAGGGCGGCTTCGACTGGATCATCTTCACCAGCGCCAACGCCGTCCGCGCGTTCGTTGCGCGCTCCGCCGCGCTCGGCTTGGCCCCGCTCGGTGGCTCCGCGCCCGATCCTGGCCCGCCCGCAGCCAGCCAATCCCCGTCCGCCGCCGTCGGCCAGACTCCATCCGTAGCCGTCATCGGTCGCGCCACCGCCGATGCCGCCCGCGATGCCGGTTTCGCCGTCACGCTCGTACCCGAACAGGCCGTCGCAGAATCCCTCGCCGCCGCACTTGCGCCTCGTGTCTCCGGCAGCCGCGTCCTGCTCGTTCGCGCTGCAGTAGCCCGCGACATTCTGCCGGAAACCCTCCGCGCTGCCGGAGCCAATCTGATGATCGCCGAGGCCTACCGCAATCTCATCCCCGACGCTTCCATCCCGCTCCTCGCTCGCGCGCTGGAGCAGGGAATCGACGCCGCAACCTTCACCAGTTCGTCCAGCGTCACACACCTCGCCGCGCTCGCCCGCGCCGCCGCATTGCCATTCCCGCTGCCCCGCGTCGCGGCCATCTCCATCGGACCCATCACCTCGGCCACGCTCCGCGAACACAACTGGCCACCCGCCGCCGAAGCCGCCACCGCCGACATCCTCTCGCTCGTCGCCGCGGTCCGCTCACTCCGTGCAAACGCCGCAAGCTCGGAGTGAAGAGTTGCAGGGGAATTTACCGTCCTGCCGAATGGCAGGTCTTGTCCTTCGCCCAGCAGAGCTTCTCCAAATGGCACTCCGCGCACCTCGGCTTCCGCGCCACGCACACTGCGCGCCCGTGGTGGATTACCTCGTGCGAAAACCCGATCCAGCGCTCGCGCGGAATCACCCGCATCAGCTCCCGCTCCACCTTCTGCGGCGTATCGCCCTTCGCCAGTCCCAGCCTTCGCGCAATGCGAAAAACGTGCGTATCGACCACCACACCCTCCGCCTTGCCAAAGGCCACGCCCAGCACCACGCTGGCCGTCTTCCGCGCCGCGCCCGGAACGGTCAGCAGCTCGGCCATCGTCTGCGGAACCCGCCCGCCAAACTGCTCGCTGATAACGCGCCCCGCGCCCTGAATCGACTTCGCCTTGTTGTGATAGAAACCCGTCGTGCGAATCAGCCGCTCCAGCGCTTCAATCGGTGCCGCCGCCATCGCCTCCGGCGTCGGGTATGCTGCAAACAGTTGCGGCGTCACCATGTTCACGCGCACATCCGTACACTGCGCCGAAAGAATCGTCGCCACCAGCAACTCCCACGGCGAGCGATGATCCAGCGCGCACTGTGCCTCGCCATACCGCTCATGCAGCAGCCGCAGAATCTCCGTGACGCGCTCGGCGGATTTAGTTTTTGTCGCTTTCGTCGAGCCGGATTTCCCTGCGGTCTTCCCCGCTGCTTTTGCGCCAGCTTTTGCCGCTGCCTTTGCTGGTTTTCCAGCGGCCTTCGCAGCCGTTTTCACAGCGTTCCGCCCAGCCAGTTGCCCAGCTTCTCCAGCGGCAGATGCACGCCCACAAAGAACGCGCCAAACAGCCCATACTTCGCGCTCACCTCGTCGAAACGCATCTCGTAGATCAGCTTCTTGAAGACCACCGGATCCTGCGCAAACAGGTCCACGCCCCACTCCCAGTCGTCCAGTCCAATCGACCCGGAGATAATCTGCTTCACCTCGTCGGCATAGCGTCGCCCGATCATCCCGTGCTCGTGCATCATCCGCTGCCGGTCGGCCATCGTCTCGCAGTACCAGTTCAGCTCTTCGCCGCGCCTGCGATCCATCGGGTAGAAGCAGACATACTTCGTCTCCGGAATCGCCGGATACAGCCGCGCCGCCATCGCATGCGCCTGCCGCGCCCGCGTCTCTTCAATCGACTTTGTCCACTCCGGTGTAAACGGTGCCACGCCCTGCGCCGTCAGCGCGCTATAGGTCTTCGCCGACGACTCATACAGCCCCAGCTCCACCACCGAAAGATACGAGTGCCGCAGATCCAGAAAATCAAAAAACTCCATCTGCGCCAGCGCCAGCTCCACCCGGTTCAACTCCTCCACCGAGTGCCGCAGATGCAGGAACATCAGGTCGCCCTTGTGTCCGAGCATCGAATAGAGCACCGTCGCGTCGCCCTTGTGCTGCGGCTCGGCCAGCTTCTTCAGTCCCGCCACGGCCGCCGCGCCAATCCTCATCCGCTCCGCTTCGCTCAGCCCGCGCCACGCCTTCCAGTTCATGCGATACATCTGATGCAGCATGCTCGCGCCTTCCAGTGTCAGCGGTACAGGCGGATTCTCCGGCACAATCTTTTCCTCTCCAGCCGAAACCTGGACAATCGATTCGTCCCAATTCCCGGCCATCCACAGCGCCTCGCGCCGTGGTCCAACCTTTATACTGAGTGTATTGTGTCCGAACAGATTCTCGCCAGTCTGGTGCATCTCGTCGTTGCGACGATCTCCGTCACTGGCTACGCAGGCGTTGCGCTGCTCATGGCCATTGAATCCGCCTGCATTCCGCTCCCGTCGGAAGTCATCCTGCCCTTCGCTGGTTATCTCGTCGCCACCTCGCGCTTCGGCGCGGGCCACGCGCTTGTCGGCCTCGCGCTCGTCGCCACGGCCGCGGCCATCGGCTGCAATCTCGGCTCAGTTCTTGCTTACTGGATCGGCGCCGTCGGCGGTCGTCCGCTCGTCCTGCGCTACGGCCAGTGGGTCTTCCTCAGCCATCACGATCTGGACCGCATGACTGACTACTTCGAGCGCTGGGGATCAATCACCGTCCTCCTCGGTCGCCTGCTTCCCGTCGTGCGCACCTTCATCGCGCTCCCGGCCGGCATCGCCCGCATGCCCCAGCGACGCTTTCACCTGTACACCTTTCTTGGCTCCTGGCCCTGGTGCTTCGCCCTCGCTTACGTCGGCAAGCAGCTTGGCGACCGCTGGAACTCAGACCCTGCTTTTCAGGCAGCATTTCACCGCTTCCACCTCGTCGTGGAGATGGCGCTCGTCGCCGCAGTTTTCTGGTTTGTCTGGACCCACTGGAGGCGCGCAAAAAGCGCCCCAGCGGCCTGACGCATTCGCAACTCCCGCGCGCCATCGTGCTGACCCGGAACCATCAGCGCTCGCGGTCAACCTCTGCGGAATCGGCTCTGCTGCTCCGCAACTGATTCAGAAGGGAAGGGAACACTCACCATGTCTTCACCACAGCAAAGCGGCCAGAAGACCGCCATCGCTCCGGCCACCGGCAAACTTGGCGTCATGGTCGTCGGCCTCGGAGCCGTCGCCACCACTTTCATCGCGGGCGTCGAAGCCGTTCGCCGCGGACTCGCCAAACCCATCGGCTCGCTCACACAGATGGGCACCATCCGCCTTGGCAAGCGCACCGACGGCAATACTCCGCTCATCCGCGACTTCGTTCCCCTCGCCTCGCTCGACGACATGGTCTTCACCGGCTGGGACATCTTCGAGGACAACGTCTACGAGGCCGCCGCGCACGCCAAAGTGCTCGACAACGAGACCCTCGCCGCGCTCAAGCCCTACCTCGAAACCATCAAGCCCATGCCCGCCGTCTTTGACCAGCACTACGTCAAGCGCCT
>JAJZBZ010000009.1 GCA_021846275.1 Acidobacteriota bacterium
GCGAAGCCAGGAAGCGCAAGCCTGGATACAAAGCCCGGCGCTGGGTCGTGGAGCGAACCCATTCCTGGCTGAACCGCTTTCGCAAACTGCTGGTCAGTTTCGAGAAAACAGAAGCCAGCTACATGGCTCTACTCTCCTTGGCGGCCGCTTTGATCTGCCGGAGGCAGACGAGCACTATTCACGGATAAGTTCTTATGAAACACGCTCTAATATCTGACAGAAGCCGTCGAAGCAGCCTGTTCGTGTGCGTGATAGCTGGACCGGACGAGCGGACCGGACTCGACGTGGCGGAAGCCCATCGCCATGGCTTCGGACTTGAGATCGGCGAACTCGGCAGGGGTGTAAATCCGCTTCATCGGCAGGTGGTCGCGGGAGGGTCGGAGATACTGACCGACGGTGAGGATGTCGCAGCCGACTGCGGCGAGATCGCGAAAGACCGCCAGCAGTTCGCGCGTCTCCTCGCCCAGTCCGACCATCACGCCGGACTTCGTTACGCCCGCCGGGTTTACCTCCTTCGCGTACTCCAGCAGCCGCAGCGTACGCTCGTAGCGCGCGCCGGAGCGCACGACGCGATAGAGCCGCGGGACGGATTCCGTGTTGTGATTGAGCACCTCGGGCTGTGCCTCGACCACGGTGCGAATCGCCGCCTCATCGCCTTGAAAATCCGGAATCAGCACCTCGACGCGGCAGCCGGGCGCGGCGCGGCGAATCTCCTCGATCACGCGGGCAAACATTCGCGCGCCGCCCATCAGATCGTCATCGCGATTCACGCTGGTAATTACCGCGTGGCGCAGGCCAAGCTGCGCCACGGCCTCGGCCACGCGACGCGGCTCGTCCCAGTCGAGCGGCTCCGGCTTGCCCTTGGGCACGGCGCAGAATCCGCAGCGCCGCGTACACAGGTTGCCGAGCATCATGAAGGTCGCCGTCCTGTGTTGCCAGCACTCGCCGATATTCGGGCAGTGCGCGCTCTCGCAGACCGTGTGCAACCCCAGCGAGCGCGCCAGACGCTTCAGGCTGTGGTAGTTCTCGCCCATCGGCGCGGGCGCGCGCAGCCACTCCGGCTTGGGAGCGGCCACACGGCGCGCCGGTTCAATCTGGACAAGCTCCATGCTTCCATTCTAGCCGCCAGGGCCGGCGCAGCCGGACTGAGCGAAGACCAGCACAGTGCGCGCACAGTCTGCCTGCCGGTCACTTGCCTTCGTAGCCTGTCGGAATGATCGCCGGCAGCGTCGCGGGCGAGCTTGCGCCCTTGACGTAGTGCGTGTACCAGGCCAGCCAACGCTTGTAGCGATCGATGATGAAGCTGGGACGGGTGAAGCCGTGGAACTGATCCGGATAGACGACCAACTCGGTCGGAATATGCAGCTCCTGAAGCGTCTGGTACATCTGTTCGCCGCCGACGAGGGGCACGTTGAAATCGCGCGTTCCGCCCATGTACATCGTGGGCGTGTGGATGCGCTTGTCGGCCTCCAGCAGCGGATAGCTCAGCTTGATATAGAGATCGCGCGCCTTCCACGGATCGCCCAGCTCGTAGTGGTACTGGAGGATGTACTCATCGACGCCAAAGAACGAGAACGGCATGGCCATGCCCGCGCCGCTGATGGCGGCCTTGAATCGATCCGTCGAAGCCGAGGTGTAATCGGTCAGGATGCCGCCGTAGCTCCAGCCGCCAACTCCCAGATGATCCGCATCCGCGCCCGCATGCGCCACAGCCTCGTCCACCGCGCCGAGCAGGTCCATCACCTCCAGATGTCCCCAGTCACCGGCAATCGCCTTGGCGTAATCCTGCCCGCGCCCGGCGCTGCCGCGATAGTTCACATTCAGCTCTGCAAAGCCGTTGGCCGCGAACCACTGGCGCATGAAGTCGAAGGCGTGCTGATCCTGCCCGTTCGGTCCTCCGTGGATGAAGAGAATCGTCGGCGATTTTTGTCCCGCCTGCCATCCGAGCGGATGCGTAATCAGCCCGTGCACCTCGGTGCCATCCTTGCTGTGCGAGGTCAGGTCTTCGGTCGGAGCCAGTTGCAGTTCGGCCATCAGGCTGTCGTTCACGTGCGTCAACTGGCGCAGGCTCGCGCCTTCGAGCGCGAAGACCTCGCCCGGATGCGCGTCGTCGGTGTGGATTACGGCGATCCTGCCCGCCTTGCAGGTCATCGCCATCGTCACCGTTTCGCCCGGCAGCAGCCGCTGCGCGCCTGGGCCATTCTGCTCGACGACGGCCGGATACTCGGCGCGATCGTCGGTGATCAGATAGATCAGCTTGCCATCGCTGGTGTAGCAGGGCTGGCGTGCGGCGCGGTCCAGGCCCGAGGCAGGATAGGTGACCTTGCCATCGAGCGTGACCACGGCGGGCCGCGCCTGGCTATAGAGTGCGAGCCGCGCCTCCGCGCCCTGCGTATAGGCAATCGACTTTCCATCCGGCGACCAGGCGAGTCCGCCATAGCCGCCATCCGGGCCGGGCCAGGTCGTCAGCTTCTTCGCCGTCGATCCGGGCTGCGCCGCGACCACGAAGACATCGGTGTTGTAGGTGCGATCCGGATCGGGGTCATGGTTGCTGGTGAAGGCGATCATGGTTCCATCGGGCGACCAGGATGCCCCGCGCTCGTCGACGCCGTGGTCGGTCGTCAGCTTGGCCACCTTGCCCGTCGCCAGATCGTCGAGATAGAGCGCCTGATGCTCATCGTCGCGCAGATAGCCCTCGACATCCTCCTTGAAGTGGTAGCGGTCAATGACGATTGGCAGCGGCTTTTCCGGCTTGTCGCCCTTCGCGTCGGGTTTGGCGTCGGGACGGTCCTTCGGCTCCAGCGTGAGCAGCAGCCGCTTCGAGTCCGGCGACCACTCGTAGCCGTCCAGTTGCTGGTCGGTAATCGCAGTCAACTGCTCCGGCTCGCCGCCCATGCGGTTCATCACCCACACCTGCGCGCCCTTCGTCTTGCCTGCGCGAGAAGACAGAAAGCTGATGTACTTCCCATCCGGGCTGAACTCCGGATGCCCGGCAGGAAGCAGGCCAGAGGTCATCTGCACCGCCGAGCCGCCATCCCACGGCACCATCCACAATTCGGAGTGATTCTTGTCCTCCTTCGGGTCCATGCGGCTCACCGAATAGAGCACCCATTTGCCATCCGGCGAGATCACCGGATTACTGACGCGGCCAATCCGGGACAGGTCGTCAAGCGTGATCGGGCGCGTCGCGCCATGCGCAGCCACGGTGGCGCAGACCGCCAGCAAGGCCGAACCCACGCGCAGCGGCAGTGCGCAACGCAGGACAAACGAAGATTTACGATTCTCAGGCATGCGGCAAGAGTACATCGCCTCCATTCGTTTGCAAACTGAAAAATCACGCCAGCAAGCCGCCTGAGCCGTGGATACCGTAGACTAAAGGCAGGAAGGCAGGTCATTTTGCGTCTCAACCCCACTCGTCTTGTGTTTTTCGCTCTGCTCGCTCTCTCCGCGGCCTCCGTCGGCTGCAAGGCTCAGAACTCCGCTCCGACGACGATTCAGGATCCGGCGCTCGCGCGCAGCATTGAAGTTCTGGTCCGCTCTCAGTTCAACGTGCCGCCCGACTACGAGATCACCCTCGGACCGCGCACGCCGAGCAAGATTCCCGGCTATGACACGCTTCAGGTCACGCTGGGGCGCAACGGGCGAACCACCTCGACCAACTTCCTCATCTCGACGGACAACAAGACGCTCGCCCGCCTGGATACATTTGATCTGGCCGGAATGCCTTCGCGCAACATTCCGATCACGGGTCGACCGATTCGCGGCAATCCCGACGCAAAGGTCACCGTGATCAGCTTTGACGATCTGGAGTGCCCGTTCTGCGCGGCCATGCACCGCGAACTCTTTCCCGACACGCTCAACCACTACGGCGGCCTCGTCCGCTTTGTCTACAAGGATGATCCGCTGGTCGAGATTCATCCCTGGGCCATGCACGCGGCCGTCGATGCCAACTGCATCGCCGCGCAGAACGGCAAAGCCTACTGGAATTACGTCGACTACCTTCACGCGCACGGAGACGAGGTGACCGGCACCGAGCACAATCTGCAGAAGAGCTACGCCACGCTGGACCGCATCGCCGACGATCAGGTCAAGCCCTACGGGCTGAACGCTACAACGCTCGACGCGTGCATCGCCAAGCAGGATGAGACCACGATTCGCCAATCGATGCACGAGGCCGACTCGCTCGGCGTCGATGGAACGCCGTCGCTGTTCATCGACGGCGAACACATCAACGGAGCCGTGCCGACGGCACAGGTCTGGCTGGTCATCGACCGCGCGCTGCGCGCTGCCGGAGTGCAACCGCCGCCGGAGCCGAGCGGCACGCCCGCACCGCAGGATCAGGGCGCAGCCAGCCAGACATCCGGACGCTGAGCCGGAATCTGACGCTTCGATGGGCCGTGGCGCGGGTTTATCCTGAAGGACGAGGCTCTGGCGCGCCCGACCGACGCGCCAGCCTCGGCTGCGCTTGCAGCCCTGGGGGTATGAGTTGCCAGCAATTCGTCTTCGATCGACCGCGCATCGCACGCTCGCGCTCGCAGCTGCCTGCTCGGTACTCGCTCTTGTCGCATGCAACCAGACGCACTCGCCTGACGTGCTGGCCACTGTGAATGGCAAACGAATCATGGCCGCGGACCTGGATCGCGTCTACAAGCAGACCGTTGGCGACACGACGCAGACTCCCTCCAGCGAGCAGGTGCAGATCGTTCGCCTCAACATCCTGCACAGCCTCATCGACGATGAGATTCTGCAGCAGCGCGCCGCAAGGCTGAATCTCGTGGCCACCGACGAGGAAGTCAACGCCAAGCTCACCGACTACAAAGCGCCCTACACCCAGGAAGAGTTCAACCGCAAGCTCAAGGAAAAAGGTCTGACGCTCGATGAGTTCAAGGAAGACATCCGTCGCACGCTCACGCGCAACAAGCTGATCAACAAGGAAATTGAGTCGAAGATCACCATCACCGACGCTGAGATCAAGAGCTACTACGACCAGCACAAGAGCGAGTTCAACCTGATCGAGCCGCAGTATCATCTGGCCGAGATCGTCGTCACCGATCAGGCGGGCGGACAGGTGAACAATCTGCAGAACAGCAAGGCGACCAGCGACGCCGACGCCAGGAAAAAAATCCAGATGATCCGCAACCATCTGGACAGTGGTGAAGAGTTTTCCTCGGTGGCGATGAGCTACTCCGAAGACCCGTCCACCAGCAGCAATGGCGGCGACCTCGGCTTCATTCTGGAGACGCCGCTCAAAACCCAGCATCCTGATGTGTTTGCCGCCGTCAGCAATCTGAAAGCGGGCGAAACCACCGAGACACTGCCCATCATCATGACTGACGGCAAGAACAAAAAAACCGTCGGCTACGCGATCTATGAACTGATCGAGCGTCGGCCCGCCGGACAGGGTCAGCTCAGCGATCCGCGTGTGCAGCAGAGCATCCGCCAGCAGCTTCGCGACAGCCACGCACAACTCCTCCAGCTTGCCTACGACGAGATGCTCCACGACGAAGCCAAGGTACACAACTACCTGGCCGAAGACATCCTGAGAAAAGGCGTTCAGTAGCTCTTCCAGAAGAAGTATCCCGCCATCGTGAAACCAATCACCACGACGGCTGCGCGCAGCAGCTTCGGATTCAGCCGCTGCGCCACGCGCGACGATCCGTAACCGCCAATGCCGCAGGTAATCATCGCCGCCAGGCAGTAGCGCCACTCCACCTTGCCGCTGAAGACGAACAGCAGGCAGGCGATCCCGTTGGCCATCGTCGTCGAAACCACCTTCATCGCGTTCATCTGGTTCAGGTCTTCAAAGCCGAACAAGGAAAGCAACGAGATGATCAGGAAGCCCGCGCCCGCGCCAAAATATCCGATGTAAAAACAGACCACGGCCGTCATCGTCACCAGAGGCCAATATGGCTTTGCCCTGCTGCCGGCGCGGCTTTTTGCCTCGGCCCGCCGCTGCAGCCAGCGCGTCACCGGACCGCTGAAGGCGAAGATCAGCGCGGCCATCAGCAGCAGCCACGGGACTAATCTCATAAAGGTCATCGCCGGAGTATGCAGCAGCACCACCGCGCCCACCGTGCCGCCGACCAGTCCGGCAATCCCCATCCAGAGCGCAAGGCGCGGATACTTGCGCACCTCTTCCCAGTAGCCGGCAATCGACATCAACTGCCCCGGCCACAGCGCAACCGTGTTGGTCGCGTTCGCCTGGATCGGGCCGATGCCAACCGCCAGCATCGCCGGAAAGCTGAGAAACGATCCACCGCCGGCCACGGCATTCAACGCGCCGGCAATGAACGCCGCCACGGCAATCCACGGCAGCCGCCAGTTCACACTCTGCAGCCATTGGCCGCTGTCCACCAGAAGAAGATGCATCTCCCTCAGTGTAAGCGGCGAGACGCAGCCACCATCCCAGGCCCGGCTCAGTGCGCGTAGTCTCTCCAGAAAAACCAGGCCGCCGTCACAAATCCGATCAGCGAAACGATATTCCGCATCCACACCGGATGCACCCTTCGCGAGGAGTGCGCCGCCAGATACCCGCCCAGCATCGCCAGCACGGCCATCATCCCGCACAGGCCCCACTCGATGTGCGCATGGAGGGCAAACCAGACCACGGCAATGCCAATCGAAACCAGGCCATTGACCGTCTTCAGCGCGATCATCTCCTTCATCTCCGTGATGCCGCAGACGCCGATCCAGGCCATCACCAGAAATCCGCCGCCCGCTCCAAAATACCCGACATAAGCGCTGATCACCGCAATCCCGGCCACCAGCCAGAACTCGGAAACCCTTGCCGCACGATGCCGATTCACCCACCGCCCCAGCGGATCGCTGATGAAAAACATGAACGCCGCAAACAGCATCAGCCACGGCAGCAGGTGAAGAAACCGCTGGTTCGGGGTAAGCAGCAGAAGCCACGCGCCCACCAGGCCGCCCGCAAGCGAGGCCACCGCAAGCGGCACGATCCGATGCGCGTGCGACTTCAGATCATGCCGAAAGACGGCAACCGAACTCCACTGCCCCGGCCATAACGCGACAATGTTCGTCGATTGAGCCGAAACGGAACTGAAACCACGGGCCTGCATGACGGAAAGAAGAATGGGCAAAGTCAGAAACGATCCGCCACCCGCCAGCGTGTTCAACACGCCAGCCCATAAAGAAGCAAAGAGGAGGCCTATAAACTGGAGGTTATGAGCAAGATAGGATTGCATTCCTCACTGTAGAGTGAGCGGCGGGGAATGCCAAGAAAAAAATCACCGCTCACCGAATCCGGCCGTAATACACTCACTCCAGCCCACGACCGCGGGCCGGAAACGAAAGGAAACCATGACCGAACAACCGATGCAATGGAAGCGCCACGCCGCCTGTGCGCTGGCAATCACTCTGCTCGGCTGCCCTGCCCTCGTTCGTTCGGCTGCGGCACAGACGCCCACGTCGGCGGCAGCGCCCATGCCACAGGTCGCCGCGCCCATCCAGACCGCCTACGCCCTGCGCTACCAGGAGATCCGCCCCGGCAGTGGGCCCGCCGTTCAGCCCGGCCTGCTGCTCACCGTGCAATACACCGGCTGGCTCGCAGCCGACGGAACCAAATTCGACTCCTCGCGCGACCGCGCCAGCGCGCAGTTCCCCTCCGGTGAGCCATTCCAGTTCCTGCTCGGCGCCCACCAGGTCATCGCGGGCTGGGATACCGGCCTCGTCGGCATGCGCGTCGGCGGCATCCGCCGCCTGCTCATCCCCTGGCAGCTTGCCTACGGCATGCGCGGCCGTCCGCCGGTGATCCCGCCGCAGGCCGATCTGGTCTTTGATGTCGAACTGCTCGACGCCGCATCACCAGACACACCGGACGCAGCCGATACGGGGCCGCAGCAACCCGGCAACACTCCGCCCGCGCCGCCGCAGCCGCCCACTCCGCCCGCACCGCCCACGCCGCCCGATCTGCGCTTCTGAGCGCGCGAGGATGGGTCGGTGTGGCGATGCCCGCTGCGGCCATGCCGGCTGCGGCGAAGCTGTCGGCGGCGTGTAAGACACACCCGGCATCCCGTGCCCCCTCGTGTCGGACAAATGCGGGACACGTCGGCAAACTCCGTCCGGCGACTGGTGCATCGACTACAATAAGCCTCGGCAGGAGGGCCGAATCATGGGCGTGCGCGCCATCTATCCCGGAACCTTTGACCCGCCCACCAACGGCCACCTCGACCTGATTGCGCGCGGCGTGAAACTCTTCGAGCACCTCACCGTCGCCATCCTCAACAACCCCATCAAGAACCCGCTCTTCACCGTCAACGAGCGCGTCGAGATGATGCGCGAGGCCACCCGCCAGCTCGACAATGTCGCCGTTGAAACCTTCGACGGCCTCATGGTTGACTTCGCACGCCAGAAACAGGCCACCGCCGTCCTGCGCGGCATCCGCGCCATCAGCGACTACGAGTACGAGTTCCAGATGGCGCTCATGAACCGCCGCCTCGCGCCCGAGGTCGAGACCGTCTTCCTCCAGCCCGCCGGACGCTACTCCTTCGTCAGCTCGCGCATGGTCAAGGAGGTCTTCAGCTTCGGCGGAGACATCACCGGCCTCGTTCCCGCCAACGTCCTCAAGCGTCTGCGCCGCCAGGCAAAACAATCCTCTCTCTGAGCGCGAAAAAACGCATCGATCTCCCGGCTTCCATTGTCCTCCGCGTCTTCGCGCGTCCGACAGATGTGCGACGCGCGTTCGGCAAATGGAATACCCGCGCAGGACGAATGTAAGACATGTAAGACAGCGGTAAGACATGCGTGCTACAAATGTCATCCGTGTCTTACACGCGATTTTTCACCCGGAAACGCTGCCGCCGACCGGCCGCCACGCTTCCCCCGAAACTCAGCAACCACGCACCCGTTGCCGCCGTATCATACTGCCGCAATCCACCACAAAAATCCCCGCCGAAACTGGCCGCCGCACGGCGAAATCGGTACACTGAAAGCATTATGTCCGTATCCGCTCCCGCTAAAGTTTTTGCCGACCGCATCGGTCGTATTGAAGTCTCCGCCACCATGGCCGTCGCCGCCGAAGCCACCAAACTGCGCGCCCAGGGCGCTCATCTGATCGACTTCGGCGCCGGCGAACCGCACTTCCCCACGCCGCAGCACATCAAGGACGCCGCCATCGCGGCCATACAGGCCAATTTCACGCGCTACACCGTCGTGCCCGGCATCGCCGACGTCCGCAAGGCCATCGTTGAGCGTCACGCCGCCGACTTCGGCTCCGACTACTCGATCGACGAGGCCATCTTCACCTCCGGCGGCAAGCTCGCGCTCTTCAACACCATCCAGGTGCTCATCGATCACGGCGACGAGGTCATCCTGCCCGTGCCCTACTGGGTCAGCTTCAAGGACATCATCCAGTACGCCGGCGGCAAGGTCGTCTTCCTCGAAACCGAAGAGTCGGAAGGCTTCCGCATCACCGCAGACGCGATTGAGGCCGCGATCACACCGCGCACCAGGGCCATCATCCTGAACTCGCCGTCCAATCCCGCCGGCAGCGTCGTTTCCGCGGAAGATCTGGAGCGCATCGTGCGCCTCGCCCATGATCGCGGCATCTACCTGCTGCTCGACGAGTGCTACGTCTATCTGAACTACGAGCAGAAGCCCGTCTCCGGCGGCAGCTTCACCTGGGCCAGGGAGCACCTGATCGTGCTCGGCTCGCTCTCGAAAACCTACTCCATGACCGGCTGGCGCGCCGGATACGCCCTCGGCCCGAAGCAGGTCATCGCCAATCTCTCCAAGCTCCAGTCGCAGTCCACCTCGAACGCCACCAGCTTCGTCCAGAAGGGTGCCATCGCCGCCCTGGCCGGCTCGCAGCAGTGCGTGGCCGAATTCCGCGCCGAGTTTCTGGATCTGCGCGACTACATCCTCGCCCAGGTGCGCACGCTCCCCAACGTCTCCTGCACCACGCCGGGCGGCGCGTTCTACGTCTACCCGAACTTCTCTCACTACATCGGCCGCAACGGCGTCCGCTCGGCCACGGAACTGGCCACGCGCCTGCTCCACGAGGCCCACGTCGTCGCCGTGCCGGGCGAGGCTTTTGGCACGCCGCATCACCTGCGCTTCTCCTACCCGGTCACGCGCGAAACCATCGACGAGGGCGTGCGGCGCATCCGGCAGTTCCTCTCGACGCTCGGCTGAGTCCGACGCAGACGCGCACCTCCGCAAATCCCCTGTCTGTGGCCCGCCCGGTTTGCCAGCGCGCTGCGAGCAGGCTATGATGACCTTTCCATGCTAGCGAACGTTGATTTTCGACCTGTGATACTGGCCGGCGGCAGTGGTACGCGCTTCTGGCCGCGATCCCGCCGCGCCCACGCCAAGCAGGTGCTGGCGCTGGACGGCGACCGCTCGATGCTCCAGCAGACGGTCGAGCGGCTCACCCAGCTCGCGAGTCCGGAAAAAATCAGCCCGGAAAAAATCTGGATCATCACCAACGAACTGCTCTCCGCCGAGATCCAGTCGCAGTTGAGCGAGGTTCCCTCGTCGCACATCATCGAAGAGCCGGTTGCGCGCAACACGGCACCCGCCTGCGGCCTCGCGGCGTTTCTCATCGAGCGCGAAAATCCCCAGGCGATTCTCGGCATCTTCCCGTCGGACCACGTCATCGGCGACGAGCCGCGCTTCCTCAAGCGCATCGAGCAGGGCATCGAACTGGCCGCCTCCGGCGACGTGATGGTTGTGCTCGGCATCGAGCCGTCGCGCCCGGAGACCGGCTACGGCTACATCGAAACCGGCACTCCCGTCGCCGCCGCCGAAAGCGCGCTCCACGTCCGCCGCTTCATGGAAAAACCCAGCGCCCATCGCGCCGAAGAGTTCCTCGCCGCCGGTGGTTACTACTGGAACTCCGGCATGTTCCTCTGGTCGGCGCATACGCTGGCCAACGCCGTTCGCGAACACATGCCGGAGACCGCGCCGTTGCTGGAAGAAATAGCGCAGGCCTGGGGGACGCCGCGCTTCGCCCAGACCTTCGCGGAGCTTTACCCGCGCTGCGAAAACATCTCCGTCGATTACGCCATTCTGGAGCCGCGCTCGGCCAAGGGCCAGCACCTGTCCGGTCTCTTCTGCCTGCCCTCGGAGTTCGGCTGGAACGACCTCGGCTCCTGGGAGTCGCTCTTCGAGTTCCAGCGCGACACGCGCCTGCGCGGGGACGAAAACGGCAACGTCGCCGACAGTTCCGGCCTGCTCACCCTCGACGCCGAGAACAACTACATCTTCAGCCCGCGCAAGCACGTCGCGCTGGTCGGCGTCAGCGATCTGGTCATCGTCGAAACCGACGACGCAATCCTCGTCGCGCGACGCTCTCAGTCGCAGGATGTCGGCAAGATCGTCAAGGAACTGGCCGCCCAGGGAAAATCCGAACTGATATAGGCGATCTGTTCACTGCGCCCGATCTGCGCCCTGGTCCGTCGCCTGCGCCCCTGCCTCATGCGCGCGCTGCGCCATCTGCGCGGCGGCCACGCGTCCAATGCCGCGCAGCATCGCCTTGCGATTCCAGCCCTCCCCGTTCGCATCGCCGCCCGGCTCGGCGAAAAATATCTCGCCCACGCGCTGCTGCGCGGGCCGATAGTACCATCGTCCAAGCAGCGCCACATCGCCCACGCGCCGCGCGCTGCCCGACTCCGCAGCGGCCTCGCACTCCAGCCTGCGCAGTGTTTCTTCCAGCCGTGCCACGAGCGCATCGCGCGAGGCTGCTCGCGCGCCGGCAGTTTTGTTTTCGCCATCTCCAGCATCCAATGCAGGCTCCAGCGGCACAGCCTCGATCATCACCGGCTGCGCAAACAAGGAACTCGAACCCGAAGCTTCATTCTGGATCCGCATGCCCAGCGTCGAGAAAAACTCCGGCCCGCAGAGTCGTCCGTGCGCAAAGAGAAACACCGCCACGGCGTCCAGCTCCGCCGCAGGCAGCATCACGCAGGCCCGCAACTGCCCGAACGGCTGCACCATCTCCGCAGCCAGCGCGCGCACCGACTCCGCCTGGCGAACCGCCGCATGCAGCGCCGCCGCATGCTCAAACTCCAGCCGCTCGGATGCCGCGTCGCGCTCGCTGGCAAGCACGCGCAAACGGCTCTCGCCGCGCGTCGCCAGAAACTCCCTCACCGCCGCCGCCTCCTCGGCGTAGCGCGCGTCCGTGCATCCGCCAAAACACGGGGCCAGACACTTTTTCATCTCCGAATACACGCAGCCCGGATGCGACGGATCGGGATTCAGATTCTCCTCGCAGCGCCGCAACAGAAACAGCTTCAGAACCTCTTCGCAATACCGTTCCGCCGCCGCGCGCGAGGCAAACGGACCAAAGAACCACTCCGCGTGCTCGCGCGGCAGGCGCGTCGCAATGCTCAGACGCGGATGTGCGTTGCTGCCATGAAAGCGCACAAACGCGGGCGCTCGCAGATGCATTCGCTCCAGCGCCCGCTCGCCGTAGATCTCTTCGAGCAGACGAAACTGCACCGCCTGCGCCTCGAAGGCTGAACCGACCACCCGCCACGCAATGCGCCGCACGCGCGCGGCAAGCTGCAACCGCCGCGGATGCGCTGTATCCGCCGTCAGCAGCCGCGTCAGTCTTCGCTTCAAATCCGTCGCCACGCCCACATACGGCTCATTGCCCTCGTCGCCAAAGAGCGCAAAAACGGCGCGCTGCCGCTGCGGCAGCAGACGCAGCACCGCTTCCGCTTCCGCAGTGGAAAACAGCAGCGACTCTGGCAATAGTGCCCGCATCACGCGCCTGCGATGGTCATCCCTTCCACGAGCAGCATGGGCGAGGCGACCGATCCGCGAAACTCCAGATCGCTGCCAACTGCAACGACATTGCGAAAGATCTCGCCCAGGTTTCCGGCAATCGTGATCTCCTCGACCGCGTGCGTCAACTCGCCGTTTTCGATCCACAGGCCAGAGGCACCGCGCGAGTAATCGCCCGTCACCAGATTCACGCCGAATCCCATGACGCTCGTCACGTACAGTCCACGCGAGACCGAGCGCACGATCGCATCCGGCGAAGACATTCCCGGCAGCAGAAACAGATTGCCCGCGCCAATTCCGCCGCCCGCCGCATTCCCCGTCGAACGCATTTTCAGCTTGCGCGCCGCATACACATTCAGCAGCCAGGTTTCGAGCACTCCGTCTTTCACCACCGTCGTCCTGCGCGCGGGCAGTCCGTCGCCATCGAAGGGTCGCGAACCAAAGCCGCCGCTGCCATTTGCCAGCACCAGCGTGTGGTCATCGACCAGCGTCAGCGCGGACGCGGCGATTGTCTCGTCCAGCCTGCCCGCCAGAAACGAAGCTGAGCGCCAGATCGCGTCTCCGCTCGCAGCTTCAAACAAATGTCCCAGCAGGGTCCGCGCCGCCTCCGGAGCAAACACAATCGGCACCTGCTGCGTGGCCACGCGACGCGCGCCCAGCATGCGCACCGCACGACGTGCCGCCTCCGCGCCCACGCTCTGGGCAGACTCCAGATCGCTCAGCCGTCGCGCGCTTGACCACCAGCTATCGCGCTGCATCGCGCCCTTTTCATCCACCGCAATCGGCACCACCGAAACCCCGCAGTGGCTGGATCGATACTCGCCGGAAAATCCGCGCGAGTTGGCCAGAATCCGCCGCGCCGTGGCCGCGCTGAAGGTCGCTCCAGCCGAGTTCCGAATGCGCACATCGGCAGAGAGCGCCGCAGCCTCCGCGCGTCGCGCCATCTCGATTCGCTCCGGGACCGGAAGGGCGTATACGTCCTCGAAGCAGAGATGCAGGTCGCCGCCAAAGACGCCCATCTCTTCCGCATCGGCCAATCCGGAGAACCGGTCAGGCTCGGTGATCTTCACCAGATCCATCACGCTTGCCAGCAGTTGATTCAGCCCGTCGGGAGTCAGATCGCTCGTCGATGCTGAAGCCGACCGCTGCCCCTCGTAGACGCGAAGCCCCAGGCTGCGTGAGCCGGACTCTTCCAGCGTCTCCACCTCGCCCATGCGCACGGTCACGGAAAACTCATCGCCCTCGGAGATGCTCGCAACCGCGTCACTGGCCCCGGCCTTCGTCGCACGCCCCACCAGTTGCTCGGCCAGTTCGCGCAGATCATCCTCGCCCAGCATGGCAGCCGTTTTTTTGCTCTCTTCGAACATGCTCCTACGGTATCAAAACGGCTCGTTTTCCCGCACAGTCCCTTCTGTCGTACCACACTGGATTCACCCCATCACAATGACAAATTCTTGTTGCCTCCAAGCCTCGCCCGCTGTGTTACCTTGCCCTTGTTCTCCCTGCAGATCACAATCCATCGGAGTCTTTCGATGACCATGCGTTTCCCCCTTTCGTTGGTCTCATTTCGCGCAGTTAAGACGTTGCTTTCTTGCCTGGTTGATTGTTCTGTCACAAGCGGAGGGCGTCGCTGCCCTGTTCTCTTGCTTGCTGTGATTGCGCTCTTTTCTGTCAGTAATTTTGCACATGCGCAGACCAGCTTCGGCGCGGTCGCCGTGGGCACGGCCTCGTCGGCTCAGAACGTGACCGTCACCGCGCAGGCTGCCGGAAGCGTCAGCACGGTTCAGGTGTTCACGCTCGGCCAAAGCGGCCTCGATTACGCTGCTTCCGCCAGCGGCACCTGCGGCGGCGCGAATCTCGCGGTCGGCAACACCTGCACCGTCCCGGTCACCTTCACGCCATCGGCCCCCGGCACGCGGCCCGGCGCGGTGGTGCTGGCGGACAGCGGCGGCAATCACCTCGGCGTCACCTTCCTCACCGGCAGCGGAACCGGCGGCCTCGGCGTCTTCCTGCCGGGAACGATGCAGACCATCGCAGGCACGGGCGAATGGACATCGGTGCTCGACGGCAACCTCGCCACGCAGGCGGATCTTGATCTGCCCGAAGGCGAAGTTCTCGACGGCGCGGGCAATCTTTACATCGCTGACAGCGCGCACAATCGCATTCGTGAAGTGAACGCGACGAGCGGCAAAATCTCCACCATCGCAGGCAACGGCGCCGCTTCGTACACCGGCGACGGCGGGCTTGCCGTGAATGCAACGCTGAATCTTCCGGCCAGCGTCGCCCTCGATGGCGCGGGCGATCTCTATATCGCCGACTCCGGCAACAACGCAATCCGGCGCATCGTGCTCTCGACCGGCATCATCACCACCGTGGCCGGAGACGGTACAGCGGGAGCCACAGGCGACGGCGGACAGGCGACAGCGGCCACGCTGAACAATCCGCTCGGCATCAGCGTGGACGCGGCCGGCAATCTCTACATCGCCGACACGTATAACCAGAAAATTCGCGAGGTCACCCCGGCAGGCGTGATCTCGACCATCGCAGGCAACGGCACCACGCAGGGCAACGGATCGGGCAGCTACAGCGGCGACAACGGCCCGGCCACGCTTGCCGGACTGAGCCTTCCCTATGCCGTTGCATTCGACACGGCGGGGAACATCTACATCCCCGACTCCGGCAACAATCGCATCCGCGAGGTGAACGCTGCGACGCAGATCATCACCACCTTTGCCGGCAACGGCACAATCGGCTCGGCGGGCGACGGCGGCGCAGCCACAGCGGCCAATCTTTACTCACCCTCCGGCGTCGCCTTTGATCCGGCGGGCAATCTTTACATCGCCGACACTCAGAACAGTCGCATTCGCAAGGTCAGCCAGGCCACAGGCAACATCTCGACCTTTGCCGGCAACGGAGCCAACCTTTACTCGGGTGACGGAGCCAGCGCCTACGCCGCTGGACTCTACGGCCCCTACGGCATCACCTTCAGCCCCGATGGCAATCTCCTCATCGCCGATTATTTCGATAACCGCATCCGCAATGTGCAAGGAAATCTCTCCACCTTCAAGCTCAACACGCCCGTCCGCCAGAGCGACACATCGCCCACGCAGAAAGAGACCCTCGAAGACGACGGCACCACGGCGCTGACGCTCACGGCCATTACGCCGGACTCGAACTCGGCCATCGATCCCACCGCGACCACCTGCTCGGCCACCACGCCGCTTGCCCTCGACACCGACTGCGTCATCGGCGCGCAGTTCGCGCCGTCGACCTCCGGCAATCCGCTCACGGCAACGATCTCGACCACGGCCAACGCCGACGATTCGCCGCTGCTGATCCAGATTACCGGCGACGCCACAGCCGTCAACTCCACAACCACCGTGCTCACAGCAACGCCCGACCCGGCCAACTTCGGCCAGACCGTCGTGCTCCAGGCTGCGGTGACCACCGGCTCCGGCACCGGCGCGCTCACCGGAACCGTCAGCTTCCTCGACGGCAGCACGACACTGGTCTCCGACATTCCCATCAACTCCTCCGGCGTGGCCACATACTCGGCCAGCGCGCTCGCCGTCGGCCTTCACTCGCTCACCGCCGCATACAGCGGCGACACGGGCCACTTCGCCAGCACGTCCACGCCGCCCACCCCCGAAACTGTCAATGAAGCCACCGCCACGACGCTCACCTCCAGCGCCAATCCTTCGAGCGTCGGAGCCAGCGTCACCTTCACCGCCGTCGTCACCGCCTCGAACGGCGGCGGCCTTGTTCCCGACGGCACCGTCAACTTCCTTGACAGCGGCACGCAGATCGGCACGGCCACGCTGAATGCCTCCGGCGTCGCCACGTTCTCGACCACCGCGCTCACCAACGGACAGCACACCATCACAGCGGTTTATGGCGGAGACGCAACCCGCTACATCCTCGGCAGCACCTCCGGCGCGCTCACGCAGGGCGTGCAGGCACCGTCGACCACCGCCGTCACCTCCTCGCAGAATCCATCCGCATACGGCGTCGCCGTCACCTTCACAGCCACGGTCACGCCGGGCGGCAGCGTCACGCCGACTGGCACCGTCAACTTCTTCGACGGCGCGGCGGAGATCGGCAGCGCGCAGCTCAGCGGATCGATCGCCATCGCGGCCTACACCACATCGGCGCTCGCCGCGGGACAACACTCCATTACCGCGCACTATCTGGGCAGCTCCGGCAACGGTGCCAGCATCTCGCCTGTCTATACTCAGACCGTCTCGCCCGTGCAAACCACCACCGTCGTCAACGCCGCTCCCAACCCCGGCATTGGCGGTCGCGCCGTCACGCTCACGGCCACCGTCAAAGCCACCCAGGGCGGCACCATTCCATCCGGCAACGTCAGCTTTTCTGACGGCGCGACCGCTCTAGGCACGGCGGCGCTCAACGGCTCGGGCGTGGCATCCATCGCCGCCAACCTGGCCGTCGGGCAACACTCGATCATTGCCACCTACGCTGGCTCGGCCAATGACGGTCCGAGCGCGTCAGCCGCGCTTCCGCTCGCCGTGCAGCTTGCCACCACGCAGATCGCGCTCACCGCCGCGCCCAATCCCGCGCTCGTGCTCGCTCCCGTCGTCTTCACCATGAAGGTGACCGGCAACGGCGGCATTCCCACCGGCCCGGTCACGCTCACCATTGACGGAAAAACCGCTGCCACGGCCACGCTGGATTCAACCGGAACAGCGAGTGTCACGCTCTCCACGCTCACCGTCGGCACTCACTCTGCCAGCGCCACTTACTCCGGCGACAGCAACGACGCAGCCAGCACCTCCACCAGCGTCAGCGAAGTCATCCAGCCCATCCCGACGGCCACAGCGCTCGGCGTGACCACCACCACCGGCACCAGCTCGCCGCAGAGCATCCTTGTTTCCACCGTCGTCGGCACCAGCGGACCGACACCGACCGGCACGGTCCAGTTCCTCAACGGCTCCACCGTCATCGGCTCCAGCGGCCTTGACTCTACCGGCGTCGCGACGCTCGTTCCCGATCTGCCCACCGGCACCTACTCGATCATCGCCGAATACAGCGGCGACGCGATTCACAGCCCATCCACTTCGCAACCCACGTCGCTGTCGACCGCGCCATCCACCTTCAGCCTCACGGTCAACCCGTCCGCGCTCACGCTCACCACCGGCCAGAACGGCACCATCACCGTCCAGATCGCCTCGGTAAACAAGGCCTCCGACACCGTCTCGCTGGGCTGCGCCAATCTTCCCGCCGCCGTCAACTGCCACTTCGCCTCGAACAGCCTCACGCTCGCCGCCGGTGCCACCGTCACGACGCAGCTCACGATTGACACCAACAACCCGCTCAGCGGCGGAACATCCATCGCCGCGCGCCGCACCAGCGATCCTTCCGCGCCGCTGGCCGCCGCGCTGTCGCTGCCGCTCGCCGCGCTCTTCGGATTCCTGCTGCTCGGCTTCCGCCGCCGCGTTCCGCGCTGGATGGTCGTGCTCTGCGCTGTCGGCCTTGGCACACTCGTGCTCAACGGCTGCGGCGGATTTTCGCAGAACACCGCCGCGCCGGGTAACTACACCCTCCAGGTTACAGGCGTCGGAACACAGAGCAACCAGACGCACTACGCGAATCTCACGCTCACGGTCAACAAGTAAAATCGGAGTGATTATGCGTCGGTTTTCCCTGTTTCTCTGCTGCTTTTTCGTTGCCATCGCCGCTCGCAGCGCCCGTGCTCAGGTGGCCGAAGCCGCTGACGCCGGCGGGGTCGTCGTCACCGTCGGCGGCCTCGCGTCTTACTATTCCGTCAGCTACGGCTCGCGCCAGCTCGCCGGCTTCGGAGCCTTCGTCGATGCCGAACCGAAGGGCCGTCCCGGCGTCGAAGCCGAATACCGCAATCTACTCTGGCAACAGACAGCAGACGTCCATCTCTCCACCTGGCTCATCGGCCCGCGCTACGGCTTTCACGACTTCCATCGCTTCCAGCCCTACGTCAAAGTGCTTGTCGGCAACGGCGAATTTTCCTTCCCTTACGGCTACGCGCACGGCAGCTACTTCGTCCTCGCGCCGGGCGGCGGCGTCGATTACCACTTCAACCGACGCATCTCCTTCCGCGTAGCCGACTTCGAATATCAGGACTGGCCGCAGTTCACCTTCGGCAACATGAGTTCCTTCGGCGTCAGCTCCGGCATCCGCATTCGCGTCTATTAGCTGCCATGCCGTGCATCAGCCCCACAGCCGCTCCGGATACGCACCTGCGGCCACCAGCGCCCGAATCCGCTCCACCACGCTCTCCCGGTCCTCGCGATACGTCACGCCAAACCACGCATCCGGCGAAGAGAGCACGCGCACCCGCGCCAGCCCCTGGCCGACCAGCGTATTCACCGAATTCGGCAGATAACACTCCGACTTCAGCTCGCCGCCAGACGACTTCAGGAAGCGGCCAAAATCTTCGCGCAGCGGCGCAAACAGCTCCGGCGTGAATCCCCACATATTCATCGAAACCAGCTCATCGCCACTCAGCGGCACCACAAGCCCATCCGCCTGCACGCTGCGCGCGCCATCTCCCTCCGGCTCAATCGTCGTATGCTCGACCACGGTGCGCAGCAGGCCATCGCCGCCCACCTCGCAGATGCCGCGCGCCACCGACCCAAAGGCCGACAGCGTCTTCCGCAGCACAAAGCCGACCATTGCAAAATCCCCCGCGCCCGACTGCAAATGCCCGGCCAGCGCGCGATAGCTTGCCGAGCCATAAAAATCATCCGCGTTGATCACCGCAAACGGCGCCGTCAGCGCCGGTGCCGCGCAGAGCACCGCATGCGTCGTGCCCCACGGCTTTGTGCGTCCCTCCGGCACGGCAAATCCGGCAGGCAGTTCCTCCAGTTCCTGAAACGCATAATCCACTGGAATGCTGCCGTCATACCGCGACCCCACCGTCTGGCGAAACGCCTCCTCAATCGAGTGGCGAATCAGAAACACCACGCGCCCAAACCCGGCTCGCTTCGCGTCAAAAACCGAGTAGTCCAGAATTGCCTCGCCATTCGGCCCCACCGGATCAATCTGCTTCAATCCGCCATAGCGGCTGCCCATCCCTGCTGCCAGTACCAGAAGTGTCGGTGCACTCATCTTCTTTTTCCTTTTCGCTTTGTCGTTCGCCCTGTTCCCGGCTGCCGGACGCAACCGGAACGAGCGATTCTCAAGAGGATCATGAAAACGCTATCATAACCCGCGCCGCCGCGCATCCTCACTCCGTCCCCAGCTCCGTACTGAACCCCACTCCACGCCCCACCGCCAGGCTGCACGCCACCAGTACGGCGGCCGCAGCCATCGGCACCGCCATCCCCACGCGCAGCGAATTTCCCGCCAACGAGGCCACTCCCGTCATCCACGGCAGCAGCGCCGAGCCAAGCCCGGCTATCCAGAATATCCCCGGATGCTCCCGTCGGCGCAGCGCCAGCGCCAGCGCCAGCGGATACACCGGCCCCAGCCCCAACCCGACCAGAGCATTGCCGCAGAGAATCCCCGCCCGATCCGGCAACAGCACCAGCATCAGCACTCCAACCAGAATCGTCCACGCGCTCTGCGCCAGTAGCCTCGGCTCCGTTCTCCACGCCAGAAACCGCGTCGCGCCCAACCCCCGGCTCACCAGCAACCCGCCCCAGAAGAGGCTCGCCGCCAGCACCGCCGTCCGTATGCTCTGGTGCTCGCGCCGCGCATACTCCGTCACCCATCCGCCCATCGTGCTCTCAATGCCCGTCGGCAAGAACGCCAGCAGCATCAGCGGCACGGGCCACAGCGCAGTCCACCGCGGCAGCTTCGCACTCGGCGGCCATACTGTTTGCCGACGTGCCTCATTCTGCGCGCCGCCCCGCGCCTCGTTGAGCGCCCCGCGCAGCGCCCAAGCCGTGAGCAGGGCAAACACCGTCGCCAACGCGCCCGCAATCGCGCCCGCGCTCGCCACGCGCAGCGAATGCTCCGCCAGCAGCGGACATGCCACCGCCCCCAGCGCCCAGATCATGTTCAGCCGATTCATCTCCCGCGCGCTCTCTCGCGCGTGCCGCTCGGCCTGGATCATGCTGATCGCCGTCATCGCCGCGCCCAGCCCCAGCCCATAGACAAACATCTCCACAAATCGCAGCTCGGCAATCCCCAGCGCAATTGCAGCCAGCGCCGCCGCCACAGCTGCGCAGCCGCCCGCCACCACGCTTCGCCGCCAGCGCCCGGCAGCGAGTGCGCCCGTCGATGATCCCAGCCACGCCAGAAAAAACAGCAGACCCGCTCCGCCGTCCCTGAGCGCCCACTCGTGCATCAGCGCTGGCAACACCGCACCAGGCAGCGCCATCCCGACGCCCGTCGCGGCAAAGATCACGCTCAGCGCAAGCTCATCGCGCGGCATCCGACCGCGCGCCTCGACAGGCACTCCCTGGCCAGAGACTCCCACACCAGCCATCGTGGTTACTTCGCCTGACCCGCGGCTCCGGTTGATTCGCGCACCACCAGCTCCGGACTCACCATCACCTCGTCCTTCCGCTCGCCCTGTCCGCCACTCATCTGGTCAATCAGCAGCCGCGCCGCCAGCGCGCCCATCTCGTGGAGCGGCTGGCGAATCGTCGTCAATCGTGGCGAGTGAAACGCCGCATACGGAACGTCGTCAAAGCCGATCACTGATACATCCTGCGGCACGCGAATCTCGGCGTCATGCAGAGCGCGAATCACGCCAATCGCCGCCACGTCATTGAAGCAGACCATTGCCGTGAATCGCTTCTGCTGCCGCAGCAGCCGCTCCACCACCGGATACCCCAGTTCCGGCGTCGTCCGATCCTCGTCAATGTGAATCGTCAGCGCCGGATCAATCGCAATCCCCAGCTCCCGCGCCGCGCACTGCAGCGCCTCCCAGCGCGTATCCGAATCCGAACTGTTCGGATGCCCGTGCATGAACGCAATTCGGCTATGCCCAAGCTCATGCAGATGCTGCAGCGTCAGCCGCGCCGCCGCCGCATGATCCAGCAGCACGTTCGTCACTCCCGGAATCCTCGTGTGCCCTGCAATCGAAACCGCCGGAACAGGCAGCGGTCCCGCCAGATGCGTGTCAATCGCCAGAATTCCCTCCGCGCCACGGCTCTGCATCATCCCCGGATACTTCGCCACCAGCTCCGCCCGGTGCCGATGCGTCGCAATGAAGTTGAAATAATCCTGCTCGATCAGCTGCTCGAAGATTCCGTTCATCACCTCCGAGTGGTAGCCCTCGGAGAGCACCGGCGTAAGGATCCCCACCATCATCGTCCGCCGGTTGCGCAGCGAGCGCGCAATGTAGCTTGGATGGTAGTTCATCTCCCGCGCCATCGCGCGAATCCGCTCCCGCGTCGTCTCCGGAATCGAGCGTCCCGGCACATTGTTCAGCACCACGGAAACCGTCGCCGGATCCAGATGCAACCTCGCCGCCAGCACCTTCAGCGTCACCGGGGCTGACTTGTCCTTCATCGCTGAGTTTTTGCCTTGCGCCATTCGTTCGCGCCTCGTTCCTCGTTCATCCGTCTTCCGTGCGCCACACGCGCAAAAAAGCGAGTTCCCTCGTAGATTTGCGCAAAGTCTAGCAGTTGCACAACCACATCGACAAACGGAAAATCGTTTCAACCGCAAAATATTGCCGCGCTCAAAGACCGACCACGATCCATCGCGCGCCGAGCCACTCGCAATCCGTCCCGGCGAATCGTGCGGCTCGCCTCAGTTTGTCCTTCAGTTCGTCTCAGTTTGCATAGATGCGAACGTAATCCACCACCACCTGCGCCGGAAACGTTGTCGTCGCACTCGGCGATCCGGGCCACTGTCCGCCCACGGCCAGATTCAGAATCAGAAACGACGGCCCCGCATCGAACGGCCACACCGCGCCGCTGAACGAAGCGATGCTGGCCTTCGTAAACGTCGCATACGGCGCTGTCGGATCGTCGATGTAATAGGCCACCGATCCCGGCTTCCAGATCATCCCGTAGGTGTGCCATCCGGCAGCCGTTTCACCCGCGGGAAAGTTGTAGTTCGTGCCGATGTTGTCACCCGTGAATCCCGTTCCATGCACGGATCCTTTATTCCAGTCCGGCGTCGTCGCCGCATCCACGCGCTCGGCAATATCCATCTCGCCACAGGCCGGCCAGTTCACCGTCGCCACGCTGTTGCCGAGCATCCAGAACGCAGGCCAGAATCCCTGCTGCTCCGGCAACTCGATGCGCGCCTCCACGCGCCCATACTGAAAGCTGAACAGCCCCTGCGTCTTCATCCGCGCCGAGGTGTAAACTCCCGCCGCTGGCTGCTCGGCCACGATATGCAGCGCGCTGTCCGTGCCCACATACGCATTCGGCGCTGCCGGGTTGCACGGTGCCTCACTCGATCCCCACGCGCAATAGTCCTCCAACTCCTGATTGCCCCACCCGTTGTTTCCCGTGTCATAGGTCCAGGTCGCCGGATTGGGCTGCGCATTTGCAGCGCCGGAGTTGGTAAACTCATCGCTCCACACCAGCGTCCCCGAAGCAATGTTGATCGTGAAGCTCTGGCTTGCGGGCTGGCTCGTGTTGAATCCGCTCGCCGCCGCAATCGCCTTCACCGTCACGCTCGTCGTAATCAAAAACGGCGCGGCGTATACCGTCGAAGTCGACGTCGGCGCGGAGCCATCCATCGTGTAATAGATCGTCGCCGACGGAATATTGCTCGCAAGCGTAATCACCTGCGCGCCATTCTGCGCCGCCGTCGCTGTGATCGTCGGCGGCTGCGCCTCGGCGATCACCGGCGTCTTCGCCACGCCGCCACCGCTGCTCGTTCCGCCGCAGCTCAGCATCAGCGGAATCGCGATCACCATCGCCATCCCCATCGCCGCCGCGCGCACCCACATCCGCCCCACTCCGCAGCTCGTCATTTCCCGCCTCCGCGCAAGATCACGCCATCCCGCGTCACCCAGCTTGAATACCATCTCGCCGCACCCCAGTCAAACGTTTTTCCAGAACTATCCCGCGACCGCATGCGAAACGGCCACGCATAACGCGCCCAGCGTCCGCTCCTGTACTATGAATACGCCCGACAGGTTGCGCGTCAAGCAAACCTCCGGCGTCGATCCACTACCACCCATTACCGCATGGCCTTTCAGGAACACATCCATCCCGCGCCCACCGGCAAACACTCGCGTCGCCGCTGGCGCATCGCCTGGCTGCTCGGCATCGGCGTTCTCATCAACTACTTCGACCGCGTCAATCTCTCCATCGCCCAGGCCGCGCTCCATCGCGACTTCGGCGTTGGCACCATCCTCTTCGGCTATCTGCTCGGCGCCTACAACTGGACTTACGCCTCCATCCAGCTTCCTGTCGGCATCATCCTTGACCGCTTCGGCGTCAAACTCACCAGCCGCGTCAGCATTTTTCTCTGGAGCGTCGCTTCGTTTGCCGCCTCGGTCAGCCGCAGCATCCCGTGGTTTTTCGCCTCGCGCCTGCTGCTCGGCATCGGCGAGGGACCATCCTTCCCCGCCAGCTCCAAAGCCGTCAGCCGCTGGTTCCCGCGCGCCGAACGCACCACCGCGACCTCGTTCTTTGACTCCGCCGCAAAGCTCGGCTCCGCCATCGGGGTTCCCGTGCTCGGCGTCGTCCTGCTGGCCATCGGCTGGCGATGGAGCTTCGCGCTCACGGGCGCGCTCAGCCTGCTCTATCTCGCCTATTTCTGGGTCGTCTATCGCGAGCCGGAGGACGATCCCCACCTCACCGAAGAAGAACGCGCTTACATCCATTCCTCGACGCCAGCCGCCGAGCAACCGCCCTTATCCCTGGTCGCTCTCGTTCGTCAGCCCAAGGTGCTCGGCGTCTCCATCGGCTTCGGCTCCTACAACTACGTCTTCTACCTGCTGCTCACCTGGCTGCCGAGCTATCTCTCCACCGCGCTCCACATTGACCTGCTCCACTCGTTCCTTTACACCGGAGTTCCCTGGCTCTTCGCCACCGTCTGCGAACTGAGCATCGGCGGCTGGCTGATCGGCCATCTCATCCGTCGCGGTCATGACTCCAGCCGCGTCCGCCAGACGGTCCTGCTCTGCGGCATGGCCTGCGGCCTCGGCATCTTCGGCGCGGCCGGCGCTCACACCGCGCCCGTCGCCCTCGCCTGGATCAGTCTCTCCATCGGCGGACTCTCCGCCGCAGCGCCCGTCGGCTGGTCCGTCCCTTCGCTCATCTCGCCGCGCGGCAGCGTCGGCTCCGTCGGCGGCATTCTCAACTTCTCCAATCAAATCTCCGCCATCGTCGCGCCCGTGCTCACCGGCTACGTCGTCGCCTTCACTCACTCGTTTCGCTGGGCATTCTTCGCCGCAGCCATTTACCTCGCCATCGGCATCCTCGCCTACCTGCTGCTGCTCGGTCGCATCGAGCCAATGTTTGACGAAGACGCAGCCGTCGGCGCATAGCCCCGCCACAGCCACGTCAGAGCCTCCGGCAGCGTCTGCTCGCGCACGGCACGGTCCACATGCCCGGCGTTCCGCGCAAACACAAACTGATACGCGTAGCCCTTCGCCGCCAGCACGCGCGCCATGCGCTCGTTCGCCTCCACCCAGTCGTGCATCCCGTCATGCAGCGCATTCGGATTGTAGAGATCGCGGTCGCCCACCTCCAGCCAGATGCGCAGCGGCTTGCGCGGCGTATCCGCAATCCAGCGCTCGTGAAACTCCCACGCCCCATGCGGCGATTTCGGATTCCACGGCCACTGCTGATTCACATACGTCCCCGAATACGTCAGCACGCGGTGATACCACTCCGTGTGAAACCACGCCATCGCCAGCGCCGCCGACCCACCGGAACTCCCGCCCATCGTCGCGCGACCATCCGGATTCGTCGTGAATCGAACCCCGCAATGCGTCTCCGCCGCCGGCAACACCTCCGTCTGCACAAACTCCGCATACCGGCCCGACATCGTGTCATACTCGAGACCGCGCTCGCTGCCCTGCGCATCGTGTCCGCCGTTGCCGATTGAGACAAAGACCAGCGCCGGAATCCTGCGCTCGGCAATCAGCGCATCCAGAATCGGAAACATCATCCTGTCCGGACCATCCGCGCCCACCAGCAGCGGCGCCGCTTCGCCCGCCCGATACCCCGCCGGAACATACACCGTCACTGTGCGCACATACGGCGCGGCGTGCGAGGTGACCAGCATCCGATCCGGATGCGCCGGGTCCACGCGATTGAACGTGCCAGCGTCCTGCGCAACGCCGGGATAGATTTTGCTGTCTTCTGATCGCATCGTAAAGCTGCACTGCGTCCCGCGCGGCACATTCGCCTCAGGCGTCACTTCCGGCGCAGCCGGATGCGTCGGCCCCAGTATGAAATTCCCATTCTCATCCACTGGCGGCACTGCGCCATCCGGCAACTCCACCGCCTTCACATACCCGGCCGCATGCGGATCGCGCGTCGGCGGCGAAGCCGGTTTCTGCGCCCCCGTCGTCTGCGCCATCGATAATGTCGCACCCGTCGCCATCAGCGCCGCCATCCCCAGCCACATCGTTCGATTCATCTCAATTCCCCTCACTCTTTTTGCCAGCCTTTGCTTGCCGCGTCGCGCGCACCGCACCCGTCGAAATGCCCCCGTCCACCAACAGCGTCTGCCCGGTCACGTAGCGGCTCGCCTCCGACGCCAGAAACACCACCGCCCCATCCAGATCATTCGGCAGCCCCGCGCGCTTCAGCGGAATCCGATCCTCCAGATACCTCACCCACTCCGCGTCCTCATACATCACCCGATTCTGCGCTGTCTGAAACCATCCCGGAGCCAGGCAATTCACCGTAATCCCGTACCGCCCCCAGTCATCAGCCAGACTCATCGTCAACTGCCGGATCCCGCCTCGGCTCGCGCAATACGGCCCCAGTCCCGCATAGCCCGCCACGCTCGTCACCGAGCCGATGTTGATGACGCGCCCATACCCATGCCGCGCCATCCCGCGCGCCAGCGCCTGCGCGACAAAAAAACTCCCGCGCAGATTCGTATCCAGCACCAGATTCCAGTCTTCCCAGCTCACCTCCAGCGCCGGTTTCCGCACGTTGCATCCGGCATTGTTCACCAGTATCTGCACCTGCCCGCCGAGCGCCTTCACCTGCTCGCCCATGCGTTCGATGCTCGCCCGCTCGCGCACGTCCAGATCAAGCGTCACCACGCTGCGCCCCAGCGCGCGCATCTCCGCGGCAAACGGCGCAATCTCCTCACTGCGCCTGCTCGTCAGGATCAGGTCCGCGCCCGCCCGCGCCAGCGCCCGCGCAAAATACTGCCCCAGTCCGCGGCTGGCACCGGTCACCATCGCCGTCTGTCCCGTCAGATCAAAGAAATTCTCCGCCGCCACGCTTCCCTCACTTCCTGCTTTTTCTTCACGCTGTCAGGCGCCATCCAGTCACGCGCCCAGTCTTGGGTCAAGCACAATCTTCATCAGATTCGGCTCCCGCGCATGCAGTCGCCCGAACCACTCCGCTCCATCCTCCAGCGGCGCCACCGCCGTAATCAGCGGCTTCACGCGAATCTTTCCCGCCGACACCAGCGCAATCGCCTCCGGATACTCCCCGCATGAAGCGCACGAGCCTTGCAGCCGGATCTGCCGCGAGACCACGCGCTGCAGCGGCAGCGTCACCGCCGGCGTAATGTTACCCACCAGCGTCACCGTCCCGCCTTTCTTCACCGCCTCAATCGCCGCCGTCACCGTCTCATCGCGTCCGACGGCTTCGAGCACAGCATCCACGCCGCGACCCTCCGTCGCCGCGTGAACCCTCCGCACCAGCTCCTCGCCAGAGGCCAGCACCGTCTCCGTCGCGCCCATCTCCCGCGCCAGCCGCAGCCGCGTCTCGTCCACATCCGCAACCATCACCCGCCTGTACCCCAGCGCCTTCAGCGACTGCGCAATCAGCAGCCCGATCATCCCGGCGCCGATCACCAGCACGCGCGCGTCCACACTCGACTCAACACTCGACGGCACACTCGACTCCGCACCCGACTCTGGCGTCACGCCCGTCAGATGCACCGCATGCAGCGCCACCGCCACAGCCTCCAGCATCGCCGCCTCGGCAAACTCCATCTGCTCCGGCAGACGATGCACAATCCGCTCCGGTACGGCGACCAGTTCGGCAAACGCTCCATGCCGTCGAAACTCCTGGCACGAGACGCCAACCACCTCGCGCCGATCGCAGAGATTGATCTCTCCGCGCGCGCAGAAAAAACACTCCCCGCAATAGACCGTCGAATCAAACGTCACGCGATCGCCCACCGCAAACCGCGCGACGCCCGCGCCCACCGCAGCCACTGTTCCCGCCGCTTCATGGCCCATCACCAGCGGAGGAATCCGTCGCCCCGACGAGCCGTCATACCCATGCACGTCGCTGCCGCAGATACCGCACGCCGCCACGCGAATCATCACCTCGCCGGTGCCCGCCACGGGATCGGCCATCTCCCGCATCACCAGTTCCGACGGCGCTTCCAGAAGCATCGCTTTCATCCCCGCTCACCTCTGCTCACCAATCTACTCGCCCCAGCCTCGCGCGCGAAAGCTGCCCCGCGCCTGAAAGCTGTCCCGCCCGCGATAGCTGCGATCATCCCCGCCTGTCACTCGACGACCGCGCGCCACCTTCGCTAACGTAGAGTCATGTCCGTTGAAAACATTCTCCTCATGCTTGACGAAGACCTGAAGCGCCTCCAGCAGGTCCGCTCCCTGCTCGCCTCCACCGGCAGAATCTCCAACGCCATCACGAAATCCCTGCCCAGTCCGCCAAAACGCCGCAAGCGCGCCCTCAGCGCCGAATCGCGCCGCCGCATCGCTGAAGCGCAGCGCAAACGCTGGGCCGCACGCAAGCTCCAGGCAAAAAAATCCAAAGACTAGAGCGAATCGTTCGCCGCATCCTCCGCCTGAACCCCGGTCTCGTTCCGCAGCTCGCAATACCTCCCGGTTTGCGACCCGGCTCCGCGCCCGGATTTGCTTCCCGTCATTACCTCCCGCTGCGTAAACCTTTCGCCTCGCTTCTCCGTCCATTCCATCAAGCAAGTCCAGTGCCGCATCCATGCATTCCAGATGCATTCCTGCCCGACCGGGAGACCGTAGCAGGAATCCACCCGACTTGTCCGCTCAGCCGGGGGAAAGATGAAGCATCTGTCGATCAACGCTCACGCACAGCGCTCCATCGCAGCCGCTCTGTTTTTCGTGCTCGTCAACGCAGCCGTCTCGGCTCAGTCCGCTACTCCGGTGCCGAACTCCGCTTCGTCGCCAGCTTCACTCGCCGCTCCGTCTTCCGCTGCTGCTCCGGCGCTCACCAGCGGCGGCCTGCTCCACGGGACAGTCTCCACCGGCTCCACCCGCAAAACCCCGCTGCCCGGCGTCGCCATCGTGGCCATGAACACCCTCACCGGCAAACGCTACTCGACCGTCACCGACATCACCGGCTCCTGGTCCATGCGCATTCCGCTCGACGGCCGTTACGTCGTCCGCGCCTCGCTCACCGGCTTCGCCGACGAGACGCACGAGGCTCTGCTCCACGCCAACTCGCGCGAGCAAACCTTCGCCTTCAACCTCACACTTGCCTCGCGCACCGCGTCCGACACCGACGCCAATCCCGCCGCGCAGTTCCTGCAACGCTCCGGTGTCAGTTCCGGTGCGAACTCCGCCGCGCTCGGCATGCTGAGCGCGCTCGGCACCGACGCCGATTCCTCCGTCGGCGCTGTCGGCATCTCCGGCGCGGCACTGCCCGCCGCCGCGCAATCCGACTCCGCATCCGCCGACTCCGTCGCCATCAACGGCCAGTCCGGCACCGTCAATCCCTTCGCCGGCATGGACCTCAGCCAGCTTCGCGACGCCATCCGCGATCTGCGTGCGCAAAACGGCGGTCCAGGCGGCGCTGGCGGAGCAGGTGGTCCCGGCGGCCCAGGCGGTCGCGGAGGTTTCCGCGGAGGCTTCGGCGGCCCAGGCGGCTTCAACTTCCGCAAATTCCGCCCCGACCAGCCGCACGGAGCCGTCTTCTGGACCGGCAACAACTCCGCGCTCAACGCGCTGCCCTTCACGCTCAACGGTCAGCAGGAAGACCAGCCCACCTACGGCTCCAACCGCATCGGCATCACACTCATCGGCGAGCCATTCCTGCCCGGTCTCACCCAACCCTCCGGCAAGGACACCGTCTTTCTGACCATCTCCGGCCAGCGCACCTCCACGCCGTACACCGCCTACGGCACCGTTCCCACCGACCAGCAGCGCGGCAACTGCTCCACTCCCGGCTCCGCATCCTCCACCGCCGTCTGCCGACTGCTCGCCTACTATCCCCAGCCCAATCTGAACGCCGGCAGCAACACGCAAAACTACAACTACTTTCTCGCCTCCACCGCGCAGAACAACACCAACCAGATCGGCTTCCGTTACAATCGCACCCTCGGAGGACAATCCAGCGGCGGCCTGCCCGGTCCGCTCGCCGCACTTCTGGCCGCCCGCGGCGGACAAAACCAGGGCCTGCGCCAAAGCATCTTCTTCAACTTCAACTGGAATCACAACGCCGCCGACCTGCTGAACATCTTTCCCACGCTCGGCGGTCAACAAAGCACCGACCAGTACGCCTTCACCGGCGGTTACGCGCTCGGCTATCATCGCCTCAACAACAGCTTCAGCGTCGGCTGGAATCGCGCCAATCTCCAGACCACCAACTTCTTCACCAATCAAGCCGACGCCGCCAGCGCCATCGGCATCTTCGGACCCAATAACGCTCCGCTGAACTCCTACCCGCTCAACTGGGGCGTGCCCAGCGTCATCATCACCGGATTTACCGCGCTCAGCGAGCAGCAGCCGTCGCTCCATCTGCAACAGGTCGTCTCCCTCAGTGACACCCTCAGCATCATCCACGGCAACCACAACATCCGCGCCGGCGCCGATCTCCGCCACGTCTACCTCGACGTGCTCGGCAGCTCCAACGCCACCGGCACGCTCTACTTCACCGGCTTCTTCAGCGGAGACGCGCTCACCGACCTCCTCAACGGCGAGGCGCAGGAATCCTCCATCAAGGCCACGCCCGCCAAAAGCTATCTTCGGCAGGACACCTGGGACGCTTACGCGCAGGACGACTTCCGCGCCACCGCCTCGCTTACCCTGCTCTACGGCCTGCGCTATGAATACTTCTCGCCCTACACCGAACTCCATAACCATCTGGCCGCCATCCTCGGCAACTCCGACTTCTCCGTCGTCAGCGCCGTCTATCCGGGCTGCGCCAGCGCCCTCTGCGCCGGTCTTCCCTCCAGCCTCGTCGATCCCTTCCGCGCCGGCATCGCTCCGCGCGTCGGCTTCGCTCAGCGTCTGCCCCACTCCTTCGTCCTGCGCGGCGGCTACGGCATCAACTTCGCCAACGGCCAGTACGCGAGCTTCGCCACCGATCTCGCCCACCAGCCGCCCTACGCCAACGTCCAGACCAACGAAGCCACCCGCGCCGCGCCCATCCCGCTCTCCCATCCCTTTGACACGCCCCCATCCCAGCAGCCGGCCAACTACTCGCTCGACCCGCACTACACACTTCCCTACGTCCAGTCCTGGAACATCGACGTTCAGAAGACCCTGCCCTGGGCCTTGCTCGTCAACGTCGGCTACAACGGCTCCAAAGGCACCCATCTGGACATCACCAGCGCCCCGCGACCCACCGTCCAGTCCAACGCCTACAATCTTCCCGACGTGCTCTTCAACTACGAGCAATCCGCAGCCTTCTCGCGCTTCAACGCCGGCACCCTCCGCATCCGCCGCCGCCTCGAACACGGCGTCTCGCTCGGCGCCTACTACCAGTACTCCCACTCCATCGACAACGCAGGCTCGATCGGCGGCAGCTCCACCGTCGTCGCCCAGAACTGGCAGGATCTCGCCGCCGAAGAAGGCAACTCCTCCTTCGACATTCGCCATCAGGTCAGCGGCAATTATCTCTTCGAGCTTCCCTTCGGACCCGACAAATACTTCCTCAACTCCGGCAGCGCCCTCTCACGCGCGCTCGAAGGCTGGTCCATCTCCGGCAGCTTCACCTTCGCCACCGGCACGCCGCTCTCGCCCAGCTACGGCTCTGCCATCGCGGACGTTGCCAGCGCCACCGCCGGAACGCTGCGGCCGGATCGCGTTCCCGGAACCTCCATCATGGCTGGCGGCGGCAGGCAGCAGGAGTGGTTCAACACCGCTGCGTACACCGCTCCCACCGGCCCTTACGGCAACGCGCCGCGCAACTCCATCCCCGGCCCCGGCACCATCTCCAACAGCATGTCGCTGTCCAAAACCGCGCAGCTCGGCGACACCCGCAGTCTGGAACTGCGTGGCACCGCGAGCAACGTCTTCAACACCGTCCAGTTCTCCGGCGTCGACACCGACCTCGACTCGCCCACCGTCGGCCAGGTCACCTCCGCAGCCACCATGCGCCAGTTCAGCTTCATCGCGCGTTTCCGCTTCTGAAGAAACGAGTCCACCCATGACCCCCGATCCCCGCATCCCACACCTCCGATCCCCGCTCCACCCATCCCCGCTCGCTGGCAGTCACCGCAGCGCGCGCGCCAGGCGGCTCATTCCCGCCCGCCGCCTCGCCGCGATTCTGCCTCTGCTCGTGCTCGCCTTCGTCCCTGCGCTTCCACAGCAGCCCGCCGCTTCGTCCGCACCAGCGAATTCCTCCGCGCTCACCCTCCACGTCGAAACCGACACCGTCCTCACCAATGTCGTCGTCCGCGACGCCCACACCGGCGCGCTCGTCACCGGCCTCAAGCCGGAAGACTTCACCATTCTTGAAGACGGCAAGCGCCAGTCCATCATCAGCTTCGATTACGAGAGCATGGATTGCGCCCAGCCGCTGAACGAAGCCACCATCTCCGGCCTCGCGTCCGCCTTTCGCGGCGCAGACAACTCCGTCACCGCCGCACCCGACCAGCTTCACGACCACCGCCTCATCGTCTTCTTCTTCGACCTCACCTCCATGCAGCCGGAGGATGTCGAACGCGCCGTCAACTCCGCCCGCAACTACATCCAGCACCAGATGCAGCCCGCCGATCTCGTCTCGCTCGTCTCCCTCGACACCTCGCTCAGCATCGATCAGGATTTCACCTCCGACAAAACCACGCTCCTCGCCAAAGTCAGCCGCTACAACGACACCACCGGCGACGCCTTCGCCCAAGGTGCCAACGCCGACACCAACCAGGTCGAAGACGCCACCGGATACACCCCCGACGAAGAGGAATACAACGACATCAACACCGACCGCGAACTCTTCGCCATCCGCGCCATCTCGCGCTCGCTCGAACGCATCAACCAGCGCAAATCCATGCTCTACTTCTCCGGCGGACTTCAGCGCGACGGCATCGAAAACCAGGCATCGCTGCGCTCGGCCATCAACGCCGCAGTCCGCGCCAACCTCGCCGTCTACAGCATCGACACACGCGGCCTCCAGGCCATCTCCCCGCTTGGCGACGCCTCCACCGGCAGCCTCCGCGGCAACGGAGCCTTCAGCGGCATCGCCCTCCAGAACAACTTCAACTCCAACTTTGACACCCAGGAAACCCTCACCACGCTCGCCGCCGACACAGGCGGCAAAGCCTTCCTCGACTCCAACGATTTCAGCCCCGCATTCACCCAGGTTCAGCAGGACACCTCCGCCTACTACGTCCTCGGCTACCACTCCACCAACCCGCGCCGCGACGGTCACTATCGCCACCTCACCATCCGCGTCCGCCGTCCCGGCCTGCGCCTCGACTATCGCCACGGCTACTACGCCCCAGCCGACTTCCGCCACTCCGACAACGAAGACCGCGAGCGGCAGTTGAACGAGCAGCTCTCGAGCGACCTGCCCGCCACCGATCTCCCCGTCTATCTCGACGCCTACGAGTTCCCGCTCAGCGACAACCGCTTCGATGTTCCCGTTTCGCTGCTCGTGCCCGGCTCAGCCATTCCCTTCGTGCGCGGAGGAAACCGCGACAAGGCCACGCTCGACATCCTCGGCGAAGTCCTCGACGCCAATCACCGCCCCGTCGGCCAGGTCCGCCAGACCGTCAAACTCGCCCTCGACGCGAACCAACAGCCCACGCGCAAAAACATTCAGTACACCACGCGCTTCCTGGTACCCTCCGGCACCTGGACGCTCAAATTCGTCGTCCGCGAAAACGAGACCGGTCGCATGGGCTCCTTTGAAACCGAGATACGCCTCGCAGACCTCAAAAAACAATCCCTGCGCCTCAGCTCCGTCCTGCTCGCCTCCACCGTCACGCCCGTCTCCGCCAAGGCCGCAAAATCCACCCGATCCGCCGACGGCCCCAACCCGCTCGTCACCGCCTCCGGCATCCTCGTGCCCAACCTCACCCACGTCTTCCGCCTCGACCAGCATCTCCACCTGCTCTGCGAAGTCTACGCACCCCAGCGCGTCCAGAATGCCGACCCCAAAACTCCGCGCAACGCCGTCCACATTCTCGCCAGCCTGGAACTGATCTCCGGCGCGGCCATCGCTTACCAGACGCCGGTGATCGTCCACGACTCACCCAACGCCACTGGTCGTGACGCCGTCTCGATCCTGATGGACCTTCCGCTCGACGCGCTCCATCCCGGCGAGTACATCGCCCAGCTCAACGTCATCGACGACTCCGCCGGCAGCTACGCTTTTCCTCGATTCGCCATCCTGCTGCGCGACCCGGCGGCATCCGCAGCGCCGCCTGCGCAGCCCGCGCAAAAGCCCGCTCCCTGAGCGGCCATCGTCCGCGCAGCAACATCGCCGCGCCAGCCTCCGTGCCGCCTGGCTACTGCACCTGTCCGCGCGGCCTCAGCCGTCGCATCTCCAGCGCGCACTCCACCGCATTCCGCGCCACCAGCCGCAGATTGTCACACGCCGCCCATAGCCAGAATCGCCGCACCTCCTGCGCTCCGCCCGCACCCGTCGCATCCAGCCGCACCAGAATCGTATCGCGGCCCATCACCGTCAGGTTCGACGGCATCTCCTCGCCATCCCTCGCCCATTGCAGCGGATCGCCGCTCAGCGCCTGCTCCAGCGCGCTCACCGGCACCGCCCGCGTCAGCTCCACCCACGCCGAAAAACACATCCCGTGAAAAACCGGCGACTGCACCAGTTGCACCGCAATCTCCGCCCCGCGCAGCATCGCGCCCAGGTGATTCCTCAGCCTTTTTCCCACATCCTGCAAATTCGCCTGCGCCGCTTCGCCCAATTCGACCAACTGGTTGAATGAAGCCTGCATCCCAAACACTTCCTGCGGCATCTGCTGAAAATTCAAGACCCCCGCCGTCTGCCGGTGCAGCTCCTCCAGCGCCACCGCCCCAAACTCCGACGCCGGATGCAACACCGTCACCGCCGCCGAGCGCAACAGTCCCGGCGCATGCAGGCGGTTCATCATCGCCGCAATCGCCAGCGCGCCCGCCTGCGCCGGCACAATTGCGCGCGTCAGCAAATCCGGCTCGTTCTCGGCCGTCCTCAGCCACGGACTTCCCACCACCACGCCCGGCTCGCCATCCAGCACTCCCGTCAGATCCAGCACCGTCGCGCCCGCTTCCGTCGCCCTGCGCCACCATCGCCGCGTCTGCTCGCTTGTCCCGGCAAAAAACGCAAAGTCCAGACCCTCAAAAGCCTCGTCGCCCAAACCCAGCACCACCGCAGCCTCATCGCCCACCTGGTCCAGCGTTCCCTGCGCTTCCTCGTCATCCAGCAGCACAAACGTCGCGCCCGCAAACGCTGACTCCGTCAGCGCCTCTTTCAGCTCGCCGCTCAGCGGAGAACTCGCTCCCACAATCCCGATCCGCAACATCATTCCGCCGCCGACTCACTTTCCGCTGGCATCGCCGCTCCGTCCCGCTCCGCCGATCCCATCTGCGCCCTCTGCCTGCGTCGCCGCGACCACGAATACGCCGCGCGCGCCCAGATGCCGGAGAACATATACACCAGCGCCATCAGAAACAGCACTCCGCGCGAAAACCGGATCAGAATAAAAATTCCAATCGCCATCAGCATCAGCAACTGAAATGGCTGCGTCCGCGCCAGATTGATCTCCTTGCCCGACCAGAACCGCCAACGGCTCACCATCAGGAATCCCGCCATCCCCACCAGCCCGATCCACAAAATCGCCAGCCACCAGTACGGAATCGGAATCCCGTAAAAGCAATGCACCGACGAGGCCACCAGCCCCGCCGCCGCCGGAATCGGCATCCCCACAAAATACTTCCTGTCCATGCGTCCCGGATTCTGCGGCTGCGGATCGTGGCTGATATTGAAGCGCGCCAGCCGCGACACCCCGCACAGCAGATAAAGAAAACAGACAAACGCGCCCACCTGCGTAATCGGGTGCGCCAATCCCTGCCCGACCGCATCCGGCAGAAAATGAAATCCCCACACCAACGCCAGCAGCGCCGGAGCCACGCCAAACGTGATCGCATCGGCCAGCGAATCCAGCTCGCGCCCAAAGTCGCTCGCCGTATTCGTCATCCGCGCAATCCGCCCATCCAGCGCGTCAAACGGAATCGCCAGGCAGATTGCCAGCGCGGCCCAGTCCAGCCGCTGCGCCGCGTCGGCTCCCGCCTGCATCGCGTCCATCGTCTGCAGAATCGCGAAGAACCCCGCGCCAATTCCCGCCGCCGTAAACAGCGACGGCAGCACAAACATCCCGCGCCTGCGCCTCGTCTGGCGCGCGCGCGGCGTCTGCCCGCCATTCCGATTCACCGCCCCGCTCCCGGCAGCCGCGCCAGCACGCTGCTGCCGCCCTTCACGCGCACACGCGGCTCAACCACCAGCTCCGCATCCGCCGGCAGAATCACATCCACGCGCGAGCCAAACTTGATCAATCCCACACGCTCGCCACGCTCCACCCGATCCCCCTGCCTGCGCGAAAAAACAATCCGCCGCGCCAGCAGACCGGCAATCTGACGAAACGTCACCTCCACGCCGTCCTCGCCGCGGATCGTCACGCTGTTCTGTTCGTTCCGCTCGGCTGACTCCGGATTCATCGCGTTCAGGTAAAGACCTTTTTTATACTCGACCGCCGTAATCGTCCCGCCCACCGGCGCGCGATTCACATGCACGTTGAAGACGCTCAGAAAAATACTGATTCTCTGCCGCTCGCCAGCCGCCGTCTCGATCCGCGCACACTCCGTCACCACCCCGTCGCCGGGCGAAACCACCAGTCCGGCTGCTATCGGGATAAGCCGCTTCGGATCGCGAAAAAACCAAAGGAAAAACGCCGCCAGCAGCACACAGGGCACCGCCAGCCACACTGTGGCAAACCAGCCCAGCACCGCTGCCGCCGCCAGAAAACCCGCACCGTAGAAATAACCGTCTCTGACCATAATCCCCACCGATTATACGGCCCAGCCGGTTCCCGCACTCTCAGGCAGGTTCGGACGCCTTCGACACACGCGGCGCGCAACGGCTGTCCATCGCGCCGTTTCGTCCGTCTGCTTTTTTCGACTTCGCCTGCTTAGGCCACAGCCGAGCAGCTTCGCTCAAGCGCCGCAATCAGATCCTTGGCATGCAGCTTCAGCTTCTTCATCCTCACCTCTTCCAACTGCTCCTCGGCAGTCAGATACGGCTTGGACATCAACTCCTCCAGGCGCTGCGTGTACCGCCGATGTTCCGCCATCAGCCGTTCCATCTCAGCGCCACGATGCTCTTCCAGAACTTCCGCCATGGTTCACCTCGCAAGAAAGGAGACAATTCTGTATACGCCCAATCCATCCCGCGCCGCAACAGCAAAATTCTGTGGAATTCCGGTTCTTCTTCGCCACTCGCCGCTGCTGCCTCACCCGCGCTGCAATCCCCGCCGCGCTCCGGATCGACCATCCCTCCACGCTCAACCCGCTCCCAGTGCGCATTCCATCCCCACCGCGTCCTCCACCGGCTCGCGATAATACCCGCGCCGTCGTCCCGACTCCACAAACCCGGCCCGCGCATACAGCCGCCGCGCCGCCTCGTTCGACACGCGCACCTCCAGCAGCATCCGCCGCGCGCCCGCAGCCGCACACGCCTCCATCGCCGCCGCCAGCAGCCGCCCGCCCACGCCGCGCCGCTGCTCCGTCCGCTCCACCGCAATCGACTCCAGCTCCGCCGTATCCATCACCACCTGTGCCACGCAGAACCCCGCAATCCCCTGCTCCGTCTCCGCCACCAGCATCACCCGCCCGCCACCAGCCAGCACAGCCCGCCACGCCTGCTCCGTCCACTGCGGAGCCTCCGCCAGCGCAGCGGCCAGCGCCATCACCGCCGCCCGATCCGCTGCCGCCATTGCCCGCACACGCACCGCATCAGGCCTTCGTTCGCTCGCGGCCGTCATCCCCGCGCCATCCCTTCGGTGCCGCGCAGATAGCGCCCATCCAGCGCCGCCGCGTCGTCCGCCTCACCCGCCCGCCATCGTTCCAGAGCAGCCTCCAGCGCCTCCGCCGCGCCCAGCTTCGCCACGCGCACCACGCTCACCTCCTCGGCAACCGTCTCCAGCAACTGCGCCACCGACTCCTCGGCCACCGCCACCCGCTCCGGCAGCCGCAGTCCATCCTCACCCACCGAAAACTCCCCCGCCGTCACCAGCCGCTCCCGCCACTCGCCGTCCTCGCCGCGCAGCCCCAGAAACATCTGCCCGCGCCACGCATCCAGCGCCACGCACCCCACTCCCGACACACGCTCCAGCACGCGCAGCCGCGAAACCGCCAGCAGCGGAATCCCGCGCCCATCCGCCAATCCCTTCGCCGTCCCCACGCCCACGCGAATCCCCGTATAACTGCCCGGCCCATCGACCACCACCACCCCATCGATCTCCTGCGCCGCGCAGCCCGCCGCCTGCAGCAGTTCGTTGAGCGCCACCAGCAGCCCACCCGCAAACTCACCCGCTGCAAGCGTCTGCTCGCCCAGCAGGCGCAGCCCGGCAGGCTTCCCATGCGCCGACTCCACATGCGCACGCGCCAGCGTCACGCTCCCCACCGCGCCGCACGTATCGATCCCCACCAGAAGCGCCTGCCGCACACGCTCCGTGCTCATTCCGCCGCCTCCACCAGTTCCAACAAAACTCCGTTCGCCGCCGACGGATGCACAAACACATACCTGTGTCCGCCCGCGCCCACCTGAATCTCATCCTTCACCAGCCTCACCCCGCGCTCGCGCAGCCGCTCCACCACTGCCTCCAGACCGCTCACCCGCAGCGCCACATGGTGCAGCCCCTCGCCGCGCCGCGCAATATACTTCGCAATCGTCGACTCCTCATCCGTCGCCTCCAACAGCTCGATCCGGCTCTCGCCCACCGCCAGCATCGCCACGCGCACCCGCTCCGATGCCACCGTTTCGCGCCCGCTCGACGCCAACCCCAGCAGCCCATACAACCGCTCCGCCTCATCCAGCGACCGCACGGCAATCCCCAGATGATCGATGACGATTGCGGCTCGCTCACCTGCCCATCGCTCACCGGCGCGCCCACTTCGCCGTTCATCCTCGCCACTCCGCCGCGCCACCTCCATCATCGCCGCCAGCAAATCCTCCACGCCCTCGCCGCGCGTCGCCACCGTCCGCACCATCCTTCGCCGCGCCCGACCGCTCACCGCCTCGCGCAGCGCCTCCGCAGCGGCCATCTCTCGCTCCAGCTCGTCCATCCCCGCCGCATCCGCCTTGTTCAGCGCCATCACGTCGGCAATCTCCAGCACACCCGCCTTCATCGCCTGCACCCCGTCGCCCATCCCCGGAGCCAGCACCACCGCCACCGCGTCCGCGCACCGCGCAATCTCCACCTCACCCTGTCCCACGCCCGTGGTCTCAACCAGCAGCGCATCCCACCCCGCCGCCTCCATCAGCACCAGAGCATTCTCCGCCGCCGCCGCCAGCCCGCCCAGATGCCCGCGCGTCGCCATCGACCGGATAAACACCCCGTCGTCGCCAGCCATCTCCCGCATCCGTATCCGATCTCCCAGCACCGCGCCGCCCGTCACCGGACTCGACGGATCCACCGCCAGCACCGCCACCGTTTTCCCTGCCTCACGCAGCCGCCGCGTCAGCGCCTCCATCAGCGTGCTCTTGCCCGCGCCCGGCGCGCCCGTCAGCCCCAGCCGCACAGCCCGCCGGTCGTCCGTCCGTGCCTCCACGAGCGCCCGGCAGAGCTTCACCAGATGCTCCGCCCCGCCATTTTCCACCGCCGTCAGCGCGCGCGCCAGCGCACGGCGATCCCCACCGATCAGCGCCGCAGCCAACTCCCGCTCGCCGGCGTCTTCCATCAATTTCCCGCGCTCGTCCATACCCGCATCCATGCCCGCGCCCCAACCAGCATCCATCAAACTCGCTTAAGCATACTGGAGCCACTCGCTTCCGCGCAGCCTCCGACCAGCGCCCGCACCGCATCCGCAGCGGGAACCATTTCCCCATCGGTTTGCGTTATTCCTCAAAACCTGTTCCACTGGTTTGCGCACCAGCGGAGCCGCAGTTGCGCATCCCCTGCGCATCGCGGCCCGGTCCTACATAATCTCAGGAGACAGCCGTATGTCTAACGCATTCCGTCGGCGCACTTCCCTTGCCTGCGCCGCACTCTTCGCCGCTCTCGCCGCACCGGCAATTTCCGTCCTCGCCGCCCACGCTCAATCCGTTCCCGTCGTCACGGGCGACGCCCGCGTCGACAAGCTCCTCAGCCAGATGACCTTCGATGAAAAGATGGCGCTCATTCGCGGCGCATCGGAAGACCCCGCCACCAACCAGGGCCAGGCCGGCTACCTCACCGGCGTCCCGCGTCTCCACATTCCGCCGCTGCGCTTCTCTGACGGACCTCCCGGCATCCTCACCCGTTACCCGTCGCAGGCCGAAACGGCAACCATGGGTCTCGCCGCCACCTTCAGCGCCGTCGACGCCCGCGCCAACGGCCAGGTCGTCGCCCGCGAGGCCAAAGCACTCGGCATCGACGTTGTCCTTCAGCCCTTCATCAACATCGACCGCGACATCACCTTCGCCCGCGGCTACAACACCTACGGCGAAGACCCCGTCCTCACCGGAGACATCGCCGCGTCGTTCATTCGCGGCGTCCAGGGCGAAGACGTCATGGCTCAGGCCAAGCACTACGTCGCCTATGACACCGACGGCGGCAACGTCTTTGTCAGTCAGCAGGCGCTCCACGAAATCTACGTCTCGCCCTTCATCGACGCCGTGCGCGCCAACGTCTCGTCGATCATGTGCTCCTACAACAAGGTCAACGGCATCGCCGCCTGCGGCAATCCGAACACGCTCATCACCATCCTCCGCGATCAGGTCGGCTTCAAAGGCTTCGTCACCTCCGACTGGGGCGCCGTCCACGCGCCCGACTTCATCAACAACGGCCTCACCATGGAGATGCCCGGTCCCGGACCCAAGGGCAGCCCGCTCGGCTCCATGATCTTCTCCTACTTCACCACCGACAAGCCCGAGCCGCCCAAGCCGCTCAAGTTCAACACCGCCATGATGGCCGGCTTCTTCGGTCGTCCCCTGCCCGAGGAGCCGCCGTTGAAGCCCTTCGACGTCGGCACCTTCGGCTCCGTCCACGACGCCCGCGTCAACTTCTGGAACCTTCGTCAGGAAGGCAAACTCTCTGACGCCACCATCACCCGCGCCGCCGGTTACGTCCTCTACGAGATGGACCAGTTCGGCTACCTCGACCACCCCACGCCGGGTCAGCTCGCACCCAAAGACCCTCCCGTACACGCCACCGAGGCCAACGCCCGCGCCATCCGCAAAACCTCGGACGATGCCGCCGTCCTGCTTAAGAACGACGGCTCCATCCTGCCGCTCAAACCCGCCGATCTCGCCTCCGTCGCCATGATCGGCCCCGGCGCAGGACAGGTCGTCGCCATCGGCACCGCCGGGGAGCGCTCCATCGGCTTTCCCTGGCGGCAAATCGGCCCCGTTCAGGCCATCCGCACCCTCGACCCGTCGGCCAAAATCACCTACGCCGTCGAAGACGACATGACCGGCTCGCCCATCCCCGCCTCGCTCTGGACCAGCAACGGCCAGCCCGGCATCACGCGCACCGTGAAGTCAGCCAGCACGACAACCGACTCAACCATCGACTTCACCGTCGCCAATCACAAAGCGCTCCCGGCCAACACCGACGCGACCTGGTCCGGCACGCTCCACATCGCTAAAACCGGCTCCTACTGGGTCTATCTCCAGCTTCTCGGCGCGGCCGGCAGCCTGCAAATCGACGGCAAGCCCGCCGCCGCAGCCAACGGCCTGCGCGGCGGCGTCCACGGCGACACCGTTCTCGGCGGCAAGGACGGCCTCATGCCCACCACCGACGGCCTCGACAACGTCCGCGTCGCCGTCGATCTCACCGCCGGAGACCACCCCGTCACCCTCACCGTCACCGGCGACAGCTCCAACCACCCCGAACAGGTCCGCCTCAACTGGATCACACCCGAAGCACGCCAGGCCAACCATGACGCCGCCATCGCCGCCGCCAAGGCCGCGAAGGTCGCCGTCGTCTTCGCCTGGACGCGCGGCCACCCCGACTTCGCCCTGCCCGGCGATCAGGACAAGCTCATCGAAGAGGTCGCCGCCGTCAATCCCAACACCGTCGTCGTCCTCAACGTCTCCCAGCCCGTCGCCCTGCCCTGGCTCTCTCAGGTCAAAGCCGTGCTCCAGATGTGGTGGCCCGGCGACGAAGGCGGCTGGTCCACGGCAGACATCCTGCTCGGGCGCGTCAGTCCCGCCGGTCGCCTGCCCTTCACATGGGCCAGCAAGCTCACCGACTACCCCGCCACCGACCCGGCTCACCCCGAGCGCACCGCCAAGGGCATCGACGGCAAAACCACCTTCTCCGAAGGCATCTACGTCGGCTATCGCTGGTTTGACAAGCAGAAGATCGCCCCGCTCTTTCCCTTCGGCTACGGCCTCAGCTACACCCGCTTCGCCTACTCCGGCCTGCACGTCGCGCCAGCCGCCGACGGCGGACTCAGCGTCAGCTTCACGCTGAAGAACACCGGCTCCATGGCCAGCGATGAAGTCCCGCAGGTCTACCTCGGCCAGCCGCAGCAGCCGCAATCCGGCGACTTCGCCGTCCACACGCTCGTCGCTTTTGACCGCGTCCACCTCGCCGCCGGTGAATCCCGAACCGTCACCATCGCCGTTCCCGCGCGCAGGCTCAGCTACTGGTCAGAATCCGCCAGCAAGTGGACCCGCGCCACCGGCCCGCGTCCCGTCCTCGTCGGCGGTTCCTCGCGCAACCTCCCGCTGGAGACCATGGCCACCATCCAGTAAATCCGCGTTGACCGTGTTCTCAGCGACCAGGCAGAATCCCCGGATTCGGATTTCCGAATCCGGGGATTCTGCCTGGGATTCATTCGCGATTGCAGGCGCTGGTGAGCTGATCTCGGAAATCCGGACAGGGATTCAGAGGAAGTTCTGCTCTTTGACAGTCGAGGATGGCTGAGAAGAGGAGAGCCTGTTGTGAAACTGCTTTCATCCTCCGGCCAGAGATGATGCCTGTGCGAGGTTTTGTCGCGCGTCGTGGTGCCTGGATGGCCTGAGGATACGATCAAAAGTGGAAGCGGATTCCCGCGGGAATGACAACAGAAAGAGCAAAGCAACCGCTGGGAAGACACACGAGGGTGGCCAGAGAGACGCGGCCTGGCGCTCGGCGGCTATGGGTTGGGGATGACGGGGAGGTCGATGTGGGTGGCGTTCGTGGTGGAGCGCCAGATGCGCTGGGTGGCTTTCTGGAAGTCCGTCGGCTGAGCGAAGAAGATGCTCGGAACGTAGGTCTGGGGATTGCGGTCGTAGAGCGGAAACCAACTGGACTGGACCTGGATCATGATGCGATGGCCGGGCAGGAAGAGATGATTCGCCGTGGGCAGCGCGAACTGGTAGTCGAGCGGCTGGTTGGGCGTGAGCGGGGCGGGATGGCTGAGGCTCTGGCGGTAGCGTCCGCGGAAGATGTCCATGGCGATGGGAAGCTGGTAGCCGCCGAGGGGTGGGTTGCCGGGGACTTCGTCGGGGTAGACATCGATGAGCTTGACGACCCAGTCGGAGTCGGTGCCGGTGGTGGAGGCGGCGAGGTGAACGATGGGTTCGCCGGAGACGCGCAGAGGGGTGGTGAGCGGGTCGGAGGTCCAGGTGAGCACGTCGGGACGGCCGGAGAATTCGCGCTGGTCATCGACCAGCCAGCGAACCCAGGAGAGGTCAGGCGTATAGCCGACGGGCTGGCTGGGTCGCGTGCGGTAGGGGACGGGATGGGCGGGGTCGGAGACGTATTCGTCGAAGGCGTTGTCGGTGGCTGTGGGCGCGGCGAAGCTGAGTTTGCCGCCGGAGCGTACGTAGAGCGGCGTGGAGCGGGGAGTGCAGCCGGCGGCGCAGCCCGAGGGCCAGTCGGAGAGCTGTTGCCAGCGGTTGGCTCCGGTTTCAAAAGCGTTGACGCGGGCGACGGTGAGCGGCGGCGGATTGTCCTGAAGGAAGTGGGCGAGGAATGGGGCGAGGATCTGCGTGCGGAAATAGAGGCCGGTGTCGCTGTCAAAGGGAATCGCTCCAAGACTGCTGGCCGACTCAATCTCCTGGCCATGATGCCACGGCCCCAGCGTGAGAAAAAGATTCTTCCGCGCAGAGTCAGCCTGTGCCGCGTTGACGGCCTTCCAGACGGCGATGGCACCGTAGATGTCCTCCTGATCCCACAGGCTTGCCACGAGCATCGTGGGGACGGTGAGCGGCTGCCGTGCGAGGATCAAGTCCAGGGCCTGATCGGACCAGAAGCTGTCATAGGCGGGATGGGCGGAGAGCTTACGCCAGAAGCCGATCTGGTCCATGCCGCGCTCTTTGGCCAGCGCTCCTGCCGTGCCCGCGCGCATGTAGGTGTCGTAGTCGTCAAAGGTGCTCGTCAGCCAGCGTGCCGTGTTCGCGCGTGTCGCGGTCTGCTCGTAGATATAAGGCAGATTCTGCTCGCGAAAGGCTCCGTTGTGGAACCAGTCGTCGCCGCGCCAGCCATCGACCATCGGATTCATGGGGATGGCGACCTTGAGCGCGGGGTGTGGGTTGACCAGCGGCATGAGCGAGAGGAAACCGTCGTAGGAGATGCCGAGGACGCCGACGCGACCGTTGGATTCGGGAATGTTTTTGACCAGCCAGTCGATGGTGTCGTAGGTGTCGGTCGATTCATCGACGGGAGTGGGGTTGAGCGGGCCGTGGAGCGGGCGGTTCATGACGTAGTCGCCCTCGGAGCCGTATTTGCCGCGAATGTCCTGGACGACGCGGATGTATCCGCCGGAGAGGATGGCTTCGACGGCGTTGTCGTAACCCCAGAGAGCGGAGCCGAGGTGCATGCTGGGGGAGTTGGCGGTGAGGACGTCGGCGCTGTATGGGGTGCGGGTGAGCAGGATGCCGACGCGGTGCGCTCCGGTGGGCACGAGGATAACGGTGTGGAGGCGCACGCCGTCGCGCATGGGGATCATGGCTTCGCGTCGCTGGTAGTCCATGCCGGTTTGCGTGGGCTGGAAGTGAGCGGGGGTTTCGCTGGGGTAGTCGGGATACTTCGATTGCGCGCGGGCGGCGTGAGCGGCAAGGACGACAAGCAGAGCGAGCACGGGAGACAGGCGGGCGAAACGAAGCGCAAAACGGGGCATGAAACGGAATCCTTTGCGAAGCAGGGATGGGAGCAAGGTAGCACGGCGCGGATGAGCGAAGGAAAGATTTTTTCCGAATTGCATGCCATTGCATGAAGCTGTCGGAGGCGGAGCGAGTTCGGGACGGACGCCTGAGCCTGCCGGACGAGAGCGCGAGGTTTCTGAGCTATCCGCGAGCGGGGAATTTAGCCTGCCGGTGAGGAAAGCGGAGCGGGTGGTCGGAAGACCTGTTGCCGCGGCGTTGTCGCGATATGGAGATAACGATATATTATTCAATGGTTTGTGCTGTATTTTGACAGGTTAATGGTTTGCTATTAACCCGGTTACCCCCCCAGGGGGGGTGGTATTAATTTTCTTGCCAACAAAAAACTGGCCAAATGTTTACTGGTTTGCCATCATCGGCTCTTGTCCGGATGGCCGCGTGAGTGCGTGGGACGGGCGCGTGAAGGATAGTATGGCACAAATGGAAAGAATTGCCCGCCAAGGGGTAAGTAGTCAGGGGTCCGGGGTCAGTTGTCAGATAATGGACCCGAGTTCGTAGCCAAAGACCTGCGGAAATGGCTCGCTGCAACCGGTGCAAAAACCCTGTACATCGAACCCGGCTCCCCCTGGGAGAACGGCTTCTGTGAAAGCTTCAACTCCAAGCTGCGGGATGAATTCCTGAACGGCGAAATCTTCTATTCCCTGAAGGAAGTACGCGTGCTGGCTGAACGCTGGCGCGTCTACCTCAACTCCGAGCGGCCACACTCATCGCTGGGCTACAGACCGCCAGCACCGGCGGCGTGGCAGACGGAAGCTTCCCTGCGGCAAGGAAAAGTGGAAAGCAAACAACGCTTCCCACTTTCCCACACCGCCTGCCACTGCGACGGGCAGATATCTACCTCTCCCGTTGCGCTACTAACCATCTCACCGGTACAAATTATCGGGCAGGCCAGTCGTCATGCAGGACTCGCTCTCCGAGGTTTACCCTAAAGGCAGGCATTTACCCCGAGGGAAGTGACCAACATGCGATCTGTACTTCGTTCCAAGATTCACAACGCCACGGTGACCGAGGCCGACCTCAGTTACATTGGCAGCATCACCATCGATGAAAACCTGCTGGATGCCGTCGGTCTCTGGCCGGGCGAAAAGGTGCTCGTCGTGAGCAACACGAACGGCGCGCGGCTGGAAACCTACACCATTGCCGGTCCGCGCGGCTCCGGCATCATCTGCATGAACGGCGCGGCGGCACACCTGATCCAGCGCGGCCATCAGGTGATCATCATGGGCTTTGAACTGACTGACACGCCGGTGCCGACCCTGCAACTTCTGGTGGATGGGCAGAACAAACCGGCGCGCATGCTGTGAACGCGGAGGCGTGATCCGGCATCTGAGTGGGACAGGGGAGGATTTCGCCATGCGAACCTTCATGATTGCCACTCTTCTTGCCGCAGCCTCGACGGTGTGCTTCGCTCAGGCTGCGGCCGCGCCGGTTGCTGTTGCTTCCGGCACCATTCTGCCCATCAGCCTGGACGGCACACTGCGCTCCGACCACGCCCGCGTGGGCCAGCCGGTGCGCGCGACGGTGATGCAGTCGATTCCAGGCACGCGCATCCGTCGCGGAGCGCGGTTGATCGGCGAGGTGACCGCGGTCACGCCCGCGCCGCATCCCTCGCTCACGTTGCGCTTTACTGAAATTGAACAGCGCGGTGGAACGATCCCCGTTGCGGTGAGCCTGCGCGCGATGGCCTCCTTGCTCGAAGTCGAAGAGGCGCAGACGCCGGAGGATATGTCCATGCGCGGCACGGTGCCGCAGAATGACACGACGCGCCAGATCGGCGGCCAGCAGGTCTATCGCGGCGGCGGGCCGGTGGCTGAGGGGATGACGCCCGTGGGCAAGCCGGTGGCCTATGGGATGGTCGCTCTTCCGCTCTCGCGCCCCGGTCGCGCCTGCCGTGCAGAGGTGGCCGAGAATCGTACGCCGCAGGCATTCTGGGTCTTTTCCTCCGACGCCTGCGGACTCTTCGGCTATCACGGCGTGAGTGTTGCTCATGCGGGCCGAGTCGCTCCGTCGGGGCAGATCGTCTTCACCTCGGCAGGCAGGAAGCTGGTCCTGCAGAGCGGGTCGGGAATGCTGCTGCGCGTGCTGGCCCCGGAGCAGAAATCAGAGTCCGCAAGCGGGCGGATGGATATGAGAGCCGCGCTCTGAGGATGCGATTCGCTGCCTGGCCTGGTGCGCGGCAATCGAACCAAAAGGCCTGTTCTTCGACGGGTGCCCGCCTGCGGAACGTGGGCATTGAATAAATCCATTTTCTAGGACTTTGCAGGCATATTCGTCAAGAGACTATGATGGAGGACGCGCGCGGCGGGGCTGTCCGCCGCGCATCCGAATCGTGGAGTGCGTTGATGCGCCGTTTTGCCCTGCTGTCTGTGTTGCTGGTTGTTCCCGTGCTGTGGGCTGCGCCGCGCAAGACGACTGTGAGCGAGCTGACGCAGATGATCGACGGAGCGCGGGCCGATCATCTGACGGATGCGCAATTGAATCAGCGGCTGAACAATGTCCAGCTCACGGAGTCCCTGGACGCGACAACGTGGGAGAAACTGACGGCGGAGTCGCCGGGCGAGCAGACGACCGAGGCGCTGCGGGCGCTGTATGCGAATTCTTCGTTTCTGCCTCCATCGCCGGGAGCAATTCTGGCCGATGCCGCACCTCAGGTGGCGGCGCAGCGCGAGATCATGGCCAGTACGATTCGATACGTCCTGCGCACCGTGCCCGCACTGCCGAATCTGCTGGCGGTGCGCGATACGGCGCACTATACGGATACGGGAGTGGGTTTCGACGCGGGTACTTCACAGACGCGCGGCGGGCTGCTGCTGCTGGGCGAGGATCAGACGCCGGTGACGATCCGCGACGGCGTGGAAACTGACACGCCGACTGCGAAGCGAGCGCACGCAGCTGCGAGCAAGGCGAGCGAGAATTTTCACGAGGCGCGCGACCTGATCTCCTGGGGTGAGTTTGGTCCGGTGCTGACGACAGTCTTGCTGGACGCGGCGCATGGACAGATTGCTTGGGCGCACTGGGAAGAGGTGGATGGCCAGAAGCTGGCAGTCTTTCACTTCGCTGTTCCGCGCAGCGCCTCGCATTATTCCGTACATTACTGCTGCGATGTGACCTATGGCCCGGCGCTCGACGGGCAGCATCAGACGATGATCCCCGTGCCCAGCGTGCTGCTGGCCGGCTATCACGGAGAGATGACGGTTGACCCGGCGACGGGAGTGATTCGCAGGATATTGCTGACCGTCGATCCGAGACCCGGCGACAGCCTGCTGCGCGGCGCAATGAAGATCGATTGGGGAACGATTACGATCGGCGACGAAGAGACGGTTGTTCCGTTGCACAGCGTCACTCTGACCACGACGCCGGACAAATGGGAGCAACGCGGCATTGTGCAGACCGTGGATCGAACGCGGATCAATGAGACGGAGTTCAGCGCGTATCACCGCTTCGGCTCGCAGGCGAAGATTGTGACGGATATTGCCTCGACGGCTCCGGCTGCGTCCGCGCCGGTGGATGCAATCCCAGCGGCGAATTCCACGCCGCTTTCGGCCACTGTGGCGCAGGGTGTCGCCGTGGGAGCGCCGGCGTCGAAGCCGGTTGCCGAAGCTGCGTCCAACTCTGTCTTGGAAGCGCCTTCAGGGGCCGCGGAGACAAAGACGGAGTCGGAACCCGGCATCCATCCGGCAATTGATTCGGCCTCATCCGACGCAACCACCGTATCCGCCGCGCCAGCCGCTGCGGCGCAAACTTCCGAGGTTGCCGTGGAGGCGATGAACGAGATGCCACAACTGGCTTCTTCTGCGCCAACCTCGACAGCGGCAGACGCATCGACCGCTGCGGCGGCTTCGCCAGCGACCGCGTTCACGCTGCATGCGACCACGCAGCGGGTGAGCGTGAACCTGCTGGCTCTGGACGGCAAGGGAAGGCCGGTGACCAATCTCCGGCGCGACGAGATTCAGATCCTTGACAACGGGCATCTGGTGCCGCTGTCCACCTTTCAGGCGGGTGTGGCGAGGATAACATCGGCTCCGCAAAGCCCGGGCGAAGACGGCATGTTTACCAACACCGTCGAGGATAAACCTGCCGCAGACACGCTGATCCTGCTGCTCGACGACAGTCATCTTCCATTTGCGGCGATGAATCAGGCGCGACAGCAGGTGCTGGATTTTCTGAAGCAGGCGCGGCCTGGCACAGAGTTTGCGCTTTATGCCATCGACGAACACGGATTCCGGGTTTTGCAGGATGTGACCGCGGACCCGGCGCAGGTGCGCGCGCGCCTGGTGGCGTGGACGCCGTCGGCAGCCGCCACTGCGCAGGCGCAGGCATTGGAGCAACGCGACCGGCAGGAATTTGATACGGTGCATCACGCCGTGGACCTGAACAGCGTGAACGGAAACTACACCGAGATCCCGGATTACATCGAGACCACGGATCCGGAGTTGCGCCTGCTGGGCGACAATCCGCAGCGGCAGTTGCTCGAGGGGTTGCAGGCGTTGGCGCGGCATTTTGCCGCCGTGCAGGGACAGAAGAGTCTGGCCCTGGTCTCTGGCGACAGCGCGCTGGGCGACTGGGAGGATCGCGCCGTGGGAATGGAAAAGGGCAGTCGCAGCCTGGAGGGAGCACTGGCGCGGGCGCGCGAAACGCTGAACGATGCGCATATTGCGCTCTACGTGATCAATGCCTCGCAGAATGGCGGCGGTGTGATTGATTCCAGCATTCAGTTTCGGAATGTCGAGTTGATTCAGGGATCGACGGATAACAACGGTCCTGCTGGCGCAACAGCGGGGCGGAACCTGACGCCGGGACGGCTGACGGGTCAGATGCAGGCAAACCTGCATGGTATCGATGGCCCGGTGCGCACGCTGGCCGAGGCGACGGGCGGCTTCGCTGTGGATCGCGGTGCAAATCTGGCGAAGACACTGGATCAGATTCAATCGGACACAATGGCTACGGCGGAGCTTTCATTTGAGCCTCCGGTACCGCCGGACAACCAGCAACATACAATCACCGTGAAGATTCCTGACCGCAAAGGGTTGAAGCTGCGTTATCGCGCCACATATCTGGACGCAGCCGAGCCGACATTGACGGCGAGCCAGCAGCTGCAGCAGGCGGTCTGGAATCCGGAAGACGCGCATGGCATCGGACTAAGCGCCACGGCGGACAGCGATGCCGATGGGACGACGATTCATCTGCGGATTGAATTGAAGGGGCTTGACCTGCGCCAGCAGGATTCCGGTCCGGCGGCGGGACGCTGGACCGACAGGCTGTATATCTTCACGGCCGCGCGTAACGACGGGACGCGGCAGGCACAGCTGAGCGGAGACACGCTGGTGCTGAGCCTTGAACCGGCCACCTACCAGAGCGGCATGCCCGCGGGCATTCCCTATCACAGAACACTGAAGCTGCCGTCGAAGCTGGCCTCGGTGCGCGTGATTGTTGTGGATCGCAACAGCGGACGTGTGGGCACGGTGACGCTTCCGGCTTCGGCGGTCGCGGTCAAAGGCTGAGTGTAATCCGGCGGTGCCGCTGGCTCAGCCGCCAAGTTCCTCCAGCATGCCCTGCATTTCGCTTTTGGCGTGTGAGTTTCCGGTGCGTGCGGCACAGGCAATGCCGGCCTTCAGCCGCTCAATGGCTTCAGCGGTGCGTTCGGCTTTGGCCAGCGTCTGAGCGGACATGAAGTAGCCGGCCGTGTAGTCGGGATTTTGTTCCAGCAGTGTCGCAAACTCAGACAGCGCGGCCTCGATTTCGCCGCGGCCTGCCAACTCCATGGCCAATCCGTAACGTGCAAAACTATTTCTCGGATCCATCGTAAGGATCTCTTTCAGCCCGGTCATCTTGTCCATGCGCCTATTTTTTCATGCCGGGCGGCTTCTGGTCAGCCCCGGTATTGGGCGGATCGTGTGCCAGCAAATCGCGTCTCTGATGCCGGTGTGGCGGATTTGCAGATTCGGCCTCGATTGCCCACACTAATAAAGGGGACAGCACGGCGTCTTTTGGGATCATGGGGCATCTCTTCTGGAGGAATGCTGAACGAGAGTCGGCCTGAAGCGCCTGAAACGATCCGAACAGCAGAGCAGAGAGAAAGCGGAGTGAAGAAAAAATGACAGAGACATCTGTCGCACAAACGAATGCAGGATTGAGCGCGGGAGCGGATGCCGACCAGCTTATCGAAGCTCGCTCCGTGAGCGAATCGCAGTCCGAGATGACCGAACTGGTGCTGCCGAACGATACGAATACGCTGGGCAACCTGCTTGGTGGACGGCTGATGCACCTCATCGATCTGGTGGGCGCGATGGCCGCGCTGCGCCACACGCGCTCGCCCGTCGTGACGGCTTCGATGGATCACATTGATTTCATCCAGCCTGTTCATGTCGGCGACCTGCTGATTCTGAAGTCGAGCGTGAATCGCGCCTTCAGCCATTCGCTGGAGGTGGGTGTGAAGGTATGGGCCGAGGACGCGCTGGCGGGCAAGCATCGCCATGTGGCCAGCGCCTATCTGGTCTTTGTCGCCGTCGATCGCGGCGAGCATCCGGTGCGTGTTCCAGCGCTGCGACCGGAGACGCCGGACGAAATTCGACGCTTCGAGGGCGCGCAACGCAGGCGCGAGATTCGCGCGGCCGAGTCCGAACGTCGCAAGCGGGCGCGACTGGCTCCCGAAGGCGTTGGCAGCGTGAGGCCCGGCAAGTCCTGAACGGGAAAATCCGGAACTGCTGCGCAGCGGATCAACGTCGCGATGAGGATTGCATTTCGCGCCGTGAAAGCCGAACGGGCCAGAACGAGTATGGAAGGGAAGGAAGACGAAGATGGCACACACACACGGAATTCCCCAGGCACCGATGCCGCTGCCGGGAGTGAGCAAGATCATTGCGGTTGGATCGGGCAAGGGCGGAGTGGGCAAGACCACGGTGGCCGTGAATCTGGCTATTGCGCTGGCCCGGCTGGGCAATCGGGTTGGGCTGATCGACGCCGATATTTATGGGCCGAATATTCCGCTGATGATGGGTTCCAGCCAGCAGCCGCGCGTGGACGCGAACAACGTGATCCAGCCGAACCTGACCCACGGCGTGAAGACGATTTCGATCGGCTACATCTCGCCCGGCGACAAGCCGCTGGTCATGCGCGGACCAATGCTGCACCAGATCATTCGCCAGTTCCTGCAACAGGTGGAGTGGGGCGAACTGGACTACCTGATCGTCGATCTGCCGCCTGGAACCGGCGATGTGGTCATCTCGCTGGTGCAGACGGTTCCGCTGACGGGCGCAGTGGTCGTTTCCACGCCGAGCGATGTTTCGTTACAGGATGCGCGCAAGGCGCTGGAGATGTTCGCGCAGGTCAACGTCGAGGTTCTGGGCATGGTCGAAAACATGAGTCACTTCACCTGTCCGCATTGCAGCCAGATCATCGACATTTTTTCCAAAGGCGGTGCCGAGCGGACGGCGGCGCAGTATGGACTCGCGTTTCTCGGTTCGGTCGAACTGGTTCCGGCGATTCGCGAGGGCGGCGATCGCGGTCTGCCGGTTGCGTTGGCCGGACCGGACGATGCCGATGCGGCGCAGTTCTATGCCGTGGCGCGCAAGATGGCCGAGCGAGCAGAGGACGTGGCGGCGCACAGCGGAGATGTGATCGAGATTCACTGACGTTCTGGCGTGATTGCCAGTGGCATTTTCGCGGACGCCAGTGAGATGGGCGGCGCTGCAAAATCCAGCGTTGACAGCCATTTTCGCGCTGCCTAGACTCAAATCAGGAAGCGTGATTTGCCGCAGGCGACGCGAGGTTTCGTCCACTGTGGCACAGAGGATTACGGAAGCGCAGAGGATTTCCCCATGCAGGAGTTTCGGATCGGTCCGCGCGAACGGCTGGTTCTGATGGCGATTCTGGAGATGTATATCGCCACCGGAGAGCCGGTTTCCTCTCAGGCCGTGGCGCGCTATTTTGAGCATCGCGATGGCCTGAGTTCGGCGACGATTCGCAACGTGATGGCGAGCCTGGGTGAGGCGGCGCTGCTGGATCAGCCTCACACTTCCGCTGGTCGTGTGCCCACGGCGCGTGGCTTTCGCTATTACGTGGAGATGCTTCAGAGCGGCGCGCGCGCGGCGACCGCCGATGCGGGCTTGCTGGACGAGCAGCAGCGCGGACGCATCCAGCAGAGCTATAGCGGAGTGGCCTCGCCGACCGAGTTTCTGGAGCGGACGTCGCACGTGCTGGCGCAGGTTTCAAACAGCGTTGGTGTGGCGCTCGCGCGACATGGCACCGAGCCAGTGCTGGAGCATATCCATTTTTCGCAGCTTGCGGCCGGGCGGATTCTGGCCGTGTTGGTGACGCGCGAGGGCGCGGTGCAGGATCGCCTGATCGCGACGCGGCAGCCGTGGTCGGCCAGCGAGTTGGACGCGGCGGGAAATTATCTGAATGAGAATTTTCGTGGCTGGAGGCTGGACCGGATTCGCGCGGAACTGGACGAGCGGCTGGAGCAGGAGCGCATTTCGTATGATCGCAGCCTGCGCGCGCTGAATGAGCTGTATGGGCAGGGTGCGCTGAATGCTGAGCCTGCCGTGCCAGCCGTCTATGTGGACGGCATGGCCAATCTGCTCGCGGGCGGGCTGGCCGGAGGGATGGATCGCGAGCATCTGCGCCAGATGCTCGCGATGCTGGAGACGCGACAGCGGGTGATCGAGTTGCTGGAGGCCTTTGTCCACGCGCAGCAGCGTGAGGTGCGCGTGGTGGTGGGGTTGGACGACGCCGTGCCGGCGATGCAGGACATGGTGTTGATCGGCGCGCCGATTCGAATCGGCAGCCGCGCGGCGGGAACCGTGGCCGTGATCGCGCCGACGCGCATTCAGTACGAGGAAATGATGCGGACTGTGGGTTATATTGCGCAGATTTCCGAGAGCATGCTGGACGAAGCGAGGCCGGATGGGACGAGACTCGGCGAGGCGAGATTCGACGAGACAAGACCGGACCGATAGCGGCGGGCCGGCGTCGCGCTGCGCGCGCACTGGAACTTTTGAGAGAATAGAGAAAACAGGTACACGGCGTGTGTCCGTGACGAACCGGTTGCGGAGCAGAGGGTATGGAAATCATGACGGAAGAGCAAAATATGCAGGTGGAAGATCAGGCGGCGGGGATTGCCGTCGATCCTTCTCTGGATGGGACTGTGTCGCAGATGGACACCGCGACCGCGCAGCAGGCAACCGCACAGATCGACCAGTTACGGCAGGAGCGGGACCAGTTGCAGGATCGTCTGGCGCGACTTCAGGCTGAGTTTGACAATGCGCGCAAGCGACAGGAGCGCGAGAAGGCGGAGTTTCGCGACTACACGACCGGCGCGGTTGTGGAGCAGTTTCTGCCCGTGCTGGATAATTTTTCGCTTGCCCTCTCGGCCAACGCCTCCGCCGAGCAACTGCGCGCGGGAGTCGAGCTGATCGTCAAGCAGATGGACGAGGTTCTGCGCAATCTCCAGGTGCAGGCCGTGGCCGCCGTGGGCGAGCCGTTTGATCCGCGTGTGCATGAGGCGCTTGGTTCCGTGGAGCGCGCCGACATGCCGGACCAGCATGTGGCCGAGGAGATTCGTCGCGGCTACCGCATTCGCGAGCGTTTGCTGCGCCCGGCGCTGGTGCGCGTGGTGAGCAACCCGACCCAAAGCGAAGCCTGAAGCGCGAAGGGATTCTGGCGCATCCATAGAGTGAGCGCGAAGGGAAGCGGCTGCGCAACAGGAAATGCCAGCCGGAAGTGATTGGAAAATCGAAGAACGTGAGCACAGTGAGCAAAGCAGATTACTACGAGATTCTCGGGGTTTCCCGCGAGGCCAGCGAGGCCGAGCTAAAGACGGCCTATCGCAAACTGGCGATGAAGCACCATCCGGATCGTAACCCCGGCGACAAGCAGGCCGAGGAGCGATTCAAGCAGGCCAGCGAAGCCTACGGCGTGCTCAGCGACGCGGAGAAACGCGCCGCCTATGATCGCTATGGCCACGCCTCGACAAGCGCCGGATTTGGCGGTGGATCGCCGTTTGGCGGAGCGGTGGATATTGGCGACATCTTCGGCGATATTTTCGGCGAGATGTTTGGCGGCGGTCAGCGGCGAGGCTCGCGTGTGCAGCGCGGCGATGATCTGCGCGTGGACCTGACGATCGAGTTTGAAGAGGCGATCTTTGGCAAGGAGACCGAGGTGCAGGCGCGGCGACGCGAAAACTGCTCGGCCTGCCGTGGCACGGGCACAACCTCCGGTCGCGGACCCTCCACCTGTGCGCAATGTCAGGGACACGGACAGGTGCGCTATCAGCAGGGATTTTTCTCCGTCGCCCGCACCTGCGGTAGTTGCGGCGGATCGGGAACCGTGGTCACCGATCCCTGTTCCACCTGTCGCGGCGAGACGCGCGTGATCCGCGAATTCCGCATGCAGGTGCGCGTGCCGGCAGGCGTCGAAGATGGAACGCGCATTCGCTACGCCGGCGAGGGCAACGCGGGCAGATTTGGCGGGCCGCGCGGCGATCTCTACGTCGTGCTCTCGGTGAAGCCGCATGACTTTTTTGAGCGCGATGGCAACGATCTGCACTGCGTGGTGCCGATCTCATTTCCACAGGCCGCGCTGGGAGCTGAGATTGAGATTCCCGGCGTGGAGGGTCCGCTGACGGTGCGCATCCCCGAGGGCACGCAGAGCGGGCGCGAGATTCGTCTGCGCAACGAGGGCGTTCCGCATCTGAACGAGCACGGTCGCGGCGATATCGTGGTGCAGGTGGTGGTGCAGACGCCGAAGAAGCTGACGCGGGCGCAGCGCGATCTGGTGCGGCAGTTGGGTGAGAGCATGGAAGTGGAAAATCGACCGACCTCGCGCAATATGATTAGCCGGATGAAGGATCTCTTCAGCTAGCGCTTGAGTGGGCAGGAAATTTTCGATTGCCAGCGGGTCACGCAGACGATAGGATGCGTGTGAGCATGGAGAATCCTGATTCGCAGGCGCAAAATTCGCAGGATCCCGGAGACGCGCAGGGCAGGGAACAGGCAGACCCTGTTCGTGATCGTGTGACGCGACAGGTCGAATTGCCGTTTGAGGCGCGCGTGCTGAACCAGATTCTTTTTGGCAGCAGAGGCCTGCGCGCGGGCTGGCGAGCGCTGCTCTTCGTTGCCGGGTTCTCGCTCTTCGCCGCGCTGGCGGAGATTGCGCTTACGCTGGTTTCCGGTCATCTGGCACCCATCCCCACCGCATCGCAGGCGCACACGATCAGCGCGGGATTTGTGATGCGCAGCGAGTTTGACAGCGTGGTCGGAATGATCGGTGGGTTTGTCGCTGTCATGCTCCTCTGCCGCCAGTCGCCGCGCGAATACTTTCTGGTTGACCGGCGTTGGTTGCGGCGGATTGCAAGCGGTGCCGTCTCCGGGTTTTTCGCGCTGTCGGTACTGATGGTTGCGATTGCCGTGCTGCATTGCGCCCGGTTTGCGAGCGGGCCAGGCTTGCGCCTGTTTCAGGCGCTCGGTCAGGCGGCTTTCTGGGCGCTCACGTTCCTGATGGTCGCGCTCTTTGAAGAGGGAACCTTCCGCTGTTTTCTCGTGCGCACGCTGCTGCATGGGTTGCGCGGCTGGATGAGCGAGGAGCGAACATGGTGGCTTGCGACCGTGCTCAGTTCGCTCGTCTTCGGCGGTATTCACTGGACCAACCATGGGGAAAGCCTGGTCGGCATCAGTTCGGCGGCGGCGATTGGGTTCATCTTCTGCTGCACGCTGCGCTGGACCGGCTCGGTCTGGTGGGCGGTTGGTTTTCACGCTGCCTGGGACTGGGCGCAGACATACTTCTATGGCACGGCGGACAGCGGGCTGATGCCAGAAACGCACTGGCTGGTGACCACCTTTGCGGGGCCTGCGCGCTGGACAGGCGGCGCAACCGGCCCGGAAGGCAGCCTGCTGATTCTTCCGCTTCTGGTTCTGGTTCTGTTTGGAACCTATCTTGTCTTCGGTCGCAGGCACGCGGCGATAACGGACTGAGTTTGCCTTCCGTTGCGTGCTATGGTGGCAGAAACGCTGCTGCCCACAGCTGGCTGAAAAGCGTTTGACAAAGGGTTGCCCGCAGCGCGGTGCGGAAGGAGCCGGACGTGAGCCAGAACCGAAGATTCCGACTGCGGATAGTAACCGTGATTCTGTTTTGCCTGGCGCTCGTGATGGGTGGAGCTTACGGGGCGTTGCTCGCGTGGATGCATCACTCGATGCGCACGACGCTTCCCGTTGTGGACGGCTCGCTGCATCTCTCCGGCTTGTCGGCACCGGTGACCATTCGTCGCGACGAGCATGGCGTTCCGCACATCGAAGCGGCAACGCTCGATGATCTGCTGCTGGCGCAGGGATACGTGACGGCGCAGGAGCGCATCTGGCAGATGGACATGCTGCGTCGCAACGCGTCGGGTGATCTGGCGGCGATTCTTGGTCCTGTGGCGCTCGATCATGATCGCATGCAACGCGTGCTGCAGATGCGCAACGTGGCGGATCGGATTTACCGCAGCCTGTCGTCAAATCAGCAACATCGTTACCAGCAGTATGCGCGCGGCGTGAATCTGTATCTGAAACAGAATGCCGGCCATCTGCCGGTGGAGTTTCGCCTGCTGCATTATCGTCCCCGCCCCTGGCGCGCGGAGGACTGTGTGCTGGTGGGCGTGAACATGGTGCAGATGCTCGATACGCACTGGGATGTGAAGCTTGCGCGCGCGCGAATTTCCGCAGATCTGCAAGACGCACGGCTGGAGTCTGATCTTTATCCGGTCGGCTCGTGGCGCGACCAGCCGCCCACGCGCAAGACGGCGGAGATGAATGCGCCCGTGCCTGTGCCGCCGCTGGTGGACGACACGATGAACCAGAGCCGCAATGTGGACGCGGGGCAGCCGGTATTGGTGGCGGCGGCTGCTCTGCCTTCGGCTGCTCTGCCTTCGACGGGTTCCCTGCTCAATCTTCGGCTGCTGCTGCATCCGGACTCTTGCGCGGACTGCGCCTCCGGCTCGAACAACTGGGTGATTGCCGGCAGGCATACGGCAAGCGGAAAGCCGCTGCTCTCCAACGATATGCACCTTGACCTGACGGTGCCAAATATCTGGCTGATGGCGGAGCTGAAGGCTCCGGGTCTGCACGTGGCCGGCGTCACTCTGCCCGGCGTTCCGCTGGTCATTGCAGGGCACAACGACCACATTGCGTGGGGATTCACGGCGCTCTACGCCGACGTGCAGGATCTTTACGTCGAGCAACTGGACGGCAAGGGCCACTATCGCGCGGCGGATGGAAGCTGGCAGCCGCTGGCTCACGTTCGCGAGACGATTCCGGTGCGCTTCGGACGCACGGTTCACATGGATGTCGAGTTGACTGCGCACGGCCCGCTGCTGAATCCGGTGGTGCGCACACACGGGAAGGCGATTGCGCTGCGCTGGACACTGTACGATCCGGCGCTGGCCGCGATTCCCATCTACTCGATCGATACGGCAACGAACTGGCAGCAGTTTTCGATGGCGGCGGAGGCCTGGTGCTGGCCGACGCAGAATGTGGTTTACGCCGACGATCAGGGACACATCGGCTACCACGCGATCGGCAAGGTGCCGCTGCGTCCGGGCGGATTGCAGGCGCTGCCGATTGACGACGCAAATCATGAGTGGCATGGTTATATTCCCTATGACGCAATGCCGAATGCCTACGATCCGCCGTCGGGTCTGCTGGCCACGGCGAACGCGCGCGTGACGCCGGATGACACGCCGTTTCCGCTGACCCTGGAGTGGGCCGACCCGTATCGCATTGAGCGGATTTATCAGGATCTGAGCGGGCGCGACGGACTGACGCGCGCCGATATGCTCAGCGTCGAGACCGATGTCTACAGCGGAGTCGATCTGGAGTTGGCGCATCGTTTTGCCGACGCCATCGATCACTCGCAACCGACGGACGCGCGCATGCGGGAGGCGGCGACGCTGCTGCGTGACTGGGATGGACGCCTCACGCGTGATTCGGCGGCGGCATCGATTGTGGACTGGGCGCGCGCTGCCTTCTGGAAGCTGATCCTCCAGCCGAAGCTGGGCCGGGATGCTTCGCTCTATCGGTGGTCAGAGTCGAACTTCGCCGAAGAAGAGATCATCATGCACGGCGGCGACCAGGCGCGCAGTCCGTGGCTGCCGCCACACTACGCGAACTGGGATGCGCTGCTCGCCGACGCCGTGCGCAAGGGCATGGAGCGGGGACGCGCGACCGGCGACCTGAGCGCGTGGCGCTACGGGCGCTGGCATGTGGTCGATCTGGAGCATCCGCTGCTCGGCCCGCTCGTGGGATGGCTGCCCGGCGCAGGCGCATGGGCAGGCACCGGAGCGTGGCCGCAGAGCGGAGACACGACGACGATCAAGCAGGTGGGCCGCGCCTTCGGGCCGAGCCAGCGCTTTACCATGGACTGGAGCGCGCCGGACGAATCGACGGAAAACATCGTGCTGGGCGAAAGCGCTGATCCGCTCAGTCCCTGGTTTCGCGATCAGTGGCTGAACTGGTACAACGGGACGACGTTTGCGCTGCCGTTTACCGCGAGCGCAGTCGAGGCGCAGACGACGCATACGCTGCATCTGCTGCCGGAGTGAGGCGTTGGATCAAGCACGATTGCCAGTGGGAAGACAAGCGCAGACAGGATCGCAGACAGCAGTGAGCCTGCGCGGTTTCGCCGGAGCCGCGGGGCGCGCGCGCTGGATGCTGCTACTCGCCGCCTGCCTCACGACGCTCGGCCTGCGCGGCACAGCCTCCTGCGGGCATGACTTCGACTTTCACCTGAATTCGTGGATGGATGTGGCGCGAGCCTGGCACGAGGGCGTGTGGTTGCCGGGCTGGGCGCAGAGCGCGGCGTGGCAGGCCGGCGAGCCGCGCTTTGTCTTTTATCCTCCGCTCACATGGGTCATCGGCGCGCTGCTTGGCGGCCTCTTCGGCGCGACGACAGGCGGATGGACGCTGGCCACTTGGCTCTTCGTCTTCGCCGCGCTGGTGATGAGCGGGCTGACCACGCGGCGGCTGGCCGTCGAGTGGCTCTCGTGCGAGACGGCGGAGCTTGCGGGACTGCTTGCGATACTTGCGCCGTATGCGCTCTTCACGGCATTCGAGCGCAGCGCGCTGGCCGAGCTTGCAGCCGCGCCGTTTGTGCCGCTGGCGATCCTCTATGCGACGCGCAGATCGCCGTCGCGCGAAGGGCAGGGAATCCTGCGGGATCACTCGACGCCGATGCTGGCGCTGACGATTGCCGGTTGCTGGCTGACGAATGCGCCCGCAGGAGTGATCCTTTGCTACATGCTGGCTGGCGTGGCGCTGGTCACGGCCTGGTCGGAACGCGCGGGCTGGCCGGTTGTTCGCGCGGCAGTCGCGGTCGTGGCCGGGCTGGGCCTGGCGGCGTTCTATCTGGTTCCCGCGGCGCTCGAACAGCGCTGGGTGAATATTCACGCCGCGAACGATCCCGGCATGCGCGTGGATGATAGCTGGCTCTTTGCGCGTCACACGGACACAGCGCTAGTATTTCACGACGCCGTGCTGCGGCGAGCATCCACCCTGTTTGTGTTGACGGCTCTGATTGCACTGATCGCGATCTTCCTCGTGGCCCGCGCGCGCGGATTGCCGCAGCAGCATCGTGTGCATTGGCTGCCGTTGCTGCTGCTTTTGCCCGTTGTTTGTCTCATGCAGTTTCGCGCGTCGGCGATGGTCTGGCACACGCTGCCCAAAATGGCGTTCCTTCAGTTTCCGTGGCGGCTCACGCTGCTGCTCACGCCCTGTTGTGCGATCTTTGCCGCACAGGCGCTGCAACTCGTCAGGCGAAAGCTCCGCATCGCTGTTATCCTGCTTGCCGCCGCGCTGGCAGGCTACGCCTGTTTCACCGTTTTTCATCAGCCTTGTGATGAGGAAGACAACATCGCCGCGCAGAGGGCGCAGAGCCAGCGCGAAGGATTTCCGCCTACGGATGAATACGCTCCGCAAGGCTCAGACAATGTGCTGCTGGCCGCCGGTCTTCCCGCCGGATGCCTGGTCGCGGATCCCCAAGTGTTGCCGGGCGCGGCCGACCCGGTCGACGAAGACGGTCAGCCGCGCTGGCCGATGCAGATTTGTATCGCGATGGCTTCGGCGACGGAGTTGCGCGCCGACCGCCAATCCTTCGTCCTGCGCGCGCCTCGCGCCGGTTTTCTCGTCCTGCGTCTGCGTCGTTTCCCCGCATGGCAAATCCGCGTGAATGGGCGACCGAAAATCGCTGCCATCGAGCGCGAAGACGGACTCTACGTCGTGCCGATTGCGGCGGGATGGAACCGCATCGACGCACGATGGATTGCCACGCCGGAGACGATCCTCGGGCGATGGATCAGCCTGTTCAGTCTCGCCGCACTGCTGGTCTGGATTGTTTTCGGCTGAGCCGTCGAGTCGCGCGCAGGAGACGTTTGCCGATGGCTTACACTGAATGAGATGTCGATGGATGTAAAAGCTCTTCTGCAACGCGGCGTGGAAGTGACGGATACGGCTCTGGAAACACTGCTTCCGCCCGCTCAAACCGCTCCGGTCTCCATTCACAGCGCGATGCGCCACTCGGTCTTCGCCGGCGGCAAACGCCTGCGACCGATCCTTGCCATGCAGGCTGCGGCGGCTGTTGTTGGCGAGGTTCCGCCGGGAGTGGAACGGCTGGGCGCGGCCATCGAGATGCTTCACACCTACTCGCTGATCCACGACGATCTGCCCGCGCTCGACAACGATGATCTTCGGCGCGGCAAGCCGACCTGCCACGTCGTTTATGGTGAGGCGATTGCGATTCTGGCTGGCGATGCGCTGCAAACGCAGGCCTGGGAAGTGTTGGCGGGATTGTCCTGTCCCGCAGCGGCGACGGTGCGCATTGTCGGCCTGGTCGCGCAGGCCGTGGGCACGATGGACGGCATGATCGGCGGACAGGTGCTCGATATTGAAGGCGAGCAGCAGAAGCCGACTGCGGAACTGGTTGAGGCGATCCATCGCGCGAAGACCGGCGCGCTGATCCGCGTCAGCGTCGTCTCCGGCGGCGTCTTCGCCGGCGGGGATGAGCAGCAGATTGCCGCGCTTGACACCTTCGGACGCAAGGCCGGACTGGCCTTCCAGATCGTCGATGACATTCTCGATGTCACCCAGGATTCGGCGCAGTTGGGCAAGACGGCGGGCAAGGATCTGACCAGCGAAAAAGCTACCTGGCCCGCAGTCTTCGGCCTGGAGCAGAGCCAGCGCGACGCCGATCGCCTGATCGCCGAAGCCTTCGACGCGCTCGTGCTCTTTGGCCCGCGTGCTGAAGGCCTGAAGGCTCTGGCGCGCTATCTCGTCGAGCGCAAGAAATAGCGTCGCCGACAGTCCGGCGACATTCAGCATTTGCGACTATTGCACAAAGGTCGTGATGCTTTGCGGTGGCAGAGTTGCCGTGAACCCGCCACCGGAGACGGTAACCGCAGAAAGCAGTGCGATATTCTCCGTTGCAGAGGTCTGCCACGGAGTCAGAGAGGTTACCGTTGCGCCCACCAGTGTGAAGGGCTGCGACACGCTGTTCGTCAGCGGATTGATCGCCACAATCGCCAGATGACCGTTGCCCGCGTAGGCCGAGATCAGAATCGTTGGGCTTCCACTGCTCGATACGCTCACGCGTTGATAGCCCGGTCGCACGAAGCGCGAGAACTGCGCCATCGCGTCGCCGTTCAGGGTCGGATTGCGATTGGAATCCACAAGTCCGTAGGAGTAGTTCCCCGCCGGATAGGCGTCGATCCACCACCACAGATATGCGTTGTAGCCAGCCGTGGTCAGCCCGGCATGCACTTCCTCGGCCAGCGCAAGCGCTCCTGCAATTCCCGATGTGCTCAGATAATGCTCGGTCATCCACAACTCTTTGCCCGCCGTGCTCGCCGCAGGATACGGCTGCGGACTGACTCCGTAAATGTGACCCGCAACGATGGCTACATTCCCGACCGCCGCCGGATCGCTGAGCGTCGGATCGGAATACGCCGTATTGAACGACTCCGACTCCGGCATGTAGAGCCGCGTCGTCAACACTCCGGCATCCTGCGCCACCCAGGTATCGATCTGCGATGGTGTCCATGCGCAGGACTCGTACGTCACCTGCGCATCCGGCTCATTCTGCATCGAGATCGCGTAGAGATTCACGCCTCCCTGCTGCATGTACTGCACAAAGCTTTCCAGATATGTGGCGTAAGCCGCGTAGCTGGCCGGATTCAGCGCGCCACCCACGATGTTGTTGTTTGACTTCATCGCCGCCGGAGGCGTCCACGGCGTGGCAATCACGCTTGCCCCGCGTGCCGCGGCAAGCTGCGCATTGTTCAGTTCCGTGCCCCAGTTAGCCTGCCCGCCCGGATCGATGCGCACGCGCAGCAGAGTCAGCCCAAGCTGCCCGGCTCCGGTGCCAAACAGCGTGTCCGCCTCGGCGGATGTGAAGTCAGAAATCCAGGCCGACGATCCGCCAAATCCCCGAATCGTCTGATATGTCGTCGTGAAATCGACGGTAACCGCTGGCTGCGGAGCAGAAAACGGACCTGTCGGCGCTATTGAGACATTTCCCGAGCCACTCGAACAGCCGGAAAAGAGCAAACACTGTGCGAGCGTCAGAACAAGATCGTGGAATTTGCCGCCATTCATACGCGAAGCATCGTAGCAAAAGAACGATTGCCGAGTAAATCAATTTATTCGATGCATCGAAAGGGGGGAAAATGTCGGGCAGGGAAGTCCGCTGAAAGAATTGGCTCCTCAGGTAGGACTCGAACCTACAACCCTTCGGTTAACAGCCGAATGCTCTGCCATTGAGCTACTGAGGAATGCCTGTCGGCGACTCTTTCAAAATATCAAAGCGGACCCGTTGCGTCAAAGAGGCGTCGAAGGGTCAGCGGACTGATCGCGGCAGTTTTCCAGGTTGGGAAGATTTGCTTCAGCGTCCTCCGGCGTCGGGATTATTCCAGACGTGCGACGGGCGGGCTGTCGTGCTTCGTTTCCTGGGGATTGCGCATCCAAGATAAAATGAGTAGTACCGCAGGGACGCATCCGATGCGCCGTGCGTGACGAGGAGCTGCAACATCCCCGCGGGCTGGTCGGCGGTTGCCGAAGCGAGTCCGCTGCAGCAGTCAAGGCTTTCAACATCACCGTTTGTGCGCGGCCCTGTGCGGCGTGCGGACTGAAGGCGGAAATTTCTGATGGATACAGCAGTGGCGGAGTGGCCCGCGACGGGACTTGCTGAGGCCCAGGCGTGCAGCCTCGAAAACTATCTGGATTTGCCCGACCACACGGCCGATGATCGCATTCGTGCCGCGCGCCAGCGGCTTGGCTCGCGCGTGGTGGTGCTTGGGCATCACTATCAGCGCGACGAGGTCATTGCCTTTGCCGACGTGACCGGCGACAGCTACAAACTGGCGCAGGCGGCGGCGCGCACCGAGGCCGAGTACATCGTCTTCTGCGGGGTGCATTTCATGGCCGAGAGCGCGGACGTGCTGGCGCGGAGGGACGAGACTGGCCACGCGCTGCAACAAGTGATTCTGCCGGACCTGAATGCGGGCTGCTCGATGGCTGATATGGCGGAGATTTCGCAGGTGGAGACCTGTTGGGAGCAACTTGAGCGCGCCGGCGCGACGCGCGGCCTGATCCCGCTGACGTATATGAATTCGACGGCGGCGATCAAGGCGTTCTGTGGCGAGCGCGGCGGGATGGTCTGCACGTCGTCGAATGCGCGGCAGGCCTTCGAGTGGGCCTTTGCGCGCGGCGAGCGGATTCTGTTTCTGCCGGATCAGCATCTGGGCCGCAATACGGGCTGCGCAATGGGTTTTGCGTTGGACGAGATGGCGGTCTGGGATCCGTGGATGCCGCAGGGCGGGCTGTCGCAAACGGCTCTGGAGCGGGCGCGTATTCTGCTCTGGAAAGGTCATTGCTCGGTGCATCAGCGTTTTCTGCCCGGGCATGTGGATGCGGTGCGTGAGCGGCATGAGGGCATTCGTGTGATTGTCCATCCGGAGTGTCGCTGGGAGGTTTGCGAAAGAGCCGATGCCGTTGGCTCGACGGAGCAGTTGATTCGCATGGTCGAGGACGCGCCGACGGGAACTGCGTTCGCGATCGGCACGGAGATTCATCTGGTGAATCGGCTGGCGCGGCGTTTTGCGTCGCAGGGCAAGCGGATTTTTACGCTGGACGAGACGGGCTGTCTGTGTACGACCATGTATAGGATTAGTCCGCAGCATCTGGCCTGGGCGCTGGAGAATCTGGTCGAGGGTCGCGTGGTGAATCGCATTGAGGTTTCAGCCCACATGCGGCACTGGGCACGCGTGGCGCTGGATCGCATGCTGGAGGTTGCATGAGCGCGATGCCGGAGGAGCGAGCCGGGGTGGGCGCTGCGCAGGATGAGGAGCCGACGCGGCGTCTGAGCGCGCGGGCCAGCCGCGCGGATGCAGCGCAGATGACGGAAGAAGAGATCGAGGCTGCCGAGCGCGAGGCGGAGGAGTGGGCGCGGCGCGTGAATCGCTGCTGAAGACGGGCTGAAAATCTGTGTCCGCCCGCCGGGATTGCATTCTGTTACCATGATCCTGATTGCTTCCGCCGGTTCCTCGCGCTGCGAATCTCCGTACGAACAGTGATTGGGAGTGGAACAGACCGGGCGGAACAGCACACGGGAAGGAGAAAACCACATGCCTCTGGTAACCATGCGTCAGCTGCTGGACGAAGCCGCGAAGGGCGGATACGGCGTCGGTGCTTTCAACGTCAACAATATGGAACAGATTCAGGCCATCATGGAGGCGGCGAAGGAGACCAATTCGCCGGTCATCATTCAGGCCAGCCGCGGAGCACGCCAGTACGCGCAGGATCGTTACCTCTATCACCTCATGCTTGCTGCGGCGGAACTCTATCCAGAGATTCCGATTGCCATGCATCAGGACCACGGCAACAGTTTTGAGACCTGCAAGAGCGCCATTGAGCTTGGCTTCACGAGCGTAATGATGGATGGCTCGCTGAAGGCCGACGGCAAGACTCCGACCGACTTTGAAGAGAATGTGGAAGTGACCCGTCGGGTTGTCGATTACGCGCACGAGCGCGGCGTGACGGTCGAGGGCGAGATCGGTGTTCTCGGCGGTATCGAAGACGGTCACGGTGCCGGCGGCACGGGCCTGGAGCATGTGACCGATCCGGATCAGGCGGTTGAGTTCGCAGAGCGCACAGGCGTGGACGCGCTGGCGATTGCCATCGGCACCAGCCATGGCGCGTACAAATTCAGCAAGAAGCCGGATGGCTCGGTGCTGAAGATGGAGCTTCTGATTGAAATCCACAAGCGGTTGCCAAAGACCCATTTGGTCATGCACGGCAGTTCGTCGGTGCCGAAGGATCTGCAGGCCATTGTGAACCAGTACGGCGGCCATTTGAAGGAGACGTGGGGCGTGCCGGTCGAGGAGATTCAGCTCGGCATTCGCAACGGCGTGCGCAAGATCAACGTGGACACGGACAATCGGCTCGCGATTACCGGCGCGATTCGCAAGGTCTTCGCGGAGACGCCGGAGAAGTTCGATCCGCGCGACTATCTGAAGCCGGCGCGCGACGCGATGAAGAAGCTGGTGTCGGAGCGCATGACGCAGTTTGGCCAGGCCGGTCACGCCGGGGACTACACGCAGAAGTCCGTGGCGGATATGGCGAAGGGCTATCGCGACGGTTCGCTGAGTACGCAGCCGCTGGTGGTCGGTCGCTAACCGCTGCCGCTTCGTTTTTCAAAACAGCCACTCCACACCGGAGTGGCTGTTTTGCTTCGGTGGAGATTTTTTCGGACAGGACAGGTGCGTATGGTCGATCCCATGAACTGGTCGCAGGCCTGGAATAATATGTTTCCGTTGCAGGTGCCGCTGGTGGAAAAACTGATCCGCCCGGTGATTGTTTACCTCGTGCTGGTGGTGCTGCTGAGGCTCTTCGGCAAGCGCGAACTGGCGCAGTTGAATCCCTTTGATCTGGTCGTGCTGCTCAGTCTGTCAAACACGGTGCAGAACGCGATCATCGGCAACGACAACACGGTGACTGGCGGGCTGGTGGGAGCTTTTGCGCTGCTGGCTGTGAACTGGGTTGTGGCGCGGATGCTCTTCCGCTCGCGCAGACTGACCCGCGCGCTGGAGGGACGCGCGACGGTGCTGGTGCGCAATGGCAGGCTCGACCATGCGGCGCTCGACCGGGAGTCGATGACCGTCGAGGACCTGACCTCGGTCCTCCATCGGCAGGGTTTCAGCTCGCTCGATCAGGTGGCGCTTTGCCAACTGGAGCCGAATGGAACGTTTTATGTGGAGGCGGATGTTCCCACCGTGGCCCAACGGCAGCACGGGGAGCTGATGAAAAAAATCGATGCGCTCAGTGAGGATATCCGCGCGCTGCGTTCCGGGAAAACTGCCGCGGACGGAGCGAAAAGTTAATTTCTTGTTGCCCTTAGCACAAATGTGTTAGTGGCAGGAGACGCATCCTCCATTACAGTAGTACCTGAAAACAGTTCCTTCACGAACGAGGAGTGAGCAGTCGGCACTGCTGCAGATGGACGAGACCACACCGAATCCCAGGACCGCTGAACCAGTTCAGCAAAAGCCGGAATGGCTATTTCTTCTGGTGTCGGGGTTGTTTTTCTCCATGGGCAGCCTGCTCAGTTTGTGGCTCAATGGCCCGGAGCGTTTTTCGCTTTTGTGGCCGACGAATGGTCTTCTTTTTGGCCTGTTGCTCCTCTCGCCGAAGCGCCGTTGGAGCAGTCTGTTTGCCTTGCAATTCCTCGTCAGTTTTCTGGTTCATCTGCTCTTTGATCGTTCGATTTCCGCGGGCCTCGCATACTCGCTAGCGAACTCTCTGGAAGTGGCTCTCGCGATTCTGCCGTTTCGAAAAATCCTTCCGGGCCGAGCGGATTTCACAAGTCCGCGTCAACTGATTTCCCTTCTGGGAGCGAGTCTCACAGCGCCCGTGATTTCCGGCGCTGTCGCCATTGCACTGCTGGATTATCCGCGTGCTGGCGCGGCTGCATTTTTCCGTTCGTGGTGGCTGGGCGACAGCCTCGGGCTGTTTCTGATTACGCCGCTCGTGCTGATGACGGTGCGTCCGGAAACCAGGGAGCACTTCCGTCTTCGGCGTCTGCCGGCAACGCTGCTCACGCTGGCCATCGCTGCCGTTCCCAACCTCCTGCTGAGTGTGCCGCAGCGCATTCCGCTCCTGTTTCTCGATTTTCCGCTGCTCGTTTTTGTGGCGTTTCGTCTCGGCCTTTTCGGCGCGGCTATCGGCGCCTTGCTGATGGTCATTCCGATGACACACTTTGCCATTTCGGCATCCGGCATGTTCGGTGCCAATGTGTTTCATGACAAGCCGACGCGCATTCTCGTTCTTCAGGCTTACCTGCTGATTCAACTCATCATGGTCTATCTCGTCTCGCTCGCGCTGATGCGCCAGAAGCAGCTCCGCGACGAACTGGAAAAAAGCGAGGAACGCTATCGCAATCTTGCCGACAACAGCTGGGACGTGATCCTCCAGATGGATGCCGACGGGAGGTGTATATACGTTTCGCCCAGCCTCCACGATGCGCTCAGTCGCAGCGCTGAGGAGATGATCGGCCAGCTTGCCTGCACCTGGGTTCATCCTGAAGACGTGGCGCGCGCGGATGAAATGATGGAGGCTCTGCGCTCCGGCACGGAGCGGCAGTTGATCCAGCTTCGCATGGAACACAAGGACGGCGGCTACCGCTGGATGGAACTGAAGGCGCGCGCCGTGCGTGAGGGATCGACCGGCGAAATGCGAGAGGTGGTAGCCATCGCGCGCGATGTCACAGCGCGCGTCCTCCGCGATCTGGAGCTGACGGCAGCGGTTCGCCGCGCGGAGAGCCTTGCGCTCACCGATGAGTTGACGAGCCTGGGCAACCGTCGTGGATTTGAAGAAACTCTGGAGCGCGTCTGGAACAAGGCGGTTGAGGACGGCGAATCAATCGCCGTGCTTATGATTGACGCGGACAATTTCAAAGCCTTTAACGATCTGAACGGCCATCTGGCGGGCGATGAATGTTTGCAGAGACTCGCGCGGCTCATCCGCCAGTGTGTTCGCCGCCCAGCCGACTATGCGGCGCGCTATGGTGGCGAAGAGTTTGCCGTCATTCTTCCAGCCGCGGATCACGAGACCGCCGAGTCGATTGCCGAGCGCATTCGTTTTTCCATTGCAAACAGCGATCTGCTTCGCGCTGGCTCGTCACCAGTGGTTGTCACCGTATCCATCGGAGTAGCACAGAGAGCAGCTACCTCCGGGCACTCGCCGCGAGATCTGCTTCGCGCTGCGGATGCGGCGCTTTACGACGCAAAACGAGCAGGCAGAAACTGCATTCGCAGCCGTCGTTGAGTCTCTTTGTCTTCGCGTGGATATTCCGCGATTGAAGGCCGCTCGCCGTGTGCGCTGCTCAGTGCGAAGCGCCGGACGCGGAGTTTGATACTGACGGCGGGGCCTGTTGCGGAGCGGGCACCGAATAAATCACTTCATTCGGGCGCGCATAGTGTAGGCTCTCTCGCGCCTGAAACTCAATCGCAGCCGGGTCGTCGTGGAGCCGCGCAATATGCTTGCTCAGGCTGTCGTTTTCCTGCTTCAGGCGATCAATCTCCTGCGACAGTTGGCGATCATGGCTGCGCTTCGCGCTCCAGGCGGATAATCCATTCTGCCCATAGATCACATCCCAGGCGAGCAGAAGCGTGATGAGAATCAATCCCGCAGATCCTGCGATTCGCCCCTTGTCACGCAGCCGGTGAGCCACGCGCTCGGTCCATCGCGTCCGCTCCGGAACGCCTTCCGCTTCCACTGCGGCGTTCTCCGTGCTCTCCATCGATGGTTGCTGGCTCATCACGATTTCCCTCGTTTCCCTTCGCTGCGCAGTAGAGCGCAAAGTTGTCTCCATCAGGCGCTCAGCACAAACTGCTTCGCAGCCGACGACAGCGCAGCCATCTGGTCCTCGCTGCGTGACTCCGTATACGCGCGAACCACCGGCTCCGTGCCGGAAAGCCGATAGCAGACCCACGAGCCATCCTCAAGCACCAGCTTCAGCCCGTCCGTGCGCACCACCTGCACCACGCGGCGTCCGCCAAGCTGGTCAGGGTCAGTCTTCAACTTCTCAGTGAAAGCTGCCTTGGCCTGCTCGGTCAAGTGAAAGTTCTCGCGAACCGGATAGAACGAACCAACTTTGGCAAACATCTCCGCGAGGAGTTCGCCAAGGGATTTTCCGCGGCGCGCCACCATCTCCGCCACCAGCAGTCCGGCAATCACGCCGTCCTTTTCCGGAACGTGCCCGCGAATCGTCAGTCCGGCGGATTCCTCGCCGCCAATCGCAATTCTGTCGGCCAGAATCAACTCGCCGATATACTTGAAGCCCACAGGAGTCTCGTAGAGCGGCACGTTATGCTTTTCGGCCAGAGCATTGATCAGGTTCGTCGTGGCCACAGACTTCGCCACGCCGTTGCGCCAGCCGCGCGTCTCCATCAGATATTCAAACAGCAGTGCAATCACGTAATTCGGCTGGATGAAGGTGCCGTCGCCATCCACGATGCCGAAGCGGTCGGCGTCGCCGTCGGTGGCGATCACCAGCGCAGCGCCGCTCTGCCGCATCGCCGCGCGCGCATCCTCCAGCAGATGATCATCCGGCTCCGGCGCGTGATTGCCAAACAGAACATCGCGATAATCATGCACTGTCGTCACGGGAACCCCGTGCGCCGCGAGCAACTCCGAGGTGTAGCCGCGCGCCGCGCCCCAGAAAGGATCAAAAACCAGCTTCAGCCCGGACTGCGCAATCGCTTTCAGATCGACCAGTTCCGCGATGCGCTTCAGATATTGCGGCTTCGCGTCATAGGTCTCAAATGCGGCGTGGTCATCGCCGACGCGCGGAATCTTCGGATCGTCTCCCTGCGCGACAATCGCTGCCTCAATCTGCTTTGTGACCTCGGGCAGGGCGGGCGCGCCGTCATGCGTGGAAAACTTGATTCCGTTGTACTCCGGCGGATTGTGCGAAGCTGTGAAATTGATTGCGCCCGAGGTCTTCAGTGTGCGCACGGCGTAGGCAATCGCCGGAGTTGGCGCGGGTTCGGAGATCACAATCGGCTGAATGCCATGCGCGGCCAGTACGCGCGCCGCCTCATCCACAAATCGCTCGCCCAGAAAACGCGGATCACGCCCGACGAGCACGCGGTGCGGAGCGGGCTGGCTGAGGACGTAGGCGGCGATGCCGGCCACGGCGCGGCGCACGTTGGCAACCGTGAAATCGCCGGCGATGATGGATCGCCAGCCCGAGGTTCCAAAACGAATCGAAGTGCTCATCGATAGCTCCTATTCGAAGTGGATTCCGGAGACAGAATCCACGGACGGAATGAAAGAACGAAATCATGCCGGGCGAATGCCGCGCGATCCATCCGCAGGCATGCAACACAGGCATCATACCGCGCGACGGAGGAAATTCAGAAGTACTCAGCCAGGCGCGCGAAGTGATCAATCTCGACAAGATGCTGCCCGGCAGGCGGCGCGCTCAGCTCGGCGTGCTCCAGCACCCATGTGTCCCTGTGAACCAGAAAGACAGCGTGCAGCCCGGCGGCCAGCGCTGGGTTGATGTCGGACCTGGGGCTGTTGCCGATCATCCATGTGCTCGAACTCTGGCAGGCATGCCGCGCTGCGACGGCGCGATATGCCTGTGGGTCTTTTTCCGCGACTATCTCGACGGCGGAAAAATACGGCGCAAGGCCGCTGCGATCCAGCTTGCCGGCCTGCTCGGCGGTCGCGCCCTTCGTCATCAGAATGAGCCGATGGCGCGAAGCAAGCTCGGGGAGCAGTTCCGCGACGCCCGGCATCAGCTCAATCTCCTGATCGGCAATCGACTGCGCAAAGCTGCGAATTTTCTGCGCCACCGGCTCGGTCGCCGCCGCACCGCTCAGCCGTTCATAGCAGCCGATGAGCGAGTGAGTGAAGCTCGCAAGTCCGTAGCCCATCACCGCGATGGAGGCGCGCTCGGTCTGGTTCAGCACCTCGCGGACCTCGGCGGGCGCGTGGGTCGCGTGATCGAGAAAGCCGATGAAGGCGGCAATCGCGCGCTCGAAGTATATGTTGTTCTCCCACAGCGTATCGTCGGCATCGATCAGCAGCGTCTGTCCGGCAGTGGCTTTCATTGTGCCATCATATCGGCTGTGAGTCTGGCTGGGCAGGCTTGTCGAAATGACTTCTTATATGAATCTATTTCCCTATTGTATATATGCTACATTGGGATTGCCGCACACTCGCGCCCGCTGGCACCGCAAAGGAAGCAATCGAAGTCATGCCGCTGCAATTTCTCGAAGACAAATGGGATGAATCCCACGCTGCCACGCTGGACGAGCCGGAGCTGCTGCGCTATCGCTCGAATCTTCTCGGTTCCGACCTGCGCCTCACAAACTTTGGCGGCGGCAACACGAGTTCAAAGCTCACCGGGCGCGATCCGCTGACTGGCGAGCCGGTCTCCGTGCTCTGGGTGAAGGGATCCGGCGGCGATCTCGGCAGCATACGCCGCAGCGGCTTCGCCACGCTGGATCAGCGGAAGCTGCACGCGCTCGAAGCGCGCTACCGCGGCGTCGAGCACGAGGATGAAATGGTCGCGCTCTATCCGCTGATCGCTTTTGGAGGCAATCCCGTTGCGGCGTCGATTGATACGCCGCTGCATGGCTTTCTGCCGTTTGCTCACGTCGATCATCTTCACCCGGACTGGGGCATCGCGCTCGCCGCCGCTGCCAATGGCAGGGAGCGCATGGAGCAGTTCAACGCGCAGTTCAACCATCGGCTGGCGTGGATTCCCTGGCAGAGGCCGGGCTTCGAACTGGCGATGATGCTGCGCGCCGCCGTCAAAGAAAATCCGGGCTGCGACGGCATCGTGCTGGGCGGACACGGACTCTTCACGTGGGGCGAGACGCAGCGCCAGTGCTACCGCAACACGATCACCATGATCGACGAGATCGGCCAGTTCCTCGATCAATTCCGGCGAGGTGCGGCGTCCTTTGGCGGCGCGCGCCGGGCGTCGCTGCCCAATCGTCGCGAGCTTGCCGCGGAGCTGCTGCCATATCTGCGCGGCATCCTCGGTCAGTCGCAACGGGTAATCGCCAGCTACTCAGACGCGGATGACGTGATGGAGTTTGTGAACTCGCATCACGCCGCACCGCTGGCGCAGCTTGGCACCAGTTGCCCGGATCATTTCATCCGCACGAAGATCCGCCCGATGTTTATTGACTGCGATGCCGGTTCAGCCAGCATCACGGAGATGAAAGCAGCGATTCGTGATGCTCTGGCGCTGTATCGCGCCGATTATGCCGAGTATTATCGCGCGCATGCCCTGCCGGATTCTCCAGCGATGCGTGATGCCAGTCCATCGGTCGTGCTGATTCCCGGCATCGGGCTGTTCAGCTTCGGCAAAAATCGCACGGAGGCGCGCATCACGGGCGAGTTTTACACCAACGCGATTCATGTGATGGAAGGCGCTGAACTGCTGGGCCACGACGCGACGCACGTACAGTCCGGCGAGCCGGTTCCGCAGGCTGGACCTGCCGCGCCATCGTCGGCCTTTCGCGTCTTTGCCAACTATGTCGCGCTGCCGTCGTCCGAGGCTTTTCGCATCGAGTACTGGGCGCTGGAAGAGGCGAAGATTCGTCGCCAGCCGCCGGAAAAAGAGTGGAGCAGAAAGGTGGTCATGGTCGTCGGCGGAGGCAGCGGGATTGGCCGCGAGGCCGCGCGCCTGCTGGCAGAGCGCGGCGCTCATCTGGTAATTGCCGATCGTGATCCCGCAGCGGCGCGGGCCACGGCGGAGCTTGTGGCCTGCAACACGCCGTCGGAGGAGTGGTGCTGCGTCACAGAGGTTGACATCACGGATCGCGCCGTCATTCGCGCCGCTCTGCGCAGGGCGGCGATGCGCTTCGGCGGTGTGGACGCGGTTCTGAACACAGCGGCGATCTTTCCGTCGTCGAGCGATGGCGTGATCGACGACGGGCAGTGGGCGACGACGCTCGCTGTCAATGTTACGGCGAATTACCTGCTTGCGCAGGAGGCGGACGCGCTCTTTCGTGAGCAGGGCACCTTGGCGGCGATTGTGCTCACCAGCTCGGCGAATGCCGTCGTGGCCAAGCGCGGCAGCGAAGCCTATGACGTGAGCAAGGCCGCGCTGAGTCACCTCGTTCGCGAACTGGCCGTGGGCCTCGCGCCGCTGGTTCGCGTGAATGGCATCAGCCCGGCAACGGTCGTGAAGGGATCGACGATGTTTCCGCGCGATCGCGTTCGCGCATCGCTGAGCAAATACGGAATCGCTTTCGAGGAGTCGATGAGCGACGACGAACTGCGCGGACTACTTGCCGGGTTCTACGCACGGCGCACGCTCACGCATCAGCCCATTGATCCGATAGACTGCGCCGAAGCAATGCTCTATCTCGCGAGCGACAAAGCGCGCTGCACCTCCGGCCATCTGATCCCGGTCGATGGCGGACTCACGGAGGCATTCCTTCGGTGAAGGCTTCGTCCGAAGCTTCAGAGTCGATTCTCTTTGCGGACCGGCGCGCGCGCATAGCGATGGATCTCGGCGCGGAGAGCTGTCGCGTCACGCTGCTGCGGTGGACGGACGCGGGGCCTGTGTTGCAATCGGTTGCGCGGATCGCCAATGCGCCGTACACGGACGCCGACGGCGCTCTGCGATGGCCGTTGCGCGAGCTGGTCCGCAAGCTGCACGCGGCGCTGCTCCATGCCGCCGATCTTGCGCCGGAAGGCGTCGGCTCGATTGGCGTGGATGGCTGGGCCGTCGATTTCGTCCAGCTCGATGAGCATGGGCGAGCTGCGGAAGATCCGTTTTGCTATCGCGATGAGAGGACGCTTGCGGCAAAACAGGCTTTTGACGCCCTGTGCGCTCCCGAAGCGCAGTTCGCGCAGACGGGTGTGCAGCCGATGCGCATCAATACGCTCTATCAGTTGATCGCTGACCGCATCGCCGGCAAGCCGCAGCGGCGCTGGCTTCTTCTGCCGGAGTATCTGCTTCACTCACTCGGCGGTGAGCCGGTGGCCGAGTTCACGAACGCATCGCATACGGGACTGGTGGACGCGGGCACGCGGCAGTGGTCGGCAGAGCTGCTGGAGCGCGCTTCGCTCGATCCCACCTGCGCACCGCGCATCGTCGCGCCGGGTTCTGTAATTGGTCGTCTGCGCGCGCCGCTTGCCGAGCATGCCTCGTTCCGCGAGACCGTGCTCGTCGCGCCAGCCTGTCACGATACGGCTTCGGCGATTGCGACGCTCGGCGCGTCGGATGCCTACATTATCTGTGGAACCTGGTCACTGGTCGGCATTGAGCTTTCGCATCCGCTGCTGACCGAGCGCGCGCGGCATCTGGGATTCACCAATCTTGGCTCTGCAAGTGGCGGCTTCTGTTTCCATACAAATATCAACGGCATGTGGATGCTGAAGCAGTGCATCGATGCCTGGACGGCCGATGGGCGCGATCCGGTGCGCATTGGTTATTCGCAACTCCTCGAAGCCGCCGAAGCCATGCAGTTGCCTGATAGCACGGTTTTTTCCGTGGATGCGCCGGAACTGCTGCTGCCCGGCGATATGCCGGGAAAAATTTGTCGACGCTTGCAGCAGGAAACCGGCATTCGCCTGGCATCGAGCGGTGCTGACGAGGCTGTGATCACGCGGCTCATTCTGAACAGCCTGGCTCATCGATATGCGCGCGCGATTGCGGATGTGGAAGAGTTGACCGGACGGCGGATGGCTACGCTGCATGTGCTCGGCGGCGGCGCGCGCAACGCGCTGCTGCTGCGCCTGATTGCCGATAGAACGGGGCGCGCGGTGAAGGCCGGCGCGGTGGAAGCTTCGACGCTTGGCAACTTTGCGCTTCAGTTTGCCGCGCAGGCGGTGGATCGCGCGTCCGCTGCGGGGCAGGCGGTGCGGCTCTGCGCACAGGCGCGATGGCTGGAGCTGGAGGAACGCGGGCGATGAGGATATCGCAGCCTTGCGGGGAAGTTCTGTGTGCGTCCCTACGCGTGTTCGCTGCGCAGCGTCTCCGCCGTCACCACGCGATGCCGCACGTAGTTGTATGGCGGCACGGCGTTGCCACGCACGAGCGTGATGCCGAGCTGAATCAGTCGCGGGCCGTAGCTTTCGGCTTCGTGCGAAATGGAGCCGATAATGGCGCTTCTGGCCGCCTGAATCTCTTCGAGCATCTCCGGAATGCAGTCCTGCCCGACGATGGCGAAGTCGTTCTCGCGTCCGGCAGCGCGCACCGCGTCCAGCACACCCAGCGCACTCGAATCCGTTGCGGCGGCCACAAGAATGCGCTCGCCCCTGCGTCGCTTGGCGAGGAACTGCGCCATCGCCTGCTGACTTGGCTTGCGCGTCCCGCGACCTTCCAGTTGGATCATCGATTCACCAGGCAGCTTCGGCAGGAGTGATCGGATGCCTTCAAACGCCCCGGCGATGCGGCTCTGCACAAAACTTCCCGCTTCGGCAAAGCCGACGCCGACGACGAGATCGGTCTTGCCCTTCCATTTGCGCCGCGCAAACTGCGCCAGCAGCAGGCCGGCTTCGTAACCGACCTCGAAGTTATCCACGCCAAAGTAGGTCGCGTTGGGATGGGGAACGTCGATGGCGATCAGCGGGACCCCGGCATTCTTGAAGATGTGCGCCACATGCGGCGCAATGTGTTCCTCGGCCTGAAACTCCAGCACCAGATCGACGCGCTCGGCCACAAACCTTTCCGCATTGCGAATCGCCGTCTCCGCATCGAAATGGTTGTCGAGCGTGATGAGTTCGACGCCGGCGCTGGCCGCCGCCGCGTCCACGGATTGGGCCACCTGCTGCGAAAATGGCAGGTCTGCGCTTTGCACGGCCAGTCCGAAGCGCAGCCTGCGAGGGCGGCTCACAAGGCGATAGCCTCCGGACTCGGTCTGGGCAACGTAGCCGCGATGCACCAGTGTCTTCAGGATGCGATAGACACTTGTCTTCGAGATGCGCGTTCGCTGAAAGACATCCTCAAGCGTCATCGGCGCATTGTGCTCCTCCAGCATCTCCAGCACGTCGAGCGCCTTGGAAAGAATCGGAATCAGATAGAGCCGCTTGATCTTTGTCGTTGCCACAGTTTCGTCCCTCGCAAATTTTTCCGCAAGTTCGCTGCTTCTTGTATCTTCGCAGATGCGTCACTCGCGGACGCGCCGGAATCCAGGCAAAAGCGGCTTCTCCGGGAGTACAAAATCTTGATTGACAGCCAGTCTCTGCTGCTTCTACGATTCGTAATGTTTCATTAAGCATATTATTTCATTTCTGAGAAAGGTCGCTCTTGACCCCAAACCCGATCCTCGGCGTGCTGCTCCACTGGCTTGGCGGGCTGGCCTCGGCCAGTTTCTACGTCCCGTTTCGCCGTGTGAGGGGCTGGTCATGGGAGACCTACTGGCTCGTCGGCGGCATTGTCAGTTGGATTGTTGCCCCGTGGTTTTTTGCCAGCCTGCTTGTGCCCCATCTGCTTGCTGTGCTCGCCGCCGCGCGGCCCGTAACGCAGCTGCTCGTCTTCACCTTTGGTGTCCTCTGGGGTTTCGGAGGACTCACCTTCGGCCTGACCATGCGTTACCTTGGCGTTGGCCTCGGCATGGCCGTGGCGCTTGGCTACACTGCGGTCTTTGGCACGCTGGTGCCGCCGATCGCGCGTGGGCAGTTCGGCTCGTTGCTCACGCAGCGTTCCGGGCAGATTATCTTCATCGGTGTTGCCGTCTGCGCGCTGGGGATTCTGACGGCGGGAGCGGCCGGCATCTCCAGGGAGCGCGATCTGACGGCGGAAGAACAGCTCCGAGTAATCCCGGAGTTCAATCTGCGGCGCGGCCTGGCGGTGGCCTCTTTCAGTGGCATTCTCAGCGCGTGTTTCGCATTCGGCCTCGCCGCTGGCGACCCCATCAAAGTGCTCGCGATTCAGGCTGGAGCGGCGACGGTGTGGCAGGGACTGCCCGTGCTCATTGTTCTGCTTGCCGGAGGATTTCTGACCAATGCCGCCTGGTGCCTTGCGATGCATGCGCGGCGGCACAGTTTTGCCGAGTACGGCTGCATTCCGCGCGATGCCGAGCCGCAGAGCCGACTGCCGTGGAATTACTTTTTTTCCGCGCTCGCCGGACTCACCTGGTATCTTCAGTTTTTCTTTTACACCATGGGAGAATCACAGATGGGCAGGCGGTACGGGTTTTCCAGTTGGACGCTGCACATGGCGAGCATTATCCTCTTCAGCACGCTCTGGGGCATTGCGCTGCATGAGTGGCGCGGCGCGGGGTTGCGAACCCGCATGCTGGTTGCGATGACGCTGCTGGTTCTTGTCGGCTCCACGGTCATCGTGGGCTACGGAAATCTGCTCGCCGTGCGCATCCAGGCATTGCCGCACTAAGGGGTCGGGGAAAAAATGAGTGAAAAGAATCCAAATATCGAACAATCCATGAACGCTCTCGATGCTTTTCAGATCGAGATACCCTCCTGGGGATTTGCCAATACCGGCACGCGCTTCGGGAAGTTTGTTCAGTCGGGTGCTGCGACCAGCATTGCGGAAAAGTTTGCTGATGCAGCCGAAGTGCATCGGCTTACCGGCGCAACGCCATCGATGGCGCTGCATGTTCTCTGGGACATGCCCGGCGGCATCGCGGACGCAGCGCGGATTGAGTCGCTCGTCCGCGCGACCGGCATCCGCGCAGGGTCGATCAATCCCAATCTTTTTCAGGATCAGCGGTTCAAATTCGGCTCGCTCTGCCATCCCTCGGCGGAGGTGCGTTCAGTCGCTGTCGCACACATGATTGATTCGGTCCGCATCGCGCAGCGGCTCGGCTCGCGGGATATCTCGCTCTGGCTGCCCGATGGGTCGAACTACCCGGGCACGCAGTCGATTCGCAATCGCATTGCGTGGCTGCAGGAAGCGCTCTCTGAGACGCATGCGCAGATGGCCGCCGACCAGCGGCTGCTCGTCGAGTACAAGCCGTTTGAGCCGGCTTTTTATCACACCGACATTGCAGACTGGGGCATGGCCCTGCTGCTGGCGCGCGGTGCAGGGCCACGGGCGCGCGTGCTCGTCGATACCGGCCACCACTACGCCGCGCAGAATATCGAACAGATCGTCGCCTGGCTGCTCCACGCCGGGATGCTGGGCGGCTTCCACTTCAATGATCGCCGCTACGCCGACGACGATCTCACGCTTGGCTCCATCGATCCCTATCAGGTCTTCCGCATCTTTGCCGAGATTCAGCTTGCCACCCCTGCGGAGATGGCCTCGATCGCTTTCATGGTCGATCAGAGCCACAATCTGAAACCCAAAGTCGAAGCGATGGTCCAGACGGTGGTGACGGCGCAGGAGCTTTGGCTCAAGGCTGCGTCCATCCATCGCGAGCAGCTCGCGCAGTTTCAGCAGAGCTGCGATCTGGTGGCTGCCGAGGAACTCTTTCGCGGCGCATTTTTTGCCGATGTCAGGCCGCAACTCCACGCCTGGCGCGAGGCGCGCGGCCTGCCCGCGGAGCCATTACACGCTCTGCGCGCCTCCGGTTATCTGGAGCGCATCGCAGCCGAACGCGCCAGCAGGCAGATGGATCGAGGCAGCTACGCGTAAGCGCCAGGTCGGGTGCAATGCGACACAGCCCACAGTTCACCGAGCAAGTCCATCCATCAGTCCACGGAACCAACAGCCGGAAATCGAGAGTAGAGAATGAATCACTTCACGCCAATCGAGATCAAGCCATTTCCAATTCGACGAACAATAGCCGTCGCTGCCGCAGCTTCGCTGTTTGCGCTTGCTGCCGGGTCAGTAGCCTGTTGCGCGGCTGCGCCAGTTGCTTATGGCGCGATGGCCGTGCAACTGAAGACTGACGATCTGGTTGAACCGCTCGGCATCGACGATCTTGTGCCGCACTTCTCGTGGCAGATGCGCGATGAGCGCAAAGGCGCAGCGCAGACGGCGTATCGCATTCAGGTGGCCACCAGCGAATCCACGCTGCTCCGCGGCCAGGCGAACATCTGGGATTCCGGGCGCGTGTCCAGCGCGCAGTCGGTCGGTGTCGCCTACGCTGGTCCGGCGCTCGAGCCGATGACGCGCTACTGGTGGCGCGTGACGCTGTGGGACAAGGACGAAAGAATCCTCGCGCCAAGTATGCCGAGCTGGTGGGAGACCGGACTGGTTGCGCCGGTCGCCGTCGCGCAGCAGCAGGGTGTGCGGTGGATCGGCTGGCAGACAAGCGAGGAGCGCGCGCTGCGGGCCGCTGATGCGAAATGGATCACCACTCCGGACGCAAGCGTGACCGTTCCGGCCAACGCTTCACAGGAAGTCATCGCTTACCGCATTCCGTTTTCTGCCCGGCATCCCGTCAAGCGGGCGATTTTGTTTGTCGCGGGCGAGGATACCGTCTCCGTGTGGGTCAACGGCCGCGCTGTGGCGCAGGCTGAAGCGATGCCGCCGTGGCATCAGTTTCCGTGGCGAAAATACAGCCGCATCGATGTGACCGCAGCCGCAAAGGTGGGTGAAAATCTGCTCGCCATCGAGACGGTCCATTACATTTCTCCGCAATCGAAGGCCAGCGCGCAGACGCCGACCGCGATGAGCGCCACGCTGCTGCTCACTGCGGCTGACGGCGCAACGCGGAGCTATGCTACGGCTGCGGATGGGCAATGGAAGGTCAGCACACTGGTCGCAGCGGCAGGCGATTCATCGAGTGACGATGCGTGGACAACGGCAACCACGCCGATGGACGCGAGCGGCTGGAAGCCCGCCGTTGATTTTGCGCAAACCGAAGCGGCTAAACAGATGGACGAGCCGCTCACCCAGCCGTGGCCAGCCGAAAGCGTGAAAGCCCTGCGGCGCAGATTCGCGATTCATCAGCCCATTGTCTCCGCGCGCCTCTACGCCACGGCTCTCGGAGCCTACGCGATGTGGATCAACGGTCATCCGGTCAGCGATGCGATTTTGGCGCCAGGCTGGACCGATGATCGCGAGCGCGTCGTCTATCAGACCTACGATCTGACGCGGCTTCTGACGCAGGGGGACAATATGCTCGCCGCAGAGCTGGCTCCGGGTTGGTATTCGACGCCGCTGCAATGGTTCCAGCAGCCGAATGTTTACGGACTCACGCCGCCTTCGCTGGCCGCGATGCTTCACGTCCGTTTTGCCGACGGAAGCGATCAGTGGATCGTCACAGATGCCGCATGGAAGGCCGCGCAGTCGCCGATCCTGAAAGCGGAAATCTACGACGGCGAAACCCGCGACGCGCGCCTGGAGATGCCCGGCTGGAAGACCCCCGCCTTCGTTGAGGACACGCGCTGGCACGCCGCCGAGCTGCGCCATCCCGCTCTGGATGCGGTGAAAATCGTCGCGCAGGATTTCCAGCCCGTCCGCGTGGAGCGCCTGCTGCGCGCGCGCTCTGTGGCGCAGCCGAAGCCAGGCGTCTACGTCTATGACCTCGGACAGAACTTCGCCGGCGTCGAGCGTCTGGCGCTGAGCGGCGCGCGCGGAGCCACCGTGCGCGTGCGTACCGGCGAAATCGTCAACGCCGACGGCTCACTCTACACAGACAATCTCCGCACCGCGAAGTCGACCGACACATTCGTGCTCGGCGGCGATGGAACCGAGATTGTGCAGCCGCGCTTCACCTTCCACGGCTTTCGCTACATCGAGATCACCGGCCTCGCGCAGCCGCTGCCGCTTGACTCTGTCAGCGGCGTTGTCTTTCACACGCACGCGCCGTTTTCCGCGCAGTTGACCACGGGCAGCCCCATGCTCAACCAGCTCTGGAGCAACATCCTCTGGGGCCAGCGCTCGAACTTCGTAAGCGTGCCCACGGACTGCCCGCAGCGCGACGAGCGGCTGGGCTGGGCTGCCGATGCCCAGGTCTTCTGGCGCACCGCCAGTTACAACATGCAGCTCGCGGCGTTCTCGCGAAAGTATGCCCGCGATCTGCGCGGAACACAACTCGGAAGCGCGCCGGGAACCGATGTTGCCGGAGACATCTACGGCATCTTCGCGCCCGGCGTGACCACCACTTCAGCGCAATCCGGCGCGGGCTGGAGCGACGCCGGAGTCATCATTCCCTGGACCTCCTGGCTGCAAACCGGAGACACGACGATCCTCATGCAGAACTGGGCGGCGATGACGCGCTACATGAGCGCGATCGAGCGAACCAACCCGGACCATCTCTGGAAAAACAACGCCGGAATTCACTTCGGCGACTGGCTTTCACCGGAGGGTCCAACGCGGTTTCTGCTCGTCGCCACAGCTTACTGGGCCTATGACGCGACGCTCATGCGGGAGATGGCGCACGCGCTTGGCAAGACTGCCGACGAGCAGCATTACGCAGAGTTGTTCGACCAGATTCGCACGGCCTATGAGGCGGCTTTTGTCGGCAAGGATGGCTTCGTTGCCGGAGCCAGCGCGCACGGCTCCGGCATGGCCGTCAACAACCCCAACCTGGTGGCCCGCTCTGCCGACACGCAGACCGGCTACGTGCTCACGCTGGCCATGCATCTCGTGCCGGAGTCATTGCGTCCGCGTGTTGCCGACCATCTGGTCGCGCGCATCCACGCCAACCACGACCTGCTCGGCACCGGCTTTCTCGGCACGCCCTATCTGCTTGCCGTGCTCACGGACACCGGCCACGCCGACCTTGCCTATCATCTTCTCCTCAACACCGCATATCCCTCGTGGGGCTATCTTGTTGGCCACGGCGCTACGACGATGTGGGAGCGATGGAACGGCGACCAGATGAAGGGCGATCCCAGCATGAACAGCTATAACCACTACGCCTACGGTGCCGTCGCCGACTGGATCTATCGTTACGCCGCCGGTGTGGATGCCACGCCCGCCGACGCTGGATTCCACACTGTTCTGCTGCACCCGGTCTTTTCCGAGCGGCTCGGCAGCATCGATTTTCGTTACGCCTCCGCCTACGGCCAGATTCATTCCGCCTGGGCGATCACAAGTGGCAAGGCGCTCTGGACGATCACCCTGCCCGCGAACACAACCGGCGAACTGCGACTCACGTCCGCAGAGGCTGCGCACTACCACCTGAACGGCAAGACGCTGAGCGTGGCGGCCGCGGAGCAGGGAAGTGGCGTGCGTCAGAAGACAGCAGGAAACGAAGCCGCCGACTTCACGCTTGCCGCTGGCAGTTATTCCTTCGTTGTCGATTCCGTTCGCTGATCGCTCGTCGCTGTGGGAGCGTTCGGACAGCGGCGATTCGCGCCTCAACCCTTGCGCCTGCGCAGCACGGCATACGCACCCAGCGAATAGCCGATCAGCGCCACCATCGGCCAGGTTCCGATCAGCCGCCCCTGCCCGTCCACCAGCCCGCTGTCCTGGGTGAAACTCATAAACGTCAGGTACAGCTTCTGCGGCGCATCGCAGTGCAGACATTGGTTTGGCCCCGTCGGCAGGTCCAGCACCCAAAGCGTCACGCTCAGAAACCAGATCACGCCCACCAGCCACATCGCCGATCCCATCTCATTCCGCTTGAAGCGCGTGAAGATATTTCCCACCAGAAACGGCGCGCTGAAGCTCAGCGCCATCGTGACGGGAACGGGAATCGTGCCCGGGTTGAAGAGCGAAATCAGAATGAACATCGCCACCCAGGTGCCCAGCGCAATCAGAGTGTGGATCAGCGTCCAGAAGGCCTGATTGGGAATGTCGGCGATCACCTCCGGCGCGACCTCGACAACCGGGTCTTCGTCCTCGTCTTCCATCGTCGGCAGTGCTTCGTCGTCGTAGATCATCGGCGCTTCCCGTGGCTCCGTCCTTGCTTGTCCCGCTCAGCATGAGTGTACGGGATTGCGTCCGCTGGTGAAAGCAGGAAATTCTCCGCGCGAACGCCTAAAATAAACTCATGCTACTTGACGGCGTTTTCGCAGCGGTCACCACTCCCTTTTATCCCGACGAACGGCTCTATCTGCGCAAGCTGGAGCACAACGTCGCGCGCTACTCGCTCACGCTGCTGGCCGGCATGGTCGTTCTCGGCTCCACGGGCGAAGCCGTCGCGCTCACCGATGAGGAATCCCGCTCGGTGCTGCGCGTTGCCGCCGAGACCGCAGCGCCGGAGAAAGTCCTCATCGCCGGCGTTGGCCGCGAGAGCGTCGCAGCCACGCTGGAGTTGGTCGAGCACGCCGCCGCGCTCGACTACGACGCCGTGCTCGTGCGCAATCCCGCGTACTATCGCCCGCAGCTCACCCCGGCGTCGCAGCTTCAGTTTTTTCGGATGATCGCCGACCGTTCGCCGCTGCCCGTGCTGCTTTACTCGATCCCGCGCTTCACCGAGTTCGAAATTCCGCTCGAAGTTGTTACCGAACTCTCCGCTCATCCAAATGTCTGGGGCATCAAGGACTCCAGCGGCAGCGTCGAGCGCATTCGCTCGCTCGTCCAGGCCACGCGCCTCGCCCCGCGCCGCACCGTGACCACAACCGCGATCTTTGAAGCGGCGACGACGCGCATGCTGCGCCCGCAACCCGTTCCGCCGGGCGGCGCGGACGCGCTCATCTCGGTTGAAAGCCTCGGCGCGGGCGTCGCCGTCGCCGCTCCGCCTGCGCCAGCCGTTTCCGCTCCCGCGCTCAAAACGCGCACCCGCGAGGTCGGCTTCCAGGTGCTCACCGGCTCGGTCGGCAACCTGAAGGAAGCGCTCGATGCCGGAGCCTCCGGCGCGGTGCTGGCCTTTGCCGCCTGTGCGCCACAGGCATGCCAGGAGATTTTTTCCGCCTGGAAGGAGCACGACGAGCCACTCGCCGTTGCGCGTCAGCAGCGCATTGCCGATGCCGCCGCTTTTGTCGGCAACCGCCTCGGCATCGCCGGCCTCAAGTACGCCTGCGACTGGAACGGCTACTACGGCGGACGTCCGCGCTCGCCGCTGCTGCCGCTCGATGCGGCCACGCGCGAGGAAGTGGAGCGCGCTCTGGCCACCATTCGCAATTAACCGAACAGCTTGCTGCGCCGATGGCGACCACCCCTTGTCGCCGCGCCCGTCATCCTTGTTGCAATCGTCGCCAGACCTGCGCCTGCAAAGGCTTTCCGCAGAGCTGAACCGCTTCCTTGCTCGTCGATTCCCGCAGCGGATCGCCTTCCCGCATTTGTTGGCTCTTCGGTTTCGTCCTATTGCAATGCGGGAATTCCGCCGTGCGCGGCAAGCACGGGGCGCAGGCAAATCGCTATAATCGTGGATGGAGTGAAAGTATTGTTGGAACCCCGTTCGAACTTCGGCAAACTTTCCCGGAAAATTTAACGCGAAGGGAATCCCGCCACATGGCGACAGGAGACCTTGCTCTGGGTCATGAGCAGAGCAAATCGGCAGTCGTCGATGCGCATCAGCGCGTCGTCAATGATTTCAGCATTCAGGTGGCAACCGTCAACGGTTCCGGCTCTCAGTCCGCCAACAGCGTCCTGCTGAAGAGCATCTTCGACATGGGTGTGCCCGTCAGCGGCAAGAATCTCTTCCCGTCCAACATCGCCGGCTTGCCCACCTGGTACACCATCCGCGCCAGCAAGGATGGATATGTCGCTCGCCGCAAGAAGATCGACCTGCTCATCGCCATGAACGCCGAAACCGCGCGCGAGGATATTCTCGGTCTCCATCCCGGCTCGGCGGCCATCTACGACGAGGCGCTCAACCTCAGCCAGTACCGCGATGATGTCGTCTGTTATCCGGTGCCGTTTGACAAGATCACCGCCGCCGTCTGCCCGGAGGCCAAGCTGCGCAAGCTGGTCCGGAACATGGTCTACGTCGGCGTCGCCGCTCACCTGCTCCAGATCGACATGGCCAGCGTTGAGGCGGCTCTGCGCAAACAGTTCGCCAAGAAGCAGAAGGCGATGGACCTGAATTTCGGTGCCGTGCGCGCCGGAGCCGATTACGCCGCCGAGCACCTGCCCAAGCAGGATTCGTTCTTCATCGAGCGCATGAACAAGACGGCGGGCAAGATCATCATCGACGGCAACTCCGCCTCCGGTCTTGGCGCGGTCTTCGCCGGCGTCACCGTCGTCGCCTGGTATCCGATCACGCCGTCCACCTCGCTGGTCGAGGCCACGACCGAATACCTGAAAAAATTCCGCATCAACGCCGAGGGCAAGGCAACCTTCGCCGTCGTTCAGGCCGAGGACGAACTGGCCGCCATCGGCATGGTGCTCGGAGCCGGCTGGTCCGGCGCGCGCTCGATGACCGCAACCTCCGGCCCCGGCATCTCGCTCATGGCCGAGTTCAGCGGCCTCGGCTACTTCGCCGAAATTCCCGGCGTCATCTTCGATGTGCAGCGCACCGGCCCATCCACAGGCATGCCCACGCGCACCTCGCAGGCTGACCTGCTCTCGACAGCCTTCCTCTCGCATGGCGACACCAAACACGTCGTCCTGTTGCCCGGTTCGGTCAGGGAGTGCTTCGAGTTTGGCTACGCGGCCTTTGACCTCGCCGAGCGGCTCCAGACTCCGGTCTTCGTGCTCTCCGATCTTGATCTCGGCATGAACAACTGGATGTCCGAGCCGTTCGACTACCCGGCCACGCCGCTTGATCGCGGCAAGGTGCTCACCGCCGAAGACCTCAACCGGCTCGGCGGATTCGCGCGCTACGCGGACGTCGATGGCGACGGCATCGGCTATCGCACGCTTCCCGGCACCGACCATCCGAAGGCCGCCTACTTCACGCGCGGCTCCGGCCACAACAGCAAGGCGCTCTACACCGAAAAGCCCGACGAGTACGTCGAGGTCATGGAGCGGCTGGCGCGCAAGTTTGACACCGCGCGCACGCTGGTTCCCGCGCCGGTGCTGGAGCGTGGCAATAACGCTAAAATCGGCATCATCGCCTACGGCAGCTCCGACTTTGCCATTGCCGAGGCGCTCGATGAGCTGAAGCGGCAGCACAAGCTCGATGTCGATTACCTGCGCGTTCGCGCCTATCCCTTCGCTGACTCGGTGCACGAGTTCGTCGCCGCGCACCAGCGCATTTACGTCGTCGAGCAGGACCGCGACGCTCAGCTTGCCAGCCTGCTCCGGCTCGATCTGGCCGCCGACCAAGCCGTGAAGCTGCGCAGCATCCTTCACTTCAACGGGCTGCCCATCGACGCCGAATCCATTCTTACCGAACTGCTCGTCAAGGAGGGCCTCTAATTCCATGGCAACCGCAACCGCTACTCCTGGCCCCAAAGTCAACCGCCTCGGCCTGCCTGTCCTGGAATACCGCGGCGGCAAGACCACCCTCTGCGCCGGCTGCGGCCACAACGCCATCTCCGAGCGCATCGTCGATGCCCTCTTTGAGATGGGCGTCCAGCCCGAGCGCGTCATGAAGCTCTCCGGCATCGGCTGCTCGTCGAAAAGCCCGGCCTACTTCCTCAGCCGCGCTCACAGCTTCAACAGCGTCCACGGGCGCATGCCATCGGTGGCCACCGGAGCCGTGCTCGGCAACCACACCATGATGGCGCTCGGCGTCTCCGGCGACGGCGACACGGCCTCGATCGGCATGGGCCAGTTCGTCCACATGATGCGCCGCAACCTGCCGATGATCTACATCATCGAGGACAACGGCGTCTACGGCCTCACCAAGGGCCAGTTCTCGGCCACCGCCGACATCGGCTCCAAGCTCAAGACCGGCGTCATCAACGACCTGCCGCCCATCGACACCTGCGCCATGGCCATCCAGCTTGGTGCGACGTTTGTGGGCCGCTCGTTCTCCGGCGACAAGAAGCAGCTTCTGGCCATGCTCAAGGCCGCCATCGCCCACAAGGGCACGGTCATGCTGGACGTTATCAGCCCCTGCGTCACCTTCAACGACCACGAAGGCTCGACCAAGAGCTACAAGTTCATGCAGGAGCACGATGAGCCGATCAACGAACTCGGCTTCGTCCCCAGCTTCGAGGAGATCGATGTCGAGTACGACGCCGGAACGACCACCGACGTGCGCATGCACGACGGCTCCAGCCTGCGCCTGCGCAAGCTCCGCGAAGACTTCGACCCCACCAACCGCATCGGCTCCGTTCGCGCGCTCATGGAGGCGCACGAGAACGGCGAAGTGCTCACCGGTGTCTTCTATGTCAACCCGGAAAAGCCCAGCTTCATCGACCTGCTCAACCTCGTCGATCAGCCCCTCGGCACGCAGCCGGAGTCGGCCACCAAACCCTCCGCCGAAGTCCTGCAAAAAGTCATGGCCAGCCTCCAGTAATCCGGTTGACTGTTAATCCGCGTTACAGACGAATCGGCCGCTCCTGCGAGCGGCCGATTTTTTCAGAAGGTTTTATATACAATTCCCGGTGCCGGAGAGTTCAGCAGCACGGTGATGAAAACCCCAATTGTCGCAAGCGCCGAGGCATAGACCACACGCGCGTAGCGCGATGTGAACACCGGTTCTCCGGCAATCGCCACCCGTAGCAGCCGGGCTCGGACCAGCTCCCAAAGCGCCAAAATCAGCGAGGCCGAGATCAGGATTGTCAGCCAGATGCCGACCCATCCAGTCGCGGAAACGGCGGCAAAGATGGTGTGAATCTCGGCCCATCCCGACCAGAACCAAAGCAGCGTGAAGGCAAACCAGCAGAAGGTCAGCCCGCGCGCCAGCGTCTGATAGAGCACGTGCCCAGCCAGCGCCTTATACCGCTTCCTGCCCAGCGCCTGCGCCATTACCACCTGCCACAGCTTGTTCGCCGACACGCCGCCGCCCTGCAACAGGCCGAAGAACAGAAACTCCGACGTGCGTCCATGCCACAAACCCACCAGAAAGAAGGTGACGAAAAACGCCACTACGGCAAGATACGGTTGCAGGCTGACCGACTCCACCCGCCGCGCCATCGCCAGCATCAGCGGGTTGTAGACGTAGTTCTTCAGCCACGTCGAAAGCGTAATATGCCACCGGCTCCAGAAGTCGATGAAAGAGGTTGCGGAAAACGGCCGGTCAAAGTTCTCCGGCAGCCGCAGCCGCATCAGCCGCGCCAACGCGATCACCACGTCGATATACCCGGAGAAATTGCAGTAGAGAAACAACGGATACACGGCCATCAGCGTGAATCCCGCATCCAGCCGCTGCTGCGCGGAGGCCGGATGCGCCAGATACAACAGCGCGTCCTGGCGCAGAATGTCAAAGAACATCGCCAGCACATTCACCTTGAAGAATCCCCGCACCAGCCGCTCCATTTGTAGCCCCACCGTCGCCGCGTCCAGTTCCATCGGCACGGCGGCAAACTGATCCCGCGCAAACTCCTCATAGCGCTGGATCGGCCCGGAGATAAAGGTCGTGAAGTTCAGCGTATACAGCAGATACTAAGAACTTATCCGCGAATAGTGCTCGTCTGTCTCCAGCAGATCAAAGCGGCCGCCAAGGAGAGTAAGGCCATGTAGCTGGCTTCTGTTTTCTCGAAACTGACCAGCAGTTTGCGAAAGCGGTTCA
>JAJZBZ010000001.1 GCA_021846275.1 Acidobacteriota bacterium
TGAACCGCTTTCGCAAACTGCTGGTCAGTTTCGAGAAAACAGAAGCCAGCTACATGGCCTTACTCTCCTTGGCGGCCGCTTTGATCTGCTGGAGACAGACGAGCACTATTCGCGGATAAGTTCTTAGAAGTTTCCCCGGGCGATGTCCTGAAGGATCTGCTTGTCCAGGCTGAGCTCAGCCACCAGCCGCTTGAGCTTCCCGTTTTCCTGCTCCAGTTCCTTCAGCCGTTTCGCCTGATCTACCTTCAGACCACCGTACTCCTTGCGCCAGCGGTAGTAGGTCTGCTCGGTTATGCCCGCTTCGCGGCTCGCCAACGGATGCGTTTTGCCGTTCGCCACTGCCACTTCGATCTGCCGCAGAATGTTCACTATCTGCTCAGGCGTGTGCTTCCTTGCCTTGCCCATTCCATGCTCCTTCCATACCAGTTTGTCTCACTCCCACTGGTACAGAATTTGCCGGGCAGACCAGCTCCGAACTCTGTCTACTGTAGACAGAATCTTTTCCAAGGAAATATTGCCCTGAGTTACGCCCTCTGTCTACTGTGGACAGTGTCTTCAAAGATGATTTCCAATGAATTCTACCCTCCTCCCCCGAATATCCAACAACCTCTCTGCCAACTACCGGACCACTTTTAATCCGCCCCCCCCCGGCCTTGTTTTGCTCCGTCCTTGACGTCCGTGACAGCCGATGCTCCTTCCGCAGTGCTCGTTCCTTCATCATGACGAAAAAGACTGGCACGAGAATGAGGACATGGATTGTTGAGGTGATCATGCCGCCGACAATCGGCGCAGCGATCGGCTTCATCACGTCGGAGCCGATGCCGGACTCCCAGAGAATCGGAACGAGGCTGGCGAGGACTGCGCAGACGGTCATCAGCTTTGGCCGTAGTCGATGGACGGCTCCTTCAATCGCAGCTTCTTCTACGTCCTGATATGTGAGTGGCTTTCCTGCCAGCTTTCTGCGTTCAAGAGCTTCATGGAGATAGACGACCATGACCACGCCCGTTTCGACAGCGATACCGAAAAGGGCGATGTAGCCCACAGCAACGGCGACGCTGAAGTTGTACTTCAGTAGCCACTGGAGCAGTAGTCCTCCACTCATCGCATAGATGGTTGGGAAGATGAGAACCAGTGCTTCGGCCACCGAATGGAATACGAGATAGAGCAGCACGAAGATGACGAGGAACACGACCGGAAGAATCAGTTGAAGGCGATGGCGGGCGCGCTGTTCCAGTTCATACTCTCCCGACCACTGGAAAGAATAGCCAGCAGGGAGAGTGAGCCTGTCATGCAAGAGCTTATTCGCCTGAGTGACGAAGCCGCCATAGTCACTGTTTTTGAGGTCGATGTAGATGTAGCCGGTAAGCGCGCCATCTTCATCCCGAATCATCGCAGGGCCGCGGCTGAAAGAAATGGTGGCCACCTGACCAAGAGGAATCTGCGCACCCGATGGCGTGCCGATCAGGACCCCGCGCATTTTGTCGATGTTGTCGCGAAAGTCCTGCTGATAGCGGACATTGATGGGATAGCGCTCCCGGCCTTCGACGTTCTCGGCAATGTTCTCTCCGCCAATGCCGGAAGCGACAGCGGTCTGCACATCCGCGATGGTGAGGTCGTAGCGGGCAGCTTCTAGTCGGTTCACAGCGACATTGACATAGAAACCCTGGGCGACTTTCTCGGCGAAGACTGAGCGAAGCTGCGGAATGCCGGAAAGAACATTCTGTATCTGTGAAGCGAGCTGCTGAATCCCCTTCACCTCTGGCCCCTGCACTTTGAGGCCGAGTGGTGTCTTGATACCAGTAAGCTCCATATCCAGACGGTTCTCCACCGGCATAGTCCAGGTGTTCGAGAGGCCGGGAAACTGGAGTTTGTCGTCCATCTCCTGAATCAGCTTTTCGTAGGTCATCCCGGCGGGCCATTGTTTGCGCGGCTTAAGCATGACCGTGGTGTCGTACATATCAAGAGGCGCATTGTCGGTTGCGCTGTCAGAGCGGCCAACGGTGCCGAATACGCTGGCCACTTCCGGAAAGCCGCGCAGGATTCGGTCCTGCTCTTGAAGCAGCACCTTCGCCTGTTCAATCGAGATCCCCGGAAGCGCCGTGGGCATATACAAGGTTGAGCCCTCAAAGAGCGGTGGCATGAACTGGCTGCCCAGCTTGGTTGCCAAAGGGAAAGTCATGAGCAGGAAGACAAGGTTGACGGCAATGGTCAGCCAGCGATGACGCAGGCACCAGCGAAGAATCGGCAGATAAATCGCCTGTGTGATCCGTGAAATAGGATTTGCGCTCTCCGGTCGGAGCTTCCCTCGGATCAGCAACACCATCAGGACGGGAACCAGTGTAATGGCAAGGATGGAAGATGATCCAACTGCCAGCGTCTTTGTCCACGCCAGAGGGCGGAACATGCGGCCTTCCTGCGCTTCGAGCAAAAAGACCGGCAGGAAGGACACGACAATAATCAGCAGTGAGAAGAACAGGGCTGGTCCAACCTGCTTCGCGGCGTTGATGAGGATCGTTTTTCGCTCAGCCTCCGACACTGGCTGTGAGCTATTTTGCTGCATTTCGGATAGATGACGATAGCCGTTCTCGACCATCACGATAGAAGCATCGACGAGTACACCGATCGCCAGGGCGATGCCGCCCAGCGACATAATGTTCGAGGTAACGCCGAGCCAGTACATCGGGATGAAGGACACGAGCACCGCGATGGGCAGTGCAAGAATTGCGATGAGGGCGGAGCGAAAGTGGAAGAGAAATACGATGATGACGACGCTGACAATGAGGGCCTCTTCTACGAGATCGCGTTGCAGCGTCTTGATGGACGCATCGATCAGACCGGAACGGTCGTACCCCGGCATAATCTCAACGCCCGCGGGCAGCGATGGCGCAATCTCGCGCAGCTTTTGTTTCACTCCGTTGATGACATCGAGCGCATTCATGCCCTGGCGCATGACGATGATGCCGCCCACCGTCTCGCCTTCGCCATTCCATTCGGCAACGCCCTCTCGAATGTCCGGGCCAAAACTCACAGTTCCCAGATCGCGCAACAGTACCGGCGTTCCGTTCTTGCTCCCGACGGCGACGGTGGCGAGGTCGTCCAGCGAGCGCAGGTAGCCAAGACCACGGATCATGTATTCGGCTCCGCTGAGGTCGAGCACCCTTCCACCAACTTCATTGGTGCTCGCCTTTACCCTGTCGATCACCGTCGAAAGCGGAATACCATAAGCGAGCAGCTTGTTGGGATCGAGCTGTACCTGATACTGGCGGACAAAACCGCCAATACTCGCGACTTCCGCAACGCCGGGCACGGTTTCCAAAGCATATCGCAGACGCCAGTCCTGCAAGCTGCGCAGGTCAGCAAGACTATGCTTGCCGCTCTTGTCTACGATGGCGTACTCATAGACCCAGCCTGCGCCGGTTGCATCCGGGCCGATGACAGGATGCACGTTCTCCGGCAACCGTCCTCCGATCTGTTGCAGATATTCGATGACGCGGGACCGAGCCCAGTAGAGGTCCGTTCCATCTTGAAAAACCACGTAGACGTAAGAGTCTCCGAACATGGTTTGCGCCCGCACAGCTTTGACGTGCGGTGCGGCCAGCAGGCTGGTCACGATGGGATAGGTCACCTGATCTTCGATGACGTCGGGCGGTTGCCCCATCCAGTTCGTGTGGACGACGACTTGTACATCGGAAATATCCGGCAGCGCATCGAGCGGAACACGCTGAAGAGACCAGATGCCGGCAAGCGTGAGCATCAGAACGGCGGTGAAAACAAGGAAGCGATTGCGCGCACAGGCTTCAATAATCTTCGATAGCATCACATGCCCCCTTCGACGTTCACGCGCAACTGCTTTGTGGCAATGACTTGTCCATTCTTCTGAGCCGTGATGGTCACTTGCCATGTGCCGCCGGAGTTGAGAGTGCCGGTTCCTTGATAAAGGCCGTTGCTCTTATCCGTCAGCGTGGCCGTCGTGTTCATTGCGGCCATGCCCATCGCAGGCATTGCGGCCATGTAGAAGGTGGCCGTTACAGAGGCTCCCGTGACTGGTGTGTTTCCAGGCCCGGTCAGACGCACGCGGAAGCTATTGTTGCCGCGGTTTGGCGGATTCGGGTCAGTTGTGAAGTCAACATTGATTTGAGTAGTAGACGCAACCATTGAAGAAGCACTGTTTTCCGCGCCAGGTGGAGGCGGAGCAAACGATCCCGCTGCGGCCTGCAACTGGCTCTCGGAATCAATGAGGAAATTGGCCGAGGTAACAATCGATTGATGAGCTTGCAGGCCCTTGAGCGCGACGAAGTCATCACCAACGCGCGGTCCGACAACAATCTCCTTCGGCTCCAGACTGCCGTTGCCGTGATTCAGAAAGACAATCTGCTTTGTTCCCGACTGGAAGACTGCCGAGGCTGGTACGACAAGCTGGCGGCCGAGACTACTCTTCACATCGACGTTGACGAACATGCCGGGCTTCAGCTTGAGGCCGGGATTGGCAATCGCGAGACGCACCCGCACTGTGCGCGTCGCCATGTCCACCTGCGGCAGAATCTCTTCGATCTGCCCTGAGAATGTTCGCCCCGGATAGGAATCAACCGTAATGGCAGCGCCGTCGCCCGGTTTAAGCCGTCCAATATCGTCCTGGAAAATCTGTGCATTGACCCACACACGCGAGAGGTCGGCGATGGTGTAGAGCCTAGTCGATGGCTCGGCATACAGGTTGGGCAGCGCATTCCGCTCGGTGATGTAGCCCGAAACCGGAGAGTAGATGCTGAGGTCGGTGACCGGCTTACCCGTCTCTTTCAGCTTGGCGAGTTCGCTTTGCGAAACGTCCCACTGCTCCAACCGCTGTTCAGCGGCGCTCGACAGAGTTGCCGCTCCTGCCGCCACGCCATCCACGCTGCTCGATTGCAATGCTTTTTGGTCCTGCCGCGCGAGCAGGTATTCCTGCTGCGTCGCCACAAGATCGGGACTGTACACCGTGAAGAGCGGATCTCCCTTGCGCACATACTGATAGGTCGCATTGGCAAAAACCTTGCGGATGTAGCCGGGGAAACGCATCTGCACATACGAAAGCAGGCGCTCGTCGATGTCCACTGTGCCGGTCGCGCGGATGTCGTCGCTCAGTTGCTTGTACTCGACTGTGCCCAGCTTTACACCGATGCTCTGCATCCGTTCGGGAGTGAGTTGCACAGGAACAAGGGGAGCGTCCTTCGATTCCGGCACGGACATGCCAGACATGGACAACGCGGACTTTGCCATGTCGGAAGCTGGGCCTGAAGCCACCGGATGCACCTCGTCGGAAATCGGCATATTCATCGTGGGAGTTTGCTTCTTCCAATGAGAGTGGTAGCCCCAAAGCCCTGCAAGCACTGCGAGGACGGCCATCCATACGAGAGAGGTTCTCAAAACATACTTGTTCATCGCAGTGTCGCTCCTGTCAGAGATTCGAGGTGAGCCAGCGCCGTCTCGTGATCGAGAAGCGTTTGCGCGTATTCGAGCTTCAGGTTCAGCAGATCAGTGAAGTAGGAGAGCACATGGGTGAACTGGTCCTTGTTGGAGGCGTAGGCGCTCAATGCAGCCCGGTAAGCAGCGTCGGACTGCGGAACCAAGCCTTCGCGGTACTCGTTCAGTTGTTCCTCATCGCTCGAAGTCTCCACGTAGAGCTGCTGTACCTGTGCGAGTTGCTGTTGCAGATGGGCATCGAGGGATTGCTGCGACGAGATGAGTTTTTCCTGGGCTTCAGCGACTTCTGCGTCCACTCGTTTTTTCCGCGGAAAGCGGACATCGAGGGTCAGCATGTAATAGTCGCGGTACTTGCGGTCGGTGTTCTGGTACATGTAACCGACCTCAAAATCCGGTTTGCCCTCGCGTTTGGCCGAGGCTACCTGCGCATCCTGCTTATGGATGACGCTGGCGTCGACCTGAATCTGAGGATTGTTCTGGCGAATGAGGGCCAGGAGATCGCTGGCGGACAGCTTCAGCGGAGTTTCGTTCAAGTCCTCGGTCACGATGTCCGGTGATGCCTGATCGCGGTTGAGCAGGCTCTTGAGATGCGCCTGCACCATGCCCATCTGCTGATGGTGCATAGTGATCTCGCGCACAATCCTGGTGCGGTTCACCTGCGCTTCGAGCACATCCTGTTGCATCCCCTGTCCGACCTGGTAATGGGCCGTCGCGTCCTGAATGAGCTGGTCGAGCACCGCTTCGTTTTGCCGCAGGATGCCAAGCGTCTGTTGCAGATAGGCAAGCTCGAGATAGTCGGCTTTCACCGCATCGGCGATGTTCGTTAGAGTCACCCCAACTTCGGCCTGCTTGGTTTCGGCATCGCGTTCCGCCACTTGCCCACGCAGCCGTAGTTTGCCTGGATAGGGCAGTTCCTGTGACGCTCCGATACCGATATAGGCGAAGTCGCTGTTGGTATACCCGGCAAAGGGCTTCGGACTACCTACGCTTAACTGCTGATAAGTAAATTTCGGATCGGGTAGCGTCGTGGCTTGCGGCACCATCTGTCTGGCAGCTCGCGCCTCGTGATCGGCTGCCGAAAGCTGCGGGTTGTTGGTTGCTGCCTCAGCCAATAGCTGAGGCAGAGGTGTGGGTGGCGCGCTGGCCTGAGGCTCCTGCCCAATGGCAGAAAACGTACTGGCGAGCACAAGCGTGGCGGTCACAAGAGAGACCACGTTCATACTGACTCCAATCTCGATTGCAGTTCATGAGATCGCCGCGCACACGCAGATAGGCGCGCTCGGCGAAGGCAAGGCGAGAGGAGTCGACTAGATTCTCAGAATGGAGATTGAGGAGGGTGGTGACGGCGGAGGTGAAGTGTCGGCACATTCGACCAATCCCGTAGCGACGGGATTCAGATTCAGCCACTCCCTGGCAGAAAGCCAGAGGATGGCGACTACAACCGGATTGTAGGTTGTGGCCTTCGTCGCAACCGCGTTGTCCTGAGCGCTCTTGGGCGTTTTCTGGCAGCACCCATGCGATGCAGGCATCCCCATCTGCTCGCACTGGTTCTTCATCGCGCGACAGCAGGCACGCTCCTCGGCGTTCATCGGCACGTTCGACACTACGCACGTCATTGCAGGCGTCAGATACGACACCAGCAATAACAAAACGATCCCGAGTTGGCGTGCCGCATTCATGCTTCGCATATAGGATAGCCGAAATCGGAGGTTCGATTCTCCGGATGTAGATGCGGAGGGTGGTCTTCTCGGTAATTTGTACGAGTGAGATTGTTAGTTTAGCGCAACGAGAGGAGGATCTATCCCGCCGCAGTCCAAGGGGTAGCACAAATCGATAGTCACCGAACGGTTACTCCGCCTAAAGTCACCGTTCGCTCTCTTTACAATATGTCACCGCTCGGTTACTCTGATGGTGCAGCGTGGGGAGGTTCCGGCTATGCGTGTACGGACTGCCACTGATTTGGGCGCTTTCATTCGGGAGCGCCGCGTCAAGCTGGCGATGGATCAAAGCGACCTGGCAGAGAAGGCGGGGACTAGCCGCAAGTGGATTGTGGAAGTGGAGCAGGGGAAGCCGCGCGCTGAGATCGGCCTTGTTCTCCGAACACTCAAGGCATTAGGAGTTTCCCTTGATCTTGCAGCGGACCGTGCGCAAAAGGCCGCCCCGGCCAGCGAATCTGGGAACGTAGACATCAACCGTATCCTCGACTCCCTGAAGAAGCGCCCATGACCAATCAACTCATTGTCCTGCTGGATGGCCGGGAGGTCGGGACAGTTCATTACAAGGACTCCGGGCTCTCGTTTACCTACAGCGACGCATGGAGGAGCGACCCCAATGCGTATCCGCTCTCGCTTTCGATGCCTCTTGGCTCAGCGACCCACGGCCACGCACGGATCGAGGCGTTTCTGTGGGGATTGCTGCCGGATACCGATCGCGTTCTCCAGAATTGGGGCAAGCGCTTCCAGGTTTCCTCGAAGAACGTCTTTTCGACTGATCTTGCATGTTGGCGAGGACTGTGCCGGAGCTGTTCAGTTCGTCAGCCCTGAACGGCTTGAGACGTTGATTGCGGAACCGGCTGCAAGAGAGATTCAATGGCTGACAGAAGAGGATGTAGCGGAGCGCCTGCGGACCTTGCGCGCCGACCATTCTGCATGGCGAGCCGCAAGCGACACAGGGCAATTCAGCCTTGCTGGCGCGCAGCCGAAGACGGCGCTTTTATTTGAGCGCAAGCGTTGGGGAGTGCCATCGGGCCGCATTCCCACCACGCACATTCTGAAACCGCCAACAGGAGAGTGGGACGGCCACGCAGAGAACGAGCATTTCTCACTGCAACTCGCACGCTCGCTGGGCTTGATTGTCCCCAACTCCAGCGTCGTGCGCTTTCAGGATGAGATTGCGATTGTTGTCGAGCGCTACGACCGCGCGCGCGCCGGGGGACGATGGGTGCGTATTCACCAGGAAGATATGTGCCAGGCCCTTGGCCTCCACCCCACGCGCAAACATGAGAGCGACGGTGGACCGGGAGTGCGAAGGATCGTGGAACTGCTCCGGGAGTGACCTGCCCCCTGAGTTTTAGTCTATTGCGAGTGAGAGTTCTCCGCTAAATTGTGGTCAGAAGGCCCTGTGGAGGACAGAGGAAGAAGAGCCGTTTCAGCGAAGAGCGGATTGTAGGGATATTGAAGGAGTCGGAGGCAGGTGTTGGGACGTCGGAGGTTTGTCGCAAGCAGGGGATCAGCGAGCAGACGTTCTATCGCTGGAAGGCCGAGTACGGCGGTTTGGAAGTGAGTGAGGCGCATCGGCTGCGGCAGATGGAAGAGGAAAACCGGAAGCTGAAGCAGTTGGTGGCCGAGCAGGCGCTGGACATCGTGGGTTTCAAGGCGGTGCTGGCAAAAAAATGGTAGGCCCGCAGGCCAGGCGAGAAGCCGTCGAGATATTTCGCGCAGCAGCGGAGTGTTCCCAGCGGCGAGCCTGCGGGCAGTTGGACATCGTGCGGGCGCTGATTCGCTATCAACCGCGTCCCACCCGATTTGCCGAAGCCAACGAGCGGTTGCGTCTGCGCGAGCTGGCTACGGAACGGCGCAGGTGGGGATGCCGGCGGCTGCATGTTCTTCTCGAACGCGAGGGCTGGACGGTGAACAGCAAGCGGGTCGATCGAATCTATGTCGAGGAAAAGCTGAGGGTGAGTCGGCGCAGGCGCAGACGGCGTGCAAGCGCTGCGGCGCGTGTGCTTCTCGATGCTCCACGGCGCGGTAACGAGACGTGGACGATGGATTTCCTGCAAGACGCGCTGGCCTCGGGCCGCAAGTTGCGAACGCTGTCGATCAAGGATGCTTACACGCGGGAGATGCTGGCTATCGAAGTCGATGCTTCCTTGCCCGCACCGCGCGTGGTGCGGGTGCTGGAGAAGTTGCGGCAGCAGCGTGGACTGCCCGAGCGGATCGTCATTGACAACAGAACCGAGTTCACCTCGAAGACGATGGACCAGTGGGCCTATGAGAACAAGGTCACGCTGCACTTCATCACGCCGGGCAGGCCGATGGAGAACGGCTACATCGAAAGCTTCCACGACAAGTTCCGCCAGGAGTGCCTCAACGAACACTGGTTTCTGACCCTGGACGACGCACGGAAGACAATTGAAGACTGGCGAATCGACGACAACCAGGTTCGACCGCACAGCGCCCTCGGCTACAAGACGCCGGAGGAGTTTGCCGCTGGCTGTGCGAATGCGGAAAGCACAAAACGCTTCCCACATTCGCACAGCCTCTACTACTGCGGGGATTTATCCCTGCTAAACTCAAACCCGGATGCTCTCACTTGCCCGGACTAAACAAGGGGGGCAGGTCATGCGCTACGCCTGTTCCGCCGTCATCCCTGGCGGAATCCAAGCAACTCACCCATTCATCGCGGCTCACTCTCAACCCACGCAGCAAATTGCGGCTCCGCATTTTCCTCGTCGTCAGGGATCAGTGTGATTGCCGTCCTGCCTGTGAAGCCAAAATCCCTCCGCCCGGATCACCCAGCCGCAGGAACCATATCCCCTTCGCCCGGCGCCAGAAACAGGTTCTCTTCCAGGCCATGCTGCCGCGTATACAGATCGAAGTACCGTCCGCCCTGCGCATACAGCTCCGCATGCGTCCCGCGCTCCACAATCTGCCCCGCTTCCACCACCAGAATCTGGTCCGCGCGGCGAATTGTTGACAGCCTGTGCGCGATCACAAACGTCGTCCGCCCCCGCATCAGCTCGTTCAGCCCCGCCTGAATCATCGCCTCGGATTCGGAATCAAGCGAACTGGTCGCCTCGTCCAGAATCAGAATGCGCGGCTCGGCCAGCAGCGCGCGCGCAATCGACAGCCGCTGCCGCTGCCCGCCGGAGAGCTTCACTCCGCGTTCGCCCACAATCGTGTCGTACCCATCCGGAAACCCTTCGGCAAACTCGTCCACGCGCGCCGTGCGACAGGCGAAGAGAAACTGCTCCTCACTCGCCGCCGGACGCGAAAACATCACGTTCTCGCGAATCGATCCGTCGAAGAGAAACGAGTCCTGCAAAACCACCCCAAGCTGCGAACGATAGCTGTCCAGATCAACCGTCGCCAGGTCCATCCCGTCCACGCGCACCACCCCCGCATTCGGCTTGTGAAAGGCGCACACCAGGCTGATGATCGTGCTCTTGCCGGAGCCGGACGAACCCACCAGCGCCGTCACCGTTCCCGGCTGCGCCGCGAACGAAATCCCTTTCAGCACGGGCTTGTCGGCATCATAGGCAAACTCCACCGACTCGAAGCGAACGTCGCCTCGAATCTCCCCGATCCGCTCCACGCGCTCCGGGTCCGCATGCTCGTCCAGCTCCGCCAGAATCTCCGTCGTGCGATCCAGCCCGGCGAAGGCCTCCGAGAGCTGCGTGCCGATATTCACGATCTGAAAGACCGGAGCAATCATGAACGCCAGAAACGCGAGATACGAAACGTAATCACCCACGAGCCACCGATGCTCCATCACCAGATGCCCGCCCATCCACATCACAATGCAGGAGACCAGCCCCAGCACCGTCGTCGAAGCCGCCGACAGCGAACTTGTCATCGTCAGCGAACTGATCACATTACTCAGCAGCCTGTCCACGCCAGCGCCAAAGACCGTCGCCTCGCGGGCCTCGGCGTGATAGCCCTTGATGACTCGGACGCCGCCCAGCGATTCAGTGAGCCGTCCCGTCACCTCGGAGTTGATCTTGGCGCGCTCGCGAAAGATCGGGCGAATCTTCTTGAAACCCGACTGCAAAATCACCGTGAATGCGCCAATGACAACAAACACCGTGATCGTCACCGACGGGCTGCGATGCAGCAGATAGGCAAACGCCAGCACAGCCGTCAGCACTCCGCCCACAAACTCCACCAGCCCTGTTCCGATCAGATTCCGCACACCCTCCACGTCGTTCATGATGCGCGCCACCAGCGCGCCTGTGCGATTGGAATCGTAATATGCCACCGAAAGCTGTCCCACGTGCCGCTGCACCTGCTTGCGCAGTTCGCTGATCAGCTTCTGCCCTTCCTTCGAGAGCAACTGCGTCAGCGCAAAGGCCGTCACCGCCTGCACAATCGTGGCCACAAAGACCGCGGTAATCAGCCGCGCCAGCAGGTGCGGAGCCGGATGCGCCGTATTCAGCACCCCATCCACCAGAAACTTCGTCAGATACGGCAGCGTCAGCCCGGCCACCGTCTTCACCGCCACCAGCCCCATCCCCAGCGCAATCAGCCAGCCGCGCGGCTTCACCAGCGACCAGATCGTCGGCCACAGCCGCTTGAAATCCACCTTCTTCTTCGGCACACTCGTTGATCCGGCTCCACGGCCATGTCCGCCGCGCTCAGCCTGCATCGTCATCCCGCCCGAACGAAGATTTCCGCGCATTCCCGGCATCCTAGATCGCCCCGCTGCGCCGCGCCGTCACAAACGACCGCACACAAAGCACCACATACACCAGGCAGATCGCCGCCATCGCAGCCTTTGACTCCACCGCCGGCGGATTCTTCATCGCCTCGCCGCCCATCATCTGAAACCACTGGATCAGCCCCATCACCGTCGCCAGAAAACCCAGCAGCCCCAGCGTCACGTTGATGTGCATGAAGAGCTTCCGTCGTCCCGCGTCCGGCGAAAACGACAGTCCGCCAAAAATACCCAGCAGCAGTCCCAGCGCCGCAGGAATCAGCGCCGTCGGATGCTGGCTTCCCGTTCCAATGAACCCGACCAACCCCAGCGCAATCAGCAGCGCCGCAAACACCAGTGTCAACTTCGCCATCGCAAACACCTCACTGCAACCATCATTGCACGCGCCCATGCACGCGCAGATTACGTCTGCTTCGTATGCGATGAGTCAGCAGTCAGCCGCGATTCACCTGTCTCGGAATTTTTCCCGCACCGGCACAAGTGTGCCGCACGCAAACGCGACTGTCGCGTTGCGGGCAGGAAACTTCACGCACCCGGATACAGCCGCTGCACATCCGTCAGAAGCTCCTGCGCCGTCCAGTCATTGCCCGGATAAAACTTCACCACCTTGCCGTCCGGGCCGATCAACGTCGTTGAAAGCGTATGCGTAATCGTCCCATCCGTCTCGTCCGTGATTCCCACGTCAAAATAGTGCGACAGCGCCGTCAGGTTTTTCGTCGTCGGCACCGCAAAATCCCAGTGGTCAAACGCATGCGCATCGTCCGAGCCAATATACTCGGCTCCATACGACCGCAGCCGCGCCGGCGTGTCATGCTCCGGATCAAAGCTCACGCAGAGCAGATGCGTCTTCCCGTACAGCTTCTTGTCCTGCGCCAGCGACTTCTCCAGCACGGCAAAATTCCGCGTCACCCTCGGACAGAAATTCGGCAGCGGACAACGCGTATAAATAAACGTCAGCAGCACCGCCTTGCCGCGAAACTCGCGCAGGTCAATCGACCGCCCATTCTCATTCGTCAGCCTGAAATCCGGCACCGCGTCGCCCGCCGTCGGCACATGGAACTCCACCGCCGGCTTGTAATCCGGCTTCGCCTGCCCGATCACCACAAAGTGATCCACATACACATCGCCCTGCGGCGAGATCATCAGATCCGCCGTCACCATGTCGCCCGGATGCAGATCGCCGATGATCCGCACATCGCGCAGCTTATACGGCATCGTCATCGCTTCCATGTAGCCGGGAATCGCCTCGTGCGCAATCGTCACCTCGCCCGTCGCCGGATCGGTGGAAACAATCTTCCCGCGCAGAGGATACACTTTGTATTGGCCGTCATCGTCGCTCGTGGTCTGCGCCTGTCGCGCACGGCAACCCGTCACCAGCGCCGTCGGCAACAGCAGTGGCAGAAGCATCCCGAAAAAACACAGTCGCAATTTCATCGCTTCCTTCATTCTAGTTTCCATCGCGCCCGCCGTCGCCTGCGCTTCCCATCGGAGAAAACCATCTCCCACTGCAACCCAACCCGCATCGAAGACGCTCGCTGCGCCTGGCTGCGCAGCGGCAAGCTCATCGTCTCCTCCACCGAACGCGCCGCTCGCGCCATCCACTTCCGCTACGATGAGCGGCAGCGCCGTTCGGGATGCCTCGCCTGGTCTGCGCCGCCTGTCGCCTCGTGGGATGGCTGGCTGCGCACCCTCTGGAGCGAAATCAGCTTGCGCGCGCCTCTTGCTTCCGCCGCTCACCCATTCCACAACACTCTGCTTTCGCCCGTGCAGGAGCTTTCCGTCTGGTCCACCGTGCTTGAGCGCAACGCGTCCTCCGAGCACTCCGCGCTGCGCCCCGCATCGCTCGCCATGCGTGCCTTCGCCCAGCTCTGTGCCTTCGCGCCAGACGCGCTCACGCCCGCCAGTCGCCTCGGCTGGAGCGGCGACGCCCGCGTCTTCAGCCAGTGGCTCGACGATTTTCTCGCCCTCTGCAAACGCGAAAAACTCCTCAGCGCCAGCCAGCTTCCGCTCGCCCTCAGCGAATACCTCCGACAAAACTCGCACGAACCCTCCGCTGAACCACTCCCCGAACTCCTGCTCGTCGGCTTCGACCGCCTCACGCCCACCCAGCGCCGCCTGCTCGACCTAACGGCGCGCTGGCAAATCGAAGACCTGCCCGCCGCCACGCACGCGCCGCAGCACCGCGTCTATCCCGACGCCACCACCGAAATCACCGCCTGCTTCCAGTGGATTCGCGCCTCCATCGAAACCAACCCCGGCGGCCGCTGGCTCATCCTCGCTCCGCGCGCCGACGATCTGCGCGGCCCGCTCGAACGCGCGCTTGACGATCTTCAGCGCAAACTCCCGCAGCCCATCGCCGCCGAGTTCACGCACGGCCCGCCGCTTGCTTCCGTCCCCATCGTCCGCGCCGCGCTGCTCCTGCTGCGCTGGCTCACGCAGCCGCTCAGCGAAACAGAACTTCTCTGGCTGCTCACCACAGGCTGCTTCACCGCCTCCGCTGCGGAACAAAATGCGCTTCTCGACCGCTTCGCATCCCTCCAGCGCGGCGACTTCGCCCGCACCGAGTGGTCGCTCGAAGCCTTCAGCCACGCTTCGCCACGCGCCGCGAAAACCGATTCAACCCTCGGCTGGTCCGCGCGCATCCTCGCAGCGGCAGAATCTCTTTCATCCGCCAACAACGCGCCTCAGGACACATGGTCCACGCGCATCCTCGATTTTCTCAGCGCCACACTCTGGCTCGACAACCTCACGCTCGACAGCGCCGCCTACCAGGCCCTGGACGCCTTTCACTCCGTCCTGGACGACTGCGCCGCCATCCGCGCCGTCTCGTCCGCGGCCATTCCCTTCACGCGCTTCCTCGCCATCCTCCAGCATCATCTCGACGCGCAGCCCTTCACGCTCGAAACTCCCGCCCCACAACTGCAAATCGCCAGCCCCGCCGAGTCCGCCGGCCTCGTTGCCGACGGCATCTGGTTCCTCGGCGCGGACAGCGCGCAGTGGCCCGGCATCGCCCATCCCAATCCCCTGCTCCCGCTCGCCCTGCAAATACAATCCGGCATGCCTCACGCCAGCCTCGACATCGACATCGACCATGCCTCCGCGCTCACGCACCGATTCTCGCTCGTCACCAGCGAACTGCGCTTCAGCTTTGCCGCGCTCCAGCCCGATGGCGCGCGATTTCCCTCAGCTCCCGTCGTCGCGCTCGCCGGTCCACCCGTCGCAACCGATTCCCCCACTGAAGAACCCTGCGCATACGCCAACGCCGTCACGTTCGTCCAGGACTCCGCTCCGCCGCTGCCTCCCGTTCCCGGCGAGTCCGTCCACGGCGGTGCCAGTGTCCTCACCGACCAGTCGCTGTGCGCCTTCCGCGCCTTCGCCGCTCATCGCCTTGACATAGAAGCGCCGCGCGCCGCCGAACCCGGCATCTCCGCCAGCCTGCGCGGACACCTGCTTCACTCGGCGCTCAGCCGCATCTGGGGGGGCGATGGCGGCCTGCGCACACTCGACGATCTGCTCGCCCGTGCATCGCTCGAAGAGTTCGTCGCGCTCCACGTCGCAGCCGTCTTCGCACGCATGCGCGACGCGCTGCAATCGGAGACCATCTCGCCCGCGCTGGTCGAAATCGAACGACAGCGCCTCACCGATCTTCTTTGCGAATGGCTCCAATACGAGGCCGCGCGCCATCCCTTCACCGTCCTCGGCTGCGAAGTCGCCCGCGAAGTCGAAATAGCAGGCATGCGTCTTCGCATTCGCGTCGACCGAATGGATCGGTTGGACCGCATCGATCCAATCGACCCGTCGGATGGCCTCCAAACACACGGCGAAAAAATCCTCATCCTCGACTACAAGACCAGCGAGCACAAAGCCAGCGCCTGGCTCGATGAGCGCCCCGACGACGCCCAGCTTCCTCTTTACACGCAGCTTTATCCAGAAGACGAACTTGCCGGCCTCGTCTTCGCAAACATCGTCCCTGCCGACAACGAGCGCGGTTTTCGCGGCCTCGTGCGCAACGCCAGAGAATCGCTGCTGCCCGATCTCTCCACGCGCAGCGCGCTCGTCACCCGGCCGCTCACGACAGCCCAGCTCAAAGCCTGGCGCAGCACGCTCGAAAACCTGGCTCAGGATTTTCTCCACGGCCACGCCGCGGTCAATCCAAAAAAATATCCCAAAACCTGCGAACGCTGCGGCCTTCAATCGCTCTGCCGCGTCGCGTCCATCCTCGGCAACGCCGACGCTGACGATCCGGATTTCGAAGCAGATGAGGAGGACGCATGACGCTGCGCGTCCCTCCCAATCCGCCGCCGGACTTCACCGAGCGCCTGCGCGCGCTCGATACCAGCGGCTCGTTCCTCGTTCGCGCGCCCGCAGGCTCCGGCAAAACCCACCTGCTCACCACGCGCTTCCTGCTTCTGCTCGCCGAGGTCGATGATCCGCGTCAGATCGTCGCCATCACCTTCACGCGCGCCGCCGCCGCCGAAATGCGCCAGCGCATTCTCGCTGAACTGCAAGCCGCTGCGACAGAATCCGCCGCTTCGCTCACACCCGGCGAAGACGCGGCACTCAGTCAAAGCGATCCACTTCGCCACGCCGCACGCCGCGCACTGCGCCACATCCGCCAGCATCAGTGGACGATACTCGACTACCCCGACCAGCTTCGCATCCAGACCATCGACTCCTTCTGCAGTTCCATCGCCCTGCGCGCGCCGCTGCTCTGGGAAAACCTCACCGCGCTCGGTGGCAGCATCAACATCGCCGCCAATGCTGACTCGCTCTACCGTCTCGCCGCGCGCAAAACCATCATTATGCTCGACAGCGGTCCAGCCCATCTCCGTGCCGCCCTGCACGCTCTGCTCCGCCTCCGTGACGCGCGCTGGAGCGATCTCGAAGACCTGCTCTGCCAGATGCTCGCCGAACGCTCGCGCTGGTTCCGCGATTTTGTCTTCGATCCAGCCATTGCAAACCTGGCCATCTCAGACCCGGCAATGACCGACGCAGGCATCCCAGGCTCCAGCGCCGACACCCTGCGCCGCGCCCTCGAAGCGCCCATGCTCCGCGCCGCCACCGAACTCTTCACGCGCGTCCACTCCCTGCTCGCCTCGCATCCCGGCGCCGAAGAGGAAACTCTCGTGCTCATGCGCTTTGCTGCGGTTCATCTGGACAACCGTTATCGCACCACGCAATCCCTCGCCGCGTGGCCCACAACTGGCTCACATTCCCTCCAGTCCCTGCTCGATTTTCACAGTGAACTCGCTCAGTTCTTCCTGACAAAAGATGGCGGCTGGCGAAAATCCATCAACATCAGAGACGGCTTCCCCACAACCGGCGAAGGCCCCGCTCGCAAAGCTCAATTCAAAGCGCTCGTCGGTGCATTGTCTCAACACGCGGATCTGCGTTTCCTCCTGCGACAGGCCGCCGAAACCCTCGTCTTCGGCTACACCGACGACGAATGGCGGATCGTGCTCCACGCCTTTGTCACCCTGCGCTACGCTTACGCGCAGCTTCAACTCGTCTTCGCCGAACAGGCCGCGTTCGACTACTCCGAACAGGCCGCGCTCGCCCTGCGCATCCTGCGCGGCCCGGATCAATCCCCCACCGACTTCGCCATCGACTTCGCCTCCGGCATCCGTCACCTGCTCATCGACGAATTCCAGGACACCAGCCGCAACCAGTACGAACTCATCGACAGCCTCGTCGCCGCCTGGCCCGATCTCGACACACGCACCTGCTTCTGCGTCGGCGACCCCATGCAATCCATCTATGGCTTCCGCGAATCCGACTTCGAACTCTTTGAACGCCCCACTCTTCGCGGCTTCGGCTCCGAGCGCGATTCCTTCGGCGACGCCAATCGCATGCTGCTGGAGCCGATTCATCTCACCGCCAACTTCCGCTCCGCGCCCGCGCTCGTCGCCGACCTCAACACACGCATGCAGCCCATCTTCGCCGCGCCATCCGCCGCCGTGCAGACCGTCTTTTATCCCGCCACAGCCGCGCGCAGCGCGGAAGCAAATTCTTCGGCGGATCTGACTCCGCGCATCCAGCTTCACCTCAGCCGCGCAGACGACAAAACCACGGATACAGCCGCCGAACCCGACTGGCTGCCGCTCGTCCGCGAGCATCTCCACCGCGCCAAAGCCCTGCGCTCCGCACACGCGGGCGGCAAATATCGCATCGCCCTGCTCGCGCGCAATCGCGCCACCCTGCAGTTCGCCGCGCAGACACTGCAATCAGTCGCGATCCCGTTCCACGCCGACGATCTCATCCCGCTCAGCCAGCGCACAGAGATTCTCGACGCCATCTCACTCGCACGCGCCGCGCTCAACCCGCTCGACCGCCTCGCCTGGTCGTCCGTCCTGCGCTCGCCTGTCTGCGCGCTCACGCTCGCCGAACTGCACACGCTCATCTCCGCCGACGACCGCGCCCTTTCGTCGCTTTCTGTTTGCAATGCCATCGATTCCCGTCTTCCGTTGCTCGCGCTCCCGCCCACCCGCGCCGAAGCCCTGACGCATTGCGTCGCCGCCATTCAACAGGCTGGAAGCGAACGCCGCCGCGCGTCCACGGAACTGCCCGGCAGCTGGCTCCATCGTCTCTGGCGCGCCGTCGGCGGAGCCGATTCAACCACCCCGCCGCAGCAACGCAATCTTCAGCTCCTCTGGTCCGCGCTCGACCAGCTTCCACGCGCTGACCTCGACCTCATCGAACGCAATCCAACCTCCGGCTGGAGCGCAATTCTGGACAAGCTTCCGCCCACGCCCGACCCCGCGCTCGACCACGACTTCGGCGTGCATCTGATGACCATCCATAAAGCCAAGGGCCTCGAATTCGAGATCGTCCTCCTGCTCAATCTCCAGCGCAAAAACGGCTCCAGTCGCACGCCGATGCTCGCCTGGCTCGAACGCGGCATCGCCCAGCCCGACCGCGAAGCCAGCCTCGAAGCCGACCAGCAAACCGACCCCGCGCCCGGCCTCACCGAATTTCTCATCGCGCCCATCCAGCCGCGCGGCCAGACTCGCGGTCGCGCGCTCGCCTGGGTCACCGAACAGAAGCAGCTCCGCGAAGCGGCCGAAGAGCGTCGCGTCTTTTATGTCGCCGCCACTCGCGCCCGTGAAGAGCTGCATCTCTTCGCCCGCGCCACCACATCGCAGCTTGCGCGCCTCGCTGACGAATCCAGCGCAGCCAGGCCCACGCTGCTCCAGATCATCGCGCCAGCCTTCCCATCTGAAATCAACCAGGTGATCGAGCAAGCCCGCGCAGCCCAGGAAAACTCCGCTCAGGACACCTCCGCTGAAGCCGCGGCCGCTCCTCCGGCATCCCCGCGCCTGCTCCGTCTGTGCGTTCCGCCGACCGCGCCCGCCGCATCGCTCGCCATCCCCGCGCTAAATCCCGACGCAGCGCCGCTCTACACGCGCACTCCCGGTGGACTCCACTCCCGCGCCGAAGGCATCGCCGTCCACCTTTTGCTCCAACACCTCGCTCGCTCTCGACAGTTCACCGAAGCCGCCGAGTCCCTGCTCGCCGACCGTGCGCCCATCCTCGCCGCTCATCTCCGCTCGCTCGGCCTTCCCGCGGCTCAGGCCCGCCAGCTCGCTGACCGCGCCGTCGCCACCGTCCAGCGCACCGCCGCTCACCCGCTCGGCCAGTGGATTCTCGCGCCGCACCCGCACGCCTACACTGAATCCGCCTGGACCGGACAGCTTCGTGCTCCTGACGGTCGCACGCGCTGGACCACCCTTCGTCCGGACCGCTGCTTCCTTGCGGAAGCCCCACCCGCGCTCGGCATCGCGGCGCCAGGCTGGTGGATCATTGATTACAAAACCTCCACGAATGACAAAATCTCCGGCAGCCATCCCGACCCATCCAGCCCCGCGCTCCAGCAGTTCCTCGCCGACCATCGCCGACAATTCGCCCCGCAGTTGCATCTTTACGCCACGCTGCTCGAAGAACTCCTCAGCGTCGGCACTCAACCCCTCGCGCCCATCCGCCTCGGCCTTTATTATCCGCTGCTCAACCACCTCGACCACTGGCAGCCCTGACGGTTGCCACCGCTGCCTTCCACTCTCATCAAAAATCCCCCCCATCCCGGCACACCCTGCGCACAATTCCCACAGCCCCGCGCAACCCAACCGAAAAAATCGTGTCTAATCGTCTGGAGGCATTCTGCGCAGCTCACCTCCATCACCAACTGTGCATCACTCATCAAGAGAGACTCCCATGAAGACCATGAGCATCTGCCGCCGCATCGCACTCGCCGCCCTCGCAGCCGCCAGTTTCCTCACCGTCGCCGACCGCGCCACTGCTCAACCGGCCACGCTTCCCCAGCCTGCCGCGCGGCTTCATCAGCCGCTCGATTTCTCCCGCATGGTCACGCTGAAAGGCTCGCTTCATCCGCTTGCCACTCCGGCCAACGACGCCGGTCGTCTGCCCGGTGACACGCCCCTGCACCACATGATGCTCTACTTCAGCACGACCCCTCAGCAGCAGTCGGACCTCAAGCAGCTTCTCGCCGCTCAGCAGACTCCCGGCTCGCCCCAGTATCACCAGTGGCTCACCCCTCAGCAGTTTGCCTCGCGCTTCGGCACCAATGACGCCGACATCGCCCTCACCGAGCAGTGGCTCCAGCAGCAGGGCTTCTCCATCGACTCTGTTGCCAACGGCAAAACCTTCGTCGTCTTCTCCGGCACCGCCACTCAGGTCGAGCAGGCATTCCAGACCGAGATGCACCGCTACGTCACCACCTGGCACGGCCAGAAGGAGACGCACTTCGCACCGTCCACTCAGCTTCACATTCCCGCCGCGCTCTCGCCCGTCATCCTCGGCCTGCGCGACCTCGACAACTTCAAGCCCCACCCGATGATGCTGCCGCTCGCGCCCCAGGCGCAGGCCGCCGTCCGCCAGACGCCCAACCTCGGCTCCGTCTCGCCCGCCTTCACCTCCGGCATATCTGGCAACCACTACCTCGCTCCCGGTGACATCGACGTCATCTACGACGTGAACGCACTCACCAAACAGGGATTCAACGGTGCCGGACAGAACATCGTCGTCGCCGGCCAGTCCGCCATCGTCCTCAGCGATATTGAAAACTTCCAGAACGCCGCCGGACTCACCGTCAAAGACCCCACCGAAACCCTCGTCCCGAACAGCGGCACCTCCACCATCGTCTCCGGTGACGAGGGCGAATCCGACATCGATCTCGAATGGTCCGGAGCCATGGCTCCCGGTGCCACCATCAACTTCGTTTACACCGGCAACACCTCTCAGGGTGGCGTCTTTGACTCCGTCATCTACGCTGTCGATAACAAGCTCGCTCCCATCATCAGCGTCAGCTACGGCGCCTGCGAGTTCGACATCGGCACCTACTACCAGACCTTCGAAACCACCACCGCTCAGGCCGCATCTCAGGGACAGACCATCCTCGCCGCAGCCGGTGACTCCGGCTCCACTTCCTGCTACAGCTCCACCAGCACTGACACGCTCGCCCAGCAGGAGCAGCTCAACGTCAACTATCCCGCCAGCAGCCCCAACGTCGTCGCCGTCGGCGGCACGGAGTTCAACGAGGGCAACACCACCGGAGCCACCCAGTACTGGGCCTCCAACGCTCCCAACGACCTCGTCACCTCCGCGCTCTCTTACATTCCGGAGATGGTCTGGAACGACGATGCTTCCGATTACATCGCCTCCGGTGGCGGCGGCGTCAGCGGCGACTTCACCAAGCCCACCTGGCAGACCGGCGTTCCCGGCATTCCCAGCGACGGCCAGCGCGATGTTCCCGACGTCTCCCTCGACGCCTCCAACAATCACGACGCCTACCTCTTCTGCACCAGTGACCAGTCCAACTGGGACACCACCAGCAGCCCGCCACAGGCCTCCAGTTGCACCAGCGGCTTCCGTGACTCCACCTCGCAGGATCTCACCGCCGCCGGCGGGACCAGCTTCGCCACTCCCATCATGGCCGGCATGCTCGCCCTCATCAGCCAGAAGGTGAACGCCACCAACGGCCAGGGCAACATCAACCCAACGCTTTACACTCTGGCCGCCAACAGCACCACCTACGCTTCGGTCTTCCATGACATCACCGTCGGCGGCAACGACTGCAGTGCCGCCGGTTCCTCCATTTGCGCCGGTAACGCCCTCACCGAATACATGTCCACCACCGGCTACGACCGGGCCTCCGGCCTCGGCAGCTTTGACCTCAATCTGCTCGCCGGTGCCTGGCCGGCCTCCACCGGAACCTCGCTTCTCTCCACCACCACCACTATCACCCCGTCCACCCCCACGCCCAGCGTCGGCCAGAACGTCACCTTCACCATCGGTGTCTCGGCCACCTCCGGCTCCGGCACTCCCACCGGCACCGTCACCATCTCCGTCGACGGAACGGCCCAGACGCCAGCGCTCACCCTCAATAACGGCACGGCCACGTACACCACCAGCTTCAGCACCCCCGGCTCGCACACGGTCCAGGCCACCTACGCTGGTGATTCCACCTATGCCACCTCCACGGCGACCGCCAGCATCACCGCCTCGGTCATCTCCACCGGCGTCGGCGGCTTCACCCTCTCGGCCACCAACATGACCGTCACAGGCGGCAACAAGGGAACCTCCACCGTGACCATCACGCCCAACGGCGGCTACGCCGGCGACGTCGTGCTCAGCGTCACGCCCACCGGCAGCAACGCCGGCAATCTCAGCACGGCCTGCTTCCAGGTCGGCACCATCGCCGTCCTGGGCACTGGAACCACCACCGGCAGCTTCTCCGTTGACACCAACGCCCAGAACTGCGTGAACACCAACGGTCAGTACAAGCAGTTCCCCGGTGCCCACGGTGCCACGCCCCAGCGCTCCGGTAACCCGCGCGCGCCCATCGGCGCGGCCACCCTGCTCGGCGGACTGCTTCTGGCCGGAGTCTTCGGGCGCAAATCCCGCCTGCTCCGCAGCCTGGCCATGGTCGTCCTCCTCGTTGGCTTCGGCCTCGGCCTCAGCAGTTGCAACAGCAACGGCTACGCCAATAACTGCGGCTACGGTTATGGCTACGGCTACGGCTCCTGCCCCGTGACCCCCAACAATCCGCCCGCCGGAACCTACACACTCACCCTCACCGGGCAGGACAGCAAAACCTCCACCATCACCGCCTCCACCACGGTCACCCTCGTCATCAATAACTAGAGCAGAATCACAGTTACTGTGCCCAGCGGAGTCAATCTGGATGCTGCCGTTCTTCGAGGAACGGCAGCCCCGGCCCCTGTGAGTCCGGATACCCCGACTGTGATTCTGCTTCTAACCACTCTCCCGGGCACCGCCACTCGCGCTGCCCGGGATTTTCTTTGTCCGCGCCCGCTGCAAACAGCGGCCAGCGACTGCTACACTCAGCCCAGAGGAATCCTTCTCATGTGCCAGTGCAACCGCATCGCTGACGATCCCCAGACCCGGAAACACCGCCGCCTCGCCCTCCTGTTTGCGGCCTTCGTCGCCATTCTTGGCGGCCTTCCTTCCCTGCTCTCTCACGCTCACCGTCCCGTCTGGATGGCCGGGATCGTGATCGCAGTCCAGATTCTGCTTCTCATCCTCGCCGGGCGCCAGATCTCGCTCGCCCGCCGACGCCCGATCCCCGGCTGCTGAATCCCTGGTTCAAAAAAGTTCTGCGAAAGTGGCATGCAATTTCGCGCTTTCTGTCATACTGACCTTCGCTGAGCCGTACCCTGTATTCCTGCCGCTGTATTCGTTGCCAAACTGACTTTCTGGTTGTCATTCCCGAAGGGAATCTGCTGGTGCATCTCCCTTCGCCCACGACCAACGGACGGACCCACGCGCAAACGCACGCCCGGTTCATGCAATGCTAGAATGCCGTTGGTCCATCTTGAATCCGTTCACCGCAGGAGAGTAAAAACACGATGTATTCCATTCGATCTTCCCAAGCCGTCGCCTGCGCTGCGATAGCCCTGTTCAGCGCCGTCGGCCTCGCCGCGAGCGCCCAGCAGAGCCTCGCGCCCAGCGGCCCGTCGCCCGTCCTCGTCACCGTCAGCGAGGTGCCGCAACCCGGAGCCGAAGCCGCCCACGCCGCGCTGGAGGCCCAATACGCTGCCGCCCTCAACGCCGACAAAGCCGCCCAGTACTACCTCGGCATGGGCGCGCTCACCGGCAAGCAGCAGAATCTTTTCCTCTCCGGATACGCCTCACTCGAACAGATGGCCGATGTTCACGATCATGACGAGTTCCTTCTTGGCGAAAAGCTGGCCGACCTCGATCAGCAACACAGCGAGATGCTCTCCAGCGTCAACACCGCCATCTGGCTCTTCCGTCCCCTGCTCAGCAACCCCAACCCGGCCAACCTCGCCCAGATGCGTTTCATGGAGATGATCCATATCCACGTAAAGCCCGGCCACGGCCCGGAATTCGCCCAGTTCACCGAGCAGATGCGCGACACCTGGGCCAAAGTCGATCCCGACTTCCACTTTTCCGTCTACCAGCAGCTCTACGGCAACGCAACCGATGACTCCTACCTGGTCATGATCCCGGTCCAATCCCTGGCCGACATCGATCACCACCAATCGCTCGTCGGCCAGTACGCGAAGAGCCTCAGCCCGGAGGCGCAGAAGCAGATGCTGGACTTCGAACGCGCCGATTACAACAGCACCGAGTCCAATCTCTTCGCCTTCACCCCCGCCATGAGCCGTCTGCCGGCAAGCTGGATCAGGAATGATGCGGCATTCTGGACGCCCGCACCGCCAGCACCACCAGCCCCGGCAAAAAAAGCCGCAAAAGCAAACTGAAAGAACCGGCCTGACGCCAGGCCCTCAATGGAGGAAGATCATGCGTTTCAAATATCTCGTCTTGCTTGCGGCAGTCGTTTTCATTCTCTTGCCCGCGCCTGCTGCCCACGCCCAGTTATCCTTCGGCGTGCAGATCGGCGGCGGATATCCGGAAGTCCCGCCCGGACCACCGATGTGCGCCTACGGCTACTACTCCTACCCGCCCTACGCCTGCGCGCCCATGGGTTACTACGGCCCGCAGTGGTTTAACGGCGGCGTATTCCTCGGTGCCGGCCCGTGGCTCCATCGCGGCTGGGGCGATGGCGACGGCTGGAGGGGTGGTGGCTGGGGTGGCGACGGCTGGAGAGGTGGTGGCTGGAGGGGTGACGGTCGTCCCGGCTGGGGTGGTGATCGCGGCTTCGTCGGCGGCGGTTTCCACGGCGGTGACGGTGGCTTCCATGGTGGCGGCTTCCACGGCGGAGGCTTCCACGGTGGCGGATTCCACGGCGGCGGACGTCGCTGATCGTTATAGCGCGCCCCACTCCCCCGCTCCACGGCAGATTCCCTCCGGGAATCTGCCGTGGGGTCATCCGCCGTCATTGGAGCCGCAGTCTTCCCGGCTGTCATTCCTGGAGTGAATCTGCTTTTTTGAAATTTCAATAAACCATCGGAAATCAATGGCATACAGAAATTGAAATCTCTCGAAATCCAAATACGCCATATAGAATCTGAGATTTAACAGAAAACACCCCACCCCCCTGGGTCAGGTAAGTACACACAGAGTAAACATCCTGACGCAAAAATTCCATCATAAACTATAGAATATAAGAGTTTTACACGCAAAATCAAGCCAGTTTTGCGCGCTCTTACACCTGCCCCGCATTCACGCTTCCCTGGTGTCGCACATCCGCGCCCTGAACCCAGAAGATCACGTCCTCGGCGATATTCGTCGCGTGGTCGGCCACGCGCTCCAGGCTCCTGCAGATCATCAGCGCCGTCAGCGCCTGCGGCGCGTGGTGGCTTTCTGCGGCCATCAGCGCGGACAGCGCCCCATGCGCCGCGCGATTCATGCTGTCCACAGCGTCGTCCATGCTGAGCACGGATCGCGCCAGTTCCGCGTTCGCCTCAATGAAGGCCTGCAACGAGCGCCGAACCATATCCGAGGCCAGCGCCGACATCCGTGGAATATCCACGGGCAACTCAATCGTTCCCATGCTCTCGATCGTGCGCACGCGATCGCTGATGCTCTTGGCCGCGTCGCCCACTCGCTCAATATCGGAGTTGATCTTGATGACGGCCAGGATGAAGCGCAGGTCGATGGCCATCGGCTGCTCCATCGCCAGCAGGTCAAGCGCCACCTGGTCGATATCGCGCTCCATGCGATTGATCGCCTGCTCGCTGCGATCCACCAGGTCGCAGATGGACAGGTCGCGCACGCGATAGGACTCGATGGCGCGCTGAATCTGCTGCTCGGCCAGCCCGGCCATCACCAGCAGTTTTTCCTTCAGGTCGTCCAGACTCTGCTGAAATCGGATGCGGGTCATTCGTTCCTCCTCCCTGCTCAACCAAAGCGTCCGGTGATGTAGTCTTCCGTGCGCTTGTCTGTCGGATTGGTGAAGATCTTATGCGTCGAATCGAACTCCACCAGCCGCCCGTTCAGGAAGAATCCGGTCTTTTCCGCCACGCGCGCAGCCTGCTGCATATTGTGCGTGACGATCACGATCGTGTACTGGCTTTTGAGCTGGAAGATCAGGTCTTCAATCTTCGAGGTCGAGACGGGATCGAGCGCCGAGGCCGGCTCGTCCATCAGCAGCACCTCCGGATCAACGGCCAGCGCGCGCGCAATGCACATGCGCTGCTGCTGTCCGCCAGACAGGCTCGCGCCGGATTTCTTTTTGAGGTCGTCCCTGACCTCATCCCACAGCGCCGCGCTGCGCAGTGACCGCTCCACAATCTCGTCCAGCTCGCGCCGGTTGCGATAGCCGTTCAGCTTCAGCCCGCTGCACACATTGTCATAGATCGACATCGTTGGAAAGGGATTGGGTCGCTGAAAGACCATCCCCACGCGGCGACGAATCTCCACCGGCGAAATGTCGTTGTAAATATCCAGGTCGCCGATCTTCACCGAGCCGGTCACGCGCGCAATCGGGTTCGTCTCGTGCATGCGGTTCAGGCAGCGGACGAAGGTGCTCTTGCCGCAGCCCGAGGGTCCGATCAGCGCCGTCGCGTGATTAGCCGGAATATGCAGCTCAATATCCTGCAACGTGTGCGTCGCGCCGTACCACGCATTCAGCGCCTTCACTTCAATGGCAACACCCACTCAGCTTGCTCCCTTCAGCGTTCCACGGCTGGTGAAGAATCGAACCAGCGAAACCGCGATCACGATCAGCGCGATCAGCACCAGCGAACCGGCCCACGCCTGTCGATGCTGATCGTCATAGGGGGAAATGGCGTAGTTGTAAATCTGCAGTGGCAGCGCGGAGACTTCGTGGTTCAGCGAGACGCTCCAGAACTGGTTGCCAAGAGCGGTGAAGAGCAGCGGAGCCGTCTCACCGGCCACCCGCGCAAAGGCCAGCATGCAGCCCGTGATCACGCCGGGCGAGGCCGTCTTCAGCGTAATCGAGATCACCGAGCGCCAGTTCGGGACGCCGAGTCCGAGCGCGGCCTCGCGCACCGAGTGCGGCACCATGAGGAGCATCTCCTCGGTCGTACGCGTCACCGTGGGAATCATCATGATGCCCAGCGCCACGCCGCCTGCGAAGGACGAAAAATGATGCATCGGCATCACGATCAGCGAATAGGCCGCGATGCCCATCACAATCGAAGGCACGCCGTTCAGCACGTCCGCCGTGAATCGCACGGCGTTGGCCAGCTTCGTCCCGCGCCCGAACTCAGCCAGATATATCCCGCCGCCGATGCCGATGGGAATGCCGAAGAAACTGGCGACGGCCAGAATTACCGCGGACCCGACGATGGCATTGGCCATGCCGCCGCCCACTTCGCCCTCGGGCTTGGGAATCTCCGTGAAAAACGCCCAATTCAGCGAGCTTGCGCCCTTATAGATCAGGTAGAAAAAGATGGCCACCAGCGGCGCAACCACGAGCAGCGTGGCCAGAATCGCCAGCCCCGTGGCAATCCGGTCCTTCGCTGTTCGCCAGAGCGAGCGCAGGTCGAGATTTGGCTTCATGCGTTCTCCCATCTCACTGCACCCGCGCCGTGGCACCGCGCGTCACGGCCCACACCAGCAGCCGCGCGCACGCATTCACCAGAATCGTGACCAGAAACAGCGCCAGACCCACTTCGATGAGCGCGCTGCGGTGCATGTCGCTCGTCGCCTCGGTGAACTCGTTGGCAATCACGGAGGCCATCGAGTGGCCCATCGAGAGCAACGAAAGATGAATCTCCGGCGAGTTGCCAATCACCATCGCCACGGCCATCGTCTCGCCCAGCGCACGACCGAGGCCCAGAATCACCGAGCCGACGATGCCGATGCGCGCGTTGCGCAGCACGGCGATGCGAATCATCTCCCAGCGTGTCGCGCCCAGCGCCAGCGCGGCCTCGCGCTGGCTGTTCGGCACTGCGCTCATCACCTCGCGGGTCAGCGCGGCGATGATGGGCAGGATCATGATGGCCAGAATCACGCCCGCGCCCAGCAACCCAAGGCCGAGATTGACGCCGCCGAAGAGGCCGTCGTCGCCGAACAGGTGTGTCCAGGCGAAGAGCCGCACCAAAGTGGGCTGCTGAAAGATGGCGATGAAGAATGGATTGATGTTGTCTCGCAGCAGCGGTATCAGCACAAAGATCGCCCACAGGCCGTAGACCACGCTGGGAATGGCGGCGAGCAGTTCCGTGAAAAACGAGAGCGGAGAACGCAGCCAGCGAGGACACATCTCCGTGAGAAAGACGGCCAGGCCGACGGCAAGCGGCACGGCGATGCAGAGCGCGACCAGAGAGGTGACCAGCGTGCCGTAAATGAACGGTAGCGCGTAGAAGACGCCGTTCACCGGATCCCAGAAGAGTGGCAGATGCGTGACCGGATCGACGTTGTAGTGGTAGAAAAAGCTCAATCCAAAGGCATGCCAGCTTGGCTGCGACTGCGAGAGCAATTCAGCGGCGATGAGCGCGACAATCGCGAAGATAGCCAGCGCGCAGAGCAGCATCAGCCCGGAGAACACGCGATCCGCCCAGCGCGAACTGCCACGCGCGAGCAGGAAACGGCGAACTGCGGAGACCGGCGCATCGGCGGCCTGTGTCGATAGATCGCCGACCGGAGCCGCAACGCGCATCGGCAAACTGCCAGCGGCATCTGCTGAAGCCGGGTCAGTGGCAGACGAATTGGGCACATGCAGATTCGGCATGGTTCGCGACTATTACGCTAGTCGAGCAAGATGAAAGGAGTGTTAAAAGTGCGCAAAACAAAGAAGATAAACCGATGCAAAAACAATGAAAACGGCCCGCGTCGTTCGCGGGCCGTAGGCTAAGGCCATTGATTCGGCTTGAGTTCCGTGATTACTGGAGGCTGTAGACGACCTTGAGCACCTTGTCCTTCACATTCTGCGGCAGCGGCGCGTAGTAAAGCCCAGAAACCTCGTTTTCGCCCGACTTGACCATCCAGCTCAGAAAATCACGCAGCACGCGACCCTTGGCCGCGTCCTGCGCCTTCACGGGAACCAGCATCCAGGAGAAGCTGGAGATCGGATAGGCGGTCGCGCCGGGCGCGTTGGTGATGGAGACCCGGAAATCCGAAGGCATGCTTTTCACGCTTGCCGCAGCTTCCGTGACGCCCGCGATAGAAGCTGTGATCCAGTTTCCAGCGGCATTCTTCACCGCGCCAAAGCTGATGTGGTTTTGAAGCGCATAGGTCAGTTCCACGTATCCGATGGAGCCGGGAATCTGGCGAACCAGGCCGGTGACGCCTTCGCTGCCCTTGCCGCCGATGCCTATCGGCCAGTTCAGCGAGGTGCCTACGCCCGGACCCTTTGCCCAGTCCTTGCTGACCTTGCTCAGGAAGTCAGCAAAGATGAAGGTGGTTCCGCTGCCGTCAGCGCGATGGACGACGTTGATGGCGAGAGATGGGAGGCTGACGCCGGGGTTTTCGGTGGCAATCTTTGGATCATTCCACTTCGTGATCTTGCCCAGGTAAATGTCGGCAAGCGTCTCGCCGGAGAAGCGAAGATTGCCAACGCCAGGCACGTTGAAGACGGGAACGACAGCACCGAGAACGACCGGAATGTGGACCAGCTTCACCCTGGAAGCGGCGAGCTGAGCGTCTGTCATCGGGCCGTCGCTGGCACCGAAATCGACGAGACCGTTTGACACCTGCTGAATGCCGCCGCCGGAGCCGATCGACTGGTAGTTGATCTCGACGCCCGGATGCGCCTGGCTGTACTCGCTGAACCACTTGGCGAAGATTGGGTAGTCGAAGGTTGAACCTGCGCCGGTGAGGTGTTGCGCGGTGGCGTACTGCGCGCCGACGAAAAGGGCGACCGAGACCAGCAGGGCTGCGGAAAGAATGCTGCGCTTGTTCACACGTTCTCCTGTCTTTCGGAAAGTCTTCCAGATGTATTGTGAAGGAACTTTGTTACGGGGATTTGAATGGAATCGGTTCGGGAGATTTTTTCTCCGCGCTGAGCGGCGGCGCGGCAGCACCCGACTGCGCCGCAGCGGCGGCGATGGGCAGCGTGAAATGAAAGGTGGTTCCGTGGCCGAGTTCGCTCTCGGCCCAGATGCTGCCGCCGTGCGTTTGCAGAATATGCTTGACGATGGCAAGGCCAAGCCCGGTGCCGCCGGATTCGCGCGAGCGAGCCTTGTCCACGCGATAGAAGCGCTCGAAGATGCGCTGCAAGTGTTCCGAGGCGATGCCGGGGCCGAAGTCGCGCACGGAGAACTCGACCATCGCGTCGGTTCTGCGCGCAGCCAGGACGATGCGCCCTCCGGAGCGACCGTATTTGAGCGCGTTTTCGATGAGGTTGCCGAAGACCTGCGTGATGGCGTACACATCGACCTGAACGCAGTCGGAAACAAGCCCGCCGGTCTCAAGCTGGACGCCGGATTCGAGCACCATGCCAGCCAGCGAATCGACTGCGTCGTTGACAAGGCGGTCAGCGCGAACGCGCTGCAGATGAAGCTGATAGTCCTTGCTTTCGATGCTGGCAAGCTCCAGCAAATCCTCGGTGAGCCGGTTCATGCGCTGGGCGTTTTTCAGGATGATGGCGAGGAATTCCTTCGTCGTCGCGGGCTTTGGCAACTCGTCTTCGAGCAGCGTTTCGACGTAGCCGGAGATGGAGGTGAGCGGCGTACGCAGCTCGTGGCTGACGTTGGCGATGAACTCGCGGCGGGATTTTTCCGCCGCCTCGACCGCGGTCACGTCATGCAGCACGACGACGGCACCGCCGCCGGGCGTGGGCGCGGCATTGACTTCAAAAATGCGGCCCGGCACGAAAGCGATGGCGCGGCCAGTAGCGATCTCGCGCTTGTTCAGGGCACATTCGACGCAGGCGAGCACGTCGGGATCACGAATCGCCGAGGCCAGGCTCGCGCCCTCGCGGATGGAGGTGCCGGCCAGGCGCTGCATTAGGGCGTTGGACCAGCTTACGCGGCGCTCGGCGCTGATGGCGACGACGGCCTCCTGCATGGAGTCGAGCAGCGTCGCCAGTTCGCGGCGACGATTGTCCAGTTCGGCAAAGCTGGCTTCCAGGCGGGCGGCTGTCACGTTCAGCGCCTGCGCCATCGCTGTCAGTTCGTCGTTTTCGCGTTCGTCCAGACGCGCGTCCAGATGGCCCTCAGCGATCTGAAGCGCGAAATCAACCATGCGGCGCAGGCGCAGGGAGATGCTGCGCGAGAACCAGGCCGCGAGCAACAGCGCGACCAGAAGCGCGGCCAGGCCGGAGAACAGTGCCTCCTGTCCGATGACGTGCTCCGGACGCTGCGCGGCGTTGCGTACGATGCGGTGAAACAAAACCTCGATGAGGGCTGCGTGAAAGACCAGCAGCAGTGCGAAGAGTCCGAGGAGCTTGGAAAATACCTTGCGTTTCAACGGTTGTCTTGTCTCTCCGTCCCGGCTCGGTCGGGAATGACCGGATCAAAGTGCTTTGGGAAGCTCAAAACGATAGCCCGCGCCACGCACCGTCTTCAGGTAGCGCGGATTCTCTGCGTCCAGTTCGATTTTTTCACGAATTCGCCGGACGTAGACATCCACCGAGCGCGGCGTGACGAAACGGGCATCGCCCCAGACGGCGTCCAGCAGATGGTCACGGCTGAAGACCCGTCCCGGATGGCGCGCCAGATAGTCCAGCAGGCGGAACTCAGTGGCTGTGGTTGTTGTCAGCTCGCCGCGTACGTGAAGCTGCATGGCGCTGGCGTCGATCTCGATCTCGTCGAAACGGATGGTGGCCGCGTTTGATGGGCGCTCGAAGCGGCGCAGGACGGCCTTGACGCGGGCCAGCAACTCACGTGTGGAAAATGGCTTGGTGATGTAATCGTCCGCACCCAGTTCAAGTCCCAGAACACGGTCATTCTCCGCAGCGCGCGCGGTGACGAAGATGATGGGAACCGAGGCAAGCAGGCTGTGGTTGCGCAGACGGCGACAGACATCCAGCCCGTCACCGCCAGGCACCATGATGTCCAGCAGAAACAGCGCAGGGATATTTCGCTCCGCTTCGGGGATGAGGTGGGTGGGCGAGGCGAAGACACGCGGCGAGTAACCGGCTGCCTCCAGATGGTGCTGCATCAAGCGGGAAATATCTGAATCGTCTTCAAGCACAAAGATCGTCTGGCTCAAATGCACTTCCCTGCCCCTCGGATTTTGCCGATTCCGCGAAAAATGAATCCAACGCTCCGGCTAGTAACAGCCTAGCCCAGAACAAAACAGGAATTGCGAATCTACGATGAATTTGCAACGCCACGTTCACCGTTAGTTTACAAACTAAGACTGAATTGTCTCGCGTATCCTATACATCTGAGCGTTTGCAGAAGCGCGCATTCGATTGTCGTCCAGGAGGCTTGCTTGATCTGGCTCACCCTACTGCTTGGCTTTGTCGTTGGCATCATCTCCGGCATTATCGGAATTGGCGGCGGGATATTTCTCGTTCCTGCGCTGGTCTGGCTGTTTCACATGGATCAGCGGAAGGCGCAGGGAACGTCACTCGCCGCGCTGCTGCTGCCGGTGGGGATTCTGGCCTTCTGGGCCTACTATCGCGACGGCAACGCCGACCTGAAGATTGGCATGCTGCTGGCTCTCGGCTTCACTCTGGGCGGCTGGGCTGGCGGATGGGGCGCACAATACATTCCAGATGCCATGCTGCGACGTGTTTTTGCCGTCGTGCTCATCGGCCTGGGCGTGAAGATGCTATTTCAGCGCTGATGCGCAGATGTCGAACTGACCAGACGGCAAGGTTCCGAAGCAGCGATTACGCGCGCACGGCTCCGTAGTGCTCCTCGACGTAGCGGTCGAGAATCTGCTTGAACTCGTTCACGATGTTGTCGCCGCGCAGCGTGGTGTGGAGCTTGCCATCCACGTAGACGGGCGCTTTCGGCTCCTCAAAGGTGCCGGGCAGGCTGATGCCGAGGTTGGCGTGCTTCGATTCGCCGGGGCCGTTGACGACGCAGCCCATGACGGCCAGTTTCAGTTCCTCGACTCCGGGATATTGCTTCCGCCACTCTGGCATGGAGGTGCGAAGGTAACCCTGAATCTGCTCGGCCAGTTCCTGGAAGTAGGTGCTGGTGGTGCGCCCGCAACCGGGGCAGCTTGTGACCTGAGGCATGAAGCTGCGGATGCCGAGGGATTGCAGAATCTGCTGCGCGACATGAACCTCCTCGGTGCGAGCGCCGCCGGGCGCGGGCGTCAGGCTCACGCGAATCGTATCGCCGATGCCGGCCAGCAGCAGCGGGGCCAGTCCGGCGGCTGAGGCAACGATGCCCTTCGATCCCATGCCGGCTTCGGTGAGGCCGAGATGGAGCGCGTGGTCGCAACGCGCGGCGAGACTCGTGTAGACATCGATGAGGTCGCGGACGCCGCTGACCTTGGCGGAGAGAATGATCTGATCGCGGCGCAGGCCGTAACGCTCGGCTGCGGCGGCGTTGTCCAGAGCGGAGACAACCATTGCCTCCATCATCACGTCGCGGGCGGGCCGGGGAGCGGCGCTGCGGCTGTTCTCGTCCATCATGCGAGTGAGCAGCGCCTGATCGAGCGAACCCCAGTTCACGCCGATGCGCACCGGCTTCTGATGGCGCACGGCGACCTCGACCATGGTGCGGAAATTGTCGTCGTCCCTGCGGCCGATGGAGACGTTGCCGGGGTTGATGCGGTACTTGGCGAGCGTCTCCGCGCAACCGGGGAACTTCGATAGCAGCAGGTGGCCGTTGTAATGGAAGTCGCCAACGATGGGCACGTTGATGCCGCGACGGGCAAGGCCCTCAACGATCTTCGGAACGGCGGCGGCGGCCTCTTCGTTGTTGACGGTGACGCGCACGATTTCAGAACCGGCCAGCGCCAGCGCTTCCACTTGATCGATGGTTGCGGCGACATCGGCTGTGTCTGTGTTCGTCATTGACTGCACGACGACGGGGACTTCCCAACCGACTCGAACGGAACCAACCCTGACCGTAACCGACTTGCGACGCTGAATATCTGCCATAGGTTCAGTTTACCTGCTTGTTTGACGGAATGTCGCGGTTGGCAAAATCCCGATTGCGATACAATCCGAGTGGAAGCGGAATGTGGCCCCGTAGCTCAGCTGGATAGAGCAGCGGTTTCCTAAACCGGAGGTCGCAGGTTCAAATCCTGCCGGGGTCACCACTTGCGCGGCACCCGATTCCTTTCTGAAAATCGCTGGAACCCGGTCCGCCGGATCATCGAGGAAGCCGAGTCTTCTATGCGTCTTCAGCGCGCCTTCGACTGCGACCCGTTGCGCTCGGAAGAATTCGCAAACGCGCTGCCTGCAATCAGGCACAGAATGGGCATCACCGGCATGCGCAGACGGCTGACGGCCTGGCCTCCACCTGAGACTGCAAAAAAGAATGCGGCAAGCAGAAGCAGCAGCGTGAGCACTCGCGGGACAAGCACGCGCCTGCGGATGGCGATTGCCATCAACACGTAAAGCAGCAATAGATAGAGCATGCAGGCGACGACAATGAGCCATTGCGCAGCCGTGGCCGGGCGCGGGGACAAAGCGAAGAGACGGAATAACTGCGTGGTGCCGGGCGAAGCGAGCAGGCGAATCTCTCCGAGAAACCACGAGCGAAGAAAAAGCCAACGGTGCGCGGCCAGAACGCGCAACGCCTGATCGCGGAGCCAGCGAGCGCGCTGCGATGGCGTGAAGTGCTCTTGATCGGGGTGGAGACGAAGCCAGAGCGCCGGATCGTCTTTGCCGACAGACCGTTGCCACGCCTCCAGTGGCAAGCGAGACTGGTGAGCGAGAACATCCCCTGCGACGTAAAAATAAAGATTCTTGTCGGCGACGCTGGAGAAAGCAAACGTGTTTGCAGCGCGGTGATTGCGAAGCTGCCACGGAAGGACAAGCGCGGCAAAAACGGCAAGAAATGCGGCTGCGTGAAACCATCGTCGAGACCGCGGCAGGATATTCGCATCTGGCGCGAGCAACGGCAACGCAAAGGCAATCGGCAGCGCAAAGCTGTACGCGACCGGGCGAACGTAAGCAAGGACTGCAAGCAAAGCTCCTGCAAGCACGGCCGAGCGCAGACGTCGCTGGTTGAGCCAGCGAATGAGCACGAAAAGAAGAAGCACAAAAAAGAAGTCGAAGAGCGTTTCCGAAAGGACGCGGATGGAGTGCGTGGCGGAAAGCGGTTCGCAGGCAAGCAGCCATGCCGTGGCACGGGCTGAGCGATGACTCCGAGTGAGCGCGCCGACGAGCGCGGCGACGAGTGCAAGCGCAATGACACTGAGCGCAATTTGCGCGAGCAGAAGCGGCAGCAGATGGCCGGATGCCGCGCCGAGCAGCAGCGCGAAGACAGGGTAGCCGGGCGTACGGTCGATCTGCGGCTGGCCGTTGATGCAGAAGCAGCCACGATGGAGCAGTTCCGTCGCAGGCTGAAGATAGCTGGCAGTATCACCGGCGGCGATGGCAGTGGTGCCTGTCGCGTGCAAGGCGAGAAGCAGCATCGCGACACGCAGCAGCAGCGCAAAGACAACAGGCCAGGCAAGGATGGACCATCTGTGTGCTTGTTCGGGTCTGGAGCGAGGAGAATCGATCATCATGAAGCCATCCGTGAACGCGCAAGCAGATGATCGTAAAACGACTCCCATTGCTGGATGATGGCAGGAATGGCGAAGTGCTCTTCGATGCGCGCGCGTGACGATGCAAGGCGTTCTAGCGAAGCGCTGGTCAGCCGCATGACGCGCAGCATGGCGGAGGCGAGCGACGGGCTGTCACACTGTGGAACGAGTTCACCGCAGTCAGCAAGGATTTCGCGCACACCGCCGACATCGGTGGCTACGACTGGAAGTTGCATCGCCATGGCCTCAGCGAGTGCGAGCGGCGCGCCCTCCCACGCGGAAGCAAGCACAAAACCATCGGCGGCGAAGAGCAGAGCGGGCACGTCCGAGCGCGAGCCAAGGCAACGCACGCCGGGAGCGGACTGAATTCGCCCGAGCAGTTCGCGATTGGAGCGTTGATGCCGATCCGCTGCAACGTCTCCGACAATCCAGAGCGCAGCGGATGGTTGCTGCTCGTGGACAAGCGCGAAGGCGCGAAGCAGATTGGGATAATCCTTCGCGCGAGAGATACGTCCAACGGCGATCCAGACGAATGAGGCACCACGCGCAAGCTCGGCGCGAAGCGTCGGACGCTGCGTCGGCTCAACGCGGAGCGCGTCGAGGTCGATTGCGTTGGGGATGGTCTGGATAGTTGTTGGCGTGACGATGTGGCGACGCAGCATCCGCATGCGAACGGCTTCGCTGACGGCAGTGGAGGCGTCCATGGAACGGCGGGTGAGTCGATAGGCGAGCGTGCGCAGCGGTCCGCCTTCGGTGACGTTGTGGAAGGTGTGAACGACGAATGGAACGTGACCGCGCATGGCGAGCATGCGCGCAAACATATTTGCGGGGAAAGTGTGGCTATGAAGCAGGTCCGGCTGAAAGGCGCTGAGAAATGCCCGCGCCAGTCGAGCGGCGCGAAGGAGGCCGCGCACCGTGCGCGGCTGATTGAGACGTACAACGGGAAGCTGAGTTTCGAGTTCGATGCCTTCTGCAGCGAACAGCACAAACAGCAGCACGATGTGGCCGCGACGACGCATCTGATTGGCAAGCAGGAGCGCTTGCTTTTCCGCTCCGCCGATCTCCAGCGTGCTGATGCAGTAGGCGATACGCATGCACTCAGGGTAAGACAAGACAGGCGCGGCCATGCGAGCCGCGTCTGTGATTTTCGCCGACGTGGGATTTTATCTGGCTAAGGCCAGCACGACGAAGCTGCCGGGAACGATTGTCGGACGGGGATGAGGATTCGCTGCCGTTGGAGCGGGGCGCAGACCAAACTGCGCGGCTGAGAGATATATATTCCCGGTCTTCTCATCGAGCGCAAGCGTGCGCGCACTGCGCTGAGTGGGAACAGTGGCAAGGACGGTGTATTTCGTCGGCGTGTCCTGATGAACAACCGTTAGAGTGCCTTCACCGTTGGAACTGAAGACGAGCTTGCGCACAGGATCAAAAGCTGCGGCATCGGGGCCATCGCCGATGGGAACCGTCGCGACAACCTTGCCGGAGACGCCGTCGGTGACCGCCATGACTTTGCCATCGCAGACGGAGAAAAGTTTTTCGTGCTGAGCATCGACAGCCTGACCGCTTGGCGATTCGCAGGGCGCGAGCGGCCACTGCGCGAGCGGCTTCCTGGTCTTCGCGTCAATGTGTTCCAGCAGGCTCTTGTCCTCAATGTTGACGAAGACGGAGCCTTTGCCATCGGAGGTAGGAAACTCCGGCTTGCCGGCGAGCGGAATGGTGGAAAGCACTTTGTTGGTGCGCGTGTCGATGACGGTTGCGTCGTGGCTGCGTCCGTTGAAGGCCCAGGCGGTCCTCGTGAACGGCTCGTATAGAAGGCCGTCGGGGTTGGTTCCGGCTGGGATGCGCGCGGTGACGACATGCGTTTTGCGATCAAAGACGGCGACCTGATTGGAGCCGCCGTCAGAGATGTATCCGAAGTTTCCAGTCGCATCGAAGACGACGCCGTGCGTACCCTTGAAGCCCTTGATGTCGGCGATGACTTTCCCGCTTGTGGTGTTGATGGCCAAGACACGCGCTCCGCGCGTAACGTAAAGTTCGCGGGTAACGGGATCGACAGCCATGTAATCCCAGCCACCGTCTCCTCCGATCTTCCATCTGGCAACGACGTGATAGCCTGCTCCCTGAGCCAGAGCGGCAGACATGGGGAGAAAAACTGCGCAGGCGGTTGCGGCGGCAAAGGCTAGCCAAAAACGAATTTTCATTAGAATCTCTCCATTTTCGGATCAGGCACGGAGTCTGAACTCGAGTGGGCGTTCGTGAACCAGCGTAAACAAAATCAAGCTGCGACGACGCACGGGGTAACTATGGAATCGACTATGGCAATCGGCAACTTTTCGTCGGACATAGCATGAGCGCGTGTATATCCATACAGGTAGGGTATTTACGTTCAGGAGTTGTATCGCCCGAACGCTTGCGGACGAATTGATCCTTGATGCAGAAGTAACATCCGTGAGGCCGCGCTCGGGGCTGTCCTTCAGCCAATCTTCAGCTTGCGCAGTGGATAATCTGGTATGCGCATACTGCTGGTTGAAGACGAAGCGCGGCTGGCGGAGAATCTGGCCGCAGCATTTCGCGAAGCTGCTGGATTTGCCGTTGACGTGGCGCTGAACGGCATGGATGGGCTTGCGTTCGCCGAGCGTGGAACGTATGACCTGATCGTGCTCGATCTGATGTTGCCCGGTATGAGCGGCGTGAATGTGCTGCGCGCAATTCGCGGTAGGGGCGACGATACGCCGGTGCTGATTTTGACGGCGATTGCGGAGGCAGGTTCGGTGATTCGATTGCTCAACGACGGCGCGGATGATTATCTTGCAAAGCCGTTTGATCTGGGCGAACTGATGGCGCGATCCAAGGCACTGGTGCGACGTGGCAAGGGCGTAAGCCATCCTGTCCTGCGCATGGGTGAGATTGAAGTGAATACCCTGGAGCAGACTGTGACGCGCGCGCACGAGAAGATTCAGCTTTCGCCGACGGAGTTTCGCATTCTCGAATACTTCATGCACAGGCCGCGCGTGGTGATCTCCAAGCAGAAGCTGCTGGAGCATCTTTATGATTTCAACTGGGAGCATCACTCGAACGTGATTGAAGTGCATATCTCGAATCTGCGCAGAAAGCTGGGCGATTCTCAGGAATCAATTGTGCTGGAGACGCTTCGCGGGCGCGGGTACAGATTGCTTCCGGCACAGGCGCTGCAATGAAAATGCGCTCGATACAAAGACAGTTGATCGTAACTGTGCTGCTTCTGGAACTATTCTCGGCAGCGTCAGTTACTAGCATTGTGTACGTGCATGAGCGACATTCGGTGTTGCACGCCTTTGACGTGATGCTTCGCGGCCAGGCCGATTCACTGATGGGCGCTGTGCAGGACGCGGAAGATGTTGGCGACAATGTGATGCTGGATTTCGCCGACGTGCATGCGCCACGAGAAGATGAGTATCAGGTGTTCGACGAGAATGGTCGGATGCTGGGAGCAACGCCTCACGCAAAGGAACTCACGATTCCGCCAAATATGCCGAGCGGCAGCGTGATTCCGATTCAGATGGAGCATCGTCACTATCGCGCTATCGTCGTGCATGGCAGCCGATGGATTGATGCGGCTGAGCCAAGTGGCGGATTAATTCGTCATATGACGGTCATCTACGCGTCGCCCGTGTATCCCGCATGGCGAGCTATCAAGCAGGCCGTTTGGTTCTATTCACTCGCAAGCCTGATGGTGATGGCGCTGACGGCGGCGTGGATGGTCTGGGCATTGCGCAAATCACTTGCACCCCTCGAAGGACTCGCACAGGCAGCCTCGCGGATTGCGGCTGGAATGTGGAAGTTGGATGCACCAGAGGAAGCGCGTCGAACAACTGAGCTACGCTCGCTGGTCGCTGCACTTGAAACATCTCTGGCTGGAATGGAGGATGCGTTTCGCAAGCAGCAGCAATTTGTGGGCGACGCAGCACATGAGTTGAAGACAGCAGTTGCGGTGGTCAAGTCTTCTCTGCAATTGGTAACGATTCGGCAGCGGACTGAAGACGAGTACCGCGCAGGCATTGATCGCTGTCAGCATGACATTGTGCGGTTGGAGGCGTTGGTCCAACAGATGCTGACGCTGGCGCGCGCCGAAAATGACTCAGAAGATCAAGCCAAGCACACCACCTCCGTCAGCAATCTTTTGCAGGTTGCGCAGGAAGTGGCATCTCGACTGCTTCCAGTCGCAGAGATACATGGCGTACGCATCGTTTTTGAAGGTGAAACAGTTCTTGCCCGGATCGAAGAAACAGCAGCACAAACTGTTGTATGCAATATTCTTACCAACGCAATTCAGTTCAGCCCGTGTGGCGGCGAGATCCGGGTTGAAGTTTCGTCGGATGATGAGAAATGCTGGCTTTCGATCACGGATCAGGGGCCAGGGATACCCCGCGAAGATCGCGAGCGCATCTTTGAGCGTTTCTGGCGTGGCGATCCCTCGCGAAGTCGGCAAACGGGAGGCTCTGGACTTGGACTCGCAATTGTGAAAGCCATCGTGCAGCAGCAGGGCGGAATGGTTCACGTGGAAGATTCGGACGCCAAGGGTACAACCTTTCGGATTGAAATCCCACATCACGCTTCGTGACGCACATGTAATTCTGAAAGTCTTCAGTTTCAATTAATATGCACGTGGCAGCATGTACAAGATGGGGTTTTGATTCATGAGATTTTGCTTTCATTCCAGAAAGCGCGGACACGGCAACCATTCAACGCGACGAACCAAAGGGTGGACACACTGGTGCTTCTTGCTCTTGTTGTGCAGTGTGATGATGGCGCAGTTGCGCGCTCAGTCGTCAGCCGTGCAGACACAGATCAGCACTCCATCTGCTCGACAAAGCTCCGTCGGAATGGCACACAACGCGATCACGCTAAAGCAGGCGATCAGACTCGCGCGCGAGAATGAACCTAATTTTGCAACTGCTGTGGCAAACAGCAAAGTGGCGAATCTGGAGCATAAAAACGCGATTGCGGCGCTTCTACCTGGTGCGATTTACCACAACCAGTACATCTACACACAGCCTCAGTCAATCCTGCCGGGCACACTGCTCTTTGCCGAGAACCAGACGCCACGTTTCATCGCTAACAATGCCGTGCATGAGTACGTGAGTCAGGCTATTGCGACCGAGACGCTGAGCCTGCAACAGGCTGCGTCAGTCGCCCAGACAAAGGCTGCATCGGAAGCAGCGAATGCCGAACTGGAAGTCGCGCGGCGCGGACTTGTGGCTGCAGTAATTGCGCTCTATTACAACGTTGAAGCGGCAAAGAACAAATCTGAAATCGCCGAGCAGGCTGTAGCGGAAGCGGCGGACTTCCTGAAGGTCACCGAGCAACGGGAAGAGGCACGCGAAGCTGCGCATGCGGATGTCATCAAGGCGGAACTGGAGTTGCAACAGCGGCAGCGTGACCAGAGCGACGCTGAACTGGCATCTGAAAAAGCAAAACTGGATCTTGGCGTACTGCTCTATGCCGATCCGCATACGGAGTTCACGCTTGCCGACGAGGTGGCGCTACCGATGGAAGAGCAGAAGAAGTTTTATGCAGATGCGAATCAGCGAAACCCTTCGGTAGCGGCAGCGGCGGCTTCACTGCAGGCTGCGCAGATGGATTTGCAGGGTGCGCGGGCGGCGTATCTGCCAGCGCTGACATTGAATTATTTTTATGGCATTGATGCGCCTCAGTTCGCTGTAAATGGCCCGGAAGGCGCGCGAAACCTGGGTTACGCGGCGACAGCGACGCTGGATGTTCCGGTGTGGGACTGGCTCACGACGCATCGAACCGTGCGTGAAAAGGCGAGCATACGCAACGCGGCGCAGGTGGCGCTGACGGCGGCGCAGCGCAGGCTGGTCGCCGACACGGACGAAGCCTGGTTGGAGGCTAAGACGGCGAAGGATCAGCTTGCATCGCTGGATCAGAGCAGGGATACGGCACGGGAGAGTTTGCAGCTGACGCGCATGCGCTATGTGGCCGGTGAGGCAACTGTGCTGGAAGTTGTCGACGCGCAGTCATCCTATATTGCCGCTTCGGACGCGCGCGAAGATGGCATTCTTCGTTATCAGTCCGCGATTGCGAATCTACAAATTCTGACGGGAAAGCTCTGAGCCATGAATCGATATTGGAATTGCATTGCAGCAGTATTAGCCGCATCGCTGATCGCGCTTGCCGGATGCAAGTCAAAGGATGAAGCAGTGACGCCGAACGTCACGGTACAACTGGCCGCAGTGACGACTGGAGACATTGCCGAGACGGTTGAGTCCGACGCAGTATTAACGCCAGTTGCCGAAGCGGCGATCCAACCGAAGGTGACTTCGCCGGTAGAGCATTTTCTGGTGCAGCGCGGAGATCGCGTGACGAAAGGTCAGCTTTTGCTGACGCTGGAGAACAAGGATCTGGCCAGTGTGGCACAGGATAATGAAGGCGCATACGAGGCGGCACAGGCGGAGTATGTGACGCAGATGAAATCAAGCGTCCCTGAGGATTTCACTCGCGCTGCTTATGACCTGAAGCAGGCGCAAGCGGACTTTGACCTGAACAAGAGCATCGTCGCGGCGCGACAGAAACTCTTCCAGCAGGGTGCGATTCCAGGGCGTGATCTGGACACGGCGCGGAATGCGTTTTTGCAGGCGCAGGCGACGCTGGAGCTGGCGCAGGCGCATTACAAGGCGATGCAGACGGCGACGCACGAAGCCAAGATTCAGGCGGCGCATGGTGAATTGCAATCGGCGTCTGGAAGGCTTGCAAATGCGAAGGCGATGCTGAGCTACACGGAGATTCGCAGCCCGATTGATGGCTTTGTGACAGATCGCCCGCTCTTTGACGGCGAGACGGCGCAGGCGGGGACCCCGGTAATTACGGTGATGGATACAGGGGTTCTGATTGCAAAGGTCCATATTGCAGAGAAGCAGGTAATGCAGATTGGAGTCGGTTCGGCGGCAACGCTGACTGTGCCAGGAATGGATGAGCCGTATCCGGCGAAAGTTTCGTTGATTAGCCCGGCACTGGATGCGGGCAGCTCGACGGTCGAGGTGTGGGTGCGCGCGGAAAATTCGCATCAGGCGCTGAAGGCGGGAACTCCGGTGCATGTGACGATCACGGGAAAGATGGTCTCTCATGCAACGATCCTTCCTTTGGAGGCGTTGCAGACGGCGGAGAATGGATCGCACTTCGTGATGATGGTGAGCGACAAAAATACGGCGCTGAAAAAGCCCGTGACCGTGGGCATCCAAACAAAAACCCGCGCACAGATTGTTTCCGGCGTGACAGCGAATGACAAGGTGATTGCGATGGGCGGCTACGCGCTCGATCCAGACACCCCCGTGACGGTGGCAGTGGCGAGAGACGACAAGGCCGACGGAGACAAAGAGTGATGATGCGATCTGACGCACAGGGTTCTGGCCGACAGGAGGAATCGTTCTGGCTTGATCGGCTGAAGATGCCCATCTTCTTTTTTCTAACTGCGCTGACGCTGGTCGGTGCATATGCTGCGTTACAAGTGCCGATTTCGGTTTTTCCTGAGACGAATTTTCCGCGCATTCTGATCTCGATTGACAATGGCGTGATGCCGGTTGAGCAGATGCAGGTGACGATTACGCGACCGATTGAGGACGCGGTGAACAGCGTTCCAGGACTGCAACTGGTGCGCAGTACGACGAGCCGCGGATCTGCGGAAGTGGATCTCTTTTTCGGCTGGAACTCCGACATGTGGCTCACGCTCGAACTGGTGAACGGGGCAATTTCACGCGTACAGCAGGAGCTTCCGTCGACAGTGCGCATCACCACGGACAGGCTGATGTTTTCTTCGTTTCCAATTCTTGGTTATGCGCTGGTTACGGATGCAAGCGCTCCGAAGAATCTGTCGCAGTCCGATCTGTGGGAGATGGCGACGTATGAGCTGAAGCCGCCGCTGAATCGGGTGAACGGCGTCAGTTCCGTGATTGTGCAGGGCGGTCAGGTGCCGGAGTATCACATCCTGCCGAATATGGCGGCGCTGGAAGCTGATGACGTAACCATCTCCGACATTGTGAATGGAGTGGATGCGTCGAACCTCATCGACTCACCGGGATTGTATGAGGATCATCACGAACTGATTCTGGGTCTCGTTGGATCGCAGGCGCATGGCCTGAATGACCTGAAAAATCTGGTGCTGAAGACGACACCTGCGGGCGCGCCGATTCATGTGTCGGACGTGGCGCAGGTGGTGAAAGCGCCGATGCCGATCTACACCATTGTGACGGCAAACGGGAAACCGGCTGTGCTGCTGAGTATACGCAGGCAGTTGAAATCCAACACCGTGAAAGTGGCGGACAACGTGACTGCCGAGATTGCCACGCTCGAGAAAAAACTTCCGCCCGGCGTGCGCCTGATTCCGTTTTACGATCAGTCGGGGCTGGTGCGGGAGTCAATCAAAAGCGTGCGCGACGCAATCCTGATCGGGCTGCTGCTGGCCTGCGTGGTGCTCTATCTGTTTCTGCGCGATTGGCGTTCTTCGCTTGTGGCTGGACTGGTGATTCCGGTGACGGTCGCGGTGACGATTCTCTTTCAGTGGATCATCGGGCAGACCTTTAATCTGATGACCCTGGGCGGACTGGCCGCCGCGATCGGGCTGGTGATTGACGATGCAATTGTGGTGGTGGAAGCGATTGTGGTGCGTCGCGATCGAGGAGAATCGCGCATCGAAGCGGTGCGCGGGACATTTGACGAAATCACGATTCCGCTGATCGGTTCGACGATCACGCCAGTGGTGGTCTTTGTGCCGCTCATCACGGTCTCCGGCGTGACGGGAACATTTTTTCGCGCGCTGGCGGTGACGATGACGGCTGCGTTGCTGACTTCCCTGCTGCTGGCGCTGACGTGGACTCCGGCGCTGTCTCTGGTGCTGCTTCGTTCGCGCGGTACTTCGGCACCGGAGATTGCGGCAGAGAACAAATCCCCGGACCGAGGTGTAGAGCATGTGGGGGCAATACTGCAGCGACTGCTGATCGCGCATTCCAGAGCCTTGCACTGGGTATTGAAGCGTCCGCTTGCGCTGGGCGGAATTTGCCTGCTGATTGTGCTCGGCGGGTATCTAAGCTACTCGCATCTTGGCTCTGATCTGTTGCCGGAGATGGACGAAGGCGGATTCATTCTCGATTACGTTGCACCGTCTGGCAGTTCGTTGACCGAGACAAATCGGATGCTCGAACAGGTGGAAGCAATTTTGCAGGCGACACCGGAGGTGGAGATTACCTCGCGGCGCACAGGGCTACAACTGGGACTGGCCGCTGTGACGGAGGCCAACTATGGCGACTTCACCGTGAAGCTGAAGAACAAACGCAGCCGGTCGATCTACGCGATCATGGCCGATGTCCGGCGCAGAGTGAGGACTCAGGTTCCGGCTCTTGATGTTGAGTTCACACAGGTTTTGCAGGACAACATTGGAGATCTGTCGAACTCGCCGGAGCCAATTCAGGTGAAGCTCTTTTGCAATGACCAGAGCCTGCTGAACAAGCTGGGACCGGAGGTGGAAAAAACGATTGCGTCGATTCCGGGGGTGGTGGACACGGAAAACGGAATCGACAACACGGTGAGCGGTCCGGCGACGAACTTTGAAGTCAGCCCGGTACTGGCAAGCCATTACGGATTCACTCCGGCCGAAGTTATTGCCGATTCGACGGCAATCATGGACGGGCTGCCGGCAAACAATCCGATCATCAGCAATGACCGCCCGTATACGGTGCGCGTGCGGTTGCCAGAAGAAAATCGCACGTCGCTCGAAGCGATTCGCGATACAGTTTTCAATTCGTCGAGCGGGCACACGGCTACGCTCGGATCGCTGACTCAGATCACTGAACTGCCGCCGCAGAACGAAATTTACCGCGAAAATTTGCAGCAGTTGATCGTCGTGACCGGGCGGCTGGAGGGTTCTGACCTGGGCGGAACAATGGTGAAAGTGCGGCAGGCCGTGAAGGCGATGCACCTGCCTCCGAATGTGCGTGTCGAGTATGGCGGCACGTACCAGGAGCAGCAGAAATCATTTGGAGAGTTGCTGCGTGTGCTGGCGCTGGCGCTGATTCTGGTCTTCGGAGTTCTGCTGCTGGAGTTTCGGAATTTTTCCGCTCCTACGGCGATCCTGACCAGTTCCCTGCTCTCAGTGGCTGGTGTAGTCTTCGCGCTGCTGGTGACCAATACGACTTTCAACGTCGCAAGCTTCATGGCCGTCATCATGGTGATTGGCATTGTGGCAAAGAACGGGATACTACTGCTCGATGCGGACGAGAAATTCCGCAAACTGGGAATTGCGCCGGAGGAAGCAATGGTCGAAGCGGCGCGGCGCAGGCTGCGACCGATTCTGATGACGGCGATTGCAGCCATCTGCGGCATGCTGCCGCTGGCCTTTGCCATCGGCTCCGGATCGCAGATGCTGCAACCGCTGGCAATTGGCGTGATTGGCGGGCTGACGGTCTCGGTTGCGCTTTCGGTTTTCGTCACGCCGACTGTCTACTACTGGATGACGCGCAGTCACGCGCGGACGGAGTAGTCGCGGATCGACGCGGTCGAGGATGCAATCTACCAAGGCGAGTGGGAGAATTGCACGGTTCGTCTCCGCGTATTTTCAGGTCGAAATACCCTCGAAATCGCCGATGTGAATCATGGCGGCGAGAGTGCGAATGTCGTTATGGGGTTCGCGATCCTCGTCAAGATGAGCGATGCGGCTGCGGATGAGCGCATGGGCCTGCTGAAGTTTTTTTGCGGGCTTCAGCGGCAGGCGATAGTCAAGTCCCTGCGCGGCACAGAGAAGCTCGATGGCGAGAATCCACTCCAGATTGTCCACGATGCGGCGCAGTTTGAGCGCACCGGTCATGCCCATCGAGACATGATCCTCTTTGCCGCCGGAGGTGGGCACGGAATCCGTGCTCGACGGATGAGCCAGTACCTTGCACTCGTTCAGCAGCGCCGCGGCAGTGACGTGAGCGATCATGTAGCCCGATGACAGACCGGCATCGGCGCAGAGAAATGCGGGCAACCCCTCGTTGATGTCGGGATTGACGAGGCGGTCGATGCGGCGCTCTGAGATGCTGGCCAGATCGGTGAGCGCGATGCACGCGTAATCGAAGACATAGGAAAGCGGCGCGCCGTGGAAATTGCCGCCGGAGAGAACATCGCCGGACGCGCCATCGCTGAAGACAAGCGGATTGTCCGTTGCGGAGCCGGATTCCGTCTCCAGCACCTGACGCGCGTGAGCCAGAACTCCGAGTACCGCGCCGTGTACCTGGGGCATGCAGCGCAGGCAGTAAGCATCCTGAACACGCGGATCGTCCGTGCGATGCGAATCGCGAATCTCGCTCTCCTGAACCAGCGCCGACAGGTGAGCCGCAGCCTGCAACTGGCCCGCATGTGGGCGTGCGGCGTGGATTCGCTCGTCAAAGGCGACAGGCGTACCCTTAAGCGCCTCCAGCGTCATCGCTCCGGCCACATTTGCAAGATGAGTGAGCCGCTGAGCACGAAGCACACTGGCCGCGCCGACTGCGGTCATCGCCTGCGTGCCGTTGAGTAGCGCAAGACCCTCCTTGGCGGCAAGCGCGATGGGCTGAAGTCCGGCTGAGCGCAGCGCCTCAGCGCCAGGCTGGCGCTGACCATCGACGATGGCCTCACCCTCGCCGATGACGACCAGAGCCAGATGGGCAAGCGGTGCCAGATCACCGCTGGCACCCACCGAGCCGCGCGCCGGGATGACGGGATGAACGCCTGCGTTCAGCATCGCAATCAGCAGTTCCACAAGCTCCACGCGCACGCCACTGAAGCCCTTGGCCAGCACGTTGGCGCGCAGCAGCAGCATGGCGCGGCTCTCTGATTCGCTGAGTGGGTCGCCAAGTCCACAGGCGTGGCTGCGCACCAGATTGGTCTGAAGTTGTGCCAGTTTTTCCCGTGCAATGCTGACGTCGGCGAGCTTGCCGAAGCCAGTGTTGACACCGTACATCGTGCGGCCAGCGGTCAGGATGGATTCAATGACGGCGCGGCTGGCCTGTATGCGCTCGCGCGCGACAGGAGCAAGAGCAACCGGCGTGAGAGACTGGGAAACACGGTGAATCTGCTCAAGCGTGAGAGGCGAGCCATCCAGCAACAGGACATCGTTCTTCATTTTTTCTACGATAAGCGGCGCATTCTGAAAAGTACAGATTCTCCATGTGGTAATTTATCTTTCTGTAGTATGTTTTCACGGTGAATGGAGATTTCTACGATGAATTCAACGGATCGTCGCCCGTCGGCAACCACGCCGGATGAAGAGTCGCCGGAGATAACGGGCGAGTATGACAGCTATCTGATGGATAGCTTTGGGCGCAGCCTGCTGAAAGAGTTGCAGGAGAACAGCCGCCTGTCCGTCGCCGAGCTTTCACGGCGAGTGGGCCTGTCTGCGACAGCAACGGCGGAGCGACTGCGACAGATGGAGGAGCAAGGGATTCTGCGCTCGTACACGGTGATGATTGATCGGCTGGCGCTGGGGCTGGACGTGATGGCCTTCATCCGCATGACCTGTGACGGTCAGCACTACTACCGGTTGATGGAGTTCATCCAGACGCTGGAGGAAGTGAGGGAGTTCCATCACCTGACGGGCGGGGACGCGTTTCTGCTGAAGGTGACGACGACATCGATGAGCGCGCTGGAGGCTCTGATAGAAGCGCTGCTGCCATATGGGAATCCAGTCACCAGTCTGGTGCTTTCGACGCCGATTGAGGCGCGACCCTATAACGTAACTGGAAACCTGACTTCAGCACCGCGCCGGAATCGCGCAGCGCGCCGACGCTGAGCGTTCGCGGAGCATGGCGTGAAACGCGGAGTAGATGCGATCGACAGCCACGCGGCGATAATCCCAGAGCGGGTCGTCGGGCGGCCGAAGCACGGCCATGTTGGCGTTGGCCTCAAAGAGCAGAATGCGCGGGGCTGCATTGGATCGAGCAGCTTGGCATGAGCTTGAGTCGGACTCACTGCGCACCACGTCTCCGAAGTCCAGACCGAAGTCGATGCCTCCGTAATCAAGGTCCAGCGCGCGCTGAATACGTTGCAGCGTGGCGAGCACGGCAGAGCCCAACACCTCGTCCATGGCCGCGAGAAAACGCGCGTCCTCCAGCCGATGTGCCGCATTCGCAGCCATCTCCGCAGAAAAAAAATGGACCTTCCAATCGCTGGAAACGGCCAGGTGTACGGGATACATCTGACCATCCAGAAAAAGTACGCGATATTTGCGACACCATCCATCGCCGGAGCGTGTGGGCAAGTGCTCGACGAGCAGAATCTCGTCACCAGGAAGCTGCGCCAGAGATATTGGCAGGTCTTCGAAGCGGTCCAGGCGCAGGCAGTTCTGCCCCATGTGAAAGCCCGGCGCGCGCAGCAGGATCGGCAGTTGCAGAGAGTGACGCTCCAGCAGCTCAGGCAGCGTGTCCGGGCCAAGCTCATCGCGTTGGACGCGAAGGGTGTGCGCCGTTCGCACACCGGGCAGCAGGCGCAGCCGCGCTGCGTTCTGAGCGCGAGACGTGAGCCGCACGGTGGCTGGCGCATTCAGGACGGGAGCCGTGATGGTGGCAAGAATTCGTTCCGCCTGCGCCAGCGCATCGCCGCGAACATCGGCGTCGCCGATGGCGTTGAGAACGAGATCGTGCTCAGGCAGCGGCAGGTCCGGCTGCCAGAACTCGACAAGAAGAATATGCACGGCAAAGAGCTTGTCATCCAGAAAACGATGGATAAGCGCGTTGCCTGCAAGGATCGATTGCAGCACAAGTACGCGCGCGAGAGGCACAGAACCGTGGAACGGCAGTGCTACCCAGGCCCGCAAGTCAAGCGCACGGCCAAGCTGTGCTGCTGCATCGTGCATCCTGCCGGACTGGCGCAGTTGGTGAAATGCAGCGAGGTGTGCGGAGCGATCCGCTGAAGTGATCCTCGGCGTGGAGAGTTCCGCAGTCACATGTACCTGCCTGCGAAAAGCTTAAGGCGGAAGTGACTGCGAGCCTGCGGAAAAAACCAACGGGAATGCGCGCGATTCCCGCTTTGGATTGTAGAAACCGATGGATTCCGCGTGACCCGGTGCAACCGAGGCTAGACGGCGATCAGGAAGCTGTCTTCTGTGCGCGTGACGGCATGGTAGAGCGTGTCGCGCTCAACCGGCACACGGCCCGCCTCGGTGATGAGTCGGCAGAGTTGCTTGCGCGTCATGCCCTGTGGCGTCTTTGCACCGGCATCGTGATAGATTTTCTCTTCGATGACCGTGCCGTCGAGGTCGTCCGCTCCGAATCGCAAAGCGATCTGCGCGATCTTCGGTGTCATCATCTGCCAGTAGGCCTTGATGTGAGCAAAGTTATCGAGCAACAGGCGACTGACGGCGATCTGGCGAATATCGGTGAGACCAGTGGTTACGGGAAGGTGGTCGAGTGCTGTGTTTGCTGGGTGAAAGGCAAGCGGAATGAAGGTCTGGAAGCCGCCGGTCTCATCCTGAACCTCGCGCAGGCGCAGGATGTGATCGACGCGGTCAGCGTCCGACTCAATGTGTCCGTAGAGCATGGTGGCGTTGGAGCGGAAGCCGAGCCGGTGGGCGAGTCGCGCCGTGTCCAGCCACTCCTGGCCGTCGATCTTGTGGTCGCAGATGACGCTGCGCACGTGGGGTGCGAAAATCTCCGCTCCGCCACCGGGCATGGAGTCCACGCCCGCTTCGTGCATGCGCAGCAGCGTCTGTTCAATGGTCAGTTTTGCGCGCCGGGCTAAAAATGCGACCTCAACCATGGTGAAGGCTTTGATGTGAACCTTTGGAAAGCGCTCCTTGAGTCCGCGCACCAGGTCAAGGAAGTATTCAAAAGGCAGATCGGGATGAAGTCCGCCGACGATGTGGAACTCGGTGACTGCTTCCGAGTATCCGGAGGCCGCCGTCTCCCATGCCTCTTCGAGCGCCATCGTGTATCCGGCGGAATCGCCTTTTTTGCGGCCAAAGGCGCAGAGCCGGCAACTGGCCACGCAGACGTTGGTCGGATTGATGTGGCGATTGACGTTGAAGTAGGTCACATCGCCGTGCATGCGCTCGCGAACGAAATTGGCAAGCCAGCCCACGGCAAGCACGTCGGAGGAGCGGTAGAGCGCCAGGCCATCGTCGAAGCTGAGTCGCTCACCGGCGAGCACACGGTCGGCAATCGGTTTGAGCGCAGCGTCGTGGGTGCGAAATGGATGACGTTCCGTGCTTGTCTCGCTCTGCATCTCTTTGGACTCCTGCACTCTTGATGATAATGGAAATCCGAAGCCGCGAACAGAACAGTAACACTCCGTTTCGATGACGTACTCCGAACAAAATTCATCCCAGAATCATTTCGGGGCGGAATGCGTATCCGCGGAATGCGCGATGACGCCGTTCTGCATGGTTGCGGCAAACCATTCACTGCCCATGGCGCGAACGCGATAGAGCGGATAGCCGGTGTCGATGCTGGTGTGCAGAAAAGTCTTTTCGTCAATGACGAGCAGGCGAGTATCCAGGCGCGATCCGGCAAGAACCTTTCCGGTGGCCGGATCCATGCTCAGGTCGTCCATGAAGTGGAACGGCAGGCGATCCAGCCAGAACCAGCTTTTGCCGTGGTCGCGCGAGACATAAACGCCATCGGCGGCACCGAGCCAGAGGTCACCGTTCGGAGCGATCATGACGGCGTGGATGGTGCGGATGCGCGACGGAAGCGGCATCGGATCCCAGTGCTGGCCATGGTCGGTCGAGAAGACAGCGCCCTCACGGCGCACGGCCACCATCCAGTCGCTGGTCGCGGCAACGGATTCATACGCTTCGGCTCCATAGCCGATGCCGCCCTGCCAGCTTTTGCCCTCGTCGATGCTGGTGAACAGCCCCTCGTCGGTCGCGGCGAGCCAGGTATCGGTCGATGCATCAAGCGCCGCAACGCGGGCGCTCAACTCGCGCGGCGGCAGCGTGAACTGCTGCATGCGATCAACCACCCGGCCGTTGACGCGCGTGGAGACGATGCGAGAACCGCGATTGACGATGTCGCTTTGCATCTGCCAGCGGCGAGTTCCGTCCGGCTGCGCGACAAGACGGAAGATGCCGTGACTCGTTCCAGCCAGAACGGCTCCATCCTGCGACTGGCTGAGAGCGAAGACATCGCGCCCGTCGAGACCGTCCGCAATCTGATGCCAGCTTGCGCCCTGATCGGCTGTGGCGTAAACGCCGCCATGCAGCTTGTCATTGACAATCCCGGCCAGCATCTCCGGGTGAGCCGTGCGGGTGACTAGCAGTGAGCCTACCTTGCGCGACGAAAAGCCCTCATTCGACGGCGCGAAGGAGTGGCCATCGTCATCGCTGGCGAGGACGCCGCCACGATCCGTGGCGAGCAGCAGGCGGCCACGCTTCGAGGAGTCGAGATAGATGTCATTGATGATGAGGTCGGAGCCGGTGAGCAAATGCCAGGTGCGTCCCGCGTCCTCAGTCCGATAGAGGCCCTCAGTTGTGCCCGCATAAACGACGGCGCGGTTATGCGGATCCTGGCGCAGGACGCGCGTTCGGCGCGCCGTGGACGGAATGCCCTGTACCTTGTGAAAAAGATCGCCGCCGGTTTCACTTTTGTAAATACCGGAGCAGGCGCTGATGTAGACCGTTCGCGCCTGATGCGGATCGATGATGATGGAAAAGACATCGGAGTCATCAATGACGCCGCGCTTGATGTTCTTCCAGCTTTTGCCGCCGTCGTCGGTCTTCCAGGGCAGGTGCCAGGTTCCGGCGTAGATCACATCGGGGTCGCGCGGATCAATGGCCAGCGACTCGACCTCATGAATCTCTCTGCTGCCGACAGGGCTGATCTGTTGCCAGTGGAGGCCTCGATCCTGGCTGCGAAAGATGCCCTGTAACGTGCCTGCGACCAGGATTCGCGGATCGGCGGAAGACTGCGCCAAAGAGCGGATCGACTGGCCGTCCATATCCGGGATCGAGCGCCAGGAATGTCCGCTGTCTTCGCTGAGAAAAAAACCGCCATCGGGCTGATCGTCGCGCCAGACGGCCGCGTAGAGGTGCCGCGGAATCTCCGGATCAACGATGATGTGATCGACGATGTAGTTGTCCATTGAGCGTGGGTTGAAAGCAATATGACTCAGGCGATGCCAGCTAGCGCCGCCATCCTGTGACTCGTAAACCCAGCTTGAGGTGCCGCCGAGATACAGGTGCTCAGGGTTTGCCGGATCTGACGCGAAAGTGCGTGCATCGCCGCCATCCGGGCCGATTGTCCTCCAGAGAGATGGTTGTAATTGAGCATGGGAAAAAAGCGAGAGTGCAGAAAAAAGCAGAAGAAAAACAGTCCATCGGGAAGCACCCCGAGAATTACTCAAACGATCCATCAACGCACGTTGCTCCCGAGAAAATCACTCCGCAAACAGGGGCGGATGGAAAAAGGGACCGGCCGTTGAGAGGCCAGTCCCAGATAAGTTGCGGCGGAGCCTGTGCAGGGAAGGATGGTTGATCCCTCCCTGTCAGCTTCACTAGTTGGAGGACTTCTTCGCGGAGTGGTGACGCTCCGGAAGCGGCTTGCGAGCCTGCGGCTGGACATCGCCGCTGACAGGAGTAACACCGCTCACATCGAAGTTCGCGCCGGACGGAATCAGGTAGTCCTGAGCCGTCTGAGAATCATCGGAGCCAGAGTAGGCGCTGATGCGGGCGGCATCAATTCCCTTCTCGGTGACCAGATAATCCTTGGCGTTAACTGCGCGCTGAGCCGCGTCGTCGATCATGACCGCGTGCTTTTTGGGATGCTTCGGCATCGTCTTCTCGTCGGAGGTTGCATTGCCGACGATGGCGAGCTTGGCATCGGACTGCTGCTGCATGGTGAGCGCGATATCATCGAGGCAGGCCTTGGCCTCGTTGTCCACGCGAGTCGGACGCTTCTTGTCCTTATCGAAGCTAAGCGAGCACAGCGAGGAAATCTTCGGAGCCGGAACAACAGGCGCTTCGATATTCACCGACGTGTTCGCCGTCGCCGTCTGACCCTTGTCGTCCGTCACTGTACAGGTGATTGTCGCCGAACCGCTGGGAGCACCTGCGGCGGAATACGTGGCCGAGGAGCCGGAGCCGCTGACCGTACCGGCGGAAGCCGAGTAGCTGTAGGTCAGAGGACGATTCTGCGGGCTGACACCGGTCGCCGAGATCGTGCTGGTGCCATTGGTCTGAATCGTGGTCGGGTTAGCCGAGCAGCTCACGGTGGGTGGCTCAAACTGTTTGATCGTATACTGTGTCGAGCAGTCCGCCGTCTGACCGGCCTTGCCGCCTTCGCTCACGGTCGCTTTTGCCGTATAGGTACCGGGAGCCAGGCTGGCTGTGTTCACCTTGGCGCTCTCGTCCATGCCGCTGACGCCATCGCCGCTCCAGGTGTAGGCGGCTTTCTTCTTCGGATTCAGGTTTGTTGCCGTTGCCGTCAGGCTGATCGGCTCGCCGGGAAATACCGTGCTGGGGCCGTTGACCGAGCAGGCCAGTGTAACCGGCGGCGTATAGATGCTGCCGATGTGATACACCAGGCCGCCACTCAGACGGGCGGCATCGATGTTCGCCCGACCGCCGTAGACTACCGGGCCCCAGTCAGCATGCATGTACATGAAATCGGCTTGGAAGAGCCGAATAGCCAGCCTATGATTGAGCAGAGGCGTCTCGTAGTCCATGCCGCCGCCGGCGGTGAGTGCCGGTCCGAGCTTCAGCGGCTCATGATCCGGTCCGCTGATGTCGGCAGCACCGACGAGGGCATGCACGAAAGGCGTAATGTCGCCCATCGGGAACCGGCTGATGACGCCACCGGAGTAAGTATAAAAGTTGTTGGAGTTGCCGCTGGACATATCCGGATGCGCGCCAATTTCGCCCTGCAATCCGAGATATTTGTTGAAGTAGTAGGCAACACTGCCAATTGCGCCTTCATTCACCGCGTGGTAGTTGAAGTCTTCCGCAGTTCCGCCCGGCTGCGTTGCAGAGACAGTGCCATGCGGGGCAAGGTAGCTGTACCCGGCAAAGATGTCCCAGCGGGATGGTCCGGCGGGAGCATTCTTTTTCGCCTGCGCGTTGGACTGCGCGAGTGCGGACACGCCCGCCAGAGAAACGGCAAGGCCCGCAGCCAGCACAGCAGTTTGAATCTTCTTCATGTTCATCTCATCCTCCGCAACCAATTTTTTGTACTTTGGTGCATGATTCCATTGTTTTGTCGCGGGCCAACGCCTGGGGACTGAACGAGACAGCCTCGCGCCACTGCCCTAATAACAAAATATGCCACTCAGAATGTACCACATGCCAACGCTTCAGCTTACTACTTTCTTGGCATCGGTCCAACCATGATCAACACTTTACCGCATGCCATCGACCAAAAAGCCACCTGATTACTCCAGGTTGAGAGCCTTGCGCAATGTTCCCTTTTCCCGCTGAATCTTCTCCTGAAGCAGGGTGATGGCATAAATGAGCTGCTCGGGTCGGGGTGGACAACCTGGAACATAAACGTCCACGGGAATGACCTGATTGACCCCTTGCACCAGCGCGTAATTGTTGAAGACGCCGCCTGAAGTCGCACAAGCACCCATCGAAATCACCCACTTCGGCTCGGGCATCTGCTCATAAAGCCGTTGGATGACCGGAGCCATCTTGTTGGAAACCCGGCCTGCAATCACCATCAGGTCCGACTGGCGCGGCGAGGGGCGAAAAACCTCAGCCCCAAAACGGGCAATATCAAAACGCGCAGCCCCGGCGGACATCATTTCAATGGCGCAGCATGCCAACCCGAAGGTCATCGGCCAGACGGAATTTTTACGGACCCAATTCAAGGCAAAGTCAACGGAAGTGAGGAAGACCCCTTCCGGCTGGTCAAAGCCATACGTGGCCTGGCGCACGCGGGAACGATTCAGGCCGCTGCTTTCCAGAGATCCGAAAAAATAAACATCTTTCTCCGGGGATAAAGCACCCCGAGCTGACGCAACAGCATCTTGCCCTATCTGGCCCATATTCGCAGTATAAGACGCCTTTCCGAAAAAATTGGTTGTTTTTTGCGCCTGCCGCGAATTCGGCGAAGCACCGAAGCTCCACAACCAAAGATTCCACGCGTGATTCAAGAGGCGAAACAGGGGTATAAAAAGAATTTCTCAGGAAAACGAAAACACGCTACAATCCAACCAAATGTTAGAGAAATCTTATACGCTTCCTGCGTGGGTCTTGCGCCTCACGCCAGCCTTGGGCCTTATCTCCTTATCCTTAATCACCACATCCAGCGCAGCGGCTCAGACTGCGGTTGCTACATCGCAGGCACCGGCGACTCAGGCGCAGATTGCCGCATTGCAAGCTGCTGTGACAAACGCTCAGGCCGCAGGTGACAATGCCTGGATGTTGGTTTCCGCCGCGCTTGTGCTGATGATGACCGGACCGGGACTTGCGCTTTTTTATGGCGGCCTGGTGCGGCGGAAAAACATGCTCGGCACGATGATGCAGAGCTTCGCCATGATGGGCATCATCACCATGCTCTGGGCTGTGATCGAGTACTCACTGGCCTTCAGCACGGGCACCAGCTTCATTGGCGGGCTACAGTATTTTCTGCTCCACGGCGTCGGACTGGATCCCAATCCAGCGTACGCAGCGACGATCCCACACCAGACCTACATGATCTACCAGTTGATGTTTGCCATCATCACGCCGGCGCTCATCACCGGAGCATTTGCCGAGCGGGTTCGCTTCAGCGCGCTGGCTGTTTTTCTTTCGCTCTGGTCGCTGCTGGTATACAGCCCGATGGCGCACATGGTCTGGGGCGCGGGCGGACTGCTGAACGCTTCCAGTGGACGATTCCCTTGCCTGGATTTTGCGGGCGGTACGGTGGTTCACGTCACCTCGGGCGTTTCCGCACTGGTGACTGCGCTCTACCTGGGCAAGCGCGTCGGCTACCCGAAGACGGCAATGCCGCCGCACTCGATGGTGCTCAGCGTCGTTGGCGTATGCATGCTGTGGGTGGGCTGGTTTGGCTTCAATGCAGGGTCGGCGCTGGCTGCGGGGACACTGGCAACCTCGGCATTTGTAGCCACTCACTTTGCTGCGGCGGCGGCAGCGGTTTCCTGGACCGTGGCCGAATGGCTGCATAATGGCAAACCCACGGCGCTGGGCGCGATTTCAGGAGCGGTGGCGGGACTGGTCGCCATCACGCCGGCTTCCGGTTTTGTGCAGCCAATACCGGCGCTGATGATCGGCCTGATCGCTGGTGTCTTCTGTTTCCAGATGGTGACGCGCGTCAAAAACATCTTCGGATACGATGATTCCCTCGATGCCTTCGGAGTTCATGGCGCTGGCGGCACGCTGGGCGCGCTGCTGACGGGTGTCTTTGCCGTCGCCGCGATCAATCCGATCTTCGGCAAGGATGCGCACGGGAATCCGCTGCCTGTGGGCGGGATGGATGGGAACTGGCACCAGTTGCTGAATCAGGCCACGGGAGTGGCGATTGCATGGATCATCTCGATCGTGGGTACGCTGATCCTGCTGGTGATTGTGGACAAGACGATAGGCATGCGCGTGAGCGAGGAGGACGAGATGACGGGGCTTGACCTGTCGCAGCACGGCGAAGAAGCCTACGACATGGGCCAGTGACGCGGAGGCGCAGCGTGACGGCGATTCGCCTCGCTGCGCAGGATGCACAAGAAATGGCGCTACGAGTTTCTGTAGCAATGTAGATACCCGGAACGCAGAATCGGGGAAGTTCCGAGAAAGTATCCGGGTGTCGAGTTTATATTCATGGAGCGAGGATTTTGATCTATGCATAAGATTGAAGCTATTCTCCAGCCTTCGCGGCTGGATGCGGTCAAGGATGCGCTGCTGGAAGCGGGCATCGAGGGCATGACGATTCTGGAGGCGCGCGGGCACGGTCGCCAGAAGGGACACACGGAGTTTTATCGCGGGCGCGAGTACACGGTTGATTTGCTGCCCAAGATCAAGCTGGAGATTGTGGTGGTGGACGCGCTGAAGGAGAAAGCGATTCAGGCGATCATCGGCGCGGCGCGGACGGGCAAAATCGGGGATGGAAAGATCTTTGTCACGCGCATCGACGAGGCCATCCGCATACGCAATGATGAGCACGGCGAATCCGCACTCTGACGCGCTGACTCGGCTGCCTGCCCTGGTCGCGCACTGCGACTGGGGCTCGCAGCCGTCGAAGCGCTGGATAGCGATTGCCACGCGGCAGAGCGGGATATACACGGCATATGCGCCACAGCCGGTGGGCGAGATGGAGACCCTGCTGCACCGGCTGCGCAGACAGGCACCAAGGGAAGCTGCCATTCTGGTGGGTTTTGATTTTCCGATTGGATTGCCCGAGGCATACGCGAGGCTGGCCGGGATTGAATCCTTTCCGGCGTTTCTGCAAACCATTACCGGCCCTGAGAATGGCTCCAGTGAATTCCGCTGGAGCCATTTTCACGAGGTCTGCACAGACGAATCGGAAATCGCTCTGGAGCGCCCGTTTTATCCGGCGCGACCGGGTACGGCCAGGCGAGATGCCATTCATGAAGCACTCGGACTCCCCAGCCGCAACGATCTCTATCGCGAGTGCGAACTGCGCCATGCGGAGCGCACGAATGCGTGCTCGCTTTTCTGGACGCTGGGCGGGAATCAGGTGGGCAAGAGCGCTCTGCTGGGCTGGCACGGCGTGATTGGCCCGGAGCTGCGGCGGAAGCCGGAGTCGATGCGGCTGTGGCCATTTGATGGCGAACTGAAGGCGCTGCTCCAGCCCGGCGTAACCATTGCGACGGAGACCTATCCGACGGAGTATCACAAGCGGATCTTTGGACAGGCGCTGCGTGGGAAGCGCTACGCCGCGAAGCGCCGGGAGATCGCTCCGGCGTGGCTGGAGACCGCCCATCGCTGCGGGATACGCATCGACAGGAAGCTGCGCAGGCAGATTCTGAGCGGGTTCACGGAGAGCAACCTGGAGGATGTGAATCGACGCGACGAGAACGACGATGCGATGGACGCCACCATCGGATTGTTCGGCATGCTGGCTTCGCTGCACGACTATGGCGGCCGGATGGAGCCGCGGGACGAGAAGATTCGCCGCATCGAAGGATGGATTCTGGGGCTGGAGCACCCGCTGCCGGTGTGCGAGTGAGTGATTCCTGCCGCCGCCCTCGCACAATGCGATTGCATGTTGCGCAGGATCGCTTATTCTGAGTGCAAGACTCGGTCCACTCCACCTGTACAAAAGAGACAGACTGCCCGGATGGAATCCACACAGCTGGCGTTTGACGACATCAAGGAACGGTATGCGCGGGAGAGCGAGCAACTGCGCCTGACCTATGAACGGACAGGCGACGGGACCGCGGCGATTCGGCGCAGGACGACGATGGTGGACTCCATTGTGACGGAGCTGTGGAAGCGCGCGAGCGGACAGGAAATGATGACTGGCGTTTCGCTGCTGGCGCTGGGCGGTTATGGGCGCAAAGACCTTTTCCCCTGCTCGGATGTGGATATACTTTTCGCTTTTGCCAACGATGAGGTGGAGAAGCGAGCGCGCACCGTGGCGCGGACGGTGCATCAGGCGATGTGGGACATTGGACTGCGGGCAAGCCCGGCCTATCGCACCGTTAAGGAATGCAGCCGGTTTGACCGCGACAATCTGGAGTTTACGCTGGCCACATTTGACCATCGCTTTCTGAGCGGAGATTTTCCGCTGTTTCTGAAGCTGCGACAGGAGGTTTTTCCCGGCGTGCTGCTGAGCGACTGGAACACGATCACGCAGAAGCTGGGCGAGATTGCGCGGGCGCGACACGCGAAGTTCGGGAATACGATCTTTCATCTGGAACCGAATCTGAAGGATGGTCCCGGCGGACTGCGCGATTTCCATCTGGCACCGTGGTTTGCGCTGCTCTTTCACCTGAAGGAAACGAAGCAGTGGCCACGGATGCGCAATGAACGCGGCGGAGCGCAGGCCACCGAGGGTGACAGCAACGCGGCTTTCGATTTTCTGGCGGCGACGCGATGTTTTCTTCACTTCCGCCACAAGCGCGATGACAATACGCTGGACTGGCAGTCGCAGGATGAGGCGGCGGCCGGTTCGGTGGGGCTGGAGACGCGGGGATCGGCGGATCCGGCGTACTGGATGCGCACCTATTATCGCCATGCGCGGACGGTGTACCGGCGGGCGATTCTGCTGATGGAGCAGGTGCCCGCGCCGGTGAGCTTCTACAAGCAGTTCCGGCGACGCAAGCAGCCGATTGCGGGCACGGATTTTTGTCTCGACCAGGGGCGCGTGGACGTGACGAACGTGCTCTCGCAGATTCAGGATTCAGACAGCATTCTGCGCATCTTCGCGCTGATGGCCAATCATGGCTATACGCTGAGCCAGGCGGCGGAGGATCGGATTACGGATGCGCTGCCGGTGCTGGCGATTCACCTGCCTGAGGGTCCGTATCTGTGGAACTGCCTGCGCGAGGTGCTGATGGGGCCGCATGCGGCGCATGCGCTGCGCACGATGCACGCGCTGGGCGTGCTGGAGATGCTGCTGCCGGAGTTTCACGGGATCGATGCGCTGGTGATTCGGGACAGCTATCACCGTTACACGGTGGACGAGCATACGTTCCTGACAATTGACAATGTGCAGGCGCTGCGACGGCCGGTGCATGACTACGAGCAGCGGCTGGGGACGCTGTTGCCGGAGCTGGAGCGGCTGGACCTGCTGCTGCTGGCGCTGCTGCTGCATGACACGGGCAAGGCGCGGCGGACGGGCGACCACACGGTGTTGTCGGTGGAACTTTCGCAGAGCTTTCTGGCGCGGCTGGACTTTGACGCCGAGGAGCGCGAGACGGTTCGCAAGCTGATTCGGATGCATCTGGAGATGTCGAGCGCGCTGCGCCGGGATATTTTTGACCCGGATAATCAGCGTATGCTGGCCGAAAAAGTGGGCAGTCCGCAACTGCTGCGCGCGCTGACGCTGATGACCTATGCCGACATCAAGGCGGTGCATCCGGACGCGCTGACGCCGTGGAAGGCGGAGAATCTGTGGCAGCTCTACATGTCCACGGCGAACTTCATGGATCGCTCGGTGGACGAGGAGCGCTATCACGCGGATCTGGACCCGACGCTGCTGTATCGGATCGGGGCGATGCTGCCGATTGCCGTCGGTGTTCCGGACGCGGACGGTCGGAAGCAGACCGGCAAGACGCACAGGGCAGAAGCGGTTCGGCAGTTTCTGGAGGGATTGCCGCAGCGGTATCTGCAAACCCGGATGCCGGAGCAGATTCGCAATCACTTCCTGATGACGACGCATCTGGATGAGGATCCAGTGCAACTGGAACTGAGGCCGCATCGGCAACTGTTTGAGCTGACGGTGATCGCGCGGGACCGCAGCAGGCTGTTTGCCGACGTGGCCGGCGCGCTGGCGGCGTGGGGCATGAACATCGTGAAGGCCGATGCCTTTGCCAACTCGGCGGGCGTGATCGTGGACAGCTTCCACTTCACGGATGCGTTTCGGACATTCGAGTTGAATCCAGGCGAGAAGGATCGATTCCTCCAGAATCTGAGAGACGTGCTGATGCAGCGCGTTGCTGTGGAACAACTGCTGGCCAGCCGCCGGAACTCGCTGCGCGGCGGACCGGCCAAGGTGGCGACGGCTCCGAGGCTGAGCTTCGACACGGCCTCGTCGCAGCACTCGACGCTGTTGCAGGTGGTTGCGCCGGATTCGCCGGGACTGCTGCGGCGGATTGCCCTGGTGCTGCATGAGATTGGCTGCAATATCGAGGTTGCGCTGATCGACACGGAAGGCGAAACGGCGATTGATGTCTTCTATCTGACGCAGAGCGGCGAGAAGCTGAACGAGGCTGCGCAGGAGCGTCTGGCAGCGGAAATGCAGGCTGCCTTGGAGCAGTCGCCATTGGTCTGGTGAAGAAGCGTTTGTAAAAAAGCGACGCAACATTCAATTTATGAATAGTTTAAGTTGTTTTTTTGCGGGTTACTGATTTGCTATTAACCCGGTTACCCCCCAGGGGGGGGTGGTATTAATTTTCTTGCCAACGAAAAGTTAGCGAAATGATTACTGGTTGGTAATTATTCGCGTCCGTGCCGGAACGCTGTGCCGGTGCGCTGGCCGGGTGACTGAAGGACAGTATGGCACAGAGATGAATAATTGCATGCCACGGGATGAGTCGTCAGGGGTAAGTTGTCAGGGGTCAGTCGTCAGGGATGGGCGGTGGAGGGTGACGGAAAAGCAAAAGCAAAGGCAGAAGCAGATTCCCTGCGGGAATGACAACAAAGGAGCAAGGGCAACAGCAAAGGCAAGAACAAGAGCAGAGGCAGAGCAGGAACAACAGCGAATGGCACTAGTGGGGATAGGGGGTGCCGTAAGGGATGCGGTTTTCGGATTGGCGCCAGGCGGTGAAGGCGGCTTCCGCTTCGTGGGCGAGGATGGAGCGGACGGGCAGGGCGCGGGCTGAGGATGGAAGGGTGAACTCGCGGTAGAGCGCCTGGTCGCCGAATCCGGCGGCGGCGGCGGCGTGTTGGGTGGCTCCGCAGACGACGCGCTCGATTCCCGCCCAGTAGCAGGCGGCGAGGCACATGGGACAGGGTTCACAGCTTGTGTAGAGCGTGGAGCGGGCGAGGGTGAAGGTGTTCAGGCGGCGGCAGGCGTCGCGGATGGCGTTGACTTCGCCGTGAGCCGTGGGGTCAGAGGTGCGCGTGACGGAGTTTGCGCCCTCGCCGATGAGCGCGCCGTCACGGACGATGACGGCGGCGAATGGGCCGCCGGAGCCGGTTTCAACGTTGTGGACGGCGAGCGCGATGGCGCGGCGGAGGAAATCTTCGTCGGTGGTCATTGGGGTGGGCCTCTGAAGTTGATTCTCTCAGAAGGCTGGGGTGGTTATGAGTGGTCAGTCGTCAGGGCATTGCATGCAGCAGACGCGCGCTTTGCGCGCCACGGACTTTTGTGGCGCTTCCGTTGGTCGCGGGTGGGCTGTAGTTGAGGACGATTGGAAAAGCAGATTCCCTGCGGGAATGACAACAAAAATGCAAGGGCAAAAGCAACGGCAAGGGCTTTGCTGACGACTGACGGCTGACGACTGACGACTGACGACTGACGACTTAAAAACAGATTCCCTGCGGGAATGAGAACAAGAAAAGCGAAGACAACGGCAAAGGCTTCGGTTGCGGTTTATGCGAGGGCGGCGGGTTGGGTGGGTTGGGTTCGTTTGGCGCGGTTGCCGGGTTGGGCGAAGACGAGCGGCAGGGCGGCGGCGAGGACTTCTTCGATGCGGCTGACGTAGTGGATGGTGACGCTTTCCAACTGGGCCGGTGTGAGGTCTTCTTCGACGTTCTGGCGGTTTTCGGCGGGCAGGACGATGTGTTGGACGCCGGCGCGGCGTGCGGCGAGGAATTTTTCCTTGATGCCGCCGACGGGCAGGACGTTGCCGCTGAGGGTGATTTCGCCGGTCATGGCGGTGAAGGGACGGACCGGGGTGTTGGTGAGCAGGGAGACGAGGGTGGTGACCATGGTGACGCCGGCGGAGGGTCCGTCCTTGGGGATGGCTCCGGCGGGAACGTGGATGTGGAGATCGGTGGCGGTGGTGAAGTCCTCATCGATGCCGACGAAGGCGGAGTTGGAACGGACCCAGGTGAGGGCGGCCTGCATGGACTCCTGCATGACGTCGCCGATCTGGCCGGTCATGGTGAATCCGCCCTTGCCCTTCATTTTGTTGGCTTCGACGAAGAGGACATCGCCGCCGGCGGCGGTCCAGGCGAGGCCGACGGCGACGCCGGCGCGCTGGGTGCGCTGGAAGATTTCGCTGTCGACGCGAACCTGTTGGCCGCCGAGGAATTGCAGGAGGATTTCCGGGGTGATGGTGAGGGTTTCGTCGTGGCCTTCGACGATGCGGCGGGCCTGCTTGCGGCAGACGGTGCCGATGACCTGTTCGAGTTTGCGGACGCCGGCCTCGCGGGTGTAATGGCGGACGATGTGGCGCAGGGATTCGTCGGGGAATTCGATCTGGTCGCCGCGGAGGCCGTTGGCTTCGATCTGGCGCGGGATGAGGTAGTTGAAGGCGATGTGGACTTTTTCCTCTTCGCTGTAGCCCTGGAGCGGAATGATCTCCATGCGGTCGAGAAGCGGCTCGGGGATGGGGTCGAGCATGTTGGCGGTGCAGATGAAGAGCACCCTGGAGAGATTGAAAGGGACGTCGAGGTAGTTGTCGCGGAAGGTGGCGTTCTGCTCGGGATCGAGGGTTTCGAGCAGCGCGGATGAGGGGTCGCCACGGAAGTCGCGACCGAGTTTGTCGATCTCGTCGAGCATGAGGACGGGGTCGTTGACTTCGGCGCGGCGGATGGATTGCATTATCTGGCCGGGGAGCGCGCCGACGTAGGTGCGGCGATGGCCGCGGATCTCGGCTTCGTCGTGCATGCCGCCGAGGGAGACGCGCTGGAATTTGCGTCCGAGCGCGCGGGCGATGGAACGACCGAGGGAGGTTTTGCCGACGCCTGGAGGTCCGACGAAGCAGAGGATGGGGCCTTTCATGTCGGGCTTGAGCTGGAGGACGCTGAGGTAGTCGAGGATGCGGTCCTTGACCTTGGTGAGGCCGTAGTGGTCGGCTTCGAGGATTTCGCGGGCGTGGGCGATGTCGATGGTGGTGCCGGTGCTTTTGTTCCAGGGGAGCGCGGCGAGCCACTCGACGTAGTTGCGGAGCATGGCGGTGTCAGCGGCCATGGGGGACATGTGGGCGAGGCGGTTGAGTTCCCTGGTGGCCTCTTTGTGAACGTCGTTGGGCATGCCGGCGGAGTCGATTTTCTGGCGCAGCTCTTCGATGTCGCGCTGGCCGTCGTCGGTGTCGCCGAGTTCTTTCTGGATGGCTTTGAGCTGCTCGCGGAGGTAGTATTCGCGCTGGGATTGCTGGACCTGGTCCTGGACTTCGCTTTGGATTTTGGTGCGAAGCTGCTGGACTTCGAGTTCCTTGGCGAGAAGCTGGTTGAGGAGTTCGAGGCGCGCGGAGATGTCGTCGCGTTCGAGCAGGCCCTGTTTGTCGGCGGTGGTGAGGAATGGCAGCGAGGCGGCGATGAAGTCGGCGAGGCGGCCGGGTTCGTCGATGTTGGAGGCGATGGTTTGCAGCTCGTCAGAGAGCGTGGGCGAGGCGGAGACGATCTGTTGGAACTGGGCGACGGCGTTGCGCTGGAGAGCCTCAAGCGCGGGGACGGCATCGGGAGATTCGGGCACGGAGTCGGGGATGGACTCGACCTGGGCGACGAAGAATGGCTCGGTCTGGACGAAACGCCGGAGGCGAACGCGCTCGGTGCCTTCGGTGAAGACGAAGCGGCTCTGGTTGGGCATTTTGACGACTTTGTGGACGATGGCGAGGGTTCCCCATTCGTGGAGTTCCTCGGGCGCGGGAGTGTCGACGCGGGGGTCGCGCTGGGCGACGACGACGATGGTGCGCTGTTCGCCGAGGGATTCGATGAGCTGGATGGAGCTTTCGCGGCCTACGGTGAGAGGCAGGACGGCGTGGGGAAAGAGGACGGTATCTCGAACGGGAAGAACGGGATAGGACCTGGAACCGGCGTCGGGTGAAGATCGGGGATCGGAACGGTCGGGTTGTTTGTTGCCGGCGATGTTAAACATTGAGTGTCCTCGTATCAGCTTTTCTCATTAGACACTTTTAACTACGCGAAAGTTGCAAAATCCGATTTCGGGCTGGGGAATCTGGAATGCGGTGTCTGGCGTGTGGCGCGGCGACAGACGCTGAGACGGCGATACGGAATTGGTGGGGAAATGTTCCGACGGGGATGGGGTTGGCGAAGATTCATGACAGGTTTATGCGTCCGCTGAGGTTATCGGCGCGGGGCGGATGGGCTTGAGAGGGATTGTGCGGGGTGGGAATCGAATCAGGACTGAGGAGCTTCACGGTAGCGACCGAGTTCGCGGACCATGGCGCAGTGGGGATGGAGCGCGGAGCGGACCTGATCGGCGGCGTCGGGGTGGGAGAGCTGGCAATCGACGTAGAAGATGTATTCCCAGGGGCTGCCGTGGACGGGCCGGGACTCGATTTTGGTGAGATTGGTTCCCTGCTCGGCGATCTTCTGAAGGGCGGCGACGAGCGAGCCGGGACGATTTTCGACGGAAAAGGCGAGGCTCAGTTTGTTCGGGTCGGCGACGGGCTGGGCGTCAGCACGGCGGCGGAGCAGGAAGAAGCGGGTGTAGTTTTCGGGGTTGTCTTCGATGTCGGCGGCGAGGATTTCGGCTCCGTATTCGCGGGCCGCGTGGCGGCTGGCGATGGCGGCGGCGGAGCGGTTGTTGGTTTCGACGAGATGCTTGACGCTGCCGGCGGTGTCATAGAAGGCGCTGGCGCGGAGGGTGGTGTGGGCGGCGAAGAAGCGACGGCACTGAGCGAGCGCGACGGGATGGGAGTGGACGGTGCGAACGTCGGCGAGCTGGACGCCGGGCAGGGCGATGAGATTGTGGCGGATGCGCAGGAGCGACTCGGCGAGGATGACGAGATCGTGGCGGAGCAGAAGGTCGAAGTGCTCGATGACGGAGCCGGCGAGGCTGTTTTCGATGGGGACGACGGCGGCATCGACGCGGCCCTCGGCAAGCGCGGCGAAGACGTCGGCGGAGAGCGCGCAGGGGACGACGGTCGCCTCGGCGACGAGACGGGTGGCGGCTTCGTGGCTGAAGGCGCCGATTTCACCCTGTATGGCTACGAGAGGCACGAGGTCTCCTGAATGACTGCAATGCGTGTGCGATGGAATGCTGCGGAGCAACTCTCCATCATACCGGGTTTTGCGCCGACGACGGGTGAGCGCGACGGGGCGCGGACCTGATTCAGGAGATTTTTTTGAGGGCGAGGTCGGCGGCGGTGGCGAGGAAGAAGACGCTGGCGATGATGCCGTTCATGGTGAAGAAGGCGGCGTTGAGGCGGGTGAGGTCGTTGGGTGAGACGAGGCGGTGTTCGTAGGTGAGCAGTGCGGCGACGAGGGCGACGCCGAGATTGCCGGGCCAGGCGAAGTGAAAGAGTGCGGCGAAGACGACGAGCGCGAGGACGACGGCGACGTGGAAGGCGCGGGCGATGCGGAAGGCGGCGACGAGGCCGAGCGACTGCGGGATGCTGTGGAGTCCGGACAGGCGGTCGTGGTCGTAGTCCTGGCAGGCGTAGAGGATGTCGAAGCCGGCGGTCCAGAGCAGGACGATGAGGGTGAGCAGGGTGATGCGCGGAGAGAGCGAGCCGCGGACGGCGATCCAGGCGGCGGAGGGTGCGATGCCGAGCGAGAGGCCGAGGACGAGATGGCTGAGGCGCGACCAGCGCTTGGTGTAGGAGTAACCGAAGAGGACGAGCAGAACGACGGGCGAGAGCAGGAGCGTGAGGCGGTTGAGCTGCGAGCAGGCGAGCAGGAACAAGGCGGCCATGACGACCGTGAAGGCGAGGACGTAGCCGGGGGAGAGCAGTCCGGCGGGGATGGCGCGGGTGCGTGTGCGGGGGTTGGCGGCGTCGAGCGAGGCGTCGGCCCAGCGGTTGAAGGCCATGGCGGCGGAGCGGGCGGTGACCATGGCGACGATGATCCACAATGTCGCGTGGAGTGAGGGCAGGCCACGGGCGGCGAGGATGGCTCCGGTGAGCGCGAAGGGGAGCGCGAAGATGGAGTGCTCCCACTTGATCATTTCGAGGGTGGTGCGGATCTGGGTGAAGGCGGACATGGGGTGGGATTCCTAGGTTAGTGTAGCGTTTTTGGCGGCCGGGCTGGCGGCTGGCTGGGCGGGGTGGAATTTGCGTGGTGGATTGGCTGGCCGGGTGATAGGATGCAAGCCATAGAAATCAGCAGGCGAGGAGCGGGGATGCAGCGGAAGATCTGGTTGGGTGTTGTGCTGGCGATGATGCCGGTGGCGGGGATGGCGCAGAGCGCGCCGAAGCAGTTGTTCGGATACAAAGATGCGGCGGCGGAGGCGCGGCTGGATGAGGAGTTTCTGGCGGTGCCGGATGCGAAGCTGGCGGGCGCGGACCTGAAGACTCTGACGGCGGAGCCGCATCTGGCGAGTTCGCCGGAGGATTTGAAGACGGCGCAGTTTGTGGCGGCGAAGTTTCGCGCGGCGGGACTGGAGACGGAGATTGTGCCGTATCGGGTGCTGATGAACCAGCCGCGGAAGGTGAGTTTCGAGGCGAAGACGGATGACGGAAAACTGTTGGCGACGGGGCCGACGCCGGAGCATGTGGCGGGCGATCCATATGACGACAATCCGAAGGTGGTGATGCCGTTCAATGGGTCGTCGGCGTCGGGGGACGTGACGGGCGAAGTGGTGTATGCGAATTATGGGACGCTGGCGGATTATGATCGGCTGGCGGCAGAGCATGTGGACCTGCACGGGAAGATTGTGCTGGCGCGGTATGGCGGGAATTTTCGCGGGGTGAAGGTGTATATTGCGCAGCAGCGCGGGGCGGCGGGAGTGCTGATCTATTCCGACCCGCGCGACGACGGGTATTACCAGGGCGATGTCTATCCGCATGGGCCGTGGCGGCCGGCGACGGGCGTGCAGCGCGGGTCGGTGCAGTATCTGTTCAAGTATCCGGGCGATCCGCAGACGCCGGGCGTGGCTTCGACGGTGGATTTGCCGGATTCGGCGCGGATGGACCCGATGAAGACGGGAAATCAGCCGACGATTCCGGCGATTCCGATCAGCTATCACGATGCGGAGCCGATTCTGCGCGCGCTGACGGGCGACCCGGTTCCGACGAGCTGGCAAGGCGCGCTGCCGTTTCACTATCACGTGGGCGGGAGCGGAGTGACGGTGCATATGGTTTCGGATCAGGATTACAAGATCCGAACCATCTGGGACGTGATTGGCCGGGTGAAAGGGACGGAGCAGCCGGATGCGTGGGTGGTGCTGGGGAATCATCGCGATGCGTGGGTGTATGGAGCGGTGGACCCGAACAGCGGGACGGCTTCGATGCTGGAGGCGGTGCGCGGGATTGGCGTGCTGATGAGCAAGGGTTGGCGACCGAAGCGGACGATTGTGTTCGCGAGCTGGGACGCGGAAGAAGAAGGGCTGATCGGCTCGACGGAGTGGGCGGAGCAGAATGCGGCAGCGTTGCAGAAGGCGGTGGCGTACTTCAATGTGGACGTGGCGGTGGCGGGGCCGAATTTTTCGGCGGACGCGGTGCCTTCGCTGAAGATGTTTCTGCGGGAGCTGACGAAGGAGGTTGCGAGTCCGGCGGGTGGAAGCGTGTATTCGCAGTGGAGTTCGCGCAGCTCGCATGAGGCTGCGGCGGCGAAGGGCGAGGCGGTGGCTCCGGTGGGCGACCTGGGATCGGGATCGGATTTCACGCCGTTTCTGCAACACCTGGGCGTGCCTTCGACGGATATAGGGTCGCAGGGCGCGTATGGGGTGTATCACTCGGTGTTTGACAACTATGCGTGGTACACGATGAATGCTGATCCGCATTTTGTGTATTTGCAGGAGATGGCGCGAGTCTTTGGCCTGGAGGCGCTGCACATGGCTGATGCCGACGTGCTGCCGCTGGATTATGTGACCTATGGCAAGGAGCTGACGGAGTATCTGAAGGACGCACAGGCGAAGTCGAGCGCGAAGACGCTGGATTTTGGCCCGGCGCTTGCTGCGGCCGGGCAGTTTACGGCGGCGGCGGAGCAGGCGATGAAGGTGGAGATGAATCCACCGGCGGATCCTGCGGCGCTGAACCAGTCGCTGCGTGGGGTGGAGACGGCGTTTCTGAGCCGGGCGGGATTGCCGAATCGACCGTGGTACAAGCACACGATCTATGCGCCGGGTGAGTATACGGGGTATTCGGCGGTGGATATTCCGGGGGTGAATGAGGCGCTGGACGCGGGCAAGACGGCTGTGGCGGCGGAGCAGCTCAAGGTGCTGACGGCGGCGATGGAACGGGCGGCGCGGCTGTTGCAGACGGCGCAGTAGCGGAGGATGTGAGGTTTCAGCGGCTTAGGCAAGAAGCGGCTGAGTGGGATTTCCGTGCGCGGGGATTCACTCAGCCGCTTCTGCGTTTGCGGCAGCGCATTCACGAACGGGAATTAATCGTCGGTGTCGCGCGGGGCGGCTGTTGCGTTTTCCGGCGTGGAGTCGCGAAGCTGAGGCGGGAGCGGGGTGTTGCCGCGGGCGTCGCGCCAGAGGATGACGTTGAGCTGGTAGGGATTGGCGCGGTCCTCGTGGGTGAAGTCCATTTTGCTGGACGCGCGCGCGCCGGGCGAGCGGCGGGTGTTGGCGGTGTAGATGAGGCCGTTGTCGCGGTTGGAGGTGTCGGCGGTGTAGGCGGGCTGGTTGCCGGTGCCGGTAAAGAGCGGCGCGATGGCGGGCGCGTATGCGTCGTTGTTGTTCATGGGCGGAACGCCGAGCAGCTCTTCCATGGTGCGCAGGACGCTGACGGTGGTGTAGAAGTGGGAATCGACGACGGGCTGCGACTGGCGCGGGGAGTATTTGCTGATGACGAGGGCGAGGCTGCGATGTGCATCGACGTGGTCGGCACCGTCCTGGGCGTCGTCTTCGAGGACGAAGATGGCGGTGTCGTTCCAGTAGGGGCTGTGGCTGATGGCTTCGACGGTGCGACCGACGGCGAGGTCGTTGTCAGCGACGGAGGCGCGCGGGGTGGGCATGCCGGGAGTGGTTCCGGCGGTGTGGTCGTTGGGGAAACGGAGCATGACGAAGGCTGGCATCGGGTCGTGGCCGGTGGACTGGCGCGTGGCGACCCAGTGGCGGAAGTGGCTGGCGAACTCTTCAAAGCGAAGCTGGTCAGGGAAGCTGAGGTTGAAGTCAGCGTAGTCGGGATCGAAGTGGCCCTGAAGTTCGGGCTTGGTGGCGACGTTCCGGTAGATGAGCGGAATCTTCCACGGGTAGGGGCTGCGGCCGCCGCCGTAGCGGGCCGGGATGGGTGAGCCGGGCAGGATGGCGGGGTGGTCGCAGTGTTCGGGGCGCGGCTCGGGCGTGCCGTTGAGCGGGGATGGGTCTTTGGGGGCTTCGCCGGAGTCGTCGCAGAATTTGGTGGAGATGAATTCGCCGAAGTGATACAGCGAGACGTGATGGCGGGCGAGGTCGGTCCAGAGGTAGCCGCTGTCGGGTTCGTCGATGTCGGGGATTTTTTCAAGGAGCGGATAGCCCTGTTCGACGACGCCTTCGTAGTCGTAGGGGCGCTCGCGGCCACGATAGCTTTGCTGCCAGGTTTTTTCGGTGTAGTCGCTGGTGATGGCGGCGGTGGACCAGACGTGGCCGTCGCCGGAGACTTCGCCGGAGTCGTAGAAGTTGTCGAGGACGCCGAACTGGAGGGCGAGTTTGTGGAGGTTGGGAGTGATGGACGCGCCGTAAATGGTGAGCGCGGGGTCGCCGTTGCCGACGGGCTGGCCGTTGAGGCTGAGGTCGCCGAGATCCTGATCGTAGGTGCGGTTTTCACGGATGATGTAGATGACGTGGCGGATGGGGTTTGTGCCGGCTGCGAAGTGAAGCGTGGGCTGTGGGGCGGCGATGCGGTTGTCGGCGATGGCCTGGCGGGTGAGCGCGGAGAGGTCGATGTGGGCGAGATCGATGGAGGCGAGTGAGCCGTGGAGCAGGGTGGCGATGTAGGTGCCTTTGGCTGCGGGGCGATGGCGGAGACGGTTGATGCCGGGTCCGGTGACGGAGTCGGGAATCTGCGGCGGAGTGGCGTTGGGGCCAGTTCCCTGCCCTTTGGCGGTGGCGATGTAGAGATGATTGCCGCGGATGGCGAGCGCTGTGGGATACCAGTCGGTGGGGATGAAGCCGAGCGGGGCGGATGACGGGCTGGCGGCGGCGGTGTTTGTGGCTGGGCGGGCGTTGAGGACGGCGACGGCGTCCGAGCCGGTGTTGGCGGCGTAGAGGCGGCTGCCGTCGGCGGAGAGCGCGAGCGCGTCGGGCATGGCTCCGAAGAAATGCTGGGCGGGCAGGCGGGTGGTGAGCGTGGCGGCGAGCTGCATGGCTGCTGGTGCGAGGCGGACGACGGCGACGGCGTCGCGGTTGGCGAGCGCGACGTAGAGCAGGTGGTTGTCGGGCGAGAGCGCGAGCGCGGCGGGATGGGAGCCGGGTTCAACGGGATGGACGGGCGGGAGCAGCGGGAGGGTTTGGACGACGGTGTTGCGGGCGAGGTCGAGGCGCGCGACGGCGGAGGCGTTCCAGAGCGCGACGTAGGCGAAGTGGCTGGCGGAGTCGGCGAGGACGGCGACGGGGTAGGTGGATGGGACGGTGACGGTGGCGTTGGGCGCGGACGGCGGCGCGGAAAGATCGAAGCGGTGGAGGATGGTCGCGCGGGCGGGGTCGATGAGGAGCACGTCGTCGGAGAAGTTGTCGGCGACGAGGAGTTGTTCGGGCTGGCCGTCGTGAGCGGGGACGATGGCGATGCCGGCGGGCGCGGGGATGGCTTTGTTGGCTGGGATGGGCGCGCCGAACTGGTTCTGGTGAGCGCCTGGTGGGAGCGGCTGGAGGCCGATGGGAATGAGGTGGTCAAACTGCGGCGCGCCGGAGCGGAAGCGGTAGACGAGGATGCCGTTGCCCATGTGGTCCGACTGGCCGTCGGGCTGGCCGCCGGTGGGGGCGCTGAGCGAATCGACGGTGACGTAGAGATGGGAGCCGTCCGTGCTGAAGGCGATGCCGGAGTAGAGCGTCTGTGCGGCGCCGAGCGCGGTGAAGGGCTGGGGGAAATCGGCGACTTTGCCTGTGGCGGTGTCGAGGATGGCGAGGGATTGGTCGTAGCCGGATTCGAGCGTGCCGAAGCCGGCGTTGACGAGCGCGAGGTAGCGATGGTCGGGCGACCAGGCGGCGGCCATGGGCAGGCTGTTGAGGGATTGCGGCGCGCCCGGCTCGGGCAGGTGGAGCTGTTTGCTGGTGGGGAGCGGGATGGTGAGAGGAGACTGCGCGATGGCGGCTGGGACGGCGGACAGGACGGTGAGCGCGAGCAGCGGGAAAGTGGGCGAGAACTTCATACCGAACACGGTAGCAGAGAAACGGCGCGGGGATGGGAACGGTGCATGAAGGGAGGGTGAATTCTGGCGGATGTTCGGGCGGTGGAATGGCGGTGTGATGGCGGTCACAGGGCACATCTTTTGGTGGATGGATTCGTTGACCTTGCGGGCGCGCGCTCATAGACTGAGGACAGGTGTTGACTCGGGCCGTGATGTTACCGGCTTGCGTGCAGGAGTGGAGATGGCCGGGATGAATCGGAAGTCGCTGAGGATCGGGATTGCCGTGGCGGTGGTGCTGGGAACGATCGGGTATCTGGCGTATACGGGACAGGCCTCGGCGAAGAGCTATTACGTGACGATTGCCGAGATGCAGAAGATGGGCGCGAAGGCGTACTCGAGCGATCTTCGCGTGGAGGGATTTGTGAAGCCGGATACGATCCGGCAGGATGGTCCGAATGTGCGGTTTGTGCTGACGGAGTTTGAGAGCCACAATCCGAAGGCGCAGGAGAATCCGAAGCAGATCACGGTGGATTATCGCGGGTCGGAGCCGCCGCCGGATACGTTCAAGAATGATGCACAGGCGCTGGCGATTGGAACGATGGGCGAGGATGGGGTGTTTCACGCGACGCAGTTGCAGGCCAAGTGCGCGTCGAAGTATGCGCCGGCAGGGCCACAGCAAAGTGCGGCGGGCGCGAAGATGGCCGCCAATGACGGGCCGGGTGGCGTTGGTGGCAGTGCGGCGGGCAGCGGGGTGAGCGGCGCAGGCCGCTGAACTGACGCGCGGATGAGCGAGACGGCGAGCGAAACGGCGACTGGGCAGGGACAGCGTTCCAGGGAAACGGTGGCGCGGCTGGTGGATGTCTCTCGGCTGTTTGGGACGTTTGCGGCGCTGCGGCATATTGATTATGAATTTCAGGCGGGGCTTTGTTACGTGCTGCTGGGTGAGAATGGCGCGGGCAAATCGACGTTGCTGCGTGTGCTGGCGGGGCTGTTGCCGCCGAGCCATGGACGGGTGAGGATGTTTGGCGATCTGTCACCGGCTGAGGCGTGCGGACGGATCGGGTATATGAGCCATGCGCCGATGCTCTATGACGAGCTGACGGGTGTGGAGAATCTGGAGTATTTTGCCGCGCTGTATCCGCGCGGGCTTGCGCTGGCGGCGGACGAGGCGCTGCGGCAGGTGGGACTGGACGCGAAGCTGACGCGCAGGGTGGGACAGTATTCGCAGGGGATGCGGCAGCGGGCTTCGCTGGCGCGTGTGCTGATGGCGCAGCCGGAGCTGCTGCTGCTGGATGAGCCGTTTTCGAATATGGATGTGGAGTCGGCGCGGCAGATGGTGCGGCTGCTGGACGGGCTGCGACGGCCGGGACGGACGGTGGTGTTGACGACGCACCAGCGCGAGCTGGCGCTGCCGATTGCCGATTGCGTGCTGACGATGCGCGGCGGGGAGATTGTGAACGAAGGGAGCGCGGCATGAGCGGCGGGAAGACGAATGGCGCGCGGCAACTGGATTCGCTGGGGGTGGGCTATGAGCTGCGCGAGTACGAGGTCGATCCCGAAGACCTGACGGCGACGACGGTGGCGCGGAAGATCGGACTGCCTGCGGAACAGGTGTTCAAGACGCTGCTGACGACGGATGAGGCCGGGAGCTATCTGTTTGCGGTGGTTCCGGGGGATCGGGAACTGGACTTCCGGAAGCTGGCGCGGGCGGCGGGATTGCGACGGGTGACGATGGCGGCGCTGAAGGATGTGCAGCCGCTGACGGGATACGTTCGCGGCGGGGTGACGGTGTTTGGCGCGAAGAAGGCGTATCCGGTGTTTGTGGACGAGACGATGGAGTTGTTTGAGGTGATCAGCGTTTCGGCGGGAGTGCGCGGGGTGCAGATGCTGCTGAAGCCGGAGGATTATCTGCGCGCGGCTGAGGCGGTGGTGGTGGATTTGTGCAAGAACGCCGCAGCGGAGCATGGAACGGTGGTTCGGCGATGACGAGCGTGGCGCAGGAACAGCAGATGGCCGGATGGTTTCGGCTGGTGGGGACGCATCTGCGGAAGGATCTGCGGATCGAGTGGCGGTCGCGCGAGGCGATCAACGCGATGCTGTTTTTTGCGCTGCTGGTGGTGGTGCTGTTCAGCATGGCGTTTGATCCGACGGCGGCGGCCTCGCGGGAGATTGCCGGCGGAGTGTTGTGCGTGGCGACGCTGTTTGCCAGCGTGAGCGCGCTGAATCAGGCGTGGACACGGGAGATTCGGCACGATGTGCTGGATGCGCTGCGGATGACGCCGGCGGATGGCTCGGCGATGTTTGTGGCGAAGGTGCTGGCGAATTTTCTGTTTGTGAGCGTGGTGCAGGGGTTGCTGGCGCCGGTGTTTTTCATTTTTTATAACCTGCGTCCGCTGGGGGATGGTTGGCTGCTGCTGGCGGTGGTGCCGCTGGGGACGTGGGCGCTGGTGGCGAATGGAACGTTCTTTGCGGCGCTGTCGATTCGGAGCCGGAATCGGGAGTTGTTGTTGCCGCTGATTCTGTTTCCGATCTTTCTGCCGGCGCTGCTGGCGATGGTGCTGGCGGTGAAGACGATTCTGACGGGGGATGGGAGCGATCCGCATCTGTTGTGGCTGAAGATGCTGGCCGGCTATGACGTGATCTTCATGACGGTGAGCCTGCTGCTGTTTGACACGGTGCTGCATGCGGAGTGAGCGGGACTAGACTGGGATGTGGCGGGAGTGAGGAAAGAAGGGCGAGGATGGCGATGAAAAAACTGCTTCTGGGAGCGGGTTTTCTGGGCGTGGCGGCGCTGATGGCGTGGGGGTTTGACCAGGCGATGTTTGTGGCTCCGACGGAGGCCACGATGGGCGATGTGCAGCGGATTTTCTACTATCATGTGCCGAATGCGATGCTGAGCTTTCTGTTTTTTGCGATCAGCTTTGTGGCTTCGGTGCTGTATCTGATGTGGCGCAGGAGCGCTCCGGAGCGTGCTCAGACTGCCGACGCGTGGGCGCTGGCCGGAGCCGAGGTGGGGGTGGTCTTCTGCTCGGTGGTGCTGGTGACGGGTCCGCTGTGGGCGAGGCCTGTGTGGGGGATCTGGTGGACGTGGGACGCGCGGCTGACGACGACGCTGATTCTGTGGCTGATCTATGTGAGCTATCTGCTGCTGCGGCGGTTTGCCGAGGGGGCGCAGACGCAGGCGCTGGCGGCGGTGCTGTCGATCTTTGGCGCGCTGGATGTGCCGATTGTGTATATGGCGAATCGGTGGTGGAGGACGCAGCATCCGGCTCCGGTGTTTGGCGGCGGGCCGGATTCGGGGATCAAGGATCCGGTGATGCTGGCGGCGTTTGGGTGGAATCTGCTGGCGTGGGCGGTGTGGGGGCTGATGCTGCTGGGGGTGCGGGTGATGGTGGAGCGGCGGAAGCAGCGGATTGAATTGGCGGCGAGCCAGGCGGCTCTGGCGGAAAGGTAACGGACGATGGGACACGAGTTTCTGGTTGCGGGATTTACGGCGACGTGGGTGATCCAGCTTGGGTATCTGCTGTGGACTGTGGGGGTGTGGGTGAGGCAGAGCCGGAAGCTCTGAGGCAGGCTTTGACGTGCGGGATGGGCTGCTGGTGGAAGCGGCCTGGTTTGGCTGTGTACGAATTTTGCACATATTTTTTCGATTTCAGCACCAGAGTGCTTGCCAATAGTATGACTCTGGTGTTCTTGTTTAACGTGGTATTCATTTTGTCTCGAAAGAGGCGTCTTCTTATGTTTGTTGTCCTGGTTATCAGTGCTTTCCTGGGTATTGCTATTCTGCCCGTAATTTTTCTGCTGGACCCGCTGGAAGTGAGGACGAAGGCGGGCACTGCCGCGCCCGGCGAGCATCTCCGGAGAGCTTCGGATCGGCTGGATTTTCCATCCACGAAGGATCATCACGCGGCCGCGTCTGGCGCAAAATAACTGACTGCATTGCTCTTCGCCGCTGGTCCGCGTAGACTTTGAGAGCAGAGGCTACCGAGATGCTGGTCGTGATGAAAGCGCAGGCGACTGAGGCGGAAATTGCCGCAGTTTGCGAACACATTGAACAACTTGGATATAAGGCGCACCCGATGCCGGGAGCGCAGCGGACGGCTGTGGGAATTACCGGCAACCAGGGCGAGGTGGATCGCGGGAATCTGGAGGAGTTGCCTGGCGTGGCCGAGGTGATCCGCGTGAGCAAGCCGTATAAGCTGGCGAGCCGCGACGTGAAGGAAGAGAATACGGTCATTACGTTTCCGGGGACGGATGCGGTGATTGGCGGGACGAATCTGGCGATCGTGGCCGGTCCGTGCTCGATTGAAAGCCGGGAGCAGGCGTTTGCCATTGCCGAACAGGTGGCGGCGAGCGGGGCGCAGTTCTTTCGCGGAGGCGCGTTCAAGCCGCGCACATCGCCGTATGCGTTTCAGGGAATGGGGCTGGACGCGCTGAAGATCATGGCGGAGATTCGCGCGGCGCTGGGGCTGCGGATCATTACCGAGGCGATTGACAACGAGAGCCTGGAGATGGTGGAGCAGTTTGCGGACGTGATCCAGATTGGCGCGCGGAATATGCAGAATTTTTCGCTGCTGAAGCGCGCGGGACGGTCACGGAAGCCGGTGCTGCTGAAGCGCGGGATGAGCGCGACGCTGGATGAGTTTCTGATGGCGGCGGAGTACATTCTGAGCGAGGGAAATTATCAGGTGGCGCTGTGCGAGCGCGGGGTGAGGACGTTTGCCGACCATACGCGAAATACGCTGGACCTGAGCATTGTGCCGGCGGTGCAGCGGCTGAGCCATCTGCCGATTCTGGTGGATCCGAGCCACGGGACGGGCAAGCGGAACAAGGTGTTGCCGATGGCGCGCGCGGCGGTGGCGGTGGGCGCGGACGGGGTGCTGGTCGAGGTGCATCACCAGCCGGACAAGGCGCTTTCCGACGGGCCGCAGTCGATCTATCCGGAGCAGTTTGCGGAGATGATGGACGAGATCGAGCAGATTGCGCCGGTGGTCCATCGGCGGGTTCCGCGCGGGATTCAGGTGACGACGGCAGCGCATTCATGGTCCTGAAACGGATGCTCTTGAAACGGATGCTCCTGAGACGGATGCGCGCGAAGGACTCCGCGACGCGGCGCGCGGGCGCGCGGGTGACGTGCGCTGCGCTGCTCTGCCTTGCCTCACTTGCACTGTCCGGGTGCAGGCGGCATGATTTTCCGACGTATCCGGCGAAGTATCGCGAGTATGTGTATGTGGCGAACGCGGGCAGCGGGACGGTGTCTGCGCTGGACGTGGTGAATCTGCGGCTGGATCGCGAGATTGCGGTTGCGGCGGACCCGTTTGCGGTGCTGGCGGCGAAGACGCGCAATGAGGTGTATGTGCTGAGCAGCGGATCGCCTGCGAGTGGAGCGACGGAAAACGGATTGGCGGGCGCGGGCAATCGTGCGGGGACGCTGACGGTGGTGAATGCGGAGACGCAGCGGGTGGCGGCGACCCTCCCTGCGGGTCGCGGACCGCGCGGGTTTGCGCTGGACCCGGAGGATCGGTTTGCGTATGTGGCGGCGAGCGCGGGGATTTCGAGTGCGACGCCAAGCCTGGTTGTGCTGGACCTGGTGCATCGGCGTCTGGCAGCCGAGGTGCCGCTGCGCGCCGTGCCGGATCGTGTGACGGTGGCTCCGGATGGGCGGTCGGTGATGGTGGCGAGCGTGGCCGGGAACGAGTTGACAATCCTGAATGCCGACCCGGTGGGCGGGCGATGGGCGGTGCGCGCGCAGGTGGGCGGGTGCGCGGGCGCGGATGCGATGGCGGTGCTGCCGGATTCGTCGAAGGTGTTTGTGGCGTGCTCGCGCGGGCATCAGGTGATGGCGGTCGAACTGGCGTGGCGGGCGGATGCGCGGCTGGGACGGAGCTACGCACGCGCCGATGCGCTGGAGGCGATGCTGGATGTGGGCCAGTTGCCGGGGTATCTGGCGCTGAAGCCGGATGGGGGCGAGCTGTTTGTGTCGAACACGGGGTCAAACTCGATCAGCGAGGTGGTGACTTCGTCGGATGATGTGGGTGGGACGTATCTGATTGGGTCAATGCCGGAGTTTGGGCTGGTGAGCGAGGATAATTCCCTGCTCTATGAGTCGAGTTTGCAGTCGCAGCAGATTGCCGTGTATGGGATTGATGATGGGCGGCGTCTGGGTTCGATTCATGTGGGAGATGGGCCGGATCGGATGACGTTTTCGGCGCGGGGAAATCTGCTGTTTGCGATTGATCGGCGGTCCGGGGACGTGGCGGCGGTGAGGACGGATACGCGGTCGCTGTTTACGTTGCTGCCGGTGGGTCGGGATCCGGTGGCGATTGCGGATAAATATTTCACGATTCCATGATCCGGATGTATGCTTTGTGCATGCAAAATCTGCGGGGACGCAGGGGAGATATGTCCAACGTATCCATGGAAAAACAGAAACCCGCCGGGAAGGCGGGATTTACGTTTCTGACCAACCACTCGCATGTGCTGCTGCTGATTGCGGCGAATCCGGAGATGCGGATGCGCGAGATGGCGATAGCCGTGGGGATTACGGAGCGCGCGGTGCAGCGGATTATCGACGAACTGAATACGGCCGGGTATCTGACAGTGACCAAGGATGGGCGGCGGAATCGGTATAGGGTGATCAAGGACAAGCCGCTGCGGCATGCGGTGGAAGGCCACTGCACGATTGGCGAGCTGATTCAGTTTGTACACGGAAAATGAGCCGACGGAGCTTGCCGTTGGAGATGGGTGGGATCTGGTCGATTGCGGCTACGCGTGTGGCGGAGCGATGGATGGGATCGGCGTGGGTTCGTCGCGCGGGTGGGTGAAATTTTCTGACAGGTGGGCGGCGCTGAGTTGCGCGCCGGCGAAGAGCAGCAGGCCGGAGACGTAGGCCCAGAGCAGGAGTCCGACGGAGACGTAGAACGGGCCGTAGAGCGCCTTGAGGTCGAGGCGCGGGAGCAGCGCGACGAAGATGAATTTGGCGGCGACCCAGATGAGGCCGGTGATGACGGAGGTGCGCAGGACGGGTCGGATGGGGACTTTGCGATTGGGCATGAGCCAGTAAATGGAAAAGAAGAAGACGATGCTGGCGGCGGAGGTGGTGAGCATGAGCCAGGACCAGGTGAGGAATCGGTAGACGACGTTGTCGATGTGGCCGAAGAAGACGAGGGTGAGGATCATGTGCTCGGCGGCGTTGAGCGCGATGCAGAGGACGCCGAGAACGACCATGAAGGCGGCAAGGCCGAGAGCGACGAGCTGGTTCATGATGTAGTTGCGGCTTTTGACGACGCCCCAGGCGCGGTTGAGCGCGACCTCCAGCGGGAGGAAGATGCCGGTGCAGGCGACGAGGACCATGAGGAGCGAGACAAGCTGAACGGTGTGGCGCGCGGCGACGGAGGCGAGATTCTGGGCGACGAAGTCCTGGTTGGACGGCAGGAAGTATTGGATGAGTTCGGCGATTTCGGCGCTCATGATGTGCGAGCGGAAGACGCTGCCGGTGAGGGTGTACAGCAGGACGATGAGCGGGATGAAGGAGAGGATGGAGTTGGCGGCGAAGCTGAAGGCGAAGGTGTGGACCTCGCTGTCGAGCAGGTAACTGGCGAGCATGCGTCCGTCGTGGACGGGGTGGAAGCGGCGCACGACGTGAGACGGTTCGTTTGCGGCTGGGATTGCGGCGGGAAATTCCACAGGTGCGTTTGCGGAGCCGACTGTTGCGCCGGAGATGGCGCTCGGACTGAGGAGCGATGCTTTGCTGTTCGATTCGTAGCCGTCGGGTGTGCTCATGGGTGAGGGAAATTCTTCTATCTATGGATGCTATCAAAATCAGGGTTGCGAAACGTGCCTTTTCGCGCGGAATCAGAGTGGAATGGCCGCTTCGAGTTGCGGGATGCGTGCATTTTTTTCTTGCATTTTCGCTCGAATCCTGCCATAACCAGAGCACGAATACTCTGATCTGAACTGAAGTCATCACTCTCTTTGCCGCATCGAGGGCGGGAGCGTTGACTTCCCCAAACGCAGACGGGCGGCAGACGCTGGACAAGCGTGTGACGGCATGAAGTGGCGCAGTACTGAAGCCTGAGTGGAGAGACAGCGTGAAAGAACAAGGGATTGTGAAGTGGTTCAACGGCGCCAAGGGATACGGGTTTATCCAGCGCTCGACGGGCGAGGATGTGTTTGTGCATTTTTCCGCGATTCTGGCGGATGGGTATCGCTCGCTGAATGAGGGCGAGAGCGTGGAGTTTGAAGTGCAGCAGGGACCGAAGGGGCTGAACGCGATCGAAGTGCGGCGCAGCAACTGAGTCTGGCGCGGCATCCGAGACGGGTCCGCAGGCATGCTCCGTCTTGTCGCTCAATCGCGTGATTCCCCGGTGCGCAGGCGGTTGAGCGCCCACTGTACGGCCTGAATAAATCCATCCTTCCGGGCGTTTGAGACTGGCTGCGAAGCGGGTTTCGAGGTCGGCTGCAAAGCTGGCGTATCGGACTGCGCGTCGGGCTGATGGTCGAGTTGCGCCTGAAGCAGTTGCTCCCGCAGCCAGGGGAGGTAGCGGCGGAGGCCGCTGTTGCCCATTGCGAGGGCGAGGTTGCGGCGCAGGGACCAGAAGCCGGTGCGGCGGATGGGGGAGCCGTTGAAGAGCCGCTCGAAGGCGGCTTGGTCAAGGCTGGCCAGCCAGTCGAGGCTGGGGTTGACGAGTTCGCCGCGCTGGGCGAGCTGGTCGTCGTGGGCGATGGGCGCTTTGCGGTTCCAAGGGCAGACATCCTGACAGATGTCACAGCCGAAGACCTGACGACCGAGGTCGGCGCTGAGATCGGGGTCGATCGGGCCGCGGTGTTCGATGGTGAGGTAGGCGATGCAGCGCGTGGCGTCCATCTGGCGCGGGGCGATGAGCGCATGAGTGGGGCAGGCGTCGAGGCAGCGGGTGCAGCTTCCGCAGCGGTCGGGAATGGTGAGCGGTGCTGCGTTGTCCTGAACCGGGAGCGACAGGACGAGCGCGGCAAGGAAGGTGTAGGAGCCATGCTTCGGGTGGATGAGGCAGGTGTTTTTGCCGACCCAGCCGAGACCGGCGGCGTGAGCGGCGGCGCGTTCGAGCAGCGGGCCGGTGTCAACGTAGGCGCGACTCTCAAAATCGCCGTGCGTGCGCGCGAGGGCGGCCTGGATATGCTTCATGCGGCGGAGCAGGACTTTGTGATAGTCGCTGGGGCGGCTGGAGCCGTCGGGGTCGCGGCGAGCGGTCCAGGCGTAGCGGGCGATCCAGCCGGAGTCGGCAGATGAGGGCGCGAGCGAGTGGGGCGCATCGCTGTGGTAGCTGGCGAGGCAGAGCAGGACGCTCTGCGCCCAGGGGAAGGGTCGGTCAAGGCTGGCGCGGACGAGTTGCTGCTGGTCGTTGCGGCGGGCGAGGTAGTCCATCTGACCGTGGAAGCCGGAGGTGACGAAGTGCTCCAGGCGGTCTTCCGCGATCTCTGCGCTCGGAATGGGCAGCGGGACGAGGCCGGCCTCGGTGAATCCGGCTTCGAGCGCGAGGGCGCGAAGCTGAGCGGGATCGAGCGCGGGCTGCGCGGCTTCCGTCTGCGCGGCGTGGGGTTGCGCGGTTTGGAAATCGACAGGCGTTTCTTCGTGCATGGAGAATGGTGGGCTGAGCGGGTGGCTCCGCTTTCTATTTTCCGGCACGGGTTGCCGTTGCGGCGCTGGATGGCTCGAAATATCCCTCGGTGGTGATGACGAAGAGGGACTTGTCCTTGGCGCGGAGGGAGATTTTGTGGAAGCCGTCGCTGAAGGAGTCGTCGCTGAGATCGGTGGGGGTGAAGGTGAGCGCGAACTGCGCGTTCAGCTCGTCGGTGATCTGGTGAAAGACATCGTCGAAGTCGCTCTTGCGGATGTCTTCAAAGTAGCGCCCACCGGAGCGGACGGCGATCTGCTCCAGCGTTTTTTTGCCGTCGCCGTACCCGGTTTGGGTGTTGCGGCGGTTGTTGCCGCCGTTGTTGCCGCCGGGATAGCCTCCACCCGGATAACCGCCGCCGGGGTAACCACCACCGGGATAGCCGCCGCCGGGATAGCCGCCGCCGGGGAAGCGTCCGGGGTAGCCCATACCGCCGGGACGCTGGTTCTGGCCGTTGTTGGGCTGGTGCTGGCCTTGGCTTTTGACGTACAGGGTGAAGACGCTGACCTGGGCGCGCTGGGCGGCGTCGATGGCTTCGTTGAGGCCGACCTTGCTGTTGTGGTCGTAGCCGTTGGTGAAGATGACCATAAGCTTGCGTCCGTGCTCGGGGGCGAAGAGTTCTTTGGCGGCGAGATAGACGGCGTCGTAGACCTCGGCACCGGCGGGTGGAGCGGCTTTGCCGACGGTGCCGACCTGTCCGGCGGGTTGCTGGGACTGTGTGGAGTCGGCGGAGGTGGACATTTCGCTGAGTTCGGTGCGGAGCTTCTGGGCGGAGGTGGTGAAGTCCTGAAGCAGTTCGACCTCGTGATCGAAGTGGAGCAGGAAGATTTTGGTGTTGGGACGCTGAAGCATCTGATCGACGAAGCGGGCGCAGGCGGCGCGTTCGTCCGCGAGAGCGTCCTGCTGGCCACTGGTGGTGTCGATGAGCAGGCCGATGCGGAGCGGCTCATTTTGCGGGTGGTCGAAGCTCTGGATGGACTGCGGATGGCCGTTGTCGGTGAGGGTGAGGTCGGCGACGGGATAGGTGGTGAGCAGGTGACCTTTTTTGTCGCGCAGGGTGACTGGAATCTGAACGGTGAAGGCGGCTTTTTTAGCCGATGCGGCGGGGCTGGCGGCAGGTGGCGTGGCGGACTGAGCCGACGACGAGGCGCAGGCAACGAGCGATGAAAAAAGAACAACCGGAAGAGATGCGAGTCGCTTGGGGGTCATGGAAATGAATGGATTCCTCGGTCAAGAATTCGTTTGGAACGACCGCGTGCGCAGGAGTTGATCCACACTGGAGGATTAGACGCAAAAAGATGCATTGGCGTCGTGACACTGCGGGCAAAAATCTGTGGCTCGAAGCGGGGCGGCGGCTTGCCGGGTTTTTCTTCTGGCTGCGCGCTACCGCTGGTTGCTGTGGCTGGAGCCGTTGCCGCTGGGTCCGGTGGATGGCGGGGTGGACGGCATGACGGAGCTGCCGGGCTGGGATTCGAGCTGGGGCGGAGTGCGGAAGTTGCCGGGCTGGGCTTGCATGGCTGGCGGCGGTGGAACGGGCGTGCGGTTGGCGGGTGCGACCTCATGTTCGACGACGACGATGGCGCTGTCGGGGCCGGTCCAGAAGCTGGCGCCGGTGTGGGTGAGCGTGGCGGATTTGTCGTCCCAGTGAAGCTGGGCGATGCGGTCCTTGCCCTGCTGGTAGGCGTAAGAGGTTCCGTCGTCGTCGAAGAGCGTGAAGTCGGCATCGGAGCCGGGGTAGACGCGAAGGTGGGCGATGGATTGCGGCTGGGCGGTGCTGAGGATAGGACTGCCCTCGGGGATGATGGAGCCGGCGCGGACGAAGAGCGGCAGAGTGCCAATGGGCGCGCTGACGGTGATGGTCTGGCCGCCGTGGACGCGCTGGTTGGTCCAGAAGAAATACCAGTCGGTGCCGGCGGGCAGGTAAACGCGGCGGGTGATGGCTCCCTGTTCTGTGACGGGCGCGACGAGGAATGCGGGGCCGAGCATGTATTCGTCGGTGACTTCGCTGGCGCGGGGATCGGAGGGGAAATCCATGAAGAGAGCGCGCATGATGGGCGCGCCGGTCTGTGCGGTGTTGTATTCGAGCGAGTAGAGATAGGGCAGAAGCTGGTAACGGAGCCGGAGGTATTTTTCGAGGATCGGCTCGGCCTGCTTGCCGTAGCTCCAGACCTCGTTTTCCCTGCGGCTGCCGTGGCTGCGGAAGATGGGCAGGAAAGCGGCGTATTCAAACCAGCGGGTGTATAGCTCGGGATAGTCGTCGTAGCCGCCGACGTTGTCGCGCGCGTCGGAGGGATCGAGCAGCGGCTTGTGGGCGGGATGGTGTTCGGCGGGAAGATATTGCCAGCCGCCGGTGTCGTTGCTCCAGTTGGCGATGCCGGAGGCGGTGAAGTCGAGGCCGGTGGGGATCTGGCGGCGGAGGGTGTCCCATGTCGGTGCGATGTCGGAGGACCAGACGATGACGCCGTTGCGCTGGATGCCGAGGTAGGCGTCGCGCGAGAGGCTGAGGGCGCGCTTCTGCGGGAAGTCGCGGCGGAAGCCGTCGTAGAGCGCGGCGGTGTGGGTGAGTGGGTAGATGTTAAAGAATTCGGTGCCGGGACCGGCGTGGAAGTAACTGCCGTTGGGCGGGAGATCGGGTTCGGTTTCGTCGAGCCAGATGGAGTCAAAGCCTTTGGCGAGGATGTTGTCGCGTATCTGGTCCCAGTACCAGCGTGCGGCGGCGGGGTTGGTGGTGTCGATGTCGGAGCCGGCGCGGTCGTAGGGCAGGCCATTCGTCGGCGTGCCGTCGGCGAGGTGCTCGAACCAGCCGTGGCGGAGGATGGTGTCATAGAAGCGAGTGCCGGGGACGAAGCGCGGCCAGACGCTGATCATGGACTGATAACCCATCGCATGCAGCTCGTCGTTCATGGCTTTGGGATCGGGCCAGAGCTTTGGGTCGAAGTCCATCTGTCCCATGCGCGTGTAGTAAAACCAGTCGACGACGAAGACGTCGGCGGGGAGATGGCGATCATGGTAGCCGCGGGCGACGCTGAGCAGTTCGGCCTGAGAGCTGTAGCGCTGTTTGCACTGGATGTAGCCGTAGGCGGCCTTGGGCAGCAGCGGAGTGGGTCCGGTGAGCAGGCGGTAACCGGCGTAAATCTCGTCCGTGGTGCGGCCGGCGATGACGAAGAAGGAGACGCGGTTGCCGACCTGGGAGGTCCAGGTGGTCTGTTCGTTGAAGCCGGGACGGATGGTGGTCTGAGAGGGATTGTCCCAGATGAGGCCGTAGCCTTTGTTGGTGATGAGGAACGGGACGCAGACGCTCTGGCCGCCGGTTGCGTTGTAGTCGTGCCAGCACTGGACGGTGTGGCCGCGATGATCGAGATAGCCCTCCTGATTCTGGCCGAGGCCGTAGTAGTGCTCATCGTCGGGCGAGGCGAAATAGGCGGCGACCTGGTAGAACTCCGGATCGGTGGGACGGCGGTCGTGGAGAACGGCTTCGTTGCCGTCCTTGTAGTTGGGGACGGATTGCGCCCAGCCGGTCATCGTCAGCAGGCGCTTGCCGTCGGCGGAGTCAAAGAGGATGTTTGCGCCCGGAGTGGAGCCGCCGAAGAAACGTCCGATGTCGGTCTGTGTGACGAGCGGCTTCCACGGCTTGCCTTTGGGGAGGGTGACGGTCATGCGCGAGGAGCGGTAGACGAGGCCGGCTGCGGTGTCGGTGCGTCGCCAGCCGGTGGCGTCCGGCTGGGCGATGAATCCGTAACCGGGCGCGGCGAGAGCGTGATTGCGCTGGAGGCTGAGGGTGACGCGGAGGATGTTGGGCGCGTAGGGCTGGAGGACGAGCGTGGCTCCGCGATAGGGCAGGACCAGGCCTGGAACGGATGGGCTGGGAGCAGATTTCGGAGCGGTTGCCGATTGCGCGGGAGCGGCGGATTGGGCGCGTGAGGCGGCGGGCAGGAGGGTCGCGAGGAGACAGGTGAGAATTGTTTGCCATGCCCTGCGGCGGAGTGCGCGGCGCGCCATTTGGTTGCCCCCGAGCGTGTGAGAGTCTTCGGCTGAAATTGATTTCACCGGACCCGCTGAGTATACCGCGCCGAAGGGCGAAAGATCGCAGGCTTGCGGTTTGGCTCTTCTCGCGGTAGGCTTGTGAAAATCGTTTTCCGTTCGCTCCAGAGGAATTTGCGATGACCCTCCTCCGTCGTAACCGCGCTTCCCGGCTGGCTGTCTTTGCGCTGCTGTGGGTGCTGCCGTCGGCTTTTGCGTTCGGGCACAAGAAACAGGCGACGGCGCGACCGTGCATCAATACGGATCAGGCACCGGAATATGCGGGCAAGGATGTGTGCGTGACGGCGCATGTGTATGACGTGGTGGAGCTGAAGGATGGGACGCGGTTTCTGGATGTTTGCCCGCTGTCGATGCCGGATGCGGAGTGCCGGTTTCTGATGCTGAGTCTATATGCCGATCATGGCGAAGTGGGCGAGCTGAGGCGATACCAAAACCAGAATGTGCTGGTGCGCGGAGTGATTCGTCCGATGAATGGGCGGATGGGAATCATGATCAGCAACGCACGACAGTTTACGGGTGGCCCGGAGAAGTTTCGTCCGAATCCGAAGCTGCTGCGGGGGTTTTTCGGACAGTCGGATCAGATGCCGGTGCTGGACCCGAACCTGACGGCGCATGGGCGGCAGCGCAGCTTCATGAACAACTACAGCACGGTGCAGCGCGGGGCGACGGCGGCGGTGGCGAAGTAATCCGGCATTCGCGCTGGCAGTATTTTGCTGAGTTTGATTGCTGGCTGCGTCTCACGGATGGCAGTGCATCGCTGCTGCCTGCGCCGTGTTACCAGCGGCGACCGGCGGCGGCGCGCAGCTCGCGCAGCGGATAGAGGGTGCCGCGCCAGAGGACTCCGCCACGCGCGAGGGTGAGGCTGATGGAACGCAGCATGGCGACGAGAAACAGCACTGAGGCGAGCGGAAAAAACAGGACGTAGGCGGCGGGAACGCGGGTGCGGCGCTGCTGGAGCAGATAGGCCGCGGCGAGAGCGAGGTACGTGAGGATGCCTGCAGGACGCGCACTGCCGCCGACGACGATGGCGACGAGCGGAAGAAGCGTGTGGAGCAGGAGTCCGGCGCAGGCGGCAAGCGCGGGTAGCAGGCGGAAGCGGAAGAGCGCGAAGATGTTTTTTTCGAGGTTGCGGACGACGCCCCAGGCGCCGTTTGCCCAGCGGACGCGCACCATTCCCTGGCCCCAGGCGATGCGCTGACGCATGCCTTCCTGCTTGACGCGCCAGCCGATGCGCACGTCTTCGAGCACCTCCATGCGCAGCGAGGCAAAGCCGCCAAGCGCTTCGTAGCTCTTGCGACGGAAGAGATTGAATGCGCCGACGCCGAGAAAATCGCGCGCCTTGGGGTCGGCGATCTTCCAGTAGCGCAGACCGCAGCCGGTGAGCGCGAACATCGCGCCCTGAAGCGCGGTTTCTGCGCGGCTGACGGCAATCCAGTCGGGGATCATGACCATGTGGTCGGCCTGTTCGCGCTGGGCGAAGGCGACTGCGCGGGCCAGCGCGTCGGGCGAGAACTCGATGTCACCATCGGTGAAGAGAATCCAGTCGGCGCGGGCGTGTTCGGCGGCTATGGCGAGCGCGTGGGGCTTGCCGAGCCAGCCGGGCGGGAGCGAGCGGATGCGCAGGAGTTCGAGGGTGTGTTGCGGAGCGGATTGAGTTTGCGATGCGGCCGACCGTTGCGCAGCCCATTCGGCGGCGACGGCGTCCATGCGCGCGCCTGTTGCGTCGGTGGAGCGGTCATCGACGGCGAGGATTTGAAGGCTGAGGCCGCGCGAGGCAAGGAGGCTGCGCAGCGTGGCCTCGATGGCGTCCTGCTCGTTGCATGCAGGGACGATGACGGTGAGATGGGGCGCGGCGGTGGTCTGGTCAGGCGGAAGCGGGAGGTCGTGAAGATCGGGGACGGCGTGTCGATGGAGCCAGCGATCGGCGACCTGCCAGAGCCAGCTAATCGCGAGCAACCATGAGACGCAGAGCAGAGTTCGCTGCCAGAAAAGCAATGAAAGATGACTCACAATACTGATTCTCCATGCCGCTTTCTGGCCGCGACCTTCCAGAGCATATCTGGTTTTGGTTCGCTGAAAAACAAACTTCGGGTGGAAAGCTATTGCTGCGGCTGCGCGGTGCCTTGCTGCTGGCGCATCTGCTGCATGCGCTGCTGGATGAGCTGCTGCGGAGTCATGCCGGGCTGGGCTACGCCGGGCGGCGGTGCGGGCGGATTGAGCATCTGTTGGGCGAGCGCGGGATTCACGGGTTGGGTGCCGGGCGGAGGCGGATTGTAGGACGGGCGGTCAGGCTGTATGGAGCCGCTGCCCCGCCTGGTCAGTTCGACGCGCTGCGGAATGCCGGCGGATTTGCCGTCGATGATAAGCAGGTCGTAGCCGGAGCCTTCGAGCAGTTCCGCGAGCACCTGCTGCGGCGTGCCGGGGCCGTAATTTCCAAAAAGCCGCTGGTCGCTTTGCAGGCCGGTGACGGGGACGTAGGTCTGAGCGCTGATGGAGGCAATCACCTCCTGCAGGCTGGAGTTGTTGGCGGCGATGGTCAACTGCTTGCCGTCCCAGTGAATCTGAGCGGGGTTGGCGGGCTTCAGCGCGGGCCAGTCCGGCGGGGGTGGTGGCGGCGGAATGACGGGCTGCGGTGCGGCCGCTTCTTTGGGCGCGGGTTTTTGCGGCTTCACGCGGTGATGGCGAGCGTGGTTCAACCGGGCGGGGTGCGTTGATTTTGTCGAAGTGGTTGCGGTGCTGGAGGTTTTTACGGGAGCGGATGGACTGGTTGTGGAGGGTTGTGCTGTGGACTGAGCGAAGGCGACGGGGCAATGGGTGAGGAACGGCAGGAGCATCGTCAGCAGTACGCAGGCACAGAGGGCCTGGAGTGCTGATTGCGGCAGACTGCGGCGCAGGGGCAGAATTGGATTCGCTCTCAGCATTGGGAAAACCGGCACACCCTCACTGTACTAGACTAACAATGTTCCGTATTCGCTCAGGGTGTGCGCAGGAAAGACGAGTTCCCTGCTGAGCGCGCCGTGGAAAAGAGCGTCGTCGAAGGAGTGCAGTTGAACGTGAAGAATCGCATTGCCCCACTGATTTGCCTTGCGGTCGCAACCGCGCTGAGCGCGCCGTTTGCAAGAGCGGCAAGTTGCACGACGCAGGGATCGATGAACGCGGCGGATAAGGCATCTCTGATTGCATTCAGCGATCCACTGGCGGCGGCTGTGGCCGCGGGCGATGCGAATGCCGTGCATGCGGCGCTGTTGCCGGCGATCAGCGGAGACTGGGAGTCGATTCGTGGAGTGGTGATGAGCGCGCATCCGCTGTATGCGGGTGGGACGCTGCGCTGGCGGACGATCTATCTGCTCGACGCTTCGGACCAGAAGGCGGCGCAGGATACGGAGTTCTTCTGCACGAATGCGGAGAACACGATTACGGTGACGATCAATCTGCAGAATCTGCCGCCGGGGCGGTATGCGCTGATGCTGGGAGACTACATTGGCGCGCCGCTGGCGGGACAGATGGCGATGATCCTGTCTGATGGCCCGGGCAGCCAGGGATGGAAGCTGGGCGGGCTGTATGCGCGCGAAGGCGCGCTGGATGGACGGGATGGCGTGGCGTATTGGAAGCAGGCGCGCGCGGCAGCAGAGACGACGGATAACTGGAGCGCTTGGTTCAGCTATGAGGTGGCGCGGTGGCTGCTGTTGCCGGTGAATTTTCTCTCTTCGCCGAACCTGCAGAAGCTGGATGCGGAGCAGCAGAGGGTGAGTCCGCCGTCGCAGTCGCTGCCGCTGATTCTATCGCTGACGCCGGGCGGGAGTGGGCCAAGCTGGAAGCTGACCGAGGTGCATCTGGATACATCGCTGCACAGCGCGGATGTGGCGCTGACCTACGAAGGCAGCGGGACGGCGGACCCGGTGGCGGCGCGGGCCGAGGCTGTGAATGTGATGACGGCGCTGCTGCGGATTCATCCGGGACTGCGGAAGAATTTTCACGGGCTGTGGGCGTATGCGCAGAAGAATGGCAGCCAGACGTTTGCCATTGAACTGCCGATGACGCAGATTCCGCAATGAGCACAGGAATCGACTCGCGGGAGTATCCGGCGCGACCACTGCTTGGCGTGGGCGGGATTGTGTTTCGCGAGGACGGCGCAATTCTGCTGGTGGAGCGCGCGAAGGAACCGGCGCGGGGACGGTGGACGATTCCGGGCGGGCTGGTGGAAGCGGGCGAAACCCTGGAAATGGCGGTGGTGCGCGAGGTTCGCGAAGAGACCGGGCTGAGCGTTGAGCCAGTGGAGCGGGTGGAGATTGTGGAGCGAATTTATCGCGACGAAGCCGGTGTGGGACGCGTGCGGTATCACTACGTGCTGGCGGATTATCTGTGTCGGGTGACGGGCGGCGAGCTGAAGGCGGCAAGCGACGCGGCGGACGCGCGGTGGTTCGCGGAAGCCGAGTGGCAGGGATTGCTGGAAGAGTGGACGCTGCGTGTGGTGAGGCAAGCTTTGCGACGGCTTCAGTCGTCTTCGCGCCAGATGTAGGCGTCGGGCTGGGGCAGGCCGATGTGGGCGAGGACGCGGCAGACGTACTGCGTGACCATTTCGTCGAGCGTGGCCGGACGATTGTAAAACGCCGGAATGACGGGGAAGATGACGGCTCCGGCTTCGGCGGCAAGCTGCATGTTGCGCAGGTGGATGCGATTGAGCGGCGTTTCGCGGACGCAGAGCAGGAGCGGGCGACGCTCCTTCAGCGTGACGTCGGCGGCGCGGGCGATGAGTGAGTTGGCGAGGCCGTTGGCGATGGCGGCGAGCGTGCCCATGCTGCACGGCAGGACGATCATGCCGCTGGAGGGATGGCTGCCGCTGGCGATGGACGCGCCGATGTCGGAGTCGCTGTGCTGGATGGTCTTCCGCGGGGCGTGGCCGAGAAACCGCTCCAGAAGCTGATGGCGACCGGCGATGCCGAGTTCCTCGGCGAGGACGCGGAGCGAGTTTTCGGAAGCAAGAAAGTGAACTTTTTCTACGCGATCATCGGCCTCCAGCGCGACGAGAAGCTGGCGGCCAAATATGGCTCCACTGGCTCCGGTGATGGCGATGGTGAGGTTCAAAAGGCTACCTGCGAGAAAGCGAGAAATGGTCCTGCAGCTACCAGCTTACAGCGCGCGAGCCGGATGGTTTTGACGGGACTGGAAAGCTGGCGATGAGCTGCCGGCGCTGACGCGCGGTGGGCGAGACTTATTCGCCGAGCACGCGGGCGAAGATGGCGTCGACATGGCCGAGCTGGCGCTGCATGTCGAAGGTTCGCTCCAACTGTTGCGGGGTGAGCAATGCGGAGATTTCCGGATCGCGCGCGACCTCTTCGCGGAAGATGAGGTCTTCTTTCCAGGCGCGCATGGCCTGGCTCTGGACGAGGCGATAGGCGTCTTCGCGGAGCATGCCGGCCTCGGCGAGATCGAGCAGCAACTGGCCGCTGAAGATGAGTCCGCCGGTGCTTTCGAGGTTGCGCAGCATGCGCGCGGGATAGACGAGCAGGCGGTCGATGAGGTCGGTGATGCGCGTGAGCAGGTAGTGGGTGAGGATGGTGGAATCGGGGAAGATGACGCGCTCGACGGAGGAGTGGGAGATGTCGCGCTCGTGCCAGAGGGCGACGTTTTCGAGCGCCGCCTGCGCGTTCGAGCGGAGGATGCGCGCGAGGCCGCTGATCTGTTCGCTGAGGATCGGGTTTTTCTTGTGGGGCATGGCGGAGGAGCCTTTTTGCTTTTCGCTGAAGTACTCCTGGGCTTCGCGGACCTCGGTGCGCTGGAGGTGACGGACTTCGACGGCGATTTTGTCGAGCGTGGAGCCGAGGACGGCGAGCGTGGAGATGTAAGTGGCGTGGCGGTCGCGCTGGATGACCTGAGTGGCGACGGGTGCGGGTTTGAGGCCGAGACGGGCGCAGATGCGCTCCTCGTGTTCGGGCTTGAGATGGCCAAAGGTTCCGACGGCTCCGGAAAGCTTGCCGACGCGCATCTCTTCGGCGGCGGAGTGGAAGCGGGCCAGGTTGCGCTGCATCTCTGCGTACCAGTTGAGGAGCTTGAGGCCGAAGGTGGTGGGTTCGGCGTGGATGCCGTGGGTGCGTCCGATCGTGGGCGTGTGCTGGAACTCCAGCGCGCGGCGGCGGAGGACGGCGAGAAAGTTTTCGATGGAGGAGCGGATCAGGTCGGATGCGGATTTGACCTGAAGAGCGAGCGCGGTATCGACGATGTCGTTCGAGGTGAGTCCGTAGTGGAGCCAGCGCGAGGCGTCGGCGAGGCCCTGGGATTTGAGGCTTTCGGCGACGGCGGTGGTGAAGGCGATGACATCGTGGCGAACCTCGGCTTCGATGGCCTGGATGCGAGCGAGATCGAAGGTGGAGCGCGTGGCGATGGCCTGGGCCGCATCGGCGGGAATGACTCCGCACTCGGCGAGAACGAGGCTGGCGGCGGATTCAACCTGAAGCCAGCAGCGGTACTTCGATTCCTCGCTCCAGATGGCGCCCATGGCGGGCAGGGTGTAACGCTCGATCAAGGGATTGGCCTTTCCGTGCTGAATGCTCGAAAAAAATCTGGATTCGCGCAGAGGAACTACGCGCGGACTCCGAAACGCTGGTCGAGTTCGTCGTAAAGCAGGCCATCGCCGGGGCGGTAGGGCTGGAACCATTCGCCGTCGATGACGAGTTGCGGGATGGCGCGCTTGCCGACCTGACGGATGACTAGCTCGGCTGCGCCGGGAGTCTCTTCGATGTCGATCTCGGTGTACTCGACGCCGTGCTCGGCGAGGTATCGCTTGATGGCGCGACAGTCGCGGCACCAGGATGCGGAGTAAAGCAGGATGTGCATAGACTGATTGTATCGCCGCAGGCGTGGGCGCGAAACAGCCTCGGATGCGCGAAAAAGGATGGAAGAAAGCGGGATTGGAATGGGCTTGAACGCAGAGACAGTTACGCGGCTGCTGGGGCTGGAGCCGCATCCAATCGAGGGAGGGCGCTATCGGCGGACGTATACGTCCGGGCTGACGGTGGAAACGGAGCGCGGACTGCGCGCGACGGCGAGCGCGATCTATTACCTGCTGGAAGCGGGGACGTTTTCCGAGATGCATCGGCTGCGCTCGGATGAGATGTTTCACTTCTACGCGGGCGATGCGGTGGAGATGCTGCAACTGTGGCCGGATGGGAGTGCGCGGCGCGTGGTGATGGGGCACGATCTGGAAGCTGGGAACGAGGCGCAGGTGGTGGTTCCCGCTGGCGTGTGGCAGGGCACGCGGCTGGTGGGCGATGGGAAGTGGGCGCTGATGGGCTGCACGGTCAGCCCTGGGTTTGAGTTTGAGGATTACGAGAGCGGCACGGCCGAGGAACTGGCGGCGAAGTGGCCGCGCGAGGCGGCGATGATTCACGCACTGACGCGACGTTGATTTGCGCACGGAAACGACGTGATTTTGCACGGCGACGCGTGAGTGATTCACGCAGGTGGACGGCGGAATCTATACGGCGACCGGGATGCTGGCGCGGATGCGCTCCTTGCGCACGGTGAGATGCTCGACGCGATCGGTGCGGACGGAGAAGCCGCGACCGGGCGCGTCGGAGATGGCGATTTCGCCTTGCGCGGAGACAGTAACCTCGGGATCGATGATGTCCTCGGTCCAGTAGCGGCGCGAGGCGGAGACATCGCCAGGGAGCGAGAAATTGGGCAGCGTGGAGAGCGCGATGTTGTGGGAGCGACCGATGCCGGACTCCAGCATGCCGCCGCACCAGACAGGGATGCCTCGCTCGTAGGCGGCGTTGTGAACGGCGATGGCCTCGGAGAATCCGCCGACGCGACCGAGCTTGATGTTGAGGATGCGGCAGGATTCCATCTCGATGGCGGCGAGCGCGTCGCGGCGGTTGCGGATGGATTCATCGAGGCAGATGGCGGTGGACAGGCGCTTCTGAAGCATGGAGTGAAAGTAGAAATCGTCGTGCCAGAGCGGCTGCTCAATCATGAGCAGGTCGAAGGCCTCGAATTGGACGAGGTGATCGAGGTCTTTGAGGCGGTAGGCGGAGTTGGCGTCGCAACTGAGCGTGATGGACGGGAAGCGATGGCGGACGCGCTCGAAGACTTCAATGTCCCAGCCGGGCTTGCACTTGAGCTTGATGCGCTGGTAACCGGAGGCGACTTCGCGCTCGATGGTGGAGAGCAGTTCATCGATGGTGGACTGGATGCCGATGGAGACGCCGCAGGGAATGTGGTCGCGCGTGCCGCCGAGGAGCCGGCTGAGCGAGATGCCCTTGCGCTGGGCTTCGAGATCCCAGATAGCGTTTTCGAGCGTCGCCTTGGCCATGCGGTTGCCGCGCACCTGGCTGAAGAGTCGCGGAATCTGTCCGCCGTGCTCCGGCTCTGCGGCGGCGAGCGCGGGGCCGAGTTCGCTGACGATGACCTGCCAGCAGGAATCGACGGACTCTTCAGAGAAATGCGGGTGTTCGCCGGCGGTGCATTCGCCCCAGCCGATGAGTCCCTCGGAGTGGACTTCGGCGAGGACGACGCGGCGGTCGCGCGTGATGCCAAAGCTGGTCTGGAATGGGCGGACGAGCGGGAGATTCAGTTCGCGGAGATAAATCGCGTCGATTTTCATGGCAGTGCGTCCTTAAAAAAGCGCCGGTGTGAATTCAATTCGAGAGCGTGAATCCGAGTGATGGGACCTCACTGGAGAGAATTCTGCCAACCACCAGGCTTCCGGTTCGGAGTGCAGCGAGTGAAGTTGATTTCCGAGCAATTCTTATCCTGCCACAATTTTTTGCGGAAGTCTCAATCCGAGATTTTCTTTGTCCAATTCTTGCTGTTGCGGCAGCGGTTCCATCCAGCGATCGAGCAGGAACTGGCCCGAACCGTCTGATTCCAAACGGTAATCGACGATGGCGAAACCGGAGCGAAAAGCTTCCTGGAGGAGTTCGCGATTGCGCGTCTGGACCTCGGCGGCGAGCGGGCGCATGGATTCCTCAGTCTTCCACTGGTAGATGGAAGCGGGGACGGTGATGCTTCGCAGCGTGTCGGAGTTTGCCTGCGCGGCACCGGGTAGGGATGGATTTGCGCCGGAAGCAGAGAGACGCTCAACAACGCGCGGCGAATCCATGTACCACTCCGCAACGAGGCGATCGGTGGGCAGTCCTCCCTGTAGGCGCGAGCTGGAGCTGCCATAAAAATTTGGCTCGTAACGGCGCACGATGGCTCCGAGTTTGCGGATGTTGAGAAAGGCGTTTTTGATCTCCAGCGGATCGAAGGTCCACTCCATGCGGCGGATGCCGCGAAGCAGCGCATCGTCGCGCTGGGCCAGCTTCAGGCGGCGGCCAATGCCGGAGTTGCGGTAGCCTTCGCGGACGGCGAGCATGTGGGAGTGGAGATAGCTGACAGGGCGCGCGTTGGCATCGGCGGCGGGCTTGATGCCGGGCAGAGAAAAGGCAAAACCGACGAGACTGGATGCATCGCCGTCGGGTGATGCGGCGGAGAGTTCCGTGTCAAATGCGCCGATGACCTGGCCTCCGATTTTTTGCGCGACGAGGAAGACGCGGCGCGGAATGACATCGCCGTCGGCGTAGCCCCAGACATCGATCTGCAACTGGACGCAGGCTTCGAGTTCTTCCAGTCCGCAACAGGCGCGAAGGACGATCATTGCTCCCCCGATTGGTGATTGGCCGACGCGGGCTGGGTCAGCGCGATTTTGGCGGATTGCCAGAGAGATTCGAGTTCTTCCGGCGTGGCGTGCGAAAGCGGCTGCGCGGCGTGTGACTCCATGTGAGCGAAACGAGTGCGGAAGCGAAGATTGGCCGAGCGCAGGGCCATCTCCGGATCGACATGAAGATGGCGCGCGAGCTGAGCGGCGGTGAAGAGAATGTCGCCCACTTCAGACTCGATGCGCGGCTGACGGCTGGGCGATTCCTCGGGCCGTTTCATTTCGGCGATCAGTTCGTCGGTTTCCTCGCTGAGCTTGTCGAGCAGTTGCTGCCAGTGGGTCCAGTCAAAGTGGACTTTAGAGGCTTTGGAGCCGATCTGCGCGGCCTCTGACAGCGCGGGTTGGCCGCGTGGGACCGAATGCAGCAGACTTGTTTCGGCGGCTGATTTTTTTTCGGCCAGCTTGATCGCCTCCCAGTTGGCGAGTACGCGATCCGGCGAGCCATCGACGGCAGGATCGACGCCTGCGACATTGCCGGCGGCGCGCGAGGCGGCATCGCCAAAGACGTGGGGATGGCGGCGAATGAGTTTGCGATTGAGTTCGGCGGCGACATCGGCGATGGTGAAGTTGACCTCGGCGCTTTCGCTGGCCATCTGCGCGTAAAAGAGGACTTGCAGCAGGAGGTCGCCGAGTTCCTCGCGGAGGTTGGGCCAGTCGCGGCGCTCGATGGCGTCGAGGACTTCCCAGGTTTCTTCGAGCGTGTACTGTCGTATGGAGTCGAAGTCCTGCTGGCGGTCCCAGGGACAGCCGTCGGGAGCGCGCAGACGGGCCATGATCTGAACCGACTCAGCAAAGTGGCGCGCTGCGGGATCGACGGATGGAGCCGGTGGCGGAGAATCGGAGCGCATGTTTTTACTGTAACCTGCTTGTGGAGCAGGCTGCATCTGCGCGAGGTTTTCGGTCGGCGCGGTAGGATTCTGCTGCGTCGATCAAGCACTGTGGAGAGCGAATGCGGATGCAGGACTGGCTACAACTGGAGATTGCCTTCCCTGCCCTTTTCGGCGCTGTGGTCGGCGCGGTCTTTGGCAGCTTTCTGAATGTGGTGCGCGTGCGCATGCCGGAGGGTGAGAGCATCGCGCATCCGCGCTCGCACTGCACGCGCTGCGGGCAGACGCTGAAGTGGTGGCAGAATATTCCGATGCTGAGCTGGCTGCTGCTGCGCGGCCGATGCCACTTCTGCCGGGAGAAGATTTCTCCGCTCTATCCGCTGATTGAGCTTGCGACTTCCTTGCTGTGGGCCTGCTGCGCGGTTACGGCGCTGACGGGCGGCGGCACTGCGGCTGTGCGGATTGCGCAGGGCGCAGCGCAGGCGATTTTCTGTTGGGGAATGGTGCTGCTGGCGGCGCTTGACTGGGAACAACTGTGGCTGCCGGATCGCATTACGCTGCCGATGATTGGGCTTGGGCTGCTGTGGCAGTGGCTGCGCGCGTCGATGGCTTCGCAGGTTCCATCGGTGCTTCAGATGGAGTTGTTGCGGTCGGTGGGATTGCATGCGACGCGGGGAACGGCCGTGCTGATGGCCGTGTTTGCCGCGCTTGCCGGCGCGGGGATTGTGCTGGTGATCCGGCTTGCGTACTGGCTGGTGCGCAGGCGCGAAGGGATGGGGCTGGGTGACGCGAAGCTGATGGCCGCGCTGGGCGCGTGGCTGGGGTTTTCGGCGATGGTGGATGCGTTTCTGGCGGCGGTGCTCGGAGCGTTTGTGGCGGCGATGGTGTGGCTGGGGGTCGTGCGCTGGCGCAGGAGCGGCGAGGCGTGGGCTTCGCTGCCGTTGCCGCTGGGAACGTTCCTTGCTCTGACGGCAGTGGCGGAGGTTTTTGATCCGGTGTGGTTATGGAAGCACTGGATGGCGCTGTTTTTTCGCTGAGGCCTGGAGCGGTTTTTGCGCGACGCGGTGCGACGCGACGTTCACTGATTCTGCGCACTGTCCTTCAGCGGCATTTCCTTGAGCGCCTTGCGCGCCTCTTTGGCTTCGCGGCCATCCATGCCATAGCTGAGGTACAGCTCGAAGTGCTGTCGAGCTTCGGCGAACTTTTGCAGGTGCTGCTCGGAGATGGCCAATCCCCAAAGGGCTTTGGTTTCCTCAGGGTTCATCTGAAAAGCCTCTGCGAATCGGGCGCGAGCGGCGATCCAGTTTCTCTGGTCGAGATAGAACGATCCGACGTTGAGGTCTTCCTTCATGCGCTGGTCGGGCGTCTGCTCGACATCGCTGTCGTCCTGCTGCTTGCCGCGTCCGCGATGATGCTTGCCGCCGCCGGAGGTATTGGGTTCAGGATCAGGCGTGTTCCAGTCCTGCTCGCCGGCAGTGCTGGAACTGTAGCCGCTGGCTGCGTCCTGAGTTTGCACGGCGGTGGCGGGATCGGTGGCGGGATCGCTCCACTCCGGTGTGCGAACAGGGTCGCCGTCGGGGTCAATGTCGCTGACGGTGGGTGAAGGCGTTGCGTGTTCCGGAGCTTCGACGCTGTTGTCCGGCTCAACGGGAATGATGGGTGCGTTTGCGCCTGTGCCGGGAAACGGGTTCTGCGTGGCTTTATCCGCGCCAGGCGTGGCGCTGGTCGAGGCTGGTGCTGGACTGTTTGAGGCCGGGTTAGCCGTGTTCGAAGCTGGCTGCGCGGGAGTGGAGTCTTCCGGGAATGGGTTGCTTTGTTGCTGGCTGCCACTTTGTGCGCGGACCAGTGCCCCGGAAGCAAGCAGCAGCGCAAAGACGGGCATGAACCATGATTGCCTGCCGGATTGCTTCTTGAATTGCTTCCGCAAGATCATTCCACTCCTCAAGCGCGACCGGGAATTCCGGACCGCAGAAAATCCGCAGATCGCTCCTGACTCCAGCATAGTGGAATCAGGTGCGCTCTGCGGATTTGGACGGTGTATCGGCGAAGAGGTGTACAGACTACATCTTCATTTTGTCGTGCTTCATGGGCTTGATGGGAAACTTTTTCAGCATGTCGTCGGCGTCCTTGTCCAGCGTCTTTTTGTCTTTGCTGGAACGGCCTGAGACATCCTGATCGGCGACTCCGCGGAAGAGAAGTTTTTTGCTGGAACCTTCAAAGAGGTCGAGAACAAACCGGCCTTCGTGCTGGGTGACTTCGGTGGTGGTCGCCGAACCCATGCCCGAGCCGTAGCCGCCAAAGCCGCCACCCCAGCCTGGGGTCCAGCCACCACCCCAGCCCCAGCCACCACCCCAGCCGCCACCGAAGCTGTCATACATGGTTTCCATGTCGTGCTCGGTCTTGATGTTGTCGTGGGCGAAGACGACGAGGTCGCCGCCGGTGGGAACAAGTTGCAGGCCGCGCATCTCCAGGTCGCGCGTCACGACACGCTTGATCCGGCTGGCGTCGAGCGGATTGGTGGTTGTGATCTTGCCAATGGAAAAGGTGTGGTACTTTGCAAAATCAGCGTGATGGTTGAAGTCGGTTCGTATGTCCGCCGAAGCGGCAAGCGTGAAAGCGCAGAGCAGAGCTGCTGCGAATGTTGCTTTGAATCGCATATTCTCTCCATACAGTCGAAGTGATTCTGCCGGGACGAGCAGCCGACAGGAAATGTCGAAGTTTTGTCATGTTTTGCTCCGGCTTCAGAAAAGCCGAATTGCTCACCCACGATAGGATGCTGGTTCCCGCAATCCGAGATGCCCGACGCGCGGACTGAATCCACAGCTTTTGAATCCGAATCGTCGAGCCAGCCGGTACAATCCGATTGGGAGCACCCGCAATGGCATATCAGGTTCTGGCGCGAAAATATCGTCCGCAGCGCTTTGGCGACGTTGCCGGGCAGGAGCATGTGACGCGGACGCTGAAGAATGCGCTGGAGCAGAAGCGGATTGCCCACGGCTACATTTTTTCCGGTCATCGCGGCATCGGTAAGACGACAATTGCACGCATTCTGGCCATGGCGCTGGACTGCCGCTCGGAGGTCAGATCGGCGGAGCGACCGGATGTGGAGCCTTGCCTGAAATGCGTGAGCTGCCGGGAGATTTCATCGGGCAACGCAGGCGCGGACGGGACGCTGACGCAGTCGTTCGACTTCATCGAGATTGATGCGGCTTCCAATCGCGGCATCGACGACGTGCGCGCAATTTGCAGCCAGGCAACGGTCCGACCCGCGCGGGACAGATACAAGATTTTTCTGCTCGACGAGGCGCACCAGATTACGGATGCCGCATTCAACGCGATTCTGAAGACACTGGAAGAACCGCCGGAGTGGGCTGTGTTCATGATGGCGACGACGGAGCCGGAGAATATTCCGCAGACGATTCGCTCGCGTTGCCAGCATTTCAGCTTTCATGCGGTGCGCTTCGAGGATATTCTTGGCCAGTTGCGATGGATCGCCGAGCATGAAGGGATTGCCTGCGAGGAGGAAGCGCTGGCGCTGCTGGCTGAGGCAGGTGATGGATCGATGCGGGATGCGCTGTCGATCATGGATCAGGCGATTGCCTCGGCACCGCATCGGGACGGGCGACCGCTGCTGGAAGCGTCGTTGATTCGCGAACTGATGGGCACGCTGCCCAACGCCGTGCTGGAGCGGTTGTTTGAAACGATCAGCCTGGGCGACAGTGCGACGCTGATGCACGAACTGGATCGGTTGCTGACGAGCGGCAACAGCCCGGTGGCAATCGCGCGGCAGATGGTGCGCTATCTGCGCAATGTTCTGATGGCTTCGCTGGGTGGAGAGAATACAACGCTGCTGCAAGTCTCTGCCGAGGAACGCGCACGGGCCGCACGCACGGCGGAGCGATTCAGCGAAGAAGAGCTGACGCGCAATCTGCAACTGCTGCTGCGGACATTTGATGACCTGAGCTTTCGGCAGGAGCAGCGATTTCATCTGGAGCTTGGTTTGCTGAAGCTGGTACATGCGCAGCGGATTCTTCCGATGGAGCAGGTGCTGAGCGGAATCGCGGGGCAGTCGAGCGTCTCTGCGCGGAGTGCCGTCAAAACGCCAGTGGGCACAGCGGGCGCGTCGGTTGCGCCGCACAGGCCGGGACAGACGAGCGCTGCGGCTGGAGCGGCTTTCACCTCGGCTGGCTCAGGCAGCGCGGAGACGATGGCATCGGCGCGCGTGACGAGCATGAGCGCAGCGAGTCCGTTTGCGGTCTCTGGCGTGACGGCAGTGGAAAACGCGACCACGGAAGGTTCGCTGGCGCGTGCGCTTGGGCCGCAGCTTGTTTCGCGAGCGGCGACGGAGGTTGCGCCGAGCATCGAGTCTGAGATTGAGGCGCAGGAAGAAACGCCGACTTCAGCGGCATCGGATGTCGCAGGCGTTGCCAGACTGGAGAGTGTGCGCGTGGCTGTGGCGCGGGCGCTGCTGTCAGGCGGGCACAACTCCGCTTCGGCGCTGCTGGAGAGCGCGCTGTGGATTGCCGATGGCGCATCGCTGCGAATTGAAGTGCCGATGAAGGCGACGATGATCCGGATGACGTTTAACGCAAATGCCGAGAAGCTGATTCGGCAGGCGCTGGCGCAGGCGGGCGTGTCGACGCGATATCGGATTGTGCCGGGCGAGTCAACGACAACGGTGAGGCCGACGACGGCAGCAATTGAAGGCAGCGTGGAACAGGAGGCGCGGAATCATCCACTGGTTTTGAAGTCGGCTGAGATTTTCGATGCCGAGATTTGCAGTGTGATCGATTTGCGCCCGAAATGAGGTTCGCTGGATTGCATCGCTCGCGCAGGATGCGCATCGGGAAATTGATCCGAGAACGCAGAGGGGAACAGCAAGAGGAGTTCTGTATGTTTAATCCGCTGAAGTTGCAGGAAATGCTTGCCAAAGCCGGACAGATGCAGGAAGAGGTGCAGCGCAAGCTGAGCCAGACGCAGATTGAAGGCGCGAGCGGCGGCGGGGCGGTGACGGTTGTGATGAATGGCAAGAAGCAGTTGCTGCGACTGCGCATTGATCCATCCGCCGTGGCGAGCCTGAGCGGAGAGTCTCCGGACCTGGAGATGCTTCAGGATTTGATTGTTGCGGCCGTGAACGACGCGGGAAACAAGGCCGAGCAGAATCTGAAGACGCAGCTTTCGGGGCTTTTGGGCGGCATGAACATTCCGGGTTTGAGTTGATTTTTTCCGCTTGCCGATGCTTGGCGGCGATTTTTGACCAGAGGAAGGGTGATGGAAAGATGAATATCGGAATTCAGGCGGATCGTCGAAGTTTTTTGCGCATGGCGGGTGTGACCGCGCTGGCAGCCGCAGGGCCGTTGCCGACGATGGCACAGGCGGCGCAACAGGATTTTGTGGCAAACAGTCGCGCGCAGGCGGCAAAGACGCCGATTCGCGTGACGCAGCTGGCGGCCAATATCCATCTTCTTCAGGGCTATGGTGGGAATATGGCTGTGCAGACCGGTACGGACGGCAAGCTGCTGATTGACAGCAGCTACATGCCGGCCGCGCCGCGCATTCTGGCGGCTCTGGAGGCTCTGAGCAAGGATCCGGCATCGACGCTGATCAATTCGCACTGGCATGTGGATCACGTGGATGGGAACCGGCCAATGCACGAAGCGGGCTTTCAGATTCTGGCGCACACGAAGACACGGGAGCGGCTGAGCACGCCACAGACGATGAAGCTGCTGCATATCTCGCTGCCCGCTTATCCGCGGGCGGCTTGGCCGATGACGACGTTTGAGGAGTCGATGACGCTGTGGCGCAATGGAGATCGGATTCGGATGGCGCACTACGCGCCGGCGCACACGGACACGGACATCTCTATTCACTTCGAGCATGCGAATGTGCTGCATGTGGCCGACATCTGGTTCAATGGCTTTTACCCGCTGATTGACGAGAGTTCGGGCGGGAATATCGATGGCATGATCCATGCTTCCGCACAGGCGCTGACACTGGCGGACGACCAGACGAAGATCATTCCCGGTCATGGTCCGCTGGGCACGCGGCAGCAACTGGTGGAGTATCACGAGATGCTTGCGACGGTGAGGGAGAGCGTGGCGAAGCTGAAGAAATCGGGAGTGAGCGAGCAGGAGGCGATTGCGCGCAAGCCCACGGCGACGCTGGATGCGAAGTGGGGCAAGGGCGGGATGACGCCGGATGTTTTCACCGGGATTGTGTATCGCACGGTCAATGTGTGAAGAGCACATCCACCAGGCATTGAGGAGCGGTCGAATTGCAGCGTTACGCGGAGCCACTGGCGAGGCTGATTGAAGAACTGAGGAAGCTGCCGGGCGTGGGCGGCAAGACGGCGCAGCGCTATGCCTTCCACCTGCTGCGCGCAAGCGATGACGACGCGCGGGCGCTGGCAGAAGCGCTGACCGCGCTGAAGTCGAGCCTGCGGCTGTGCTCGGTGTGTCACAACGTGACGGATGTGGACCCTTGCGCGTATTGCGCAAATGCGACGCGCAACCAGCGCGTGGTGTGCGTGGTGGAGGAGCCGACGAGCATTGCTTCGATTGAGCGGACGCGCAGTTTCAACGGAGCCTATCATGTGTTGCATGGAACGCTTTCGCCGTTGCATGGAGTTGGCCCGGATCAGCTTCGCATACACTCGCTGGTGACGCGCGTGGAGACCGGGGAGATCGAAGAGGTGATTCTGGCAACCAGCCCGACGCTGGAGGGCGAAGCGACGGCGGACTGGATTGCGGACCTGCTGCGCAGGCTGCCGGTGCGCATTACGCGCATTGCGACGGGTGTGCCTGCGGGCAGCGACCTGGAGTACGTGGACGAAGTCTCAATGGCGCGTGCGCTGGAGGGCAGACGCGACGTTTGAGCGAGCCGACGCCGCGCCTGCTCCCGTATAATCCGGCTGATGGCATGGCCTGTTTTTCACACCGCCGAAGCGTCACCCGCAGTTCTTTGCCTGATTCCGGATCACGCGCGATCATGGCGTAATCACAGATGGATTTCTCTTTGTCTGTTGAGCGTGTTGATCCTTGCGCTTCCTGCTTCCGCGCCGGCACAGCAGATGGGTGGATCGTCGAGTGGGCCGCCTCAGAAGCCTCGATTTGACGCGCAGCACAGGCCAATTACCGCAGGCGGCTTCGTCAGAAGCGGCCCGATAGTTTTTCAAAATGTGGCCCGCCAGGCTGGGCTGACGGTTTGGCACCACACGGCGGGAACTCCGGCGAAGAAATATATTCTGGAAGCCAAAGGCCCGGGCGTTGCGCTGCTGGATTATGACCACGACGGATGGCTGGATATTTATTTTGTGAATGGGTCCACGTTTGACGCGCTGGACGGAAAAGCGAAGCCGCCACAGGCTGCGCTCTTTCACAACAATCACGACGGGACGTTTACGAATGTTGCGGCACAGGCCGGGGTGACCAATGATCGCTGGGGATACGGCGTTGTCATTGGAGACTTCGATAACGACGGCTGGCCGGATATTTACGTGACCAACTACGGCAAGAATCGGCTTTACCACAACAATCACGACGGCACGTTTACCGACGTGGCGGAAAAGGCGGGCGTGGCACTGGGCGGATGGTCGGCGGGAGCGACGTTTGGCGATTACGATGGCGATGGACGGCTGGATTTATTTGTGGATGGCTACATCGACTTTGACACGCATAATCCACCGGAGAGCGGAAACAAGGTTGTGGGTTATTCACGCTGCGTCTTTCACGGGGTGATGGTGATGTGTGGGCCGCGCGGGCTGAAGGGCGAACCCGACCATCTGTTCCATAACAACGGGGACGGGACGTTCACGGACGTGAGCGAAAAGGCCGGAGTGAGCGACCCGGATCACTATTACGGGCTGGGGACTGTTTTCGCGGATGTGAACAACGACGGATGGCCGGACCTGCTGGTGGCGGATGACTCTTCACCGAATTATCTCTACATCAACAAACACAACGGCACGTTTGAGGACGATAGTTACACCGGGGGATTTGCCGTGAACGAGGGCGGGCGCGAAGTGGCGAACATGGGCCTTGCGCTTGGGGATTACAAGAATGATGGCCATCTTGACGTGGTGAGCACGACCTTTGCCGACGATTACAAAGTCGTCTTTGAAAATGACGGCACGGGTAACTTCACGGATGAGAGTTACAAGGCCGGGATCGCCCTGCCGACGATGCCTTTTGTCGGTTTTGGCGATGGATTTCTGGACTATGACAATGACGGCTGGCTGGACCTGTTCATCGCTAATGGCCATGTGTATCCGCAAGTGGATCAACACCCGGAGTGGGGACAGAGCTACGCGCAGAGGCCGCAGTTGTTCCACAACAATGGCAATGGAACCTTCACGGAGATTCCGCCCGTGGAAGGCACCGGGCTTGCGACTGTGAGCGTGGGGCGTGGCGCGGCATTTGGCGATCTGTTCAACAATGGCAAGATCGACGTGGTCATCAGCAACATGGACGGCGTTCCGGTGCTGCTGAAAAATGTCAGTGCGGATCACCACCACTGGATTGAGCTGAGCCTGATTGGCGGACCGAAAAGTCCGCGCGACGCCGTGGGCACGACGGTCTATCTGACGGCGAACGGCATGCGGCAAAGGCAGGATGTGCTGAGCGGCGGAAGCTATCTTTCCTCGAACGATTTCCGGCTGCACTTCGGACTGGGGGACGCGACGCAGATTGACGGAGCGGAGATTCACTGGCCGGATCGGACGGTGGAAAAAATCGCGATTCCGGTTGTGGATCGCATTCTGACGATTGAAGAAGGCAAGGGCATCGTTGGCGGAACTGACGTTCCAACAACATCGACAGACTTACACCCATCCCAACACTGAGGACCAACATGAAGAAACCATCGCGACGCAGTTTTCTTGTTCAGCTTCCCTCCGGCATTGCGGCTCTGGCGTTTGCTCTGCGCTCGCCACGTGCGCAGGCGCAGAGTGCGATGACGATACCTCACACATCTCTGATCGAACCCGCCGAGGCGGCTGCGATGCTGCGGAAGCCCAACGCGGGCCGGTGGAAGATTTTGCAGGTGGGCTTTCGTTCGATGTATGAGCAGCGGCACATTCGCGGTGCCGTGTATGCGGGGCCTGCTTCGCAGCCGGAGGGTCTGACGAATCTGCGCAGCGCGGTCTCCGGCCTGACGCACGAGAGTCCGATCCTGCTGTATTGCGGTTGCTGCCCGTGGTCGCATTGCCCGAATATTGCTCCGGCATGGAATGCGCTGCAGGGCATGGGATTCAGGAGTGTCCGCGTGATCGAGATTGCGAATAACTTTGGCGATGACTGGGTTGCAAAGGGATACCCGGTTGCCTGACGGAGTTCCTGTGGATCAGGAGCGCGAAACTGAGCGGCGGCAACTGCTCCAATCTCTCGCGGTGCTTGCCGCGGCTCCATATCTGTGGCAAATGCCACTGTCAGCCGCCACGCCGCGACTGTTGGCGCAGGCACCGGATTTTTCGCGCCCCGCTGTTGGCAGCCACACGCCGATCCACCTGGCCGGGTTCCGCGGCAGAGTTGTTTTACTCAACTTCTGGGCTACCTGGTGCGGACCATGCCTGTCGGAGATTCCACGGCTCGTGAACTGGCAAGGCCAGCTTCAATCGAGGGGATTGCAGGTGATTGGCGCATCGATGGACGATGCGGAATCGCCGGTAACTACCTGGATCCAGCGGTTGCGGATCAATTATCCGATCGTGATGAGTGATCCGAAGCTGAGTCTGAGCTATGGCGGAGTGCTCGGGTTGCCGATGTCATTTCTGATCGACAGGCAAGGCCGTTTGCGCCGTCGCGTGGAGGGCGTTTTGCATGCTGCAACCGACTTGCGTGAGATTGAGGAACTGCTGAGTCAGGGCCAGCGCGCCGCGTCATCCGAGCTGAAAAATCGCGCTTAGCCGCGCATGCGCGCGAGCAGATCCTGCGGGTGTACGGGCTTGGCGAGAATTTCAAAGTCGTAGCCGCGAGCGCGGGCTTTTTCCAGGAGGTCGGCTGTGGCGGCCTGACCGGAAAACAGCAGAACCTTGATGCCTGGCAACATGCGGCGGATTTCAATCGCTGCATCGATGCCGTTGACGTCGGCCATGATGACATCGGAGATCAGCATTTCAGGCTGGAAGGTTGCAGCAACTTCCAGCGCCTGCTCACCGGAGTAAACAGCGCGCGTTTCAAATCCGCTCTGGGTGAGGATCATGGCCAGTGTGTCGGCGATGACGCGTTCATCATCGGCGACCAGAACTTTCTGTTTGCTCTTTGCTTCTGTGCTCATGCTGCCTGTCCGAGTCTCCGGCGCCACAGGTATCCTGTTGCGCATTTGCATCCGCTTTGCGGCTGGCTACTGATATTGTAGCCGCCTGCGCCGGTGTGAATCCATCGGATGACAAATCAGGTGACGGGGTTGCAGGCGACATGCTCATTTTTATCGAATGCTTATGGCCAATAGATATTTCAGGTTGTAAGCTGGAATCAGGATTGCTCCGCCCAGACAATTGGATCATGAAGGCCTCGTCGGAAGGATGCTTGCGTATCCCAGCCGGAGCCTGGATGCAAGCTACCGCATCCGCGATGGAGTAACCGCTGGCCGCTGATAAATTTCCTGTCGGCCTGCGCTTCCGGTGTGTCTCTGATTTGCATCGAACTGCTTGAGAAGTATCTGAACTCTGGAAAATGGATGGATGCGCTGTTGAACTGCGGCGCTAAGAGTGGGCAAACAGGATGACAAGGATCATGGTGTCAGTCGCGCGGCCGTGAGAGGGTCAAAAGACGGATGGATGAGGAGGGATGATGGGAAATCCGCTGAATGACACGATGGCTGGAACCTCTTCCGTCATCGCTGTCGGCACCGAGCCGATCATCCGCGCCGAGCGCATTGAGAAGTACTACGCGCAACCGAGCCAGAATCGTATTCAGGTGATTTCTGCGACGGATCTTTTGATCGTGCCGGGGGAGATTCTGGCGCTGCTCGGACCATCCGGGTCGGGCAAATCGACGATGCTGCGGATGCTGAGCGGATTGTCGAAGCCGAGTGCGGGACAGGTTTACTGGCATGGGCGGCCGATTGCCGAGTCGGCGATCAACGTCTCGATTGTCTTCCAAAGCTTCGCGCTTTTTCCCTGGCTGACCGTGCTGGAGAATGTGGAGGCTCCGCTGAAGGCTCGCGGCATGGCGGCCGATGAGCGTCGCGAGCGCAGCCTGCGCATGCTGGACACGGTGGGACTGGATGGATTTGAGGCGGCGTATCCGAAGGAGCTTTCCGGGGGGATGCGCCAGCGGGTGGGCTTTGCGCGCGCGCTGGTGGTGGAGCCGGAGGTGCTGTTCATGGATGAGCCGTTCTCCGCACTGGACGTGCTGACGGCGGAGAACCTGCGCAGCGAGTTGCTGGAGCTGTGGTCAAAGAAGACGATGCCGACAAAGGCCGTTTTTCTGGTGACGCACAACATCGAAGAGGCCGTGCTGCTGGCGGATCGCATCATCGTGCTGGGGCGAAATCCGGGGCACATTCGCACGGATTTCCGGGTGCAACTGTCGCATCCGCGCGATCGGAAATCAGAGCCATTCACGCAACTGGTGGATTACATCTACAAGGTGCTGACGCGGCCGGAAGTCGCTCCGCTGGCCGCGCCCGACCAGACGACGGGCAGGACGCCGCGCGATCAGCGGCAGATGCATTATCAGATGCTGCCACATGCGCGGCCGGGCGGCGTGGCGGGATTGCTGGAGTTGCTGATCGACAAGGGAGGCAAGGACGATATTTATCGTCTTGCGGATGATCTGGCGTTTGAGATTGATGACCTGCTGCCGATTGTGGATGCCGCGCAGTTGTTGGGATTCCTCACTGTTTACGAGGGCGACGTGGCGATTACGGCGACGGGGACGGAGTTTGCAAACTCGGAGATTCTGCGGCAGAAGGAGCTTTTTCGGCAGGCGGCGCTTAAGAACATTCTGCTGCTGCGGCAGATTCGTCGCGCGCTGGAAACGAAGAACGACCACACGGTGCCGGAGGAGTTTTTCCTCGACATGCTGGATGAGCAGTTCAGCAGCGACGAGAGCCTGAGACAGGTGGAAACCGCTGTGAGTTGGGGCCGCTACGCGGAGTTGTTCGACTTCGATGCCGCGCGTCGTCGATTCATTTTGCCCGAGGAGACGGAGATCGTCGCGCCGGTTGAGGGTGCGGAATGAAGCGGACCTTTCGCCCGCTGGCCAGCACGCTGGTGATGCGCTCCACCTGGCCGGTCTTCATTGACGCGGGCGTGGCGGCGCTCGGGCTGGCGATTTTCTTCACGATCGTGCATATGAGCACCTACTGGATGCAGGCTCCGGTGCCGATGGTGCCGATCTCTCACTCCATGCGCGCGCTGCCGACGTATGCCGCCTATTCTGTTGTGCGCATCGGAATCGCCTACATCCTGAGCCTGATTTTTGCTGTGAGTTATGGCTATCTGGCGGCGTATAACCCGCGTGTGGAGGCGTGGATGATTGCGGCGCTGGATATTCTGCAATCGATTCCAGTGCTAAGTTTTTTGCCGCCGGTTGTGCTGGCCATGGTCGCGTTGATTCCCGGCCATCAGCTTGGCATAGAACTGGGCGTGATCCTGCTGATCTTCACGGGGCAGGTGTGGAATCTTGCATTCAGTTTTTACACGTCGCTGAAGACGATCCCGCGCGAGATGCAGGAGGCTGCGCGCGTCTTTCGTTACTCGGCGTGGCAGCGGTTCTGGCAACTGGAGATGCCGTTCGCCACCATCGGCCTCGTCTGGAACTCCATCGTCTCGGTCGCCGGCGGATGGTTTGCTCTGATTGCCTGCGAGATGTTCACGATGGGCGACAGGAACTTTCAACTGCCGGGTCTGGGCAGCTATCTGCAAACGGCGGCAAGCTCGGGCGATCTGCGCGCGCTGCTCGCGGGGCTGGGCACAGTCATCCTGATCGTTGTCGCGACGGACCAGCTTGTCTGGCGACCGCTGATTGCATGGAGCGACAAATTCAAGTTTGAGCAGGTGGAGTCGGATGATCGCATTGTGTCGCCGATACTGGAGCTGATTCGCCGGTCGCCGCTCCTGCAATCGCTGCCGCATCGCATCTGGTCGCGCGTGGAGGAGCCGCTGTATCGGCGATTTGCTGCGAGCCATCGCAAGGCACCGTTGCAGGCTATCGATGAGGATGGCGGCGACGCGCGCGCCTCCCTGCGACTGTGGGCGCTGGCGGTGGCTGTTTTTGCGGCGGTGAGCTGGGGGGCGTGGCAGGGGTTGATGCTGCTGCGCGGCATCTCCTGGAGCGAGATGGGGATGCTGCTGGAGGGAGCAGCGGCAACGTTTCTGCGCGTGAATGCCTCCCTGCTGATCTCCGCGCTGTGGACGATTCCGGTGGGCGTGGCGATTGGCTTCAATCCTCGGCTGGCGCGGCTGGTGCAGCCGTTGGCGCAGATCATGGCGTCGATCCCGGCGACGGCGTTTTTTCCGATTCTGCTGATCGGGCTGGTGAAGCTGGGCGGCGGGCTGGGCATTGGCTCGGTGGCGCTGATGCTGCTGGGCACGCAGTGGTACATTCTGTTCAACGTGATCGCGGGCGCGATGTCGATTCCATCCGACCTTCGCGAGGCGGCATCGCTCTATCGCTTCACGCGGTGGCAGCGATGGACGACACTGATCCTGCCGGGGATATTTCCGTACCTGATTACGGGGATGGTGACGGCCTCGGGCGGGGCCTGGAACGCGTCCGTGTTTGCGGAATACTCGCACCTGGGGAATCAGACGCTGTCGACGATCGGGCTGGGCGCACAGATCGACATGGCCACGGATCAGGGACGGTTTCCGATGCTGCTGCTGGCGACGATTCTGATTTCACTGATGGTGGTAAGCATGAATCGGCTGGTGTGGCGAAGGCTGTATCATCTGGCGGAGTCGCGATTCAAACTCGAAGGCTGAGGTTTTCTGAGTTCCTGTCATCGAAAGATTGCAATTTCCTGATTCTTTGCGGCTCCTCATGAAATCTGTTCACCTGATTGGAATCGGCTAAGGTTTTCCCCGGCTGAGCCGATAGAGGCATCAGGCGATGCTTCGCCGACGAGGATCGTTTATGAGAATTCTCTTTTTCCGCTCTGATTGCTTCTCGCCACATCGCGCCGCAGCAGGTATTTTCCGCTGTGCCCTCGTCGTGACTCTGCTTGTCTCCACCCTCGCTCTTCATGCTGAGGATCGCGCGGTGAAGCAGCGGGTCGCGCCGACCTATCCGGAGATTGCCAAGCGGCTGGGTATCACCGGCGTGGTGAAAATTCAGGCGACGGTTGCGCCGGATGGCAAGGTCACGGCAGTGAAAACCATCAGTGGCAACAGCATGCTGGCTTCCGCCGCGCAGAGCGCCGTGGAACGCTGGCGCTTTGAACCGGCGGATAGCCCGTCCACGGTCAACGTGCAACTGAACTTCGCTCTGACGCGCTAATTTTTTTGCCTCTGAATCCTCCGCCAACCGTGACTGAAATGCTCCTCCGGTTGAGCCAGGAATGAGGAAATGAAAACGGCTGAAAGCAGGCGGGCCTGATGCGGAATCCGCATCAGGCTGATGCTTTTGTCACTGTGTTTGGGATGAGAAAATCAGCCTTCCACGCCGTGGCACTTTTTGTATTTTTTGCCGGAGCCGCAGGGGCAGGGATCGTTGCGGCCGACCTTTGTGCCGACCACGCGCTGCTGCACTGCCGTGGTTGCTCCTGACGAGCCGGCCATGCGCGCGGCTTGCAGCTCACGTTCTTTTTTCCGCGCGAATTCGCGCTCCAGCGCGTCGATGGTGGTGGAGGGAGCGCGCGTGGGAATCGGAATCTCGCGGGAAGGCGAGACGCTGGCGCTGGCCACTGGCGGCGCTGCCGGAACCTCGCGCCTGACCTCGGGAACAGCGGCGACGGGCTGACCATCGGGGCCGACGATCTGCATGCGGAAGAGATAGCGCGCGGTGTCCTCCTGGAAGCGCGTCATCATGGCCTCAAACATTTCGAAGGACTCTTTTTTGTAAGCGACGAGCGGATCCTGCTGCGCGTAGCCACGGAGGCCGATGCCTTCCTTCAGGTGATCCATGGCAAGCAGATGGTCTTTCCACAGACCATCCAGCACGCTGAGCATGACCATGCGCTCGTGGTAACGCATCGCGTCCATGCCGAGGATCGCTTCCTTGCCTTCGTAGTGCGCCTTGAGCTGCGAGTAGATTGCCTCGCCCAGTTCATGGCGTGTGATGGCGAGCGGATCGATTCCGGCCTGGTCGAGATCAAAGCCAAACTGATCGACAAGGCGCGCCTTCAGGCCTCGCAGATCCCACTGCTCCGGATGATGCTGCTCGCCGGCGAACTGGTCCAGAACCGAACTCAGAATGGACGTGACGTAGTCCTCAAGGATCAGTTCGCGCTGCTCCATGCCGAGCAGAAGTTCGTGACGCAGGCCATACACAGCCTCGCGCTGTTTGTTCATCACGTCGTCGTACTCAAGCAGGTGCTTGCGCGATTCGAAGTTCTGCGCCTCGACGGCCTTCTGCGCGCCTTCGATGCGCTTGGAGATCATCTTCGACTCGATGGGCACGCCCTCTTCCATGCCGAGCCGCTCCAGCAGCGTGGAGACCCACGCCTTGGCGAAGATGCGCATGAGGTCGTCTTCGAGCGAGAGATAGAAGCGCGAAGCGCCGGGATCGCCCTGGCGTCCGGCGCGGCCACGAAGCTGGTTATCGATGCGGCGGGACTCATGCCGCTCGGTGCCGAGAATGAACAGGCCGCCGGCAGCGATGACCGCCTTGTGCTCGTCGTCGGCATTTGCGGCGTGACCAGCGAGCACCTGATCCCACTGGCTCTGCTCGGTCTCAAACTCCTGGCCCTGATAGTAGAAGCGCAGGAAACCGGCGGGCGCCGTCGGGTTGATGGCTCCTTCGGCGGCGCTGATGGCGCGCGCCTGTGCCTTTTTCACCAGTTCCTGTCGAGTGACGAACTCTGGGTTGCCGCCGAGAAGAATATCCGTGCCACGGCCGGCCATGTTGGTGGCGATGGTGACCATGCCGAGGCGTCCGGCCTGCGCGACGATCTCCGCCTCGCGCTCGTGAAACTTTGCGTTGAGCACGACGTGGCGAACGCCCTTGCGCTGGAGCGTCTGGGAGAGCAGTTCGCTTTTTTCAATCGAGGTGGTGCCGACGAGAATTGGCTGGCCGCTCTTGTGAATCTCGGCAATGTCCTCGGCAACCGCCTTGTATTTTTCCTTTGCCGTGCGATAGACAACATCGGAGTTGTCGGCGCGCAGCATCGGCTTGTTTGTCGGGATGACAGTGATTTCCAGCTTGTAGATGTTTTCGAATTCCGTGGCCTCGGTTTCCGCCGTCCCGGTCATGCCGGAAAGTTTTTTGTAGAGGCGGAAATAATTCTGGAAAGTGATGGTGGCCAGTGTCTGGTCTTCCTTGCGAATCGCGACGCCTTCCTTGGCCTCGACAGACTGGTGGAGACCATCCGACCAGCGGCGGCCCGGCATCAGGCGCCCGGTGAAGGTGTCCACGATGATGACTTCGCCATCCTTGACGACGTAATCCACATCGCGCTTGTAGAGCGAGTGCGCCTTGATCCCGGTCTCAACGTAATGCTTCAGATCCCAGTTTTCCGGGTCGGCAATGTTGCCGATGCCGAGCAGTTCTTCGATCTTGAGCCAGCCGTCGTCGGTGACGCTGATGGTGCGGTGTTTCTCATCGACGACGTAATCGCCGGTGAGGATTTTGACCATCTCCTCTTTTTCAATCTCCTCACCCAGTTCCAGTTGAGGAATGATGCGGCGAACGCGAACGTATTTGTCGGTGGTCTGGTCCGTTGGGCCGGAGATGATGAGCGGTGTGCGCGCCTCGTCGATGAGGATCGAGTCCACTTCGTCGACAATCGAGTAGTAATGGCCGCGCTGCACGCAATCCTTGATGTCGAACTTCATGTTGTCGCGCAGATAGTCGAAGCCGAACTCGTTGTTGGTGCCGTAGGTGATGTCGGCGGCGTAAGCGGCGCGGCGCTGGTTGTCGTCGAGATCATGGACAATGACACCGACACTCAGTCCGAGGAACTCGTAGATTTTGCCCATCCATTCGGCGTCGCGCTTGGCGAGATAATCGTTGACCGTGACGACGTGGACGCCGTGACCGGCCAGCGCGTTTAGGTAACAGGCCAGCGTGGCGACGAGCGTTTTTCCCTCGCCGGTGCGCATTTCGGCGATCTTGCCCTGATGCAGGACCATGCCGCCGATGAGCTGAACATCGAAATGACGCATGCGCACAGCGCGCCAACCCGCCTCGCGCACAACGGCAAAGGCTTCGGGCAAAAGCTCGTCGAGAGCCTCTTTTTCTGCCGTCCTGCGCGCCTCAACCTCAGCGATGCTGGCGAGGCGAGCGGCAATGCGCTCGCGAAACTCCGTTGTTTTGGCCCGCAACTGCTCATCCGACAGGGCCTTTATCTCCGGTTCGTAGGCGTTGATGCGCGCAACGGTCGGCATCATGCGCTTCACCGCGCGATCATTGCTGGTGCCGAATATCTTCGTCAGGAACTTGCTGAACAAGGCGGAACTCTCCGTTTACCAGTGTAAATGCTGGAGGCTGAAGAGATGATTGCGGGCGCAGGCCGACGGATAACGCAAGATGCTTGCAACTGAACTGCGAAGCGGGTATGCGTTCGGTTAAGAAATCTGCCAGCCGCGACGGCGCTGGACCTCTGAGTAGACTTCGACGTACTCCCGCGCCGGGTGAGACCAAGAATAATCCTTGGCCATGCCGTTCCGCATCAGCGTCTGCCAGCCATCGCTGTCGTTGGCGAAGACCCAGAGGGCGCGGTCGATGGCCCAGAGAAAATCGCCGGGATGGTAGCCGGAAAACTTGAAGCCGGTGCCGGTGCGGTGATCGGCATTCCACTCCTCGACTGTATCTTCGAGTCCGCCGGTCGAACGCACGACGGGAACGGTGCCGTACTTGAGGGAGTAAATCTGGTTGAGGCCGCATGGTTCGTAGCGGGACGGCATGAGGAAGATGTCCGCGCCGGCCTCGATCTTGTGCGCAATCGCATCGTCGTACTTGATCTGAACAGCTACTTTTTCCGGGTAGCGCTCGGCGAAGCTGCGGAAGAACTGCTCGTAGACAGGCTCGCCAGTTCCGAGCGCGACGAGCGCGATGTCGCGCTGGGCAAGCTGGTCGGCGATGGCGGCGAGGATGTCGAATCCCTTCTGCGTGGCAAAGCGCGAGACGATGCCCAGCACGGGCGTCGTATCGGGGATGTGCTCCAGGCCAAAGGCGTGGAGCACGTCGCGTCGGCACTCGGCCTTGCCCGCCAGATCGTCCCCAGAATAATGCGCTGCCAGAAGGGAGTCGCGCGCCGGATCCCAGTGCGCGTAATCGACGCCATTCAGAATGCCGCGCAGATCCCAGTGCCGTCGGCTGAAGATCGACTCCAGACCCGCGCCAAACTCCGCGCCCTGAATCTCGCGCGCATAGGTGGGGCTGACGGTGGTCATGTAGTCGCACATCAGAGCGCCGCCCTTCAGGAAATTGAAGGTGTCGTTCTGCTCCACTTTGTCGAAGGTGAAGATGTCCCACGGCAGCAGAAGCAGCTCGGTGGTACGAGGCGGAAACCAGCCCTGGTAGCCAGCGTTGTGGATGGTGAGCACGACGCCGATATTGCGTAGCAGCGGGTCGTAAACATACACCGTGCGCAGAAGAACCGGGAGAATCGCCGTCTGCCAGTCGTGAACGTGAAAGACGTCGGGCAGGCCGAGCAGCTTGACGGACTCCAGGACGGCGCGCGAGAACAGGCCGAAGCGCTCGGCGTTGTCAGCGTAATCACCGCCGCCGCGCGGGCCGTAAAATCCTTCGCGGTCAAACAACTCCGGACAGTCGATGAAGTAAAACTGAACCCCGTCGCGCAGGCCGCCATCGACCACATCGACGAAGCGGTTATAGAACGGAAACGGAATCGTGAGCGAGCGCAGAGCGGCCGTGCTCGGCTCCGGCAAATGAGCACGCGCCGAGCGGTAGAGCGGCAGATACACCGTCACTCGATGGCCGAGCCTGACCAGTTCCGGCGGCAGCGCGCCTACGACATCGGCCAGCCCGCCGGTTTTGGCAAAAGGCACACATTCTGAGGCAGCGAATACAATATGCATCGGACACGCTCCTGTTTCCATTGCGCCGCCGCCGGAGGGCCGGAAGACGGCGTCGCTCAAACGCCAAGTCTACTACGTCAGATGCGGCACGACCGGAAAGCGAAGGCTCGTCCAAACGGAAAGTGAAGGTTAATCCTGCCACCGAAATCGAGACTTGGCCAGAATTTTCTCTGCGACCACGCGGCTGTGGAAGCGATTGTGGTCGCGCTGGGGCCGATCGCGGATCGCGTCGTCGTGGAGATTGGCCCCGGACGCGGGGCGATAACCGATCTGCTGGCCGCGCGCGCGGGCCGTCTGCTTGCGATTGAGTTTGATCCTGCGCTTGCCGCCACGCTGCGCGAACGGTACGCAGCAAAGACGAACGTTGCGATTCATTTCGGCGATGTGCTTGAGTTTGATTTTGTCGCCGCCGCGCGCGAGGCTGAACAATCCTTGATTGTCGTCGGCAATCTGCCGTACTACATCACTTCGCCGATCCTGCTGCATCTGGCCGAGGCTGCCACCGTCCCGACTCTGGATTGGCCCGCTCTGGATGCAGCGGTGCTCATGGTGCAGCGCGAAGTGGCTGATCGGGTGACGGCGGGGCCGGGTTCGCGTGACTACGGTTTGCTCACCGTCCTGTGTGCGCTTCACGGCACGGCGACGCCGCTGTTCACGCTGCCGCCGGAGGCATTTTCTCCGCCGCCGATGGTGCATTCGACGGTCTTTCGCTGGAGTTTTTCGCCGCGAATTGCGGAAATCGGACTGCATACGGCTTCGGAGCGGGAGAGATTCTCGTTGCTGCTGCGTGTTGCCTTTGCGCAGAAAAGGAAGACCCTTGCCAACAATCTGCGCGCGGCGGAGTTCGAGACTGACCGGATTTCCGCAGCCCTTGCCGCTGCATCGATCCCGCCGCAGGCGCGCGCCGAGCAGCTATCGCTCGATCAGTTTGCCGCGCTGCACCACGCGCTCAACAAGGCACGCGGGACTGCTGAATAACACAGCATCAATGATGCGCCCCGCCGCCCATGCTCATGTGGGAGCCACCGCCGGAAAAATGCATTCCACCACTGGAATGATAGGCGCTGGAAAATCCACTCGTTGGCCTGCTGTAGGACGAAGTTGATACATGGTTGTAGGAAGTGCGTGGAGAGTAGGCAAGGCGGCCGCCGTCGATTCCCTCGCGAACGGACGACGGCGTTCGATCGCTAAGGTAGGCGTAGGAGCGCACGTACGACGAGCGCGGCGCAATCGTTCGCACGGGTGAGATGGTGTGATCTCCCACGACCATCGGCGCACCGGGCTGGAATCCAAGATAGGCATTGACGCCACTGGACGGACGACGATCCACCAGAATCGGCTTCACCTGCTTCAAGGGATGGGCGGTCGCCGCGACAAGGCGCGCACCGGCAACGGACGCGGCAGAACCGTGCGGGCGCACTGGAGAACGATAATCTCCCGGAGCGTTGCCGATATTGGACATCCAGCCCCCACGCCGCCACCACGGCATGCCTCCACCGCGCGGATTCCATCCCCAGCCAAAACCATGATAATAGTTCCATCTTCCGTAGTTGAACGGCGCGTAGCCCCAGCCATAGCCGGAGACCCAGACGTAGCCTGCGCCGGGATAGTTGGTCCAGTATCCGTAGCCGTAAGGATCCCAGCTTTCGCCCGCGCCCTGCGCGTCATAAGGCGACCAGACATAGCCTTCACCGGGCACGTTGTACCAGTTGCCATTGGAGTCCAGATCGCTCGCGTCTGCGGCTTCATCGCCGGGAAGCTGCTGATCGGCAGGCGTCTTTGCGGATTCCTGGGCCTGCTGCGCATTATCGCGGTCGGTATTCCACTGATCCCAGGAGTCCGACGGGATGGAATCGGAGAGGTTGTATGCGGAAGGGTCGCCGGGATCAAGGCTCAGCGCCTGTCCACCGTGAACATCGAGGGTAAGGTTGCTGCCGCGCGTGACATGCACCTGTCCGGAAAAGACGGCCATCGCGCCCGGTTCCGTGTCGTAAGTGACACGCAGGACGCTGAAGGAGCTGGGGACAACGCTGGTCGAGCCGAAATCCATGCGCACACTGCGAGAGTCCGTGCTCGGCTGCAATTCAAAATAGACTTCCCCAGCATTGACGACGACCTCGGTTTTGGAATCGCCCTGCTGTCCCTGCAAGGCCGTGAGGGTGATGGTGCTGTTGGGGGTGACGCGAACAATGTTGCCATCGTCGGTCTCAATCTCCGCCCGGCCATCGTTGCGCGTGACCACCTGAGAGCCTTCAAAGAGCGGCAGATTCACATAAGCCGGGTCGGCGACGATCTGACCGTCGACGATGACCTGAACCTGGCCGTCCACGCTGGAAAGACGCGCCGCACGTGCATTGCCTGCTGCGCCGCTGTCCGGTGAGTTTATCGTCGCCTGAGCGGCTGCTGTCATTCCCAGCGCCACGACCAGCACAACTCCGAGCCAGTTGCCCAACTTCACGTTCATACGCTCTCCTCGTTCCATGGCGCAGCCTTCTCTTTGCTCAGACCAGCAACCCGGGGAAAAGTTGTTTGCCGTGGTTCAGTATTTCTGCCGCTGGAAGATGCTGTCAAAAAACGACGTGGAAGGCCAACGAAACGCTCGCCGAAATGATGCGTTGACGCGGAAATCCACAGCGGATGCGCCGGAAGCCGGGCGGCTATCGAGGCGGCTTGCTCGGCAGCGGTTTTTGCTGCGCGTGCGTCTCGGCTGTGTGCAGGTGACAGATGGCAATCGCCAACGCGTCGGCGGCATCGGCAGGCTCCGGCGGTTTCTCCAGATCAAGCAGGCGCGCGACCATGAACTGGACCTGTTGCTTGGCGGCAAGCCCGTAACCAACGACAGCGGATTTGATGCTGAGCGGAGCGTACTCGGCGACAGGCAGGCCCGCAACCCCAGCCGCAAGCAGCGCGACACCGCGCACCTGGCCCAACTTGAGCGCGGACTTGGCATTCACCGAATAGAAAACCTCCTCGACGGCGACGACGTTGGGCTGATGGTGCAGCATCTCAGCGCTCAGTTCGTCAAAAACCTGTCGCAGACGTTCTGCCAGCGTCTTCTGCTTCGCCAGCTTCACAGCCCCGTATCCTCGACAGACCAGCATGGGCGTGCGCGCGGCCAGATCGCTCTCCACCACCCCCCAGCCGGTGACTTCCGTGCCACAATCGATTCCCAGAACGCGCATGGACCACAGTCTATCGGAAACCCAGGACTCGGCGGGACGCGCGCAGCCCTGTCAACCTGTACGGACGCCATGGTCAATCGGTTTTCAGGAGGTGTTTGTGCTCCCGGCGCGCGGCTGGATGCTTTGTCAGAGAGTATCCTGCGCGCGTATACTCGCAGCGCAAAACGCTTCGGCAGTTTTTTGTTTTCTAACCACGAATGACACGAATCTGATCCGCTGAAAGAACCGCTAAGGAGCTTACGATGTCTTTGACTCGCCGCCAGTTCACAGCCATGGGCGCAGCGGCCCTGGCAACGCGTTTTTCTCCGCCGCTGATTGCGCAAGCCACCACTGACAAGCCTGTCGGCTACGCCATCATCGGCATTGGACGCATCGCGGACCACTTCATCGACGGCATCCAGCACAGCCCCAACTCCAAGGTTACAGCCCTCGTCAGCGGCCATCCCGACAAGGCCGCGCGTTACGCCGAAAAGTACGGCGTGCCAAAGTCCTCGATCTACAACTACGAAAACATGGACAGCTTCCGTGACAACCCGGACGTGGATGCCGTCTACGTCGCGCTGCCGAACAGCATGCACGCCGAGTATACGATTCGCTCCGCGAAGGCGGGCAAGCATGTGCTCTGCGAAAAGCCGATGTGCATCAATGTGAGAGAAGCGCACGCGATGATTGACGCCTGCAAACAGGCCAATGTGAAGCTGATGATCGCCTACCGCTGCCACTATGAGCCGACGAATTTGAAGGCTGTCAGCCTGATTCGCAGCGGCGCGATCGGCAAGGTGCAGTCCATCCAGGGCGCATTTGGATTTGACATCGGCGCAACGGAGTGGAGGCTGAACAAGAAAATGGCCGGGGGTGGGCCGCTGATGGACGTTGGCATCTACTGCCTGAATGCCACGCGCTACCTGACCGGCGAAGAGCCGTCCGACCTGAAGGCGTTTGCATCGAGCGATCCCAACGACCCGCGCTTTCGCCAAGTGGAGGAAAACCTCGTCTGGACGACAAAATTTCCTTCCGGAATACTTGCCAGTTGCAGCACAACCTACGGCTCGAATATGCCTGGCTACTTCCACGTCTATGGATCGAAGGGATGGATCGAAGCACGCCCGGCATTCAACTACGATGGGCTTCGTTTGCTAGCTGAGTATATGGACGCCTCGGGCAAGTGGGTCTCGCTCGACGAGCCTAATCTTGTGAAGGATCCGTATCAGTTCACAGCGCAGGCGACGCACTTTTCCAACTGCGTGCGCCACAACCAGACGCCGAAGACACCCGGCGAAGAAGGACTGCGCGATATGGAGTACATGAAAAAGCTTTACAGCACGGCTGGCATTGAAATGCTGGCATAGCTGAATTCGCAGAGAAACACGGAAGGCGGATTCTCGAAAATCCGCCTTCTGCATTGTTCTCGGTGATAGTGCTCAGAAACTGACTTTGCGGGTCGGGAACCAGGTTAACTGGATTGTGGTTGCAGTGACGGTCTGTTCGCCGGGCTTGTAAATGGGAGCTTTGTAACCTTCGTAGGTAAACTTCCCATCCAACTCGATCTCGGGCGTTATGCGCTTGACAACCTGAACGCCGTAGTCGTCGAGCGTCGTTCCGCCGGGTATGAAGTCCTTCGCATTTTTCTGCCGACGCCAATCCACGGTAATCCATTCCTTTGGATTGAAGTGCCAGGTCGTCCATGCCTGACCACCCTTGCCTTCGCGGCCCATCCAGTCGCCAAAAATCTGTCCCTGGTTGGTATACCCTTGCGGTACCTCGGTCTCATAGTACTGGAATCTGCCATAGACGCTAGCGGACGTAGATGGATCATCCATAATTGCCTCAGCGCGCATATCCAGTTTTGGCAAGCCCGGCACATGCGAGAGATACAGGCCTGTACGGAACATGGCGCGCCTCGGTGCCGAGGCGGGAGAAACATCATCATGAGCCTCAGAATCGACGATGAATGTCAGCCAGTTTCGCAGGAACGGCAATCTGTAGTTCGCATCGAACGCCCCAAAGCGCGCTCCGGGGTCATTGCGCGAAAATTTTTCCGAAGCGCTCACGTTCTGGAAGCTGAAAAAGCTGTGAAGAAACGAGCCAATGGTAATTGGCACATGACCTTCGCCGCCCCAGATCACTGTCCGCTCGAATCCCACTTCCACATTCCGGGTTGGCTTCATGCTGATCTTCTCCGCATGCACCCAGGGATCGTTAAAGTCAGTATGGCCTTTCAGCGATCCCACAATAAATTCGTAGCGAAATGGCCCGGTGATTCTGGACAGAAGTGGAACACGCAACGGCTCGGATCGATTGATCTCGAAGGAATAGATATTCTGCGCATTGTTCGAGTAGGCGTACGCCCCGCCAAAGGCAGGACCCCACCACTGGTCCTGCTTGCCAAAGGAAAGATCATGCCCCCAGAAATGCACCGAGAGATAGCCTTCAAGCAGCCGCGTATCCGCCTTTGTCGCAATCGGTCCAAGAGGAATATCCGCCTGCGCTTCGTTGCCCACCGGCGGAACTAAGTCATCATCCGACAACGTGTCATACAGTGTTGTGGAATACCCTGCTGCCGATGGAGCATACTGCAACTCCGTCCTGAGATACAGCGTCCAAGGCCCCGAAACGACATACCCGCTTGCACCAGAATAATCATCAAAACCACCCTCGATGGGGCGACCGTAGTCGTTCACTATCGACTGGCCGAGATGATAACTGTCATGAAGCGGCGTGCCACTGATACCGCGTTCCACGGAGTACGTTGACTCCACTCGAAACTCGCCGCGGTGCTGCCCACACGGACCCTCCGCGTCGATATTCAACTCCTTCATCAGGGCGTCATAAATGCCTCGCGCCTGCTCATTCGCCGCCGTGTCCGGAGCATCTTCCAGCTTTGCTGACGTATCTTCCAGCATGTGCATGACGCTGACGCGAGTCCAGGGCCGCAAGCCAAGAAACGCAGGGTCGAGATAACCGAGCGAATAGAGACGAAGCAGCGCTGGATAGAGCCAGAAATTCAGCGGGATATAAGGCGACCCCTGCGGAGCATAGTCGCAGGGCGCATGCGTGACCTGAGCCGCAGCCGATGGTGTTGCATGCTCGCTGGTCAGAACTTTCGCGCTGGATGGAGTTCCTGTAACAGCGAACGGCGCTTCGGCTGCAAGCGGAAGCGCACACATTGAACTGCAAATCAGCAGTCCGACAAGGCTGCGGGTGCCTATCCGGCGCAATTGCATCACTCCACAAAGAGTCATGGGTCCACTCTACTGAACGTGCCCGTAGTGGTCAATCCAGTGATGTCCTCTCTGAAAAATTCTTACTGGAAGTGCCGAGCGAGCATCCGATCATTCCTGGCGCTTTTTCGCACTGAAGAATTCGACGCTGAACGGAGTCCTTTCGATTACGTGGAGTAATCGGCATTGATGTTGACATATTCGACCGTGAGGTCAGTCGTCCAGAATCTGCACGTTCCCGAGCCGATGCCCAGTCGGACAGTGATCGAAAACTCTGACTGCTTCAGATAATCGTGCGCGGCCGCCATGTTCAGTTCGGTTGCACGACCTCCACTGCGACAGATCGGCAAACTTCCAAAATCAATTTCGATATTTTGCGGCAGAACTTCCGCGCCGGAGTAACCGATTGCCGCCATCAGCCGACCCCAGTTTGGATCACAGCCAGCCCACGCCGTCTTCACCAATGGCGAGTGCGCAATCGACTTTGCCACGCGCAGCGCGTCGGCATCATTTGCAGCGCTTTCAATTCGCAGTTCCACCACATGACGAACGCCTTCGCCGTCAGCGACAATCTGGCGAGCGAGCGAGATCATCACCTGCTCCAGCGCAGCCTGAAACTCCCGATTGCCTGCCTCGAATGGTATGCCACTGGCGGAGGAAGCCAGCGCAAGCACCGTGTCATTTGTCGAAGTGTCGCCGTCAATCGAGATGCGGTTGAAACTGCGCTCCACCGCCGCGTACAGCATTGCCTGAAGCGCCGACGGTTCAATCGCGGCATCCGTCAGTATGTAGGCCAGCATCGTCGCATGCGGCACAAGCTGAGGGTGGATCATTCCCGCGCCTTTGCAAAATCCGGCAATGCGCACTTCGCCGCCGTCCAGGAGGAGTCGCGCGAATGCGGTTTTTTCCACGGTATCGGTGGTCAGAATCGCCTGGGCCGCAGCAAGAAACTGCTCGGCCTCCGCGCCGAGACCCGCCTCAATCGCGCCCAGTGCATCCATCAGTTTTTCCGCCGGAAGAGGCACGCCGATAATCCCCGTCGAAGAAGGGAAAACCTGCGTTGCGGGGCAGGAAAATCGCTCGGCAATCGCTGCGCAGACACGGCGCGCCGCATCCATGCCGACCTGCCCTGTGGCACAGTTGGCATTGCCCGCGTTGATGGCCACTGCTCGCACGCGTCCGCCCGTCGCGGCCATGTGTTCGCGATCCACGATCAGCGGCGCTGCGCAGACTTTGTTCGATGTGTAGAGCGCGGCTGCGCTTGCAGGCTGGTCGGCAAGGATCAGCGCAAAATCTGACCTGCCGCTCGCCTTCAGGCCAGCGGTCGCAGCGGCGAAACGAAAGCCGCGTGGAATCACCAGTCGTGTGAGGTCATTCATTCCGTTTACTCTAACAAAGTGACTCGCCCGACTACACCATTTCTTGAAATGCGCCACGTCCACGTATCGCTCGGGGATCGCATCGTTCTGCACGATCTTTCCCTCGCAATTCAGACGGGCGAACATATCGCCATCCTCGGCCCCAACGGTTGCGGAAAATCCACGCTGATTCGCACACTCACCTGTGAACTCTATCCCCTTGTGCGCCCGGAAACAGAACTGCAAATCTTCGGGAAAAACCGCTGGGACGTCACGCAGCTTCGACGACATTTTGGAGTGGTCTCCGACAATGTTCCCGGCCATCAGGGCTACTCCGGCACGGCGGACACGGCCGGATGTCTGACAGGGCGCACGACAGGTTTGAATGCGACCCTGGCGGGCTTTTTTTCGGCCTCGACGCTCTGGCCGCACCTGCAAATCACCGACGCCATGCGCGAAGCGGCACACGAAGCTCTTGCTCGCATCGACGCCACACATTTGGCCGAACGCTTCGTGGGCGAGATGTCGGCCGGTGAAAAACGGCGCATCCTCATCGCGCGCGCACTTGTTCATCGTCCCAGCCAACTGCTGCTTGACGAACCGTCGAACGCGCTCGACATTGCAGCGCAGCGTGAGCTTCGCGAAGCCCTGCGGCGTCTGGCTGCGGACGGCATCGGGATCATTCTGGTCACGCATCACCTGGCCGATATTCTGCCTAAGATTGATCGTGTTCTGCTGATGCGCGACGGGCGTATCCTTGCCGATGGCCCGCGTGGCGAATTGTTGACGGCTGCCCGGCTGAGCGAGCTGTTTCAGACTGAGGTGCGCATCGGCCACGACGGCGAGTGGCTGCATACGTGGTGACTGCCGTAACGCTTAAGTTTATTTCTGCGCTGACTCCATCAGTTGCCGCGCCAGACGCTCGTAGAGATCGACGGCTTCGACCAGTTCGCTCTTGGCAATTCGCTCGTGCGGCGTGTGTGCAACGTGAATGGAGCCGGGGCCAAGCAGCAGTGGCTCGCCCCATTTCGTCAACTGTGGAATATCCGTGGTGAACTTGGCAACCATCGTTGGAAATCCCTCCAGTGTGCGCAGTCGAACGAATGGAATTTCGAGCGGAAACTCGACCTCGGCCAATCCCTCCGCCGCACGAAGCAACGCCGCGCGAGTCTCGGATGCGTCTCCGACGAGGCGAATCAGCAACTGCGCGGAAGCCTGATCGGCAATCACATTGGGCGCGCGTCCACCTTCAATCTGCCCAATGTTCATCGTGCTTTCGCCCACATCGTCAGAGACCGGAAGCGGAATCTCCAGCATGCGAGACAACGCCGCGACCAGCTTATGCACGGCCGAATCGCCCAACTCCGGATAAGCCGAATGCGCCATCCGTCCAGATGCGCGAACAAGCGCGCGCAAGGCACCCTTTGAGGCGATGGCGAGCCGGTTATCAGTCGGTTCGCCATTGATGAGCCATCGGCTTCCCTTCGCGCGCTCGTTGGCCACTTTTGCCCCTGCGGAATCCCGCTCCTCGCCGGCAACAAACAGCAGTCCAACCGAAAATCCGGCGGCGCGCAGGCGATCAGCAGCTGCAATCTGCGCCGCTGCAATTCCCTTCGCATCGCAGACGCCGCGTCCATGAAGGAACTCATCGTCCTCGCGCAGCGGCAGATAGGGTGGCACGGTGTCGAGGTGCGTGGAAAAGACAAGCTCCGGCTTGTTCACACGTGGTCCCGCGTACACGTTCCAGCGCTTCGCCAGTATGCCGCTTTCGGCAGGCTGCGGAACTTCCATCATTTCCACGATCCAGTCCCGGCGTCGCAGCCAGTCCGCGAGAAACTCCATCACCGCGGCCTCGTTGTAGGTCGTTGACTCAATCGCAACCAGATCGCGCGTCAGCGCCAGCACATCCACATCGCCGCCCATTCCATCTCCTGAAGTTCATGCCCGATACGCATCCCGGTCATGAGCCTGTTCCCAGCCAGCATATCGCAGCCCGCGCGGGAGCATCGCGCAACAGGTCCATTCCTTCAGGCGCTATCATCCTTGCTATGGACAGTGCCGCGCAGCAGCCAGCCGAACACGCAACTCTGCGCTCGTTATTTCTCGATGGACCGGCTGGGCGGCTGGAAGCTCTGCTCGATCCGGGCGTGATCGCGTCGTCGCGAGAAACAATTCGCTGCGCCGTCGCGCTTGCGCATCCTCATCCGCTCGGCGGCGGCTCCATGCACAACAAGGTGGTCTACCACGCGGCGCGCGTCTTTCGCGACCTGGGGTGGCCGACACTGCGCTTCAACTTTCGCGGTGTTGGACTGAGCGAGGGCGCTCACGATGGCCTCGCTGAGTCGGAAGATTTCCTTGCAGCGCTCGACTGGCTCGGCGCTGCGTTACATTTGCCTCTGCTTGCGGCGGGATTCTCGTTTGGCGCGGCGATGATGCTGTCCGCCGTTCCTCAGCAACAGGATGTCGCAGCCTGCCTGGCCCTGGGACTGCCGCTGCATTCACCGAATCAGAGATACGCGTATCCGCAGCTTGCCGACTGGCACCTGCCAACGCTTTTTCTTTCCGGCGAACGAGACGTTTTTGCTTCGCCGATGGAACTCGCTGCCGCTGTGAAACCCGCATCCGTCCACGCCAGGCTCCAGATTCTTCCCGACTCCGATCACTTCTTCACCGGCCATCTCGGCGCGATGCAGGATGCGATTCACGCCTGGGTCCATCGCGAAATCCTGCCGCTGCCGGCGCGCGCGACAACAACCGGACCTGCGGTTGCAGAACAATGAGCGCCGAATCTCTCGCATCTCTGCGCGCCGACGCGCTCCATATCCTGCGCGGCACGCTCGCCGACTGCTCCATCCCTGCGGCGATGCAGCGAACGCTGCGCTGCGACGGTGCGATCCTGCATCGGTTGCGCGCAGAAGACAGAGGTGGCGTTCCGCGGTCAGGGGCTGGCCCTGCGCAGATCGAACTCGCACGGTTTTCTCGATTCTTCGTTGTTGCCATCGGCAAAGCCGCCTGCCCGATGCTGGACAGTCTGCAAGCGATTCTCCCGGATGGACTGCCGCTGCGCGGTGTCTGCGCCGGACCTGCTTTGCCAAATCATTGCCGCGCCAACATTCGATACTTTGCCGCCGGGCATCCACTGCCCAACGCTGACTCCTTCGCCGCCGCACAAGCTGCGCTGGAGCTTCTTCGGGACGCGGATGAGTACACGCTGGTTTTCTTCCTGATCTCCGGCGGCGGATCGTCGCTCTGCGAGCTTCCGCTTGACTCAGAGATCACGCTGGACGAGGCTCGGGCATTTCACCAGGAGCTGATTGGCTGCGGCGCGTCCATCGCGGAGATCAATACGATTCGCCGGCAGTTTTCCGCAGTGAAAGGTGGGCAACTGGCGCACACAGCCGGGCAGGCGGCGCAGTTTTCGCTTTTTATTTCCGATGTTCCTACGCAGCATCTGGAGGCGATCGCCTCCGGTCCCACGCTGCCACCGCGAGCTGGAGAAAAAAACGTCGCGGAAATTTTCTCCCGTCATCAACTGCTCGCCGCATTCCCGCCTGCCATCCGTCGCTTCTTCGAGAAACAATTTCAGACTGACGAAGCATCCACTGCATTGCTTGCCGCAGATGCCTCCGCCAACGCCGAGCGTCGGTTTCACGATCTTCTGCTTTCGTCGGAGGATGTTGCTGTCGCCGCGCAGCGGCGCGCCCACACGCTTGGCTACCGGGCGGTCATCGAAAACGGTTGTGATGACTGGGATGCGGAGGATGCGGCGCGTTTTCTGTTGCAGCAGCTTGCTTCCTTCGATGCAAGAACAGAGCGAGTCTGCCTGATCTCAACGGGCGAGGTCACTGTGCGGCTTGGTTCGACACGGGGCAGAGGCGGGCGCAATCAGCATTTCGCGCTGGAGATGGCTCGACTGCTGGGGCAGGCCAGAAGGGATCGCTCGACTGTCGCACTCAGCGCGGGCACGGACGGCATCGACGGCAACAGTCCGGCTGCCGGAGCCATCGTGGACGGAGAGACTTTTGCTCGTGCTGCGCTAATCGGACTCGATCCGGATGCGGCACTGCGCGAGCACGATGCCTGGCCACTGTTCGAAGCGCTCCACGACGCGATCATCACGGGTCCGACGGGTAATAATCTGCGCGATCTGCGATTGCTGCTGTCAGCGTCGTGAACGCCGCGGCGCAAAAAAAGCGGTGGCCGAAGCCACCGCAATGCTCTCTGCTTTGTTGTATTGCCAGCAGACACAAGGAAACGCATTCGTCTCTCATTGTGTCTGTTTGCCTGGCTTGACAGCCAGGCAAACCGTCCCCGCGCCACTCGCTCCGCGCGGCAAATCCCGATGGTTTTCCGTGGAGCAATTACTGCGGCGGCGGATTCCCATTATTGGGCGCAGGAGGCAGATTGGCACCATTCGGACCGCCGTCGCCTGCTCCACTGGTTGCGCCTCCCATGCGGCCCATCCTGTTCATTGGCCTGTTCATCCCATTCATCCCGTTCATCCGCTGATCTGCCATCTGAGCGCGGCGCTCGGCAATTAACTGTCGCATCTGTTGCCACTGCGCAGTCGTCAGTTGATGGCGAATGTCGAGCAGCAATTTCGCATTGGCCTTTTCCAGTTCCGCGCGCGCCTCGGCGACCTTGCTCACCTGCTCCATGACAGCGGCATCATTTGGTTCATCGGCATTCACCAGCGGCTCCAGTTCAATCTCGGCCTTCTGCAGATTGGCCCGCAGGTCCACCAGATGCAATCGATGCTGTTGCAGGATTCCATTCATCCGTTCCCGCTGCTCCTGCGTCAGACCGAACCGCTGCACCAGCATGGGACGATCCCACCACTTGCCGCCCAGCCCCAGCCCCATCATCGGACCACCTGCGGCGGCCTGTTGGGCAAGCAGTCCGTGACCGCATCCCACCATCAACACCAGGGCAAGCACAACAAACAACCATTTCTGTCTCATCTCTGCCATCTCCGTCCATTTGTCTGCGCGTCCAGCCTCGAAGTAAGGAATCATCGTTCTTCGAGTGCCGTCGCCCTACCGCTCCGCAGAGTCGCTCATCCAACCCGCCATGGGAGCCAGCGCCTTCGGCGTCCCTTGCGCAATATCGCTGTCAATTCCCGCCAGCAGCTTCTCATCGGAATCATCGGCATCGCCGCTGGCTTTGTTCGAGATTGGGGCCATGCTCGCCTCCAGCGTGGTCGGCTGATTTTCCCTCGAAGCGCTGTCCGTGGTCGCAGGAGCCGCATGCGTCGCCTCCGCGGTCGGTGGCGCGCTCTGCCGCACGGCCACAGCCTGCGCCATCTGGCGAGGTTCGGTTTTGTGTCCGCTGGTCAGCATCAGCGCCGCCAGCGCGCAGGCCGCAACGGTGGCTCCAGCCGCGCCTGCGGCCATCCACCAGGAAAGCCATGCAGGCGTCGGGCGACCCGCGCGCCTCGCGCCGGACTCCACGCGCGCTGCTTCCTTTTCGCTCCAGGCCGTCACACTCTGGCGGAAGCTGCGAATAGCCTGCTCCATCTCTTCCTCAGAAACCTGTTTCGTATTCCGGTTCATTGCCGTCCCCCCAGTTCCTCGCGCACGCGCCCCGTCGCGCGCGACAAGTGTGCCTTCACCGTTCCCTCGCTCAAACCCATTGCCGCCGCAATCTCGGCGATCTCCATCTCTTCCACATGACGCAGCAGAAAGATTGAACGCTGTCGTCCGCTCAGCTTTTCTACTGCCTGCCAGACCAGCTTTACCTGCTGTCGCGCGGCCACCTGCTGCTCGGGCGTCGATGCTTCGCTGGGCAGCCAGTTCCCCGCTTCGCTCACGTCCACGGCATTCGTCGTTGTCTGCCGCCAGAACTGCAACCGGCGATTGCGCCATTGATCCTTCTGCAGATTGATGGCGATCCGCAGCAGCCACGTCAAAACCCTGGAATCTCCGCGAAAACTGTTCCAATTCCGATACGCCTTCATCAGGCAGTCCTGAGTCAGCGTCTCGGCCAGTTCGGCGTCCCGCGTGGAGGAGAGCAAAAATCGAAAGATCTGCGGCCGGTATTCCCGTGCCACCTGATCAAAATCCGCCCTGTCGGGCGCTTCTTTTGTGGCCATCCATTGCTCGCTTATATGGCCCGGCATTGTCGTCGTCGCCGCCATCTCAACTTCATCAGACGTGTCTTCCTTCTGCTGGTTTACATCTCGCAGGCGGCTTTTTCCAGTTCGGAGGCTCATTTTTTCGCGACCTGCCGTCCACCCTCCCCGCGCGCCGACTGCTACACTGCTGGCGGGAATGCATCCGTCCCGTTCGTTTGCATCTGGCAGCCTGCCATAGAACACGCTTGCGCTGCGTCCTTCTCCGTTTCTTTTGCTTTGTGCCACCGAGGATTTTATGCGACTGCCCGAACTACGCGCTCAGGTACTCGATGCCAACCGACAGATTGCCGCTCGTGGCCTTGCGCTCCACACCTTCGGCAACGCCAGCGGGATTTTCCGCCCGGCGGACGGCGGCGAAGCGATGGTCGCAATCAAGCCAAGCGGCGTTGCTTATGACGCTCTGACGGCAGCCGATCTGGTGCTGACGCGACTGGACGGCTCCATCGTCGAAGGCTCACTCCGTCCATCGAGCGACCTGGATACCCACCTTGATCTCTACCGTGCCTTCCCACAGATTGGCGGCATCGTTCACACGCATTCGGAGTTCGCCACCGTATGGGCGCAGTCCGGCAAGCCAATTCCCTGCCTCGGCACCACGCACGCCGACTACTTCCATGGTTCGGTTCCAGTCACTGGCTACCTGACCGAAACCGCCGTCAGCAGAGGCTACGTGCTGGAGACCGGCCGCCTGATTACGAATCACTTTGCCGAGCACAAGCTTGATCCCATCGCAACTCCCGGCGTGCTCGTTGTCGGTCATGCGCCGTTTGCCTGGGGTCGCACGCCTGCCGAGGCCGTCGAACACGCGGATCTGCTGGAGTTCATCGCCCGCCTGGCCTGGCGCACCACGCTGCTCGGACTCGCCGGAAAGCCGCTTCCGGGTTACATTGCCAAACATCACCACCAGCGCAAGCACGGGCCGAATGCAACCTATGGACAGCGCAAGCCGGAACATCGATAGGGCAAGCGCGTTTAGACTTCCAGCTTCGAGGCACGCTGTTCGCAACGCGTCCATTGGGTCATTTCCGGAATCCGTCGTCGCTCGCTGTCAGGAGGATTTGCATGGCCACCACCCGTCGTCGTTTTCTCTCCGCAAGTGCCATGCTCGCCGCTGGCCTGCGCGGTCGGCTCCGCGCCGACGCCCCGGACCAAAAGACTGCCATCCCGGCGCTGAAGCCGCCGACGCATCCGGTCATCATCACACGCGAAACTGGCGACGAAACCATCCGTCAGGCCTACGCGATGCTGCTGCGCGGCGAAGATACTCTGGAAGCGGCGATCCACATTTGCCAGGGGCGCGAAGACGATCCGAACGATCACAGCGTCGGACTCGGAGGGCTGCCGAACGAGGATGGCGTTGTTGAACTGGACGCCTGCCTGATGCATGGGCCGACCCGGCAGGCAGGCTCGGTCGGAGCCGTCACCAATATCCGCCATGCGGCGCGCCTGGCCCGCACCGTGATGGAACAGACCTGGCATGTGATGATTGTTGGCCGGGGCGCGGAGCGTTTTGCCGTGGATGAGGGATTTCCGCGCGAGAACCTGCTCACCGACGACGCGCGCAAAATGTGGCTGCTCTGGAAGGAGCATGGAACCGGATGGTGGGGGCCGGGACTGGACAATCCAAAGTGGAAACCGGAAGCGCCTGCTGGCAGTTCACCGCGCGCCGCCTTGCTGCCGCGCCATCCCGCGCCGGAACAGATGTCGATGGTCACCGGACGCTTGCGCGATCTATACGCGCAGGCGGACCGGATGGGCATTCCGGCGCGACTGCGACATGAAGCTGCGATGCAGGTGCTGTGGCCGACGACGGGCACCATCCACGTCTCAGCGTTGAATACAAAGGGGGAGCTTTCCGGCGCGACGACCACGTCCGGACTGGCATGGAAGATTCCCGGTCGCCTCGGCGACTCGCCCATCATCGGCGCCGGATGTTTTACGGATCCGGAGATCGGCTCGGCCGGAGCAACCGGCAACGGCGAGGAAAACATCAAGGTCTGCGGCGCGCACACCATCGTGGACGCAATGCGCCAGGGTGCCTCCCCGCGCGAAGCGGGCATGGAAGCTCTGCGCCGCATCGCGCGCAACTACAACAACGACATGACGAGGCTGCGCTATCTGGACATGATCTACTACATCCTGCGCCGCGATGGGGCCTATGCCGGGGTCTCGCTGTGGAGCAGCCGTGGCGACGGCGCGCGCAAGACCTACGTGGTTCACGATGGCACCCAGCGCACGCTGGAAGTCGATTATTTGTTTGAAGGGATTAGCCAGAGTATTCACCCGTTCTGATTGACATACGGCTGGTGGGATGCCCCGCGCTGAGGTCGGGAAGGTTTTCCACAGGTTATCTGGTTCAGGATGCCTGGCCGTATTCCATCCCGCCGCAGCAAATCGATTCGTGATCGGATATACGGAAAGACGGATTGATGTATGATTTTTGGTATACAAGCGCTCGCTTGGCAACCCTCGCGCAGAGCACAAGATGCGCGATGGCAAACGCACAATTGCGGCTCATAGCATAGATGGTGTGGCATTTCGGTCACAGCAGTCCGGGCAGTGACCCGCTCGTTTCAGCATCGTCTAATAGTGGCACGAAACGTGCATACGGAAGCAGGTTCAGGACAATATAGGACTTACTTTAGATGGAGACCAACCTTTATAACCGGCTCCTGGCGACGGTGCTAGCTCTATCCACCGTTGCGCTGGTCATTCTTGCCATCTTCAATTTCATGCAGGAGTCAGTCTACCAGCAGCCGGACGACGGCGTGACCTGGACCGAGGTTGCCGCGATTGAAGGTGGCCGCGCGCTGAACGGATTGATCGCCGAACACGTCCGCACGGGCGGACCGGGCGCGCTGGCCGGCATCGAGCCGGGTGACCTGTTGATCGCGGTCAACGGCCATCCGGTGGAGATTGCCGCCGACTTCAACCGCGAGCTGAAGCATACGGACGTTTACGGCAAGGCGAACTACACGATCATCCGGCAGGGGATCGCGCTGGACGCGCCCGTGGTGGTGATTCCGATTCCGGCGGATACAAGCCTGCGCCAGCTTGCGCGCGTGATTGGACTGATCTATCTGGCCATTGGACTGTACGTGCTGTTTCGCCGCTGGACGGCCCCTCGGGCAACCCATTTTTATATCTTCTGCCTGACATCGTTCGCGCTGAATGCCTTTCACTACACGGGACAACTGGATGCGCTTGACTGGACGATATACTGGGGCAACATTGTTGCCGGAGCCTTGCAACCGGCGCTGTTCCTCCACTTTGCGCTGGTCTTCCCGGAGGAACGACTGCGTCGGCGCGGGCGCGGCTGGCTGATTCCGTTTCTCTACGCTCCTGCGGCGGCCGTGGTCGGTTTGCAGGTCTTCGCACTGCTCTTCTGGCAGGCGACCTTTGCGCTGCGGCTGCGGCTGGACCAGATTTCTACCGGCTATGTTGCTGCTTCATTTGCGCTTTCCGCAGTGCTGTTCCTGCGCAGCTATCGGCATGCGAATACGCCGCTGCTGCGCCAGCAGTTGAAGTGGCTGACGCGGGGAACGCTGCTGGCCGTGCTGCCATTCACCGCTCTCTATGCCATTCCCTTCCTGCTCGGCGTGCCGGTCAACGGAGTCCTGCAACGGATTGCGGAGCTATCGCTGGTCTTTCTGCCGCTTACATTCGCATGGGCCATCGTTCGCTATCGGCTGATGGATACGGACCTGATCTTCAAGCGCGGCGTTGCGTATACGCTGGCGACGGGCACGCTGGTGGCGGTTTACTTCGGCATTGTCGCGCTGATCTCCGAGCGGGTGCATAACTATCTGCCCGAGGCGGTGCGGGAGTGGGGGCTGGTCTTCACGATCCTGCTGACGGCGCAGCTGTTCGATCCGCTGAAGCGGCGATTCCAGACCTGGGTCGATCAGGTCTTTGACCGGCATCGCTATGATTATCGGCACGCGCTGGTCGAGTTTGGACGCGGGCTGAGTTCGGAGACCGATCTGGACGCGCTGCTGCGCTCGATCGTCGAGCGGCTGCCGCGGGCGCTGCTGGTGGCGCGCGTGGCGGTCTTTCTGGCTGAGCCTGTGGGTGGTTTCCGGCTGACGCGCGGTCACGGCATGGAGCCGGGGATGGAAAATGCGGCGCTTGATCTGGGTTTTCTGGATTTTGAGGGCGATGCGCACTGGCCGGACGAGCGGCGCACGCATATCTTTTTTGAAAATACGCAGCAGACGCTGCATCTGCCGCTGAGCCAGCAGACGACGGTGGCGCGGCTGGATTTGAACTACTATCTGCCGTGCCGCGTGTCGGATGGAGCCAGTTCGCGAACGATTGCCGTGATCGGGCTGGGGCGCACGATTGGCGGCGATTTTCTGTCGAGCGAGGATGTGGAGCTGCTGGAATCGCTGGCCAGCTACATCGGGATTGCGCTCCAGAACGCCAGCCTGTACGCGCGGCTGGAGAAGCAGATCGGCGAGTTCGAGCGGCTGAAGGAATTTAACGAGAACATCGTCGAGTCAACGAACGTGGGCATTCTGGCGGTCGATCTGGAGGATCGGATCGAAAGCTGGAATGCGCAGATGGAGGCGATGTACGCACTGAGTCGCAGCGAGGCGATCGGGCAGCCGCTGGCGTCGGTGTTTCCGGCTGAGTTCATGGAGTCGTTTGACAGTTTCCGCGATGAGGCCGGCGTACACCACCTGTTGAAGTTCCGCCTGACCAGCCGGGCGGGCGAAACCCGCACGGCGAATATCGCCATTGCGCCGCTGATGAGCCGGGAGTTTGTCGTACTGGGACGGATCATCCTGGTGGACGACATTACGGAGCGCGTGGCGCTGGAAAATCAGCTTACGCAGGCGGACAAGCTCAGCTCCATCGGACTGCTGGCGGCCGGCGTGGCGCACGAGATCAATACGCCGCTGGCGGTGATCAGTTCTTATACGCAGATGCTGACCAAACAGGTGAAGGACGATGCGCGGCTGGCCCCGCTGCTGGAGCGGATTACGCAGCAGACCTTTCGCGCGTCGGAGATTGCAAGCGGCCTGCTGAATTTTTCGCGCACGAGCACGACGGAGTTTCGCGAGACGGACCTGAATCAGGTGATTCGCGACACGGTGGCGCTCATCGAGCATCCGATGAAGACGGCGCGGATTGAGCTGGACCTTGATCTGGCGGCTGACCTGCCGTTGATTCAGGGAAATCCGGGCAAGCTGCAACAGGTCTTCCTGAACCTGCTGCTGAATGCTCGCGACGCGATGCCGCAGGGCGGACGGCTGAGCGTGGCGACGGCTGCGAACGGGCATGTGGAGGCGCGCGTGACCGACTCCGGCCTGGGCATTGCTCCGGAGAATATGAAGCGGATTTACGATCCATTCTTTACGACGAAGTCGGCACCGAAGCCGGGCGAGCGCCGCGGCACGGGTCTCGGCCTCGCCGTCACTTACGGCATCATCCAGGAGCACTCCGGCAAGATCGCCGTGGAGAGCACGGTTGGCGTCGGCACGACGTTTTGTCTTGAGTTCCCGTTTATAAGGAAGCCCGTACATGCCTGAAGTTATGCCCGCACTTCGTATCTCTCAACCCTCGGCGCAGGCGGAAAACGACGCCCGCATACTGGTCATTGACGACGAGTCGGCGATCCGCGAATCGCTGGAGGTTCTGCTTTCACTGGAAGGCTACACGGTGGAGATGGCCGCCGATGGCGAGATCGGGCTGCAACGGCTGGAGCAGAATCTCTACGATCTGGTGCTGCTGGACCTGGCGCTGCCGGGGCAATCGGGCATGGAACTGCTGCCGCAGATTCACGAGCGGTATCCGGAGCTTCCGGTGATCATGATTACCGCTTACGGCACGGTGGACAACGTGGTGGACGCGATCCGCGCGGGCGCGGAGAACTTCATCCAGAAGCCGTGGGACAACGAGAAGCTGCTGGCCGATATTCGCTCGGCGCTGGCGCGGCACCGGGCCGAGGCCGAGAACGTGCAACTGAAGCGCGCGCTGCGGCAGCGCTATAACTTCGCCAACATTGTGGGCAAGAGCGAAGTGATGCTGCGGATCTTCGACCTGGTGGCGCAGGTGGCTCCGAGCCGCTCGACCGTGCTGATTCTGGGCGAGAGCGGAACGGGCAAGGAGCTGATCGCCAAGGCGCTGCATGCCGGATCGCCGCGCAAAGACAAACCTTTCGTTCCGGTCAACACCGGCTCCATGTCTTCGGAGCTTCTGGAGTCGACGCTCTTTGGCCATGTGAAAGGCTCGTTCACTTCCGCAGTGGCCAACAAGAAAGGCTTGTTTGAGATTGCGCACGGCGGAACGCTGTTTCTGGACGAGATCGGGAACATGGGCATGGATACGCAGGCGAAGATTCTGCGCGTGCTGCAGGACCGGCGATTCATGCAGGTGGGCGGAACGCACGAGATTCAGGTGGATGTGCGCATCGTGGCCGCGACGAACGTGGACCTGCGGCTGGCGGTGCGCGAAGGCCGCTTCCGCGAAGACCTGTTCTATCGGCTGAACGTGATCTCGATTGACCTGCCGCCGCTGCGCAGCCGACGCGAAGACATTCCGCTGCTCGTCAACCGTTTTCTCGATCAGTATGCGCGGGAGAACGGACTGGAAGTGCGGAAGATCACGCAGGACGCGATGCGCGCGCTGGTGGATTATGACTGGCCGGGCAATGTGCGCGAGCTGGAGAACGTGGTCGAGCGGTGCGTGGTGCTGTCGACGAATGCGCTGATTGACTCCGGGCTGCTGCCGCCGCAGATCAGCGGACGCTCGCTGCAGGCGGCGCTGATCGAGGACAATCCGCACGCTTCGCTGTTCGACATCATGGAGGTGATCGAGCGGCGCATCATTCTGGAGAAGCTGGAACGCTGCAACTGGAACCAGACGGAAGCAGCGGAGCAGTTTCGGATTCCACTTTCGACATTGAACCAGAAGATCAAACGACTGAACATCGAGATTCGGAAAAAAGGCCGCGAGTAAAGCCTCCGGAGCCGAAATTCCAGCCAAAACGGAGCTTTTTCCGTTTTGCGCGCGAAGCTGCGCGCGTGGATATGTTTTCCCAAAATCCGAATTAATTCATTTTTATCAACGGTTTGGATCAATTTTAGCGCGGTTACTGGTTTGCTATTAACCCGGTTACCCCCCTAGGGGGGGTGGTATTTATTTTCTTGCCAACGAAAATTGAGCGAAAGGATTACTGGTTGGTAATCCTTTGCGCCTGCCCTGACGACTGCGCCGGAGCGCAGGCCGGGGATGGAATTGCAGTATGGCACAGATGGGGATAATTGCATGCCAACTTTTATGGGAAAAGTTTGCAGGGCAGGAGTGGTGCAGAAGTGGTCAGTCGTCAGGGGTCAGTCGTCAGGGGCGGAAGCTGTGATTCCACCCAAGCGGAAGCTCGGATGAGGCACCCGGCTTTTACTGACGGCTGCCGGCTGACAGCAGATTCCCTGCGGGAATGACAACAAAAAGCAAAGACAACGGCAAAGGCGGGTGCAACGGCCTTGCTGATCCCTGACGGCTGATCCCTGACGGCTGACCCCTGACGGCTGACCCCTGACGACTGTTTTGCGACTGGGGTTAGTTGGTGGGGATCGGGGTGGTGCGGAGGGGGGTGGTCTGGGTGGCGGCGGCGTGGCGGCGCATGCAGAGGAAGCCGAGGCGGCAGAGCGCGTAGGCGGAGAGGACGCCGAGAGCGAGCGAGCCGAGGATGGCGCAGAGGAGCATGAGGAGGTTGATGGCGTTCTGCATGGCGCTGCTCGACTCCTGAACCTGCGGCTGGCCCGGGCGGAAATGGGGGGAGGGCCTGAGGCGCAGTTTTGATGACCGACAAAGGAATTGTCGCAGAGAACGGGAGGAAATTGGAGGGGGGTGGTGTTGGCAAATAGAATACCTGTGAGCGGCTTCCCGGAATGGATATGAGCGTGCGGCAGCGGGCTGCTGTGGGGAAGAAATCTGCGCCGAGGGGTGATGCGGCGCGAGGCGCAGTCGAGTGGGCAACAGGACGAGAGGCGACGGATGAGCATTACGCACATCACGGTGAGGGGTGCGCGGCAGCATAACCTGCGCGATGTGACGGTGCGGATTCCAAGGAATCGTCTGACGGTGGTGACGGGACTGTCGGGTTCGGGGAAGAGTTCGCTGGCGTTTGACACGATTTATGCCGAGGGGCAGAGGCGGTATGTGGAGACGCTGTCGGCGTATGCGCGGCAGTTTCTGGACCAGATTGAGCGTCCGGATGTGGACGCGATTGAGGGGCTGAGTCCGGCGATTTCGATTGAGCAGAAGACGACGAGCCGGAGTCCGCGATCGACGGTGGGGACGATTACGGAGGTCTACGATTATCTGCGGCTGCTGTATGCGTCGGTGGGCGTGCCGCATTGTCCGCAGTGCGGGAGGCCGATCGAGCGGCAGACGGCGGAGCAGATTGTGCAGCGCGTGCTGGGCGCGGGCAATGGGACAGACGCTGGCGGCGAGCGGGTGGTGGTGATGGCTCCGGTGGTGCGCGGACGGAAGGGCGAGTTTCGCGAGCTGCTGGAGGAGCTGGATCAGCAGGGGTTTCGGGCGCGGATTGACGGGGAGATGCGCGACCTGACGGAGACGGTTCTGCTGGATCGGCGGAAGAATCACACGATTGAGGCGGTGGTGGACCGGATTGTGCTGAAGCCGGGCGCGGAGAAGCGGTTGGAGGCGGCAATCGGGCGCGCGTTGCAGATGGCGGCGGGACTGGTGATTGTGGCGACGGGCACGGGCGACCGGCGCGAGGAGCAGTTGTATTCGACCTCGATGGCGTGTCCGGATTGCGGGCTGGACGTGCCGAAGCTGGAGCCGAGGAGCTTCAGCTTCAACTCGACGTATGGCGCGTGCGAGGAGTGTCATGGGCTGGGGTCGCTGTATGACTTCGATCCGGCGAAGGTGATTACGGACTGGTCCAAGCCGCTGCTGGATGGCGGGCTGGGACCGGGTTCGTCGTCGCAGTATCTGGTGAGGCTGATTCAACTGGCGGCGAAGCGGCATGGGATCGATGTGAAGCAGCCGTTTGAGCAGTTACCGAACAAGCAGCAGCATCTGCTGGTGTATGGGCCGCCGCGCGGGGAGAGTTCGGGGTTTCACGGGATTCTGGAGTATCTGCGCGAGAGCCTGGAGGACGTGAAGAGCGAAGGATATCGCGAGTACATGATGGGGTTCATGACGGCTTCGGTGTGCAAGGCCTGCAAGGGGCACAGGTTGAAGCCGGAGTCGCTGGCGGTGACGGTGGGCGGTCGGTCGATCGGGGAGTTTACGGCGCTGCCGCTGGAGCGCGCGGTGGAGGCGGCGCGCGGGCTGGAGTTTACGGCGCGCGAGGCGATGGTGGCGGAGCGGATTCGGCGCGAGGTGGTGGAGCGGCTGGAGTTTCTGGTGGGAGTGGGGCTGGGATACCTGACGCTGGAGCGGAGCGCGGCGACGCTGAGCGGCGGGGAGGGCCAGAGGATACGGCTGGCGACGCAGATCGGGTCGAGGCTGCGCGGAGTGTTGTATGTGCTGGACGAGCCGTCGATCGGGCTGCACCAGAGGGATAATCAGAGGCTGATTGAGGCGCTGGAGCGGCTGCGGGATCTGGGCAATACGGTGCTGGTGGTGGAGCACGATGAGGATACGATTCGCGCGGCGGATTACGTGCTGGACCTGGGACCGGGCGCGGGACGGCTGGGCGGCGCGGTGGTGGCGGAAGGGACGCCGACGGAGATTATGCGCGTGGCGGAGTCGCTGACGGGCGAGTATCTGAGCGGGCGCAGGAGCATTCTGCACCGGACGAAGCCGAGGCGGCTGACCGGGCGCTGGCTGACGGTGACGGGCGCGCGGGAGCACAATCTGCGCGAGGTGACGGCGCGGTTTCCGCTGGGCGTGATGACGGTGGTGACGGGAGTGAGCGGCAGCGGGAAGAGTACGCTGGTGAATGACATTCTGTATCGGTCATTGGCGCAGACGGTGTATGGGTCGCGCGAGGAGCCGGGAAATCACGACGGGATGGAGGGCGTGGAGCAGATTGACAAGGTGATCCGCATCGACCAGTCGCCGATTGGGCGGACGCCGCGGTCGAATCCAGCGACGTATACGCAGTTGTTTACGCCGCTGCGGGAGCTGTATGCGATGTTGCCGGAGTCGAGGGAGCGCGGGTACAAGGCGGGACGGTTCAGCTTCAACGTGACGGGTGGGCGGTGCGAGGCCTGCCAGGGCGATGGGCAGCGGCGGATCGAGATGAATTTTCTGCCGGATGTGTATGTGGAGTGCGAGGTGTGCGGCGGGAAACGCTATAACCAGGAGACGCTGGCGGTGCGGTTTCACGGGCTGTCGATTGCCGACGCGCTGGAGCTGACGATTGAGGACGCGCTGACGGAGCTGGGCGACGTGCCGCAGCTAAGGCAGAAGCTGCAGACGCTGGTGGATGTGGGACTGGGGTATGTGCATCTGGGGCAGAGCGCGACGACGCTCTCTGGCGGCGAGGCGCAGAGGATGAAGCTGGCGCGGGAGCTGTCCAAGCGGCAGACGGGCAGGACGCTGTATCTGCTGGACGAGCCGACGACGGGGCTGCACTTTGACGACGTGAGGAAGCTGCTGGAGGTGTTGCACCGGCTGACGGACATGGGGAATACGGTGGTGATTATCGAGCATAATCTGGACGTGATCCGGAATGCGGACTGGATTCTGGACATGGGACCGGAGGGCGGCGAAGGCGGCGGATGCGTGGTGGCGGAGGGTCGTCCGCTGCGCGTGGCGGAGTGCGCGGAGTCGCATACGGGGGAGTTTCTGCGGCGGTATTTTGCCGAGCATGGAGCGCCGGAGGATGTGACGGATGAGCCGTTGACGGCGGAGACGGAAAAGACGGCGGCGAAACCAGCGAAGGTCGAGAAAAGGGCAGCGGCAAAGACAGGGTCAAAGACTGCGGCGAAGGCAAGGGCGAAATCAAAGACATGAGCATGAGCGACAACGACGAGTGGTCCTTGCCGGAAGAGCGGAGCGAGGCGGGCGAAGCGACGCAGGCTGACGGCGACGCGGCGCGAGTGGATGGCGAGGCGGCGTGGATGAGCGTTGTGGCTCCGCCGGTGCATCGCGTGCCGAATGCGGCGGATGCGATGGTGTTTCTGTTGCTGCTGGGGATGGGCCTGGTGGCGATGGTGGCGGTGATTGGGGTGGGGTTGAAGCTGCACTGGTTCGGGTGGCGGGATCCGGCGAAGCTGCTGACGGATACGCGCGTGGCGCTGGGGTCGCAGTTGGGGATTTATGTGGTGGCGCTGGTGGCGGCGGTGCCGATTTACAGAACGATGTGGGGTCGCGGGCTGATGGAGGGTTTGCAGTGGCGGCCACGGGTGGCGATGCGGCTGGCGAAGCGGCTGGTGCTGGTGGCCGTGGGGTGCGATGTGATGGCGGCGGTGGGCAATGCGCTGCTTCCCTTCCCGCAGCATGCGCCGATTGACAGGATGTTTACGACGGCGGGCGACGCCTGGATGCTGTTTGCGTTTGGCGTGACGGCGGCTCCGTTTTTCGAGGAGATGATCTTTCGCGGGTTTCTGGTGCCGACGCTGGCGACGGCGTGGGAGTGGGCGCGGGAGCGGGTGACGGGTCAGGAGTCGCGCGGAGTGGATGCGGAGGGGTTTCCGGTGTGGGGCACGGGCGCGATGATCTTTGCGGCGCTGGGTGCGAGCGTGCCGTTTGCGCTGATGCACGGGGCGCAGGTGAGCCATGCGTGGGGGCCGCTGAGTTTGCTCTATGGGGTGAGCCTCGTTCTCTGTGCCGTCCGGCTGAGGACGCGCTCGCTGGCGGCGAGCATGGTGGTGCATGCGAGCTACAACTTCCTGCTGTTTGCGGCGATGTTCGTGCAGTCGGGTGGGTTCCGGCATCTGGAACGGTTGCAGTGACGACGCGGCGGACAGAAGCAGATTCCCTTCGGGAATGACAACCAGAAGGGCAACAGCAAAAACAAGTGCAACGGCAAGGGCAAAAAGCAAAGGCAGCTGCAAAAGTAACAGCGCGTGCGTGGTAGGCTCAGACGAAATGAGGGACGAGAGCAAGGGACAGGAGCCGACGCAGGAGCCGACGCACGAACGGACGCGGGAACTGCCGCGCGTGCTGGGCACGAGCCACGCTGCGGCGATTGTGGTGGGGACGATCATTGGCAGCGGAATTTTTCTGGTGCCGACGGAGATGATGGCGGCGGTGGGGTCGTCGAAGCTGGTGTATGCGGCGTGGGTGGTGGGCGGGCTGCTGTCGTTGTTTGGCGCGATGACGTATGCGGAGCTGAGCGCGATGATGCCGTATGCGGGTGGGGAGTATGTGTATCTGCGCGGGGCGTATGGGGACAGGACGGGATTTCTGTATATGTGGACGTGGTTCGCGGTGGCGAAGCCGGCGTCGATTGCCTCGGTGACGAGTGGACTGGCGCGGACGCTGGGGATTTTTGCGGCGTTTCACTGGCTGGATGGGCGCGCGGTGGGCGGAGTGTGGCCGGTGGAGTGGTCGCAGGTGTTTGCGATTGCGGTGACGTGGGGGATTACGGGGCTGAACTATCTGGGGATCAAGAAGGCCGGGGATTTTCAGGTGGTGTTCACGGTGCTGAAGGCGGTGCTGATCCTGATTGTGGTGGGCTTCTGCTTCGGGTATGCGCATGGGGCGTGGGCGAACTTTGCGACGGGCGTGCCGGTGACGGGCGCGGGATGGGCCGCGACGGCGAAGGGATTCATGATTGCGCTGATTGCGACGCTGTGGGCGTATGACGGGTGGAACGACCTGACGATGGTGGCCGGCGAGGTGAAACGGCCGGAACGGGCGCTGCCGGTGGCGCTGATTGGCGGGCTGGTGGTGGTGGGCGGGCTGTTCATGGCGACGAACGCGGCGATTCAGTATGTGTTGCCGGCGGGAGCGATTGTGGCGACGCCGAGGCCGGCGGTGGCGGCGCTGGCGGTGGTGGCCGGACCGGGCGGCGCGGCGCTGGTGGCGGCGGCGATGGCGCTGAGCATCTTTGTGACGCTGAACGGGACGATCATGTCGGGCGCGCGGGTGCCGTTTGCGGCAGCGCGGGATGGGCTGTTTTTCCGGCGGTTTGCCGAGGTGCATCCGAGGTTTCAAAGCCCGGCGTTCTCGCTCGTGGTTCAGGCGGGGCTGTCGAGCCTGCTGCTGCTGGTGCTGGGGCGGTTTCAGCAGTTGTTTGAGCTGGCGGTCTTTGCGGAGTGGCTGTTTTACATGCTGACGGCGACGACGGTGTTCTGGTATCGGCGACGGATGCCGGAGATGGCGCGACCGTATCGGGTGTGGGGATATCCGGTGGTGCCGCTTGTCTTCATTGCGAGCGCGGGGGTGGTGCTGGTGGCGAGTTTTGCGGGGAATCTGCGCGGGTCGCTGATGGGGACGGGGCTGATTCTGGCGGGGCTGCCGCTGTTTGCGTGGCTGAAGCGGACGCGGGTCGGCGCGTGATGGCGCGGTTGCGAATGCGTGGCGGAATCAGAGCGCAGAGTCGCTGAAAAATTTACCCTGGATTTCTTCGTTTGTTCTGTCTCTTCGCGGATGGGCTGATGTATGCTTGCGGTGCTTCAAAATCGGAACGAGCGAGCGGAGGGAACGATGAAAAAGTATCTGGCGGAGCTGGTGGGTACGTTTATTCTGGTGCTTTTTGGCTGCGGGACGGTGGTGGTGGCCGGGGACAAGGTGGGGATTCTGGGCATTGCGTTTGCGTTCGGATTCGGGCTGATTGCGGCGGCGTATGGAATTGGCGCGATTTCCGGCTGCCATATCAATCCGGCGGTGAGCCTGGGAGTGTGGATGGCGGGCCGGATGTCGCTGAAGGATATGGTTGGGTACTGGGTGGGACAGTTTGCGGGCGGGATTCTGGCGGCGTGGGTGCTGAGCGTGATGGTGAGCGGGGTGGCAGGCGGGTATAACGTGGCGGCGAGCGGGCTGGGACAGGATGGCTGGGGCGCGGGGTATCAGGGCGGATACAGCATGGGGTCGGCGATGATCTTCGAGTTTGTGGCGACGATGATCTTTGTGATTGTGATTCTGGGCGCGACGCACAAGAGCGCTCCGACGGGACTGGCGGGGCTGGCGATTGGCATCACGCTGGTGGCGATTCATATCTTCGGGATACACATTACGGGCGTGAGCGTGAACCCGGCGCGGAGCTTTGGCCCGGCGCTGCTGGTGGGCGGACATGCGCTGGCGCAGGTGTGGCTGTTCCTGCTGATGCCGAGCCTGGGCGGGATTGCGGCGGGGGTGTTGTATCGGACGAAGGTGCTGGAAGCGGCGTGAGGCAGGGAACGACTGGCCCGGCAGGAAGATGTTACATTTGCGGTAGCCGATTCGGAAAAGTTCGTTTTTCGTGCATTCTGTTCGCCTGACAGGTTGGACGACAGGATCGGTCAGAAGCCAAACTGCGAGGGAATCTTCAACGTGCCAACATTTTATGAATTTTTTGCTGGTGGCGGGATGGCTCGATCAGGGCTGGGCGCGAATTGGTCCTGCCTCATGGCGAACGATATTGATGCTAAAAAGACTTCGATCTATGCGGCAAACTGGGGAAAAGAGGGGCTGATCCCCGGCGATATTGCAACACTCTCCAGTCAGAACATTCCGGCAAGCGCGGAGATGGCGTGGGCATCTTTTCCGTGTCAGGATCTCTCCTTGGCGGGAAGTGGTGCAGGCTTGAAAGGCGAGCGATCAGGGACGTTCTGGAATTTCTGGAATATCATGCAAGGTCTTCAAGCCGAGCAACGCTCACCAAAGATTGTAGTGCTGGAAAACGTCTGCGGAGCGCTCTGGTCGCATGGAGGCGAGGATTTCTCAGCCATTGGCACCGCTCTGGCCGACGGCGGGTATCGGTTGGGCGCGGTGATCGTTGATGCTGTTCACTTCGTGCCGCAATCTCGTCCGCGCCTCTTTGTTATTGCAGTGAAAGATGGTTTTTTCGTTCCCGAACATTTAAGGATGCAGGAACCGGACTTGATGTGGCACCCGGCGCACCTTGTCCGCGCGTATGAGAGACTGCCCAAATCTGTTCAGAACGCATGGTTTTGGTGGAGACTTCCCGTCCCGCCGCGACGAGTGACGAATTTCTCAGACCTGATTGAAGACGAACCATTCGGTGTCGTGTGGCACACACAGGAAGAAACCCAACGCCTGCTGTCCCTGATGAGTCCGCTCCATGTGCGAAAAGTCGAACAGGCCAAGCGTCTTGGATTTCGGGTGGTGGGGGGAATCTACAAGCGAACGCGCGTGGATGAAAATGGTAACCGGACTCAGCGCGCTGAAGTTCGTTTTGACGGTATCTCTGGTTGCCTGCGTACGCCAACCGGCGGCTCCAGCCGACAGACAATTTTGATTGTGGAAGGTGAAGACGTGCGTTCGCGTTTGCTGTCTCCGCGTGAGGCTGCCAGACTGATGGGGCTGACCGACGACTACATACTTCCTGAAAATTACAACGAGGCCTATCATCTTGCCGGTGACGGGGTGGTTGTCCCCGTTGTCAGATTTCTCGCGGAATACCTGCTTGAACCAATCCTTATGTCAGATAAAAGACGCAAGAGGCAGGCGGCCTGATGGGGCGAACGCATCATGATGAACTTGCCGAATTCAGCGCGAGGCACAATTTTCAAGGGAAAGGCCCTCTTTCCGTGGCGCTGGTCGTAACCCAACATGCAAAGACGATGGGCTTGCCATTGCGCCCGGAAGCGCTGGTAACTGAAGGCGGAGGCCAGGTGCTTGGACTTGGCAAAGGAGCCGTACAGGTCATACTCAAACGGCATGGTATTGACCGCGTGCTTGCTGCGGAGGGTGGCAGAACATCTCGTGGCAGCCTCAATCATATGCGCGAGTATGTTGACTTTTTGAATGGGCTGAAACGCGACATTGATCTCGATGCGATTGAGAGATTCTGGATTGATCGGGTCAACGCGTTCTTCGCGGGCAAGCCGTTCAAGATCAGGCTCGATGCTTCGCGAAGTTTGCGCATGGTAGTACGAGATGTGATAGCACAAGCGGAAGAGCGCCAGAAAGCGATGCGTGGAGTGTATTACGCAGGCGCTGTGTTGCAGCACCTTGTGGGAGCGAAGCTGGATTGTGCGTTGGGTAGAGGCTTTCTTCAGCACAATAGCTTTTCGACAGCCGATGCACCGAGGGAAAGGCCGGGAGATTTCTTTCTTGGCGATGTTGCCATCCATGTGACGACGTCGCCTGGAGAATCGGTCATCGAACGATGTCGCGAAAATCTGGATGACGGCCATCGCCCGATGCTTGTAACGATTCAACGCGGGCTTGGCGTTGCGGAAGGATTGGCTGCGAATGTGGGTCTTGCGGATCGGATCGATATTTTCGAGATCGAGCAGTTTGTTGCGCTGAATCTTTATGAACTCGCCAAATTTGCGGCTGAGGGGCGCAAAACCGCGGTGACTGACCTTGTGTCTCGGTATAACGAGATTGTCGATGAATTCGAGACAGACCCGAGCCTGAAGATTGAGCTTCGCGGTTGACTCAACGGACACCTGACCTTGATTGAAATCGCACTACAACTGGGAGCGGAAGAAGTCGAGGGAGAGGGCGAGGCCTTCGCGCAGGGAGATTTTTGGCTCCCAGCCGAGAATCGTGCGGGCGCGGGTGATGTCGGGCTGGCGGCGGGTGGGGTCGTCCTGCGGGAGTGGGGCGTAGGTGAGCGTGCTGGATGAGCCGGTGACTTCGAGGACGGCCTGAGCGCACTCGAGGATGGTGAATTCGCCGGGGTTGCCGATGTTGACGGGCAGGTGTTCGCGGCTGAGGGCGAGGCGGAAGATGCCGTCAATGAGATCGGCCACGTAACAGAAGCTGCGCGTCTGCTGGCCGTCGCCGTAGACGGTGAGCGGCTGGTTGCGCAGGGCCTGCATGATGAAGTTGGAAATCACGCGGCCGTCGGACGGGTGAAGGCGCGGGCCGTAGGTGTTGAAGATGCGGACGAGGTGGGTGTTGACGCCGCGATAGCGATGCCAGGCCATGGTGAGGGATTCGGCGAAGCGCTTGGCTTCGTCGTAGACCGAGCGCGGGCCGACGGGGTTGACGTTGCCCCAGTAGCTTTCCGGCTGGGGATGGACGAGCGGGTCGCCGTAGCACTCCGACGTGGAGGCGTGGAGGAAGCTGGCGTTGTATTTGTGGGCGATGGCGAGCGCGTTTTCCGTGCCGCGCGAGCCGACGCTGAGGGTTTCAAGGGCGAGGCGGAGATACTCGGGCGGACTGGCGGGCGAGGCGAGGTTGAAGACGAAATCGACGGGGCCGGGATCGAAACTGCCGGGATCGAACGAGTCAGACTCGAACAGCTGGCAGATGTCGCGCTCTTCAAAGGCGAAACGCGGCTCAGAGGCGAGATGGGCGAGGTTGGCCGGCGAGCCGGTGGAGAAATTGTCCACGCCGAGGACGGCGAAGCCTTCGGCGAGGAGCCGGTCGGCGAGGTGGGAGCCGAGGAATCCGGCTGCTCCGGTGATGAGTGCGCGTTGCGGCAAGGGCGATTCTCCGTGGATTGAGGCTTCGCGGGATTGAGGCTTCGCGGGATTAAGGCTTCGCGCGACCTGGGCTAGAGCGGAGTTTTGCGCGGGCGGCCCTGCGTGGAGGCGTAGACGGCGGGACGGCCGACGCTGACGTAGGTGAAGCCGTGGTCGCGCATGACGTCGGGCGAGTAGAGGTTGCGACCGTCGATGACGATGGGGAATTTGAGGGCGCGGTTGAGGCGGTTGAGGTCGAGGGTGGCGAACTGGCACCACTCGGTGAGGATGACGACGGCGTCGGCGTCTTCGGCGGCGGCGTAGGGGTCGTCGGTGTAGGTGAGCGCGCCGGACGCAGGCAGCACGCGCTGGGCGGCTTCGATGGCTGCGGGATCGGTGGCTGCGACGTGGACGCCGGCGTCGAGCAGGCGGCGTATGAGCGCGATGGCCGGGGAGTCGCGCGTGTCGTCGGTGTCGGACTTGAAGGCGAGGCCGAAGGCTGCGATCTTTTTTCCGCGAAGCGTCCAGAGCGCAGAGCGGATTTTGTCAAAAAAGAGATCGAGCTGGCGGTCGTTGATCTTGCGGACCTCGTCGAGGAGGTGGAAGTCGATGCCCTGCTGCTCGGCGACCCAGGAGAATGCGGCGACATCCTTGGGGAAGCAGGAGCCGCCGTAGCCGAGGCCGGCGCGGAGGAAGCGCGGACCGATGCGGGCGTCGAGACCCATGCCGAGGGCGATGTCTTCGATGTTGGCATCGACGGCTTCGGCGAGGTTGGAGACGGCGTTGATGAAGGAGATTTTGAGGGCGAGGAAGGCGTTGGAGGCGTGTTTGATGATCTCGGCGCTCTGGGCGGAGGTGACGACGAGTTTTGCGGGCTGATCGGCGGAGCAAGGGCCGGGCAGAGCGTTGGGCTGGTGGTAATAGCCGCCGGTGGTGAGCGGGGCGTAGATGCGGCGGAGCAGGTCGGCGGAGCGGTCGTTGTTGGCTCCGACGACGATGCGATCGGGATGGAGGAAGTCGCCGATGGCGGTTCCTTCGCGGAGGAATTCGGGGTTGGAGACGATGTCGAACTGGTCGGAGGCGACGCCGTGGCGGTGCATGCAGCGGGTGATCCACTCGTTGGTGTAGACGGGGACGGTGCTTTTTTCGACGAGGACTTTGTAGCCGTTCATGGCCTGGGCGATCTGGCTGACGACGGCTTCGACGTAGGAGAGATCGGCGGCACCGGAGCTGCCCTGGGGGGTTCCGACGGCGATGAAGACGGCTTCGGCGGGGCGGATGGCGGCGGCGAGATCGGTGGTGAAGGTGACGCCGTGGTTCAAGTGGCGGGCGAGCATTTCGGGGAGATGTTCTTCGTAGATAGGAGCTTCGCCGCGCTGAAGCTGGGCGACCTTGGCCTCGTTGTTGTCCACGCAAAGGACGCGGTGGCCCATCTCTGCGAAGCAGACGGCGGCGACGAGGCCGACATAGCCGGAGCCGATGACGCAGATGGTGACGGGCGCGGAAGCGGAGCCGGAGGATGAATCAGAGGATGCGGGCACGCTGGAAGACTCCCTTCATTGTGGCGGATGGCAGGCCAGCCGCGATGGATGTTCGTCAGCGAAAACGAGTGGCGCAGAGGATGCAGATATGCAGGAAAAGCTTGCTCTGGATTTAGAGTAAAGCAGTGCAAGCCACGATCCCAAATCGAGGGCATTCGCATGCTGTGAGAATGTGAGGAAATCGGAATGGAGTTTGGCTGGAAAGATCGGGTGAAAGAATATATCCGGCAGGAGGCGCAGCCGGTGGACAAGTTTGCGCACCAGCCAAGACTGGAACTGCTGACCGAAGCGCTGGCGCATGCACCGGAACTGGAGCGCAGGCCGGATAGCGACGTGTTGTTTGCGGCGGCGTGGATGCATGATCTGGGCGTCTTCACGGGGCACAGGCCGAGCGACCCGGAGGCGCTGGCGCGGTGGGATCATGTGCCGTATACGGTGGCGGCGACGGAGCGGCTGCTGCGGGAGTGGGGATTTCCGGAGGAAAAACTGGCGGCGGTGAGCGCGGCGATTCAGACGCACGAGGCGAAGCATGAGCCGACGACGCCGGAGGGCGTGGTGCTGCGCGATGCGGACATTCTGGAGCAGTTGGGCGCGGTGGGCGTGGCGCGGGCGCTGGTGAAGGTGGGACGGGATACGCGGTACGCGCGGGTGTGCGATGTGGTGCCGGTGCTGGAGCACGCGCTGGCGACTCTGCCGGGCAGGCTGAAGCTGCGCCATGCGCGAGAGATGGCGGCACGACGCGTGGCGCTCATGCGTGCGTTTTTGGAGGAGCTGAATCGAGAGGCTGGCGAGTGGGTGGGGTGAGGCACGGAGCGGATGAGGATTTGGTCGGCGCGTCGGCTCCCTGTTTCCCTTTTTGGTGCGGAAAATTACGCAATGCGCAGGAAGGCGCGCAGGGATTCATCCCGGTTTGAAGAAAGTCGATATAAGATGGGAGTACGACCAGCCTCGGGGCGGAGTCTGCCACAACATGAGTGAGGATTCATGTCTACAAAACAGGTACTAGCAGGCATTCTCCTTTTTGCCGGAGCGGCGATGAGCCTTCCGGCGCGGTCACAGGTGGCACCAACGGTGAAGGTGAGCGGTCTTCCTCTGAGCGTGGGTGGCGGGTTATCGGATTACTCGCTGGATTACGGTCCGGGTCGGCGGATGCTGGGTTTCTCGGAGTGGGCCGACTATGAGGTTTTTCACGGGTTGGGCATTGAGGCCGAGGGCACGGAGATATTTCTGGACAAGCCTGCCGTGCTGGTGCGGATGAATCAGGACACGATCAAGGGCGGAGTGATCTACAAGGCGCGGTCGTTCTGGGGCTTGCGTCCGTATGCCAAGGGTCTGATCGGACTGGGGAGCATTGATTTTCCGTCCGATAACCCGTTGTATACGCATGACACGTACACGGTGGAGGCGCTTGGCGGCGGCGTGGAATACCATGTCTGGAACAGCGTTTCCGTGCGCGGGGATTACGAGTACCAGATGTGGAACCACTACCAGAGTCCGAACAACCTGACACCGAATGGGTTTACAATCGGTGCAACGTACTCCTTCCGCAAGATTCACAGGCATTTGTAATTCGGAATCATTCAGGTCAACCCCAAATCCAGACGATGTCCGCGTTCGCGGAGAGCAGTTGTCCGACGAAAAGAGAGTGGAAATGCGGGCACAAGCGGGATCTGACTGCCGTGGGGCAGGAGCAGGTCCGGAGGATCGACCGATGCAGGCTTATGCGACTGAGCACCCATCCACACCTCCGCCTCCAGAGCGGCGGCAGGTGGACATGAGCATACTGGGAGTGCGCTTCCATGTGGGCAGCGCGGAGGCGGCCGTGGAGCGCGCGGTGAGCCAGGGCGGACTGGTGGTGGTGCCGGCGGCTCCGGCGCTGAAGAATCTGGCGCGGGATGCGGGGTATCGTCAGGCGCTTGCGGGAGCGGATTTTGCGATTGCCGACAGCGCGCTGATGGTGTGGCTGTGGAATCTGGTCGAGCGGAGGCGGATTTCGAAGCTGTCGGGGCTGAAGTATCTGCGGACGCTGCTGGAGCATGAGGATGTGCGCGACGCGGGCAGTACGTTCTGGGTGATGCCGACGAAGGCAAGCGCGGAGCGGAACGTGAAATGGCTGCGCGAGCAGGGCATCGCGGTGAGCGATGAGGATGTGTATCTGGCACCGCTCTACGGGGCGACGATTGAGGACGAGGAGCTGCTGAGGCGGATTGAGGCGCGGCGACCGAGGCATATCGTGATGGCGATTGGCGGCGGGACGCAGGAGCGCGTGGGGTGGTATCTGAAGCAGCGGCTCGGCTACAAGCCTGCGATACACTGCATTGGCGCGGCGATTGGGTTTCTGAGCGGGGATCAGGTGAAGATTCCCGATTGGGTGGATTGCTGCGGGCTGGGATGGCTGTGGCGCGTGATCTCGGACCCGAAGCGGTATGGACCGAGGTACTGGGATGCCAGGCATCTGGCACCGCTGCTGCTGAAGTATCGCGAGAAGCTGCCGGTGATGCAGGGCTGACGGGTGGCAGTTCATGATCTGAAAATGAAATGGTGCGCAGTGAGGCCGGACCTGATAGCTTGAAACTGGATGGTCAGGTCCGTGGGCGTATTGCATTCTGTGCGGGTATTTCACCCTGGGCAGCGTTCGCTGGTGCGCAGCACCGTGATGGCGCTGGGGAGCTTTGTGACCGGATTTCTGATCTCCGGTTATCCGGATTTGCGGCGCAGTCCGTGGATGATTGTGCCGGTGGTGGTGTGCGCGATGGCGGCGCTGGATACGGCGCGGTGCATGCAGAAGCGGTGGAATTTTTATCACGGAGCGGTGCTGCTGCTGCTCTATGCCGACCTGATGATTCTGCTGATGCTGACGTTCTTTCTGGTGGTTCCGTACAGCGGGCTGACGCTGTGACGGCGGGCGGGGCGGGATCGATTGCGGCTCCAGCTTCGATTTCAGTTTCAATTCCAGTTTCAAATTCAGATCGGTGACAGATCAGACCCAGCCGCCGTCGATGACGTAGCTTTGGCCGGTGATGGCGCTGCTGTCCTGGGCGGCGAGAAAGAGCGCGAGGCGGACGACTTCTTCGGGTTCCAGATGACGCTTGATGGCCTGACGGGCGAGGATTTCCGCGCTGTATTCAGGCGTGATCCAAAGCTGTTTCTGTTTTTCGGTGAGGATGGCTCCGGGTTGGATGCTGTTGACGCGAATGCCGTTGATTCCCTCTTCAAAGGCGAGCGAACGAGCCAGTCCGACGATGGCGGCCTTGGAGGCGACGTATGCGGGCAGGCCGGTGGAGGGAATGCGCCAGGCGATCGAACTCATGTGGAGGATGGACGCGGAGCCGGAGCGGCGCAGCGCGGGCAGCGCAGCCTGGGTGACGAAGAACTGCTGGCGAAGATTGATGGCCAGCAGTTGGTCCCACTCAGCGGGAGCGAGTGAGCCGGTGGAGTGGCGGCGGTCGTTGCCGGCGTTGTTGATGAGCACGTCGAGGGTGCCGATGGCTGCCGCGCCGCTGGTTGCTGCCGGGCTGCCGGCTGCTGTCGGGCTGCTGGTTGCTGTCGGACTGCCAGTTTCGTCCGCGCCGCCGAGCGAGCGGATGCAGTCGGCGACGGCGGCGGGAATGGCGTCAGCGTCGGCGAGATCGCAGTGGCGATAGATGGGCGCGTGCGGATTTGGCGGCTGGGTTGCGGCGAGTTCCGAGATGAGTGCTGCCGCTGCGGTGTCCTGCACGTCAAGGAATGCAACGGATGCGCCCTGCTGGACGAAGCCGCGGACAAGCGCCGCGCCAATGCCGGAGGCTCCGCCGGTGATGAGCACGCGTCGGCGGCGCAGGGATGGGTAACTGGCAAAGGGTCCGGCGAGCGCGCGCTGGCGGAGGTCATCGGCGGAGTGCATGGTGATGGAAATTGTAACGGCTGGCGAGGGCGATTTGCCATTCCGTCATGGCACGGCGCACAACTCGCGCATGGCACGGCGCAGACGCATGACATAACCGCGCGGATGGTCGGGATTCCGTCTGGCTGGCTGGCTTTTGGATCAGCGGCCGGGCGGCATCTCGTCGGCGGAGGGTCCGTAGGTGCCGGGCAGCGCGGCGCCGATGAGGCGCATGTCGACGCCGAGCTGGGCGCGGTGGTGGATGCCGTGGCTCAGAACCCAGGTGCGGAATATCTCCCACTTCGGCCCGTGGACGAAGACCTGCTCGCCCATGGTGAGCTTCCAGGTGTCTGTCCAGTGAGCGGGATCGAAGCTGGCGAGGGTGGATTTGGCCGTGGCGAGCTGGGTGTCGAATTTTTCGAGCAGCGCGGCGGTGCTGGTGGCCGAGTAGGGCGTGAAGCCGCCTTTGCCCATATCCAGCACATCGAGGGTAAGTGTGGCGACCGGCCACTCGGTGAAGATTTCCGCAGTGTGTCCGGCGATGCGACCGAGGGTCATCGATTTGGGGTGGGAGCGGAAGTTGAAGTCGGCATCGGCGGGGATGGCGGCGAGGATTTTTCGGGTGAGGGCGGTTTCACGGTCGAATTCGGCGATCAGTTCTGTATGGGCGTCCATGGGCGTTGCTCCTTGCTCAGGCGTGGGGTTCGAGTCGGCTTGAATCGCAGGATGATGCTAGCACGCGGCAGGGCGAAAAGGCGAATGAAAAGCGATGAATTTTACGCAGCCAGCAGCCGCAATCACTCCGGATTGCGGCGGGCCAGGAAGCGCTCCATGAACTTGGTGTCGAATTCGCCCTTGCGGAAGTCTTCGTCGGCGAAGATTTCCTGGTGGAGCGGGATGGAGGTTTCGATGCCCTGGACGACGAACTGGCCGAGGGCGCGCTCCATGCGTGCGATGGCCTCGGCGCGGTCCTTGCCGTGGACGATGAGCTTGGCGATGAGCGAGTCGTAGTAGGGAGGTACGACGCCTTCGGCGTACTGGGCGGTGTCGACGCGGACGCCGTTGCCGCCGGGGGTGTTGAAGGCGGTGATTTTGCCGGCGCTGGGGGTGAATTTGACCGGGTGCTCGGCGTTGATGCGGCACTCGATGGCGTGGCCACGAATCGTCAGCTCGGGGGGCAGAATCTGGTCGAGCCGCTCGCCGGAGGCGATGCGAAGCTGGGCCTTGACGAGATCGACGCCGGTGATGGCTTCGGTGACGGGATGCTCGACCTGGATGCGGGTGTTCATCTCGATGAAGTAGATGGAGCCGTCCTCGTCCATGAGGAACTCGATGGTGCCGGCGTTCTGGTAGCCGATCTCCTTGAGGCAGCGCTTGAGCGTCGAGGCGATTTCGGCGCGGATTTTGGGCGTGACCTGAAGGCTGGGCGCTTCTTCGATGAGCTTCTGGTGGCGGCGCTGGATGGAGCATTCGCGCTCGAAGAGGACTTCGACGTTGCCGTGCTCGTCGGCGAGGATCTGGAACTCGATGTGGCGCGGGCGCTCGATGAACTTCTCCATGTACATCTCGCCGTTGCCGAAGGCGTTGGCGGCCTCGGTGGAGGCGGAGTGGTAGAGATTGGGCAGTTCCTCGGCGGAGCGGACGATGCGCATGCCGCGCCCGCCGCCGCCGGCCTTGGCCTTGAGGATGACGGGGTAGCCGACTTTTTCGGCCCATTTGAGCGCGTCTTCGGCGGAGTCAACGACGCCGTCCGAGCCGGGCAGGATGGGGACTTTGGCCTTTTTCATTGCCTGACGGGCTTTTTCCTTTTCGCCCATGAGGCGCGTGACCTCGGGCGGCGGGCCGATGAACTTGATGTTCGAGGCGCGGCAGACTTCGGCGAAGTTGGCGTTTTCGCTGAGCAGGCCGTAGCCGGGATGGATGGCGTCGACGTTGGCGATCTCCGCGGCGGAGATCACGGCCGGGACGTTGAGGTAGCTGTCGCCGGGGCGCGGCGGGCCGATGCAGATGGCCTCGTCGGCGAAGCGGACGTGGAGGGAATGGCGGTCGGCCTCGGAGTAGACGGCGACGGTGCGGATGCCCATCTCGCGGCAGGCGCTGATGACACGGAGAGCGATCTCTCCACGATTGGCGATGAGGACTTTGCGGATCATGACTAGACCGTCCGAATGGAGAAGAGCGGCTGGCCGTACTCGACGGGCTGGCCGTTGGAGACGAGGCATTTGACGACCTCGCCGGCGGCGTCGGACTCGATCTCGTTCATGAGCTTCATGGCCTCGACGATGCAGATGACCTGGCCCTGGGTGATGCGGTCGCCGGGCGAGACAAAGACGGGCGAGCCGGGCGCGGGCGAAGCGTAGAAGGTGCCGACGATGGGCGATTTGACGATGTGGAGCTGCTCCTCGACGGGCGCGGCTGGCGCGGCGGCGGCTGGAGCTGCGGGCGCGGCGGCGGCTGCGTGGGCCGCGACCGGGGCGGCTGTGGCGGCTGGAACCGGCGCGGCGGCAAGCAGGCGCGCCATGGCGGCGAGATCGAGTCCGGCTGCGGCTGGCGCAGCGGGCTGGACGACGGCGGAGGCGAACTTGAGGCGGATTTTCACGTCCTCGCGGTCGAGATCAAACTCGGCAACGTCGTTTTCCTTGAGGAAGGCGATGAGTTCTTTGAGGTTTTCGATTTTGCTGGCTTCCATGTGCTTGCTTCCTGCTCCTGTGGCGGAGAGTTTGCTCCTGGTTATAACTGGATGAGCGCGGTGGGCGCTGCGGCGGTGAGATTGCGGCAGCCGCCGCGCTGGACGACGACAGTGTCTTCGATGCGGACGCCGAAGTGACCGGGGAAATAAGCTCCAGGCTCGATGGTGATGACCATGCCGGGTTGGAGTTTCGCTTTCTGCCGCGCGGCGATGCGCGGCGCTTCGTGAATCTGCAATCCTACACCGTGCCCGGTGGAGTGGGAAAACGCTTCGGCCATTCCGGCCTGGCGGAGGACGCTGCGCGCGGCTTGATCGACGGCTTCGCAGGTGGCTCCGGCGCGGACGCTGGCGAGGCCGGACTGCTGGGCGGCGAGGACAGCGTCGTAGACCTGGCGCTCGCGGGCGGTGGGCTGGCCGAAGCAGACGGTGCGCGTCATGTCCGAGCAGTAACCCCTGAGGATAACACCGAAGTCGAGGGTGAGAAATCCACGGCGAGGCAGGCGCGCGGAACTGGCGCGGCCGTGGGGCATGGACGAACGCGCGCCGGAGGCGACGATGGTCTCAAAGGACATTCCCTCGGCCCCGCGCAGACGCGCCTGATGCTCGAGTTCGGCGGCGACGGACTGCTCGGTGAGTCCCGGACGCAGGAAGCCGAGGATGTGGTCAAAGAGTGAGCAGCCGAGCGCGGCGGCCTGTGCCATGATCTCGATCTCGTCGGCATCCTTGCGCATGCGCAGGTTGGCGACGACGGACTCCGGCAGGGCAACGAGAAAGCGGCGGCGCAGGCGCGCGGGCAAGGCGGCGCGCAGGCGGTCGAGTTCGGCGACGGTGGTCTGCTCGGCGTCATAGGCGAGGCTGGCTGCTTCGGGCTGGCCGACTTGTTTGGCCTGGCTGGCTGCCTCGCTTTGGCCGGACGCCCAGAGGACGGCGGCGCGAGCGGGTGAGGCATCGACGATCTGGAAGCTGACGCCGGAGCGAACCAGTTCTGCCGCTGCCTGGGCGCGATAGCGGCCGTCGGTGAAGAGCATGGCCTGTCTGGCCGTGACGACGAGCGCGGCGCTGGAGCCGGTGAAGCTGCTGAGCCAGCGGAGATCGGGCAGGTGGGTGATGAGAATGGCCGAGACACCGGAGGCTTGCAGGTGGCGTCGCAGTGATGTGAGGCGGCGTTTCATCCCAGCATCAGGTATACCATCCGGAGCGCCAGGAAGGCGACTGGAAATCCGGAAAAGCGTTTCGTGAAATGATTGCGATGAACACGACGCGCTTGCGGCGCTGGAGAACGAGGAACGAGCGGCGGCGGCGAGTTCAGTGGATGGATTTGACGGGCTTTTTGTCGGTCTGGTCGGGTGCGGCTTCGGCGGTGTTCAGGCCGGACTGATGGTCCATCCATTCGTCGAGGCGGGAACGCTTGAAGCGCCAGCGGTTGCCGAGCTTGAAGGCGGGAATGAAGCCCTCGGAGGCGTATTTGTAAAGGGTGTCGGGTGAGATGCCGAGGTAGTCGGAAGCCTGGCGAATGTCCATGACTTCGCGAATCTCCGGTACGAGCAGGTTGCGTTTTTCTGCCAGGCGCATGTTGGCCCTCCCCGATGGATGACTGGTGCGGACGCCTGAGCCGAACGAGCAGGCTTGCAGGCCGTACCTCTGTTTTAGCCCTGTTTTGGCGGAGACACAAGGGTATTTGCGGGATTTTTCCGAGATTGCAATGAAGCAGGCCGGCGGTGGACGGGCGCAGCGCGAGCCAGATACCGGGGATTGCGGCGCGGATCGGTGGGTGCGCAATCCTTAGCGGTTGCCGGTTATGGTGCGGGCAAAGGGAACGCCCCGGCGGGTGGAAACTGGCCGGGGCGGGTGGAATTGCTGGAAGTGATGGTTAAACTTTGGCTTCCAGGTCTTTGATTACGTTGAAGAAGCGCTGGTCTAGGCGGCGGTTGGTGGCCACGGCTTCCTTGATGGTGATGTCGGTGATGTCGGTGCCTTTGAGGACGGCGATGCGGCCCCACTTCTGCTGGTGGACCATGTCGATGGCGTGGAGGCCGTAACGCTGGCCGAGCAGGCGGTCAAAGGCTGTGGGCGAGCCGCCGCGCTGGGTGTGGCCGAGGTTGACGGAGCGGGTTTCGAAGCCGGTCTTCTCTTCGATGAGTTTGGCGAGAGCTTCACCGATGCCGGACAGGCGGGCGTGGCCGAAGGAATCGACTTCGCCGGAGCCTGTGACCTGGCCACCGGCGGGCAGATGGCAGCCTTCGGCGACGACGACGAGGCCGTAGTGCTTGCCGCGGTCGTAGTTGTACTTCAGCAGCGCGGAGACGTGGTCGATGTCAATGGGCAGCTCGGGAACGAGGACGACATCGGCTCCGCCGGCGACTCCGGCGGCGTAGGCGATCCAGCCTGCGTCGCGGCCCATGACCTCGATGACGACGACGCGGTTGTGGGAGTCGGCGGTGGTGCGGATGCGATCGACGGCCTCGGTGGCGATGGAGACGGCGGTGTCAAAACCGAAGGTGGCGTCGGTGCCGTTGATGTCGTTGTCGATGGTCTTGGGCACGCCGACGCCGGGGATTCCGGCTTCGGTGAGCGCGAGCGTCACCGACTGGGTGTCGTCGCCGCCGAGGGCGATGAGCGCGTCGATCCTGTTGGCTTGGAGGACTTCCCTGACCTTGTCGATGCCGCCGGGAATCTTTTTGACGTTGGTGCGCGAGGAGTGAAGGATGGTGCCGCCCTGAAGCTGGATGCCGTCGATTTTTTCGAGAGTGAGCGGGATCCACTGGTTGTCGAGAACGCCGCGCCAGCCGTTGAGGAAGCCGACGAACTCATCGCCGTAGGTGTTGATGCCTTTGCGCACGGCGGCGTAGATGACGGCGTTGAGTCCGGGGCAGTCTCCGCCGCCTGTCAGAAGGGCTACTCGCATGGTTTCAGTCTCCTTGATGTAGTGGGATATAGGTTGAGGGCATGGAGTTGTACTGCCGGAGGATGGGCAGCCGGGGGATGGGTCAGGCGCGACCGGCAAACTCGCGCGTCTCGGTGTAGACGCGGATTTTTTCGCCGGTTTTGATGAAGAACGGGACGCGGATTTCGAGGCCGGTTTCGAGCTTGGCCGGCTTGGTGACGGCTCCGCTGGCGGTGTCGCCACGGACGCCGGGTTCGGTGTATTCGACGGCAAGCTCGACCTGCTGCGGGAGGTCGAGGCCGATGGGGTTGCCGTTGAATTTGTGGAGGCGGACGATGGTGCCTTCGAGCAGGAAGACGAGCGCGTCGCCCATCATTTCGCCGGTCAGTTGCAGCGTCTCAAAGGACTCCTGATCGAGGAAGTAAGAGCCGTCGGCGTCGGAGTAAAGATAGGACGCATCGACGGTGACGAGGTCAGGCTCGCGGAATTTTTCGCCGGCCTTGAAGGTCTTGTCAAAGACGGCGCGGGTGAGCAGGTTGCGCATCTTGAGGCGGACGAGCGTCTGGCCGCCGCGCGCGGTCGGCGTGGAGACTTCGACATCGAGGCAGGCGTAGGGCACGCCCTCGTGCTCGAAGAACATTTTGCGCTTGATGTCGATGGCTTCCTGGATTCCGGCCAAGAGGGAGTTCCTTTCGTCGAAGCGCGGAGCGCCGCGTGTTGTGAACAGATCAGAATAGCATTGCGTCGATTCTACCCACAGCTCCACCTTAATTGCTCGGTGGAACAATCTCCGATGGGTTTATTAATTTGATCTGACCACTTGGCCGCCACGCTGGACGACTTAGCTCATTAGGGTCGTTGAAATAGCGGTCCTCGATGAACTTGGCAAGGCCTTCCAAATCTGAGAACAGGGTTAAACTTGAAACGCCTACCGCTCCCAGTTGTTCGCGAATGTCCGAGAAAAAAGGTGCGGCGACTTGTATTTGCTTCAGCCTACTCTTGTAATTTTTATTTCGATTAAGTGAAATAAAGTCGTTGTCTTTTGGCAGAGGATGACATGTGAAAACGCCGGCTTGGGACATAATTCTTCTTGTCACAATACGTGGTCGAAATATTTGAGTTCGCTTCTGTTTGAAAGGACTATTTTGTTGCGTATTCACGAAATCCTTCGAGGCTGTTTTGAATAACCAGACTACCCCATCAACCATGTCCCGGTTTGCTTTTCGGGCAGGTCCGGACTGAACACAAAACCAAAGAGCGACGAGAGCATTATAGGTCCAGTCTAAGAGCCGCGTTGGCAATCGATGGTGCTGTGCAAGTGCCAACAAATCCCACTCGCTGCTTGCCGTTACTTCGCCAAAAAGTGGGATTTGGCGCTCGAACTCATCCATCATCTGTTTTTCGACGCTTACCAGATCGTCGGTTGTTTCGCTAGGGATCAGCCTTGCTATGCGCGGAATAAGCGGATGGTTCTTTTGCTGACCTCTGAAAATAAAGTCCGCCTTATTTCCATTATTGACCTCCCGCTTCTTTTCTTCTTCGATAAGTGCCAGGAACTGACTCACCGATTGGATGACAACCATATCATTCATGCTTTTTCGCCCGATTTCATATTCTCCTGATGTAGTACCTCATGCATTGTCAAGAGCGTAGCACACTGTGGACAAGTTACTGAATCGTGATCTCGGTCCACGGATGCAATAAAGACCACCGACGTGTTCTCGCCGATTCCGGCGCTGCCGAGTACCCGCCGCGCAAGTCTCCCAGAAGACGCGTGGTCACGAGTTGGTGCGACGCTGGTGACCACACAGGCTAGTAAGGCTGTGGACGATGCAAAAGGCAGAAGCAGATTCCCTTCGGGAATGACAACAAGAAAGGCAAGAACAAAAGCAACGGCGAGGGCTTTTACTGACGGCTGACGACTGACGGCTGACAACCTGGAACTGGATACCCTGCCTGAATGAAAACAAAAATGCAAATGCTGTTGGGAAAGACGGCGGCTTGTGCGGCGGAAAGTGGTTGAATGGTAGAGATGCCGCATACGGGTGCTTATCTGCTGCTGTTCTTTGCCATTTGCGTGGCGGGGATGCTGTTGATGCTGCTGGAGCTGACGCGGCTGGGGTATCTGTTGCGGTCGTCGATTCCGGACCGTCCGAGGCGGCGGATGTTTCTGGCTTCGGTGGCGTTTTTCCTGACGTTTGCCGGGGTGCGGCTGCTGGTGCATCTGGTGGTGGCGGGCGTGGGGCCGTTTGCGTGGGTGGTGGTGCGCGGGCGGCATATCCACCATCTGGTGTGGGGGATATTGATCCTGCTGCTGGTGGGTTATGGGTGGCTGATGGACCTGGGGCGCGCGCATACGCCGACGGGAGTGATGGTGAGCCGGATGCTGTCGATTGCGTACGGAGTGGGCGCGGCGCTGACGCTGGATGAGTTTGCGCTGTGGCTGGACCTGGACCCGAATGCGTATTGGCTGAAGCAGGGCGGACGGGTGAGCATTGACGCGGTGGTGCTGTTTGGTTCGCTGCTGATGGTGGGCGCGTGGGGCGCGCCGTTTTTTCAGGGGTTGCGGCGGCTGTGGCGGCGCGGCGGATCGGTGAGGAAGCGGATCGGGCATCCTATACGGCGTGTGAAGTGGCCTCGTCGGAGTAAAGCTGGAGAATCTGCGCAGCATAGCGTTCGTTGAGGACGCGGCGCTTGATCTTGAGGCTGGGCGTGAGTTCGCCGGTCTCCTGGGACCACTCGTCGGGAACGACGAGGAAGCGCTTGATGCTCTCGAAGTGGGCGAGAGTCTGGTTGAGGTCGTCGATGATGCGCTCGAAACGGGCGAGGACGCGGGGATGGACGACGAGGCGCGCGCGGTCGGAGGCGTCAATTCCCTGCCCCGCGGCCCAGGCGCTGAGCGCGGCGAAGTCCGGGCTGATGAGCGCGGCGAGGAATTTGTGTTTGTCGCCGATGAGCGCGGCGTTGGCGATGAGCGGGTCGGATTTGAGTTTGTTTTCGATGGGCTGCGGGGCGACGAGCTTGCCGCCGGAGGTTTTGAGCAGCTCTTTTTTGCGGTCGGTGATGGAAAGGAAACCGTCGGCGTCGATGGTGGCGATGTCTCCGGTGGCGAACCAGCCTTCGGAGTCGAGGCACTCGCGCGTGGCTTCGGGCTTGTTCCAGTAGCCGCTGAAGACAGACGCGCCTCGGACGAAGAGTTCGCCGTCGGCGGCGAGTCGGCACTCGACGTTTTCAAGCGGCAGTCCGACGGTGCCCATGCGGCTGGCTCCGGGGTAGTTGACGGCGATGACGGGCGAGGTTTCGGTGAGTCCGTAGCCCTCCTGAACGACGATGCCGACGGAGGCGAACCAGAAGCCGGTGGCGGTGCCGAGCGGCGCTCCGCCGGAGACGAAGTTGTTGACCGAGCCACCGAAGGCGGCGCGAACCTTGCTGAAGACGAGGCGGTCGGCCAGACGCCAGCGCAGCGAGGTGGGACGGCGACCGGCGAGGACGGTGTCGCGATGCCGCTCACCGACGCGCAAGGCCCAGCGGAAGATGCGGGCTTTGACGGGCGAGGCGGAGGATTTCTGCTCGACGCCGGCGCGGATTTTCTCGTAAACGCGCGGGACTCCGATGAACTCCGTGGGGTGGAAGCGGAGCATCATGGCCGGAAGCTTGTCCATCTGGGAGCAGTAGGCGATCTGGCAGTTGCAGTAGGCGAGCAGGTAATCGAACATGCGCTCGAAGATGTGAGGGAGCGGCAGGTAGCTGATGCTGCGCGGCTGGCCCTGGGTCTGGATGCGCGGCATGGAGCCGAGGACATTGGCGACGATGTTGGCGTGGGTGAGCATGGCGCCCTTGGATTCGCCGGTGGTGCCGCTGGTGTAGACGAGCGTGGCGAGATCGGCGGGCTGGGTGCGGGCGAGTTCGGCGTCGAATTCGCGGTCGGATTGTGGCGTGGCGGGCGCGCCAAACTGAGCGGACAGGAGCGTCGAGAAGCTGGACCAGTGCTGAAGAAGATCGTCGGCGTGGGCGGCGGTGGAGTCAAAGAGGACGATGCGCTCGATGGCGGTGGAGTGCTGGACGCTGGCGATGGAGCGTGCGTGGGCGGTGGTCGAGGTGAAGAGGATGCGGCTGCCGGAGTCGGCGAGCTGGGCGGCGGCCTGCGGGGCGGTGAGCGTGGGATAGATGGGCACGACGACGGCACCGAGGGCGAGAATGGCGTAGTCGGTGACGGCCCACTCCCAGCGGTTTTCGCTGAGGATGGCGACGCGGTCACCACGCTGGACGCCCCAGGCGCGCAGAGCGCGGGCGACGGCGCGGACACGCTGATCGACTTCGGCGGCGGAGAACGATTGCCACGCGCCGTCGGCGTCCTGCCATTGCATGACGCCCTCTTGTCCGGAATGGACGAGATGAAGATAAATGTCATTGAGCGTGTCAATGGGCGGGCGCGAAGCTGCGCTGGGCATGAGATTCCTCCGGAAAAGCAGGCACGATTGAGCGAAACGCTCACGGCGCATCGCACGGGAATTGTATCAACCATCGCATGGAGGCATTGCATGCAGCAGACGCGCGTTCGCGCCGTGGCCGCTTCCGTTGGTCGCGGGTGGGTGTGGTTGAGGACGGTGGCATCTGTTTTCCCCACCCAAGCGGAGCCTGGATGGGGCACCGGCGTTTTTACTGACCACTGACGGCTGACGACTGACGACTGAAAAGCAGATTCCCTTCGGGAATGACAACAAAAAAGCAACGGGAATAGCAAAAGCAGGGGCATGGGGCGGTGTGGTGCGGGATGGGATTTTAATTCTGCGCAACCTTGGTCGAGCTTCCGGGTTGGAATAGGGTTAGGATGTTTCTGGCTGCGCGGTTTGCGGCTGCGGGTGATGGGAGGGTATGAGTATGCGCGAGATGAGCCGAAGTTGGGGACGGTGGATGGCGCTGGCGATGGCCGGGATGGCGCTGGCGAGTGTGGCTGCGAGTCGGGCCGAAGCGGCGGACGCGGCGGCGAAGACGCCGGGCGCGAAGCCGGCGGGGCATCTGCTGCTGGATGTATCGGTGACGAATGCGCAGGGGAAGCCGGTGACGGGCCTGAATCCTCTCGATTTTGACGTGACCGAGGATGGCGCGCTGCAGAAGGTGCTGGCGATGCAGCAGGGCGGGCTGATGACGCAGTCGGCAACGCCGGCGCAGATGGTGATTGTGCTGGACGCGGTGAATTGCACGTTTGAGAAGATGCAACTGGAGCGGCAGGATGTGGCGGATTTTCTGCGGCGGAATGGCGGAAAGCTGGCGGTGCCGACACGGGTGGTGATGCTGAACGACACGAAGATGCTGGAGTGGCCGACGGCGACGACGGATGGGAATGCGCTGGCGAAGTATATCGAGCAGACGCCGAATCCGGTGCATACGCTGCGCTTTGCGGCGGGCTACTACGGGGAGATGGACCGCGCGATGTGGAGCATGGGCGAGATGTACAAGCTGGCGCACGAGGAGGCGATGGTGCCGGGGCGGAAGCTGATGGTGTGGATCAGCCATGGGTGGCATCCGCTGTCGCGGGATTATCTGGCGATGGATACGCGGGATCTGAAACGGGATTTCAATCTGGACGTGGGGCTGACGAATGCGCTGTTGCAGGCGCGGATCGCGCTGGTGTCGATTGATCCGATTCTGGAGCTGCCGGGCGAGAACCTGGACTACTATCAGGCGTTTCTGAAGCCGGTGGAGAAGTGGGAGCAGGTGGATACGCCGAACCTGCTGCTGCAGGTGCTGGCGCTGCATACGGGCGGGATGGTGCTGAACCAGAGCACGGATATACAGGGCGAGATCGGCAAGGCGATGCAGTTGCTGAATGGATGGTACACGCTGGTGTATTCGCCACGGCTGCCGCAGGGAACGGTGCCGCCGTTCCGCGCGATCAACGTGAAGCTGCATCCGAATGCGACGGCGGACGCGCAAAAGCTGGTGGTGCGCGGGCCGCTGGGGTACTACGCGATGAGCGTGAAGGAAGAGAAGCCGATGACGCGCTGAGGCTGAGGCTTGGGTGGCGTGGATGAGTCGTCAGGGGTCAGTCGTCAGGGCATTGCATGCAGCATCTCCCTCGGTGATTTGTTTCTTGAGGGGCTTCTTCTCCAGATCAAAATGCTCACTGGAATGAAGTCCTCAGTTTCGTGTATACAATGGGGCGATGCGTCTGCGAGGACTTTACCATGAAGATGCTTGCTGAAACACGCGCGATTGACAAGATATTCAAACGTCGGGACCGCTATGATGTTCCAGACTGGCAGCGCCAGAAGGTTTGGAATCGCGACAAAAAGCAGATGTTAATCGACTCCATTCTGCGCGGGTGGAAGTTGCCGAAGTTCTATTTCATCGAATCCGCTGGTGACAACTACCTCGTCGAGGACGGGCAGCAGCGCCTTAACGCCATATGGGAGTTCTTCTCAAATGAACTCCCGCTGAGCGACGAGGCCTCAAAGAGATATGGTGGTGCCCGCTACTATCGTGATTTGACGCGCGACTTCTCGGACGCGTTTGATGATTTCGAGATTGAATATGATCTTATCTCAGAGGCAAGCGATGAGGAACTTAAAGAATTTTTCCAACGTCTTCAGGGCGGAATGCCGCTAACTAGCAGCGAAAAGCTCAATGCAGTCGAGAGTGAACTGACCAACTATTGCAGGTCAATGACAAACCATAAATTATTTCGCGAAACAATTGCCGTTCCCAACACTCGTTATGCGCACTTCGACATCATGACGAAGGTAGCGATGATCGAAATTGAGGGCTTAGATGCTCGGCTTCGTCTCACTGCAATTCGGGACGTTCTCGTAGCTCAAAGAAACTTTGCGTCAACCTCAGCAATTGGAAAGCGGATCAAATCGGCGCTCGATTGCCTTCATACTGCCTTTTCAGCTAACGCCAATACGCTTCGCACCCGTACTATCGTGCAGTCCCTTCTAACGCTGACCTGCAAACTTATCGATACTGGGCGATTCAAAGGCAACGAAGTTAAGTTGCGACAATTTTTTGACACTTTCATGTCTGAGTTGGCAAGACAGGTAGAAATGGGACAATCTGCAACCGACAGCGATTACGTCAGGTTTCAGCAATCTGTCAGCGCCAACACGAAGGGCGCTGCTCGTACTAGGCAGGAAATACTGCTACGAAAGCTCTTTCTTCTTGCCCCGGAATTGGCTGAGATTTTCGACTCATCCGTCGTTGCTGAAAGTGGAGTCTCTGGTCGCATCGGCAACCTCGGCAAGTCGATCGCGGATCTTGTCGGCCTGACCAATGCCAAATACGCAGCCAGCCATGGTGAAGATTTGTTCAAACCAACAAGCAAGACAACCCAAGGGTTGCTTCGGATACAGAAACCAGTACGCGATTTAGACGACTTCAAGAATCTCGTCGACGATCTTTACTTTCTTTTTCGAGAATCGGCTGGATCGCGTCTGACTGATCGTTGGCCAAAATCCTTTATACACTTAAACGACATAAGAACAGACCTGCGCCACGATTTGGACCATGGTGATGCAGGGAAAGTGCGCGCGAAACGCCGTAGGGCGGGAAAAACGTTTCAACTCTATGCCGGCAGCGGCACTCCATATACGCTGGAGCCAGTGAAGTTTCCCTTGGTCCAATCCGCACTCCTGTCTGCGATCGAAGGTGATCTGAGAAAGATTCTCTATGAACTTTAGGCACCCGATGGCAATTATTCGAGTTGCATCGAAATCACCGCACAACTCGCCTCTCCAAAGGTGAGATGACCGCTCTATCGGGATGATGCGACGAGTATTCCTATCTATTTGTTTGTTCGGTAGCGAGCGGGGAGTTACAGAGGGTGCCGAGGGAAGTAGAAGCAGATTCCCTGCGGGAATGACAACAAAAAAGCAAAGACACCGACAGCGCTGGCATCAGTTTTACCCACCCAAGCGGAAGCTCGGATGGGGCACCTAACGCGTTTACTGACGACTGACGGCTGACGACTGACTACTCAGAAGCAGATTCCCTGCGGGAATGACAACAAAAAAAGCAAAGGCAACGGAAACCGCGGAAGCTACGGCTTCTGTGCGAACTGCGGATGCGTTTTGCTGACGGCTGACGGCTGACGACTGACGACTCAACAGCAGATTCCCTGCGGGAATGACAACAAGAAAGGCAAAGGCAAGGGCAAAGCGGCGGTCTCGGTCAGGCGACGAAGTATTTGGCCTGGGGGTGGTGGACGAGGATGGCGTTGGTGCTTTGTTCGGGTTCGAGGTGGAAGCCTTCGGTGAGGTGGACGCCGATGGATTCTTCTGGTTTGAGCAGGTGGAAGATGCGGGCCTGGTCTTCGAGGTTGGGGCAGGCGGGGTAGCCGAAGGAGTAGCGCGAGCCGCGATATTTCTGGTGGAAGAGGTCGGCGACCTTGGGTGAGTCGGCGGTGGCGATGCCGAGCAGGGTGCGGGCCTGTTTGTGGACGTATTCGGCGAGGGCTTCGGCGGTTTCGACGCCGAGGCCGTGGAGATAGAGGTAGCGTGTAAAGTCGCCGGAGTCGAAGAGCTTCTGGGTTTCGAGGGAGGCCTGGTGGCCGATGGTGACGATGGTGAGTCCGAGGACGTCCGGGCGGCCGGCGCTGGCGGGCAGGAAGAAATCGGCGATGCAGAGGCGGCGACCCTGAGCCTGGCGCGGGAATTGGAAGCGCTCGATCTCGCGGGCGTGGTCTTCGGGGTCGTAGATGACGAGGTCGTCGCCGAAGCTGTTGCAGGGATAGAAGCCGATGACGGATTGCGGGTGGAAGATGCCGCTGGACTGGACCTCCTGCTGGAGTTCGGTGAGGATGGGGCGGTATTTTTCTTCGACGAGGCGGAGGTAGTCGGATTGCGAGGCGGTTTTGAGCTGCCACTGGTTTTTGAAGAGCGCGGTTTCGTTGAGGAACGGGAAGAGTTCTTCGAGGGGGTAATCCTTGAAAACGCGCGCGCCCCAGAATGGCGGCTGGGGGATGTTGGGCGGCGGCTCGACGACGGGGGATCGGCCCTCGGCGGTGAGGGTGACGGTGGTGATGTCGGCTGTGGCGACGTTGGAGCGATTGAAGATTTTGACGGTGCGGCCTTCGGTGAGGCGCTGTTCGCGGAGTTCGGGGTTGGTGAGGTCGCTCATGATGGCCAGGCCGGCGAAGGCGTCTTCGGCGTAGTAGACGGGGCCGCTGTACTCCTGGCGGAGGTCTTCTTCGACGTATTTGCGGGTGAGCGCGGCTCCGCCGCAGATGACGGGGATTTGCAGGTTGAGGCGCTCGAGATCCTGCAGGACGTACTTCATTTCGAGGGTGGATTTGACGAGCAGGCCGCTGAGTCCGATGGCGTCGGTGGGCTGCTGGCGGGCGGCGGCGAGGATGGCGTCCGACGGCTGCTTGATGCCGAGGTTGAGGACGCGGTAGCCGTTGTTGGTGAGGATGATGTCGACGAGGTTTTTTCCGATGTCGTGGACGTCGCCTTTGACGGTGGCCAGGACCATGGTTCCCTTGCCGCCGGAGTCGGATTTCTCCATTTTCGGTTCGAGGTAGGCGACGGCGGCCTTCATGACGGCGGCGGAGTCGAGGACGGAGGGTAGCTGCATTTTGCGCGAGCCGAAGAGTTCGCCGACGGTCTTCATGGCGTCGAGCAGGACATCGTTGATGAGGGCGAGCGGGGAGTGGGTGAGGAGCGCGGCTTCGAGGGCTTCTTCGAGGGACTGCTTGTGGTCGCCGGAGCCGATGGTGCGTTCGCCGCGGATGATGAGCTGCTTGAGGCGGTCTTCGACGGTGAGGTCTTCGACGGCGATCTCCGGCTCGGGGGTGGAGGATTTTCCGAGCGAGCTGAAGTGGGCCATGTAGGCCTGGAGCGGGTCGACTCTCATGCCTTCGACGCGCGTGCCGTCGGGTGAGTCCCACTGCTGGAAGAGCAGGCGGCGGGCGAGTTCGACCTCGCGCTCGGGGATTTTGTAGAGCGGGTAGATGCGGGAGTAGTTGACGATGGCGGTGTCGAGGCCGCGATCGACGGCTTCCTTGAGGAAGACGGAGTTGAGGACGCGGCGGGAGTAGGCACCGAGGCCGAAGGAGATGTTGGAGACGCCGAGGATGGTTTTGACGCCGGGCAGTTCGAGCTTGATGCGGCGGACGGCTTCGAGGGTTTCGATGGCGGCGGTGCGGTAGTCCTCCTGGCCGGTGGAGATGGGCAGGGTGAGCGGGTCGAAGATGAGGTCCTGCGGGCGCAGGCCGAAGCGGTGGACGGCCATGTCGTGAATGCGGTGGGCGATGGCGACTTTTTTGTCGGCGGTGAGAGCCATGCCGTCTTCGTCGATGGTGAGGGCGATGACGGCGGCACCGTATCGGCGGGCCATGGGAAGGACGCGGGTGGTGCGTTTTTCGCCGTCTTCGAGATTGATGGAGTTGATGACGGGCTTGCCGGGAATGCGCTTGAGGGCTTCTTCGAGAACGTTGGCCTCGGTGGAGTCGACGACGATGGGAGCGGGGATGCGGGTGGCGATTTTTTCGAGGACGCCGTTCATGTAGGCCTGCTCGTCTTCGCCGACGATGGCGCAGCAGATGTCGAGCAGTTGGGAGCCTTCGCCGATGAGACGGCGGGACATGCTGAGGATGCCTTCGTAATCAGCCGCACGGACGAGGTTGCGGAAGGTGTCAAGGCGGGTGGTGGTGTTCATCTCCTCGGCGATGACGACGGGCTGGCCATCGACCTCCAGAGGCACGGCGGTGAAGGCGCTGGCGGCGACGGATTGCGGACTGACGTTGCGCACGAGGGGCGCGAGACCGGCGACGGCCTGAGCGACGGCGCGGAGATGGTCCGGAGTGGTGCCGCAGCAGCCGCCGACGATGGCAATGCCGTATTCGGTGACGAAGCGACGATGGTGAGCGGCGAGTTCGGCGGGGGTGAGCTTGTAGACGGCGTGGCCGCCTTCGTTCTGGGGCAGGCCGGCGTTGGGCTGGATGGCGACGGGGAGCGTGGAGTTCTGGCAGAGGAAACGGACGGCGTCGTTCATCTCCTCGGGGCCGGTGGCGCAGTTGAGGCCGATGACGTCGGGCTGGAGCGCCTCGAGGACGGCGAGCGCGGCACCGATCTCCGAGCCGAGAAGCATGGTTCCGGTGGCTTCGAGGGTGACCTGGATCTGGAGCGCGGCGCGAGGTTGACCGGAGGCGACGGCGGCGGCGATGGCGTCATGACAGGCGGCGGCGGCGATCTTGGCCTGGAGCAGGTCCTGGCTGGTTTCGATGAGCAGGATGTGGACGCCGCCGGCGAGCAGGGCGTCGGCCTGCTGGCGATAGCTGGCGAGCATGGCGTCGTAAGTGATGTGGCCGAGCGAGGGCAGGCGCGTGGTGGGGCCGATGGAGCCGGCGACGAAGCGCGGCTTGTCGGGCGTGCTGAAGCTGTCGGCAACCTCACGGGCGAGACGCGCGGCGGCGACGTTCAGCTCGTGGACGCGGTCGGCGAGATCGTATTCGGCGAGGACGATGTCGGAGGAGCCGAAGCTGTCGGTCTCGATGATGTCACTGCCGGCGGCGAGGAATTCGGCGTGGATGTCGCGGATGACGTCGGGGCGCGAGAGGACGAGCAACTCGTTGCAGCCGTCCTTGCCCCAGTAGTCGTCGGGGGTGAGGTTGCGGCGCTGGATGTTGGTGCCCATGGCGCCGTCGTAGACGAGGACGCGATGGCGAAGGAGAGTGAGAAAATCGGACAAATAGGCCTCGGAGTGACGGAATGCGGATAGACTCGTTGATAACAGGATAAATGTTTGCTGGCTGAACGGTGGGACGGATGCCGGTCGAATTCCGGAACTGGATGGGTTGTGCGCGATGGCGGCGAGGCGGATGGAGTTGCGGATAATGAGATGGAAGGATCGGGGTGTGCCGAGCACGAAGCACGTCTGAGACGCATGAGTACGATCCTTGCGCACTGCTTGAAATACCTGGAATTCTATGAGCCAAAACCTGGGCACTCCGGTTGTTTGCACGTTGTATGAGGGCCATTATCACCATGGCCTGGCCGCACTGATCAACTCGCTGTATCGAGCGGGGTTTGCGGGCAGGATGGTGGTGGGGTTTCGCGGGGAACTGCCGCCGTGGATCGGGCAACTCCGAGCGATCGACGCGATGCGCTATTCGCTGGATGGGCGGATGCAGATTGCGTTTGAGCGGCTGGATGTGGCGATGCACTTTACCAACTACAAGCCGGAGTTTCTGCTGCGGATTCTGAACGAGAGCAGGACGGAAGCCGGGGCGGTGTATCTGGACCCGGATATTACGCTGCGCTGCTCGTGGAATTTTATGGAGCAGTGGAGCCGGTTTGGCGTTTGCCTGTGTGAGGAGATTGTCGGCGTGAACATGGCGAATGACCATCCGCTGCGCTGGATGTGGAGGAAGCTGGCGCGGGAGCGGGGATGGGGCGAGCCGGTGCGCGAAAGCTGGCGCTATTACAATGGCGGGTTCATCGCGGTGAAGGCGGAGCATCGGCGGTTTCTGGAAGTGTGGCGGGATGCGATCGGGATGATTGAGGAGACGGGCGCGAGCCTGAGCGACTTTGGACCGAGGAATCGGGAATACATCTTTCACATGGCCGATCAGGATGCGCTGAATCTGGCGGTGATGTATACGAGCGAGCCGCTTTCGACGGTGGGTCCGGAGGGAATGGGCTTTGTGCCGGGCGGATTCACGATGTATCACGCAACCGGCGCGACGAAGCCGTGGAGAAAGCCGTTTCTGGTTTCGGCGCTGCGGGGAGTTCCGCCATCGGGCGCGGACAAGGATTTTCTGGAGAAGATGGATGGGCCGATCCGGGCGTATTCGCGATGGCAGTTGCTGAGGAAACGGCTGGCCTGCAATATGGCCGCGCTGATGGGACGCTTCTACGCGAGGCGGTGAGGCGGTGGGTCAGGGGTCAGTTGTCAGGGGTCAGCCGTCAGGGATCAGTTACAGTGATTTTTGGGGTGACAACTGGGTCCGGTACTCAGCGCGCGGGCGTGAGCGCAGAGACAGGGACGAGCATGTCTTCCTTGCGCATGACGAGGGTGGTGGCGTTGAGCGTGGCCAGCTCGAATCCGTGGCCGTGGGTGATGGCGTCGGTGGGGCAGGCCTCGACACAGTAGCCGCAGAAGATGCAGCGGTTGTAGTCGATGTTATAGGTTTTGGCGTAACGTTCGCTGGACGAAATGCGCTGCTCAGCGGTGTTGTCGGCGGCTTCGATGAAGATGCAGTTGGACGGACAGGCGGCGGCGCAGAGGAAACAGGCGACGCATTTTTCGAGGCCGTTTTCGTCGCGCTGAAGCTCGTGAGCGCCGCGGAAGCGGGGCTGGAAGACGGCTCCGCGCAGAGGGCCTGCGCCGTCGGGGTAGTTTTCGACTTCAGTGGGCTGGAGCATCTCTTTGAAGGTGATGCCCATGCCTTTGGCGATGGCGGCCGCGTTGCGAACGATCGACATGGGTTCAGTATACGACGAGTGGTCAGTCGTCTGGGGCCAGACGTCAGGGTTGGTCGGTGACGGCTTCCTGATTGGGGTGGTTGGGTTCGTTCTGACGGGGCGGTGAGGATGTGGGAGACGGTTTGCCCGCCACATCCTCATGGCGGCGTGTCGGACGGAATCGGACACGCGCCCCCTGTCAGTACCCGGATCCGTGCGGCTGATGGGCGCTCCGCTTAGCACCGCCAACAGTGCCTGATCCGTGGTCTGGCCAGCGCCCCATCCTTCAGCGCCGCCTCTTTGCAGCGCCGCATCGGGGAACGCGCGATCCTTCATTGCTCCATCGGCGGAGCCGGCGAGCCGTCGGACCAGTGGCTGGCGATCATCATGAAGACGGTGTAGTGCGCCTGCCTGTCGATGGCTGCGATGAGCGGCGAACCGGGGAGATTTGCGCCCCAGTCGGCGGCGACGCTGCCGGGCGCGTAAAACATGAGATGCGAGTGCCAGCTGCCGACCGCATCGTTGAGGTACTGCTGTTTCGACATCATGTAACACATGGCTCCGGGCGCGGGCGCGGGCAGCTCGCCGCTGGCCTGAGCCGCTGCGATCCGCTGGGCGATCTCGGCCTTCGATTTGCCGACAAGCACGAGCGTTGTCTTCAGAAAGTAGAGCCGGGAGATGGTGGCGGCCGCAGCGTGATTGAAGCAGTTGGGCGAGCGCATCTTCGGGTTCCAGAAGTCCGGCGCGTCGGTGTTCTTGGCCCAGGAGCGTTCGACGTAGCAGACGAAGCCGTTGGTGCCCCTGACGGCGGTGGTGTATCCGTGCGGACCGAGGATCATGATCTCGGCCTTGTCGGAGATCGATGGCGGCGCGGCGCTGCGCGCGAGCGCGATCTCGGCATTCGGATCGGCGATCATGTATTTGCTGAGCGGCGCCATCTGCGCATACATGGCCTGTTGCTCTTCGGCTCGGGTGATGGTGGTGGATGCAGCGAGGCAGGCGAGCGCCAGCAGTTGCATTGCAGTTCTTATTCGCAATCTCGTCTTCATTGGATCTCCCTGTGTGGCGTTCCGGGTGGATGCTGGTTGAACTCGGGCTGCTGCCAGCGGATGATGCCGATTCACTTTCGTGACCGGGCTGAAACGAAGATCGTTTCGAGGTAGCGATGGAGATGGTCGACGGACGCAATCGCTGCTGACGTGCCGGACTGCGCCTTGGCGAGGATGAATGCGCCCTGAAGCACGCTGACGATGTGGATGGCGAGGCTCTTTGCGCTCCAGCGGGGCCGTGTGCGCAGCCGGGCCAAGGCCGCGCGGACGTCGGATTCGAGCCAGTCGATGTGTTCGAAGAGGGCCTTGTTGCAGGTTTCGCGAATGGCTGGATGGGTGGCGTAGGTCTCCTGAACGAGGGTGCCGAGCAGACAGGTGAATTCGGGCAGTTCGCCGCGAAGGAGCTTTCTGCGCTGGAGAACGTAGGCGAGCAGGCGCTGGACCGGGTCGTCGAGTTTGCGGTGAGGCGCGCGGTCGAACAGGTCCATTGCGCTGGACTGAAAGTCCTCGGCAGCGGCGATGGCGAGCGCTTCCTTGCTGGAGAAGTGGTGGAAGAATGCACCCTTGGTGACTCCGGCATCGGCGCAAAGCTCGTCGACGGAGGTGTTGGCATAGCCGCGCTGGCGGATGCGTCGGATGGCCGCGGTGAGCAGCCTGCGGCGCGCGTCTCCGCGTGTTCGGGGCGTGGGCGTTGGGCGCGGTTTCCGGATGGTTTGCGCTTTTGTCGTTTTCATTATTGCATACCGACCAGTCGGTATGTTTGTAAGAGAAACGGAAAGCGATTGTCAAGGGAAATCGACTGCGGCGGAAGAGAATTCCGCCGGCTGGGCCGGTTGTCGGTGGTCAGTTCTGCGGAGCCGGATGAGCGGCGGCTGCGCTGGCGTTGGCTGGGCGGGTAACGGCTGGGTGCGCGACATTGGAGCGGCCCTGGTTGTTGGCTGGCGGAGTGGTGACGGGGGTGCGCTCGTGGCGCGGATGGGCTGTGTGAGCGCGTGCGGCGGCGGCTTCGGGATGGCAGAGCGGCGAATCCTGGCCGCCGAGCAATGCGGACTGCGCGCTGGTGAGCTGGCAGAGCTTCTGCTGCATGGGCGCGGCGTGCTCGTCGCCTAGAGCCTGGGTGATGTCGAGGCCGGTGGCGGGATCGACGGAGTATTCGTAGACGTAGTTCTGAGCGGGTTTTGCGGAGCCGGACGCGGAACCGGATATGGCACCGAAGTCGAGGTGGAGCCAGGTGTCGAGGGTGGAGTTGCCGCGCACGTCGGTGAAGAGGCCGTAGACCTCGGTGGCGGTGACGCCGGTGGCGGGTGAGGCGGTGCGCAGGGCTGCTCCGGTGGAGCTGTGGAGCGGATCGGTGGAGCGAATCCAGCGGGCGTGCCAGGCGTGGTCGGCGGGGCTGTAATAGGCGGCGGTGAAGTAGAGCGAGGCGTCGCACTGGAGGCAGTTCCGCCAGGTGAGGCCGAGTTCAGGGAGTATCTGGCTGCCGAGGGTGAGCCAGTTGAGGTAGCGGAGGCGGTAGCCGGAGACGAGCGGGACGAGCTGGCGATGGCTGAGCGAGACGCTCCAGAGGGTGAAGCGGTCGGAGGCGGGCGAGGATTGGGGCGTGGAGCGGAGCGTGGTGACGACGAGCGCGGAGTCCCACTGGACGCCGATCTCGCGGATGGCCGAGTAGGACTGCGCGGCGAGCGAGTCGGTGACCCAGCGGACGGTGGGCGCGTCGGCGGGCGAGCGGAAGTCGATCCAGTGGAAGGACTGCGGCGCGGACTGGGCTCGGGCGGCGTTGCCGACGAATGCGAGCAGCAGAGATAAGAACAGGACGCGGTGAGAATGCTGGATGGTCGGCATGGTCGGTTCGATTCCCTGCCCTGCGAAATGGTTGCGGGAGCCTGGAAATAGTGTATCCGGCATTGCATGCAGGCATTGCATGCAGCAGCAGCGCGTTCGCGCCGTGGCCGCTCCCGCTGGTCGCGGATGGGCGTTTGCTGAGGCCGACGGGAAAGCAAAAACAAATGCAGAAGCAGATTCCCTTCGGGAATGACAACAAAAAAGGCATTGCATGCAGCGGACGCGCGCTTTGCGCGCCACGGACGGTTGTGGCGCTCCCGTTGGTCGCGGGTCGACTGTCGGTAAGGACGAAGCAGGAAGCAGATTCCCTTCGGGAATGACAACAAATACGCAAAGACAAGAACAACAGCAAAAGCAAAGGCAGGGGCTTTGCTGACGACTGACGACTGACGGCTGACGACTCAGAAGCAGATTCCCTTCGGGAATGACAACAAAAAAGGCATTGCATGCAGCGGACGCGCGCTTTGCGCGCCACGGACGGTTGTGGCGCTCCCGTTGGTCGCGGGTCGACTGTCGGTAAGGACGAAGCAGGAAGCAGATTCCCTTCGGGAATGACAACAAATACGCAAAGACAAGAACAACAGCAAAAGCAAAGGCAGGGGCTTTGCTGACGACTGACGACTGACGGCTGACGACTCAGAAGCAGATTCCCTTCGGGAATGACAACAAAAAAGGCATTGCATGCAGCGGACGCGCGCTTTGCGCGCCACGGACGGTTGTTACCGCTTCTGTTGGTCGCGGGTGGACTGTCGGTGAGGACGAAGCAGGAAGCAGATTCCCTTCGGGAATGACAACAAATACGCAAAGACAAGAACAACAGCAAAAGCAAAGGCAGGGACTTTGCTGACGACTGACGGCTGACGACTGACGACTCAGAAGCAGATTCCCTTCGGGAATGACAACAAAAAAGCAAGGGCAAGTACAAAAGCAAGAACAAAGGCAACGGCAACGGCAAAGGCAAGGGCAAGAACGACGGCAAAAGCAGTGACAAAGGCAAACAGGAGCAGGAGCGATGGCGGAGGCTGATTCCGGGAATTTTCTCCGCAGGTGAAAAGGATTTGGGCTGGGGCAAAGTTCCCCTGTAGAAATACCTTTGCGCGCGGGCTGGAGGCGGTAGGATAGAGCTACCGGAATCCGATGGAAACGATGGTGTCCACTTCGACGATGGAGCGTCCGCAAGCGGGTGGGGCAGGCGGCGAAGCCCAGGCATGGGAAGAAACAAAGGCATGCGAAGCAGTGGCGCGCGACAGGGTGGGAAGCGAGGCGATGGTCCGGCTCTGCGGGGTGACGAAGAGCTACCGGACGGCGCGTGGCGAGTTGCGGGTCTTTGACGGGCTGGATGTGGAGATTGGCTCGGGCGAGATGGTGGCGATTGTGGGTCGCTCGGGCAGCGGGAAGAGCACGCTGCTGCATCTGCTGGGCGCGCTGGATCGGCCTTCGTCGGGACGTATCTATTGCGCGTCCACTTTGGTGACGGATCTCAGCGCGCGGGATGCGGCGCGGTTTCGCAATGAGCGGATCGGGTATGTGTGGCAGTTTCATTACCTGCTGCCGGAGTTTACGGCCGAGGAGAATGTGGCGATGCCGCTGATGGCGCGTGGGGTGGAGCGCAGGCGGGCGATGGCCGAGGCGGGTGAGTGGCTGGAGCGCGTGGAGCTGGGAGATCGCCGCGGGCACAGGCCGGGCGAGATGAGCGGAGGCGAGCAGCAGCGCGTGGCGCTGGCGCGTGCGCTGGTGACGAAGCCGCAACTGCTGCTGGCCGACGAGCCGACGGGCGACCTGGACGAGGCGACGGCGGAGATGGTGTTTGGATGGATGAAGGAGTTGCATCGGGAGCAGGGACTGACGTCGCTGCTTGTGACCCATAACCTGGAACTGGCCGGGCGCTGCGCCCGTGTCCTGCGTCTGGAGGGTGGCAGGATCATGGAGGCCGCCCGGCACGACTCGCAACCGTAACCGCAGAGGGACCACGGGAGTGTGCGTGGTTCCTGACCTGAGCCGAGCGATAACAAGCGGAACCAGCACAAGACAAGGAGCATCATGTTCGAACGTTATACGGAAAAGGCGAGGCGAGTGATCTTTTTTGCGCGGTATGAGGCGAGCCAGTTCGGGTCGCCGTATATCGAGACGGAGCACCTGTTGCTGGGGCTGCTGCGCGAGGACAAGGCGCTGACGAATCGGTTTCTGCGGTCGCATGCGTCGGTGGAGTCGATCCGGAAGCAGATTGAGGCGCATACGACGATTCGCGAGAAGGTTTCGACATCGGTGGATCTGCCGCTGTCGAATGAGTGCAAGCGCGTGCTGGCGTATGCGGCGGAGGAAGCGGAGCGACTGGGGCACAAGCATATCGGGACGGAGCATCTGCTGCTGGGGCTGCTGCGCGAGGAAAAGAGTTTTGCGGCGGAGATCCTGCTGGAGCGCGGGCTGAAGCTGGCGCAGATTCGCGAGGAGCTGGCGCGGGTGACGCAGGAGAAGACTCCGCAGGCGGCGCGGCAGCGGGAGAACAGTTTGCTGGCGGAGTTCAGCCGCGACCTGACGCAGTCGGCGATGGATGGTCAGCTGGATCCGCTGGTGGGTCGCGACGGGGAGCTGGAGCGCGTGATCCAGATTCTGTGCCGGAGGACGAAGAACAATCCGGTGCTGATTGGCGAGCCGGGCGTGGGCAAGACGGCGATTGTGGAGGGACTGGCGCAGCGGATTTCCGACGGCGAGGTGCCGAGTTTTCTGGCCGACAAGCGGGTGCTTTCGCTGGACCTGTCGCTGATTGTGGCGGGGACGAAGTATCGCGGGCAGTTTGAGGAGCGGCTGAAGACGATCATGAAGGAGCTGATGGAGAATCAGAACTCGATTGTCTTCATTGACGAGCTGCATACGCTGGTGGGAGCCGGTTCGGCGGAGGGTTCGCTGGACGCGGCCAATATTCTGAAGCCGGCGCTGTCGCGCGGAGAAATTCAGTGCATTGGCGCGACGACGCCGGCGGAGTTTCGGAAATCGATTGAGAAAGACAGGTCGCTGGAGCGGCGATTCCAGGCCGTGAAGGTTCCGCCACCGAATGAGACGGATGCGATCCGGATCATCATGGGGATCAAGGAGCGATATGAGAAGTTTCACGCGGTGAGCTATACGGACGCGGCGATTGAGTTTGCCGTTTCACACTCGAATCGGTATATTCCGGATCGGTTTCTGCCGGACAAGGCGATTGATCTGATTGACGAGGCGGGAGCGCGGGTGAAGCTGAAGCAGACCTCGCTGCCGGAAGAGATCACCGAGGTGCAGAAGCGGATCAAGTTCATTGTGCACCGGATGGAGAATGCGATTGCGAACCATGAGTTCGAGAAGGCGCGATTCTACTCCGACGAGGAGCGCAAGGAGCGCGAGAACCTGAGGGCGCTGCGGGAGAAATATCATCTGGATGACTCGACGGCGGGGATTGTGGGCCGCGAGGATATTGAGGATGTGGTGAGCCGATGGACGGGCGTGCCGATCACGAGCATCAAGGAAGAAGAGACGCAGAAGCTGCTGCGCGTGGAAGAAGAGCTGCACAAGCGTGTGATCTCGCAGGACAAGGCGATTTCGGCGCTGGCAAGGGCGATTCGACGGTCGCGCGCGGGGCTGAAGAATCCGCATCGTCCGATTGGAAGTTTTCTGTTTCTGGGTCCGACAGGCGTGGGCAAGACGGAAGTGGCGCGGACGCTGGCGCAGTTTCTGTTTGGCAGCGAGAAGGCGCTGATCCGGTTTGACATGTCGGAGTTCATGGAGAAGCATTCGGTGTCGAAGCTGATTGGCTCGCCTCCGGGATATGTGGGCTACGAGGAGGGTGGACAGCTTACGGAGCGTGTGAGGCGGTCGCCGTATTCGGTGGTGCTGCTGGATGAGATCGAGAAGGCGCATCCGGATGTCTTCAACCTGCTGTTGCAGGTCTTTGAGGATGGCCAGTTGACGGATGGGCTGGGGAATACGGTTGACTTCAAGAACACGATTTTGATCATGACGTCGAATATCGGCGCGCGGCACCTGCAGAAGAACAAGGGACTGGGATTCTCCAGCGACCGCGAAGACCTGGTGATGGAAAAGATCGAGGAACTGGTGAAGGGCGAGGTGAAACGGACGTTCAATCCGGAGTTCCTGAACCGTATTGACGAGATCATTCTGTTCAAGGCGCTGACGGATGACGACCTGATCCTGATTGTGGACCTGCTGATTACGCAGCTCAATACGAATCTGGCGCAGAAGTCGATCACGATCTCAGTGGACGGGGATGCGAAGCGATGGATTCTGGCCAAGACGCTGAGTGATCGCAGCTATGGCGCGAGGCCGCTGCGGCGGGCGTTGCAGCGGTATATCGAGGATCCGTTGTCAGAGGCGCTGATTGGCGGACAGATTACGGACCGACCGGCGTTTCTTGACGTGTATATCGACAACAACCAGCTTTATTATCGGTCGGTGAAGCCGGAGCAGGCCGAGGGCGACGAGAAAAGCGACGGCGTGCTGCTGTATAGCGCGTAGGCAAAGCTGAAACAAGAAAAGCTGGTCCGGCGAAACTGCCGGGCCTTGCTTTTTTGCGGATTTTTGCGGAAGGGTGGGGCGGATGGATTTGCCGGATTTGGAGGCCGATGAGCCGTCGGCGGACGAGCCGCTGCGCGCGGTCAATCGCGAGCCGGAAAACAGGCTTGCGCATGCTAGACTCGGACGTATGGAATTTCCCCCCATGGACAGGCTGGTTGTGCGCAGAGGCATGAAAAAACAGGTGTTGCAGACGGAAAAAATGACCACGCGGCAGCGGCAAAGAAGGATGATTTTCCTGGCGCTGGCGCTGGCCTGCGCCTGCGGCGCGGGCGCGTGGGCGCAGACAACGGACCAGAACAGCACGACGGGGACGGGCGGCAGCTATGATCCGACGGCGATGGGCGGACAGACGGGCGCGAGCGACGGCTCGATGCAGCAGATGCCGAATGGCGGCATGATGAACTGCGCGGACCCGCAGCAGGCGCTGCTGCCGCAGTGCTCGGGGCAGACGGGTGCGAATGGGTTTCCGGGATTGCAGGGGACGCCGACGATTCCGCCGGCGGACCAGTACAACGATGTGAATCCGGTGACGGGGCAGGCGATTCCGGGGCAGACGGGCGCGGGGACGACGACGCAGCAGCAACTCCAGCGGCAGTTGCAGCAGCAGCGGCTGGCGCAGCAGGCTCCGCGCGAGCCGCTGACAGAGTTCCAGAAATTTGTGGCGAGCACCACGGGGCAGGTGCTGCCGATCTATGGGTCGAATTTGTTTCGCAACATTCCGGCGACCTTTGCGCCGCTGGAGACGGCGCCGGTGCCGACGAATTTTGTGATCGGGCCGGATGATGTGCTGCGCATACGGGTGTGGGGCCAGATCAACTTCCAGTCGAATCTGCGGGTGGATCGGACGGGGGATATTTATCTGCCGCAGGTGGGTGCGATTCATGTGGCGGGGTTGCAGTTTTCCGAGCTGGACGGGCACCTGCGCGCGGCGATTGCGCGGGTCTTCCGGAACTTTGACCTGACGGCGGATGTGGGCCAGATTCACTCGATTCAGGTGTATGTTTCGGGTGAGGCGCGGCGTCCGGGGGTGTATACGGTGAGCGCGCTGAGCACGCTGGTGGATGCGATCTTTTCGAGCGGCGGACCGGCGCTGGACGGGTCGATGCGGCATATCGAGCTGAGGCGCGATGGGCAGGTGGTGACGGATTTTGATCTCTACGCGCTGCTGGTGCGCGGCGACAAGAAGGGCGACGCTCCGCTCGAGAATGGCGACGTGATTTACTTCGCTCCAGCCGGGGCGATGGTGGCGGTGACGGGCGCGGTGCGGGCGCAGGCGATCTATGAGATGCGCGTGGGCGAGACGCTGGGCGACGTGGTGAAGGACGCCGGCGGGATGTCGGCTGTGGCGGCGGAGAGCCGAATTTCGATTGAGCGAATTGAGGACCACACGACGCGGCGGGCGATGGAGGTGAGCGACGACGCGGCGGGCCTGGCGACGGCGATGAGCAATGGCGACGTGGTGCGGGTGTACTCGATTGTGCCGGCGTATGCGAAGACGGTGATTCTGCGCGGGAATGTGGCGAATCCGGGACGGTTTGCGTGGCACCCGGGGATGCATGTGAGCGACCTGATCCCGGACAAGGATTCGCTGATTACGCAGAACTACTGGTGGCAGCGGGCAAGGCTGGGATTGCCGACGCCGGAGTTTGAGCCGGTGCCGGGATTTGGGATCATGCTGCAACCGCCGAACGGTCATGCGGTGACGCTGAAACGCACACAGACGGAGACGGCGACGACGACGGATTTGCAGTTGCCGCAGAACCAGGGCGTGGCCGCGCCGGGAGCGGGAACGAACAGTGCCGTGCCCAGCAGCGTGATGAATGGGCAGCAGATGGCGTTGCAGCAGAATACGATGATGGCCGAGCAGGGGCTGAACAGCGAGGGCGTGAACGGGACGACTGACGCCTCGGAGCGCGGGGCGAACATCTCAGTGGCCGAGGCGCAGACGCTGCCATCGGGACGCTCGCTGGCGGGGGTGCAGCCGACGCGGGTGCGCGTGCTGGCACCGGAGATCGATTGGAACTATGCGGTGATTGAGCGCATGGACCCAAAGACGCTGAAGACGGTGCTGGTGCCGTTTGACCTGGGCAAGCTGGTGCTCGATCACGACCAGAGCCAGAATCTGGCGCTGGAGCCGGGCGATGTGGTGAGCGTGTTTTCCGAGGCGGATGTGCGCGTGCCGATCGCCGAGCAGACGAAGCTGATCCGGCTGGATGGCGAGGTGGTGCATGCGGGGACGTATACGGCGCTGCCGGGCGAGACGCTGCGGCATCTGGTGATGCGGGCCGGCGGGCTGACGCCGAATGCTTATCTGTATGGGTCGGAGTTTACGCGGCAGTCGACGCGGATTCTGCAGCAGGCGCGGATCGACGAGTATATCCAGCAACTGAACATGCAGGTGCAGCGCGGGAATCTGGCGGTGGCCGCATCCAGCGTCTCTTCGTCGCAGGATCAAAGCTCGGCCCAGGCGGCGCAGGGCAGCGAGCAGCAGTTGATTGCGGCGCTGGCGCGGATTCGCGCGACGGGGCGGATTGTGCTGGAGTTCCAGCCGAACAGTACGGGGGTGGACAGCATTCCGGAAATTCCGCTGGAGGATGGGGATCGCTTTATCGTGCCGTCGCAGCCGAACAACGTGAACGTGGTGGGCGCGGTGTATGACCAGAACTCGTTTCTCTATGCGAAGCGCAGGAGAATTCAGGATTATCTGCGAATGGCCGGCGGACCGAATCAGGATTCGGATCGGAAATACGCGTTTGTTGTCCGGGCAAGCGGCGCGGTGGTGAGCAAGACGACGACGAACGGACTGTGGGGCAATGAGTTCGCGACGCTGCATGTGTATCCGGGGGACACGATCGTGGTGCCGGAGAAGACGTTCAAGCCGTCAGGGCTGAGGACGGCGATTGAGTTCACGCAGATATTCTCGCAACTGGCGTTTGGCGTGCTGGCCTTCAGCATTCTGCCGTTGCCTTAGAGCGTGTTTCCTATATGCCGCTGTGACTTCGTCGGAGTGCGTCAGCCCGGCTTCAGCGGCGGGTCTCATATGGGTCGTCTCGGCCTACGCTTATTTATGAAACACGCTCCGGGCGCACGCGAGCGCAAAGCCATGCGGCGCATTCCGGTTGGAATGCGCCGCTGTTTTTGGGGCTGAAGGAAATTGTCAGGATCAGGCGAAGCGGATCAGATGCCGAGGCGGCGGACTTCGTCGTTGTAGTACTTGCGGTAGAGGATGTCCCACTCCTGCGTGCCCTCCTGAATGATGCGGCGCTGGGAGGTGATCTTGAGGCGCGCGGCCTGGTCGATGCGGGTCTCTTCGAGGAAAAGCTGTTCGAGGATTTTGCGCGCTTCCTGACGGATGGTGTTGCGATCTTCGAGGAAGTCAACGTCCTGAATGTCGGCGAGCGTGTCGGCGACGGTGTGGGCGAGTTTGTTGACCTTGTCGCGGGAGATTCTCATAGGACAGCCTTGTATTTTCGGGTGAGTTCGGCTTTGACCTTTTTGAACATTTCGGCGTATTGGGCACCGGTGCGCAGCATCTCCTGCTGATAGGCCTCAAGGATGACGCGGACCTCGTCGTTGATGCGGTCTTCGAGGGCCATCTCTTCGATGATTGCGGCGGTGACGCGCTCTTCGACGGGAGCGGTGTGGGCGGTGTGAATCATTTTGGCGTCGGTGAGATGTTTGACCGTGCGCCGCGCCAGGTAGCCGAGATATTCGCGGGAAAAGATCATGGACTGAAACTTCAAGATACCATATTGCGCCCGACGATGGCCGGGTGCGCGGGTGAACGAGCGGAGATGCAGAAGGCGACGCGAAGCTTCAGAAGGCGAGCGGAAGATCGAGCGCGCGTTCGCCGTCTGGCTGCGGCAGGGCGATGGCGGGAGTGGCGATGCGGCGCAGCGGCTGGGCTGCCTGGCCGAGTGCGGAGTCGGGCGCGGGGTATGCGGCGATGGACAAGCGCAGCGCAGGCGCGGGATTGCCGGAGGGAGCAGAGACTGGAAGCCAGGCGAGCGGCATGCGGAGGACGCAGGTGGCCTCGTTGCCGGAGACGACGGCAAGAGCGGTGACGGATTCCCCGGGCAGGACGGTGGGGGACGGCACGGCGGCGACGCGGCAGAGATACTGCGAGTTGGTCGGCATGGGATTGACGATGGCCATGTGGAGGGTGACGAGGTAGGCACCGTGGACGATGGCGGGCGTGGACCGAGGCGTGGACGGGTGAGCGAAGGGTTGCGCGGTGGCGAGCGTGAGGCCCGAAGACGCGACGGCGAGGATGAGAGTGAGATACGGTCGCATGATTCCCTCCCCTGCCAGTCTGGTTCGCGACCGTATTGACCGGCTGCGCGGAGGACTGGCAGGGAGAGTATCGGCGAGGTGGGCGGTGGGATGAGGGTTCCGTGAGAAAATTCCAACCAGCGCGGGGTTACGAAAGTTTGGAGCGCGCGACGGAGCGGATTTGCAGGCAAAAGGCCGGGGCGAATCTGAGAGAATGTGAAGGTTATGACGACAGATAATTTGATTTCTCTGAAAGACGATATGGTCGCGTTCATCGAAGGACACGGGATGAAGCGGCTGCCGGGATATGTGACGGAGGATGTGCCCGCGGTGTTGTGGGAGGACGCGGAGAATCCGGACTCCTGGAAGGACTTCGTGGAGATGGCGAAGCATGCGGGCGCGCTGTTTGTGACGATGAGCGAGGTGAAGCTGGAGCGCGACGAGATGGAAGAGCTGATGGAACGCGCCAGCGAGATCAACTTTCCGGATGACGAAGCCAACGAGATGATGGAAGCGCAGATGCTGATGAAGCACGCGGGCAAGGTGGGATATGTGCAGCTTGGCTTTGTGCATCAGGGCGTGATGTTTCTGCATGAGACGACGACGGAGTGGTATGAGCACTATCAGGAGCTGGTGGAGAATATTGAGGCGTTCCAGCAGATTGTGATTGAGGACGGCGCGGGAGACGACGAGGAGCTGTGAGGGACGGCGCGGCGACGAGGGTGGGCGATGCGCCGGGAATGGCGACGCGGAAGCGTCCGGGACAGCGGTGGCAGAAGACCGAGGTGGACGGCGAGGCTGCGGCGGCGCTGGCGAAGGAAGCGCGGATTCCGCCGGTGCTGGCGGAGATTCTGTTGGCGCGCGGAGTGAGGACGGCGTCGGAGGCGCATGGGTTTTTGCAGCCGGGGATGGACGGGCTGCATGAGCCGATGCGGATGCTGGGAATGGCGGCTGCGGTGGAGCGGCTGGAGCGCGCGATTGGGGCGGGCGAGCGGGTACTGCTCTATGGCGACTATGATGTGGACGGCACGGTGGCGGTGGTGCTGCTGAAGACGGCCATCGAGATGGTGGCGCGGAGCGGGGACGAGCAGGCGAAGAAAACCGAGGTTCGGTTTCATGTGCCGCATCGGCTGCGCGAAGGCTATGGATTGCAGACGGCGGTGCTGGAGGCGGCGGCGCGCGAGGGCGTGCGGCTGGTGATTACGGTAGATACGGGGATGCGCGCGTTTGAAGAGACGCGGGCGGCGCGCGCGATGGGGATGGACGTGATTGTGACGGATCATCATCTGCCGGAGGCGGGCGAGAGTGTGCCGGAGGCGGTGGCGGTGGTGAATCCGAATCAGCCGGGGTGCGGGTATCCGGAAAAGGGATTGTGCGGGGCGGCGATTGCGATGAAGCTGGCGCAGGCGCTGCTGGAGCGGCAGGAACGGGATCGAACGCGGAGTCGGGTGTTGCCGTCGATGCTGAAGATGGCGGCGATTGCGACAGTGGCCGACGCGGTGCCGCTGGTGGGGGAGAATCGGGTGATTACGGCGGTGGGGATGGAGGAGCTGCGACGACCGTCGAGCGTGGGGTTGCAGGCGCTGATGGAGACGGCGGGCATCGACGTGACGGCGCGGGCGGTGTCGAGCTTTGATCTGGGATTTCGGCTGGGGCCGAGGATCAATGCGGCGGGACGGATGGACGTGGCCAGCGATGTGGTGGAGCTGTTTACGACGCGGGATCGCAGGCGGGCGCTGGAGCTGGCGGCGAAGCTGGAGGAACAGAATCGGGAACGGCGCGAGACCGAGGCCGCGGTGCTGGCGTCGATTGACGAGTGGCTGGAGACGGACGCGACGCTGGAAGCGAAAAAAATGCTGGTGCTGGCAGGGGACAATTGGCATCGCGGAGTGATCGGGATTCTGGCCTCGCGCGTGGTGGAGCGGACGGCGAAGCCGGTGATCGTGGTGAGCGTGGAGGACGGGGTTGCGTACGGGTCGGGGCGGTCGATTGACGGGTTTCCGCTGCTGGAGGCGATTGAGCCGTGCGCGGAGTTGTTTACGCGGTTTGGCGGGCATGCGTTTGCGGTGGGATTTGCCATGCCGGCGGAAAACCTGGCGGAGATGGAGCGGCGCGTGCAGGCCTTTGCCGACGAGCGGCTGGCCGGGCGCGTGGCTGAGCATACGCTGCGGATCGATGCCGAGCTGCCGCTGGAGCGGCTGACGGGGACAGTGGCGGATTGGCTGCGGAAGCTGGGGCCGACGGGTCGCGGGAATGCCGAGCCGGTGATGCTGGCGCGGCGGGTGCGGGTGATGGCTCCGGTACGCGTGATGAAGGAAAAACATATCCGGCTGGAGGTGGCTCCGGCGGAGGCGCGGGTGCGGATGGAGCCGCTGAAGGCGGTGGGGTGGAAGTTGGCCGAGCAGGCTGCGGCGATGGGGATTGGCGCGGGCAGCGTGATCGATCTGGCATATCGGGTGCGCGTGGACGAGCGCTGGCAGACGGGCAGAAGCGATGGACTGGGCGGCGTGGAGCTGGAGATTGCCGGGATGCGGGCGAGCGCGTGATCGGCGCTCATGGGGTACGGCAAAAATCCGCCGCCTGAAGGATCAGGCGGCGGATTTTGTTTGCGGGGAGGGTGCGGGTTACCAGCGACCGTGGGGGTGGGAGTCGGATTGCGTTCGCGGCTCTATTCCTCTCCGAGAGATGGCGAATACGGCCGCAAGTTTCACACTGGTCATCGTGGAGTGCTGGTACGCCTCAACGGCGCGGACCGCTGGCCCCTCCATGTCGCTGGCGATAGATTTGGCGACTTGCGTTGTTCTGCCTGCGGTTAATGTTCTGCCGCTGTTGCGGTGTCAGTCTGCCCCCGTTTGCGCTGCGGTCTGCTACGACGGAGTTGTGAATGTTCTGCTGCCGATTCAAGTCCCTGGCAGCCTGACCGGAACTGAGTTGCCCGCTTCGCAGTCCTTGAGCGATTCTCCCTTGCTGGTTATAACTACGCCCGTTGATCGTGCTCTTTGCCGTGACGGCTGGCTGGCCGTGGTTGGCGCTGAAGCGCTGCTGCGGACTGCTGGCGGCGGACTGCATGTGCTGGGCCTGAGCTGAGGTTGCGCCGACGTGCTGCTCGTTGGCGGCCATGCGCTCCTGAGGCGTGGGCGGATGGTTGATGCCGCCGGGACCGCCGGAGTAGGCGACGTGGTTGTAGTTGTTGACGGTGTAACGGTTGACGACGGTGCGGTTGATGTAGGTGTTATGGACGAAGGTCGGGTTGACGTTCATGACGGCGCGGTTGTAGAAGAATCCGCCGCCGTGCCAGTAACCGCCGACGAAGCCGACGCCCATGTAGCCGAAGCCGTAGTTAATGCCGCCGTAGTAGCCGACGTGCGGACCCCAGTAGCCGGGGTGAAAGATGTAGGCACCGGCGCCCCAGCCCCAGTAGGGCGGTGTCCAGAGCATGCCGATGGCAGGCGGGGCGACCCATACGCCGGGAACCCAGTAGTAACCGGCTGGGCCGTAGCCCCAGTAGCCGGGGGTCCACATGTAACCCGGCTGTGGGCAGATGGGCTGGGTGTAAACAGGCAGCGCGGGCGGGGCGATGCCGACGCTGACGAAGACGGCGGCGCGGGAGGTCGCGGGAAAAAGCGTGGCGACGAGGGATAGAAGCAGAATCGGTATCCAACGGGAAGTTTTCAAGCGGGGAAAGTTCATGGTCGTGCTCCAGTCTGTGGTATCCGCTTCGTGCGGGATGCCTGCATTGGCCGCTTCGGTTGCGTCCTGCACAGTTCAGACGGGAAATTCTGAAGCAGGTTGACAGGACCGAGGACGGCGTTTCTGGCGGGATAGACACATGGGTACGGGGAAAGTTGCCGCTGGTTGTGGAAAACCGGCGGCGGGTGGTTGGGAATACGGATGGCGCGGTAGGAGAAAGCTCAGGCTTTGAAGCGGAAGTGGAAGATGTCTCCGTCCTGTACGAGGTAGTCGCTGCCTTCGAGGCGCATGCGGCCCATTTCGCGGACGGCGGCCTCGGAGCCGGCGGCGACGTAGTCGTCGTAGGCGATGGTTTCGGCGCGAATGAAGCCTTTTTCAAAGTCGGTGTGGATGACGCCGGCGGCCTGGGGCGCTTTGGCACCGCGACGGACGGTCCAGGCGTGTGTTTCTTTGGGGCCGACGGTGAAGAAGGTGAGCAGGCCGAGCAGGTCGTATCCGGCGCGGATGACGCGGGTGAGGCCGGTTTCGGCAAGGCCGAGCGAGGCGAGAAATTCGCGCTTTTCGGCTTCGTCGCCGAGCTGGGAGACTTCGGCTTCGATGGCGGCGGAGATGACGACGGAGGCTGCGCTCTGGGCGCGCGCGAATGCGGCGACGGCCGCGGAGAAGGGATTGCCGGTGCCGGCGGCGGACTCTTCGACGTTGCAGACGTAGAGGACGGGCTTGGAGGTGATGAGGCCGAGGGTGCGCAGGATGCGCTGCTGCTCGGGGTCGAAGGCGACGGAGCGGGCGGGCTTGCCGTCGCGCAGGGCGTCGAGGACAGGCTCCATGATGGCGAGCTGGGCGCGGATCTCGGCATCGCCGGATTTGGCCTTTTTCTGGGCGGCGGTGACGCGGCGCTCCAGGCTGTCGAGGTCGGCGAGCATGAGTTCGGTTTCGACGGTTTCGGCGTCGCGGACGGGGTCGATGGAGCCGTCGACGTGGGTGACGTTGCCGTCTTCAAAGCAGCGCAGGACGTGGGCGATGGCATCGACCTCGCGGATGTGGGCGAGGAATTTGTTGCCGAGACCCTCGCCGCGCGAGGCACCACGGACGAGGCCGGCGATGTCGACGAATTCAAGCTGGGTGGCGATGATCTTTTCCGATTGCGCGAGGCGGGCGAGCACGTCGAGGCGCGGATCGGGAACGGCGACGCGGCCGACGTTTGGCTCGATGGTGCAGAAGGGATAGTTGGCCGCTTCGGCGGCGGCTGTTTCGGTGAGCGCGTTGAAGAGCGTGGACTTGCCGACGTTGGGCAGGCCCACGATGCCGCAGTTGAAACCCATGGATGTGTCCTTAGCTGTTAAGAAAATGGGCCGGGCAGAGCGTGTGCAAAGAGCGACCGGATGTGAGCTGGCGCGCGCGGAGATGCACGGACCAGCCTGTTCCATCATAGGGCATTGCATGCAGCAGCCGCGCGCTCTTCGCGCCACGGACGGTTGCGGCGCTTCCGCTGGGCGCGGGTGGTCGGTGGTGGAGGTTGACGGAAACAGCAGATTCCCTGCGGGAATGACAACCAAAAGGCAACGGCAACGGTAAAAGCAACAGCAAAAGCAGATTCCCTGCGGGAATGACAACAAGAAAGGCAACGGCAACAACAGCGGCGGCGGCAGAATCGCGATTCGCAGGTTGGAGAGACGGGATATGGAGGATGCGGCTAGAAGCGGTAGGTGCCGCCGAAGCCGATGACGTGGCGGGCGTCGAGGTTGACGGGGACGACGGCGAGGCTGGAGGTGGTGGGGATGGTGGTGGAGCCGATGTTTCCGGCGACCTGGCCGATGCCGAAGTCGATGGAGAAGCGGGCGTTCTGGCGCTGGGTCCAGCGGACGGCGTAGTCGAGCGTGGTGGGGATGCGTCCGCCGCCGGGGATTTCCTGGTTGAGGTTTTTGACGTGGTAGGGTTCCTGAGTGAATCCGGCGGCGGGAACGAGCGCGGTGTGCCATGGGCCGGGCAGCGGGAAGCCGACGCCGCCGAACCAGCGTCCGCCGAAGCGCGTGGCCTGACCGCCGAGGCCGAAGATGGAGGCGTTGGTCATCTTGAAGCCGACGTTGAGGAGCAGCGGAACCCTGAGGTCGAGAGCGGTTTTGGTGGCGGCGATGTAGACGTCTTCGTTGTTGTAGGTGGTGTTGGCGATGGCGCCGGAGACGAAGGGATCGTTGAGGCGGAAGACGAAGCCGGAGCCGAGTGCGGGCATCCATTTGCGATGGAAGGCGTTTTCGCGCAGGAGGATGGTTTTGGCGTGAAAGATGCTCATGCCGCTGTAGTTCCAGAGGGTGCTGAAGTCGGGATTGGAGCCGTCGGTGTGGATGCTGCGGGTGTAACCGAATTCGACGAGGTTGTGGATGCCCTCGGTGACGCTGACGGTCTGGACATCGCCGATGACGGAACCCGCGGCGACGAAGTGGTAGCCGAGTTCAGGGATGGAAAAGAGCTTATGCGGCGCGACGGGGACGACGTAGGCGGTGGGGGTGATGAAGCCGCCGGTCTGGCCCTCAAGGGTGAGGTTTTGCGCGCGGAGCGGGCTGTGAGCGGCAAGCAGAAGCGCAGTGAAAACAACGGCAAGCAGGCGAAAGCTGGGACGAGGCATGGGGATTGCTCCTCCGGGAGCGTGTTTCATCGATGCGGTGGTGACTTCGGCTGAACTCGTCAGACCCGATTTGCGGGCGGGCGTGATCCGGGTTGTTTTCTGCCTAGTCCCGTCATGAAACGCGCTCGGTAAAGACCATTGATTTTCGCGCGAGGGATGGATGGTTTGTCAACTGGTATTCACGATGGTCGGGCGGAAGGAATCGGAGTGGTAGACTCCGGCGTAAGAGGATGGGCGGAAGGGATGGAAATGGCGAGCGGATTTTTCCTGAGCTTCGAGGGCGTGGATGGGTCGGGCAAGACGACGCAGATGCGGCTGATGGAGGCGTGGCTGCGGGAGCGCGGCGTGGAGCCGGTGGTGACGCGGCAGCCGGGCGGGACGGCGGTGGGCGAGCGGATACGGGCGCTGCTGCTGGATAGCCGGACGGGGAGTCTGGACGCGCGGGCGGAGCTGGCGATGATGTTTGCGGATCGTGCGCAGTCGCTGGCCGAGGTGATCGAGCCGGCGCTCGCGGCCGGGCGCGTGGTGCTGTGCGACAGGTTTACGGACTCGACGGAGGCGTATCAGGGGGGTGGTCGCGGGCTGGGTGCCGAGCGCGTGAGGGCGATGCACAGTCTGGTGTGTGGCGAGCGGATGCCGGACCTGACAGTGATGCTGCTGCCGCCGCTGAAGGTGGCGCTGCGGCGGGCGCGACGGCGCAACGAGCACGCGCAGAGCGAGACGGGTGCGGATGAAGGGCGGTTCGAGGCGGAGCAGGATGCGTTCTTCGAGCGCGTGCATGGGGCGTATCGGGCGATTGCCGAGCGCGAGCCTTTGCGTGTGGTGGTAATGGAATCCGCCGGGGACGCGCAGGCGGTGCATGGCGCGGTTATAACGAAAATAGAGCCGAGGCTGCGCGCGGCGGGGGTTTTGCGCTGAGCGGCTGGCGGTGTGGCGAGTGCGCTGCCAAGAGGCGGAACTTCTGTGCGAGGCGGAATTTCAGTGAACGAGAGAACGGGTGGGGATGCTGCGGCGGCGGTGGTGCGGCGCGGGCGGCTGCGGCTGCCGCGCGGGCTGCGGTGGAATCTGCCGTTTTATTTTTTCAGCCGGTTTTTCAAGCCGGGGAATCCGATTCTGCTGTTTGAGCATTTGCGGCAGTTTGGGCGGGCGGCGCACTATCGGCTGCTGTGGAATGACATTGTGCTGCTGAACGATCCGGAGGATATACGCGAGGTGCTGGTGGACAAGGCCGGCGTCTTTGTGAAGGAGCGGACGCAGCGGCGGATGCGGATTCTGCTGGGTGAGGGGTTGATTACGGCCGATGGCGAGAGCCACAGGCGGCACCGGCGGATTGCGGCGCCGGCCTTTCACAGGCAGCGGATTCAGGCGTATGCGGGGACGATTGTGGAGCTGGCCGAGCGGCGCGCCGAGCGGTGGCGCGACGGCCAGCGGCTGGACGCGGCGGCGGAGATGATGGCGCTGGCGCTGGAGGTGACGGCGCGGACACTGTTCGACACGGAGGTGACGGCGGAGATCAAGGCCGTGAACGACGAGACGAACGCGGTGATGGAGATTTACAACACGCTGATTGCGATGCCGCGGGCGGAGTGGCTGTTGGCGGCGCATGTGCCGGTGCCGGCGCTGATGCGTTTTCGGCGGGCGAAGCGCAGGCTGGACGCGGTGGTGGATGGGATGATTGCCGCAAAGCAGAGGGAGATGGACGAGCGGCAGGCGCGCGGCGAGGAGATTGGCGGCGATGTGCTGTCGATGCTGATGGCGGCGCGGGACGAGGTCGGCGGGACGGATGTGGGGAATGGGATGGCGCGGCAGGCGGGAAACAGGCTGAATGAGCGCGAGCTGCGCGACGAGGTGTTGACGATCTTTCTGGCCGGGTATGAGACGGTGGCGAATGCGCTGACGTGGATGTGGAAGCTGGTGGGCGAGCACGCGGACGTGGAAGCGCGGCTGATGGCCGAGGTGGATGCGGTGTTGGGCGGGCGCAGGGCGACGCTCGACGACGCGCAGCGGCTGAAGTACGTGGAGATGGTGGTGGCGGAGGCGATGCGGCTGTATCCGCCGGCGTGGGCGATGGGCAGGCAGGCGATCGAAGAGGTGGAGATTGGGCCGTATCGGCTGCCGAAGGGATGCTTTGTGTTCTTCAGCCAGTACATGGTGCATCGGGATGAGCGGTATTTTCCGGAGCCGCTGCGATTTGATCCGGAGCGGTTTGAACCGGAGGCCAGGGCGGGGCGACCGAAGTTTGCGTATTTTCCGTTTGGCGGCGGGGGCAGGCAGTGCATAGGCGAGGCGTTTGCGTGGATGGAGGCGGTGCTGGTGGTGGCGGCGCTGGCGCAACGCTGGCGTCTGCGGCTGGAGCCGGGGCAGCGGATCGGGTTGCAGCCGAAGATTACGCTGAGGCCGGACGGGGCGGTGTGGATGGTGGCCGAGGCTCGCGGCGAGGCGGCGAAGCCGGAGATGGACGAGATGGAGGCGCGGGCGTGAGGCGCGTGAAGCGCGGATGACCGTAGAATGAGAGCATGGGAATTTCGCGAGAGCAGGCGATGGAGTTTTTCCGTTCCGATGACCTGATTGGTCTGGGGATGGAAGCGGACGCGGTGCGGCGCAGGCTGCATCCGGAGAATGTGGTGAGCTACATCATCGACCGGAATATCAACTACACGAATTTCTGCACGGAGTACTGCACGTTTTGCGCGTTTTATCGGCCGCTGAAGGGGGCGCGCTCGGAGGAGGGTTACATTCTGGACTTCGAGACGATCTACGAGAAGATTGCCGAGACGGAGGCGCTGGGCGGGACGGGCGTGCTGATGCAGGGAGGGATCCATCCGGAACTGAAGATTGACTGGTTTGAGCGGCTGTTTCGCGGGATCAGGGAGCGGTTTCCGCGGATATGGCTGCACTGCCTTTCGGCGTCGGAGATTCTGGCGATTGCCGAGTACTCGGAGCTGAGCCTGCGGGAGACGATTGCGCGGCTGCGAGAGGCGGGACTGGACTCGATTCCGGGCGGCGGCGCGGAGATTCTGGACGACGAGGTGAGGCACAGGATTGCGCGGCTGAAGTGCAGGACCGAGGACTGGGTGAGCGTGCACAGGACGGCGCATGAGCTGGGGATGCGCACGACGGCGACGATGATGTTTGGGGTGGGCGAGACGATGGAGCAGCGCGTGAATCACTTCGAGGTGGTGCGGCAGTTGCAGGAAGAGACGGGCGGATTTACGGCGTTTATTCCGTGGAGCTTTCAGCCGAATCACACGGCGCTGGGCGGACGCGGCTGGGACGAGGCGACTTCCGTCGAGTATCTGAAGGTGCTGGCGATCTCACGGCTGTATCTGGACAACATTCTGAATGTGCAGGCGAGCTGGGTGACGCAGGGGCTGAAGGTGCTGGAGCTGGGGCTGCACTTTGGCGGGAACGATGTGGGTTCGGTGATGCTGGAAGAGAATGTGGTGAAGGCGGCGGGGACGAGCAACTGCACGACGGAAGAAGAACTGCGACGGATTATTCGCGACGCGGGATTCAGGCCGGTGCAGCGGGACACGCTGTATACGACGATGTTTCTGAATTGAGGGCTGCGCGAAGGGATTGGCTGCGCGTGGCTGCGCCGGCTTTCAGTAGTGTTTGTAGGCCTGGTTGAACGCCGGGTGGGGCTGGTTGTGGATGAATGCCGCCACGTCCCAGGCTTGCTGCGCGGTGATGGTGCCGGGGCGATTCTGCGGCATGTTGTGGTAGACGAAGGCGGCCATCTTCGGAATCTGGTTCATGCCGGCGCCGTCGTTGTAGGCGTCCGGCCCCCAGAGCGGCGGAAACTGCGGCGTGTAGCCAGCGCCGATGGGTCCGTGACAGCCGGCGCACTGAGCGACGTAGAGGCGCTGGCCGCGCGCGGGATCGGGCGTGAGCGCGGGCATGGGAACGAGGCCGCGTCCGATGAATTTGCGGCGCGTGGGCTGAGGGGTGGAAAGCCAGTCGATGTAGGCGAGCAGGGCGCGCATTTCCCTGCCCTGCGGGTCGAGCGGAGTGCCGTTTTCGCTGCGCACGAAGCACTCCTGGATGCGTTCGGCGAGGGTGATGACGCGGCCGGCGCGTTTGTTGTAAGTGGGGAAAATCGCGGGCAGGCCGACCATGGGCGAAGCGTAGGGACGGATGCCGCCCTGCATGTGGCAGTCGGAGCAACTGACGAGCGCGCGGGCGTGGTCAGAGGCAAACTCCGGCGTGGCGATGAAGATGCGTCGGCCCTGGCGGATGAGTTCGCCCTGAGAGTCAGCGGAGACGGATTCGATGGACGGCGCGTGCCAGGGCATGGTGCCGGGTGGCTCAGTGGGCAGGCTCCACCAGGTGGACAGGCGCGGGTGGCTGAAGCCGAACCAGAGAATGCCGCCATAGAACGCGGCGCAGAGCAGGCCGAGCAGCAGGATGGAGTGCTTGCGGATCAATGTTCGCGCTCCGTGGGCTGAGGCTGCGTTGCAGCGGCGGGCGCGTAGGGACGGAAGCCGAAGCTGCGGTAAGCGGCTTGCGCGTCGGGGGATTGGAGGAAGCGGACCCAGGCCTCGGCGGCGGCGCGGTGAGGCGCGTTGCTGAGGACTCCGGCGGCGTAGATGGCGGTGACGTTCTGCGCGGCGGGGATGGCGACGCCGGTGATGGGGTTGCCGATCTTCTGCTGGAAGGCGACTTCAGAGGACCAGGTGACGCCGGCATCGGCCTGACCGGCGAGGATGCGCATGGGCGTCTGGCGGTGGTGAATCTGGGTGAGGCGCGTCTGCCCGGTGGCGACTTTGGAGACGTAGACGGACTGGTAGAGCGGGTCGTCGCCGGCGTTGCGCAGGGCTGCGGCGATCTGGCGCGCGACGCCCTCCCAGGCGGGATTGGGCATGCTGAGGCGCAGATCGGGGCGGGCGAGATCGTTGAGCGAGTGAATCGCTTTGGGATTGGCGGCGGGGATCATGATGGCCAGATCGTTGGTGGCGTAGCGGGTGACATGATCGACCTGATGGGCGGATTGCATGGCGTCGAGGACGCGCGCGCCGGCTTCGTAGACATCAGGGGTGACGCGGAGGGTGAAGTTGCCAAGCGTGACGGTGTTGTTGTGCGCGATCTGCTGGCGGAGGATGCCGGGCGGCAGGGTTTCGTAGAAGATGTGGCCGCGGAGTTCGGGGTGAAGCTGCTCGAAGCGGGCGACGAGCTGGGGCAGGACGAAGAACTGGTTGCCGCCGATGAAGAGGACAAGCTGCGCGTCGGCGGGATTGCCGTGGAGATCGGGCGTGTTGTCGATGTCGCCGACGGGGAAGGCGTAGCCGTGGTCGGCGGCGGGATCGTTGTGTCCGGCGGACCAGGGCGGCAGCGGCTGCGAGCTGGCTGGGACGGCGGGCAGGAGCGGTTGCTGCGCAGGGAGGGCGTGCGCGGCAGCCAGTAGGACTGCCGCGAGAGTGAGCGTGCGTTTCATGGTCGTGCTTCCTTGTGCGTTTGAGTGTCCGTGGAGGTTAGACGACCTTCAGGTAGCTGTAATGGCCGACGGACTGGAGCATGGTGACCGTGCCGACGACGCCGGGGACGACGATGACGCCGGGGACAGTGTGGGCGAGCATTTCGTGGACGATCTCCTCGGGCTGCGCGGTGAGGCTGAAGCGCTTGATGAGGACGCGAGCCTGAGCTTCGGTGGCCATGTGGCAACTGAGGAAGGTGACGCCGCGCGCCTGAAGACCCTGGACGCTGGTGTCCATTTCGGCGGAGCCGGGGTTGTTGGGGTCGGTGGAGGTGTAGCTCAGTTTGGCACCGGCTTTGCTGGGGTAGAAGATGTTGCGGACGGCGGGCTTGCCGGTTTCCGGGTCGTCCACCTTGAACCACTCGCCGACCTTGTACTTCTGCCAGATGTAGTCGTCGTAGTTGATGAGGTTGGCGGCGCCGTGAAGAGCTGCGGCGACCTGGATCTCGTTCATGGGAACGGCGAAGCCGTAGTGCATGGCGTTGAGGGCGTTGCGGAGCGCGCCGAGGACTTCGCCGTCGGCGATGATGTTGCACTCGGCGACGAGACGGACTTTGCGCTTGCTGTGGAGGATGGGATCGAACTCTGGAAACTTCCACTGGTTCTCGGTCCAGACGATCTGGGATTCGGCGGGAGCGGTGGCGACGAGCGCGGCGGCAACGCCGATGGCGGCCTGACCGAGAAATCCGCGGCGCGAGGTGGATATAGACTGACTCATGCGAGTGACTCCATGAAAAAAGCTTTGAGATACAGGGGCGGGAATCTGTCCCTGAGCTTGCTGATACCTTATCGCGCTGGCGTGGGCGAAGGCTAATCAGAAATTCTGATGGGAGATAAAAAGGCTGGCCCCGCGCACGGTTCAAAGGCAGTTGTTACACTAGGCGGATGAGCGAGCCGATGATGGACGAGGGCGTGTTTCGCCGCGCAGCCGATGAGTCGATGGAAGAGCTGAAGCAGGCGCTGATTGAGGCCGAGGAGACGGCTGAGGATGACGGTGGTTTTGAAGTGGAAGAGCAGGCCGGGGCGATCTATGTGGTGTTTGAAAAGCCGGCGGGAAAGTTTGTGATTACGCCGAATGCGCCGGTGAGGCAGATCTGGATTTCGGCGCGGAATACGAGCTTCAAGCTGGACCTGGCGACGGAGGGGTTTGTGCTGGCGAAGACAGGCGAGACGCTGACGCCGCTGGTGATGCGGCTGATTGACGATCATCTGCACTATCGCTGAGCGCAGCCGCGCGGCGGAGTCGAAAAGAGAGAACGATGAGCCTGTCGATTGCACTGCTGGCCTGCAATGAAGCGGCGACGATTCGCCGGGTGCTGGAGAGCGTGCGGTGGGCCGACGAGATTGTGCTGGTCGATTCCGGATCGACGGACGGGACGATTGCGATTGCCGAGGAGTTTGGCGCGAAGATTTTCCGCGAGCCGTGGAAGGGTTACGGTCCGCAGATGAATTCGGCGATTGACAAGTGTTCGAGCGAGTGGATTTTTTCGCTCGACGCCGATGAGGAACTGACGCCGGAGCTGGGCGCGGAGATTCGCGCGCTGCTGGCGGGTGGGCCGAAGCTGGATGCGTGGTGGGTGCCGCGGCGGAATCAGGTTTTCGGGCGGTGGATGCGGCATGGCGGGCAGTATCCGGATTACAAGCTGCGGCTGTTTCGGCGCGGGACGGCGCGGCTGCGCGAGGATACGGAGCCGCATGCGACGCCGAAGTGGACGGGCGCGACGGGCAGGCTGAAAAGCGATCTGCTGCACTATCAGTATCCGACGATTGCGCTGTATCTGGAGCACATGAATCGGTACAGCTCGGCGAGCGTGCCGCTGGTGATGCGCAGGGGGCGCGGCTATCGCAGGCTGGGTGGGTTTCTGGCGATGGGGGTGGTGAATCCGCTGCTGACGTTTGTGAAGAATTATGTCTTTCGGCTGGGATTTCTGGACGGACGCGAGGGGTTGCTGTTTCACCTGTACCACTCGGGGTATGTGAGCTGGAAGTACGCGAAGGCGTGGGAGGCAGATCGCCGCAAGTGACAGTGAGAAAGAAAGAATGATTTCGCCGCGAAATGCCTATCGTATGGATAGCGAAATCTGCTAGAAGAATGGAATGCCAAGAATCAAGAGCGATCCAAAGGCCGGACATGTGAACCTGAAGGCGCTGGCGGAGTATCTGGAGCTGTCGCAGACGACGGTTTCGCTGGTGCTGAACGATTCGCCGTCGGCGAAGTCAATTCCGCAGGAGACGCGCAGGCGCGTGATGGAGGCGGCGCAGAAGCTGAATTATCGCCCGAATTATTTTGCGCGTTCGCTGCGACAGAACCGAAGCATGAGCGTGGGCGTGCTGGCCCCGGACCTGAGCGAGGGCTACTTTACGCGGGTGATGAGCGGCGTGGTGGCGGAGCTGACGGCGGCGCAGTACTTCTATTTCACGGCGTGCCACGACTGGCGGCAGGAGCTGATGGTGGAGTATCCGAAGCTGTTTCAGGAGCGGGCGGTGGATGGAATTCTGCTGCTGAATACGCCGGTGGAGTTTGAACTGACGATGCCGATTGTGGCGATTTCGGCGCATGAGTCCAAGCCGAATGTGACGAACGTGATGCTGGATCACGACCGCGCGGTGTTTCTGGCGATGGAGCACTTGTACGCGCTGGGACACAGGCGGATTGCGTTCATGCGCGGGCCGAAGGCGATTCCGGATTCGGAGTATCGATGGGAGGCGGTGCAGCACGCGGCGCGGACGCTGGGGCTGAAGCTGGATCCGGCGCTGATTCTGCGCATTGACGCGACGGGGTGGAAGATGAAGGCGGGGTTGCATCCGATGTCGCCGGAGATTGGATATGAACCGATGAAGCACCTGGTGGAAAGGACGCGGGAGTTCACGGCTGTTTTCTGCTTCAACGACATTGCGGCGATCGGCGCGACGCGGGCGCTGTCCGAAGCCGGTCTGAAGGTGCCGACGGATGTTTCGGTGGTGGGATTTGACGACATACAGTCTGCGGCGTTTTTTACGCCGAGCCTGACGACGGTGAGGCAGCCGCTGCAGGAGATGGGCCGAAGCGGCGCGCGACTGCTGCTGGAGCGGATCGCGAATCCGAAGGGGGATTATGCGGCGGCGGTGGTGATGCAGCCGGAGTTGGTGGTGAGGGAATCGACGGGAGCGGCGAAGGCCGGCTGAGCGGCAAAGAGCAGGCAGCGGAAACAGGGATGAAGCTCTGGTATGCTCAGGTTGGAAGCCGAGCGGCGGCGCCGAACGCGCGGGGCGCAAAGCGGGAACGGAGACAGAAGCGATGCGACAGAGGATGAAGACAGCAATCGAGACGATGCCGGTGATGGATGAGCGGGTGCGCAGGGCGGCGACCGTGGCGGCGGCTACGCTGCTGATTGCGGCTTGCGCTCATGTGGCGTTTCCGCTGTGGTTCACGCCGGTTCCGGTGACGCTGCAACCGTTTGCGGTGCTTCTTCTGGGGTTGATGATGACGCCTGGAATGGCCGCGACGACGATGGTGGTTTATCTGGCGGAAGGCGCGATGGGGCTGCCTGTGTTTACGCCGCACGGGCTGGGCGGCGTGGCACAGTTGGTGGGGCCGACAGGCGGCTATCTGATGAGCTATCCGGTGGTGGCTCCGCTGGTTTCGTGGCTGTGGCGGATGGGTTCGCGGGGACTTGCTCGGACGCTGGCGATTACGGCGGCGGGCAGCGTGGTGACGCTGGGGATGGGCGCGCTGTGGATGGGCGCGCTGACGCATGCTTCGATGGCGCTGCTGCTGAGCCATGCGGTGATTCCGTTTCTGCCGGGCGATGCGGTGAAGGTCGTGGCGGCGGCGGCGCTGGCCTGCTCCTGGCAGCGGGCGCGAGTGAGCCAGCAGTAAATCCGTGCCGACGACGGAATCCGCAAGGAAATCGTGGCGCATTGCAGGACTGACGACGGGCGAAAAGAAGCCCGGAATGGTGGTTGCGCATCCAATCGAAGGATGAGCGCCAATCGAGTTGGGTGGAGGATGTTTTGAGAGTGAGTGAAGCAAGCGAAGGAGTGGCAGTGGCGGAGAAGCAGCGAACGATTACGATTGCGCACAGTCCGGACTCGGATGATGCATTCATGTTTTATGGACTGGCGACGAACAAGGTTCGCGTGCCGGGTTTTCGGTTTGAGCACACGCTCTGCGACATTGAGACGCTGAATCGGCGCGCGATGGACGAGGTGTTCTTCGATGTGACGGCGGTGTCATTCCACGCGTATCCGTACATCCAGGAAAACTATGCGCTGATGGGCTGCGGCGGGAGCGTGGGCGAAGGCTACGGACCAATGATCGTGGCCAGCCGGAAGATTGCGCTGGAAGACCTGAAGCGCGTGAAGGTGGCTGTGCCGGGAACGCTGACGACTGCGTATCTGACGCTGAAGATTTTCAATCCGGAGATTGAGACGGAGGTTGTGCCGTTTGACCGGATCATTCCGGAGATTCTCACCGGGCGATTCGATGCGGGGCTGATTATTCACGAGGGGCAACTGACGTATGCGAACAACGGGCTGACGAAGGTCATCGACCTGGGCGTGTGGTGGCGCGAGCTGACGGGTCTGGTGCTTCCGTTGGGAGGGAATGCGATCCGGCGCGAACTGGGAGCCGAGGTGATGCGCACGGTGACGCAGGCGCTGCGCGAGAGCATTCAGCATGGGCTGGACAATCGCGAGCAGGGGCTTGAGTATGCGATGCAGTTTGCGCGCGACCTGGACGCGAATCTGGCGAATCGGTTCGTGAGCATGTATGTGAATGAGCGCACGCTGAGCTATGGCGAGGACGGCCGCGTGGCGATAAGGAAGCTGCTGGAAGCGGGCCACGAGCGCGGGATCATTCCCGTGGCTCCGCGTGTGGATTTCATCGACTGAGCAGCGCGGCGGATGAGCCGGGCAGCAGCGAAGCGGACAGGGCGACCGATGGTCGCCCTGTTGCTTTTTGCGACAGTAGCGCGAGGGCGGCGAAAGAGAGATGAGAAAAGGTTAAGGGAATTCTTAGAACAACCGATAAGCGTGGTGCGGAGGAGAGTATGCGAGAGCGGCCACGTTGTGAAGTGTTGGTGTTGACGGAGGATGAGGCGCTGCGGGAGCGGTTGCGCGTGGTATTGCGCTCGCCGGAGATTGGACTGGAGATGACTGCCGACGCAACGGAGATGCTGGAGCGGGTGCCACGGATGCGGGTGGGGTCGGTGATCCTGCTGGACGGAGCCATGAGCGCGGTGGAGAGCGGACAACTGCTGGCGGCGCTGCAGGAGAGTGGCGCGGCGACGCGGAGTGCGATAGGCGTGATCGGGTCAGCAAACCGTGAAGACGAAGAACAGGATCGCAGCGCTGAGATGTGGAGCAGGCGGCTGCGCGAGGGTGTGGTGGACGACATGCTGCCGCGAGAGACGGCGCGGCAGCAGTGGTCGTTGCGGCTGGGCGCTCTGCGGCGCATGCACCTGCTGCGCAGCGAGTTGACACATTTGCGAGACAGCTCGCTGGCGCAGGCGGAGCGGGACCGGCTGACGGGTACGCTGAATCGCGATGCGATTCTATCGATTTTGTTTCGCGAGACGGATCGGGTGCAGCGGATGAACTATGGCCTGTGCGTGATTCTGCTGGATATTGATGACTTCGGGCACTGGAACTCCGAGCTTGGGATTGAGGCCTGCGACGACCTGCTGCGGAGGGTTTCGCAGCGGATTCAATCTCTGCTGCGCAGCTATGACATGCTGGGGCGGATGGGCGATGATGAGTTTCTGATTGCGCTGCCCGGGTGCAGCACGGTGAATGCGGTGCTGCTGGCGGAGCGGCTGCGGTCGGATATTTTTGAGGTTCCGTTTGAGATGAGTGGGCGAAGCATTCGACTGAGCGCGTGCTTTGCAGTGGCGGAGAGCAAGGGACGGTCTCCGGTGGTGGTGCTGCGCGAGGCGGAGCAGGCGCTGAACGAGGCGCGGCTGCGCGGGCCGGATCAGATTCGCAGTGCAAATCAACACAGCACGCGCTGGAATGCGGAGCTGATGCAGGATATGAGCGTGTTACAGATCGACGCGACGCGCGGCTAGGCGAATCGCGGGAGAATGCGGCGGCGAACCGGGCGCGGCATCTGCGCGATAGACTGTTTGCAGGCTGAATTTTGTGCGCATCCTGACCCGCTACATTCTCGGCGAGATTGCAACGCATGCGATCCTGGGCTGCGCATTGTTCACATTCATTCTGTTCATGCGCCCGCTGGAACAGATTCTGGACATGGTGGTGCGCAACAGCTCAAGCCTGTCGGCGCTGGGCGAGATCATCCTGTTCACGCTGCCGAATACATTTCTGCTTACGATTCCGATGGCGGTGCTGGTTGGCGTGCTGCTGGGGCTGAGCAGACTGGCCGCGGATTCGGAGATCATTGCGATGCGCGCGACCGGAATGGGCATCTGGTATCTGGTGGGCGTGGCGACGATTGTGGCGGGGCTGGGAACGGCATTTGGGCTGGTGAACTCGCTCTATCTGTCGCCGGTGGCGAATCGCGCGATTCTGACGCTGCAGGATTCGTTGGCGAAGACGCAGGCTTCGTTCGAGGTGCAGCCGCGCGTTTTCTATGAAGACTTTCGGAACACAGTTGTGTATGTGCAGGACGCGCGATCGAGCGGCGGCGTGGCGAACTGGAAGCAGATGTTCATTGCCGACGTGACGAATCCGATCACGCCGCAGATTACGACGGCTGAGTCGGCGACGATCACTGACGACAGCGAGCAGGGGCTGCTGATCCGGCTGCGCAATGCGTCGCAGCATACCCTGGACCCGAAGCAGCCGGATGATTACACGATTTCCACCTACGCAACGACGGATCGCCCGCTGACCTTCAGCCCGCAGAGCGATGTTCATCTGGGACGCATGGATACGCCGCTTTACGCGGAGGGAAATCGACAGCTGCTGCGGGAAGCGCGGATTGCGCACGGCACAGAACGCAGGCGCGACCTGATCGAACTGAATCGCAGGCTGGCGTATCCGATGGCGTGCCTGGTGCTGATGCTGGTGGGCGTGCCGCTGGGCGCGGCCTCGCGGCGCGGCGGCAAGAGCATGGGCTTTGTGTATACGCTGCTGCTGGTGCTGACGTACTATCTGCTGTCCAATCTGGGCATCGCGTGGGGACGGACGGGCAGGCTGCCAGCGGTGCTCGCCGTATGGCTGGCGAATCTGCTGTTTGCTTCGGCGGGAATTTTTCTCCTGACGGAGATGGCCAACGGCGGGCGAGTGAAGCTGGCGATGCGGCGCTGGCTGGGGCGGATTGCGGAGCGAGTGGTGGACGCGCTCCCGACGGCCGCAGTTGAAGGGCACGAGGCCAACGGCGCTGCGGCGGATGCGGCGACACATGGGATCAGCCGCAGGCTTCGCTGGTTGATTCGGCTGCGGCTGAAGAGCAGGCGCGTGCGCAGCCAGCTCACGCATTCGTTTCCACGCTGGAAGCGACGCGGGTTTCCTCTGATTCTGGATCAGTATGTGCTGCGTGAATTCGTGAAGATGTTTGGGATGATCCTGTTCGGGTTTGTGCTGATGATGTTGATCTTCACGTTCTTCGAACTGGTCGGGGACATTCTGCGCAACCATGTGGCGCTGTATGTGGTGGGCGATTACCTGGTGCATCTGGCGCCGAGCATGATTTACCAGATCACGCCGCTGAGCGTGCTGATCGCGGTGCTGGTGAGCTTCAGCATACTGAATCGCAACAGCGAACTGACGGCGATGAAGGCGACGGGCGTGAGCCTGTATCGGCTGGTGGTTCCGGTGTTTGTGATTGCGGCGGCGCTGGCGGTGAGCCTGTTCGCGTTTGACCAGTCGTATCTGCCGCAGGCGAATCGCGAACAGGAGGCGCTGCGCAATACGATCAAGGGCAGGCCGCCGCAGACGACGCTGCATCCGGACCAGAAGTGGATTGTGGGCGATGCGCACGGTGCGGGCGAGGCCAGCATTTTCTATTACCAGTTCTTTGATCCGGACCAGAATGCGTTTGCCAATCTGACGCTGTTTGAGTTTGACGCAAAGACGTTCGCCATGAAGCGGCGCATCTTTGCCGAGCGCGTGCTGTGGAATGACGATGCGCACGGTTGGGTGTTTGAAAACGGATGGGAGCGGAGTTTCGATGGCGCTTCGCAGACATCGTTTCGCTCGTTCCTGAAGGCATCTTTTCCCGAAGTGACGGAGCCGCCGGGATACTTCAAAAAGGAAAATCTCCAGTCTCAGGAGATGAACTTCTCGCAGCTTGGGCGATACATTCACGACCTGCAGCGAAGCGGGTTTGACACGATGCGGCTGCGCGTGGAGCTGTATCACAAGATTGCCTATCCACTGGTGACGGTTGTGATGGCGGTGCTGGCGGTTCCGTTTGCGCTTTCGATGGGCAAGCGCGGATCGCTGACCGGGATTGCGGCGGCAATTGCGATTGCCGTTGGATATTGGGTGATCGCCGGATTGTTTGACGCGATGGGCAGCGTGAACTATCTGCCGGCGGCGCTGGCGGCGTGGTCGCCGGATATTTTGTTTGGGCTGACGGGCGGTTATCTGCTGCTGCGCACGCCGACGTAGCTTCCCGATACAATACAGTCATGCTGCGAGATCTGAAGCCGCTGTTTCGGTACATGGCGCGTTATCGCTGGGGCTACCTGCGCGGAACGCTGGCTCTGATTGCGACGAATGCAATCTGGGTGCTGTTTCCGCTGGTGATCGAGAGAGCGATCAATGAACTGAATCGGCATCGCGGATCGGTGGCTGCGATGGAGCGGCTGGTGCTGGAATACGCGGCGCTGCTGGTGGGCATTGCGCTGCTGAAGGGCGTTTTTCTCTACGCTTCGCGATGGATACTGATCGGCATCTCGCGCGATATTGAACTGGACCTGCGGAATGATCTGTTTGCCACGCTGGAGACGCTGGATACTGCGTACTACCAGCGGAACCGCACGGGCGACATCATGGCGCGGATGACGAATGATCTGAATGCCGTGCGGCAGTTGCTGGGACCGGCGATCATGTACAGCGCAAACACGATTCTGTTCAGCGTGGGCGCACTGTATTTCCTGCTGCGCATCAGTCCGTGGCTGACGCTGGTGGCGCTGGCACCGATGCCGGTGGCAAGCATTCTGGTGCAGTACTTCGGCGCGCGGATTCATGAACGATTCGAGCGCATCCAGGCGAGTTTTTCCGAGATCACGGCGTTTGCGCAGGAGAATTTTTCGGGAGCGCGGCTGGTGCGCGCCTTTGCTCGCGAGAAGGTTCAGATCGCTTCGTTTGAGAAAGCGAACAAGGAGTACATTCGGCGCGCGCTGCGGCTGGTGCAACTGATGGGGATGCTGTGGCCGACGCTGGAGTTTGTGCTGGGCGTGGCGATGGTGATTACGTTGTGGGTGGGCGGACACGAGGTGCTGAGCCATCGGATCAATGTTGGCAGCTTCATCGCCTTCAACACCTACATGATCATGCTGACGTTTCCGATCATTGCCGTGGGATGGGTGGTGAATATTTTTCAGCGCGGAACGGCTTCGGTGAAGCGCATCGATGAGATTCTGCGGGCGCGGCCGGAGATCGATGATCGCCATGCCGAGATGGCGCTGGGCGAGAGTTCGGAGCCGCTGCGCGGCGAGATCGAGTTTCGCAATCTGAGCTTCAGCCACGGCGAGCGCGAGGTGCTGCACGAGGTCTCGCTGAAGATTCCGGCTGGCAAAACGCTGGCGATTGTCGGCCCGACCGGCGCGGGCAAAACGACGCTGGTGAACCTGATTCCACGCCTGCTGGAAGCTCAGGACGGGGCGATGCTGATTGATGGGGTGCCGGTGAAGCGATACCCGATTCAGCGGCTGCGCAGGAATATCGGCATGGTGCCGCAGGAGACATTTCTGTTCAGCGAAACGATTCGCGAGAATATCTGTTTTGGCGCGCCAGATGCCGACGAGGCCGCCATTCTGGATGCCGCCGAAGCCGCGCATATTCGCACGGAATTTGCGGAGTTTCCCGACGGCATGCGGACGCTGGTGGGCGAGCGAGGCGTGACGCTCTCCGGCGGGCAAAAGCAGCGAACATCGATCGCGCGCGCGCTGTTGCGCAGACCGGCAATTCTGATTCTGGACGACGCGCTGGCGAGCGTGGACACGTATACGGAAGAGCGGATTTTGCAGGGCCTGAAGCGATATACCAAGGGATGCACGACGATCCTGATTGCGCATCGGATCTCGACCGTTCGCGAAGCGGATCAGATTGCGGTGCTCCGGGAGGGCCGGATCGCGGAGACGGGAACGCACGAGGAACTGATCGCGCTGGGTGGCTACTACGCGGACCTCCATGCCAAGCAACTGCTGGAAGAGGAACTGGCTGTGGCAGGCTGAGAAGGAATGGGCAGGAGTCGGCGCGTCCGTCGGCGCTGGCTTTGATCAGGCAGTCCATCGAGGCGCGTCGGAGGCGGCATGCGCTGAAGAGGCGGAACGTGGACGCGCGGCGGGGAATGGAACGGAGACGGGCGATTGCTGCAACTGCTGTTGCGCTACCTGTCGCCAGGCATCACGCACGTTGCGCACGCAACGAATGGCTTCATGGAAACGCTCGACGGAGGCCGTTTGCGAGGCCTGAAGAGTGAGGGCAAAGATGGACGCATAGAACTCGCTGAGCACCTCGGCGGGACGGCCACCAATGTCCATGCGCAGCCGGGCCTGGAGGTGAATCATGATGTCGAGGGCGCGCTTGACCGCGGCGCGGCGCGCGGCGACATCCCCAGCCTCGACAGCGGCGGCGGCGGCGTAAAGGAAACGAACCATTCCGTCGTAAAGCGCGACGACGAGTTCGACGGGCGATGCTCCCTCGAGCGTGTGCTGTTGATAGGACGACATAGGGCGCGTGTGCAACCTCCTCGGGCGCATCGGCTGTGGACAGCGGGAACAACGATCAGAACGTCGGGATTAGAGAGTCGGGTTGACGTAACCTGTGACGGCCGAGTAGATCATGCTCATGCTGTTGATATTGGTGGGAATCTGCTGAAGGGTCTCGTTGGCCAGATTCAGTTCCGTGGTGAGGCTGGACTGCTGCTGGGAGATGAGCAGATTCTCATTGGAGATATTCTGATTCAGCGAGGAGATGATGGCGCTGTTGGCATTGAGGTCGAGCGTAAGCATGCCAGTGGGCGAACTGTTGCCCAGATTGTCGAGCGCGGTGGAGAAGTTGAGTCCCCAGCTTCCGGCATTCTGAAAGAAGCTGGTGACGCCGGAGTAGTCCTGATTGAGTTCCGTGTTCAGGGTGCTGGTGTCAAGGGAAAGCGTGCCATCATTGTTGATGGTGATGCCCAGTTGAGTGACGCTGTTGATGTCTCCCTGGGTATTGGACTGATTGATGGAGCTGAGTAATTGCTCCTGAAACATGGCGAGTGTGGGTGAGCCGAAGAGCGGCTGAGGAGTGCCGGAGGTGGTGTTGGTTTCCTGGGCGTTGACGGCGCTGATGACCGAGTTGTAATCGGAGACAAGCTGGCCGATGGAGCTGACAACGGCGCTGTTGTCATTGAGTATCTGCACCTGGACCGTTTCCGGTGTGCCGCTGGTGACCGGGGATGGCGCGAGAAGTTGAAAGGTGACGCCGGGAATCACGGTGCTGACGGTGTTCGAGGATGCCGAGACGCTGACGCCATCAACAACCAGGCTGGCATTGGCGCCGGTTATGGCTGTCGTGTAACTGAGCGCGGTGCCTGTCGTGGAGTCCGTGACGCTGGAGGTGACGGTGAGGTTGCCGCTGGAGCCGGAGGTGCCGGAGACAAGCGAAAGTCGCGACCCGTTGGCGTCGGTGATGACGCTGGCGTTGACGCCGATGCCGGCGGAGTTGATGGCTGTGGCGAGCGTGGAGAGCGTGTTGCTGGTGGAGCCGATGGTGATGGTCTGCGCCGTGCCGGAGCCGACCTGAATCGTGATGGAGCCGGAGAGCGTGTCGGAGCTGTTGGCGATCTCCGTGAGATAACCGGACGAGGTCGCGGCCAGGGAATTGACGACGATGGTGTGAGTGCCGGCGACGGCGGAAGAGGACGCCGAAGTGAGCGCAATGACGTTGGGATCCGAACTGGAACCCTGCTTGCCGGCCAGGACGCCCTGAAAGTTTGTGAGCGAACTCATGTCGGTGGAGACCTGCGAAAGCAGCGTACCGAGATTGGAGATCACAGTGTCCTGCGCGTTGGTGGCGCTGAGCTGGGTGTTCCAGGGAGTTTCCACGTTTTGAAGATTGGCGACAATTTCGCTGACGGTCTGGCTGACGTTGAAGCCAGTGCCGCTGATCGGCGAGCCGAAGTTGATTCCTACCGCTCCCATGCGAACCTCCGGGCAAACTGGAGCACATCAAAACCCGTTTGCCGCGCGGAAAAATGAGTCAATCCCAATGCAAAACAAGACTGAAAGCCGACGCAAACAATCCGCGACAGGGAAGAGCGGACGGCTCTTCCCTGTCGCGGTGGGATTTACTGCAACAGCTTGGTGACTTCCTGTTGCAGGCTGTTGGCCTGAGCCAGGGCCGAGATGCCGGTCTGGCTGAGCACCTCGTACTTGGAAAGGTTCGAGGTTGCCTGCGCGTAGTCGGTCGCCTGGACGCTGTTCTGCGCGGCCAGGATGTTCTGCTGCTGCGTGGTCTCGACCTGCGAAACCGCGTTCAGCGTGTTGACCTGGGCGCCGAGGTAGCCGCGCTGCGCGGAGATATTGCTGATCGCGGAATTGATCTGCGTCAGGGCTGTCTGCGCATCGCCGGCGGTCAACAGGTCCGTGTTCGACAGGTTGGTCGTGGACTCGTTGGCACCGCGCTGGTAGCTGATGGTTTCGATCGCCTTCGTCGAACTGAACGCCGTCGCCGTGACGCCGGTTGGGGTGTCGGCCAGCGTTGCACTGGCGATGGCGACCGAGGAGTTGGTGTTGGAGACGAGAATGCCGGTGTCAGCCGAGTTGACGCCCGTGTCGCCGACTGCGCCTGCCGTGGTGAGGCTGGCGCTGACGCCCGGGATGCCGTCCTTGTTGATCTCCTGAACCAGTGCGCCAACCGTGGTCGCGGTGGTGGTAATGGTGCTTGTCGTGCCGTCGGCGTTGGTGATGGTGAACTTCAGGCCGCCAGTGATTGCATCGCTGGACTGTGCCGCTGTCGTGAGGGCACCGCTGGTGTCCTTTGACAGGTCGAAGAACTGTCCGGCTGAACTCTGCACCACGGTGCCGCCTGAATCGCCGACCGTGGACGAGGACAGCGACGCGAAGTAGAGATTGTCAATGGAAGCGCCGGTTGTGGAGGAGTCGCCGGTGTAGATGTTGACGCCGGCGGCGGATCCTGTGAAGACCTGGCTGGAGTTGTAGGTCGTTGTCTGGCCGATGGTGTTGATCTCAGAGAGGATCGACTGATACTCCTGGTTTGCCGCAGCAGCCTGCGAGCTGTCGAGGGTGCCGTTCGCTGTTTCCGTGGCCAGCGTCACAGCACGGTTGAGCAGGTTCGTCACTTGCGAGAGCGCGCCGTCGGCGACTTGCAGGATGCCGACACCTTCGCTTGCGTTGGTGGCCGACTGGGTGAGCGCGGTGGAGTTGGCCTGAAGGCCATCGATGAGGGACAGGCCGGCTGCATTGTCCGAACCGGAGTTGATCTGCGAACCGGAGGAAAGCTGCTCCAGGACGGTCTGCAGACTAGCCTGCGTGTTGTTCAGGTTGTTCTCTGCCGCCAGTGCGGAGAGGTTATTCAGTACGCCAAGAGGCATGGGTAGCTCCCGTGGATGCTGGAATTAGCAGTGCGGGACGGAGTGGGAAAAGTCGGATCGGAAGGAAGGAGCAATCGATTCGACGACCCAGGCCCGAGACGGCTGCTGGTGCATCTGGCGGCTTTATCGGCGCAGGGGGATTGAACTTTACCGGGCGGAAAAAGAATTCGGGAGGGGGATGGAATTGCAGCGCGAAAGGCAACTGCCGCGTATTGGCACAGCCGGTGGTTTTCCCGATCCGGAACTCTTGTTTGCCATACAGATTGCCGATGAGAGACACAGAAAGGTGCGGCGGCGATGATTGAAGTCACTCGACTGAACGGGAACATCATGATGATCAACAGCGATCTGATCAAGATTGCCGAGGCGTCACCGGATACGATGCTGACGCTGATTCACGGCGAGAAGCTGATTGTGCGCGAGAGCTGCGAGGAGATTGTGGCGAGGGTGCTGGCGTATCGTGCGCGGCTGCTGGCGGCGATGGCGCGCGAGCTGCACGACGCGGAGCCGGTGATGCGCATGTCGGGGATGATGAGCCAGGATGCGGCGGACAGGGCGGTGGAACCGTCGGCGGAAAAAGGCTGACGCGGGGAATCAGCAGCGGTGAGGCGAGCCGGACGGAACGGAATCCGGAGAATTTCTGGAGGAAGAAATGGACAAGGCGAGCATTGGTGGAGTCCTGGTTGCGGTGATTGGCATTGTTGCCGGTCTGTTGCTGGAGGGTGGAAACCTGGGACAGATTTTTCAGCCGACGGCGGCGATGATTGTCTTTGGCGGAACGATGGGCGCGGTGCTGTTGCAGTTTCCGATGAAGACGGTGGTGGATGCGTTTCGCAGGCTGGCGGTGCTGTTTGTGGAGCCGCGGATGCAGGACGAGAAGCTGGTGCAGCAACTGGTGAGCTTTGCGAACAAGGCGCGGCGGTCTGGCGTGGTCTCGCTGGACGCCGACCTGCGCATGATTGACGATCCGTTTCTGCGCCAGGCGCTGACGCTGGCCGTGGACGGGACGGAGCCGACGGAGCTGCGGCGGATCATGTCGGTGAGCATGGAATCGCGCAGCGAGGGCGAGGAGCGGCAGCCGGCGGTCTTTGAATCCGCCGGTGGATTTTCACCGACGATCGGAATTCTGGGCGCGGTGCTGGGGCTGATTCAGGTGATGCAGCATCTGGACAATATCCAGGCTGTCGGCAAGGGCATCGCGGTTGCGTTTGTGGCCACGATCTACGGCGTGGGCGCGGCGAATCTCTTCTTTCTGCCTGCGGCGGGCAAGCTGCGGCTGCGCATCCGCGAGGAGCATCTGCGCCGGGAGATGATGCTGGAGAGCGTGATCTCGATTCTGGAAGGGATGAATCCGCGCATGCTGGAAGTGAAGCTGACCGGGTATCTGGAAGCGAATCGCGAGATGGCGCGGGAGCAGGCGGCATGAAGCCTCGCGAACCACACCACGGAAGCGGTCGCGAACGCTGGCTGGTCTCCTATGCGGATTTCATCACGCTGCTGTTTGCGTTTTTCGTTGTGCTCTACGCATCGTCGAAGGCTGACCAGCAGAAGCAGGCGCAGGTGTCGCAGGCGATTGATTCGGCGTTTCACGCGCTGGGAATTTTTCCTGAGGCGGGACGCACGCCGAACCATCTGAAAGATATTTCCGCATTCAGCAAGGACCAGCCGATCTCGCCGATGACGATTGTGATGGGTGAGGACGTGCTGGCACCGGCGCAGGTGAAGGAGAATCTGGAGACGGTCGAGCAGCACATGCAGCGGCTGCTGGCGGACCAGATTGCCGAGCACACCGTGTCCGTGAAAATGGGCAAGGATGGGCTGGTGATCAGTTTGCGCGAGGCCGGTTTTTTTCACTCCGGATCGGCGACGCCGGATGCGCAGACGCTGCCCATTTTGCGGCAGATCGCCGAGTCATTGGGCAAGACGCCCTATGATCTGCGCATCGAAGGGCACACCGACAATGTGCCGATTCATACTGCCGAGTTCGACTCGAACTGGGAGCTGTCGTCGGCGCGGGCGACGCGTCTGGCGCGGGTTTTCCTGAGCACGAACGCGATTGCGCCGACGCGCATCTCGACGGCGGGGTACGCGCAGTACCATCCCGTGGCCGACAACGATACGGCCGAAGGCAGGGCGCAGAATCGCCGCGTGGACCTGGTGATTGTGCCGCAGACGAAGGTGAATCTGGCGATGCCGGATGGCGACGCGACACACGCTGGCTGGCGACGCATCACGGACGAATGAGCTTGCGCACCGGGCGTACAATCGAGGTGTGACCACGGCACAGCGGATGCAGGCCTTTTCGGAGTTTCTGTTTGGCAGCGCAGATCTGCGCGATGAGCAGGAGAACGTCGCAGCAGCCGCAGCAGAAAATGCACGGAAGCAGGCAAAGAAACGAAGTGCGGCGGCAAGGCATGAGCATTCTCACCTCGCACACAAGGATGTGACACGCATCTTTGCCGAGGAGTATCGCGTGCTCAGACCGCGCGCGCCGATGCCGGAGATTGAGGTGCGGTTTCGCCGCTTCGTCTCGCTGAATACGACGATCCGGCTGCGCGAGGGACGGCTGCAGGTGAGCTTGTCTGACCTGCTGGAAGGCGCACAGGAGAGCGTGTTGCGCGCGATTGCGCATATTCTGCTGGCGAAGCTCTATCGCAAGCCGATCGACAAGACGCACAATCTGCGCTACAAGCGATTCCAGTACAGCGAGGCCGTGGCGCGGCAGACGGAGCAGATTCGCTCGACGCGCGGAGCCAAGCGCTGGCTGGGTCCGGAAGGTCGCTATTACAACCTGAACGAGGTCTTCGACGCGCTGAATGAGCGTTTCTTTCACAATCTGCTGGGTCGGCCAAATCTGACGTGGAGCGAGCACTACGCCAAACGCCAGCTTGGGCACTATGATGCGGCGCACAACACGATTGTGATCAGCCGGGTGTTTGACCGTCCATCCAGCCCGCGCTACGCCATCGAGTATCTGCTCTACCACGAGATGCTGCACCTGAAGCATCCGGTGAAGGTGCATGGAACGAGGCGATGCGTGCATGGCGCGGCCTTTCGGGCGGACGAAAAGGTCTTTCCGCAACTGGCCGAGGCGACGGCGTTTCTGAAGCGGCTGTGAGCGCGCGTTTGCGCGAGCTGAACACGGCGCGGCGGAGAGCCGAGCGGGTGCGGCGCGACCAGAGCTAGTTTTCGTCGAGCGGGATGGGAACCTGTTCGACGATCTCCAGGCCAAAGCCGTGGAGCGCGGGCACGCGCATCGGTGTATTCGAGAGCAGGCGGATGCGGTGAATGCCGAGGTCGGTGAGGATTTGGCCGCCGAGGCCGACGGCGCGCACGATGCGGCGATGACGATCCTCCTGCGCCTCGCGCGCGCGCTGGTCAGGGTGCAGCAGCATGCGGCGATCACTGCCTGCTGCGTCCCACTCGAATCCGCGGCTGGTGTTGTGGAGATAAAGGATGGCACCGCAGCCCTCCTGAGCGATGCGGCGCATGGAGGCGTCCAGAATTGCGCGGCAGTTGCAGTTGGCAGCAAAAACGTCGCCTGCCGTGCAGTGGGTGTGGACGCGGACGAGCACGGGCTGGGCGCTGCCGGCGCAGGCTTCGTCGAGGTTGCCGTGGACGAGCGCAAGATGGCTCTCGCCGCCGTTGATCTCACTCTCGTAGGCGATGAGCCGGAAGCTGCCGAAGCGATTGGTGAGCGTGCTTTCGCCCACGCGGCGGATGTAGCGCTCGTGGCGCAGGCGATAGCGGATCAGCTCGGCGACGGTGAGCATTTTCAGCCCGTACTGCTGGCAGAAGCGAATCAGGTCCGGCACGCGGGCCATGGTGCCGTCGTCGTTCATGATCTCGCAGATGACGCCGGCTGGTTCGAGGCCGGCCATGCGGGCGAGATCGACGGATGCCTCGGTTTGTCCGGCGCGGACGAGCACGCCGCCGCGACGCGCGCGCAACGGGAAGACGTGACCCGGTCGGGCAAGATCGGCGGCTGTGGTTTCCGGCGCGATGGCGGTGCGGATGGTGTGGGCGCGGTCGTGCGCGGAGATGCCGGTGGTGACGCCTTCGCGGGCCTCGATGGATTCTGTGAAGGCGGTGCCGAAGCGCGAGGAGTTCCGCTGGGTCATGGGCGGGAGGTGGAGATGGTCAGCGCGATCCTCGGTGAGCGTGAGGCAGATGAGTCCGCGACCGAAGCGGGCCATGAAGTTGATGGCCTCCGGCGTGACGAACTGCGCGGCCAGCGTGAGGTCGCCCTCGTTTTCGCGGTCCTCGTCATCGACCACGATGAGCATGCGCCCGGCGCGAATCTCTTCGATGGCGGCGGGAACATCGAGGAACGGCGACGGAATCGGATCGGCTACTTCGACGGCTACTGCTTCAGCCGCAACAGCGTCGGCAAGGACGGGATCTGGGGTCATTCGCACGGCTCCAACACCCATTGTCTCCCAGGCGAGGACAAAGAGAAAGCGCCGGGCGGGATTCGCGCGGCGCTTTCGATGAGTTGCGTTCGGTATACAGGGAAACTAGAGGGTGGATTCGATCTCGAATCCCCAGGCCTCCAGCAGCGCCTCGGGAATGTACTTGGAGTTGCGATTGCGACGCGCCCACTCGCGCAGGCGGGTGGAGCGAATGTACTGATCCGGGGTGAGCTTGAACTCTTTCACGATCTGCTCAAAGGAGGTGACAGTTGGAACCACAGGGCCAATCGGTTCGGGTTTGCCCCAGTTGGGATTACCGCGACGTTTTGCCATGAATCAGATGTCCTCTTTCCAAGGTGTATTCGTACTCATGCGGGCGTGACTTGAAGGCGATGCCGGACAGAGGGTGAGCCTGGGGAAGGCCGAGATTTCTACAACCCCTCATACAAACCACGACTCAAGAGTACCAATTTTCATAGAAAAAAGCAAGCCCCGGCGGGACGAGGAAATCCTATCGAGATACGATTCATGTGTTTTATTTTCTTTTGTTTATGGTTTTTTGATCCGAGGACGACAGAGGAATTTCAGGAGCCAATAGATCGGCCATCGTCTCGCGGCGGCGGATGAGACGCGCTTCCCTGCCCCGCACGAGCACCTCCGCCGGGCGCGGGCGGGAGTTGTAATTGGAGCTTTGCGCCAGGCCGTAGGCTCCGGCGTCGAGGATGGCGACCAGATCGCCGGGCTGGACTGGCGGCAGGCGGCGGTTGCGGGCGAAGAAATCTCCGGATTCGCAGACAGGGCCGACGACATCGACGACGAGCGCTCGACCGGCTCGCGGCTGGACGGGCAGAATCTCATGCCATGCGTCGTAAAGCGCGGGGCGGATCAGGTCGTTCATGCCGGCGTCTGTGATGACGAAGGTTCGGCGGCCGTTTTTCTTGACGAAGAGCACACGCGCCACGAGCACCCCGGCCTGGGCGACGAGAAAGCGACCCGGCTCCAGCACCAGGCGCGCGGGCAGGTCGTCGAGCGCCTGCGTGATTGCCTTGAGGTAGCTTTGCGCGGTTGCGGCGGGATCGAACGCGGAGGCGTGCTCGTAGTCGATGCCGAGGCCACCGCCGGCGTCGACACAGCGAAGATCGATGCCGTCGGTGCGCAGTGAGCGGACGAGTCGAACGACGCGGCGCATGGCCGCGCCGAAGGGGTCGGCGGAGCGAATCTGCGAGCCGATGTGGACGCTGACGCCGTGAGGCGCGAGCCAGCGATGATGGCGCGCGGAGCGGTAGATGCGGCGCGCCTGCGCGATGGGGATGCCGAATTTGTGCTCGCTCATGCCGGTGGAGATGTAGGGATGCGTCTCGGCGAAGACATCGGGATTGACGCGCAGGGAAAATCGGGCCTTGCGGCGCAGTCTGGAGGCGCGCGCAGCGAGCAGTGCGAGTTCCGCTTCGCTTTCCACGTGGAACGCGAGTATTCCGGCTTCGAGTCCCAGATCGATCTCGTCGGCGGTCTTGCCCGTCCCGGAAAAGACCACGCGATCCAGCGCCTCCGGCGCTGCGGCTCGCACGCGCTCCAGTTCGCCGCCGGAGACGATGTCAAAGCCCGCGCCTTCGGCGGCGAGCAGTTGCAGAATGGCAAGCGCGGAGTTGGCCTTTACGGCGTAGCAGATCAGGTGGTCGCGATCCACGAGCGCGCGCTGAAAGAGACGGAAGCGGTCGAGAATCTGGTCGCCGCTGTAGACGTAAAGCGGCGTGGCAAACTCGGTGGCAAGCGCGGTGAGCGAACGCGTTCCGCACTGAAGCGCTGTCCGGCCGGAGGGGGTGGTTCGGTAATGAAACGGTCGAGCGGGGGATTCGCCGGATGCAAGCCGTTGCGTCACGTGAGTGCCTGTTCCCTCGAAGTGAAATCGCATTGCTTCTACTGACGATAGCAGAGAGCGAATCGGCGCGCGGAGACGCAGCGGGCGCGCGCAGGGCCGCGGACGGAAGCTGGCGGCTACAGAACTGGCGGCGCGGGGATTTCTTCGGGAATTCCGATCCAGCAGGCGATGTAGCAAATCTCCGTGAGCGGGAAGAGGAAGATGCCGCAGAGCACGGTGAGGATGCGCAGCAGGCCAATGTCCCATCCCCAGGCGCGGCTCATCGCGGCGCAGACGCCGCCGATGCGGCGATCGTAGAGCGGGCGGAAAAGCTGGCGCGTGGCCGTCGCGGCAACACGCACGACTGTGACTCCGCAGCCTGGGCAAAAACGAGCGTCTGGCGTAATCGCGCTTCCGCATGCGCTGCAAAAATTATTCATGGCTGACCTTCCTTTCAAGTCGGCACTGGCGACAGCAGAGGATACGCCTGGAGGGCGCGGGAAGTTCCGGAAAAAGCGAAGCTGCAAAAAACAGGCTCGAATGCCGCACTGCGCATCGTCTCACTCATGATAGGGCGAGCGCAGCAGGCGGCGCGCAATCTGGCCCTGAGTCGTGTCGGCACCCATCGCCACGGCGGCCTGATAGTCGCGGATGGCCTCGGCGCGCTGGCCGGCGAGATCGCGCGCCTTGCCGGCAGCGACGAGGGAGCGGCGCTTGAGTTCGGCACCCGTGACCGGAAGCCAGGCACCGTGTTCGTAGGCTTCGGCAGCCTCCACGTAATGGCGCTGGCCCTTGAGCGCTTCGCCCAGGCCGAAGTAGGCAAGCTCCACATGTGCCAGCGGGAAATAGCCGGGATGGTCGGCCTCGGACAGCAGCTTCTGATAGGCGAAGACTGCGGTCATTCCCTGCCCCGCATCCTTGCGCAGGTTCGCCTCTTCGAGCGCGAAAAGAAAATCATGAGGATAGCGTGATTCCAGAGACTGGACGACCGTGATCGCCTGCGCGTATTTCGCTTCGCGACGCAGGAAGAGCGCAATCACGGTGGCCGCTTCGACGTGCGTCATCGGCCCGCGCGCGGCGTCGTCCTGCAGCAGTTGCATGCCGCGCGATTTGGAGCCGGTGATGCCGGCGAAGCCGAAGATGAGCTTGAAGGCAAACGGCAGCGCGCCGATCACGTACTGATAGGTGCCGACGACCAGCTCTGCGTCCACATAGTCAGGATCGATCTGGAGGACGCGGGCTTCGTCGGAGTGAGCCTGGAGCGCGAGATGAAATGCGGTGCCAAACGACCGCTCCACCATCGCGACGTAGCTGGAGCGCAGGCTGCGCGCCCAGCCGCGCGCATAGAGCGCATCGACATCGTTCGGGTTGCGCTGGAGCTGCGCGTCGGATTCGTGCTCGACTTCGCTTTCGAGCGTGAAGATGCGGTCGCGAATGGCGAGGTTTTCCGGCATTGGGTGCTTGCCAGTCAGAAATCCATCTGTGGCGTAGAAGGTCGTGTCCAGCAGATCCTGCCGATAGAGTTCCTGAAAGACAACCGCTTCGAGCAGGAGCGCCGTCGCCTCTGGATTGCCCGGATGCGCAGCCTGCACACGCTCCAGCGCAGCAATGCAGATGGGGTAATCGAGGTTGTAGAAATGCTGGAATGCGGCCTGCACGTCCGGGTCATGATGGAGCGGATTGGTGTGAATTGGCGCTGGATTTGCCCATGCGACGGAAGCGGCGGCAAGCAAAGCAAAGATGGTGCAAAGCGGAAAAACGCGCGGAAAATCTGCGGATGGTCGGGGGCGTGGGTCTGAAGTCTGCATCGCTGCTTCCATCATATTTCGTCGCGTTCGACTGGTATCATCGCTGTTGCACACGGGATTCGCGAGGTTGAGACGGCTATGAAGCGACTTGAAATTCTGGTGCTGGGACTGAAGCTGGCGCAAAGCAACGGCTTTGATTTTCAACACTGGTTTCAAACGCATATTCAGACCGAGTGGCCGGGTACGGCGGAGGCCATCCGCATGCTGACGCAGCAGGGTCGTTTCTATGGGCTGCTGTTTTCGCACGAATTTGCACAGGCGATCTGGAAGCCGGGCGAGCAGATGCAGTTCCTGGTGCCCGCCACCACGTATCAGCAGCGAAATCGCAACGGCGAGTTCATCACGGTAACGCGCAAGCCCTTCACGCGGCGCACGACCAAGAGCGACGCCTGGGAGTATCACCTGCAGAAGATGGTGGTCTGCCAGGATCCACTGAGCTATCTGAGACGATTCCTGCCAACGCGAGAAGACGTTGCTCCGCGCAGCAGAACGAAGCTGAGGCGATGAAGCAGGCTTTTTTCACTGGTTTGCCACGGATGCGATATTCATTCGCTGCATTTTCAGAAGATTTTTTGAGAACTCTCGCTCTTCCGCACACAAAATTGAGGTGACGGATTGAGCCTGTTTCCGCGCAAATCCATCCGATTGACTTCGGGAGTTTGTTTTCATTCATTTGGATAACTTTCTGAGAATTATGAAATCGATAACTCATTACTTTTGGAAAGATATTGGTTACGATAAACTTCGCGTCATGTCTCATTTTCAAACACTGAATCCTGATGCCGGGAAAAATATTGGACGCTGATTTTACAAAGATTTAGGTCGAAAAGCATGGAAATACAATGGGCGATGACTTGAATGTTTTCTCCCGATATGTTCCCATTGTTAATGAATGTTAAGAATTTCCGCCAATCGGTCCGTGCGCAACCTGGGTTGGACCACTTCCGTATTTGTGCTGCTGGTGGCCGTGGCTGGCTCCTCTGGCACAGCCGCGCCCGGTACGCATCGACAGAAAAAGAAAAAAGCTGAGCCGTCTCACGTCTGGACACAGGTGGGTCGGGCTTCCTGGTACGGTATGCGGTTCCAGGGGCAGCCCACGGCCAGCGGCGAGCCGTTTGACCGAACGCTGTTGACCTGCGCTCATCCCACGCTGCCAATCGGCTCGGTGGTGAAGGTGACGAATCTGGCCAACCATCGCTCGATCATGGTGCGCGTGAATGATCGTGGCCCGATTGTGCCGGGACGCATTGTCGATCTCTCCTATGCGGCGGCTCACGCGCTCGGTTTTCGACGCAGCGGACTCGCCCGCGTCAGGCTGGAGCGCGTTCAGGGAGCGGAACTGGCGCTGGTGAACTGGCCAGGCGTGAGTGCCGATACGCAGACGGCAGGCGGCCGCTGACGGCTACACTGGGAGTATGAACACCTCCCGCTCGCAGGACTCCGCACTCATCTCACATCTGCCCGCGCGGGAGCGGCTCATTGTCGCTCTCGACCTGCCGGATGCAGCGCGCGTGCGCGCCTTTCTGCCGCGACTGGAGGGCAAGTGTCGATGGGTGAAGATTGGCCTGGAGCTTTTCATCGCCGCCGGACCAGCAATTGTGGAAGAACTGGTCGGGAGCGGATACTCTGTTTTCCTCGACCTCAAGCTGCATGATATTCCCAACACTGTGGCCGGTGCGGTGCGATCCGCTTCCACGCTCGGCGCTTCCCTGCTCACGGTTCACGCGTCTGGCGGGCCGCAGATGCTGAGCGCCGCGCTGGAAGCAGCCGCTGCGCAGCCACACGCGCCGAAGCTGCTGGCCGTGACCGTGCTGACAAGCATGAATGCCGCGCAATTAACGGAAATTGGCGTGAGCCGCGAGCCGGGCGCGCAGGTGGAGGCGCTGGCGCGCATGGCACTTGCTGCTGGAATGCGCGGCTTCGTCTGTTCGCCGGAGGAAACTGCGCGGCTGCGCGAGATTTGTGGGGCGGAGACAACACTAGTGATTCCGGGCATACGTCCGGCTGGAGCTGCACGAGGCGACCAGCAGCGCGTGGCAACGCCTGCTGACGCTCTGCGCGCCGGAGCAAGCTCCCTCGTCGTTGGCAGGCCGATTGTGCAGGCGGAGAACCCGGCTGAAGCTGCCGCGAAAATCATGGCTGAGATGGACGCGGCACTCGCGTAATGCTTCGCGAAGGCCGCTGGCGTTACATCAGCCGTTGTGGGTCGATGTCGATGACGAGATTGCGGCGCGGGATGGCGAGCGATTCCAGGTTGCCGAGCAGTCCACGGAGCAACGCGTTGAGCGAACCGCGACTGGGAGCCTTCAGCACGAGATGAAAGCGCCATGTGTCCTTGACGCGCGCGATCGGCGCAGGACACGGGCCGAGCACGCGGACATTCTGCGCGGCATGAGCGCGCATCCAGACATTGGCCTGCTGCGCCCAGTGCGCGGCCTCGTCGGCGTTGCGCGAACGGAAGAGCACGTTGGCGAGGAATCCGAAGGGTGGATAGTGCATCCAGCGGCGAAATTGCAGTTCGCGCCCGGCGAATCGCACGAAGTCATGCTGCGCGGCGGCGAGCACGGAGTAGTGGTCGGGATGCCACGTCTGCACGACGACGCGACCGGGCAGCGTGCCGCGTCCGGCGCGGCCGGAGACCTGGGTGATGAGCTGGAAGACTCGCTCGGCGGCGCGAAAATCCGGCATCGCCAGCGCGTGATCGCAGCCCACGACGCCGACAGTGGTGACGCCGTGAATGTCGTGGCCCTTGGCGATCATCTGCGTGCCGACGAGCAGGTTGATTTCGCCGGAGTGAAGCCGCGCCAGCAGGGACTCCATATCCGCGCGGCCCCGCACGGTGTCGCGGTCCATGCGTCCGATGCGAGCCTCGGGAAATATCTCCTGCAAACGTTCTTCGGCCTGCTGCGACCCTACACCGAGATAGTAAAGATGCTCGCTTTCGCACTTTGGACAGCGCGCGGGAACGGCCCGGCGGTAGCCGCAGTAGTGGCACTCCAGCCGCTGTCCGACGGGCGCTGGAGCATCGGCTGAGGCGACCGGCTTGTGATGTGTGAGCGCGATGGCGCAGTGCTCGCATTCCAGTTTTTCGCCGCAGCTTCGACAGAGAATTGCAAACGAGTAGCCGCGACGATTGAGCAGCAGAATGGCCTGCTCGCCACGCTCCAGCGTATGGTGAATTTCTTCGATGAGCAGACGGGAAAAGATTGGATCGCGGCCCACCTGACGGAACTCCTCGCGCATATCCACGAGCTGGACCTCCGGGAGCGGGCGATCCGCAATGCGCGCCTCCATGCGCACGATGTGATACTTCCCGGCAGCGGCGTTCTGCCAGCTTTCAAGCGACGGCGTGGCCGAGCCAAGCACGACCGGAATGCCGTGCAGATGAGCCAGCATGACGGCGACATCGCGCGCGTGATAGCGCGGCGCCTCCTCCTGCTTATAGCTGGAGTCGTGCTCCTCGTCGACGAGAATCAGGCCGAGGCGCGGAACCGGCGCGAAGACGGCGGAGCGCGTGCCGACCACAATGGGTGAGTCTCCGCGACGGATGCGATGCCACTGCTCGGCGCGCTCCTGGGGCGTGAGCGCGGAGTGAAGCAGGGCGACGCGCGCGCCGAATGCGGCGTCAAGCTGCGCGGCAATCGCGGGCGTGAGGCCAATTTCCGGCACGAGAAGCAGCGCGCTCTGGCCGCGATCAAGCGCGCGCTGCATCGCGGCCAGATACACAGCTGTTTTCCCGGAACCCGTCACCCCATGCAGAAGAGTGACGCGAAAGCCGCCCATTGAGGCCGCGATCGCATCCAGCGCCGCAGCCTGGGCCTCGTTCAGGCGGTGCGTGATGGCGGGCGCTCCGAGAGTCGTGAGGCAAAAGGACTCCGGGCGCTCATCGATGCGGACGAGGCCGCGACGAACGAGCGTCTGCAGGGTGCTCTGCGATGGCAGCCGCTGGTAGAGTTCGCGCAGACGCGCCTCGCCTCCTGCAGCAGCCAACTCGGCCAGCACAAGCTGTTGACGATCGGTGAGCGCGGGCAGCCGCGCGTCTGGAACGAGGACGGCAAAGCGCTCCATGCGCCGCGCGTCGCGCTCTTCGGCGCAGGTCTCGCGCATAATCCACTTGCGACGGATCATTGCGTTGACCTGTTGCACGCTTGCTCCGGTCGCAGTGCGAACCGCAGTCAGCCTCGCTGGCTCGCCGTCTTCGAGCCGCGTGAGCAGGCGAAACTCGATCGAATCCGGAAGCAGCAGGAGCTTCCGCTTGCCGACACGCGGCGAGCCGCCGTCATAGCCCTGCGCGAGGGCGTCGAGGCCATCCTGAGTGATGCGAAGCTGTACGTGGCGGCGCAGCTCCGCCGTGAGCGGCAGCATGGCGCGCAGCACCTCACCGAGCGGCGTCAGGTAATAATCCGCAATCCAGCGAGCGAGATCAAGCAGAGATCGCGGCAGCAGCGGCTCTTCATCGAGAACCGTGGTCACCGTGCGAAGTTCAATATCGGCAGGCTCTTCCTCGTGCATGCCGGTGACGACGCCGATCAACTGTTCGCGGCGAAAGGGCACGATGACGCGCACGCCGGGCTGCGCCCGCGCACCCGCTGGCAGACGATAGGTGAAGGTCTGGTCGAGCGGCACGGGGAGCGCAACTTCACAGCAGCGGGGCATGGGGATGTATCCAGTTTACTTGGCGCGCGAGTGGCGACGCGCAGGCAAGCGGCGATCTGCCATACAATGCTGGTGTGATGAAAAACCAGAAGACCACAGCCGCAAAGAAGCCCGCAAAAAAGCCGTCCGCCGCGCACGCGGGGGCGAGCGAAACTGCGAACGGACCGAAGCCCTGGACGCTCTGCATTGACGTGGGCGGAACTGGCCTGAAGATGATGGTGCTGGACGCGGCGGGAAAGCCTGTGACGGAGCGGCTGCGCGAGTTGACGCCGCCCCGCCCGACGCCGAAAAAGCTGCTTGCCATTCTCGACGCAATGCGTGCAAAGATTGGCTCGTTTGATCGCGTGTCCATTGGGTTTCCAGGAGTCATTCGCCACGGACACACGATCGCGTCGTTCAATCTTGGACCGGCGTGGGCGGAGTTTCCGCTGGAGCAGACGCTGCGCAAGCGATGGAAAAAGCCGGTGCGGCTGGCGAATGACGCGGCGATTCAGGGCTATGGTGCGATTCGCGGCAAGGGCGTGGAACTGTGCCTGACGCTGGGCACCGGACTCGGCTCATCGCTCTTCACGGATGGACGTCTGTGCCCGGGCCTGGAACTGGCGCATCATCCGTGGCGCGGGGACAAGACCTACGAGGATTATCTGGGCAAGCGAGGCCTGGAAAAATATGGCCACAAGCGATGGAATAAGCTGGTCGCCAAAGCCATTGAGCAGACGCATGCGCTCTTCAACTGGGACGAGCTGCACATCGGCGGCGGCAATGCCAAGCACCTGAGCATCGAACTGCCGAAGAATGCGCGCATTGTCCCGAACGATGACGGACTGCTGGGTGGGGTGACTCTCTGGCGCGATCCGGAGCGCTGACGGCGGAGCAGGTTAACCGCGCTGCGGTGCGCGCAGGCCAAGCTCACGCATCGCAAGCTGAAGGTCTTCCCAGGCGAACTTTTTCTGGTTGGGGTCGCGCAGCAGATAAGCCGGGTGAAAGGTCACGATGAGCTTTGCGCCCAGCACGCTGTGCAGGGTGCCACGCCAGGCGTTCAGCGGACGCTTCTGGCCGGTGAGCCAGGTGACTGCGGTCTGGCCAAGCGCAACGACCACCTCCGGAGAGACAATCTCGATCTGGCGCATCAGAAACGGTGAGCAGGTTGCGCCTTCGTCGGCCTCCGGCGTGCGGTTGCCCGGCGGGCGGCATTTGACGACGTTGGCGATGTAGACCTCTTCGCGGCGCAGGCCCATGGCGCTGATCATGTTGTTGAGCAACTGGCCGCCGCGACCCACAAACGGAATTCCCTGCGCGTCCTCGTCTGCTCCCGGGCCTTCGCCAACGAACATCAGCCGCGCGGAAGGATTGCCGTCGCCGAAGACGAGCTTGTTGCGGCCTGCGTGGAGTTTACAGCGCGTGCAGTCGCCGATCTCGGCGCGGAGTTGTTCGAGCGCGGCCGGTCGAGCAGCGGGTTCCAGCACGACGCGCGAAGGAGTGAAGAGCGTGGTTGGCGGTTTGGGCGAAATGGCAGCCTCCTGAACGGCGGTGTTTGCGGCGCCTGCGGGCGATGGCTGCGCTGAGACAGCCGCGCTGGCGGAACGCGCCAAGGCGGCCTGCAACTCCGCAGGCGTCTCGCGGCGATAGAAATCGGTGATGCCGAGATCGCGGTAAAAGCGCAGACGGCGGATCAGAGCATCCTGCCAGATGATTTCATTCTCAGTTGCGGAGGCGGCGGAGTCAGGAGCGTCGTTCATGCTGGCTACTCGATGAGAATCGCTTTGCGCGGCGGCGCGGGCTGCTCGCGCAGAGACTCCATCTCGGCGGAAGACATCTCCACCAGAAGCGACTGCGGACGGCGCAGGGCGACGATCTCGTCCAGAATCCGGTCGCCCAGTTTGCGCTTCGACATGCGCGGCAGATCGATGGCCGTGCTCATGGTCAGAAATGTCGCGGCGTTGTCATCGGAATCAAAACCGATGTCCTCGCGGCCCACATCGTTGACGACAATCGCGTCAGCGCCCTTGCGCAGCAGCTTCGCGCGGCCCTGCTGCACGGTGTCCTCGGTCTCTGCGGCAAAGCCGACAATCAACTGCCCTGGTGCGCGCCGCCGGGCCACCTCGGCGAGAATATCTTCTGTTGGCTGCAACTCCAGTGTCAGCGGCCCAGAGCGGCGCATTTTCTGCGCAGCCACGGCGACAGGCCGATAATCGGCCACTGCGGCGGACTTGATGACGATGGTGGCCTCAGCCTGCCGAGCCAGCACAGCCTGCCGCATCTCTTCGGCGGTGGTCACGCGCACCGTCTCGCAGTGAATCGGCGGGTGCAGCGACGAAGGGCCGCTGACGAGGATCACGCGCGCACCGCGACTCTGCGCCGCCTCAGCCAGCGCGTAGCCCATCTTGCCGCTGGAGCGATTTCCAAGGAAACGCACTGGATCGAGCGCCTCGCGCGTGCCCGCCGCGGTGATGAGAATGACTTCACCGGCCAGATCGTGACTGCGCCCCAGCGCGCCGAGCACGGCGCTGGCAATCTGCTCCGGCTCCGCCATGCGGCCGGGGCCAACCATGCCGCAGGCAAGCTGCCCGGCATCCGGTTCGACGACGCGAACGCCACGCTGGCGCAGCGTTTCCACATTTGCCTGCGTCGCCGCGTGCTCCCACATGACGGAGTTCATCGCGGGCGCAACCAGGACAGGCGCGGGCGTGGCCAGATACATTGTCGTCAGAAAATCATCGGCGAGTCCATGCGCGAACCGCGCCAGAATATCGGCGGTTGCAGGAGCAACGACCAGAAGATCGGCCCACTGCGCCTCGGCAATGTGGTCTATCGGAGCATCCGAGGAGGCATCGGCGGATGCCTCCCAAAGCGAGGTCATGACGCGATGGCCGGTGAGCGCGGAAAATGTGAGCGGCTGGACAAACCGAGTGGCCGCGCGGGTCATCGTCACGCGCACATCAAGTGCGTGGCGCTGCAACGCGCGCACCAGTTCCACAGCCTTATAGGCTGCGATGCCGCCGGAGACGCCGACCATCACCTTCATAGAGCGATTGTATCCCGAATCTCGCCGACGAATCCCGTGGAGTGAACCTCGCAGCTACACCGCAAGAATAGGGATGCCGGTGTCATCCAGTTCCGGTTTTTCCGGCGGCGGAGCAACCTGGACATAAGCGATTTTTCCAGCGCGAATCTCATCCTGCGCCGTGCGGCAGGGCTTGTTGCTTTTGCTGGCGACGAGCGGCGGCGCTCCGCCCTGCAACTGGCGCGCGCGACGCGCCGCAACCATCACCTTGCGGTAGTTGGAGTTGAAATCCGTCTCAACCTTTGCTTCGCTGTGGTTCTCCCGGCTCATCGGTCTCCTCCAGAAAAAGATTCCATTGTTCGCTGCCGTTTTTCCCTATGCCAAAAGCATCCAGCACCGGCTGCAAACGCTCACGCACATTCTGTTGCAGGCAACTCTGAGCGATTTCAAAGTCCCGGCGATGCTCCAGATCAATCTCGCCGCCGGACTGAAGGATGCGCTCGACAACGACAATCGCCTCCAGTTGAGCGACTGCGCGCTCCAGAACGTCATTGACCAGAATATATCGATATTCGTGGCAATTCTCAATCTCCTTGCCAGCCTCGCTGAGTCGGCGAAAGAGCACCTGCTCATCCACATGGCCCTCGGCGCGGCTGCGGTTGCGCAGGCGAGTGCGCAGGACTTTGGGATTGGGCGGCGCGACAAAGATGGTCACGGCTTCGGGCAGCTTTTTTACGACCTGACGCGCGCCCTGAACGTCGATGTCGAGCAGCAGATCACGCCCGGCTGCGCGCGCTTCGTCGAGAGATCGCCGCGCCGTTCCGTAGTAATTCCCGAAAACCTCGGCATACTCCAGGAACTCGCCGGCATCGCGCATCTCCTGAAAGTTTTCGCGGCTGGTGAAGTGATATTCCCTGCCATTCTCCTCCGAGCCGCGCGGCTGGCGCGTCGTCCACGAAATGGAAAAATCCAGTCCGCCCACCTGCGAGCGCAGCGCGTTGACGAGCGTGCTTTTGCCCGAGCCGGAGGGTGCGGAGATGATGAACAAAATGCCTGCCACGAACGAGATTTCCCTTCCTTTCGACCAGCTTCCGTCGACTGATGAACACGACCCTGACTGCGCCCGCCGCGGGCTACTCCAGATTCTGAATCTGCTCCCGCACCTTCTCGATGCCGGCCTTGAGCGCTAGGCCAAGCTCCGTCACTTCTGTTCCCTTGCCTGCGACGCCGGTTGTTTTCGACAGCAGCGTGTTCGCTTCGCGGTTCAGCTCCTGCAGAAGAAAGTCCAGCTTTTTGCCCACTTCCCCGCCAAGCGTGAGCAGGTCGAGAAAATGCCGGATGTGCGTGCGCAGCCGCGCCAGTTCCTCGGAAACATCGCTGCGGTCAGCCAGCAGCGCCACTTCTTCAAGCAGGCGCTGGCGGTTGACCTCGCTGCCGATGAGGGATTCGATTTTCAGTTGCAATCGCTGCTCGTGGCGCGCAGTGATCTCCGGTTGCAGCCGCTCCAGGCGGCACACCACGTCCTCCATCATCGCCATCGCATCGCGCAGCACCCGCGTCAGTTCATCACCCTCCCGCGCACGCATGGACCTGAGCGTGGGAATCAGGCGGCGCGTCTGCTCCAGCACAAACGCGCAGAGTACGCTCTGATCCTGCTCGCTGATTCCAGAATCCTGCTGCAAAATTCCGGGCAAGCGCAGCAGCATGTTGAGATCGGGCTGGGTCTCCAGCGCAAACTGCCTCGCCGCGCTGCGAAAGGATTCGAGGCATGCTTCGAGCGCAGCGGTGTTCAGCGTGGGCGCGCGCTGAGAACTGCGATCCAGCGACAGGTTGAACTCGATATGGCCGCGCACGAATTCATCCTTGAGCATGCGCCGCAGCTCCATCTCCAGCGCGTCAAATCCGGACGGCAAACGAAGCTGCAGGTCAAGAAATCGATGATTCACACTCTTCAGCGCAATCTGTAGCCGCATTTCGCCCGAGCGGGGAAGCCCGACAACGCAGGAAGCTCCGGCGAATCCGGTCATCGAACAGACAACGCCTTCGCCGCGATTCCGCGTCGCGACCTTGATCTCGCCGTCGGCAGCGGCTTCTCGAATTTCGGTTTCCTGAATTGCATTTTCCTGAATGGTTGCGCTCATGTTCGTTCTCTTTCTTCAGAATCCGGGATCAATCGGTCGCCGCCAGCAGCGTTGGCTCGGGCAGTGTGAGGAACTGAAGCTGGCTGAGCCGCTGATACGTGGGCGAAATGCTCAGAAGCTCCTCATGCGGCGCAATCGCGGAGATGCGTCCCTCTTCGATGACGGCAATGCGATCCGCCTGACGAACGGTCGAGAGCCGGTGCGCGATCACAATCACCGTGCGCCCCTGCATCAGATTTGCCAGCGCTGCCTGAACGAGCGATTCACTTTCGGCATCCAGTGCTGACGTGGCTTCATCAAGAATCAGAATCGGAGCATCCTTCAGAATTGCGCGGGCGATGGCGATGCGCTGCCGCTCGCCGCCGGAGAGTCGAAAACCTTTTTCGCCGATCACGGTGTCGTAGCCCTGGGGCATGCGCAGAATGAACTCATGCGCCAGCGCGTTGCGCGCCGCTGCTTCCACCAGCCGCAGAGATGTTTCCGGCTGTCCGTATGCGATGTTGTTGCGCACCGTATCGTTGAAGAGAACCGTCTCCTGTGTGACCTGTGCGATCTGTCGACGCAGCGAATCGAGCGTGAGGTCGCGGACATCGTGGCCGTCGATCAGAAGCCGACCCGTGGTGACATCGTAAAAACGCGGCAGCAGATTGACGAGTGTGGACTTGCCGGCGCCGCTCGGCCCCACCAGCGCCAGCATCTCGCCATGTCGTATCGTGAGCTGAATATCGTGGAGGATTGGATGCTCACCCTCGGCATTGCTGTAGCGGAAGCCGACGTTGTCAAATTCGATGCCCTGGTGGAATCCGCGAAGAGCGTGAGCGCGCGGACGCTCGGCAACATCGTTCTCGACATCGAGATATTGAAAGATGGAAACCGAAGCGCCCATGGCCTGCTGAAAGCTGTTGTAAAAGAAAGCGAATTTGCGCACCGGGTCGTAGAGCTTGAAAAGCGCAATGATGAAGACGACGAAGGTCTGCATCTCCATGCGTCCGGCGCGAATCTCGGTGCGACCGATGAGCAGCAGCAGCGCGATGGCGATGGAGCCGATGACGTCCATGAGCGGCGAACTGATCGACTGAACGCGCACGGAGCGAAGATTGGCGCGGAAGAGTCGGCGCGCGGCTTTCTTGAATCGCAGAATCTCCCACAATTCCGTCGAAAAGGCTTTGACGATGCGATTGCCGGTGATGGTCTCGTGAAGAATGTTCTGAATCTCGGCGACGCGATCCTGCCCGGTGCGTGTGCGCACACGCACGGAGCGCCCGATTTTGCGCGCCGAAGTGATGACGACCGGAACAAAGATCAGCAGCGCCCAGCTCAGGCGTCCACCGAGCGCGATGACGGCTGCGATGGTGAATAGGAAAGTGAATATCTGTTGCAGAAATTCGCCGAGAACCGCACTGACGGCCGTCTGGACGCGCTCGACATCGTTGATGAGCGTAGAGAGGATGGTACCCGTCGCATGGCGGTGAAAAAAGCTGGCCGAACTGCGCAGGATCGTCTCATAGAGGTCGTTTCGCAGATCGGTAATCATGCCGTATCCGGCGTAGTTCACCAGATATGTTCCGGTGTAATCGCAGATGCCCTTGAGGATGGTCGATCCGACCAGCGCAGCCGTGACCACGGCCCAGGCGTTGTGGAGATGAATCGAATGCGGAATCCACTGCTGGAGATTGAGCTGCCAGCGCCCGTGGAGACTCGGCAGCAGCGTGATGCCGTTGCTCGGCGACGAGGGATTGAGCACCGTCTTCAGCACGGGGCCGAGAATCAGCAGCCGCAAAGCCTCCAGCCCGCCGACGGCGGCCAGCAGCGCGATGCCGAGAATCGCCTGAAACGAGTAGGGCAGGCAGTAGCGCAGCAGTCGGAAGTAGCGCGTCACCAGCATCCCCCACTGGGGGAAACTCGGTTATCGCCGCCTGCGATGGTTCGCTGACTCATCTCAGTATTGTATCCGCCGCAGGATGCAGGCGGAATTCTTTACGGAGCATCTTTTCGCCCGCACGGGATGATTCGCTCGGGCCATGGGCAGCCGCGCTAGCGAGGCAAATCACGGTGCAGCGCCTTCACGCGAAAGCCACGCTCGCCGAGCCGCCGCGCAAACTCCTCGGCCATCATCACCGAGCGGTGCTGGCCGCCCGTGCATCCGAAGCCGATGGTCAGGTAGCTCTTGCCCTCGCGCAGATAGTGCGGCAGGAGAAAATCCAGCAGTCCCATCGTGCGCTCCACAAACTCACCCGACTGCGGAAAGCTGCGGACATAAGCGGCCACATCCGGGTCCAGGCCGGTCTGGCGCGTGAACTCCGGCACAAAATGCGGGTTGGGCAGGAAGCGCACATCGAAGAGCAGGTCCGCATCGAGCGGCACGCCATTTTTGAAGCCAAAACTCAGGCACGAGACGAGCATCTGGCTCCGCTCGGAGTCATCCGCATCCAGCGGATGGAAGCGGGCGTGAATGTAGGCGCGCAGTTCGTGAACGTTGAGGCCGGAGGTGTCGACGATGCTGTCTGCCACGTTGCGCACCGCATCCAGCATCTGTCGCTCGTCCGTGATGGAGCGCGTGACCACCTGAGACCGGCTGACTTCGGTGAAGCTGAGCGGATGCGGACGACGCGTTTCGGAGTATCGACGGATGAGCGCGGCATCGGAGGCGTCGAGAAACAGGACTGTCGTGCGCAGGCGCTGGCGCACTTCCAAAAGAATCGCGGGCAGACGGTCCAGCGCCTGGCCCTCGCGCACATCGACAACAATCGCCGCACGCTCGATCTCCGGCGAATGGCGCACGAGTTCGGCAAAGGCTGAAAGCAGCTCCAGCGGGAGATTTTCGACGGAGTAATAGCCCATGTCCTCGAATGCCTTCAGCGCCGAGGCCTTCCCCGCACCGGAGATGCCCGTGACGACGACAAGCTGCTTTTCGTCGCAGGCCGTCGGCTGCGCGTGATCTTCGGAAGCATTCGCATTCGAAGAGGAAGGAACAGTCATGGGAATATCGTACATGCCCTCGGATGCGATCAGGAATCGCGAAAGAACGAAAAATTACCCTGTTATGAGCGGAGTTGCCATGGTCTCGCGAGACGCCTCAGGCCTGCTCGACGGGCTGTTGCCAGATTCCACGCGCCAGAAGATCCATTGCCACCGCAGGCTCCACGGCGGGAGCAAACAGATAGCCCTGCACCATGTCGCAGCCCGCCGCGCGCAGAGCATCCATCTGGGCCTGCTGTTCGACGCCCTGCGCAATCACCCGCATTCCGAGCGAATGGCCGAAGTTGGTGATGGAACGCAGCGCCGAGAGATGACGGTCATCCCGGATGGACGAGGCAATCAGTTCCCGATCCAGTTTGATCACATCCACGGGCAGTTGCAGCAGCGATCCAAGCGGGGCAAGCTGAGCGCCGAAGTTATCCACGGCAATCTGCACTCCGCGCTCGGCCAGCCGATTGAGAATGCGCAGCGCGGTCTGCGGATTTTCGTTCAGTGTGCTCTCTGAAATTTCAAAGATCAGCCGTTGCGGATCGATGGCCTGCGCATCGAGGACCGAAAACACCATGGCGATCATCTCCGGATGGTAGAACTGCCGTGCCGAAACATTGAGGCCCAGCGTGAACCTGGAATCGCTCACAGACTGCGACCAGTCCTGCAACTGCTCGCAGCTCTTCACGAGCGTCTCGCGGTTCAGTCTTATCGCCATTCCGCTGTCGTCAGCCATTTGCAGGATGTCGCGCAGCGGCTCGAAAGTTCCATTCTGTCGCCGCCAGCGCAGCAGCGACTCGAAGCCCTGCAAAGCGCCGGATTGCAGATGGTAGTACGGCTGATACCACATCGCGAAGTCGCGTTTGTCCAGCAGCGCGCGCATCTCCGTCTCACGCTCGGTGCGCAGAATCAGATGCACCTGCATCTGAGAATCGAACAGTTCGCATCGTTGTCCGCCATTCTGCTTGGCGCGATACATGGCATAGTCGGCGTCGCGCAGAAGCTGCTCCGGCAACTGATGATCGTCGGCGCAAATCGCCACGCCAATGCTCGCTCCAACCGAGAGCGCTTTTCCATCCAGCAGAAACGCGCCTTCAAACTCACGCAGAATGCGGCTCGCAATCGGACGCAGATCTTCGACAGATTGCAGATTTTCCAGCAGCAGGGCAAACTCGTCGCCGCTCAGCCGGGCGGCTGTATCATGCGGACGCAGTGCATCGCGCAGACGATTTGCCACCTCCAACAGCAGGGCATCGCCCACCGCATGGCCGTGCGTGTCATTCACCTCCTTGAAGCGATCCAGATCGACAAACATTACGGCAAAATTCAGGTCTTTCCGTCGCGAGCGGCGCGCCAGCGCCAGTTTCAGCCGGTCCAGAAAAAGCGCACGATTGGGCAAGCCGGTAAGCACGTCGTGGAGCGCGTAATGCTGCAATCGCGCCTCGCTCTGCCTGCGGCTGCGGATATCGCGGTAACTGACGACAAATCCGCGGGGCAATCCCGCCTGGTCAAATTGCGCCAGCGCAATCGAAACGTCCACCAGATTGCCATCCGCATCGAGACGGACGGTATCCACGGCGACACGGCCACGCCGACGCGCCATCTCCAGCAACATTGTTGCCTCCTGGCGGCGATCTTCGGGAATCAGAAACTCTTCCAGCAACCGACCGTAAGCCTGTGCGGAGGAGTAGCCAAAAAGCTGGGTAAACTCCGGATTGACGAAGATAATCCGCTCACCGCTGGTGACGACAATCGCCTCCGGCAATGCCCTCACCATGCCGCGCAGCAGATGACAGCTTTCGCCCGCAATCTGATTCGACGATGGTTGATTCCCCAGTTGCTCACTCATCGTTGTTGGCTGCCCACGTCGGATCAATCGCCAAAACCGGCTATCGATCAGACGAAGCTCACTTCCTCAGTCTCAAGGACCGTAAACGGTCAAGGAATACATCGGCCTGAAACGTGTTTAGCATAAACCGGGCAGTCCTGGCAGATGTTTTTTGAGCGGCATCGTCGAATCAACCGCTCAGGCCAGGGCGACCATGGCCATATGCCCGTCCCGGCGGCGGTGGAGCACAAACTGCGTTCCCTCGGCCGTGCGGAAGATGAGCAGATCGCGATCCTCGCTCTCGGCTTTTTTCACGGCCTGCTCCATGGTGAGCGGATGCGGCTGAATCGCCTCCACGGCGCTGACCAGATGCGGCTCCCGGATCACTTTGCGTCCGGTGGGAATCACTGCCAGTTCCGGGCTGCGGCGACTTGGCTTCCTCGGCGCGCCGGCGGTCTTGCGGACGGTCTTTTCTTTGGCGCCGACCTGGGAATCGAGCACTGCGACATCGGGGGCGGCCTTGCGCTTGCGACTGCGCAGGCGATCACGGAAGCGCAGGGCCTGACTTTCCGCATGCTCCAGCGCGAGACGAAGTGCTGCGGCCTGAGTGGTGGAGCTGCCATGAGCCACGAGCTGAAATTTGCGGCTCTTGAGGTGAATCTCAAACCGCCGCAGATGGCGCTCGCCACTCAGAATGCAGGAGGCGGCAGTCAACGGGCCAAGCATCCGTGCCACGCGCGCAATGCCTTCCCGTGCCGCATCCTGCGCCGCTTTGTTGATCCTGATCTGTCTGCTGGTGAACTCAATCTCCATAGCGTCCTCCCATGGCAACGAGTGTACGAGAACCGGAGTGCGGCTGTCACAAGCGCCTCCAACTTATGACCGAGAGCCGCTCTCAGTGCCCGCGCCGGTTCCCTGCCGTGACAGGCGTGGATTTCCGCGGCTGGCTGCGCAGTTTCCGCTCGGCTCGGCGTCCCATCAGAAACGTGCTGACGCCAAAGACCAGCAATACGACGCCCCAGCCCAGATTCACATCCACATTGTCGGCTCGCGCATAAAGCGCGCTGCCGCGCGTCGCCCAGCCATAAAGCGTAAGAATCACGCCGACAAGCGTAAACATGAGACCCATGGGAATTCTCAAATCCAGATTCATGGCTGCCATCTCCTCTTCACGAAATCGTCCCCTTGTCGCACAGCTACCGGAAGATCAGGTTCAGCGCGACGACCATCACAATCAGCAGCGCGCCGAGGGCCTCCGGACGTTTCCACCAGATGCGCTCGGCCGAAACCGTCTTCGGCGTGAGCGAGTGGACAAGGCCAACCAGTTCTGACTCGGGCTTCGGCGTGCCAAACAGACTCACCACGATGGCTACGACGAAATTCGCGCTGAAGGCCCAGATCGCCGTCCAGAAATTCTGCGCCATATCGCTGGGATAGGTATGGAGCACGGCGATCCAGCCGCCATGCAGGCCGGGGTGCGCTTCGATGGGCAGCGTGAGGCCGTGATGGGCCATCGCGGCGGCAGTGCCTGCGATCAGCCCAGTGAACGCGCCGTTGCCCGTGGTGCGCTTCCAGAACATGCCCAGCAGGAAGGTGGCAAAGAGCGGCGCATTCACAAAGCTGAAGACCAGTTGCAGCGTGTCCATGATGTTGTTGAATCCGGTGGCGGCATACGCCGTCACCATCGATAAAAGTATGCCTCCGACAGTGGCCCATCGACCCATCTTCAGATAGTGCTGGTCGGAAGCTCCCTTGTGCAGATAGGACTGGTAGATGTCGTAGGTCCAGACGGTGTTGAATGCGGTCACGTTGCCGGCCATTCCGCTCATGAAGCTGGCCAGGAGGGCCGTGAGACCCAGCCCGAGCAGGCCGGAGGGGAAATAATGCAGCAGCATCGAGGGAATAGCCAGATCGTAGTCCAGCTCCGGTTTGCCGCTTGCGTCGAGCACGATCTTGCCGGTGATGGGATCGGTCTTTGCCGGCACCAGTCCGCGCCCCTCGGCCTCAGCCTTGCTGACGACCTGCGTCTCGCGCACAATCGTTCCGTTGACCACGGTCTGTGTGGTCACGTTGTGCGGCGTGGTGGCGGCAATCGCAAGCAGGCCGGGGACGATGACGAGAAACGGAAAAAACATCTTGGGAATCGCCGCAATCAGCGGCACGCGGCGCGCGTTTTCCTGAGTGTCGGTCGCCATCGCCGTCTGGATCACAAGAAAATCCGTACACCAGTAGCCGAACGAGAGCACGAAGCCGAGGCCCATCGCCAGCCCGAAGGCGTCCACGCCGAGCGGATTCGTGCTCGCGTGCTCCATTCCGCGCCAGGAGTGCATATACGCCGTTGGAAGCGCCGCGCGCAGCCCGCTGATGCCGCCGACATTATGCAATCCGATGAGCACCAGCGGCAGAAATCCGGCGATGATGAGCGCGAATTGCAGCACCTCGTTGTAGATCGCGCTCGTCAGGCCGCCGAGGAAGATATAGCCCAGGACGATGACGGCCGAAAGCAGCATCGAGAAGTGAAAAATCCAGCCCAGCGGCAGGCCCAACGCAACGAAGAGTCCGTCGAAGATGTGCAGCGTCTGGATCAGCCGCGCCATAGCGTACATGGAGATGCCGGAGGAAAAAACCGTCATCACCGCAAACGAACAGGCGTTCAGCGCGCGCGTTTTTTCGTCGAAGCGCAGGCGCAGGAACTCAGGCACCGAGCGCGCCTTCGAACCATAATAAAACGGCATCATGAAGATGCCCACGAAGACCATCGCCGGAATCGCGCCGATCCAGTAGAAATGGCTCGTCGCAATACCGTATTTCGCGCCCGACGCGCCCATGCCAATCACTTCCTGCGCGCCGAGATTGGCACTCATGAAGGCCAGGCCGCAAATCCAGGCGGGCAGTGCGCGACCGGCCTGAAAAAAATCCTTGCTGGTTTTCATGTATCGCTTGAGTGCGAAGCCAATGCCTAGCACAAAGGCGAAGTAAAGAAGCATGATCAGCCAGTCGATGGCGGTGAGCTGTGTGTGTCCGAACAAATGCGAATCCTCGATGGCGCGGAAGAGTGTGCGGGAAAGCTGCGCCAATCTACTGTATCCACGGGAAGCAAGGAGAGTCCAGCAAAAAATGAAAACCTTTTCGGATCTCCGGAAATTGACTCGGAATCCTCCTGAATCACGGAACAACGAACCCAGCATACCCAAACGGATACACTGGAAAGGATGATTCCCACGCTCGAATGGACCCCGGCTGGCGTACGCTTTCTGGACCAGACCAAACTTCCGCTTGAAGAGACCTATCTGCTGGCCACCACTCCGGATGAGGTGGCGACGATCATCACCACGATGGTCGTGCGCGGCGCTCCGGCCATCGGCGTGAGCGCGGCGATGGGGCTGGCGCTGGCGGCAAACAGCTCCACCGCCAGAACAGCCGCGGAGTTTGCCGAATCTTTCGCCACCAGCTGCCGACTGCTGGCCGACACGCGCCCCACGGCGGTCAATCTCTTCTGGGCCATCGAACGTATGCGGCGCGTCTTTGCCGGGTTGCTGGCAGCGGGCGCGAGCATGGATGCCGTTCGCTCGCGGCTGGAGGCTGAGGCGCGCGCGATGTACGAGGAGGACATTGCGGCATGCCGTGCGATGGGGGCGTTCGGCGCGGAACTCATGCCTGACGAAGGCACAGTGCTTACGCACTGCAATGCGGGTGCGCTGGCCACCTGCGGCTACGGAACGGCGCTTGGAGTGATCCGCGCTGCTGTCGAGCGCGGCAAAAGGATTCACGTCTTCGCTGATGAGACCCGCCCGTTTTTACAGGGTGCGCGGCTCACCGCCTGGGAGTTGATGGCCGACAACATTCCGACCACAGTTCTCTGCGACAACATGGCCGCTAGCCTCATGCGACAAGGCAGGATTCAGGCTGTCGTGGTCGGTGCTGACCGCATTGCCGCAAACGGCGATGTGGCGAACAAAATCGGCACCTACGGCGTGGCCGTGCTGGCGCGCGAACACGGGATTCCGTTTTACGTGGCGGCACCCTGGTCCACCATCGATCCAGCAACGCCAACCGGCGACGCCATCCCCATTGAAGAGCGGGCGGCGGTCGAGGTCACGCATCACGGCGGACGGCAGCTCACGCCACACGGCGTCGGCATCCGCAACCCGGCTTTTGACGTGACGCCTGCGCGTTACGTCACCGCAATCATCACCGAGCGCGGCCTGCTGCGCGCTCCTTATCTGGGGTCCATCGCGGCGGGTGTTTCCGCAACGCAGTAGCGGCCTGGTTGCCTCTGTGCGACCGATGCCGCGCTGCCCGTGCGTGACTGCGAATCCGTTTGCTGCTGCGCTTCGTCGGCGCTCTGCCCGGTGCGTGGCGAACCGCTTGACTGCGAAGACGGGCCATCCTTCGACGCGCAGGCATCAGCCGCGCCATCGCCTGCGGCAGGAGCCGATGTTGGTTCGGGACTGGCCTCCGGTGCGGACGCTGTCGGCGCTGGGTTCTCCACGCCTGGCGCAGCATTTGAGTCGGATGCTCCGACGACGGCAGGCATGAGTGCGCCGGGCGCGATTGGCGCCTGAATCGCCAGGCCATATCCCGCCGTGCGCGCCTGCGGCGCTACCGTCGTCAGCGGCAGAATCGGGCTGCCGTGCATGCGCACCGGCGGCGGCCCAAAGACGCCGGGCGGATTCACGTGGTCATTGCCGGACCAGATCACCTGCAGGAGTGCGGACCCCGGAAGAATCACATAATTCTTCGCGCTCATCTTTCCCTGCGCTGCCAGGATCGGATAATTCCCCGGCAGTGACTGCGGGGTGGCAGTCGTACTGATGCTGGCCACGCCGGTAGTCGCGGTGGTCAGCGTGTCGCCGCCCACGAGGCCCACAGCGTGGTAGGTGAGCGCGGGCACGGGCTGCCCCATCTGCATCACCTGTCCATCCGGGACAAGATAGAGATTTGCGGGCGAAACGGTGAGCGTTCCGGGCTGGAAGACAAACTGATAGTTGCGCGCGAGCAGCGTGCCCGAAGAGATGGTGATCCCGTAGCTGCCGGTGCCCGCACCGGGAGTGTAGGTCGTGTTCAGCGCGGCTACGCCGCTGACAGCCTGCGCCGCTGACTCGCCATTGCTGAATCCGCTGATTGTATAGCTCAGCGCTGGTACCGCGCTGCCGTAACTGATATTCAGGTTCGTCGCTGCTACCGTCAGCAAGCCGGGAGTGATGGTGATAGTTCCGGGGACAAACTGAAAGCGGTAATTGGCAGCTGTCAGCGATCCCTGAGTCAGAGTGAGCGGATACGCGCCGACCCCCGATGTGCTTGTCGCAGCCGTCACAAACGCCGGCTGGCCACGCACGCTCGCGCCGCTGTCTCCATTGACGAAGCCAGAAAGGCTGAACCCGAAGATCGGCAACGCCTGTCCATACACACTTGACAACGATGTCGCCGCCACCTGTAAGACGGCGGGCGTCACCGTCAGATTTCCAGCCACGAATGCGAAGGCATAGTTCGCCGCGGCGAGCGTCCCGGCGCTGATCTGTATGGGATAACTTCCTGCCGCCGGATGCGCTCCCGCATTGCAGGTAATCACAGGATTGCCACTCACGACCGTTGCCGCCGAATCACTGCCCACAAATCCGGTAATCGTGTAACCAAATGAGGAGGTCGATCCTCCGTAAGTAATCTGCTGATTACTCGCAGCAACTGTGAGCGTGGCTTGCAGCACAAGGAATGTCTGCTCGACGGCAGTCGCTGCCGCATAGCTTCCGTTTCCAGCCTGCGTCGCCTGCACCACAATTGCTCCAGCGCCGAGCGCCTGCAATGTATTCCCGCTGAGCACGCCGGGACCGCTCACCACCGAGTAGCTGACCGGCAGCCGCGAGCTTGCTGTCGCATTCAGCGTGAAACTCGTATAGCCATTCATCATCTGCTGTCCATAGACAATCGACGACTGCGACGGAAACGCAATCGTCTGTGCAAGCAGATTCGTGCTGCTTCCCTGCGCCGACACCGTGTAGGACAGCGCTTGTCCGCTGCTCGTTTGCGCGGTAACTGTGATGCTCTCACTGAATTGCGTATTCGCCGCATGAGGAGTGAAGATCACACTCACCATGCAGCCTTGCCCCTGGTTCAACTGCGTACCCGCGCTGCACGCCGTAGCCGCGCCAGCGCTACTGGAGGCTGCCGCAAAATCCTGTGGGTAGTTGATCGCTGTGATCGTCGCCGGTTCTGCCCCCACGCTCAGCAGCTCCACTGACTGCGCGGCGGTAGCCTTGCCCGCGCTCGTCGGCGCAAAGCTCAGCGGCGCAGCCTGCGACATCGTGATCTTCACCACGCGATGGTTGCCCGTATCGGCCACGTACAGATTGCCCGCCGCATCCACCGCCAGCCCCTGTGGCGCATTGAATCCCGAAGCAACCAGAATCGGCTTCTGATAGACGCCATTCACCGGAACCATCATCATCACGCGATTGTGCCCCGAATCGAGCACATACAGATCACCCTCGCCATCCACGGCAACAGCGGTCGGGAACAGGAAGCTCCCCGACCAAAGATTTTCAATCAGGCCTTCACGATTGATGAACTCAGCCACCTCATTCCCATACGACTGCGCCCAAAATACATCTCCCTCACTGTCGATCGCCGTCGAGACGGGAAAATGCGCATCGAATGATCCTCCTGCCGCGTAGTTCACTCCCGGCGCCTCACGAATATAACTTGCACCTGTCCAGTTATAGCAATTCACCTGATTCTCATAGGTGTTAGCAACGCACATCGACCCATTCGGCTGCACTCCCACGCCGGAAGGAACATACATCCCTGATCCAACCTCCTGTTGATCGGTAAATGCGCCTCCATTCCAGGCCATTCGAATCACACGATCATTTCCACTGGAGGCAATCAGGAGATTTCCGGCACCATCCACAGCCATGCCCATCGGGGCATTCACAGCATTGATTGCGACTTCTCCGGATTGCGCGACCGGGCCGGAATTCTGGCTATATTCGGTCACCGCATACGTCTCGCCATCTGCTACAAATAGATTTCCCATCCCATCGACTATCACTCCGGTTGGCATTGGCAAGCCGCTGACGATCGTGCTTATCGAAGCTGACAGGGCAACCAAACGACTGGCGATTCCTGTTCCATAAAGATAGGATGTCAGCAGAGGATTGCCGCTGCCATCCACGAACGTAATCGCTCCTGACCTGACTCCTGAATGAGAGGGTGAAAAATCAGCCACTACCTTGCAGTCTGTCGCGGTTGAGTAGCTCTGCGGAAGACAGGTGCTTCCCGGCCCGGACTGAAAATCGCTCGTTGGATTTCCCTGCGTCGCAACGTTAACCGCGCTGATGTCGGTCCCCTGCGATACAGAAAATATAAAAGTCTGCGTGGAAACCGGCGAACCTACCGGCTGATTTGAAAATGGCAGAGCAGTCGTCGAGAACAAGATCAGTTCGCCACTTCCGCTATCGGCCAACACCTCATTTCCAGCAGGATTCAGAGCAACCTGCCCCGGACTCTGCAACCCGCTTCCGATGTCCCAGGAAGAAGTGGGATGTGAGATGAGGTGATTCAGTTGATAGGCAATCACCTGATGTGCCACCTGATCCGTGACAAAGAGAACCATAGACGCATTCATCGTAAGACTTCCCGGTGATCCCGGCTGACCGTTTGCTCCTGGAACGGCCAGGTAGCCCACAGGCGCGGCATAGACTCCGTTCACCTGTTTGCTGGTGAAGACGACATGCGCAGCCACATCTGAGATATACATCGTGTAATAGTCGTCAAAGGCGATTCCAACCGGCTCCCGGAATCCCCGCAGAACTGCAACTGGCGATCCGAAATGACCACTGAGCAATGGCATTTCCACGATCTCTCCGCTCCCCGCAACCGCCGCGTAGAGATTGCCCCCTGGGTCAAGCGCGACCGCTTCCGGATCATCGAGCGATTCTGCAAGGGTGATCGGTGCGCTGTATCCGGATGACGCATGCACAATTTCCAGAACAGCTCCCTCGCCAGCATCCGCCACGAAGATATCGCCTTGCGCGTCGATTGCCATGCCTTTGGGCTGGCTGATGTCTGTCTGCATCGGAAACGGCGCGCCACAAGCCGCATTTGCCGCCGTGTAACAGGCGATCTCATGCAGCGCCGGATCGGAGACATAGACGTTTCCGGCCGTATCCGCCACGACTCCGTATGGTTGCTCCAGCGTCGTGCCCGGCACCACGTTCTGCGTTCCTAGAAAGCTGACCTGCGCGACCACTCTCAGCGGAGTCAGCAGCACAGCACATGCGAGAACCCAGAAAGCTCTTCCGGGCAATTGAGCAATGCAAACTGTTCCGCTTTTTTGACGCCGGGCCATGATGCAAGCTGCTCCTGCGAAACCGCGCGCCAGGCTTGATCCGCGCTCACTGACCCGCGCCGCGCACACTTACAGCTTTTTCATCGTTCGTCAGAAGAACTCTGAACAGTTCCCGCCGTCATTTGCGATTTTTCAGATGTCGCATGCTTCCCAATCGAAATCGATAAGACAAACCCCACATCGCATGCTCGTGTCCTGATACTTGTCCAATCTTTTGCGTTGGCAATCGGACCAATCCTCACCCGCCGGAGAAAATTCTCATCATCCCTGCAGCGGATGCCCTACAATGGGCCAGAGTCTGAGAGCTTCTTCATGAGGAGCAGGCATGCAGCCATCGTTCACACTGGGCATTGAAGAGGAGTACCAGACCATTGATCCGGTCACGCGCGACCTGCGATCCCACATCGCCACCGAGATGCTCGCGCAAGGGAAGATGCGGCTGGAAGAGCGCGTCAAGGCCGAGATGCATCAATCCGTGGTCGAGGTGGGCACGCGGATCTGCCGCAATATCGACGAGGCCCGCGCTGATCTCTACGACCTTCGCCGCAACATGATTCGCCTGGCGGAAGAGCATGGATTGCGCCTCGTGGCCGGGGCCACGCATCCCTTCGCCGACTGGCGCACGCAGGAGATTTATCCCGACCCGCGTTACCGTCAGGTGGTCAAGGATCTCCAGCTCGTTGCGCGCTCCAACCTCATCTTTGGCCTGCACGTCCACATCGGCATCGAGGACCGCGAGGCCGCGATTCGCATCATGAACTCGATGCGCTATTTCCTGCCGCACATCATGGCCATCACCACCAATTCGCCCTTCTGGCTCGGGCTGAACACGGGCTACAAGGGCTATCGCGCCAAGGTCTTTGAAAACTTTCCGCGCACCGGAATTCCCGATGCCTTCGCCAGTTACTCCGAATTTGAAAACTACGTCAATCTGCTGGTGAAGACCAATTGCATCGACAACGCGAAGAAAATCTGGTGGGACATTCGCCCGCATCCGCATTTCGACACCGTCGAAGTACGCGCCTGCGATATTCCGCTGCGCGCCTCGGAGTCGATCGCCGTCGCCGCGCTCATCCAGGCAACGGCCGTTTATCTTCATCGCCTTCATGAGAAGAATCAGGACTTCCGTCAGTTTGCCCGTCCGCTGCTGATGGAAAACAAATTCCGCGCCGTGCGCTACGGTCTTGACGGCAAGCTCATCGACTTTGGCAAGCAGACAGAGGTGCCGGAGCGCGAGCTGATCCGCGAATATCTGGCGCTCATCGATCCTGTTCTCGACGAACTCGGCAGCCGCGACGCTATTGGTGAGATTGAGCGTATCCTCGAAGACGGCACAGGAGCGGATCGCCAGCTTGCGGCCTTCGAGCGCCATCACGGCGATCTGAAGGCCGTCGTCGATTACATGGCCGAGGAAACCGCGACCGGACTGGACCTTTGATCGAATCTGTAGAATGCTGAAAAGAGGCGCCGGGGCGAATTTCCTTGTCGTCGCGCTACGCGAGAGTTTTACCTTCGAGGAAGAGCTTTGTCAGCAGAGATGATTCGGGTCAATCCCGACGAGCCTGAGGTCGAGCGCATCGCTTACATCGCCTCATGCCTGCGTCGTGGCGATGTGGTTGCGCTTCCCACGGATACGTTTTACGGACTCGCCGTCGATCCCGTGAACTTGCATGCGGTCGAGCAGATATACCGGATCAAATCCCGCCAGAAGCACAAGCCCTTGTCGCTGCTCATCGCCAACGTGGCGCAGGCGTATGAGTTGGCTCGCGACATCGATGATCGCTTTGACCGCCTGGCCGAGCGCTTCTGGCCCGGGCCGCTGACCATCATTGTCCGCGCCGGCAGCAAGTTGCCGCTCCGTTCGACGGCAAACACCGGCAACGTGGCGCTGCGCGTGCCCGACGCGGCAATCCCGCGTGCGGTCGTCGAGCAGTACGGACTGCCCATCACGGCCACCTCGGCCAACCTGCACAACGCCAGCGAATGCTCCCATGCCGCCTGTGTGCGCGACCAGATCGGGGACCGCATACCGCTCATCGTCGATGGCGGTCCATCGGCGAACACCCTGCCCACCACGATCGTAAATCTCGCCGAGCATGAACACTCCTGGGAAATCCTGCGCGAAGGCGTCATTCCCACGCATGAAATTGTCATGACTCTGCAGAAGTAGCGTGGCGCGCCATGATCGGATCACCTTTGAAGCACGCGCGCGGGAATCACTCAGGCATCCAGCGCGTTCTGCTGGTTCTGCTTGCCGCCGTGCTGCTCGCTCTGGCCATTGCGCTCGCGCTCTGGTTCCACTGGCTCTATCTTCAAATTGACCGCGCGGCGCACACCGACGAGGCCGCGCACGCTGATCTGATCTGCGTCTTCGGCGCCGCCGAATACAACGGTCGGCCCTCGCGCGTCCTGCGCGCGCGGCTTGAACACGCACTCGATCTCTATCGTCGCGGCATGGCGCCGGTGATTCTCACGCTCGGCGGCAGCGCGCCCGGCGATCTTTACTCCGAGGGCGAGGTCGGTGCTTCCTTTCTTCACGCCAACGGAGTGCCGATGAGCGCGATCATCGCCGAAACGGAGAGTCGCACCACGGAGGAATCCGTGCAGCGGGTGCTGGCCATTGCGCGCAAAAACGGATTCCGCACGATTCTCGTCGTCAGCGATCCGGAGCATGTCTTCCGCATCCAGTCAATCTTCGCGGCCGATGGAGTACGCGTACTTGCGTCGCCCCATCAACCGATCCGCGACGACGGCGGACTGGAGCCGGAGACGCGCGAAATCGCTCACGAGATGCTGGCCTATACGCTCTGGCGCGCGCAGCGCGCGCTTTCTCGATAGCCCTGAATCTGAGGCGAGTCTATCAATCCCCTGCTGCGGGATTCCTTGCCGCGCGACGCGACGCGCCCAGCGCCGACGCCAGGTTGAGCAGCCGCGCATCGTCATCCCGCGCAGCCAGCATCTGCATTCCGCCAGCCGAATAGGGCACAGCCAGCGCTGGCATGCCAGCCAGGCTTGCCGGAGCCGTATAACGCAGCAGCCGAGGACGAATGCCGGTGTGATCTTCGCCAGCGACGAGCCGCGCCACCGGGGCACAGGGCAGCAGCACGAGCGTGTGCTCGGCCAGCAGATCGTCCATGCGCGCGCGGAACTCCGCGTGTCGCTCACGCAGCGTCTGCAACTCCGCGGCGCTGAGGCCTGCGCCCCACTCCAGCCGCTGCCGTATCGGGCCTTCAAATGCATCGAAGTGACCGTCGTGAATTCGTGCCGCCTCCGCCGCCTGAATTGGCGCGAAAATTTCCTGCGCATCCTCCCACCACGGCAGATTGACCTCTTCGCCGCGCATACCGAGCGAACGCAGTTCCCCGACCGCCCGCGTGAACGACTCGAAGACATCGCTCTCGCAGTCGCGGAGAAACGCAGGACTGACAAACGCAAACCGCTCCAGCCGCGCTTCGTCGTCTCGGCGCAGATTGCCTGCAAAAAGCTGCGCCAGTAGCGGTGCGTCTTCAAGATCGCGGAAGAGCCAGCCGATTGTGTCAAAACTTTCGGCCAGGTGACCGGCACCCTGCCAGTTTCCCCATCCAAGCGAGGAGCGATAGCCAACGAGTCCGCACAGCGCCGCAGGCACACGCACGGAGCCACCCGTATCGGTTCCAATCGCTGCGAGCGCCGAACCCTCCTGCACGCTGGCCGCGGCTCCGCTCGACGAGCCGCCTGTCAGCAGCCGCACATCACACGGCTGGAGGCAATCGCCGTAGTCGCGGTTTTCTCCTGTGATTCCATAGGCCAGCGCGTGAAGATGCGTCTTTCCAGTGATGACCGCGCCCATCGCACGCAACCGCGCCGCAACCCAGGAATCCGCCTCGGCAATCGGCTCGCGCTCGGCGTAGAAACGAGAGCCAAGCGTCGTGCGCGTGCCCGTCAGGTCAAAGCAATCCTTCAGAGAAACCGGCACGCCGGCCAGTGGCAGGGTCGCCGCAGCATCGCCGTTTGCCGCGCTTTCCCGCACACGCCGCTCCACGCGCAGCAGCTCGCTCCGCGACCACTCCGCATCCTGCCACAGATATGTGTTCCGGCTCTGATTTCCATTCGAGCGGCTCAGGCACTGCCCCAGCATCTGCTGAAAAAACGGCTCGAAATCTCTGCTGCTTCGAACTGACTTCAGCATTCCGGTGATCGATGACATCGGTCCCACACACTCCCTGAATTCCTCACTGATTGTATCGGCCGCCGCTTGGCTTCGGCGCGCGCATGGAATCACGGCGACTCGTTGCGGTTTCCATTCCACGCCGGGCAGGATACTCTGAATGCTGCACACTCTCGAACCGGAGACCGAATCCCCCATGATCCGCATAGAAACCCAGCACGGCTGGTGGCTCGTCACGCACTCCGACCACGCGCGGCTGGCCGCGGCCATCGCCCGCGAATGGGGCAACGAATCCTTTCGTCGGCCTGAGCCACGCACCAGCCTGCTCTCCGCCATCCAGCGCCATGAGGACGCAATGCACCCGCTCGACCAGACGCCGGAGATCACAGCCGACGGCCAGCCCCTCGGCTTTTCGCACGAGATGCTCGGCAAAAAACTCCCCCTGGACGGGGCCAACCTGGATCAGAATCTTGCGCTGCGCACGCAGGCCGTGCGACTGGTCGCGGCCGATGATCCCTACGCCGCGCTATTGATTGCCATGCAGACCGAGCACGAACTGGCACATCTGGCCGATCGCTCTGCGCTCACTGCCCAGCAAGACTCTCTGCTCGATCAATTTCTCGATGAAGAGGTCCGATTTCGCGATCAACTGCGCCTCGAAATCGAAGAAGATCCGTTCATCGCAGCACGACAAAAAACCACACACTGGATCGGGGAGAACTTCGCGCTCTTTCAGGCCTGGGATCGCCTGTCCATGCTGCTGTGCCTGAGCCTGAATGGAGCGGCACCGGAGCAAGGCACGGGCCATCTTCCCGCTCTGCCACAGCAGTCCGGCAAAGCAATCTCTGTTCGTGTCGAGTCGCCTGGCCCTCGCCATTTCCGGCTCGATCCCTGGCCACTGGCACAGCCCGAGCTGCGGCTGGAGCTTGCCGCGCGACAGGTGATCGGACGCCAGTTCAGCGGTCGCGGAACTCTTGCCGACGCGTACAACGCCGCGCCGGAAGAGCGATTCATCGTGCGCCTGAGCGCCTGACGCTGCGCGGGTTCAGCACGTATCCCCGCGACTCAGTGAATCAGCTTCAGGTCCGACTGAAGTTGCGCGAGATCGAAGCCGACGGGCGATCCCTTCGCGTCCATCCAGTCCTCGGCCAGCAGCGCGTGGGCCTCGTCCACATACTCCGACCAGAAGGCATTCGTGATCGTCTTCAGCATCCCCCAGGTGATGCAGGTGAATCCATTCTGATCATACGCAGGAACGAAGACGCAGTGACCACCCCACGACCCTGGCCGCGTATCTGGACCGCCGCCGGGAATCACATCCCAAACGTCCTGCGTCTGGGCGGAAAGCGGCAGATTCAGGCCGATGTATACACCGCCAAAGAGATGAATCGCCTGCCGCACCTCTTCCAGATTCGACCACTGGGGATCGGCGAAGGCAATCAGCTTGTGTCCATCAAACTCCTGCTTCTGCCAGTCGTTCAGCACGTCGATCTCGATGCCGCCATCGTCTGTCGCCGGGTTCGCCGGATTGTAGCCGTCCCACTTCTCGTAGTAGCTCAGAATCACCGGATCCGGCACCGTGACCATCGTGCCCGTATTTGCCGTCCACACCTGAACAGCATGACCGGCTCCTGCGATGGTGCAATCTCCCAGCTTGTCGTTGAGCATGAATCCCCACTCCGTGATTCCCTTTGTCCAGTCCGCCGTCGGCGGAGCCGGGGGGAGCGTGGGCTTCACGTAACTGGCGAGTTTCAGCGTCCGGCTGTCGGTCTTCACCGCGCGCCGTCCGAGTTTCATCTTCGAGTGATCCGCCATGGTCATCCTCCGTCTTCCGGGTTGAGGTCCAGCATACCGAAACTGCTTCAAACTGTCCTGCTGGAGAAAACATCTCCCGCTGCACATGAATTTTTCTCCATGGGCGCAGCCACTTGGCAGGGAGGCTATTAGAATAGCGAAACGGAGGATGCGCCTGTATGTTTCGTCTGCTGTTTGGAATCATCGTGGGAGTGCTGCTGTGCCCGGTGCTCATTTATCTCTGGTTCACGCACGGCAACCCTCCCGTTGCCGTGGCCGATCCGCCGCTACCCTTCGAGCGCCAGATCACGCACATCCCACTGCACGCGCGCATTGACCGCGATATGCCCCGGACCGTGCCCATTCAGCCGAGCGCGGACAACTTCATCGCAGGCGCGCACATCTATCGCGAGCAGTGCTCCTTCTGCCACGGCATCTATGGAGCGCCGTCCACGGTTGGCGCTCACATGTTCCCGCACGTACCGCAACTCTGGCAGTCGCACCGCCCGGGTGTCGTCGGCGTCAGCGACGATCCGCCGGGCGAAACCTTCTGGAAGGTTGCCAACGGCATTCGCCTCACCGGCATGCCCGCATACGACAAGATTCTGACCGAGACGCAGATGTGGCAGGTGAGCGTGCTGCTGGCCAACGCCGACAAACCGCTGCCGCCGGAGGCTCTGACGCTGCTCAGGACGCCGCTCAGCTATGACGTTCCGGCTCCGGTAGCCATGCCCGCGATGCCGCCCAAGCCCAGGCGCTGACTCCTGCCCGTGAGCACGACCATGCGCGGACGCATCCTCATCCTCGCCGCAGCGTTGGCGCTGGTCGCGCTGGTGGTCGCTTTCTCGGCCATTTTTGTCCGCAACGCAACCCACGCGCAGTCGGCTGCCACGCCCACGCTCAACGGCGATGCCGCGCACCCGGCGCATGCAACTCACTGGGTCGATACGCGGCTCTACTTCGAGCTTGGCCCCTGCCCTTCGGCAGCCGCGTCCGCTGTTCGTCGCGGCCGTGCCGCGCACGGCGCAGGCCACTGGCCAGTCTCTGACGCTGAGTGGATGCAGTTTCTGGACAGCGAGGTGACGCCACGCTTTCCGAACGGCCTCAGCGTGCAAAATGTCTATGGCCAGTGGAAGGGCGCGCACGATGCCGCGCCGGAGTGTGGCATCTCGAAGCTGCTCATCATCGACTACCCGGAGAATGTGGAGAATGAAGCTCGCATCAACGCCATTCGAGCTGCATGGAAGCGGATGACCGGCGAGCAGTCTGTGCTGAAGGTAACCATACCCGCCGAAGTTTCCTTTTAGAGCAGCTTCGTTAGCAGCTCATCCAGCGCCCGCCCACGATGGCTCAGCGAGAGCTTTACTGCCGGATCAAGATCGGCCATCGTCTGGTCGAGTTCGGGCAGGTAAAAGAGCGGATCGTAGCCAAATCCGCCGGTTCCGTGCGGAGATGTGAGGATCATGCCTTCCACCGAACCGCTGGCCGTGGCAATCACCGCGCCGTTGCGCGCCGCAGCCAGCACGCACTGGTAGCGCGCGCCGCGATCCGCCTGCGCCACATCCTCCAGCTTCTGCAGCAGCACGATGTTATTCCACACGTCAGTATTGTCATTCGCATCGGGCGAATCCACCAGCCCGGTGTCAGCGGCAAAGCGGGCCGAGCGAATTCCCGGCGCCCCGTCCAGCGCATCCACCTCCAGCCCGGAGTCGTCCGCAATCACAATCTGTCCTGGCGCGAACTGACTGTAATAGACAGCCTTCAGAATGGCGTTTTCCTCGAAGCTGGCTCCATCCTCCGCCGGAGCCGGAATCGTCCGCAGCGCGGGCAGAGGATCGATTCGCACCACCTCGGCATGCAGCGCCTCGCCAGCGGCGGCCAGGCGGAACTCCTCAAGTTTTCCGGGATTGGAGGAGGCAACCAGCAATTGCAGCATACTCGCAGTGTATCCGGGATTTCCCTCTTTTGTGCGGCAGCGTCAATGAGCAATTAAATAGACGCCGACACATACCAGCACGGCCGCCACCCATCGCCTGCGATCCACGTTCTCATGCAGAAAGAGCTTCGCCGCGACAGCGTTCGTCACCAGGGTGAGCGAAGCCGAAGCCGGTGCTGCGAGGCTGAGGTCGAGATGATTCAGCGCGAAGAGCAAGGCGAAAAACGCAAGCGCCAGAAAGCTGACGCCGGCAAAAAACAGGGGACAGGTGAGCACCGCGCGAATCGCGCCCCTCAGCCCGTTGCGCGCGCGAATTGCGTCCAGATCGCCAATCGACTTCATCGCCGCCGCCGTCAGCACCTCGCCAATTGTGGACGTGATGGATACGGTAACGATCATCGCGGAAGCGGGCCAGAAGCCGACACCGTTCGGCAGTGCCACCGGCGCGATCATGCGTTCTCCTCGCTGGCTTGCTGAGTGGCCGACGCGACGTTCGCCTCGGTCAGCGATGGTCCGCGCGCCACAAAACCCACACCCAGCGTGATCAGAATTATCCCCGCCCAGCGCCAGACCGAGATGTGCTCATGCAGCCAGAATCGCCCGAGCAGCGCGATCAGCACGTAGCCAAAGGCCGTGGTCGGCAATACGTAGGTCAGGTCAGCCCAGGAGAGCGCCGTCAGGTAACAGGCGAAGAAGGCAATCAACAGCAGAATTCCACCAGCAATCCAAGGCGTGAAGACCGCATGAAGCAGCACGAGCGGATGAGTCAGAGAGATTCCCGGCAGCGCGCTCATCCCACGCGAAAGGCAACTGTCGCCGAGCGGCGCGCAGAGAGCCACCAGCAGCAGAATCAGATACTGGCCCGGCTTCAATCGCGCCTTCGGTTGCGCCTGCGAATGAGACATGCTCCGGTCGGTTTCTCCGTGCGGGCGCTGGTGCGTGCCCGCTCTTGCGTGCCAGGGAATGGAATGCGCCGAAGGAAATCTCCCGCGCCGAAGGAATCACGCGCTGACGGGATTCGCCCCTTGCAGTTTCTTGGCTTCCTTTACCATGCGATTCCGCTCCGCGCGCAGCTTCAGGAAGGACTTTGCCTCCACGTAAAGCCGAGGCAGATCGCGATTCACAATCGCCTTCCAGATCACGCGGAAGGCCGCCTTCGGACGGAAATAGTACGCATCATAGAACCGATGCACCATCTCCAGCACGTACTCCTTCGGCAGGCCCGGATACTCGATGTGCGCCATCTGATGACCGCCGGAGTCGCTCATCGCGTCCTCGTTGGTGATGAAGCCACCTTTTTCCGCGAAGTCGAAGAACTCCGTGCCCGGATAGGCATGCGCGATCGAGACCTGAATCGTTTCCACGTCCAGCGATTTGGCAAATTTGATCGTGTTCTGGATCGACTCCTTCGTCTCGCCCGGCAGGCCCAGAATGAAGTCGCCATGAATCGTCAAGCCCAGGTCGTTGCAATCCTTGGCAAAGGCGCGCGCCCGCTCGACCGTCGCACCCTTCTTGATGTTCTTGAGAATCTGCGGATCGCCCGACTCGAAGCCCACGATCAACAGGCGGCAGCCGGCATCCTTCATCGCCTTCAGCGTCTCGCGATCCGTGGTCACGCGCGAGGTGCAGCTCCAGGTGAGCTTCAGCGGCTTCAGCTTTTCGCAGAGTTCAATGGTGCGCGCCTTCTGGATATTGAACGTGTCGTCGTCGAAGAAAAATTCCTTCACTTCCGGGAAGTTTTCCTTCGCCCACTTCAGCTCCGCCGCCACGTCGTCGGTCGAGCGCTTGCGCCAGGCATGGCCGGAGAGCGTCTGCGGCCAGAGGCAGAAGGTACACTGCGCCGGGCAGCCCCGCGTCGAGTAGAGCGCGATGTAAGGATGCAGCAGAAACGGCACGTTATAGCGGGTTACGTCGAGATCGCGCTTATAAATCTTCGTTGCCCACGGCATCGCGTCCAGGTCTTCAATCTGCGGGCGATCCGGGTTATGCACCACACGGCCATTCTCGCGATAGCTGATGCCGAGAATCTCATTGAGCGGCTTGCCCTGGGCAAACTCGACCACGGAGTAGTCGAACTCGCGGCGGCAGATGAAGTCCAGCACCGGACACTCATTCAGAGCCTTATCCGGCGAGGTCGTCACCGGCGGGCCAACAAAGGCGACGCGGATCGACGGATTCGCCGCCTTGATCGCTTCGGCCAGCTTCTGGTCGCCAGTCCAGCCGACGGTCGAGGTGAAGAGGACGAGAAACTCGTAGTCCCGGCAAATCTGAATCGTCTCGTCTGCACTCACATGGTGCGGCGGAGCATCCAGCAATCGCGAGCCTTCCAGCATTCCAGCCGGATACGCCAGCCACACCGGATACCAGTAGGACTCGATTTCGCGCGTGGCCGGCCAGCGGGAGCTGGCACCACCGTCAAAGTTTTCAAACGAGGGCGGATTCAGAAACAGTGTCTTCAAAGGCATACGTCACTCACTATCTTACCATTTTCGTTGCATCTTCCCTGCCGGAGGGACAATCTTTCCCGCTCAGCGGCTGCTCACAGTGGCTGCCGTTGGCACAGCATCGTCGTGCAGCGTCGCCAGCCAGTCCTGCATGTGGCCCAACGCGCGCAACAGGCTCAACCTTGCCTTGGTCAGATTCAGGCCCGTCTCGTCAGCGTCCATCTGCCGCGTTTCTTCTTCGATTCGCGCCTGCTCCAGAGCCTTCGGCGTGACCTGCGGCGCGGCGTCAGCGCCTGCGCCGGAGCCGTTGCCGTACTGCATCTCGCTCTGCACCTGCCGAAGCTCGTCCTGCGCAATCTCCTGTTTCAGGTCGGCAATCTCCACCTGCGCGCCCAGTTCTGCAAGCTGCGCGTCGAGCGTGGCGACCTGAACATCGTTCTGACGGCTCGCCTGTTCCGCCTCCACGCGCGCCTTCAGCGCGTCTGCGGCTGACTCGCGCGATTTGTCGCGATGCACCAGATCGAAGATCGGAATCTGTATGGTCAGTCCAATGCTGAAGTTATCCGCCTTGAAATGCTGGAAGTAGACGCTGTAGTTATTCAGCGAGTTGGAATCGCGATTGTATTGCGCGCCAAAGGTGACGAACGGGCGATGGTTCACCAACTCGTCGCCCCGAGCCTGCAACTGGCGGGAGCGCGCGTTTTCCTGTGCCGCCGCCAGTCCCGCCGTCGTCTGCGCCGGCGTGGTCACGGCGGGAATCGTCGGAATCGAATCATGCAGCGTCTGAATGGAAGCCGCCGGAAGCCCGGTCATCGTGGCGAGCTGCGCGCGCAGCACGGCCGCGCGATCCCCAAGCTGAATCTGCTTCAGATGCAGCTCGGCCTGCGTCAGCCTGCTCTGCAACAGGTCACTGTGCGTGTCTACGCCAGCCTCCACGCGCTGCTCTTCAATTGAGCGCAGCCGATCCGCATCCTGCTCCTGCGCGGCTGCCGCAGCCAGTTCGCGCGTCACCGTGTCCAGTTCCAGATACGCGTTTGCCGCATCCAGCGCAGCCTGCTCGGCGGCATCCTTCAGTGACAATCGCGCCGCGCTGTAAGCCGCCTCGGCGGCCTTCGAGTAATACTGCTGCGAAAAACTGAAGACAAGCGAAGACATCGTTGCGTTGGCAATCGAAGGCTGCCCGGCGGGAAAACCAATCGTCGGCGGACCCACGCTCGATCCAATGTCAAGATTGGGAATGTAGGCGTCGTTCAACTCCGACAGCACGGCTGCCGCCTTGCGCACATCCGCCTGCGCCAGCTTCACGCCGCTGCTGTTCCGCTGCGCCATTGCAACGACAGTCGAAAGCGAAATCTGCGCCTGCACCGACTGAGCCAGTGCGGCGAAGCCGACGACAGCCACAAGAGCCGGGCCGAAGCGAACAACGCTCCTGAGAGAAATCCCGCTCTGGCACCTGCCGCCTGTGCGTTCCGTTCTTCCAACCCTCGACTTCATCCGTCTTACCTTCACACCTGCCGCCCCGCCACGAAGCCCTGCGCCAGAGCCTTCGCCTGCGCGCGCGCCTGCGCCGCCTTGGTCACATTCCCTGTCTGATCGTACCAGCGCGCCAGTCGCATCAGAGCCTCAAACGCCGGTCCCTCCTCGGTCTTCGTCGGCGATGCCACATACATCTCCATCCATCGAATCGACTCCGCCGTCTGCTGGTGCGTACGCGCCATCAGCGAAGCCGCGTCATAGAGCACAATCGTCGCGCCGGGATCATGGCTCGCCGCGTCGGCCGCGTGATCGAGCGCCTCGCCCATCGCCGTCCACTGCCTGTTGTGCATCGCCAGCCGCGCCATCGCCAGCCAGACAAACGCCGGATGCGGAGCGCCCCGCATCGCCTGCTTCAGATGCTCGGCGGCGCGCGCCGAATCCCCCTCTTTTTCCGCCAGCTCCGCGCGCAGCTCGTGTCCGCGCCGCGCATCCACGGCATCCAGTTGCTGCGCCACGCCCTCGGCCTTGCTCAATCCGCCACCGAGCACGGCGGGCGCTTCCATGTAAAACTCGGCCAGATCGGTGAGCGCCTCGGCATTGCGCGGAGCCAGTCTCGCCGCCGTCTCGAACTCCACGCGCGCGCGCCGCGCCTGGCTGAAGGCTGTCAGAAACGAAGCGTGCCCGGCGCGCTCGCCCAGCGCGCGCGCCAACCACAGGTGATACTGCGCGTTTTGCGGATCGAGCTTCACCGCCTGTTGGCAATCGTTCTCCGCACCCGGCCAGTCGCGCAGCATGAAGTCCACGCGGCCCAGCAGATTCCACGCCTCGGCATTGCCCTGGTTCCCCTGCAAAATCTGATGCAGCGCAGCTCGCGCCGCATCGGCCTCACCGGCCTCCAGCTCGCTGTGCGCCTTTCGCAGCGCGGTGGCTTCGTTTGCATCCAGTGCTGCGGCAGGCATCGTGCCGAGCAGCCCGGGCAATCCCAGGCTGGCAAGCAGCAATCCCACAAACCCTGCCCGAATCACGCCTCTGCGCGTCACCGCACAACCTTCACAGCGTCGTTGTCTTCCAGTGCCACATCCGTCAGCGAGCCAGTCGCCACAAGATCGCCCTCATGCAGGCCGGAGAGTATCGCCGCATCCGTCAGGTTGATCGTTCCCGTCGTCACTGGAGCATGCACCAGTCGGCCATCGACGATGCGAAAGACATACGGCTTGCCGCTTTCGCTGTGGAGCGCCTCGCGGGGCACGGTGAGCACGTTGGCCTCGCTCGACGTGGTCACGGTCACGGTCACGTGCGTGTCAGGGAGCAGGCCATCCTGCGGATCGTCCACGGAGATCAGCACCTCGCCCACGTTGCGCGTGCCATAGCTGACAATCGTCGATGGCAACTGCGTGATATGCCCATGCCACTCAGCGCCGGGACGCGCGTCCCAGACGATGCGGATCGGCTGGCCCACGGCGAGACGGCCGATATCCGGCTCGTCAAAATAAGCCCGCACCCGCTCATGGCTCAGGTCGGCCATCTGGAGCAGCAGCTTGCCTTCGTCCACATAGTCCGAGCGGCCCACATTCACCGCGTACACCGTGCCGCTGACCGGCGCAATCACGGTGGTCTGCGCCAGCACGGAGCGTGCCGCGTCCAGCGCGGCCTGCGCATCGCGCACCGCCGCCTCAGCGCGTTGCAGCTCAATCGACGAGTATGGCTTGGTCTTTCGCTGCTTCAGCGCGTTCAGCGCCTCGGTCGCCAGCATCTCCCGCTGTTTTGCAGCCGCCACCTCGCTGGGAGCGGCGGCACCAGTTGTCTCCAGCATCGACAGCGCCTTGTACTCGCTCTCGGCCTGTTGCAGATTCAACCGCGCGCGCTGGAGGTTCGATTCCAGGCGCTGCTGATCGGCCATCGAGCCGCCATTGCGCAGCGCGTCCAGCGAAGATTCGGCGTTGCGCAGTCCGCTCGTCGCCGCGGCCACGCGCGCCTCGGCGTTCACGGCGTCAAGCTGCATGAGAAGCTGACCTGCCTTGACCTTGTCGCCTTCATTGACGGCGATGCGCGTCACCGACGTCGCCAGCGGGCTGTAAAAGGCGTAATTCCGAACCGGCTCCACCAGCCCGTTCGTGCTCGACGTGCTGCGCAGCGTGCTCCGCGTCACCACTGCCGCATGCACCGGAATTCGATCCTCGGTCAACTGTCGCGAGACGAAAAACACCACGACCAGAACCACCGCCAGTCCCGCCCCGATCCAGTACCTCTGCCTGATTTTCTCTGCCATGCCCGCCCGTTCGTTCCTGTGCGCGTTGCTGGGCTGAGGTGCCGCGACATCCACCTGCTGGCGTCCCCTCGACCAATCGTCAGTATATAGGACTCACATCTGCCGGTTTCGGGTTCAAATCTCTATGTTTGCCGCATGAATTCCAGATGACACACAAGCAACTCCCCGGCTCCGCCAAACGCTCGCCGATGCCACGGGAAACGGATACTATAAGCAGTATGGCTCCGGAACCGCGCTATACCGACGAACACGCGAAGGCGGGACTTGACTTCCGTTTTCCCGCCATCGAGACCTGGGCAAACCAGTTCCCTGCTTACGAAATTCTGATCGACGATCCGGAGTTCACCTCCGTCTGCCCGAAGACCGGCCTGCCCGACTTCGGCGCGCTCTCGGTCCGCTACATGCCGCGCGAGCGCTGCCTGGAACTGAAGAGCCTGAAAGAGTATCTGTTCTGCTATCGCAACCTCGGCATCTTTCAGGAGAATATTGTCAATCAGGTGCTGGAGGACGTGGTGAAAGCCTGCAACCCGGTCTGGGCGGTCATACGCGGCGACTTTCGTCCGCGCGGCGGTATTTCGACCATCGTCGAAGCCCGCTGGCCGCGCCCGCAGGTCTAGTCCCTCCGTTCGCTCAGATGTTCCATCCCGTCCCTCCTGAGAAGCCACCATGCCGAGCGCGAACGAGAGACACGGCCTGCAGTCCCGCCCGGTTCTGATCACGTTTCTGTTGCTGCTCGGCCTCAGCCTGCTGAACTACATTGACCGCTATCTGCTGCCCGGCACACAGCCGCTGGTCCAGAGCGAGTTTCACCTCTCCGACGAGCGGCTGGGCGCGCTGACCACGGCACTCTTTGTCACCTACATGCTCACAGCGCCACTCACCGGCTGGCTGGGCGACCGAGTCCGCCGCAAGCCGCTGATCGTCACCGGAGCCATACTGTGGAGCCTGGCCACGCTTTTTACCTTTAACGTCCACAGCTATGGCTCGCTTTACTTTCGCCACGCGCTGGTTGGCGTGGGCGAGGCCACATTCGGCATCTTCGCGCCCGCCGTGCTCTCGGATTTCTTTCCCGCGCGCGAGCGCAATCGCATTCTGTCACTTTTTTACCTGACCATCCCGGTCGGCGCGGCGCTGGGCTACCTGCTCGGCGGCCAGCTTGGCGGGCGCTTCGGCTGGCGCGTGCCGTTCGTGGTGGGCGCGATTCCCGGTCTTGCGCTGGCGCTTGCTTACGCGCTGGCGGGCGTGGAACCGGAGCGCGGAGCCAGCGAAACCACGCGGGACACGCGTCCGCTGCGGCACCAGATTCCGGCGCTGCTCGCGAATCCCGCCTACATGCTGGCGACGCTCGGCATGGCCATGATGGTCTTCACGATGGGCGGCATCTCGGCCTGGATGCCGACGTTCCTCTATCGCTTCAGCGGCATGAGCGTGGCGCAGGCCGGAACCGTGCTGGGCGCGATCACCGTCCTCGACGGACTGGCCGGGACGTGGGTCGGCGGCTGGCTGGCCGAGCGATGGCTGCGCACCAATCCGCGCGCGCTCTATCTGCTTTCGGCCTGGAGCGTGCTGCTGACGCTGCCACTGGCGGCGCTGGTCTTCTTTGGTCCAGCCTCGTGGTCACTGGTTGCGCTGCTGGCGGCGGAATTTTGCCTCTTCCTGAATACCGGCCCGCTGAATGCCGCCGTCTGCAACGCGGTCAGCGCCTCGGTCCGCTCCAGCGCGCTGGCGCTGAATCTCTTTCTGATTCACATGCTGGGTGATACGTTTTCGCCGCAGATCATCGGTGCCATTTCTGACCACAGCAGCCTGCGCATCGGCCTCGGTGCCACGCTGGTCACGCTCATCGTCTCCGCCGCGCTGCTATTTGGCGGAGCGCGATTCGCGCCACCGCTGGATGGTCCTTCCGCAGCCTGCTGATCTGGGTTTGCTTCGAACTTCAGCGGCTGGCGGCGATCATCTGGCTGGCGTGCTTCTGGCTGGCCTCGGTCACGACGGAGCCACTGAGCATCCGCGCTACTTCATGCACACGGCTGGCCTCGTCGAGCAGCCGGACCTGCGTTTTTGTGCGGCCCTGCGACTCCTGTTTTTCGATGAGGAAGTGCTGGTCGGCAAAGGCTGCGATCTGAGGCAGGTGGGTGACGCAGAGCACCTGCTGACTGTGGCTGAGCGACTTCAGCTTGCCGCCCACCGCCTCCGCTGCGCGACCGCCGATGCCGATGTCAATTTCGTCAAAAACCAGTGTGCGCGGCGCGGCCACGGCGCGCGTCTGGTGCGTGCGCGCGCCGTCTTCCACGGTCACCTTCAACGCCAGCATCACGCGGCTCATCTCGCCGCCGGAGGCAATCTCGTCGAGCGGTTTCATCGGCTCGCCGACGTTGGTCGCGATCCGGTATTCCACGCTGTCCCAGCCATGCGCGGTCCACTGCGCCGGGTCGCTCTGCGGCGAAACCGTGACCTCGAAGCGAACCTTCATTGCAAGCTCGTTGATCTGCTTTTCGGCGTTCTTTGCCAGCCGCTGCGCGGCCGTCTGACGGCGTTTGCTGAGCGCGTCCGCGGCGGCGGCGTAAGCCTGTTTCGCGGCCTCGACATCGGCCTGCAAGCCGCGCAGAATTCCCTCGCGATCCTCCACCTCGGCCAGCCGCGCTGCGACCGATTCGCCGAACGCGATGACCTCATCGACGTTCGCGCCATATTTGCGCTTCAGCCGGTCGAGCAGCGCCAGGCGATCTTCGATCTCGGCCAGCCGCTCGGGCGAGGCGTGGATCGACTCCGAATAATCGCGCATCTGTTCGGCCACGTCATCGACCAGCGCCCGCGCGGAGGTCAACTGCTCGACAGCGGGGGCGAATCGCGCGTCGAAACGCGCCAGTTCCTCCACATTGCGCAGTGCCGCGCGCAGCGTGGTCTCTGCGGACGATCCGCCCTCGTAAAGCTGCTCAAAGGCGCTCATTGCGGCGGTATACAGTTTTTCCGCATTGGCGAGGATCCGTTTTTCCCGCTCCAGCTCCGTGTCTTCCTGGGGTTTGAGTCGCGCGTCGGCGATTTCGCGGCTCTGGTAGCTCCAGAGATCGGCCCTTTGCAGGCGCTCCTGCTCGCCGCGCTCCATCTCGTCCAGCTTTTCCGCAGCCGTCTTCCACCTCGCGTGAGCGCGCGCAATCTCTTCGTTACTCAGCGCCGCGAAACGATCGAGCAGAACGCGCTGCTGCGCCTGATCAAAGCTGGAGAGCGTCTCGCTCTGTGCATGGACCAGCGCAAGCTCGGGCGCAAGCTGCCGCAGGACGGCGACGGTGGCGGGCTGGTTGTTGACGAAGACGCGCCCCTTGCCTGTCTGCATGACCTCGCGCCGCAGGATGATCTCCGCGCCGCTTGCATCCAGGCCATTGGCCTCCAGAATCGCGTCCGCGCCGGGCGTGGCCTCAAAGACGCAGGCGACGACGGCTTTTTCCGCGCCGTGGCGAATGACCTCGGCTGAAGCCTTGCCGCCCATCAACAGAGCCAGCGCGTCCACGAGAATCGACTTGCCCGCGCCCGTCTCGCCCGTGAGCAGGTTCAGTCCGGGGCCAAAGAGCACGATGGCGTGGTCAATGACCGCGTAGTTCTCGGCGCGCAGTTCCAGCAGCATGGAGACATTATGCGCACATCGGCAGGCTCCCGCGCCAGCCGTTCGCGGCCCGCTGCGCAGAACGGGAATCCGCCTGCGCATCCCGCTCCGGATCGCCGGTTTTCGGCTGGTGTACCTGATTGACAACTTGGAGCGCCGTTTCCGGTTCTGCTAGCTTCAAAGAGAGAGGTATATGCCGATTCTTCCCTCGATCCTGATCCTCGTGCTCCAAGCCGACGCCACCGCACCGGCAGCGCCCGCCGCGTCCAATGCCATTGTGGAGATGCTCAGCAACAGCGGCCCGGTCGCGATGGCCGTGCTGGCGCTGCTGGCGTTGGCCAGCATCTACTCCTGGACGCTGATCTTTTCCAAGATGAGCGGATTCAAGAAGGCCACGCAGCAGAGCCGCCGCTTTCTGCGCGTCTTTCGCAAGGCCACGCGCCTGCAGGAGATTGCAGCGGCGACGAGCGAGTTCCAGCCCAGTCCGCTGGCCGCCGTCTTCGACGAAGTGTATGAGGCCTATAAGCGACAGACGGGCGGCTATGGGCCGCCGCGCAACATCACTCCGCTGGAGCGCGCCGCGCAGACGGCCAGCAGCGAGGCGCTGACGCGCATGGAGCAAAGGCTGACGTGGCTCGCGACGATTGCTTCGACCAGCACCTTCGTCGGACTCTTCGGCACGGTGATGGGCGTTGTCGATGCGTTTCACGGGCTGGGCACGGCAGGGTCGGCCACGCTGCGCGCGGTGGCTCCGGGCATCTCCGAGGCGCTGATTACGACGGCGGCGGGGATTTTTGTCGCGGTGCCGGCGGGCGTTGCGTACAACCAGTTCACGGCGCGGCTGCGCGCCTTTGCTTCGGGCATCGACGACTTCGCGCGCGAGCTTCTGAACTCGCTCGAAGAAATTCCACAGCGCGGCGCGGCGGCAGCAACGACTGGGCGCGGCCCCGAACTGCGCAACCCGGACCTGCGCAACCCGGAGCGCGAGGCGTAGCCATGGCCTTTACCAGCGCGAAAGGACGCACGCAGACCTCGCTGGCCGAGATCAACATCACGCCGCTGGTGGACGTGGTGCTGGTGCTGCTGGTGATCTTCATGATTACCGCGCCGGTCCTGCAATCGGGCATTGAGGTTTCGGTGCCGAAGACGCGGACGGTCCGCGAGATTACGGTGCCGCGGCTGGTGGTGACGGTGACGCGCGATCAGGAGGTGTATCTGGGCGATCAGCCGGTGAACCTGCATGATCTGGCCCAGCGCCTGCACGAGCAGAACACCGACCCTTCGAAGCAGATTATCTATCTGCGCGCCGATGAGCGCGTGCCGTTTGGAGCATTTGCCACGGTGATGGACGCGATCAAGCAGGCGGGCATCACCAATATCAGCATTGTGACGCAGCCGCTGAACTCGAACGGAACCAGCACGCCGTGAGGCGGGAACGATGGAAATTCGCTGCGAGGGAATCGCAACGGAATCGCAAATGAATGCTCCATGAGCGCGACGATCTACACAAGCCGAACCGCTGGACCCGGAACCGACAGGCTGGGACGACCGATGATGGCCGCGGTGGCGGCGCATGCCGCGCTGGCCGGGACGGTGGTCGCCTGGGCGCTGATCCACGGCTGGTGGTCCCACAACAACTGGGGCAGCGATGATGCCGGTGGGGCGGTGGCGGTGCAGCTTGTCTCGAATGCGATCCCGCTACCTGCCGACCAGAAGCCGAACGACAACGTGCTGGCGACGGAGACGCCGAGCCAGGCACCGGCTCCGCCATCGGCCCGCGCAAAGGCGGCGCAGGACCAGGACGCGATTCCAATTGCGACGAAGGTGACGGCACCGAAGAAACTGGCGCAGAAGCAGCAGGAGCAGACGAAGCATTTGCCGCTGCCCCTGCCGCTGCCGCAGTCCAATCCTTACAACAAGCAGGTGCAGCAGAACCGCGCGGCCTACGGCGAGCAGGCTGGATCGCAGATGGAGCGCTCCGTCACGGCGACGACCGACGGGCCGGTTTCGGTGACCTCCGGCACGCGCGGCTTCAACTATCCGTTCTATGTGGAGAACATCAAGCGGCGCATGCTGCAAAGCCTGTATCGCGGGGAGATTGACCCGCGCACGGCCAAGGGCGCGCAGGCCTACATTCTGTTCACGATCCGGCGCGACGGCAGCCCGACGGAGATTCGCATGGACCGATCGAGCGGCAGTCCGACGCTCGACCAGGCCTGTCTGCGCGCGGCGCAAAGGGTTGACTCCTTCGGTCCACTGCCTTCGCCTGTAACCGACGGACCGCTCCATGTTTCTTATTATTGTGAGTATTGATTCACTGACGTTTTGGATTGTGCCGAAATCGGCTCTGGCCAGCCGCTGAAAAGGATAACCCTGCATGACTCCTCTCGTTCGTTTCCGTCGCACGCTCAGAGCCGCAGGTCTATCGTGGGCTGCTGTCGCGATTCTTGGCTTCGTCAGTGTCGCTGCGCACGCGCAGGACTGGGTGCATATCGGCAGCAACATTCCCGCCGGAAATCAGCGCATCCGGCTGGCGGCGGCGGGGATGAAGCCGGTGGGCAACGATCCGCAGACGCCGGTGATGAAGGCGACGTTTGACGCGACGCTCTTCCACGATCTGAGCAGCGCGGGCATCTTCGACATGGTGGCGCAGAGCATGGCTCCGACGGCCACGCCCGGCTCTCCACAGGAGATCAATCTGGCGCAGTGGGCCGCGGCACCGGCGAATGCCGCGTTTGTGGCTTACGGCGCGCTGTCGGCGACGGCTGGTCATCTGGTCGTCTATGGCTGGCTTCAGGATGATCGCAACACAGGCACCGCACCGATCCTGACGAAGCAGTACTCTGGCGACGCGAACGACGACCAGGCGCGAAGTCTGGCGCATCAGTTTGCCGACGACATCATTGGCGCGCTGGGCGGCGGGGTGCGCGGGATTGCCGAAAGCAAGATCTATTTTGTGAGCGCCCGCGGGGGCAGCAAACAGATTTGGGCGATGGACTACGACGGAGAAAATCAGCATCAGGTCGTCCGCTCGGGCATCCTTTCGCTTTCGCCGCGCATCTCGCCAGATAATAGCCGGTTGGCATTTGCATCTCTGGGGAACTCCGGCTGGTCCATTCGCATGTATTCGTTCGATCTGGGACGTTTCGTCGCGTTTCGACCCGGAGTGCAGGGCGGCAGCAATCTGTCTCCCGCCTGGTCCAGCGACGGCCAGCACATCGCGTTCTCCTCGTCGCGCTCCGGCGACCCGGATATCTGGACCTGCGACACGAACGGCGGCAACCTGAAGAAACTGACTGCCTTTCGCGGGCCGGATGTTTCGCCGGTGTGGAATCCGCGAACGAATGCGCAGATTGCCTGGGTGAGCGGACGGACCGGACTGCCGCAGATTTACATCATGGACACCGACGGCGGCAACGTGCAGCGTATGACCGACGGCGGCTATGCGATCTCACCTTCGTGGTCGCCGAACGGACAGTTTCTGGCCTTTAGCTGGAACCGCAAATACGGCCCCGGCGCGCCGGGCGGGCAGGATATTTACGTGATGGACATTGCCTCGCTACGCTGGCTGCAACTGACGCATGACTCCGGTAGCAACGATTTCCCGAGCTGGTCGCCGGATGGTCGGCATCTCGTCTTTGAACGATCCATCAACGGTCGCACGTCGCTGTGGACGATGCTCGCCGATGGGACAGAACAACAAAAACTGACTCAGACCGGCAAGGACTTCATGCCGAACTGGAGCTGGAAATAATAAAGCCCCTGCAAAAACTGCAGACTCATTTCACCCTTAACCCTTCAGAAGGAGCACGACCCCGATGACACGCAGGCAGATTCTTCCGATTCTTGCGATAACCCTTTCCCTGGCAGTGATTGCCGGATGCAAAAAGAAACCCGCACCACAGGCGGCGACCGCCCCGGTGGCGACCGCGCCGTCTCCGGTGGCGCAACTGACGGCAACACCCTCGACAATCACGGCGGGCGATCAGGTGGTGCTGAGCTGGAAGACAACCGATGCAAACTCGGTGACGATTGACGGCATCGGCACCGTGCCAAGTGTGGGCGTGAAGACCGTGACGCCGACCGAGACGACGACCTATCACCTGACCGCCCGCGGCGACGGCGGCAGCGCGGACGCGACGGCAACGGTGACGGTGAACCCGGCGCAGGCCGCCGTGGCCGTGCCGGAGAACAACCAGACCATGACCGAGGAGCAGATGTTCAAGGCCAACGTGCAGGACATCTTCTTCGACTACGACAGCTATGACGTGCGCACGAGCGACAACAGCGTCCTGTCGAAGGCGGCGGCGTTCCTGGCTGCGCATCCCGACATCAAGGTACTGATCGGCGGCTACTGCGATGATCGGGGATCGAACGAGTACAACCTGACACTGGGCGAAAGCCGGGCCAATGCGGCGAAGAAGATTCTGACGCAGGATGGCGTGGCGCCGAATCGGCTGCGCGTGGTGAGCTATGGCAAGGAGCGTCCGTTCTGCACGGAAGAGACGGAATCCTGCTGGCAGCAGAATCGCCGCGCGGGCTTCTCAATCGACGGCTCGGCGGGCAACTGAAGCCTGGGCAGCGAAAAGTAAATCTATACTGAGAACAGCCACTCCGGCAGGCAGCCCACAGCAAGCAAGCTGAGGCGGCGCTGCCGGAGTGGCGCAAATACGAAGAGATTGAGAGAACGTCCATGGCTGGCACACAACGGTTTCGCATGATCCTCACGGGCACCCTGCTGCTGGCGCTGCCCGCAGTTCCCGCGCACGCGGCGTCCAAGGAGATCATTCAGATTCAGACGCAGGTGCAGCAGTTGGTGGAGATGGTGCAGCGGCTGCAATCGACAGTGGATTCGCACTTCGGCCAGATGGAAAATCTGGTGCAGCAAAGCACGGCCAACGTGGCACAGATGAGCACGGCTCTGAACGCGATGCAGCAGAAGCTGAATGCGCAGGCCGACGCGACCAACGGCAAGATGGACACCGTCTCCGGCCAGGTGCAGACGATGAACGACTCAATTGACGAGTTGAAGACGAGGCTGGGCAAGCTGGAGACGCAGTTGCAGACGCTGCAATCAGAGATTCAGACAGTGCAGGCGCAGACGGCTCCGCAACAGCCAGCGCAGCAGCCGGGCGATGCGGGCCAGCCAGGTGACGCCAGCCAGCCGGGCGCTGCAAATCCGAATGGCGTGGCCGGTCCGAACGGTGCGGCGAATCAGCCGGGCGCTGGAACGCCGGATGCGGCTCCGTCGGCGACGGGCGTGCCACAGGCTTCGGCTTCGCAGGCTGCTGCTTCGCAGACGCCGCCCTTGCGCGAGACCTATCTTGGGGGGCTGCGCGACTTCAACGCGGCGCACTACGAAGCGGCGCAGTCCGAGTTTGGCGCGGTGGCGCAGTACTACCCCAACGACAATCTGGCTGGCAACGCCGAGTACTACCTGGGTGAAATCGCCTTTCGGCAGCACGATTACAAGGGCACGATCCGCTATGACAACGCCGTGCTGAACAACTTCAGCGGAAACGTGAAGGCTCCGGCGGCGCAGTTGCGCAAGGGCCAGGCGCTGATCACGCTGGGCCAGCGCGAGGCGGGAGTTCGCGAGTACCGTGCGCTGATTCATCGCTATCCGCAGACGCCGGAGGCTGTTCAGGCCAGGAGCAGGCTGAACGGAATGGGCGTTCGCATCAATCCCCGGTAAAACAGTCCCGCCAATCTGGCTCCGGAGCAGCCGCGCGGCTGATGCCGCGCCACGGACTTTTTTGGCGCTCCCGGTGGTTGCGGTTGTGCGATGGTGAGGACGCAAGGGAACAGTTGCGTCCTCGTGAATCTGGAATAATAGTGGAAGCTGAGTTTGGACGGGAGAGCTATTTGTGTCTGTGAAGGATTTTCTGAAGCACCACTATCGTCATTTCAATGCGGCTTCGCTGATCGATGCGGCCGAAGGTTATGTGAAGCTGATCGACGGCGGCGGGAAGATGTTTCTGACGATGGGCGGGGCGATGAGCACGGCGGAGCTGGGACTGTCGCTGGCGGAGATGATTCGCCAGGGCAAGGTGCATGCGATCACCTGCACGGGTGCGAATCTGGAAGAGGATGTCTTCAACCTGGTGGCGCACGATTTCTATGAGCGCGTGCCGAACTATCGCGACCTGACGCCGGAGGACGAGCAGAAGCTGCTGGAGCGACACATGAACCGGGTAACGGATACGTGCATTCCGGAGATGGAGGCGATGCGGCGAATCGAGGCCGTGGTGCTGAAGGAGTGGATGCGCGCCGACGCGGCGGGCGAGCGGTTGTTTCCGCATCAGTTCATGTATCGGATTCTGCTGTCGGGCGAGTTGAAGGGGTCGTATCAGATTGACCCGAAGAATAGCTGGCTGCTGGCGGCGGCCGAGCGCAATCTGCCGATGTTCGTGCCGGGGTGGGAGGATTCGACGCTCGGAAACATGTACGCCGGGCACTGCATCAGCGGCGACGTGAAGCATGTGCATACGGTGCGCACGGGCATTGAATACATGATGGAGCTGGCGGAGTTCTACACGAGGACGACGGCGGAGACGCCGCTTGGGTTCTTCCAGATTGCGGGTGGGATTGCCGGGGATTTTCCGATCTGCGTGGTGCCGATGCTGCATCAGGATTTGCAGCGCGAGGATGTGCCGCTGTGGGCCTACTTCTGCCAGATTTCGGATTCGACGACGAGCTATGGCTCGTACTCCGGCGCTGTGCCGAACGAGAAGATTACATGGGGCAAGCTGGGGATCGACACGCCGAAGTTCATCATTGAATCAGACGCGACAATAGTGGCCCCGCTGATCTTCGCCTACATCCTCGGCTGGTAGCGCCGCTGGAGGCGCAAGGGAAACGTGGAAGTGAGGATGGGTGGGCGATTACCAGACGCGACCAAAGTAGACGCCGGGCGCGGGCGCGTAGTAGCCGGGGTAATAACCCGGGTAATAGCCGCTATAGAATCCGTAGGGGTAGACGACTGGCGCGGGCTGTGGGTATTCGCCGCGGCGGTGAAGTGTGGGGCTGGCCATGCCGGGCGCGGCGGAGGCCAGACGCTGGGCTTCGGCGCGGCTGACCGGAGTGACGGTGAGCGGCGTAGACAGGTGGAAGGTCATCATGGCTTCAGAGGGTATCCAAACCTGCGGACCCTGGGACATGGCCGAGGCAGCCGTGCCGCCTAGTCCGCCGGCCGTGCCGCCGACGAGCGCGCCAGTGCCGCCGCCGAAGGCTCCGCCAACGAGCGCGCCGAGCAAGGCTCCGCCGAAGGCGCTGACGGCGGTGCGACCGCCTTTGCCGGGGCTTTTGACTTTGAACAGGTTGGCATCAATCGGGTAGCTGTTGCCCTCAAGCTGTACGTCGTCGAGTTTCAGGGCGAGTTCGGCGTGGCCGGTGAGTGTGCCCGCCTTGCGGACATCGGTCACCTCGCCGTGAATTGTGGCTCCGCGCGGGATGGCGAGCACACCGCCGGAGTAGACATCACGAGCGGCGACGAAATCTATGGGTGTTCCGGGCTGGGCCATCTGGCTGGAGACGGATTGGCTGGTGCGGACGACGAGAGCTGTACCCTGCTCCAGCGTGACGGGGGTGCGCGGCGGCTCCGGACCGGCCGGATATTGCTGCTGATAGGGCTGATTCGACTGGTAGCCCTGCGCCGCCGGGTAGCCTGGCCGCGCGCCGTAGGCACCAGCGCCGCCAGGCGCGGGATCATAGCCGCCGTTGGCTGGATTGGAAGGCTGATTGGCGGCGGGCTGGGCCGGGAACTGATTTGCGTTCTGGTCGGGAGACTGCCCATTGGTCGGCAGCCCGGCGGAATCCTCAGCCTGCATGTCCGGGCCGTTCTGCTGAGCCGACTCGCCCGGCTGCGCACCAGTCGTCGGCTGTCCACCGGCCTGCTGGGGATTGCCGACTGTCAGGTTGTTGACGACCTTGCTGACGCCTGCGACTTGGCTGGCGAGCGTGGCGGCGAGTGCCTTGTTGGCCGCACTGGTCGAAGTGCCGGAGAGCGTGACGACGCCCTGCACGGTGGTCGCGGTGATCCAGTCGGGCTTGAGTTGGTCGGCGGCGTCGAGCGCGTGAACAACATTCATCTCGATCTGCCCGTCGGAGTTGGCGGGAGCGCTTTGAGCAGCGACCGGATGGGCCTGCGCAACCAGGAAAACGATGGCGGCAAAAATAATTGCGCATGAACGAAATCTACGCATGGAATCCTCGATACGGAAAAATGCAAACCCATGAAGCCGTTCCGGCAGACCGGGGCGACTCTCACCCAATTAGACACCGAAACCGGCAGGAGGTTGCGGGAAGGAACCCGCGTTTTTGGGCTGAAGAAATGGCGATCTGTTCGAGTGACGATTCCAGAGCGGATTGACCCGGCTTCGTCCGCCAATCCCCGGGCAGTTGGAAGCCGGAGAACTGGCCAACCGAGTGGAATTGACCCGGAAGCCAAACGCGACTTGCTATCTGGGTACAATAATTCGCATGGGCAAACAGTTCGAGCGAATTGAGCCGGATCATCGCGAGTTTATCGCGCAGCAGCACATTTTCTTCAACGCCTCAGCATGCTCGCATGGGCGGGTGAACGTTTCCCCGCGCGATGTGGCCGCTTTGCGCGTTGTGGATGACCGCACGGTGATCTATCTGGATCGGACGGGAAGCGGGAACGAAACGGCTGCGCATCTGCTGGCCGATGGTCGGCTGACGCTGATGTTCTGTGCGTTCGAAGGCGGACCGCAGATTCTGCGGCTCTACGGACGTGGGCGCGTCCTGGCGCGTTGCAGCGCGGAGTATGCCCATCTGCTGGCTGCCTGGTATGGTGGCATCGAGGTTCCTGGCGCGCGCCAGATGGTGCATTTGGATGTGGGACTGGTGCAGACATCGTGCGGGATGAATGTGCCGCTCTATGACTATGTCGACGAGCGAGATCAACTGACACGATGGGCCGAGGCGAAGGGCGAAACCGGGCTGGAAGAATATCGCCGCCAGAAGAATGCGACCAGCATCGATGGCCTTCCGACTGGCATGTTTGAGAGAGTCGGCTCCTGAACGGAGCCGACTCTGCCGGAAGCCCTGTTTGCACCGTCGAGCATTGTTTCCCGACCAGGCGGAAGCCTGGATGGGCAGCCTGGGCTGCGGGAGGACGCCAGCGAATGGCCGTTTCCGTTTGGGAATGGCGACAGAAAGAACAACGTCAAAGGCAACGGAAGAGCCGGGTGTGCTAATGCCGACTGATCCCTGACGATTGATCCCTGACCCCGGACTCATCCCTGACGACTGACTGATCCATGCTGACTGACCCCTGACAGCTGATCGTCAGGATTTGGGGGTGACGCGGATGAGGTTTCGAGCCAGTTCGTCCCAGCGCGTGAGCAGGACTTTGCCGCAGGCGCTGTCGGTTTTGGCGACGTGCAGCTCGACCAGTTCGCGGATGGAGCGCTGGGCGGCGAAGTCGAGGTCGAGGTAGCGTTCGGCGACGAGGAAATCACGGTGGTAGAGGCCGTCTTCGATGAAGGATGCCTTGTCGTCGTATATCCAGGCGAGGCCGCCGGTCATGCCTGCGCCGAAGTTGATGCCGGTGTCGCCGAGAATGACGGCGAGTCCGCCGGTCATGTATTCGCAGCCGTGGTCGCCGCAGCCCTCGACGATGGCCAGAGCGCCGGAGTTGCGGACGGCGAAGCGTTCGCCGGCGCGACCGGCGGCGAAGAGCGAGCCGGAGGTTGCGCCGTAGAGGGCGACGTTGCCGAGGATGACGTGGCGCGTGCTTTCGCGCGAAGCTCGACCCTCGGGGCGAAGGATGATTTCGCCGCCGCTGAGGCCCTTGCCGACGAAGTCGTTGGCGAGGCCGTCGTGGCGGAGGGTCATGCCGGAGACGGCGAATGCAGCGAAGGACTGGCCGACGGTGCCGCGCGTGTGGAAGACGAGCGGCGCGCCGGTGGCTGCGGGATTCTGCGTACGAAGCCGGGCGAGTTTGCCGGCGAGGCGCGCGCCGATGGTCCGGTCCTCGTTGGTGATGCGCGTGGTGAGCGAGTATGGCTGGTTCGTGCGCCAGGCAGCGAGCGCGGGTTCGACCCAGGCGTCGTCGAGCGCGGGACGGTCTTCGGGACGGTCGTTGCGCGCGCCCATCCAGCGGATGGCGGTGCCGGTTTCCGCAGCGATGCGCGCGGCGGCGAGGACGGGTGAGAGATCGAGCGCGCCGTCGAAGCGGATCTGTTCGAGCAGGTCAGTGCGTCCGGTGGCCGAGGCGAGCGAGGGCAGGCCGAGAGTGGCCAGCAACTGTCGCAGTTCGGTAGCCAGTTCTTCGCAGAAGCGTACGATGTGTTCGGGCTTGCCGCGGAATTTGGCGCGGAGTTCCGGGCGCTGGGTGGCGATGCCGGTGGGGCAGGTGTTGAGGTGGCACTGGCGGGCCATGTCGCAGCCCAGCGCGACGAGGACGGCGGTGCCGAAGGCGAACTCATCGGCACCGAGCAGGGCGGCGATGAGAATGTCGCGGGCGGTGCGCAGGCCGCCGTCGGTGCGCAGGCGGACGCGACCGCGCAAGCCGTTGTGGACGAGAACCTGCTGGGCTTCGGCGAGGCCGAGTTCCCAGGGGTCACCGGCATATTTGATGCTGGAGAGCGGCGATGCGCCGGTGCCACCGGAGTGGCCGGCGATGACGATGTAGTCGGCGTAAGCCTTGGCGACGCCGGCGGCGATGGTGCCGACGCCGCACTCGGAGACGAGCTTGACGCCGACGGCGGCCTCCGGGTTGACGCGCTTGAGGTCGTAGATGAGCTGCGCGAGGTCTTCGATGGAGTAAATGTCGTGGTGCGGCGGCGGGGAGATGAGCTGCATGCCGGGCTGGGCGTGACGCAGGCGCGCGATCAGCTCGGTGACCTTGTGGCCGGGAAGCTGGCCGCCTTCGCCGGGCTTGGCGCCCTGTGCGATTTTGATTTCGATCTCTTCGGCGTGGATGAGGTATTCAGCGGTGACGCCGAAGCGTCCGCTGGCGACCTGTTTGATTTTGTTATTGAGCAGCGAGGGCGCGCCGTCGATGGGCGAGTAGACGGCGGGATCTTCGCCACCTTCGCCGGTGTTGGAGCGCGCGCCGATGAGGTTCATGCCCTGGGTGATGGTCTGGTGCGCCTCTGGCGAGAGCGAGCCGAAGCTCATGGCTGAGGCGATGAAGGTGCGCACGATGGCACCGGTTGGCTCGACAGTGTCGAGGGCGAGTTCCGGACCGGCGGGACGAATTTCGAGCAGGTCGCGGAGGTTGGCGGGCTGCGCTTCCCTTGCCTGTTCGGCGAAGGAGGACCATGGAGCGAGCGCGAGCGCGGCGCCTTGTTTGGTGGAGCCGACAACGGACTGGAGCGCGCGGACGGTGGTCGGCTGCCAGGCGTGGGACTCGGCCTCGTCGGCCTTGCGGAAGCGGATGAAGCCATAGTCCGGCAGATCGCGCGCGGCGACGGGCGGGCGCGCGATGGAGGTGACGAGCGAGTCGGGCTGCGGCGCGTTTGTCTCACTTGTGGCCGCATCGCTGGAAACGACGGAATCGTCGCGCCAGCTTGCGCGGATGAGTTTTTCCAGCGGCGCGAAGTCAACGCCGCCGAGCGGGGACGGCGCGCCGGAGAAGCATTTTTGCGTGACCTCGGCGGCGAGGCCGAGGATGTCAAAGAGGTGAGCGCCGCGATAGCTGTCCACGACGCTGATGCCCATCTTCGACATGACTTTGGCGAGGCCGAGTTCGAGCGCGTGGAGAAGATTTTTTTCGCCGGTTTCGGGCTGGACGGCGAGGGCGGTTTCGATGGCGAGCCAGGGGCATATGGCTCCCGCGCCCATGCCGAGCAGGACGGCGACGTGATGGATTTCGCGGCAGTCGCCGGCCTCGACGGCGAGGCCGACTTCGGCGCGGATTCCCTCCTGAATGAGGCGGCGATGGACGGCTCCGACGGCCATGGCCATGGGAATGGGCAGAAGCGCGGACGAGGCTGCGCGGTCAGTGAGCAGGAGAATCTTCGCGCCCTGCGCGACCTGTTCGACGGCGGAGCGCGTGAGCTGATCGAGACCGGATTCCAGCGAGTCCTCGGCTGGGAACAGGCAATCGAGAATCTCCATGGGCAGATCGGCGGAGTGAGGATAACGGCGCTGGCCGAGACGATCCATCTGCGCGAGCGAGAGCAGCGGCGAGGCCAGCGAAAGGCCGGGCAACGGCTCGCGGCGCTCCAGAATGTGAGGCCAGGGACCAAGGCGCGTGTGCATCTGAAGGACGACGGCCTCGCGCAGCGGATCGATGGGAGGATTGGTGACCTGAGCGAAGCGCTGACGGAAGTAAGCATAGAGCGAGCGCGGGGCGCGGGCCAACGCGGCGATGGGCGTGTCATCACCCATCGACCAGACGGCATCCTTGCCCTCGGTGGCCATGGGCGCGAGGATCATGCGCACGTCTTCGCGGCTGTATCCGAAGCGGTGCTGGAGGCGGTTGAGTTCGGTGGAGTCGAGAGGCAGGGTGGGATTGTCGGCGACGAGAGGTGTGTCCCGCTGTACGAGATCCTGGTAGTTTCCGGCGGCGTCAAAGCGCGCGAGCAGATCGTCGTTTTCGAGGAATTCGTGGGTTTCGAGGTCGGCGAGGATCATCTGGCCGGGACCGAGACGGCCGGAGTGGATGACACGCTCGGGGTCCATGTCGATGAGGCCGGCTTCGGAGCCAGCGTAGACGAGTCCATCGTCGGCGAGCGAGAAGCGGCAGGGGCGCAGGCCGTTGCGATCGAGGATGGCTCCGACCTGGCGACCGTCGGAAAACGCAAGCGCAGCGGGACCGTCCCACGGCTCGACGCAGTCGCCGCTGTACTGGAGGAACGAGGAGCGATTGCCGTGGTTGGCCGGCGGAACGAGCATGCGCAGAGCCTCGGCGACGGAGCGGCCATTCTGCGAAAGCAGCTCGGCGACCTCGTCGAGCGAAGTGGAGTCTGAGCCGCCGGTGGTGAGGATGGGGTAGAGGTCGAGCGGCAGGGTGGCGGCGCGGGCTTCCATGCGCGAGCGGTTGCCCCAGATGGTGTTGATCTCGCCGTTGTGAGCAAGCGCGCGGAAGGGCTGCGCGCGATCCCACGAGGGCAGGACGTTGGTGGCGTAACGCTGATGGAAAACGACGAAGGGCGTGACGTAGGCGGGGTCGGCGAGGTCGGGGTAAAAATCGGCGAGCAGGCGACCGGCGCAGAGGGCTTTGTAGATCATGGTCGAGGACGAGGAGCTGACGACGTAGCCGGTGGCCTGGGAACGCTCGAAGTGTTTGCGCGCGAGATAAAGCCTGCGGTCGAATTCGGCGGGGTCGTCGGAGGTGACGAGCACCTGCCAGATGCGCGGCATGGACGAGGCGGCGATGGTGCCGAGAGCCTCGGTGCGGATGGGTACGGTGCGCCAGGCAAGGATGGTCATGCGCTGCGCGATGAGGGCCTGATCGAGTTGCGCGCGCGAGGCGGAGTCCGGCTCCGGCAGAAAGGCGACGACGACGCCGAGCGGCTGGCTGGCGGTGAGCGAAACACCGGCGGAGGCAAGCAGAAAATCGCGCGGGATGGCGGTCATGAGGCCGACGCCGTCGCTGGATTTGCCGTCTGCGGCGACGGCTCCGCGATGCTCCAGGCGCGAGAGCGCGGTGAGGCCGTGGCGCAGGATCGCGTGGGAGGGTTCGCCGGAGAGATGGGCGATGAAGCCGACGCCGCAGGAGTCGGAGTCAAAGCGCGGATCAATGAGCGTGGGATAGGAGTACGGGGCGGCAGAACGCGCAGCGGAAGCAGAGGATTGCGAAGAAGAATTGCGCCAGTCCATAAATGATGGTACGACCTTTTCTCTACGAAATTCCAGCGCAGCGCATGGGATAAAGATAGGCCTCCGGCGCAGACCGCAAGAGGCGAAAGCGATCCATAACCGATGGGAAAATTACGTGCGCAACGCTTTGCATATTTATACATAGTCGCGTATATTTATGCAAGTGTCCGGCAGAGACTTCTCTTCGGCGCAGCAGAAAGAGCGAATTTCAGGCGAAGATGAAGCTGGAAAGACACAATGCGATCCGGGAATTGGTGAGCAGCACGGCGATCCAGAGCCAGGATGAACTGCGGCGCAAGCTGAGGCGGCGCGGGCTGGTGGTGACGCAGGCGACGCTGTCGCGCGATATGCACGAACTGCACCTGATGAAGGGTCCGGATGGATATACGTTTGCGAATGGGAACGGAGCCGCGCCGGTGGCGCTGGATGATCGCCCGCCGAGCGTGGATGAGGTGTTGGACAGCTTTGGGCTGCGCTGTGACCAGGCGATGAATCAGGTGGTGATCCGGACGGTGATGGGCGGGGCGCAGCCGGTGGCGGCGTCGCTGGATTACGAGGACTGGGCGGAGATTGTGGGAACGATTGCGGGCGACGACACGGTGCTGCTGGTGTGTCCGACGCCGCAACTGGCGGGCGAAGTGACGAAGCGATTGAAGAGGATGTTGGAAGGATGAGCGCGGCAGTGAAGACGGCGGTGATGGGCGTGAGCGGATACACGGGCGCGGAGCTGGTGCGTCTGCTGGTTCGGCATCCGCGATTGCAGAGCGCGCGGCCCGTGCTGATGGCGCGCGCGAAGACTGCGGGAGGCAGGATTGGCGCGCTGCATCCGGCGCTGGAGGACGCGAGCGGGACGGGGCAGATTCTCGTCGAGCCATTCTCGTGGGAGACACTGAGCGAGCGCAACGTGGAAGTTCTGTTTCTGGCGACGCCGCATGAGAGCGCGCGCGAGCTGGTTCCGGAGGCTGCCGCGCGCGGGCTGCGCGTGATCGACCTGAGCGGCGCGTGGCGGCTGGACGAGGCGGAGAATCGCGCGGTGTATGAATTTGAGGACGCGGATGCGGCGAGCGCGGCGGCGGTGCAGCGCGAGGCTGTTTACGGGATGCCGGAGCTGCATCGCGAGCGGATTCACGGCGCGAGGATTGTGGCCAATCCGGGATGCTACGCGACGGCGGCGATTCTGGCGCTGAAACCGCTGATGGCCGCCGGTGTGGTGGACGTGGATGCGGGCGTGATCTGCGATGCGAAGAGCGGCGTGAGCGGCGCGGGCAAGGCTGCGACGGCGACGACACACTTCATGCACGCGGCGGAGAATCTGTCGGCGTATGGAGTGTTTACGCATCGGCACGTGGGCGAGCTGCTGGAGCAGTTGGGGATTGGGCGGGAGTCGATGACGTTTACGCCGCATCTGCTTCCGATTGCGCGCGGGATTCTGGCGACGAGCTATGCGCGGCTGAAACGCGCGATGATGCAGGAGGAGATTGCAGCGATTTACGAGAGGTTTTACGCGGGCAGCCCGATGGTGCGGCTGCGCGGCGCGAGCCTGCCGGAGATTCAGTTTGTGGCGCGGACAAACTACTGCGACGTGGGCTGGCGGGTTGCGCCGGATGGGCGGCGCGTGGTGATTGTGAGCTGCCTGGACAATTTGCTGAAGGGCGCATCGGGGCAGGCGGTGCAGAACCTGAACGTGATGATGGGCTGGCGCGAGGCGGAGGGCCTGGAATGAGATTTGTGGTGAAGCTGGGCGGCGCTGGCCTCGTTGACGATGAGTTGCTGATGGGAAGCGTGAAGGCGATTGCGGCGATGGTTCGCGCAGGGCACCAGGTGGCGGTGGTGCATGGCGGAGGCGTGCAGTTGACGCGCGCGCTGGAAGCGATGGGGCACAGGAGCGAGTTTCGCGACGGGCTGCGCGTGACGGACGCAAAGACGCGCGACGTGGCGCTGATGGTTTTTGCCGGCGAGGTGAACAAGCGTCTGGTCGCGGCGCTGGCGGGAGTGGGACAGGCGGCGGTGGGGATGTGTGGCGGGGATGGAATGCAGTTTCGCGCGCGGCGGAAACGCATGGAGCCGGACCTGGGATTTGTGGGTGAGATTGCGTCGAGCGATCCGCGATGGATGGAGGCGATCTGGGGGTTGCGTGGCGTGCCGGTACTGGCTCCGGTGGCGCTTGGATTTGACGGGGAGTATTACAACGTGAATGCCGACGAGATGGCGGCTGCGTGCGCGCGCAGCGTGAAGGCGGATGCGCTGGTGTATCTGACGGATGTGCCGGGCGTGCGCGGCGCAGATGGCGAGGTATTGCGCTGGCTGAGCATTGATCAGATTGCGGAGATGACGCGGACGGCGGTGATCTCCGGCGGGATGCTGCCGAAGCTGGGTGCGTGTCGCGAGGCGCTGTTGCACGGGGTGAAGCGGGTGAGGATTCTGCCAGCGGCGGCGGCGGCTCGACTGCCGGAGCTTTGTTCGGCGAGGATTGAAGAAGGAACCGAGGTGATGGTGGCATGAGTGTCGTAGCGAAGTCGATGTTGGAAGAGTTGCAGGCGGCGGAGGCGAAGCTGCTGGTGCCGACGTATGAGCGGAATGCGGTGGTGTTTGAGCGCGGCGAGGGCGTGCATCTGATCGATGAGTACGGCGAGCGGTATCTGGACCTGCTGAGCGGAATTGGCGTGAATGCGCTGGGGTATGCGCATCCGGCGATTGAGCGGGCGATTGTGGAGCAGAGCCGCAGGCTGATTCACACGTCGAATCTGTATTTCCATCGCGGGCAGGCGGAGCTGGCCGAGCGGCTGGTGGAGCGTACGGGGCTGGATCGCGTGTTCTTTGCCAATACCGGCACGGAAGCGTGGGAGGGTGCGCTGAAGTTTGCGCGGGCTCATGCGGGGATGTTGCGCAGCGAAGGCAGAGAGATTGGAACGAAGTTTCTGGCCGTGGAGCAGAGCTTTCACGGGCGCACGTTTGGCTCCGTGGCGACGACACACAAGCGGAAATATCGCGAGCCATTTGAGCCTGTGATGCCGGGCGTGGAGTTTGTGCGATTCAATGATGTAGACGACCTGCGCGCGAAGTTTTCGAGCGACGTGTGCGCGGTGCTGGTGGAGTCGATTCAGGGTGAGGGCGGGATTCGCCCGCTTTCGGCGGAGTTTGCCGCGACGGCGCGCGAGCTGACGCGCGAATCGGGCGCGCTGCTGGTGGTGGATGAGATTCAGGCCGGGATGGGCCGCACGGGAAAGTGGTTCGGGTATCAGCATCTGGGGATTCTGCCGGATGTGACTACGATTGCCAAGCCGCTGGCGGGCGGGATTCCGCTGGGCGCGATTGTGTGTACGAATGAAGTGGCGCGCGCGATTCATCCGGGGATGCACGGGACGACGTTTGGCGGCGGGCCGCTGGCGTGCGCGGTGGCGATTGCGGTGATCGATACGATGGAGCGCGACGGGTTGCTGGCACATGCAGCGACGGTTGGCGGATATTTTCAGCAGCGGCTGCGCGAGTTGCAGGCGCGGCACACAGGGATTGTGGAAGTGCGCGGCCTGGGGCTGATGGTGGCTGCGGAGTTGAACGATGCTGCCGTGGCGAAGCAGGTGGTGAAGAAGATGCTGGAGCGGCGGATTCTGCTGAATTGCACGAGCGAGACGGTGTTGCGCTTCCTGCCGCCGCTGGTGGTGACTCGCGCGCACATTGACGAAGCGATTGCGGCGCTGGATTCTGTGCTGAACGAAGTGACGGCGACGGGAGGAAACGACGATGGGCAGTGAGACGCTGGTGCGCGATCTGGCGCCGGAGGTGAATGTGAGCAAGGACGTGGATATTGCGGCGGCGATTGCGCGGCTGAAGGGCGAGGACTTGTGTTCGATCAGCAATCTGACGAGCGCGGAGACGCGGGCAATTCTGAAAATTGGGCATGACGTGAAGCGGAATCCGCGAGCGTATCGGCATGCGCTGGACGCGAAGCAGATGGTGCTGATGTTTGAGAAAGCGAGTCTGCGCACGCGGCTGAGTTTTGAGGCTGGAATCAATACGCTGGGCGGGAACGCAGTGTTTTTCGACCAGACGAATTCACCGCTGGGCGAGCGCGAGTCGATTGCGGATGTGGCGCGGAATGTGGAACGGTGGGTGGATGTGATTGTGCTGCGGACGTATGCGCACGACACGATCACGGAGATGGCGACGCATGCGAGAGTGCCAGTGGTGAATGCGCTGTCGGATTTTGAGCATCCCTGCCAGGCGCTGGCGGATTTCATGACGCTGGAGGAGCATTTCGGCACGGTGGAGAAGCTGAACTTCACGTATGTGGGCGATGGCAATAACGTTTGCCATTCGCTGATGCTGGCCGGTGCGCAACTGGGCGCGAATGTGACGGTGGCGACGCCGCGCGGTTATTCGCCGGATATTGAAATCGTGACGCGGGCGCGCGAGATTGCGGAAGAGAATGGGTGCGCGATCCGGCTGACACAGGATCCGATGGCGGGCGTCGAGGATGCCGATGCGGTGTACACGGATGTGTGCGTGAGCATGGGCTTCGAGCACGAATCGACGAAGCGCGCGCCGATCTTCCGGCCGTTTCAGGTGAATGAGGCGATGATGGCGCGGGCGAGCAGCCATGCGGTGTTTATGCACTGCCTGCCGGCGCGGCGTGGCGCGGAGGTGACGGACGCTGTGCTGGATGGACCGCAGTCGATTGTGTTTGACCAGGCGGAGAATCGGATGCATGTGCAGAAGGCGCTGCTGCTGTTGCTGCTGGGCGGGCTGGACAATCTCTCCGGCGCATAGGCGGCTGTCGCAGAGGCTGGCAGACGGGTTTTCCAATCTCTGAATTCAAGATGCTCATGAAAGGTTTCATCGATGTCGGTAATTCTCGAATCGCTGCCGGTCGGCCAGAAGGTTGGCATTGCATTTTCCGGCGGGCTTGATACTTCCGCAGCGCTGCACTGGATGCGGCTTCGGGGGGCAGTTCCCTACGCGTACACGGCGAACCTGGGCCAGCCGGATGAGGCCGACTATGAGGAAATCCCGCGCAAGGCGCTCGAATATGGCGCGGAAAGAGCACGGCTGATCGATTGTCGCGGCCCGCTGGTTCGCGAAGGGATTGCGGCGCTGCAGGCGGGCGCGTTTCACATCTCGACGGCGGGCGTGACCTACTTCAACACGACGCCGATCGGGCGCGCGGTGACGGGCACGATGCTGGTGGCGGCGATGAAGGAGGATGGCGTCGAGATATGGGGCGACGGCTCGACCTTCAAGGGGAATGACATTGAGCGCTTCTATCGCTACGGGCTGCTGGTGAATCCTGCGCTGAAGGTGTACAAGCCGTGGCTGGACGCGGCGTTTATTGACGAACTCGGCGGGCGCGCGGAGATGTCGGCGTTCATGGAGCGGCATGGCTTTGCATACAGGATGTCGGCGGAAAAGGCGTACTCGACGGACTCGAATATTCTGGGCGCGACGCACGAGGCGAAGGATCTTGAGCTGCTGTCCAGTTCGATGAAGATTGTCGCGCCTATCATGGGCGCTGCGTTCTGGCGCGAGGATGTGGAGATCAGGCCAGAAGTGGTAGTGATTCGGCTGGAGCAGGGATTTCCGGTGGCGATCAATGGACGGGGCTACGATGATCCGGTGGAGCTGATGCTGGAGGCGAATCGGATTGGCGGACGGCACGGGCTTGGGATGTCGGACCAGATTGAGAATCGGATCATCGAGGCGAAGTCGCGCGGGATTTATGAAGCGCCTGGCATGGCGCTGCTTTTCCTTGCATATGAGCGGCTGATAACCGGAATTCACAACGAAGACACAATGGAGCAGTATCGCGAGAATGGCCGCAGGCTGGGACGGCTGCTGTATCAGGGCCGATGGTACGACTCGCAGGCAATCATGCTTCGCGAGGCGGCGCAACGCTGGGTGGCGAAGCCGCTGACGGGCGAGGTGACGCTGGAGCTGCGGCGAGGAAATGACTATTCGATTCTGAACACGGAGTCGCCGAATCTGACGTTTCATCCGGAGCGGCTGAGCATGGAAAAAACGGAATCGGCGTTCTCGCCGCGCGACCGCATTGGCCAGCTCACGATGCGCAATCTGGATATTGCGGACACGCGCGAAAAGCTGATGCAATATGCGGCGGCCGGGCTGGTGACGCTGAGCGAAGGCAGCAGAATGCTGAAGCTGAACAGCACGAACGAACACGATTAGCGCGAGGCTGAGCGAAAGCATGGCGAATGAACAACAATCCGCGAAGATGTGGTCCGGGCGTTTTCGGGAGCCGCTCGATCCGGAGTTTGAGAAGTGGCAGCGGTCGATTCTCTTTGATTTTCGGCTGCTACCGCAGGAGACGCGGGCGAGCCGGGCGCATGCGGCGACGCTGTGTGCGGCGGGGGTGCTGAGCGCGGCGGAGACGGCGACGATTTGCGCGGGGCTGGATGCCGTGGCGCGGCGCTACGCCGGAGCGCGCGTGGAAGACGCACTGGCGGAGTATCCGTCGGCTGAAGATATTCACCATCTGGTGGAGCTGGCGCTGACGGCGGAGATTGGACCGCTCGCGCTGAAGCTGCATACGGGACGCAGCCGGAACGAGCAGATTGCGACGGATCTGCGGCTCTATGTTCGTGAGGAGATTGCGCGCGTACAGGCGGCGCTGCTGGATTGGGCCGGGGCGCTGCTGGCGAAGGCGCAGGAGGTGGGCGATGCGGTGATGCCGTCGTATACGCACATGCAGCGCGCGGAGCCGGTGATGGTGGCGCACTGGCTGCATGCGTACGTGGAGATGCTGCTGCGGGATCACACTCGGCTGGAGGATTGCTGCGCGAGGCTGAATCGGTGTCCGCTTGGGTCGGGCGCAGTGGCGGGCGCGACGCTTGCGCTGGATCGGGAGATTGCCGCGCGGGAACTGGAGTTTGACGCGCCGACGGCGAACAGCATGGACGCGACGAGTGATCGGGATTTTGCGCTGGAGTATGCTCAGGCACTGACGTTTGTGGGATTGCATGCGTCGCGGTTTGCCGAAGAGATGGCGCTTTTTTCCAGCCAGGAGTATGGGTTTATCGATCTGCCGGAGCGGTTTTCGACGGGATCGAGCGCGATGCCGCAGAAGAAGAATCCGGATCTGGTGGAGTTGGTGCGCGGTCGCGTGGGCAGGATTTATGGCGCGGCGGCGGCGCTGACGCTGGCGATCAAGGGGCAGCCGCTTGCCTACAATAAGGACATGCAGGAGACGCAGGAGCCGTGCTTTGCGGTGAGTGGAACGGGCGGAATGATCGCTCTGCTGGCCGGTTTCACGCGCGCGCTGAGCTTCCGCACAGAACGGATGCGCTCGGCGGCGGAGACGGGCTATCTGAATGCGATGGCGGCGGCGACGTATCTGGTGGGCAAGGGCGTGGCGTTTCGCGTGGCGCATGAGAAGGTTGGCAACGCGGTGCGGTATGCGTTGGGCAAGGGTATGGAACTGGGTGAGCTGAGTCTGGAGGAGTTGCGGCAGTTTGGCGCGGAGTTTGCAGAGGATTTCTATGGCGCGGTGGAGCTGATGGCGACGGTGGATTGCCATGACGTAGTTGGCGGCACGGCGCGCGGACGCGTGAAGGCGGCGCTGGCCGCTGCGCACGAAGAGATTGCGCGGAGAAAACAGTGCCTGTGCGAGGCGCGTGGCGCGATGGAGACCAGCGATGCGAGTGCGTAAGGCGCGGCTGCAGGACGCGACGAACATCTTTGAGCTGGTGAACAGCCTGAGCGGAGATGGGACGCTGCTGAAGCGTCAGTTCTCGGAGATTTGTGAGAACGTGCGGGATTTCACGATTGCCGAATCGGAGTCCGGAGTGTTTCTGGGCTGTGGCGCGCTGCATTTGTATGGTCCGCATCTGGCTGAGGTGCGATCGATTGTGATGACACCGGGCGCGAAAGGCAAGGGCGCGGGTGGTCGCGTGCTGAAGGCGCTGATCGACGAAGCTGAGGAGCACGGGATTCAGTCAGTGTGCCTGTTTACGCGGATTCCGGATTTCTTTTTTCGGTTTGGATTTCGCGCGGTGGAAGACAAGGCGGAGCTACCGGACAAGATTTTCAAGGACTGTCAGATCTGCCCGCGGCTGCATCGCTGCGACGAAGTGGCGATGGTGCGCGGACGGATTCCACGGGTTTCGATTCTGGGACCGAAGCATGAGGCGGAGCAGTTGGTTCGGCTGGGATAGCGCGCGTTGGTACTACGGCGCAGCCCGCATCGAATCCGGAACAGGCTCCGGAAGCATCTCCTGAAAATACGAGACGGTGGCGTCGAGGACATCCTGCTGAGCATAGTTTTGCTCGACCCAGGCCCGTGCAGCATTGCCCATCTGACGGCGGAGCGCGGGATCGTCGAGCAGGCGACGCATGGCGGCGGCGAGTGCGGCGGAGTCTGAGGGCGGAACGAGCAGGCCGGTCTGGTCGGGCACGACGGCGTCCCGCGCGCCGGTGGCCGTGGTGGTGATGATGGCGAGCGCAGTCGCGGCGGCCTCCAGCGCGGCGTTGGGAAATCCCTCGCGGTGAGTGGGAAGAATGAAGATGTCCATCGCGCGGTAAAAGGGGGCAACGTCTTCGACGAAGCCTGTGAGAGTGATGCGCGGATGAGAGGCAATATGTCGGGCAAGCGCGGGGCTGAGCGAATCTTCGGATTGATCGAGCCAGCCGACGAGGAGTAGCCATCCGTTGGGATAAGCGGGCGCGATCTGGTCGAAGGCGTCGATGAGTTCGGGAATGCCTTTGTGGCGGGTGAGGCGGCCGACGAAGCCGAAGACCTGCGCATCGGGCGGAATGCCGAGCTTCGCGCGCAGAGGGCTGATGCCGGGGTGGTAATGATCGAGATCGACGCCGTGGCTGCTGCCGTGGGCCAGCATGCGGAGCTTGCGTGGCGGTGCGATGGAGAGCAGAGTGGCCTGTTGCAGAAGGCTGGGGCTGTTGCAGAGGACGACGTGCGCGCAGGATGAGGTCAGGCGTTCGGCGAGCAGGAGCAGCGGACGCAGGAGATTGTTTGCAGACTCCGCGCGCAGGCCGCGCAGTGTGTGAATGCGGAGACGGATGCGCAGCAGGCGCGCGGCGATGAGTCCGAGAAGAGCAGCCTTGGGCGTGCTGAAGTCGACGGCCGCGGGACGAAGGCGCAAGAGAAGAACGAAGATACGCAGGAAGGCGAGCGCGTCGGCGAGTGGGGCGATGCCGCGTCGAATGGCTATGGGATAGAAAGCGATTCCCTGCCCCGATTCAACCTCAGATTCGAGTTCCGATTGCAATCCGGATCTGAGTTCGGTCGCGAGACGGTCGTGATGCGGGCCGGGCGAGCTGAGGACGGCGATGGAAAAACCGGCGCGACGCAGGGCGAGGATGCGAGGACGCAGGACGACGAGCGTCTGGTCGCTGGTGACGCCGAACAGGATGGAGGCTGTTGGGCGAGGCATGTTGTCATCTTAATTCGAGCGATGACGGGCGACGGAAATCGAGGCGAAGTATTCTGGTGAAGACCGAGGCGCGAGTGAACAGGGATTCCCGCAGGCGAGTTCTGATGATGGTACCGCATCTGGGCGGCGGCGGCGCGGAGCGCGTGATGGCGCGTGTAGCGGCTGGGCTGCGACGGGATGAGTTCGACGTGCATTTTGCCGTGATCGCCGCAGACGAACCCGGAGCGGAATCGCTGCCGGAGTGGGTGACGCTGCACAGGCTGGAGTGTGGGCGCGCGCGATGGGCGGCGTGGAAGACGCTGCGGCTGATCTGGCATATTCAGCCGGATTTGATCGTGACCGGGATGATGCATCTGAGCGCGGTTGTACTGACTCTGCGACTGATGCTGAGGCCGCTGATGCCGCGCGGAACGCGGATTGCAGTGCGTGTGAATACGACTGTTTCGCAGTCGATTCCGGGTGGCCTTTGGCGCGGGATCTACGCGCTGCTGATGCGCCGCGCGGACCGGGTGATTTCTCAGACGGTGGCGATGGCTGAGGATGTTTCGGTGTATCTGGGGGTGTCGCAAGACAGGATCGAAGTTGCAGCAAACCCTGTGGATATTGCTCGGATTCGCGCGGAGGCGGATCGCGCGCGGCGGGAGAGAACGCGGTTGCGCGATGGCATTCACGTTATGTGCACGGGACGATTATCGGCGGAAAAGGGTGCGGATCTGCTGCTGGAGGCGTGGAAGATGCTTCGGGAACGCGGCGACCTGACACGTATGGAATGCAGACTGGTGATTCTGGGCGAGGGCGCTGAGCGGGAGCGACTGGAGGCGATGGCGGCGCGGCTGGAGATCGCGGCGAGTGTTTCGTTTGGTGGTTTTGCACAGGATGTGAATCGGTGGCTGGGTTGGGCAGATGTATACGCGCAGCCGTCGCGCTGCGAGGGAATGCCGAATGCGCTGCTGGAGGCTGCGGCGGCGGGCGTGGCATTGGTCGCAACGCCGTCGAGCGCGGGAGTGGCACGGCTACTGCGCGGAGACGAGGGCGCGTGGGTGGCGCGGGAGATTGAGGCTGGCGCGCTGGCTGAGGCGCTGCTAGCGGCGATTGACGAGGTGAGCAAACGGCGCGCGGAGAACAGCGAAGGCGGCTTGTTCGCGCATGAGTGGATGGCAGAGTTTGCGCAGGAGGCTGCATTGCGGCGATGGGAGCAGTGTCTGCGGGAGATTTGCGCGGAGCGTGAACGATGAAGCGGCGCGTGGGACTGGTGATTCCGACGCTGGAAGCGGTGGGCGGCGCGGAGCGGATGGTGATGGCGCTGGCCGAGGGGCTGGCGCAGCGCGGATGGAAGGTAACGGTGCTGACACTTTCCGGCGAGATTCCGCACGAACGCCGACGGGCGATGCGCGGTGTGGAGGCGATCTCACTCGAAATGCGCAGGGCGTGGATTGATCCGCGCGGGTGGCGGAGATTTCGCGCGTGGCAGCGGGAGAATCCGGTCGATATTCTGCATGGGCATCTGGCGCACGGAGCGTGGTTCGCACGAATGGCAGGCGTCCTGGGAGTGCGACGGATGGTCGTCTTGGACACGCTGCACTCGACGCGGCTGGGTGGGGACTGGACGCGGCGCATCTACCAGTGGACGCGCGGGAGAGCGGACTGCGTGACGGCGGTGAGCGAGGCGGTGAGCGAGGCTGCGCGGAGCGCGGGAATAGCGCGGCAGATTCGAGTGGTAAGAAATGGAGTGGCGCTGGATCTGCTGCGCCGCGCCAGTCCGAGCGATTCGCGGGAATTTGTGTGGCTGGCGGTGGGGCGGCTGGAGCCGGTGAAGGATTATCCGCGGCTGCTGCGTGCCTTTGCTCGCGTGGCGGAGCGGGACGCGCGACCGATGCGGTTGGAGATTGTGGGCGATGGCTGCGAACGCGGGCGGCTGAAGGAACTGGCCGAAGAACTGCGCATCGACGGGCGAGTTTGCTGGCGGGGATTTCAGGAGGACGTGAGCGGCGCGTATGCGGGAGCGGATGCGGTGGTGCTGGCTTCGCGATGGGAGGGTTTGCCGGTGTGTCTGATGGAGGCTGGTGCGACCGGATTGCCCGTGGTGACGACGGCGACGGCGGGAGCGCTGGAGATTGTGATTCCGGAAGTGACGGGTCTGGCCGTGCCGCTTTTAGCTGAGAACGCGGGAGGCGACGCGGCAGAGGATTTGCAGGATTCGCTTGCTACAGCGATGATCCGCGTGATGGCGATGGAAGCAGGAGAACGCGACGCGATGGGCGAACGCGCGTGGCGGCGCGTGGCGGCGGAGTTCAGCCGGGAGCGAATGGTGAGCGCGTATGAAGCGATCTATTGCGAACTGCTGGAGCGTGACTCGCAGACGCGACGCGGCTGAATCAGGCTGCGCAGTCGCCGAAGATGATGACGAAGAATGGCGCTGTTGGCAACGAGGCGGTCGCGGAATGACTGCTCTGAAAGTGGCCATTCTTCGAGCACACGCGGGACGCTGGTGAACTGCGCGGAGTGAGCGGCGACGAAGGCTCCGAGTTCAGCGATTTGCGCGGGCGTGAGCGTGGAGGGATGAAGGCAGATGGTCCAGAGGCCGTGCGTTTTTTCGAGAGGCTGCCAAAGTTGCTGCGGAATCCAGGTGCAATCGAGATGGCGGTACGGGCGCGCGGCGAAGCCATCGGAGATGGTCGCAATTCCGTGTTCACGCAGCGCGCGCAGGGTGGCGCGATCCGATCCATGACGCGGGGCGACCCAGATGGCTGGGTCGAGACCGTGTCCGCGCAGAATTTGTAAGCCAGCCGCGATCCATTCCGATTGCGTGGCCTCTGGAACGCCGACGAATTCGTTGCGGCGATGGAGCGGCACGAGGCCGAAATCGCGCGCGGAGCAGAGGTGTCGATAGCCGTGGAGGCCGATGGTTGCGCCGGAGTCTTCGAGCGCGCGGAGAGCGGGCCAGAACTGCGGATCAGGAGCGTCGAGGCCGAGCGCGGGGTCGTGATTGTCGGGCACGACGCCGAGTATGGGCTGGAGATGATGGCGGCGAATGAGCGCGCAGAGCGCGGGCCAGGCGGGAGCGTTCATGCAGGGCGTAAGATCGTCGATGCGCAGAAGATATTGCGCCGAATTTTGCGGCGAGAATGAGACGCGGGATCGCATCAGGCCGCGGCTCCTGAAGCTGCTGCCCCGCGCAGAAGGCGGCGCGCCCACCAGGCGAGAAAGAGGAAGGTGCAGACGGTCCAGAACGAGGTGGCAAGGGCGATGCCGACGACGCCGTAGATGCGCATGAACACGAGGTTGAAGACAATGTCGAGGACCAGGTTGATTGCGCCGCAGGCGAGGACGAGCGAACTGCGTTCGAGGACCAGCAGAAAGCGGTAGAAGACGCGGCTGACAACGAAGAACGGGATCTGCAGCGCGAAGACGGATTGGACGCGGGCGACGAGAAGCGTATCCGCAGCGTGAAAGGCTCCGTGTTGGTATGCGAGTGCGATGATGGGCCGCGAGGCGGTCATGAACACAGCGGTGAGCGGCAGCGTGACGAGGGCGGCAAGCGCGGTGTAACGGCGCAGGATTCGACGGCAGCCCGGCCAGTCGCGAGCCGCGACGCGCTGAGCGAGGTAGGGAGTGATGGCCGTGCCGATGGCTCCACCGAGGATGGTCATGGTGACGGAGGAGAATCGGCTGGCCCAGTTGAGCGCGGCGACGCTGCCGATGGCGAGCCAGGAGGCGCAGATGACGTCCGCAAGCAGGCCGCCGGACGAAACGATGCCGCTGAGAAGAATGTTTGCATACTGGCGGAAGAGTTGGCGCAACTCAGGGGTGAGGGATGGCGGCGTGAAGCGCTGGCCGCTGCGCAGGACGAGAAGAAAAATGGCGACCACCCAGAGGAATGCACCGACGAGATTGCCGATGACAAGCGACCAGATGCCGACTGAACGCGGCAGGGCGAGCAGTGCAAGGATGATGGCGAGCGGAACGAGGATGGGCGCAATGGCGGGCGCGGCGAAGCACTCCAAGGCGTTGAGGATGGCGGTGCCGTTGGAGGCGAGCGCGCCGAAAAGCGCGAAGAGCAACAGCGCGCGAAAGAGGCGGATGGCGAGCGCAAGCTGAGGCGGAGAAAAATGAAAGAGCGGCGGGAAAAAGACGGGAGCCGCGAGCGCTAGCACAGCCGCGAGTGCGGCGAGCAGCGACAGGCTGAGGAGCATGGCCGAGGAGAGAACGCGGCTCGCTGCGTCTTCGCCATGCTGGGCGCGCAGGCGGATGAGCGCCGGTACGAGAGCCTGATTCATCGACTCCGCGAAGAGATTGACGAGAAGGTTGGGAATGAGCAGGGCGACGAGAAAGGCATCGACATCTGCGCTGCGCGCGAAGATGGAAGCGACGAGAAACTCTTTTCCGGTGGCGGTGAGTTTGACAAGCACTGCTGCGGCCGTGACCCACGAGGCGGCATGCAGGATGCGCCGACTGGCGGACGGGTTCGCCGCGCGCGCCGTGGTCATGCCGACTCCGGAGACGGCGGCGAACTGAGGACTGTGACGAGCGAGACGTTTTGTAGCTGCGGCTGAACAAAAAATCTTCCGGCAAGCGGGAAGCAGGCGAAGATGAGCCAGGTCATGCGGTTTTCTTCGACCGAGCCGACGCTGGCCGTGACGCACCAGACGAGGAATACGCCGAGGAAGGCGATGCGCGTGAGGCCGGAAGTGAACAGGATGGAGCGAAGCGCGGCGAGCAGAATGGCGATAAGCAGCGAGGCGGCGACCAGTCCGCCCATGACCAGCAAGGCCATGAGCGTGTTGTGCGCGGTGTCTTCGCCTGCGAGTCCTGAAGCGAGCGCGTAGTTCCCTGCCCCGTAGCCGAACCAGGGGGCATGCGCAAAGGCTCGAAAGCCCTCCGTCCAGATGGTGAAGCGGTCGTTGAAGTCGAGCGAGGAGAATTCGCTCGGGATGGTGGCGAGCCGCGCGAAGGTTTCCGCAGGGACAACCACCCAGGCGACGGTGCCAGAAAAAGCGGCGAGGATGATTGTCGGGATTGCAGATTGCGGACGCCATAGCAGCAGCACGATTACCGCAAAGCCGAGCGCGACGAGAATGCCCAAAAAGCCGCCGCGTGAGGCTGTGAGCAGCACGGCGAGCGTGCCGAGCGGAATGTAACCAAGCACAGCGAGACGCAGCCAAAGGCGAGTGGTCTGGGCGAATAGCAGTGCGGCAAGCGGAAAGACCAGATCGAGGAAGCGCGCGACGTCGTTCGGGTCTTGGCCTGTGGCGGCGAAGCGCGCCTGCTCTGCGGCAGCGGCAGCGGAGGCGGATAAAAACCCGGAGAGAGTGAGCACGGAAAGAACAACCGCGCCGAGCACGAGCGAGTGCAGCAGCAGACGGAACTGCGCAGGGGTTTCGACGAATTCCCAGGCGATCCATACGATCATCATGACCTGAAAGTAGGCGCGAATTTTATTGAGCGTGGTGAGCGGATCGATGGACCAGAAATAGGTGACAGCGAGATAGAGGAACAGCACGAGGACAAGAACCTGCATGGCTCCGGGCGCACGCCAGAAGCGGTGTGCAAGCAGTGCGGGGATGGCCGCGGTGAGCAGCAGAATGCCCGCGATGCGTGCGACGTTGCCGTATGGCTCACCGAGGTTGAGCGCGTACTGCCAGGGAACGGCGAAGGCGTAGAGCGTGAGCAGGGAAAAAACCAGTCGCTGCATGGCTAAAACCTCTGCGAATAGACAAGTCCGGCGTAGAGCGAGACGCCGATGACGGACTGAATGGCGGCTTCGAGGCTTTTATTCATCAGGTTTTTCGTGGCGCTGTCCGGCACGAAGAGAATGTCGCGATCATGCACCTGCATGTCAGGGTCCTGGCCGTGAATCATGCGCTTAAGGTTCAGCGTGGTGAGCGTGCGCCCGCCTTTCTGATTGCGGATGAGGATTGCCTTGTTGGTGACGGCGTTTGGCGTTGCTCCCCAGGCAAGCGAAAGCGCCTGCACGACGGTCAGTCCCTGAGTGGGATCGACGGCGAAGCCGCCGGGACGGACGACATCGCCGATGACGTAGACGAGTCCGGCGCGGCTGACCTGAATGGTGTCGCCCGGCTCCAGTTCGGGGTTGTGTGCGGTTGCGGCGTCGGCTCCCGATGGGTCGAGGACGACGTTGAGCGGCGTCTGCGGCGAGTCGCGGTGATAGATGACGACGAGGCGGCCGGCTGTGGGTGTGAGACCGGATGCAGCGGAGATGAGATCGAGCAGGCGATGGTGCGTGGCGTAAGGATAGACGCCGGGACGGGCCACTTCGCCGAGCACACTGACATCCTGTCCAGCGGCGTTGGTGATGAGGACGATGGCCTGCGGGTGGTTGAGCATGCCGTCGGCGACGAGGGCCTGATCGATGGCGGCTGCGGCCTGTGTCTCGGTCATGCCTGCGAGGCGAATTGTGCCGATCAGCGGCAGGGCGACGGAGCCGTCATTGGCGACACGAACATCGGCGCGGAAGTCTGGATCGTGGTATTCGCTGACGTCGAGAAAGTCTCCGGCGTGGATGGGCAGAGCAATGGGCGTGCCAAGAGCGGTGACTGAGGACGGGAGCGGCGATACGGGTGTGTTGGCCGCGCCGGTCGCGCCAGGTGTCCAGATGGGCGGAGCGGTTTTGGGATTGGGCGGCGGAATGGCAGGCGCGTCCTTGGGGAACTCCGGCACGACGCCGGTGGGAATGCCCGATGTGCTGGGCGTGGGAGCCTGAGCGCGAGCTGCGGCGGCAACAAGCGCGACGGCGAAGAGCAGCACAAGCGCGCGCGCGGTGGAGGGTGCAAGAGCATCCAGCATGAGTGCGCCTCCGAATGCAATCCAGAATCCACAGACGAGAGTGATGGCGAGATCGAGCGGGAGGTTGGGCGAGACAGGCTTGAAGGAAACACGGGCCGGATCGACGACTGTGATCGAAGCAGCGTGAGCACCGGCGTTCAGGCGGGCTTCGCGAATCTTCGCATCGAGGCGCGTGATGAGTTCGTGATTGGCGAGGACGCGCGAGCGAAGTACAGCATCCTGAAGCGTGAGACTGTTGCGCTGAAGGCTTTCATCGGTAGCTGCCTGCCATTGCGCGCGAAGGAGTTTTTCGCGGTCGGCAGACTCCTGAGCAAGGCGGCGAAAACCATCAAGCAGGCTTGCGTTGGTGGCGGCGATCTGGCGGTCCAGCTCGTCAATGGCCCGCTGAAGCTGGACGACCTGCGGGAAGTTGGGTCCGTGTTCAGAGCGCCACTGCGCGAGTTGCGTGGCGAGATCGCTGCGGCGAGTTTCCAACTGAAGATTAAGCGATGCTCCGCTCGGCCCCATGAGCGCTTGGTAAGCGGGGTTGGCGGCGAGCACCTGTTCAGGATTGCCCTGTTGGGCCTCGCGATAGATGGCTTCGCGCTCGATGCGGTCGCCTTCGGCGGAGGCAAGCTGGCGTCCGAGGTCATCGACCTGCTGCGCGGAAGGGTCGCGCGCAATCTCGACGGAGACGCCGTTGGCCAGCGTCTGCTCGGAGGTGAGAATGCCGTGATTGCGCTCGAAGTCGGCAAGGGTTTTTTCGTTTTGCGCGGCTTCGCGATTGAGGCTGTCAAGCTGCGTCTGAAGCCAGTCGGCGGCGCGCGAGGTGGAGTCGAGTCGCGTGCGCGTCTCCTCGTCCATTTCGTCGGTGATGAGGCGATTGACAACCTCTGACGAGAGCGCGGCGCTGCGGCAGCGGAAGCCAACCTGAATAAGCAGCGTTCGCGGCAGGGCGCGCGCGTGGAGACTGCGCTGGAAGCGGTCGATAAGATAGTTTTCGGCTTCGGGACTGGCCGCATTCAGGTCGAGATGAGGAAATCGCGCGCGGCAGCGAGGACAGAAGGCGGGATTTTTTTGCAGTTGCAGATCGCCGATAACACGCCAGGCCAGACGCTGGCTGCTGAGGACATCGACGATGGTTTCAAGCTGGAGCGGCGCGCTGAGAATGGACGCGGGCGCGATGGTCTCCATCTCGGCGAGGCTGACGGATGGGCTGCTTTGCGTGCCGAGTGAGACGAGCGCCTCGGCTTCGTACTGGTTGGGCGCGACGAGGAAGTAGACGAGGCAGAGCGCGACGAGCGAGGCGAGCGTGAGCAGGAAGAAGCGGCGACGGCGACGCAGCAGCGAAAGCATGGTGCGCAGCGAACTGCCCGCGACCGCATCGTGAGTGGAAGCGGTGGCGGCTGGATTCAGATCGGATGGACGCTCCGTCACGGCCGGGGAACCTCGGGCGAATGCTTGGAAGCCTTGGTGAAAGCATACATTGCCGCAGCGGAATTGCGTGAGCGCGGGAGGGAATTTGCCGGAGCGATGATCGGCATTTTCTGGCTTCACGCGAAGAATTGGGAAGCAGTCAGCGGAAATCAATCGGCGAGCGTTTTGTACCACTCGACGGTGCGGCGCAGGCCCTCGCGGAAGTTGATCGCGGGCTGGTAACCGAGCAGACGATGGGCGAGCGAGATGTCGGCGAGGGAGTGGCGAATGTCGCCAGCGCGCGGCTCGGCGTGGTGGACAGGGCCTTCGTAGCCGGTCAGATCGCGCAGGATTTCGACGACCTGATTGAGCGTGATGCGATGGCCGGTGGCAAGATTCATCACCTGTCCACTCACCGCGGCGGCATCGGCGTGAGCTGCCAGCAGATTGCCCTCGACGGTGTTCTGAATGAAGGTGAAATCGCGACTCTGTTCGCCGTCGCCGTGAATGGTCGGAGTCTGGCCGACGAGCATGCGGCGGCAGAAGACGGCGAGAACGCCGGAGTACTGCGAGGTTGGATCCTGCCAGGGGCCGAAGACGTTGAAGTAGCGCAGACAGACGGTTTCAAGACCATAGACGCGGGCGAAGGAGCGCATGTAGTACTCGCCGGCGAGCTTGGCGACAGCGTAGGGCGAGATGGGATTGGGCGTCATGCCTTCGTGCTTGGGCAGGGTGGGCGTGTCGCCGTAGGCCGACGAAGACGCCGCGTAGACGACGCGGCGCACACCAGCGGCACGAGCGGCGACGAGCAGTTGCAGCGTGGCATCGACGCAGGCGGCGTTGGTGCTGAGCGGGTCAGCGACAGAGCGCGGAACCGAAGGCAGCGCGGCCTGGTGAAAGACGATCTCGACATCGGAGCAGGCGCGCGCGGCCACGGATGGATCGGCGAGGTCGCCTTCGAGGAACTCCATCGCTTCGAGGCCGAGGAGATTATGGCGCTTGCCGGTGGAAAAATTATCGATTCCGCGCACGGATTCACCGCGCGCGAGCAGGGCCGCCGCGAGGGAGCGACCGATGAAACCGGCTGCGCCGGTGACGAGATAACGCGGCAAAATAAAGCTCCTGTGCGGGGGACGATGCGATACCTGATTCTGCTCAAGGATACAGCGGCAAAGCACTGCGCGACGAGGCCGGGGCTGCGGGGCGGCGACAATGGATGGGACGTTACAATCAGGAAGGTATGGACGAACAGGCGAATCGCGCGGCGCTGGATGCGCTGACGGAAAAAATGCGCCGACGGGAAGCACGCATCGGCATTGTGGGCATGGGCTACGTGGGTCTGCCGCTGGCACTGCTCTTCAGTGAGCAGGGATTTGCAGTGACGGGCTTCGATATTGAAGCGGGCAAGGTGGAGGCGCTCAATCGCGGCGAATCGTACATTGTGCGGATTCCGGCGGAGGCGATCCAAAAGGCACAAGCGGCGGGATTTCGCGCGACGAGCGATTATGCCGAGGCGGCGGGGATGGACGCAATGATTCTCTGTGTGCCGACGCCGCTGAACGAGTATCACGAGCCGGACCTGAGCTTTGTGACCGGGACGGTGGAGGCGCTGGCTCCGCATCTGAAGGCCGGGCAACTGGTGGTGCTGGAAAGCACGACGTATCCGGGAACGACGGACGAGGTGGTGGCACCGCGACTGGAAGCGGGCAATCGCGCGGGGCTGCGCGTGGCGCGAAGCTGGAGCGACCTGAGCCACGACTGCGTGCATCTGGCGTTTTCGCCGGAGCGCGAAGACCCCGGCAACGAGACGGTGGCGCGGGCCGATATTCCGAAGGTGATTGGCGGCTGTGGACCGGCAGCGCTGGAGCTGGGAATTGCGCTTTACGGGAGCATCTTCCGGCGCGTGGTGCCGGTGAGTTCTCCGGCAGTGGCGGAGATGACGAAGCTGCTGGAAAATATCTATCGCTGCGTGAATATTGCGCTGGTGAATGAACTGAAGCAACTGGCGATGCGGATGGGGATTGATATTCACGAGGTGATTGAAGCGGCGAAGACCAAGCCGTTTGGTTTTCAGGCGTTTTATCCGGGGCCTGGACTGGGCGGACACTGCATCCCGATTGATCCGTTTTATCTGTCGTGGAAGGCGAAGCAGTTTGACTTTCACACACGCTTCATCGAACTGGCCGGCGAGGTGAATACGGCGATGCCGTACTTTGTGATCGACCAGATTGCGGCGGCTCTGAACGAGCATGAGAAGCCGATCCGGGGGTCGCGGATTCTGGTGCTGGGGCTGGCGTACAAGCGCGATATTGACGATCTGCGCGAGTCGCCTTCGCTGACCATCATCGAGTTACTGCGGAAGCGCGGTGCCGAGGTTGCGTATAACGATCCGTATTTTCCGCGCGTGGGCCACGGACGGCACTACGCACTGAATATGACGAATACACCGCTGGACAATCTTGCGCAGTATGACGCGGTGGTGATCGTGACCGACCACACGAGCTATGACTACGCGAGGATTGTGGCGGAGGCGAAGCTGGTGGTGGATACGCGGAATGCGACGAAGGGGATTGTTTCAGAAAAGATAGTGCGCTGCTGAGGCGGGATTGGGCATTCTGAGAGATTTCCAATCTTCTTAATCGCCTTCGGTCCACGAGTTGCCTTTGATTCTGTTCGGCGGTCCGCGATGACGCGGCTGTCGAGGCGATCTCCGTGGCAGACTCCACAACGAATCAAACCCAAAAGATGACTCGATGGCTGGACGGCTGCGTGGAGCGGTTCCGCTGCATCGGGCCGGAGTGCGAAGAAAGCTGCTGCAACGGCTGGCAGATTCATATCGATCAGGCTGCTCTGGCGGTGCTGCGTGTTCTGAACGAGGACGATGTTCACTCGACGCTGAACGAAAATCTGATCTCGCTGCCGGGCGCGCGTGCGGCGATGCAAGCGGGCGTGCTGCGTCTGCGGGCGAATGGGGATTGCCCGTTTCTGCGCGAGGACAAGCTATGCTCCATTCAGGCGGCGCACGGCGAAGCGCCAATGCCGGTGGGCTGCCGTGTGTATCCGCGCGTGCATCATCGCGTGGATGGGTCGATGCTGAGCGGACTGAGCCTGTCCTGCCCGGAGGCGGCGCGCGTTGTGCTCGGCGACGCGGGACAGCGCGCTGAGCCGCGGCTTCCTGAGCGGGGCGATGATTGTCTCGTTTCGGTTCTGGGGCAACTGCCGGAGTGCGGCGATCTGCTTTCGATCTACTGGCCGCTGCGCCGGGTGCATGAGGCGATTGTGCGCGAACAGAGACTTCCCTTTGCGGAACGATTGCGGCGGATCGGGCTGCTGGCGCGGAGGCTGGATGCGGCGCGGGACGGGAATGCGGCGGCGGCGCTGCGGGAGTTTTGTCAGGAGTGGCGCGGCGAAGATCGAAGAGGGGATGCGGCAGCCGCGCCGGAAGAGCTGAGCGAAAAGCTGCTGGGGTTTCTGCTGGCGGCGACGGCGGCGGCGCTGCGCTTTGCGGCTGGAAATGCGCGATTCTGTGCATTGACCGGGCGTGTGCTGCAAGGGCTGGGCATCACGCCCGCTGTGGAAAATCCGACCGAGCTTCGCGCGCGTTGCGAGCGGTTGCGCAGCGAAGCGCTGGAGCCGTTTCTGGCTCCGCATCCGCAGTGGATGGAGCAATTTCTGTGGAACGAGATGGTTCGCACGAACTACCCGTATTTTGTTTCGGACGCCAAAAGCGCGCCGCCACAAACGGCGAACGATGCCGGCGGTTCCGACACGGCGTTTGCGCGGCTGGCGCTGGAGTGGGCCTGGGTGCGGCTCTATCTGCTGGGGCTGGCCGGATGCGGCGAACTGACGGAGGAAAACGCGGCGCGGTGTGTGCAGTCGCTTTCAAGGGCTGTCTTTTCGCACACAAAGGAATGGGACGCGCTGGGCGCGGCCATGGCGCAGATGATGAAGGTTGCGCCGCTCGGCGAGCTTCTGCGCCTTTAGCTTTGCTTCGTCAGAAATTTTGCGACAAAGGATTCGAGCGAGGGCGTCAACGGAGCGAGGCTCTGCTGGCAGAAGATGGGCAGGTGCGCCGGAATGCAACTCGGAATCTCCGCTTGAGGATCACCGAGCAGGATGAGAGCGTTGATGCGTCCGCAGGACGGCTGGGCATCGAGCGGGGCTGCGTGGTCGCCGCTGGCTGCGAGGCGCAGAAGGAACTCCGTCTTCCACAGCGCTGGCGTGTGCAAGGGCGCGATGGCCAGATGGAGCAGCGGCCACGAGTCACAGTCGAGCGGCTGGCCGGATTCGATGAGGAGAACGTCGGCGATGGCGGCCTTCGCTGCAAACTGTTGCGCGTCTGGCACGGCTTGCCGTAGCTGCGCGGAGACGACTCCGGCGGCAAGGAAACGGTCGGTATCTTTGGATTGCCGACCAGTGACTGCGTTTCGCGACCGCATTCCCGCATCGGCGGACGATGGAGCAGCGTGCTGGTGTGGCGTGAGCTTGAGGGCCGACCATCGCAGGGTTGGGAAGCCATGAATGAGCGCACAGCCGAGCGTGGTTTTGCCGCAGTTGCGTCCACTGCCGGAGATTTGCAGAATCTTCATTCGTCCTGGTTGGATGAGGCTTTGGCGTCGCGCGCGGGTTTTCGGGCGAGGCGCGCCAGTTGCGCGAGTTCGCGCAGGTATTGGCGCAGCGGACGCGCGGGCGTTCCCCAGAGGACGGTGCCGGTGGTGGTGAGGGTCTTGCCGGAGAGCACGCCGGCCTGGCCGCCGAGGATGACGCCAGGACCGACGGTGGCGTGGTCGCCGATGCCGACCTGACCGGCGAGGACGGCTCCGTTGCCAACAGTCGATGAGCCGGAGATGCCGGTGAGCGAGGCGATGACGACATCCTCACCGATCCGGCAGTTGTGGCCGATGTGGACGAGGTTGTCGAGCTTGGCACCGCGCCCGATGCGCGTCTCGGCCAAGGCACCGCGGTCGATGGTGGTGTTGGCTCCGATCTCGACATCGTCTTCGATGACGAGCGTTCCCTGCTGCGGAAACTGGGTGTAGCGCCCGTTGCGGCGGTCGCGGACGTAGCCGAAACCGTCAGCTCCGAGGACGGCTCCAGCGTGGGCGACGACGCGATTGCCGAGAGTGGTGCCGGAGTAGACGACGACGCGCGGCCAGAGATGGCAGTCTTCTCCAAGGATGACGCCCGACTGGAGCACGACTCCGGCATCGATGCGCGAGCGAGCGCCGACGCGGACGCCGGATTGCAGGACGGCTCCGGGTCCGATGGTGGCCTCGGCGGCAACGGCGGCATCGGGCGCGATGATGGCCGTGGGATGGATGCCTTCGGCTGGCGGGATGGGGCGCAGGAGCTGCGCGGCGCGGGCGAACCAGAGCCGGGGCTGGTCGCAGGCGAGCAGCGCGCATTGGGGAACGGGATTTGGCGCGTCTGCTGAAGCCGCGCACGAGGCGGCGGCTGCGAGGTTGGGTGTGGTGACGACGAGTCCCGGCCTGGCACTGAGCGCGGTGGCGAGTGCGGATTCGGATTCGGCAAAGAGGATTGAAGAGGCGTTGGCGCGCTGCGGCTCGGCGGGGTGATCGAGCCGGTGCGCTGGATCACCGGCAAGCAGCGAGCCACCGAGATGGTCAATGAGTGCGGCAATGGTCCGGCCAGGGATGATGCTTGCGTTTGCGGGTGGCGCGGGCGCTCGGTTCTGAGGCGTGGGATTCGCCAAGGGCTACTCCTTTTGCGCGGACCGGCTGTCGTTTGTCGCCTGGGCGTGTGCAGCCGATGCACTGCCAGCAGGATACAGCGACGGCTGACCGGCGGGACGAGTCTTCCAGCGACGGTGAATCCAGAGCCATTGATCGGGATAGCGGCGAATCCAGGATTCGAGGACGGCTGTACACTGCGCGGTGAGCCGCTCGATGTCGCGCGCGCGGTCCGCAGTCTCTTCGAACTGGAGCGCGGGCGCAAAATGCAGGACGTAGCGCGATTCGTCGTGATGCCAGAGCAGAAAGCCGGGGACGACGGCTGCGCCGGTGCGCAGGGCGATGCGGGCGAGACCACTGGCCGTGCAGGCGGGAAGACCGAAAAACGGAACGAAGATGCCCTCCGGCGGCGTCATGTTCGTGTCCATGAGGATGCCGACGGAGCGGCCGTTGCGCATGGCCTCCAGCAGGCCGCGCGCAAACTGGTCGCGGGGGATGATCCAGTTGCCGTGGCGGCAGCGTATGGAGCGGACGAAGCCGTCGAGCAGCGGGTTGTCCATGCGCCGCGCGACGAGACCCATGGGATGGCCCATGAGCGAGTGATAGAAGCTGGAAAGCTCCCAGGCCCCGAAGTGGCCGGTGAGGATGAGGACGCCTTTGCCTGCGGCCTGCGCCCGCTGGAAGTGCTCGAAGCCCTCGTAGCGAATCCAGTCTGCGCTGCCGGCTTGCGTGTAGCGGGTCATGCGGCAGAACTCGGCAAAATGCCAGCCGAGATGACGGTAGTGACTGCGCAGAATCCGCAGACGCTCGGCGGGTGAAAAAGTCGGAAAGGCCAGCGCCAGATTGCGAAGTCCGACGGTGCGCAGGCGCGCGTGGAGGTGATAAAAAGCCGCTCCCAGCAACGCTCCGAACCTCCGCGCGAGCCTGTGAGGCAGCAGCGCAAACATGCGAACGACAGCCCAGACTGGCAGAAATTCGATGAGGCTGCGAATGGGTCCGGCGGCGCGTGACACAGCTAACAGTGTAAACGCCGCAAAGAGACCCGCGTCGCCGCGAGGCGGCAGGCAAAAAACAGGGGATGCGCCTGAATGAACATCCCCTCTTGGTTAAGAATTTCCAGGGCGTTATGCGGCTTTACTTTCTGTCCTTGGCATCGACGAAGGCCTTGGCCACCGTGCGAACGAACGGGACGGCGCCGTTGGGAACCGGCACCGAGCCGCGCAGGATGGAAGTGAAGCTATGGCTTGCGCCGAAGTAGGTGTTCGTATCTGCCGTGTTCTGGCTGACGGAGGTGCCGTCAAGATCGATGCCCGCGAAAAGCCCCTTGCTGCGCGAGTAGGTGAGCAGCTCGGCGTTCATTTTCCAGTCTGTGGCCGCCTGGGAGTCACGCCCGACCGGACCCGCGGCTGCGCTGGCGTCTCCGCCGATCTGGAATTTGCTCTTGAGCAGATCCTGGAAGCCCTTGTTATTGACGGCAACGAGGATCAGGTCGGTGGACTGGCCACCGATCTGGAAGCCGAATGAGCCGCCTGCCATGCGGATGAAGACCGGCGCGCTCCAGCCATGGCCGGTGCGGCAGGTGACGACGCCCTGGCCATATTGCGCTCCAAAGACGAACGCCGCCTTCTTCATGCCGGGAACGACGCCGACGCAGGTGGCCATCTCAAGGATGTTCAGCGGGATGGTGCGATCAGAGGTGCCGAGTATCTGGTCGAGGACGACCTTGGCGGCGTCAACGCGCTGCTGGAGATCCTGAACGGACGAGGCCGCGCGGGCAAATGAGGAACCGGCCAGTAGAACGGCCACGCAGAGAATCGGAGAAATGAGTTTTTTCATGGTCTGGCTTACCTTTCGTGCGAAGAGAATCTTTTCAAGTTCGACGCAGCAATATTGTACGTTGCGAGCATGTGTCAGTGTTCATCCAGATTCACCAGGACAACACAATAGGAACAATGGGAGCGGAGCAATGGACCAGTTTGCGCAAAGAAACCGGAACCCCTTGTTTCCCGCACTGCCCCGGCCTGAGCCGGTGCGGTCAGGTGCTGCTTTTATCGGTTTAGAGGCAGGAAGAGAGGATTGGGTTGTCCTGCCAAACGAACCGGGGGAGGGTCAGCGGCGAACAACCCGTGTCGATCCGGTAAAAAGAGGACTTCCCAGGAAGCACATCTTCCGTGCTGCCAGAGAAGTCCTTCCCCAGATCTGCGTTGTTACTGTGGATATATTGCCCTGACTGAAAACGCTGCGCAAGGTAACGAAAGGGCAGTGTCATTTAGTAACCATTGGAGGATTCAAATTCATGAAATAGCGCGGGTTGTCACTTTTGATTCCCGTCATGAAAAACCGGAAAGAAGGACGTGGATTGAGGCAGGAATAGTGCAAATAGCGGGGCTGCGGAATCAGGCGGAATCACTCCAAAGCGCGCGCAGAAGCATCCTGAGCCGCAAGCATGGAGAGCGCAACGCGGTTCTGGACGCCGGTCTTTCGCATCAGACTGGAGACGTACGCTTTGACGGTCCGCTCCTCGATGCCGAGGTCTTCGGCAATTTCGCGGTTGGAACGCGCCTCCAGAATGCGGTTCAGCACCTGACGTTCTCGCGGGCTGAGCTTCTCGAGGTCGTTGCTGTGGCGCGTGGCGGAGCCGATGAGCAGCCGGTCGATGAGCATGGAGAGGATGCGACGCGGTGCCCAGATGGAGCCTTGAAGGACGGTGTCGACGGCAAGCCTGACCTGCTCCAGCTCACAGTCGATATCGAGAAACGCGCGTCCACCGGCAACGATGGAGCGCATCACGACTTCATCGTCGTTTGCGGGTCCGAGCACGATCTGGCGTATCTCGGGGCGAGTGCGGCGGACAAAAAAGAGGGTGTCCATCCAGGCGTAGGTTGTGGAGACATCGAGCAGGATGTAACGCAGGGCATCGCCTTCGAGCAGAGTGCGGAGTTCGGAGTTGACTGCCTGAATGCGTGAGTGTCCGTCGAAGATTCCCAGCAGACCTTCGGCGCGGATCGGGTCGGAAGAGACAACACCGAGAGGAATCATCGGGATGGCAGCGGAAGTGGTCACCGATTGACTCCTGCGCGGGGAAGTTAGCTTCAGTTTGCAGCAAACCCGAAAAAATGGGAACCTGCAAATTACCCTGTGATGCCGGTCAGCATTGCAATTTGTGCTCAGCCCGGTCGGGCATTGGCGGACTACAGACGGGGCAGAACGATGCCCTGCTGCTTCTGGTACTTGCCTCTGCGGTCGGCATAGCTGACTTCGCAAGCCTCGTTGCCCTCAAAAAAGAGAATCTGGCATAGGCCCTCGTTGGCGTAAACGCGGGCCGGCAGCGGAGTCGTATTGGAGATTTCCAACGTGACGAAGCCTTCCCACTCCGGCTCGAAGGGGGTGACGTTGACGATGATGCCGCAGCGGGCATAGGTGGATTTGCCGACGCAAATGGTGAGCACATTGCGCGGGATGCGGAAATACTCGACCGAGCGCGCAAGGGCAAAACTATTTGGAGGTACAATGACGGAGTCTGCCTGAACGGAGACGAAGGAGCGCTCATCGAAGTTTTTGGGGTCAATGATGGCGCTGTTCACGTTGGTGAAAATCTTGAATTCGTCCGAGACGCGAAGATCGTATCCGTAGGAGGACAGTCCATAGGAGATGACGCCTTCCCTGACCTGTTTTTCGCTGAAAGGTTCGATCATTCCATGGTTGCGGGCTTGCTCGCGGATCCAACGGTCACAGAGGATGGGCATGGCTCTCCAGGCCTGAGGTCAGGCGGTTGAAGTGAAGGCGCAAAGCATGCAAGGCACCTGCTGATTCATCCTATGGGCTGAAGGGCGCGATTGACAATGACGGTAGGAATGAATATGCTCACGCCAGCGATTCGCTCCGTATGACGTTGTAGAATCTGAAGAAAAGGATGCGGCGTTGATTAAGCAAAACATCGTTCACCAGGTGATAGAGCGGACCGGACTGCCCCGGGTCAAGGCCGAGGCGGCGGTTGACTGCGTATTTGACGGCCTGAAGAAGGCGCTGGCGGCAGGTGATCGCATTGAGCTGCGTGGTTTCGGCGTCTTCAGCGTGCGGCCACGCAAGACTGGGATTGGGCGGAATCCGCGGACCGGCAGCGAAGTGAGCATTGCTCCGGGTCGAGCCATTCGCTTCAAACCGGGCAAGGAATTGCACGAGATCACTGCGGCGAATCCGGAAACAAAATAGCGTCTCGACGTGAAAAATAGCGTCTCGACGTGACTGGATGTTCCCGGCAATTCTGCAAGGGACAGGCCGGAAACGAACACACATTGAATATTTTCTGATTATTTCAAATCCACTGCGGTGCCTTTTGCCGGGACGGCTGTGAGCGCCTTCGCCTTTTTCATCTTCACTTTGCCGAGAGTTCCCTGTCGCGTAAAGAGCAGCGTCCACTGCATGGGGCGGCTCTGCGCTGGCGGCAGTCCAACAAACGTGATGGACGGCGGCCGCTTCCAGGAGACGGACAGCGAAGCGGGCATGTACGCCGGGTGGGGATCGCCGCCGGACGGGTCAAGCGTGGTGACGGCCTGCACATGGAAACCGGCCAGCGCAGCGTAGCAGAGTCCCAGGCCGAACCAGTTGTTGCGCGCGGCGCGGGCATCCTCGCGGAGCAGGTCGTTGAAGACGACGCGGGTCATCGCGTTGCGGCTGGACGGCGTGTAAAGGGAAAAGCCGCGACGCTCGACGGGCACCAGATGCAGGCGGCCTGAAGCCAAGCGCGGAATGGCGACGGTGAAGCTGGCAGTACGGTTGGTTTGAGCGTCGCGCACGTAACTCATAAGGAGATAGCTGGGCAAGGCGTCGCAGTCAACCTGCCGGAGGTTCCAGTCGGCAAAAGCAGCATCGCTTCCCTTCCCTGCTTCGTTCCCGTCCACATGAAAGCCCTGATCGACGGCGCGGATGGCGATCTGTGGCGCAGCCTGCCGGAGCAATGCCCGGTCGGCGGCGCTCATCTGATCCATCGTTCGATAATGCAGCTTCGATGCGGAGGCGGAAGAGGAATCCAACGCAAACGGCGCGAGCTTCGGCATGGCGTTGGCGGCGGGTGTCACCTTCAGACCGCAGCTTGTATGGCTTCCGCTGGTTTGGGCGCAGGGCTGGGCCGCAGGCTGAGCTTGCTGCTGCGCGGAAAGGACCGCACACACTGGAGCGGACAGAGCCATGAAACAAACCGAAGAGATCAGAGCCAGCGCCTTCATCGTAAGCCCAGAGTATCATCCGCGCGGATTGTGGCTGCAAACGCCGCGAGGCGCTTCCGCGAACGGACGCGCCTCACGAGTGGTGCGGAATTCAGTTGGTTGCAGCGATCAGTTGCTGCTGGTGGTATGGTGACCGGCGGCTGGTTTGTGGTGCGTCACCGGCTTCTTCGTGACCTGGAACTCGCCCTCGCGCATGATGATCTGCGGCGGGGTCTGCGTGTAGGAGTCGTAGGTGCCGACGAGGTTGGTCACGTCTGAGCCGACAGCCGGAATCTCCTTGTCGGTCAGCGGCTTTTTCATGTTGATGGTGAAGTCGGAGACCTTGTCAGCCTTGGCATCGTCGGTGACGGCGAGCTTGATCTGGTTGGCATCCGCAGAGATGACCGTTCCGGGGATGATGACGACCTTATCCTTGAGCGTCGCCCAGAGCTTGTCGGCATTGTCCGGGGAAGCGTTGGCCAGCACGTACTCGCTGTCGCCCATTGCGTAGGTGGTGAAATCAGGATTGTCGGCGACGAACTTGTCGGCGATCTGCTTCGGCGTAGGAGCAGGATCGATCTTGAAGTCCTGTGGCGGGAAGACGCTCTTGGCCGAGGCAGCCATCACAGCGTCATAGCCGTCTTCGCTGCCGTGGAAACGCTTGTACCAGTACTTGGCCTGCTTTTCGATGATGGGCTTGAAGTTTGCCGGAGCGAAGTTCTCCGCGCGGCTCATGTACCAGACGCCGTTGATCATGTCGGCTGGCTTGAGCTGGGTATAGGTCTGTCCGAGGACGAGCGTGTCGTTCAACGCGGGAGCGACCTGAGTGGCTGCCGGGTTGCTGGTGCCGAGCATCTCAAGTTCCGTGCGGAATTCGGTGATTGCCCCCTGCAGATCCTTCTTCGAGTAGATGTCGTCGTAAGCAATCACGGAGTGGAAGAACGGATCGGTGGTCGCCTTCTGCGTCTTGAAGGCCGCATCCGTGACGCCATCAGGCTTGGTCAGTGCCAGGCCCTTTTGTGCCGCCGCTGCGGCATCGTCCAGGAGCTGAGCCTGCTGCGTGGGATTGGAGGCCGCGACCTGGGTGGCCTGCTGCTTCTTGATGAAGGCAATCAGGTAGAGCGCCTTGAGATTGCTGGGGTCTACCTGAAGCAGGCGGCCGGCGGCATCGACAGCCTTTGAGGCGTCAAACTGCGAGTACGCATCGACGAGTTTGTTGAGCACGGCGAGCTTGACCACACTCTGCGGATAGGTGTTGAGAAACGATTCACATGCCGAGGCCGTGGCCTGCGGCGAGGTCTGTGTGATCGCATTGTTGTAAGAGTTGTACTCAGCAGGATCTTTGATGGTGATCTGGCCGGAGTTGGCCTGTGCGACAACGATGGGAGCGCCGAGCACGCCAAGGCCTACCAAAGCGAACACAGAGGTGAGGAGATACTTCTTCATTCAAAGCTCCTGAGAAATCGTTTTTCGATGATCAATTGACCCGTGGTTTTCGAGCAGAGTATTTGGCTGCTGACTTTTCGAGCAACTTCTTCCGCTCCTGAGCCAAGATGCGGTGATGCTGGGATTATAGAAATTGAAGCCGTATCTGACAAGTAAAGATTTACTGCATGAAAGATTCACTCCACGGAATGAAGCAGACGAACCAGTTCGGCCTGTTCGGCCAAAAAGGCATCGTGGCCGTGGGCGGTGACCATCTCGCGGTAGTCGGCATGGACGCTGACGGAGCGCATGGACTCGGCCAGTTGCCGCACGTCCCGCGCGGGAAACAGCAGGTCGGAACTGATGCCGACCAGCAGCAGACGGGCGCGAATGGCGGAAAACGCGCGCTCGACGCCGCCCGCGTCGCGCACCGGATCCCAGTTGTCCATCATGCGCAGAATGGCCAGATAAGCGTTGGCGTCGAAGCGGTCGGGAAATTTTTCGCCCTGATAATCGAGGTATCCGGCAATATCGAAACGACCGCCGAGCAGGCCGTTCGCGCCCGGCTCGTGAAGCCACGGCTGCTCGCCGTTGCGGTTCGGTCGGCGCGCGAATCGCTCTTCAAACAGATCGGGAGACTTGTAACTGAAGGTCGCAATCTGGCGAGCAAGCGAAAGACCGCGGCGCGGCTGGCGGTGCGTCAGGTAGTTGCCGCCATTCCAGTCGGGATCGTTCACAATTGCCATGCGCTGCGTGTGGTTGAGCGCCAGACCCATGGCACTGAGCGGCGCGACGCCGATGACCACGGCGCGCTCGACGCGATCCGGGAAGTCGATGCTCCATTGCAGCGCCTGCATGCCGCCGATGGAGCCGCCGATGGCCAGGCGCAGGCGATGGATGCCGAGCGAATCGAGCAGGCGCGCCTGAGCGCGAACGTTGTCTCGGATGGAGAGCAGCGGAAAATCCGGGCCGTAAACGCGGCCCGTGCGCGGATCGACCGAGGATGGCCCGGTGGACCCGTAGCAGGAGCCGAGCAGATTGATGCAGACGATGCAATCGCGGCGCGTATCGACGAGGCGGTCCTCAATCTCCGGCGCAAACAATTCCGGCCACCAGGAGCCGACCAGCGCCGAGCCGGAGAGCGCGTGGCAGACAAGCACGGCGTTGCTGCGCGCTGCGTCCAGACGACCGTAAACGGCGTAGTGCAGCGTCGGGTTCGCCAGCTTCTGACCGCAATCGAGTTCCAGTGGTTCGCCGAGAACGAAATCTCCCTCGTAGATCGGCTCCGGGGCGGGTCGAGCCAGACGAACCGGAGCCGCCGAGCGCGCCGGAACCTGCGAGCGCGGGTCTTCGGTTGGCCGGGATTCCGCTGGCCGGGATTTCGTGGAAGCCATTCTGCTCATTGTGCGACAACAGCCGCCCGGCTGTCTGCCGTACAGGCCTGGGTGAGCGCCTGATCGATGTCGGCAAGAATGTCGCGAATGTCTTCGATGCCGACGGAAAGCCGCACCAGCTCGGGCGTGACGCCCGTGGCAGCCTGCTCCTCGGTGGTGAGCTGCTGGTGCGTGGTCGAGGCCGGGTGAATGACGAGCGACTTGGCATCGCCGATGTTGGCGACGAGCGAGAACAGCTTCAGCGAGTCGATGAATGTCTTGCCAGCCTCATATCCGCCACGAATGCCGAAGGTGAGCAGAGCGCTGCTGCCTGCGGCCATGTACTTCTGCGCTCGCGCGTGATAGCGGCTGGAACTGAGTCCCGGATAGTTGACCCACTCGACGTTCGGATGCTGCTCCAGATGACGCGCGACGGCGAGCGCGTTGGCCGAGTGACGCTCCATGCGCAGAGCCAGCGTCTCAATGCCCTGCAGAATGAGAAATGCGTTAAAGGGCGAAAGCGCCGCGCCCGTGTCTCGCAGCCCCTGAACGCGCGCCTTGAGGATAAAGGCAAGCGGACCAAAGGCCTGAGCAAACGAGAGTCCGTGATAGGACGGGTCCGGCTCGGTGAACTCGGCGAACCGGCCGGAGGTCCAGTCAAATTTACCGGCATCGACGATCACGCCGCCGATGGAGTTTCCGTGGCCGCCGAGAAACTTGGTCGCGGAGTGAATCACGATGTCCGCACCCCACTCGATGGGCCGGAACAACGCTGGTGACGGGCTGGTGTTGTCCACGATAAGCGGCAGGCCGCTGGCGTGGGCAATCGCGGCAATCGTCTCCAGATCGACGACATCAAGCTTGGGATTGCCCAGCGTCTCGGTGTAGATGGCGCGGGTGCGCGGCGTAATGGCGGCGCGAAGGCCGTCGAAGTCATCGGCGTCTACAAATTTCACGGCAATGCCGAGGCGCGGCAGCGTGTGATGAAACAGGTTATACGTCCCGCCGTAGAGCGAGGTGGACGAGATGATCTCGTCGCCGCTGGCCGCAAGCGTGGTGATGGCGAGCGTGATCGCCGCCTGCCCGGAGGCCGTGGCCAGTCCCGCTGCGCCGCCCTCTAGCGCAGCCACGCGCTTCTCCAGAACATCGGTGGTCGGGTTCATGATCCGGGTGTATATGTTGCCAAACTCCTGAAGGCCGAAGAGACGGCCAGCGTGGTCGGCGTCCTGAAAGACGTAGGAGGTGGTCTGGTAGATGGGAACGGCACGCGAGCCGGTGGTCGGGTCGGGCGACTGGCCCGCATGTACGGCGAGCGTGGCAAGATGCTGCGCTGGATTCTGACTCATGATTTTGCTCCAATTGTGAGGTTGAGATTTGTCGGGCAGTCGGTGGCGGCGCAGGCAAAAAACAGAAGGCCCGAACCGCTTCCGGGTCCGGGCCAATCTGGTGGGGCTGCTATGGGGAGGTTAGCAGCGTTCTGCCAGCGGCACGAACCCGTCGCGCATGCACATGCACATGCAACAGACGATTCCGAACTGGCTCATCTTCTTCATCGCAATTAGTATGACGGCTGGGCGGGGTTTCCGTCAATCGCTTTCCGATTCATGGAGCGGGAGACCGGGATCGAACCGGCGACATTCAGCTTGGGAAGCTGACGTTCTGCCACTGAACTACTCCCGCTATTTATTTTCAACAACATACACGAGAGAATCTTTTATTATCCAACTTGTTGTCCAAATTTGCACGAATAAGAGACGTGACAGGCGAGCTTGCTAACGCGCGGCCGATCAGGCAAATCGAGCCTGGACAACAACGCCATGCGCAAAGCCTCTCTCAAGCAGCATCGCACACACGACGGTCGCTGGCAATTGTTCCCCGTGCTGGTGGTGAACGGCAGGCCCGACCCGCGCACGGTTCTGATCGGCGAAAACCCCATTTCATGGAAAAACCCAGGAGGCGGAAAGTTCTACCTGGACTACCGCGATGGCCAGGGAAAACGTGTTCGCCAGCCCTGCGGCGTGACTCCAAAGGAAGCCCGCGATGCCTGGATACAACATCTCGGAATTCTGAATGGAACGATGGATGGTCCCGAAGCGGATTCGCTGGACTTTTCCGGCAGCCGGCAGACCGTTCAGCACGCGGTAAAGCAATATCTGGTCGAGATCAAAGGAATCCGCTCGAAGGCAACTCATGACGCCTACTCGGATGATGCCGCCTGGTTTGTAGCCACGCTCAATAAACGGTATGTCGATGAGGTGGGGCGGACAGACCTGCTCCGAATCCTGGGACTTGGACGCGACGAAGGGCTGGAACAGAGGACGATTAACCGTCGCGTGCTGGTGGGGTTGATGGCGCTCCGCAATGCTGGAGCCACGATCAACCTGAAAAGGGGCGAATGGCCGAAAGTGGCCGAATCCGAAGTTGAGATTTATAGTCCCGAGGAGCTGCAAGCCTTTTTCAAAGCGTGCTCCGAGGAGGAAAAGCTGCTTTTCCAAACCTATCTTAGTTCAGGATTTCGAAACCGTGAGGTGGCTACGCTCACGAAAGACAGCGTGTCCTCCCACACGAACAGCATTGGAGTAAAGAAGCGTCCTGAGTACAAGTTTTTTCCGAAGAACTATGAATGCCGCAATGTGCGGATACCAGAGACCCTAATGCGGAAACTGGTCGCGCACATGAAGCGACAGAGCGGCAAGCTCGTGTTTCCGACAAATCCGCACCCGAAGCGACCCAATTATGGCGGCTAGAAACCGGACGCGCACCACCTGGAACTATGCAAAAATATCGCCTTCAAGGCTGGTTTGAACTGCAGGCACTGCGTGTCGAAACACGGGAAAAAGCGTTGTGCAAAAGGCCCGCACTGCGAGCACTGGTTCCTTCACAAATGGCGGCATACGTATGCCACGAATATGCTGCGTGATGGCATGGACATCAAGACTCTGCAAAGGCAACTCGGGCACAAGAATTTGGCGACAACCGAAAAGTACCTCAAATCGCTCGCGATTGAGGACATCGGTGAGAGGGTCGAAGGTTCGCGCCTGGCGGCGTTGATTGAGTGATCGCCGATTGATCTTGCCCTCCGAACGCGTATTTTTCATCTTGGATGATTCCGGCATTATGAAGTGGTCACCAGAGCCCCGTCGAGTTCGAACATGCCTGGCAATTGCAGCGTGAAGCCGCTTGAAAGCAGGTTGTGGGAGTATGGAAATCGCAAACCACGCGATTCCCACACTCCCACAACCTCGACGACTACGGGATTATCCCCTCAACCCCAGCGCATATGGGGTACGCATCCTGAGGGCAAGGTCAGTGCTTCTATGAAATCGCCTGGAAGGCGGGACCGCGCAGGCTCTACGTTTGGTTCCGCAAAATACGCCCCACCTATTCAGGCTAGATTAGATCGCGCCGATCTGCTTCATCAACCCCATGAGGTCGGGTTGACCAAACTCCTCGACGATCTTTCCTTCAGAGAAACGGTAGAAGTTTACAGCAGTCACTGCGATCTCTCTTCCTGAAGGAGGAACGCCGAAAAATGTACCGGTGTGTTTGCCGCGCATCGTGAACCGGGTCGCAATCTTATCTCCTTCAGCGATGGTCTCCTCCAGCGTCCATTGAATGTCTGGGAAGCCGCCACGCATCATTTGGAGAATCTGCATATAGCCATCAAGGCCCCGTAGCGGCTCAGGGCTGGTCGGAGCATGGAAGAGAACGTCGGCCGCGACAAGTTCTTCACCAAGGCTCCGATCCGCAGTGTTGATAAATGTTAGAAACTTCTCGAATTGGGCACGGTTCACATCGGCTGACATAGCGTTTGCATCTCCGGGGTTACTCCCTGGGTTGAGCCCAGTGAGGATTCACATACATCAATAAAGATGCTTCGCAAAGCGCTTCGGAATGCTGATATACCCGGTATCTAAAAATAGTATGGCTATTTGACGGCGAATTGACGCGACCTAAGCACCGTCCGGGATGTCCCAATCGGTATGGGATCGCATGCGTTGTGTGGAGAGCCGAATAAATGCCTCCGCCTCCGGCGTAATCCTACGGGGATGAAGATAAGTTCCTTTTACTTCCCCGGAGAAGTTTGGGAACTCGGAGACCTGTAGCCTGCTGGATAGTCCCGGAACAATCTGTGGGAGTATCGTCGCTGCCGCACCGGCTTTTACAATACTCAGGATGGTCCCGGTATCGTCGATCTCCATGAGGATGCGGGGCCGTACTTTGGCGCGCCGCAATGCATCATCGACAAGCACGCGCGTTCCACACGATCGAGGGGGGAGCACCAAAGGATTCTGTGCAAACTTCTCCAATGTGATTGCCCGCGGCATGGCCATATTGTTCAGCGAAAGACCGACCATGCGCGTACTGAAAACTTCGCGTCGAACAAAAAGCGGAGACTCCGGCAGTTCCAGTCCAAGGCACAGATCAAATCGGCCTTCTTCAAGTCCACGTAGAAGCTGATCGGGAGTCGATCGGCAAATGCTTACATAAATCTCCGGATACGCTTTGTGAAAAGCGAGAAGATTTGCGGGCACAAGTTGCATGGACGCGGTGATGCTGATACCCAACCTCAACTTCCGCGATGTGGCGTCACCAACTTTCGAGACTGCTGTGTGTGCTGCTTCGAACATCGTGTTGATGCGACGCGCGTATGGCAAGAACGCTCGGCCTGAGTCTGAGAGCATCAGGCCTTTCGGAGACCGATGGAAAAGTGTTGTGCCGAGTTCTTGCTCCACTTGGCGTAATTGCTGGGTCAGTCTCGGTTGAGATGTCGAAAGCTCCTCAGCCGCCGCCGAAAGAGAACCGACGCGGTCCAGAATCTGGAGCATTCTGAGTTGCTTTAGGTCCATATATTCCCCTTCATAATCATTTCTTATACCGATATATCACACATCAAGCCGAGAAATTGTAAAATGTGCGTTCTCCAGCCACGATTGACCAGCGCTGGAACCACATTCCCCAGTGCGGGACATCTCCTAAGAGTATCTCGCCTCTACAATCATCTACTGGCAGCGGTACTGGGCAGGCTGAATGCTTCAAACCTGGGCCGAGAGGTTGGATCGCTCCGCCTTCGGGTTTTAAGAGTCTGTATATCTGCGCTCAAGCGTGCAGATCGTGCGAACGCGGACGGTTGAGTTGCAACTTGTTGTGCCTCACGCCCGTAAGTCCAGCGTAGATCGGTGCCTCGACTCGTCTCCGCCGAGGTTCACTGTCTGCTAGCGCACAAACAGACACTCGCAAATGTTCAATCATACTTTGCCTGCGTCGTTGTCTCCGCAGTATTGAGACATGGATGCACGACCGAACACGTCGCCGGCGATGAGGAGTCTCTCTGTTTGCAGATAGGGAGATGTGTCTGACATCAGACTACTGACCCTCGCGCCAAGAAAGGAATATACTATGGTTTACCCGTTCAATTTGATCGTAGTTATCGAGACGTATGGCAAGCCGATAACGGTAAAGGAATTGGCGCGCATCAGCAGCACGTCAATCGACACGATTTATCGGGCTGCTCGTCGTGGGATGTACCCGTTCTACCGCTCTGGCGGCATCATCGTCTTCGACCCCTCCACGCTGGGGCAGTACTACCGCAGGATGTATCCGGCGATGGCGGCTGCAGCGAACAAGCTCCTTGAGCACAATCGCAACGAGAAGGGTAATGGGGATGGCAGGTTGGAGCGGTGAAGTGGCCTGATTAGACGGCGGATAATCATCGGATAGGCAGGTGATTTGCCGCCGACTTTACCAATCGCGCTGTTCGAAACTGGATCACGCCCACGGGGTTGGCGATGCCGCCGGACCAGAAGGCATCCCAGATACGGTCTACTTGAATGCGAATATCACCTGTAAGCATGCGGTACCACTATCTCATCTCAGGAAGCCAACTGCACGGCGGCAGTTCCGTACGCGAGCGATTTTACGGTGAGAGTTTGCGTGTAGGAAAAGCGAGGGCGGCGCGGCGCACATGGTCCTGGATGGCGCAACCCGGCTTCGAAGGCATTGCCGCTCTCAACGGGAACATGGAGAGTGACTCAAACTGGATGGCTAACGACGTCACTCCTTGCTGCCTCAAGTGCTCGTGGCGACGATTCCGGTCACTCTGCAAGAATGTTCCTGAGACCAATCTCGTTGCCGCCTGAAGGAGAAATCAATGAATCCACGCGATCGAAGAAACTTCCTGCGAAACTCCACCACTACACTCCTTTTTGGCTCTGCTGCCCTCGCCGGAAAAGATGTCTTCGCCTCACCCTGGGGCCTTCCCATCGGCCTGCAACTCTACTCCGTCCGCGCAATGCTCGCACAAGACTACGCAGGCACCCTACGCCAAATTGCAGCCATCGGTTACAGAGAGGTGGAGGCTGCCGGCTTCTACAACCAGGCCCCACAGCAGGTCAAAGCCGCAATGTCCAGTGCCGGTCTCACCTGCGTCGGCGCGCACTATTCCTACAACGACCTGGCCAAATCTCTTGACCAGACGATCGATTTCAACCATGCCATCGGCACCCAGTACATCATTTGCTCCTTCCCCGGCCTTCGCAATCCCTCCCGTCTCCAAGACCACTCGTTCGCCAGCCAGGTTCGCTCCTTCACTCTTGACGACTATCGCTTCAACGCCGACCAGTTCAACATCTTCGGTGAGAAGGTCGCCGAAGCCGGAATGAAATTTGGCTACCACAATCACACTATGGAGTTTGCCCCGCAAAACGGCGTCGTTCCCTATCAGGAACTCATTCGTCTCACCAACCCGTCCCTTGTCACCTTCGAGATGGACTGCGGCTGGGTGAAGGTCGGCGGCGGCGATCCCATCGACTACCTTCGCCACTTCCCCACACGCATCTCACTGCTTCACGTCAAAGACTTCAAGCCCACGGCGACGCCATCCTCCGTCGTCAACCCACCGCCGCCCACCGAGCTCGGCCACGGAACCATGGACTACCGGCCCATCTTCGCCGCTGCCAGAGATACCAACATTAAGCACTTTTACGTCGAGCAGGAAGGCTTCGACATGCCACCTCTCGACGCCCTCCGCATTGATCTCGCATACATGAAGTCGCTCAGAGGATAGTCTTGCAAAGTACGATGACTTCGTACGCAAGGTCGCTATGAAATTCAAGCAGCGGATTCATCGAAAGGTGTCCATGACCCGACAAATGCGAGCAAGGCTCGGCACCATGCTGTTCCTCGAATACTTCATCTGGGGAGCGTGGTACGTCACTGTGGCCACCTGGCTCACACTCTCACGACACTTCAGCGGCGAGCAGGTTGGCCTGATCGTCGGCACCACCGCCATTGGTGCCATGATCGCACCGTTCTTCATCGGCCTCATCGCCGACAAATTCTTCGCTACCGAGCGTCTTCTCGCAGTGCTGCACATCCTCGGCGCAGTTTTCCTGTTCGCTGCCTCCAACCTCACCGGCTTTCGGGATATCTACATCACCCTCCTGCTCTACTGCCTCTGTTTTATGCCCACATTGGCTCTTACCAATTCTCTAGCCTTCCGTCAGATGAGCAACACCGCGCAGGAGTTCGCGCCCATCCGCGTTTTGGGCACGATCGGTTGGATCGCCGCCGGCCTGCTGGTCGGATACTTGCGCATCGAGAGCACCGCCCGCCCACTTCAGATCGCCGCCGCCGTATCGCTGCTCCTGGGCATCTACTCCATCACGCTCCCCCACACGCCACCATTAGCCACAAAAGATATCTCCGCCGCTGCCGGCATCTTCCCTCGGCAAGTCCTCTCGATGCTGCGCAAACGATCCATGGCGATCTTTATCGTTGCTTCGTTTCTGATCTGCATCCCGTTGCAGTTCTACTACGCCTTCGCCAATCTCTTCCTCAACGAGACCGGCGTCCGCGACGCAGCAGCAAAGATGACGAGCGGACAGATGTCCGAACTCCTCTGCATGCTTCTGATCCCTTGGTTCTTCCGTCGGTTAGGCGTCAAATACATGCTTGCATCTGGCATGGCTGCCTGGGTGCTACGGTATTTTTTCTTCGCCTACGGTAACGCAGGGGGACGCATATGGATGTTCTGGCTCGGCATCCTTCTGCATGGCATCTGCTACGACTTTTTCTTTGTCACAGGCCAGATTTACATCGACCGCGAATCCCCAGCCACACTCCGTTCCGCCGCGCAAAGCCTCATCACATTCATCACCTATGGCGTGGGCATGTTTGTTGGTTCGTGGGTCTCCGGGGCTGTCGTTGAACATGACTCCGCATTCACCCGAGAGGGCACAATCACGCACAACTGGCGATCCATCTGGATCTTCGCCGCACTCGCCTCCGGAATCGCTCTCATGATGCTGCTCGCCACCTTTTTCGAGCAACCTGAGCCGCTACCCAGCAGCGCTACTCGGCAGCAGTTACCCATTTGAGATTCAACAGGCACGGCATCCTGCAAAAAACCTCATGCATGATTACTCTGGACGGAGGTGGCAACCGCAGCATGGGCCCGGTGTGGTTCAACTCAGTCCCCAATGCGATTGCTCTGCAAATCAGGCAAGAGATCGGACTTCAATCCTCCGGAACCAAATCTCGGCAAACTCGATCTCGATGGCAATCTTTCCTCTGACCAGGGGAATAAATTTGCCTGAATTTGCTGGATCGGGCTGCTGAAGCATAGAGACGGTGTTCACTGTGCGCCCATTGACGATGTGCGCTGAGCGATCACCCTGCCAGATGACTTCAACGACGTTCCAATCGTCGAGTTTTTCAAAATTACCATCCTTGATCTTTCGTCCGCCCGTAGGCTCCGGTAGAGCATTGCCATCACTGGCTGGTCTGGCCGGTTCATTCCACCCGTCTGGAGTGAGACCCTCACCAAAGAGTCCATTTTCATGCCGGTCCTGAACGCCTCGTATGCCGCCGACCAGGAAGTAATCTCCCACATCGCCTTCTTCAATCTGGCATTCGACCATGGTTGGCCAAACCGTGTCCGCGCCCACCAACCCGTACAACAGACCGTTGTCCCGCTTGCACAGGGTTCGCGGAGGGAATCGATTGACACCCCATTTGTACTCCACGCGAATATGGATGTTCTCAAATTCCTGGTTGGTTGCAATGTAGCCTGCTTCAGCGGATCCAACGGTGATTTCATTGCCCAGGATGTGCAGCATGCCGTCTTCGATAGTAACGATCTTCCGCTGCTCTGCAACGCCTTTGCCTGACTTCTGGAGCATCGTATACCAGCCACTGAGGTCGCGTCCGTTGAACAGAGAAATCCACCCGTCAGCGCCAGCCCGTGGCTGTGGCGATGAGGAGGCCATCGTCTGCGCCAGACTCAAAGGTTGCAATAACAACGAACTACCGACGATCGGTGCACCTGCTTGTATGAAGTCTCTGCGATTGATCATAGGCTCCTTGCTGCTTTTCGACTGCGCCTGAATATACCACCCTTCATTGGCAAAATATAGGGCTTCTCCCGGAATTTACCGGCTCCGGAGCGTGATTGCCGTTGACCTGCCCCCTGAGTTTTAGTCCATTGCGAGTGAGAGTTCTCCGCTAAATTGTGGTCAGAAGGCCCTGTGGAGGACAGAGGAAGAAGAGCCGTTTCAGCGAAGAGCGGATTGTAGGGATATTGAAGGAGTCGGAGGCAGGTGTTGGGACGTCGGAGGTTTGTCGCAAGCAGGGGATCAGCGAGCAGACGTTCTATCGCTGGAAGGCCGAGTACGGCGGTTTGGAAGTGAGTGAGGCGCATCGGCTGCGGCAGCTGGAAGAGGAAAACCGGAAGCTGAAGCAGTTGGTGGCCGAGCAGGCGCTGGACATCGTGGGTTTCAAGGAGGTGCTGGCAAAAAAATGGTAGGCTCGCAGGCCAGGCGAGAAGCCGTCGAGATATTTCGCGCAGCAGCGGAGTGTTCCCAGCGGCGAGCCTGCGGGCAGTTGGACATGGTGCGGGCGCTGATTCGCTATCAACCGCGTCCCACCCGATTTGCCGAAGCCAACGAGCGGTTGCGCATGCGTCTGCGCGAGCTGGCTGCGGAGCGGCGCAGGCGGGGATGCCGGCGGCTGCATGTTCTTCTCGAACGCGAGGGCTGGACGGTGAACAGCAAGCGGGTCTATCGAATCTATGTCGAGGGAAAGCTGAGGGTGAGTCGGCGCAGGCGCAGACGGCGTGCAAGCGCTGCGGCGCGTGTGCTTCTCGATGCTCCACGGCGCGGTAACGAGACGTGGACGATGGATTTCCTGCAAGACGCGCTGGCCTCGGGCCGCAAGTTGCGAACGCTGTCGATCAAGGATGCTTACACGCGGGAGATGCTGGCTATCGAAGTCGATGCTTCCTTGCCCGCACCGCGCGTGGTGCGGGTGCTGGAGAAGTTGCGGCAGCAGCGTGGACTGCCCGAGCGGATCGTCATTGACAACAGAACCGAGTTCACCTCGAAGACGATGGACCAGTGGGCCTATGAGAACAAGGTCACGCTGCACTTCATCACGCCGGGCAGGCCGATGGAGAACGGCTACATCGAAAGCTTCCACGACAAGTTCCGCCAGGAGTGCCTCAACGAACACTGGTTTCTGACCCTGGACGACGCACGGAAGACAATTGAAGACTGGCGAATCGACGACAACCAGGTTCGACCGCACAGCGCCCTCGGCTACAAGACGCCGGAGGAGTTTGCCGCTGGCTGTGCGAATGCGGAAAGCACAAAACGCTTCCCACATTCGCACAGCCTCTACTACTGCGGGGATTTATCCCTGCTAAACTCAAACCCGGATGCTCTCACTTGCCCGGACTAAACAAGGGGGGCAGGTCATTTGCAACCAGATGGATTCGCGCTTCCAGTCTTTGAGCAGTGAAATGAGCACCCGCCATGACAGGGTTCACTCCGAGCTGCGCTCCCTGGACGGAGCCATCGGAGAACTCAAAAGGCGAATCGACACCATCACGAGACGAGAATCCTGATTCTTTCTATCCTTCTTTGAAGGCCCACTTCGGCGGGCCTTCCATGAGAAGGCCGTGCTCAGTCAAGCACTTATTGATCCGGCCCTGAGACATTGCTACGCAGCCGCATAACATACATCTTTCTGACCGAAGTAGTTTTCCACTCGCTCTGGCTGTTTCTGGATGCTGCGGAGGGCGCTGATTGCGGTGCGGGTGAGGGCCAGTTTGTTTCTTGCCGGAGCAGCTTGGGTGACGCGCTGCTTCAGGTCGGCGTTGAGCAACTCGTCCGGATTCAGCTCCGGCGAGTAGCTGGGCAGGTAGAAGACCGCGATCTTCTCTTCGTTGTCGGCGAGCCACTTCTTCACCGCCTTCGAATGATGCGCGCGCAGGTTGTACAGAATCAGGAAAACCCTCTTGTTTCGCCCATGCACGAGCCGCTTCAGGAAGCCGATCAGGATCGTCGCATCCAGCGCGCCGGAGAAGACCTTCCAGCGCATCTCGCCCTTGTTGGTCACCGTCGAAATCACGCTCAGCCTGGACCGATTGGCGTTGGCCACGACCACCGGAGTCTTGGCCTTCGGCGCATAACCGCGGCCACGCACATCATCCGAGCGCAGCCCGGTCTCATCGCCCCACTGAATCTCCGCACCCTCTGCTTTCGCGGCTGCGGCGATCTTCGGATACTCCTCGTTGACCCACTTCGCAACGGCTTCCGGCGACGGCTCATCGGCTTTCTTCAGCGGTCGCTGAGGCGTGAATCCCCAGCGCTTCAGGTACTTGCCCATATTTCGTACTGTCAGGCGAATGCCGAACACCGCCTCGATCAACTCGCTCACCGCCTGGCGCGTCCACAACGCGTAGGTCATCTTCAGCTGGTCGGGCGTACGATCCTGAATCAACTGCTGAATCTTCTTCTCCTGTTCGGCGGTCAACATGCGCCCGGAACCCACCGGACGACCGGCGCGATGAATGTTCACCGCTTTCCAGCCGCCCCTGCGATAGGACTTGTGCGCTTCCACTACCGTGTGGGTGGAAAGCTCGCACTGACGAGCCACTTCCCGCACGGAAACTCCAGCTTCGCGCATCTTGACCGCACGACGCCGACGCTCGTTCAACGCCGACTCTGGCAACTTCCGCGAATCGATCTTCTCCATACCTTCTTAGACGCATAATCGCCAAGAAATGTTGCATACTATCTGGGCTGGATAAGTAATTCATCGGGCGCTGTCCTCAACATCTGTATTTTGCTGTAGAGTGACTTTAACCACAACAACGAGGCGCGAGAGGAGCACTCTTCGCCCGGAAGGTTTGTCTTCATGAGCAGGATCACGTCCATCTTTTTTAAAGAGAACCGAAAAAATAGTGTTTCCAAATCGGAGAACCCCGGGCATATTGGATCGCTGGATGGCATCCGAGGCGTGGCTATTCTAATGGTTTTTGCCGAACATTATGGTGACATAGCGGAGCATACCCATTCCGCGCCGCTCCTGTTCATACAGCATTTGAAATCGACTGGATGGCTTGGCGTCGATCTGTTTTTCGCACTTTCAGGCTATTTGATCACGGGCATTCTCTGGAAAACGCGATCCGACAAAAATCGCGCCCGGAATTTCTATGCCAAACGTGTTCTGCGCCTGTTTCCGGTCTATTACGGTGTGTGGTTTTTTCTGCTCTGTTACAGTGCAATTACATCTATTGATTGGAATCCTCGCGTTTTTTTGGAATATCTCCTGTACGCGGGAAATTTTGCCGCGCCCTACCATATAAACATAGGCCCCTTTCAGATCGTACATTTTTGGTCTCTGGCGGTCGAAGAACAGTTCTATCTGATCTGGCCGCTGCTTCTTTGGAATATGCCCAGCAAAAAATCTGCCATGCGCCTGCTCGCAGCTTTGTTTTCGGCTTCTGTCCTGATTAAAATTGCGTACTTGCTTTTACATGTGAATAATCATGCATATCATTATCTGCCAACGCACATGGAGGCAATTGCCTCAGGCTCGTTTATTGCACTGGCGAATGTGGAGCGGGCTGAAGTCTGGCAGCGCTATGCAAAGCTCGGACTCGTCATTTCTTTACCAGCATTAATGATAGCGTTCGCTATATTCCATGGGCTTAATATGACGAAGCTTCCAGTGTTGATTGTAGCCTTTCCACTGGTTGCAATTGCCGCCAGTTCGTTGATCCTGCGCTCACAAAATCCAGATTCTTTCCTGTCATAACTGATGAACCTTCGCCTCCTTAAATTCTATGGCAAGGTCAGTTATGGCCTTTATATCTATCACAACTTATTACGCGATGTTCTTAAAAAACTGCTCTACACGCCGATTGACCATTTCCTTGGAAACCCTCTTCTTGCTGGAGCGATCTACTTCCCGCTGGCGCTCATCTGCTGCACCCTGATCGCAGTTCTCAGTTTCAATTTTTACGAGAAGCCGTTTTTGAAACTGAAGCATAAGTTTGAAGACTCACCTCGGACTCTGCATGTTTGAACTTGGCATCTGATGGAGCAAGTATTCGATGGCGGGCCGGGGCGTTGTTGCGTGAGCCGCTCGAAGCGGCTTGAGCGATTTTTAGTAGCATTACTCTTTATCTACTAGAGCGTGTTTCATAAATAGATTCGGCCTCAAGCTAGGGACTTCCGGTGGGGTAGTGTCCAGAGTTTTTCGCACTTTCGATTTTGCTTGTGATTCAGGAAGGTTGTTGGGTTGAAGTTGCTTTGCTTCTGGCCCCCCATGGGGGCCAGAAGCAAAGCGGGTCAGGCGATGGTCCGGACCTCGGCCAGCCGGTTCATCTGTAAATAGCGTTTGGTGCCCCACCTGGTCGCGGCCACATGTCGTAGGCGCGCGGCGACCAGCATCAGCGCCGAGTGGCCGTCAGGGAATGCGCCCACCACGCGCGTTCGTCGCCGTATCTTACGGTTCAGCCGCTCCATCGGGTTGTTGGTGCGGATCGAGCGCCAGTGCTCGGGCGGAAAGTCGTAGTAGCTCAGCGTCTCGCCCACTCCCGCTTCGACGATCTCCGCGGCCTTGGCCAGCTTCATCTCGCGCAGCTTAGCAACTACCTGGCGTGCTTTTTCTTTCGCCGCTTCGGCGTCTTCCTGCGCGTGGATCGCCTTCAGCATGGACGCCACCGCCTTCACCTTCCCGCTCGGCACCGCCGTCCACACGTTGCGATAGAAATGCACCACGCGGCGCTGCCACTTCGCTTCTGGATAAAACTCGGCCAGATTCTCCACCAAACCCAGGCACTTGTCGGAGACGAACAGCTCCACGCCCTTCAGCCCGCGCTGCTTCAACTCGCGCAAGAACGCCGTCCAACTCGGCCCATCTTCCCTGGCACCTTCGCTTACCCCCAGAATCTCGCGGTAGCCGCTCTGTGCCACGCCAATCGCAATCAGCACTGAGACGTTCTTCACCTCGCCGCCCCAGCTGCGCCTGAGCTACAGCCCATCGAGAAACACATACGGGAAGTCGCCCACCAGCGGCCTCTGCCGCCACTCGTCGATCTTGCCGTAGATCCTCTGGTTCAGTTCGCTCACCGTCGAGGCCGACACCCGCGTGCCCCACAACGCTTGCGTGATGTCTTCCACACGCCGCACGCTCACGCCCGCCAGGTACATCTCAATCAGCGCTTCATCCACCGACGACTCACGGCGCCGGTACCGCTCGATGATCGCCGTCTCAAAGGGCAGCGTGCGCAGCTTCGGCACGGTCAGTGTCACTTCACCGGCCTCGGTCTGCAAATGCCGGTCGTAGCTGCCGGCACGCGTGTCCTTCCGGCCCTCGCTGCGCTCGTACCTGCGCGCCACGCATAGCCGGTCCGCCTCGGCATCAAGCAGCGCGTTCAACGTCTCCTCCACGGTCGACCGCACCACCTCGTCCAAATGCGCCTGAATGCGCCCCTCATCGATCTGAACTACGGGCCCCATCGCCGACACCATACCCCGACTCGTTCCAACTCCTGCTTCCACGGTTGATTCCATCGTCCTCGCTCCAGAGGTCTCGCTCCTCCTGCTTGTACCAACCTCCCAAGACCAATCGCAAATCAATTGTGCGAAAAATAGCGTACGTTATCCGTACGTTATCGATTCCAGTGGACGTGAATGGACATGTAAAGACGTAAAATGCAGCAATCCAGATGGATACGTATGATTCTATGGACGTTGGTAGACGTTCTTGGACATTCTAGGAAGGGTTGCTGGCGGAGAGGGAGGGATTCGAACCCCCGATAGCCTTTCGACTATGGCTGATTTCGAGTCAGCTGCATTCAACCGGGCTCTGCCACCTCTCCGTTGATTTTCCCGGTCGGCTCTACTTACTGTATCACCTGCGATTTTCCCTCGCCAAACCGCTCACTGAGCGGCTGGCGCGGGGTTTGCCGGTGGGTTCGTCGCGGTCGGTTGAGCAGGCTGCGTGGGCTGGGTCTGCGCGGCCTCGTATCGCTTCAAACGATAGTAGATCGGCGTCACCTCAAACGGCATCTTGTCGCGGGCATTCATCGGGGCGTAGCGCTTCGCGTTCAGCATGTGCTCGATGTCATCCCATGGATCGGTCTTCAGCCAGCTTCCCAGCGGGAAGGCTGCGACCTGCGTCAGGTCGTCCTGGTTCAGTTTCGGCGCGCCCTGTTCCAGCGCCGCCATCCAAGGTGTGCCGTCGGCCTGAAGCAGAGAATCGCCCAGCTTCGGCGTGTTCAGCTCCTTCAGCACCTTGCCGCTGTCGGCCAGTTGCTCCATATAGAGTCCGGCATTGCCCAGCCTATCCTTGTACATCGACGCTTGCAGATACTTGACGGCCACCTTGGCCGCATCGGTGTTGTCCTGGTCAGTGTGGTTCATCTTGATGCGCTGGAAGGAGGATTCATCCGGGAAAAGCAGCCGGTCGTTGAAGGCATAGCGCGTATCGATGTGATGTCCGAGCGCCACGTGCGCCAATTCCATCGAGACGACCGCCGCAATCGACTCCTCGTTGGGAAGCGTGTCGATCAGCCCCTTGCTCAGCAGGATCGTGTTGCCGACGGTCGTCGCTTCCACTGTCGTCGTCAGCAGGATGCGCGCATGGACCGGATCCGGGAAGTTCAGGTTGTTTGGCACTTCGAGGTTGATGATGATCTGCTCCAGCGTCTTGTCAAAGTCGCTCGGCGGGGCCAGTAATCCGGCCTGTTGCAGGCGGTCCAGAACGTTGTTTTCCGCCTGCTGCACCCAGAGTCTGCTGGCTTCAAGCGGCGTCACGTCTTCGGAGTTCTGGCTCTGGTCCACGGCACCTTCCACTTCCACCGAGACGTTGTCGCTGTCGCGCGTTGGCAATGTGAGCGAATAGCCCCAGAAGTGCGTCTGCGCGCGCAGGCCCAGGCTCTTGTTGCCCTCGATGCGCTCCGACTCCTCAACATAAATCGCCGCGGGCAGCCAGAGATTCGGCTGCATATTCATGCGCCAGCTATCGAAGTGGAAGTACTCCTTCGTGTTGTCCTCGCTTGTGTTCTCGGTGTAGCTGCCGTTGAAGCGGACAACATTGCCGTCCTGGTCTTCCACCCAGATGCGACCATTGAAGCGCCCCTCGCCCTTCACGCGCGGATGCACATCGAAGACGACCGTGCGAATGCTGCCCAAAAACTCGCGGCGCACGTAGTTGAACTCGTAATGCTGGCGATCAAAGCCCACGGGATCGATGAACATCATGTCCATGAAGCCCTGCGTGTTGTAGCTTTCCTGATCGAGGTGCAGCGCCTTGCCAATGTGAGTGAAGGCGGCCAGCGAGCCTTTGAAGAATCCGTGCTCCCTCTTTGCCGGATTCTCGTAGGGTTTGTCGATGAAAACCTTGTGAAAATCCACGCGGCTCAGCATGTAGGTGTCGGAAACGGGCACCTGATAGAGCTTCGCGTCTGGCTTCATATCCTGGATATAGGTTTCCACCAGCGGCGTATGCTGCTGGATGTTCTGGATAATCACCTTCTCGCGCGCAATTGCCTTATCCACCAGCGCGGACTGCGCCGGTGTCAGCGGATGCGTGACCTCATACTTCGGCTGCTTTTTGGCAAAAGCCAGATGCGTGCTCAACGCAAGCACAAAAAGGGCGAGGGAAGACTTGTGCAGTTTCATGACAATCTCCTGTTATTCGGCGCTCACGCCGTTCCATGGATTGCGCGGCTTTTTTCTCATCATCGCACGGTTCATGCCGTCTGGAACCGCACAATGATGTTGGTCGAGTAATCCACGGGTTGTCCGTTGCGCGTAGCGGGTCGGAAACGGTAAGTTGACGCTGACCGGATCGCTGACTGATCCAGCCCATGTCCAAGGCCACGCACAACACCATGCACCACAGTCGTCCCAGCGGACGTAATCGTTACACTCAGCACCACATCACCCTGAATCTTCATCTCGCGGGCTTCCGGCGTGTACTCCGGCTTGTTGCTCACCACCAGCACGGGCGCTGTTGTACGCACCTCCGGTGCGGCGGCCATTACCGGTGCCGCCGGTTTCACCAGACCGGGAATTCCGGCAGAAGCAACATGTCCGACCGTCGCCGGACCCTGCATCGCCGCGACGGGAATACCCGCCGAGGCAACCTTGCCCACGATACCTGCGCTTGACCCGGATCGCGTTCCGTTGCCGAATCCCGCCGAGCCAACCACGCCGCGCGGCGCTTCAGCCTTGCCCTGATTACCGCCAAATGGATTGCCCAGCGCGGCCACTGTCGCCGGTCGATTCGCGTTTGGGTTGGGGCGCGTTCCGTTCAGGTCGCCAAAGTGGACCGCTTCCGTGGACGGGTGTGCCTGGGGAGTGACCGCCGGAGCGGCCGCGAAGGCAAGCGCGGCCTTGGGCTGCGGAGCCAGCACCACCTGCGGCTTGACCACGGGCACAGTCGGCAGCGCTGGTTTCTCCTTCATCACTTCCAGCGGCTGCATCTGTGGCTTCGGCTCCTGGCGCTGAATCACCAGATGCGGCGGCTGGATGTGGACGGTCTCGGGAACCGGCGGCGGTGGAATCTTCGGTGTCGGCGGCGTCTTCACCTTGATCTCCGGTGGTTTGGAGATGGGAAGGTCCAGTGTGATCGACTCCATGCGCCGCTGCACGATCGCGTGATGCGCAAATGTGCCAAGCAGCAGGAGCAAAGCCAGCAGGCTCGCGTTCAACGCCGCGCTTGCGAGAAAAGTTGCCGGATTCCGTTCTGGTTCTGGCAGCAGTCCGAAACGCGGGGGATTCGCATCGGGTTGCATCGACATAAATTTCAATCCTAAAAAGTGAAGGGTGTCGAACTTTCACTTCGGCTGGTCTGCGCGGCAACAGGTACGCAGGAAACAGAGGATATCTCCGGATCGTGCCGAAGATTGATTTTGTGGGCAAGCTGCATACTCTAAACTTAACTGAAACGGGCAGGACGGAGAATCTTTTTTATGAAAATTCTGGTCACAGGTGGCGCGGGGTATATCGGCAGTACCATTGCGGAACTGCTGCTGGATCGCGGCCACAAAGTGGTTATTTTAGACAACCTTTGCCATGCTCATCGGAACTCGATTCCCGCACGTGCCGTGTTCGTGGAGGCATCGCTTGCGGATCGGGAACGGATTGAGACTCTTTTCCGCGATGCCATTGCATCGGGAGAGGCTTTTGATGGCGTCATCCATTTCGCTGCGCTCATTGAGGCCGGCGAATCCATGCAGAAGCCGGAGTTGTACTTCCGCAACAACACCGCCGCGACGCTCGCCCTGCTTGAGGCGATGATCGCCTGCGGGCCGCGCCGCCTGGTTTTTTCCTCCACCGCCGCCGTTTACGGTGAGCCGGAGGTCGTGCCCATTCCGGAATCCGCGCGCCTTCAGCCCACCAACGCCTACGGCGAATCGAAGCTGCTGGTCGAGCAGATGCTCAACTGGTTCCACAGCATCCACGGCCTGCGCAGCGCCTCGCTGCGCTACTTCAACGTTGCCGGAGCAGCCGAAACCCCGGACGGCATCGTGCGTGGCGAATCCCACGAGCCGGAGTCGCACCTGATCCCGCTCATCCTTGACGTTGCGCTGGGCCGCCGAGCCTCGATCAAAATCTTTGGCAACGACTATCCCACGCTGGACGGCACCTGCATCCGCGACTATGTCCACGTCGCCGATCTGGCCGAGGCTCACCTGCTCGCGTTGCAGGCGCTGGAGACACCGCGCGCTGCGGACCATCGCCTGATCTACAACCTCGGCAACGGAGCCGGATTCACCGTGCAGCAGGTCATCGAATCGGCTCGCCGCGTCACCGGCCGCCCCATTCCTTCCGAGATGCATCCGCGCCGTCCAGGCGATCCGGCCGTGCTCGTCGCCTCCAGTTCGCGCGCCATCTCCGAACTGGGATGGAAGCCGCATTACACGACGCTGGATGAGATTCTGCGCACGGCGTGGGCCTGGCATCAACGCCGCTATTCCGCTCGCTGATCATCATGCCGTGTCAGTCGTTCACAACCCTGCTCTTCAAGTTGCTGTATCTCCTCGTCCGCGAGACCGAAGAGGTAGAGCAGCGCGTCCAGTCCTTGCCCGCTGATCGCGCACTCGGCGCTGGCCCGCACGAGCGGCTTGGCGTGAAAGGCGACGCCGAGTCCGCTCAGTCGCAGCATGGGCAGATCGTTGGCTCCGTCTCCGACTGCTGCGGTCTGGTGCAGCGGAATGCCCTCGCGCGAGGCAATCTCGCCCAGCAGCGCGGCCTTGCGCGCGCCATCCACAATCTCGCCGCGAATCTCGCCCGTCACCACGCCTGAACGAATGTCCAGCTCGTTGGCGTGCAGATCGTCAATTCCCAACCGCTGCTGGAGCGCTCGACCAAAGAATGTGAACCCGCCGGAAAGCACTGCCGTGCGTACGTGGAGCGCGCGCAACACGGCAAAGAGCCGCTCCGTGCCGGGCATCAGCGGAATCCGCCCGATCAGGCTCAAGGCCGCACTCTCCGGCAGTCCGCGCAGCAGCGCCACGCGGCGGCGAAAGCTCTCCTGAAAGACCAGTTCGCCGCGCATTGCCGCTGCGGTAATCGCCGAGACCTGCTCGCCGACTCCCGCCAGACGCGCTAGCTCGTCGATGACCTCGCCCTGAATCAGCGTCGAATCCATATCGAAGGCAGCCAGACGCGGCAGGCGGCGCTGGCGCGGCGTGGCCAGCACGGCAAAATCCGTGTCGGTTGATTCACCCAGCGAACGCAGCTCGGCGCGCAATGGCTCCGTCCGCTCCGCCGCAGCCGTCACGCTCCACTCCACACAGCCGCGCGCGAAGATGCCTGTAGGCTGCGCCGTCAGCCAGCGCTCGTCCACAACCTGCGCGCCCAGCCCGGCGACGCACCGCCGCGCGGCGCCGAGCGCTGGCTCATCCAGTGTGTCGCGCATCGCCAGCAGGCGCAGCGTTGTTGGCTGCATTGTCGCAGCGGTTCTGTTCTCAATATGCAATTCGTTCTCTGTCATTCGCCTCTCGTCGTTGCTCCTGAAAGAATTGTTGCCGGGTAAACTCCTGCGAATGAAGCTGTGGTGATCGGGTGATGTGGAGACCCGTCAACCCTCACGCTGTTCCGGCCAGCCGCTTGCCGCTCCTGTGTCTCAACGCTTATTGTTTCATTCGATCCCTGCGTGTAGTTGTTCCCCGCGCCGGATCGAGTGCGACAGCCGGGTCAGCCATCGTTGCTGCCGCATTTTTGTAAATTGATTTGGACTGAAGGAATTCTCTGATGACCACGGAATCCCACGCGGCACCGCAGGCATCCGGCGCCAATGGAAACAATTTTGATTCGATTTTACGGGAGAATCGCGTCTTCGCTCCCAGCGCTGAATTTGCGTCCCGCGCGCATATACGTTCCATCGAGCAGTACCACGCACTCTATGCCCGTTCCATCGCTGATCCGGAGTCGTTCTGGGCCGAGGCCGCACGGGAACTCGACTGGTTCGCGCCGTGGTCGCAGGTTCTGAACTGGAAGCTGCCCGAGGCGAAGTGGTTCGTCGATGGCAAGCTCAATCTCTGTCACAACTGCGTGGATCGCCACGCAGTGGGCGCGCGCGCGGACAAGACCGCTCTGCTCTGGGTCGGTGAGCCATCCGGCGAGCTGCGCCGCATCAGCTATCGCGAGCTGCATCATGAGGTTCAGCGCGCGGCCAGCGCCCTGCTCGCGCTCGGCATTCAGAAAGGTGACCGAGTGGCCATCTACATGGGCATGACGCCGGAGCTTGCGATTGCAGTTCTGGCCTGCGCGCGCATCGGCGCTGTCCACTCCGTCATCTTCGGAGGGTTCGCCGCCAGCGCCATAGCCGACCGCGTGAACGACGCTGCGTGCGTCGCCATCCTCACGCAGGACGGAAGCTGGCGTCGCGGTTCGGAGATTCCGCTCAAGGCCACCGTCGATCAGGCGCTGGAACACACGCCCTCGGTGCGCCACGTCGTCGTCCTGCGCCGCACGGGAACGCAGGTCGCCATGCAGGCCGGACGCGATCACTGGTGGCATGAGCTTGTAGCCACAGCCGATCCCGTCTGCGCGCCGGAGCCGATGGACGCCGAAGACCCGCTCTACATTCTTTACACCTCCGGCACCACGGGCAAGCCGAAAGGCCTCGTACACACCACTGGCGGTTATGGCGTGCAGACGTATCTGACGACGAAGTACATTTTTGACCTGCGCGAGGACGATGTGTACTGGTGTACGGCGGACATCGGCTGGGTGACGGGCCACAGCTACGTCGTCTACGGTCCGCTGGCCAACGGGGCAACCGTCCTGATGTATGAGGGCGCGCCGAATTTTCCGGATTTTTCCCGCTTCTGGCAGATCATCGAAGAGCATCGCGTCACGGTTTTCTACACTGCTCCAACGGCGATTCGCGCCTTCATCAAGTGGGGCAACGAGCACGTGGAGAAGCACGACCTCAGCTCGCTTCGCCTGCTGGGCACGGTCGGTGAGCCGATCAACCCCGAAGCCTGGATGTGGTATCGCGAAAAGATCGGCGGGAGCCGCTGCCCCATCGTCGATACCTGGTGGCAGACCGAGACAGGCGGCATCATGGTCGCGCCGGTGCCAGGAGCCGTGCCCACCAAGCCCGGCTCCGCCACGCTGCCGTTCTTCGGCATCGAGCCGGATGTGGTGGATCGCGCCGGGCAGTCTGTGCCCGCCGGCAGCGGCGGCCTACTCGTCGTGCGTCGCCCCTGGCCGTCGATGGCCCGCACGGTCTATGGTGACGCCGAGCGCTATCGCAAAACCTACTGGTCCGACGTTCCCGGCTGCTACTTCACCGGCGACGGCGCACGCCGCGACCAGGACGGCTATCTCTGGCTCATGGGCCGCGTCGATGACGTCATCAACGTCAGCGGCCATCGCCTGGGAACGATGGAGGTTGAGTCGGCACTTGTCGCCCATCCTAAAGTCGCTGAAGCTGCCGTCGTCGGTCGCCCGGACGAGATGAAAGGCCAGGCCATTGTCGCCTTCGTCACCCTGGAGTCGGTCGCTGCCCGTTCGGAGTCGCTGAACGCGCTGAAGGACGAGCTTAAGCGCTGGGTTGCGCAGGAGATTGGCGCGCTTGCCCGTCCCGAGGAGATTCGCTTCACCGATGTGCTGCCGAAGACGCGCAGCGGCAAGATCATGCGCCGCTTGCTGCGCGAACTGGCCACGACGGGAACCATCGCAGGCGATACGACCACGCTTGAAGATTTTTCCGCACTGGCCCGATTGCGCGAAAACGACGAGTCCTGATCGCGATTTGATTCCAGCGCTGAAACGGGCTGATTGCGCCGTCGTTCGCGCGCGGTGATTTATTCTGTCATGTGATGTGTAATCGTTCTGTTTTTCTCTTGTTCGCAGTGCTGGCCTGCGTCAGCTTCTCGTCTCAGGCTCAGCAGACACCACCCACGCAGCCAGCCGCAGGTTCCACAGCCCAGCAGGGCCAGGCGGGAACTCCGCAGCCCGGCGCGTCCCCATCGGCTCCCGCATCTGACGCGGATCTGCCCGACGGACCCACGCCGCAGGCCGCCGCTTTCATTCACCCCAACGGACCCCACGTCATCTTTCAGACCTCGATGGGCCGCATCGTCTGCCAGTTCTACCAGAAGCAGGCTCCGAACGCCGTCGCCAATTTCATTGGCCTCGCCACGGGAACAAAAGACTGGGTTGATCCCACAAGCCAGAAAAAAGTCAGCGGCAAGCCCTACTACGACGGAACGACCTTTCACCGCGTGATTCCAGGCTTCATGATTCAGGGCGGCGATCCGACAGGCACCGGCATGGGCGATCCCGGCTACAAATTTGACGACGAGTTCGATCCCAACCTCAACTTCGACGAGCCGGGCCGGCTCGCGATGGCGAACTCCGGTCCGAACACCAACGGGAGCCAATTCTTCATCACCGAGCAGGCCTATGCCTCGCTCGATCAGCACTACACCATCTTCGGCCAGTGTGATCCTGACGGCGTCGAGGTTGTCAAAGCCATTGCCCGCGTGGATCGCGACGAGAACGACAAGCCCGTGACGCCTGTCATCCTCAACAAGGTCACCATCATCCCCGAGGGCCAGCCCGTGCCGCCGCTGCCAGCCGAGCCACCCGCTCCAGCCTCCGGAATTCAACACTGATGCGGCTGCAGCAGTAGCCCGCTTTTATTTCTCTTCCGGCAACAGGTCATGAACCTGCGCCTCAACCAGAAAGGAATTTGCATGGAACTCACCACCGGCACCTACGCCATCTTCAATACCACCGAGGGCAAGATCACCATTCGTTTGTTTCCGGAGGACGCCCCGCTCACCGTTGCCAATTTCATCGAACTGGCCGAGGGCAAGCGCGAGTGGAAGCATCCGCTCACCGGCAAAACCTCGACCGACAAGCTCTACGACGGAACCATCTTCCACCGCGTGATTCCCGACTTCATGGTTCAGGGCGGCGATCCGGCGGGCAGCGGCATGGGCGGCCCTGGCTATCGCTTTCAGGACGAGACACGCGGCTCGCGCCACAGCTTTGACAAGCCGGGCAAGCTGGCCATGGCCAACTCAGGACCGAACACCAACGGCAGCCAGTTCTTCATCACCGTCGCGCCCACGTCCTGGCTCACCGGACGTCACACCATCTTCGGCGAAGTCGTCGAAGGGCAGGAGATTGCTGTAAAGATCACTCAGGTTCCGCGCAATTCGCAGGACAAGCCGCACAAGCCTGTCGTGCTGGAGTCGGTCGTCATCGAGCGTGTGGCCTGATCTGCTCCGCCTCAAAAATTACTCAGAGCGCGTAAGCATCTTTCCGTGAGTCGGCCTTCTGCGCCGACTCGCTTTTGCGCCTCAGTATGCCGGGATGCCCGTGATGTGCTGCCCGATCACGAGTCCATGCACATCGTGCGTTCCTTCGTACGTGATGACGGATTCCAGATTCATCATGTGGCGCATGATCGGATAATCCTCCGTGATGCCGTTCGCTCCGAGCACCTGCCGCGCAATCCGTGCCGACTCCAGCGCCATCCACACGTTGTTGCGCTTCGCCAGCGAGATCAATTCGTGTCCAAGCTGCCCCTTGTCCTTCAGCCGTCCGGCATGCAGGCTCAGCAACTGCGCCTTGGAAATCTCCGAGATCATCCACACCAGTTTTTCCTGAATCAACTGGTGGCTGGCAATCGGCTCATTGCGAAACTGCTTGCGCATCAGCGCATACTGCCGCGCCGTGTCATAGACGGCCATCGCCGCGCCAATCGCTCCCCAGCTAATTCCATACCGCGCCTGATTCAGGCACATCAGCGCGCTCTTCAGCCCGCCCGAACCGGGCAGCAGATTTTCCTTCGGGACGCGAACCTCCTGCAGAGACAGGCCCGCAGTCACCGACGCGCGCAAAGACCATTTTCCATGCACCTCGTCGGCGTGGAATCCCTTGCGATCCGTCTCCACCAGGAATCCGCGAACCCTGTCATTCTCGTCCGCAACCTTCGCCCAGATGATCGCCACATCGGCAATCGTACCCGACGTGATCCACATCTTTTCGCCGCTGATCACGTACTCATCGCCATCGCGCACGGCGCGCGTCGTCATCCCGCCAGGATTCGATCCAAAACCCGGCTCTGTCAGTCCAAAGCAGCCCAGTTTGCGCCCGGCAGCAAGCTCTGGCAGCCATTTATTCTTCTGTTCCTCGCTTCCTAATGCGTAAATCGGATACATCACCAGCGCCGACTGCACGCTCACGAAGCTGCGAATCCCGGAGTCGCCGCGCTCCAGTTCCTGCATCACCAGCCCGTACTCGACATTGGACATTCCCGCGCAGCCGTAGCCTTCGATATTGGCGCCAAAGAATCCCAACTCCGCCATCTGTGGCACCAGTTCGCGTGGAAAACGCCCCTCACGGAAACACTCCTCTATGATCGGAATGATGTTGTCTTCCACAAACTGGCGCGCAGTGTTGCGCACCATCCGCTCGTCTTCGTTCAGCAGCGTATCAAAGCGAATCAGATCCACGTTCTGGAATGGAAATCCCATGGTTTTTCCCTGTCGTCCTTTCGCGGCACCGCGCCGTGCCGACGCATCGCAGCCCTATTCACGCTAGCAGGTTGAGCCTGTGCTCGAAAAGCATCCGCTTTTGCCTCAGTAAAACCGGATGCAGGGTATCAGGAAGCGCTCTGATTTCACAGTCGCGATGGAGTGAGAGCGATGCCTTGCTCGGCTTATTGCTTCGGTCCTGCCGCAGTACGTTCCAGCCGATAGATCGGATGCAGAATCTGCTCCTCACCCCACGGGGAAGGATGCGAGTAGGTGAAACCCAACCGCTCAATCAACGCCTGCGAGTTTCCATTCTCCGGCCCGTGTCCGGCTACCAGCAGTTCCGCGTCCAGAACCGTGAACGCAAAATCAATCACGGCCCGCGCGGCTTCCTCGCCAAGACGCAGACTCCAGCACGAGCGCGCCAGATGCACACCCAGCTCCAGGGTAGTGGCGTCTTCATGGAACAGCCTCAGCCCGGAGCATCCGGCAAACTGTCCATCCTCGCGCAGAAATATCGGCCAGTACTGGATTCCATGCTGCTCCTGACGGTCGATTTCGCGTCGTAGTCGCTGGAGTGCGCCATCTTTCGTCATGACACCGCCCATGTGACGCATCACTTCCAGATGCGTCCAGAGGCTTATGGCGAGCGCACCATCGTTCTTCGTCCATGTGCGAAAGAACAAGCGCTCGGTTGGCGGCGGATGGAGTGGCGTTTCCGTCGTCTTCATCGCAGCCTTTCCTGGTTCAGGCGAGCAGATTGCGAAGAAAGGGATCTTTGCTTCTCAGCAATTTCTCAGTATCCCCGTCGAAGATCAGGTGGCTCTCGTGCAGCACCATGAAACGAGTCTGCGTGTCGAACTCGCCAGCGGGCAGCGCCACCATCGCGTTCCGCTCGCGGTCAAACCTGTGCGTGACCATTGTGAAGGCATCCTGTAGTCGATGCGTCACCAGAATCGACGCCGTCTTGTACGCATCGCGCTCCTTCACCACCAACTCGTTGATTGTGTGCGAAGTCACCGGGTCCAGCCCGCCCGTCGGTGAGTCGTAAAGGATCAGGTCCGGCTTGTCGATGATCGCGCGTGCAATGGAAACCCTGCGCCGCATTCCACCGGAGAGGCTCGGCGGATACTGGCCGAACGCCGCATCCAGATCAACGAACGTGAGCGCCCGATGCACGCGACGATCAATCACCTCATCGGCCATTTGGCGCTCCATCAATTGCCAGGCGACATTATCCCTCACCGTCAGCGAATCGAAAAGAGCGCTCTCCTGAAAAATCATTCCCGTACGTCGTCGCAGCTGCAACAGCGCCGCTTCGGGCAGGGTTGTAATCTCCTGGCCAAAGAGAAAAATCTCACCACTGTCCGGCCGCATCAGCCCGTTGGCCAGCTTCAGCAGCACGCTTTTTCCCATGCCCGCCAGCCCCAGCAGGATGATCGTCTCGCCCTTGCCAAGTGCGAACGAAATCCTGTCCATCAGCACGCGCACGCCGAAGCTGAGGGAGACTTTTTCGAAACGCAGGGCAGTCTCCAGCGGCGCATTCGCATCGCTGCTTTCCATCCCCCGCAGTGGCTCGGCAATCTCGCTCATGGCGCTCCGCAAGTTCAGTCTGATCCGCCTTCAGAGCGGAGGAAAAATCCATAACATGACGCGGCTGATCAGGAAATCCGAAAAGATAATCAGCACAGAGGAGATCACTACCGCCTGCGTTGTTGCGCGACCCACGCCCTGTGTGCCGCCCGTCGTGCGCATTCCTTTGTAGCAGCCCACAGTGGCCAGAATGAAGCCGAAAACCACCGGCTTGGTAAGCCCCTGAATAATGTCTGTGTAGACCAGAGCCTGATAGGCGCTGGAGAAATACTGCGCGCCATCCAGATGGGAGATGAAAACTGCCACAGAGGCGCCGCCGAGCGTGCCCACGGAATCGGCTATTACCGTGAGCAGAAACAGCGCCGTGACAGTCGCTACGACGCGTGGTGTCACCAGTTTTTTCATCGGGTCGGTGCCCAGAGCGCGCATTGCGTCGATCTGTTCGGTCACCACCATCGACCCCAGTTCCGAGGCCATTCCAGAAGCATTCCTGCCGGAGACCATCAGGCCGGTGAGCACTGGCGCAAGCTCACGAAACATGGAAAGCGAAACGAATCTGCCGGTATAAGCCTGCGCGCCAAACTGTGCCAGCGACGCAGCCGATTGCAGCGCCAGCACGCCTCCCGTGAAAAATCCTGTCAGCACCACAATCGGCACTGACCCCACGCCGATCAGGTCCGCCTGCATCAGCGTATCCGCCCAGTAACGCGGCGTGCGCGCCACATTCATCACTGCCTGAGCGCAGAACAACGCATAGTCCTGCACCGTCATCAGCCATCGTCGAACAGCCTTGTCGATATTTTCCGTCAGCAGTACGCTCGGCATGCCTCTCGCTTTCCGCGTTTGCGTTTTACTACCCGGCTCACGCTCAGAATAGCCTATCCCGGTCCTTCGCCCGTGCGACTCATCCTCTTGCTGTTGCTTCTTCTTCGGCCAGGGAGTCCGGCGCGTTCGGCATGATGCCCAGTTCCTGATAGATCGGCTTCAGAATCGTTCGCAGCCTCGGCATCTGCACCCAGAACCAGGCCGCGCCCAGCAGGCATGCGACGCCGCTGACAATCACCGTCGCCTGCGCGCCGATCTCATGCGCCAGCCAGCCCGCCAGCAGACTGCCAAACGGCGCCATGCCAACGAACGCCACCGCGTAGTAGCTCATCACGCGCCCACGCTTATCCTCCGGCACAATCGTCTGTATGATCGTGTTGCTCGACGTCAGCCCCTGCATCATGCCAAAGCCGACGACCAGTTGCAGCAACATTGACAGCCACAGCGCATGCGACATTCCGAAGGCAATGAGTCCTGCGCCAAAGGTCGCCGCCGCCATCGGAATCATTCTCACCAGTCCGCGCACGGATTTGCGCAGCACCAGTGAAAGACCGGAGATCAGCGCGCCTACTCCGGTCGCGCCCATCAGGAAGCCCAGCGTATGCGCGCCGCCGTGAAGTACCTGAGCGGCAAAGATCGGCATCAGCACCGTGAACGGCCATCCCATCAGGCTCACCACGGCAAACAGCAGCAGGATGGTTCGGATGGGCACAAACGCGCTCACATATTTCCATCCGTCGCTCAGTTGCCGCAGCATCGGCTCGCGCGCCCGCTCCAGCGCCGCCTGCCTGTGCGACGGGTCCACGCGCATCACCAGCAGGGACCACACCACGGCAATGTAACTCACGCCATCGATCAGAAAACACCAGCCCTCGCCGGTGGCGGCAATCACCAGACCGGCCAGCGACGGACCCAGAAGCCGCGCAAAATTGACCATGCTGGAGTTGATCGCAATCGCATTCGACAGGTCTTCGCGCCGGTCCACCATCTGCACCATGAACGACTGTCGTCCCGGCATATCGAAGGCATTCACCACACCCTGAATCGCGCTCAGCACGAGCAATTCGCGAATGGTGATCCAATGACCAAGCGTCAGCACGGCCAGCAGCAGCGACTGCGCCATCGACGCCACCTGCGTCACAATCAGCACCATGCGCCGATCCATGCGATCCACGGCTACGCCTGCGAACGGTGCCAGCAGGAAGGTCGGAATCTGCCCGGCAAAGCTGATTGTCCCCAGCAGAATCGCCGAATGCGTCAGCCTATACACCAGCCAGGCTGTCGCTACGCGGGTCATCCACGTGCCAATGAGAGAGATGCTCTGACCGCCGAAAAACAGCTTGAAGTTGCGATGGCGCAGCGCGCGCCACGCATGTGCATATTTGCGGAGGGAGCTGGATTCGGGCACGTCTTCAGTCTAACCGTTCGCCACAAACCGTCTTCGTCCCGCTTCTCGCCGGTAGTCAAACCTTCATGCCTCAGCTAAACTAAAGAACGCTGGTTTGTGCGTCATCTCTTCGCGTCTGGCGCAGAGATGCAGGATTCCACGATTCTTTCACGAGATAGGAGTTTCCCCACATGGCTTCTGATAACCAGAACAACGCATCCCTCGGATGGTTCCTCGCCGGTATCGGTCTCGGCGCGCTCATCGGAGTTCTCTACGCGCCAAAGAGCGGCCGTGAAACCCGCGAGTCGCTGGCGTCATCCGCCAAAGAAAGCTCGGAAATGCTGCGCGCCCGCGCCCGCGAAGCCGCCGAACAGGTTGGAACCTTTGTCGAACGTGGCAAAACCTACGCCTCCGACTACGGGCAGCGAGGTAAAGAGGCCGTCGCCCAGGGTCGCGCACAGTGGGAGGAGTTTGTAGACAAGGGCAAATCCTTCGTCAGCGACCAGTCCACGCGCATCACCGCCGCCGTCGAAGCCGGTCGCCAGGCTTACCAGTCGCCCAGCGAAACCTCCGAGTCATAACCGATGCATTGCGGCGGCTTATCCCCGCCGCATCACCCATTCTTTCCGCGCGAGTCAGCCATGCACTGGAATACTGAAACGCTCCTCATCGCCTTCGTCGCCTTCACTGGCTTTGCCGTCTTCATGCAGGCCTGCGTCCTGCTCGGCATTCTCCTCTCGCTCACCCGCGCAGCCCGCTCCGCGCTCGAGGTCACTGAGGATTTCCGGGCCACCGTTGTCCCGCTCATTCAGTCCACGCGCGACCTCATTGAGCGCGCCACACCGCAGTTGCTGGCGGCCAGCGCAAACATGCTGGAGCTGACCGAAGGCATCCGCACGGAGACCGCTGAACTGCGCTCGAACCTCGCCGACATCCTCAACCGCGTCCATCGCCAGACCGTTCGCCTGGACACGATGCTCGCCTCCGGCCTCGATTCCGTCCAGAACGCTGCGCAGGCCGTCGAAACCGCTGTCCTTCGCCCGGCACGCATCGCCAACCGCATCGTCCGAACAGCGAACGCCATGCTGGACGCCTATCGCACGCCACGTCGTGGTTCCAACGACCCTCACGTCTGATGCCCATGCGCCGCCTGCTGCTCTGCCTCTGTCTTGCCGCCGCCGTCGCTCATGCGCAGCCTGCCGTCGACGGGCAGCCAACGCTGCTCATCCTCTCCAAATCCGCGCGGACACTTTCGCTCGTCGATCCGGCCACGCTGCGCGTTCTGGCCGCGGTTCCCGTCGGTCCTGATCCGCACGAAGTTGTCGCCACGCCCGACGGTCGCTATGCCTATGTATCCGACTACGGCTTCGGCCGCTATCACACACTTTCGGTCGTTGACCTCGTCCACCGTCGCGCTCTGCCGCCCATCGAACTCGGCGCTCTCACCGGCCCGCATGGACTTTCGTCCACTGGCGGATTCATCTGGTTCACCGCCGAGGGCGCAAAGGCCATCGCCCGCTACAATCCCGCGACAAGCCGCATCGACCAGATCATCGGCACCGGCCAGGACCGCACCCACATGCTGCTCGTTCTGCCATCGATGCAGCGCATCTTTGCAACGAATGTAAATTCCGGCACGCTCAGCGTTCTGGACGGTTCACTCGCTTCGCCTGGCGCGCCGCCGCACGGCGTTGCGCCGCCGCCAGGATTTCACCCGCAGCCGCCCATCCCGCAATGGCATCAGACAGTCATTCCCGTCGGCCTCGGCGATGAAGGCTTTGATCTCACTCCCGATGGCCGTGAACTGTGGACCGCTAACGCACAGGACGGCTCCATCTCCATCGTCGATCCCGCTTCGCTGCGCGTCACAGCCACGCTGCGCCTCGGCCTCACGCGCGCCAATCGCCTGCGCTTCACTCGCGACGGTCGCTACGCGCTCATCTCCCGCCTCAACTCCGGCAACCTGACTGTGATCGATGTGCACGCGCGCTCCGTCGCGCGACTCATTCCCGTGGGCACTGCCGCCGAAGGCGTCCTCGTTCAGCCCGATGGCCGTCGCGCCTTCATCGCCTGCTCGCCAGACAACAACGTCGCCGTCCTCGATCTGGCAACCTTCCGGATCACGGCGCGCATTCACCCCGGCGATGACCCCGACGGCATGGCCTGGACCGTCATCCCCACTACTGCTGCTCGATAATCCGCAGCCTCGCAAAACGAAGGCCATCCGGAGATTCCGGATGGCCTTTGCACTGTGGTCCCTCACGACGCATGGTTCATATTTTGCCTCAGCCGCGCGGCATGCGCACCACCGGCACCCGCGGTCGAGGCGTAACGCGCGTGGTCGTAATCACCAGCTTGGCAGGCGTCAGCTCCACGCCGTCCCAGCCGTCCTTCACGGCCTCAATGTGAATTTCGCCCGGCATCTGCGTCGCCTGTACAATTACCTGCGCCAGCCCCATGAACAGGCTGCGTCGCGGCTCCTTGTCGCTTTCCTGGCAGTTCGGATCGCCGTTGCCCACGCCAATCAGAGCGCCAGCGCCGGTGACGTTGAAGCCGATGTGGTTGTCGGCCGTCGGCACCGCGCGTCCCTGCGCGTCCAGCGCCTCCACCTTCAGAATCGCCACATCCTCGCCGTCGGCGTTGATCGTCGTCCGGTCCGCAGTCAGCCGGATCGCAACCGGCGCGCCCGTCGTCTCGCGCTTGTCGGTCAGCACGACCTTGCCACCCTTCGATCCGCGCGCTTCTATCGTGCCCGGCGCATACTTTACCGACCACTGCACATGACCATCCTTCGGAACCTTCTTGCTGCCCTGGCTCGCGCCATTCAGGAACAGCTCCACCTCGTCCAGATTCGAGTGCGCCCAGACATCGATGGGATCGCCTTCGCGCCCTTCCCAGTTCCAGTGCGGGAAGAGATGCAGCACCGGCTCGCTGCCCCACCACGCCTTGTAGTAGAAGAAATTGTCTTTCGGAAATCCGCACGTGTCCACGATGCCAAACTGCGAATTCACGCTTGGCCAGCGATAGGGCGTCGGCTCGCCGCGATAGTCAAATCCTGTCCACGCAAATCCGCCCGGCAGCCAGTCGCGCTCATCATAGAAGCTCCACCACTGCTCCGCCGTCTCGCTCCACGGCGTTGTATTCACGTCGTAGGCGCTCACCCAGTTCCGCTTCGGATCCGTCACGTATACGCCGCGCGTCGAAACCGTGCTCGCAGTCTCCGTGCCCACAGTCGGCTTCGTCGGATGGTCGGCATGAAACTTGTCAATCGCGCCGAGGTTATAGTTGAAACCTTCCACGTCCAGCGCCGATGCAGACCCGGTATCCATGATCTTGTCGGCAAACTGTCCGTTCACCGCCGCCGTACACAGCCGCGTCGGGTCCAGCTCGTGCGAGCGTCGCACCATTGTCTCCACAATCGCGTGCCCGTACTCATGCGTCTGCAGTATCCACTCCTCGTTGCCCATCGACCAGAGAATCACCGCCGGCGAGTTGCGATAGCGCTTGATCATCGCCTCCAGTTGCGCCAGTCCCTCCGGGCTGGAGTTCATCTGCCGCGTCTCGCAGAGCATCATCATGCCCATCCGATTGCACGCCTCCACCCACTCCGGCGTCGGCATATTGTGCGACGTGCGCACGGCGTTTCCGCCCATCTCCTTCAGTACCGACAGACGATACCACTGCAACCGATCCGGCACCGCCGCGCCCACTCCGGCATGATCCTGGTGATTACATGTTCCCTTGATCTTCATGTTCTGGCCGTTGAGTGAAAATCCCTTCGTCGCGTCAAAGACCACCGTGCGCACGCCAAATCCCACGCGCTCGCCATCAAGCACCGTGCCACCACTCTCCACGGTCACAATCGCCGCGTACATCGTCGGCGACTCCAACGACCAGAGCTTCGCATTTTCAATCGTCGCCGTCGCCGTATAGGTCGTGCTGCCATCGGAGGCGATGGTCTGCTCGCCTGCCTCAGCCGTCGCCACCGTCGCGCCGGTTTCGTCCACGATCTTCCACTTCACGCTGGCCTTCTCAGCCTTCGCGCCCGCATTCTTCACCACCGTGCCCAGGCTCAGCTTTGCCGCGCTCCCCTGCACATCGCTGCGAACATAGCTCTCCCACTGCCCCAGGTGGACCGGATCGTACTTCGTCAGCCACACGTGCCGATAAAGCCCCGCGCCCTCGTAAAACCAGCCATCGCCAAAGCTCGCGTCCATGCGCACGACAATCACGTTGTTCGCGCCGTAGATCAGGTCATCCGTGATGTCAAAGGAAAACGGAGCGTAGCCGTTATCGTTGCGTCCGACGAAGATGCCGTTCACAAAAACCAGCGCGCTGCGGAACGCGCCGTCAAAATCCACCACCACGCGTCGGCCCTTGTCCGTCTCCGGAATCGCGAAGACGCGCCGATACCAGCCCACACTCGTCTCCGGATAACGCCTCCCGATCGGCTTGTATCCGTGACTGTTCTGCGCCTCGTCCCACACGAACGGAAGCTCCACCGCCCAGTCATGCGGCAGATTCACCGACTTCCACGACGAATCATCAAAGTCCGCAGTCGCAAACTTGAAGCCGCCCGTCTTGGCGAAATCTCCCTGATCGTTGCCGAAATTCAAATCCTCCGCCGGATTCCATCCGTTGCCCATCTGGAACTTCCAGCCAAAGTCAAAAAGCAACTGTTCGCGCGGAGCCACAGCAGCGTCCGCCTCCGGCGAAGCCTCAAACTGCGCGTAGCGCTCGGCGGCCCGGGCCAGAGCCGAACTGCCCAATGCGGAACCAGCGGCCGCCGCCGCTCCTGCCCAAACTCCTGTGCGAATAACCTCGCGTCGCGTCCACTTGCTCATACTCGTCTCCTTCAATATCGTCGGTCTTCTGCTCTCGGCTTCGCGGCTGCGGAGCGCACAGAGCGGGAAAGTCTGCCGCTCTTTCGGCAAACGAACTATACCTCACCGCATGGGTTTAAGTAAACGATTTCAAAACAGGAATCCGCGACTGTCCTCGCAGACCCGCACAGCCGTGGTTTCCCCGCACACTCTTGGCCTACTCCCGAATTTCCGCATAGAAATAATACTGACCCAAAACCCAAAAACTAAGCCAGCTTGAGGTTGAGAGATTTCGGTGCTCCGTGATTCTCTGAGGAGCTTGCGAAGTATCGGCATCCAAAAATGCGGATGCTTTTTATACTCTCTGGCGCATCCGGGCTTCGGATCGGAGAAGCGCATCGAAGAGCGCGTCAAGACAGATGCCTCTGATCGCAAGGTGGACCTGGACCCACGGATAGCTGATTTGCTGAAGGTGTTCGTGGGAGATCGCAAGACCGGGCTTTTGTTTGAGTCGAAAAACGGAACGCCGCTTCTTGAAACCAACATCCTGCGGCGCCATCTGCACTCGGCGTTGCACCAGCCTGGATTTGTGAACGAATTTACCGGCAGTCACAAGGCAGGCACCCACGCCTTCAGACGGTTCCGCAATACGGATTTGCGCAGCCGAACTGGACGCCCCGAAGCAGTTCGAGACCACTGGCTTGCCTGGTCATCCGATTCCGACGAGGGCGGTATGAGCAAGCATTACGACGCAATCGACGCGGACGATGCAACCCGTCTGGAATGGGAGGAAAAGTGCGGAATCGGCTTCGATCTGCCTTCAGTTGTACGCTGCGTACCTCAAAATGGCACTTTTGGCGGCTCCGCAGAAGCCGCGTAAGGATTCCATCTGTGAGAGAAAGAATGGTCGGGGAGAGAGGATTCGAACCTCCGACCCCCTGGTCCCGAACCAGGTGCTCTACCAGGCTGAGCCACTCCCCGTACCGTTGGCACCGCGCGCTGACCCTCCTGGTGATTCACATCCTGCGATGCTGGGTCGGCTGCGTTTGTCGGCGCACTTCTTCGAGTGTAGCAGAAAATTCCCGCGCGCTGATTCACTCCGTCGGAACGCGGAACCGGGTACAAGATAAGCGCTGGCTGAGTACAGGGTGAGCGAAGTTCGGAGCGCAGGACGCGCCCCGCCGAGCGCTCAGCGCTTTGCTTCACTTGTGTGTTCGCCTGGAAACAGAAAGCGCAGCATCGGGCGCACGCGGTGCGCCCAGCTTGCCTCGTCGTGCGTGCCGCCGTAGACGCGCTCGAAGTGAAGCTCCTCACCGTCTCGCCAGCCCTCGCCGCGCAGCCGACGCGCCAGCGATTCGGCATCGCGCAGCGTCATGCGTCCCTCGTGGTCGCCTGCGTCGAGCCAGATGTGCGGCCGCTCGGTGATCTGTTCGGCGCGTTGATGCACCCACGAGAGAATGTTGCGGCGACTCCACCAGACGCTGGGCGAGAGTATGGCCAGCTTGCCGAAGACGTCGGCGTGCTGCAGGCCGAGATAGAGCGTGACCAGTCCGCCCAGTGACGAACCGCCCATGCCCGTCTGCTCGCGCGCGCGGCTCACGCGATAGCGGGCTGCGATCCACGGCATCAACTCGCGTGTGAGTAACATTCCATAGCTGTCCGCTTCGCCGCCGCCCATGCGCCAGTCGGCCACCGGCGTGTATTCCGCCAGTCGGCGTTCGCCCGTATTGGCGATACCGACGATGACCAGCGGCTTCACTTCGCCTGCGTCAATTGCGGCATCGGCGGCCTCGCGCACCTGCCACGTGCGCCCGGTGACGAACGACGTGGCCGGATCGAAAAGATTCTGCCCGTCATGCAGGTAGAGCACCGGATAGAGCCGGTCGGGATGGTCATCGTAGCCCGGCGGAAGGTAGACCGTGATGTCGCGCGCGTCAGGCAGAAACGCGCTGCGAAAGCCGCGATGACGATGGAGGCGCGGATGGCCGGTCGAGGTCAGTTCCCACTCTTCTGACGCATGCCAATCCAACGACCCGGCTGCAACGCAAACCGGCTGCGCGCCCGCGCGGCGCGGCATGGGTGAAGCAGGATTCACGGCTGTTCCTCCGTCATGGCGATATTTGCTCTGGCAACCCGCGGAAAACACTGCCGCGGCGCAGGCTGCGGCTGATAGAGTATCCAGAAACGGAGACCAGTCTTCATGATACGCGAGTACCACAAATGGTTTTCCTCACGGCTGGGCCGCGAGATGGAACTGCTTGTCTTTGGCCACGGCGGATTGCCTGTGCTCATCTTTCCCACCTCCGGCGGACGCTTCTTCGAGTTTGAGGATCGCGGCCTGGTCGGCTCGCTCGCGGGCAAGATCGACGCGGGCCAGTTGCAGCTTTACTGCGTCGATGCCGTCGATATGGAGAGCTGGTACAACCGCGCCGTTCCGCCGCGCTGGCGCATCGCGCGCCAAGTGCAGTACGAGAGTTACGTGATGGAAGAAGTCGTGCCGCTGATGCTGCTGAAAAATCCCAATCCGAAGCGCATCACGCTCGGTTGCAGCTTTGGCGGATACCACGCAATGAACTTCGCGCTGCGCCATCCGGACCGCTTCACCGGCGCGCTGTCCATGTCCGGCGCATTCGACATGACCAGCTTCCTGCACGGCTATCACGACCAGGATGTCTACTTCCACACGCCGTCGCAGTACCTGCCAAACCTGAGCGACCCGTGGCACTTCGACCACTTCCGACGCAACCAGTATGTGCTCGCAACGGGCTGGGACGACCAGTGCCTCGGCGCGAATCAGCAACTCGCCGCCACCCTTGCCAGCAAAGGCATTCCCCACGAGCTTTATATCTGGGACTCGTGGAACTCCCACGACTGGCCGACATGGGAGCGCATGCTGCATACGTATCTCTGACGTCCGTCACACGACCCTCCCGGCGCTCACAGAACAAAACAGATAATAGTTAAGTTTCCACTTGACTATTTTCTCAGTCCGGAAGATAGTAAAGTGTATGCTTAACTGAAGCATCCGGAGAATCATCATGACAGAACAGATCGCAGAAACAGGAATCGCCCATGCCAGCTTCACCCTGGAGCGCGAGTTCGACACGCCGGTCGAGCATGTCTTTGCAGCGTTTTCCGATCCGGCGCGCAAGCGGCAGTGGTTCGTCAACGACCTGCGCAGCGGCATGGACGTAGTTGAGTACAGCCTCGATTTCGCCGTGGGCGGACGCGAGCGGACACGCATGCGCACTGACCCGGCCAGCCCGATGCGCGGCGCCGACCTGACCAACGAAACCGTCTACATGGACATCGTCGAGAACGAGCGCATCGTGATGGCCTACACAATGGCCGTTGGTGACTATCGCATCTCGGCTTCGATGGCGAGCTTCGCATTCCTGAAGACGCCCGGCGGCGGAACGCGGCTCGTCTTCCATGAGCAGAGCGCGTTTTTCCCGAACTCCGACGGGCCGGAGCATCGGCGCGAAGGCTGGACGGGGATTCTCGACGCGATGGCGCGCGAGGTGAACGCGACGGCCAGCCACGCATGAGCAGGCACCGCAAAGACGCTGTCATTGAAAGCATCTTTCAGGCGCTTGCCGACCGCACGCGGAGACAGATGATCGAGCGCGTGAGCCAGTCACCGGCAACGGTTTCTGAGCTTGCGCGCCCATTCTCGATCACGCTGGCCGCCGCTGTGCAGCACGTTCAGCTATTGGAGCGCAGTGGCCTGGTGCGCACGGAAAAACAGGGCCGCGTGCGGCTCGTTATGATCGATCCTGCCGGCCTGTCCACGCTGCGCCTGTGGCTGGACGATAGGCGTAATCTGTGGGAGACGAGGCTCGACGGACTGAGCGCGATCCTGCGGGAAAATCCGAAACGTTGAGGGAGAACGATGGCTCAGAGTGCATGGGTCGGACTGGTACGGGCGGTGAACGTAAGCGGCACCGGAAAGCTGCCGATGACGGAGCTTGCCGCAGCCTGTCGCGCGGCTGGGCTGACCGAGGTGAAGACGTATCTGGCCAGCGGCAACGTTGTCTTCCGCGGCTCGTCTGCGGAGGTAAAAATCGTCGCCGCGCTCGAAGCGAAGCTCACGGAAATTCTTGGCAAACCGGCCACTGTCCTGCTGCGCACCGCGCAGGCGTTCGACGACGCTCTGGCTCGCAATCCCTTTGCCGATCGCGAGCCATCGCGCACGCTGATTTATTTTCTGCCCCACGCAGCCGAAGCCGACGCGGTGCAATCGGCAAAGGGACAGAAGAACGAGGAGATCGACGCCAGTGGTCGTGAGATTTTTGTCCACTATCCCGATGGCGTTGGCGAATCGCGGTTGCGCATTCCCGCCGCTGAGCGTGGCACAGCGCGCAATCTGAACACCGTGCGCAAACTGGCGGAGATGGCCCGCGCGCTCGACGCCGACAGCTCGCGCTGAGTAGAATGGGTCCACCATTGCAGCAAACATCCGGATAATGCAGCAGGGAGGCAGCGATGCTCAAGGGATTTCGTGATTTTATTCTGCGCGGCAACGTGATGGATCTGGCCGTGGCCGTCATTCTCGGCGCTGCCTTCAACGGCATCGTCACCTCGCTGGTCAACGACATGCTCACGCCGCTGATTGCAGCCGTCGGCGGAAAGCCGGACTTCAGCGCGCTCATCCTCAACCTGCACGGCGGCCACATCCGCTACGGCAACTTCCTGAATGCGATTGCGAATTTTCTGATCGTCGCAGCGGTCATTTATTTCGGCGTGGTGCTGCCGATGAACCGCCTGATGGCGAGGCTGAAACCTGCTGCGGCTCCCGCCGCACCGACGACAAAAAAATGCGCCGAGTGCCTGAGTGACATTCCGCTCGCGGCGCGCCGTTGCGCCCACTGTGCCCAGCCAGTTGCTTGATACGATTGCATCGACGGAGGTCGCGCCGATGCAAGCGCGGAGATCACTCCATATCCCGCCAGTTCGCGCCGATGGCCACATCCGCCTCCAGTGGAACGCGCAGCGTCGCCACCGACTCCATCGACTCTTTGACGAGCGCGGCGACCTCGGTCGTCTCACTCTCCGGCACATCAAGCAGCAGTTCGTCATGCACCTGAAGCACGAGCCGCGCGCCGAGTCCACGCGACGCGAGCGCGCGATCCAGCGCAATCATCGCCAGCTTGATCAGGTCGGCAGCGGTGCCCTGTAGCGGGGTATTGATCGCCGTGCGCTCGGCAAATCCGCGCTGCGCCGGGTTGCGGCTGTCGAGGTCGGGAATGGGTCGCAGGCGACCGAAGAGCGTACGCACTGAGCCTTCGCGACGCACCTCGTCCAGGGTGCGATCAATGAACGAGCGGACGCCCCGGTAGCGCTCAAAATAACGCTCGATATACTGCCGCGCCTCGGTCTGCGGAATGCCCAGCTGCGCGGCCAACCCGAACGGCGAGATGCCGTAGACAATGCCGAAGTTCACGGCCTTCGCGCGATTGCGCGTCGTCTTGTCGAGCTGGTCGATGGGTATGCCGAAGACCTCGCTCGCCGTGAGCGAATGTATGTCCTGGCCCGTGCGATACGCCTCCATCAGCAGCGGGTCTTCGCTGTAGTGCGCGAGCAGCCGCAGTTCAATCTGTGAGTAATCCGCGGAGAGCAGCACGTTGCCCGGCGAGGCGATGAAGGCCGCGCGAATCTCGCGACCCAGCTCCGTGCGCACGGGAATATTCTGAAGATTCGGATTGATCGAAGACAGCCGTCCTGTGGCCGTGGCCGCCGCCTGAAATGTCGTATGCACCCGCGCGTCAGAGTCAACCAGCGTCGGCAGAGTGTCGATGTAGGTGGACTTCAGCTTCGACAGATGACGGTGATCGAGAATCAGCCGCGCGATCTCGTGCTCCTCAGCCAAGCCCTCCAGCACGTCCTGCGCCGTCGAGAGCGACTTTGATTTGCCGCGCGAGGACGAATGCGGCAGCCCCATCTGCACAAAAAGCACTTCGCCAAGTTGCTTCGGCGAGTTCAGGTTAAAGCGCGCGCCTGCGAGCGAAAAAATCCGCTCCGCTGCCGTCTGCATCTCTGCCGCAAATCGTGTGGAAAGCCCAGCCAGCGCGGCCAGATCAACGCGGATCCCGGCCCGCTCCATGGCGAAAAGCACCGGCGTCAGCGGCCGATCAATCTCACGGTAGACGCGGATTAGATCGAGCTTTTCCGCTTCCGCTATCAACGCAGGATGGAGCATGGCAATCGCGCGCGCCGCTGTGGCAGGAGTCGTGATCGGCGGCGCTCCATTGCGCGCCGCAACGTCGGCCAGCGTCTGTGTCGCGTGCGTTGGATTGAGCAGCCAGGAGAGCAGCATCGTGTCTTCGAGCGGTCCGGCAAATGCCACGCTCCGATCCGCAAGCCGATGGAGCAGCGACTTTGCGTCGTGCGCAATTTTCGGAGTGCCCGCGTCCGCAAGCAGCGCCAGCAGCGGCTCCGCGAGCGCAAGCGTCAGCGCCGGACCCTCCGTCGCTGCCACGCCGACACGCAGCGGCTTTGTCTCAGTCTGCACAGACGCGGGTTCAGCCAGATTCAGCATCGACTGTGCGGGCGGCGCGTCGTCAGTTTCGGCGTCTGTTGCCCTGACGGCGGAATCCGCGTCCAGTACGAGCGCAAAACCCGGCCCCGCCTGAACGATAAACGCCGCAACCTCGTCTTCGCCAGGCTCCTCAACTGTGGCCATGACGGTCCTGCCTTCCGCCTCGGCTGGCGTGAACGCGCGCAGCATTGAGGTGAATTCAAGTTCGGTGTACAGCGCGCGCAGAGCGTCTGCATCTGGCTCGCCGACGCGCATCGCTTCCAGATCAAGCGCAACGGGAACCGAAGTGTGAATCGTGACCAGTTCTCGCGAGAGCAGTACGGTCTCGCGATTCTCAAGCAGAGATTCACGATAGCCCTTGCGCTTCACTTCGTCGGCACGCTCCAGCAACCCATCCAGCGAGCCGAACTCGCGAATCAACTCCACCGAACCCTTGTCGCCAATCCCCGGCGCGCCCGGCACATTGTCCACCGCATCGCCGCGCAGCGCCATCACGTCCACCACGCGCTCCGGCGGCACGCCCAGAACCTCTTCGACTTTCGCAGGATCGAGCACCAGATTTTCCTTCTGCGGATTCAGGATGCGGACACGATCCGTCACAAGCTGCATCATGTCCTTGTCCGGCGAAACGATGAAGACCGGGTGACCTTCAGCGGCTGCCTTCGCCGCCAGCGTGCCAATCACGTCGTCGGCCTCGTAGCCTTCCGCAGCCAGCACGGGAATGCGCATCGCCTCAATAGCGCGGCGGATGAAGGGAATCTGCCGCGAGAGATCCTCCGGCATCGCCTCGCGATTCGCCTTGTACCCGGCGTAATCCACCTCGATAAAGCCCTGCGCAGCAGCGCTCCATTTTTTCAGCGTCGTAATCTGCCGCGCCGTGGCGTCGCGAAAGACTTCGCCGGAGAGATCGAAGACCGCAGCCAGATGCACCGGCGCAAACTCCTTGCGCAGCCGCTCCAGCATGTTCACGAAAACGAAGATCGCAGCCGTCGGCTGGCCGCCGCGCGTGGTCATCGGCCGCGCGCGCTGCATCGCGTGATACGCGCGAAAGATGAACGACATCGTATCGAGCAGAAATACCGGCGCAAGATCGCCAGCAGCGGCAGGAGAACTGACTTCAGGCATCGATTGCGAGTGTAGCAGCGCCGAGGGCTGGCGGTGAAACATCTCACGTCAGCAGTATGCAGTCACCATAGCTGAAAAAGCGATACCGCTGCTCTACGGCGTGACGATAAGCAGCCAGCACGCGCTCGCGCCCGGCAAAGGCGCTGACCAGCATGAGCAGGCTTGACTGCGGCAGATGAAAGTTGGTCAGCATCGCATCCACCAGACGGAAGCAATGGCCGGGCGAGAGAAAAATCTCCGTGCTGCCGGTGTGAGCCGTTGGCAGGCCGTGCTGCGCGGTCAGCGCGCAGTGCTCCAGCGTGCGCACGACCGTCGTTCCCACAGCCACGATCCGGCGGCCTTCGCGCCGCGCTATGTGAATCGCCTCCGCCGTCTCCTCCGGCAGCGTGTACGGCTCGCGATGCAGATGAATCTCGGCCAGCCGCTCAACGCGCAGTGGCGCAAAGGTACCCAGCCCGACATGGAGCGTGACGAAGCGGTGATCGACGCCGCGCGCCGCAAGCGCGCCCAGCATCTCCGGCGTGAAGTGCAACCCCGCCGTGGGCGCGGCCACCGAGCCATGCTGCGCGGCATAGACCGTCTGGTAGCGCTCGCGGTCCGCAGGCTCGTCGCTACGATGGATGTACGGCGGCAGCGGCATGTGTCCAATGCGATCCAATGCAGCAAAAAAATCCAACCCGGCAGCAGCAAAGCGCAGTCTGCGCTGGCCGAACTCACCCGTCGCGACGACCTCGGCACGCAGCACCGACTGACCGGACGCGTCAGAAAAATCCAGCTCGTCGCCGACGCGAATCTTGCGGCCAGGACGCACCAGAGCCGTCCACTCGCCGTCCGCGTGCAGCTCCGCGAGCAGCACCTCGATCTCGCCCGTCGCCGGCTGGCGCTCGCGCAGATTCACGCGCCGTGCAAACAGCCGCGCCGGAATCACGCGGCTGTTGTTCAGCACAATCAGGTCGCCGGACTGGAGCAGCGCGGGCAAATCGGCAAACTGGCGGTCTGCGACCACGCCACTCGCGCGATCCAGATGGAGCATGCGGCTGGCTCCGCGCACGGCTGGCGGCTCTTGCGCGATCAGTTCCTCGGGCAGAGCAAAATCAAAATCAGAGACCAGCAGTTCGTCGTCGGTTCGAGCCGGGTTCATTCGGTTTTTCCTGTACTCTGTGCGCGGTCCGGCATTGTTTCGCGGTGCTTCCCCACAGCCAGAAACTGCTCGGCTCGCGCGCGCGACGTCTCAATCGCGCAGTCCAGTTTTTTCCGCCACGCTTCCGTCGCCTCCGCCATTGCAGCCTCGTCAGCGGGCACGCGCAGCCACGGTCCCCAACTCACCACGATGCGGGTGAATGGCTTCGGAATCTGGAAACGATCCCACGAGCGGAGCGTCCAGCATCGCTCCGGCTGAAGATGGAAACAGCCAATCGGAGCGCCCGTCATCTGAGCCAGCTTGATGGGTCCGTTTTTTGCGCGATGGATCGGCCCGCGCGGACCATCCGCTGTGAAGATCGCCGGGCGATTCGCGTTGAGCACAGCCTGCAATCCACGCAGCGCCTGTGCGCCGCCGCGCGAACTGGAGCCGCGCACCGCCGCGTAGCCAAAGCATTCCAGCACGCGTGTAATCAGCTCTCCATCAAAGCTCTGGCTGATGAGGATCGTCGCGCCCGTCGAGCGATAGTAGTACGTGCAGGCCAGCACGCACTGGTGCCAGAAACAGTAAATCTCGCGGCTCGGGGTGAAGCCGTGAAAGGCCGGCGTCACGTCCGGCTCGGCGGTGACTTCAAATCGCCAGGTGCGCCCAACGACGTGAAGCAGCAGCCAGACAAGGCGCGGCACAACGGCCAGCAGCATTCGCTGGCCCGGCGTGAACTGGCTGGAAGATGGCCGAGGCACAAGATGGATTGTACCCGCAACGACGGAGCGAAACGAACCCTCGCGCACGTCTTCAGCTATAGCGCAGCCAGCGCATCAGCTCCGGCAGGGTCGCGCGTTTTCCATACATCAGGATGCCGACGCGATAGAGCCGCGTGGAGAACCAGAGCACAGCCCAGATCGCCACGAGCATCAGCGCAATCGAGGCTCCGATCTGCCACAGCGGCGGCATCTGCGAACCCATGCGCAGGAACATGACAATGGGCGTGCAGGGCGGGAAAAGCGAAGCGGCAACCACCCATTTCGAGTTTGGGTTGGTCGAGATCAGCAGGATCATGCTGAAGCTGAGCCAGACCGGAAGTGCGGCCAGCGGCGAATACTGCTGCAACTCCTGCTCGGTTTCAAGCGTCGCGCCCAAGCCCGCGAAGAGCGCCGAGTTCAGCGTATAGCCCAACAGGAAATACACCGCAAAGAGCACGACCTGAAAGATCGAAATGTGAATCTGAAGATTGCCGCTCAGGTACTCTGCGCCCAGCGCCGAGCCGGCAAAGGCCGCGCCGGCGCCCACCCAGATCAGAATCTGCGTCATGCCGACCGCACCAATGCCGATTAGCTTGCCGGTGAGCATGTCGCTGGCCTTCACGGTCGAGAGCATCACCTCGAAGATGCGCGAAGTCTTCTCCTGAATCACGGAGCGACCCACGTTGAGACCATAGATCATCGTCGTCATGGTCAGCAGCAGAGCCATGATGTAGGCCGAGTAGAAACTGGAGACCGCATTGCTCGTCACTTCCGTTCCGTTTTTCACCTGCCGCGTATTCACCTTCACGGTCTTCAGCAGCGCATCCATTGCGCTCGCGGCCACGCCGCTCCGCGCCAGCCTTTGCCGCAGCAAGGCGTGATTCAGCGCGCTCTGGAGACGCTCTGCGGTTACAAAATCACCCGCCGTCTGCGCATCATAGGTCGCCTCAATCTGCCCATTTGCCGGCACATCCACCCATAGAAATCCGTCGATCGATTTGTCGTCCACTTCCTGCACGAGTTTGGCGTGGTCGGAGTCCATCAGCATCCCCGGCATCTCCGCCGGAAACAGGTCGACTGTCGCCTTCGCGTCGGCATCAGAGAGAATCTGCGTGCGAATCGCCGCGCCGAGGTCGGGATCGCTGCATGCAATGGCAATATGCTTGCCCGTGCCGGAGTGCTTGCCGGAGAGAAACGAAAGATAAAAGACGCCAGCAAAGACGGCAGGCAGCAGAATCGTCGTGATCAGAAACGTTCTGCCCTTCACCTGTTCCATATATTCGCGTTTGGCAATCAGCAGGACATTACGCATCGACTTTGCCTCCGACGGTCTGAATGAATATCTCTTCCAGCGACGGCTCCACCAGTTCGAAGCGATAGATCGTCGCCTTTGCAGCAGCCTCGGCCAGCAGCTTCTGCGCATCGCCGTCTTCTTTCAGGCGAATCTCCGCGTGGCCACTGTAGTTGCGCGCCTCTGCAATCTCCGCGCTCCCGAGGAAGCTCTCATCGCCGGTAAATTCAATATGCACGCGATCCCGCTTGTAGCGGCTCTTGATCTCGCGCACGCGGCCGGAGAGCACCAGATTTCCCTGGTGGATCAGCGCAATGGAGTCGCACAGCTTCTCCACCTGATCCATGCGATGCGTCGAGAAGAGAATCGTGCGCCCCTGATCCTTCATCTCCAGCAGCGTGTCTTGAAGCAGCGTCGCATTCACGGGATCCAGTCCACTGAACGGCTCATCCATGATGATCAGTTCCGGCTCGTGAATCAGCGCGGAGATGAACTGAATCTTCTGCTGCATGCCCTTGGAAAGCTCTTCTGTCTTCTTCAGGATCGACTGCGCGATGTCCAGCTTCTTGGCCCAGGCAATCGCACGTTTCTGCGCTTCTTCCGTCGAGAGTCCACGCAGCGTGCCCATGAAGATGAGCTGGTCGAGCACCTTCATCTTTTTGTAAAGGCCGCGCTCCTCGGGCAGATAGCCGACGCGCGTCAGGCTGGTGCGCTGGAATGGCTTGTCGAAGAGTGTGATCGCGCCGGAGTCCGGGGCAGTGATGCCGATCATCATGCGGATCGAACTGGTTTTTCCGGAGCCGTTCGGCCCCAGCAGGCCAAACATCTGCCCCGGTTCAATGGAAAAGCTCAGTTGATTGACAGCGACTTTGTCCTGATATGCCTTGGTGACCGCAGCAAGTTCAACGACCGGCATTCGGCAGCTCCGATTCTGGATTTCCTGAGTTGCAACCACGATAGCACAGCGCAGGGCTTGCTCCATCGGCTTGCGGTTTGAAGATACCGGAGATAGATTGCAAGGAGCATGCGGACACTGGCGCGAGCAGCGGTGGAGATTGGATTTATCGTCTTCCTGTTTTATTCCAACCTGCTGATGGGTGAGTTCACGCGCTCCGGTCAGGCGCACGCGCAGGGGCTGTTGTGGGCGCTGCGCGATGTGGTGACGCGCGAGAATCTGACGGTTTCGCTGGTTGCGGCTGTGATCGGTTACGGTATCGTGGAGCTTCTGCGGAAGCGCCTTTCCTGATCGCGGTGGCAGGCGAGCCGCGCGCGGTTGTAGCATCCGAAGTGTGAGTTCCCCGCATACCGCTCTGGACACTCCTGTCACCTACGTTCGCGGCGTAGGCCCGCGTATTGCCGCGCTGCTCGAAGCCAAAGGAATTCGCGTCGCCGAGGACCTGCTCTATCACCTGCCGTTCCGCTACGAGGACCGCCAGCATCCGCGCTCGCTCTTCGATCTGAAGACCGGCGAAACGGCCTCCGTCATCGGCGAGATTCGCAGCGCCGGCCTCGTGCAGACGCGCCACAAACCCATCTTCGAAATCGTGCTCGCTCAGGGTGCGCTCTCGATCAAGTGCATGTGGTTCAACGGAGGCTATCTTCAGGGGCGTCTGCGCGCGGGACAGATGATCGCGCTTTTTGGGCGCATCGAGGCCTCACGTTCGACGCGCAACCTGAAAATGATCCAGCCGCAGTTTGAGCTGCTGCCCGACTCCGGCGGCGACGCCATGACGCGCCTGCTCGAAGTGGGCCGCATCACGCCCATCTATGAGTCGCTCGGCGGCGCGCAGCTTGCCTCGCGCTGGCAGCGCCGGGTCATCTTTCAGCTTCTGGAATCGATCCGCAACAACGTCCCGGAGTGCCTGCCCGGAGCAATCCTGGAGCGCAACGGATTGCCGCCGCGTGAGCGCGCGCTGGCCGAAACCCACTTTCCGCCGGAGGGTGTCTCCGCGTCCGCACTGGAGGCCGCGCAGACCCCGGCGCAGCGACGGCTCATCTTCGAGGAACTCTTCTATCTCGAACTCGGCCTCGAACTGAAACGTCGCCGCAGCCGTGAACAGCGCGGCATCGCCTTCCAGACCACCGACGCCACGCGCGACGCCATCCGCGAGATACTGCCCTTTCATCCGACGACCGCGCAGAAGCGCGCGCTGGGCGAGATTGTCGCCGACATGCGCGAACCGCACCCGATGCGCCGTCTGCTCCAGGGCGACGTTGGCTCGGGCAAAACCATCGTCGCGCTTCAGGCCATCGTCGTAGCCATGGAAAACGGCTGCCAGACCGCGCTGATGGCCCCAACCGAGATTCTGGCCACGCAGCACTACCTGGCCGCGCGCAAGCTGCTGGCGCGTTCCTCGCGCAACTATCGCATCGCGCTCCTGACCGGCTCGGTCGAGGCCGACGCCAAGCGCGCCCTGCGCGGCCAGTTGCAGCGCGGCGAAATCCAGCTCGTCATCGGCACCCACGCTCTCATCGAGGAGAACGTTGCCTTTGACCGCCTCGGCCTGGTCGTCGTCGATGAGCAGCATCGCTTCGGCGTCATGCAGCGCTTCCGTCTGATGAAGAAACCGAACGATGCCGAGCCGGACGTATTGGTGATGACGGCCACGCCCATCCCGCGCACGCTCGCGCTCACGCTCTACGGCGATCTGGACACGAGTGTGCTCGACGACCTGCCGCCCGGCCGCACGCCCATCGTCACGCGGCGCGTGGGCAGCGAGCGCGCCGACGAAGTCTGGCCGTTTGTGCGCGCGCAGGTGGCTGCCGGACGCCAGGCCTACATCGTCTATCCCATCATCGAAGGCAGCCGCGACGACCAGCAGGAGCTGGACTTCGCGCACGACGACAAGCCCGGCGAAGAGAACGTTGGCGATGCTGCGCAGGACGCGGCTCCGACTGGAGAGCCGCGCCAGGCAAGAATCCGCGCGCGCGGCGCGGCTGCCGCAGGCCTGGGCGCTGTGGGAACAAAATCTTCGCGCCGCGGAAAAGCAAAAGCGGCCACGCTCTTCGCTCCGGAACAATCGCCCACGCCGCAGGGCCGCGCCGAGTTGCGCTCCGCCACGGAAATGTTTGACCAGCTTCGCGCCGGAGCGCTCAACGGCCTGCGCGTGGGCCTGCTGCACGGGCGACTGAGCGCCGACGAAAAAGAGGTCGTCATGCGCCGCTTCCAGCGCGGCGAAATCGACGTGCTCGTCGCCACCACCGTCGTCGAGGTCGGCGTGGACGTGCCCAACGCGACTGTGATGGTTGTCGACCACGCCGAGCGCTTCGGCCTCGCGCAGTTGCACCAGTTGCGCGGGCGCGTCGGGCGCGGCAACGCGAAGAGCTACTGCGTTCTGATGACCGGCGAGCGCGTCTCTCCGCAGGCCGAGCAGCGGCTGGAGGCGATGGTGGCCACGCAGAACGGCTTTGAGCTTGCCGAGCTTGACCTGAAGATGCGCGGCCCTGGCGAATTCTTTGGCACGCGCCAGGCCGGGCTGCCAGGCTTTCGCGTCGTCAACCTGATCCGCGACAAAGAGCTTCTGGAGCTGGCCAAACAGGAGGCCGCGCGCTTCGTCTCCGCGCCCGACCCAGCCATCACTGACCTCGAACGCCGCCGCGTCTGGGACCACCTGAAACAAAGCTGGCAGCGCCGCTACGGGCTGATGGAGGCCGGCTGAGGCAACCTGCCGTCGCGGAACGCCGACAAAAGCCCTGTAAACAACCCTTGCGACGGCATAAAAAGTCCTGCGCGCAGGAAGAAAATCTCTTGCTTTTCACCGCCCCGCGCGCAACTATTCTGAAGAAGGCTGGTCGGTATGATCAGAGGTGCCTGAAAAGGCGCAGGAGATTCAGGAGAAACACCAGTTTCTCCACCCGAAGGCGGAAGTGGCTTCGAGGTTCTTCAGGGAGGCTCCCATGAAAGCGATTCGGATGCTTGGCATCACTCTGGTGCTGGCCGCAGCCACCATGATTCCCGCACGGGCAAATGTCTTCGTCGGTCTCGGATTTGGACCGGTGCTGGCTCCGGTTCCTTACGCCTACGCGCCGCCGGTCTGCGACTACGGTTTCTATCAGTTTTACCCCTATTCCTGCGCCCCCTACGGCTACTACGGCGCGGACTGGTTCTATGACGACGCCTTCATCGGCATCGGCCCATGGTTTGGCTGGGGTTATCCTGGCTGGGGCTTCGGTGGATGGGGCTATGGCGGGTGGGGTTATGGGCGTTTCGGCTACGGTGGCTATGGCTATGGGCGTTACGGCTATGGCCCGAATGGCTATCGCGGGCGCTACGGCTACGGCGGACGAGGCGGTATCGGCTATGGCAATCGTGGCGGCTACAACGGCGGACGCAATGTCGCGAGCAATGGTGGCCCGCACATGAGTCCTGGCGGCGGCCTCAGTGGCGCCCGACCCGTCTATAACAGCCGCGCCAACGGCACCAGCGGATTCCGTCCCACCTACGGCGGCGGACTTGGCGGTCGCAGCGCATCGAATATGCACATGGCCTCGAATTTCGGTGGCGGCAGCTATCGCGGCGTCAGCGGCTTCGGCGGCAGCCGTTACGGCGGATTCAGCGGCTCGCGCACCAGCAGCTTTGGTGGCAGCCACTACGGTGGCGTCTCTCACTTCGGTGGCGGCGGCTTCGGCGGCGGTCACTTCGGCGGAGGCGGATTCGGTGGTGGTCACATGGGCGGCTTCGGCGGTGGCGGTCACTTCGGTGGCGGGGGCGGACATCGTTGATCCGCAGTCCGTCATCCCTGTAACGAAGAATGGGGAGCGGCAATATCGCTCCCCATTCTTTTTGCATTTGCCGTTCTTCCCCCCTCAGCCGCCAATCAGCCCCATCAGCCGCTGGGCAATCTCCGCGGCAGCTCGAGGATGCGCCAGCGTCCGCGCCGCTTCGCCCATCGCCGCCAGCCTGGCGCGGTCGGCCAGCAGCGCGCGCAGTTCCGCAGCCAGCGACGCGGGATTTTCAGCAAGCTGCGCCTCGGTCAGCATCCGTGCCGCGCCCGCCTGCTCCATCGCCTCGGCATTCCGCTGCTGATGGTTGTCCGCCGCCGCCGCAAACGGCACCAGCAGCGCCGCGCGCCCAGCCGCAGCAAGCTCGGCCACCGTCGAGGCCCCGCTGCGAGCGAGCACCAGTTGCGCGCGCTCGAAGCACTCCGCCATATTGCTCAGAAACGGTTCCACGCGCCAGCCAACCATCCCCGCGCAGGCCGTCGCATACGCCGCGCGCGTCTGCTCGGCATGCCGCGCACCGGCCTGATGCAGAATCGTCAGCGTCGGGAATGCGCGCAACAGTTCCGCCGCAACCGGCGGCAGCAGCGTATTCAGTATCCGCGCTCCCTGCGACCCGCCAAAAATCAGCAGATGCGGCGGCTGGCTCGCGTCCACCGCAGCAATCGAAAAAAACTCCGGCCGTACCGGAATCCCCGTCACCTGCGCGTTGCGAAACCATCGCGTCGCTGGCGCAAAATTCACAGCGGCAGCAGAGGCAAACCTCCCCACCAGCCGATTCGTCAGCCCCGGCACGGCATTCGGCTCAAAAGCCAGCGTCGGAATCCCCAGCAGCAGAGCGGCCGCCATTCCTGGCCCCGACGCATAGCCACCCACGCCCAGCACGGCCTGCGCGCCGAACCGTCGCAGAATACGCACGCAATCCACCAGCGCCATCGGCAGTTGTGTCGCCGTGCGCAGCCGCGTCGCCAGCGAAACCTGATTCAGCGGACCGGCCGCGACCAGATCCAGCGGAAATCCCGCCTCCGGCACCAGCCGCGACTCCAGCCCGCGATGCGTGCCAACAAACAGCACCTCCGCGCGGCCCGCAAGCTCGCGAGCCACAGCCAGCGCGGGAATGATGTGCCCACCCGTTCCGCCGCCCACAATCACAATCCGCGCGCGCATCAGTCAATCTCTCGCGTCAGGTTCAGCAGGATGCCGACGCTGGCCAGCATGATGCACAGCGACGTGCCACCGGAGGAGATGAACGGCAGCGGAATTCCCTTCGTCGGCAGCAGCGCGATCACCACGCTGATATTGAAAAACGCCTGGATCAGAATCGTGATCGTCAGCCCGAAGGCCAGCAGCCGCGCAAACGGATCCTGCAACAAAAAGACCGCGCGAAGTCCACGCCAGCCCAGCAGGATGAAGAGCGAAACGATAAACGCCGCGCCCAGAAATCCAAGCTCCTCGGCGATATTCGCAAAGATGAAATCCGTATGCGGCTCCGGCAGATAGAAGAGTTTCTGCACGCCCTCCATATAGCCGCGTCCGGTCCAGCCGCCCGTGCCCACTGCAATCAGGCTCTGATTGATGTGAAATCCGGCACCCTGCGGATCGGCCTCTGGATTCAGAAACACCATCATCCGCGCGCGCCTCCACGGAACCAGCAGCAGCAATCCGACCACAATCGGCGCAACCGCCGCAAACGTCCCCAGCAGATACTTCCACTCCATTCCCGCCAGCAGCAGCACCAGGCACGTCGTCGCAAACAAGACCAGTGCCGTGCCAAGATCGGGCTCCTTCACCACCAGTCCCGTCAGCACCAGCGCCGGAACCAGTGCCGGCGCAATCGTGTGACGAAAATCCCGCATCGCATTCAGGCGCGTGTGCAGAAACCACGCCAGATACAGCGCCAGCGTGGGCTTGGCAATCTCCGACGGCTGGAACGTGAAGAATCCTCCGAAGCGAATCCAGCGATGTGTCGCATGCGAGCCGGGCATGGCAAAAACCACCAGCAGCAGCAGCACCGTCGCCGCAAAAATTCCGCCAATCACAAACCGCGAATTGTAGCGGCGATAATCGATGCGCATCGTGACGAACATCGCGATCACGCCCAGCAGCGCCCATCCCGCCTGCTTGCCCAGAAACGTGTACGGCGAGCCGTACCGCGCCTCCGCCACCACAGCCGACGCGGAGAAAACCATCGCCAGCCCGACCACCACCAGCGTCAGCGTGACGAAAAACAGCCACTTGTCCACTCCAACGCGGCGCGCCATCAGCCCGCCGTCTCCGCCATCGCAGCCTGGCTCGCGCGCGCCTTCACCAGTCGCTTGAACTCCCGTCCGCGCGCCTCGTAATTCTCAAACTGATCGAAGCTCGAACACGCCGGGGACAGCAGCACAATCTCCCCCGGCAGCGCTGCACCAGCAGCCGCTGCCACGGCGCGCTCCAGCGTCTCACAGCCAATCAGCGGAACGATCCCGCGAAGCTGCGTCTCAATCTTCGCCGCCGCCGAGCCAATCGTATACACCGCGCGCACGCGCTCCCGCAGCAGCGGCTCAAGCTCGGCGTAATTCGAGTTCTTGTCCTTCCCACCCACGATCAGGTGAATACCCGCCGGAAACGCCTCGATCGCCTTCGCCGCCGCGTCCACATTCGTCGCCTTGGAGTCGTTGTAGAACTCCACTCCGCCGTGCCGCGCCACAAACTCGATTCGGTGCTCCACCGCATGGAAGCCGCGAACGACGCGCGCAATCGTCTCCGCCGAAACACCTGCCAGCCGCGCCGCAGCGACCGCCGCCAGCACGTTCTCCACATTGTGCGCACCCTTCAGCGGAATCTCGTCGACTGCAAGAATCGTCTCCGCAGCCGCATTCCCGGCCGCGCGAAAGACGATATTCCCCGCGTCCACAAAAGCTCCGCGCTCCACCGCGCTCGTACGCGAAAACCACCAGACCCCCGACCGCGCACGCTTCGCGCAATCAGCCGCGCGCGCGTCGTCCGCGTTCAGGATCAGCGTGTCGTCCGCCGTCTGCGCACAAAAAATCCGCTCCTTCGCCAGTGCGTAGTTTTCAAAGCTGCCATGCCGATCCAGATGATCCGGCGTAATGTTCAGAATCACCGCAATGCTCGGACGAAATCTCTCCACCGTCTCCAGTTGAAAGCTGGAAACCTCCAGCACGGCCCAGCTATCGTCGGTTGCCGCCTCCACCAGCTCCACCACCGGCACGCCGATATTGCCGCCCACCTGCGTCGGCAGTCCGCTGGCCTCCATGATCTCGCCCACCAGCGTAGTCGTCGTCGTCTTTCCGTTCGATCCGGTAATCGCAAGCACGCGCCCGCGCAGAAACTGCGCCGCCAGCTCCAGCTCGCCAATAATCCGTGTCCCAAAGCTGCGGCTCTGCACCAGCTCCGGCGTGCTCAGCGGCACGCCCGGACTGACAACGATCAGGTCCTGCCTGCGAAAGGTCAGCAGCCCGTGTCCACCGGCCTCAACCATGATCCCCTGCTCGATCAGCTCAGGAATCTCCCGCGCCAGCGCCGCCGCGCTGCGCACATCGGAGACCGTGACCTGCGCCCCGCGCTTGCGCAGAAATCGCGCCGACGCGATGCCGGATCGTCCCATCCCTACGACGAGAATGCGTTTGTTCTTCCACTCCATCCCTGGCTCCTCGTCCCTTGGCTCCTCGTCTCTTGACCGGCTCTCACCCGTCTGACAGGCCATTGTTTCACCCCGACTGCCCCGGCGTCATCGCCCGCCCGCGCCAGCGGCTCGGCGCAATCCGACGCTCCAATCCGCACAGCCCTCAGCGCAGCTTCAGCGTCGTCAGCGCAAACAGCGCAAACACCAGCGCCGCAATCCAGAAACGCGCAATCACCTTCGATTCCTTCCATCCCAGCAGCTCAAAGTGGTGATGCAGCGGTGCCATTTTGAAGATGCGTTTCTTCCTCAGCTTGTAGCTGCCCACCTGCAACATCACCGACAGCGCCTCCAGCACGAAAATCCCGCCAATGAACGGCAGCAGCAGTTCCTGCCGAATGATGACCGCCACCGTTGCAATCGCGCCGCCCAGCGCCAGCGATCCCACATCGCCCATGAAAATCTCCGCCGGATGCGCGTTGTACCAGAGGAACCCAATCGAGGCGCCAACCATCGCTCCGCAGAAGACCGTCAGCTCGCCCACCAGCGGCATTCGCTGCAGCTCCAGATAATCAGCAAAGACCACATGGCCACTCACGTACGTCAGCACCGTCAGCGCGCCGGCGGAGATGATCGTGCAACCAATCGCCAGCCCGTCCAACCCATCCGTCAGGTTCACCGCATTCGACGAACCCACCAGCACCAGCACCACGAACGCCGCAAACGGCAGAAACACCAGCCAGCCCACATGCGTCACGGCACCCAGCCACGGCCAGGTCATCATCGGATGCCACGACTTCACAAACGGCACCGTCATGCGCGTCGAAAACAGCCGAAACCGATCCAGCACCACCAGCGACACGGCAATCGCGCAGGAGACAGCAATCTGGAGCAGTGTTTTCGCGCCCGCGCGCAGCCCCAGATTGCGCCGCTTCACCACCTTGATGTAATCATCGGCGAAACCGATAGCACCAAAGGCCAGCGTCGAAAGCATCACCACCCACACGAACGGATTGCCAAGATCCGACCACAGCAACGTCGGCAACAGGATCGCAATCGCAATCAGCACTCCGCCCATCGTCGGCGTGCCGGATTTCTTCCTGTGCGACTCCGGACCCTCGTCGCGAATGTACTGTCCGATCTGAAATTCGCGCAGCTTCTCAATCACAAACGGCCCGATCAGCAGCCCGATCAGCAGCGCCGTCAGCGACGCAAAGACCGTGCGGAAAGTCAGGTAGCGAAAGATGCGAAACGGATGAAAATACGGATACAGTTTTTGATACAACAGCCAATAAAGCAAGCGGCCTCCAATCGTGCCTGGAGCAAATTCCCAGTTCCTGCGCCCAGCGAAGTCAGTCCGGATGCCGCCGTTCCTCGAAGAACGGCAGCACGGGCAATTGCGAGCTCCGGTACACCTGCTGTGATTCTCCTATGCGGAGTCGTGATCGATTCTATCGTCCGCTCCGCACGGAAAAAATCACCCCACATCCGGCGCGGCGAACATCTCCAGCGCCGTCTCCAGCTTCACCCCGCGCGAGGCCTTCATCAGCACCAGATCGCCCGCACGCAAATGCCGACGCATCCACTCGCCGGCAGCCTTTGCATTCTCCAGAAAAACCGCCATCGCGCCAGCCTCCGCCGCCGCGCGCACCAGATGCACCGCCGCGCCGCGCACACCCACAACGATGTCAATGCCCGCCTGCGCCGCCGCGCGCCCACACTCCGCGTGAGCCTCCGGAGCGTACTCGCCCAACTCCAGCATCTCGCCCGCAATCAGCACGCGCCGCGCGCCGGCACGCGCCAGCCCGCGCGCCGCCAGCGTGGCAATCATTGAGCGCAGCGCCTCGGGATTCGAGTTGTAGCAATCATTCAGGATCGTCACCCCGCGCACTGTCTCGATCTGCCCGCGTTTGTCCGCTGGCTTCAACTCAGCCAGCGCCGCCAGAGCCGCGTCCACCGGCACGCCAGCCTCCGCCGCCACGGCCACAGCCGCCATTGCATTCACCGCCTGATGCCGCCCCGGAAGCTTCAGGCTGAGCGCGCTCTCGGCCCCATGCAGCGCAAAGCGAATCGCCAGACCATCCTCCCGCTCGCTCACTGACTCCAGCGCCGGGTCCGCGCACGGACCATCCCCGAAATGCACCACCTTGCCCGCAAAATCCCGCCCAAACTGGCTCACATACGCATCCGCGCAGTTCAGAAACGCCACGCCGTTCGCGGGCAGCGCGGCAATCAGCTCATATTTCGCGCGCGCAATTCCCGCCTGCCCATCGGAAAAATTCTCAATATGCGCCATCCCCACGTTTGTCACCACGCCCCAGTCCGGCGCGGCAATCCGCGCAAGCTGTGCAATCTCACCCGCGTGGTTCATGCCCATCTCCAGCACGGCAATCTCGTGCTCCGGCTCCAGCTTCAGAATCTGCAACGGCAGCCCAAATCCATTATTCAGATTTCCCTGTGTCTTCAGCACGCGAAACCGCGCGCCCAGCGCCGCCGCCACGGCATCCTTTGTCGAAGTCTTACCCGCGCTTCCCGTGATGCCCACCACCAGGCTGCCCCACGCGCGCCGCACATGCGCCGCCACAGCCTGCAACGCCGCCAGCGGATCGTCCACCACCACCAGCGGCGCGGCCAGCGCGCGATCCGGCAACTGCGCCAGCCGCGCAACCGATACCACCGCGCCCACTGCGCCTCGATCCAGCGCCGCCGACAGAAAATCGTGCCCATCGTGCCGCTCGCCGCGCACGGCAAAAAACAGTTCGCCCTCGGCAATCGTGCGCGAGTCAATCGAATACCCCTGTGCCACAGCCGACCCCGCGCCCTCAGCCGCCATCGGAGCTTCCAGCCGAGCGCCGCACGCAAGCGCAATCTCTGCCAGTGTCAGTTTCATAACTCGTCACCCGCATTTCCGCTTCGCCAGCCCAGCCCGCCAAGCGCGCTCCTTGCCACTTCCACATCATCGAACGCAATCGCGCCTTCGTGCAAAATCTGCTTTTTTTCGTGCCCCTTCCCCGCAATCACCACCACATCGCCCGGCCGTGCCTCGGCCACCGCCAGCGCAATCGCGCGCGCCCTGTCCGGCTCCACCACAAACGGGGTTCCCGTCGCTTCCAGCCCCGGCAAAATCTCGCTCAGAATCGCCACCGGATCCTCCGAGCGCGGATTGTCGCTCGTCACCATCACCCAGTCGCTTCCCTCGCCCGCCGCGCGGCCCATGCGCGGCCGCTTCGTCCGGTCGCGATCTCCCCCGCAGCCAAAGAGCGTGAGCACGCGCCCGCCACTCGCCAGCCGTCGTGCAATGGGAAGCAGATTGCGCAGCGCGTCGTCCGTGTGCGCATAATCCACCAGCACCGTAAACGGCTGCCCGCAATGCACCGGCTCAAACCTTCCCGGCACCGGCCTCAGATGCGGAATCGCCGCCAGCAGCGCGCCGAAATCCACTCCGCGCGCCGAGGCCGCAGCCAGCGCCGCCAGCAGGTTCAGCACATTCACCTCACCCACCAGCGGCGACTCCACGCGCTCCGTGCCAAACGGCGTTTGCAGCGCAAACCGCGCGCCCGTCGGCAGAAATTCAATCGCCTCCGCGCGCCAGTCTCCTGCCTCGCGCCCATACAAAAAAACCTGCGCACCCGCTCTCGTCGCCGCGCTCACCACCGCTGGCGCATGCCCGTCATCCGCATTCACCACCGCCACGCGCGGCGCTGCAAAGCGCGTGCCGTCAAAGAGCAGCAGCTTCGCCGCCAGATACGCCTCCATCGTCCCGTGATAATCCAGATGATCCTGCGTCAGGTTCGTAAACACCGCCACGTCAAACGGAATCCCCGCGACGCGCCCCTGATCGAGCGCGTGACTGGAAACCTCGCTGACCAGTTCGCTGGCTCCGCGGGAAACTCCCTCAGCCATAAGCTCCAACATATCTCGCGACTCCGGCGTCGTATGCGGCGAAGCGAAGACCTCCTCGGCCACGCGATACTCGATCGTGCCGATCATCACCGTTTGCCGACCACCGGCGCGCAACAGAGCATCCGTCAGAAACGCGGTCGTCGTCTTCCCATTCGTCCCCGTAATCCCCGTCGCCCGCATCTGCCGCTCGGGATGGCCAAAGAACGCAGTCGAAGCCTCCGCCAGCGCCACGCGCCCATGCTCGACCAGCAACGCGGGCACAGCCGTCAGCTCTGCAAATGCCTCGCGCGAATCCGTCATCACCGCCGCCGCGCCAGCCTCCACGGCTGCGCGAATATAACGATTGCCATCCGTCACGCCGCCACGCATCGCCACAAACAACGCACCTGGTCGCACGCGCCGCGAATCATACTCCACGCCACAAATCTCCACGTCACCGGAATCGCGTCGATTAACATCACGGCGATCCAGCGCAGCCACCTCCGCTGCGATCCGGCCCCAGGTTGTTGACCGCTGCCCCATATTCTGCTCCGGACTCCACTCCGCACTCAGTTTCGTTGCGCTCTTGATCACGGAGCAAAATGCACCGTCACCGCGCTGCCAGCGTCCAGCGGCGCGCCCGCCGCCGGCTCCTGCGCACGCGCAATCCCGCGCCCATCCAGATGCAGCACCAGCCCAGCCTGCGCCGCGCGCACCACCGCATCCCGCATCGACAGCCCCACAAACGACGGCGTCGCCAGGCTCGGAGTCGTATGCAGAACAGCCAGATTCTGCGCCGCCGCATCAGGCTGCAAACCCTTCTGCGTAGCCTGGCTCGTCACATTCGCTGGCTGCGCGTTCGCTGACTGCGCAGTCGGCGTACTCGTAGCTTCATCCGCCGTCGTCGGCAGATGCGCTCCGGCAGGCGAACTCTGGCGCAAAGGATCATCCGCCGGCAAATCCTGCATCGCCTGCATCAGCGCAGAAGCGTCGCCCGTCTCTTCGGGCTCGGACTCCGCCACCTCGCGCGACTGCGTCGGAACCGCACGCGACGCATGCACCGGCTCATCGTGAGGAATGTTCAGATACTCCAGCACCTGCTGCGCCACCTCGGCAAAAACCGGCGCGGCCACCGCTGTTCCGTAGTACGCGCCGCGCGGATCGTCAAAGACAATCACCACCGAGATCACCGGCTCATTCACCGGCGCAAATCCCGCAAACGAAGCAAAGTGCATCGTCTTCGAGTAGCGATGCGTCGCCGGATCAATCTTCTGCGCCGTGCCCGTCTTGCCACCCGCCGAATATCCGTTCAACTGCGCCGGACGGCCCGTTCCGTCCAGAATCACGCCCTCCATCATGCTGCGCATCTGCGCCGCCGCCATCGTCGAAATCACGCGATGCGCGCCCGCAGGCAGGGGCTCCGGCAACTCTTCACCATTGTGCACCGGCTTCGCCACAAGGCCGCTTTCGGGGTCGCCCGTGTGGCCCGGCTCGGTTTCCATCACGATATGCGGCGGCAGGTACACCCCGCCATTGGCAATCGTCGAAACCATCGTCACCAGTTGCACCGGAGTCACCGCAACCTCCTGCCCCATGGCAATCGAGCCAATCGACGACGGACCCCATTTCTTCACCGGACGCAGCAGCCCGCGCGTCTCGCCCGGCAACTCCACATGCGTGCGCTGCCCAAATCCAAACTCGCGAATGTACTGGTAAAAATTGTTCTGCCCCACCTTCAGCGCCGTCTTGATCGCGGCAATGTTACTGGAGTGCGCCAGCGCCTCACGCACCGGAATTTTTCCGTAGTGATCTGATTTATCGTCATGAATCAACCGCCCGGCCAGCACCATCTTACCGCCCTGGCAGTCGATGATGTCGTCCGGCGTCTCCACCTTCATGTCCATCGCCGCCGAATACGTCACCAGCTTGAAGATCGATCCCGGCTCATACACATCGCTCACCGCGTGATCGCGCAGCAGAGCCGGAGTCGCGTGACGAAACTCATTCGGATTGAATGTCGGCCGTATCGCCAGCGCCAGAATCTGCCCCGTGTGCACATCCTGAATCACAATCGTTCCATTGTCGGCGTGCGTGCGCGCCATCGCCGCATCCAGCGCGCGCTCGGCAATATACTGAACATTTTCGTCGATCGTCAGCGCCAGATTCTCACCCGGATCCGGTGCCTTCACCGTCGAGCCAAGCACGCGCCGCCGCGCATCCATCGCCGCATACATCCGCCCCGGCTGCCCGTGCAACCCCGCGTTGAACCGCTGCTCCAGCCCGCCCAGCCCGTTGTCATCCACGCCCACATACCCGAGCACCTGCGCCGCCATCTCGTTGTCCGGATAGAAGCGCTGAAACTCCTTCTGTACATAAACGCCCTTCAGATTCAGCGCGCGCACCCGCGCCGACTCATCCGCCGGCAGCCGCCGCGCAATCCACGCAAACCCCCGCGAAGCATTCACGCGCGTCATCATCTGCTGCTCGCTCGTGTAGGCGTCGTCCGGGTCCGTATGCACAATCGCAGCCAACGCATGAACCGCCGCCTGCTTGTTCTTCAGCTCCGATGGCACCGCATAGATCGAGTCGCTCAGCACCGTCGTCGCCAGCTCATGCAGATTGCGGTCATACAGTACGCCGCGCCGTGGAGCTACCTCAAACGTATGCTCCTGCTGCCGCTCGGCACGCTCTTCAAACTCATGGTGACGCACAACCTGCAGAGTGAACAGCCGCGCGAAGATCAGCCCAACCCACACCAGCAGAAACAGGCAAATCAGCCAGTAACGCAGCCGCAACAGCGGCGCCGCCGCGCGACGCATATTCTGACCGCGATTTGCGCGTGGGTTTGTCTCCGCCACTTCCGCCGCTCCGCCTGAAAGCCATCTCCCGACCCGTTACGAAATCGCCACACGCTGCCAATCACGGTTTCAACCTGCGGCGTCAGCGTCCTCCGCTCACCATCGGCAGTGCTGGGGCCGTGCTCTGCGCCATGATCGGCGCAGAAGCCTCAATGCTGTCGCCCACGCGCACCACCTGATCCGGTCGCACCACATCCATGCCCATCTGCCGCGCCAGCGCGTCAATCCGCTCCGGCTGCGTCAGCTCCGCCTCCGCCAGCCGAAGCTGCCGATTCTCTTCGCGAAGCTGCTCCAGTTGCTGCCGCTTCGCCTCCACACGATACCCCAGTTCAATCGAACTGAAGTGCTGCCAGCCATAAACCATCACCAGCGTGAAAAACACCACGCACGCCGCCGTAAACAGCCGCATCTCGCGCAGCCTCGCCATATCCGGCGCCTTCACCAGACGCGAGTTGTCAATCCGTCGCGGAAAAAACACCTCAATCGTCGGCCCGCGACGCAGTCGCTGCTGCGCGGCAAACAGCCGCGCATTGTGCTCCTCCACCTGACGCGAGGCGCTTTGTCCCGTGCCGAAATACTCTGCTACATAGCTTGCCATGCGTTCTACTCCCGTTTGAATTTCTTCTCCCGCCGCTCGCTGTTTTCCGTCTTTACCGCCGCCCTCAGCTTCGCACTGCGCGCGCGCGGATTCCGCGCCATTTCTTCTTCCGTCGCCGTCACCGGCTTCTTCGTCAACACTTCCCAGACGCCTGCCGCCGCGCCCTCGCGCAACGCGTCCTTCACAATCCTGTCCTCCAGCGAGTGAAAGCTGATCCCGACCACTCGCCCCGCTGGCCGCAGCAGCCGTGGAACCGCTTCCATCAACTCGCGCATCTCGTCCAGCTCACGATTCACAAAAATACGAAGCGCCTGAAAGGTCCGTGTCGCCGGATGAATCCGCTCTTTGGAAATTGACTGGGCGCTTCCTGCCACCACCCTGGCCAACTGGCTGGTGCTGGCGAGCGGTCGCGCCCGGACAATTGCTCTGGCGATTCTCCACGACCTCCTCTCTTCTCCGTATTCGTAAATGAGATTGGCGAGTTGTTTTTCGTCCATCTCATTCACCACCTGCTCGGCGGTCAGCCGCTGGCGCGTATCCTGACGCATATCCAGCGGTCCATCCGCCTGAAAACTGAAGCCTCGCTCCGGCTGGTCGAGCTGCATGCTGCTCACGCCAAAATCTGCCAGAATTCCATCCACCGAATCCGCCGCCACAAACTCGCCAATCCGGCTGAACGGCTCGCCGTAAAGCGTCACGCGCGGCATCGCTGTGCCAAGCTCTTCGGCCAGCGCCTGCAAACGCGCCTCGGCCAGCGCCAGCGCCTGCGGATCCCGATCAAACCCGATCAGATGACCCTCCGCGCCCAGCCGCCGGGCAATCGCGCTCGCGTGCCCGGCAAAGCCCAGCGTGCAATCCACCACCACGCCGCCCGCGCGTGGAGCGAGATACTCCAAAACCTGCTGAGAAAGAACCGGCACATGTCGCTCATCCGCCATGCGCACCCCCTCGGGGGTCAATCAATCCTGCTTCCCGCGTCCCGCCATGAAGTCCATCGCATCCGCCATGGAGATCACCGGAAGCGCATCCGCCGCCTGGCCCGCATCGGCTTCCACGCGCCGCTGCATCACCTGGTGGTTGGCCATCTTCATGAACCGTCCGGTGCCGAGAATATCCACCTCGCCCACCAGCCCGGCCCGCGCACGCAGCCGCTGCGGAACCAGCAGCCGATCCTGGCTGTCGATCTCCACCTGCTGCCCGTAAAAATTCACTTGCTCCAGAAACCGTTGCTTCTCGCGCGACTCATCCGGAATCAGCGCCCACTCGGCTTCCTTTTTTTCCCACTCCGGCAGCGGCCATATCTCGCCCATCTGTCCATCAAACGAGGTGATGAAAAACTCCGCCCCGTACTGCTTCTGCTGGATCAGCTTCATGAATCCGGCAGGCAGCTTGAAGCGGCCCTTCTCATCGACTTTTGCCTCGTACGATCCGCGAAACATCCTGAGCCTCTGTCCCCCGCCGTATTTTCCGCAGCCAATCACCGCACGGCTGCCACTTCGACCTGGAAACTGAACTTCATCTTACGTGAAGTCATCCAAAATATCCCACTTTCTGCCAAAAAATTCCACCAAATTCCACACGAACCTATCGCCTGCCCAATCCGGGATCAGGCAAAAAAGCGAAACTCCGGCGCAAATCGTCGCCGTTCCAGCCGAAACTGCCGTATCAGCCTCTACAGAATGTGTGTTCTGATCCGAAACTGCGCCCTGTAGTGTTTACTCTCTGGATGCGCCTTCCGCGCCTGCGGCGGAGATTCAGCCCGCGCTTGGAATTCAGCGTCCCCGTAGGGCGAGTCGAGCCGCACGGCGCGCCTGACGCTCCAGTCGTCTCTCGCCTGCCGTCCGGCGCAGATGCACCAGCAGATAGACCAGCACGGCAAGATTGGCCGCAAATATCCCCAGCCTTGGCCAGGTGATCCGGTGGAATATCTCCATGACCTCCAGCGGCAGGAACGACGCCGTAATGATCGCCGTCAGATACTCCGCCCAGAGCTTCTCCAGATACAGCCCGATGCCTTCAACCATCCCCAGCCCGGCATAGACAAAGACAAAGGCTGTGATCCTGCGCAGCATCGGATCATCCACCGCCGCCGCTTTCTCCAGCAGAAAGCTCACCAGCCGCCCGTCCGCGTTGAACCGCATCTCCGTCACGAAGCTGAGCAGAACATCGGCAATGTCTCGGTGCATCAACCGTAGCGCGCCCAGGCCCACACTCACCAGCAGCAGCGCCTGCAGCAGCTTGTACACGGCAATCAGCGTCAGCCACCGATCACGCGCATGTCTGTGCGGCTTCGCGGTCAATGCCCTGCTCTCCTGCGTGGAATCAGAATCCTGAAATGAAAACAAAGGACAACCGACCCGGCGAGCCTGCTCGGCAATCCCGCTCAGCGTTTCGTCCTCGTTCTCTCTCTTACCAAGTTAAAGCACTCGCCCGCCGTCGCCGCGCAGCGTCACGTCACAAACCACCGCGCACCGACCGCTTTTGTCCGTCGTGAAGCGCATTTCCTCTTTCTGCAATTCTTCCGACTCCGAAATTCTTTTCGCTCCACCCATCCAAACCCGCCCACCGCTCGTTCCATGAGTGCAGTTCAACTTCTCTGGAGGACCACACATGAAGCTCTCTCGAATCCCTGAATGGCTCATCCTCACCGCCTGCGCCGTGCTGATGATCACCGCCATCCCAGCTCACGCCATGCAGAAAGACCCCAACGTCGGCGGCGCGGCCATGTTCCCAACGAAAAACATCGTCGAGAACGCCGTCAACTCCAAGGACCACACCACGCTCGTCGCCGCCGTCAAGGCAGCCGGTCTCGTCGATACGCTCGAAGGCCCAGGTCCGTTCACCGTTTTTGCGCCCACCAACGAAGCCTTTGACAAACTGCCCGCCGGAACCGTGCAAACCCTGCTCAAGCCCGAAAACAAGGCCACGCTCGTCAAAATCCTCACCTACCACGTCGTCGCTGGTCGGCTCTCCACGCGCGACCTGATGAAGCAGATCAAAGCGGGCCACGGCAAGGCCATGCTCAAGACCGTCTCCGGCGGCATGCTCACGGCTACGATGTCTGACGGCAAGATCATGCTCACCGACGAAAAAGGCGGCATGGCCACCATCACCATCCCCAACGTTTACCAGTCCAACGGCGTCATCCAGGTCATCAACGCCGTCCTGCTCCCCAACTGACCCACTCCCCGTTTCACCCTCCTGTCTCATTCGCTTTCCTGCGGACTCCACCTCGGAGTCCGCATTTTTCGTTTCGCGCAAACACCGTTCCTTAGCCTCTGCACAGAAGCACCTCGGCCAGATACTCTGACTGCAAGGAATATCCAGCGATGAAGCTTCACCGTCTCGAAACCAGCCAGTGGGTGCCCTATCCGCTCGAACTGGTCTTCGCCTTTTTCGCCGCGCCCACCAACCTTCCCCACCTGATGCCCGCCTGGCAGCAGACGCGTCTGGAAAGCTCGCGCATCCAGCCGCCGCCGCCGCGCCCCGTCGTCGCCGACCCCGCGCTGCGCTTCCAGAGCACGGCGGCCGGTGTCGGCTCCGAGATGCTGCTCAGCTTTCGCCCGCTGCCCGGCATCCCGCTCCGCGCGCACTGGCTCGCCCTCATCACTGAGTTCGAGTGGTTCCGCCACTTCCAGGACATTCAGGCTCGCGGACCCTTCGCACAGTGGACTCATCGCCACACCTTCACCACAGAAACCCGCGACGGGCAGCCCGGAACGCGCATCGACGATGCGGTCGAATACACACTGCCCATGGGACCGCTCGGCGGCATCGCTCACCGAATTTTCGTCCGACAGCAGATGCGGGAGACCTTCGACTGGCGACAGCGGCGGCTCACGCAGATTCTGCCCGTCGTCGCCCGCCAGGCCGTGCAGCGACCGGCGGACGCAGACACACGCTAAAAAGCTCAGGCTCCCGACGCATCGAGAGCCTGTGTGATTTTCACAACCTGCGGCGTGTCGGACTGGGACTGGCCAATACGCACGCCTCCGCCGGGCGATCAGAAGTGGTAAGCGAGGCCGATTACCGGGTTGTAGATGTTGTAGTACTGATTGGACGCAAGCGCCGGGTCGCCAAAGTCTGGCACCTTGGTCACCCATGCCCGATACTCGGCGCGAATATCGAAGCTCGGACTCAACTCATACGCGAGGCCGCCGCCGTAGAGCAGCGCAATCGTCGTCTGCGACTTCACATCCAGCGTCGTCGTCGCCAGGTTGCGCACGTTATAGAAGATCAGCGCCGCGCCACCCAGTTCCACAAACGGGTTGAATTTGCGGAAGTTCAGGTTGTAGACGTACGCCAGGCTGCCTTCCTGCAACTGCGTGTTCACCTGATAGTTGTATGCGGGGGCCACGTAGTGCATATCGTTCTGCACATACTGGTAATTGGCCTCGACCGCGCCGCGCGGCGTCAGCATGAACCGGTAGCTGAACAGCGCGCCAAAGCCGCGCTTGGCGCTTACCTTCACATCCTCCGTGCTGGTCACATAGGGCTCAATCAGTCCGGTGCCGCTGATGCTGAAATCCTGCCGGCTCTCCTGGGCGCGCGCTGCCACCTTGCAGACTATGAGCAGGAGGGCAAAAAAGGCGATTTTCTTCATTCGTTCCTGAACCTCGTGACTTCCCCATCTGCCGTGCAGACGGGCGAGTCTTTGAATGGCGCCTGTGGACGCACGCCGCTCTTTGAATTGTAAATGCCCCGGGCGACCCTGGTCCGGCCAGCCGGAATCATCCATGACTTCGGAGACTCACTCCAGCATATCAACGCGACTTGCTTTGTGACGGGCTGCGTTCGTTGCCTTTTGGACGAATCTCCCGCTGGAAGGATAGCGCCCGCTCGGCGAGAATGGGTTTCAGTATCTTCCTCGCGCGGAAGCCGCAAAAAACATTCGCGCGCAGGACGGCGAAATGAGGGCCACAGTCACTCCCTTCCAAATCGTTTGCCGCAATCCATCTTTCAGGAGCAGTCATGACGACCATCCCTCTCACCGGTGCCGCGGTCCTTCGCAGCGGCCTCGCCGCGTCCGCGCCAAAGCCCGCGCCGCAACAAGCGGCTCCCGCATCCGCCAGCTTCCACGCACACAATCCCGCCACCGGCGCGGCTCTCGAACCCGTCTTCCACTCCGCCACTGAAGCCGACGTGGACCATGCCGCCGCGCTCGCCCGGCAAGCGGCACCGCATCTTGCCTCGGCCAGCGGCAGTCAGCGCGCCTCGCTGCTGCGCCTCATCGCCGAAAAACTCCTCGCATCGCAGCCTCAGATCGTCGAGCGCGCCGCGCTTGAAACCGGCCTGCCGCCTGCGCGACTCAACGGCGAGATGGGCCGTACCGTGACGCAGCTTCGCCTCTTCGCCGACCTCGCCGCCGAAGGCTCCTGGGTCGATGCCCGTATCGACGAAGCACAACCTGACCGCAAGCCCACGCCGCGTCCCGCCGTCTGCTCCATGCTGCGCCCGCTCGGCCCGGTCGTCGTCTTCGGAGCCAGCAATTTTCCGCTCGCGTTTTCCGTTGCCGGCGGAGACACAGCCGCCGCGCTCGCCGCCGGCTGCCCCGTCCTCGTCAAGGCCCATCCCGCCCATCCCGGCACCAGCGAACTGGTGGCCCGCGTGATCTGCGCCTCCGTCGCCGAACTCGGCTTCCCGGACGGCAGTTTTTCTCACCTCGCCGATGCCGGTTTCACGATTGGCTCCGCGCTCGTCCGTCACCCGGCCGTGCGCGCCATCGCCTTCACCGGCTCCACCGCCGGCGGACAGGCGCTCATGCGCCTTGCCGCCGAGCGCCCCGAACCCATCCCCTGCTTTGCCGAGATGGGCAGCGTCAATCCCGTCTTCATCCTTCCCCAGGCCATGCACGCGCGCCCGGAAGCCATCGCCAACGGCCTTGCCGCATCCTTCACCCTCGGCTCCGGCCAGTTCTGCACCAAGCCCGGCATCGTCTTCCTGCCGCGCCACGCGCCCGATTCCTTCCTCCAATCCCTGCGCTCGACCGTCGCCGCCCTGCCGCCGCTCGGAATGCTCACCTCCACCATCGCCACGCGCTTCCAGCAATCCCTCGCCGCGCGCACCCAGGACGCGGGCACAGCCAGCGTATTCGCCACCGCAGCCTGCCCACCCAAGGCGACCGAAGGCACCGCCAACGCAGCCACAGCCCAGGCCACCGTCTTTCACCTCGGCCTGGAGGATTTCCTCGCTCGTCCTGCGCTTCAGGACGAGATATTCGGCCCCACGGTGATCCTCGTCCGCTACGACCGCGCCGAACAACTCGCCCACGCCGCTGACCGGCTCCACGGCCAGCTTACGGCCACCCTGCACGCCGACGAAGCCGACCTCGCGCTCGCCGCGCCGCTTCTGGCCGCGCTCGAAGCCCGCGCCGGACGCCTCGTCTGGAACGCCTTCCCCACCGGCGTCGAGGTCTGCCACGCCATGGTCCACGGCGGCCCGTTTCCCGCCACTTCGGACAGTCGTTTCACCTCCGTCGGCACGGCCTCCATCCTGCGTTTCGCCCGACCTGTCTGTTTTCAGGACATTCCCGACCCCCTGCTCCCGCCCGAACTGCAACCAGCCAACCCCCTCGGCATCGAGAGGCTCATCAACGGCGTCCGGGCGCGGCGATAACTCCCGCCGCAAACGCGTCCTTTGCCGCCCGCGCCCGACGGCGCGCTTTTGAGAATTTCTGCGAAATCCGGAAAGAATTTCCCGTCGCCAGCCCGGATTGCGGGTAGACTGTTAGAACCTGTGCAAACAGTGGAATTGATGCAACGAAACGAGGGAACGATAGAAATGGCCGGTGACATACAACTCACGTGCAGCGATTGTGGACGAGAATTCACTTATACCGCTGCGGATCAAAGCTTTTATCAGGAACGCGGCTATTCTGCCCCGAAGCGTTGCAAATCCTGTCGTCAGGCCAAGAAGGCCGATCAGCAGGGTGGCGGCGGCTACGGGGGCGGGCGCTCCTCCACGGCAACCACGGTCGTCTGCGCCGGATGCGGCCAGCAGACCACGGTCCCCTTCGAGCCGCGCGGCGACCGTCCCGTCTACTGCCGCGACTGCTTCCAGGCACAGAAGGCTCAGTCCGGACGCCGTTACTGAGGCTCTTCCAACTGCTCGAAAAAACCGAATCACCCCAGCGGCTGCGCGTCTCTGTCTCGACGTCAGCCGCTTTGGTTTTTCCTGCCCGCCAGCCAGTTCCATTTTTCCCCCTGCACGCTCCCGCGTGACCGTCATCACACAGTTTCCGTCCCGCCCGGTGCCACTCTTGGACATGCCCCGCGCAAGCCAGTCCCGCGCCAGCCAATCCATCTCCGGCACTGCCGCCTCGCAGCGGTCGGCAAACTCCGTGCCCCTGAACGAATCCGCAACCGAGCCAGCCCCGACTCCCGTCGCAGATGCCACACTCATCGCCATGCTCAGCGCCCGTGCTCACGCTCACCTCTGCTCCACCGACGAAACGCTCTTCCGCCAGGGCCAGTCCCCGGAAGCCGTCTATCTCCTCGACCAGGGCCAGGTCACGCTCACCGCCGACACCGTCGGCCAGGAGTGCGTCTTCGCGCTCCAGTCGCAGCCCGGCTCCATCTTCGGCCTGCCCGGCGTGCTCAGCAACGCGCCCTACTCGCTCACCGCCATCGCCCGCTCCGGCACACGGCTTCACATCCTCTCGCGCGGCGACTTTCATCAACTCCTGACCGAACACCCCGAACTCAGCTTTCAGGCGCTGCGCATCCTCGCCGCCGAGGTCCACTCCGCGCGGCACATCCTGCAGAGCGCACTCACCGACGAAGTCCTCGCCCACCGCGCCGCCCGCAAGCGCGCCTCGCGCACCACGCGGTCTGTAAGCTCCAACCCCGCCAGTTCCGATCACAGCGGCTCCGGTCCCCGCGCCTGACCCTCCGCATTTCCGATACAATCACCGGCGTGCAGACCAGTCTCTTCGATCTCTACAAAATCGGCGTCGGACCCTCCAGCTCACACACCATGGGCCCCATGCGCGCCGCCTGCGAATTCGCCCAATCCCTCGCCAACTCCGCCCTGCTCCCCACCGTCACCCGCATCACCGTCGATCTCTACGGCTCGCTCGCCCTCACCGGTCGCGGCCACGCCACCGACCGCGCCATCCTGCTCGGACTCAGCGGCCAGCAGCCCGCCACCATCGACCCCGCCGCCATCGACTCGCTCGTCGATTCCATCCGCTCCACGCGCCGCCTGCTTCTGGCCGCGCAGCGCGAAATTCCCTTCGACGAGGACCGCGACCTGCTCTGGCAGCGCGACACCCTCATCCCGCCCGGTGCCGTCACCCAGCACCCCAACGGCATGCGCTTCCGTGCCTGGAGCAAGCCCGCGAATGCCGCTGAAAACACCGGCGAAAACAGCCCCGAAACCCTGCTCCGCGAAGCCACCGTCTTCTCCATCGGCGGCGGATTCCTCCTGGACGACGGCGAGACTGCTGCCTCAAAATCCACAGCTCAAAAATCCATCACCCCGCTGCCCCACCCGTTTTCGAGCGCCGCCCAACTGCTCGACGCCGCTCACAGCGCCCACCTCCGCATCGACGAGCTGATGCTCGCCAACGAGTGCGCGCTCGGCTCGCTCACCCCTGACGCCGTCCACGCGCGCATCCGGATCATCTGGCAAACCATGCACGACTGCATCGAACGCGGCATCGCCACCGAGGGCATCCTTCCCGGCGGACTCAAAGTCCGCCGCCGCGCTCACCGCCTCGCCGCGCGCCTCACCGAAACACAAGCAGGCAGCGCGCAGCCCAACGAAACCCAGCCCAACAAAACCCAGCCCAGCCCAAGCCAGCCCGCAGCGCCCGATCCGCTCGCCGCCCTCGACTGGCTCACCGTCTACGCCATGGCCGTCAACGAAGAAAACGCCGGCGGCGGGCGCGTCGTCACCGCTCCCACCAACGGTGCCGCCGGCGTCATTCCCGCTGTCGCTCGTTACTACCTCCGCTTCGTCGAAAACGCCAGTGAATCCGGACTCCTGCGTTTCTTCCTCACCTCGGCCGCCATCGGCATCCTCTACAAGGAAAACGCCTCCATCTCCGGCGCCGAAGTCGGCTGCCAGGGCGAGGTTGGCGTCGCCTGCTCCATGGCCGCCGCCGGTCTCGTCGCCGCCCAGCTCGGCACCAACGGCCAGGTCGAGCACGCCGCCGAAATCGCCATGGAACATAACCTCGGCATGACCTGCGACCCCATCGGCGGACTCGTCCAGATCCCCTGCATCGAGCGCAACGCCATGGCCGCCGCCAAGGCCGTCCACGCCGCACGCATCGCCATGCAGGAGCCGGAGGAGCACAAAGTCTCCCTCGATCAGGTCATACGCACCATGTACCTCACCGGCCTCGACATGCAGTCTCGCTACAAGGAAACCTCGCTCGCCGGCCTCGCCCTCAGCCAGATCGAGTGCTGAGCCGGAATCGAGCGCGAAGCGACAATTGTGCGCGTAGCCAGCGACCCGCGCCGTGCGTCCTCGCCGCCCATTCCGTACACTGAATAAGCACAGAAATCCATGACCCGCCGCCGCTGGATCGCCTCCGAATTCGACCGCGAAACCGCCACCCTCACCGGCGCTCAGGCCGACCATCTCGCCCGCGTCCTCCGCGCCACCGCCGGCATGCAGGCTGAGATCGTCGCCGGTGACCGTCTCTTTCGCGCCGTCGTCGCCGAGGTCGCCCCCGCCGCCGTCCGCTTCCGCCTCGAAGAGGAACTCCCCGCAGCATCGCCATCCGCGCCGCCCGTCACCCTGCTCGTCGCCGTCTTCAAATTCGACCGCCTCGAATGGGCCATCGAAAAAGCCACCGAACTCGGCGTCGCCGCCATCCATCCCGCCCTCGCGCGCCGCACCGAAAAACACCTCGCACAGGCTGCCGCCGCGCGCGTCCAGCGCTGGCGACGCATCGCCATCGAAGCCACCCAACAGAGCCGCGGCAGCTTCGTCCCCGCCATCCACGACCCGCAGCCGCTCGCCACGCTACTCGCCGCGCCGCTCGAAACTCCCGCCGCCGACACGCGCATCCTGCTCTCCGAGCACGAAGCTGTCAATCCCTCCGCGCTCACGCTCGCCGACCGCATCCAGTCTCTCGCCGCCAGTTCCGAAGCCGCCGTCACGCTCGCCATCGGCCCCGAAGGCGGCTGGACCAGCGAAGAAACTGCGCGCTTCGCCGAAACCGGCTGGCTCGCCGCCTCGCTCGGCCCGCGCATCCTCCGCGCAGAGACCGCCATCATCGCCAGCCTCGCCATCACTGCGTCCCTGCTCGCCACTGACGGCCCCCATCCGCCATCAACCGCGCAGCAGTCTTTTCACCCGCGCTCCACCTGAAACGCATACGGCGCTCGTTCCCGCCGAGCCATCTCCCGCACCACGCGCAGAAACCCCATCGCCGCATGCGACAGATTCGCGTCTCGCCGATGCACCAGCCGCAGCACGCGACGCAGCCGCAGTTCGTCCACGGCCACGCCCACCAGTTCGCCCGTCTCCAGCTCGCGCTCCACCGTCAGCCGCGGCAGCAGCGCAACCCCGTCGCCCATCGCCACAAACCGCTTGATCGCCTCAATCGTCGGCAGCTCCACATGGATATTCAGCGGCGTCCGATGCCGCTCAAACGCCTCAATCACCTGCCGCCGCAGCGGCGAAGCCACATTGTGCGCCACAAAACTTTCCCCGCCCAGCTCGCCAATCGATACCCGCTCCTCGCCCGCCAGCCGATGCTCCGGATACACCACCAGCATCAGCATGTCCGAGTACACGGCAATCGAGCGAAACCGCTCCGCATCCGCGCGAAACGAAGCCATCCCCATCTCAAAATTCCGCAGGCTCAACCCCTCCGGAATCCGGCTCGCCAGCCAACGCTGCACGCTCACATCCACCCCCGGATACTGGCGGCGAAACACATCCAGCACCGGCAGCAGATACAGGCACGTATACTCGTTCGCCGCCAGCACCAGTTGCCCCCGCTCCAGCGATTTCAGCTCGCGCAGCGCGCTCTCCGCCTCGCGTCGCAGCGCCAGCATCCGCAGCGCATACGCGCGCAACGTCTCGCCCGCCGCCGTCAGCGCCCCATCCCGCGCCGCGCGGTCCAGCAGCACCTCGCCCGTCTCTTCCTCCAGCTTGCGAATCACCTGGCTGATCGCCGGCTGCGTCCGATGCATCCGCACCGCCGCGCGCGAAAAACTTCGCTCCTCGGCCACGGCAAGAAACGTCTCCAACTGGCTCAGGTCCATCGGCCTTTCGCCTCCATTGCATTCATAAGCATAATTTATACTTTCTCTAAAAAGAATAACTTTGCATTATAGCCATCGAATGCCTCACACTGATAAAGTTTGATGTTGCCCGCAAGAGCAGAATCACAGCTACTGTGCCCAGCGGAGTCAATCCCGATGCTGCCGTTCCTCGAAGAACGGCAGCCAGGAAAATGTAAGTACGGGTACACCGTCTGTGATTCCTCTATAAGGAGCACATCCATGACCGACACCATGACTGAAGCCACTCATCCGCAGGTTCTCATCTTCGACACCACGCTCCGCGACGGCGAACAGTCCCCCGGCTGCAGCATGACCATCGAGGAAAAGCTCACCATGGCTCACGCTCTGGAGGAACTCGGCGTGGATATTCTGGAGGCCGGTTTCGCCATCGCCTCCGAAGGCGACTTCGCGGCCATCTCCTCGGTCGCCCGCGCCGTGCGCGGACCCAGGGTCGCCTCGCTCGCACGCGCTCGCCGCGAAGACATTGACGCCGCCGCCCGCTCGCTCGAACACGCCAACCGCGCGCGCATTCACGTCTTCCTCGCTTCGAGCGATCTCCATCTGGAATACAAGCTCCGCATCAGCCGCGAACAGGCCCTCGCGCAAACCGGAGAATCCGTCCGCTACGCGCGCACGCTGGCCGACGATGTCGAATTTTCTCCTGAAGACGCCACGCGCTCGGACCGCGACTTCCTCGTCGAGATCGTTCGCGTCGCCGTCGAGGCCGGTGCCACCACCATCAACATGCCGGACACCGTCGGCTACTCCACGCCGGAAGAGTACGGAGCCATGTTCCGCGAGGTTCGCCAGCGCATCCCGGCCATCGACCAGTGCGGCGTCATTCTCTCCAGCCACTGCCACGACGATCTCGGCCTCGCCGTCGCCAACTCCATCGCCGCCGTTCAGGCAGGCGCGCGCCAGGTCGAATGCACCATCAACGGCATCGGCGAACGCGCCGGCAACGCCGCCCTCGAAGAGATCGCGGCCAGCTTCTTCGTCCGCGCCGACCACTACCACCTGCGCACCGGCATCCACCTGAAAAAACTCAACGCCGTCAGCCACACCCTGCGCCAGATCATCAGCTTCGGCCCATCGCCGAACAAGGCCATCGTCGGAGCCAACGCCTTCGCTCACGAGTCTGGCATTCACCAGCACGGCATGCTCGCCAACCCGCTCTGCTACGAGATCATGACCCCGGAGTCGGTCGGCGCAGACAGCACGCATCTGGTCCTCGGCAAACACTCCGGTCGCGCCGCCCTGCGCCATCGCCTGGAGGCGCTCGGCCACTCGCTTTCGCCCGAAGAACTGCTCGAGGTCTACCACCGCTTCGTCGCCTTGGCCGACCGCAAAAAAAATATCTACGACCAGGACCTGATCGGACTGCTCACGCACCGCGACCACCACTCCGGCGAGATGGCCCGCGTCGATTAGCCGCTTGATTTTTATCCGCTCGCACAGCGGCTCATTCGCGTGCACAGCACACGAAACGCGACAGCACACAAGGGAGCTTATGGCATTTCAACTTTTAGTCACGGCAGGCGACGGCATCGGACCCGAGGTCACGCGCGAGGCCGTCTCCGTTTTGCAAACGGTCTTCGCGCGCTCCGGCCAATCCCTCGAAGTCACCGAAAAACGCATCGGCGGCATCGCCATTGACACCGACGGCACGCCGCTGCCCGCTGACACGCTTGAAGCCGCGCTCGCCTCCGACGCCGTTTTTCTCGGTGCCGTCGGCGGCAACAAATGGAACGCGCTGCCGCCCTCCACGCGCCCCGAATCCGGCCTGCTTCAGCTTCGCGCCGCGCTCGGCGGATTCGCCAATCTGCGCCCGGCTTTTTCCATCGCCGAGCTTGCCGCCAACAGTCCGCTCAAGCTCGACATCGTCTCCGGCACCGACATTCTCTTCGTCCGCGAACTGCTCGGCGGCCTCTACTTCGGCTCGCCGCGCGAGTGGAACCGCGCCGCCGGCGAAGCCTGGAACACCATGCGCTACACCCGCGACGAAATCACGCGCGTCGCCCGCATCGCCTTCGACCTCGCCCGCAAGCGCGGCAAAAAACTCACCTCCGTTGACAAGGCCAACGTCCTCGAAGTCTCCCAGCTCTGGCGCTCGACCGTCACCGACGTCGCCGCCGACTATCCCGACGTCACGCTCGAACATCAGCTCGTCGATTCCATGGCCATGCTCCTCATGACCAGCCCGCGCAACTACGACGTCGTGCTCACCGAAAATCTCTTCGGCGACATTCTCAGCGACGAATCCGCCGTCATCACCGGCTCGCTCGGCATGCTGCCCTCGGCCACCATCGGCGGCCGCGTCAATCTCTACGAGCCGATCCACGGCTCCGCGCCCGACATCGCCGGCAAGGGCCTGGCCAATCCCCTCGGAGCCATCCTCACCGGCGCGCTCGTCCTGCGCCACTCCGCGGGCATGGACGCCGAGGCCGAGGCCATTGAATCCGCCGTCCGCAGCGCGCTCCAGCTCGGCTTCCGCACCGCCGATCTCGTCCGCGCCAGCACCACCGATTTCACCGTCCTTTCCACCACCGAAATGGGCAAAAAGATTCGCGAGCTTCTTCCCGCATAACCGCGCAGCAACCGAGGAAACACGATGAGCCATTCACCGAAAACCCTGTTTGAAAAAGTCTGGGAGCAGCACGTCGTTGTCGAGCCGCCCGGCGAACCGACCCTGCTCTACATCGATCTCCACCTCATCCACGAGGTCACCTCGCCCCAGGCCTTCGAGGGGTTGCGCCTCGCCGGTCGCCCCGTGCGACGCCCGGATCGATGCGTCGCCACCGTCGATCACAACGTCCCCACCGTCCTCGCCGAGCGCTTCCAGATCGTCGATCAGATCGCCGCCACCCAGATCGCCACGCTGCGCAAAAACTGCGCCGACTTCGGCATCGAACTCTACGACATCGGCAGCCGCGAACAGGGCATCGTCCACGTCATCGGCCCGGAACTCGGCCTCACCAAGCCCGGCATGACCATCGTCTGCGGCGACTCCCACACCAGCACCCACGGAGCCTTCGGCGCGCTCGCCTTCGGCATCGGCACCAGCGAGGTCGAGCATGTTCTCGCCACGCAGACCCTGCCGCAGAGCAAGCCGAAAACCTTCCGCATCGCCGTCGAAGGCGAACTTCCGCAGGGCGTCACGGCCAAGGATATTGTGCTCGCCATCATCGGACGCATCGGCACCGACGGCGCCACCGGCCACGTCATCGAATACGCCGGCTCGGCCATCCGCGCGCTCTCCATGGAGGGCCGCATGACCATCTGCAACATGAGCATCGAAGCCGGTGCGCGCGCCGGCATGATCGCTCCCGACGAGACCACCTTCGCCTACCTTCAGGGTCGCCGTTCCGCGCCGCAGGGCGCGGCCTGGAACGAGGCCGTCGCCGCCTGGCGCAGACTGCCCACCGAGCCGGGCGCGGTCTTTGATCGCGAACTCACCCTCGACGCCGCCACGCTCGTTCCCTACGTCAGTTGGGGCACCAGTCCCGGCATGGTCGCGCCCATCACCGACACCGTGCCCGACCCGCTGCAGGCCGCCGACGAGAACGAGCGCAAAGCCTTCACCCGCGCCCTCGAATACATGGATCTCAAGGCCGGCACTCGCCTCGAAGATGTCTCCATCGACCGCGTCTTCATCGGCTCCTGCACCAACTCCCGCATCGAAGACCTGCGCGCCGCCGCCCGCATCGCGCGCGGCCGCCGCGTCAGCACACGCGTCCGCGCCATGGTCGTCCCCGGCTCCCAGGCCGTCAAGGATCAGGCCGAACAGGAGGGACTCGACGCCATCTTCCGCGAGGCCGGATTCGACTGGCGCGAACCCGGCTGCTCCATGTGTCTCGGCATGAATCCCGACATCCTCGCGCCCGGCGAGCGTTGCGCCTCGACCAGCAACCGCAACTTCGAGGGCCGTCAGGGTCGCGGCGGACGCACCCACCTCGTCAGCCCGGCGATGGCCGCCGCAGCCGCCATCGCCGGCCACTTCGTCGATGTCCGCCATTGGCCCGACGCTTCCCACGCAGCCCACACCTCGGAGGCACGCTGACATGCAGCCCTTTCGCACCCTCACTTCGCGCGCCGTACCGCTTGATCGCGTCAACGTCGACACCGACCAGATCATCCCCAAGCAGTTCCTCAAGCGCATCGAGCGCTCCGGCTACGGCGAGTTCCTCTTCTATGACTGGCGCAACGAAAGCAACTTCGTCCTGAACGATCCGCGCTACGCTGGCGCGCAGATCCTCGTCGCCGGAAAAAACTTCGGCTGCGGCTCCAGCCGCGAACACGCCGCCTGGGCGCTCTCCGACTACGGCTTCCGCGTCGTCATCGCGCCCACCTTCGCCGACATTTTCTTCTCGAACGCCGGCAAGAACGGCATCGTCCTCGCGCGCCTCACCGAAGCCGAAGTCGCGCTGCTGCTGGAGCGCTCGGCCACGCATCCTGACTATCAGCTCACCGTCTCGCTCGCCGACCAGCGCGTCACCGACTCGCACGGATTCTCGGCCAGCTTCGAGATCGATCCCTTCCGCAAATACTGCCTGCTGGAGGGTCTCGACGACATCGGCCTCACCCTGCGCCACGCCTCCGCGCTCGACGCCTACGAAACCATGCACGACCACGCGCACTGGCTCAGCCCGCGCGCCAACTAGTCTTCCACCGCGAGAAGATTTTTTCGCGCCCTTGATCTTTTTTAGAAACGCAGCGGCAAATCATCGCCGCATCCAACCCGGAAACTCCGAGGATACATTTCACTCCATGACCGTCGAAGGCAAGCGCCACAGCATCCCGATGACCGAAGGCCCCAGCCGCGCCGCCGCGCGCAGCTATCTGCGCGGCGTCGGCTTCACCAAAGACGACCTGCACAAGCCCATCATCGGCATCGCCAACACCTGGACCGAGATCGGCACCTGCAACATGCACCTCCGCGAGATCGCCGAAGCCCTCAAGCAGGGCATCCGCGAGGCCGGCGGCACGCCCATGGAGTTCAACACCGTCACCATCTCCGACGGCATCACCATGGGCACGCAGGGCATGAAGGCCTCGCTCGTCAGCCGCGAGGTCATCGCCGACTCCATCGAACTCGTCGCGCGCGGCAATCTCTTCGACGGCATCGTCGGCATCGGCGGCTGCGACAAAAACATGCCCGGCATCATCATGGCGCTCTGCCGGCTCGACATTCCCGGCATGATGCTCTACGGCGGCTCCATCGCGCCCGGCAAACTCAACGGCATCGACATCACCATCCAGAACGTCTTCGAGGGCATCGGCGCGCACGCTCGCGGAGCCATCGACGACGCCGGCCTCGAAGCGCTCGAAGCCGCCGCCTGTCCCGGTGCCGGAGCCTGCGGCGGCCAGTTCACCGCCAACACCATGGCCATGGGCGCGGAGATTCTCGGCATCAGTCCCATCCAGCTTTCCGGCGTTCCCGCCACCGCCTCCGACAAGCACGAGGCCACGCGCCACGCCGGTCGCATCCTCATGGACGCCGTCCGCGCCAACCGCCGCCCGTCCGACATCATCACGCGCGCCTCGCTCGAAAACGCCATCGCCGCCGTCGCCGCCTCCGGCGGATCCACCAACGCCGTGCTCCACTTCCTCGCCATCGCGCGCGAGATGCGCATCGCGCTCTCCATCGACGACTTCGACCGCATCAGTGACCGCACGCCCTTCATCTGCGACCTCACACCCGCCGGCAAATTCGTCGCCAGCGACTATCAGGCCGCCGGCGGCTCGCGCCTGCTCGCGCAGCGCATGCTCGGCGCCGGCCATCTCCACGGCCACGCGCTCACCATCAGCGGCAAAACCATCGCGGAAGAAGCCGCCGAAGCCGTCGAAACCCCCGGCCAGGTCGTCATCCGCACCTTCGAACAGCCGCTCAAGCCACACGGCGGCCTCGTCATCCTCAAGGGCAATCTCTCGCCCGAAGGCGCAGTCATGAAGATCGCCGCCGCCGACCGCCTCGAACATCGCGGCCCGGCGCGCGTCTTCAACTGCGAAGACGATTGCTTCGCCGCCGTCCAGGCCCAGCAGATCCGCCCCGGCGACGTGCTCGTCATCCGCTACGAAGGCCCCAAAGGCGGACCCGGCATGCGCGAAATGCTCCAGGTCACCGCCGCCGTCAGCTCCAACGCCACGCTCAGCGCCACCGTCGCCCTGCTCACCGACGGCCGCTTCTCCGGTGCCACGCGCGGCTTCACCGCAGGCCACGTTGCGCCCGAGGCTCAGGTCGGCGGACCCATCGCGCTCGTCCGCGAAGGCGACCTCATCCACTTCGACATTCCCAACCGCACGCTCACGCTCGAGGTCGCAGACGACGAGCTTGCCCGCCGCCGCGCCGAGTGGCAGCCTCAGCCCGCGCGCTGGCCCACCGGCGTCTTCGCCAAGTATGTGGATCGCGTCCGCTCCGCATCCGAAGGAGCAATCACAATTTAATTTGGAGAAAGTACATGCGTAAATGGCCAAGACCTGCTACGGAAGCTAGATTTCCATTTAGGGTAACTTGTACGTTTGAAGCTATCTCCCTGTTTCATTCAGGAGATGTCTCATCTTTTAATTGTGATGAAGGTTTTAAGTCTGACACGATTAATATCTGCGAAGGAGATGGTATTTTGGCTTACGTTAGAAGTGATGTTAAGTACTTAGGTAAAGAGGTAGTTCTCTTTACCCGTATGGATGAGATTTTCTTCGTGGATAGGGATGTCTTCAACCGATCAACCAGGCCGATAGCACAAACTTGATCTCGGAAAAAGGAGATGGCGATGGAAAAAATGCCAGTTCACGATGAAGTCGCGCAGGCCATTCAGCCAGCGATTTTGACCGGCTCTGAAATCCTCTGGGCCACGCTCGTCGGCGAGGGCGTCACCGAAGTCTTCGGCTACCCCGGCGGAGCCATCCTGCCCGCCTACGACGCGCTGCGCAAATTCCCCATCCGCCACATCCTCGTCCGCCACGAACAGGGCGCCGCTCACATGGCCGACGGCTACGCACGCGCCTCCGGAAAAGTCGGCGTCGCCATCGCCACCAGCGGCCCCGGTGCCACCAACCTCGTCACCGGCATCGCCACCGCCATGATGGACTCCATCCCCATCGTCTGCATCACCGGCCAGGTCTCCAGCAAAGTCCTCGGCACCGACGCATTCCAGGAGATCGACATCACCGGCATCACCCTGCCCGTCACCAAACACAACTTCCTCGTCAGCCGCGCCGAGGACATCGCGCCCGCCATTCGCGCCGCATTCCAGATCGCGCAATCCGGTCGTCCCGGCCCGGTGCTCGTCGACATCACCAAGGACGCGCAGCAGGCCCGTGCCGACTTCGATTTCGCCGCCGCCCAGCCGCGCCCCTACACGCCGCACCCCATGCTCCACTGCACCGACCACAAGCTCCACCACGCAGCCGAACTCATCCGCAAAGCCGAGCGCCCCGTCATCCTCGCCGGCCACGGCATCCTCCAGTCCCGCGCCGGAGAGCAGGTCCGCTCGCTCGCCGAACGCATGCAGATTCCCGTCGGCCTCACGCTGCTCGGCCTCGGCGCGTTCCCCGCGTCCCACCCGCTCAGCATGGGCATGATGGGCATGCACGGCGAGTCCTGGGTCAATCACGCCATCCAGAACGCCGACCTGCTCATCGCCTGCGGCATGCGCTTCGACGACCGCGTCATCGGAACCCCAGCCACCTACGCGCCCAACGCAAAAAAAATTCACATCGAAATCGACCCCGCCGAGATCAACAAAAACATTCCCGTCGACGTCGCTCTTGTCGGCGATCTCCGCGAAGTCCTCGAGCAGTTGCTCCCGCTTCTGCCCGGTCGCGACGGCTCCGCCTGGCTGCGCTCCATCGAAGACAGCAAAGGCTCCGCCGCCGTCCGCGACATTCGCAATCTTCCCGACTCCGGCCATCTCTACGCCGCCCACGTCATGCACGATCTCTGGCGCATCACCGAGGGCCGCGCCATCGTCGCGACCGACGTCGGCCAGCACCAGATGTGGGAGGCCCAGTACTATCACCACGACCATCCCCGCACCCTCATCACCTCCGGCGGACTCGGCACCATGGGCTTCGCCCTGCCCGCCGGCATCGGCGCCAAAGTCGCCTGCCCCGACCGCGAGGTCTGGGTCATCGCCGGTGACGGCGGCTTCCAGATGACCGCCTCCGAGCTGGCCACCATCGCCCAGGAAAAGCTCAAGGTCAACATCGCCATCATCAACAACGGCTACCTCGGCATGGTCCGCCAGTGGCAGGAATTTTTCTACGAGCGCAACTATGAATCCACGCCGCTCGTCAGCCCCGATTTCGTCAAGCTCGCCGACGCGCACGGCATCGCCGGAGCAGCCGTCAGCACGCGCGCCGAACTCGCCAGCGTCGTTGAGCGCGCCCGCCAGCACAACGGCCCGTTCCTCATCAACTTCCTCGTCGAGCAGGAAGACTCCGTTTACCCCATGATTCCCGTCGGCAGCGCGCTCCATGAGATGATCCGCCGCCCCGACCACAACCCGCTCGTCGAAACCCCGCAGGACTTCTAGCACTCCACAAAGGACCATCATGCTCCACACCTTCGTAGCCTACGTCGAAGACAAGCCCGGCGTGCTCACCCGCGTCGCCAGCCTCTTTCGCCGCCTCAACATCAACATCATCTCGCTCACCGTCGGTCGCAGCGAGCGCGCCGGTTACTCCCGCATGACCATCGTCGCCGATGCCTCCGACCAGGCCGGCCATCGCATCCGCGCCAGCCTCTACAAACTCGAAGACGTGGCCGAGGTCGATGACATCAGCGGCGTCTCCGCCGTCACCCGCGAACTCGCCCTCATCAAAGTCGCCGCCAACGCCGAATCCCGCTCCGGCGTCTTCGAACTCGCCGAGGTCTTCCGCGCGCGCATCGTCGATCTCGCCCCTGAATCCCTCATGATCGAGATCACCGGCGTCGAAAGCAAGATCGAGGGCCTCATCCAGGTGCTCAACGAGCGCGAAAATCGCGTCCTCGAAGTCTGCCGCAGCGGTAAAATGACCATGCGCCGTGGTCATCACACCAGCCGCGTCCTGCGCGCCATGGGCGTCACCGACATTCCCGACGGCATCGAACCCGTCGATCCCGATTAGCTCCCATCCTTCGCATTCGCGTCCGGCTCTGCTCCTTCCTCCGGCTCGTCAACCACAATCCGCAGCACCATCCGCAAAAACCCATAAAGGAAGATTCCGAACATCATGGCTAAGACCTATTACGATCACGACGCCGACCTCTCGCTCATCCAGGCAAAGAAAGTCGCCATCATCGGCTACGGCTCCCAGGGCCACGCCCACGCGCTCAACCTCAAGGACTCCGGCGTCGATGTCCGCGTCGGCCTCGCCGCCAACTCCAAGTCCATCCAGAAGGCGCAGAACGCCGGCCTCCACGTCGGCACCGTCGCCGACGTCACACGCTGGGCCGATGTCGTCATGATCCTCACCCCGGACCAGAGCCAGGCCAGCCTCTACGCCGCAGAAATCGGCCCCAACCTCACAGCCGGAAAACTCCTGCTCTTCGCCCACGGCTTCAACATCCGCTACGGCACCATCGTCCCGGCAAAGGACATCGACGTCGCCCTCGCCGCGCCCAAGGCTCCCGGCCATCGCGTCCGCGAAGTCTTCACCGAAGGCGGCGGCGTCCCCGGACTCATCGCCGTCCACCAGGACGCAACCGGCCACGCCCACGCACTCGCCCTCAGCTACTCCAAAGCCATCGGCAACACCCGCGCCGGCGTCCACGAAACCACCTTCACCGAGGAAACCGAAACCGATCTCTTCGGCGAACAGGCCGTGCTCTGCGGCGGCGTCAGCCATCTCATCAAAGCCGGATTTGAAACCCTCGTCGAAGCCGGTTACCAGCCCGAGATCGCCTACTTTGAAGTCCTCCACGAACTCAAGCTCATCGTCGATCTCATCTACCGCGGCGGCCTCGCCTACATGCGCTACTCCATCTCCGACACCGCCGAGTGGGGCGACTACGTCAGCGGCCCGCGCGTCATCAACGACGAAAGCAAAAAAGCCATGCGCGCCGTCCTCACCGACATTCAGGACGGCACCTTCGCCAAACGCTTCATCGCCGACCAGCTCTCCGGCCGCAAAGAGTTCCAGGCCTTCCGCGAAGCCGAAGCCAAACACCCCATCGAACAGGTCGGCAAAAAACTCCGCGCCGCCATGCCCTTCCTCGATCCCGTCACCGTCGAAGAAGTCGCCAAAACCCGCTGAACCAGAATCCGCGCAGCGCAAAAACAGAGCGGGGATGCAGCCATCAGGCCGCATCCCCGCTCGCTTTGTCCCGCTTTACTTCCTGCCAATGTTGATCGAAACAATATACTCGCGCGGTGCCCCGGGATCCACCAGCGTATACCCGCCAAAGCTCGTCCCGAAGTATCCGCCGCTCGTGATGTACGCCGTCGGGTTGTACTCCCGATTGAGCAGGTTCTCCACGCCCAGCGAGAACTGTACCGGAATCCCGTGTCCGCCCTTCATGTGGAAAATCTGCCCCACACTGCCCAGCGTCCCATCCATGTTGAAGTTCACCACGCCATAGCCCGGCACCTCCTGCTGGGTAGGTGCCGCAATCAGGTTGCTGAACAGATACCGCTGCCCCACATACTGCCACCACAGTCCCGGAGTCAGCTTCATCGTCTTGTCGCCGGACTCCCAGTCTGACGTCAGCCCCAGGTTCGTGCTGTAGCGCGGTGAGTTCGAGATCGGGTAACTGCCATAATTCACAGTCGAGCCGCTGGGGAGATACGACAGAAAGTAGTCATGCTGAATGATGCCGTTCCCATGCACCTGCAAGTAGCGTCCCGGCGACTCGTCAAAGTTCACCGAAACACCGTTGTAGACGCTCGACGCCAGCGCAATCGTCGCCGGAGTGCTCTGCTGCGCCACCTGCGTCACCACGTTCACATGGCTCAGTTCATCGTGAAAGTACGTCGCGTCCAGCGAGCACGTCCCCAGAAACGCAAACGGACACTTCGTCACCAGAAATCCCGCCTCACGGTTATCGCTCTTCACCGCCTTCAGCAGCCCGATGTTCACGCCCTTCGTCGGCAGATTCGCGCCAAAGGCCGAGTCCGTCGGGTTCTCATACGTCACCGCATAGTTGCCATGCATCGTGAACCAGTTCAGCAACCGAAACTGCGCTCCAACGGACGGCGCAATCTGCGAGAAATTCTTGCTCGCGCTCGGTGCCTGCTCCGGATCGTTGCCCGGCGCGCCCAGCGGAAAATCCGTCAATCCCGTGTTGAAGTATTGTGTGCGGAAAAGCTGCTCGGCCACGCCCGGCGTAATAATCAGACGCTGGTGAAACAGGTCGATGCGATCCTGCAGGAACAGGAATCCGTAGTCGTTGTAGAGATGATCACTGTTGAAAAACGCCGGCACCTGCCGCGACGTGCCCTGCGCCGGATTGAACAGCGCCACCGGGTTGCGATACTCCTGATGAATCCAGTACCCGCCCAGTGTGAAGAGATCATGTGGAGCCTGAATATCCGCCGACGACTGCGAGCCTACGGCGTTCGACGCCGGGTCGTACCACTCATGCCCCACCGTATAATTCGGCCCATAGAAATTCACCACGCGATTATGCAGTCGATACCCATGCCTGTACCACTCCGAGTTATGCATCGTAACTCGCGGTGATAGCTCAAGCTCCAGCTTCGCGTACACAATGTCACTCTGCGTTTTGATCTGCTTGAACCAGGTGGCTTGAGCCAGTGAGGAATAGAATCCGCTGGTCTGCTGGCTATAGTACTGCGCATTGGCCGGAACCGCCGTCCCCGGCTGCGAATCCGGACCATACAGGCCCGTCGTCGTCACCGCGTCGCCATAGTTGTTGTTGTAGGCCGGTGTAATTGGGGCAATCGGCAGGAAGTTCGGGCGAAACTCCGTATTCCGTCCGTGATAGTAGCCGAAACTCAGGCTGCCGCGATCAAAGTAGTGCTCCACCTTCACCAGCGACGCATAGCCCGACGACGGCGCATTGAACGTGGGAATGCCAATCGTACCCACGCGGAAGGTGTCGTTCGAAGCATAGCCAAACGCCAGCAACCCAGACCAACCCTTGTAATTCCCGCTGCGCGCCACAAAATGCTCAATGTAAGTGTTGTAACTCCCGATGCTGACTCCGGCCTTGATGTCCGCGCCCGGCGTGCTCTTCGGCTGGAACGGGAGATAGTTCACCGTGCCGCCAATGCTGTCAAACCACCGATTCGACGGCGCACCCGGACCATACGTCACGTCGATGTTCGAGATCATATCCATGATCGGAATCTGCGTCGTCTGCCACTGACCGTTGTTCGAGATCAGGTTGTTCATCGGAATGCCGTCAAAGAGAAACGTCACTCCGTTGCGCAGCACGTCGCCGTTCACGCTCGACCACCCCGCCTTGATGCCGCGCACCACCACCTCGCTGCGCGCCGTCGCCGCCACGCCGCCGTAGCCATACACATAGATGCCCGGCGCAGCCGTCAGCGCCTGCGCCGCACTGCCAAACGGCCCGGCAACGCCTTCGATCTCCGCATTGGAAATCTCCGCCTCCGTCACCGATGTCTCCGGCGAGGCATCCGCCGTCACCGTCACCTGCTCGGCATTCGACGCAATCACCATCGCCAGATGCACCGACAGGCTCTGCCCGGCGCTCAGTTCAATTCCATTCTTCGTCAGCACGTCAAACCCATTCAGGCTTGACGTCACCATATAACTGCCCGCCGCCAGATTCGGAGCCGCAAACGCTCCACCGGCGTCGCTCGTCACCGTCGTAATCGCCTTTGTGTCCAGGTTGATGATCGATATCGTCGCCCCGCCCAGCGGTGCTCCGGAAACCGTGGTCACCGTCCCCTGCAATGTGGTCGTCCCTTGCGCTTGCGCCACTCCAACAAGCGCCAGCAGCAGAAAAACGCAAAGCCATACTCCGCTCCAGAAACGTCGCATCCTCTGTCCTCACAAATCGGAATTCGGCGCGTCCTGAGCCTTGGTAATCGAATCGTTGGAAGCGCGCCCACTCCGAAGTTAAGGAGCGAAAGTTACATTCCGTTGATGTCTCGATGAAAACATTCACCGATCGATGACAATGCCTTCATCCAAATGAAATCCCTCCGACAAACTACAGATCCTCACCCACACTCCGCGTCTGTCATACTGTTGCGGGGCCTTCATCCCTCCCCACGCGGAACATCCAGGTCGGCCAGCGCGTACTTCCCCTTGCCTGCGCAAGCAACTTCCGGAGTTGTCCATGCACTCTATCTACGACTGGTATTTCCCCGCTGTGTGGTTCACATTCCTGCTTTACTGGCGCATCCGCGCCGCGAACACCAAGCAGTCCGTTCGCATCGAACCGACGCCGTCGCGTCTGTTTCGCTCGCTTGCTTTCATCGTCGCCATTACGCTCTTTTTCGTTCCCCACCTGCGCATCCCGGTGCTCAATCTTTCGCTGCTATCCCGTTCCCCGCTCCACTTCTGGCTCGGTGTCGCCCTCAACGCACTGGGTCTGCTCTTCGCCGTCGCCGCACGCCACCACATCGGCCGCAACTGGAGCGGCACCGTCACCCTCAAGCAGGATCACGAACTCATCACCACCGGCCCCTACGCCCTCGTCCGCCATCCCATTTACACCGGCATCCTCATCGGCTTCCTCGGCACCGCCATCGCCCTCGGCGAACTTCGCGGCCTCATCGCCACCCTGCTCATCGCCGTCGCGCTCTGGGCCAAGCTACGCCTAGAAGAACAATGGATGCGCCAGCAGTTCGGCCCCGCCTACTCCGCCTACGCCGCACGCACCGCCGCCCTCATCCCATTCCTGCTCTGACCGCACAGGGAATCCACTTCCGTCTTTTTTCCGCGTCATTTTCCACCGAAACGGCTGCTCCACCCAGGCACCGCCTGGTCGGCACATGCGCTGCGCGCAGCGTGCCTCTCGCGAGCTTGAGTAAGCGTTGCCTCTGGATACGTGCCAAAGGGCATCCGCTTCATTCGGGATTGTAATGGACGTATTCGGAAGGGATTCTGGTGGGCAGTGAGGGACTCGAACCCCCGACATCCTGCTTGTAAGGCAGGCGCTCTAACCAACTGAGCTAACCGCCCGCTCCGGTGGGCAAAACCACGCGCGCCGTCAACCCGCGCGGCCAGTCTCATCATAGCAGTCGCATCGTTTTCCCCACTCGCCTCTCGCTCCAGGTGCGCATCCCGCGCGCCATGCGATAGCCTTCTCTGTTGTCCTCTGTTTTTCGCGCCCAGTCGTGCATCCGATCCTCGCATCTCAGGAGCAGCCGTTCGTGAGTTCATTCCATCCCTTCAACCTCGCACAAGCCGCTCAGGCCTCCATGCAGGAGCACGGTTTCCAGCCCAGACTCTCACCCGAAGCCCAGCGTGAGCTTGCTCTCCTGCTCGCTCGCGGACTCACTCTTCCACAAGTCGGAACCAACATCGCAGACCTGCGCTCGCTCCTCTGGTCCTCCATCGACAACGACACCTCGCGCGACCTTGACCAGATCGAGTGGGCCGAGCGTCTCGCCGACGGTCGCATCCGCATCCGCGTCGCCGTCGCTGACGTGGACGCAACCGTGGCTCAGGGCACCGCGCTCGACGCTCACGCCGAAAGCGAAACCACCAGCGTCTACACCGGCATCACCGTCTTCCCCATGTTCCCCGTCGAGCTGTCCGAGGGCATCACCTCGCTCAACGAAAACGAGGATCGCGCCGCCGTCATCACCGAGTTCTCCGTCGACGCGCGCGGCACTGTCACCGACGGCAACATCTATCGCGCGCTCGTCCGCAACCGCGCCCAGCTCACGTACAACGCCGTCGGAGCCTGGCTCGCCGACACAGCCGAAGCGCCGGAAAAAGTCCGACAAAACGCTGCTCTCCGTGACCAGCTTCAGCTTCAGGACGAGGCCGCTCGCCGCATGGTCGGCAACCGCGCCCAGCACGGAGCGCTTGATCTGGAAACCATCGAAACCCGTCCCGTCATGGTCCACGAGGAAGCCGTCAGCCTCGCGCGCCAGTTGAAAAACCGCGCCACCAGCCTCATCGAAGAGTTCATGATCGCCGCCAATGGCGTCATGGCTCGCACGCTCGACTCCGCCCGCATCGCCTCCATCCGCCGCATCGTCCGCACACCCAAACGCTGGGATCGCATCGTGCAGCTCGCCGCCGAACTCGGCACCACTCTGCCCGCCGCACCCGACTCCAAAGCCCTCAACGATTTCCTCACCGAGCGCCGCAAATCCGATCCCATCCGCTTTCCCGATCTCTCACTCGCCGTCATCAAGCTCATGGGTCCGGGCGAATACGTCATGGTCCGTCCCGGCGAGGAATCGCCCGGCCACTTCGGCCTCGCCATCCAGGACTACACCCACTCCACCGCGCCCAATCGACGCTTCGCCGACGTCGTCACCCAGCGCCTGCTCAAGGCCCATCTCGCCGCCGCACCCACTCCCTACTCCGCCGAACGTCTCGCCGCCATCGCCGCGCGATGCACCCTCATGGAGGACAACGAGCGCCACGTTGAGCGCGAAATGTCCAAGCGCATCGCCGCCGTCGTCCTCCACAAACGCATCGGCCTGAACTTCAGCGCCATCGTCACCGGCGTCTCTCACGCCGGAACCTTCGTCCGCGCACTGGAACCGCACGTTGAAGGCATGCTCGTCCACGGCGGCGCTGGTCTCGATGTCGGGGACAAAATCCAGGTGCGCCTCGTCAGCACCAACCCCGAGCGCGGCTACATCGACTTCGCCGCCGCCTAGCCCGCGCAGAGTCCGTGCACGCGCACAGCCCTCACACAACCCCTGATACACTCAGCCTCGTGCGACAACTCATCATCAACGCCGACGACTTCGGCCTCACCTCCGGCGTCAACCGCGCCATCGTCGAGCTTGCCCACTCCGGATCGCTTACCAGCGCCACGCTCATGGCCTCGGCACCCGCCACCGCAGAAGCCATTCGGCTCGCCCTGGCGACGCCCGCGCTCGGCGTCGGCTGCCATGTCGTCCTCGTCGATGGCGTCTCCTGCCTCGACGCCGACGCCCGGCGAGCCTGCCCGTGGATCGCGCAAAACAACGCAGCACTGCCCGCCAAGCCGCGCCAGCTTCTGCGCGCGCTCTTCGCGCCAGGCGTCTCGCGCAGCCAGCGCGAAGACTTCCTCGAAGCCGAAGCCTATGCCCAGATCACGCGCCTGCAACAGGCCGGACTCACGCTCACCCACATCGACACGCACAAGCATCTCCACCAGTTTCCCGCCATCCTGCGCCCCGTTCTGCGCGCCGCTCGCCGCGCCGGCATCTGCCGCATTCGCAATCCCTTTGAGCCGCGCTGGAGCCGCGCACTCACGCCCCGCGTCCCCATCGCGCGCCGCGCAGAATTTCGCCTGCTTCAGTTCTTTCGCAGCAGCTTTCTGCGCTCCGTCGCCGAAGCTGGTTTCACCACCACAAATGGTGCCATCGGCGTCCTCGCCACCGGCTCGCTTGACCGCGCGCTCGTCGAGAGCCTGCTCGCGGCACTGCCTGACGGCTGCTGGGAACTGGTCACCCATCCCGGCTACTCCGATTCGGCACTGGCCGCCATCCGCACCCGCCTCCGCGCCTCGCGCCAAATCGAACTGGCCGCGCTCGCGCCCGTCGCCCAAGCCACCAGCCTGGCCAGAATCCCCTTCAGCGCGCTCCCCGCACCCAACCACGCACCCTGAACGATTCCGGCTTCATTTTTTCAGCATCGGCCCCACCATCCGCCGCGTCCAATCCTCTGAGGCCCGACCATCCTTCGCACCCCCGGAAAGCAGTACAGCATGCGCATCGGCATCACCTGTTATCCCACTTACGGCGGCAGCGGTGTCGTCGCCACGGAACTGGGCATCGAACTCGCCGCGCTCGGCCACGAGATTCACTTCATCAGCTACTCCCAGCCGTTCCGCCTTTCCGGTCGCGAATCCGGCATCTTCTACCACGAAGTCCCCGTCAGCAACTATCCGCTCTTTGAGTTCCCTCCTTACGATCTCGCGCTCGCCTCGCGCATGGCCGAGGTCGCCGAGTACTACGGCCTCGACCTGCTCCACGTCCACTACGCCATTCCCCACTCCGTCAGCGCCCTGCTCGCGCGCCAGATGCTGGCCACGCGCGCGCGCCAGCTTCCCTTCGTCACCACGCTTCACGGCACCGACATCACGCTCGTCGGCATGGACCGCTCCTACCTGCCCATCACCCAGTACGCCATTCAACAAAGCGACGGCGTCACCAGCATCTCGGCCTGGCTGCGAGAAAAGACCGTCGAAAACTTCGCCATCACGCGCCCCATCGAAGTCATCCACAACTTCGTCAACTGCGATCTCTACCAGCCCATCCGCGACGCCGCCCAGCGCGCTGAGCAGCGCGCCCGCCTCGCCGCGCCCGACGAATTTCTGCTCATGCACCTGTCCAACTTCCGCCCCGTCAAGCGCATCGCCGACGTGGTGCAGATCTTCGCCCGCATCGCCCGCGAACTGCCCGCGCGCCTCGCGCTCATCGGCGACGGACCTGATCGCTCCACCGCCGAGTGGCTCGCTCACTCGCTTGGCATCCACGACCGCATTCACTTCCTCGGCAAACAGGATCGTGTCCACGACCTGCTCCCGCTCGCCGACCTTCTGCTCATGCCCAGCGAAAACGAATCCTTCGGCCTGGCCGCGCTGGAGTCCATGGCCTGCCAGGTGCCTGCCATCGCCACGCGCGTCGGCGGCGTGCCAGAGTTGATCACCGACGGCCACGACGGCCTGCTCTTTCCCATCGGCGAAGTCGATGCCATGGCCTCGGCCGCCGTCGCCCTGCTGCGCGACCCCGACCGTCACGCCGCCCTGCGCCATGCCGCGCGCAAGACCGCGCAGGACCGCTTCTGCTCCACGCGCATCATCCCTCGCTACGTCGATTTCTATCGCTCGCTCGTCGGCTCAGCCTGATCGCCCGGCAAACCAATCGGCAGCGAATCCTTTGCCGACGAACCATGCGACGGCGCAATCTCCGGCAGCGGAATCCCAATCGTCACCCGCGTCCCGCGTCCCGGCCGCGATTGAACCTCGAATCGCGCTTCATCGCCAAAGAGCATCTGCAGCCGATCCCGCACCAGCCGCATCCCAATCCCCCGGCCCGTCGTCGATTGCCGCTCCGCTATCCCCACTCCGTCGTCTTCCACTTCAATCACCAGCCGTCCCGCCTCGCACCGGCTCCTCAGCGTAATCACGCCGCCGCGTATGCGCGGCTCCAGCCCGTGTTTGATCGAGTTCTCCACCAGCGGCTGCAACAGAATGCTCGGCACCTTCAGATCCAGCGTGCCCGGCTCAATCTCCTTCACCACGCGCAGTTTTTCCGAGCCAAATCGCACCATCTCAATCTCCAGATAATCCTCCGTCAGCCGCATCTCCTCGCCCAGCGGAACCATCACGTCATGATCCTTCAGCATCGCTCGCAACAGGCTCGCCAGCTTCACAATCATCACCCGCGCCTCATCCGGCCTCTGCCTCGCCAGCGACGCAATCGAGTTCAGCGTGTTGAACAGAAAGTGCGGATTGATCTGCCGCTGCAACGCATCCAGACGCGCCTCCAGCAACAGCCGCTTCTGCTCCTCCAGCTTCCTCTCCACGCGCAGCGCGTTCCACACCTTCAGCCACACGCCCACCACCACCGGCGCGCTCACCCAGATCACCACCCGCAGCCACCAGGCATCCGTTCGTAGCGCAAAAATCCTTCGCGGAAACTCCCATGCCAGCCACGAATGCGCCGCCTCCATTCCGGCAATCAGCACCAGCAGCAGAATCTGCCGGTCAAACTTCGGCTGCCGCAGATTCCGTCTCACCCACCGCCACAGGCTCAGGTCCACAAACGGCGTGAACGACCATATCTCTTCCTTCTCAATCACCATTCCGGCAATCCCGGCCACCATCCCCACGCCCGCCAGAAACGGCATCGCCAGATACTCCCGATGCAGCAGGGCCGGCACAGCCATCACCATCCCGCTCAGCATCGCCCATCCCGGACCCACCAGCAGCCCCACCAGCGTCACCGTCTCCAGAGACATGTCCGCCGCCAGAAAATTCGGCACCGTAATCCGCGCCCACACCCCCAGCGTCAGCGGAACCAGCACAAACGCCAGCATCTCCGCCGTCTCGCGCACCGTCCGATGCCGCGCCATCAGCCGCCGCTGAAAAGCCCTCGACCGCGCCACCGCGCTCGACACCGACGCCGCAATCCCCAGCTTCACCAGCAGCGTAATCAGGATCAGTTTGTGATCGGCCATCGCCCCGCTCCGAATCTCCCGCCATCCCCGCGCATCTTACAATCAGATCATGCCGTACTCCAACGTACAGAAAAAAGCCGAAGCCGACTTCCCCACGCGCTGGGGCCACTTCCGCATTCTCGGCTTTGAAGGCACGCGCGACACATCCGCACCCGGCTGCCCGCCCGATCCCGCCGCCACGCCCAGCGTCGATGGTCTCGTCGCGCTCGTTCACGGAGACATTCACGCCGTCGCGCCCATCGTCCGCATCCACTCCCAGTGCCTCACCGGCGATGTCTTCGGCTCGCTCCGCTGCGACTGCCGTCCACAGCTTGAGCTGGCTCTCGCGCGCATCGCCGCCGAAGGCTCCGGCATCCTGCTCTACGAGCAGCAGGAGGGCCGCGGCATCGGTCTCATGGCCAAGCTCCAGGCATACCAGCTTCAGGATCAGGGCCGCGACACCGTCGAAGCCAACCTCGAACTCGGCTACGCCGCCGACTGCCGCGCCTACGAACTGCCCGCCGCCGTCCTGCGTCTGCTCGGCGTCTCCGCCGTCCGCCTCATGACCAACAATCCCGACAAGGTCGCAGCCCTCGAATCCGCCGGAATCACCGTCACCGAACGCATCTCCGCCGAGGTCCAGCCGCTTGAAACCTTCCGCCACTACCTCGAAACCAAGCAGCAGAAAATGGGCCACATCATCGAAGACCTGAACGATCCGAACCAGCTGCGCGATCTCGACGAACGGGACGAATCGCCCCGCGTCTCCTGATTCTTTCGATTCCCGCTCTCACCGCCGAACCAAACACGGAACAGCCGGGCATGCGCAGCCCAAACGCAGCGCCTGACTCAACCTTCGGTCCGCACCAGCTTCGCCGTCGTCACCAGTTGCCCCGTGTGCCGCTGCGTATGATCGGCCACATGCACCAGCAGTCCGCCCACCGTCGTCGGCAGCGCCCTGCGTCCCACGCCGCGCACTGTCTCCGGGTCCACCGCCGCCAACGCCACCACGCGCCGCATCCCGTCCTCCAGCGCCGCCATCAGCTCGCCGTGCAGCTCCGCCGCGGTCCCCGGCTCGTCCTCGCCGCGCAGAGCCTCCATCTGCTCCACGCTGAGCTGCCGTCCTTCGGCATAGCTCAGCAGCCGGTCCACGCTTCGCGCAATGTGCCGCATCTGCCACGCCACCGAAGCCAACCCGCGCGGCTTCCGATTCATTTGTTCCTCGGTCAGCCCCGCCGTCCATCGCTCCGCGTCTTCGCGCGCCAGCTCCAGAGCATGCACCACCGCGCGCCCGACCGCCGGAATCTCGCCATGCGTCCCGCGCAGCCACGGTTCCAGCTTTGGCGAATCCAGCTTCGACGGCTCCAGCCTCGGCGTTGCATCCGCACTCTCAGCCATCGTCCGCTCCCGCTCTACGCGCTCTTCACGCGCACCACGGTGATCTTCGCAAATCCCTCTTCAAAATCCGGAGCCTTCAGCTTCTCCGCCATCCGCTTCATCGACTCTTCGCTCACCGGCCTGTCGCGCATCGCATTCCGCTCCAGGCAAACCTCCAGCGGCACATCGAAGAACACCGCCTGCACCTCGTAGCCGAAGCTCTGGGCCATCTTGATCCACTGCCTGCGCTCATGCGCCGAAAGATTCGTCGCATCCACATAATTCCACGGCATCCGCGCAATCAGCCTCGCCCGCAGCAGCGACCGCAGCGTCGCAAACACCAGCCCCTGATAGCGCTGCTCGGTAATGTCGTCAAACAGAATCGTCCGCAGCATATCGCTGCTCAGCGGCGTCACCCCGCGACGCCTGTACCACGTCGTCTTGCCCGAACCCGGAAGCCCGATCGTCAACACCACATGGCCCTTCGGCTCCGCGCTCGTCTGCGCAGCGCCCTCGTCACTCGGCAAACCCATCCCCGGCGACTCCGGCTGCGTCTCCACTTCCATGCGGCCAGCTTCGGCGCGGCCAGCTTCGGCGCGACCAGCCTCGCTCCGTCCCGCTCCCAGTCGGCCAAATCTCCTGCGCACCGGCGCAGCCTGCGGCTCCTCCGACCGTCCGCCCCCACGCGCCGACGCTTCTGCCGTCTTCTGCGGCGTCGAGGCCATCGGCGCCACCTGCGCCCTCGCTGGCATCGGAGCCTCCGACGCATAGATCGGGCTGAGCGGCTTCGGCTGGTTCACTGGAATCTCGCGTCCGGTCTTGCCGGTCGCCTCGGATGTATTCGGCTCTCTGCGGGAACGTCGTCTCATGGCTTGCGGGTCACGGCTTGCTTTCGCTGGATTTTGCTGCGCCTGCGCGCCGCCTCACCGGTCAGGCGCGCATTTTCTGCTGCCATTATCCCATGCACGCTCCGGTCCGCTGCACGGCTACGCAAGCTGCTTCTCATGGACCGGACAAACTCCGTCAACCCCGCTCCCGTAACCGACCATCCGAAGCCATACCCACGCCCCATTCCCTGCAAAATCGCTTTCTTGCCCTTGACTGGAGTGTTATTCTGACTAGTTTGGTGGTGCTCTCGAAAGATTTCCCCGGCCTCATCGGGATCGGATCAGATTCAGCGCTCCGGCAAACATCGGCTCTCTCGTTCGCCCTCGCTACACAACGAACCTCCACTCAAAAGCATCCCACTTATCTAAGGAGATCCTTCATGGCAGTCAAGGTTGGCATCAACGGATTCGGACGCATCGGTCGCAACGTCTTCCGCGCGGCTCTCGGCAATCCCAACATCGAGTTTGTCGCCGTCAACGACCTCACCAGTCCGGCCACTCTCGCCCATCTGCTCAAATACGATTCCATCCTCGGCAATCTCTCCCATCAGATCGTCGCCGGCGAAGATTTCATCTCCGTCGATGGCAAAAAGATCAAGGTCTTCGCCGAGCGCGATCCCGCCAAGCTCGACTGGGCCTCGGTCGGCGCTCAGGTCGTCGTCGAATCCACCGGCCACTTCACCGACGCCACTAAAGCCAAGGCTCACCTCGGCGCCACAGTCAGGAAGGTCATCATCTCCGCCCCGGCCACCAACGAGGACATCACCCTCGTCCTCGGCGTCAACCAGGATAAGTACGACCCGGCCAAACACAACGTCATCTCCAACGCAAGCTGCACCACCAACTGCCTGGCCCCGCTCGTCAAGGTGCTCATCGAAAACTTCGGCATCGTCAGCGGCATCATGACCACCATCCACAGCTACACCAACGATCAGGTCATCCTCGACTTCCCGCACAAGGATCTGCGCCGCGCACGCGCCGCCGCGCTCAACATGATCCCCAGCTCCACCGGCGCGGCCAAGGCCCTCAAGCTCGTCATCCCGGAGGTCTCCGGCAAGCTCGACGGCTTCGCCATCCGCGTCCCAACCCCCAACGTCTCCATCGTCGATCTCACCTTCATCAGCGAGAAGACCACCGATGCCGCCGCCGTCAACGCCGCTCTGAAGGCCGCCAGCGAAGGCGCGCTCAAGGGCATCCTCGGCTACGAGGCCGGCGAACTGGTCAGCTCCGACTTCAAGGGCGACCGCCGTTCCTCCATCGTCGATGCACCGCTCACCAAGGTCGTCGGCAACAGCGTAAAGGTGCTCAGCTGGTACGACAACGAGTGGGGCTACTCCAACCGCGTCGTCGATCTCATCGGCTACCTCGACAGCAAGGGCCTCTAATCAGCCTCTAAACTCATATCTCCCATTCCTGACAAAGCTTCGCAGCGCCAGGAATGGGAGACCACAACCGTCTTGACACCATGCGAAAAAACATCAGCGGCGGTTCTCCGTACGAGCCAGTCATCGGCTTCTCCCGCGCGGTTCGCGTGGGCAATACCGTTCACCTCTCTGGCACAGGCCCGGTCGGTGCCGACAACGAAGACGCTGTCAGCCAGACCCGACGCATCTTTGCCATCGCCGAAAAAGCCCTCGCCGAAGCCGGCGCTTCTTTTCAAGACGTCGTCCGAACACGCATGTATCTCACCCACGCCGAAGACTGGGAGGCCGTCGGTCGCGTCCACGGCGAGTTCTTCTCGCAAACGCTTCCTGCAGCCACCATGGTCGTCGTCGCCAAGTTGCTCAATCCTGCCTGGCGCATCGAAATCGAAATGGATGCCGTCATCCCAGGCCGCGCAAACCAATAGACATCTCTTCTGAAGGCAGGAATCGCACCATGTCCAAGCTCTCCATTCGCGATCTCGATCTCGCCGACAAACGCCTCTTCGTGCGTGTCGATTTCAACGTCCCGCTCACCGAGGACGGTTCGACCATCACCGACGACACGCGCATCCGCGCCACTCTGCCCACGCTCCGTTACGCGCTGGAGCGCAACGCCTCGCTCGTCCTCGCCTCTCATCTCGGCCGCCCAAAGGGCAAGCCCAATCCGAAATACTCGCTGCGCCCCGTCGAAGCCCGCCTGCGCGAACTGCTCGCCGCCGAGATGGGCCGCAACGTTCCCGTCTTCTTTGCCTCCGACTGCATCGGCGATCCGGCTTCCAGGGCTGCCGCCGCGCTCCCGCCCGGCCAGGTGCTGCTCCTGGAAAATCTCCGCTTCCACGCCGAAGAGGAAGCCAACGACCCCGGCTTCAGCCAGCAGCTCGCCTCGCTCGCTCAGGTCTACGTCAACGACGCATTCGGCTCAGCTCACCGCGCACACGCCTCCACCGAGGGCATCACCCATTTCCTTCAGCCCGCCGCCGCCGGACTGCTCATGGAAAAGGAACTGACCTACCTCGGCAAGGCGCTCGAAAGCCCCGAAAAGCCCTTCGTCGCCATCATCGGCGGCTCCAAAATCTCCGGCAAAATCGACGTCATCGACAACCTCCTCGACAAGGTCGATACTCTCGTCATCGTCGGCGGCATGGCTTACACCTTCCAGCGCGCCCTCGGCGTCACCACCGGCAAATCCCTCGTCGAAGAGGACAAGATCGAGGTCGCCCGCGAAGCCCTCGCCAAGGCCCAGGCCAAAGGCGTCCAGCTCCTGCTGCCGGTCGATAACGTCCTCGCCGACAGCTTCAGCCCCGACGCCAACACCCAGCCCTGGGACTCATCCATCAACTTCCCCGCCGACTGGCAGGGCCTCGACATCGGCCCCAAAACCATCGAAAAAATCTCCGCCATCGTCGCCCAGGCGCGCACCATCCTCTGGAACGGCCCGGCCGGCGTCTTTGAGTTTCCGCGTTTCGCCGTCGGCACCAACGCCATCGCCCGCGCCATCGCCGCAAACACCGCCGCAACCTCGATCATCGGCGGCGGAGACAGCGTCAGCGCCGTCAACCAGGCCGGCGTCGCCGACAAAATGACCCACATCTCCACCGGCGGCGGAGCCAGCCTCGAATTCCTCGAAGGCAAAAAACTTCCCGGCGTCGAAGCCCTCACCGAAAAGTAACCTCGCTCTTTCCTTTTTCGATTCGGCGGCCCATCCAGGCCGCCGTTTTTCTCCGCACCCTCCCTCATCGCTCCGTTACAATCGCGTCATTGATCTTCCAGGCTGACGCACGCACGATAACGCTGTCAGTTCACGAGGAATAGGATTTTGCTTTCTGCTCCGGCTGCTCCCCGCGCATGACACGATGCCACCTGCGCCTTCCATCCTGATCTTCGCCACCACCTGGTGGCCGTTCTCCACGCGCCTGGCCGTGCGACTGCGCAACCTCGGCGCATCCGTCTCCGCCCTGGTTCCGCGCCATCATGCCATGCAGGCCGTCCCCGGTCTCGCACAGCTTCATTTCCTCCACCCACTCGCGATCCCGCGCTCCATCCATCAGGCAATTCTCAGTTCCCGGCCTGACCTTGTCATCCCCACGGATGACACCGCCGTCTGGCTTCTCCACGATCTCGCCGCGCGCCACCCCGATCTCGCTCCGCTGGTCGAGCGCTCGCTCGGCGATCCACAGCACTACGCGCTCCTGCGCAGCCGTCGCCTCTTCCTCGATCTCGCCCAGTCGCTGCAAATCCCCTGCCCCGCGACAAAGCTCGTCCAGGACCGAAGCGAAATCGAATCCACTCTCCGCGATAACGCTCTTCCCGCCGTGCTCAAATACGACGGCACCACAGGCGGATACGGCGTCGTCCTCGCCCACAATGCCGACCAACTGCGCCGGGGCTACCGGATGCTCCTGCGCCATCGCCTCCCGGCACGCAATCTCAAGCGCTTTCTGATCGACGCCGACGTCACCGCGCTCTACCACTCCACCGCGCAGCCTCCCGACGAAATCACCCAACAAACCTTCCTTCCCGGCACGCCCGCCAACGGTCTGTTCGTCGCCCGGCGCGGCGAAATTCTCGCTCAGATGCAGGTGCGCGTCGAGCGCGCGCTCTCCGCCACCGGCTCAGCCGTTGTCGTCGATCGCATCCATCACCCGGCCATCCTCGACGCCGCGCAAAAAATCGCAGCCCGGCTCCATCTCTCCGGCTTCTTCGGACTCGATTTCATCCTGCACGAGAGCACCGGCGACCCCTGGCTGCTCGAAATCAATCCGCGCGCCACCCAGCTCTGCCACATCCCGCTCGACCCGGCGCACAACCGCTTTGCCACGCTCGCCGATGCCGCCTGCTCCATCGCAGCCGACTACGCCGCTCCGCCTCAGCTACCGGCACAGCCCGTCCATCCGCGCATCGCGTTTTTCCCGCAGGCTCTCACGCTTCCGCCCGACGATCCCGCTCTCGCCACGGCAGTCATCGACCGCCCCGAAGACGACCCGTCGCTCCTCGCCGAACTTCTGCGTCCCGTCTGGCCTTATCGTCGTCCCTGGCTCCGGCTCTATAACGCAATCGACCGGCGCCTGCAATCGCACTGAGGAAAGCGCGCCTCACCCGGGCTGGTTCCTCGCACTCGTTCAACCTCACGAATCGGCATCCATGTCGGAACCATCCTCGTCGCGCTTTTCTTCGCTTCGCTCCGCTCGTCCGCCGATCAGCCTCGCCATCCGCTCCTCGCGCCGCGTCTGCCTGCGCGCCACCTCGTCCAGCGCGCGTATGCGCCGCTCGTCTTCCTTGTCCGCATGCGCCAGTTTCACGCCCACCAGCACAAATCCCGCCCGCCTCACCGCCATCCGCTGCAACGCCTCGCTCACCGCGCGCAGGTCTTCGCGTCGCGTCGCGCCAGACTCCACCACCACCAGCGCCACATCGCAGAATCGCGCCAGATACTCCGTCTCGCCCGAGCGCAGAAAAGGCTCGCACTCCACCATCATGCAGCGCTCGCTTCCCGCCTCCGCCGCGAACCGCGCCGCCGCCTGCTCAAACGTCACCGGCATCGCGCTGCCCGGCTCCGCCTCTGACTCCGTCCTGCGCAACCACTCCCATCCCGGATCGACGCTGCGCTGCCCGCGCCGTATCAGCACCGCCGTTTCCTCAAGCTGCGTCTCCTCGGCCACGCCCATCATCATCCCGCGCCGCGCCCGTTCCCAGCGCCTCACGCTCTGCAGCGCCGCCACCACGCGCAGCGCCGTCTGCTCGGCAAACCGCGCCGAAACCTCGTCGCTTGCCGCAAACACCGCCAGCGGCCGCGCACCGACCACCTGCTCCACATCCCCGGCCACATACACCAGCGGGTCCATCCGATTCCGCACCACCGCCGCGCACACGCCCATCATCCCGAAAAACACAATCCCCGCCAGCGCCTCCAGCAGCACCTTTGAAGTATTCGGCTTCTCCGGCGCCGTCGCCTCCGCCGCAATGTGAATTCCATTCGGCGCCTCGTGCTCCAGAATCTGATCGTGTATCTGCTCATCCAGCAACCCATAGCGCTTCTGCAGCAGCTCAATATCCGCATTCAGCCCGCCCGCCTGCTGCACAAACTGCGTCGAATCTCCCGCGGCGGTTGTCGCCCGCACCAGTTCCGCGCTCAGCTTTTCCGCCTCGTCCTCTGTCGTCTTCACCTCTCCCTGCAGGCTCTTCTCGATCCGATCATGCGCCGCCGCCTCCAGCTTGTGCGTCACGTCGTCAATCGCCTTGTCCAGTTGCTGCAACTCCACCGTATCCTGCTTGTACAGCGGATGCTCCAGCGTCAGACCAGCCATCTGCGCAATCAGCGCGCTCCGCCGCTCATACAATCCCGTCTTCAGGCTGATCAGCCCTGGATCGCTCTGCGCCTGGTTCTCCGTGCTTCCCACAAACGCGCCGCTATCGGCCGCCATCAGTTGCGCCGCCGCCAGATCGTGCGCGCTCCGCGCCTTCGCCAGCTCCGCGCGCAGCTCCGTCACCTCCTGGTCATACGGATCCTGCGTCGTCGCCGTCAACGCGCCCACGCCAAGCTGCCGATTCACTCCCTCCAGCTCCTGCCTGTCCGCCGCCATCCGCGTCTCCACGCGCTTCTGCTCTTCCTGCAACAACCGTATGCGCTCCGTCGCCCCAAAATCCTCCTGCAATCGCTGCTGCTCCAGATAGCTTTCCGCCAGCGCGTTCGCAATCCGCGCCGCCAGCTCCCCCGTCGATGCCTGCGCCTTCACGGCAATCTGATAGCTGTCCCCATCCCGCGCCACCGAGAACGTATGCAGCAGTTTCAGTTCCTTCGCCTGCTCATTTGCCCCGCTCCGCCACAACCCCGCGCCTTCCAGCCGCTTCACCGCCCCCGCCAGCACATCCTCGCGCGTAAACGAGTTCACCTGCTGCTGAATATGCATCTCATACGTCGGCGAATCATACGGCCACCGCGGAATCCCGTTCGGCAGAATCGGCTGCGGCGAAGGCGGCACATACACCATCGCTCCCGCCGTATACACCGCCTTGTGCCGCGCCACCAGCGCCACGGCAATCACCACGCCGGCAATCAGAAACCCCGTCGCCCAGCGCCCGCGCATGCGCAGCGCACGTCGCAGGTTCAGCCGAATCAGCGGCTGCTCGCCCATCGGTGCCGCATTCAGCTCGCTTCCGGAGAAGACGCCGCCAACGCTCCGTCGAGAGCTTTCCTGCGTCGTCGTCTCGCGTGTCTCTGTCATGGATGATAGGTCAGTAAAACCAGGGTTCCCAGGTCCGCAAACGGACCAAACTGCTGCAACACATATCCCACCTTCGCCAGTCCGGTTTCCGGCACAAACACGATGCTTCCATCCGGCAGCGTCGGCAACTGCTTCTTCGTCGCCCGCTTCAGATCGTTGAACGCCACCACCTGCTGCGTCTTCGTCGCCGGATCAAAAACATGCACCTTCGGATTCCCGCCAGCCGTCGGCAACAACCCGCCCGCCTGCGCAATCACCTCGGCAATCGTCGTCTCGTCCGTCACCGGAATCGCGCCCGGATGCGTCACCTGCCCCAGCACCGTCACATACCGCTGGTCCGGACTCGGCACAAACACCACATCCCCGCGCTCCAGCCTCAGATTCGCCAGGCTGTTGCCCGCCTCCAACAGCTTTTTCACGTCCACCCAGACCATCCTGTCGTTGCCGCGAAAAATCTCACACCGCTCCGGCAGATCCTGTGTCCTGTTCACCGCATTGTTACTACCCGCCGTCAGCGTCCCGCCACCCGCCAGAGCTTCCAGCAGCGTCGGCTCGTCATCCAGCGTCACCTCGCCCGGATGCTGCACCGCGCCCAGCACCAGCACACGATTCGACGCATACCGCGTCACCAAAATCGACACCGACGGCTCCACGTAATACTTCCGCAGCGCAGCCTCAATCGTCGCCGCCGCCTCAAGCCGTGTCAGTCCGGCCACCTTGATCTCGCCTGGCAGCGACATCGTAATCCGCCCATCCGGACCCACCGTCTCCTTGCGTGTCAGTTCCGGCCTGCCCGCCACGTCAATCTCCACTTCGTCGCCCGCGCCCAGTCGATATTCATCCTCCGGCGCGGCTTCAAACGCGCTCAGCAACGCATCCACGCTCGGCTCCGTGCTCACCGTCAGTTGACCGCTCTGGCTCGGCAGCGGCGATTCCTGCGCGCCCGCCACCGGAGACCCAGGCGCGCTCAGCAGCGTGATCGCAAGCCCGACTGCCAGCGCAGCCACAGCCTTCCAGCCTGTCCGCAATTTTTCACCCGAAGACTTCCGTGCAAACAGCGCCGCGTCCACTACGCCGTCGCCCGCCGCATCCAGCGCCCGGCCAGCGACGGAATCCCCCGCACCTGCTGCCGCTCCCGCGCGTCCATCACGCTGCCATAGAGCAGCCCCAGCATCAGCACGCCGTGCAGCGCGCCCGCCGCCAGCACCACCGCCGCGCCTTCCCAGCGATTCAGCCTCGCCGTCAGCCACCACACCGGCCACGCCAGCGCCGCCGCAGAAAGATACGGCACGCAGCCCGGCAACAGCACGCGCGTCCCATAATCCCACGCCTTCAGTCGCAACACATGCGCCACGCGCGTCATCAGAACGCACGCCGAAAGAATCGTCGCCGCAGCCACTCCCAGACCGATTCCGAGCGTCGTCCATGCCTTGAAGTATAGATAGGAAACAGGCACCGTCAGGGCCAGAAAAATCAGGTTGGGCACTGAGTAGTAAAATTCCTCCCACACCATCCCCATCCCGCGCAGAATCGACGTTCCCGGCCCGGTCAGCATGTGAAACTGCATCGACACGCTGAAGGCCAGAAACAGCGCCGTCAGCACCCCCGGCATCGGCATCTTCGCGCCCAGCCACACCCTCAGAATCGGATACGTCCACAGCGCCATCATCGAACAGAAATACGCCGTGCACAGATTCGCATATCGCGCCCCGCGCAGATAAAAATCGCCCATCGCCTTCTGCTTCGTCGCCTCATCCGACGAAGCCTCCAGATGCGACGCCGCCGGCAGAAACGCCGCAAAAAACGCCATTGGAATCGACGAAAACGACTGCGGCCACTTCTTCGCAAAATCCATCAGCCCCGCCGCGCTCACATTCACCAGCACCAGCGCCAGCATCCGCTCAATCGAATTGATCACCGTCGTCAACAGGCTCTGAAACTGCACCAGTCCGCCAAAATGCAACACCGGCCTCAGCGCCTCGCGCCGCGCCAGCCGCGGAGACAGCCGCAGCCACGGCAGCTTCTTCCGCGCCCACCACATCTTCAGCCCATCCTCGATCACAGTCCGCGCCAGATACGCCTCCGCCAGTCCGCGAATCCCGCGACCGCCGCCCACCAGCACCACAATCAGCACAAACTCCGCCAGAAATCCCGCCGTCCAGAAATACTGATTCGCCGCAATCTCCTGCATCCCGTTCAGCGCGTCCCCAAAAACATTCAGCGAGATCGACGCCAGAAAAATGCCCACCACAATCAGCACCGCTTCCTTTCCATCCGCCGCATGCGACGTCGGCAGATGCAGCATCCGCGCCACCCATCCCCAGCTCAGCCAGATCGCCGCATACAGCGCCGAACACAGCGGCACCGTGATCGACAGCCCCGTCGAAAGCAGCGAATTCGCCCTGTCGTACTCGCGCCGCGCGTGATACTCCGCCACGTACTTGATGTACACATTCGACACGCCCAGCGTCGAAAGCCCCAGATACGAAACCAGCAGAAAGATCGTCGTCCACAGCCCATACGCTTCCAGCCCGATCCGCGCCAGCACAAACGGCGGAATCCCCACGCGCGTAATCATGTACAGCGCGCGCGCCACAATTGTCGTCACCACATTCCGCCGCAGCTTCGGCTTCTCGCGCCGCTCGCTTCCGTTTTCCGTCGTCATCGGCTCGCCGTCAACACTCATCTTCGCTCTGTTCCCGTCCCGTCCTCACCCACGCCGCGCGCCTGCCCGCCTGCATCACAATCCTCGGCGCCAGCATCAGTTTCCTCACCGCAAAGATCGGTGCAGCAGCCAGCGCCCGCCACTCCCGCGCCGGTTCGTCTCCCCTCTGCGCGGCCTGCGCCAGATACAGCGCGCTCACCACCACGCAAGCCACTCCATACACCCTGCTCCACTCCACCGGCAGCGCCACGCTCACCAGCGCCGCCGCCAGCCCCAGCGAAAACGGCAGGCTCAGCGCCGCCAGCATCGCCTCGCCCGCGCGCAGATTCCCGCGCAGCGCAGCCGCCAGCAGCCGTGGAGCCACCGCAAACCCCACGCGCAACCGACCACCCTCCCACCGCGCCTCCTGGCTGTCATGCGCCGCGCGCGTCCGCGCCAGCGGAGCCGTCACCCGCGCATCCTCCACCCACTCCACGCGCACCCCCTGCTCGACCATCGCCGCATGATGCTCCGCATCTTCGGCAATGCTGCTCGCCTCGTATGGCACGCGCCTGAGCAGCGCAGCCGTCAGCGCAAACCCATTGCCAAAAATCCCGCACGAACAACCCAACGCCGCTCGTCCACCGCCACGCACCACGTTCATCCCGCGAAAGGCCAGCATGCGCAGCCGCTCGCCCGCGCTCACCTGCGCTTCGTCGCCGCCGTCCTGCTCATACCGGCACTGCGCCGCTTCCGCGCCAGACGCAAGCGCGCGCTCCATCGCGCTCACGAACCCCGCGCTCACCGTCGAATCCGCATCCACCACGGCAAACGCCGAGCAGCCCATCGCCTCAGCCGCCGCAAACCCCGCGCGCAGCGCCGCCGATTTCCCCGCTCGCCCGTCATCGCTCACCTCAATCACCACCGCGCCCGCCGCCCGCGCCGAGGCCGCCGTCCCATCCGCGCAGTTATGCGCCACCACCAAAATCCGCGCGCTTGCAGCCTCGCTTCGCGCCGCGTTCTCCGCCGCGCGCCGCACCGAAGCCACCGTCCGCGCAATCATCCGCTCCTCGTTGTGCGCCGGAATCACCACCCCCAGCAGCCCATCCCACGGTTCCACTTTCGCGGGCCGCCGCGGCTTCCGCAGCGCAGCCACCCAGTTCCCCGCCACCACCAGCGCCAGATCGGCAAACAGCGGCAGGCTCAGCCCGCAAACCACCACCGCTGCCATCTCCCACGCCGCGCCCTTCATTCCAGCCGTCATCCCATCACGCTCGCCAGCCAGCGTCGGCTCATCCTCTGCCGCAGGCTCCATTCCGAATCCCCCGCCAGCCGATCCCGGTCCATCGCCTGCACCCATCCCAGCACCAGAAAATACAGCGGCTCCACCTGCTGCCCCAGATACACCGTCGTCATCGTCATCATCAGGCTCACCACCACCGCCAGATGCGCATACAACAGAAACCTGTCCTCCGCGCGTTCCGCAAACGGCAGCAGCCTCACCACGCGCACACACCCACCCACGCTCATCAACAGAAACAGCACCAGCCCCGGCACGCCCTGCACCACCGCCAGAAACAGATACTCGTTATCAATCGACTTCTGCCCTTTCACCGACGGATAAAACGAAATGCCCCATCCCGTCAGCGGTTTTTCCATCACCAGCGGCATGTAATTCCCAATCAGCTCCCGCCGATAGATCGCGTCCTCCTGCTCCACCGTCTGCGCCTTCTCGCGGCTCCCCGCCGTATATTTCTTCCCGTACACATACGCGCCCGCGCCACCCACCGCGCCCAGCACCAGCACCAGCACCAGCGCCTGCCGCAACGAACTCGCCAGCGGCAGCCACAGCACCGCCAGCAGAATCATCGCTCCAATCCACGGCCCGCGCGACTGCGACATCAGCAGCCCCGCCACCATCGCCACCATCGCCACTTGCCGCCAGCGCACACGCAAAACTGCGGTCAGCGGCCGTCGGCCCCAACGCCCGTCCGCGCGCTGCAACCACATGCAATACGCCATCCCCACCGTAAAAATCATCCCCGCCAGAATCGCCTGCGCAAACGGCCCCTGAATCCGCCCGAACCCCCACCGCAACTGCTCCGGCCAGTCCACCACCTCGTCCGGAAAAAACACCTTCCATATCCGCTGGCTGCTCGACTTCCCGCTCAGAAAGTCATACACCCCGATCACCGCATTCACCGCGAGCAAGCCCAGAAATATCCGCACAAACCGCGCCCGCCACGCCACCGCCTGCTCCTGCGTCGCGCCCTTTCGCGGCTCCATCAGTTGCCGCCCCATCATGTACGGGAACACCACCACGATCAGGTTTGCATACACCTGCAACCCGCCATCATGCGACGTCCCGCCACGCGCCTCCGAATACCCCGCAGAAAGCGCAAACCCGATCACCAGAAAATCCATCGCGCGCAAACGCCATCCCGCCAGCCCTTCGGCCAGCAAGGCCAGAGCCACCGGGATCGTCGCCATATCCAGAAATGTCACCGGAGGCAGATGCGTCACGCGAATCGTGAAGTACATCGGCAGCAGCAGCAGCGTCGGCAGATACACCCACAGAAACGCTCGCCGCGCCCCGCCCGTCAGCGCCGCCACAGCAGCCAGCGGCGCAGGTGCCATCACGATCAGTTCCGTCACGCGCACGGTCAGCCTCGCTCAGCCATCCGCGCGCACGGCCACTCCGCTCCGCGCTCGAATCGGCTTACTTGATTGTCCCCCACACCGGCTGCTGACGGTCGCCCATTCGACGGCCTTTGTTCGCCACGTACTCCCCAAACAACGGGCTGAGTCCCCACTGATACATCAGCATCCGCAGCCGCACCGGCATGCCAGCCATATCCACAGCCAGCCCCGCCGGATACAGCCTCCGACGCGTATCCAGCATCAGCCCCGCGCCCGCCGCCGTCATCCGTTCCACGCCGTCCATGTGCAGGCAAACCGCCTTGCTCTCGGCCAGCGCGCGATCCACCACCGCATCCACCACTCCCGCCAGCGATCCGTCAAAATCTCCTTGAATGTGCAAGTGCAATTCCGTGTCGTTCTCGCGCAGGCTGCACGTCCCCGCCGTCGTCACCCTGCCCTGCGTCAGCTTGCCCAGCATCGCCAGCGGCAGCTTTGTCACCAGACCCGCGAAGTCCCGCGCATAGCGCGGTCCAAGACGCTTCGGCTCCTGCATCAGACGCATCGCCCACTCCAGGCCCGTCTTCTGCATCCACCGCGGCGCACGCTTCAAATCGCCCAGCAGCATGTCCAGACTCCCGCCAATACCAACCGAAACCGGCACTCCCAAACGCTTTTTGTTCATCCATATCCACTTCTCCTGCTTCGGATTCCCAAAGCTCACCAGCAGCATGTCCGGCTTTGCAGCCCTCACGCGATCCACAATCTCCGCATTGTCCATCTCTTCCAGCGTCGCCGCCGGCGGAGCATACATCCCGCAAATCCGCACACCCGGAAACTGCTCCTCAAACATCGCCTTCGCGCGCTCCACCACGCCCTCGCGGCCACCCAGCAGAAACACCCGATACCCCTTGCGCGCGCTCAGCGCCATCATCTGCGGCACCAGATCCACACCCGTCACACGCTCCGGCAGCGCATCGCCCAGCACCCGCGAGGCCCACACCAGCGGCATACCGTCGGCCAGCACCATGTCGCAGCCCGCCAGAATCCGATGCAGATGCTCGTCCCGCGTGCTGTTCAGCCAGAAATCCAGATTCGCCGTCGCCACCTGATGCGTCGCGCCACTCTCGATCATCGCCTCAATCCGCTCCACCGCTTCTCCCAGCGTCACCGGAGCCAGCGGCAATCCCATCACGGAAACCGAGTGCTTCATCGTCGTCTGCATTCTGCCTCTTTCGTTCTCAGCCTCGACTCATTTCGAGACCGGAAACCGGGCGTTCCCCGCTGGATTCTTCTGCCTGCTTTTCACTTCCCCCGAGCAGGTCAGGCACCAGCACGCCCTTCCATGTACACAGCCTATGTCTCAATCTAACTGAAAACAATGACAGTTAAGTAGGAATCATGTAACCCGAACCGGTCTCTTTGATACCACTTCGGAGCACACCGGATGGTTACCTTTTTCTCCCAAAACAGCCGCAAACATCCCTGGACGCGCAGCCACCCACCACGCCCAATCCCTCGATTTCTCAACATTTTTCTGATTTTTCGCTCGATCAGGCCGATCGCAGCCACCTCTGCGCCCGCTCCATCCCTGAAACTACAACTTAAGTAACCAATCACTGGTTACTATTGCTCTTTTATATGGTTACTCTAACTCGAAGAGTAACTTGTCGCGCGCCATGCATCGGTTACTCATCCCACTCCATCACCGTCACGGAGCAAGCAGGTAGCTCCAGCGTTCCCCCTGCCGTAAAACCATTTTTCACCTTCACCTGCTCAGAATTTTCATTCGACGCCGCCGGATCACCATCCCCCACCCGGCTCCAGCGCATCGTCCCGCCCGCCGCAACCCCATCCACCCGCACCGCATGCGCCGCCGTCCGCGACAGGTTATACGCCACCAGCACGCGATGCACCTTCTGCCCATCCCGGCTGCGAAACCCGAAAAAATCCAGATCATGCGCCGCCGCCATCTCCACCCCATCGTTGCCGCGCGCCACCGCATGCGCCGGATTCGCCCCGCTCACCGCAACCCGCACCATATCGCCGCGAATCTCCGCATTCACCATCGCCTCGGCCACAAACACCGGCCTTCGCCGCATCGTCGGCCCCATATCCACCACTGATCCCCACAGCCTCACCTGCTTCCCGTCGCCGCGCCGGAACTCATACTGCGGCAGGCTGAAGACCATCGCATCGCGCACTCCCTCGTCGCGCTTCATGCGCAGCATCAGATCCGTCACCGCCACTCCGCCCGCCAGCGAAGGCGTCAGCCGGTCCAGCGCCGCCTGGTCCGCCGCTCCCTCGGTCGAGTGCAGATTCACCTCATAGACCGCCAGCCGCTTCGCAACCGCCGCCTGCCGCGCCTCGGCCAGCAACCCATGCGTCGCAAAATACTCCGGCTCGGCCAGCAGCGGGTCAAACAACTCCGCATCCGTCGCCCCATGATCCACCGCATGCATCATGTACGGCGCAATCGCCAGCGAATCCGCCAGCTCGCTCGCACTCACCACGCGAGCGTCCTGCTCCTCCGGCAGCCGCTCGACACCCGCCTGCGCATTCACCACCAGGTCGAACTTCGCCGCCTCACTTCCCGCAGCCCGGCGAAACGCCGCAAAAACCTGCCGCGCCTCCGCGCCATACGCGCCCGCATCCTCCATCGATTCGCCGTGAAAAATGCTGTTCCACGCCTCATTGCCCAGCTCCAGATGAATCCGCTTGAAGACCGTCGTCCACGGCGCAGCCTGGCCTTCAGCCGCGCGCATCGCCCCGCCCGCGCTCGCCGCGTCCCCGGCCAGATACTCCGCCAGCAGCTTCGCTTCGCCCGCGTCCGTCCCCATCGGAATCACGATCCACGGCTCCGCGCCCACCGCGCGGCAAAGCTCCAGAAACTCCGGCACACCCACAGCCACATCCGTCGCCTCCGTCGACCACACCGAATACCCCGCCCGCTCGCGCGCCATCCTCGGCTCCAGCAGCTCGCGCATCGACGCGCCCAGTTGCTCGCCCGCCATCAGCCGCATCACGCCCGGATCGAGCGCCCGCAGCGTCTCCACCACCTCATCGCGAAAGGCCGTCGGATTCTGCGCCGCGGAATCCGTCACCGCCTCCAGCGAAACATCATCCAGCAGCAGACTCGCCCCGGCAATCGCAAAGCTCAGCTTCGCCGTCCCCGCCTGCCCCACATCCACCGCCCGAAAGCGAAAGCTGTAATCCTGCCAACCCTTGCGCAGCGCAATCTCCCGGCTGAAAAAAACCGGCTGCCCCGCGCGACCCACCGTCGCCGTCAGGCTCGCCGCGCCCGCCAGCGGCTTCGCCCGAAACCGCAGCTCATACTCCCCGTCGAAACGCAGAAACCGCATCCCCGCCGTCGAATCAAAATACGATGTCACCTCCGCGCTTTCGCCAGCCATCGCCGCCTCCACGCGCAGCGCCTGCCTTCCCTGCGTCTCCGGCGAAAGATCGCTCCGCTCGGTGCTCAGCCGCGCTCCGCCGCGCACGCTCGTCCACCACCCCGCCGCCGCGTCGCCCGGAACCTTCTTGCTCAGCCTCACCCACTCGCCTGGCTCCAAACCCGCGCCCGCACTCGCGCCGCCGCTCGCAGCCTCCACGCGATACCCCTCCGCCGTCGGCAAACTCTGCCCGATCCGCCCACTCGCCGTCGCTGGCTCGTAGACATCCGTCGCCCCCGCCGCCAGCCGAACCATCCCCTCGAAACTCCCGCCGTCCCAGAAGCCCGCCGGCCACACCACCCCGCCCATCGTCTCCGTGCAATCTTCCTGCGCGCGGTCGCAATGCACCACCGACCGATACGTCATCCCCTCAAATCCCGGATTCCGGCTCACCAGATTCCGCAGCATCTGCCCCGAGTCATAAAAATTCTGCTCACCCAGATTCATCCCCAGCCGCGTCGCCCCGGCCTCGATCACGTCATCCGTCACCGTCACGCGCGTCACCGCCTGGCCAGCCGCCTGCCCCGCGTCGCGCATCCCACACGCCACCGTCACACACACCGCCAGCGCCGTCGCCGCGCTCCACCATCTGTTTCTCATACCCATCCCAATCTCGCCCCGGATCGCGCAATCCTCGCGCCTGCATCCAGCCCGCTCGCTGGCACGATCCCCCATCCGCCGGAGGAACGCGGAAATCTCGCGGCGCGGATCGCATTTGTTATAGTTGACGATACATTGCCGCCAATCCTGCAACCCATCCTCAACAATCTCAGCCAGGGAGAACCCGTGAAGAAACCCGCCGGACTCGCCGCGCTATTCTGCGCGCTTCTATGCTTCACCGCACCAGCCAGCGCCGCACCCCGCGACAGTCTCTACACCCATCCCGGCCGCCTCGTCAGCGTCGCCGGCCATCGTCTCAACCTGTATTGCGTCGGCAGCGGATCGCCAACCGTCGTCTTTGACTCGGGCTGGGAAGACTGGGCACCAGCCTGGGCCATCGTCCAGCCAGCCATCGCCGCCCGCACCTGCAGCTATGATCGCGCCGGCAGCGGCTTCAGCGATCCCGGACCCATGCCTCGCACCAGCGTTCAAATCGCCACCGAGCTTCACGCCGCGCTTCACAACGCCGGCATTCCCGGCCCATACATCCTCGTCGGCCATTCCTTCGGCAGCTACAACACGCGCGTCTTCGCCGATCTCTACATGCCCGAGGTCGCCGGTCTCGTCCTCGTTGACGGCGAAGACGGCGACGTCGCATCCCCGTCGCAGCGCGCAAAGGAAGATGCCGACTTCGCTTCCACCACCGCCGAACTCGCACAATGCCGCGACGCCGTCGCCAGCGGCGCTCCACTGCCCACGATTCCCGGACCCAAATCCGCAGCCGGACCCACGCGTGTTCCCTGTAACGTCCAGTTCTTTCGCGGACTGCCGGAACGCGAGTTCTCGCCCGCGCTCAATGCCGTCGTCCTTCGCATCACGGCCACCAAACCCGCTCTCTACGATGCCGTCATCTCGGAGATGCAACAGATGCCCTGGGACGAGCGCTATCTTCAAACCCACATCCGCTCCTTCGGCAATCGCCCCGTTCGTGTCCTCACCGCGCAGAACCACTTCGCCGACAACGCGAACACGCCGCCCGCGCTCCATCAGCAGCATCTCCTCTTCGAACAAGCGGCGGCAAAGCAACAAGCGCGCTGGCTCTCGCTTTCCTCGGATTCAAAGCAGACTTTCGCCCCGAGGAGCGGCCACTACATCGAACTCGACCAGCCGCAGCTCGTCATCGACGCCATCCGCGAGGAGATCAACCTCGTTCGCGTCCATCCTCGGTAAATTCGTCTCGTCGCAGACCTCGGCCAGCATCAACCGGATCGCCCGCAGAGTGCAGCGAAGACCTGTGCGCCCGACCGTATTCTTTGCCCGCCCGCAATCCCTTTATACTGGCTACACTTTGCCTGACCGCGCCGCGCACTCCGCCAATCCCGCCGCGCATCGCACGCGCCTCGCCTATCTGCTGAGCGCCTACCCGGCCGTCTCTCACACCTTTTTCCTGCGCGAGATTCTCGCCCTCCGCGCGCGCGGGTTTGAAATCCACACCGCCTCCATCAATCCACCCGATCGTCCCCTTGCCGCGCTTCCACCCGAAGAGCAGCGGGAAGCCGCAGCCACCTTTTACCTGAAGCCGCCGCGCACCGCGCCAGCCCAGTGGCTCGCGCAGTTCGTCGCACTCGTCGCCGCGCTCATCGCCCATCCCCTCGTCGCCCTGCGCGGACTCCGCGCCGCAGCCTCCATGCCGCGCGCCTCCGTCCCCTGGTCGCTGCGCCTCGGTTACTGGGCCGAAGCCATGCTTCTCGGCCGCTGGATGCGCCGCCGCTCGCTCACCCACCTCCACGTCCACTTCGGCGGACCCGTCTCCAGCGTCGCCCTGCTCGCCGCACGCGCCTGGAGAATTCCCTGGTCGCTCACCCTCCACGGCCCCGGTGAATTCCACGACGAAACGCCCACCTGGCTCCGCGAAAAAATCCTCTCCGCCACGCGCCTCTTCGCCATCAGCCACTTCACGCGCTCCCAAATCCTGCGCATCGCCCCCGAAGCCGAGCCAAAAACCTTCGTCCTGCGCCTCGGCGTCGAGCCTTCCCTGCTCAATCAGATCCCAATCCCACGCGACCCCGCGCGCCCGCTCGAAATCCTCTGCACCGGCCGCCTCGTCACGGCCAAAGGCCAGCGCGTCCTCCTTCAAGCCTTCGCCGCGCTCACCCGCCGCGACCAGCTTCGCCTCGTCTTCATCGGTGACGGACCCGACCGTGCCGCGCTCCACTCGCTCGCCGCCTCGCTCGGCCTCGCCGCTCGCGTTGAGTGGACCGGCGCGCTCGACCACGCCTCCACGCTTGCCCGCGTCGCCCGCGCCCATCTCTTCGTCCTCGCCAGCTTCGCCGAGGGCCTGCCCGTCGCACTCATGGAAGCCATGGCCCTCGGCGTTCCCTGCGTCTCCACCTTCATCGCCGGCATTCCGGAGCTGATCCGCGACGGCGAAAACGGCCTGCTCGTTCCCGCCTCCGATCCTGCCGCGCTCACCGCCGCCATTGAGCGGCTCATCAACGACCCGTCCCTCCGCCAGCGCCTCGCCGAGCGCGCCCGCCAGACCGTCGCCGACGAATACAACCTCGCCCGCAACCTCGATCCACTCGCCCGGCATCTCGCCGAACTCGCCGACCGCAGCGCGCCGGAGTCCGCCCGCCATGCCTGAAGTCACGTCGATTTCGGCCACCATCCCCGCGCTTCCGCCGCTTCCCGTCGACGAATCCCTCGCGCTCTCCGTCGTCATCGTCTCCTTCAACACGCGCGAAACCCTCCGCCGCTGCCTCGAACTCCTGCAATCCGAACTCGACCGCATCAGCCCAGACCGCATCAGCCCAGACCGGCTCAACCCAGACCGGCTCACCGGCGTCTCGTCCGAAATCCTCGTCGTCGACAACGCCTCCACCGACGGCTCCGCGGAGATGGTCCAGCATTCCTTCCCCGCCGTGCGCCTGCTGCGCAGCCCCGTCAATCTCGGCTTCGGCGGAGCCAACAATCTCGCCCTCGGCGCCAGTCGCGGCCACACGCTCCTGCTGCTCAACTCCGACGCTTTCCTCACTCAGCCCGTCCTGCCCGAACTGCTGCCGCTCTTTCACGCCGACCCCTCCATCGGCATCCTCGGCATCGCCCAGCTCAGCCGCGACGGCTCGCTCCAACCCTCCGCGCGCCGCTTCCACACCCTCTGGCGCGACGCCTGCATGATGACCGGCCTCGCCGAACGCTTCCCGCGCAATCGCCTCTGGGCCGCTGTCTTCGGCGGACTCGACCGCAAATGGGCCAACACCGCTCACCCCGTCGATGCCGACTGGCTTCCCGGCGCATTCCTGCTCCTGCGCCGCTCGCTGCTCGATACAATCGGCCTCTTCGACGAGCGTTTCTTCCTCTACCTCGAAGAGGTCGATCTCTGCCACCGCGCCCGTCGCGCCGGCTGGCGCATCGTCTACCGCCCGGAGTTTTCCGTCCTCCACCTCGGCGGCGAAAGCGCCGGCTCCGTCAACGCCGCGCTCGACGCCCCACCCAGCCATCAGGTCGTCCTCTGGCGCATGCGCAGCACCCTGCTCTACTACCGCAAATGGCGCAGCCGCGAGACTCGCGCCGCAGCCGCGCTCGAACTCGCCCTCTATCGACTGCGCTGGCTCCGCAACCGCTGGAGCAGCAGCCCCGCACGCCGCCAGCGCGCCCGCCACGCGCTCCAGCTCATCGCCCTCATGCGCCAGGCCTGGCGGGATACGCGCGGTGGCCGCCTCAGCCCGCCACGTCCGTGGTAGGGTTCCGACGCTCCCCGCCAATTTTTCCCGCCGCCGCCGCGCCCGGCAAATTTATACTCAGTGCAATCGCACCCCCATCCCCTTCCACCGTCCAACCGTGAGTCCGATGCCCGAAAACTCCGCCGCAGGCTCGCCAACTCAACCGCTCGCCGTCGTCATCATCGGACGCAACGAAGGCCAGCGCCTGCGCGCCTGCCTGCAATCCGTCCAATCCCTTCGTCTTCCCGAAAACATCCGCCACGCCGTCACCCTCTACGTCGATTCCAACTCCACCGACGACAGCCTCGCCCTCGCGCGCTCGTTCGGTGCGCACACCATCGCCCTCGCCACCGGCCCCTGGACCGCCGCTCGCGGACGCAACACCGGCTGGCGCGCCGCGCTCGATCTTCACCCCGTCGACTGGATTCTTTTCCTCGACGGCGACACCACGCTCGACCCCGATTTCCTCAGCGCCGCCTTCGCCGCAGCCATCCCCGACCCACGACTCGCCGCCGTGTACGGCCTGCGCACCGAGTCCAACCCGCGCCAATCCATCTACACCCAGGTTCTCGCCCTCGACTGGCTTCTGGACCCGCACCAGCACGCACACTTCGGCGGCGACGTCCTCATCCGCGTCGCCGCGCTCCAGGCCACCGGCGGCTACGATGACTCGCTCATCGCCGGCGAAGACCCCGAGCTTTCCCACCGCATGCGCACCCTCGGCTGGCGTCACCTCCAGCTCGATCAGCTCATGACCACCCACGATCTCGCCATCCGCCGCTTCGTCCAGTACTGGGCGCGCCTGCTCCGCTCCGGATACGCCTACGCCGATGTTGCCGAACGCTTCCGCCACACCCCGGAGCGCTTCTGGTTCGGCGACTCGCGCCGCAACCTTCTGCGCGGCTCCTTCTGGCTGCTCTCGTTCGTCGCCGCGCTCGTCGCCGCGCTCGTCTACGCGCTCGACCACCACTCCGCGCGCGCCGCTCTGGCCATCATCCTCTGGCTCGCGCTCTTCGCCGCCGTCTGCCTGCGCTCGGCCTGGCGTTACCGCCGCCGCAGCGCCTCGCTCGTCACGCTGTTCCTCTACGGCATCCACTCTCAGTTCCAGCAGATTCCGCTCCTGCTCGGCCAGCTCACCTGGTTTGCCGACCGTCTGCTCGCGCGCCGCCGCGCCCTCATCGAGTACAAATAATCGCGCATTTCGACCAGCATTTTGCTGCCAGTCGGCAACTCCCTCGAAATCACCCGCAAAAACACCAAAGCCGCCCATCCCAGGCGGCTCATTCCATCCGATTCTTCCCGTTTCATGGTGCGCCCAGAGAGATTCGAACTCCCGACCTATTGATTCGTAGTCAATCGCTCTATCCAGCTGAGCTATGGGCGCACAAACTGTTTCAACTCAAGCAGAATATCAGGCTTCGCCCCGCCAATCAACCGCGCCAGCCACCCTCGCGCTCACTGCGCCGCTTCCGCCGCCTGCTCCGGAATCAGCGAAATCTCCTCCACAATCGCCAGTCCCGCGCCCTTCAGCAGCCCCGCCACCGTCGGCCCGTTCAGCCGCGTCGCGTCATACTCCACGCGCACCACCCGCGCCGCCCGATCCACGCTCAGCCGACGAATCCCGTACACATCCTTCACATTCGCAAGCCCAGCCGCCACCGCCGCGCCCGGCTCGCCCTCAAATCGAAACTCCACATCCACCGTCGTCATAGCCTGATCATACCAATCCCGCGCTCCCGCCGCGCGCCATCACTGTTCCAGCTTTCACTGCTCCGGCTTTCACTGTTCCAGCATCTTCAGATAATCCATCACTTCAGGACTCGTCCAGTCCGTCGCGCCCACAAACTTCCGCCGAATCCGCCCGCTCCGGTCAATCGCATACGTCTCCGGCCACATCTCCGAGTGATACTTCGCCGCCGCCGTCTGCCCCGGATCCCACACCGTCTTCACGTCCATCTGGTGATCCCGCACAAACTGCCGGTACGCATTCTGGTCGTCATCAATGCTCACCGCCAGAATCACCACCTTCGGATCGCGATGATGCAGCGCCTCCAGCGACGGAATCTCCTCCACGCACGGCGCGCACCAGCTCGCCCAGAAGTTCAGCAGCACCACCTGCCCGCGATAATCCCCCAGATGCACGCTCGTCGTTCCATCCGCCACCGTAAAATCCGGTGCCATCGTTCCCGGCTGCGACGGATGCCCGCCTCGATCACATCCCGCCAGTGCAGCCAGCCCGGCCAAGCCAAGCCCGGCCAGCATCGCCCGCCATCTCCCCATGCCCATTCTGTCTCCCATCCCCACCTCCCTATAATACGAATCCATGAGTGACGACCGCATCCACACGCCGGATGAGACGCCGGAGCAGACCCCCACCTGCCTGCTCTCCGTCATCGTTCCCGCGCGCAACGAAGCCGACTGCATCGCCGCCTGCCTCCAATCCCTCATCGCCCAGTCCGAATCCATCTTTCTCCTCGGCACGGACTGGGAGCTGCTCGTCGTCGATGACCACTCCACCGACGCAACCGCATCCATCCTCGATTCCATCGCCCGCTCCACGCCCGGCGTCACCGTCCTCGCCGCTCGCCCGCTCCCGCCCGGCTGGACCGGCAAGGCCAACGCCTGCCACACCGCCGCCAGCCGCGCGCGCGGCCAGTGGCTGCTCTTCACCGACGCCGACACCGTCCACCAGGCGGGCAGCCTGCGACGCGCCCTCCACGAAGCCGAAAAACACTCCGCCTCACTGCTCTCCTACTCCCCGCGCCAGCTCGTCTCCGGACTCACTCAGCGCGCGCTCATGCCGCTCATCTTCTGCGAACTCGCGCTCGCCTACCCGCCCGCCAAAGTCTCCGACCCATCCCTGCGCCTCGCCGCCGCCAACGGCCAGTTCCTGCTCTTCCGCGCCAGCGCCTACCGCGAGATCGGCGGCCACGCCGCCGTCCACGCCGCCATCCTCGAAGACGTGGAACTGGCCTCGCTCATCAAGCGCCGCAAGCTCGGACTGCGCTTCCGTTACGCGCCCGACGCCCTCGCTGCACGCATGTACCGCACCACCGCCACCATGCTCGAAGGCTGGACCAAAAATCTCGCCCTGCTCTTCGCCAACTCCCTCACGCTCGCCGCCTGGCGTCTGCTCGATCTCGCCCTGCTCGTCCTGCTGCCCATCCTCGCCGCGCTCTACTGGCACTCATCCGAACGGGCCATCCCCTGGTTTTCAGCCGGATTCCTCATCGCGCTCTTCTGGCTCCGCACCCTCTGGCGCTTCTACGCGCGCGTCGCCAAATCCAACTTCCCGTTCTTCGATTGCCTGCTTTCCCCGCTCGCCCTGCCGCTCTTCGCCGCGCTTCTCGCGCGCAGCGGCTATCTCCATCGCCTCGGTCGCGCCATCCCCTGGAAAGGCCGCGAATACAAGTCGTAGGCTCTGCCGCTGCTGCATCGTCGTGAAGATTTCGTCATGCGCAAAACGGAAAAACCCTCTCCCATTTTGTTGACCCCGTCGATTCTTCTCCTGAAATCCCGAAACCACTCCCCTGCTCCCGCATCCTAAAATCCAGTCACGGGCTTACCCATCATGCAGATCACGCGACGCGCCACATTCTCCGCCTCTCACTACTACTGGAACCCCGCGTGGTCTCCGGAGCGGAACGCAGCCGTCTTCGGCAAATGCGCCAACCGCGCCGGTCACGGCCACAATTACACCCTCGAAGTCACCGTCACCGGCCCCGTCGATCCCGTCACCGGCTTCATCGTCGATCTCAAATGGCTCAAAGACCTCATCGAGCGCCAGATCCTCGACGTTTACGACCATCGCCATCTCAACCTCGAAGTTCCCGAATTTGCCGAGACCATTCCCACCACGGAAAACATCGCCATCGCCATCTGGAACCGCCTCGCACCGGCCATCGCCTCGGCCTCCACCGCGCGTCTCACCACCATCCGCGTCTACGAGTCGCCGGAAATCTTCGCCGAGTTCGCCGGAGGCCAGTCATGACCCCCGCAACCATCGTCCGCTTCGCCCGCCGATACACCTTCAGCGCCAGCCATCGCCTTCACGTCGATCATCTCTCGACGGAGGCCAACCGCGCCGCCTTCGGCAAATGCAACAATCCCCACGGCCACGGCCACAATTACGTCGTCCAGGTCATGATCGCCGGTCCCGTCGATCCGGCCACCGGCATGGTCCTCAACATGGCTGCGCTTGACTCCGTGGTCAGCCGCACCGTCCTCGACCGCTTCGACCACCAGAACCTCAACCACGACCCGCTCTTCGCCGCGCAGACATCCACCACTGAAAATCTCTGCCGCGAAATCTTTCACCTTCTTGCCCCGCTTCTGCAGCCCGTTTTGCTTCGCTCCGTCCGCGTCGAAGAAACAGAAAACAACTTCTTCGAGTACTCTGAAACCATCCCCGCTCTTTCCGCTGCCTGAGCGCAGCCGGGGACAACCCCGCACCATCAGCTCGCGGCTCGCGCCGCTGCCAAGTGCCGTAACTGAGGATCAACCACCATGGCTCACGCCGTCGTCGTACCCAAATCGCCCAAATCCGTCTCCGCGCTCATTGACGCGCAGTCCGGCCACGCCGCGCCGCCGTCGCTCGCTCACTACTCCACCCAGGAGCTGTACCGCGAACTGATCGCCCGCATGCACGAAGACCCCGACCGCGACGGCCTGCTCGCCACTCCCGGCCGCGTCGAAAAGGCCATGAGCTTTCTCACCAGGGGCTACACCCAGAACCCCACGCAGATCCTCCGCGGCGCGCTCTTTGATGTCGATTACGACGAGATGGTCATCGTCAGGGATGTCGAAATGTTCTCCCTCTGCGAACATCACATGCTGCCCTTCTACGGCCGTGTCCACGTCGCCTACATCCCCAACGGCAAGGTCATCGGCCTCAGCAAAATCCCGCGTCTCGTCGAAGTCTTCGCGCGCCGACTTCAGGTTCAGGAGCGTCTCACGCGCCAGATTGCCGACGCCATTCATGAAGCCATCGAGCCGCGCGGCGTCGGTGTCGTCATCGAGGCCCGCCACATGTGCATGATGATGCGCGGCGTCGAAAAACAGCAGTCCACCACCGTCACCTCCACCATGGTCGGCTGCTACCGCGATCCACAGACGCGCGCCGAGTTCCTGTCGCTCATCCGCCAGCCCACCGGCAGCGCATCGCTCTGAAACCCCTCAAACGAAAGCGCGCAACGGTCAAGCCGTTGCGCGCTCTTCTCTTTCCCTCCACCGCCTTCAGTTCCCGCCGCCCGTGCTTCCCTTCGCGCTCGTTCCGATGATCGGCGTCGACAGTTGCACCTGCAGATACAGCGGAACCGACTGCTGCACCGACCCGCTCGTCGCCGTCACCAGCACCGTCTCCTGAAAGCTCGTCGTCTTTGTCGTGTAAACCGGATTCGTGTAGCAGCCTGTCAGCGCGCTCATGCCCAGCACCATCAGCCCACCCACGATCATCCAGCGCGTCGTCGCCGCCAGCTTCCTGCGGAAGGCCAGCCCGCCCAGCAGCAGCCCCGGCATCCACAGCAGGGAAGCCAGCGCCAGCGCGCCCGCTCCACGACTGCTCACCGGCTCCTGCGCTGCCGCCGTCGTCGTCGGCGTCACCGTCAGCGTCCCGCTCACCGTCGCATCCGCCGTCAGCGACAGGCTCGTCGGGCTGATCGAGCAGGTGTAGCCCGCGCCCGGCGCGCAGCTCATCGTCACCAGCCCCGTGAACGCATTCGTCGAATTCACGCTGAACGGCACCGTCACCGTGTCTCCCTGCTTCGTATCCACCGTGCTCGTTCCCTGGTTCACCGTCAGCGTGAGGTTCCCCACCGGCGTCGCGCCGCTGCTCGAGTTCGCAGCAACCTCCCACACCGCATCCGAGGCCACCACAAACACCTCGCCCGACGTATTCGCCGTCAGCGCCATCGGCTCCGTCGTCCACTGTCCCAGCGCCACCTCGCTCGACGACGCATTCACCGTCCCCGCCGCCGCCGTGCCCGTCCCGGCCAGAATCTCGTACACACCACCCGGCACCGGCGAGGCAAAAAACACATCCCCCGTCGCGTCCACCGCCACGCCCACCGGGTCCACATTCGTCGGCGTCAGCGTCTCCACCGTTGAGCCGGAGTTCACAATCCCCGTCGCCGCGCCGCCCGTTCCCGCTTCAATCTCATAGAGCTTCTTGCTGCCCGGATCGCCCACATACACATTCCCCGACGCATCCACCGCCACCGCCGAAGGCTGCGAAAATCCCGCGCCCACCGCCATCACCGTCGAACCGGAGTTCACCGTGCCCGCCGCCGCACCGCCCGTCCCCGCTTCAATCTCCTCCACCGCCAGCGCCGCCGGGTCCGCCACAAACACATCCCCATGCCCATCCACGGCCACGCCCGCCGGCTGCATGAACCCCGCGCCCACCGCCATCACCGTCGAGCCGGAGTTCACCGTGCCCGTCGCAGCGCCGCCTGTCCCGGCCTCAATCTCAAAAACCTTCCCCGCTCCGGCATCGGCCACAAACACATCGCCCATCCCGTCCACGGCCACGCCTGTCGGCTTCGTAAACCCGGACCCCACCGTCACCACCGTCGAGCTGCCTGACACCGTGCCCGCCGCAGCGCCGCCCGTTCCCGCTTCCACTTCGTCCACCTGCGCCGCGCCCGCGTCCGCCACGTACAGATTCCCGTGGCCATCCACGGCAATCCCCGTCGCATTCACGTAATCGGAGTTCACCGGCGACGGCCCCTGCTGACCGGCCTGCGACCACGCGACCACACCCGCCGCCATCAGCACCATCGTGCCCAGCCAAACACACTGCTTCTTCATCAACTCTCTGTCCGTCCGATTTTTCAGGCGTCTCTCTCTTCGACTCGCCCTGGATAGTATTCGTTATCCATCATCATACCGGTCCAGCCCCATCGCGCACACTCCAGCGAAGGACGCGCCGCTGAAATCCCTCCCGCGGCGCGCCATCCGTCTCCGCTCAGGCCTGCCTCAGTGCTTCACCGACCACGGCGGAACCACATGATTCGTCCGCGCATACGCAATCGACTGACCCAGATGCTCGTGCTGGTCCGACAGCAGCATCAGCAGCGCCGTCTGCTTCGTCATCTCCCGCCCAAACATCTTCACCGTCTCCTGCATCTGCCCGTCCGTCATCCCGCTGATCGTCTTCTGCAACGCCGCATACGAACTCCGCAGCGCATCCTGCATCTTCGCCGGATCGCTCACCGGCTCCATCTTCGCGCCACCCATCATCGGCCCGCCCGTCAACACCCGCGTCAGCATCCCGTTCTCGCGCAGCATCAGGTTGAAGACATCGCTCACCGACCGCACGCCCTCCATCGGACGCCAGTCATACTTGCCCGCCATCGCCCCGGCCAGCGCGGTAAACTTTTCGCCCAGCCGACCCGCATCCGCAGCCTCCACCGCCTGCACGCTCATCGGCGCGGCAGCCGCCGTCATCCCGGCCTGCGCCCGCGCCATCGGCCCACTCAGCACCCCGCAAAACGCCCCGCTCAGCGCCCCGCCAACCACCACCGCGACCATCCGCGCCCTCAAGCTCCGCTTCCGCATCATCGCCATCTCCTCGCCACCAGCGTCCACGCGCCCAGCGGCAGAGCCAAATTCTACGCCCACCCTCACCCCACCGCCAAACCTCACCCGCACCTCAGCCATTCCCTCTAAAAATAGTCTGCAATCGATGCACCAAAAACATCACCATTCTGGTGATAGAATCAATGCAGAGGAGAACTGCAATGCGCGCCACCGTCTCGCTCGATGACAACCTGCTGCGCCGCGCCCAGGAATACAGCGGCGTCTCCGAACGCACGGCGCTGCTCCGCGAAGCCCTCAAAGCGCTGATTGAAAGAGAAGCCTCCCGCAGCCTCGCCGCGCTCGAAGGCACCATGCCAGACCTCGACTACGTGAAGCGGCTCCGAGTGGATCAACTGTAACCCTGTGATTCTCGCCGACACAAACATCTGGATCGACTTCTTTCGACTCCGCAAACCGCAGTTGCGCAAGCTGCTGGAAAACAATCAGGTCGTCATGCACCCATTTCTCGTCGCCGAACTCGCTCTCGGCTCCTTGCATGACCGGCCATCGACGCTGGCAAAACTCGACAGTATGCCTCACCTTCGCACCGTCGATCTCCGCGACGTCCGCCACATGATCGAAACCCGCGCTCTCCATGCCAAAGGAATCGGCCTCACCGACGCCCATCTCATCGCATCCTGCCTCGCAACACCCGGCACACTGCTCTGGACAACCGACACACGCCTCGCCAAAGTCGCCGAATCCCTCGCCATCCGCGCCAACCTCGCCTGACCTTTGCAAAGCCCCTATTCCGATGCGCGACTACCCCATCTGAGCTTCCACTTGGGTGGGTAAAACCGATGTCAGCGCTGTCCTTGCTCTTGCCTTTCTTGTTGTCATTCCCGAAGGGAATCTGCTTCTAAGTCGTCAGTCGTCAGGGATCAGTCGTCAGCAACACCGTTGCCTTTGCCTTTCTTGTTGTCATTCCCGAAGGGAATCTGCTTTTCCGATCAACCTCAGCGACAGCCCGCCCGCGACCAAAGGGAGCGGCCACCGCGCGAACGCGCATCTGCTGCATGCAATGCCCCGAAGGGAATCTGCTTCTGCCTCTATTGAAAAACTAGCCAGCAAATGACTGCTGAAACCTCCAGATTCACCAAATTCGCAGTCGATAGTATGCGCGACCACTGTCCGGCTATACACCCCGCCCAACCGTTACAGTAATAAAGTGAACGGTCTCCTCATCCTCGACAAACCCTCCGGCATCACCTCCCACGACGCCATCCACCGCCTGCGCCGCATCACCGGCGAGCGCTCCATCGGCCATCTCGGCACGCTCGACCCGCTTGCCACCGGCGTCCTGCCCGTCCTTCTTGGCCGCTTCACGCGCCTGGCTCAGTTCTTCGCCGCCGCCGAAAAAACCTACACCGGCTCCATCCGCTTCGGCTTCGCCACCGACACCTGGGACGCCGACGGCACGCCCACCACCCCCGCGCAGCCCATCGCCTTCACCGCAGCTCAGCTCCACGCCGCAGCAGCCAGTTTCCTCGGCGACATCCTGCAAACCCCACCCGCCTACTCCGCCAAAAAAATCTCCGGCACGCCCGCCCACCAGCTCGCGCGCCAGGGCAAGCCCGTCGAACTGAAGCCGGTGCCGATTCGCGTCTCGCATTTCCAGATCGAATCATTCGCCGAGGACCGCGCCACCTTCACCCTCACCGTCAGTTCCGGCGGCTACATCCGCTCCATCGCCCACTCCCTCGGCCAGCTTCTCGGCTGCGGCGCTCATCTCGCCACGCTCCGCCGCACCCAGGCCGGAGTCTTCACGCTCACCCAGTCCCACCCGCTGGCCGCGCTCGAACGCCTCGCCGCCGAAAACGCGGCAAGCCCGGAGACCAAGGACTCAGCCAGCAGCCCCGCTCACGAAGCCATCGCCCAACTCTGCATCCACCCTCGCCTCATGCTGCCCGAGTTCCCCTCGGTCACCGCCGACGAGTTCACCCTCGGTCGCCTCTGCAACGGCGCTCAGGTGAATCTGCCCGAATTCACCCTCGCACCCACCGTCAAAGTCTTCCGCAGCCGCGACGACCTCGTCGCCATCGCCCACCGCATCGCCGGCACGCTCTTCCAGCCCACCATCGTCCTCGGCTGACGACGCTCCGCTTGCCCCTGGGTATCGCCGACGCATCCGCTCCGGCGAAACCAGACACCGCGCAAACTCCGATCAACAACGAAGCAGCCGAGGCGCAAAGCGTACATCCGCTTAATCCAATGCTTTTTCCGGTTGTCATCCCAGAAGAGAATCCGCTGTTCCCGTCAGCCTCAGCCAAACCCCACCCGCGACCAACGGAAGCGGCAACGAATGGTGGTGGCGCGCAAAGCGCGCGGCTGCCCCACGCAGTGGTCAGAACAGGCGGAAGTTCACCTCGACGTTAATCATCACCGGCACGGGCTTCCCCAGCGCCCGATCAAACGCCGGTTTGAAGCGATACTGCCGCACGGCCTCGAGCGCCTTTTCGTCCAGGCCCATCCCCAGCGAACGCACCACATGCACATTCTGCGGCCTGCCCTGCGCGTCCACGATCAGCCCGATCAGCACCGTGCCTTCATACTTCGCGCGTCGCGCCTCGTCGGAGAACTCCGCTTCCACCGAATACGTCACCTGAGGCGCCGAAATCCCGTTGCCCACCTGATAGACACCGCCGCCCATGTTCCCGCCCGAGCCGGCTCCCAGACCATTCCCGCTGCCGCTGCCCAGTCCGCCGCCCGCGCCAGACCCCATTCCGCCATGCGCGCCCTGCCCATTCGACAGCACCACCTTGTTCGTCGAATCCAGCATCCCCACATTCGGCAGCATCGGATTATCCGGCAGCTTGATGTTCTGCTGCACGTTGATCGCCGGCTCGATCGCCAGCTTCGGATGGTCGTTGCGAATCACCTGCGGCGTCTCGATCGGATTCTTTTCAATCTTCGGCAGGTGCCCCTTGATCGCGCTCACCACGTCATGATCGCCGCCGCCGCCGCCGCCGCCCATCTTGCCCGACTGCGGCGTCATCGGCTTCCACGCTGAAATCTGTATATCGCCCAGGTTCGTCAGCTTCGGCGCAACCGCCTTCACAATCTGGTGACGAAACGCAAACAGAAAGAACGCAATAATCCCGGCATTGATCACCGCCGAAATCGCATACGACGCCGGGTTTTTCTCCGTCGCCAGCGGGTCTTTCACCGGAACCGGCTTGCTCGTCAGCTCCAGCGGTGGCAGCTTCGGCGGAAACAGCGCGTCGTACAGATTCTCATACAACTCGGCAAACAGATTCTTCTGCTGAAACGCCTTCCCCGTCAGCGCCTCCAGCCCGTCGTCCACGCGCGTCTCTGCCGCCTGCCGACTCACCGGCTCCGCCGTCTCCAGCTCTTCCTCCGGTGGATTCATCAAGTCGTTCGTCATCGTTGTCCATCATCTCCAGGGTCGGGGATTTCCCCGGAAAAACCATTTCTGCCGAAGCATTTCTGCCTGAGCATCCCTGCCTGAGCGCTTTCGCTCAGTCATTCCCACCGCGCCACTCTCGCCGCGCAGCCCATCTGTTTATTATGCTGGATGCAGCCCGTCGCTGTCTTCCGCGAACTACTCTCTTCACAATAGACGAAACCCCGCCGCTCAAGTCACCGGATTTTTCCACCGCCATCGATTTACACTGGAATTTCGACATCATGCAATCCACTCACTCCAACGCCAGCCCCATCGTGCCCGAACTCAAGTCCACCCTCACCCTCCCGCAGACTGACTTCCCCATGAAGGCCAATCTGCCCCAGCGCGAGCCGCAGCAGCTCGCCCTCTGGGACGAGATCGACCTCTACGGCCAGCTCCGTCACTCCGCCCAACAGCCCGTCAACGGACATCCCCGACCCACCTACCTGCTCCACGACGGCCCTCCCTACGCCAATGGACCGCTCCACCTCGGCCACGCCCTCAACAAGGGACTCAAGGACTTCGTCGTCAAGTCCAAAACCATGGCCGGCTTCAACGCGCCCTACGTCCCCGGCTACGACTGCCACGGCCTGCCCATCGAGATCAAGGTCGACGAGCAGCTTGGCCGCAAAAAGCTCGAAATGCCGCCCGCCGACGTCCTCGCCGCCTGCCGCGCCTACGCCCAGCGTTTCGTCGATCTCCAGACCTCCCAGTTCGTCCGCCTCGGCTGCTTCGGGCGCTGGCGCACGCCCTACACCACCATGTCCCGCGACTACGAAGCCCGCACCCTCGAAACCTTCTACGGCTTCCTCCAGGGCAACTTCGTCTACCGCGGCCTCAAGCCCGTCTACTGGTGCATCCACGACCGCACCGCCCTTGCCGACGCCGAGATCGAGTACGAGATGCACACCAGCCCCTCGGTCTACGTCCGCTACCGCCTCACCTCCAGCGCCGAATCCCTCAGCCCCGCGCTCGCCGGCCGCCAGGTCTTCGCCATCATCTGGACCACCACCCCCTGGACCCTGCCCGCCTCGCTGGCCATCGCCTTCCATCCCGCCTTTGAATACATCGCCCTCGCCGCGCCCGACGGCCCCGTCTACCTCGTCGCCGCAGCGCTCGCCGCGCAGGTCATCGAATCCTGCAACCTGCAAGGATTCAGCGAGATCGCCAGAATCTCTGGAGCATCGCTCGAACACTCCACCTACCAGCATCCCTTCCTCAGCCGCTCCGTCCTCGGCGTCGTCGCCGACTACGTCACCGCCGACCAGGGCACCGGAGCCGTCCACACCGCACCCTCCCACGGTGCCGACGACTTCTACACCGGCGTCCGTTACCACCTCGACCCCACCTGCCGCGTCGACAACGCCGGCGTCCTCCGCGTCGATCCCGCCGTCTGGACCGAACCCGAACCCCCCGCCTTCGACGGCAAAAAAGTCTTCGCCGCCAACCCCCTCATCCTCGACCTGCTCCGCCAGCGCGGCGCGCTCCTCGCCCAGCAGGATATTCACCACTCCTACCCCCACTGCTGGCGCTGCCACAAGCCCGTCATCTTTCGCGCCACCGAACAGTGGTTCATCGGCCTCGAAACCCCGGTCACCCGCGCCGACGGCTCCAAAACCACCTTCCGCCAGCGCACGATAGAAGAGATTGACCGCGTCACCTGGGATCCCGCCTGGGGCCAGGAGCGCATCACCAACATGATCGCCACACGCCCCGACTGGTGCATCTCCCGCCAGCGCATCTGGGGCGTGCCCATCGCCGTCCTGCTCTGCGCCGCCTGCAACCAGCCCCACCTCGACCCCGCGCTCAACCGCCGCATCGTCGCCCTCTTCGAGCAATCCGGTGCCGAAGCCTGGCACCAGGTCGCCGTCGCCGACCTCATCTCCCCTGAAACCCGCTGCGCCCACTGCAACAACGCCGAATTCCGCAAGGAAACCGACATCCTCGACGTCTGGTTCGACTCCGGCTCCAGTTGGCACGCCGTCGCCGAATCCGACCCCGACCTCCGCGACCTCTACAACCGCCCCGACCGCACCGTCCTCTACCTCGAAGGCGGCGACCAGCATCGCGGCTGGTTCCACTCCTCGCTGCTCGCCTCCGTAGCCCTGCGCAACCGCGCGCCCTACTCCCACGTCGCCACCGCCGGCTGGACCCTCGACGAACAGGGCCGCGCCATGTCCAAATCCCTCGGCAACGGCGTCGATCCCGTCGAAGTCGCTGAAAAAATGGGTGCCGAAATCGTCCGCCTCTGGATCGCCTCCGTCGATTTCCGCGAAGACATGGCCGCCAGCGACAACCTCATGAAGCGCTGCGCCGAAATCTACCGCAAGCTTCGCAACACCTTCCGCTTCCTGCTCGGCAACCTCCACGGCTTCGACCCCTCAGCCCACGCCGTCAGCTTCGACGAACTGCTCCCGCTCGACCGCTACATGCTGGCCCGCACCCGCGACCTCACCGAGCGCGTTCTGGCCTGGTACAGCACTTTCGAATTCCACCGCATCTACCACGCCGTAAACGAGTTCGCCATCGCCGACCTCTCGGCCTTCTACCTCGACGCGCTCAAGGACCGCATGTACACCTTCGCCCCGTCCTCACCCGCGCGACGCTCCGCCCAAACCGCCCTCTGGCAGATCACCGAAGCCCTCACCCGCCTGCTCGCACCCATCCTCAGCTTCACCACCGAGGAGGTCTGGGGCTACCTTCCCGCCCTCCCCAGCCGCGCCGCCAGCGTCCACCTCACGCTTTTCCCCACTCCCGCCGACCTTTACCCCGACGATCCGGCTCCCATCCTCGCCGAGTGGAAATCCCTGCTCGAACTCCGCGACACCGCTCTCATCGCACTCGAAAACTCACGCCAAAACAAAGAGATCGGCAAATCTCTTGAAGCGGAACTGGAAATCTCCGCCAGCGCCGAACCGCTCGCCCTGCTTCAGAGGTACGCCGCCGACCTCAAGGAGATCCTCAACGTCTCCCGCGTCACCGTCCATCCCGGCTCGGAGTTCCGCGTCGCCGTCCTGCCCGCCGCCGGCTTCCGCTGCAACCGCTGCTGGAACTTCATGCCCGCCGTCAGCCCCTACGGAGCATGGGAAGGCGTCTGCGACCGCTGCCACGCCGCGCTGCGCGCCATGAACATCCCGCCACCCGCAATCCCGACAGCCGCAGCATCCCTGGAGTCCGCTCAATGACCACCCCGAAATCCCGTCTACCCTGGCTCCTCGCCGTCTCGCTCGCCGTGCTCATCCTCGACCGCGTCTCAAAGCAATGGGTCCGCGTCCACATCGCCGTCGGCCACGCCATCGTCGTCCTCCCGCGCGTCTTCCGCATCACCCACGTCTTCAACGAAGGCGCAGCCTTCTCGCTCTTCGCAGACTCGACCACCCCGCAGCGTGTCCGCTGGGCCTTGGTCGCGTTTTCCTTCGCCGCCTCGCTGGCCATCCTCGCCGTGCTCATCCGCCTCGGTCGCCGCCTCACCCTCACCACCTTCGCCCTGGCCATGATCCTCGGCGGCGCGCTCGGCAACGCCTGGGACCGCCTACGTTACGGCTCCGTCATCGACTTCATCGAGGTCCACATCGTCCGCTACCACTGGCCAGACTTCAACCTCGCCGACTCCGCCATCGTCCTCGGTGCATGCCTGCTCTTCCTCGACACCCTCCTGCCCGACAAACCCACCTCCGCCGACTCCACGGAAGTCCCAATGCAGTAAGCACGAGCCGTCAGGGGTCAGCCGTCAGGGGTCAGCCGTCAGGGATCAGTCGTCAGGGATCAGGGCAACCGCGATGCCCCGTTGTGGTTGACCTTGCCTTTCTTGGTTGTCATTCCCGCAGGGAATCTGCTGCTCAGTCGTCAGTCGTCAGCCGTCAGCAACACCGTTGCCTTTGCTTTTCTGGTTGTCATTCCCGAAGGGAATCTGCTTCTGTTCTTGTTTTTGCTTTCCCATCGTCCTCAGCCAATCCGGGTGCCCCATCCAAGCTACGCCTGGGTGGGACGAACCGATGCCAGAGCTGTCGTTGCCTTTGTTCTTGCCCTTGCCGTTCTTGTTGTCATTCCCGCAGGGAATCTGCTGTTCCCGTCAACCTCCGCAAACGCCAACTCGCGACCAACGGGAGCGACCGCTGCGCGAACGCGCGTCTGCTGCATGCAATGCCGACCAACGGGAGCGGCAAACGCGCGAACGCGCGGCTGCTGCATGCTATGCCGCCTGCCCTTCCGAGCTTCCGCTTCTGACCCCTGACGACTGGCCAGCGACAGCTTCCACCCCACCCAACCCCGGAAAATTTCCTTCCCAAAGTTGGCATGCAATTATTCCTGTTTATGCCATACTGAGTTTTCCGCGTCGTCCTGTGCCCGGGAACGGGATTCAGACAAGCGCATAAGATAACGAACCAGTAAACATTTCGCCGCATTTTCGTTGGCAAGAAAATTAATACCACCCCCCTGGGCGGGTAACCGGGTTAATAGCAAATCAGTAACCCGCCAAAACGAAGCCCAAAGCGCTGAATAGAATACTGTTACCTTGAAACGATTGCTTCTTCCGCTTCACCGTCCGCCAGAGCCAGCCCGCGACCAACGGAAGCGGCAATGGATGGCCGTGGCGCGCAAAGCGCGCAGCTGCTCCATGCAAGGACTGCATGCCAATGCCTCAGAAGCGGTAGTAGATGCCCACCATCGGCTCGGCATCGTGCTCATACCCGCTTTGGGCATTGACAGGCACGGGGCCACCCGAAAAAGGCGTCACTTCTTCGCTGACCACCTGTGGCACCTTGTGAATATCCCCGCGGTATTGCAGACGCAAACCCCATCGTGGCCGAAACTGCCAGTCGGCACCGAAGCCGTAGATATAACTCAGTGTTGTCGAGGTGGAGGTTTGCAAGCCGATGGAGCTATTCGTCGGCACGGTAATCCGCCCACCGACACCAACCACCATGAAAAACTCCACGTTCTTTTCCATCGAGGTCAGTATCCAGTCCCCGCTGACCTCATGCGTCATCGCAGAAACCGAGGTAGTGGAGGGGCCTGTCGCACCAATGACGCAGGGAGGTCGATTGCAAACCGGAATAACGGGGAACGGCCCCGTGAAGCGAAAGAACTGGTTGGCCCGCTGCAGCGAATACGTGGCTTCAAAACCCACCATCCTGCTCCGTATCTGGCGAAACTCAAGCATCCCTCCGCCTGCATCGGCAGTGCTCTGGGACTCGCCGTTTAACGTCGCCATCCCGGAGGATAGCGCGCCAAATCCGCTCAGGCCCAGATCGTCACCTTTCCCGGCTGGCTTCCCAACCTGCACATTCTTCTCCGTCTGCGCCCGCGACGCGACGCCGCACAGCCCAACCATCGCCAGCAACACCACCGCACACGCCGCCGCACGAGACGCGCAAAACGAATTCCGAAATGTCATGGAGGACAGTATCCTTTCACCGGAGATTTCCCAGAATAAACTCCGACACACCGCCTGCATAAATCACCGCGCAGCAGGCCCGGCATTTGCTCTGAAGAAATGGATACCGTGCATCCTCTTGCATCCACAGGCCAACCAGAGGGTGACTGCAACGAACCGTCAGTACCCGAACATTAGCCCAGCTCGCCGTCCAGCGTCAACATCCACGCTCCCATCTCAGCATCCCGATTCCGCTGTCATGGCATGACTCTGTCTTCTGCTAAAAGGCCGCACTACAACAGCGATCCTTTCAGCCTTCACCCTGACCCCGGACGACTCTCTCATTCGTTACACTGATTCATATCGATTTCTCCCGGAGTTTCCGTGCACACTGCCACTGAAGAGCGCCTCATCCGCCCCGCCAAAAACATTCTCGGCTCCATCCGTCTGCCCGGCGACAAATCCATCAGCCACCGCTACGGCATGCTGGCCGCCTTTGCCAGCGGCGTCTCGCGCTTTCAGAATTTTTCGACAGGCGCCGACTGCGCCTCCACGCTCGCCTGCATGACCCAGCTCGGAGCCAGCGTCAACCGGCTCGAAGACGGGACCGTGGAGATCACCGGCGTCGGCGGCCACGTCCGCCCGCCCGCCGAGCCGCTCGACTGCGGCAACTCCGGCTCCACCATGCGCATGCTCTCCGGCCTGCTTGCCGCGCAGCCCGGCGAGTTCACCCTCATCGGCGACGCCTCGCTCTCGCGCCGCCCGATGGAGCGCATCCGCAAGCCGCTCGCCGAGATGGGTGCCGCGCTCACACTCACCGACGGCCACGCGCCGCTCACCCTGCGCGGCGGATCCTTGCGGCCCATCGACTTCACCACGCCCGTGCCCAGCGCACAGGTCAAGACAGCGATCCTGCTCGCCGGCCTTCAAACCACCGGCACCACCACCGTCCGCGAAGCCGTCCGCACCCGCGACCACAGCGAACTCGCCTTGCGAGCCTTTGGCGCGCGCATTGAGCGCTCGCTCGCCGACGGCCTCAACTCCGTCTCCGTCACCGGCCCGCAGTCGCTTTCCGCCATCACGGCCACCGTCCCCGGCGACATTTCTTCCGCAGCTTTTTTCCTCTGCGCTGCCGCGCTTTTTCCCGGTTCGCAGTTGCTCATCGACGGCCTCGGCCTCAACCCCACGCGAGCCACCCTGCTCGACGCGCTCACCAGTTTCGGCGCGCAGATCGCCGTCCTCCATCTTGAAGAGCAGAACGCCGAACTCGTCGGCACGGTCCAGATCACAGCCCCGCCCGAAGGCCTCGGGGCCACGGAAATCACCGGCTCGCTCGCCGCGCAGTTGATTGACGAACTGCCGGTGCTAGCGGCGATCGCGCCCTACTCACGCGGCGGCATCCGCATCCGCGACGCCAGGGAACTGCGCGTCAAGGAATCGGACCGCATCGCGCTCACCGTCGCCAACCTCCGTGCCATGGGTGCGGAAGTCACCGAGCACGAAGACGGCCTCGACGTTCCCGGCGGCCAATCCCTCCACGGCGCCGCCATCGAAGCCGGCGGCGACCACCGCATCGCCATGGCCTTCAGTGTGGCCGGGCTGCGCGCCAGCGGAGAAACCCTCATTCGCGGCGCGGAATCCGCCGCCATCAGCTTCCCGGAGTTCTTCACCATGCTGGATTTCCTCGCCGAGCGCTGAGCCGAGCAGGAGATCGCGCGCGAAATCGACGCACCTCCGTTTCGAGCAACAAAAATGCCCGCGCCAATTCAGGCGCGGACATCTGTTTTCTCGTTTGCGACGAGGTTTTACTGCATCCCGCCCGGCGAAGGCATCGTCGGCTCCTTGCTTGGCCTTGCCGTGCGCAGACCCGGTATCGTCGGCTGCGCGCCCACGTTGCCTGTCGTCGCATCCTGCATATTGATGCCGTAGTGCTCCAGCGTCGTCGCCACAAGCTGGAACAACTCCGCGCGATCCCGCGCATAGGCCACCTGCGCGTCGGTCAGGTTGTCGTCGGCCGTGGCCAGGTTGCGCACCTGTTGCAAGACCAGCGCAGTGGTGGAAGCGCCCAGCTTTAGCTTTTTCTTCTCGTCGTCCAGACTTTGCTGATCCAGCACCTGTGCCGCTTCTGCCGCCTGCACCGCCGCGCGGTCGTTCACCAGCGCAAACTTCTGGTTCACCAACTGCATGCGGATCTGCGTGTAAAGCTGCTCCAGGCGAAGCTGAGCCTGTCGATATTCAAGCTGCGCCCGCGACTGTTCCGCCTGCGCCACACGATTACCCAGCGGAATCGTCACATTAAACCCAACGCCTTTGTCGGAACCAGAGCTATTGAATAGATTATTCAGAGTTGTCGTGGTTGGGATCGTCGCAAATGTCCCAGGCGGGCAGGCTGCCGCGCTAGGGCCAAATCCTTCCAGACAGCTGGGGCTTTGAGAGCCGCCCAGTGCACTCGAACCGTAAAATGCGTAGGCGTCCACCAACGGCAGCAGCGCATTCCGCGCGCCACGAATCGTAATCTGATCCTTCTTCAGCGAGAGCGTCGCCTGCTCCAGTTCCGGTCGCCGCTTGAATGCTTCCTGCACCAGATCATCCACGCTCTGGCTTTCTTCCGGCAGCGGCGTCAGGTCCACGCGATCCGTCGGAATGATCTGCGCATTCGTCAGAGTTGGATCATTCAGGTTCCGCGCAATGGCCTGCAGCATGATGAGCTGCTGATACTCCAGATTGCTCTGCGAGCTGATCAGCGCCTGCTTGTCGCTGGCCACGGCGGAGTCCGCAGTAATCACATCGAGCGGTGCCATCGTGCCAATCGCAAGCTGCTTGCGGTCATCCGAATCTACCTGCGTGCTCTGCTCCAGAGCGCGCTCTTTTGCCTGCAAGTCCTGATACGCCTCCACCAGAGCCCAGTAGATGTTTTCCACCTGATTCACGGTGTAGAGCACCTGCTGACGGAAACTGGAATCGGACAAGCGACGATCATAGACTGACTCCTGAATCAGACGCCGGTTCACCCACCATCCCGCGCCCTGAAGCAGATGCTGCGTCACCTGCGCCTTGAACACTGAAGTCAGCAGCGGACTGTAAGGGAAGAAAGGGTTGTCAGAGGTGACCCGGGAGTTGGTCAGGGTGACAGCCATCTGCGATCCCCAGAAGAATCCCTCGTTGTATCCAAAATTGTACTGATCCGTATTCTGATTCAACGAGCTTTTGCCGTCGGAAAACAAAATGTTCGACTGCGGCTGATTTGCACGCTCAAGCTGAACAGTCGTTGTCACCGTCGGATCGATATTCGCCTCCGGCAGCGGTCCCGCTCCGTCCGCCGACTGCGAGATGCCGCCAAAGCCCGTCGCCGCGCTGGCCGCGCTGCCGCCTGGTCCGCCGCCTGTCGCCGTCAGCGTCTGCGAAGCCCCGCCCAGCGTATTCGTCACCAGCGCAGCGGGCGCACCAAGCAGTACGCCGCCAGCCCGCGCGCGCAGAATATCCGTATCCGCGATATCCAGGTTATAGCGCGCAATCGCCAGATCGTAGTTGTTCTCCAGCGCCAGCGTCAGCGCATCGCTCAGGCTCAGGTAAATCTTGCCATTCTTCACAAGATCGGTCAGCCGCACCGAGTTCATGAAGCTGGCGCGCGGCGCATGCACCGGAGCATACAGCCCCGGCAGATCGTTATAAAATGTCCGAGCCTTGCCGTAGTTCACTCTCGTGCTGCGCAGAAACAGCGGCACGGTTGGCGCAGGCACCGGCGCAGTCGGCAAATCATTGTAAATTTTGTCGCCCGATGTCGGCTTCGTGTTCTGAGCAAAAAGTCCCGGCGGCATCGCCGTCGTCAGGCTCAGCAGCACCACGACCGTCGCGCGCAGCCGCGAACCCGCACGGCTGCCCGTCCTACTCTTCCTGGCTCTGCTCTCACTGCTGCTCGCCGACGCAAGCACTCGATCCGTCTTCAACCAATCCATGCACTTCTCCCTGTTTCCGGATACATACAAGCTGACGCACTGCGGCTCTCACGCCGGAGGACATACACATGAGACGCGACAGAGGCGTTTCGGGACGCATTTTTCCGTTCCCGGCTTCGTGCCTGTTCCCTGCCAGCCTCTGCCAATCCTCCAGCAATCTCTGCCACGCTATACGCACCGCAGCGGTCTTTCGTTCCCTTCGCCCGACTACGCGTCCGCAAACCGCATCCCGCAACTACTGGCCTGCAGGAGATGCTTCGTTCCGTTTTCATCATAAAATCAGAAGATGCTCCCATGGCGCGCCAGGAACGTTCCTGCGCATCCACAGGACTCATCCTGAACACGTCATACGCCACTCGTCATCTCTGCTCCGATCTCCCAGCAACGGAAAGAACGCATGCCCAACTGGAAACTCACGCTGGCCTATGACGGCACCGACTTCCACGGTTGGCAGGTCCAGCCCGGCGTTTCCACCGTTCAGGGGGAACTGCAATCCGCACTCGGCCGCGTCCTCGGCGAATCCCCGCTGCCGCAAGGCTCCGGCCGCACCGACGCCGGCGTCCACGCGCTCGCCCAGATCGCCAGCTTTCCGCTCACCAGCCCCATTCCCGCCGAAAATCTCCAGCGCGCGCTCAACCGCATCCTGCCCGCTTCGATCCGCGTCCTCGCCACATGCACGGTCGGCGACGATTTCCACGCTCGTCACTCCGCCCGCGCCAAGACCTACGAATACCGCATTTATCGCGGCACCCTCTGCCCGCCGTTTCTCGCGCGCTTCGTCCACGCCTGCCGTTGGCCGCTCGCGCTCGCTGCCATGCAGTCCGCCGCGCAGTCCGTCGTCGGCGAACATGACTTCCGCTCCTTCGCCGCCAGCGACCCCGACCTCGCCGCGCGTGACCCTGATTCAGAGAGCGCGCAGCCATCGGCCACGCAACTTACAACCGCACCGCCCTCCACCATCCGCCAGATCTTTTCGAGCACCTGGACTCTCGACTCGCCCGAGCTGCTCGTCTACCGCGTCCGTGGCAGCGGATTTCTCCACCACATGGTCCGCAATCTGGTGGGCACGATGCTGGAGATCGGCCGCGGCCAGTTCCCTGCCGACGCCATGCCACGGATTCTCGCCGCACGCCTGCGCTCCGCTGCCGGACCCACCGCGCCAGCCTGCGGACTCTTCCTTCACTCGGTCGAATACGATGCCCAACCCACCGAACCCGCATCCGGACAGACAAATCCAGCTCCAGCGGAGCAATCATGAGAAAACGCGCCATCCAACGCGGAATTCAACGCAGCGCCGAACATTGCACTCGCTCCGCCTACGAACGCATCACCGCTCTGGCCGAGCAGCGCGCCGTCCATGAAGCCTTCCGCTGGTTCCATCTCCATCACCAGCAGCTTCTCCGCGATCAGGCTGAACTCGTCGCCATCCCCGCGCCGCCCTTTGCCGAATCCGCGCGTTCGGAGTGGATCGCCGCACGTTTTGCCCTGTTCGGCCTCGAATCCGTCATCACGGACGCCGTCGGCAACGTGATGGCGCGACTTCCCCTCAGCGCCGCTGTGGAAGCAAATCGATCGCCTCGAGTCGTGCTGCTTTCAGCTCATCTCGACACGGTTTTTCCCATCGAAACGCCGCTCGCGCCCGCGCTTCGCGAAGACCGGCTCGAAGCGCCAGGAGCCTGCGACAACGCCACCGGCGTCATTGGCCTGCTCGCCATCGCACAGGCCATGCTCGCGGCAAATCTCCAGCCCGCAGCCGAGTTATGGTTCGTCGGCAACGTCGGGGAAGAGGGTGAGGGCGACCTGCGCGGCATGCGCCATCTCTACCAGCATGCGCCCTTTCGCTCGCGCATCGCCAGCCACATCGTCCTCGACGGCGCGGGCGCGGAATCCGCCGTCACACAAGCCCTCGGCAGCCGCCGTTTTCAGGTGCGCATCACCGGCCCCGGCGGCCACAGCTTCACCGACGCTGGCACCGCCAACCCCATCCTCGCGCTCAGTGATGCGCTCACGCGACTCGCCGCCGCAGCGCAGCCCAGCGAGGCCAATCGCACCACCTTCAGCGTCGGCACCATCCACGGCGGCACCAGCGTCAACAGCATCCCCGAATCCGCCTCCGCAACCATCGATTTCCGCTCCACCGACCCCGCCGACCTGCTCCGTCTTGAGGTCATGCTCCATCGCGTCGTCGAGGATGCCGTGGACCTGACCAACGCCGCTGCCAAAGACAGCGCGCAGCGGCGACAGGCCGCCTTCACGCCGCTGCGGTCCGTCATTGAAAAAATCGGCGACCGCCCCACGGGAGCCTTGCCCGACGATTCGCCGCTGCTGGAGACGCTTCGCGCTGTCGATCGCCATCTCCAGCTCCGCACAGACCCTCGCCTCGGCTCGACGGACGCAAACTGGCCGCTCTCGCTCGGCATTCCCGCCATCTCGCTCGGCGCAGGCGGCGAAGGCGGCTCGCCGCACACGCGCGCCGAGTGGTACTCGGCCACCAACCGCGAACTCGGCCTCAAGCGCATCCTGCTGCTCACGCTCGCCATGCTGGAGGACGCGGCTCACTCCGCAATCGCCCACATCGATTCAGTTCCCGCCGCCGCTCCGTTCAATCCCTGAGCGAAAAATCAACCTCGCGTCAGCTTCTCACGCGTGGGTCCATCCAGCGATACGCAAGATCCGTCACCAGATTCACCGCCACATAGCTAAGCCCGATGCACAGCAGCGCTCCCTGCACCAGCGCGTAGTCGCGCGAAGAGATCGCAGTCACCACCAGCCGACCCAGCCCCGGCCAACTGAAGATCGTCTCCGTCACAATCGCCCCGGCCAGCAGCGCGCCAAACTGCAACCCAATCACCGTCACCACCGGAATCAGCGCATTCCGAAGCGCGTGCCCATAGACCACACGCCGCTCGCTCAGCCCCTTGGCCCGCGCCGTGCGCACATAGTCCTGGCTCAGTTCCTCCAGCATCGTCGAGCGAATCACGCGCGTCAGAATCGCCGCCAGCGATGCGCCCATGCCAAACGCTGGCAGAATCAGATACGGCCAGTTCGTCACATGCCACAGGCTGCCCTCGCCGGCACCGGAAACAGGCAGCCAGCCAAGCTGAATTGAAAACACCAGAATCAGCAGCGGAGCCAGCGCAAACGCAGGCGTCGAAAGCCCCGTCAGACTCACCAGACCCACAACCTGGTCGATCCAGCTTCCACGCCGCATCGCCGCCAGAACCCCCGCCGGCAGCGCCAGCGCCACTGCCACAAACAGCGCGCAGAACGTCAGCGCCAGCGTATACGGATACCGAGTCACAATCAGATGCAGCACCGAATCATGCAGATGAATCGACTGCCCCATATCCCCATGCAGCACATTGCGCCAGTAGTGCAGATACTGCGCCCACAGCGGCTCGTCCAGCCCATACTGGTGCCGCAGCCGCGACAGATCCGCAGCCGTCGCCCCGTCGCCCAGCATCTGCTGCACCGGATCGCCCGGCACCAGATGAATCAACAAAAAAACAATCGACACCACCAGCCAGACCACTGGGAGCGCGCTCGAAAGCCGTGTGATTGCCGATTTCATCGCTGCCCTAACAATACACGCAAGCCACTCTCACGCACCTGCTTCACATCTCCTGCACAGTTCCCGCACAGCGATCAATACTCTCGCCGCAACACCGTAAATACGTCTGGTAAAACGAATGACGGAAGCATCCATTGCTTCCGCCATTCGTTTTTAGCCGCGTTTTCCTCGATGCCAGTCAACGCGCCTCACTGCCCTCCTGAGGTCGCTGGCATCGCGCGTATGAATGTAACCAGCGCCTTCATATCCGTGGCATTCATATTTGTCAGCGGCATGCCGCCGCGCTGCATTCGCGTCGTATGGTGCCGCAGCAGGCTCTCCAGCGAATCCGCTGGCAGTAGCGAAGCGGTTCCCGCCAGCGGTGGCGCGGCCACCGTGCCATTCAGCCCATCTACCCCATGGCAGGTCTCGCAGCGATTCTGCTGGAAGACCCGTCTGCCATCCAGCGCCAGCGGTGAGAGCTGCGACGGCTGCCAGACCGGCTTCTGTGCCACACTCGTCCGCCCGCCGACCGCTGCACCCGTAACACTCGCGCCTCCTGCGCTACCGCCAACGGCGGAGGACAGCCGCGCGTTTGCAGCGCCACCACCGGCCTGCGCAGCCGTCATCTGCATCGTGGCAGTAACCGGTTTCAGGCTTCGCACATAGTCCACCAACTGGTTGAACTGCGCCTCCGGCAGCGTAATCTGCGGCATCCCCGCCGCACGCATCTTGGGCGTCATGTGGTGCAGCAGATACGGCAGCTTGTCGCCGGGAAATTTCGCGCTCACGCCAATCAGAGACGGCGCAAATTTTGTTCCCTGTCCACTCGGTCCGTGACACGCCACGCAGCCAAGATCCTGGAAATACTGCCTGCCCGGCATGGCCACTTCCTGCCCAGATGCGACCACCATCGCCTGAGCCTCCTGCGCAGCCGGGGCTGCCTTGCCCGTTGTTGCCCCTGTCGATGTGCCTGTCGCCGTACCCATATCCGGATACTGCACCGACGACTGCATCGGTGCCAACGATGCTGACTGCGATGCCAACTGCGCAGAATTCTGCGCCGGAGCTTTCAGCGTACGCAGATACGCCACCAGCTCGCTCAGTTGATCCGGACTCCCGAAAAACGGCGGCATTCCACCCTTTGTCATCTTCGCATTAGGATGCAGCACCAGCGCCTGCAACTGCGAATCGCTGAGCGAGGCAATGAGCGGTGCCAGCGCCGGAGCGCGTCCGCCACTGCCGTTCGGCCCGTGACAGCCAATGCACCCATGCTCCAGAAACACCTGCGCTCCAGCCGCAGCCGCAGCAGAAGCCGCCGGTGCTGCTGGCGCGCCCGGCGCTGTCGGGGCTGATTCCGCCACTCCTGCTGCCTGCGCTCGCGCGCCAGCCGACGGCGCAGTCGCCGTGTTTCCAAACGACGCCTGCACATTCGCCATCGGCGTTCCTATCACGGCCAGGTACGCCAGCAGCGCCTTCATTTGATCGGCGGAAATATCCACCGACGGCATATTCCCCGCGCGCATCTGTGCATTCGGATGATGCAACAGATCGACAAGCTGTGCCTCGGGAAACTTCGTCGTGATCCCTGTCAGATTCGGTCCCACAACTCCGCCCAGCCCCACATCTCCGTGGCAGCCCGAGCAGCCATGTTCCTGAAAAATTCCGCGCCCTTGGGCCACCAGCGGATTCACCGGGCCGCTCGGCAGCACAGCCGGTCCCGTGCCGCCAGGCGATTCAATATACGGCTCAAACGGCGCGGCGGAATACGCTTTTTCCTGCTGGGCCTGCAACGCAAGCTGCGCCGCCGTCGTCGGGTCGTCGCGATCATCCATCTCGCTACGCATACCCAGATATACAATCCCCACCATCACGATGGCCACGGCAAGCACGGGAATCGGCCTGCGCCACGGCCTGCGCTCCAGTCCGCGATCCAGAAACGGCATCAGGAAAAATCCCGCCGCCAGGAGGCCCGGAACCACAATCACCGCGAAAACAACCTTCGGGCCTTCCCAGAACTTCAGCCACTCAAACATCGGCAGGTAATACCACTCAGGGCGCGGCAGGAAATGCGTATCCGCCGGATTGGCAATTGGACCCAGACCCTCCGGATGAAAGTACGCCAGAAATCCCAGTCCCGCCATCAACAGCAGCGAAAAGGCCATGTCCATGATGACCTGTTTCGGGTAGAAATACTCGGCGGGCATCTTCGGCTCCACCGGGTCTTCATTCATTGGCCCAGCCGCGCCAGCCTTGCGAAACAGAAAAATATGTGCCGCGATGAAGAGAAAAATCATCGCTGGAATCAGAAAGACGTGAGCCACATAGAAGCGCGAAAGCGTGAGCGTGCCAATCGTGTCGCCGCCGCGCAGCAGGCGCGTGAGCCAGTTGCCGATCATTGGAATCTCGCCGACGATATTCGTGCCGACTGCAGTGGCGAAATACGCCTTCTGGTCCCACGGCAGCAGATACCCGGTGAACCCCATCCCCAGCACAAACAGCGAAAGCGTCGCACCGGAGAGCCACAGCAGCTCGCGCCGCCCCTTGTATGAGCCGTAGAGAAACGTCTGCAGAAAATGCAGAACCAGCACGATGATCATCGCGCTGGATCCGTAGGAGTGCAGGCTGCGCAGAAACGCGCCCGCCGCTACCTGCTTCGTGATGTACGCCACGCTCGTGTGCGCCGTCTCCGCCGAGGGCACGTAGTACAGCGCCAGACAGATTCCCGTGATGATCTGCGAGATGAAGATGAACAGCAGCCCCGATCCGAACACGTAAGCCAGACGCGCGCCGCCCGGCACCGGCTCGTTCAGCGACTCCTTCATCAGCTTGTCAATATCGGCGCGCCTGTCCAGCCAGCGGAAGAGTCTTCCGTGTCGGCTCGACTCCGCACTTTCCTTGTTACGCTCGTCGTTGCTCACCGTCATTCCCTCCGCTCAGCTCAGTCTTTCCTTGTTCGGCACATTCGACCGGAAGTACTCAAAATGCACCTGAAGTTTTCCGTTGACTACGCGCGTCGGCAGAGCGTCCATCCCGCGCGGCGGCGGTCCGGAGACATGCGTGCCATTCGCCTGGAATCGACCTCCGTGGCACGGGCAGACAAACTCATCCTGACCCTGCTGCCAGGAGACGCTGCACCCCAGATGCGGACAGATCGCCGACAGCACGCGCAGCTCGCCTGTCTCCATCCGATGCACATACACAGACTGCGAACTGACCACCTCGCGCCATCCATCGCGCTGCGCGAAGTCAATTGTCTTTCGCACCGGAGCCGCTGCCGAGGCAAACTCGCTCACAGCACCCACTTCGGACCACTCCGTTCCAGAAGCCTTCGCATACAGCGGATAGAGCACGTAGCGCAGCACCGGAACCGCAAGCAAAGCGCCCATCGCCGCCGAGCCAATTCCCATCAGCGCGGCCATGAACGAGCGCCGGTTGATCACAATCACATCCTTTTCGTCCGGGGAAGAAATCACCTGCTGTTTGTCCATGTTTTTGACCTCCTAGAAATTCAGCCACAGTGCAACATACACCGTGTTGTTATCCGAAGCATTCCGATGCGAGCCGTCGTAATTGCTGCTCGCGCCGTTGAATTTTGTGTACCCCGTGTACGCCATCGTCAGGTCGATATTCTGCACCGGCCAGTAGCCGAACTGCGCAATGTAGCCCGCCGTATCCGGATTACCGTTCTGGCTGCCCGTCACTGCGGCGGGAGCATACAGCAGCGCGTCGGAGTTGCCCGTCGTCTGGAACAGCGCGCCCGTGAGCGAATACCGATAGTGCCAGTGAAAGGTGCTGTCCAGCTTCAGCGTATTCAGGTGGTTGGCAGCTGTCGTCGCGCCACCCGCAGCAAACGTCGCATTCAGCGTCGAACTCTCATGAATCCACGTCCCGTGCGCGTCCAGGAGGTTCGGCCCGAACGGTCGCTCATACTGAAAATCAAACGACGGATCGATATACCTGTCCTGCGGACCCGACACCGCATTCGGGAACGACTGCACATACATCCCGTAGCTGCCCAACTCCAGATAATTCGCGCCAAAATTCTGCTGCCACGCCGTGCGCCAGTAGGGTGCCACGCCGTTGATGTTGTAACTCTGATTTGCTCCAGTGATCGGCGGCGAAACGCCCGCTTGTTCCGAGCGATAGATCGAGAGATCGCCATACAGATGGTCATCCCACATCCCATACCCGCCCACGCCGGCCACATCCTGTCCGAGATTCTGAATGATGGGCGAGGCCAGCGGATTCACTCCCGCCTCGGTTGATATCCACGGAAATCCCCATGTCGGCGTGCTGTTCCAGATATCTTCAACGCCCGGATTGTTATTCGCTGTCACGCCATACTGCCAGTCTTTGCCGCCCAGCTTGCCCTGGTTCGCATAACGCAGGTCGGTGTTGTCCATGCCGAAGGAATTCTGAGCGTGCGTATAGGTGATCTGTGCGAGGCCGCCGAAGTGCGACGCCCAGGCACCCGCCAGAAAAATACTCAACTGCTGCGGAAATCCCGCCGAGTTATTCTGCGTGCCTGGCACAGTGGATTGAATGGAAGTATTCGACAACTGAATCATCGCCGAAAGCGGAATGTACTTTGACAGCAGCAGATCGCGCGTATTGCCGACCTTGTCCTTCGCCGTCATATCCGTCAGCACATAGCCCTCCAGCTTGAACTTGCGCCCGAACGGCGTCAACTCCGGCGGATTCGTATGACACACATTGCACGACAAGCCCGTCTGCCGCGCAAAGCTCGGCACCGCGTGCGCCGCCGATGCCGCACACAGCAGCACCAGCAGCGCGCATCCACTTCTGCAAAATTCCTTCAGCCCTGGTAAGCCATTCCGCTCATAGAACACACTCATGGTCGTCTCCATTCGCGCGTGGTCGCCACGCGGCATTCCGTCGCCAACAATCGAGCGACGAAACCGAAAGCAGTGAGTCGCCTCGCTGCTTTCCTCTCAGTTTTTTTCCAGGCATTCGGAGTACCCAGGACAACTCAGCACCAGCGTTCCAGAGCCTCCGATGACCTCCTGTCATGATTTACTCTACGAGCAGGCCAATCCGTCTTCCTGTGACCTCCATCACAGGTAATGTTCGACGAAACTTACAAACAGGAAATACAAATCAGGTATCCAGCAAACAGCGTTGAGGACGTGCGTTCTGTCAAACAAAAAAATCGTAACACACGCTGTTACACTCAAGTCGAGCCGCAACCGGCGGAAACTCAGGAGCGCACATGGCCGTCCTTCGCGCAGGCGTCATCGGATACGGGCTTGCAGGCCGGGTCTTTCACGCACCCATGATTGACGCCGTCGATGGCCTGGAACTCGCCGCCATCGTCGAGCGCAGCAGCCGCAACGCCGAGGCGCGTTATCCCGGCATCACCACCTACCCGTCACTCGATGCCATGCTCGCCGACTCGACGCTCCAACTCATCGTCGTCGCCACGCCCAACGACTTCCACGCCGCTCAGGCCATGCAGGCTCTGCGCGCCGGTCGCCACGTCGTCGTCGACAAGCCCATCGGCAACTCCAGCGCCGAAATCGCATCCATGATGCAAGCCGCGCGCGCCTCCAATCGGCTCCTGATTCCCTACCACAACCGCCGCTTCGACGGTGACTTCCTCACTCTCCGCAGCCTGCTCGCCGACCAGCGTCTGGGCCGCGTCGTTGCGCTCGAATCCACCTTTGACCGCTGGCGTTCGCAGCCCAATCCCGGCGTCTGGCGTGACCAGGGCGGACCCGGCACCGGCACTCTGCTCGACCTCGGCACCCATCTCGTCGATCAGCTCGTCCAGCTCTTCGGCCTGCCGGAATCCGTCAGCGGCGAAGTGCTCATTGAGCGCGACGGTGCCAAAGCTGTGGACAGCTTCACTGTGCGCCTGCATTATCCCGGCCTCATCGCCACCGCCGCGGCCAACTGCCTCGCCGCGCAGCCGCGCCCGCGCTTCCGCGTCCGTGGCACGCAAGGCGATTTCCTCAAGTGGGCACTCGACCCGCAGGAAGAACGGCTCAAAGCCAACAACTCGACCGTCACCAGCGATCTTGGTGTCGAGCCGGAGTCCGCGTGGGGCAGGCTCGCCACCGAATCGAACGGCGAACTCAGCGAACAGTCCGTGCCGACAACGCCCGGCGACTATCGCCTCTACTACGCCGCCGTTCGCGACGCGCTGCTCGGCACCGCCGCGCCGCCGGTCTCCGCCATCGAAGCCTGGCGCGTCGCGCGCATCCTGGAGATGGCCGAGCAAAGCACACGCGAACATCGACGCATCGACTGCGACTGGTCACAGGAACCGGCCAACTGAGCCGTTTTTCTGGAGTTTCTCGCGCGGAATCTTTTGCGCAACCCATCGCAGCGCCGATGCAGACTACGCGGCGGCAGCCTTTGCGCCCGCGCCGCGCTTCTGTGCGCGCAGCATTAGAGCGACACCGACCGCAACGGATCCAAGGCTCGCCAATTGCGCATTCGACATCCCCCACAGCACATGCGGATTGATGCGAATGAACTCGACCAGAAACCGCGCCACGCCCGTCAGCACCAGATACTCGCCCACCACCGCGCCCGTGCCCACACGCTTCAGCCGCTCCGCCGAATGCCGCCACAGCAGCCACGCAATTATCAGCCCCACGATGCACTCATAGAGCGGCGTCGGATGCACGCGCACGCCCGGCGGCGTCGGGTCCAGCCCCTGCGGAAACGCCATCGCCCACGGCAGCTTGCTGGGAATTCCGTAATCGCCATCCCCGCTCGTCAGGCAGCCGATTCGTCCAATCGCATACCCCACCGCCGCCGCCGGCGATGCCAGGTCCAGCGTCTTCAGCGCCGACAATCCCACCTGCCGCCCCTGCACAATCAGCGCAAGGATGCCGCCCACCAGTCCGCCAAACCACGCAAACCCACCCGTCGCCCACAGCGCCGCCCAACCCGCATACCGAAAATCCGACGGCGTATCCAGCACATGCCACAGCTTCGCGCCCACAATCCCCGCCACCACGGCCAGCGCCACAATCCCTACCGCATCCGCCGGCTCGCCCTGCCTGTCCATCACGCGTGCCCGACGAAAGCTCAGGTGCAGCACCAGCGCGCCACTGACGGTCGCCACCCACAGCATCAGCCCAAAGGTCGGAATATCCCACGGTCCGATGTGAATCAGGTGTCCGGCAACGTGAAATGCAACATGAAATCCAATGTGCAGATACGGCAGCATACTCTGTGAGTATAGCCGCCTCGCGTCAGCGTCCGCGAGCATTTGGCGCATCCCCACCCCAACGGCGATACTGTTTGCGATGGAAACCGACAATCACGGGCTGGAAATTCTCTTCTCGCGCGAACAGATCGCCGAGCGCATCCGCGAACTCGGGGCCGAGATCACCCGCGACCTCGCCGGCGAAAAACTCGTCATGATCGGCGTGCTCAAGGGCGCGGCTCCGTTCCTTGCCGATCTCGCCCGCGCCGTGGACATCGACGCCACCTTCGATTTCGTCGCCGTCTCCAGCTACGGCAAAAACAACCGCACCTCCGGCGCCGTCAAGCTCATCAAAGACCTCGACGAACCTATCGAAGGCAAGCACGTGCTGATCGTCGAAGACATCCTCGACACTGGCATCACGCTCACCTACCTGCGCAAAATCTTCCTTCAGCACCACCCGCGCAGCCTGCGCATCGCCACCCTCCTCGACAAGCCCTCGCGCCGCCTCGAACCCATCCAAGCCGATTACGTTGGCTTCACCATCCCCAACCTGTTCGTCATCGGCTTCGGCATGGACTTCGCCGAGCGCTATCGCAACCTGCCGGACATCTGCCTCATGCCGCCGGAAGCAACGTAAGCGCGGCGGCATAAATAAAACGCAACCCAATTAACAAAGAGAGCAAGCGCCACTCACCCGGACAAGCTTACAATTACAACCGCGCCCGCAACTCGGCGGCATATTCATCGGCAGCACCGGCTCCAGGAGCAACCCCGACGTGAACGACGAAGAATCCTTTGAGATCGCCGACAACGAAATGAAGCGTCCGCCCTACGACGCCGCAGCCTTCGCCACCGCCCATCTCGACCACTGGCAGCCGCTCGCCTCCGTCATCGACCACACGCTGCTGCGTCCCGACGCCACCCGCACCCAGGTTGAAAACCTCTGCGACGAGGCCATACGCTACCGCTTTGCCTGCGCCATGGTCAATCCCGTCTGGGCTTCTACAGCCGCCTCGCTGCTCGCCGGAACCGGCATCTCAGTCGGTGTCGTCATCGGCTTTCCGCTCGGCGCTTCACTGCCCTCCACGCTGCGCCAGGAGGCGCTCGCGCTCACCCGACTCGGCGCGCACGACGTGGACATGGTCCTCAGCATCGGCCATCTCAAATCCGGCGATTTCAAGGCCGTTGCGCGCACCATTCGCGGCGTCGCCGAGGTCGTGCACGACCGCCAGGCCATCCTCAAAGTCATTCTCGAAACCTGCCTACTGACCGTGGAAGAGAAACTCCGCGCCGCCGAGATCATCGTCGAAAGCGGTGGCGATTTTCTCAAAACCTCGACCGGATTCTCCACCGCAGGAGCCACCGTCGCCGACGTTGGTCTCTTGCGCGGTGTCGCCGGCGGACTCTGCGGCGTCAAAGCCTCCGGCGGCATTCGCTCGCTCGAAGACGCCCGCGCCATGCTGGAGGCCGGTGCCAGCCGCATAGGCGCATCCGCCTCCGTCGCCATCGTCCGCGCGCTCGGTGCCGAGTAGCCGTTCCCACGCCGCGCTCCGCGCGCTTCCTGCTCTACAATCATCCAGAATGCCGGACCCCGCTGAAAACCCGCAGCAGCAGCCCGCAGCCTTGCCCGTCGCTCAGGTTCTCGCCGCCGATCAGCCATCGACGCCCATGCGTCAGGCCGATTACCAGTTCCTGCTCGAACTCACCGAAACCCTCAACACCACGCTCGACCTCCGCACCCTCCTCAACCGCACCGCCGAGCTGATCCGCCGCGTCATCCCCTACCGCATCTTCGCCATCCTCCTGCTCGACGAGTCCTCGCGCGAGCTGCGCATGCGCTTCCAGATCGGCCACTCGCCGGAGATTGAACGCATGACCATTCCGCTCGGCGAGGGCATCGTCGGCCAGGTCGCGCAGAGCCGTCAGGCGATCCTCATCAACGACGTCTCCCAGGTCCGCGGCTACATCCCCGCCAACGAGTGCGTCCGCTCCGAACTCACCGTCCCGCTCATCAACAAAAATCGCGTCATCGGCGTCCTTGACATCGAAAGCGAAGAGCGTGATTTCTTCCGCCCCGAACACCTGCAACTGCTCACGCTCACCGCCTCGCGCATCGGCCAAGCCATCCAGAACGCGCGCCTCTACTCCCGCGTCACCCGCCAGACCCAGACCCTTGAAGTCCTGAACGAAATCTCCGTCGAGCTGACTTCCATTCTCGATCTCGACAAGCTTTTCGAGCGCATCGGCCTGCTCCTGCGCCGCCTCATCGACTATCAGATGTTCTCCATCATGCTCATCGACGAGCGCCGCCAGCGCCTCGTCACGCGCTACCGCTGGCGCTTCGGACAAACCGCCATGCCCGGCCAGTGGCTCCCACTCGACGCCGGACTTGTCGGCGCGGCCGTCCGCGAGTGGCGGCTCATCAACGTCCCCGACGTCCACAAAGACCCGCGCTACCACCTCATCAATCCCGAAACCCGCTCCGAGATGGTCGTGCCGCTCTTTTACAAAAACCGCGTCATCGGCGTCCTCGACCTCGAACACGTCCGCCCCAATTTCTTCCACGATCGCCACGAGCGCACCCTCACCACGCTGGCGGCACAAATCGCCATCGCCATCGAAAACGCACGCCTCTACCAGCAGGTGCTGCGCCACGAGCAGCAGCTCGAACGCGACCTCCAGATGGCCCGCGAAGTCCAGTTGCGCCTGCTGCCGCCGCGCTGCCCGCAGCACCGAAACGCAGAACTCGCCGCGCGTTTCCTGCCCGCGCGCTCCATAGGCGGCGACCTCTACGATTTCCTCGAATACGACCCCTCACGCACCGCCATCGTCCTCGGCGACGTCAGCGGAAAAGCCGCGCCCGCCGCGCTCTTCGCCGCTCTCGTCAGCGGCATCATGCGCTCGGCCGCCAACCAGTCCCCATCCCCCGGCCAGATGCTCGCTCACCTCAACGACGCGCTGCAGGAACGCAAACTCGAAAGCCAGTACGTCACCATGCTCTTCGCGCTCTGGAACGACGACAACCGCACCCTCCAGGTCTCGAACGCCGGCGCCGTTCCGCCCATCTTCTGCCGCAGCGGCGAAGTGACCATGCTCCGCGCCGAAGGTTTCCCGCTCGGCATGTTCCCCGACGTCACCTACGAAGAATTCACCGTGGCGACCCAGCCCGGCGACGCCTTCATCTTTGTCTCCGACGGCCTGACCGACGCGGAAAACTCCCAGGGCGAAATGTACGGAACCGAGCGCCTCACCAGCCTGCTCTGCAGCCTCCGCGATCTGCCAGCACTGGAGATTGCCGACTCCATCTTCGCCGATGTCTCCCGCTTCCAGGGCGGCAAAGACCGCTTCGACGACGAGACCATCCTGGTCTTGCGCGTGCTTTAGCTCCTCGCGTTGACCAGCCGTGCCAGTTCACCAGCCCTGCGCTCACAACAGGCCCCGCGCGTCTGGTCGCAAAGCACCGCATCCCATCCTGTAGAGTACATCTCATGGCCGCATCGCTCTTCGACCAGGCTGCCGCAGCCGCCCAATTCCTGCGCCAGCAGGCTCAGTCCGTCCAGCCGCAGATTGGCCTCGTCCTCGGCTCCGGCCTTGGTGCCGTCGCCGGCATTCTCGCCGACGCCACGCGCATCCCCTACTCGGCCATCCCTCACTTCCCCCAATCCACCGTCGTCGGCCACTCCGGCCAACTCCATCTCGGCACGCTCAACAGCGTCGGCGTCGCCATCCTTCAGGGTCGCGTCCACTTCTACGAGGGCTACACCCCCGAACAAGTCACCTTTCCCACGCGCGTCCTCGGCCTGCTCGGCATCGATACGCTCATCCTGACCAACGCCGGTGGAGCCATCCGTCCCGGCCTCAGCATCGGCCAGCTCCTGCTGCTCTCCGACCACATCAATCTGCTCGGCTTCAATCCACTCGTCGGCCCCAACGAACCCAGATTCGCCGCGCGTTTTGCCGCGCGCCCCGGCGCAGGCCAGCGATTTTTCGACATGACCGCCGCTTACGACCCAGCCCTGCGCTCACTCGCCCGCCGCGTCGCCGCAAAACAAAACCTCACCCTCGACGAAGCCGTCTACCTCGCCGTACCCGGCCCCAGCTTTGAAACTCCCGCCGAAATCCGCGCCTTCCAGCGCCTCGGCGCTGACCTTGTCGGCATGTCCACGGTTCCGGAAACCATCGTCGCGCGCCACTCCGGCCTGCGCGTCCTCGGCATCTCCTGCGTCACCAATCTCGCCGCCGGACTCGGCAACTCCACGCTCAGCCACGAAGAGGTCTTTGCCGCCGGTCGCAGCGTTGAAACCCGTCTCGCGCAGTTGCTCCTCGCTCTCATCCCGGAGATCGGAGCCGCCGCACTCGCCCAATCCCACTCCGAAAAATCCAACCCGCAGGAACCCGCTTCATGACCGGCGTCGGCACTGCGGAGCGTCCACTCCTCATCGCCCTCACCGGCCCATCCGGCTCCGGCAAATCCACCCTCAGCGCCGAACTGGCGCGCGTGCTCGGTGGCCTCCACTTCCCGCTCGACCACTACTACCGCGACCTCAGCCACCTGCCGCTCACCGAACGCGCCGCCGCAAACTTCGACGACCCCGCGATGCTTGAGTCCGACCTGCTGGCCGAGCACCTGGCCGCGCTCGCGCGGGGCGAGTCCATCGCGCGCCCCATCTACGATTTCTCCACCCACAGCCGCGTCCCCGCAGCCAGCGAAACCATCCACTCCAAACCCGTCATCCTCGTCGAAGGACTGTTCTCGTTCGCTTACGCCGCACTGCGTCCGCTCTACCACTTCAGCGTCTTCGTCGACGCGCCCGACGCGCTCTGTTTCGAGCGCCGCCTGCGCCGCGATCTCGTCGAGCGTGGCCGAACGCCGGAGTCCGTCCGCCAGCAATACGACTCGACCGTCCGCCCCTGCGGACTGGCCTTCGTGCGCCCGCTCGCCGAACTGACCGACATCCTCATCGATGGCAGCGATCCGCTCGACTTCGAAGTAGAACAGGCCGTCAGCAGTCTGCGCCGCCACGGACTGCTGCCAGGAAACCAGTAGTCAGTGGTTGAGTTGGCGTGCTATCCCACCTGGAATGAAAGCCTTACTTCTCTATTGTGGCCCCATTTCGCAAGGAACGGAAAAAACTGATAGAACGGATGGCGATGAGCACACTAAACGCAATCAAGAAAGGCAACGGCAGAAGCCAGAGCAAAAACTGACGCAACGAGGGGGAAGGCCGAAGACAGTGAAAAAAAGAACGCCCCGGAGTTGAGTCCAGGGCGTTCGGGAGTTGGCTGCGGAGGGATTGTCCGCAGCGGGGGGTGGGGTTTAGTACATTCCGTCCATGCCGCCGTGGCCGCCTGCGGCGGGAGCTGCTTCCTTCTTCTCGGGGATCTCGGAGACGAGAGCCTCGGTGGTGAGGAGCAGTCCGGCGATGGAGGCTGCGTTCTGGAGTGCGGTGCGTGTGACCTTGGTGGGGTCGATGACGCCAGCCTTGACCAGGTCTTCGAAGCCGCCGGTGGCCGCGTTGTAGCCGAAGTGAGCGTCTTTCGATTCGAGCACCTTGCCGACGACGACCGCGCCCTCTTCACCGGCGTTGGCGACGATCTGGCGGAGCGGCTCCTCGATGGCGCGGCGAACGATCTGAGCGCCGATCTTTTCGTCGCCTTCGAGCGTCTTGATGAGCGCATCGACGGCGGCACCGGAGCGGACGAGAGCGACGCCGCCACCGGGGACGATGCCTTCTTCAACCGCGGCGCGGGTGGCGTGGAGCGCGTCTTCGACGCGAGCCTTCTTTTCCTTCAGCTCGGTCTCTGTGGCTGCGCCGACCTTGATGACGGCGACGCCGCCGACGAGCTTGGCCAGTCGCTCCTGGAGCTTCTCGCGGTCGTAGTCGCTGGTGGTTTTCTCGATCTGGCTGCGGATTTCCTTGACGCGGCCCTGAATGTCGGCAGCCTGTCCGGCACCATCGACGACGGTGGTGTTGTCCTTGTCGATGGTGACGCGCTTGGCGCGGCCGAGATCCTCGATCTTGACGTTCTCCAGCTTGATGCCGAGGTCTTCAGTGATGGCCTTGCCGCCGGTGAGGATGGCGATGTCGCCGAGCATGGCCTTGCGACGGTCACCGAATCCGGGAGCCTTGACGGCGGCGACGTTGAGCGTGCCGCGGAGCTTGTTGACGACGAGCGTGGCCAGAGCCTCGCCCTCGACATCCTCGGCGATGATGAGCAGCGGCTTGCCGGCGCGCGCGACCTGCTCGAGCAGGGGCAGAAGATCCTTCATGTTGCCGATCTTCTTCTCGTAGATGAGCATGTAGGGATCTTCGAGGACGGCTTCCATGCGGTCGGCGTCGGTGACGAAGTAGGGGCTGAGATAGCCGCGATCAAACTGCATGCCCTCGACGGTTTCGAGGTAGGTCTGCATGGACTTGGACTCTTCGATGGTGATGACGCCGTCCTTGCCGACGGTCTTCATGGCACCGGCGATGATCTCGCCGATCTCCTTGTCGCCGTTGGCGGAGATGGTGCCGACCTGGGCGACGGAGTCGTCGTTGACGGGCTTGGACATCTTGCCGAGCGCGCCGCCATCGGCGAATTTGCCTTCCTTGTCGCGGGTGCCGACGATGGCGTTGACGGCCTTGTCGATGCCGCGCTTGAGGGCGGTGGGGTTGGCACCGGCGGCGACGGTCTTGACGCCTTCGCGGTAAACGGCCTGGGCGAGGACGGTTGCGGTGGTGGTGCCGTCACCGGCGATGTCGGAGGTCTTGGAGGCGACTTCCTTGACGAGCTGGGCGCCGACATTCTCCAGCGCATTGCTCAGCTCGATCTCCTTGGCGACGGTGACGCCGTCCTTGGTGATGGTGGGCGAGCCGAACTTTTTCTCGATGACGACGTTGCGGCCCTTGGGACCGAGGGTGACCTTGACGGCGTCCGCGAGCGTGTTGACGCCGCGCAGGATCGCCTGACGGGAATCTTCTCCGTGCAGAATCTGCTTTGCCATGATGCGAAATCTCCTGATGATGAGAGTTGTCAGTGAAAAAGTGGTCAGTAGTCAGCGCCGAGGCTGAGACCCGGAGCTACTTGCGGAGGATGCCGAGAACCTCTTCCTCGCGCATGATGAGGAACTCCTCGCCGTCGATCTTGATCTCGGTGCCGGAGTATTTGCCGAAGAGGACGCGGTCACCAGCCTTGACGTCGAGCGGGAAGACCTTGCCTTCGTCGTTGGACTTGCCCTTGCCGACGGAGATGACTTCGCCTTCCTGCGGCTTCTCTTTGGCGCTGTCGGGGATGATGATGCCGCCACGGATGGTTTCGGTCTCCTCGACGCGGCGAACCAGGATGCGGTCGTGGAGTGGGGTAAAGGTGGTTGCTACGGAAGTTGCTGCCATGGTCGTTGCTTCTCCTTCGCTATTGCTGGCGCGAGGCCAGTGGTAAAGTCCGTGAGGACTGGAACTCTGAATGCATTACAGGGACAGAAATCGGGGGATTTTCGGAGGCCGCCGAGCCGCGATGAATCGCTGCGTCTGGAGGCTGGCTTTAGCACTCACACTGTCCAATTGCCAGCTTATGGAAGCCGCGTCCGGTTGTCAAGCGGGATTCTTCAGAAATATGAGCGCGATGCACTAAGGTAATATAATTCTTTTCTGAGAGGAAGTTTTGTGCCTGAATTGACTTGCGTACGGATTGGCGGGCAGGCGCGGTTGAGGATTAGAATTGTGGTATGAGCGGATGGCATGGGCTGGGTAAAAGTGGATTGGGCGGGAAGCTGGGATGCGCTGTGAGCGCGGCTCTGGCTGTGGTACTGGTGGCGACGGCGATGGCGCAGGATCAGGATTCGGCGCAGCGCGGTCGGAAGTACAAGGCTCCGCCGCCGGTGAGTCATGTGACGGTGAATGTGGTGCGGGCGACGACCGGCAAGCCGGTGACGGATGCTTCGGTGATTTTTCATCCGCTGCGGCATGGGCGGGATAGCGGAAATATGGAGTTGAAGACGGACTCCGACGGGAAGGCGATCATTGACGTGATTGAGACGGGATCGACGATCCGGTTGCAGGTGATTGCGCCGAATTTTCAGACCTTTGGGCAGGATTACAAGATTGACAAGCCGTCGATGGCGCTGACGATCAAGCTGGATCGGCCGTCGCGGCAGTATTCGATCTATGGGCAGGACGGGCAGTCGGGTAACTCCGGCTCTGGTAATTCAGGCTCGGGTAGCTCCGGTTCGGGTGGGGCGGGGTCCGGTAACTCGGGTCAGTCGGGTGCGGCAAAGCCGGATCAGCAGAAGCCGAATCTGTAGGGCCGAATCTGTAGGACTGCGTCGCGAGCCTTCGCGGAATTCTGAGGACGGTGCGTGTGGGTGAAGACGCTCGCGGTGCAAAGACGGATCGCGTGGCGGTGGTGACGGGCGGCGCGCGACGGCTGGGACGCGCGATTGCGCTGGAGCTGGGCGCGGCGGGCTATCGCTTGGCGATTACCTATCGACAATCGGAGACGGACGCGGGTGCGACGGTGGCGGAGCTGTGCGCGGCTGGCGTGGAGGCGGCTGCGTTTCGGATGGATGTGCGGGACGAAACATCGGTGACGGCGGCGGCGGCGGCGGTGATGGAGCGGATGGGCCGCGTGGATGCGCTGGTGAACAACTCCGGGGTGTTTGCGGCGGCGCGGCTGGACACGATGACCATTGCGCAGTGGGACGAGGCGTTCGAGGTGAATGCGCGAGGAACGATGCTGGTGACGCGGGCGCTGCTGTCGGAGCTGCGGCGGCAGCGCGGCCGCGTGGTGCATATCGGTTCGTTGGGCGGCGGGCGCGGGTGGAGCGGGTATGCGCATTACTGCGCGTCGAAGGCTGCGCTGGAGGCGCTGACGCGCGGGATGGCCAGGGAGTTTGCGCCGGAGGTGAGCGTGAACTGCGTGGCACCGGGGTGGATTGAGATGCCCGATTCGGATGGGCGCGCGGGCGCTCATTTTGCGGCGAAGACGCCGATGGGGCGGAATGGTCGCGCGGAGGAAGTGGCGGCGGCGGTGCGGTTTTTTGTGACCGGGCCGGAGTTTGTGACCGGGCAGGTGTTGGCGGTGGATGGCGGGCTGGGCCTGGTGTGAGTTACTGGTCTGAGTTACTGGTGTGAGTTGAGGCTAGCCGTGCCGTGAGTGGGCCGATCAGGCGCTGGCGGCGCGCTGCTTGGTGACGAAGCCCATGTCCTGGGAGATGCCGCGAACGCAGTGGAGCAGGTGGTGAGCGATCTCCGGCAGTTTTTTGGCGGTGACACGAAAGCTTGGTCCGGAGACACTGACGGCGGCGACGGGGTGCTTCTGCGCGTCGAGGATGGGAACGGCGATGCAGCGAAGGCCTTCTTCGAGTTCCTCATCATCGACGGCGTAGCCGCGACGATGGGTTTTCTCGATCTCGGCGCGAAAGGCTTCGGCGGAGGTGATGGTACGCGGGGTGAAGCGCTCGAAGCGTGTCTTGCGGATGATTTCGGCGATGCGCTCCTCGGGCATGAAGGCGAGGATGGCTTTGCCGACGGAGGTGCAGTGGACGGGGTTGCTGGCGCCGATGCGCGTGATCATTCGGACGGAGCGCATGGGTTCGAGTTTGTCGATGTAGATGACGTGGGCCTGCTCAAGGACGCAGAGGTGAGCGGTTTCGTTGGTCTCCTGAACGAGGTGGCGGAGATGCTGCTGGGCGCGTTCGCGGAGGTCGTACTGCTCGATGGCGCGGTTGCCGTATTCGAAGAGGCGCAGGCCGAGACGGAATTTGCCGTTGCCGGTGCGCTCAACCATGTGGTGGCGTTCGAGGACCATGAGGAAGCGGTGGGCTGTGCTTTTGTGAAGCTGAAGCGCGGAGGCGACCTGGGCGAGTCCGAGCGGGACGTCGCTTTCGCCGAGGAGGTCGAGGACCGCGAAGGCGCGGTCGAGAGCCTGAACCTTATAGGTGCCGTGGAGGGTTGCGTCTCGCATTGTGAACCGCCATCCTGCAAAACTCTGCATTGTGATGATTACGCAGGGAGGGATGGCGTGTCAAGTTACGAGACGGGAATCGTGTTGGTGAGACGCAACGATGTGTTCCTGCCGCTGCGCGCGGTGGCGGTGCGGCGGGAGATGACTTCAGAGGCCGAGGATGGCCGCGCGCTGTTGCATGGCGGCGAGGCAGAGTGCGATGTGGGCGTCGAGATCAACACCGAGTTCGGCTGCGCCCTGAATCACGTCTTCGCGGGAGACGCCGCGCGCGAAGGCCTTGTCCTTGAGTTTTTTGCGGACGCCGGCAGGTTCGACATCGGCGATCTGGCGGGTGGGTTTGACGAGAGCGCAGGCAGTGAGGAAGCCGGAGAGTTCGTCGCAGGCGAAGAGGGTTTTGTCGAGGTGGGTGAGGCGCGGGGTGCCGGTGTAACCGGCGTGGCCGAGGATGGCGGTGCGGAGCGCGACGGGCCAGCCGAGGCGCTCCAGTTCGCGGACGCCGACGAAGGGGTGCTCGGTGAGGGATGGATGGCGCTCGTAGTCGAAGTCATGGAGCAGAGCCGTGGCGGCGTAGAGGTCGAGCATGGCTTCGCGAGCCTGGCCTGAGAGCGCGAGGCAGTCGGCCTCCTGAGTGGCGTAGGCGAGGACACAGGTTTCGACGGCGAGGGCGTGTTTGCGGAGGCTTTCGCTGGCGGTCCATTCCGTGAGCAGTTGCCAGGCGGTGGCGCGGTTGTGGGTTGGCTGTGCAACTTCGGGCGGGGTGGTTTCGGGCATCGTCAGTGGCCTCATGTTGCGGCTTATGGTTCGCGTTTCTTCGGGTATTTTCGGGAATCGTGGGGGAATCTTTGGGGAGTGTACATTTTTCCACTTGACAATTATGGTTCCACGGCCTCAGTGTAGCACTTGAAGTGGTGCAGAAGTGCGCCACCGGATGGCCCGCTCTGGCTCTCCACAACTGATTATGGCCATGACACTGGTAGCGATGCCGATGCGCGAGGTTCTGCGCTGCGAATTTTGTTCGCTGGTACAGTTCCGAACTGTTAACTCGATGTGCCGACGCTGTCATAAGGCCTTGGACCCTGTGGAGCCGATGCGCGGCGCGGTGGAAGACTCGACTTCGCCGACGCCTGTGGCGGGGGACGAGTCCGGGCTGCGTGTGGCGAAGCTGGTGAAGGAGATCCGCAAGGCGCGGCACCTGAGCCAGCGGCAACTGGCGAGCCGGATGCAGGTTCCCAGGACGTATATTTCCAAGATCGAAAATGGCAAGGCGATGCCGACACTGACGAGCCTGGAACGGCTGGCGGATGCGCTGGGCGTGGAGGTGAGCCACCTGGTGCGCGATGGGCGCAGCCAGCGCGAGGAAGCTGTGGCGGCGATTCATGCCGACCCGTTCCTGGCGGAGATGGCCGCGCTGCTGCCGCAACTGGAGCCGCTGCATCGGTCGATGCTGCTGAGCCAGGTGAAGGAACTGGCGCGGGAACAGGTGAAGGCGCAGGCACGGGAAGCGGCGCGGTTGCAGTCAATGGCGCGACGACAGACGGCGTGACAGCATCGGATGCAGCCACTGCGTGGGGCAGCCGTGCGTTCGCGCACTTGCCGCTTCCTTTGGTCTCGGGCTAGCTGTGGGTGAGGGCGATGGGAAAGCAAAAACAAAGACAGAAGTAGATTCCCTTCGGGAATGACAACAAAAATGCAACGGCAACAGCAAAAGCAGCGTCGGCGCTGGCATCTGTTTTTCCCACCCAAGCAGAAGCCTGGATGAGGCACCCGGCCTTGCTGACGACTGACCACTGACGACTTGAAAGCAGATTCCCTTCCGGGAATGAGAACAAGAAGAGCGGGAGCGACGACTGGGGTGTGTGTCGGCGTATGCTAGTGGAAGCGTCATCTTGCGCCTGAGGCATGGCTTTGTATTCGACTGCACCGCTACGCGTGAACGAGCTTTCGGCTGAGGAGAGAGGCGTCTATGAGACGCTGGACCCGGCGCGGATGCCGGATCATGTGGCGATCATCATGGACGGGAATGGACGCTGGGCCGGGATGCGGTCGTTGCGTCGTTTTCTGGGTCATCAGCAGGGCGCGAAGAGCGTGCAACTGGTGACGGAGACAGCTTCGCGGATCGGGCTGCCGTGGCTGACGCTGTATGCCTTTTCGCTGGAGAACAACCTGAGACGGCCACGCGCGGAGGTGAATTTTCTGATGCGGCTTCTGCGGTCGTATCTGGAGAACAATGTGCAGCGGATGATGGATAACAATGTGCGGATTCGCTACATCGGGAGGACGCACGAGCTGCCGACGGAGGTGCAGGAGCGTATGCAGTGGGCGGCGGAGGAGACGCGGCGGAATACCGGAACGACGCTGACGCTGGCGCTGAATTATGGCGGAAGGTCGGAGATGGTGGATGCGTTTCGCGCACTGGCGGCGGAGATGGCGCGGACGGGCAGGAAGATGGAAGACGCGACGGAAGAGGATGTGCATCGGCATCTGTATACAGCGCATATGCCGGACCCGGATCTGCTGGTGCGGACCTCGGGCGAGATGCGAGTGTCAAATTATCTGCTGTGGCAGATTGCGTATACGGAGATTTTTGTGACGGAGCGGTATTGGCCGGATTTTCGCGGGGTGCATTTGCTGGAGGCGATTGCGGCGTATCAGCGGCGGGAACGGCGATATGGAGGATTGAGTGAGGCGGAAGCTGAGCCGATTCCCGAGGACGCGCAGGTGACGGCGTGACGAACGATGGCGGCCGCAGGAACGGCGCAGAGCAGAGAGTTTCCCGAAGCAGATGAAGCGAATTCTGACAGCAGTGGTGCTGGTGCCGGCGGTGGTGCTGACGATTTTCATGGGGCCGTACTGGCTGGTGACGGCGTTTTCCGCCGTGGCTGCGGGATTGGCGGGGTGGGAGTTATTGAGTTTCGCGCCGACGGGGGACGCGCGGCAGGCGAGCGTGGGTGGGCCGTCGAACGGAGTGAGTTCGCTGAGCGTGGCCACCCGCGTGGTGGCGATGGTGGCGATTGGGCTGCTGTTTGGGATGAATTTTCGCTGGCCGGATATGCTGCCCGCTGCGCTGGGCGGGTTGAGCCTCGGGCTGCTGGTGTGGTGCGCGTTTGCGTTGCCGACCGGACAGGTGATGACGGGCGCGGCGCAGGCGGTGTTTGCGCTGCTGTATACAGGCGCGACGATGGTGACGCTGCCGATGATTTTTTCGAGCGAGGACGGGAAGTCGGTGGTGCTGTTTCTGCTGTGCGCGGTGTGGGCCGGGGATATTACGGCGCTGTATGTGGGTCGCGCGTGGGGACGGCACAGAATGGCTCCGCGGCTAAGCCCGAACAAGACGTGGGAGGGCGCGGCGGGTTCGATGGCGGGCAGCGTGGCGATTGCGGCTGCGCTCTATGGGCTGGCGGCGGGGATGAATGCGCATGACCTGAACATGCTGCTGTATACGGGGCCGCTGATGCGGTGGGTGGGGTTGGCGGCGGTGGTGAATGTGGCGGCGCAGGTGGGGGATCTGGTGGAGTCCGCGCTGAAGCGGAGTGCGGGCGTGAAGGATTCCGGACGGCTGCTGCCTGGCCATGGCGGGATGCTGGATCGCGTGGATGCGCTGCTGTTGGCGGCTCCGGTGCTGTGGTATGTGCTGCTGGTGCAGCGGATATGAATGGGCTGCGGGTGAGGAAGGGATGGCGGGATTGAAGCGACTGGCGATACTTGGCTCGACGGGATCGATTGGACAGAGCACGCTGTCGATTGTGGAGCAGTATCCGGAGCGGTTTGCGGTGGCGACGCTGGCGGCGGGGCGGAACGTGAAAACCGCGCTGGAGCAGGCGCTGCGCTGGCGTCCGGAGGTGGTATCGGTGACGACCGAAGAACTGGCGGCGGAGCTGAAGGCGGGGCTGACGGCGGCGGGTGCCGGTGGAACGGAAGTGGTGTGGGGCGCGGCGGGGACGGTCGAGTGCGCGACGCGCGGGACGGCGGATTTTGTGGTGTCGGCGATTGTGGGCGTGGCCGGACTGGAGGCGACGCATGCGGCGATCCTGGCGGGGAAGCCCGTGGGGCTGGCGAACAAGGAGTGCATGGTGGCGGCGGGGGAAATTCTGACGCGGGCGGCGCGCGAGCGCGGCGTGCCGATCCTGCCGATTGACTCCGAGCATAATGCGGTGCATCAGTGCATGAGGGCGGGTGAGCGGGGCGAGGTTCGGTATGTGTGGCTGACGGCTTCGGGTGGGCCGTTTCGGCGGTTGCCCCTCGCGGAGTTTGCTGGGATTACGCCGGAGCAGGCGCTGAAGCACCCGACGTGGGTCATGGGCCAGAGGATCACGATTGATTCGGCGACGATGCTGAACAAGGGGCTGGAAGTGATTGAGGCTTGTCGGCTGTTTGACGTGGGGCCAGAGCGGGTGAGGGTGACGATTCATCCGCAATCGACGGTGCATTCGCTGGTGGAGTATGTGGATGGGTCGATTCTGGCGCAGATTTCTGTCACAGACATGCGGCTGCCGATACTCTATGCGCTGGCCTATCCGGAGCGGCCGGATTCTACGCTACGATTTGACCTGGCGGCGCTGGCGCATCTGGATTTTGAGCAGCCGGATATGGAGCGGTTTCCGTGTCTGCGGCTGGCGTATGAGGCGGCGGCAAGGGGTGGTGCGCACTGCATTGCGCTGAATGCGGCCGATGAGGTGGCGGTGGAGGCGTTTCTGGAGCGGCGGATTTCGTTTCCGGGGATTGCAGATACAATCGAGAGAGTGCTGGAGCAGACGTCGGAGCGGCATCCGCAGACGATTGCCGAGGTGTTGGCGGCAGACGCTGAGGCGCGGGAGCTAGCGCGGGAACTGGTAGGCCGCGCGGCGGGACGAGTGGTGGACGGACAACAGGCACAGAAGGCGCACAGCACGAACTGATATGCACACATTTCTGATTTCGACGATTTCGGTACTGGTAGTTCTGGGCATCATGGTGGTGGTCCACGAGTTTGGACACTTTGCGGCGGCGAAGCTGTGCGGGGTGCGCGTGGAGGCATTTTCGGTGGGATTTGGCCCAAGGCTCTTTGGCGTGAAGGTGGGCGAGACGGATTATAAGGTCTGCGCGCTGCCGTTTGGCGGCTACGTGAAGATGAGCGGGGAACTACCGGGCGAGGAAGCGACGAACGATCCGGGAGATTTTACGCAGCATCCGCGCTGGCAGCGGATGGTGATCGGGCTTGCGGGGCCGGCGGCAAATTTTGTGCTGGCGCTGGGGCTGATGACGGGCGTACTGATGTTTCACCACGAGACGTATGTCTATGTGAGCCAGCCGGTGGTGGTGGATTGGGTGGAGACGGGATCGGTGGCGGCGCAGGCCGGGCTGATGGCGGGCGACCGGATTGTGCGGTTTGATTCGGTGGAGAATCCGGCGTGGAAGGATGTGGAGATTCGCGCGCAGATCAACCTGAATCATCCTGTGGCGGTGGTGGTCGAGCGCGGCGGCCAGAACGGAGCGCGACAGGATGTTTCGCTCGTGCTGCCGCTGCCGGACGCGAGCAAGGGCGAGGATTTTTCGCTGGAGAAACTGGGGATCTATCCGCAGGAACAGCCTGGGCCGATTGAGGTGGACGACGTGGCTCCGCAGACGCCGGCGGCGCGGGCCGGGCTGGTGCATGGGGATGAGTTTGCGTCGGTGGATGGGCATGTCTTTCACAACACGGAGTCGCTGGTCGCGTATATGCGCGGGCGGAATGGCGCGCCGATGCAGGTGACCGTGGCGTTTGCCGGGGCTGCGGCGCGGACGATCACCATTGCGCCGGAGCGGATGGATGCTCCGGATGGCGGGAAGGCGTGGCTGCTGGGATTTACCGGGACGGAGCCGCCGTATCGCGTGGAGCAGTTGCCGCTGCTGGGCGCGATGGCGGAGTCGTGGAAGTTCAACCGGGCGAATTCGCTGCTGATCCTGGAGGTGCTCAAGCGTGTGGTGACGCACCGGATGTCGGTGAATACGCTGTCAGGGCCGATTGGAATTGCGAAGCAGACGGGCATGGCGGTCGAGATGCAGGGCTGGCAGCCGATCCTGCAACTGATGGCGGTGATCAGCCTGAACCTGGGGATTCTGAACCTGCTTCCGTTTCCGATTCTGGATGGCGGGCTGATTCTGTTTCTGCTACTGGAGAGCGCGATGCGGCGGGATGTGGATATGGCGGTGAAGGAACGGATTTATCAGGTGGGGTTTGCGCTGATTCTGGTATTTGCCGCCTACATTGTGGTGAATGATGTGAGCAAGCTGCACCTGTTTCCGCACTGACGCGGCGGGCGGGACAGAGACGGAGAGCTATCGATGGCGACGACGGCGCGGGTGCGGGTGCGCTATGCGGAGACGGACCAGATGGGCGTGGTGTACTACGCGAATTATCTGGTGTGGTTTGAGCTGGGGCGCGTGGAGTTTCTGCGCGGGCTGGGCTATGACTACAGCCGGCTGGAGAACGAAGACGGGTGCATACTGCCGGTGGTCGAGGCGCGGTGCCGGTATCGCGCGCCGGCACGGTATGACGACCGGATTGCGATTGAGGCGTGGCCGATGGCGCTGCGCGGGTCAGTGCTGAAATTTGGCTACAGGATTCTGCGCGAGAGCGACGATTCGAGCACAGGCGATGCCACGCTGCTGGCCGAGGGCGAGACCGTGCATGTGGTCTGCGACCGGGAGCTGAAGCGGTGCGCGCTGCCGGAGGCTGTGGCGGCGAGGATGCGCGCGGCGATGGCCGAGCACGATGCTGGCGCTTGAGCGGAATTAACGCCGGGCGGCGGCGCGGACGCGGGCGACAACCTCGTCGAGCGGCGTTCCAGGGCCGAAGATGGCGGTGACACCGGCGGCGAGGAGGGATGCGTGGTCGGCGGTGGGGATGGTGCCGCCGAGCAGGACCGGGATGGCGCCTGCGCAGGAGCTGCGCAGCAATGCAATGACACGCGGGACGAGCGAGTTGTGAGCGCCGCTGAGGATGCTGAGGCCGATGGCGTCCACGTCCTCTTCAATGGCGGTTTTGACGACGGCTTCCGGGGATTTGCGCAGGCCGGTGTAGATGACCTCCATGCCGGCGTCGCGGAGGGCGTGGACGATGATGCGCGCGCCACGGTCGTGTCCGTCGAGGCCGACCTTGGCGATGAGGACGCGGATGGGGCGCGTGGGGTGCTGGCCGGGGGTGGTTTGGGTCGGATTGGGTTGCATACCGCTGTGAACAGTATCACAGCGGGTGCGGGGTGGGGTAGCGGCATGGTGTGCTTGCAACGAGCTTCCTTGCACAGAAGGCTACATGGCTTCGGGGACTTCGACGCCTAGCCAGTCGAGGAGTTGGGTGAGTTCGCGGAGGGCGATGGCGGCTGTGGCGAGCAGGAGGGTTTTGCGCGCCGGGTCTTCTTCGGTGAGGATGTGGTGTTTGTGGTAGAAGTTGTTGAACTCCTGGGCGAGCTGGAAGACGTGGCGGGCGAGCGTGGCCGGTTCGGCGGTCGAGATGGCGGAGGTGAGCGTCTGGTGGCGGCGCGCGGCGCGGAGCCAGATGGGCCAGATGTCGTTGGCTTCGGCGAGGAGCGCGAGGGCATTGTCCGGGGTGACTGCATCGGGCTGCGCGGCTGCGTCGGGATGCGTGGCTGCATTCGATAGCATCGCTTCGAGAGCGGCTTCCGGCGTAATTCCCGCCTTGCGGAAGATGTTGCGCGCGCGGACGGCGGTGTATTGGACGTAGGGGCCGGTTTCGCCCTCGAAGCTGAGCGCGTCGCGGAAGTCGAAGGCGATGACGGAGCCGCGTGTGAACTTGAGCATGAAGTAGCGGAGCGCGCCGATGGCGATCTGCGTGGCGATGCGCTGGCGCTCGGATTCGGAGCGGTCGGGCTGGCGCGCATCGACCTCGGCGCGGGTGGCGGCGGTGAGCTTGTCGAGCAGGTCGTCGGCTTTGACGCCGAAGCCTTTGCGTCCGCTGACCTCGATCCAGGGCCGCGAGCGGTCCTCTTCGGCGAGGGTGTAGCCGAGTTCCTGGGCGCAGCGCGGAGTGAGGGCGACCATCTCGTAGCTGAAGTGGGTGTAGTGGTCGGCGGCCTCGGTGTGGCCCATGCCGCGCAGGGCCTGGATGACGTTGGCCTGGGGATCGGACTGGCGGGAGTCGATAACGTTGTAGATGGCGGCTGCTCCGCCGAAGCGGGGATGGCTGGCTTCGCCTTCCGTGTTGGACTCGCCGTCCATGCTGGAAATCCAGCAGGTGTGGTCGGGGTAATCGAAGAAACGGCGGTAGGCGAAGTCGACGCCGAGCAGGCCGAACTTCCAGAGGTGGTAGGCGATGTCCTTGCCGACGTAGGTGACGGTGCCGTTGGAGCGGACGATGACTTTGGCGTCTTCGTCGGGGGCGCTGGGGTCGGGTGCGCTGCGGTCGGGTGCTGCTGTGTCGGGCAGGTCGGAGGCTGATGGCTGTTCGCGGGCTGGTTCGCCGTCTGCCGCCGCGTTTCCGGCGCTACTGTCTTCGGCGCTGCTCGCTTCGGTGCTACTGGTTCCGGCTCGCGTCATCACCCAGCAGCCCGAGTTCTTGCCGCTGGTTTCGTGGTAGAGGACGCCGGAGGCTTTGAGCAGTTCGAAGGCGCGATCCCAGAAGTGGAGATGGAGGATTTCGCTTTCGCGGGGCAGGAAATCGTAGGTGATGCCGAGCCGCTGCATGGTGACGAGATGGAGGCGCAGGATGGCGGTGGAGACGCGGTCGGCGACGAGTGCGGTCTCGTTGCCGCCCTGTTCGATGGCGTGGAGGGTCTGGTAGCGGAGGGATTTGCGGCGGGCCTGCTCGTCGGCGTCGCCCTCGGTATACCAGTGGGAGACGCGGGCGTAGAGGTTCCAGCAGAGGTAGTCGAAGCGGTCTTCGCGGGCGCTGGGCGAGCTGCCGGCGGCGATGAGGGCGTCGATTTCGGCACGCGTCTTGCCTTCGAGATGGAGGAAGCCGACGATGACGTCGGCGACCTGTACGCCGGTGTTGTCGATATAGTTCTGGACATCGACGAGGTGGCCGGCGGCGCGGAGGATGCGGACGAGGGTGTCGCCAAGGATGGCGTTGCGGAGATGGCCGACGTGTGCGGCTTTGTTGGGGTTGATGCTGGTGTGTTCGACCAGAATCCGGGACTGGGTGCGGGACTGGCTGCGGGACTGGCTGTCGGGGCGTGTGGCGTCTGATTCGGCGACGGGCGCGGCGAGCGCGGCGGCCAGGCGCGCGCGGTCAAGACGGACGTTGATGTAGCCAGCTCCGGCGGCTTCAAAGGCGAGGAAGCCATCGGCGGGCGTGAGCGCGGCGGCGAGCTTTTCGGCCAGTTCGGCGGCGATCTGGCGCGGAGCCTTGCGCAGGCGGCGGGCAAGCTCGAAGGCGACGGGGAGCGCGAATTCGCCGAGCGCGAGATCGGGTGGCTGCTCGAGGACGATTTCAGTGAGCTGGATATGCCAGCTTGCATCGAGGATGGCGCGGACGGTTTCGGTGAGCTGCTGCTGGAGTGCGCGGTACAAAGTGGGGCCTCGTGATTGCGGGTTTTCTGGCTTGCCGGGGCGGGGTGGATGCCGAGTGCGCGTGGGTTGCCGGGGCAGTTTCAGGGGCAATTTCAGGGACAGATTGATTTTAGCGGATGGGGGATTGGCGCGGCGCGGGCGCGGGAGTGCGGAACGCGGGGGTGAGTGCGTGGAGGGTCGGGTAAGATAGAAGAATCTCTGCTTGTTTTGCAGGTATTCGGGATGCAGTGCCGACCATGACGGAAGTTTCCGCGCAGCAGCGCTTCTACATTACGACACCGATCTACTATGTGAATGCACGGCCGCATCTGGGGCATGCGTATTCGACGATTGTCTGCGACGCGGTGGCGCGGGCGAAACGGGCGCAGGGGATCGAGACGTGGTTCCTGACGGGGACCGACGAGCATGGGCAGAAGATTGAGCGCTCGGCGGCGCAGGCGGGACGGAGTCCGGCGGAGTTTGCCTCGGCGATTTCGGGTGAGTTTCGCGCGCTGTGGCAGCGGCTGGGGCTGAGCTGCGACGACTTTATACGGACGACGGAGCCGCGGCATGTTCGCGGGGTGCAGAAGCTGTTTCGTGTGCTGCGGGATCGCGGGTTTATCTACAAAGGCTCGTATACGGGGCAGTATTGCGTGTCGGACGAGCTGTATGTGGATGCGCCGCCGGGGTCGGTTTGTCCGGATTGCGGACGGCCGACGGAGACGGTGAGCGAGGAGAATTATTTTTTCAAGCTGTCGGCGTTTGAGCGGCGGCTGCTGGAGTACTACGAGGAGCATCCGGAGTTTATACAGCCGGAGGCGCGGCGCAATGAGGTGATGGCGTTTGTGCGCGGCGGGCTGAAGGATTTGTCAGTGAGCCGGACGAGTTTTCGGTGGGGGATTCCGGTGCCGGACGACGAGAAGCATGTGATCTACGTGTGGATGGACGCGCTGGCGAATTACATTACGGCGCTGGGGTATGGGTCGGAGGATCCGGCGGACAAGGCGCGGTTTGAGCGGTTCTGGCCTGCGGATGTGCATCTGATTGGTAAGGAGATCAGCCGGTTTCATTGCGTGTACTGGCCAGCGTTTCTGATGGCGGCGGGGCTGCCGCTGCCGCGCGCGGTGGTGGCGAATGGGTGGCTGCTGTTTGACAAGAGCAAGATGTCGAAGTCGGTGGGCAATATTGTGCGCGCGGAGACGGTGGCGGAGGTGCTGGGCGTGGACGCGCTGCGGTATTTTCTGTTGCGCGAGATTTCGTTTGGGCAGGATGGGAATTTCACGTTTGAGGCGCTGGTGCAGCGGTATAACGGCGACCTGGCGAATGGGTATGGGAACCTGGTGAGCCGCGTGGTGGCGATGGTGCATCGGTACTTCGGCGGACGGCTGCCGGAGGCGGGTGAGACGGGCGAAGCCGAGGCGGAGCTGCGCGGGACGGCGGAGCGGGTGACGCGGGAGTTTGCGGCGCAGTTTGAGGCCATGGATTTTGCGCGGGCGCTGGAGACGCTGTGGAGTCTGGTGGCGGCGACGGATGGGTATCTGACGGCGGCTGCGCCGTGGAAGAAGCCGACGAAGCGCACGGACGAAGAGCAGGTGCGCTTGCAGGCGCGGGTGTTGCGCGTGGCGGCGGAGGCGATTCGCGTGGTGACGGCGCTGGCCTGGCCGGTGATTCCGGAGTCGGCGGCGAAGGTGTGGGCGCAGCTTGGGCTGGGCGACATGAAGCAGGCTGCGCAGGACGGGAAGTTGAAATCGATTGCGTGGGGCGGAATGGCTTCGGGAACGGCGTTTGCCGAGCCTGCGCCGCTGTTTCCACGCGCGGAGAAGGATGCGATGGAACGGATGCAGAATCTGGAGAACGAGAACAATCAGAGCGCGGTGGCGGCGGTTTCGGCTGGTCCGACGGCGTCGGCTGGGCAAACTGCTCAGGCTACGCCTGCGGCGGAAGCTGTGGCTGCGGCGACTGCTGGTCAGGCTGCGGAGGTTGCGCCAGGGGCGGAAACAGCGGCTGCGGCGGTGGTCGAGAAGGCGAAGATCACGATTGAGGATTTTGCCAAGGTGGAGCTGCGGGTGGCGCAGGTGCTGGTGGCCGAGCGGGTGCCGAAGTCGGACAAGCTGTTGCGGCTGGAGGTGGACCTGGGCGATGAGAAGCGGCAGATTCTGGCCGGGATTGCGCAGTATTATGAGCCGGAAAAGCTGGTGGGGCGCAAGGTGGTGATTGTGGCGAATCTGGCACCGAGGAAGATGCGCGGGCTGGAGTCGAATGGGATGGTCGTTGCCGCGTCGGTGGGCGACGAGGGCGCGCCGGTGTTGGCGGGATTTCTGGAAGACGTGCCGGTGGGCGCGCGGCTGAAGTAGGGCGGAATGCTGATTGATTCGCATGCGCATCTGGACAGCGAGTGCTACTCCGGCGATCTGGAGGCGGTGTTGCGCCGCGCGCGGCAGGCGGGCGTGAGCGGGATTCTGGCGATCGGGATTGGCGAGGGTCCGTCGGAGATGCACCAGGCACGGGAGATTGTGAGGCGGTTCAGCGGGCGCGAGGATTTGCCGGAGATGTGGGCGAGCGCGGGGATTTATCCGCATGCGACGGAGATGGCCGACGAGGCGGCGCTGGCGAGGCTGGACGAGATGCTGGGCTGCGACGAGGTGATTGCCTGCGGGGAGATTGGGCTGGATTACTACCACGACGGCGCGGCGCATGCGGTGCAGGCTCGGGCGTTTGTGGCGCAGATGGAGATTGCGGCGCGGCACAGGGCACCGATTCTGATTCATTGCCGACCGGCGGAGACGAGCGACGACTGCTGGGTGGACCTGTTGCGGTTGATGGGCGAGCACTGGGCGGCGACGGGGGTGGGTGGAGTTCTGCATTGTTTCTCCGGAACGCCGGAGCAGGCGCAGGCGGCGATGGAGATGGGATTTCTGATCAGCTTTGCCGGGCAGGTGACTTATCCGAAGATGGCCGCGCTGCGCGCTGTGGCGGCAGAGGTGCCGCTCAATCGGCTGCTGGTCGAGACAGATGCGCCGTATCTGGCACCGGGTGCGCTTCGCGGGCAGAGGAATGAGCCAGGGTATGTGGCGCTGACGGCAGGGACACTGGCCGAGGTGAAAGGCTGTGCGGTGGAAGAGCTGGCGCAGGCGACGACGGAAAACTTTCAGCGGCTGTTTGCGCATAAGCTGGCGCGCGGCGTGGGAAACTAGGAAGGGATTGCCGCGTACGGCGCGGCGGGAGTGAGAGATGGCACAGGATAATTCGTTTGACGTGGCGAGCAAGGTGGAGATTCAGGAGGTTCGGAACGCGATTGATCAGGCGTTGAAGGAGATCAAGGCACGGTTTGACCTGAAGGACTCGAAATCCGAGGTGACGCTGGAGGGCAATGACGCGATCCAGTTGGCGTCGGCGGATGAGTACAAGCTGGAGGCGGTGAAGGAGATTCTGGGCCAGAAGCTGGTGAAGCGCGGGGTTTCGCTGAAGAATCTGAGCTATGGGAAGCTGGAAGAGGCGATGGGCAAGAGCGTGCGGCAGAAGATTACGCTGCAGCAGGGGATCCCCGGCGAAAAGGCGAAGGAAATTGTGCGCGTGGTGAAGGACTCGAAGATCAAGGTGCAGGCGTCGATTCAGGGGGATGTGGTGCGGGTGAGCGGGAAGGATCGCGACTCGCTGCAGTCGGTGATTGCGCTTTTGCGCGGTAAAGATTTTGGGCTGGATTTGCAGTTTACGAACTATCGGACGAATTAACTCCAGCTGGAATGGTATGCAGCGAAGCCGCTGGCCGCATACTATAGCTGGGCATACGAGCAAGAGGGACGGGACCGGGAGCCTTGAGCACACTGGCGATTACAACGGCGCGCGAAGTGTTTGACCTGCTGCGGGAGGATCTGGCGGCGGTGGAGCGGGAGCTTGGGCGCGACGCGGTTTCCGGCGTTTCGACAATCACCGAGATCGCCGAATATCTGCGCGAGGGCGGCGGGAAACGGATTCGGCCGACGCTCCTGCTGCTGGCGGCGCGGTCGCTGGGCTATGAGCGCGCGGGAATGATTCGCCTCGGCGCGGTGGTGGAACTGGTGCATACGGCGACGCTGGTGCATGACGACATTATTGACGCCGCGGATATGCGGCGTGGGCGGCCGTCGACGAATACGACGTGGGGCAACGAGACGTGCGTGCTGGCCGGGGACTGGCTGTATATGCAGGCCTTTCGGACGGCGCTGGAAGAGCGGAATTTCAAGATTCTGGACCTGCTGATCGGGCTGACGCAGCAGATGGTCGAGGGAGAGCTGCTGCAGATTGAGAAGCTGGGCCGGTTCATCGACGAAGCGGAGTATTACGACCTGATCTATCGGAAGACGGCTTGCCTGTTTTCCGTGTCGATGCAACTGGGCGCTTGCCTGGCGGATGCGGACCCGATTCAGGAGGACGCGCTGGCGCAGTATGGGCGGGCGATCGGGCTGGCGTTTCAGATTGTGGATGACGTGCTGGACCTGACGGCGACCGAGGAAGAACTGGGCAAGCCGGTGGCCAGCGACCTGCGCGAAGGGAAGACGACGCTGGCGGTGATTCATGCGCTGGCGCATGGGACGGGCGAGGAACAGGCGGCGCTGCGGCAGGTGCTGACGGATGGCGGATTCCGGAGCGTGACGCCGGAGGATGTGCAGCGGATTCTGCGCCGGACGGGGTCAGTGGAGTATGCGCTGGCGGCGGCGGGACGTTATGCCGAGCAGGCGCGCGAGGCGCTGAGCATTCTGGACGACAGTGAGTACAAGCGCGCGCTGATGAGTCTTCCGGACCTGGTGGTGGAGCGGAATCACTGAGTTGTGCCGCTGAGGACTGTCGGCTGTGATGTCCTCGATCGAAGGCTCCGAGAAGATTTCCGAACTCAGGATGGAGCATGCGCCTAACGGTCCCCGATTCTGGCGACCGTTGGTTTTTGCTGCGGCTGTAGAATTCGAATTATGCTCCGAAAGCTGCTCGTTTACGATGGTCGGGGCGGAGGGATTCGAACCCCCGACCCTCTGCTCCCAAAGCAACGATGCGGAGAGTTCATGGACAGTGCCACAAAGTGTCTTATCGTGTCATCAGCCATTTATATGTATTATATTGTTGCACTTGCATGGATATCTTTGATGCCAGTCGTTGCCTTGCGTATCCACCGTTGTGCCAAGCGTTGCCTAGGATGTCCCCACAAAGTCTCCCACAAAAACTAGTCGGGTGACCCTTTCCCTTAGCAAGATGGAAAGCTCGGCGCTCCACGACAAGTTGCTCCGAGACTCTGTGAAAAGTCTTCGGGTACAAGCGCGGTGCTGCGAGTCGCTCTGACTTCATCAGCTGCCTCCTGCCAGCATCGCTTCATACGCATCGTTCAGCCGATAACGCCGCGACTTCCTGGCCGGGTCGGTCACTTCGAGAAAACCGCCTTCTACCCAACGCTGGCAAAGCAGCGAGGCAGTGCGCGGCTGAAAGCCGAACAGTGCACAGATATCCTTCGCTGTGATCTCACGCGAACGCCGAAAGAGTGCCAGCGCCTTTCTTTGGCGGGCATCGAGATTCCGCAGCAGCTTGGTTTTGTCCTTGCCGCCTTTCGCCGATTCGTCCTCAGCCCTTTCGCGCACATTCTCAAACGAAACAGCCATACCTTCAATGAAGTAGGAAACCCACTTTGTGATGTCTGCTTCGGCGCGTCCCATGTAGTAGTTGTGTGAAGGGCCTACGGTCAACGCCTCATAGTAGTCCTTGAGGCCGCGCGCGTAATACTCCTCCAGTGCATACAGCCCCTTGAGGTCATATCGTCCAAGGTGCAGGATGAGCGTGGTTAACAGACGTGCCGTCCTGCCGTTGCCGTCGTAATACGGATGGATCGTGGCGAATTGATAGTGCGCGATGCCAGCTCGGATCGGAACCGGCAACTCGTCTTTCCGGTTGAGCCACGCGACAAGTTGTTTCATCAATGGCGAAACGTCCTTCGCTTCAGGCGGCATGTAGACGATGCCGCTGGATCGGCTGTCGCGAATCACGTTCTGGCCGTCACGATAGGGCGTGGGACGCACATGGGTCTTCCTTGCGCCCATCACCAGAGCATGGAGCTTTTGCAAGGCGGATTCCGTCACCGGTTCTTCCCGCTGCGCCGCTCTCTCCACCTCGTCGAGCGCCGCGTAATACCCCTTGACCTCTCCCTCGTCACGCTCACGTCCAGGAAAATGCTGCTCTTTGCCTATCACCTGAGCGACTTGCTTCTGCGTCAGACGGTTACCCTCGATCATCGTCGAGTAGTGGGTAGAAAACAGCCGGGCCGTTTCCCGGAGGCTCGCCAGAACGCGAGGAGTGATCGGGAGCAATTGGATGGCTTCCTTCACGGCCTCGATGCGCATGAGATTGGCGGCGATAGTCGGTGTAATGGTGAAGATCGGGCTAAACTTTGTATGTTTCCTGGGTGCCATCAGATCTCCACGATATGCCGATACCATGCGGTTTCTATGCCGTTATTATACGGATAATATGCGGATAAAACAGCTTCCCGAAAATCCAGAGGAACGCCCTGACGCTTCCGCTACGAAACCAGACCGGCAAACGTCCGGCTGATCTGTATCTGATCATGCGGCAGCAGCGAATACTTCCACGGCTTGTCGCTTACCGTCGTTGCCCGTTCGCACCACTCAACCGCTGCGCTGGCTTTTTTCTGCACGACGGTATCGTCGATATCGGTTGCCCGCTTGACCTCGCAAAGGAATCGTCCCTTTTTTGTCTCCACAATGAAGTCGGGGTTGTAGTTGTCATCCTCTGCGTAGTGGATTTTCAACACATCCTTTGGCGGCTTCAGCCATTTCACGACCTCGGCATCATCTTCAAGAATCGTCGCGAAGCGTCGTTCGCTATCGGAATCAAACTTCAGCGTCGAGTACAGGCACTTTCTGAATCCACCAAAGACCATGCCGCGAATCATGAGCTTCTCTTCGACAGGCTCGCGGAAGTTTCTCGCGCTCTTGCCCAATTCCATCTCTGCGCTGCCGGGTCGAAGAGTCTGGAATCCCTTCGGCGCTGAGGACACATAGCTCGTCGCCTTCTCCACAAAGTGCTGGTTCATCTGCGTATGCACCAGCCGCACCAGTTCGTTCTGGTGGTATTGCAACACGTTGCGAACATCCTCCTCCGTTGGCAGATACGATTGCAGGTGTCGCACAAGCTGACCGGCCAACCTGTAGAGCAGTGCCGAATGATCGTCGTAATTAATGTCGTTTTTATCCATCAGTCCCCGAACGATATAGTTTTCCAGCTTCGGCTCATGCGCCACGCCGTCCCCGCTCACAATCCGGAAGCGCTGGTTGTCCGTCAGGCGCTGAATGAGCAGGTCTTTCGCCACCGGCGGATAGCGCACATGGCTGCAATCCAGATCGAAATCCTCATAGCCAACCGTCACGTCCTCTGACGGCTGCACCACGATCAGCGGAATGTCGATGGTGTGTTCTACGAATGCATTTGTCGTCTTTTCCACGATGCTGGCGACATCCACCGGCTCAGGTGCCACTGCGGCCAGCTCACCCTGCGCCGGACGCGCCATCTCCAGCGCCGCTTCTACTTTGGCCACAAGTTTTTCATGCACCTCCGGCGTCTTCAGATCGCCGGAACGTATCAGCCGCTCAAACTCCTGCTCAATGATCCTGTATGTTGTCTCGGCAACCTTTCGCTCCGGTTCTGTCTTGAAGAGTGGCTGCTGTACCGTCGTCGGAGGAATTGTTCCCGCCGGCGGCTCCGGCATGGGAGCCAGGCCCAGCACGGAGAGAATCGTTGGCGCAATCGTAACCGCCCGCGTCGGCTTGTCGGGAATATCCCGGCCAATCACAATGCCGGTCTTGATGATCGAGTTCGGATCGTTGGCATGCTCCACAATCTCCTGGAACTTGTCATGCGAGACGATGGTCAGCAGATCGACCGCTGCCACGCCCGTGCGCTTGCCATACGGCAGGCGCAGTCCGCGCCCAATCGACTGCTCCACCAGCGTGCGAGAGTTGGCCGCGCGCAGCGGCACAATCGTGTACAGGTTGGTCACGTCCCAGCCTTCTTTGAGCATGTTCACATGGATCACGATCTCCGTCGCATTTGCCGGGTCTTCCACGCTCAGCAACTGTTGCACCGTCTCGTCTTTCTCTTCGCCGCTCTGGTTGGAGTGGACCGTAATCACGCGTCCTTTGTAGCGGCCTTCAAAGAAACCAGCAGCCTCAATTCGCTTCAGCAGGTCATTGGCGTGGACCGTATCCCTGGCGACAACCAGCATGAACGGCTTCACCAATGGCCGTCCCGTATCCCGCGAATAGATATCGAGCTGCACCTTCGTGTGTTCGTGCGCGCGAATGCCGTCCTGCAGCTTCAGTTCTTCCAGGCCGTCTTCGTTGTAGTTCTCCGCGCGGAAGTTCTCCCGCGTCAGCACCGCAGGCTCCTTCACAAATCCATCGCGCAACGCCGACGCCAGCGGATAGCTGTAAATCACGTTCTTGAAGTCCGCCGCTTTGCCGCCTGTCTCCACCTGTGGCGTCGCCGTCAGCTCCAGCCCCAGAATCGGCTTCAGCTCGTTGATCGCTCGCATTCCCGCCTTGCCCCGATAGCGATGGCTCTCATCCATCAGCAGCACCAGATCATCCAGCTTCGACAGATACTCGAAGTAGCTTTCGCCGATGTACTCGCTCAGCCGCTTGATGCGCGGCTCCTTGCCGCTGCGCACCTCCGCGTTGATCTTCGATATGTTGAAAATGTTGATGTGGACGCCGTTGTCGCCAAACAGGTCCGCCGAGCGAATGCCGCGCCCGCTCTCGTAGTTGTCGCCGGTAATGATCTCCGGCGGTTGCAGCGCAAAGTCCGCCAGCCCCTGAAAAACATACTTCGGCGAGCCGGGCGTGAAGTCGGCAATCAGCTTGTTGTAGATCGTCAGGTTCGGAGCCAGCACATAGAAGTGGCGGATATTCCACGCCTGTTGCAGGTAGGCGATAAATGCCCCCATCAGCCGCGTCTTGCCCACTCCGGTCGCCAGTGCGAAGCAGAGCGACGCAAACTCCCGCTCAAAGTCCGTCACCGAGGGAAACTCGCTGCGAATCGCCTCCAGCGCGCGCGCCGCATCTGCGTCTTTTTCCAGCGGCAACAGCTCGCACACGCGGTCCAGTATCTGCAACGCCTCCATCTGCGGAGGCCGCAGGCTCAGCCGGTGTTCGATCTGGTAGACGGCGGGCTTCATTCCGCACCGCCATTTCCGCCTGCGCCGTCAGCTTCGTCAAAGAGGCTCATGGCACCCTCGCGCGTCCCGCGCCGCCGTCGCACTTGCTTCGCGGGCAACGGAGCTTTTCCGTCTTCGCCCGGTGCGGATCCAGGTTCTGCAATTGTCTCCGGCGCCTTCGGCAGGTTGGCCACGTTCAGGCTGTAGTCGTCATGGCCCCACTCGCACTTCTCCAGCACGGCCAGCGGAATCTTTTTGAGCGTCAGGTTGCGAAATCCATCCGCCTTGCCGCGAAAGGCCGCGCAGCAGACCAGCAGGCTGCGCTTCGCGCCCACCGCCTCGCTCAGGGCGTGCAGTTGCTCGCGCGTCAGCGTCTGCGTGGTCACGTAGAGGAAGTCGTTCTCCGTGGAGCGGCCCTGCTGCCAATAGAACTCCTCGCTCGGCTGGTAGCGAAAGCCCATCAGCTTGCACATCGCCTCGGCCAGCATCGCCGCGTTGTATTGCTTGCTGATGATCAGGTTGCCGAAGCTGTCTTTTTCCAGCAGCGACGGCGCAAGCCGATAGTAGCGAAACCCTCCGCCACCCTTCCAGTCCACGGCCTTCGTAATGCCGCCTTCGTCTTCGCCGTCAATGACCTTCTTCAGGCGCGGAAGGATGTGCGTGTGGCAATGCTCGCCCAGTTCGACCATGATCCAACGGCGGCCCATCTTGTGTGCGACTGCGCCGGTGGTGCCTGTCCCTGCAAATGAATCGAGCACTAAATCCCCAGGCGAAGATGCAATTTCAAGGATACGTTTGATTAGTCGCTCAGGCTTCGGGGTTAGGAATATCTCATCGCGGTCTGGAAATAGCGCACGAATTTCGTTCTTCGCCTCACCGTTGTGTCCAGCGTCTTCATGCAGCCAAAGCGTCGATGGTGTAACGCCTTGCTTGACGTCAGTTAGAAAGCGCTTTTGTGCAGGGATTCCATCGCGGTTCTTGCCCCACCAAATTCGATTGTCGGCATCCATTTCAAGAAACTTTGGCTTGGATATCCGCCAAAATGTCCCTGATGGCGGGCCAGAGATGACACGCCCAGATGGAGTTTCTATCGGATACAAGCCCTGACTGTACGGATTCCGAGCATGTATTGGGGTTGCCTTCCAGGGCCCACGCGGATCGTTATCAGGATTGTCGTATGCATCGTCTTGTTTAGAAGATCGCGGAAGGGAACCAATTTCCCAGGTCTCCTTGTCTTTCGCGTAAACCAAAATATAGTCATGCATGTCAGAAAAATGACGCGCAGAATTTTTTGTTGTATAAATCTTTTGCCAGATCACCGTTGCGACAAAGTTTGACCTTCCAAAGGCTTCGTCGAGTAGGAGCTTCAGGTAGTGGCATTCATTGTCGTCGATGTTTATCCAAATCGATCCGGAGTTGGCAAGCAGGTGCCTCAACATCTCAAGGCGATCCCGCATCAGTGACAGCCAGATCGAGTGTTCGACTCCGTCATCGTAATGCGCAAACGCAGAGCCCGTGTTGTACGGAGGATCTATATAGACGCACTTCACCTTGCCGGCGAACTCCTGCTCCAGCGCCTTGAGCGCGAGCAGGTTGTCGCCAAAGATCAGCCGGTTGTCGAAAATGTCCTTGTCCGTGACGCGCCGCTTGGCGTGATAGCTCTTTGCCGGGTCTTCCAGCAAGATGCGAGGCTCCAGCCGCGGCCGGTTCTCCTTGCCAATCCACGTCAATTCCAGTTTCTGCTTGCTCTTCATTCAACTTCGCCCTTCAGCAATTTGTCATAGCCATCCGGCGCAATTGCCCGGTACCATGTGGCAGATTGACTCGCATTCGTGCTCTTCATCGACCCAGAATCTCGATAGATTCGAGGAGCAATTTGCCGGAGGCATTCTTTGATGAACTCCCCCTCTTCATTCCACTCTGGTTTGTCGATATGATTCTGAAGCTCAAAATGCCTGCGCACAACGAACGCAAGAAGATCGGCTACCTGAACAAGGCTGCAATGATGGGACTGCACAGCAAATGCAGTGTCGATGATTTGATTAAGCCGTTCTTCCTTCTTCTTGCGTGGATAGAAGCCGTCGATCCAAGCAGGCGGCTCCCAGAGCAGTTCACATAGCAATGGAAGCTTCTGCGCGTTATCGTCGATAAACAAGAATGTGTTGCCCTTGTTCTTGTCTTCGCCTTGATGTCGCGTCTGAATTTGCAGCGCAATATTCAGGCCGGTCGCAACCCAGAGATATGATGCAATTTCCATTGGAACAGCATGTTGCTTGCTGGTTGATTGCGTAGCCTTCTGAGTATCGACGGCAGAGATGATGATGGCGTGCTTTCGGGAGTCCAGCCATGTTGATAGGTCGGTGAATATCTGCTTGCGTGTCGTTGCTTCGACTTGTCGCCATGCGCCCTTGCCATAAAGGATGCGCGTGCCTTTCAGTTCTTTCAGATTTTCGGGGAAGACGCTCCTAACATCGTTTAAGAACTTGTTAAACTCAACGTCTGTTTTATGTAGACGCGTGGTGTCTGCGACAATCCCGACCATGACGAAGATGCGATCCTGCGAGGGGTTCCCGCTGTCATCGACGTAGCATACTTTCATGTGAGCCTCCAGCGCACCGTAAAGACCGTGCTCAGTATTTGCTCCTGCTTCATGCGCGCTTCGATGCTTGCAATCATACCGTCCCGGCGCGACTCGACTTCGTCCTGCGCGAGGAATAGGTCGTTGCGCTTCTGGTTGCGCGCGGATTGCAGCGTTTTCAGCGTGCGCTGATGCGCCAGCTTGTCCTCCAGCATCACTGCCGCGGAAGAGGCGCGTTTGGCATCCCGAATCTGCTGGTCGAGGTCTTTGATCTCCTGCTCCAGGCCGAATTTGAGGTCTTCACTCCAGCGGTCGAGCTTGACGATCTCCGCATCCAGCCAGCGGGCGTTGCGCCGGGAAATCTCCTGCATCACCTGCTTTTGTTGCTCGGCGATCCGTTCCTCCAGCATGGCGGGTTGGGCGGCCAGAATCGGCTGTCCGACCTCGGCTGGCAGATCGAAGAGGCGCTTGCAGGCGGCAGCATCAAGCGGCTGGCCATCATCCCTCACCGCAGCGAGCAGCAGGTGATCCTCCGCTTCGAAGCTTTCAATCGACAGCCTGGCGCAGACAAGCCAGCCGGAGTGGCAGACGTGCGGCTCCAGCACGGCGATGCGCTTCCCGCTGCCGTCGAGATGGAAGCAAAGCTCGACAGGCGGCGTATCGAGCGAGCAGCATTGCTCCAGCACGCGCTGGGCAAGCGGATGCCCGATACGATAGGTGTTTGCATCCTCCACATTGCGGCCCATGCGATATGGGCCGGGATGGATGGCTTCCTGCGGGAACGGATTCTTCTCCAGTGTGAAGGCGTGGCCGCTGTTCTCGAAACTGGCAAACGGATCAAGGTAGAAGCGCGTGACCCGCCAGAGCATCTCTTCAAACCGGTTCCGGGAGTTGTCGGCTTCGACGCGGACTTTCTCAATGACCTCCTGGTCGAAGTTATTGAGCAACTGCTCCTGGGCAAGTCCCTTGGCCTCGGTGATCTCCGATTCCATTTCCTGCTGGAGCTTGTCGAACTCGAAAGAGATTTGCTCCGGAGTACGGCACCGCTGGTAGATGTCCACAATGCGCTTCTCGAAGTCCACGCCGGACTCGATGGCTCCCAGCACCTCGTCGGAAGCGCCGAAGATGCCGTTGAAGAGCTGGAACTTCTCATCGAGTAACTGGTAGACGCGCACGTCGGCTGCATTGGCTTTGTTCAGGAAGTTGACGACGACAACATCGTATTTCTGCCCATAGCGATGGCAGCGTCCGATTCGCTGCTCAATGCGCTGTGGATTCCAGGGCATGTCGTAGTTGACGACCAGATTGCAGAACTGGAGATTGATGCCCTCGGCGGCAGCCTCCGTGGCAACCATGATGCTGGCCTCATCACGAAAATACTCGATGATCGCGGCGCGTTTATCCGCCGTGGGCGAGCCTGTAATGCGATCGGTTCCTTTGTTACGGTCCAGCCAGTTCCGGTAAATCTCTGCACTCTTCGGATCGGTATTCGTGCCATTGAAGAGAACGATCTTGCCAGCAAACTCCGACGCTTCCAAAAGTCGATAGAGATAATCCTGAGTGCGCCGAGATTCGGTGAAGATGATGGCCTTCTGCTGGAGCGCGCCGTTTTGCGCTGCGGCGCGCGCCTTGTTTGCGTACTCGAATCCATTGCGGAGCGCTGTGAGCAGCACCTCTCCCTTGGAGTTTTTCTCAATGCTTTTGGCGAGCGCATAAAACTCCCGGAGCCGTTCTTTCTCCCGCCGCAGTTCCTGGAGTTGTTCTGGTGAGAGACGCTGGGGAGTCTTCGCGTCTGCGGAATCATTGCCGGCTTCGTCCTCTTCGTCTGCCATCCACTCGTCTTCAATTTCCGGCAGCGCTTCAAAGTTTGTGGCCAGATCATCTGTAGATACAGATGGCTCGGAGAGAGCGTCCTGTGCCTTTTCGGCTGCTTCCAGTTTGTTGGCAAGGCCGAGCAACGTGTCGGATATCGCGTATGTCGAGGATGCCAGCAGTTTCCGCAGGATGAGCGTCATCAACTGCCGTTGGCTGGAGGGAAGAGCATAGAGCGCCGGGCTTTGCAGATATTCAGAGACAAGATTGTAAAGGCGCTGCTCGTCTACCCCCGGAACAAACTCCTGCACTAGCGCATGACGATTGGTGTAGGAGACATATTGCAGAACCTGTCGGCGAAGAGTGCGCTGACAGACGGGCCGGACGCGCTGCTTGAGCGCAGCATAGTCTTCCGGCGCGTTCATGCGAGAGAACTGGCTGCGAAAACTGCGAATGTCGCCGAAAATGTGCTCATCGACGATGCTGACAAGCCCATACAGCTCCATCAGCGAATTCTGAAGAGGCGTCGCCGTCAGAAGAACTTTTTGACGACTTGCGATAGCGTCTCGAATTGCGTTGGCAATCTTATTGGTTGGCTTGTAGACGTTGCGCAGGCGGTGGGCTTCATCCACCACGACCATATCCCATGCCGTCTGCCGAATATAGGGTTGCTTCGTTCGCACGAATTGATAGGAGCAAAGAATAACGCGGGGCTGATCGAATGGATTCAAGTTGCCGCGCTTCAGTTCTTCATTGAAGGTTTTGGCTTCAAGGATGGCCGAAGGAAGAAAAAACTTGTCTTCGAGTTCCTGGCTCCATTGCTTACGCAGATTGGCAGGGCAGATGACAAGTAATCTGCGGCGACGCTCGGCCCAGCGCTGGGAGAGCAATAGTCCGGCTTCGATTGTCTTTCCCAGGCCAACCTCATCTGCGAGAACAGCGCCCTGCGAAAGCGGGGATCGAAACGCAAAAAGCGCGGCTTCAATTTGATGAGGATTGAGTTCGACCTGAGCATCCGCGAGCGCTGACGTGAGGCTGTCCATCGATTCAGAACTGGATTTTTTGGTGAGTTCCTCAGCAAAGTATCGCGCGTGATACGGAGTCGTGGCGCCAGCATTGAATCCATACGCGTCCCTGCTCACGATATGCCGCCTCCGAACTCTGAACCCATCATCGTCTCCAGCGGCATCACTTCCGTTTTCTTGTCCAGCCGGAAGCGCTCCTGGCCGGGATAGAGCACGATCTGCCGCGTGGCCTTGATGTCTTCGCAGCCATTGTAAAAGCCTCGGCCGGGCGCGGGGTTGCCCAGCGAGCGCTTGATCTCGATGGCCCAGCGATCTTTTGCACTGAACTCGATCACCAGGTCGATCTCCGCTCCGGCTGAGGTGCGATAGAACGATGTCCGCGCCGTCGCTGGCAGCGCTGCCAGAATGTTCTCGATCAGCATCCCCTCCCAGCTCGGGCCAACGACCGGATGCCCCAGCAAATCTTCCATACTGCGAATGCCGAGCAGCGCGTGCAACAGGCCACTGTCGCGGACGTACACCTTCGGCGTGCGCACCAGACGCTTCTTCGCATTCGCCGCCCAGGGCTGCAACCGGCGCACCAGCAGCAGGTCCACCATAATGTCCAGGTAGCGCGCGACGGTGTGCCCGCTCACGCCGAGTCCGTTGGCAAGCTGCGCCGCGTTGAGCATCTGGCCCTGATTGTGCGCCAGCATCTGCCAGTAGCGCCGCAGCGTCTCCGCCGGAATGCGCGGTCCAAGAGCCGGAACGTCGCGCTCCAGATATGTCTGAATGAAGGCCGAGCGCCATCGAAGGCTGTCCTCGTCGCTGGCGGCAAGAAAGCTGTCCGGGAAACCGCCGCGCACCCAGAGCTGGTCCGCCGTGCCGACTCCCGAAGCGGCAACTTCCGCGATAGAAAACGGCGTCAGTTCCTCATAGGCGATGCGCCCGGCAAGCGTCTCCGCCGACTGCTGCAAAAGATCGATGGAGGCAGAGCCGAGCAGCAGAAACTGTCCGTTGCGCTTGCCCTTGCGCCGCCGCTGGTCGATCAGGCTGCGCAGCGTGGCAAAGATGCCGGGCAGCCGATGGATTTCATCGAAGATGACGAGCCTGTCCGCGTGCTGCGCCAGATAGAGTTCCGGCTCGGAGAGCTTCGCGCGGTCGGAAGGCAGTTCGAGATCAAGGTAGAGCGCCTGCTCGCCCAACTCCTCGGCCAGCGAAAGCGCAAGCGTGGTCTTTCCCACCTGCCGCGGACCAAGCAGGGCGACAGCAGGAAACTGCTGGAGGAGCTTCCGCAGCTTTGGCTGGGCAAGTCGCGCAATCATACCTTGCAATTATGCCACAGAAGTACACGATTGCTACATAAACATTTGGAAAGGCAGAGATTTCATCGTGCGGTAGCTTTTTCGTTCACTGGTGAGACAGTCGGTGTGGCAGCAGCATTCATAGGCTCGACCTTTATCTCCATAGAGATGGTCGGCCTCCGCATTTTGTATGCGTACTGTACGATCAACTCCAAGCTGTCCGATCTCGCTCCCTCGGCAGCCGCACGGCGCATCACTTCAGCCACCACGGAAGGATTCTTCTTTGCGTGGTCGAGTTTCGTGTAGCCCAATTCGTTCGCTACACTCAGCATCAAGCGCGCATATCGGTCATTACCCAACTCCTGTTCCAGTGTTTTTTCAAGACAGTGGGGGAAACATGCCCCATCGCCATCAATGAAGTTGGGCCATTCATCATCGGCCTTACCGAGCAGCCGCATGATCCTCTGATTCTCGATTGGAGCAGGCTTCTTATCGAGAGGTTTGTTGCACGTGACGCAGTTTCCCTGCGTTGGGCCAAGATGCGCATCCCCATCCCAAACACAGTACGTCGGTAGGTCAAACGCTCGGAAGATCGTTGCAGCAGTGAGCAGCTTTGACTTCGAGTCACACGGAAGCACCGCTATCCCAAGGTGATCGAAGTCATAGCCCAAATTTTCGGCAACACCCATTAGCGCCGCGCGATCTGAAGGACCTTCGACGAGGAGCAAGACGTCTGCAAAGAATCCCTCACTGAGCCAAGGCGTCATGATCGTTGAGAGTCGGGCCTGTACCGATGCAGCCGTAAAGGCGTGGGGGGCTGCGTGCTCAATAGCTTCCTGAACTCGGGCAATATCATCCAGTGTCTTGAACGCAACCTCAGAAAAGCGCGGTTCATCTCCCTCGTGAGCGCTTTTCGTGACGATACGGACCTCATCGAAGCGATCGATGCCGACAAACAAGGGGCAGTGGGTGGCATACATCACTTGCGTGGTGTCGGCTAGGCCCTTTGTTTTACCTTGGGACAGAGAGAGTAGAAGCCGCGCTAAGTGGCGCTGACGGGTTGGATGTTGATAGAGCTCCGGTTCCTCAATCGCCAGAATGAGGTTCGGTATCGAGATTGGGATGCCACCCGGCGAGGCAGCTTCTGCCTCCGCACGCTTTCGTTGAGCCACAGCCAAATGCTGAAGAAGCGTAACGATAAAGGCTCGCTGCAGGCCATGTCCTGTTCCTGCAATCGAGAAGGGTTGGCCGTCTTCACTGAGCTGCACGTCCACCTTCGGCATGGGAAATTGCACGGGTGGGGGAGGTAGCCACCTGAGATGGACGCCAGCGTCGGGAGCGATCGTTTGGAGAGTGCTGGAAAGTTCTGTGGATAGCGCATCAAGTTCCTTGTCCTGACTGGGCACGAGGAGTTTGCCGTACTTCTCTTGCATCTCCGCTTCGAGATCGCGAAAGTCCTGCTGGGCTGCCAGTATGTTCCGAGCAACAATGTCCACCAATGTCGTGATCGCGCTGCCACGGCTCTCTGCAGCATCGTCTGACAAGTCTCGTACGGCAGGAACAAATATTAGGCACGTGAAATCTCCAAGATATCCTTGCCCGACCTGCTTGAAGCCAAAGAACTGCCCATCGTCTGGAGCCAACTTGCAGGCGTCGGGGTGATTGCCTTCCCACGCTCGGAGAGATGTTTTGGCAGCGTCTTGATTGCTGTAAGCCGGCAAGTCCGTCTTGTAGGGTTCCTGTTCCCTCAGTTTGTTGTACTCAGGTTTCAACTGTGTTGCAGAAGCGCTCCAGAGATCCTTGAAGGCTGCATGTCGAAGCGTCGCGCCATGGTATGTGTCAGTAATCTTACCGGTCTGAGACATCACAAATTTGCGAGTGACGGAAAGCTCCTCTCCTTGAATGTAGGCAGCAAAGCGCTTTTTGGCTTCGCCGTTGAGTTTGTTGAAGGTCAACGTGATCTCGATTTCCGGCGTGGTGTCTTTGTTGAACCAATCTTCGGCTGTTAGCTGAGGATTACCAGCGTAGAAAAGGTTGATGGCCTGGAGGATGGTCGATTTGCCCATGCCGTTCGCACCTACGAACGCCGTCAGGTGGGAACAAGAAACTTTGATATCGAGTAGCGAGCGATAGTTCTTCACGTTCAGGCGTGATAGCAGCATTGTGGCCTCATTCGGATATCCGGTGTCGTATGATACTGCACTCGGAAGATGCCTGTCGCCTCCCGAAGATTGGGACCATCAGCGCGATCATGCGTTCTCTAACTATGTGTATCGTAATCGTTTTGCCATCCGCGTCATTATCGTCATAGGAAACTGGGAAATGTCCTTGTGTTCATTGGAGTCCCGCCCTTGACGGCCACTCAGAAGCTGACTCCCGAGGTTGTCGTCGTTCCATCACATGGCCTCGTTCAAATCCAGAGCGGGCGTGTTTTGGCCAATATTCAGTGACGGCGCGCTGGGGGTGAACTCAATCGCCGATGCTTTCGATATATCGTTGCTGAGGCTTCTGGTCAGGCTGGAAGCGTCGTTCGTATAAATCTGAGCGTCCAGCCTGGCGCGTGAGACCGAGACATAGGCGAAGCGCGAGTTGATGCGGAACGTGTCAACGATTTTGAGACAGGTATGTTTTGAATTTAGAGTCGAAGGTTTTCTTTTGACGGGTTTGGGGATGGTGGGTTTATCCAGGCTGCGGTGGGCGGGGCGGATGCTTCGGTCGGGCGTGGGTGAAGCGTTCCGGGTTGCGCGCATAGGCTGCATCGAGCACCTGCTGGCGCTGGCCGATCACCTTGGCAGCCATTCCGTAGTGCAGCATCTCCGGTGTCAGCATGGCGATGCCGGTGTGATGATGTTCCTGGTTGTACCAGGTAAAGAAGGTCTGGGCGAAGGCACGTGAGTCCTCGATGGAACCGAAGCGCTCCGGGAACTCGGGCCGATACTTCATGGTTTTGAACTGGCTCTCCGAGTACGGATTGTCGTCCGAGACGTGCGGACGGCTATGGGTTTTCGTCACTCCCAGGTCAGCCATCAACAGGGCCACCGGCCTGGAAGTCATCGAGGTTCCCCTGTCGGCGTGGATGGTGAGAGTGCCGGCAACGATGCCCTGTTTCCGGCAAGTGTCGGCGATCAAGCGCCTGGCCAGCTCAGCGGTTTCGCGGGGAGCCACCATCCAGCCCACCACGTAGCGGCTGAAGATATCCAGGATGACGTAGAGGTGGAAGTAGGTCCACTTGGCTGGCCCCAGCAGCTTCGTTATATCCCAGGTCCAAACCTGATTGGGGCCCGTGGCCAACAGTTCCGGCTTCTTGTACTGCGGATGACGAAGCTGGTTGCGGCGCTCCTTCAACTCCCCGTTTTCAGCCAGGATGCGGTGCATGGAGCGGATCGAGCAGAGATAAACGCCCTCATCGATCAGGGTGGCATAGACCTCCGCCGGGGCCTTGTCGGAAAAGCGCTCCGAATGCAGATGATCGAGCACGATCTGTCGTTCCGCCGCGTCCAGTGCCCGCGTCGGCGTGGGGCGGACCCGAGGCGGAGCAGCTGGCTGCATGCGCCGATACAGCGAAGCACGCGGCACCCCGAGGGCGCGGCAGGCAACCGCCTTGCCGACGCTCGCGCCCAACTCCTGCGCGGCGCTCATGAGTTCTCCTCGTCGATCTGGATGTTCGGAATCGGATTGCCCAACAGTGCAGCCACTTTTTTTTGAACCTCGATAATCAACTCGGCATTCTGCAGCTTCCTGGTCAGGCGGGCATTGGCAGCCTGCAACTGGCGGTTCTGCTTAACCAAGGGGCTAACCACCACCTTGGGACCGCGCTTCTGGGGTGTAAGAGCGTCGATCTCTCCCTTTTGCCGCTGCCGCTTCCAGGTGGTCAAGTGCGAGGAGTAGAGGCCCTCGCGCCGCAATAAGGCGCCAATCGCTCCGGAATCCTGTGCGGCCTCGGCCTGGTCCAGGATCGAGCGCTTGTATTCGGCGGTGAAGCTGCGCCGGCGCGGCCGGGCGATCACCTCGGAATCGGGTACCGGCGGACGGGAGGCGCTCGGCGCGGTGCCCGCTGCGTTGGCGGCTTCTCCGCTACGCTCCGAACCCGACAACGCAGCGGAAAAAGTACTTCTCTTGCTTGTGCTCATCAACATGAGATCTCATTCCCCGCCCTACAGTAATTATTGAGGCGCTACTTGTCTCACTGATGTTGGCACAGAGGGATGAGGTCAGGGTGCGTGCTGGTGTCGATGTGGATGAGGACGCGGTCGGCGGTGAGGCCCTGGGAACTGTGGCTGGTGACGGCGTAGCCGTGATCGAAGTGCGGAACTCTCGAAGGGTCAAAATCGATCTGCTTTCCGTTGTCGAGCTGCGCGGAGAGCAGACCTTCAGTGGAGATTCGCTGGATCGTCGCCCGTTCTCGATTGAAGACGCCCAGCCCCTTGTCGGGCGCGCTGTTGACGCAAGGCGGCGTGGGCGTACGTAATTGCGGCGGCCTATGTCTTCAGGGGAAGAAATTTGCGGAATTTCCCATGACTGCATGCTTCCGTCGCTGAAGGAAAAGGCCCGCCGAGGCGGGCCTTGGAATGAGCGGAGAAAGAATCAGGGTTCTCATTTCGTGATGGTGTCGATTCGCCTTTTGAGTTCTCCGATGGCTCCGTTCAGGGAGCGCAGCTCGGAGTGAACCCTGTCATGGCGGGTGCTCATTTCACTGCTCAAAGACTGGAAGCGCGAATCCATCTGGTTGCTCAGACCTCTGATGTCGGCGTGCAAATCATTGATCATGGTGCGCAATTCATTCTTGTCGCCCTGATTCAGCAGAATGCTGAAGAGAAGAATCACGAAGATAACGAAGCAGATTTCAAGTACGTCGGCCATTTGGCTACTCCTTGTGGTTATGTTGTCTTGCAAAAGTCATTGATTCGCAGAGTCCTTTGCTGCAGGAGACTCCGCGAACGTTTTGGGAGCGAGTGCCGCGCGGATCGGTTCACCGCGTTCGGCTTTGACGCACTCCCGCCGGTCACAGTCGATCTGGTTGGGAGGTTTCGGCAGGTCGTTGTCCCACTTGCTGGCGGGACAACTTGGCATGGTGGCTGGCGCACTACGGCGTGGCAGCGTTGCCGTAATGGTTGCGCGATACGGATCGTAAAAGCGAGGTCGAGTCGAGCGTGGGACACGCGCAGAAGACTCGCTCTAGGGCAAGCGTTTCGAGAGCTTGGATGAAGCAGTATCGATCACTGGGAAGAGCGCTTGGCGGACAAGCTCATCCACGGTCGCACCAAGCGGCAGGTGGCGGCCATGTTCGCTGCAGAGAAGCCGCACTTGCAGCGGCTACCGCTGGATCCCTTCCGCAATTCCCAGCACGACAAGCGCACGGTTCATATCGACCCAACCCACCAATTGCCTGGACTAAACAGCTACCTTGGCGGGCATTCAGCAGCTTCGAAGGCCCGTTCACGGAGCCAGAACGGAACGTACGCGATCTCGATCTCGGCGCTGTGATACAAAGCGACACGTCTGCTCAGAAGCGGGATGGGGCAGCTGTGTCCTGCGGAAATGATCGTTAGGCCCGTGGCCAGGTGTCTGGCTGCCGACCGTCGCGCGAAGCCCCTGGGAACCTTGAAGAAGGCCCAGGTAATATCTCCGCGCCGCGCCATCAGCGTGTGGCAGTCCTCCTGACTGTCGAGGCTGAGGGTTGACACAGAAGAATTCCCGCCGGTGGTTCCAGCGATGCGTAGGATACACAGCCAGGGGTCAGCAACAGCCAGCCATTCACGGCAGGGCCCATGCTCGTCAGCCAGTTCTTCAAGGCGGCCAATGTCGCACGTTGCCTCGTTGATCAGCATGTTTGGGGTTGCCATCCGTTTCGCCTTCGGACTGACGGGGAATATCCGCAAGCCATGCTTGGCAGCCAGACGGACGTCGGCGGCAAGGACGGATCGCTGTCGGGCATTACTGCTGCTCGGAACCGCGGCAGGCAAGCTCTGGCCATGCGCAGAGAAAAATTGTTCCAGTGAGAGAGTCATCGTCTTGTCTCCTAAAAGCAAAAGCCCGCCGCTCGCGAGCATCGGAATGCGCGAGCGGCGGGATGGGTTGATTGAGGTTGTGCGATCTGCCCCCGACACTACAGGACAGGGCTATTAGCAAATGGGAAGCAGTGTCGCTTGCTAACGCGTATCAGCTTCTGCGTAAAACTCCTCAACTGCGGCGGTGCCGCATGAGGCATTGAATTTACCTCCGTAATTCTCCATAGTTGTGTTGATTGAGCTGTGCCAAAGCATGATACTCAGATTGATGAAGTCGTGAGGACGCTTCTTCAGGTATGCGAAAGCAAATACATCCCTGAAAATGTGAGGGTTCATTCGCTTGCCTCCGAACCGCAGCGTAACTTCATAGATCATGAACGCAAAAGCCTTTGCGCTCATCTCACCGCAACGGCTGTTGACGAAAAGTGTCTCTACGCTCTTCCCGTTCATCAGGATCGGACGCCAGTTCTTAAGGTAGTCCTCCAGAGGCTGCACGAGGGGTTTTGGAAGTACACAGAAGATCAGTTTCTCCGTCTTGTTTTCTTCCGCTGTAAACCGATACAACCAGAACTCCGCCTTGGGATTCTTTTTCAGCTCCTCAAGAACCCATTCAGGCCTGTCGATTTCAAACCCGTCAGGGATTTGTCCTTTGAACAGATTGGGGTTGGGTCCATCCACGCGCATCTCCCGCATATTGCGTTGCCTCCAGGGGAGCAGGAGATACCAGCGAATGGCCAACTCCTGCTTGGCGAGGTTTGCCAGTCGGAGTCGTGCCGTACCATGGACTTGTCTGCCGCGCTGAGTATTGATGTCTACCGTTTTGCGTGCCAGACGTGCGCGCTCCAGGTAGATTTTTCGTGGAATCGCGGCGACCTCAGAGTATTCAAGCTGGCGCTGAGCTTTCTTCAGGCGAATTTCGTCTTTCGATAGTTTCTTGCCGAGTTTGTCGCGGAATCCTCTAATCCAGTGCAACAACGCTGGATCGAACTCTTTCGATTGCCGCATGGCTGTGATGATGGGAACGAACACAGCACGTAGGCCGCCGCCAGTAACGCCGCGTTCTTTTTTTAGCCACTTGCGGAAGCTATCAAGAACACGGGGATTAAACAGCGTTTTAATATCTGGGACGTCAACCTTTCGGATATTCCGGAGGTATCCATAGAGTCGGCAGACGCTTTCTTCCAGCAATCTGGCCGTAACGGCACGAATTTGGCTGTGCCGGGGGCGACTCTCGTCGGATTCGCTCATCTCCCTGAAATCATCCAGATCAAGGTCTTCCAGCCCGTCGATGAGATCGTCCAGGTCATCTGCTTCGGATGGATCAGCCTGCCTATATGCGAGGAGCCTCTCAACCTGCTCTTTCAACGGCGAGGGGAAGTTCTTCAGCGTGATTCCGTAGGAGTCCAGACGTACAGCGCGAACAGGATCAACCTGGGTGTAGCCGAGTTCTAGCAGGCAGCGGATGAACTTATTTGCGATGTGGTATGCCGCCTCAAAGCTACGTTCGCCTGTCATGACCCGCTCATCAATCCATTGATGGATCATTGCTAGGGTGACATCCGTTGGTGACTGTGTGCGGGCCGCAAAGTGGCGTATCATCTCGGCGGGACGGTTCATCTTGGGATGATTGAGAACTGCACGCCATTCGTCGGAGAGGTTCCCGTCGGGTAGCCAGCCAAATGACTTGGCGTGCTCCAGAAAGAGATACACCCACTGTACATAGTGGCAGATTGTCACGTCGGTGTAGTTGTGCTGCTCCAGGTATGCCCGAAATGTACATTTTCGCTCCAGGATGAGGTCAAGGCTCAGTTCGCGCATTTCAGTAGGTCTCCCTACCATCGCAGCGAACTTGTTCAATGACGAGCAAGTATTGAGGTAGAGGGGATCTTCCGTTAGACAGGAAAGGACATCGCCAGCATTTTGGGGACGGACGCCGTCTATTTCAGACGCGAGCGGTAAATCCAAGGCATTTGAAGTACCAAACAGTAAATTGGAAGACATAATTTGTGCTATACCTCCTCTTCTTTTTCGCGATAACAATGAGCCAAATCGCACAGATTCAATTGCCAATTTCGGACATTATCTGACATATCCTGTATCTTGTTGACATTACGAGACATAATCGCCCCGCTTAGAGTGAGGGCGTTTATGCCGTTCACGGCGCTTTTTGAGGCAGTCTTCAATATCTTGCGCGGAAGCGAAGACATCTGGCAGGCCGAAGTCGTAGATAAACTGCTGCTCAATCCAGCGAGTGAGCGTCCGTTCGTTTATCCCGAAAAGCCGCAAAGCCTCCTGCCGACTGAAGGCTTCTTTAAACTCCAGCCCGCGATGACGCAGGAGTACATAAAGGTCCGGAAAACGCTCCTCTGGCGAGAGCGTGGAAGTACGCTGAAGATTGCCCTCAGTTGCAGGGGATGTGGAAGATTCCTCCAGCAGCTTGTCGCCGTTGTACTGAGTAAGCCCCGGGAAAACCGGTATGCGTCTAGTCACCGGTCGCCTCCGTCACATCTCGCCCAGTCGGCGACATCGCAGGCGCTATATACTTGCAGCCGGCGAGAGTGATCTCGATGTACTCGATGACCTCGCAATACGACCACCCGACAGAGCGACCTCCGCCGAGCTTCCGCCGCCGCGGGAAGGTCCCAGCACCCATCTTGCTGTAGATTGCTGTCCTGCTCTCGCCGGTCAGATAGATGACCTCAGGCAGTCTGATGATCCGATCAGATGGCACGGACCATTCTGACTGTTGGCTGCCGGAGGAAGTGAGGATCGCATACTCACCGCCGCCTCCAGGCCGCAGACGCAATACCCTGTGCAGTGGTTCCATCGCAAGACTCCTACGATCAGTAGATCATTTCATAGCTCACGCTAGACTATTTGCTACGCGCTACTCCTTGCAAATCCCCATTCACTCCCCGACTACGGTCCTTCTGCTCCGCGCAACCTCCTTCAGAATCGCCCTCAGGAATTCTTCGTGGTTAGTCGGATACATCAGGCTCGCTTCTCGCATAGTTTCAATGCCATTCCTTCCCGCATACAAAATGCCGATCATCCTGGGTATTCTCGCTATCTCCTGCGCGCTGAGATGCTTTCCTGTTGCAAACCATACGTAGTCCGAATTTGCTTGAGCCGGGTCGAATTTCTGGACGAATCGGTTTTTTTCCGGGGCGCAACCAACCTCAATCCCGTGAATCGATAGGCGGCTTGATTCTTTATCCGCAGTGAGAAGAATCAGGTCAGGAACTGCCGGGTGCAAGGACTGAAGATTCCTCGCGCCTCCGCTTATGTGGACAGCCCGGTAAAGATGCAGGTTTGGACTACGCAGCCATTTTGGCGCATTCTGCACAACGCGAGCCATAACATTTGCCTCAATCAGAGCAGCCCGCATATTCGAGTCTCGGTGACTGTATCGTGGCTCCTGACGGCCACGACCACGTTTGGTCATTCCCCCCAGGACTGGGCGGTAGGACTCCCAAATATCACGCAGCTCGCGCCGGGAGATAGTGCCATGAATCGTACTGAGTTGCAACCTTTCCAGCACTTCATTTGGTGCCACGCGAGTGATCTTCGCAAGAATCTCTAAAGACTCTGGCGATGCCTTCAGTGCAGGATCGGTCAGCGATGGCAGCGATTTCCCCTCGGGGTCAAGTTGCTGGCGAAGTTGCCTGTAAAAATTACCAGCCGATCGCAACCGCCAAAGCGTTGATTTAGTGCGGTTGCTTCTTTTTGCCGTTTCCTCTATGAAGGTAGAGAACGACGGAATTCCCATCTTCCTCCATTCTTCGGTTTTCTCAACATGCAGCAGTTCCTCGGCAACTTGCCCCCAACTCCGCCGAAGGTCATCTCGAAGTGGCATATCGACTCTCACAAAATAATAATAGCTCGCGCTAGACATGTAGTCAAATTTGTACGTTGCGGTGAGTTCCGCCGTGGCGGCTTTCGATCGGGATTTATGCGTCGTAGAGTACGTGGAGGCGGAGCAGATCGAAGCTGGCGCGGTCGTACATGGAGCGCCTGATCAGTTTGGGGCGATGCAACTGTACTTCCACCTGGCCATTGAGCCATTACTTCAAGGGTTGTTCCAGCGCGGCGAGGAAGGTAGTCCCTCCCGTTCCCGATATAGCACCGTTCAGAACCAGCGGAGTGTTCACATCACCGAAGTGGTGTAAAGTGGTGACGGCGCAAAAAGGAGCTTGTAATGAGAGTGAAGCCGTCGCAGACGGAGGTTCGCAACGCTCAAAGCAAAACGGTTGTCCGAGCATCGATTACCTTTCCGCTTGATCTCTATGAGGCTCTTGAGAAGATCGCTCTTCGGAAAAAGGTGTCGCTGGCGTGGGTTGTGCGCGATGCTTCCGAGAAGTACGTCGCCGGAGAGAACACCGAAGCTGCATCGCAGCGGTTAGGCCGACGATAAACAGGCATCGCGATGCCGACGCTTGTTCACAAAACGTACGCCGCGCAGTGCAGTTCCTGCATTTCGTGATGGAACAGAGCCCAGCGGCACCTTGTCCAAAGAACTGATGGATGATTAGGAGCGGACTAGAAAGTGGATCAGGCAACGCACAACAAAATCGTCTCGTTTATTTGGGGAATTGCGGATGATGTTCTTCGCGATCTTTTTAAGCGCGGAAAATACCCAGACGTCATCCTTCCGATGTGTGTCATCCGGCGCATGGATGCAGTGCTGGAGCCGACCAAGCAAAATGTGCTGGACACAAAGAAGATGCTTGACGAGGCGCGGATCACGGAACAAAGAGCCGCGCTGTGCGATGCGGCCGGACAAGCCTTCTACAACACCTCGAAGTTCACGTTGCGTGATCTGAAGTCCCGCGGCAGCCAGCAGCAGTTGCTGGCCGATTTTGAGGATTACCTCAACGGCTTCTCGCCCAACGTTCAGGACATTATCGACAATTTTAAGTTCCGCAATCAGCTTTCAACTCTTTCGAAAGCCGATGCCATCGGCACGCTGATTAACAAGTTCCTTGACCCCGAAATCGATCTTTCGCCAGCCGGTATCGACAACCACTCCATGGGGACAGTCTTTGAGGAACTGGTCAGGAAGTTCAACGAAGAGAACAACGAGGAAGCTGGCGAGCACTGGACACCGCGCGACGCCGTCCGGTTGATGGCCAACCTCGTGTTCCTGCCCATCGAATCCAAAATCAAATCCGGCACCTATCTGCTCTACGACTGCGCCTGCGGCACCGGCGGAATGCTTACGGTGGGAGAGGAGACCCTCACAGCAATCGCCGAAAAGCACAACCAGGCCGTCAAAAGCCTGCTCTACGGCCAGGAGATCAACCCCGAGACCTACGCCGTCTGCAAAGCCGACATGCTGCTCAAAGGCGAAGGCGAGAGCGCCGACCACATCGTCGGCGGCGCGGAATGGTCCACACTTGCGCACGACGCTTTCCCGGCCCAGGAATTTGACTTCATGCTCGCCAATCCGCCTTACGGAAAGAGTTGGAAGAAGGATCTTGAGGCAATGGGCGGAAAAGACGGGATGCGCGACCCGCGTTTCAAGGTCACGCATGAGGGCGAGGAACTCTCGCTTGTCACCCGGTCGAGCGACGGCCAGATGCTCTTCCTCGCCAACATGGCCTCGAAGATGAACGCCAAGTCCGCTCTCGGCAGCCGCATTGCGGAGGTTCATAACGGGTCGTCGCTCTTCACCGGCGATGCCGGCCAGGGAGAGAGCAACATCCGCCGCTGGCTGATCGAAAACGACTGGCTTGAGGCCATCGTTGCGCTGCCCTTGAACCTCTTCTACAACACCGGCATCGCCACCTATATATGGGTGCTGTCCAACAGGAAGCCGGAGCATCGCCGCGGCCAGGTTCAGTTGATCGACGCCAGCCAATGGTTCAAGCCATTGCGTAAAAACCTTGGCAAGAAGAACTGCGAGCTTTCGCCCGAGGACATCGAACGGATCAGGCGCACCTTCCTGGAGTTCAAGGAAACGCCAGAGTCGAAGATCTTCCCCAATGCCGCTTTCGGCTACTGGAAGGTGACCGTCGAGCGCCCGCTCCGCCTGCACAGCAAGCTCTCTCTCGATGCCATCTCATCCCTGCGGTTCACGTCCGGAGATGAAGAACTGCGCACCGCGCTCTACGAAGAATTCGGCGACGATTTGTTTGCGAAATTCGACAAGGTGTATCCAGCCCTCGAAAAGCGCCTCGCCGAGTGGGGCAGCGACGACACAAACGAAGACGTCGAAGACGAGGAAGAGAGCAGCGCCGCGAAGAAGGGTCTGCCAGAGAAGAAGAAAAAGAAGCTGCTGGACCCGAAGACCTGGGAGCGCGACGGTCGGCTCGTTGAGGTGGCCACGAAGTTGCGCGCGGAGATTGGAGAGATGCTTTTTGAAGATCACAACATCTTCCGAGACCGGGTAGACGACGAGATCAAGCAACTGGCAATTAAACTGTCCGCCGCTGACCTGAAGATCATCCTTCGCGCAGTCAGTTGGCGCGTGGAGACCGCCCCGCCTGTCATCGCCAAAGTCCACAGACCGGGCAAAGTGAGTGTCGATCCCATTCATGGCCGCTACGCGTCCCCTGTAGGCGACAAAAAACTCGTACTCGAATACGAGCCGGACTCCGACCTGCGCGACACCGAGCAGATTCCGCTGATCGAAGACGGCGGCATCGAGGCGTTCATCCGCCGCGAGGTTCTGCCCTACACGCCGGATGCCTGGATCAAGGAAGACGCCACCAAGATCGGATACGAGGTCAGCTTCACGCGACACTTCTACAAGCCGCAGCCTCTGCGCACGCTCGAAGAGATCAGCGCCGACATTCTGGCTTTGGAACGCGAATCCGAGGGACTGTTGAGTGAAATCACGGGAGGAAGCAAGAAATGAAATCCAGGACGAGACTCCTACGTTCAATAGCCGACAAGATACAGGATTACCGCCAAGGAGAAATCCCCACACCTACACCAGACCATGTCGATACGTGGGTAAACCAATTTGATCCAGGCATTCAGAATTCTCTTCTGGAAGAACTGGACCATGTACTTGACTCAACGTACATAAATCGCGCGAATGTTGTCGCATTTCTCACTGCAGTACTCACTAACGATAAGATCGCCGGCAAAGACCCGAAGAGGTTTTGGCGCGGCGCTCACTTCCTAAACAACCAGGGTGGTGGCAATAGCCAACGCGAAATGCTCGCGATATTCGGGTCTTTATTACAAGAAACATTCGGCCTCCCTATTGCGGACTGCGGAGCGAATGGGACAACCTATATCTATCTCGACGACGTAATCTTCACCGGGAATCGAGTATTGCACGACCTGTCTTCTTGGATTCAAGATGCCGCCCCCGCTAAAGCAACGATTCATGTGATTACCATCGCGTTTCATCGTGGCGGACAGTATTACGCAAGAAAAAAGATCGAGGCCGCTGCAAAGAACGCTGGAAAGCAGATTGACATCTCGTGGTGGAGATGCGTCGAAATTGAGGACACAAAAACAAATATCAACTCGTCAGATGTCTTGCGCCCCACTCATCTTCCGGATGACGAACGTGTTGCGGCATATGCAGATGAATTGAAGTATCCGGTAGCGTTTCGGCGAGCGGGAAGCGTTGGTGAGAACAAATTCTTCTCGTCCGAGGAAGGTCGAGATGTCCTCGAGCAGGAACTTCTCAAAGCCGGAGCCCAAATACGCGAAATGTGTCCATATCTGAACAAGTACCAGCGGCCACTGGGGAACATGGTTTTGGAGACGCTAGGATTTGGCTCTACCTTCGTCACATTCAGAAACTGCCCAAATAATGCACCGCTTGCCTTTTGGGCAGGAGATCCTTGGTATCCATTGTTCCCCCGGAAGACAAACTGATGAGTCAAGTGTTGGAACCACGAACATATCGCCGTGAAGAATGTGCCGTCTTTCGCAAGACGAATGAGGCATATGGTGGCCTATCGAATATGGCCCCTGGTTTTCCTGTTCGGATCAATGGTGTGTTCATTTTGACTGTCGAGGCCTTGTATCAAGCCTGCCGGTTTCCGCATATGCCAGAAGTCCAGCGGCTCATACTCGATCAGCATAGTCCCATGACAGCCAAGATGGTTGGTAAGCCGTACCGAGACAATTCTCGTCCGGACTGGGATCGTGTCCGTGTGCGGATTATGCGTTGGTGTTTGCGGCTCAAGCTCTTGATGCATAGTTTAACTTTTCGCGATCTTTTACTATCAACTGGCGACCGGCCAATTGTCGAAGACTCGCGCAAGGATGATTTTTGGGGGGCTTTACGCGTAGATAGCAAAACACTAGTTGGCAGGAATGTGCTGGGGCGATTGTTGATGGAACTTCGCGAAGAGATCAGGAACGGCGCGGAACTTCGAATTCTAGAACCCCCTGCAATTTCATCTTTCCTGCTGTTTGGCCAAGCCATAGGGTCCTTGGATTTCAGAACGGACAAGGGGATTCATCATTCAGAGATGATGGATAAGGACCGAGTAGTACCAAAGGGATCGTCGAAGCCACTGTTCCCAGAGTTCATTCCTGAATCGAAAGGTGAGAATTCGTTTCTTACGAAGCCGCAGCTAGATGGATCACAAAGATTCCACTTGCTCAGAGGGGCTCAACCGTATCCGGAATACAAGGACTCTGGGCTTCCCTGGCTTGGGAAGATACCAAGCCATTGGAATGTCAAACGGGCAAAGTCTATATTTCAGCGCCTTGATATTCGGTCAAAGACCGGTAAAGAGGAACTGTTGACCGTGTCCTCAGCTCGTGGCATCGTGCCTCGTAAGACTGCGAACGTAACGATGTTCAAAGCAGAATCCTATCTCGGCTACAAGCTGTGTTGGCCGGGCGACTTGGTCATCAACAGCCTTTGGGCATGGGCAGGCGGACTTGGCGTGTCTAAACATCATGGCATTATCAGTTCCGCCTATGGAGTCTACCGTATACGCGAAGATGCTCCAATGATTCCTGCCTTCGTTCACGAAGTCACACGTTCCTCCTCCTTTAACTGGGAGCTCAAGGTCAGATCGAAAGGAGTATGGATTTCCCGGCTCCAGTTGACCGACATTTCATTTCTTGATGCGCCCATCCACATACCGCCTGTAGATGAGCAGGATGCTATTGTGCGGTTTCTGGAATGGGCGAACGGGCGGCTGGAGCGCGCGATCCGTGCGAAGCGGAAGGTGATTGCGCTGCTCAATGAGCAGAAGCAGGCCATCATTCACCGTGCCGTCACTCGCGGCCTCGATCCCTTTGTCCCTCTCAAGCCCTCCGGCATTTCCTGGCTTGGAGATATACCGCAGCATTGGGAAATGCCCCTCTTCGGGCGCTTATTGAAGGGAATCGAACAGGGATGGAGTCCCGTTAGTGCTGAGGGTGAGATCAGTTCGGACCAATGGACCGTCTTAGCTCTCTCGTCTGTACGGCGAGGGACCTTCAACCCCACTGCCATCAAGCCTATCTCACGAAGCGCGACAATTCCCAGCGGTATCGAAATTCGGGATGGAGATGTTCTTCTTACAAGATCAAACACGCGAGATCGAGTTGGTGATGTATGTATCGTTCGCAATTCAAGGAATAAGACAATTCTGTGCGATCTGATATATCGCCTGCAAATTTGGGACGATAATATCGACCCAGAATTTCTCGTCTATCAACTTCTTTCTCGAGTCGGCCGTGCCCAGATTGAGCAGGATGCCAGAGGTTCAAGCGGCACGATGCCTAAGATTTCTCAACGTCATATTAAGACATGGCGCATTCTTCTGCCTTCGACTGATGAACAACGGAGCATTGTCCGCCAAATTGACACTGATTGCGCACCAGTCTGCATTGCGATTGCCCGCCTTGAGCGTGAAATCGACCTTCTCCGCGAATACCGCACGCGCCTTGTAGCCGATGTAGTGACCGGCAAGTTGGACGTACGCGAGGCCGCGGCGAAGTTGCCGGTTGAAGAGCAGGCGGAAGGCGCGGAAGAAGAGATCACCGATGAGGCCGACGAGATGATGGAAGATGAGAGGTCGGAGGCGGTCGGATGACGACGAAAACCACAGCCGAATACATGGCGAGCCTTGTCCATGAGCTCTCGAAGTTGCCGCAGGAGGTCGAAGCGTGAGCCAGCCGCCCGCCAACCCGAAGCTCTACCATATTGTCCATCTGGACAAGCTGCCGTCGATTGTGACGGACGGGCAGTTGCTGTGCGATGCGGTGATCGCGCAGAGGACAGTCGGCGGCACAGTGATCGGCATGCGCGACATCAAGGCGCGGCGACTCACGCTCCCCCTTGTGAGCAGGCCAGGATTGCACGTTGGGGATTGTGTCCCGTTCTACTTCTGCCCCCGGTCGGTGATGCTTTATTTGATTTACCGGCACAACCACCCGGATTTGGCTTACCAGGGCGGGCAAGACCCCGTCGTCCATCTGGAGTTCGATCTGCACCGGGTTGTAGAATGGGCGGAAGCCCAGGGTTTGCGCTGGGCGTTCACGTTGTCGAACGCAGGCGCTCGTTATGCGGAAGATCGCAGCGAGCTTGCCAATCTGGCTGAAATCGACTGGAACGCGGTTCGGGCTACAGACTGGCGCGACGCAGACACAAAACAAAGCAAACAGGCCGAGTTTCTTGTTGAATACGCGGTTCCCTGGGAACTGGTTGACCGTATTGGCGTGATTTCAAATGGAGTAGGACTAAGGGCAGGCGCTGCCATCGCTCAGGCCGCGCACCAGCCCCAGATCGAAGTCAAGCGGGACTGGTACTATTGAGCCACCGGAGACGAATGCCATGATGGAATTTACGACGGGAAACATCCTGGACTCGAGTGCGGAAGCGCTGGTGAACACGGTGAACTGCGTCGGAATTATGGGGCGCGGTATCGCGCTTCAATTCAAGGAGAAGTTCCCGGCCAACTTCAAAGCCTATGAAGCGGCCTGCGAGCGCGGAGAGCTTCGGCCAGGGCGGATGTTTGTCTTTCCGACCGGATGGGTGACCGGGCCGAAGTTCATTATCAACTTCCCCACCAAGCGGCACTGGCGCGGCAAGAGCCGGATCGAGGATATTCAAGCCGGATTGGCGGCGTTGAAAAACGAGATTGAGGAGCGGGGCATTCGCTCGATTGCGATTCCGCCGCTGGGCGCGGGCCTGGGCGGGTTGGACTGGAAACAGGTTCGGCCCTGCATCGAGCAGGTGTTGAAGACTCTCAGCGACGTACGGGTTCTGGTTTATGAACCAAACCAGCCGGCGGCCAGCCAGATTGCTGCGACCGCGCAGCCGCCCAAGATGACAACCGGCCGGGCCGCGCTGGTTGGCTTGGTGCGGCGCTATCTGGACGGATTGCTCGATCCTGCTGTTAGCCTGCTGGAAGTTCACAAGTTGATGTATTTTATGCAGGAAGCCGGGGAACCACTGAGGCTGAAGTTTGTTCAGGCGCCTTATGGTCCTTATGCGGAGAATCTGCGCCACGTTTTGAAAGCTGTCGAAGGATACTATCTGACGGGTTACGCGGATGGCGGCGATTCGCCCACAAAGGAGCTTCAGTTGGTTCCCGGAGCAGTGGAAGATGCCGAGCGAGTGATTGCGGAGGATTCCCATACCAGTGAACGAATCCGCAGAGTTGCCCAACTGGTAGACGGCTTCGAGACGCCCTTCGGCCTCGAACTGCTGTCTACAGTGCATTGGGTGGCAAATGCTAGCCAGACGCGGATTCCAGAAGAAATCATCAACGGGACCTACGCGTGGAGTGCACGCAAACGGCAGTTTACAGAAAGGCAGATTCGGCTCGCGCTTCAGATTTTGCAGGACAAGAGATGGCTGAACTCATCAGCTGTCAAGTAGGCATTCCTGTGCAATCCGCCTCTGCGCCTATTTGATGGGTATTTGATGGATTTGCCCGATCCGGGACGATGTGTTTGCAAGAATTCTAAGCGTCATGCTCGGCGCGTTTTACTTGATGGGTGCTTGATCGGGAGAACGAATGCCGACGAATACGACAGAAGCGGGCTTGGAATCGCTTATCGTGCGCCACATGACGGGCACCGACGGTTTGGCGGTCGCGCCCGGCGCATTGGCGGAAGAGCCAGAGAATTCTGGCACCGGCTATTTTGCCGGCAGTCCGAAGGACTACGACCGCGCCTACGCGGTGGATGTCGCACAGCTATTTGCTTTCCTCAAAGCGACGCAGCCTGACGCCTTCAAAAAACTGGCGATCACGGATGCCGCCAGCGACATCAACCGCCTCAAGTTTCTGACGCGCCTCTCTGGAGAGATTGGCAAGCGCGGCGTCATCGACGTGATCCGCAAAGGGCTGGAGCATGGGCCGGTTCACTTCGATCTCTTCTATGGAACACCGTCTGCTGGCAATGCCAAGGCTGCGGCGCTGAATGCCCAAAACCGATTCTCGATCACACGCCAACTTGCCTACAGCATGGTAGAGACGCGCAGGGCGCTCGTCCTCTGCCTGTTCATCAACGGCCTTCCTATTGCCACGTTTGAGTTGAAGAACAGCCTCACCAAACAGACCGTCGAGGACGCCGTTGAACAGTACCGCCGCGACCGCGATCCGCGCGAACGCCTCTTTGAGTTCGGGCGTTGTGTAGTTCACTTTGCCGTGGATGATAGCGAGGTCCGGATGTGTCCGGCGCTGAAAGGAAAGGCATCCTGGTTTCTTCCCTTCAATAAGGGGTGCAACGACGGCGCAGGCAATCCGCCCAACCCGTCCGGCCTCAAGACCGACTACCTCTGGAAAGAAGTGCTGACACCGGCTGGGCTGACCAACATTCTGGAGAACTACGCACAGATCGTTGAAGAGAAGAATCCAAAGACCGGAAAGAAGAAACGAAATCAGATTTGGCCGCGCTATCATCAGCTCGATGTTGTCCGAAAAGCATTGGCCGACGTTCAGGCGAATGGCGCAGGCAAGCGCTATTTGATTCAGCACTCGGCCGGCAGCGGAAAGTCAAACTCCATCGCGTGGCTTTCGCACCAACTGATTGCCGTGAAGCGCAATGGCAAAGAAGTCTTCGATTCTGTCATCGTCGTGACAGATCGGCGCATTCTCGATGACCAGATTCAGAAGACAATCAAGCAGTTCATGCAAGTGGGTGCGACGGTTGGCCACGCCGAACACTCCGGCGATTTGCGCAAGTTTATCGAACAAGGCAAAAAGATCATTGTCTCCACAGTGCAGAAGTTTCCCTTCATCCTCGACGAAGTTGCGACCGAAGCGGGCAAGACCTTCGCCATCGTCATCGACGAAGCGCACTCAAGCCAGGGTGGAAAGACCTCTGCGGCCATGAGCCAGGCACTAGCACCAGAAAGCGACGATGGCGAAAGAGACCCGGAAGATACGGTCAACGAGGCGCTGGCAAAGCGCATAGCCGCGCGCAAGATGCTGACCAACGCCAGCTATTTCGCGTTTACCGCAACCCCCAAGAACAAAACTCTGGAATTGTTCGGCGAACCATTGCCCCCAGACGCCGAGGGGAAGGTCAAGCACAAGCCTTTCCATACATACACGATGAAACAGGCCATCGAGGAGCGCTTCATCCTGGATGTCCTAAAGGCTTATACCCCGGTAAACAGCTATTACAAGCTGATCAAGAAGACTGACGAAGACCCGGAATTCGACACCAAAAAGGCGAAGAAGAAATTGCGGCGCTATGTCGAAAGTCATGACCATGCGATACGTCTCAAGGCTGAAATCATGGTCGATCATTTCCATGAACAGGTTGTTGCGGCAGGAAAGATCGGCGGACAGGCGCGGGCTATGGTAGTGACAAGCGGGATTGAACGGGCGATTCAATACTTTCACGCCTTCAAGACGTATCTTGTCGAACGCAAAAGTCCGTATCAAGCCGTTGTCGCATTCTCTGGGGAACATGAATACGGCGGCAACAAAGTGAGCGAGTTCTCGCTCAACGGATTTCCAGGTAGCGACATAGCAGCGAAGATTCAGGATGATCCGTATCGCTTTCTTATCTGCGCCGACAAGTTTCAGACCGGCTATGATGAGCCACTGCTGCACACGATGTATGTGGACAAGGCTCTTTCAGGAATCAAAGCTGTGCAGACTTTGTCGCGCCTCAATCGCGCGCACCCGCAGAAATATGACTGCTTCGTCCTTGATTTCCAGAACAACAGCGAGCCAATCACGTTTGCGTTTCAGGATTACTACCGAGCGACTCTGCTGGCGGAAGAGACCGATCCGGATAAGTTGCATGACCTGAAGGCCTCTCTTGATAATGCGCAAGTGTATTCGCCGGAGCAGGTCGAGCAAGTAGTTGAATTGTTTCTCAAAGGTGCAGAGCGCGACACACTCGATCCGATTCTTGATCTGTGTGTCGCGACCTATAAGGAAAGGCTTGATGAAGACGGGCAGGTTGATTTCAAAAGCAAGGCCAAAGTGTTTTGCAGAACCTACAATTTTCTTTCGTCCGTGATCCCTTTCAGCAATGTGGCATGGGAAAAGCTGTCGATCTTTCTTAACCTACTCACGCCCAAATTGCCAGCGCCGCAGGAGGAGGATCTGTCGAAAGGGATTCTTGAAGCCATCGACATGGACAGTTATCGTGTAGAGAAGAAAGCAGCAATAAAGATTGCTCTGGTAGATGAAAATGCAGAAATTGAGCCTATACCAACAGAGGCAGGTGGCCGGAAGAGCGAACCAGAGCTCGATTATCTAAGCAACATCATAAAGACGTTCAACGAACATTTTGGAACGCTCTTTACCGATTCCGACCGCGTCACGAAACGCATCCGAGACGACATTGCCCCCAAGGTTGCCGCAGATGCGGCCTATCAGAATGCACGCGAGAATACTCCGCACACCGCACGCATGGCGCATGATCAAGCGTTGGGAAAGGTTATGCAGCATCTCCTGAAGGACGACACGCAGGTGTATAAGCAGTTCGTTGAAAACGAGTCGTTCAGGCGTTTTGTTGGAGATATGGTATTCGCGATCACCAGCAGCGGCGAAGGAGGCGCGACCACAGTCTCGAATATCTGAGCATCTCTTGAATTGTTCTCACTGCGTCTATTTCAGCTTCTTTTCGTGTGTGTGACTGACCTGCCCCCAAAGATCTGCACAGAACCGAATACGATTTACTTATTCAGGAGGAGGCGGAGGCAATTCTAAAAATCAACTCGACCGGGCAGAATGAGGGATATGCTGCACACGCATTACTCGGTTTCAGAATTATTTTTCAACTTGTCGAGAAAATCGCTCCATTCCTGCATCATCTTCCTGCGCTGCGAGAGGAATCTGGTGCGATTGTATGCGGTTCCGTTGGCATCCTTAACCGTATGCGCCAACTGATGCTCAAGCAAATCCACACGAAAACCTAACACCTCGTCGCCAAGGGTCCGGAACGACGCCCGGAAGCCATGGCCCGACATCTCATCGGCCGGAATTCCCAAGTTGCGGAGAGCTGCAAGCACTGCGTTATCCGACATCGGTCTCGCCGCACTGCGAAGGCCGGGAAAAACATACTTTCCCGTTCCCGTCACCCTATGCAGTTCCCGCAGAATTTCGAGTGCCTGTCTGCTTAGAGGAACAGTATGGTCGGGATGTGTCTTCGAGGCTACAAAGCTCCATTGCTCATTCTCAAAGTCAATGTCCTTCCACTGAGCCTTCCTCAGTTCTCCCGGTCGAACTGCAAACATGGGTGCCAGGCGCAAAGCGCAGCTCACGACAAATGTTCCCTGATAGGCATCGATCTTCCGCAGCAATTCGCCGAATTCCTTCGACGATGTAATCGCCGGGAAGTGTTCTTGTCTGGGAGCCTGCAACGCATCAACTAGGCCAGCCGCAGGGTTGTGTTTCACTTTTCCCAATGCAAAACCGTGATTGAAGATTTTCTCGCAGTAGATTCGCGCGCGACGCGTAGTCTCGCGCACTCCGCGTGCTTCCATGCGCTGCAGCATCGCCAGCACTTCTGGCCCTTCGATATCCGCAATTGGCCGGGAACCGAGATGTGGATAAACATCGCGTTCAAGCAGCCGCAGAACACGCTCAGCATGACCCTTCGAGGTCCAACCGCTCAACTCCTTCTGGTACCAGGCGCGCCCCACCGACTCAAAGGTGTTTTCTACTGCCTGCGCTCTCTTCAGCTTGGTAACCTTCCGGTCCTGACCTGGGTCCACGCCATCGCGCAGGAGTTTGCGCGCATCATCGCAGCGCTCGCGTGCGACCTTCAGGCTGACCTCCGGGTATACGCCGAGAGAGAGCCGCTTTTCCTTCCCCATATAGCGGTACTTCCAGCGCCACCATTTACCACCGGAAGGGGAAATTTCCAGATACAGCCCCCGCTGGTCGTACAGCTTGCGTGGTTTGCCCGTAGCTGTAGAGGCATTTTTAACAGCTGCATCTGTCAGTGGCTTGTGCGGCTGCCTGCTATTGTCGCCCGTACTATCAATCACGAGCAATTTGCCCGCTTTGGGGGCAACTGCTTTTGAGGTTGTACCCATGCCCCCAATGTTGCCCCCGCATGACCCCGGATGTCAACGGACGGCGGCGGATGTCCAAGGAGGGACAACCTGTGAAAATGCTGAATTTAAGAGGGATTTGGGACTTTCTCGTATGTCCCCGGAAGAAGTTCTGGTAGCGCTAACGGGAATCGAACCCGTGTTTTAAGATTGAGAATCTCACGTCCTAACCCCTAGACGATAGCGCCGCTGGAACATTCGTAGTCTAACAAAAAAGTCTGCCGACTCAAAGTCGCCGCCGCGCGTCCACGCTTCCGCTGGCTGCGGACTGGGTTCGGAGGTCTGCGAGGAGCCGGGATCGATGATTGTTGGATAAGAGTATATTATTCATCGGTTTGAGCGGTTTCTCGCGGGTTACTGGTTTGCTATTAACCCGGTTACCCCCCCCAGGGGGGGTGGTATTAATTTTCTTGCCAACAGAAATCTGGCCGAATGATTACTGAGTAGTAATCCTTCGGCCAGTCCTGACGGCTGCGTTCCGGCGCAGGTCCGGTGTTGGAATTGCAGTATGGCATAAGGGGTGGTAATTGCATGCCACTTTGCCCGAGAAAATTTTCAGCGGCCAGATGTGGTGCTGAGGGGTCAGTCGTCAGGGGCCAGATGTCAGGGGCCAGTCGTCTGGCATTGCATGCAGCAGCCGCGCGCTCTGCGCCGTGGCCGCTTCCGTTGGTCGCGGGCTTGCTGTGGCTGAGGCTGAAGCTGAAAGCAAAAGCAAAAGCAGATTCCCTGCGGGAATGACAACAAGAAAAGCAAAAGCAGATTCCCTGCGGGAATGACAACAAGAAAAGCAGGAGCAGATTCCCTGCGGGAATGACAACAAGAAAAGCAAGAGCAACGGCAAGAGCAACGGCAAAGGCAACGACAAGAGCAACGCAAAGGCAACGGCAAGAGCAACGGCAACGGCAAGGACAGAGGCAGTGGCGGTGACAAAGGCTGGGGATGGGTGGGGTTTGGAGGTGGATCGTTGGTATACTGAGAGCTATGCAGAGTGCGATGGAAACAATCTCCAGTCCTGATTCCGTGTCGAGTTCCGGTCCGGTGGCGAAGCTGGCCGGGCGGAAGCGTGTGTTGCTGCTGAAGCCGCGCGGGTTTTGCGCGGGTGTGGTGCGCGCGATTGACATTGTGAAGATTGCGCTGGAGACCTTTGGCGCGCCGATCTATGTGCGGCGGGAGATTGTGCATAACCGATTTGTGGTGAACGAGCTGGCGGAAAAGGGCGCGATCTTTGTGCATGAGATCGAGGAAGTGCCGGAGGGCCAGAGGGTGATTTACAGCGCGCACGGGGTATCGCCGGCGGTGCGCGAGGCGAGCCTGGCGCGGAAGCTGAAGGTGATTGACGCGACGTGTCCGCTGGTGACGAAGGTGCATGTGGAGGCGGTGAAGTTCGCGAAGCAGGGGTATTCGCTGGTGCTGGTGGGGCATCGGGATCATGATGAGATTGAAGGGACGCTGGGCGAGGCTCCGGAGGCGACGCAGGTGGTGTCCAATGTGGCCGAGGTGGAGGCGCTGGTGGTGCCGGATCCGGATCGCGTGGCGTATCTGACGCAGACGACGCTTTCGCTGGATGAGGCGCGGGATATTATCCAGGCGCTGAAGCAGAAGTATCCGAATATAGTGGGGCCGCATACGCAGGATATTTGCTATGCGACGGAGAATCGGCAGGTGGCGGTGAGGAATGTTGCGCCGGGCGCGGACCTGGTGCTGGTGGTGGGTTCGACGAACAGTTCGAACTCGAACCGTCTGGTGGAGGTATCGAACAATCTGGGGACGAAGGCGTATCTGATCGACAACTCGAAAGCGATTGACCCAAAGTGGCTGGAGGGTGTGGAGTCGGTGGCGGTGACGGCGGGAGCGTCTGCGCCGGAGGTTCTGGTGGAGGATGTGATCGGGTATCTGCTGCAAAACGGGTATTCGAGCGTGGAAGAAGTGGAGATCATGCCGGAGAATGTGCGGTTTGGTCTGCCGCCGGAGATTGTGCAGGCGATTGGCGGAGCGAATGGCGGCGCGCCGGTTCCGGTGCAGTGAGCGAGCCGGGCTGATGCCGGGAGCGGGAGCCAGCCGGAAGCATGATGGCGTGGCTGCTGAGTGACGCGGAGCGGATTCCGGCGACGGCTGGGAACGCGGGCAGGAAAGCGAGGCTTCGGCGACGGGATGGACAAGGCGACAGGACAGGGAAGTGCGTCTGCGGCGGTGAAGCCGCGATTTGGGCGTCTGGATGCGGATCTGGCGCAGGTGGATGCGTCAATTAAGCGGAGCATCGGGCAGTTGTTTGGCGAGCAGCATGGGGATGGCTACTGGTGTGGCGAGCTGGAAGCGGACGCGATGCTGGAGGCCGACTACATCTTCATGCATGTGCTGCTGGAGAGCGGCGACGCGGGGCGGATGAAGCGGGCGCTGGTGGAGATGCTGCGCTATCAGAACGAGGATGGAAGCTGGAGCATATATCCGGGCGGGCCGGGGAATATCTCGCTGGCGGTGAAGTGTTATTTCGCGTGCAAGCTGATGGGGATGAGCGCGGACGACCCGATTCTGGTGAAGGCGCGGGCGTGGATTCTGGCGCATGGCGGGGTGGTGGAGTGCAACACGTTCACGAAGATTTATCTGTGCGCGCTGGGGCAGTATGACTACGACGCTGTGCCGGCGATTCCGCCGGAGATTGTGCTGGCGCCGAACTGGTTCTACTTCAACATTTATGAGATTTCGTCGTGGTCGCGGGCGATACTGGTGCCGCTGTCGATCATTTATGCCAAGAAGCCGTTCAAGAAGATTGCGCCGGAGCAGGGGATTGACGAACTGTTTGTGGGCGGGCGGGAGAATGCGAATCTGCGGCTGCGGTATGACCGGAAGAAGTGGCTGAGCTGGCGGAATTTTTTCCTGCTGACGGATCGGATTTTTCACCGGGTGGAGGCGGTGTATATCCGTCCGCTGAGGAAGCTGGCGCTGAAGAAAGCGGAAGCGTGGATGCTGGAGCGGTTGGAGATGTCGGACGGGCTGGGCGCGATCTATCCGGCGATGATGAATGCGATAATTGCGCTGCGGTGCCTGGGGTATTCCGATGACGATCCGCAGGTGATTCGGGCACGGGATGAGTTTGAGAAGCTGGGGATTGAGGAGCCGGCGGGTGGGAACCATCCGGAGGCGACGTTCCGGATGCAGCCCTGCATGTCGCCGGTGTGGGATACGGCGTATGCGATGTATGCGCTGGGCCAGGCGGGAGTGGCGCGGACGGACGCGCGGATGGTGAAGGCGGCGGACTGGATGCTGAGCAAGGAGGTTCGTCATCTGGGCGACTGGGCGGTGAAGGTGCCGAGGACGCAGCCGGGGGGATGGTACTTCGAGTTCAACAACGAGTTTTATCCGGATACGGACGATACGGCGCAGGTGCTGCTGGCGCTGAGCTGCGTGGAGAATCCGCGGGAGCGGTATCAGCACGAGGTGGCGCAGAGGGCGATTGACTGGCTGTTTGCGATGCAGTGTGGGAATGGCGGCTGGGCGAGCTTTGACAAGGACAATACGAAGATGATCTTCCAGTACATTCCGTTTGCGGATCACAACGCGATGCTGGACCCGCCGACGGTGGATATTACGGGGCGGATGCTGGAGATGCTGTCGACGTATGGGTATACGCGGGCGGACAAGCGGGTGGAGCGGGCGGTGCAGTTCATTCTGCGCGAGCAGGAGCCGGATGGAAGCTGGTTCGGACGCTGGGGCGTGAACTATATTTACGGGACGTTTCTGGCGCTGCGCGGGCTGGAGGCGGTGGGGATGGATCACAACGAGCCGCAGATACAGCAGGCGGCCGAGTGGGTGAGGATGATCCAGAACGCGGATGGCGGATGGGGCGAAAGCTGCCTGAGCTATGACGATCCGGTGACGCGCGGAGTGGGGCCGAGCACGCCGTCGCAGACGGCGTGGGCGCTGCTGGCGCTGCTGGCGGCGGGGGATACGCGGAGCGATTCGGTGGCCAAGGGCGTGCGATGGCTGCTGGAGCGGCAGAAGGAGACGGGCGAGTGGGATGAGTCCACGGGCAGCGGCGTGACGCGGCAGGCGCTGTATACGGGGACGGGATTTCCGCGGGTGTTTTATCTGGCGTATCACATGTATCGGAATTATTTTCCGCTGCTGGCGCTGACGACGTATCGTCGGGCGATGGAAGCGGCGGGCTGAGGACGGGCGCGCAAGCGCGCAACAGGAGTGAGCGCCGGAAATGGCGCGGGAGGACGGACGACATGGGTGTGCCCATCTCACAGATGTGGACGGTGGCCAGTTACATTGTTGGCAAGCGGCTGAAGGGCGAGAAGCGGTATCCGCTGGTGCTGATGCTGGAGCCGCTGTTTCGCTGCAATCTGGCGTGCGCGGGATGCGGGAAGGTGCAGTATCCGCCGCACATCCTGAAGAAGGAACTGTCGCCGGAGGAATGCTTCCGCGCGGTGGAAGAGAGCGGCGTGCCGATGGTGTCGATTCCGGGCGGGGAGCCGCTGCTGCATCCGCAGATTGTGGAGATTGTGAACGGGCTGATTGCGCGGAAGAAATATATCTATCTGTGCACGAATGCGCTGGAGCTGAAGCGAAGGATTCACGAGTTTACGCCGTCGAAGTATCTGACGTTTTCAGTGCATCTGGACGGGCTGCGGGATCACCATGATTTTTCGGTGTGCCGCGAGGGCGGATGGGACCTGGCGGTGGAGGGAATTCGCGAGGCGGTGAAGCGCGGATTTCGCGTGACGCCGAACTCGACGTTCTTTGACGGGACGGACCCGAATATGGTGCGGGAGTACTTTGACGTGGTGATGAGCCTGGGCGTGGAGGGAATCGTGCTTTCGCCGGGATATAGCTACGACAAGGCTCCGGACCAGCAGCATTTTCTGGGACGGGCGAAGTCGCGGCGGCTGTTTCGGGCGATTTTGTCGAACCGGAAGAAAAGCTGGAAGTTCAATATGTCGCCGCTGTTCCTGGAGTTTCTGATGGGCAGGCGGGACTACGAGTGCACGCCGTGGGGTTCGCCGGCGTACAACATCTTCGGCTGGCAGAAGCCCTGCTATCTGTTGCAGGACGGGTATGCGGAGAGCTTCAAGGAACTGATGGAGACGACGCGGTGGGAAGAGTATGGGACGAAGAGCGGAAATCCGAAGTGCGCGAACTGCATGGTGAGCTGCGGGTATGAGCCGACGGCGGTGACGCATGGGTTTGGATCGCTGAAGGGATTTGTGGCGATGGCGAAGGCGGCGATCTTCAGCACGTATGAGGACCGGGGCGCGCGGGAACTGCTGAACGACGCGAGCTTCGCGGCGCATCATGATTCGTTGGTCCAGATTGGCGCGGCGGCGACGCATGTGGGCGCGGCGCTGGAGGAGACACGGGCATGAGCGAGGCGACGACGGAAGCGGTGCAGAATCCGGATGAGCTGGAGGTTGTGGCTGGATTTGCGCACGAGAATCTGGAGGGATGGATTCCGGAGCTGGCGACGGAGGACGACCTGAAGGCGGCGCTGGAAAAGGCGTTCGACTATCGCGGAGACGTGACGCTGACGCTGAAGTCGGGCGAGCGGATCGATGCGTACCTGTTCAATCGCGAGACGGGGCGGACGCTGGGGGAATCGTGGGTGCAGTTTTTTCCGGCGAATGCGGCGGAGAAGCGGCGCGTGAGCTACGCGGAGATTGCGCGGATTGAGTTCACGGGCAGGGATCGCGCGGCGGGCAAGCACTGGGAGGCCTGGGTGAAGAAGTACGCCGAGAAGAAGGCGGCCGGCGAGAAAAATATCGGCCTGCACCCGGAGGCGCTCGACTGAGGGATCGGGCGACGATCCACGAGCGGAAAGAACGGACAAATGAAGATTTTTGTGACGGGAGCGACGGGCTTTGTCGGCTTCCATGTGGCGCGGGAGCTGGCGGCGCAGGGAGCGAAGCTGCGCCTGCTGACTAGGCGGACGAGCCAGACGCGGTTTCTGGAGGAGATCGGCGGCGCGGAGGTTCGCGTGGGCGACCTGAACGAGCCGGAGACGCTGCGCGGGGCGATGGCCGATTGCGAGGCGGTGGTGCATGTGGCGGCGGACTATCGTCTGTGGGTGCGGGATCCGGCGGAGATGTATCGGGCGAATGTGGACGGGACGCGGGAGCTGCTGCGGATGGCGCGCGAGGCGGGCGTGCGGCGGGTGGTGTATACGTCGAGCGTGGCGACGATGGGGTTTCGGCGCGACGGGCTGATTGTGAATGAGGATACGCCGGTTGGGCTGGGCGACATGGTGGGCCACTACAAGCGGTCGAAGTTTCTGGCCGAGCAGGAGGCGATGCGCGCGGCCGAGGGTGGGCAGCAGGTGATGATCCTGAATCCGACGACGCCGATTGGCTCGCATGACAGCAAGCCGACGCCGACGGGACGGATTACGGTGGACTTTCTGCATGGGCGGTTTCCGGCGTACATGGACACGGGGCTCAACCTGGTGGACGTGAGCGAGGTGGCGCGGGCGCACGCGGCGGCGCTCGATCGCGGCGAGCCGGGACGACGGTATATTCTGGGCGGCGAAAACCTGACACTGAAGCAGATTCTGGACAAGCTGTCGGCGATGACGGGGATACCGTCGCCGACGGTGGAGATTCCGTTCTGGGTGGCTGCAACGTATGCGTTTCTGGAGGAGACGGTGACGGGACGCATACGCGGACGCGAGCCGAGGGCGACGCTGGAAGAGGTGAGGATGGGACGGAAGAAGATGTTTGCCTCGTCGGCGCGTGCGCAGGAGGAGCTTGGGTTTCGCGTGGCGGCGGTGTATCCGGCGATGCGGGCTGCGGTGGAGTGGTTTCGCGCGAATGGGTATGCGCCGACGGCGTGATTTGCGGACGTGATTTGCGGGAGTGAACGGGATGGCGGCAGGACGCGTGGTGTTCATTGCGGCGCTGGAGCGTGAGGTCAGCGGGTTTGTGCGCGGCTGGACGCGCGTGAGTGCTGAGCGCGGAGTTTCCTGCTGGGTGAGCGAGCGGGCGGTGGTGGTCTGCGGCGGGATGGGCGCGGGGCGCGCGGCGATGGCGGTGGATGCGGCGCTGCGGCTGGGCGAAACGCGGAGACTCGGTGAAGCATGCAAGCTGATTTCCGTCGGCTGGGCTGGCGCGTGTCGAGCGGGGATGCGCGTGGGCGAGATTGTGGAAGCGGATGTGGTGATTGACGCGCGGACGGGCGAGCGGTTTTTTCCGCAAATGCGCGGAGAGTTTGGGCTGCGCGGCCCGGTGGTGACCGTGGCGGCGGCTGCGGGCAGGCGGGAAAAGGCGCGGCTGGCGGCGAGCTACAACGCGGCGGCGGTGGAGATGGAAGCGGCGGCGGTGGCGCGTGCGGCGCGGGTGCGGGAACTGCCTTTTGGGTCGATCAAGGCGATCTCCGACGAGGTGGAGTTTGAGATGCCGGAGATGGGTGAGTTTGTGGGCGCGGATGGGCGCGTGCGCGAGGCGGCGTTTGGGCTGCATGTGGCGCTGAGGCCGCGATTGTGGCGGCCTGTGATGGGGATGGCGCGAGGCAGTAGACTGGCTGCGGAGCGGTTGTGGGCCGCAATGAGCGCGTGCGTAGAGGACGAGCGCGTGTCTGAAAGATGAGCGTAAGTGAGGCTGAGGAGCGGAATGGATGATGCAGGGGGATTGCCGCGGGAGATGCGTGCGGCGGTGTATCGCGGTGTGAACGATGTGCGCGTGGAGACGGTGCCGGTGCCGGCGATTGGCGCGGGCGAGCTGCTGATTCGCGTGGCGACGTGCGGGATTTGCGGGACGGACCTGAAGAAGATTCACACGGGGTCGCACGCGGCACCGAGGATTTTCGGGCATGAGACGGCGGGAACGGTGGCGGCAGTGGGCGCGGGCGCGGGAAATTTTCGCGTGGGCGAGCGGGTGATGGTCTTTCATCACATTCCTTGCCGGGCGTGTTTTTATTGCCGGAAGCGGACGTTTGCGCAGTGCGCGACGTACAAGCGCGTGGGCGTGACGGCGGGGTTTGAACCGGCGGGCGGCGGGTTTGCCGAGTATGTGCGGGTGATGGACTGGATTGTGCGGGATGGCGGCGTGGTGCGCGTGCCGGACGGGGTTCCGCTGGAGCAGGCGGCGTTTGTGGAGCCGGTGAATACATGCCTGAAGGGCGTGAAGATGCTCGGTCTCGAAGCCGATGATACGGTGCTGGTGATTGGGCAGGGGCCGATCGGGATTTTGCTGGCGACCCTCGCAGCGCGGACGGGCGCGACGGTGCTGACGTCGGACCTGTATGCGGAGCGGCACCGGATTGCGGCGGGGTTTGGGCTGCGGCATCCGATGGACGCGGGCAAAGAAGACGTGGCGACGCGGGCGCGCGCGGCGACGGAGGGTCGCGGCGCGGATGCGGTGATGGTGGCGGTGGGCGGGAATGGGCTGATTGGGACGGCGATGGATGCGGTGAGGCCGGGCGGCAAGGTGATGCTGTTTGCGCAGACGCAGCATGGCGAGGCGAGCTTTGATCCGGGCGCGGTGTGCATGGACGAGAAGTCGCTGATCGGGTCGTATTCGGCGGCGGTGGATATTCAGGATGAAGGCGCGCGGCTGGTGTTGGACGGGTATGCGAATGGGTTTGACCTGACGCGGCTGATCTCGCATCGGTTTCCGCTGGAGCAGGCGGTGGAGGCGATTCAGGTGGCGTCGCACCCGACGGCGGAGTCGATGAAGATCATGATTGAGCCGGAGGCGCGGTGATGGCGGTGGCGGGCGCGAGGAATGCGTTGCCGGAGCGGTTGCCGGAGCGGATGCGGGCGGTGGTGTTGCATGGCCGGGAAGACCTGCGCGTGGACGAGGTGGAGACGCCGCGAGCGGGCGAGGGTGAAGTGGTGTTGCGCGTGGATGCGGCGCTGACGTGCGGGACGGATCGCAAGGTGTATCGGCGCGGGTATCACGCGAAGATGCTGCGTCCGCCGATGCTGTTTGGGCATGAGGTGGCGGGGACGATTGTGGAGTCGCGGGCGGCGGCGTTTGCGGTGGGCGAGCGGGTGGTGGCGCTGAATTCGGCGCCGTGCGGGGCGTGTTATTTTTGCCGGCGCGAGCAGGAGAATCTGTGCGCGGATCTGCTGTTCAACAACGGCGCGTATGCGGAGTATCTGCGGGTTCCGGCGCGGATTGTCGAAAAGAATCTGCTGCGCATTCCAGAGGGAATGGCTGCGGCTCATGCGGCGATGACCGAGCCGCTGGCCTGTGCGCTGCATGCGTGGGAGGATAGCGGCGCGCGGGCGGGCGATGTGGTGGCCGTGATTGGCGCAGGTCCGCTGGGACTGATGATGATGCGGCTGGCGGTGATGGACGGGTGCAGGCTGATTGCGGTGGTGAAGCATCGGGAGCAGGCGGGGATGGCGCGGGCGCTGGGCGCGGCTGAAGTGATCGAGGCGGGTGCAGCCACGGGCGCGAGCGCGAGTGCGGAGGTGGTGGCGGCGGTGCGCGCTTGCACGGAAGATGGCCGCGGCGTGGACCTGGCCGTGGAGGCTGTGGCCGTGCCGGAGACGTGGCAGCAGGCGGTGGAGATGACACGCAGCGGCGGGGTGGTGAATTTTTTTGGCGGACCGGCGGCGGGGACGGTGGTGAGCCTGGATACGAATCGGCTGCACTATGGGGATATGACGCTGAAGGCGACGTTTCACCATACGCCGGCGGTGTGCAGGCGGGCGTTTGCGATGCTGGCCGATGGACGGTTCGACGCGCGGGCGCTGCTGACGGGCGAGGCGACGCTGGATGAGCTGCCGGAGATTTTTCGCGGGTGGGGCGCGAGGCGCGGCGAGATCAAGACGGTGGTGGTGCCGCATGCGGGGATGCAGACGCAGAAATGATGGTGCGGGAGCGAATTAGGATAGAGGCATGAGCGCGGCGGAAAACAGGACAGACGCGGCGGAGCGCGAGGCGTTGTTGCGGGCCGGATGGGCGGCGCTGCCGGAGAGCTATCGCATGCCGGAGCGCGTGCCGACGGTGGACGAGGCGCGGGCGTGGTGCAGGCGGCTGGCGGAGACGCATTATGAGAATTTTCACGTGGCGTCGTGGTTTTTGCCGGAGAAGCTGCGGCCGCATTTTCACGCGATCTACGCCTATTGTCGTGTCTCGGATGATCTGGGCGACGAGGTGAACGGCGCGGGCGAGGCGCTGGCGCTGCTGGATTTCTGGGGCGAGGAACTGGCGGCGTGTTATCGCGGCGAGGCGCGGCATCCGGTGTTTGTGGCGCTCGGGGAGACGATCGGCGCGTGCGAGATTCCCGTGACGCCGTTTGCGGATTTGCTGAGGGCGTTTCGGCAGGATCAGGTGGTGACGCGCTACGCGTCGATGGACGAGGTGATGGGATATTGCCGGTACTCGGCGAATCCGGTGGGGCATCTGGTGCTGTATGTGTGCGGGTATCGGGATGCGGAGCGGTTTGCGCTGTCGGATGCAACATGCTCGGCGCTGCAACTGGCGAATTTCTGGCAGGACGTGCGGTCGGATTGGGATCAGCGCGGGAGGGTGTATCTGCCGCAGGATGCGATGGCGCGGCATGGGGTGACGGAGCGGATGATTGGCGAGGGCAAGGCGACGGCGGAGTTTCGCGCGCTGCTGAGGGAGATGGTGGAGGATGCGCGGGCGATGTTTGAGCGTGGGTTGCCGCTGATCGGGAAGGTGGATCGCGAGCTGGCGGTGGACCTGGATCTCTTCAGCCGCGGCGGGCTGGAGATTCTGAGGGCGATTGAGCGGTGCGGGTATGACGTGCTGAGCGCGCGGCCGGCGATCTCGAAGCGGACGAAGCTGGGGCTGGCGCTGCGCGCGGTGACGGGGAAGTTTCTGCCGGGGCTGCGATTGCGGGGCCGCGCGGCATGACGGCGGCGGGTGGGACGATGCCAGGTGGGACGATGCCAGACGGGACAGCCGCGAAGCAGGCCCCGCCGAGCCGGGAACGGCTGCGCGCGGCGTATGCGGAGTGTCGTGGGATTGCGCGGCGCGAGGCGAAGAATTTTTACTACTCGTTTGTGGCGCTGCCAGGAGAGCGGCGGGACGCGATGTGCGCGATTTATGCGTTCATGCGGCGGGCGGATGACTTGTCGGACGACGAGACGCGGAGCCGCAAGGAGCGACGGCGGGCGCTGGCGGAGTGGTTGAGCGAGTGGCACGCGGCGCGCGGTGGCGCGGCGACGGAGGACGCGGTTTTTCTCGCTGTGCGAGATGCTGCGGAGCGGTTTCGGATTCCGCACAGCCTGCTGGACGAGCTGGTGGCCGGGACGACGATGGACCTGAAAGAGACGGCGGCGAGCCAGGCGGGTGAGGCGGATACGTTTGCCGATTACGAGGCGCTCGATCGGTACTGCTATCTGGTGGCGTCGGTGGTGGGGCTGGTGTGCATACGGATTTTTGGCTATAGCGACGGGCGCGCGGAGAAGCTGGCGGAGCAGACGGGGATTGCGTTTCAGTTGACGAATATTCTGCGCGATGTGCGGGAGGATGCGGAGCGGAATCGCGTGTATCTGCCGCGGAGCGAGATGGCGCGGCATGGGGTTGCGGTGGAGGATTTGCTGCGGCACCCGGCTGGGCCGGTGACCGAGGCGGAGCGGGCGCTGCTGCGGTCGGTGGGCGAGCGCGCGGAGCGGATGTATGGGGCGGCGCGGGAGCTGTTGCCGCTGATGGACGCGGTGAGTCGGCCGGCGCTGTGGGTGCTGGTGGCGATCTATCACGCGCTGCTGCGGCGGATCTGCGCGGCGCGGTATGAGGTGATGGCGCGGCGGATTTCCGTGCCGACGTGGCGGAAGGTGGCGATCCTGATGGCGGGCCTCATGTGGATGGGCTGGGTGAGAGTGACGAAGAAACGATGACGAACGAGGCGGCGCAGAGCGGGGCGGTGGACGAGAATTCCGTGATCGTGGTGGGCGGCGGCGTGGCGGGAATCGCAGCGAGCTGCGCGCTGGCGGATGCTGGGTTTCGCGTGACGCTGGTGGAGCGGCGCGGGTATCTGGGCGGGCGCGCGTCGTCGTATTTTCATCCCGGCGCGCAGGAGACGATCGACAACTGCCAGCATGTGCTGTTTGGCTGCTGTACGAATTTGATGGACCTGTATACGCGGCTGGGTGTGGAGGATCGCATTTTCTGGGACTCGCGGATGACGCTGATCGAGCCCGGTGGGCGGAGGTCGGTGCTGGAGCCGTCGCGATTGCCGGCTCCGATGCATGGGCTGCCGGGAATTTTGCGGGCGCGATGCTTTTCGGTTGCGGACAAGGCGGCGCTGGTGTGGGCGATGGGGCAGATGATGCTGCGGCGGCAGCGGGCGGGAGTTTCGCTGCTGGATTGGCTCAACGCGCATAGGCAGACGGAGGGTGCGCGACGGCGATTCTGGGAGCTGGTGATTGCAAGCGCGCTGAATGCGAGCCTGGATGCGATTGAGGTGACGTATGCGCAGAAGGTGATTCGCGAGCTGTTTCTGAATTCGCCGGAGGCGGGCGCGATGGGGATGAGCCGCGTGCCGCTGAGCGAGCTGTATGGCGGCGTGGAGGCGTATCTGGAGGCGCGGCGCGGACGGCTGGTGCGCGGGCAGGGCGTGGCCGGCGCGGCGTGGAACGCGGATGAGCAGGCGTGGACGGCGACGAGCGAAAAGGGCGAGCTGCGCGCGCGGCATCTGGTGCTGGCGCTGTCGTTTGAGGCGATGGCGAAGCTGCTGCCGCAGATGCCGGAGTCTGACGGGCGCGCGGCGCTGAGCGCGCGGCTGAGCCGGCTGACGCACTGGCCGATCTGCAGCGTGCATCTGTGGTTTGACCGGGAGATTACGGAGCTGGATCACGCGGTGCTGCTGGACAGGGAGATTCACTGGATGTATCACAAGTCGCGCTGGCAGCCGATGCGCGAGGGCAGCTATGTGGAGCTGGTGATCAGCGCGAATGCGGAGTTTGCGCGGCTGCCGCGCGAGGCGGCGATTGGGCGCGCGGTGGAGCAGTTGGGCGAGTATTTTCCGGCTGCGAAGACGGCGCGCGTGGTGAAGTCTGCGCTGGTGAAGGAAGTGCGGGCGACGTTTGGCGTGCCACCGGGGATTGATGCGGTGAGGCCGCGGGCGGAGTCGCCGTGGCCGCAGTGTTTTCTGGCCGGGGATTGGGTGCAGACGGGCTGGCCGGCGACGATGGAAGGCGCGGTCAGGAGCGGATATCTGGCGGCGGAGGCGCTGTGCCGCAGCGTGGGGGATTCGCGGGCGGTGATGGTGGCGGATCGGAAGCCGACGGGGTGGATGAGGCTGCTGGGGTGAGCGGATGGTCCGCTGCGGCGAGCGTCGGTGTTCGCGTCAGCGAAAGCGAGCCGTCCGCTGCTGCTGACTACTTCCGGGACTGCGACGCGGGCGCGAAGGCTTCGGGGTCGGCTTTGCGCAGCTCCTGCAGAAACTGCTGGTACTCCCGCTCGCCCCGCTTCAGCTTGCTGTAGTCCACCTTGGGGTAAAGCTGGCGGATGTAGTTGAAGGCGTATGTCGCATAAAACGACGACGATTGCCTGTAGTCGGGCGTTGCGAGCAGCCCTTTGATCGGCTTTCCTTGTTCCACTGACCAGGCATATGGAGCATAGCGAATGTCGTAACCCGACGCGTACATCTGCCGGATGCCAAGTCGCAACTCCTGTGCGTTGATTTGACGGATGAAGTAGCCGGTTCCATCTAAATTTTCTTCTCCGCTTTTTGGATAACTAAGGCTCCACACATTCCTCTTAAAACGCTGTACTCGAAAAAGTCGATCAATCAGATGCTGATCTACAGCAACGAGAGAGTAGGAGAGTAACGCAGCGAGTTGAGCTTCATTGTTGAGACGAACTAGTACTGTGTCCGGTATCAGAATGCTGCCGTCCGGCGCATAGGCAATCTCTCGTATTATTTGATGGACACGAGGATTCCTGTAAATGCAACTGCCATCGCTTGCCATACACAAAGACCCATCGATGGATTCGAAATCATACTTGTGTGCGATCCGGAAGGGCTTCACGATGTATACGCTGAGTGGCTCCGTGTCTTTTGACGGAACATCGGTTGTGGTCGCAGAAGCTATCAAGAGGGAAGAAAGAATTTTCTCAAGATAGCCGTTCACCTCGGAGTCGCACACCACATCGATAGCGCCTTCGTTCCGATAGCGTAGTTCATGCGGGGAGGCTGAGGAACAGAGCTTCTTCCACCCTGATCGCATATACATGCTCTCGCCAGACTCCTTATTCTCCCCATCTGCATACTTCCAAATGTCAATGCGAGTAGCATCAATCTTTATCGATGTTATGTGATGCTGAGGATATTGATTCGCAGAATATTGTAACCAGGCTGAATGATCTAAGTGATCTAGCTTTCTATTCGGGGTGCTACCACAAGGAGAGGATATTTTCTGCACGGCTACTGGCTCCCCAGCCCAATACAGTATTGAGCCAAATTGCAAAGGTGCATCATGCCAGCAGATCTCTGTCTTCTGCGAGATGGTCATCTGGTAGCCATCGATCGGATAGGTGCCTGGGGTGCGGCGCGCTAACATCTGGATCAGCCGTCCATCGTGGGTGAGGTAGACACCGGAAACGTAGTATGATCGGGGCTTTGCCGCCGTGCATTGTGGCAAAACCATAGAACTCAGCATTGCAAGAAAGGCGGCACGGCACAGCAGGCGCTTGTAATGGTGAGCAGCGCGAAGAATACAGGTGATGGCCGACGGCATCATGGATGAACGACTCCCGGCGAAGGGACTGGGCCGCTGGGCTGGTTTCCCAATAGCTCGCGCACTGTAAGATTCTGGTTAGGAATTCCTATTGGCGCAGTACCCAATCCTCCAAGGTCTGATGGCCGCGGTAATAGGCTCCCTGTGAACTGTGGCGGGCCAAACAAACCCCAAAAAACCGAAAACAGATCATTTGCGATTGTATAAATTGCATAACCCAGGCAGGGAACAGGGCCTGCAAAACATGCAATAGCGCCCCCCACTGCGATTGAGTCAGCGACAACTTTTCCTGCATCGCCACCGATCAAATCCGATGTCCAGCCGGACTGCCCACACATGTCTGAATTGGAATCGATGCTGCATGCAATGGTGATCGCCGCCCCAACGGAAGCCGCAATCCCGCTTACTACGCTACCGTAACTGTCGCCATTCGGGCCGACGGACCAAGGGCCTGGATGGTTGACAGTACCAAGCAAATCACCTATGCTCTGGCCAGTTTGCCATGCAACGATAGCAGCGGCGCCTAGCACAACGGCATCGGCAATTGCCGATCCAACTGGATTACATGGGCTCAGGCTAAGACCATCGTAATTAAAGATTGAGGAGACCGCTTGATTTATACCGGTCGCTTTGCATGGTGTTCCCCCGATTCCCGTCAGTATCCCCGCTCCTGCCAGCCCGCTGAGATCGGTGAAGCCGAGTGGATTTCCGCTGACATACATATATCGGTTGAAGCTCTGGGGGTCGTAGAGGTCGTAGCTTCCGTTGTAGGGGTCGGGCGTCAGCCAGCGGGCCTGCCGCGTCGAGTAGTTCCGATACCACGCCGCGTCTCCGCTGTACTCCGTGTCCTGAAACAGCCCCGTCCAGGAGTACGCATCGCCCGCGCCGGAGTTCATCAGCTGGCCGTAGGGCGTGAAGAGGTTCGTCGCCAAAATCCCGCCTGTGCTGTTCCCCGTCGCCGCCAGCGAGCCTTCGTGATCGAGCAGCCGATAGACCGCAGACCCGCTCTGGTTGCCAGGCACCTCCGCGATCAGACTGCCGCCCGCCCAGATCAGGTCCGTCCAACTGTTGCTGGCAGGATTCAGCAGCGCCAGCGGATGTCCGTTGAGGTACACCAGCTTGTTGGCATTGTCTGTCTTCGCCACTTGCTGCATCGCTGATCGCCTCATTGCGTCGCAGTATATCGCAGCCGGATACCGGCTTGTCGCGGCTGCGCACTACTTCTGCGGCTGCGGCGCGAAGGCTTCGGGGTCGGCTTTACGCAGCTCTTGCAGGAACTGCTGGTATTCCCGCTCGCCGCGCTTCAGCTTGCTGTAGTCTGCGTTGGGGGAACGCTCGCTGATTGATTTCAGGGGATGGATGACCTGAGCAGTGTTCGCGGTGGTGCTTGTGCGTTAGTGTTCGCGCTGGAGGAGGTTGATGCGTTGTTTGGCTTGCCATTCCTGATCCTTGAGTTTGCCGGCGTCGAGGGTGAGGAATCGCTGGTAGTAGAGGATGGCGGATTTTTTGTCGTGGATGCGGTCGCAGGCGGTGGCGAGCAGGAAGTCGACGGGGGCGGTTTCGGGCTGGAGTTTGTCGCGCTCGGCGAGCGCCTGGATGGTGATCTGGGGCTGGTGGAGTTCGGAGGCGGCGAAGGCGAGTCCGGTCCAGGCGTCGGCGTTGGCGGGGTCGATGGTGGCGGCCTGCTGGAAGGCGGATTCGGCGGGAGCGAACTGGCCGAGGCGCATGAGGTTCTGGCCGTGGCTGGTGAGCAGATCGGCGTCCTGCGGGTGAGCGCGGAGGAGCGCGGTGTCGAGTGAGTCGGCGCTGGCGAAGTCTCCGGCGTCGGCCTGGACGCGGGCGAGCATGCGTGTGATCTCTTCGTTGGAGGGGTTGGCGGTGTGGAGCTGCTGGAGCAGGGGGATGGCTTCGGCTTTGTCTTCAGCGACGAGGACGGCGGCGAGCTGGGCGGTGAGCGGGATGTTGCCGGGATGTTTGGCGAGCGCGGGCCGGAGCAGGGCTTCGGCGTCGGGGTATTTTTTCTGCTCGATGAGCGCGTGGGCGAGGCCGCCGATGGCTTGTATGGAATTGGGGTCAGCGGCGAGCAGGCTGCGATAGGCGGCTTCGGCGCCGGCGGAGTCTCCGCTGGATTCGGCGAGGCTGGCGGCCAAGAGCGTGTCCTGTGGGGTTTCGGGCGACAGCTTGAGGGCGTGGAGCAGGTCGCTGGAGGCCTGGGCGTAGTCGGGATGGCCGGCGAGGCCGGTGCGGTCGATCTGAGCGAGGGCGCGCCAGACCTGAGCGAGGGCGGCGTTGCCGGCGGCGCCGGGATCGAGCTGGGTGGCGGCGAGGAGCGCGGGACGGGCGTCGGCGAGCTGGCCGGTGCGGGCGAGCAGGAGGCCGAGCGAGGCCTGGGCGGCGAAGTTTTTCGGCTGGAGCGCGAGGCAGCGGCGGTAGAGCGAGACGGCGTCGGATTCGCGGTTCTGCTCGTCGGCGACGAAGGCTGCGTCAAAGAGGGCGCGGGCGTCGTTGGGATGGTCGGCGAGCCAGGCGTCGAGCAGCGGCGCGGCGGTCTTCCAGTCGCCTTTGGAGAGAGCGGTTTCGGCGCGGGCGAATTCGGCGCTGCGCGGGGTGGAATCGGTGCCGGGTTGGGATGACGTGGCCGCCTGTGGCGCGGACGGAAGGGATTGCGGGCCTGTGGAGGGGGATTGCGCGAGGGATGGAGCGAGAGCGCAGGCGAGACAGACGGCAACAGCGGAGACAGGGCGGAAAATCACGTTTTCAGTTTAATTGCCGCAGCCGTTCTTTGCCGCGATGGGAGTCAGGGATGGGAGTGAGGGCGCGAGGTGTCGATTGCGGGAGTGGATGGTCAGGGGTGGCGCGCGAAGTGAGCTTCGATCTGCTCCAGTGTGCGGCCGCGCGTTTCGGGCAGCAGGAAGAGCGCGATGAGGAGATAGAGCACGGAGCAGGCGGACCAGAAGAAAAACATGGTGGAGTAGCCGAAGTGGCCGACGACGGGAAGAAAGAGGTCGGCGATGAGCGTGGAGACGGCGAGATTGAGCAGGAGGGCGACGCCCATGCCGACGGCACGGATGCGCGTGGGCATGAGTTCGGAGAGCATGAGCCAGACGACGACGCCGGGTCCGACGGCGTAGGCGCTGATGAAGAGGCTGAGCAGGGCGGTGACGAGCCATCCGGTGACGGGTGAGGGGAGCGGACCGAAGAGAGCGCGGCGGATGAGGATGGGTTGCGAGGGTTCGGCGGTGAGGGTGAGCGTGGGATCGGGGTCGGTGGTGCGGAGGGTGGCGATGTGTTCGGCACCGTGGACGGAGTAAAGGACGGTGAGGACGGCGGGCTGGGCGAGCGATGGGGTGTAGCTTTTGCCGAAGGACACGACAGAGAGCGAGAGCGCGTTGTTGTGGTCGAGATGCTGGGCGAGCTGCTGGACGGGAGCGGTGACGTCCTGAAGCTGGCGCTCGGAGCCGAGGAAGACGAGTCCGCCGAGGGCGAGCGCGAGCGTGAGGCCGGTGGTGCCGGTGATGAGCAGGAAGCGGCGGCCTTTGCGATCGACGAGCGAGACGGCGACGAGGGTGACGAGGCAGTTGAGCACCTTGACGATGACGTCGCCCTGGGAGGCGTGGTTGGCGGACAGGCCGGCTTGGCGAAGGATGACGACGAGGTAGGCGAGGATGGAGTTGATGCCGGTGGCCTGGTTGAGCGCGAGCACGGCGCAGGCGAGCAGGAAGGGGACGACGTATTTGCGCTGGAGAAGCGAATCAGAGTGGCGCACGCTGGCGGAGTGGTCGGTTGCGCTGAGGATGGCGTTCCACTCCTGGTCGGCGTGAGCGGGCGGGACGGAGCGCAGGAGCGCGGCGCGGGCCGCGTCAGTGTGGCCACGGCGGGCGAGCCAGCGCGGGGACTCGCTGAGGAAGAAGGAGCCGAGGGTGAAGAGCAGGCCGGGATAGAGGATGGAGAAAAACATGCCGCGCCAGGCGTGATCCCGGGCCTGTTGGATGAGCGCGGCGTTGCCGTGCGCGGCGAGGATGGCGGCCTCGGCCTGGTGAGTGAAGAAGAATCCGGTGAAGGCGGCGACGACGATGCCCAGCGTGAGCATGAACTGAAAGATGGCCGTGCCTCGACCGCGCGAGTCGGCGCTGAGGGTTTCGGCGAGGTAGAGCGGGATGACGACGCCCATGATGCCGCCGCTCATGCCCTGGAGCAGGCGACCGAGCAGGAGCGGAAGAAAGCTCTGCGAGAGGACGATGATGCCGACGCTGGCGAGGAAGGTGAATCCGCTGAGGATCATCATGCGGCGACGACCGAAGAGATCGGCGAGGAAGCCGCCGGCGAGCGAGGAGAAGATGCCGCCGCCGAGGACGGCGGCGACGATGGCCGAGGTCTCGGCGACGGAGAGATGGATGGATTTGTCGAGGTAGAGAAGCGCGGCGGCGATGATGCCGACGTCGATGCCGTAGAGCAGGCCGCCGAGTCCGGAGACGACGAGGAGAAAACGGCTGTAATGGCGCGGGTTGCGGAGCAGGGTCAAGGATGGTCTCCGGTGGGACGGGGTTCGGCGGGATGGGGTTCGATGACGGCTTTGTTGAGGTGGCGAGGGCGGTCCATGTCGATGCCGCGGACGCGGGCCATGTGGTAGGCGAAGAGCTGGAGCGGGACGACTTCGGCGGCGGCGAGCAGGTATTCGCCGAGCGGGCTGATGGGGATGGTGTGGGTGGCGAGGGCGGCGATTTCGCGGTCGGAGCGGTTGGCGAGGACGAGCGTGCGCGCCCGCTGGTGGCGGAGTTTTGCGAGGGTTTCCAGAGTTTTCTGGTAGCGCAGGACGGAGTCTGGCAGGGATGGGTCGAAGGTGGCGAGGACGACGACAGGAACATCGGGGCTGACGAGCGCGTTGGGTCCGTGGAGCAGTTCGCCGGTGGGGTATGCCTCGGCGTGGACGTAGGAGGATTCCTTGAGTTTGAGGGCACCTTCGCGGGCGATGGCGGAGTGGATGCCGCGACCGAGATAGAGGAAGCTGTGCGCGCTGGCGGTCTGCGTGGCAAGTTCGGCGGCGAGCGTGTTCCATTCGTCGAGTTGCGCGGCGAGCGAGCGGGGCAGTGTGCGGAGCGTGGCGAGATGGCTGCGAATTTCTTCGCGCGTGAGCGTGTTCTGTTGCGCGGCTTCGTGGAGCGCGAGCAGGTGGAGGACGATGAGCTGGCAGAGAAAACTTTTGGTGGCGGGGATGGCGAGTTCGGGACCGGCGAGCAGCGGAAGCGAGAGGTCGGCTTCGGTGGCCATGGTGGATTCGGGATGGTTGGTGATGGCGACGGTGCGCAGGCCGCGCGCGCGGGCTGTGCGCAGAGCGGCGAGAGTGTCAGAGGTTTCGCCGGATTGCGAGAGGACGATGGCGGACTGGAAAGAGGTGGAGTGAGAGGTGCGCGTGGAGTATTCGCTGGCGTATTCGACATCGACGGTGGCGGCGGCGAGGTCTTCAAGCATGATTTCGGCGGCGAGGCCGCTGTGGCGGCTGGAGCCGCTGGCGGCGATGACGATGGGGCCGGATTCGGTGAACGATGGGGAAGGCCAGGCGGAGTTGCGGAGGCAATGGTCTGCGGTGTAGTGGGCGAGGACGCGGCGGACGGCGTCGGGCTGCTCGTGGATTTCGCGCAGCATGGCGTGGGGGAAAGAATTCATTTCCAGCTATTTTTGTTGAGAAAGGGGATGCTGTCAAAAGGATTTGGCGCATCGAAGAAAGGCAAAGGAAAAAATCATGGCTGGATGCGGCGAGAACGACTGGCGCTGCCATGTGCGCGGAGGGCGAAATGAAAGCATTGCGACGGATTTGGCTTGTGGGAGTGGGCGTGGTGGTGAGCGTGATGCCGAGCGTGGCGGCGCAGGCGCGGCCTTATACGCTTTTTTACATGGATGGGAGCCAGGCGGCGAAGACCTCGTTTGCGGCGCATGCGGCGAAGATCGATGTGCTGGTGCCGACGTGGTATACGGTGGATGCCGATGGGCTGGTGGGCGGCGGGCCGGACGAGCCGGTGATGCAGGTGGCGCGGCGGAACGGTGTCGAGGTGATGCCGATTGTGGCGCTGTTTGACATGAAGGCGTTTCACAGGCTGGCGACGAATTCTGCGGCGCAGGCGGAGATGAATGCGGCGATGGTGCGCGAGTCGAAGGCGCATGGGTACTCGGGATTTCAGTTTGATTTCGAGCATATTGCGTGGACGGACAGGGATTTGCTGAGCGAGATGGTGGCGCGTTCCGCCGATGCGATGCACAAGGCGGGTCTGAAGCTGACGATTGCGACGGTGCCGAATGCACCGGGGTATGTGACGAGCAAGGATGGGCGGGATGGATTTGAGGCGTGGATGTTTCGCGAGTGGCGCGGGGCGTATGACCTGGCCGCGCTGAGCAAGTCCGCAGACCTGATCTGCCTGATGACGTATGACCAGCACACGCGGTGGACGATGCCGGGTCCGGTGGCGGGATGGCGATGGACGCAGGAGAATCTGGAGTACGCGCTGAAGGTGGTGCCGAAGGAGAAGCTGCTGCTGGGTATTCCGCTCTATGGCGCGCACTGGTATGCGCGGGCACCGACGGTGACGGACACGAGCGAAACGCCGAATGAGGGCGGAGACGAGATCAGCACGGCGGCGGTGATGGCGCTGGCGGATGAGTACAACGGCGGGAAGGTGAGCTGGGACGTGGAGGATCATACGCCGTATTTTTATTTTTATCGGGAGCAGATGAGGGAGTGGGTATACTTCACGAATGCGCGGGCGTTTGAGGATCGCGTGAAGCTGGCGGAGCAGAGCGGAGTGAAGGGAATCTGCGCGTGGGTGCTGGGGGATGAAGACCCGGCGATATGGTCGGAGTTGCCGGAGCATGCTGGCGCGAGCGAAAAGTGAGGAGCGGGGACGAATGGCGTATTTTCTTTTCAAGACGGAGCCGGATGTGTATTCGTTTGCGGATTTCGAGCGCGACGGAGAGACGATCTGGGATGGAGTGACGAATCCGCAGGCGGTGAAATATCTGCGCGAGATGAAGGCCGGGACGAAGTGGATTTTTTATCACACGGGCGACGAGCGGCGAGCGGTGGGAACGGGGACGGTGGTGAGCGTGGACCCGGGCGATCCGAAGGTTCCGGTGGTGAAGGTGAAGGTGGGAAAAAAACTGAAGACGCCGAAGACGCTGGCGGAGATCAAGGCGGAGAAGCTGTTTGCGCAGTCGCCGCTGGTGATTATCGGGCGGCTGTCGGTGGTGCCGCTGACGGCGGAGCAGTGGGAGTGGTTTCTGGGCTGATACCGGGCTGAAGACGGGCTTGGCGCGAGGCTGGCGTGGCCAGGACGCAGGGCCGACGCGCGTTGCGGCGCTGGTGGCGCGGAGTTCGCTACAATCGAGAGATATGTTGCGAATGGATACGGCCGGGGAATCGCATGGCGAGGCACTGATTGCGCTGCTTTCAGGGCTTCCGGCGGGGATTCCGATTGACCTGGAGTTTGTGAATCGGGAGTTGTGGCGACGGCAGCAGGGGTTTGGGCGCGGCGGCCGCATGAAGATTGAGACGGACAAGGCGCATGTGCTCTCCGGGGTGCGGCACGGGAAGACGATCGGGTCGCCGATTGCGATTGAGATTGTGAATCGCGACTGGAAGAACTGGGAAGAAAAGCTGCCGGTGGAAACGGGCGATGCGGCGAAGCATCAGGCGGTGGAGTCGCCGCGACCGGGGCATGCGGATTTGCCGGGCGCGCTCAAGTACAACTTTGCGGACGCGCGGTATGTGCTGGAGCGGGCTTCGGCGCGCGAGTCCACGTCGCGCGTGGCGGCGGGCGCGATGGCGAAGCTGCTGCTGCGGCACCTGGGCGTGGAGATTGCCAGCCATGTGATACGCGTGGGGCGCGTGGAACTGGAGCGCGCGGCGACGTGGGATGAGATTGTGGCGGTGACGCGGAAGGACGAGGTGCTGCTGAGCTGCGTGGACGAGGCGACGGAGGCGCGGATGCGCGAGGAAGTGGCGGAGTGCGCGCGGACGGGCGACACGGTGGGCGGGGTGTTCGAGGTGGTGGTGCATGGGCTGCCGCCGGGAGTGGGCACGTTTGCGAACTGGGATGAGCGTCTGGATGGGCTGCTGGCGTGGGCGGTGATGAGTTTGCAGGCGGTGAAGGCGGTGGAGATTGGACGCGGCGTGACGGCGGCGGAGAGCTTTGGGTCGGCGGTGCATGACGCGATTCACTATGGCGAGGAGACGGCGGAGCGACCGACGCGATTTGTGCGCCACCAGAACAATGCGGGCGGAATTGAAGGCGGAATTTCCAATGGCGAGGACGTGATTGTGCGCGGGTATCTGAAGCCGATTTCGACGCTGCGCAGGCCGCTGGCCTCGGTGCGATTTGATACGCGGGAGGCGACAGCGGCGAGCTATGAGCGGTCGGATATCTGCGTGGTGCCGGCGGCGGGCGTGGCGGCGGAGGCGATGGTTGCATTTGTGATTGCGCAGCAGGTGCTGGCGAAGTTTGGCGGCGATTCGGCGGTGGAGATGAAGCGGAATTTCGATGGGTATCTGGAGCAGATTCGCCGGTTCTGACGCGGGGCCGAGAGAACGTTACGGGAAGAGCACGATGATTCTGACGATTCGGAAATATCCTGATCCGGTGTTGCAGCAGCCGGGCGAGCCGGTGGTGGAGTTTGATGAGGCGCTGCGGAGTTTTGTGGCGGATATGTTTGAGACGATGTATGCCGCGCAGGGGATTGGACTCGCCGCGCCGCAGGTGGGAGTGAGCCGGCGCGTGACGGTGATGGACCTGAGCAGCGGGAAGGATCCGGCGCAGAAGATGGTGCTCGTCAATCCGGAGATTGTGGAGCGCGCGGGCAAGCTCTACGAAGAGGAAGGCTGCCTGAGTTTTCCGGAGATTCGCGAGAAGGTTTCGCGCGCGGCGCGGGTGAAGGTGCGGGCGCAGGATGAGCACGGGAAGTGGTTCGAGGCCGAGGGTGAGGAACTGCTGTCGCGCTGCATGCAGCACGAGATCGATCATCTGGATGGAGTCTTGTTTATCTTTCGCATCAGCGGGCTGAAGCGGGAGATGGCGCTGCGTCGGATCCGGAAGTTGCAGCAGGCGGGTGAGTGGTGAAGCGGCTGGTCTTCTGCGGTACGCCGGCGTTTGCCGTGCCGACGCTGAATGCCCTGGTGGAAGCGGGATATGAGATTGCGTGGGTGCTGACGCAGCCGGATCGTCCGGTGGGTCGGAAGCAGGTGTTGACCGCGCCGGCGGTGAAGACGCGCGCGCTGGAGCTTGGGTTGACGGTGGATCAGCCGGAGTCGATTCGGCGCAATGAGGCGGTGCGCGCGCGGCTGGAAGCGATGGCACCGGATGGGATTGTGGTGGTGGCGTATGGGCGGATTCTGCCGGAGTGGATGCTTGCGCTGCCGCGGCTGGGGTGCATCAATCTGCATGCCTCGCTGCTGCCGAGGCATCGCGGGGCGGCACCGATCCAGTGGGCGCTGGCGCTGGGGGATGCGGTGACCGGCAACACCACGATGCAACTGGATGCGGGCATGGATACAGGGCCGATGCTGCTGCAAGAGGAGATGGCGATCGGGCCAGAGCTGACGGCGGTGGAGTTGTTTGCCGAGCTTGCCGGACGCGGCGCGCGGCTGATGGTGGAGACGCTGGAGGGATTGGATTCGGGAGCGATCCAGCCGAAGGCGCAGGACGGTAGCCGGGCGACGCTGGCGCCGATGCTCCAGCGCGAGGACGGGCGCATGGAGTTTGCGCGGCAGACGGCAACGGAGATTTGGAATCGCTGGCGGGGATTTCAGCCGTGGCCGGGAATTTTTACGAGCTGGCGCGGGAAGAAGCTGATTGCGCATCGTGTGAGCGTGGCGGATTTGCAGAAGGTGGTTGCGCCTGGGGTTGCGTTTGTGGATGGGCAGCGGTTGTTGGTGGCATGCGCGGAGGCGAGCTGGCTGGAGTTGCTGGAGGTGCAGGTGGAGGGTCGCGCGCGCGTGACGGCGGAGGAATTTTTGCGCGGCGCGGGCGCGGAAACAGGATTGCGCTTTGGCGACGCGCTGTCGGGGTTGTGAGTGGCGGCGACGAGTGAGCGCGGGCGCGTGAGGCCGGGTGTGGCGGCGGCGGCGCGGGTGGTGGCGTTTGAGGCGCTGCTGCGCGTGGAGTCAGAGGGCGCGCATGCGGACGATCTGTTGCGCTCGCGCGAGGTGGACAGGCTGAGCGCGCCGGATCGCGATCTGGCGACGGCGCTGGTGATGGGTGCGTTGCGATGGCAGATTCTGCTGGATGCGCAGATTCGCGGGTATCTGGCAAGGCCGGACGGGAAGCTGGATCTGCCGGTGCGCGTGGCGCTGCGACTGGGCGCGTTGCAACTGCTGCGCATGGACAGGATTCCGGATCATGCGGCGATTCACGAGAGCGTGGCGCTGTGTCGCGCGGCGGGGCATGAGCATGCTTCGCGGATGGTGAATGCGGTGTTGCGCAGGATGGCCGGGGAGCGGAAGATTCCCGCGAAGGTTGCAGCGAGCGCGGGGAATGCGGCGGAGCTAGCCGAGCGGACGGCGCATCCGTTGTGGCTGGTGGAGCGGTGGGTGAGCGGGTTCGGAATGGAGCAGGCGCGGCTGCTTTGCGAGCATGGGCAGCGGCAGCCGGAGATCGTGCTGCGAATGGCGGAGGATGCGGCTGCGGCGGAGTTGATCGAAGCCGGGTGCGGGCTGGAGCCGGCGTGGGCGCTGCGGTGTGCGCGGCGCGTGACGAGCGGCGACTGGCGCGGGACGGATGCGTGGAAGCGTGGGCGGGCGCGAGCGCAGGATGAGGGTTCGCAACTGGTGGCCGAATTGGCGGCGACGAGCGGGTTGTCGGATGGGGTGAGGATTCTGGATTGCTGCGCTGCTCCAGGTGGGAAGGCGATGATATTGGCCGAGCGCAATCCGGGCGCGCGTGTGGATGCCTGCGAGATCAGCGAGGCGCGGGCCGAGGCGATGCGCGCGCGACTGGCGACGATGAGCGAGCGGTCGGCGCGGATCGCGGTGCATTGCGCGGACGCCGTGGAGTGGATGGCGAGGCAGGCGGCGCGGTCGTGGGAGATGGTGATGGTGGACGCGCCGTGCAGCGGGACGGGCACGCTGGGCAGGAATCCGGAGATTCGGCATCGGCTGCGCGTGGAGGATCTGGCGCGGCACTCGGCGAGGCAGTTGGCGCTGTTGCGGGCTGCGATGCGGGCTTCGTCGGAGCGGATTGTGTATGCGACGTGTTCGCTGGAGCCGGAGGAAAATCAGCAGGTGGTGGCGGCTGCGCTGAGCGGGCAGGCGGAGTGGAGGCTGGTTTCGCTGGAGGGTACGATTCGGACGCTTGAGGCAAACGGAATCGTGACGGAAGCGGGCGCGGCGTGGCTGCGGATGGGGTTGCATGCGGATGGTTCGCTGGGGATGAGGACGCGCGAGGTTCCGGGTGTGGGGGTGATGAGCGCGGATGTGGTGAGTGTGGATGGATTCTATGTGGCGATGCTGGAGCGTGTGCGGTGAGCCGATCTTCGAGGATCAGCGCGCGACGGTGAGCTGCACGGTGTCTCCGACGGCGATGCGCGTGCCGGGAGCGGGGGATTGGCCGACGATGGAGCCGGGCAGGACGAGCGGACGCGGCGGAACGGGCGCGCCGCTGGCGGCAACGGGCGCGATGGACTGGACGGGCGCGTCGAGCATGCGCGGCGGCGCGAGGCGCAGGCCGACCTGAGTGAGCGCGGCGCGAACGCTGGCGATGGGCTTGCCGTGCAGGTCGGGCATGAGAAATGCGTTGGGTTCGCTGGTGTCCGGGACGGCGACGAGCAGGTGGACGGAGGGTTGCTCGATGCCCTGGGCGTGGGGCGGCGGATCCTGCGCGAGGACGGTGCCTTCGGCGACGGCGCTGTCGGGAAGACTGTCGGTGTTGCCGGATTGCAGGCCGCTGTTGCGCAGGGCCATGAGTGCGATGCGCTGTTGCATGCCGATGACGCTGGGAACCTGGACGCGCTGCGGGCCGAGACTTTGGGAGACGCGCACCTGCCACTCGCGGCGGACGACGGTGCCGGGTGCGGGCGACTGGCTGACGATGCGTCCGGCGGCGACGTCGGTGGAGTAGTAGTCGTGATCGACGATGAGGTTGAGATCGAGGCCGGCGGTCTGGCTGCGCGCTTCGTCGAGGGTCATGCCGCGCAGCGAGGGGACGTGAACCTCGGCGCCGTGTATGGCGAAGTGCATGGTGAGGATGGCGAAGACGAGGCTGGTGGCGAGCAGCGCGGCGAGCAGGAGTGTTGCCTGAAAGAGATTGCGCAGGGTGCGGATGGCCATGACGAGGGACTCCTGTGTGCGACGCGGATTATGGCAGCGGTTCGCCGTCGGGAAGTTCGATTTCGGCGGTGATGGTGGCGTTGCCGGAGAGCATGGCGGAGACGGAGCAGTATTTGTTTTTGGAAAGCGCGACGGCGTCTTCCACGGCTTTGCGGCTGAGCGCGCCGCGCAGGCGATAGACGAGACGAATGGTCTCAAAGGAGCGAGGGTGTTCGGCGCGGCGCTGGGCGTGAGCGGTGACGGTGAGGCCGGTGAGCGGCTGGCGTTTTTTCCGGAGGATGCTGACGACATCGACGGAGGTGCAACTGCAGAGAGCCATGAGGACGGCTTCGACGGGACTGGGGCCGTCGGCGTGGCTGTCGCTGGTGTCGAGCGCAAGCGTGTGTCCGGATTCGGAGTGGGCGCGGAAGAGTTCTGGATTAGATTGATTCGGTTTCCATTTGCTGGAGGCGATCATCGGGCAGGCTCCGTTCAGCGCAGGTTGTCGGTCTGCGGCTCGGGATGGATGAGGACTTTGTAGACTTCGGGGCAGGCGAGTTTGAAGCGGTCTTCAAGGCCGGTGATGACCTGGTGGACGCGTGCCATGGGCAGGGTGTCGGGCAGGGTGCAGTGGAAGCTGAGGTTGAGGTGGTCGCCGCTGCGCTCGATGAGGATCTCGTGCACGTCGAGGACTTCCGGAAACGCGGATGCGGTGATTTGCAGCGCGGACTCGATGCGGCTGGCTTCGCTTTGCTCCTGCGCGTTGGTGGCGTTGTCGAGCGTGACGGGTTCTTCGATGGTGGCGGGTTCGCTTTCGATGTGAGTGAGCACGGCGGCGAGTTCGGGAATTTCGCGGAGAATTTCGGCTTCCATTTCGGTGACGAAGCTGTGGGCGGCGGCGAGCGGGAGGGTTTCCTTCAGTTCGACGTGAAGCTCGGCGCGGAGTTTTTCCGCGATGGACTGAATGCTGACCTCGTGGACGCCGACGTTGTTGCGCGCGGCGACGGCGCGAACACGGTCAAAGATACTTTCGGCGGGATTTTCTCGCGGGACGGTGTGGATGACGACATCGGCGCGGGGGACGACGGTCTGGACAGCGCGCGTGGCGGCGCGCACCAGTTCGCCGCTGTGTTCAAAGGTGAACGAGCGCGGCAGTGCGAGGGTGAGATCGGCGAAGGTGGCCGAGCCGGCGCGGCGGACGCGAACCTGTTCGATGGCGAGCAGGCCGGGGACGGACGCGACGGCGGCGCGGATGCGCGACTGGATTTCAGCGGGTGCGGCGTCGAGCAGGGCGGCGGTGGTTTCCAGCGCGAGGCGCCAGGTGAAGCGCAGGATCATGAGCGAGACGAGGATGGCGGCAAGCGGATCGGCGAAGCGCAGCGGCTCGATGTGGTTGCGCGCGCCGAGCCAGCCGAGGCCGAGGCCGACGAGGACGGCGAGCGTGGACCAGATGTCCGAGGCGAAGTGGAATGCGTCGGTGGCAAGGGCGGTGCTTTGCAGTTGCGTGGCGGCCCGACGCAGAGCGCGGGAACGCCACCAATCGACGCAAATGGAGGCGAGCAACACGAGCACGGGCCAGAGGGAGTGTTGCACGCGCGATCCGCCGGAGAGGATTTTCTGCACGGCCTCCCAGAGTATCCAGGCGCAGGAGATGGCCATGAGACCGGCTTCGACGAAGGACGAGAGATTTTCAAATTTGGCGTGGCCGTAGGTGTGGTCCTCGTCGGCGGGTTTGTCGGAGACGCGCACGGAGAAAAAGGTGATGGCCGAGCCAGCGAGATCGAGAGCGGAGTGAGCCGCGTCCGAGAGCACGCCGAGCGATCCGCTGAGCAAACCGGCGGCGAGCTTGAGCGTGGTCATGACGGTGGCTGCAAGCAGCGACGAGAGCGCGACGCGACGCTTAAGCGCGCTGGAGGAAACACTGTCGGCGACGACGATCTGCGTGGAGGACGACATGGGAATATCAGGCTATCGTTTCCGGCGGAAATTGGCCAGAGTTTGCTGGCGGAGCAGCAGCGGTGGCAGGCGCTGCGGAGCGCGTGGCCGAGAACAGGCCGGCGATTCCGAAGGAATAGGGAGTCCAGTGCGCGTCGGCGAATCCTGCGGATTCCATCTGGCGCAGAAGCTGCGCGGGAGCGGGGAATCGGTGGACGGATTCAGGAAGATATTCGTAGGGGCTGGATTGGCCGTTGAGCGCGCGTCCGATGGCGGGAAGAATGCGGCGGAAATAGAACTGGTAGAGCCTGCCGAAGAGACCATCGGGTTCGCTGAAGTCGAGAATGCCAAGCTGGCCGCCGGGACGGAGGACGCGCGCGAACTCACGCAGGCCGGCGTCGTAGTTGGCGAGATTACGAAAGCCGAAGGCTGTGGTGATGAGATCGACGGAGGCGTCAGGCAGCGGTAGATGGAGCGCGTCGGCTTCGATGGCGATGGCGCGACGATGATGGAATTTCTGCGCGCCGCGACGGAGCATCTCGTGAGCGAAGTCGATGGCCAGAATGGGCGCGGCGTTTGCGGAGTTTGGGCGGCGGCGGAGCAGTGCGAGGGTCATGTCGCCGGTGCCGCAGCAGAGATCGACGACGATGGCATCGGGACGGGCGAGCGTGGAGCGGAAAGTTCGCGCAGCGCGCCACCACCAGAGGCGATCGATGCTGGCGGAGAGAACGTGATTCAGCAGGTCGTAGCGCGGGGCGATCGAATTGAACATGGAGCGAACGGATTGGGCAGCGCTTTGCTCATCGGTCGAGTCTGCGGGTCTGGCTCCGGATGCGGCGTGCGGCGTGGTCATGATGCGCTTCCAGGATGTTTTGCGAGCGTGAGCATGGACTGCGCGGCCTGTATTAACTCCTCGTGGGTGACATCGTTGGCGACCGTGGCGTTGCCGATGCTCACGGGCAGAACGTAGCGGCGGAGTTCGCCGCGATTTTTTTTGTCGCGCGCAGTGAGCGCGACAAGGCGCTGCGCGTGAAGCCGAAGCGCGGGAAACGGGCCGAAGAGATGGATTGCGGCGAGGATGCGTTGGTGCTGCGCGGAGGTGATGGTGCGACGGCTGCGAGCGACTTCGCAGGCAGCGACGGTGCCCCAGGCGATGGCTTCGCCGTGGAGCAGTTGCCGGTAGCCGGTGGCGGATTCGATGGCGTGGCCGAGCGTATGGCCGAGATTGAGAATCATGCGCAGTCCGCTCTCGCGCTCATCAGCGCCGACAACTTCGGCCTTCATGCGGATGGAGGCGGTGATGACCTTTTGCAGCGCGGCGGGTTCGCGCTGGAGCAGCCGCGCGGAGTGCGACTCCATGAAGCGAAAGAGCGCGGCGTCGCGAATGATGCCAGCCTTGAGGCTTTCGATGAGGCCGGCGCGAAGTTCACGTTCGGGCAGCGTGGCGAGCAGATCGATGTCCGCGATGACGGCGAGTGGGTGGTGAAAGGATCCGACGAGGTTTTTGCCCTCGGGAAGATTGACGCCGGTTTTGCCGCCGACCGAGGAGTCAACCTGCGCGAGGAACGTGGTGGGAATCTGGACGAACGGGATGCCGCGCATGTATATGGCAGCGAGAAATCCGCCGACATCGCCGACGATGCCGCCGCCGAAGGCGATAAGCAGCGAGCTGCGATCCGCGCCAGAAGACGCGAGCTGGCGGCAGAGTTTTTCTACGCTTGCGAGGGTCTTTAAGCGCTCACCGGCGGGGAGAAAGAGAACGGTTGGCGGCTGCGCGAAGCTACGCAGGAAATGCGGTGCCCAGAGCGCCCAGATATCTGGCGAAGTGAGCACGAAGATGCGATGGGGCAGAGAAGACTTTTTGCGCGATTTTTTCGGTTGCAGAGATGAGCTTTGCTGCGCGCGAAGCGATTTTTCAATGAGCGGAGCGACGCGTGCGAGCAGACCGGAGCCGACGTGAACGGGATATTGGGCGGACGGGGTGCGAACTGGGATGGTCTGCATCTTATTCATGGTATCGCAAGGGCAAAGCGCATCGAATGGAGTGGGTGACGCGCGGTGCGGAGCGCGATGATAGCCTCAAAAAAAGAGAGGGTGAGAAGTGAAGCGTGCGGTGGATTTTCTGGTACTGGGAGCGGGAATTGCGGGGCTGCGCGCGGCGCTGACGCTGGCGAAGTCGGGAACGGTGATGGTTGTTGCGAAAGAGGCCGGTCAGGAATCGAATACGCACTATGCGCAGGGCGGGATTGCGGTGGCGATGGGTGGAGATGAGGACGTTGCGCTGCATCTGGAGGACACGCTGATGGCGGGTGACGGACTGGTGTTTTCACCGGCGGCCGTGGCGCTGGTGGAGGATGGGCCGCTGCGGGTGGATGAGCTGATGGAGTGGGGCGCACGATTTGATCGCGAGGATGGAGAGCTGATGCGCACGCGCGAGGGCGCGCACAGTTTGCCGCGTATTCTGCATGCTTTTGGCGATGCGACGGGCGCGGAGATTGGCCGCGCGCTGCGAGCGGAGGCGCTGCGACACGAGCGAATCGAGATGGTCGAGTGGAGGATGGCGCGGTCGCTGATGGTGCGCGACGGGCGCGTGGTGGGCGCGGATTTACTGGATCATGACGGTGGGACGCATCGAGTGCTGGCGCGGGCGACGCTGCTGGCGACGGGCGGCGCGGGGCAGATTTATTCCGAGACGACGAATCCGGCTGTGGCGACCGGGGATGGGATTGCGCTGGCGCTGGAGGCTGGGGCAGAAGTTGCGGACATGGAGTTTTATCAGTTTCACCCGACGGCGCTGAACCTGCCGGGAGTGCCGCGTTTTCTGCTCTCCGAGGCGCTGCGCGGCGAGGGCGCGGAGCTGGTGAATGAGGCGGGCGAGCGGTTCATGGAGCGGTATCATCCGATGCTGGAGCTGGCTCCGCGCGATGTGGTGGCGCGGGCGATTGTGCGTGAAAGCCGGTCGGCGGATGAGACCAATCCGCAGACGATCTATCTCGATATGCGGCGAGTGCGCGGAGTGAATCTGCGCGAGCGGTTTCCGGGGATCAGCGCGTTTCTGGCGCGGCATGGGCTGAGCCTGGCGGAGGACAGGATTCCTGTCAGCCCGGCGGCGCATTATTTCATGGGCGGCGTGAGGACGGATTTGCATGGACGGACGACGCTGAGCGGGTTGTATGCAGCGGGGGAAGTGGCGGCGACGGGCGTGCACGGCGCGAACAGGCTGGCATCGAATTCGCTGCTGGAGGGATTGGTCTTTGGCGCGCGCGCGGCGGAGGCGATGGTTGCGGATGCGCCTCTGTGCTCTGGAAAAGTGGACGGCAAAGACGAGTCTGTGGGGCAAGGATTTGTTGAAGCGAATGACGGAGCGAGTGTGCGGATTGCGGATTGCGTGGAGCGGTTGCGGCGCTGCATGTGGCGTTCGTTTGGACTGCTGCGCGAGGGCGCTGGGATGCGGCGCGGCGCGGATGAGGTCGCTGCGATTGCAGGCGAGCTGGAGTCGATGCGCGCCGTGGAGACGGGTGGTCGCGCGGGGAATGAGGCTGTGGGGATGGCTCGCGTGGCGCGTGCGATGGCGGCGAGCGCGCTGGCGCGGGAAGAAAGTCGTGGCGCTCATTTTCGCAGCGATTTTCCGACGAAGCGTGTGGAGTTTGCGCGGGTGCACACGGTGTTCACTGAGTCCGTCGGTGTGCGCTTTACCAGTTTTGGTGAAGAATAAATTTCAGCGAGCGGGCGTGGCGGCGAAGGCTGGCAGAGCGTCAAGCCAGCGCGTGAGCGCCTCGCTGGAGTGAGGATCGTTTTCGAGCGGCATTTGCAGCCAGACGACGGTCTTCTGCGTGGCGATGCGGTCGTATGCCGGTGGACGCGGCGAGGACTGAGGCAGAAGCCAGAGGGATGGAACGGCGAGGCGCGCTGCGTCTGCGGCGAAATCGTAGTGGTCGCGCAGCAGGAGTCGCGCGGGAACGAGATGGCTGCGCGGATCGTTGAGGATGCTGTCGAGTGGATGATCGATGGGCGCTTCAAGCACGACTCCGGCGATGTCGGATGAGTGTGCGGCGAGCTGAGTGGCGATGTTCGCGCCCAGGCCAGTGCCCCAGACGACGACGGAGTTGCGAGGGATATGCTTCGTGTCAGCGAGCCAGCGAATGGCGCGCATGGCATCGTGAGCGAGCTGCGCTTCGGAGGGTTTGCCGCTGGCGCTCTTGCCGTATCCGCGATAGTCGAGGACGAAGACATTCTGATGCATCGAATGAAGCCATGCATCGAGCGGAAGCGTGTCGGCGAGATTGCCATCGGCTCCGTGGAGGACGAGGATCGCGTTGCGTGGGATTGCGGTGTCGGCGGGAATCCACCAGGCGGTGAGCTGGGTGACGCCGGTTTCGGATGCGTCGAAGTGAATCCACTGAAAGGCGAGATTCCTGTCGGACGGAGTGGCAGCGACGACGCGCGAGGGATGGTAGAGCAGTTGCCAACTGCCCTGCCAGAAGAGGAAGCAGAGCAGCAGCCAGGCGCAGGCGATGACGAAGAGGAGCGTGAGCGCGAAGGCGCGCAGCAGCCATCGCAGCGGGACGTTGGGGAAGGCCGGGTCCGGCTGCATGACGTTGAGCGAGACACGCTGCCACGGGCGCGGCGCGGGTGCTTCCCGCTCGGCCTGGCGGCGCGGGTGACGCGAGGATGAAGATTGTTTTCCGGCGTGTTTGGTGCGTTTTGGGGCCATGGCGGGAAGTGCTGAGGAATTTCGGAGGCAGGGGTCAAGCGGCTGCCTCCGATATGTTGAGGCTAGTAGTGAACGATGGCCGCGAAGGACGACGGGATTAGGCTGGCGCCGCCGACGAGCGCGCCGTCGATCTCTTCTTCGTTGAGCAGGGACGAGGCGTTTTCGGGCTTGACGGAGCCGCCGTAGAGAATGCGCATGTGGCTGGCGACGGCCGCGCCGAGAATTGCGGCGATCTCTGCGCGGACGATGCGGTGCGCATCGACGGCCATCTCCGGGGTTGCGGTTTTGCCGGTGCCGATGGCCCAGACCGGCTCGTAGGCGATGACGATGGTCGCGGCCTGTTCGACCGTGATGCCGGCGAAGCCGTGGTGGATCTGGGTCTTCAGCACGCGCGCGGTTTCTCCGGCTTCGCGCTCGGCGAGCGATTCGCCGATGCAGACGACGGGAAGGATGCCGTGGCGGAGCGCGCTGTGAAGTTTCTTGTTCACGACTTCATCGGTTTCGGCGAAGTATTGGCGGCGCTCGGAGTGGCCGATGAGCGTGTGCGTGGCACCGACGGCGCGTAGCATGAGCGGCGAGGTTTCGCCGGTGTAGGCACCTTCGTCTGCGAAGTGCATGTTCTGAAGGCCGACGCGAATGGTGGAGCCTGCGGCTGCTGCAACGACGGTGGCCAGCGAGGTGACGGATGGGAACAGGGCGATTTCATCGCGGCTGTGATTGGCGACGAGCGGCAGAAAAGCTTCGACAAATGCCTTGGCCTCCGCCGGGGTTTTATACATCTTCCAGTTCGCTGCGATGAGCGCTTTCCGAGACATGATTGCTTGACTCCTCCCAGTCTGATTGTAGCGGAGCGTGGAAGCGCGAATGAGCAAGCTCGCGAATCAGCGCGAGGTTTCGCGCGAGGCCTCGTCGAGTAGGTGAAGGAACGAGCGATAAGGCTGGCCGGTGGCGCGCGTCATGGCGATCTCACAGGTCTTGCTGCTGGAGACGCAGGCGGCGGGCTGGCAGGCGCGCACTTCGGCTGCAATGGACGCTGTGGCGGAAGCGGTGAGCGCGGGGATGAGGAATCCACGGTCGCCGGCGAAGGCGCAGCAGCCGCTGTGAGCAGGGATGAGGACACGCTCGGAGCAGGATTGCGCGATGGCGGTGAGTGAATCGACGGTGTGCATTTTGACCGTGGAGCAGACGGGATGGATGGCGACGGTTCCGGGCTGCGGATGAAGCTGGAGACGCGGGAGCAGCTGATGGTGCGCGAATTCGATGCTGTCGAGGAACGTGAGCTTGTCCCAGAGCGACTGCGCGTCGAGTGGAAGATGCTGGCGTGCGGTTTTCAGTCCGTGAGTGCAGGGGCTGTTGTCGATGACGATGGGAATGCGTCCGGAGTCGGACCAGCGGTAGAGATTGGCAACGATGTGGTGGAGCGCGTCGTGATGCGCGGCGGTGAAGCCTTTGGAGGAAAAGGGAACGCCGCAGCAGTTGCCCGCGCTGTCTGGCGGAATGAAGAGATGCAGCCCTGCTCGCTCGGCGAGGCGCAGGGCGACGGCGGTGAGTGACTGGTCGGTGAGTTCGCCGGGCAGGCTGCCCATGGTGCGCGTGATGCAGCTCGGGAACCAGATGGCGTCGTAGTCGGCGGAAGTGGGTGCGAGCGCGGTGGTCGAGAGCGTACGCGCGGCGCGTGGCATGGGCGCGGACCACTGCCAGAAGGGTTCGCCGAGGAGACGTTGCGAGAGCGCGCTGAGGAACTGCGTGAGACGAAGGAGGGATTGCGGGCCAAATATCTTTTCGCAGAGATGGCCGATGCGCAGGGCCGCGCGGGCTGCGGATTCGGCCAGGCGCATGTGGCGCGCGATCTGCTGCGCGAGCCATTGGCTGAGGGCGGAATGACGCTGGGCGCGGAGGTGCCTGGTGAGCTGGCCGGTGTCGATGCTGACGGGGCAGTCGGTGGCGCAGAGGCCATCGACGGCGCAGGTGTCGAGAGCCATGAATGGGAAATCGCGTTCGAGTTCGCGCAGGTCCGGCGACGATGGATGGTCGGTGCTGAGGCGCGCAATTTCGCGACGGACGGCGATGCGCTGGCGCGGGGTGAGCGTGAAGTCGCGGCTGGGACAGCGTGGCTCGCAGTAGCCGCACTCGATACATTGATCGACTTCCTCTTCGACGATGGGAAAATCCTTGAGGAGTTTCAGGTGCGCCCGCGGGTCATCGTTGAGGATAACGCCAGGGTTGAGCAGATTTTCGGGATCGACGAGCGATTTCAACTGACGCATGAGGGCGAGCGCTTCGCCGCCCCACTCGGCTTCGACGAAGGGAGCCATGTTGCGTCCGGTGCCGTGCTCGGCCTTGAGTGCGCCGTGGTGGCGGACGGTGACGAGCGGGACGAGATCGTCGATGAAGCGGCGGTAGCGGTCGATTTGCTGTGCGTCGTTGAAGCCCTGAGTGAGGACGAAGTGGAGGTTGCCGTCCTTGGCGTGGCCGAAGAGAATGGCATCGCGGTAGCCGTGCTGGTCCAGCAGCAGGCGCAGGTCGAGCGCGGCGTCGGCGAGATGCTCGACGGGGAAGGCGACGTCTTCGATGATCGCCGTGGTGCCGCGCGCGCGCACCGCACCGACGGATGGGAACATGCCTTTGCGGAGCTTCCAGAGCTGGGCCTGGGTGACGGGGTGGCGCGTGAGCGTGGCGGGTGAGAGCAGCGCGAGCTGGCGCACGCAGGCGTCAGCAAGCGCAGAGTGAGCCGAGAATTGGGCCTCGGATGCGTATTGAAACTCGACGAGCAGAGCGGCGGCGGCGGGTGGCAGGCTGCGCAGGGAAGCGGGTGCTCCGGGTTGCGACTCGACGGCGCGCATGGCGGCGCGATCCATCAGTTCGAGCGCGGCTGCGCCGGCTTCGCGCAAGGGTGCGATGGCGGTGCAGGCGGAGCGGAGACTGTCAAAGAGCAGCAGGCCGGTGTATTTCACGGGCAGGTCGGGGACGGTGTTCAGCACAGCTTCAGCGATGCAGGCGAGCGTGCCCTCGGCACCGATGAGCAGGTGGCTGAAGATGTCGACTGCTCGGTCGTGGTCGAGGAACGCATTGAGGCTGTAGCCGGTGGTGTTTTTGGTGAGGTATTTGGCGCGGATTTTTTTCGTGAGCGCGGGATTGGCAAGCAGGCGAGCGCGCAAGTCGAGCAGTCCGCGATGGATGGCCGGTTCGAGGCTCTGGAATTGCTGGTCGGCGTCGGGCGAGGCGGTGTCGATGAGGTTGCCGGACGGCAGCATGAAGGTGAGCGAGCGCAGCGTGTGATAGGCGTTCTGTGCGACGCCGCAGCACATGCCGCTGGCGTTGTTGGAGAGGATGCCGCCGATGCGGCAGCTCTGGATGGACGCGGGGTCGGGGCCGATTTTGCGCTGGTAGAGCGAGAGCGCGTCGTTGGCGCGCTGGCCGATGACGCCGGGTTGGAGGCGGATGGCGCGACCGTTGTCTTCGACGCGCAGGGAGCGCAGGTGGCGGCCCACATCGACGAGGATGCCGTCGGTGATTGACTGGCCGGAAAGGCTGGTGCCGCCGGCGCGAAAGACGAGCGGGATGGAATGGAGGCGGCTGAAGGCGAAGAGCGCGCGCACTTCGTCGGCGCTTTTCGGCTGGACGACGGCGCGGGGAATGAGGCGATAGAAGCTGGCGTCGGAGGCGAAGGCGATGCGGTCGATTTCGCGGATGAGGATGCGCGTGGGATCGATGGATTCGCGCAGGCCGGAGAGAATCTCCGCGGGTGAGAGCGCGTTACCGAGCGGAGTGGGCATGGCTTGCGATCAGGCGAGGGGCGTTTCTGCGAGTTTGCGCAGCGCCTGAACGTTGCGCAGCTCGTCGTCGGGAGCATCGACGGGGGTTTCGGCGATGAAGGCGGAGTGAGCGAATCGCGCGTCGTGGAGCAGGCGTTGAAAGGGCGCGTTGCCGATGGTGCCTGCGCCGATGTGTTCGTGGCGATCAAGTTTGGAGCCGCGCTCAGCCTTGGCGTCGTTGCAGTGCCAGACCCTGACGTTGGCGCAGCCGATGGTGGATTCTGCAAGCCGCATGGTCTCCTCGTAGCCTGAGTCGGAGACGAGATCGTAGCCAGCGACGTGGGTGTGGCAGGTGTCGAGGCAGACGGCGACGGGCGCGTTCGTGCGCAGACGGTGGACGAGTTCGGCGACCTGTTCGAAGCTGCCGCCGAGCGAGAACTCGGCTCCGGCGGTGTTCTCGATGAGGATGTGAAACGGCGTTCCCTGCCAGGGCAGGCCGTCGATGGAGCGCGAGATGGTTTCGGCGGCGAGGCGCAGTCCTTCGTCGCGCGTGAGACCTTTCCAGGAGCCGGGATGGAGCACCAGATACTCCGCGCCCCACGCGAGCGCGCGCTCGATTTCGCCGCGAAAGGCATCGGTGCTTTTCTGGCGAACCTCTTCGTTCTGGCTGCAGACGTTGACGAGATAACTGGTGTGGATGACGAGCGGTCCGACGTCGGCCTGTGTGCGCATCGCGCGCATCTTTTCGGCGTGTTCGGGGGCGACTTTGGGAGCGCGCCACATGCGCGGGCTGGAGGAAAAAAACTGGAAGGTATTGGCACCGATTTCGCGGGCGCGCTCGACGGCGTTCCAGGCTCCGCCGGAGGTTCCGAGGTGGATTCCGATCCTACGTTGCATGCCTTGAGTCTACAACTGCGGGAAGGCGGTGCGGAAAGAAAGAATCCGGCGCGGGAACAGCGACGGGTGCGCAGGAAAGCGGGTGCGAAAGCGAGAGGACGATTACGATTTGCGCCTTGCTGGCGCGGGTTGGTTCCTGCGATGATGCTGGGATGCGGACGGTGATTCTGGCATCGGCTTTGTGGAGCAGCGCGGGCGTGGTGGCCGATCCGCGAGTTGTGGTGGAGGATGGTCGCATTGCGGCGATCGGCAGTCGAAGCGAGTGCGGGATTCCCCCTGGCGCACGGGTTCTGGATTACGCCGGGTGCATGCTGGCTCCGGCGTTTCTCGATATTCATATACACGGCTGCGCGGGGCGGGATGTGATGGAGGCCGATGAGGCCGGGATGGTGGCGATCAGCCGATTCCTGGGCGCGCGCGGCACGGGTGGTTTTCTGGCGACGACGGTGACGGCACCGATGGACGCGACGCTGCGCGCGCTGGAGCGGCTGGCGGCGAGGATGCGCAGCGAACGGGCGTGGCCGGGTGCCGCACTGTGCGGGATCCATCTGGAGGGACCGTTTCTGTCGCACGCGAAGCGCGGTGTGCATCCGGCGGGCGATTTGCTGGAGCCGTCAGTTGCGGTGTTTGACCGGATGATGGAGGCGGCCGATGGGTGTGTTCGGCTGATGACGCTGGCACCGGAACTTCCGGGCGCGGCGGAGCTGGCGCGGCATGCGACGCGGCGCGGTGTGCGCGTGTCGATGGGGCACTCGAATGCGACGGCGCTGGAGGCGCAGCGGCTGATGGAAGCGGGAGCGGCGTCGGCGACGCATACCTTCAACGCGATGCGCGCGCTGGACCATCGCGAGCCGGGAATTGCGGGAGTGGCGCTGACGGAAGACGCGCTCTATGCTGAGTTGATCTGCGACGGGATTCACTTGGACCCGCGCATGGTGCGGCTGTGGTGGAAGATGAAGGGCAGGGAGCGCGGAATTCTGGTGACGGACGCGATGGCGGCGACGGGAATGCCGGATGGCGAGTATCGGCTGGGGGAGATGACGGTGCAACTGGCGGAGGGACGCGCGACGGCGAATGGAGTGCTGGCGGGCAGCGTGCTGACGCTGGATCGCGCGCTTGCAAATCTGGTTGCGTTTACGGGCGCGAGCGTGGAGAATGCTCTTCCGCTGGTGACGCGGAATCCGGCGGCGATGCTGGATTTCGCAGATGCAAATTCGCACACGCATGGACGCGACCTGCGCGTGGGGCAGCGAGCGGACGTGGTGGCGCTCGATGGCGAGGGACGGCTGCGGGCTTCGCTGATGGCCGGTGTGGAGCAGCAGCAGTGAATGAGCCTGTCGGCGAGCCGGAGTTCGGTGCGAATCTTGCTGCGCCGTTGCTGCTGCGCGGTGGTTATTGTGAGGCCAGGCGCTCGGCGCGCCAGAGTGCGCCTTCGAGCGGGACGGTGGCTGTGGTGGCGACTTCGATGCCGGGTGCTGCGAATTGCAGCAGGCGCGTGAAGCGATCGAGGACGCGGGGAATTTTTTCGAGCACGCTGCCGGTCCAGGCTACAGGAATCTCGGACACGGAGATTTCGGCGACAGGAATTTCAATTTGCCGATGGGGATGGCGGCGGAGTTTTTCGCGGACGGCGAGGACAAAATCGGCGAGGTCGTCGGCGGCCTGATCGAGTACGCCCTGCGCGACGGCGTCGCCGTCTTCCGCCAGACGAGCGACGACGGGGGCGAGCGCGGCGAAGTCGGGGGCGGGTGTGGAGTTGCCAAATTGCACGAGGTCGCTGAGCGTGGGCGTCTGCCAGAGGGCGGAGACTTCGTCGAGGATGCGCGTGGGCTGTTCGCGGTCAAAGGCGCGCAGGGCGCGGCGAATGGCGTGGAGGCCGATCCAGTAGCCGGAGCCTTCGTCGCCGAGCGTGGAGCTGTAGCCGCCGGCGGATTCCTGCTGGCCGGTGGCGGTTCTGCCGATGCAGTTGGAGCCGGTACCTGCGATCTGGAAGATGCCCGGTCCGCCGTGAAAGGCCGCGTCGAGAGCGATGACCTCGTCGCCGACGATCTCGAATCGCTCGACGTGGAATTCGCGAAAGATGTCTTCGATCCACTCGGCGACGCCGGGCAGGGAAGCGCTGGCGATGCCAGCGGAGGCGGCATCGAGCCGATGAATGTCGGCCTGGCTGTAGAGATCGCGCAGGAGGCTGCGAAGATTGGCGGCGGCCTGTTCGGGGCCGACGCGCAGGCGCTTGATGGAGCCGCATTGCGCGTGGGCGAGCGTCTGTGCGCCGCGACGGACGAGGCCGCGCGTGTTTGTGCCGCCTCCGTCAATGCCGAGAATGGTCTTCAATGGGCCTGCTCCTGAGCGCGTGGCGCGGCGGTTTCTCCGTTGTCGCGCAGCGTGCCGGAGAGAATGTTCAGTTTACCGTCCAGCGGCGGCGCGGCGAGCGGAAGCGACAGGCCGAGCATATGGGCGATCCAGGGGTAAAGATTGACGTTTTCAAAGGGAGCGACGCGGCTTCCGGGTCGAATCTCAGGACCGGCGGCGAAGAAGCTGGCCTTCATCTGGGGCATGGTGAGCGGGTTGTAACCGTGAGAGCCGACGACGGGCGGACGGTCAGGTTTTCCTCCTTGCGGGGCGCGCGCGCGAATGGCGTAAGGGCCGGTGGGAATGACGACCGGGTCGCCGGCGCGCGGGTTCTGATTGAAGTGGAGCGCGGCGGGAAGATTGCGCAGGCGATAGACCTGGAATTTGTCGGAGGCGTGTTTCAACTGGTCGTAGACGCGCTGGCGGTCGGCCTCCGTGTTGCCGTAGAGCAGCGGGCCGTCGGTCTGGAATCCGGTGAGATCGGCGTAGTCGCTGAGCGTGACCCATTTGTCGTCAGTTTGAACCATGCCGTGGTCGCTGACGACGACGAGATCGATGGGCAGGCCGGTGGCGGCGAGGGCGTGGCGAAGCTGGCCGATGAGCTGGTCGAGATGGTGGATGGCGGCGCGGGTTTGCGGCGCGTCGGGGCCGTAGGCGTGGCCGGCGTGGTCAGCGTCAGAGAAGTAAACAGTGATGAAGTGAGGCCGCGTCGCGGGTGGTTCGCGGAGCCAGCGAACGACCTGATCGACGCGCAGGGATTCGTCGATGTGGTCGTCGAAACGAAGGTATTCGGAGGGACGTTCGGAGGCGATTTTTGCCTCGGAGCCGGGCCAGAAAAGACAGGCCGTGCGCATGCCCTGGGATTCGGCAAGGGACCAGAGCGGAACGCCGCTATACCAGCTGCCGTCGGTGACGGCCTGCTGGTCGCGGATCGAGTAGGCGTCTGGCTTGCCAGCGGCGGCGCGCGCGGGATCAAGGAAGCTGTTGGCGACGATGCCGTGATGCTCGGGGTAAAGGCCGGTGATGAGCGAGAGATGGTTGGGGAAGGTGAGCGAGGGATAGCTGGGCAGCATGCCGTCGGGTGCCCAGACGCCGTCGCGACCGAGGCGAAGCAGATTTTCGGCGTGGTCGCGCGCGGCGTAGTCCCAGCGGAAGCCGTCGAGCGAGACGAGGACGACGTAGGGAGCGCGCTGGGCGGCGACGGAGTTGGGGCCGTGGTCGGAGTGGAGGATGGGTAGTGCGGGAGCGGTTGTGGGCTGGGCAGTGAGGCTGAGAGCGGCGAGAAAAAGCAGCGACGCGACGGCCAGCAGGAATCGGGTGGAAATGCGCACGCTGGTTCGCTCCTGCGTGGCAACGGAGTGGGACATGACGGTGCCTCAAGGGGAAGATTAGCAGACGGCTCAACGGATGAGGGTGTGAGATGTCGCGCTTGCAGGCGATCGTGCGCGCGGGGTTGGAAGTGGTGTAGGATTCGTGCATGTTTGCGTATCGATTTTTTCTTCGCGTCAGTTGTGTGCTGGCGCTGTCGATGGCTTTCGTTGGATGGAGCCAGGGCAGTTCGCGTCCGCTGGCGGCGACGCCGCCGATGGGATGGAATAGTTGGGATGCCTATGGGCTGACGATCACGGAAGCGCAGTTTCGGCGGAACGTGACGGTGCTGGCGGGAATGCGCGCGCTGGGCTGGAAGTATGCGGTGATCGACGAGGGCTGGTATATGCGCGATCCGATGGCGTCAGGGGCTGCGGCGCAGCATTTTGTGCTGGACGGGCATGGTCGGCTGATTCCCGCGCCGGGGCGATTTCCTTCGGCGGCAGGCGGTGCTGGATTGAAGCCGATTGCCGACTGGGTGCATGCGCAGGGGCTGCTGTTCGGGATTCATCTGGTGAGGGGAATTCCGCGCGAGAGCGTGCGGCGGAATCTGCCGATTGCCGGATCGCAGTTCACGGCTGCCGAGGCCGGCGACGTGAGCGATGTGTGTCCGTGGGACGATGGCAACTACGGCGTGCGCGACAACGCGGCCGGGCAGGCGTGGTACGACTCGATGATCTCGCTCTACGCATCGTGGGGCGTGGATTTTCTGAAGGTGGATTGCATCTCCGACCATCCGTACAAGGCGACGGAGATTCGCCAGATTGCGACGGCGATCAGGAAGACGGGTCGCCCGATTGTGCTGAGCCTTTCGCCGGGACCGACGGCGCTTGGCCATGCCGCGGAGGTGGCGAAGTATGCGCAGATGTGGCGGATTTCCGATGACCACTGGGATGTGTGGTCGCATGTGCCGCAGGCGGGTCAGGGGGAGTTTCCACTGGGGACGCGGCAGGCGTTTGATCGGCTGGCGGAGTGGAACAAGTGGGCCGGAGCCGGACACTGGCCGGATGAGGACATGCTGCCGTTTGGCGATCTGGAGCCGCATCCGGGCTGGGGCAAGCCGCGGGAATCACGACTGACGCATGACGAAGAGCAGACGGAGTTCACGCTGTGGGCGGTGGCGCGTTCGCCGCTGATTCTGGGCGCGAATCTCACAAATCTGGACGCGTTCACGCGCGGGCTGGTCGGAAATTCGTTGCTGATTGCGCTGAATCAGCGCGGGGATGGTGCGCCGGTGAATACGCTGCCGGCCGAGTGGAAGAATCTGCGCTGCTGGGAATCGACGATTGCTTCCGGTCGCTTTGCCGGGCGGTATCTGGCGCTGTTTAACGTTGGCGACGAGCAGCAGTCGGTGCGGCTCGATGCGTCGGCGATGCGGACGCTTGCGCCGGGAATGACGCGGGTGCGCGAGATGGGAACCGGTCGCGCGTGGTCGGCGAAGACCGGCGGCAGCATTGCGCTGCCCGCGCATGGGAGCGCTGTGGTGCGGCTGGAATCTGGCAGTATGCAGTGAGCGGGGAATTTCCGCGCGGGTCGTGCGACGGTGACAGCGCGGTGGCGCAAAAACGCGAGGCAGCCTTTGCGGGCTGCCTCGCGTTGGTTTGCGCTCCGCTCAGGCTCCGACGGTTTCTGATGCGCTGACCTGGACGGGAGTGAGCCAGCCGAAGCGGTCGGGCTTGAGGCCGTTGGCGATGCCGAAGAATTCATCTGCGATCTGCTGGCTGATGGGGCCGGGATTTCCGTCGCCGATGAGAATGCGGTCAATGGAGCGGATGGGCGAGACTTCGGCGGCGGTTCCGGTGAAGAAGACTTCGTCGGCGATGTAGAGCATTTCGCGCGGAATGGACTGCTCGACGACGGGCAGGCCGAGATGGCGCGCGAGCGTGAGGACGGAGTCGCGCGTGATGCCGGAGAGCGCGGAGTTGGCCAGCGGCGGCGTGTAAAGGACTCCGCTGCGCACGAGGAAGATGTTTTCGCCGGAGCCTTCCGAGACGAGACCGTTCACGTCGAGTCCGATGCCCTCGGCGTAGCCGTTGGCTTCGGCCTCCATGCGGATCAACTGCGAGTTCATGTAGTTGGCTCCGGCCTTGGCGAGCGAGGGCATGGTATTGGGCGCGAGACGATTCCAACTGCTGACGCAGACGTCTGCGCCGCCATGACCGCCGGCGACGTATTTGCCCCAGGGAAAGTTGGCGATGAAGAGATCGACGGGCGAGCTGAGCGGGTTGACGCCGATCTCGCCGAAGCCGCGCATGGCGATGGGGCGGATGTAGCAGGGGGCGACGCCGTTGGCCTCGACGGTTTCGACGACGGCTGCGCAGAGTTCGTCGAGGTTGTAGGGGATGGGCATGCGGTAGATCTTGGCGGAATCGAGGAGGCGCTGCATGTGCTCGGGCAGGCGGAAGATGGCCGCGCCGGCGGGCTGCGTGTAGCAGCGGATGCCTTCAAAGACGCTGGAACCGTAATGGACGACGTGGCTCATGACGTGAATCGTCGCCTGCTCCCAGGGAATCAGGCTGCCGTTGCGCCATATTTTTTCTGTTGGCTGGAGGGGCATGATTTTTGTTGTACTCCTGTGGCTGAATCGAAAACGCGATTCGGCACGGCTTAGGGTATCGCGAATCGGGAGGGATTGTCACGGTTGCAGGGGGGGATTGGGCGGCAGAGAATGGGCGCGCGATCGAATATGGGAACTGGCTGGGAACCGGGCGCGGCGAAGTACAATCGGGAGGTTGATTCGGGATCAAGCAGGGTAGTCTGTGCGATCTGGTTTCGGGACGGATTTTCGCGGCCAGGTCATGGTGCGGTTTCACGAAAGGAACGAACGGTGAAACGGATTCTGGGCATGGGCGAGTTGTTGTGGGACATGCTTCCGACGGGGCCGCAACTGGGCGGCGCGCCTGCGAATTACAGCGTGATGGCGGCGCGGCTGGGCAATGAAGCGACGATCCTGAGCCGGGTGGGCGAGGACGCGCTGGGCGAGCAGACGCTCGCATTGCTGCGGCGGTTTCCGGTGAATGCGCGCCTGGTGCAGCGGGACTCCGCGCACGAGACCGGGCGCGTGACCGTGGAGCTGGCCGATGGGCAGCCGAGCTATGTGATTCATGCTCCGGCGGCGTGGGATTTTCTGGCCGAGACGCCGGAGTGGGTCGAGGCTGCGCACCAGGCGGAGGCGATCTGCTTTGGGTCGCTGGCGCAGCGCAATGCGGTTTCGCGGGCGACGATCCTGGCGATTGTGCGGGCGACGCCGGAGAGATGCGAGCGGATTTTTGACGTGAATCTGCGCGAGCCGTTCTACGGCGCGGAGGTTTTGCACGCTTCGCTGGGGCTGGCGTCTGTGGTGAAGATGAACGATGCGGAGGTGCCGCGTGTGATGGAGCTGCTGGGCTTGTCGGCAGGTGATTCGGCAGAGCCATTGCGGGCCGCTGCGGGTGCGCTGCTGAGTGCGTATCCCGAACTGCGATTGGTGGCCGTGACCTGCGGCGGCGAGGGCAGTCTGCTGGTGAGCCGGACTGATTGGCATCGGCATCGCGGAGTGTCGGCGCGGGTGGTGGATACGATTGGCGCGGGCGATGCGTTTACGGCGGCGATGACGCACTATTTGCTGCGCGAGGCTCCGCTGAGCGTGCTGAACGAGGCGGGCAATCGCTGGGGCGGCTACATTGCCTCGCAGGCTGGGGCGATGCCGCCGATTCCGGACGAGACGATTGCACGGCTGCGGCGGGAGATTGAAGACTGAGCGGGGAATTTGCCGTTAGCGGTTGACCATGCGCATGGTCACCTCCGGGTAGCGCGCGCCGCGAGCGGCCTGCGGCGGCAGTATCCGATCGATGGCCGCGATTTCCGCTGCGCTGAGCGTGACATCCAGTGCTCCGATGTTCTGTTCGAGCCAGGGGATTCGCTTGGTGCCGGGGATGAGGAAGATGTCTTCGCCCTGAGCGAGGAGCCAGGCGAGCGCGATCTGCGCGGCGGTCGAGGATTTTCTGGCTGCGAGCGATTCGAGATGATCGACGAGCGCGCGATTGGCGGCGAAGTTTTCCGCCTGAAAGCGGGGATGATTGCGGCGCGTGTCGGTGGGGTCGAGGTCTTCCGGTGCGCGGAAGCGTCCGGTGAGGAATCCGCGGCCCAGTGGACTGTAGGCGACAAAGGCGATGCCCAATTCGCGGACGAGCGGCAGAATCTCCGGCTCCGGGTCGCGCGTCCAGAGCGAGTACTCGGTCTGGAGCGCGGCGATGGGGTGAGTCGCGTGGGCGCGGCGGATCGTCGCGGGAGCGGCTTCGGACAGGCCGAGAAAACGGACCTTGCCCTCGCGGACCAGCTCGGCCATTGCGCCGACGGTCTCTTCGATGGGAGTTTCGGGATCGACGCGGTGCTGGTAGTAGAGGTCGATGGTCTCAACGCCCAGTCGGCGCAGGCTTGCTTCGCACGAGCGGCGAACGTAATCGGGCGTGCCGCAGACGCCGAGCGGCGCGCCGGTTTCCGAACGGCGAATGCCGAATTTGGTGGCCAGGAAAACCTGCTCGCGCCGTCCGCGAATGGCCTTGCCGACGAGTTCTTCGTTGCGTCCGAGGCCGTACATGTCGGCGGTATCGAGAAACGTGCTGCCCAGGTTGAGCGCGCGATGGATGACGCCGATGGCCTCGTTTTCATCGCCGGGAACATAAAAGTCGGACATGCCCATGCAGCCGAGGCCGATGCGCGGGATGGAAATGCCGGTGCGAGCGAATGGAGCCAGACGCATTGGATCACCTCACTGGCGACAGTGTACTGCGCGGGCGGTCCGGGGTGGTAGTTCCAGAGAGCAAGGGAAAAATCCGAAGACGGGTTGTGTTTGGCAAGACAAATTTATGCTAATATGTAAATACCATTAGACAGACATTTGAATTCGTTTGTCTCGTCGACTTATTTGCAGGCGAAATAGAGGAAAAATCTGCGGAAGATGGAAATTTCAGATTGGAAGGATGGAGCAGTGGAAGAGAATTTCAGGGAAAACAAGGGGAAATCGATACCGAAGCATCAGGTGATCTTTGAGTACCTGCATAGCCGCATTCTCGCGGGCGTGTACAAGCCGGGTGACCGTTTGCCGAGCGAGGCCGAGCTGGGCAAGACATTTGATGCTTCACGGATCACCGTGGCCAAGGCTGTTCTGGAGCTTCAGCGGATGAGCCTGGTGACGCGACGGCCGGGAGCCGGGACGCATGTGACGAGCAGGCGGCAGGCGACGGGATACACGCTGGGGCTGCTGATTCCGGAGCTTGGGCGGACGGAGATTTTCGAGCCGATCTGCCACGGGATGATGCGTTCGCCATTTGCGCGTCCGGATTCGCTGTTGTGGCCGAGTGTTTCGCGCGGTGCAGCGACGGGAGTTGCTGCGTCGCAGGCGACGGACAGGGAGGCGATCGAGCAGGCCGAGCACATGGCGCAATACTTTATCGCGCAGCAGGTGGCGGGAGTGTTTTTTGCGCCGCTGGAACTGGTGGCGGGCATGGACGCGGCGAATCGGAAGATCATGCGGATGCTGGAGCGGGCGCGGCTGCCGATGGTGCTGCTGGATCGCAGCTATCTGCCGTATCCGGAGAGTTCGGCGCATGATCTGGTGGGCATTGATAATCGTCGTACGGGATTTCGGATCACGCAGCATCTGGCACAGAGTGGGGCGACTCGGCTGCTGTTTTTTGCGGAGCCGAATTCAGCCTCGACGGTGGAGGCGCGCATTGCCGGCTTTCTGGAGGCCGCGCGGCAGGAAAAGATCGAAGCGCCGAAGGTGAGAGTGGCGCACGCGCAGGATCAGCAGGCGGTGCGGCGGATTCTGGATGAGACGGCACCGGATGGCATTGTCTGCGCCAATGATGCAACGGCGGCGCGGCTGATGCAGATGCTGATTGCACTGGGTCGCAGCATTCCGGAGGAGATTCGCATTGCGGGCATAGACGATGTGAGCTACGCGGGACTGTTGCCGGTGCCGCTGACGACGATGCGGCAGGACTGCAATGCGATTGGCGTGATTGCGATGGCGACGATGCTGGAGCGGCTGGAGCATCCGGAACTGCCGACGCGGGAGATTCTGTTGCCGACCCAACTGGTGGTGCGGGATTCGTGCGGGAGCAGGTCTGGCAAGAGCGCTGCGGCGTTTGCGGCCGGGCACATTCCGGCGGCGCTCGCAACGGCTGAGGAGTGATTCTGCGCTGAGTTACTGCGCGACGGGAGCTGCGGGCCGGAAGTGAGGATGGGAGCGCAGCCAGGCGACCAGGTCTGCGACTTCATCGGGCTTGAGGGAATCGCCGAAGGCGGGCATTTTGGCTCCGCCGTTTTCGATCTGCAGGGCAATGCGTGAGCCGCGCCAGCGCCACCAGCCGAGGTGGGTGAGCGCGGGGCCTTTGGGCGTTCCCTGCGCCTGTTTGCCGTGGCAGTAGGCACAGCCTTTTTCAGCGTAGAGCGCGGCACCGGACTGGATCCGCTGCGCGTGCGTGAGGGAGTGGGCCGTCGCGCAGGAACAGACAGCGAGAACGAGCAGAGTGAAAGCAGTTTGAGGCCGACGGCGGACGATTCGCATGGTCAGAAACAGTTTACCGAACACACGTTACTGGCCTCCGCCGGTGATGTAGGTGTATTGCGTTTTGGCGGCCTTCTGCGGCGGGTCGCCGGTCAGGTCGTGGACGTGCCAGGGGACGCTTTCGCTGGCGATCTCCGGATGACGGCGCAGGAATTGGAGCGCGTAGATGGAAGCCGTTGGATCGATCTTCTCGTCGGCGAATCGGGCGGACTCGTAGCTGGCCTTTGCGGGCTGGTGCATGCGGCGGTAGAGGATGGCCAGGTTGTAGTGCGCGGACAGACTGTCAGGATCGACGCCCTGAAGCTGGAGGTAGGTCTGCTCGGCTTTGGCGTATTCGTGTTTCTGGTAGTAGCTGAAGCCGAGTTCGCGCAGGGCGTCGCGCGAGCGCGGATAGTGGACGAGGACCGACTGCAGATCGACGATGGCCTCGTTGACCTGGCCCTCGTTGCGCTCGACGAGCGCGCGATAGTAGAGGGCGCGCGAGTCGGCTGGCATGAGGGTGAGCGCCTTGGCGAGGTTGGGGCGCGCGTCGGAGTATTTTTCCCAGAGAATCTGGACGACGGCCATGTTGGTGTAGACGTCGCCGTAGTCCGGGCGCAGCGCGGCGACGCGCTCAAAGGCGTGGACGGAGGCGGCGTACTGCTGCGCGTCGAGCAGGGCGATGCCGTAGTTGTTCCAGCGCATCCACTCAGGGTTCTCATCCGGCTGCGGGTGTGTGGGAGAGTTGCGGCCGATGTTAATCGCGCGCGTCTGGGAGGCAAGCTCGATGACCGGCTCGGGATAGTGCTGCTTCTTCATGGCGTAGTCGATGAAGTGCTGGTCAAAGCGGCGATAGAGGACGGCGGCCTTGATCTGGACCGGGCCTTTGACATCGGCGGGCAGGCGGAAGCGGTAGCGGACAAGCTGGCTGCGACCGGACTGGACGGTGTTGTTGTAGGCGAGGGTGCGGTTGTGCCATATCTGGTGAAGGCTGTTGTAATGGCCCTCTTTGTTGATGATGCGGTTGGTGAAGGAGTGGGCCGAAGTGTCGAGGTAGCCGTCGGGCTGGAGATAGCCGCTCTGTGCGAGCTGCTTTCCGTCCGCATCCGTGACCGTGAACTGTACCCAGGACTCGTAGAAGTCGCGCTGCTCGGGGACGTAGGAGTGGCCTGTGCCCTTGTTCTGGATGACAACATCGGCGATGAGGGTTTCTCCACCGACGACGGAGTAACTGGTGAGTCCGAGCGGGGCGACGAGCACGGAATCCTGCTTCGTAGCGCCGGCGCTCTCAATCTCCAGCGCGAAGAGATCGACGTTGAAGACTCCGGCCTGGAGGAACGCGGCGGTTTTGGCGGCCTGCTCGGGATATTTGTAGTACTGCGGGATGAGTGTGTTGCCGCCGAGCCAGCGATGGCTGGCCAGCATGCCCTGCGTGCCGCCGTAGTCGGACGATCCGGGCGGCAGCGGCTCGCTCTTCATGTGGCAGGTCTGGCAGGTGGAGACCGTGTCCTTGCGATAGAAGGGAAGCGGCGACTCCTTGGCGAAGCTCGTGCCCTGCCACTCGTCATAGACGGTGAAGGCGCGCAGCCATTTGTAGTTGTCGAGGGTCTTGGGGATGGCGGCCTTGTGGCAGGCGGCGCAGAACTCCGAGGTGTGAAGCAGCGGGCGCATGACGGCCTGGCTGTGGCGGTCGAGATGGGCGAGAATTTCGCTGTCCGGGACGGGTGTGGTGATGGGCTTGCCGTTCTCGTCGACCATGACGGCGGGAATGCCCATGACGTAGCTGCCGGTGCCCATCGTCGTGGTGGAAACCATCGAGTGGCAGGTCATGCAGGTGACGCCCTCGTTGGCGAAGGGACGCTTGCGCGGCATGCCCTGGGAAAGATCGCCGGAGAACAGAGCGACGGGATTGTGGCAGCCCTCGCAGTGGCGCGAATACTGCACGCCCTTCTCGTCGATGAGCATGTTGACGTTGCGCAGATACCAGGGTGCGCGGAAGCTGTTGGCGTGGGCCGACTGTCGCCACTGGTGATAGCTTTCCTTGTGGCAGTGGCCGCAGTACTCGGCTGTGGGGAAGCTCTTGGGGCTGTAGAACTGTCCGTTGATGGTGGTGGCGTTCGAGGGTAGGAAGGGATGGTCTTTGCCGAAGGCGAAGTTGTAGCGGCTGGCGATGTGCTGGTCGTATTCGGTGGGTGGAACATCGGCCCAGGGCGCGGGCTGGCCGGGCGCGTAGGAGCCGCCGCCGAAGACGCCATCCTGCTCGGTGTCGGCATCGTTTGATGTCGGCTGAGCGGCGGTCTGTGCGCTGGCCTGGGCTGCGGCAGTGCCGGAGGTGGTTGCATTCTGCGGTGCGGAGTTCTGTTGTTGTCCGGATTTTGCGCGGGGCGCGGCGAGCAGAGTAGCAGATGCCGACAGGCAGAGCAGCGCGACGAGCCAGACACGGAGGGAGCAAGAGCCAGCCTGTGCGCCGGAGTGAATGCGTGTGGAGCGATGCAGGCCGGATGCGATTGTCTGACGCAGCGTGAAGATGAGTGGCGACATGAGTGGCCAAACCTCCGGGAAGAAAACCAGACGCGGACGGGGAAGACGAATCTGGCACAAGGGTGACTACCTGCGAAGGGTAGCAGGAGAGCGGGATGGGTTGTCTTCCATCGAAGGGTGGAGTCGTCGATCGGTAAACGGGGGAAATTATGCGCGGTATATTTTTCGGGATGTGGGATAGTTTGTGCCGGTCGACGGGGAGCGGGTAGCGCGTCGAACGGGGAATCTTTTAGGATGAAGCGCGAAAAGGTATGTGTGAAGTGTGAATTCCGCTGCAATCTCCGGCGCGAGATCGGAGGGCGGAATCGGCAAAAAAAACGGCGAGCGCGCGGCGGGCAGGAGCCGGGGAGACTGCGGTCAATCAACGATGGCGATCTATGCACCAGTACTGATTCTGTTTCTGGCCGCGCTGGGCTTTGCGCTGGCGCCGCTGGTGCTGGCGCGGCTGTGGGCGCTGTGGGTTTCTCCGGCCAAGCCGAATGCGACGAAGAACGCGATTTATGAGTGCGGCATCGAGTCAAAGGGCGATGCGTGGGTGCAGTTCCGCTCCGGCTACTACCTCTACGCGATCATCTTTTTGGTTTTCGACGTGGAGGCGGTGTTTCTGCTGCCGTTTGCCGTGGCGTTCACGGGGTTGGGAGCGGGCGCGTGCCTGGCGATGCTGGTGTTTGTTTTGCTGCTTGCCGAGGGGTTGGCGTGGGCCTGGGCAAAGGGCGTTCTGACCTGGGCGTAGTTGGCTCCGGTGGACAGAGGAGTTGGGGATGGCGGTTGAGTCGAATCTCAAGATTGAACTCGGCAAGCAGGGTGTCTTCGTCACCACGCTGAATGAGCTGTACAACTGGGGTCGGCGCAACTCGGTGTGGCCGATGCAGTTCGGGCTGGCCTGCTGCGCGATTGAGATGATTGCGACGACGATGGCGCGCTATGATCTTGCGCGCTTTGGCGCGGAGGTCTTTCGCCCGTCGCCGCGACAGGCGGACCTGATGATCATCTCCGGCACGGTGACGAAAAAGATGGCTCCGCAGGTGGTGCGGCTGTATAACCAGATGGCCGAGCCGCGCTATGTGATTGCGATGGGCGCGTGCGCGATCTCCGGCGGGCCGTTCAAGCAGGGCTACAACGTGCTGAAGGGGATTGACCGTTATATTCCGGTGGATGTGCATATACCGGGCTGTCCGCCGCGACCGGAGGCGCTGATTCACGCCTTCATGACGCTGCAAAAAAAGATCGCAGCCCAGCCGCTGACGGGCGAGGAACGTCCGCGCCACCTCGATGCAAGCGCGCAGGGCGAGTTTCCCGTGCCCGAGCCGGGCGCGCATGATCTGGAGCCGCCGGTGAACCGGCTGGTGTGGCCGCTGCCCGCGCCGACTGTTGCAGCGCCAGCAAAAGAGGGCGCATGAAAAGCGCTGCGGAGCTTCTCGATGAGTTGCAGGGAGCGATGCCGGGCGTGAAGCTGGCATTGGCCACGAATCCAAGTCCGTCGGCGCAGCACTCGCTGGTGGTGGCGGCTGAGGATGCGCTGCGCGTGGCGGTGTATCTGCGCGATGTGGCCGGGTATGACTACTGCTCGAATGCGACGGGCGTGGACTGGCTGGACAAAGAGACGACGGAAAAAGTGAAGACAACGCGCCGGGTGAAAAAGGAAGTGGATGGCGTCGAGCAGGAAGTGGACGAGACGGTTGAGGAGACGGTGAAGCGCGTGGAGCCGGGGTGTCTGGAGGCGGTCTATCACCTGTACTCGATGCGGCAGGGGCCGCATGATCCGCATCCGCCGCTGGTGTTGCGGATGCGCACGGCGAATCGCACGGATCGCGTGGAGCTTCCGTCGCTCAGCCCGGTGTGGCGCGCGGCGGAGTTTCAGGAGCGGGAGATTTTTGATCTCTACGGGATCGTCTTCAAGGGGCATCGCGATCTGCGCCGACTGCTGATGTGGGATGAGTTTGAGGACCATCCGATGCGGCGCGATTATGTGGACCCGGATGATTTTGAGTACGAGCCGACGCCGCACGACGAGGTGCTAAAGCGAGCGGAAGAGCATCGCGCGAAACTGGCAGCGGAGGGCGCGCGATGACGACGGCCGAGATGAAGTCTGGGATCGATTCTGGGATCAAGTCGTATCTGCCGCCGGTGATCGAGGTGGAGGCGGAAAACGAGCTGCTGGAAGTGGCTATGGGTCCGCACCATCCCTCCACACACGGCGTCTTTCGCATGGATGTGGCGCTCGACGGCGAGCGCGTGGTGCGGCTGAAGCCGGTCTTCGGCTATCTGCATCGGAACCACGAAAAACTGGCTGAAGGGACGACGTATCTGGCGTCGATGCCGTATACGGATCGGCTGGATTACTTCTGTTCGATGACGAACAACTGGGCCTATGCGCTGGCGGTGGAAAAGCTGGCTGGGCTGGAGGTGCCGGAGCGCGCCGAGTACATTCGCGTGATTACGGCGGAGCTGACGCGGGTGCAGAATCACGCGAGCGCGATTGGTTTTCTGATGCAGGAGATGGGCGCCAGCGGCACGCCGCTGATGTATGCCTTTCGCGAGCGGGAAAAGATTCTGGACCTGTTTGAGGCGCTGAGCGGCTCGCGCATGATGTGCAACTACATGCGTTTTGGCGGCTGTCGCGTGGACCTGCCGGAGGGATGGCTGGAGCGGACGAAAAAGATTGTGGCCGAGCTGCCGCGTTTCATCGACGAGATGGAGGCACTGCTGACGGGCAATGAGATTCTGATGGCGCGCGCGCAGGGCGTGGGCGTGCTGTCGCCGGAGCTGGCCGTGAATGCGGGCGTGACCGGAGTGATGCTGCGTGCGACGGGCGTGAACTACGACGTGCGCAAGGTGGACCACTACGGGATTTATGACCGCTTCAGCTTCCGCGTGCCGCTGGGAGAGCATGGGGATATTTACGACCGCTATATGCTGCGTGTGCTGGAGATGCGGGAGTCAGTGAAGATTCTGGAGCAGGCGCTGCCGCAGATTCCGGATGGGCCGATTCTCGATCCGAAGTCGAAGCCGCGCGGTTTTCGTCCGAAGCCGGGCGAGGCGTATGGACGCATTGAGGCTCCGAAGGGCGAACTGGGTTTTTATCTGATCAGCGATGGCTCGGGCAATCCGTATCGGTATCGCGTAAGGCCGCCTTCGCTGATCAATCTGACGATTCTGGAAGACATGTGCCTGGGGCAGAATGTGGCCGACGTGGTGCTGATCTTTGGCAGCGTGGACATTGTGCTGGGCGAGGTGGATCGATGAGGCGGCGGATGCGCGTGGAGGCACAATGCTAGGCGAAGGCATTCTGAAAGGGCTGGCGGAAACGGCGAAGAATTTTGCCGGAAGCTTTGTCTCCGAAGAGCGGCTGACGACGGTGGAGTATCCGGAGCAGCGACTGCCGCAGATCGAGAACACGCGGGATTTTCCGTTTCTGGTCTACGATGGCGACGACGCGATGGCGGGCCTGCGCTGCGTCTCCTGCCAGATTTGCGAAAAAGAGTGTCCGCCGAAGTGCATTTACATCACGAAGAGCGCGGACAAGAAGCCGGATTACGTGGGCAAGGCGCAGTTTTATCCGACGCGCTTTGACATTGATGTTTCGGTCTGCATGAGCTGCCAGATTTGCGTCGAGGTCTGTCCGTTTGAGGCGATCAAGATGGACACCGAGTTTGAGCTGAGCACGGAGGACCGTTTTGGCGGACTGATTCTTGACCGGCATAAGCTCGCGAAGTCGAACGAGTATTACCACCAGATTCATCCGACCGAGGCAGCGGAGGTGGACGCGCGGCTGGCCGAGGAAAAGGCCAAAGTGGAAGCGAAGGCGAAGGCTGCGGCAGAGGCTGCGGCTGCAAAGGCCGCAGCGGACGCGGCGGCAAAGGGGACAGCGGACGCTACGGCAAAAGCGGCGGAGAGCGCGGCAAAGTCGGCGGAGGGTCAGGCATGAATCTGAATGCTGGCTGGGCTTCGACGGGCTGGACATCGACATTGGATCAGATTTTTGTTCTCGTGCAGCATCGCGTGGCGGAGCTGTTTCCGCCGGTGTTGCAGCCGTGGGTGGCGATGATTCTGGGCGTTGTCGGGATTGTCGCGGTCTTCCCGGCGATCTTTGCGCTGACGACGGTGCTGGAGCGCAAGGGGCTGGGGCGGATGCAGAACCGGCTGGGGCCGAATCGCGTGGGGCCGTATGGAATCCTGCAACCGATGGCCGACGCGATCAAGTCGCTGACCAAGGAAGATATTATTCCGCGCAGCGCCGACGCGGTGGTGCATTTTCTGGCTCCAGTGGTGCTGGTGGTCGCGATCTTTCTTGGTTACGCCGTGCTGCCGGTGGGGCGGAACATGGTGCTGATGCCGATTGATGCAGGGATACTGTTTTTCTTTGCGATTGGCGCTTCGACGGAGCTTTCGATCTTCATGGCGGGATGGTCGAGCCGCAACAAGTATTCGCTGCTGGGCGCGATGCGCGCGGTGGCGCAGATGATCAGCTATGAGGTTCCGCTGCTGCTGTCTGCGGTGGTTGCGATCATGATGACCGGCTCGCTTTCGCCAGAGGCGATTGTGGCTGCGCAGGGCGGTTTCAGCGGAGTGTTGCCGCACTGGTACGTTTTTACGCCGTGGGGCTTTGCCGGGTTTGCGCTGTTTGTGGTCGCGGCGCTGGCGGAGACGAATCGCTCTCCGTTTGATCTGCCGGAGGGTGAATCGGAGCTGGTGGCGGGATATTTCACGGAGTATTCGGGATTCAAATTCGCACTGTTTTTCCTGGGCGAATATCTGGGCATGATGTCGATTGCCGGTTACGGGATCACGCTGTTTCTGGGCGGATGGGGCGCGCCGTTTTCGTTTCTCGCGTTCATTCCGTCGTGGGCGTGGTTCTTTGGCAAACTGTTTCTGGCGATCTTCTTTTTCATCTGGCTGCGCGGAACGCTGCCGCGCCTGCGCCAGGATCAGTTGATGAACTTCGCGTGGAAGTTCATGCTGCCGATGTCGTTGCTGAACCTGCTGGTGGCTGCGGCGTGGAGATTTCTGGGCGAGTGGCTCGGCGCGGGCGTGGGCGCGGAGGCGATTCGCTGGCTGGCCTGCGCGGCGGTGCTGGGCGGGACGTATGTGCTGCTGGGTCGTGCGATGCTGCGCAGGCAGAAGATTGGGCCGAGGAGCTATCGCTATGCGGAGTGAGTGCATGATGCTGCGGGAAGGTTGTGAGCTGCGATGATGCATGCCGCATTTTTTCTGACGTTTGCCGTGCTGACGCTGGCCGGTGCTGTGGCTGCGGCGCTGCTGCGCAATCTGGTTCACTGCGCGCTGAGTCTGACGGTGACTTTTGCCGGACTGGCGTTGCTGTATCTGAGCCTGGGCGCGGAGTTTGTGGGATTGACGCAGGTGCTGGTCTATATCGGCGCAGTGGCGATACTGGTGGTTTTTGCCATTCTGCTCACGCGCGGATCGGGGTCGCTGCCGCGGCAGATGCTGAGTTCTTCCGGATGGCGCGTGGGCTGGCTGGCGGCGGTTGCGGTCGGATTTGTACTGGTGGCCGCGCTGCGGGATGCGCCGTTTGCGCAGAGTCAGGGTAACGCTCCGGTGGTCTCTGTGAAGGAGATCGGGCAGGCGCTGATGGGACCGTTCGCGCTGCCGCTGGAGATTGTGGGCGTGCTGCTGACGGTGGCGCTGATTGGTGCGGTGATTGTGGCGATGCCAGAAAAGCCGATGTTGGAAAATCCGGTGCTGAAAAATCAGATGCCGGAAAAACAGGGAGGCGCGGAATGACGCTGACCGCATATCTGATCGTCGCGGCGATGCTGTTCGCACTGGGGCTGGGCATTGCGCTGACGCGACGAAACGCGATTCTGGTGCTGATTGGCATTGAACTGATGCTGAATGCGGCGAACCTGAATCTGATTGCGTTCTGGCGATTCGGCGCGCATGCGGAGCCGATGACGGGCATGCTCTTTGCACTGTTTTCGATTGCTGTGGCGGCGGCGGAAGCATCGGTTGGACTCGGTCTCGTGATCGCGTGGTTTCGCCACGCGCGGACGACGGATCTGGACGAAATGACAAGGATGAAGGGGTGACCATCGTGCAGATAGCACCGATAGCTGCGGCAGAGATGGCACCCGCGGCGTGGATTGTGCGCAACCTGTGGCTGATTCCGGCGCTGCCGATGATGGCCGCCGGGATCATCGCGCTTCTGCGGCAGCCACGGCGTCGTCCGGCGGCAGCGCTGGCCATCGGCTCACTGGCGCTCTCGTTTCTGCTGGCGGTTGCGGCGTTTGTTCATGTGCTGGCGCAGTGGTCAAGCGGAGCCATGACACGCGAAGTGGTGACGGTGAGCTGGCTCTCGCTGGGCAGTTCGACGCTGCAGATGGGATGGGTGCTTGATCCGCTGGCGGCGGTGATGCTGGTGATGGTCACGTTTGTCGGTTCGCTGATTTTCATCTACTCGACGGGCTACATGAGCCACGATGAAAACTTCACGCGCTTCTTCTGTTTTCTGGCGCTGTTTGCCGGTGGAATGCTCGGCGTGATCATCGCCAACAGCCTGCTGCTGCTGTTTATGTGCTGGGAGATTGTGGGCCTGACATCCTATCTGCTGATCGGCTTCTGGTATCACAAGCCGAGCGCGGCGGCGGCGGCGAAGAAGGCATTCCTGACGACGCGCGTGGGAGATATTTTCTTTCTGCTGGGGATGGTTTGGCTGAGCGCGCAGACGGGAACGCTGCTTTTTTACAATCACGGCGCGGGAGCGATGGAGCCGGGCGCGCTTGCGGTGCTGCTGGGCCAGCATGCTGCCTGTGGATTGAGCGCTGCGGCGGCGATCGGGCTGCTGATCTTTGCGGGCGCGGCGGGCAAGAGCGGGCAGCTTCCGCTGCACGTCTGGCTGCCGGATGCGATGGAGGGTCCGACGCCGGTTTCGGCGCTGATTCACGCGGCGACGATGGTGGCCGCAGGCGTCTATCTGGTCGCGCGGGTGTATCCCCTGATGAGTGCAGGCGTGATGAGCGCGGGCGCGGCGCAGGGCATGACGACGGTTCCGCTGACGGTGATTGCGTGGATCGGCGCGGCGACGGCGCTTTTCGGCGCGGTGGTCGCCGTGGCGCAGTTTGATATTAAGCGCATCCTGGCCTATTCGACGGTCTCGCAGCTTGGATACATGATGGTGGGCCTGGCGACGGGCGGCGTGGCGGTGGGAATGTTTCACCTGATCACGCATGCGTTCTTCAAGGCGCTGCTCTTCCTTGGTGCCGGTTCGGTGATTCATGGCTGCCATGAGGAGCAGGACATTCGCAGGATGGGCGGGCTGCGCGGCGCGATGCCGGTCACGTTTGCGACGTACGCGGTTGGAATGCTGGCGCTGAGTGGATTTCCAATCTTCTTTTCCGGCTTCTGGAGCAAGGACGCGATTGTGGGCGCGGCACACCACTGGCCGGTGTCGCAGGGGCCGTTCTGGATGCTGCTGGTGGGCGCGGTGCTGACGGCGTTTTACATGATGCGTCAGGTGGGGTATGTGTTTCTGGGCGCGTGGCGCGGCGGGCACGGACATGGCCATGCGCATGAGTCGCCCACGGTGATGACTGTTCCGCTCGCGATTCTGGCTGTCTTTGCTGTTGCGCTCGGAGTGCTGGGCACACCGGCGTGGCCGTGGTTCACCGCGTTCATCGAGAGCCGACCACTCGCTGTGGACTTTGCCGGATTCAGCGAGCCGGGACTGGTGCCGCTGATGACGATCACATCGCTGCTGGTTCTGCTGGCGCTCAGCGTCGGCTGGCGGCTGTATGTTTCGAGGGCGAACGTGAAGGCTTCCGCCCCGGATGTTTTACAAAGGAGTTTGCCAGTGGTTTTTGGCTGGCTGGAATCGCGGCTCTACTTCGATGAATTGTACGCGGCAACGATTCTGCGGTTGTATGCGTTTTGCGCCGCCGCTGCGGCGTGGCTGGACCGTCACGTCTGGGGTGGCGTTGTGGCGATGGTCGCTGGTGGCTTCCGCGTGCTGGGCCGGTCGAACAGGGCAATCGACAGCGGCTTGATTGACGGTGGATTTGACAAGGGCTGCGAGGAGCTGACGACCGCGGGCGGCGTGTTGGGGTGGTTACAGGCGGATCGCGCGCCGGCGTATCTGCGCACGCTGACGATTGGTTTGCTGCTGCTGATTGCTGCGCTTGCCATCGCCGCATCCGTGACCGGGCAGGTGAAGCTATGACGCACATTCTATCGTTGCTGACTGCGCTGCCCGTGGCAGGCGCTGTGATCGCGTGGATGGCTGGTGCGCGGGCGCGCGCGGTGGCTCTGGTGGTTGCGCTGGTGACGCTCGCGATCTCGCTGTGGATTTGGTTTTCGGTGGGCACAGGCGGCGGCATGGCTTTTGTGGAGCGCTCGGCGTGGGTTCCCGATCTTGGCATTGAGTATCACCTGGGCGTGGATGGACTGGGCGCGCTGATGCTGGTGCTGGCCGCGCTGGTCACGGTGATTGCGGTGCTGGCCTCGCGCACGGTCACGCGGCAGACGGGGCTGTATTTCGGCTTGGTGCTGCTGCTGGAGTCCGGGTTGATCGGCACGTTCACGGCGCTGAATTTCTTCCACTGGTTTCTCTACTGGGAGCTGAGCCTGATCCCGACTTTCTTCCTGATACGGCTGTGGGGCGGCGCGCGACGCGGGCCGGCGGCGACGCAGTTTTTCGTCTACACGATGGTGGGTTCGGTGGGGCTGCTGCTTTCGTTTCTCGCTCTGTTTGTGGCCACCGGCGGGATGGACTTCGTTTCGCTGGCGCATTTTGCGGCATCGGGAGAATTGCATCGGCTGATCGAGGCGCGACTGGGGCATGTGGAGATGCTGCTGGCCTGTGGTGTGCTGCTTGGATTCGCGGTCAAGGTGCCGATGATGCCGTTCCATACCTGGCTGCCGGAGACGTACTCGGAGGCACCGACGGCGATCACGATTCTGCTCACCGGGGCGATGTCGAAGATGGGCGTTTATGGCCTGATTCGCATTGCGCTGCCGATCTTTGGGCGGGAGATGTTTGCGCTGCGCGGGCTGCTGCTGACGCTGGCTGTGCTGACGATTGTCGCCGGAGCGTGGGCCGCAGTGGTGCAGACGGACCTGAAGCGAGTCTTTGCGTATTCGTCGATCAACCATCTGGGATACTGCCTGCTGGCGCTGTTTGTGGTGCTGCTGCCGATGGCCGGAGATCCGGCTCGGATGCTGAGCGCGTCGGCGGCGCTGGATGGAGCGATCCTGCAAATCTTTAATCATGGACTGACGGCGGCGACGATCTTCTGGTTCCTCTGCATGATGGAGGAGCGCAGCGGCGGCAGGCTGGGGATGGCCGATTTTGGCGGCCTGCGCAAACAGGTTCCGGTGATGTGCGGGCTGATGGGCGTGGCGCTGTTTTCTTCGCTGGGCCTGCCGGGGCTGAATGGATTTGTGAGCGAGTTCCTGATCTTTCGCGGAGCGTTTCCTCTGGCCTGGCAGTGGACAACGTTGGCCGTGCTGGGACTGCTGATTACGGCGGCGGTGATTCTGACGGTGATCCAGCGCGTCTTCAGCGGCCCGCTGCGCGAGGAGTGGACTGCGATGCCGGATATGACTGTGGCGGAGCGCGTTTCCGTGGCTCCAGCGCTTTTGCTCATGCTGCTGCTCGGCCTTGCGCCGCAGATTGTTGTGGGCGTAATCAATCCGACCGTTCTTCGTCTGATTGACGGGTGGAGATTCTGATGCTCGCGTGGACGATCTATCTTTCGTTTGGCGGCGCGCTGCTAATTGCGGCGTTTGCGCGCAGGCAGCCTCAACTGGCGCGCGTGCTTGCGCTGGTTACGGCGGTGGCCGGGTTCCTGATTGCGGCGCTCGCATTCTTTACGCAGACCGGCGTGACGGCGATTGCCGATTGCGCGTGGATTCCGGCGATGGGCATTCGCTACACGCTCGCTGCCGATGGCATCAGCCGGGTGCTGGTGCTGCTCACGGGGCTGGCTTCGGTTTCCGGCGTACTTTTCTCGTGGAATATCGAGCGGCGGACGGGCGAGTTCTTTGCGTTCTATCTGGCGCTGATCGGCGGCGTTTACGGCGTCTTTCTGTCGGCGGATCTGTTCCTGTTTTTTGTCTTTTATGAAATTGCGATTGTGCCGAAGTATTTTCTGATTGCGATCTGGGGATCGACGCGGCGCGAGTACGGAGCGATGAAGCTGGCGCTTTACTCGTTCATCGGTTCGGCGATGGTGCTGGTCGGGCTGCTTGCGGCCTACACGGTCTCCGGCGGGCACACGCTGAATCTGGCCGCGCTGCAACAGTACGCGTTCCCGGTGTCGTTCCAGATGTGGGCCTTCCCGCTGGTCTTTGTCGGGTTTGCGATTCTGGCGGGCATGTGGCCGCTGCACACCTGGGCACCGACGGGCCATGTGGCCGCGCCGACGGCTGCGTCGATGCTGCTGGCCGGCGTTGTGATGAAGCTGGGCGCGTATGGCTGCCTGCGCGTGGCGATGACGCTGTTTCCGCACGGGCTGGATCCGTGGGGCTGGAGCTTCCTGGGGATTGGCTCATGGCGGACGGTCTTTGCGCTGCTGGCTGTGATCGGCATCCTCTATGGCGCGGCGGTGGCGCTGATCCAGAATGACTTTAAGTTTGTGATTGGCTACTCCAGCGTGAGCCACATGGGGCTGGTGCTGCTGGGGTTGATGACACTGAGCCAGATTGGACTGGATGGCGCGGTGCTTCAGATGTTCTCTCACGGGATTCTGGCCGGGCTGCTGTTTGCCACGGTGGGCCGCATCGTATACGAACGCACGCACACGCGCGACCTGAAGGCGCTGAGCGGGATGCATCTGGGACGGACGCTGCCGTTTGCCGCGTGGCTGTTTGTGATTGCAGGAATGGCTTCGATGGGGCTGCCGGGCTTCAGCGGATTCATCGCTGAGTTGCAGGTGCTGATCGGCGCGTGGACGGCGTTCCCGGTCTTCACGGTCCTGGCGGGTGTGGGCATCGTCGTTGGCGTGGCGTACACGTGGCGCGCGATGCAGACGGCGTTTTTCAGCGATGCGCCGGAATCGGCTACGGCGTCGTCGGCGTCTGACGAAGAAGCGCACGCGCATGAGCCGATCACCTGGGCTGAAAAAGCCGGCGTTGCGCTGCTGCTGGCGGCGAGCCTCGCCGTGGGACTGGCTCCGCGCCTGCTGCTGGACCAGATCACTCCGGCAGTGCTTGCACTGCCACACGCGCTGCTTACGGGAGGCCGGATATGACACCTGTTCGTTATGGCGATCTACTCGGCATTCTGGCTCCGGAGACGATTCTTGAAGTTGTCTCGCTGCTGATTCTTTTCGTCGATCTGGGCTTCCTGCGCAGTGCCGCGACTGCGACCCGGATGCGCGTGGCGAGCCTGCTGGGCGCGGCTGGGGCTGTTGTCGCGATCCTCTGGCTGATGACGCATGCGGGCGCTGCATCGGTGATGGGCGGAGCGCTGGTGGCCGACCGGATGGTTGCAGCGGCGCAGGCCAGCGTACTTGCACTCACCGCGCTGGTGCTGCTGCTGGGCTTGCGCTCGCGATTTTCGCGCAATCCCGGCGAGTACGTTGCGCTGGTGCTGCTGGCGACGACGGGCATGATGCTGGTGGCCGCCGCGCGCGATCTGCTGCTGATCTTCGTCGCGCTGGAGCTGCTGAGCCTGTCGCTGTACGTTCTGGCGGCATTCGCCAAGTTCTCAGCCTCATCGTCGGAGGCGGCACTGAAATACTATCTGTTCGGCGGCATCTCGGCGGCATTCATGCTCTTCGGTTTCAGCTATCTTTACGGCATCGCGGGCACGACCTACTTGCCTGAAATTGCCGCGAAGCTCGGCCAGACGCCACTTGCGCCGATCACGCTGGTCGCGATGGCGCTGGTCGCGGTCGGCCTCGGGTTCAAGGTTGCGGCGGTCCCATTTCACCTGTGGGCGCCGGATGCCTACTATGGCGCGCCCGCGCCGGTGGCAGCGCTGATCGCCTCTGGATCGAAGGTCGCGAGCTTTGCCGTGCTGATCGCCGTGACTGCCGCGCTGGCGCCGACGTGGGGATGGACGCTGACGCTGATCGTTATGGCTGCCGCATCCATTGTGGTGGGAAATCTTTCCGCGCTGGTGCAGACGAGCGTTCGGCGCATTCTGGCCTGCTCTGCGATTGCGCATGCCGGCTACATGCTGCTTGGAATCGCCGCGCACACGGAGGCCAGCAACCGGGCGGTGATGATCTATGCCATCACCTATGCGCTGACGACGGTTGGCGCGTTTGGCGTGGTGGCCATCGTGGAACGCAGCGCGGGCACGGATCGACTGGATGCCTTTGCCGGGCTGAGCGCGCAGCGTCCGCTGGTGGCCGCAGCGCTGCTGGTCTTCCTGCTGTCGCTCGCGGGCATTCCGCCGCTGGTTGGCTTCTGGGTCAAGTTTCAGCTCTTTGCCGCCGTGCTGGGCGCGCCGGGTGCGTCTGGCTGGGCGTTGGCGATGGTTATCGTCGCCATCGCAGGCAGCGCGGTTTCGCTTTACTACTATTTGCAGGTGTTGAAGCGCGCCTACGTGACTGCGGCGACGACGGATCGCATCGTGCAGGTTTCAGGTTTTGAGCAGATTCTGCTGGCTGCAATTGCCGTTGCTGTCGTGATCCTCGGCGTTGCTCCCGGCCTGATGACGGGATTTTTCACTGCATTCTGACGCGCGACGATTTCAAGCCAGCTACGATTGCGGTTCGCGAAGCATTCAGGTTTTGGACAGAGGGATCAGATGGCTGATTCCGCGCCGCCGTAAATAATCCTCGTCCGTTGCGCGGCTTTCCAGCACGATTGCCGGATCGTTTCCTGCAGCCATCAGGCGCATCCACGCGGAAGCGAATCGCCAGTCGGACGGCCAGGTGCTGTTCGATAAGTGAGACTGTGGCCCGGTATCCGGAATTACCAGCGCAGTTCGCCCGCGCGGCGGCTGCGGGCGCTGGCTGCGCAGCGTGCGCGCCAGCGCGGCAAACTGCCTGCCCAGCGGCTTGGCGCGGTTGTCCCTGTCGAGCAGCCCGAGCGTGTACTCGTAACTGCTGAAGCCGCCGATGGCCGGGTCAATGTCATGCGAGCACCACCAGGTGATGCCCCAGAGATTGCCGCGCTGCGCGAGCAGTTCCACGGTGCGCTGCATGAAGCCGGGCTTGGCCGCAACGGGCATCTCCACATCGCCGACGCCAATCTCCTCCACCCAGACAGGTCGCGCCGGATCGCGCTGATACGCGGTTGCAAGCTCCACCTCATAGGCCGCCAGATGCCGCGCCTCCGGCGAGTTCCAGCCGAAGCGGTCGAGCACGCCGTCGAAATGAATGTAGGAGTGAATCGCGGTTGCCGCGCCGGTGTTCGCAAGCGTCGAGCGCGAGAAACCGAAGTCCGCAAACCAGTGCGAGTGGTCCGCGCCATTCACATGGAAACGGCCCGGCGCAAGTTCGTTGCAATAGACGAGCATCTGGGTAGCCCAGGCATCGGCCTGTGGTGTGGTTACGGCGTTCGCGCCCGTCATCAGCACGCCCAGCTCGTTGCCGATGTCGAAGCCGAGAAAACGGCGATGCGGGCCGATGGCTGTTGCAATTTTCTGGAAAAGCAATTGTTCAGCGGCGATCATCGAGTCAGAAAGAAAGATATTTCCCGCGTCGCCGCCGTGCTGCGTGGCCAGCGGCGCGGACCACGCGGGCAGGAACGAAAGTCCGCTCATCCAGCCGTTCAGCACCGTTACTTCCACATCCAGTTCGCATTGGTCCGCCGCATCCAGCAGCAGTTGGAGATTCTCGATTGCGCGCTCGTTCACGACGTTGATGCCAGGCTGGAAGATGGGCCACAGGCATTGCGCGCGAATGTGGTCCATGCCGAGCGATGCGATTCCCTCCAGGTCGTCAAAAATCGCCTGCTGATCCCATTCCTGCCAGCAGTACCACCAGAGGTGTCGCGGCGTGTAGTTGACGCCGAAGCGAAGCGGCGCGGCGGTCGGTGTGGAGGCTGCGTTCGCGCGCGGCTGCGCGAATGCCGACAGAGCGCTGCCGAGGCAGGCGCCAGCGGCAAGCGTCAGGAATTCGCGGCGCGTCTCAATCATGCGTCACCACCATCTGTCACCTCGGCAGGAGATTTCATTGCGGAGCGCGGAGCACCGTGCTGACGGAGGCGCAGACCGGGCCGCCGATGTTGAATGTGGCCGCGTGGCGCGCATTGCGCACCTGCAACGGCGCGGGAACCTTGCCCAGCAGTTGCCAGCCTGCCCAGCCCACCATGGCGATGCCGGTTGCGCCGACCGGGTGACCCTTGGCGATCAGTCCGCCGGAGGTGTTCAGTGCGCAGCGACCGCCAACGGCTGCCTCGCCATCGGCCCAGAAAGCAGCGCCACGACCCGGATCGGCCAGGCCCAGAATCTCCGCCGCGAGAGCCGCCATCACGGTGAAGCAGTCATGCACCTCGGCGGTCTGGATATCGTTCGCCGTCACGCCAGCCATGGAGTATGCGGCCTGCGTTGCGCGATAGGCTGCCGCTGGCCGCAGCACGTTGCGCTGCGCGTGCTGGAGCGGGTCCACGGCGCTGCTCCATCCGGCGATCCGGACGCAATCCTGCCTGCGCAGTCCGAGCCGGGCCAAGCCGGATTCCGTGGCCAGCAGCAGCGCCGCGTAGCCGTCGGTGATCTGGGAGCAGTCGTAGGTTTTCAGCGGCAGTCCCTCGACCAGATAGCGGTTCGGGCCGCCGATGGCCGTTGCCTGTTCGAGCGTGAGCGTTGTGCCGCGCATCTGTGCGTAGGGATTGTGCTGCGCGTTGGCGTACTCGGTGACGGCGACGGATGCGAGCGCGCGCTCGTCCACATTCCACTCGCGCATGTACTTCCGCATGATTTCGGCGAAGATCTGCGGGAAGACGAAGACTTTGCCAGGGCGCTCTTCGGGGTCAGAAAAATAGCCAAGCGCTTCGCCAATGCGTTTGCCGTCGGCCTTGCCGGCGTTGTCGCGCATTTTTTCGAGGCCGACGGCGAGCGCGGTGTCGCCCATGCCCGCCTGCAGGCGCGTGATGCAGTTCACGATTGCCTGGCCGCCGGAGGCGCAGGCATTCTCCACGCTTTCGATGGACTTGGCTTCCATGCCCGGCACTCCCGCCAGCAACCCGGAGAGCAGGCCCTGCTGATGCAGCGAAAAACTGCACACGGCGGCAATCGAAGCCGAGTCGATCGCTGCGGCTTCGGTGCCGACTTCTGCGCAGACGCCGCGCGTGGCTGCGGCGAGCATCTCAGCCTGCGTGAGGCCCATCAATTTTCCAAATGGCGACTGATGGTAGGCCGCGACGTAGACAGGTTTCACTGAGCGGCTCCTGAAATTGCGGCATTGGAATTTGCCGCGCCGGACTGCGCTGCGTCTGCATTTGCGCCGCGTTTGCGGCTGTTGTAGTCGCGCAGAATCGCCGCTTCGCGCGCGCGATAGGGTCTGCCATCGGGATAGAAGACATCGTGAAACCAGACCGGCGGCTGCTCGATCACGTAGGGTCTCTGCCAGGAGTCCCAGGGAAGGTTGGTCTGGCTTTTGCCGACGACCAGGCCCCAGTTGATGGCGCCCACCAGATGCCGACGCCAGACGACGGGCAGGATCGTGTCAAACGTGCTGCCGACGCTGCGCGCCATGTACTCCGTGCAGAGGATGGGGCGATGAAACTGCGAGAGTTCATCGACGCGCTGGTCGAACTCCTCAGGCCAGCCGTAGTTGTGAAAGCTGAGAATGTCGGATTCGGTGACCTGTATGCGTGCGACGGCGCTCATCTTCGCAAGGCTTGACCAGTCGCCCTGCCATACGCCGCTGGTCAGTGGCTGCGATGGGTTCACGGAGCGCGCCCAGGCGAAGACCTGCGGCAGCAACTCGGCCACGCGAGCCACTTTGTTGGGCGGCTCCATCCAGTGGTACTCCGGCCCGTTGGTGTTGTCCGGCTCGTTCCAGAGATCCCAGGCGAGGATGCGATCATCGTTGGCAAACGCGCCAATCACGCCCTTGACGTAAGCTTCGAGACGCGCCTGCTGCGCCGGATCGACGAGTGCGTCCTTGCCCGGACTCTGCACCCATCCGGAGTTGTGTACGCCGGGAATCGGCGGACGCTGCGGGCCGAGTTTTGGATACGGATCCCAGCAGGAATCGAAGAGCACGAAGACAGGGCGGATGTGATGTCGCGCGGCAATGGTGAGAAATGTATTCATGCGCTGCTCCATGCCCGCACGGTCCTGTTGCCAGAGCAGATCGTGCAAGAAGACGCGCATCGTCTTCATGCCGACACCTTCGGCGTAGCCAAGCTCGCGATCAATCGTCGCGGGATCGAAGGTGGCCGCCTGCCACATTTCGAGCTGGTTGATGGCGTCCGACGGCAGAAAATTTCCGCCTGTCAGAATGGGCGGTTGCTGCGCCTGCCATGCCTGTGCCTGAGTCTCTGTCCAGCGGTCGCGCGCGTGAGCAGACAGTGAAAGGAAAGAGGCGGCAAGCGCGAGCAGCAGGGCAGGGAAGCGAGTGAGTCGGCGGCGAATCATCACGGTTGATCCTTCGGTTGCAGAGTATCGTTGCTGGTGCGTTCCGACCGGCGAGAATATCATACGGGAAGGCAGTTACGCCTGTTCCCGCGGATGGAAACCACTCGCCCCAACGCTGCCACGCAGCCTGCGATTCATCCGGTAACGCGAACCGTTGCGCGCATCGATGCTCACCAGCATTTCTGGCACTATTCGCCGCAGGAGTATGGCTGGATCGACGAGCGGATGGCGCGTATCCGGCGCGATTTTCTGTCCGGCGATCTTGCTCCGGAGCTACGCGCGAACTCCGTCGTGGGAACTATCGCTGTGCAGGCGCGGCAGTGCGTGGAGGAGACGGGCTGGCTGCTCGATCTGGCGGCGGATAACGACTGGATTGCTGGCGTTGTTGGCTGGCTTCCACTTGCGTCTCCGGATTTGGAAGAGCATCTGGAGCGGTACTGCGCAAACCCGAAGCTGCGCGGACTGCGGCATGTGTTGCAGGCGGAGCCGGATGTATTTTTTGACGATAAGGATTTTGATCGCGGACTGCGCCGGATGCAATCCACGGAGCTGGTATACGATCTGCTGATTGTCGAGCGGCAGATGGAGGCCGCGTTGCGCCTGGTGGATCGGCATCCGAATCAGGTTATCGTTCTGGATCATCTGGCCAAGCCGCGCATTGCAGCGGGCGAGCTGCATCCGTGGGCGGAGCATCTGCATGAGCTTGCGGCGCGAGAACACGTCTGCTGCAAGCTTTCAGGGATGGTGACGGAAGCGGATTTTGATCGATGGACCATCGACGATCTGCGCCCGTTTGTGGAGACGGCGCTTGAAGCCTTCGGCCCGTCGCGGCTGCTGTTCGGTTCGGACTGGCCCGTATGCACCGTCGCTTCCAGCTATACAGGCTGGGCGGAGACGATGGAAGAGCTGCTGCGCGGCTGCTCGGCGTCGGAGTGCGAAGCGATCTTCGGCGTCAATGCTGCGCGTGTCTATGGATTGGCGCTGCCGTAGCTCGATCGGGGCATTTTTGTTCGTTCACTCAGCTGCGACGGGATTGCTGAGCGTGCCCAGGCCGTCGATGGTGATGCTCACGCGGTCACCGTCGCGAAGCCATCGCTTTGGATTGCGTGCGAAGCCGACGCCGCTCGGAGTGCCTGTGGAGAGGATGTCGCCTGGCAGCAGAGGCGTGAGCGAAGAGATGTAGGCGATCAGATCGGGAATGCCGAAGATCAGTTCGCGCGTATTCGAGTCCTGAAGCGTTTCGCCGTTGATCGACAACTGGATGCGCAGCGTTTGCGGGTCGGCGACCTCATCGCGTGTCACAATCGACGGCCCCATCGGGCAGAACGTCGGCAGGCTTTTGGAGAGCGACCACTGCGAGGTGGAGAACTGAATGTCGCGCGCGCTCACGTCGTTGAGGATCGTGTAGCCGTAGACGTGCTCCATGGCGCGCCCGGCGGGGATGCGGTAGCCGCCCTTGCCGATGACGACGGCAAGTTCGGCCTCGTAGTCCGGCTCGGAGGTTTCGCGCGGCAGCAGAATGGTCTCTTCCGGGCCGAGGATCGCCGTCGTCATTTTGAAGAAGACGACGGGAAACTTCGGCAGTTCGAGATTGGATTCCATTGCGTGATCGCGATAGTTCAGCCCGATGCAGAAGATGCGTGGCGGATGGCTGAGCGGCGCGTGCAGGCGAACGTCGCGCCGGGCAAATCGCGCACCATCCGGGCGCGCAGGGTCAGGACGCACAGGGTCGGGGCTTTGCAGTGCGTGCAGCGTGCTTTTGTAGCTGCCGGAGAGATCGAGAATCTCATCGGTTTCCGTGAGCAGCATGCCCGGCTTCGGAATGCGTTCCTGTGTGGAAAAAGTTACGAGTTTCACTTCAGCTCTCCCTGATAAAGTTGACTTTCGTTTGCATGCAATCGTCGTTCAGGCCGCGGTCCAGCCGCCGTCAATCGTCATCAACGATCCGGTGATGAAGCTTGCTTCGGGCGAGGCCAGATAGCGCACCATCGCGGCCACATCCTGCGGTGTTCCCAGCCTGCCGATGGGTTGGCGCGCGCGCAGCTCTTCGCGGATTTTTTCTTTTTCGTGCGCGTGATATTTGTCCAGATAGCCCTCGACAAACGGCGTCTCGACCGTGCCGGGGCAGATCGCGTTCACGCGCAGCTCGCGCGGATACTCGACGGCAAGCTGGCGGGTCATCGCCAGCACCGCGCCCTTGCTGGTGCAGTAGGCAAATCGCTGCCGGATGCCGATCATGCCGGCGACAGAGCCGATATTGACGATGCAGCCCTTGCGCGGACTGGCCAGCAGCAGAGGAAGCAGCGCGCGCGTAACCAGATAGACAGACCGGACGTTGACGTTCATCAGGTGGTCGAAGTCGTCGGCTTCCGTGGTCGCAATCGAGCCGACGTGACCGATGCCGGCGTTGTTGACGAGCACATCGAGGCTGCCCACGGCTTCGGCTGCCGCGCGGATCGACTCGACGTCGGTAACGTCCATGCGAATGGCGTGCGCGCAAAGATTCTGTTCTGCGAGCTGCGTGGCGAGGCTCCGCGCGGCCTGCTCCTGAATGTCGGCGATCCAGACGGTGGCTCCGGCGCGAGTGAGTTCCTTCACGGTTGCTTCGCCAATGCCGCTGGCTCCGCCAGTTACCAGCGCCGTGTATCCGTCCAGCCGAAAAACCTTGTCCATCGCCTCTTGCAGCATCGTTCTCCCCGTCTGTCTGGTCAGATGCGCACTGCCATCAAAACGTTTTCAAAGCGAGCTGAAAACAGGGGCCGCGCCCAGCGTCCATTTGCCGAGTGAATGCGCATCGGAACTATTCGTCGTCGGTTGGAAACGGCTCGGTTTTCGGCGCTTCGTCGCTCCGCGACACAAGCTGCTGCACGCGGCCTTCGGCGGCGTCCAGTTCCCGCTGGCAGGCAGTGGAAAGCCGCATGCCTTCCTCGAAGAGCTTCACGGAGTCTTCGAGCGTCAGTTCGCCTTGTTCCAGCTTCTGGACAATGCCTTCGAGCTTCTGCAGAGATTCTTCAAAACGTGCCATCGTTCCTTGTCCCGGGGTGCGTGTTGCTGCTCATACCCCTGTCTTTTTATGCCCCTGTCTTTTGCGCGTGCGCCGCCTGCGGCAGCACGGATTCCAGAATCTCAGCGGCAAGTGCGTATCGTCCAAACGGAGCGCTGACCTGAACGCCCTGCACCATGGGCCGCGCTTCGGCCAGCATCTCCTGCGCGATGCGGATGCCTTCGGCTTTGGCCGCCTCCGGCGACTCGGCCTGCGCCATGCGCAGCATCACGGCCTCCGGCATGGAGACGCGCAGATCGTTGCGCATGAACTCGGCGTTGCGCAGGCTGGTGAGCGGCCAGATGCCCGCGATGACGGGAATGCGGAAGGATTCGATTCGCTTGAGGAAACGCTCCAGCAGGCGCAGATCGAAGACCGGCTGCGTGATCGCGTACTCGGCACCCGCGTCCACCTTCCAGGCGAAGCGGCGCAGCTCCTGCTCGATGTCCGGCACGCCGGGATTGGCGGCGACGCCGATGGTGAAATTCGTCGAGCCGCCGATGGCGTTCGAGCCAATGTCGAGGCCATGATTCAGTCGGCGAACGATGTTCACCAGACCGATTGCGTCCACATCGAAGACGGCTGTCGCGTCGGGATAGTTGCCCAGCTTTGGTGGGTCGCCGGTGAGGCAGAGAATGTTTTTCAGCCCCAGCGAGGACGCGCCGAGCAGATCGGACTGAATGCTGAGGATGTTGCGGTCGCGGCAGGTGTAGTGCAGCACGGTCTCGATGCCGGTGTGCTGCTGAATCTGAATGCAGAGGCTCTGCGCGCTCATGCGTGCCGAGGCGCGCGGCGAATCCGGCACGTTGATTGCGTCCACGCCGAGCGCGGCCAGCAGCCTTGCGCCTTCGATTTCCTTGCTGGAATCAATGCCTCGCGGCGGCACGATCTCGACGAGCGAAACAAATTTTCCTTCGGCAATAAGCCTGCCCACGGTCGAGCGCTGCGCCAGCGGCAGGGGCGGTGTGTCCGATCCCATCTCAGGGCTTTTTTCCGCGTGGGTCGGCTCGCTGAGCGTGATGTGCGCCTGCGCGTCAAGCGCGCGCAGCGCGGACTTCATGGCGCGGATATGGTTGGGAGTGGTGCCGCAACAGCCGCCGACGAACTGCGTGCCGGCCTTCACAGCCTTGCGCGCGAAGCTGGCCATGTACTCCGGAGAGCAGAGATAGATGTTGCGTCCTTCCACGGCGCGCGGCATCCCCGCGTTGGGCATGGCCATCAGCGGCAGGTGGGTGGCCGAGCGCATGGCCTCAATCGCCGTCAGCACGGTCGCCGGTCCGGTGGAGCAGTTGCAGCCCACAGCGTCGGCACCGGCCTCGGTCAGGATCGCCGCCGCCTGCTCCGGCGACGTGCCATCGAGGCAGCGACCCTCCTCATCGACGGTCATCATCACTGTGATCGGCAGATCGGGAGCAATCTCTTTCGCAGCCAGGAGTGCCTCGCGCGCCTCGTTCACAGCGGGCATGGTCTCGACGATGAGCAGGTCCACGCCAGCGGAGAACAGCGCCTGAATCTGCTCGGCAAAGGCCTCGCGCGCCTCGCTGAGCGCGACTTTGCCCAGCGGCTCAAGACGCACGCCGAGCGGCCCGATGGCTCCGGCCACCCAGGCCTCGGCAGCCTGTTTTTCCCTGAAATGACCAATCGCCTCGCGCGCGATGCGCACGCCGGCGGAGTTGATTTCGGCAACCTTGTCGCGGAGTCCATGCCGCTCCAGACGGAAGCGGTTTGCGCCGAAGGTGTTCGTCTCCAGAATCTCCGCGCCGCTCTGCAGGTACTCCTCCTGGATGGCCAGAATTAGCGTGGGGTCGGAGAGATTCAGTTCGTCGTAGCAGCGGTTGATGAAGACGCCGCGGCCGTAGAGCACCGTGCCCATTGCGCCGTCGCAGAGGACGGGGCGATCCTGGAATAGCCTGGTCAGGAGGGAAGTTTGGTTTGCGCTTGCCACAATACTAATGATGCTATCGCGTTTTCCCTCCGCTGCGGGAGTGAGGCAGGCGCAGACGGGGAGATTTCGCATGGCGCAGGCTCTGGCGGCGCGTGAGCGGAAAATTCCTGTCGCTTCGGCTTGCCGCAACCGCTTCCCGGAACCCGGGTTTTTCGTCCAAGTGACAGGGAAAGCTCTGAGCGATACGGGTTCGGCTGGAATCGGCGGGAATTTGCCCTCGCGATTCTTCCATCTGTTCTTCCCGTTTGTTGTTTGGCAGCCAAATTTCCGTGTGGCCGGTTTGTTATACTTGGCCAGACAGCTCGTTCTGAATGAGGTAGAGGATTTTGAAGAAAAGGGGTCTCGCGCTCTGCGCCCTTGCGGCTCTTCTGGTGGCCGCTGTGCTTTCGGGCTGTGGAAATAACCTGTACTTCGCTGGACGCAACCTGCCGCCCAGCGGCATCGCGAATCGCGTCCTGATCGCGATTCAGAATCCAAGCTCCTTCAGCAAGGGCGAGCTTCAGATTGTCGATGCCTACTACGACATTCGCCAGAGCTACAACGATCGGATTCCCGGTTTCACGATTGCGGGCTACTCCGGCTCTGAGCCTTCGACAATTCAGAATATGCCCGAAGAACAGCTTGGTGCCGTCTATGGCTCTGGCGACGGCTCCTTCACGCAAGTGAACTATCAGAAGGAAAGCAACGGCGGGGCCATTGCCACGCTGGGCACTCTGTCGGCCAGCATATTCGTGACGCGCAGTCAGGACTATGTCTTCGCTGCCGATCAACAGGCGCATTTCTTCACCCTCGTCAACAAGCTCACGGCCAAAACCTACAGTCTCGGTCTCCCGAACGTGTATCGCGTCTCCACCAACCCCGGCGGATCGGTGGCTCTGGCTTTTGTCGAGAACTCGAACTACGCCTATTACGCGCGCCTGTTGCAGTCCTTTGAAACGACAGCTTACAGCGGCGGACCCTCCACCTGGCCACCGAACGCCGTCGATTGCGAGCCGATGAACGCGCCGGGTGCGTGTCTCTTCGAGATTGCGGACAGCAATCACAATCCGGTTCAGTTTGATCGTCCGATCAAGGCTCTGTGGAGCGCCGACGGCAGCACGGCCTACATCCTCAACTGCGGTCCGGAGTGTGGCGGGAAACAATCGTCCGTTTCTTTGGTCCCCACGGCGCCGCTCATCCTGCAAAGTGGCCAGCAGTCGGGCAGCGTGCCCACCTCGCCGACCACGATCCTGACGCCGGGCGGAGCAAGCAATGGGCTGGTGGACACCAACACGCTGTACGTCTATGGCGAGCAGCCACAGCCGGATGGTCTCTTTGCCGGATTTCTGACAGCGATCAATCTGACGAACAATACCGCTGGCAATGCCATTGCTGTGAGCGATGCGGCTCCGGGCCAGCCGACGAAGATGGTCCTGGCAGATGACAATACGCTCTGGCTCGGCGGAGTCCGCTGCGAGCAGGGCGAGCGCTACGCCAAGGGCGAGCCGTATGGCTGCCTGACCATGTACAACACCTCCACGAACTCGGTGACGCTGCTGGAGCCGTTCCAGGGCGATCTGACGGGCATTGCAGCCGTTCTCACGCTGCACAAGGTTTACGTTGCCGAGGGTGGCCAGGTTTATATTTTCTCGACCACTGATGGCTCGGCGATCAACAACTTTTACGTTGCGGTGACGGGAACGGCCTTCGATGTGGCCTACATGGACGCGACAACCGACGCCGACAACACCGACTACTGATTGCAAGCGGTACTCCCTCGCAGAACGCATGAACCAGCCGGGCACAGTCTCGACCATCGATGTGCTGGCCATCGCCGCCCACCGCGATGACGTGGAGCAGACCTGCGGCGGGACGCTGCTGCGCATGGCCGATCGCAAACTGCGCACGGCCATCCTCGATCTGACGCGCGGCGAATCCGGCACGCGCGGAACCGCTGAAGAACGAGCCGCTGAGGCAGCAGAAGCCGCGCGAATCCTGCGCGTCACGCACCGCGAGGCACTGGATTTTGCCGACGGCGCGATTGCCAATTCGCTGGAGAACCGGATTGCCATCGCGCGTGTGCTGCGCCGTCTGCGGCCGCGAGTCGTCATCCTGCCTTACGGCCAGGCACGCCACCCGGACCACGCCATCTGCGCCACGCTCGGCTACGAAGCCTGTTTTCTTGCAGGGCTTGCCAATTTTTCCAGCGGAGATTTAGGCTCTGACGCGCCGCATCGGCCCTTCAAGATCGTCTATGCCAGCCTCTACGCCGACGTTCGCCCGAGCTTCATCGTGGATATTACGCCATACATCGACACGCGGCTTCAGTCGCTGCTGGCCTACCGCTCCCAGTACTCCGACCAGCGGCAGGGAAGCGGACTTTTTGTTCCCGAGCAGGAGATTCGCGAGCGCACCTTTGCCGAAGCGCGTCACTACGGCCTGCTTGCCGGAGTTCGCTACGGGGAGCCATTTGTGCAGCGCGAGGTGGGCCTGGTCGATGATCTGACGCTGATTCCGGTCCAGTCCATCTGAGTTGGTTAGCATTGCCGCTTCTCCACGGCGCATTCGTTTCTTCGCACGGCTGACTGGAATACAATCGCCTTCGGATGACCACGCCGCAGAGTTTCGCATCGCCCCGTCCGGCCCAGTGGCTGCTGGTGATGACGGCCACCATTGAGCCGTCGCCGCAGGCTGTTGTGCGCCGCGCCGATCCGACTCTGCGCCGCGCCGACTACGAGCAGGCGCTGCGCTTCTGGCTGCGCTATGCCCATCCCTGCGCAGGCCGCATTCTGTTCCTGGAAAACTCCGGCGCTGACCTGTCCTCGCTGCGTCGAATCGTCAAACAGGAGAACGCGCTCGGCAAGCAGGTCGAGTTTCTGTCCATCCCCGCAGGCAGGATTCCGGACGGCCTGAATTATGGATACTCCGAGATGGAGCTGCTCGACGCCGGGCTGAGCCAGTCGGCGCTGCGGTGCGAAACCACTCACCTGATCAAGACGACCGGACGACTGGTCTTTCCCGCACTGGGCCGCGCGCTGGAGATGCTTCCCGCCGCGCCGGAGCTGCTCATCGACTGCCGTCGTTTCCCGTGGCCGCGCAAGGGGGCTGACGCGCGCGTTCAGCTCTTCGCCTGCTCCCATGCGTTTTATGACCAGCGCCTGCGCGACAGTCGTTTCGCCATGCGCCCCGAAGGTCCGCGCCTGCTGGAGCAGCTTCTCTACGCGCGCGTCATCGGATGCGAAGGCCAGTCAGGCGTCCATCTGCGCTTTCCCTGCAATGTCGATCCGGTCGGCTACTCCGGCTTTCGCGCCCGAAGCTATCAGTCGCCGGGAGAGCGCGTGGAGCAGGGTCTGCGGGCGTTTCTGCGCCGCGTCGCGCCCACGTTCTGGTACTGAATTGGCAGGTTTTTCCGCGTTTTTCAGAATGCGGCAAGAGATTTGCCGGTTTCCTTGACGGTCCTGTAAGCCGCCACCAATAATGCAGGTGAGGCTCGACGAACGCTTTCGGGAACCGATCGTCAGTCTTTTCAAGATTCTATTCAGGAGCATCTTTCATGGCCACCGCCGCACGCCCTGATGCACACTCCAGCCCTGTCGGTCGCGGTGTTGAGCCGCTGCGCGCCGGAAAAGGCCACTCGTTTCTGCTGCGCAAGCTGCATTCGCTCTCCGGCATCGTGCCCATCGGCGCGTTTCTCATCGAGCATCTGCTGTCAAACTTTGAAGCGCTCAAAGGGCCACTGGCCTACGCCGAGCAGGTCAAATTTCTGAACAGTCTTCCGCTGGTGCGATTTCTTGAGGTCGGCCTGATCTTCATCCCGCTCGCCTATCACGCGCTCTATGGCGTCTACATCGCGCTGCGCGGCAAGGCCAACGTGATCTATTACCCGTGGTCGGGCAACTGGATGTACATGATGCAGCGCTGGACCGGCTACATCGCCTTCGTCTACATCATCCAGCACGTCATACGGCAGCGCTTCATGGGCGTGAGCCTGCCAGAGCATCCCGGCGCGGCATTCCACAAGGTGCAGATGGAGCTGTCGAACCCGTGGATGCTGGCCGTTTATGTGATCGCGATGATCGCGGTCTGCTGGCATTTCTCCTACGGCATCTGGCTCTTCGCCGCCAAGTGGGGCATCACGCCGGGAGCCACGGCGCGTCGCCGCTTTGGATATCTCTGCGCCGCGCTCGGCGTCATTCTTGCCGTGATGGGACTGGCCAGCATCTACGCTTTTGTTGGACCGAATTACAAAAATGCGCCGGACGATGTGATGCCGGCACAAACGCGTCTGGTGCAACCGATGCCGCCGCAAGCAAACTTGACTGTGGAGATCGAGACGCACGCATAGCACCTGGATTACAGAGTGTCACCGCTTCGCAGCGGATCGTGCGCGAGCGGATAGGAAAGGACAGGAATCAATCTCATGGCGGCACCGAAAATTATCGTCGTTGGTGGTGGGCTGGCCGGTCTTGCAGCGGTCATCAAGATTGCCGAGGCGGGCGGCAACGTGGACCTGTTTTCCATCGTCCCGGTCAAGCGTTCTCACTCGGTCTGCGCGCAGGGCGGCATCAACGCGGCCAAGAATCTGAAGGGCGAGGGCGACACCACCTGGAAGCACTTTGACGACACCATCTACGGCGGCGATTTCCTGGCTAATCAGACGCCGGTGAAGGCGATGTGCGAGGCCGCGCCGGGCATCATCGACCTGCTCGACCGCATGGGCGTTCCTTTCAACCGCACGCCGGAGGGACTGCTTGATTTTCGCCGCTTCGGCGGCACGCTCTATCACCGCACAGCCTTTGCCGGCGCGACGACTGGCCAGCAGTTGCTCTACGCGCTCGACGAGCAGGTGCGCCGTTATGAGTCCGAGGGCCGCGTGCGCAAGTTTGAAGGCTGGGAGTTCCTCTCCGCTGTGCTGGATTCCGAAGGTGTCGCGCGCGGCATCTGCGCCATGAATCTGCGCTCGATGGAGCTGGTCACGTTTCCCGCAGACGCCATCATCGTCGCCACCGGAGGCAACGGCGCCATCTTCGGCAAGAGCACGAACTCGGTCGTCTGCACCGGCTCGGCGCAGGCGGCGCTCTATCAGCAGGGTGCGTATTACGCGAACGGCGAATTCATTCAGGTTCACCCCACGTCGATCCCCGGCGAGGACAAGCTGCGCCTGATGTCGGAGTCTGCGCGAGGCGAGGGCGGTCGCGTATGGGTGCCGCGCACGGCGGGCGACAAGCGCGAAGCCAAATCGATTCCAGAGAACGAGCGCTGGTACTTCCTCGAAGAGTGGTATCCGAAATACGGCAACCTTGTTCCGCGCGACGTGGCCACGCGCGCCATTCACAAGGTTGTCTACGAGCACGGACTCGGCATCGACGGCCAGCCGATGGTCTATCTCGACCTGACGCACATTGACCGCGCCACGCTGGACCGCAAGCTGGAAGGCATTCTCGAAATCTACGAGAAGTTTGTCGGTGACGATCCGCGCGAAGTGCCGATGAAGATTTTCCCTGGCATGCACTATACGATGGGCGGACTGTGGGTGGATTTCAACCAGATGACCAACATCCCCGGCATCTTCGCCGCGGGCGAGGCCGAGTATCAGTACCACGGCGCGAATCGCCTGGGCGCGAATTCGCTGGTCAGTTGCATCTTCGGTGGCTTTATCTCCGGACCAAATGCCGTGGCTTACGCCAAGTCGCTGAAGCCGGCACAGGGCGACGGCGGACACGCGCAGGAACTGACGCGGCAGCGGGCGCTGAACCAGCAACTGCTCAGCTCCAGCGGCACGGAGAATCCATTCCGCATCTGGCGCGAACTGGGCGAGACGATGACCAAAAACGTGACCGTCATCCGCTACAACAAGAACATTCTGGAGACGGAGGCGAAGATCGTCGAGCTGATGGATCGTTATCGCAACATCAACCTGAGCGACCGCAGCCAGTGGGCCAATACCAGCTTCGCCTTCACGCGCCAGCTCTGGAACATGCTTCAGATCGGACGCGTCATTGCGCAGGGCGCGCGGCTGCGCGATGAGTCGCGCGGCGCTCACTATAAGCCGGACTTCCCGGATCGCAACGACGAGAAGTTTCTGAAGACGACCAAAGCCAGCTACGATGCTGCGGCCAACGAGCCGCGCTTCGAGTATGAGGATGTGGACATTCAGCATATTGCTCCGCGCCCGCGCCGCTACGACGCGGCAAGCTGAGCGGGGACGAGCGCGGCAGGAACGAAAACCCTGGGTACGAATTTCACCGCTGGCAGCCGACCGGCACGGGAGAGAAGACGATGGCAGAGAAGCTCATACAGATCGAGATCAAGCGCCAGAGCGGGCCGGACGCGCCGTCCACCTGGGAGCGGTTTGAGATTCCGTGGAAGCCGGGCATGAATGTGATCTCCGCCATGATGGAGATTGCGGCCAACCCGGTCAACTCGAGTGGCCAGGAGACGACGCCCATCGCCTATGACTCCAACTGCCTGGAAGAAATCTGCGGCTCCTGCGCGATGGTCATCAACGGCAAGGCGCGCATGGCCTGTACGGCGCTGGTGGACAAGCTGGAGCAGCCGATCCGGGTGCAGCCGCTCACGAAGTTTCCTGTCGTACGCGATCTCGCCGTGGACCGCAGCGTATTGTTTGAGAACCTGAAGGCCGTCAAGGCCTGGGTGCCCGTCGACGGAACCTACGATCTCGGCTCCGGGCCGCGCATCTTTCCGCAGCAGCAGGAAGCGGCCTATCCGCTGTCGAACTGCATCAGTTGCTGCTGCTGCATGGAGGTTTGTCCGCAGTTCAACGATGCAACCGGCTTCGTCGGCGCGGCCACCATTGCACAGGTGAAGCTCTTCAACTCCCACCCGTCGGGCAAGGTGCTCAAGGAGGAGCGTCTGCGCGCCCTGGCCGGCGACGGCGGCGTGCAGGAGTGCGGCTTCGCGCAGAACTGCGTGCAGGCCTGCCCGAAGCAGTTGCCGCTTACCGAGGCCATCTCCGACGTGACGCGCGATGTCACGCTTCAGGCGGCGAAGGATTTCCTCCGCGCCTGATTGCCGCCTCCGCCGACAGCACAGACTCAGCACCGCGAAGGGCCGCGCCGCATGCGCGGCCCTTCGCGTTTTGCGACTCGGCCACGCACTCGCCAACCTGCTAGAATCCAAGGCAACTCATGTTCGCTGCCACTTCCACTTCCCACAGGTTGGTGATCCCATGCTCCGCATCCCGTCCGCAGTGGCTCTTGCCCTTGCTCTTGTGTCTCCTGCCATGACCCGCGCGCAATCCACACCATCGAAGTCGACACAAGCGGAGCCAGCGCAGGCAAAATCCGCGCCCGCTGGTGCGCATCGCGCTGCGAAGCTCACGCCGGAGCAGGTGCATCGCGCTGCCATCATCATCGACACGCACGAGGACACGCCGCAGCGGCTCGTCGACGACCATTACGATCTGGCGGATCCGCTCGGCTCCGGCCAGGTCAATCTCGAAGCGATTCACAAGGGCAATCTCGGCGCGGCGTTTTTTTCCATCTGGGTCGAGCCGAAGCTCTATCAGGGCCAGTACGCGCACCGCACTCTGGAGCTGATCGACGCCACACGCAACCAGGCCGCGCGCCATCCGGATCAGATTCGCTTCACCACCACGGCTGATGGGATTGTTGCCGCGCACCGCGAGCATAAATTCGCGCTGCTCATGGGCATCGAGGGCGGCCACTCCATCGAACACTCGCTCGCGCTGCTGCGCATGTACTACGATCTTGGCGTCCGCTACATGACGCTCACCTGGTCCAATTCCAACGGCTGGGCGGATTCCTCCGGCGACGCCGACGATACAAGCGTGCCTCACACCGCCGACGGCCTGAGTGACTTCGGCAAGGATGTCGTCTACGAGATGAATCGCCTCGGCATGATAGTCGATGTCTCCCATGTTTCAGACAAGACTTTCTATCGCACACTCATCGTCAGCCGCGCACCGGTCATCGCGTCCCACTCCGGCGCGCGCGCGTTGTGCGATGCGCCGCGCAACATGACCGACGACATGCTGCGCGCCATCGCGCGCTCCGGCGGACCGGAGTCCAAGGGCGGCGTCGTGATGGTCAACTTCTATTCGGGCTTCATCTCGCAGGCCTATCGCAACGCGCAGATCGCCCAGCGCCCGGAGGTTCTGAAGGCCGAGCAGGCTCTGCGTGAGCAGTTCAAGGCCGAGGGCCGCACGCTCACCTATGGCGACCTCGACAAGGTGGATCGCGAATACGCCAATCGCATTCCGCGCCCGCCGCTGTCGGACCTGATTGACCAGATCGACCACATCGCCAAAGTGGCCGGCATCGACCACGTCGGCATTGGCACCGACTTCGACGGCATCTCCGGCCAACTGCCGCAGGGCATCGACTCCGCCGCCGACCTGCCGAAGGTGACCGCCGCACTGATGGCGCGTGGTTACTCGCCGACCGACTGCGACAAGATTCTCGGCGGCAACTTCCTGCGCGTTTTTCACGAGATCGAGCAGGTCAGCCACCAGCTTCAGGCGCAGGCGGGGCAATCGCAGACGCGCCCGCGCATCACCGTCATGCAGCCCCACTCAACCGCCCCCGCGCGTTGAGCGCCGAGCAAACGGAGACTGCGCATCCAGCGGACGGGAATCCATGCTGTTGAGGGTTACTGCACCACCAGATTCGGGTAGCGATGACTCAAAACTCCTGCGCTAATGCATTTGCACATTGCGGATGCGCGCGATTTGCTGCATGACCTCATCTATCTTTGGCCTGGCATTTCGGGCGGCGGTGCGCAGATCGGCGACTTGGACGGGCGTCAGGTACCAGGAGAGCGGCTGGATGCTGGAATCTGCGTCAGGCTCGGACGTGGCCGCCTGTTGGTGAAAATTTGACCGTGAAGTTTGGCTCTGATCCAGGGGTTGAGATGAATCCGCATAGGAGATCGGAATATCCACAAAGTGGGCCGAATCCAGATGGAGAGCGTCCCGAAGCACGCGAAGATTGCGCTGATTACGCGATGTGATGCTCGCGTGGCCAGCGTTGTAGAAGACCTGAAGGACGGCGTTAATTTGTCCCAGGGAGTTGAGTGGGGTGGCGCGGCCGGATGGACTGGAGACTTGATCCACCAGCCGGTTTGGGTCTTCGGTGGCCGGATCGCTCCCATCGCGAATCTCGATGAGAATGATCGAGTAGCTGGAGGGCTGGGGCGCGCTTGCGCCAGAGGGAGATGCCGAGCGTGGCGAAGGCGCTTTTGGGGCGGCGACGGCGGGTGGCGAGCTGACGGAGTGGCCAAGCGCGGAGTAGAGGAACTCCAGTGCGGATGCGACACCGTCATTGTCGTAGTAACCGCCGTCGGCGAAGTGTACGGCGTTTTGGAGTTTGACCTCGCTCGGAGGCGGTGCCAGATGGTAGCCGTGCGGAATTCTGGCGACCGATGAGACAAAGGAAAACGATGCCGACATCTGCGCGGCAGTGGCGAGCGGCAGATCGGGATACTCCGGCGCACTGTCCTTGCCGTTGTGCCGCATCAGGCGTCCATAGACTTCGAGGAAAGAACTGGACTGGACGAAGATAGGCGCGGATTCTTCGGTGGAATGGGGCAGTCCGTAGTTGGAGAGCCGGAATCGCTCGCCGTTTTCAACAACAGTCGTGTTCATGGTGATGGCTGGAAATGGATAGCGCGCATCGCTGGTCGGCAGGGTGCTGCGCAGCGTGAACTGGCTGGGATGCGCGTAGAGTGAGTCAGGCTGCGCGCTCTCCAGCTGTTCCAGCGAGGCGCGTGTCTGCGCATCGAAGCAGTCGTGATCCGTAAGGTTGCGCGCAAAAGAAGCGCGCAGTGCCCAGCTTCGATCACGCAGAGCTGCGGGTTCGAGCGAGAAATCTCCGCCGCTGCTGCGCGGGAAGGTGGTTAGCGCCTGAAGAAAATCCATGTTCGTCAGTCCCCAGGCGACGGCTTCGAGGCTTGAGCATCTGGCGGACTCGAACATGCGCTTCGTCGCTTGCCGCGGGTGCTCGAAGGGATCGTTCGCCGTATATTCATGAAGGAAGGACAAGGCACCCGCGCTGCCACCGGAGACGGTGCTGAGCAGGACAAGGTGGTCATGAAAGTTATAACTTCCATGAAAGTCCTGCTGCGACTGTTCTTCTAACTTGCCGAGTATCTGAGCGGTCCATGCGGCGGCGTGAATGCCCCCTCCGGTAGCCGTCACGATGATGATTGGCTCGGATTTTGCGGAATCAAACGCCTCCGGCGCGCGATTGCGGATAAAGTCCGCCGGGGATCGCAGCGCGGGAGCGGGCGTGCTCCGCTCGCGCAACGTGATGTAGCGATCATTGGATTTCGGGTGATAGGCCATGTTCAATATCAGGAAGATTCCAACCACGACTTCAAGGACGGGAAGTCTCGACCGATCCAGGAGAAACGCGGCGCCGGCGGCGAGCGACAACAGCAAGTTGAAGAGGAGCAGGACTTCCGCAAAGACCGGGAACCGCTGGGCATCGAAAAATGAATACAACAGGGTAATGATAATCGGAATGACTGCAAGCAAAACGCCGAAACAAAGTCGGCAGCATATGATCTCAAGACGGCCAGCATCTCTCCGTCTTGCCATGCCGAATCCCACGAAAAAAGCGATGACAACAGAAGCAATGGCTATATTTCCTCCGTAACTCAGCCGAAGAGGAGCGGCAAGAATCCACTGGAGAAGATAGATCACCAGAAGAGCAAAGAAGGTGATCGTGGCGAAGATATGTCCCTCCCAGAGAATCGCGCCAGAAACGCCCTTTTTGCCGTTGGTGCGCTCGCAAACATAGCCCGGTCCGCCGATGCGAGCCAAAGTGGACAGCAGAGACAATAACTTGCGCGCCATGAACCCGGGTTGAAACTTTTTGCCCTGGAAGGAATTAAGAAATTTCCAATTCGGCAGGAGCATAATTGGTGCCGGATCAGGATCCTTCTCATCTTTTTTCGGGCATGCTCCGGAATTGTAGGGTCGGTAGGCTTCTGCATCGTATAGAACGATGTAAACGCAGTTAACAACAAACCAAAAGAAGGCGGCGATGATCAGGCCGTAGAGCGATCCCAACCAAATCGCGCTTGCGGAAATTCCCTGTCGCTCGGCAAGGGTCCTGATCCAGAAGAAAGAGACGAGAGTGCTGATCTGGCTGAGAAACAAGGCCAGGAGCGCCCATTTGTTTTTATTACCGCCATGTCCGCCGAGAAGTTTCCAGAAGAAAGCAGGAGCCTCGACGTCAAAACGGTCGTTTCCGTTGCGGACAACAATTCGCGCCGTGACGAGCGAGAGCGCGCCATTGGATACTAAAAAGAAAGTGTTGACGAGGTAAGACAAACATTGTCCCGGCAGAAAGATGCCGCGTGTAAACGCGCTTGTGGCGAAGTGATCGACAAGCAAGAGAATCAGCGGAAGCAGCCACAGCAGAAGGCTGAATCGCAGCAGGTAGAGATAAACGACAAACTGTCGAATCGAGCGCACACTGCACCTCCGTGGGATGGATAGCGTGTGCGGATCGCGTTGCGAGACGACAAAAGCGGTGAACCTGTTTGTTCCGCGCGCAGTTTCGCAATTCCGCGCGACCCGTTTACGCTATCGTTTTTTGATCTCCTCAAGAATCACATCCGCCGCTTTTTCGCCGATCATGTAGACAGCGGTGAGGATGAACAGCCCCGGAATACGGGGAAACACAGATGCGTCGACGACGCGAAGCCCTTCTGTGCCGTGAACCTTGAAATCACTGCTCAGCACGCCACAGTCTTCCTTGTTCCCGATGGGGCAGGTGCAGGAGGCGTGATGGCCCCAGGCATTGTCGCGGACAAACTGACGCAGTTCGTTGTCGGTCTGCACATGGGGGCCGGGAATCTCTTCCGCAGCAATGATGCCTTGAGCAATTAAATCCTTGGTCATGGTGCGCACGAAGCGAATGCCGGAGACCACGGCATCCAAATCCTCGCCTTTCTTATCCGTGCCCTCCTGGAAATAGTGGAAATTAATGTACGGAGGGTCGAGAGGATCGCGGGAACGCAGGAGAACTTCACCACCGCGATTCACGGTGTGCCCCTTGAGGACAGCCCAGGTGAGGACATCGAGTTGTTTGGCAAACTGGGCGGAATAACCCGGATAGTAGCCACGAAAGTATCCGAGCAGAGCGAAGCAAAGCAGGTCGGGGACCGGCTGAATGCGGCTTGACCTGTGAATGACTGCAAGCACCGAGCCATTGGTGGTGTATACGCCGCTTTTTTTCGCCGCCCATTGCGCATACTGGCAGTCGTGCCGGTTGAACTTTGCGCCACAGAGGATGTTCCACGGTTTGGCCATGCGATGGACCACGCCGACCTCATAGCGATCCTGCAGGTTCTTGCCCACACCTTCGAGAGCAACCTGCACCGGAATTCCCATGCTGCACAGATGCTCCTGTGGACCGATGCCGGAAAGCATCAGTAACTGCGGCGTGTTATAGGCACCGCCTGCGAGAATTACTTCGCGCGAGGCGAAGGCTTCTCTCCGCTCGCCCTCGGAGTTAGAGGAGGGATTGAATGCGCGATACAGTCGGGGGCCTTTGAGATAGCGCACACCGACGGCCCGCTTGAGTCCGCTCTCTGAATTCTCCAGAATCACTTCCGTAACATGGGCATCGGTTTCGATCCACAGGGGATGACTGCGGGCGGCCTCTAGCACGCGCTCGCGCGCTCCCCTGCGCTGGTGATTGTCGGTCATCAGAGGCGTGTAACGAATGCCGACGGCGTTTCTCTTCACGAGCCGCCAATCATTGGGATCGAGCTGACTTTCGATCAGATCCTCAGCCTGATGGATAGGCTCACCGCTCTCCTGGAAGGCTTTGAATGCGGATGCGGCGAGAGTTTTCAGTAACTCGCCGCTTCCCAGAGCTTCCGCAGGGATGGCCTTCTCGGTCGTCAGCCAGCCGGACCATCCATGCCGCGAGGGATTGACGAATGGAATCCATTTGGCAATGGCACGGTCGAAGGGTCGATGACGGCAATTCTCCATGCGCTCGAAGTAGCGCCGCATTTTTTTCGCGCCCCATGATTTGTCGCCGGTCAGTTCCGCCAGCGAATCCCAGTCAGAGTTCGACGGGTAGATCATGATCATGGCGTTGTGCGCCGTGCATCCGCCCAGGGTGCCCGCGCGGGGATAGAAGACGCCGTCGCGGCTGGGAACGAACTTGGAATCCAATTTCTGCTGAGCGAGGTTTGCATAATGGCGGACAAAGAACTCCCAGCTCATCGCCGTATTCTCGCTGGACATGGGGTGGAAGACAGGAACCTCGTAGTCTTCGGGCATTGTATTCACGCCTGGACCACTGTTCGGGTCGCTGCCCGTAAGCGTCGCCGGATCGCCTCCGGCTTCGAGCAGCAACACTTTGTGGCCCGCCTCGGCCAGGCGCGCTGCGACCGTGCCACCTCCTGCGCCCGATCCAACCACGATGAACTCAAAGTCTTCATTTTTCTCCGGAGACATACGCATTTCTCCTTGCTGGCTGACTTCCATGCGCGCCTTGCAGCTTCATACACCCCGCGCACGCGGCTCACGCTGAGCACAGTCCTAAAATGTTTTGAGAAACTCGATCAGTGCCTGCTTGTCGGCATCGCTGAGCGGTGGCTCCTGCTGAATGCCGGAATCCTGTAATGCCGGGGTCCTGAGTAATTCGTTGAAGAATGGGGTTCCAAAATAATGACCCTTGTTGACGACATAATCCGGGCATTTGCTCAGAGCCTCCAACCGGGGAGCAATCCTGTCGAAGGCGGCCTGAAGCTGTGCGTTGTCCGGAGTTGATCCCAGATTGCCTACCTTGTGTTGATAACCGAGCATCAGCCATGCCACGTAGGCGAGACGTTTCACGCGCGCCCAATTGCTGTCGCTGTCTCCAAGAAGATCGATGTTCGAGACCAGGCCAACCGGCATGCCAGCGGGAAATGGGCCAATTCGGACCCCATTCTTATCGAAGAGCCAGGGTAATAACGCCTGTTCCAATCCGGAGGCGCTACGGAGTATCCAGGGAAGATATCCATAAGCGACCGTAATCGAGCTTTGCCGCGTTGTGCGATCAATGTGGCTTGGCCATGGAGTGGTGGGAAGATAATGCACGCCGGGCGGAAGACTGGCGGCCTGGTCACTATCCTTGGCGCGAGTCTCCGGCCATAGCATCTGATGAATGGAGTTGTTGAAGCTGTCCATGCGAGCTTCGACCGAAGGGCTGGGATTGAAGGTTCCCACGCTGTTGTTCAACAGAAACGGTGCAGTGGACCACACACTGATAAGACTTGGAACTCGTGTATAGCCACGTCCTCCGGCAGGCATTTTGTAGTCAACCAGCTTGCCTGTTAGCGCATCGCTATAACGAATGACGCCGACCGAGGGCAGTTCCTTATAACTCTGCGAGGAAAAGTTATCCCAGATGTTACCTCCAATGGCATTCGTGGCCAGCGGGCTGGCGGCATTCGTGCCCAGAAGGGTAACGGGAATGCGGGCGTCAGTGGAAAGGTAGTTCTTGTCGAGAAAATCCGGAGAGAGAACAATCTTTTGCATCTCGGACTTAAACTGATCGGTCTGCGAATAGCGGAAGTAACGGACGAAACAAGCCATGTAATTGCTGCCCGCGCATCCGGCCAGATCGTCCTGTGGTGGCAACTGAGGCAGCTTGCTGGAGTGGCAGCGCGCACAGCGTTCGGCGAAGATGATTTTTCCGCGCGTCAGTTGCGTACGGTCTGCAGTCAAATAAGTCTTGCCGCCAGGGGCATCGCTCAGACGCTGTGGATCAGTGCTCACCAGCATGAAGCGGGCCAGATCGACAGTTTGATCTTCGGTCGCTCTCCAATAGGCGGAGTTTTTTTCGAGCGTTGCAATCGGCATTGGGGTGATCTTCTTGCCGCCGATGAGGGGGTTAAAGTGTTGCAACCACTCCTCACTGAAGAGGCCAATGTTGATATAAACACGGTTCAAAGCACCCAGCGTTCCGACAGAATCAGACCCGTCCTTCAGGACGCGCGCCGTAAAGACAGTTTCAGGCGGAGTGAAAAATTGATAGAGGTCCGAGGCGGATGGATAGTCATTGAACTGCTTGTTATTCAGTTGCCCGCCCGCGATCCGCTCCTTGCCCCACCTAAATGCCATGGCCAGCCGCGCGTTCAGGTCGTAGACGGCATTCATGGTGCGTGGATTGTTGATGTTATCGGTAGATACCAGCGAAGTATCGAGCGAACCTGGGCGGGACGTGTGAAAGAGCTGATAGAAATAGAGTTTCTGGTCACCGTTCCAGTTAAAGATGCGATCAATCCAGAAATACTGCGCGCCCACCATGGAGCTTAAGTTTTCCCACTTCGGGTTGTTGGGGTCGGCAGGAGGCTTGAGTGGGTTCGGACCGACATGGCAGAAGCCGCAGGACATTCCAACGCGATACGGTTTTACCAGCTTAGCGTCGTTGTAATACGTGGGATCGGTGTAATAGCGCACAGGATCCCAGTGCCTCCTGGCCTTTTCGTCGAAGTTGGGATTGGGAAACAGACGCAGACCGACGATCCCCGTCGGGTAGCCGTAGTAAGAGCCAACCTCGACGGTCTTGCCACGCGCGCCAATTTTGACGCCGGGATACTTATCAGCGTTTTCGAATGGGTCCGGAGGGCAATCCGTACCTCTCTTGTCAAGCCACAAACCCCATCGGTTTGGGTCGGGACCGCTGGCCTGTGCAAAGCAGGGTTCATTGACGAGACCAAGATAGTCCCAGCGGTTGGATCGCTTCGCAGGAAGCGCCGGGTAGTCGGAGATGACCTTCAACAGGTCAAGAATGCCGACGCTTTTAGGCGAGATCGCGTCCCAAAAGCGATCATTGCCGCCAGTCCATACAATCCAGTTGTTGCGACCGATAATCTCATCGCGCGTAAGCTTGATGCCGCCATCCATGTCGTGGAAATAATCTTCATCGGCACCGCGAAGACTGTCCGCTGTGCGCCCGGCGCGCATGGCTTCATCCTGGACTTTGCCGATGGTAGAAAGAGGAAAGATAAGCTTCGCCGCGACCACAAGCCCGAGGCACACGAACGCAGCGGCGGCAACGATGACCACCCAGCGAACGGCCTTGTATACATTGCGCTGCCCGTTGCTTCTAATGCTCATAAATTCTCCTTTTGCCCTATGCTTCCATCCGGAAAACGCCATTGGCGGCATGCCGTGTCGGCCACCGCAAAGCAAAGAGAATATGGTTCGGCGGCCGCATGGACGAAGAGACTGCCCCGGATGCGTCCGGTACACTTGATTCCATTCAGAAGGTCATTCACTCACGGAATGATGATTGAGATAAAAACAGAGGCGCAGCCGCGCAACGGCGGACCGACTTCAACAAAACCGATAAGCCTGACGCAGAGGGAACGGGGAAGTTAAAAAACTGCGGTTTTGATTCAGAGCGATTCAACCATGAAAGATTAAAGTTGTCAATAAGAAAAGGGAAATTTTTCTGCTATTTTCCTTTGCGACTCTATCTGATTTTTTCCTCGGAACCCACCGGAAGCACGGCAAGATGGATTTTTCGCGGAATACCGTATGTGGCCACCGCGTCCAGATTCCGCCGCAGCGTCGGCTCAGGCTGCCAGATTGCAGCGACGTACTCGCGAAGCGGACGTTCTGCTTCGGAGAGTGTTTGCTTGGGACTCACTTCAAACTCGATGACAGCCGAACCGTACATCGTATCTGCTCCGCTGCGTCGTGTGCCTTATGGCGCGGTGATGTGGAGCGCCGTTATCGCGCTTTTGCATAGGAGCCGACCTTGCGAGTGCTCGGAAAAATCTCCCCGGCAACGCTACGCGGGAGCACCGGCTACTGCGAAAGGTTCAACTCCAAAATCCGCAACGAATTTCTAAACGGAGAAATCTTCCATCCCCTGCAGGAGGTGGGCGTGCTGACGGAACGCTGGCGCGTCTACTTCAACTCCAGTCGGCACACTCCTGCTGGGCTACAGACATCCAGCGCCGACCACCTGGCGGCCTGGAGTTCTCCAGCGCGATGAAACGTGGGAAGCAAAGCGCGTTTCCCACTACTCTCACACCGACTACGACCGTGACGGGCAGATTATCCACCTCTCCCACTGCGCTACACGAATAATCTCACTGTTACAAATTACCGGGCAGGCCACACGGACAACTCCTGCAACAGAAACGCGTAGTCGAAGGCGATCTCACGCAGGTAGTCGTAGCGGCCGCTGGCTCCGCCGTGGCCCGCGGTCATGTTGATGTGGAAGAGCAGCGGGTGGCTGTCGGTCTTGAGCGTGCGCAGGCGGGCGACGTATTTGGCCGGTTCCCAGTACATGACCTGGCTGTCGTGGAGGCTGGTTTTGACGAGCATCGCCGGATAGCTGCCGGGTTTCAGGTTGTCGTAGGGCGAGTAGCCGAGCATGGTGTGGAAGTATTCGGGCTGGTTGGGGTCGCCCCACTCTTCGTATTCAGGCACGGTGAGCGGCAGGGCGGGGTCGAGCATGGTGTTCATCACATCCACGAAGGGAACGTGGGAGACGACAACGCGGAAGAGCGCGGGGTCGAGGTTGACAACCGCGCCCATGAGCAGTCCGCCTGCGCTGCCGCCTTCGATGGCGACGCGCGCCGGGTCGCCGTGGCCCGTTGCGAGGAGATGGCGGACGCAGGTGTTGAAGTCGGTGAATGTGTTCTCCTTGACGAGCATTTTTCCGGCGTCATGCCAGGTTTCGCCCAGGTCGCCGCCGCCGCGAATGTGTGCCCAGGCCATGACGAGGCCGCGGTCGAGCAGGCTGAGTCGATTGGCGCTGAAGCCGATGGGCAGCGCGTAGCCGTAGGAGCCGTAGCCGTAGACGTGGAGCGGGTTTTGGCCAGGCTGAAAGCGGTCTCGGCGATAGACGAGCGAGATGGGCACGCGGGTTCCGTCCGCAGCCGTGGCCCAGATGCGTTCGCTGGTGTAGAGGGATTTGTCAAAGCCGCCGGGAACGGGCTGCTGCTTCAGCAGCGTGGACACGCCGGTCGCGAGGCTGTAGTCGTAGACGGACGCTGGCGCGGTGAGGGATTGGTATGCGTAGCGGAAATGCGTCGCGTCGAACTCGGCGTTGGCCGCGGGGTAAGCGCTGTAAGTGGGATCAGGGAAGGCGATCTCGCCTGCGAATGCGAGCTGAGACAGGTCGGTTGATCCGGAGCCGGCGAAGCGGTGAATGCGCAGATGGGGCAGGCCGTTTTCGCGCTCGCAGGCGACGAGAAACGAGGCGAAGACTTCGACCGACTCCAGCATGATGCCGGGGCGGTGCGGGAGAAGTTCTGTTTCCGCATCTGAGCCAGTGACATGGCGCGCGAAGAGGCGGCAGTCGCGTCCGCGATCATTGCTGCGAATCAGCCAGTAGCCTTCACGGTGGTCCACGTCGTATTCCACATCTTCGACGCGCGGCAGGATGATCTGCCACTCGTCGAGTGGCTGGTCGGCGGCCAGGAAGCGGAGTTCGCTGGTGATGTGGCTTCCGATGTGGAGCAGGAGATACCGACCGTCGCGCGTGCGGCTGAGGCTCAGGTTGTAGCGCTCGTCCGGCTCCTCAAAGACGAGCGTCTCTTCTCCGGTGGCGAGCGAGAAACGCCAGAGCTGGTGCTGGCGCTTCTGGATTTCGTCTTCGACGGTGAAGAAGAGTGTCTGGCTGTCCGCAGCCCAGCAGACGGAGCCGACACGCGGGCGCGTGAAGTCGAGATCGGCACTGGTGGAGAGGTTGCGCAGGCGCAGCGAGTACTGGCGGAAGCCGGTGTGATCGACCGTCCAGGCGAGAAGCTGGCCGCTGTCGCTGATGTCCATGTCGCCGATGGCGAAGAACGGGTGGCCGACGGCGAGCGCGTTGCCGTCGAGGACGATCTCCGGCTGGCTTGCTTCGGGATGGTCGGGCGTGTCGCGGCGGCGCAGATGGATTGCGTACTGCCTGCCCTCCTCGGTCCGCGTCCAGTGCCACCAGCCGCGGTCGCGGTAAGGGACGGATTCGTCGGTCTGCTGGATGTGGCTGAGCATCTCCTGGTAAAGCTGCTCGCGCAGATCGGCGAGCGGCGCGGTGACGGCTTCGGCGTAGGCGTTTTCGGCTTCGAGATACGCGATGACTTCGGGGTTTTCCGAGTCGCGGAGCCAGGCGTAATCGTCGGTGAGCGTGACGCCGTGGAGAGTGCGGGAGGTGGGTATTTTGCGGGCGACGGGCGGCTGAACTTGTGTGGTCATCGCTTCCAGAATATCGTTTCGCAGCGGCGGAACATGGCGTCGGAGCCTGCGGCGGCGTGTGGAACCGCTGGCGATGGCCGCGCGTACAATACAGAGGATGAATCGACTGCGGAATAATCTGCGCCGGCTGGGGATGGTTGGGCTGATGGCGTGCGCGGCGCTGCTGGCGAATGTGGCGCGCGCGGAGACGGTGGAGCAGATGCCGCAGCCGACGGATTACGTCACGGATGACGCGCATGTTCTGTCAGCGGGAACGGTGGAGCGGCTGGATCAGATTTGCGCGGAGCTGGACCACGGCAAGGCGCAGGCGCAGGTGGCTGTGGTGATTGTGCGCGACCTCGGCGGGGATGACGCGGCGGACTTTGCCAATCGCCTGGAAGAGCGATGGAAGGTGGGCAAAAAGGGTTCGGATCGCGGTGTGCTGATGCTGCTTTCGGCGGCGGATCACAAGTACTGGATCGAAGTTGGGTATGGACTGGAAGGAATCCTGCCGGATGGAAAGACCGGCGACATTGGGCGCGCGATGGTGCCGTATCTGCGCACGGGCGACTACGACGCGGCGGTGCTGACGGGCGTGAGCGAGATGGCGCAGGTGATTCGCGCCGACGCCGGAGACACGGCGCCGGATGACGGGGCAACGGACAGCGCGCAGACGCCGCATCGGCGGCACGGGATTTCGCCGCTGGGGCTGGTGCTGCGGCTGGTCTTTCTGCTGGCGATTCTCGGATTTCTCGGCTCGCGCGGGCTGTTCGGGCTGTTCCTGGGGATGATGATGGGCGGAGGATTTGGCGGCGGCTGGGGTGGTGGTTATGGCGGCGGAATGGGCGGCGATGGCGGATCGGGATTTGGCGGCTTCGGCGGCGGGGAATCCGGCGGCGGCGGCGCGGGCGGAAGCTGGTGAGGCATTGCATGCGGCAGCCGCGCGCTTCGCGCGCCACGGACAGTTGTGGCCGCTTCCGTTGGTCGCGCGCGGGATTGGCTGAGGACGATGGAAAAGACAGAAGCAGATTGCCTCCGGGGATGACAACAGGAAGAGCAAAGGCAACAGCAGCAGATTCCACTGGCTGGAGTTGAAGCAGGAAGTGCAGTTGAACGGAACAACAGGACAGGAGCAAGGAAATGAAACGTGGAATGTGGATTGTGGTTGGGATTTTTACGGTATTTGTTTTTGTGGCGCTGCTGGTTTACGGCAGCTTCAAGAGCACGCAGAACCAGTTGGTCGCACTGGATGAGCAGGTGCGCACGACGTGGTCGGATGTGGATATACAGTTGCAGCGGCGCGCGGACCTGATTCCGAATCTGGTGGAGACGGTCAAGGGCTTCACCAAGGAAGAGAACTCGGTCTTCAGCGATATTGCCAACGCGCGCGCCGGACTGCTGAGCGCGCATACGCCGCAGGACAAGATTGCGGCGAATGGTCGGCTGGACTCGGCCTTCGGACGGCTGCTTGCGTTGAGCGAAAACTATCCGCAGTTGAAGTCGAACGAGGAGTTTCTGCGGCTGCAGGACGAACTGTCCGGGACGGAGAATCGCATCAGCGTGAGCCGTCGGCGATATAACGATTCGCTGCGGACGTACAACACGTTTGTGCGCGAGTTTCCGAACAGCGTATGGGCGGGAATGCTGGGATTTGCGCCGAACAATGCGTATTTCGAGGCGAGCGAATCGGCACGCAGCGCACCTGCGGTGAAGTTCTGAGCCGACGCACGGCAGAAAGCGAAGACAACAAAAGCGCCGGAATTGAATTCCGGCGCTTTGTGTCGTCTGCGATGAACAGCGAAAGCTACTTGTAGGAGGCGATGGCGCTTGCCTCGTCATCGAAGATGTCAAAGACGGTGTAGAGCTTGGTGAGCTGGAGAACATCCTTGACCTTCTTGGTCAGGCTGAGGAGCTTGACGTTGGCCTGCTGGTTTTTTGCAGTCGTATAGGCGCTGACCAGTTCGCCGAGGCCCGAGCTATCGATGTAGTTCACCTCGCCGAGACCGATCAGGATGTTCTTGACGCCCTTGCTGATGAGTTCGCGAACTGCGTCGCGGAGTTGAACGCTGCCTTCTCCGAGCGTGATGCGTCCGCTCAGATCGAGGATGGTTACGCCATCCAGTTCCCGGGTTGCGATGGATAGTGCCACAGTGGTGTTCCTCCTGGTCGTTTCGGTCTGATCTTACAGTCTGGTCGCTTAATCGTGGATCGATGCTCTCTTCAGCCTGGCTCTCCGTCGGCCAGTTTTTTTACAAGACGGATTTCGGTGCCGGGATGCAGTTGACGAAAGTTTACCTCATCGAAGAAGGATCGGATCAAGAAGATTCCTCTGCCGGTGCCGCGCAGCAGGTTTTCTTCTTCGCGGGGGTCGGACAGAGACTCCGGGTCGAAACCGTCTCCCTGGTCGGCGATGGTGATAATGAGGCTGTCAGCCAGGTGTTCGAGAGTGATGACGACGCTCTTCTCCGGGTCGTAGCCATTGCCGTGGAGCACGGCGTTCACGGCCGCTTCGCGGATGCCCATGACGAGTGGAAAAATCTCGTCCTCGTTGACACCGAGCGACTGGATGAACTTCTCCGCCTGCTCCTCCACCTGGGCGACACTGTCCATGGTGGAGGCAAGCTGGAGCCGTATGCGTTCTGTGGCGGGACGTGGCAATCGCGATCCTGAAAACAACCAGCGCGGCGCTCGATAAAAAAACGACTCGCTGCTCATTCGCAGTTTCAAGGCTCGGCCGCCCCCTGTCAAGGCATTCCATGCGGCAGGCATTGCATGCTGCGGCAGCTCGCTTTGCACGCCACCGTCCGTTGCGGCGCTCCCGTTAGTCGCGGGGAGTTCCATTCCTGACGCTGGACTGCATCCCGGTTGTAAGCAGGCAAATGTTTTACACTCAAGCACGGATGACAGTGCGGACGAAAACTCGCGTGAGCCTGACTTCGCTGATGGGGGCGCAGGTGACGGATGCTTCCGGCAAGTCGCACGGGCACTTGCGCGACATTGCCGTGCATACGGGCGCGGAAGCGGGACGCGTGGCCGGACTGATTCTGAAGACGCGCGAGGGCAGGCGGCTGGTGCCATCGACGGAGGTGATTGAGACCCCGGCGGGGGATCTGGAACTGCGCTCACCGAGGGTTTTGCAGCCGCTGGCAGGCGACGAGAACTATCTCTTCCTGTGGCAGGATCTGATCGACCGGCAGATTATTGACATTCACGGGCGCAAGGTGGTGCGCGTGAATGACGTGGTTCTGGAGTGGCTGGGGCAGGGCAGCGCGCATCTGTTACGCGTGGCCGAAGTGGAGGTAGGTATGCGCGGCGCGGTGCAGCGCGTCTTCAAGGGTGCGATGCCGCGTCGATGGCTGGACGGAGTGGCGCAGCGCGTGAATGGGCGCTCGATCCCGTGGCAGTTTGTGGACGTGATTGAAGTGGACCCGGCGCGGCGCGTGAAGCTGCGGATCGAGCATGAGCGGCTGGCGGACCTGCACCCGTCGGATTTGGCGGAGATTCTGGCCGATCTGGCACCGGCGGAGCGCGAGGCGATCTTTACCACGCTGGACGAGGAAGTGGCCGCAGAGGCGCTGGAAGAGGTGGACCCGAAGCTGCAACGTTCGCTGATCGAGTCTCTGGATGAGGAACGGATCGCCGACATTGTGGAGGAGATGGACCCGGCGGCGGCGGCTGACCTGCTGAACGAGCTTTCCGACGAGCGTTCGGAGGCGATTCTGGAGGAGATGGACCCGGAAGAGCGGCAGGATGTGGAGGAGCTGCTGGAGTTCGACGAAGACTCGGCAGCCGGGCAGATGACGACGGAGTTTGTGGCCATGCCGCAGGAGGCAAGCTGCGAGGAGGCTGTGCAGGCGCTGCGCGAGTTTGACGGGGATCCGCTGACGGTGGGCGAGGTCTATCTGTTGGATACGGCAGGACGACCGACGGCGGCGGTGCCGATGCAGCGAATTCTTCTTGCCCAGCCTGCTTCCCGGCTCTCGGTGCTGGCCGAGCCGCCGCTGATTACTGGCCATGCTGAGATGCACCAGAAGGAAGTGGCCGAGATGTTTGACAAATACAATCTCCACAGCCTGCCGGTGGTGGACGCGGCGGGCAAGTTGGTCGGGGTGATCCATGCCGACCAGGTGATTCACTTCCTGTTTGAGCGAATCTGACGCGAGTGATGGGACGGCTGCGTCAGCTTTTCGGCATGGGCTGCGCTCCGGCACCACCAACGGCGAAGATTTTCGGGATGCGCTTGGTCGGTGAGGGAAGCGCGGGAAACGGCGCGTGCGGCTCGGTCTGATACCAGTAGGCGACGGTGAAGAAGTCGTCGGCACGGTGGTTTGCGTGGCCGTGCTCCATGGTGACGCGAATGGATTTCTCAAAAGGGATCGGGCTTTCGGTGTGCCAGCGATAGAGGCAATAGCGGCCTCCGATTTTTTCGGGGTTTTCGATCAGCGGCGCGCCTTCATGGAGGTTGGCGAAAGGCTCTTCGTTAAAGCTCCACGCGCCGTTGTAATAGTCCTCGGTGCCGGTGCCCTGAATGGTCGGGCGCTGGTCGCCGTCGATGAAGATCATGTCGTCGCCCTCACCGAACCAGCCATCCTGATTTTGCAGCACGGACTGCGTGACGCCGATCAGGTGTCCGCGCCCCTCTGCTTCCAGAAACACGTAATTGCCAGCGCCGGTGAGGTTTTTGCGATTGTTCACCTCTGGCGAGTACTCATTTTTCCAGTTGTTGATCTCGGCCTTGCAGGGCGTGGCCTGACGGTATTGCGCGTGAAACCGTCCCAGGCCGCCGGGCAGGGAATCCAGCAGAACGTAGTCAACGGCGAAGTAGAGATGGTCGGTGCGGATGGAGCCTTCGTTGCTGACGCTCATGCGTGCGGCATGCTTGAACGGCATGGTGAAATAGGCGTTCAGCGCCTTGACCGGCGCAACGACAACAAGCTGCGACTGAAAGGTGAAGTACTGGCCCAGCCCGAGGGCAAAAAAATCGCCCAGCGGCACTTCGACGGAGGGTGTCGTCTCGTTGTCCCACCAGGCGCGGAGGACCAGGTTTTTCAGGTGATACGGGTCGCGGGAATCAACAGTGAACCACAGGTGCGTGACCACGCCGGAGCCTTTGATGTCGAGCAGAGCAGCGGCCTGTCCGGACTCAACCGGCACGGAGTCGTCGTTGCCTCCGCTTCGATCCCAGCTTGCGGATCGGCGCGCGCGATAGTTTTTGAGCCGTGAAGAGGCAAAAAGAAATTCGTCGGCCGCCTCCTTGTTTGCCTCGCGCTGCACTTCGTAGGCTGCGAGAAAGCCGTCCTGGGCATGAGCGCGCGAAGTGAGCGCTGAGACACCGAGCAATCCAGCGCCTGTTGCAAGGCCGACCAGCATGCGACGCCTGTCTGGCCTGCCCTGCGGATGCTTCGGCTCGTTTTCAGTTGAAGCTGATGACTGTTGATTCTCCATAGCACCCGGATTTTCGACCATTGCATCCTCCGCTGGCGAGCACAGATGAGCGCGCAGAGGAATGTATATCGCCGCGCAGTGTTTCGGGTCAATGCTCCGACGCCATGCTCAGGGTCACAGGCTCCAGACCATTGCGGATGGAGGGTTGGTCAGAGTCCGCCGATCACGGTGAAGCTGTGGGCAGCGGCTGTGGCGGCGCTGAGCACCCATCCGGGCGCGATACCGAGCACGAGCGTGGCTGCTCCGGCGGCGAGGACGGCGGCTGAGGTTGCCAGTGTCCAGCGCGGCAGAGTGACGGCGTGGCCGTTCTTCGCCGCTGGCTGGGCCAGGGCGATGGCGAAGCGCAGGTAGTAGGCTGCGGCGATGCCGGAGTTCAGGAGGCCGATGAGCACGAGCCACGCTGCTCCACCATTCATGGCCGTCGAGAAGGAATAAAACTTGGCGAAAAAGCCGCCGGTGAAGGGTATGCCGATGAGCGAGATAAGGAAGAGCAGCATGAGGCCGCCTGTGAGCGGCGACTGGTGGAGGACGCCGCGGTAATCGGCAATCTGGGAGCGGTGTTCATCGGGGCCGGAGACGAGGCTGAGCAGCGCGAAGATGCCGACGTTCATCGCGGCGTAGGCAGCAGTGTAAAACGCAATCGCGGTGATCGGCTGGCTGCCAACACCCGCAAGCGCGGCCAGCAGATAACCGGCGTGGGCGATTGATGAGTAGGCGAGCATGCGCTTGGCATTTGTCTGGCGCAGCGCGGCAAGGTTGCCGACGGTCATCGAGAGGATGGCGACGGCCCAGAGCAGCGGCATCCAGAGCGTGTGCAGCAGTGGGAAGGCTCCGTAGAGCAGGCGCACGAGCAGTGCGAAGGCGGCAACCTTGGGCGCGGTGCTCATGAGCGCGACGACGGGCGTGGGCGCGCCTTCGTAAACGTCGGGCGTCCAGACGTGAAAGGGCGCGGCGGAGACCTTGAAGAGCACGCCGACCATCATGAGCGCGAAGGCGAGGATGACCAGCGTGTGGGAGCGCGCGGCGGGAAGCAGCGTGGCAATCTCCTGAATCTGAGTGGTGCCGGTCGCGCCGAAGAGCATGGCGATGCCGTAGAGCAGGAAGGCCGTGGCGAAGGAGCCGAGCAGGAAGTACTTGATGGCCGACTCCGGGCCTTGCGCGGTGTGTTTGCGGTATCCGGCCAGGACATAGGTGGAGATCGAGGAGATTTCCAGCGCGATGAAGACGACCAGCAGCTCGACGGCGGAGGTGAGCAGGCACATCCCGACCGCGCCGAAGACGATCAGCGCGAAGAACTCGCCGCGATGGTGCTGGGGCAGAGCGTCAATGGAAAGCAGGATGGCGGCCAGAACGATGGCGCAGATGAGCGTGTGAAAAAAGGCCGAGAATGCGTCGGTCTGGACCGTCGCGTAGAAGGCCGTTCCGGCGGGCAGCGCGGCCTGGCCGAGGCTGGCGCAGAGCGCGATCGTCGTGCCCAGCGCGGCCAGCCAGCCCAGCGGTTTCCGGCTGGAGCGTGGCGCGAGAGTAGCGTCAGTCAGCATGACAACGACGCCGGTGAGGGTGAGGATGAGTTCGGGCAGAATGCGCAGGATGTCGGGAGTCATCAGCGACCTCCCTTCAGGTTAGCCGGGGAGCTTGCGATCACGGTGGCGGACTCCGGGTGAGTGGGCGAAAGGTTGGCTGCGTTCCGAGACTGGGCACCCATGCGCAGCGACTGCGTGATGGATTGCAGGGCAGGCTCGATGGCGTCGGTCGCGAGGCCGGGCTGGATGCCGAGGGCGAGCATGAGCAGCGCGAGCAGCGCGACGGCGACGGTTTCGCTGCCGGTGAGGTCGCGGGCAGTGGCCGATGGGTGGCCCGCTGCGTGGCCTGTTGCGTGAGCTGGCGCGCCCGTGGCGAGGAAGATTTTCTGTATCGCGCCAAGCATGTAGGCCGCGCTGAGGATGACGCCGAGCGCGGCGACCGTGGCCCAGACGCGGCTGACGCCGGTGAAGGTTCCCGAGAGCACGAGGAACTCGCCGACGAAGCCGTTGAGCAGGGGCAGGCCGATGAGCGCGAGGCTGGCGATGGTGAAGAGAGTGGCGAGGCGCGGCGTCTTTGTGGCCAGTCCGCCAAAGTCGGCCAGCTTGCTGGCGGAGGCGGGTTCGTAGAGCACGCCGAAGAGCAGGAAGAGCGCCGCGCCGATGATGCCTTCGTTCAGGGTTTGCAGCACGGCTCCGCTCATGCCTGCGGCGGTGAAGCCGTAGATGCCGAGCGTGCAGAAGCTGAGGCTGCCGAGGGTGGCGTAGGCCAGCAGCTTCCAGAAATCCTTTTGCACCAGCGCCAGCAGCGCGCCGTAGAGAATGCCGACAGCGGCGAGCGCGATCATCCACGGTGCCGCGCGGTGAGCCAGCGCCGGGAACAGCTCGACATGGAAGCGGATGAGCGAGTAGAGGCCGAGCTTGCCGGCGGCGATCATGGCGATGGCGACCGGAGCCTCGGAAAAAAGGTCGGGCAGCCAGCCATGGAGGCCAAGCACCGGCACCTTGACGGCGAAGGCGATGAGGAAGGCGACTGAGACCCAGGCAAGCTGCCAGCCAGGCAGTGTGCCGCTGGCGATGGCGGCCTGAACGGTTGCGTAGTCGAAGCTGCCGGTGTGAGCGTAGAGCCAGAGCAGGGCGACCAGCAGCGGCGCGGAGGGAATGAAGGTGTACAGGAAGAAACGCAGCGCGGCCTTGGCGGCCGAGGCGTCGCCGAGGTTGCGGCCAAACATGGCCGTGAGCACGGCGATGGGGATCAGCGAGAGTTCCCAGAAGCCGTAGTAGAGCATGAGGTCGAGCGAGACGAAGACGCCGACCATGGCGGTCTGTTGCAGCAGGAAAAGCGCGTAGAAGAGCTTGCGGTCCTTCTTCACCGCGCGCCAGCTTGCCAGGACACCGACCGGCGCGAGCAGGCCGACGAGCACCACCAGCCAGAGTGACAGTCCATCCACGCCAACGTGATAGCGAATGGCCGGGGAATTGATCCATGCGAGGTTCTCTTCAAACTGGAACCCAGTCTGATGCGCGACGAAGTGAGCGGGCAAATGGAGCGTGCAGGCGAAGGTGAAGAGCGAGGTGAGCAGCGCCAGCCACGCCGGAAGGTTCGTGGACTGTTCGTCGCGATCCGGCAGCAGCAGGATCAGCGCCATTCCGGCAAGAGGTGCGAGAAGAATCAGGGTGAGAATCATGCCGTCCATATGCTTATCGCACCGCCCAGTGAATGGAGTCTGCGAGGGAGTTCATGCCGAGCAGGGTTCCGGCCAGCGCGAAGATGAGCAGCGCGGCTGCGCCAATCGCCAGCCATGCGGCATAGGAGCGAAGATTGCCGGATTGCCAGCGACGCAGCAGTTCGCCGCAAAGGCCGGTGACGCCGACCAGCAGCCAGACCGAGCCGCGCACCAGCGTTAGCTCGCCCAGCCAACCCAGGCCGAAGCGGGCAAACCACTGGATGGGCCGGATGATCAAGCTGGTGTAGATTTCATCGATCCAGTATTTATGCTCCAGCACCCGGTGAAGCGGAGCCAGACGCTGAGCCGCGTCGTCGGCAGCGGAAGTCCGGCGGCCAAAGAAAAGATGTGCCACGAACCAGCCGAGCGCGGCGACCAGAACAGCCAGCACCGAGAGGAACAGTTCCGTGTGTCCGGCGTTCGGCGCGGCGGACGCCATCCCGGTCGCCGGAGCCAGGAATGCGGCGAAGCGATCAATGCCGATCCAGCCGCCGCAGACCGACAGCAGCGCCAGCAGCACGAGCGGGAGCAGCATGATCCAGGGGCTTTCGTGTGCGTGGTGGTGATGCTCGTGATCATGGCCGTCGGACGCAGAGTGAGCGCGGGATTGGCCGAGGAACGTCAAGTACCAGAGTCGGAACATGTAGAAGCTGGTCATCAACGCGGTGACGAGGCCGACCATCCAAAGCAGCTTGCCCGTCGAGCCGTGCTGAAAGGCTGCGGCCAGGATCGCGTCCTTGGAGAAGAATCCGGCAAAGGGAAAGAATCCGGAGATGGCCAGCACGGCCGCGGTCATCGTCCAGAAGGTGACGGGCATGGTCTTGCGCAGGCCGCCCATCCTGCGTATATCCTGCTCGCCGCCCAGGCCGTGGATGACCGAGCCGGCGGCGAGGAAGAGCAGCCCCTTGAAGAACGCATGGGTCATCAGGTGAAAGACCGCTGCGGAGTAGGCTCCGACGCCGCAGCCGAGGAACATGTAGCCAAGCTGCGAGATTGTCGAGTAGGCCAGCACGCGCTTGATGTCGGTTTGAACGATGGCGACGGTTGCGGCGAAGAATGCCGTCGCCGTGCCGATCACTGCTACGACCGTCAGCGCAGCGGGTGCCAGGTCAAAGAGCGCGTGGGTGCGGGCAATCATGTAGACGCCGGCGGTGACCATGGTGGCGGCGTGGATGAGCGCCGAGACCGGCGTCGGGCCTTCCATCGCGTCCGGCAGCCAGACGTAGAGCGGAATCTGAGCGCTCTTGCCCACCGCTCCAAGCACCAGACAGAGGCAGATGAGCGTGGCCGCGCCAGTGGTCAGCGTCGGGTGCGCGGACAGCTGTGCTGTGATCCGGCTGAAACTGAGCGTGCCGAAGTGAGCGATGAGCAGAAACATCGCAATCAGAAAGCCGAAGTCGCCGACGCGGTTCGTGACGAAGGCCTTGATGCCGGCGTCGCCAGCCGATTTGCGGTCAATGTAAAAACCGATCAGCAGGTAGGAAGCCAGTCCGACACCCTCCCAGCCGACAAACATCAGCAGGAAGTTTCCGGCCAGCACGAGCACGGTCATGAAAAAGAGAAACAGATTCAGGTACGCGAAGAAACGCCAGTATCCGCTCTCATGCTCCATGTAGCCGACGGAGTAGAGATGGATCAGGAAACCGACGCCGGTGACGACCAGCAGCATGACCAGCGTGAGCTGGTCGAGAACAAACTGGAAGCCGACATGGAAAGTGCCAACAGCAATCCAGGTGGGCGCATTCGCCTCCGCCACTGGCAGAGCCAGCCCGGCGTGAACCATCCAGGCGGCGCGGGCGACGAGGGCGAACGAGAGCAGTGGAAAGAGCAGCGCGATGGTCGAGACCAGTGCCTTCGGCAGTCGGCTGCCGAAGAGGCCATTCAGCAGGAAGCCGGCAAGGGGCAGCAGCGCAATCAGAGGCAAAAACAGCATAGGCTCGTTCATAGCTTCATCCGGTCGATCTGGTCCACGGTCAGCGTGCCGCGAACGCGGAAGATGGAGATGATGATGGCCAGTCCGACGGCGGCCTCAGCTGCGGCAACCATCATCACGAAGAAGACGAAGATCTGGCCCTTCACGGCGTGCCACTCGTGGGCAAAGGTGACGAAGCTCAGGTTGACCGCGTTGAGCATCAGCTCAATCGACATGAAGACGGTGATGAGGCTGCGCTTGATCAGAAATCCGATCACGCCAAGCGTGAACAGAGCCGCGCTCAGCAGCAGGTACCAGTCGGCGGGAACGGGAGTGTTCATGCGTTTCCGTCATCCTTTCGGGCCAGTGCGACGGCTCCCAGAATGGCAATGAGAATCAGCACCGAGGTCAGCTCAAAGGGCAGCAGCAGGTCGCGGAATAAGACCTTGCTCAGATCCTGCGTGGTGGTGATGCCGTCGCTCAGCGAGACCATGCCGTAATGGCGTCCGGCGCGCAGAATCGCGGCGGCCAGCGTGGCCAGCAGCACGACCACGGCGGGGAAGCCGACGGTCCTGGCCGCGCGGCTGCCCCAGGTTTTTTCTTCGCGGCCCTCGTTGAGCAGCATCACGACGAAGGTGAACAGCACCATGATGGCTCCGGCGTAGACGATCACCTGCGCCATGGCCAGGAACTCCGCACCAAGCAGCAGATAGAGCACCGCCAGCGAGGACATGACCACGATCAGCGAGAGCGCGCTGTTGATCGGATGCTTCTGCAGGAGCAGATTGGCCGCTCCGGCCAGGGCAAACAACGCGAAGATGAGAAACAGTACCAGGTGCATCCGCGATCCGTTTCGTTGATGGTTGAGAGCGGGACGGTGGCGGGCCGTCTCGCCGTTAGTTTAGAGCAAGGCCAGCGCCAGGCTGGTTCCCACGATATTGAGCATGGCCGCCGGAAGCAGGAACTTCCATCCGAAGGACATCAACTGGTCATAGCGGAAGCGCGGCAGCGTTCCGCGCACCCAGATGTAAAGAAACAGGAAGAAGAAGACCTTGGCGACGAACCAGAAGAGCGGCGCAAGGACGTGAACGAGGAGATTCTGCGGCGGCGGAATCAGGTCGCCAAACGGACTCGTCCAGCCGCCCAGAAACAGGAGCGTGGCCACGCAGCCGACCGTAATCATGTTGCCGTACTCGGCCATGAAGAACATCGCGAACTTCATCGAGCTGTATTCCGTGTGATAGCCGCCAGTCAGTTCCGTTTCCGCTTCCGGCAGGTCGAAGGGCGCGCGGTTGGTCTCGGCGTAGGCCGCCATTAGATAAATGAGAAACGCGAAGATCTGGCCGCCGCCAAAGATATTCCACGACGCGATCCCATGCACGGCCTGAACCTTGACGATGTCGGTGAGCGAGAGCGACTGCGTGCGCAGCACAACCCCAACCAGCGACAGGCCCAGCGCAAGCTCGTAGCTGATCATCTGTGCCGAGGCGCGCAGCGAACCGAGCAGGGAGTATTTGTTGTTCGACGACCAGCCGGAGAGCGCGATGCCATAGACGCCGATTGAGGTGACGCAGAGCAGAATCAGCAGTCCGATATTCAGGTCGGAGATCGCAAACAAACGCATCCCGTGCCAGCGAAGCGTCGTGCCGAAGGGAATGACGGCAATCGAGAGCAGAGAACAGGTGAGCGCGATCAGCGGCGCGAGCAGATAGAGCGGGCGATAGACGCCGGAGGGAATGATGTCCTCTTTCAGAAAGAGCTTCAGGCCATCCACCAGCGGCTGGAGCAGGCCGAACGGCCCCACGCGCGTTGGCCCCCAGCGGTTCTGGATGCGGCCAACAAGTTTGCGCTCCAGCAGCACCGTGTAGGCGACAGCAGTGAGGAAGACCACCAGCACCACGGCCACCTTGACCACGCTCAGTACCACAAACATCCAGAGTTCCACGCTTGCAATCCTTTCCCTCTTGCTCAGTCCGCTGCGGCAGCCGGATTCAACCGATTCTGATACGCCTGAAGCTCCTGAAGCACCTGCGTCTGATCGCTCAGCCCGGCGGAGTGGAACAGGCTCGCGTGCGTCGGCGTGACGCCATCGCTGCGCCGGAGCAGCGATTCCAGCGGGACAAATCCGGAGCCGGGTCCGGCGTTTGGTCCAGCATTCGGTCCGGCGGCAGGCTGCGTCGGCGCATCGTTGCCTGCGAAGAGATTGATCCGGTCGAGCGAGTAGCCGGGCACGAGCCGCTCGATCTCGTCCAGTGTCGCCAGCGGATCGAAGGGGCTGAGCTTCGGTTCCAGTCCATTGGCCACGAGCCACACGGCGTGGCGATCCGCTTCGCCGGCCTGCGCGCCGCGCGTCTGGCCCATGTCGGCACGAACGCCGGTGGCCGCGCCAAAGGGAACGAGCGTGCGCACATCGACGCCCATCGCTCCGGCCAGACGGACGAGAATCTCAAAGTCAGGCTTCACTCCGGCCACGTCCGCGGCCTTGCGCACCATCTGCACATCGCCGTAGCAGTTGGTCACCGTGCCACTCTTTTCGTAGAGGCTCGCGGCGGGCAGGACAACATCGGCCTGCGCCGCCGTCGGCGTCAGGAAACAGTCCTCGACAACGACAAAGGTCTTTCGCAGCGCGCCGTCGGCAAGGCCAAGCGTCGAGACCGGGTCCGTGCCCACGACGTAGAGCGCCTTGAGCTGTGCCGACGTTGCCGCCTGAACCATCGCGGCGAAATCGAGTCCACTTTCGGTGGGCATGGCCGCGTACTCCGCCAGAAGCGCGGGACTGTCCGTCAGCGTCTGGTAGCCCGGCAGCAGATCCGGATAGACGCCCATGTCTGCCACGCCGCGCGCGTTGGCAAAGTCGCTGAGCAGGGCAAATTTCACGCCCGGCCTGCCCAGTCCCCAGCGCAGCAGCGCGGCCAGCGATGCGCCGCGATACTCCGCGCCAGCAATGACGACGAGCGACTGTTCGCCTGCAATCGCCTCACGAAAATCTGCGGCTCCGGCAACAGAGCCGAGCGCGGCGTCGTCGCCAGCCAGATACCGCGCCAGCGCGTCATAGTCTGCGATGCGCAGCGACTGCGCCGCCTGACGCGCCAGCCGGATCGGCCGGGTGTTTGCGAGATAAATCCGCGCGTGGTTCAGGCGATGATTCGTGCGCAGGCTCCAGGCCAGCAGCGGATGCTCCTCGGTCGGATTGCCGCCGAGCACCAGAATCGCGGGCGCGGCGGCGATCTCGCGATGGCCCGCCGCGCGATCCGGCACCTCAGCCAGCATGCGGCTGAAGGTCGGGTAATCCGCCGTGCGCTCGTGATCGATGTGCTGCGTGCGCAGAATCGTTCGCGCAAATTTTTGCAGCAGATAGCCTTCTTCGTTGGTCAGGCGCGGTGAGCCGAGCACGCCGACCGAGCCATTCGCCTCGCTGAACTTCTGCGCAACCAGGCGAATCGCCTTGTCCCAGGTCGTCGGCTCCAGAACGCCTGCTGCGTTACGCACGAGTGGTTTGGTCAGGCGATCCCTGCCGTGAACAAAATCAAAACCGAAGCGGCCCTTCGCGCACAGAAAATCGCCGTTGATGCCGCTCTTGTCGCGGTTGTCCGCGCGCACGATCTCCATGCCGTCACTGGCGCGGCGCACGCCGAGCGTCACCTTGCAGCCGTCCGCGCAGTGCGTGCAGACGGTCGAAACGTGCTTCATCTCCCACGGGCGCGACTTGTAGCGATACGTGCCGCTGGTCAGCGCGCCCACCGGGCACACATCGATGCACATGCCGCACTGTTCGCAGTCCAGATGGTCGCCGCCATTCGGCGCAATCACCGCCAAGACGCCGCGATTCTGAATCCCCAGCGCCCACACGTCCATGCCCTCGCCGCACATGCGCACGCAGCGGTAGCAGAGGATGCAGCGCGGACGGTCAAAGTAGACCACAGGCGACCACTTCTGCTCCTCGCGGTGCTGCTTGGCCTCAGCGTAGAGGCTCTCACCCGCGCCGTATTTGAAGGTCATGTCCTGCAACTCGCACTCGCCGCCCGCGTCGCAGACCGGGCAGTCGAGCGGATGGTTGCCGAGCAGCAGTTGCAGCGTGGCCTTGCGCGCCTGCGCGATCTCCGGCGACTCGGTGACGAAGACCTGCCCTTCGGCGACCGTCGTCGTGCAGGCGGTCTGCAGCTTCGGCACTTTTTCCTGGCGCACCACACACATGCGGCAGGCGGCCTGAAGACTGAGACCGGGGTAATAGCAGAAGGCCGGAATCTCGATGCCGACCTTGCGGCAGGCGTCGATCAGCAGCATTCCCGCAGGAGCCGTCAGCTTCTTTCCATCCACTGTGAAAGTTACATCCGCCATGCAATCGCTCGTTTCACAAAAAATTCCTTCAGCGCGTCCGGACTGGACAAGTTCAGACTCGACAATCTGAGACTAGACAAGCTCCACCTCCGGGTGATGGGCAAAGGGGCACGGCTTGCCGTGCAGGTGCTCTTCAAATTCCCTGCGGAATTTCTTCACGAAGCCCAGCGTGGGCATGGCCGCCGCGTCGCCCAGCGGACAAAACGTGCGGCCCATCATGTTCTCGGCCAGATACTGAATGTTGTCAATGTCCTTCTCGGTGCCGAATCCGGCATGGAAGCGCGTCAGCGACTTCTTCAGCCAGTCGGTGCCTTCGCGGCAGGGAATGCACCAGCCGCAGCTTTCGTGCTGGTAAAACTGGATCGTGCGCAGCGCAAACTCAACCATGCAGGTCTGGTCATCGATGACCACCACGCCGCCGGAGCCGAGCATCGATCCAGCCTTGCCCACCTGATCGAAGTCCATTCCAATGTCGATCTCCTCAGGCAGCAGAACCGGCGTGGAAGAACCGCCCGGCACGACCGCTTTCAGCTTGCGTCCGCCACGCACGCCGCCACCGACCTCGTAGATCATCCTGCGCAGGCTGTAGCCCATCGGCAACTCGTAGACACCGGGCCGCTCAATGTGGCCGCTCAGGCCGAACAATCGCGTCCCGCCATTGCGCTCTGAGCCAACCGCCGCATAAGCTGCGCCGCCCATCGCCAGCACGTGCGGCACGGTGGCAATCGTCTCCGCGTTGTTGATGACGGTTGGTCCGCCGTAAAGCCCGACCACAGCCGGGAACGGCGGCTTGATGCGCGGCACGCCGCGCTTGCCCTCCAGCGACTCCATCAGCGCCGACTCTTCGCCGACCTCGTAAGCGCCCGCGCCGGTCTGGACAATCACCTGAAACTCCGTCTCGCTGCCGAAGATGTTTTTGCCCAGGAAGCCGCGCTCGTAAGCCTCGGCCACGGCCCGCTCGACGATCTGGATCAGGTAGCGGTACTCGCCGCGCAGATAGATGAATCCCGTCTTCGCGCCGATGGCCATCCCGGCAATGATTGTGCCCTCGATGACCGCGTGCGGGTCATGCAGAAAGATCAGGTGATCCTTGCAGGTGCCCGGCTCGCTCTCATCGCCGTTCACCAGCACGTACTTGGGCTTGGCCGACTGCTTCGGCACGAACGACCACTTCATTCCGGTCGGAAATCCTGCTCCGCCGCGGCCGCGCAGGCCGCTGGCCTTCATCTCGTTGATGATCCAGTCGGCACCCTCGGACAGCGCTTTGCGCGCCGAGGCGTAGCCGCCCAGTTCGAGATACGTATCGATCTTCGCCGCACCCTTGCCGAAGCGGCTGGTCACGATCTTCACTTCATCAGGATGGGATACGAGTCTGGGCATCAGCGGCTCCCCGCCTTCTGCTCGTGCGAGCGGTAATCGGCCAGAATCGCGTCCACCTGTTCGTCGGTCAGCTCGTCGTGGAAGTCGTAGTTGACCTGAATGGCCGGCGCCCAGCAGCAGGCTCCGATGCACTCGACCTCTTCCAGCGAAAACAGGCCGTCAGCGGTCACTCCCTTGTGGCCGATGCCGAGCCGCTCCTGAAAACGCTCGAAGATTTTGTAGCCGCCACGCAGCATGCAACTGATATTCGTGCACACCTGCACGTTGTATTTTCCGGCCGGCTTGAAGCGCAGCATCGAGTAGTAGGTGGCCACGTTGCGCACATCAAGCGGCGTGATGCCGATGCGCCGCGCGATCTCGTCGATCACCGCGTCAGAAAGATAACCGACCTCATCCTGCGCGTAGAGCAGCATGGGAATCAGCGCCGAGCGGCGCGCCGGATAGCGCTCGACCAGCGCGTCGAAGCGCGCAGCCAGCTCCGGAGAAAACAGCGTCATTGCTTCAGCACTCATGCCACCAGCTCCCGCGACCATTGCTCGGCCTGCAAATCCATGGGCAAACCATCCCCCGTCTCCGTCAGCAGATCTCCGGCCTCGCTCCAGCGTAGGCGGAAGCTCGCGCCCTGGTAAGTGAGTCCTTCGATCTGTCCATCCCGCCGCGTGAGGCTCAGCCACCTCTGGCCGCAGCGCACGCGAATCTTATCGTCACTCAGTTCGACCGTGGCCTGCGTCGTGCCGTTCAGCCCGTGCGCCGCCGTATAACTGCGCAGCAGCGAGGCAAGCGAGACCCAGAGTTCGCGGGCATGTGCCTCGCCGATACCGTCCGCCTGCTGATTCCGCTCTGTCATGGTCATGGTTGTCATCGCCTACCTGTCGATCTCGCCCAGCACCACGTCGATCGAGCCAATCACCGCCACCACATCGGCCAGCAGACGTCCGCGGCACATCGTCTCCAGCGCCTGCAGCGAGGCAAAGGACGGATTGCGCATATGCACGCGCAGCGGCTTCGCCGTGCCGTCGGAAACGACGTAATATCCCATCTGTCCGCGCGAGGATTCAATCCCCTGATAGACCTCGCCGGAGGGAACGGTGAAGCCCTCGGTGACGATCTTGAAGTGATGGATCAGCGACTCCATCTGCGTCTTCATCTTCTCGCGATCCGGCAGCACGATCTTCGGCGCATCCGCCTTGATCGCGCCCTCCGGCATCCCGTCCAGCGCCTGCTGAATGATCTTTGTGGACTCGCGCATCTCCTGCAGGCGCACCTCGTATCGGCCCCAGACATCGCAACGCCCGGAGACCGGCACCTGAAACTGAAACTTCTCGTAGCCCGTGTACGGCATGTCGCGCCGAAGGTCGAAGTCCACTCCTGACGCGCGCAGCGGCGGACCTGTGACGCCGAGCGCAATCGCATCCTCTGCGCTCAGGTGGCCCACATTCTGGAGCCGGTTCATGAAGATCGGGTTGCCGGTCAGCAGGTTCGAGTATTCGTCAATCTTTTCCGGGAAGGTGCGAATGAAGGCCTGCACGCGATCCAGGAAATCCATCGGCGGCTCCAGCGCCAGTCCGCCGATGCGGATGTAGCTGGTCATCATGCGCTGCCCGGCAACGTACTCAAAGAGCCGCAGAATCTCTTCGCGCTCGCGGAAGGTGTAGAGGAAGACAGTCAGGGCACCGATGTCCATGGCGTGCGTGCCCAGCCAGACCAGGTGAGAGTTCAGCCGCGTCAGCTCGGAGAGCAGCACGCGCATCCACTGGGCTTTTTCCGGAATGGGCAGCTCCAGCAGCTTCTCGACGGCCAGGCAGTAGCAGAGGTTGTTGTGCATCGGGCTAAGGTAGTCGATGCGATCGGTGAGCGGCACAACCTGGTGATAGAACTTCGACTCGCAGGTTTTTTCAATGCCCGTGTGCAGGTATCCGATCTCCGGATAAAGCCGCACCACGACCTCGCCGTCAATCTCCAGCACCAGCCGCAGAACGCCGTGCGTCGACGGATGCTGCGGTCCCATGTTGAGCACCATGGTCTGGTCTTTCGCACCCTCCGCAACGGGCGCTTCCAGAATCGGTGTTGCCGTCCATTGGCTCATCTGCTGCTCTCCTGCACTGCCGCTCCGTCCTTTCGATGCCTGCTACAGAATAAATGCCAGTCTCTCGCAAACTCCGCGACTGTCGAGTCGCTTGCATCAGACCGCCAATCAGCGGTAGCCCTCGACCGGATAGTCCTTGCGCAGCGGATGGCCGGTCCAGTCGTCCGGCATCAGGATGCGACGCATATTTGGATGCGCCTCGAAGGTGATTCCGAAGAGGTCAAAGACTTCGCGCTCGTAATAATTTGCCGAAGGCCAGACGCTGGTGATCGTCGGGACCGTGGGATTGCTGGCGGGCAGCATCACCCGCAGCCGGATGCGCTCTTTGCGGCTGTGCGAAAGCAGGTGATAGCTGACCTGAAAGCGCGGCGCGGTGGCTGGAAACCAGTCCACGGCGGTCACGTCTTCCAGAAAGTTGTATCCGGCCCGCTTCATGCTCTGGCCAGCGGCCACGATCTGCCTCGGGGCAATGGTCAGCGTCAGCTCGTCACGATCCCAGCGCGCATCCTGAAATGCCTCCGCCAGATCGGCGGCGAGCGCCGCGACAGCCGGATGCTGGCCCATCTCCGCGAGCACTGCTTGCTTGCCGTGCAGGGTTGTACTCATCTCCGCATCATCCCCGAAAGTCTGTTCGGCGCACAGGAGGCGCGCTGCCGGTTAGAGATCCCCTTTGTCGCGGGACCAGTCCAGAATGCCTTTTTTCACGATGTAGTAAAGACCGACGGCGACGAAGCCGAGATAAACGACCATCTCCCAGAAGCCGAAGAAGCGGCTGCCCGTCAACTGCGGCAACTGGCGATAGATCACCGCCCAGGGCATCATGAAGACCACTTCCACGTCGAAGAGAATGAACAGCATCGCCACCATGTAAAAGCGCACGCTGAAGCGTCCGCGCGCGTCGCCCACTGGCTCGATGCCGCACTCGTACATGCTGAGCTTGGTCTTGCTGTTGCGATGTCGGCCAATGAACCAGGAGGCGACGATCATGCCCAGGCCCAGGCCGGTGGCCGCGAGAATTTGTATCAGGAGCGGGATGTACTGCCAGACGTAGGGAATCTTCATGGGTCTCTCAGCAGAACAGGAACAGGTAAGGCGAATCTGGCGGGCAAAGCCCTGCTTTGAGATTAGGTTTTCAGCCTCGTTGCGTCAAGCTAACTCCAACCGCTGGTTGACACCGAACGCCGGGTTGGCGCAGCGGCGTGTGGCAGCGGATTGCCTGGGAAGCGGAGGTTTTTTCGCTGCCGGTCGCTCCGGCATGGAACAGACTGGCTTTTCTCGCGCCGATTTCAAATCGGGTCAGGCTACGCGTTGATTCCTCAATCCGGAACCGTTACTTTGGTGATCTGCATTTTCTTTTTTCCGCGCCGATGAACGGGGTGAGGATGAATCGCATGATGCAGACCGCCAGCCAATCCCACGCACAGCCCTTCGGTCATTCCGCCGCATCCACGCAGTCCGCGTCGCAGCCGTTTCTGTTGCCTTTGCGGCGCGCGCGTAGGCTTCAGCCGGAGCAGGGAAGAGCCATCGAGAAACTGGCGCACGCCATCGAGTATCTGAGCGATGAGCTTGCAATGCAGTGCATGACGGCGCGCGCCAATGCCTTTGAGTCGCAGCCGATCCAGTCGGCGATTGAAATGCTGAAGCGATGCAATCGCGAAATCTATCTTGCCTGCCCGCCGATGCCGACGCTGCGCGAGCGCCTGCGCGGCTTTGTCAGCCGTGCAATGCGACAGGCGCAGGCCGGTGTCGGACTCTGAGCACAGGCGGCATTTTCGTCTGCGGCTTCGATTGACGTGCGTTCGGATTCGCCGCTTCAGGAGAGCATCAGCAGGGCGAAGAGCATGATCCAGGCCAGGCCCATCGTATGCCAGTACCAGGCAATCCCATCCACGCTGATCTGTCGATAGTCCACGCGCCGCAGCAGCGGCAGAAATGCCAGCGCCGAAGCCAGAAACAGCAGCCCCAGCAACAGATGAACGGCGTGGAAGCCGGTGATGATGTAAAAGAAATAGCTTGCCGGCGTTGCCCACTGGTCAAAGGCGAATCCCTGCGCGGCAAGCTGACGCCAGGCGTCAAACTGTCCGGCCAGAAACAGGCCGCCAAGCACAGCCGTGAGCGCCAGCCACGGCCAGGCGCGGCGCAGCGCCGGCTTGCCCAGGCCAAGCCACTCCTCGACCACATCCAGCTCGCAGAAGATATGGTGGCGCGCGACCTCAATGGTAAGGCTGCTCAGCAGCAGAACAGCCGTGTTCAGGAAGAGCACGGGCGGAATGCGGATCGGGTGCCAGTCGCCGATGAAATCGTTGGTGCGCGGATCGAAGTGGCCCGCGTTCTGGTGCGCGAAAAACATGACTGCCAGCGAGATGAAAAACACCATGTCGCCAGCCAGTGCGAAGAGCAGAACCAGGCGAACGCGCTTCAGCAGTTCGCGCGGTCCCATGCGTCCTGCGCGTCGCCAGGCATCATCGTCTCCACTGCCGCCGCCGCCCGTGGGACGACGATCCACCGGCGGCTTGCCGCCTATGCCGGTCTCTTTTTTCTCGATCTCTACGGGATTGTGAACAAAGCTGGCGGGCATGGAGAATTTGCCTCGTACACCGAGATTACAACGTATCCGCCTGGCGTGCACGGATTTCAGCCGGATTTCCCTTTACCGCGATCAAACCGGCTTGTAGGGGTTAGCCACAGCGGCGGAACTAACCGCGAACAAATGATCGGACGATGGCAAAACCGCTGCTTCGCGCCGGTCAGTGGCACGCCTGAAGATTGGACCGTTGCGACTAAGGTTGGGTTGCAAGGATCTGCAGAAATAACTGATGTACGCGCCGGTCGGCGGACAGCTCCGGATGAAAGGTCGCGGCCAGAATCCTCCCCTGACGAACCAGCACCGGGTAACCGTCGCGCCTGGCCAGCGTCTCGACGCCTGCTCCGGCGCGCACGATACGCGGAGCGCGAATGAAGACAGCCTCCAGCGGTTCATCCGGCAGCGCGTCACCGCGCAGTGTGGTCTCGATTGGCAGAATCGCGGATTCGTTCTGCCGCCCGTAGGCGTTGCGCTCCACGGTAACGTCAAGCGCGGCAAAGGACTCCTGCTGCGGATGCAGAACTTCGGATGCAAGCAGAATGCAGCCGGCGCAGGTGGCGAAGACCGGGCGCGCGTGGACGAAATCGCGCAACGCGGCGTCGAAGCCATCCCGTCGCAGCAGGCGCAGCATGGTCGTAGATTCGCCGCCGGGCAGCACGAGCGCCGAGACCTCAGCCAGTTCAGTGGGCGTCTTCACCGGGCGCGTGGAGACGCCAACTTCGGCAAAGGCCGCGCTGTGCGCCTCATAGTCGCCCTGAATGGCCAGTACGCCCAGGCTGTGTTTCCATGCGTCGCTAGCGATCAAAAGACCTCCGCAAAACAGATTCGCTGCGGAAATGACAGCAGGAAAAATCCAACGCGGGAGCGAAGACAGGAGCGCTTCGCAGGGGTGCAGCGCGCCGCCTGCGATTACCAGCCGCGCGTCTGCAACTGGTCACGCTCTTCAATGGCCGCCGCAGCCAGTCCCTTCATCGTGCCGGTCACCTGTTCGCTGGCCTCGGCCACGATCTTTGCATCGTTGAAGTGTGTGGTTGCGATGACGATGGCGCGGGCGCGGGAAACCGCCTCTTCGCGTTCCTTCGCGTTGTGTTCCACGTCGAGCGGCGTCGCGCGCTCCTTCATGAAGATGCCGGAGCCGACGAAGACTGTCTCCGCGCCAAGCTGCATCATCAGTGCGGCGTCTGCAGGCGTTGCAATTCCGCCGGCGGAGAAATTCGGCACCGGCAGTTTGCCGGTCTTCGCCACCAGGCGAACGAGTTCATACGGAGCGCCGTGTTCCTTGGCCAGGTGATAGAGTTCCTCTTCGCGCGCCACCGTGGTCTGGCGCAGTTCGCGCGTGATCTGGCGCATGTGCTGGACGGCGTGAACGACATCGCCCGTGCCGGCCTCGCCCTTGGTGCGGATCATGGCCGCTCCCTCGGCGATGCGCCGCAGGGCTTCGCCCAGGTTGCGCGCGCCGCAGACGAACGGCGTGGTGAAGGCATGTTTGTCGATGTGGTGAGCCTCGTCGGCAGGCGTCAGCACTTCGCTTTCGTCGATGAAATCGACTCCAAGCTGCTGAAGCACCTGAGCCTCGGCGAAATGGCCGATGCGAGCCTTGGCCATCACGGGAATGGTGACCGCGCTCATGATCTCCCGGATCAGCTTCGGATTGGCCATGCGCGCCACGCCGCCCTCGGCGCGGATCATCGCCGGCACGCGCTCCAGAGCCATGACGGCCACCGCGCCAGCTTCCTCGGCAATGCGCGCCTGCTCGACGTTCATCACGTCCATGATGACGCCGCCTTTCAACATCTCAGCCAGGCCGACCTTCAGGCGTAATCCGGTGTTCGCGTGGTTTCCATTCTGTGTGCTCATGGTGATTCCTTCTTTTTGCCGGGGCTTTTTGACCGGGAGATTTCGCGCGGGGGAAATTCCCGCCTGGTTGCCGCTGGTTCTTCTTCAGTTTATCAGCGTTTTGCCCGTGCGTTGGAATGCGTTGCGAAGGGTGGTTTTCGCGCGATCGAAGCGGCCTGACGGAAGCTGCGTCAAGCCCTGTGCTGGCGCGGACAAAATGCGCGGCAAATGAATTTTTTCAGAACCTGTTTCCCACAGCGCAATTTGCCTGCTTTTTGGTTGTAGGATGACTGAGGAACTGTGAGGTGAAATGGACGAGGGACGCTGGGTGTTGTTGATTGCAAGCGAGGTGGGCGGCACGGATTCGGTCTCCGATCGCGCAATGGAACGACTGGTGGATGCAATCAGCAAGGAAGGCTATGAAGTGGTGCGCACCTCGACGCCGGAGGACGGTCTGTCGCTGGTGAAATCGGATCCTTCCTCGTCGGCGATTCTGCTGGACTGGGATCTGGCCGGAGAGCATCAGTTTGACGAACGCGCCGCGCTGCGCATCATTCGCGCCGTGCGCCATCGCAACAAGAAACTGCCCATCTTCCTGATCGCCGACCGCACACTGGTCAGCGAACTGCCGCTTGAAGTGGTCAAGCAGGTGCATGAGTACATCCACCTCTTCGGCGACACTCCCGCCTTCATCGCCAACCGCGTGGATTTTGCAGTCGAGCGTTATCACGAGCAGTTGCTGCCGCCCTATTTCCGCGAACTGAAAAAGTACAACGACCAGGGCGCGTATAGCTGGGACGCGCCGGGACACATGGGTGGCGTGGCGTTCCTGAAGCATCCGGTGGGCATGGAATTCCACCGCTTCTTCGGCGAGAACATCATGCGCTCCGACCTGGGTATCTCGACCTCGCCGCTCGGCTCGTGGCTGGATCATGTCGGGCCTGCGGGCGAGTCGGAGCGCAACGCCGCGCGCATCTTCGGCGCGGACTGGACCTTCTACGTGCTCGGCGGCTCGTCCACATCGAACCAGATCGTGGGTCACGGCGTGATTGCACAGGACGACATCGTGATCGCCGACGCGAACTGCCACAAATCGATCTGCCACTCGCTCACAGTCACCGGAGCGCGGCCCGTCTACGTGACGCCCACGCGCAACGGTTACGGGATGATCGGCCTCGTCCCGCTGAAGCGATTCAGCCAGGAGGCGATTCGCGAGCTGATCGACAAAAGCCCGTTTGCCGCCGGAGCCAACAGCCGCGAGCCGAGCTACGCCGTGGTGACCAACTCGACCTACGATGGCCTTTGCTACGACGTGAACAAGGTGGTCACGGCGCTTTCGCCCTCTGTCCCGCGCATACACTTCGACGAGGCCTGGTACGCCTACGCGAAGTTTCATCCCATTTATCGCGGGCGCTTTGCCATGGACGTGCCGGACGATATGCCGGATCGACCGCTGCTCTTCGCTGTGCAATCGACACACAAGATGCTGGCAGCGTTCTCAATGGCCTCGATGGTGCATCTGAAGCTCAGCCCGCGCGCGACGATTGACTTTGACCAGTTCAACGAGTCGTTCATGATGCACGGGACCACTTCGCCGTTTTATCCGCTCATTGCCTCGCTCGACGTGGCCGCCGCGATGATGGACGAGCCAGCCGGACAGACGCTGATGGAGGAGACCATCAGCGACGCCATCAGCTTTCGCAAGGCGATGTCGTCCATCAAGCACCGTCTGCGCAGGCAGGAGGACGGCGACGGCTGGTTCTTCGATCTCTACCAGCCGGATCGCGTGCAGGATCCCACCGATGGGCAGGTCTATGACTTCGAGGATGCGCCGGACGACGTGCTGGCGACGCACTCGCGCTGCTGGACGCTGAAGCCCGGCGAGGAGTGGCATGGCTTTCAGGACGAGGATGTTGCCGACGATTACTGCATGCTCGATCCGACGAAGGTCACGATCCTGATGCCGGGCGTGAATGCGCAGGGCAGGGTGGCGGAATCAGGCATTCCGGCTGCGATCCTGACGGAGTTCCTCGACGCGCGGCGCGTGGAGATCGCACGCACCGGCGATTACACCGTGCTGGTGCTGTTTTCCGTGGGCACCAGCAAGGGCAAGTGGGGCAGCCTGCTGGAAAATCTCTTCGAGTTCAAGCGGCTCTATGACAGCGAAGCACCGCTGAACGAGGCGCTGCCGGAGCTGGTCGCGCGCTATCCGCAGCGCTATGGCAACGTGACGCTGAAGGATCTCAGCGACCAGATGCACGCGGCGATGGTGGAACTGCGGCTGACCGCGCTCGAATCCGAGGCCTGCGAGGTGGAAGAGGTGCAGGTGCTCACGCCTGCGCAGACCTATCAGAAGCTGCTGCGCAACGGCACGGAAAAGATTCGCTTCAACGAAATGGCCGCGCGCGTCGCGGGCGTGATGCTGGTCCCGTATCCGCCGGGAATTCCGGTCTGCATGCCCGGCGAACGGCTGGGCGAGGCTGACAGCCCGGTGATCCGGCTGATTCTGGCGCTGGAAGAGTTTGGCAAACGATTTCCAGGCTTCGAGCGCGAGGTGCACGGCATCGAAGTGGACGCGGAAGGCAACTACTGGATGCGCGCCGTGATCGAAACCAACGGCAAGCGAGGCAACGGCAAACACCGCGGCGCACCCAGCTCCGCGCCGCCGGTCAAACGCCGCAAGCGCATCGCCCTGAAGCCGGAATCTCCGCGATAGCCTGGCGCAGCAAGCGTCTGCCTCTGGCGACTTCGTTGGAAGTTTTACCGCGTCATCTGCCGAAGAGTTTGCCAAGCAGGCCGACTGGTTTGCTCGCACCGTCCGGTGCCGCGTCCCGGTGGAATCTCTCCGTAAACTGGATCGGCTCGCCGGAGTCCAGGCCCACCGGCTGCGGCTGCGGCGGCAGCTTTGATCCGGTAATTGCTGCCTGCGGATTCAGGCGAAAAATCCGTTCCGCAGTCTCAGTTCCCGCGCGATTGGCCACGTAATCGAAGGCCTTGCGCAGATGGGGCGGGCGCGAAGCGGGGTTGTGCGCGTCCGTGGCGAGGAAGTGAATCCAGTTGCGGTCCAGCAACTGGTTGGAGAAGCTTTCCGCCGAGCGGCCGAAACGTCCATAGAGCGACGAAGCCGTGACCTGGACCAGCGCACCGGATCGCATCCAGCGGGCCATTCGTTCCGGATCGCGGACCAGAATGGGGTTGCGTTCCGGATGGGTGAGAACGCAGGTATATCCGGCGGCACTCAAGCGTGTGAGCGCGGAGTCAAGCTGGGGCGGGATGGCAAGCTCGGAGAACTCGACCAGCAGATAGCCTTTGCCGTCGATCGAGTATCTGTGCGGATGCTGAAGCGCGTCAAGGATATTGTCGGCGTTCAGGTGGAAGTCGCAGCCGAGCAGCAACCGCACGCTGTCTCCGAGCGCGTGCTGAATCTCCATCATGCGCTCAAAGTTCAGCACAGCCTGGTAGGGGTAAACATCATTCGCGTGGGGTGTGCAGACAACGTGCGTCACGCCCTCCGACGCCGCCTCGCGGGCCATCGCCAACGAGGTTTCCAGATCGGGCGAGCCGTCATCGACGCCGTAAATCAGATGGTGATGAATATCGATCATTGCGTATCGAGCCGGGTGATGTGACTGCCGTTTGTCAGCGCGAAACCAGCGCGGCAATCATGCTCTGGAAGATGGTCAGCCCGTCCGCCGAGCCGAGGATGGACTCGCTCGAACGGTCGGGATGCGGCATCATCCCAAGCACGTTGCGACCCTTGTTCAGCACGCCGGCAATGTTGTCGAGCGAGCCGTTGGGATTGGACTCCGCAGTAATTGATCCATCCGGCGCGCAGTATCGGAAAGCGATGCGGTCCTCCGCCTGCAACTCGCGCAGCGTCTCGTCGTCGCAGTAGTAATTGCCCTCCATGTGGCCGATGGGGATGCGCAGAACCTGATCGGGCTGGAGCTGGCTGGTGAACGGCGAATTCGTCGTGGCCGCGCGCAGATGGACCGGCTTGCAGATGTATTTGAGGCCGGCATTCCGCATCAGCGCGCCGGGCAGAAGACCGGATTCGGCGAGAATCTGAAAGCCGTTGCAGATGCCGAGAACCAGCCCCCCGGCGTCGGCAAATCGCCGCACCGACTGCATCACCGGCGAGAAGCGCGCAATCGCTCCCGTGCGCAGGTAATCGCCATAGGCAAAGCCGCCGGGCACCAGCACCGCATCCACATTCTGCAGGTCTTCGGAGTCGTGCCAGAGAAAGGTGACCGGCTGTCGCGTGATCTCGGCAAGAACGTGATACGTGTCGTGGTCGCAGTTGGAACCGGGAAAAACGAGAACGCCGAATTTCATACCTTCAGGGTAACAGCAAGGCGGCTATCGTCGCCCGTGGAACGACGGATGCGATTTTGTCGGCGGGTTTCATTCATGTGTGAACCGATAGCCGTTAACGCAGTCCGCCGGTGAGCGTCAGATCAACGCCCTTCCCGTCGTCACTGAGGAATGCGACCACGCGATGATGGTCACTATCGTAAGCCGCCGTGACAGGCCCGTTCGTCGCCGAAGCAGCGTGAACAGGCCCGTTCGCGCCGTAGACCTCCACGCGGTACTGCGTCCACCACGGCTGGAAGCTGCCCTGATGCGGGCCGATATGCACGGTCAGTCCCTGCGGCGTGCGTTTGCAGGTGAACTCCACGCGCAGGAAGTCGCCCTTCTGGTAGGCGTAGCTGATGCCATCGTCGAGATAGACGCTTCCCGCGCAGCTCTCCTGACGGCGCAGGGCGCCGACCGGGCTGTTCGGCGGATAGACGCGCAGCGTCAGCGGCCCGACCGGCTTGATCATCGTGCTCTGCACCAGCGGCTGCATCGGCAGAATCGATCCGCCGCGCACGAAGACCGGCAGCTTGTCGATCGTCGGGTGCAGCGTGATCTGCAGGTCTTCGTCGGGCAGGTTGTCGTTGCCCACGCGCATGCGCTGCTGATCGTCGGCCACCACCGGTGCGCCCGTCCAGAAGTCGTACCAGCCGACCGGCGGCAGCACGGCCTGATAGTTGTCCAGCAGGTCCGGATACGGGCTGGGCGCGATCAGCAGGTCGGGGCCGAGCAGGAACTCGCTGCCGTTGTTGAAGTCCAGCGGATGCCGGTCGTGGCTCGCGTCGGGAAACTCCAGAAACAGCGGGCGCAGAATCGGCAACCCGGTCCGGCTCATCTCCTCGGCCACGGAGTAAAGGTAGGGCATGAGCCGGTAGCGCGTTTCGATGAAGTGGCGGCGCAGGTCCAGATCCTGCGTCGTCCCGTCGGCCCACGGCTCCTGCGGATTCGTGCCCATCGAGGTGTGGTCGCGATCAATCGGCTGGAAGGCGGCAATCTCCAGCCATCGCGTCAGCAGTTCCGGCTGCGGCGAACCGGCAAAGCCGCCCACGTCGGCTCCGGCTAGCGCAAAGCCGCTCAGGCCGAGGTTGGCAAGCTGCGGAACCGTCTGCCGCAGGTGGTTCCAGGTGCTCGAATTGTCGCCCGTCCATGTCGCCGCGTAGCGCTGACCTCCGGCGTAGCTGGCCCGCGTGAGCACGAAGGGACGAACGTCGGGATCGAGTCTGCGCACGCCCTCAAAGGTGCCGCGCGAGTTTTCCATGCCGAAGACATTGTGAATCTCCAGATGGTTTGCCGTGCGTTTGGCAAAGCCCGGCTCGTCGATCCGATGCTGCACGTCGTCCGGCATCGTCTTCGACGCAACGCCGAAGACGGATGGCTCGTTCATATCGTTCCAGAATCCGGCCACGCCGTCATGCACAAAATCAGCGTAGAGCGTGCCCCACCAGTCGCGGCTGGATTTCTGCGTAAAGTCAGGAAATACCGCCGGACCAGGCCAGACCGGGCCGGTGAAGACGCTGCCGTCGGGGTTGTGAACGAAGTGGTCGCCAGCCAATCCCTCGTCGTAGGGCTTGTAACCGGCGTTGGGCACGCGGGCAATGTGCAGGTCGGTGATGAGCACCGTGCGGATGTGCTCGGCCAACAGGTCATGAATCATCTGAGTGAAGCGAGGAAATCGCTCGGGATCAACGGTAAACGGGCGATATTTGAACTGATAGTCGATGTCGAGATAGATGGCGTCCGCCGGGATGCGATAGGAGCGCAGCTCGCTGGCGATTTTGCGCACCTCCGACTCCGGGTAATAGCTGTAACGCGACTGCTGGAAGCCCAGCGTCCACATCGGCGGCAGCGGAGTCGTGCCCGTGAGCCAGGCCCACTGCTCGACGACGGCTTTGGGCGACGGGCCGTAAAGAATGTAGAGATCGAGCGGACCATTGTCGGCCCCAAACGAGTAAACGTCGCGCAGTTCCTTGTCAAAGTCGAAGCTGGTGCGCCAGGTGTTGTCCAGAAACAGCCCGCCGCAGATGCCGTTGCGATAGGTGAGGAAGTAGGGGATGGATTTGTAGATCGGGTCAGTCGATTCCTGCCAGCCGTAGGAGTCCGTATTCCAGTTGGTGAAGGCTTCGTTGCGACGGTCCAGCGGTCCCGGTTTGTCCCCCAGGCCAAAGTAGTGTTCCTCCTCCGGCGAGCGCGCGTAAAAGCGAAAACTCGTCCCGTGGTACTCGATCGGATGCTCAGCCGGAGTCTGTACGATGATGTGGCCGTCATTGTCCGTCACGGTCAGCGCCATCGTCGCGCGATCCACGGCCAGATGCAGCTTGCCGGTGCGAAAGCCGACCGTGTGCGCTGTGGACTCAGGCTTGACGGCGACAGTGGCCGTGCGCGAGGCCGCCAGCACGGCCCACGACGCGTCCTCGGGCAGCGTGCCGGTCGCGCCAATGCGCACGCGCAACAGGTCATCGCGCAGGGCCGTGATGCGCACAACCGCCGCGCCGGAATGCAGTTCGAGGCCGTCCGGCAACGCATGCGCGGCGGTCACGCGGTTGAGCACAATCGGCTGCATCGACTGAGCCACGGCAGGCGCGGCCAGGCAGAAGCCGACAGCCACCAAGCCAGCCAGCGAACAGAGAACGGCGAAATTCAGGGCAAAAAACGAAGGACGCGCACACGACCAGCGTGCGGTGGAACGGCAACAGGACGGCATAGAAACCTCAGAAAAGAAGTGCAAATGGTACGGGAGAAGAATAGCCGATGCAAGCCGATCCTGTGCGGGGAAAATGCAGCCAGGGTCATTTTTGCTGAACAGTGGCGTGGCGCGCAGGAAAAAGCTCATTGCTGTATGTTCCGAAGAACCTTCAGCAATGAGCCTTGAAGCGGTACAGGATGAGTTCGCGGTATAGACGTACAGGGAATGTCGGTGCGGCGATCCGGCCTCGGGATTAGGCGCTCTGGATCAGGCTTTGCCGCGGAGCATGCCGTGCCAGTAAAGCCGCGGCAGCAGATGTTTCTTGACGAAGTACATGCTGTAGCGTTCCTTCGACTGGTCGATGGGGAATGTCTCCTGCGGCTTGCCGTCGTAGTCGAACTCGGCCATCACCAGGCTGCCGTAGCCGGTGACGAGCGGGCATGAGGTGTAGCCGTTGTATTTGCGCAGCAACGGCTGGCCCTGCATCCACGCGATAAGATTGGCGGCGGCCACCGGCGCTTGCTTGCGCACAGCGGCGCCAGTCTTCGAGGTGGGCAGGCTGCTGGAGTCGCCCAGGCCGAAGACGTTGGGGAAGCGCGTGTGCTGGAGCGTGAATTTGTCCACGTCAACCCATCCGTCGGCGTTGCCAAGCGTGGATTGCTTCACCACATCGAGCGGCCCCTGCGGCGGTGTGACGTGGATCATGTCGTAGTGCATGGTGGTCATCTCGCCGGTGTCCAGGTGCTTGAAGATGGCTTCCTTCGCCTCCGGGCGCAGCTCGACGAGATTGTTGCGATAGTGGGTCTGGATCTGTTTGCGCGCGATCACCTTGTCCAGCGTGTCGGCGTAGCGCTTCACGGCGAAGATATTCGCAGCAGCGGAGAAAAAGTGAACCTCGGACTGGCTGCGCACGCCCGATTTCCGAAAATGGCTCTCGGCCAGATACATGATCTTCTGCGGAGCGCCGCCGCATTTGATCGGCGGCAGTGGCTGCGTAAAGATAGCCGTTCCGCCGCGAAAGTTCCGGGTACATTCCCAGGTGTAGCTGACGGTCTCCGGCGAATAATTGCTGCATACGCAGTGTTTGCCCACGCTTTCGGCCAGTCCCGGAATCTTTTCCCAGGCCAGCCGCAGTCCCAGCGCGACCACCAGCGTGCGATAGTGGAGCACGGTGCCGGATGCCGTGGTCACGGTGTTGTGCTCGGGCTGAATCTGCGCGACCGAATCCTTGATCCAGCGAACGCCCGGTGGAATCAGGCTTGCTTCCTTGCGCACTGTCTTGCTCAGCGGATAAACGCCGCCGCCGACCAGCGTCCAGAGCGGCTGGTAGTAGTGTTTTTCGGAGGGTTCAACGATGGCTACCGAGCTGTGCTTCAGCTTGCCGGGCAGCATGTTCTTGATGTGCGCGGCGGTGGTGATGCCTGCGCATCCGCCGCCCAGGATGAGTATGTCGAAACTGTCTGTGGATTGCATGTTGACCTCTGCTTGCCGGTGCGACGGATGGAATTGGGGAAGAACTGGCTCAGGATTGGGGAAGCGATCGCGAAGTTCGGGACAGCGTCGGGTCGGCCCGCTCAGGCCGAAACCGACGCAGCGCCTTCTGCCTGCATGGAGTTCCACGCATTCATGCCGCCCACTGCGTTGGAAACCTGCGAAAATCCAAGTCGACGCAGAATGCTGGTTGCAATCGACGAGCGGTAGCCGCTCTGGCAGACGACGATGACCTCGCGGTTGCGGTCATGCGCCGAGGCCGTCTCCAGCAGGTGAGCCAGTTCGTGATGGAGCGCGCCGCGAATGCTGCCCGCCTTGAACTCGCCCGGTCGGCGAACATCCAGCAGCAGCACACTGGGATCGCTTTCGAGCCGGTCGCGGACCTCGGTGATCGGCATCTGCGCCACCGTCGTCAGCGGATAACCGGACTGATCCCAGGCATAGATTCCGCCTTCCAGATAGCCACAGGCGGACTCAATGCCAACGCGCGCCAGCCGCATCACCGCCTCGTCCACGCCTTCCACATCCTCGGCAATGACCACGATTGGCGTCTTCATGTCGAGCAGCGTGCCTGCCCAGGAAGCAAACTGGCCGGAGAGTCCAATGTTGATCGCGCCAGGAATGTGTCCGCTGCCAAACTGCCCAGCCGGGCGAACGTCGAGAAGAACGGCTCCCTGATTCGCCTTGTCCAGCACCTCGTCTGGCGTCATCGCTGGCGGACGCTCCATCTGCTCCAGCGCTCGCGCGCCGGTCCGGTTCAGTTCGGCGTCCTTCGAAAAATAAACAGGAGCCTCGGGCAGGTCCGTCGTCATCATGCGGATGAACTCGTCGCGAGACATCGGCTGCAAAGCGTAGTTCATCTTCTTCTGTACGCCGATTGTCGACGAGGTGTCCTTCGAGATATTGCGCCCGCACATCGACCCGGCACCGTGCGCCGGATACACCTCCACAGCATCATCAAGCGTCATCACCTTGTGGCGCAGGCTGTCGTAGAGCATCGCGGCCATATCCTGCGCCGTGTAGCCCTTCGACCCTGCCAGATCCGGGCGGCCCACGTCGCCGATGAAGAGCGTGTCGCCGGTCAGCAGCTTCGGCGGCGCGGCTGGATCAGAGAGATCGCAGGCCAGGATGCACATTCCCTCCGGCGTATGTCCTGGCGTCTCCAGAAAACGCAGATTCACCGAACCGACCTGAATCTCGTCGCCATCCTGAACCGCGCGGTGCGGGAAAGTCGCTCCGGCGCGCGCGCCCATCACGATGGTCGCGCCGGTTCGCTCAGCCAGCTCGCAGTGGCCGCTGACGAAGTCCGCATGCAGATGCGTCTCCAGAATCCAGCGGATGGTCAGGTGCTGCTCGGCGGCTTCCTGCAGGTAAATCTCCACATCGCGCTGCGGATCGACCACGACGGCCTCGCCCTCGGAGCCGATCAGGTAAGAGGCATGGGCCAGACAGCCCAGATAGAACTGCTTGAAGTACATGGTGAATCCCTCCATTGACAACCGGCCATTGATTACCGGAAATGTTGATCGGGATTCACTCTTTACCTATGCGGATACGATTGTCTTGAACGAAATTGCTGTTTTCCTGTATTGGCCCGGCGTCACGCCGGTCATGCGCTTGAAGTGGCGCGTGAAATGGCTCTGGTCCGCAAAGCCGGTGAAGGCCGAGACATCGGCGATGCTGGAGCCGGAGCGCAGCATTGCCCGGGCGCGGTGAACGCGCACCTGTTCCAGATAGAGATGCGGCGGCATGCCCGTGGCATTGCGAAAGACGCGCAGCAGGTGAAAGGCGCTCAGTCCGGTCAAATGCACCAGTTCATCGAGCGTAACGTTTTCCATGTACCGCTCTTCCAGATAGCGCCTGACCTTGCGCACCGCGCCCGGTTCGTTGCCCGCAGCGGCGGCGGAGGGGCGGTCGTCGGCGTGGCGGGCGGCCAGGTGAGCCAGCGCCAGCAGGAAGCGCGACTCGCGCTCCAGCACAATCGGCTCGGCCTCCAGGCAGCAGTGAAGCCGACGCAGAGCGTCGAAGAGGGATTCGTCGTGGATGATCGGCTGAGCAAAAAAGGGAATGTCCCGCTGCGCGCCGGAAAACTCCGAGACCGCGCGTTGCAGGATTGCCGGATCAAAGTAAAACATCCGAAAGCGCCAGCCTTCCTTGGTTGCGCCTTCGCCGGTGTGTACCTCGCCGGGATTGAAAACAACAATGCTGCCGCCGGGAGCGGTGTGGCGCGCCGCGTGATAGTGAAAGGCTTCGACGCCCTCTTCGATCACGCCAATGGCGAATCCGTCGTGGGTGTGGCGGGCAAAGGTGTGGGAGATATAACGCGCGTGGAGCAACTCCACGTCGCCAATGTCTTCGGCGCGCCAGATGCGTGCGGACTCACCCTCGGCGAGGGATAGACAATCACAATCCATAAATCTGACCCGCAATCCGCATGGAGTGGCAGCTGATAAACGGCCGCAATCGGGAAGTATTCCACGCGAATTACCCTTACAGCATGGCACGCCGGGCGGGAATTTGCACGGAAAAAGCCGCGAAACTGCGCCGCAAAACAACCTTTTGGTTGCGCCGGATCAAATTCCGAAACGGCTCTGGCAGCGCCGGAAGCAGCCAGTGGAACTGTGGGAAAATGCTATACTTCTGAAGGCGAAGGCAGTTGCTTCAGAACTCCGCTGTGCAACTCCGCTGAACGATTCTGCAAGCTGAGGTTTCCTATGTCCGGCCATTCCAAATGGGCCACAATCAAGCACAAAAAGGGCGCGCTCGATGCCAAGCGCGGCAAGATTTTCACGCGCCTCATCAAGGAAATCACCGTTGCGGCCAAGTCCGGCGGCGGTGATCCGGACGGCAATCCACGGCTGCGCGCGGCGATTGCGGCGGCAAAGGCCGAGAACATGCCGGCGGACAACATCAAGCGCGCCATCCAGCGCGGCACCGGAGAACTCGAAGGCACAACCTACGAGGAGATTTCCTTCGAGGGTTACGGACCTGGAGGCGTCGCGCTGATCGTCGACACGCTCACGGACAATCGCAACCGCACGGTCAGCGAAGTCCGCCATGCCTTCTCCAAACACGGCGGCAACCTCGGCGAATCCGGCTCGGTGCGTTTCATGTTCAGCAAGAAGGGCGTGATCGGCATTGAAAAGAGCGCAGCCGACGAAGAGAAGCTCATGAACATCGTGCTGGAGCATGGTGGCGATGATCTGAGCGACGAGGGGGATTCGTGGGAGATTCTCACCGATCCGGCGAATTACGAAGCCGTGGCCAACGCGGTGAAGGCTGCCGGCATCGAAACCGTGGTGAGCGAAGTCACGATGGTGGCCAGCACCTACACAACGCTCGAAGGCACGTCGGCCAACCAGATGATCCGATTGCTCGATGCTCTGGAAGACCTCGACGACGTGCAGAACGTGTACTCGAACTTCGACATGGATGCGGCGGCGATGGAAGCCGCTGCGGGTTGAAAAGGCAGTTACGCCGATTGAGGCTGGAAGATCAGGCCGCCGGTCGAGGCGGCCTTTTCCGTGGTCGTCAGTGGAGTGAAAATTTACAGGGTCATGAGGTGGCGGTTTTGAATCGAAGGAGAAACGCGGTGCTGGCACTGGCTGGTGCCTGCTGTCTGGCAAGCGCCGTTGCGGCTCATGCGCAGGCGGCGGCAAAAGACAACACGCTGGACTGGGCGGGCGATGTGCGCACGCACGAACGCTGGGAGTTCGGCCCGTTGTTGAACGGCGGCAACGGCCTGTACGGCCACGCGAGTTATCACTTTGTGTGGGCGGGCGTTCAGGCGGGCAAGGTGCTCACGCCGATCATTCATGCGGGGCCGTTGAGCGGCCAGTTTGAGTTTGGCGTGGAGATCCTGCCCTACTGGCAGGCGATTACGCCGGCACCCTACTCGCAGACGGTAATCAGCAACGGCCAGCCGGTCGTGCAGAACTACGGCGGAGGCGTTTTCACCGGCGTCAGCATCGAGCCGGTGATCTTTCGCTGGAATTTTCTCACGCGCTCACGTCGGATCCAGCCGTGGTTCCAGGCTGCCGGCGGGTCGGTCTATACGACGCACAAATTTCCCCCGACCCTGCTGGTGCCGCATGGCACGCCGGGCGGAACGTCGGTCTTCAATTTTTCCCCGCAGGGCGGCATCGGGTTTCATTACTTTCTTCGCCAGGGACGGTCTTTTGATGTGGGCCTGAACGCGGTGCATATTTCCTCGGCCTCGCTGGGTGACAAAAATCCCGGCGTGAACTCCAGCCTGCAACTGCAGATTGGATATACGTGGTGGAAGTAGCGATGACGGATGCGGTGGTCGAGTGCGTGCCCAATTTCTCCGAGGGCAGGGATGAGGACGTTGTGCGCGCGATCGTGAGCGCGATGCGCGTGGACGGCGTGAGGCTGCTGGACTGGTCGATGGATGCCGACCACAATCGCTCCGTGGTCACGGTGGCCGGGGAGCCACATGCGGTGGTCGAGTCGGCCGTGCGCGGCGTCGGTCGCGCTGCGGAACTGATCGACCTCACGCGGCAGCAGGGTGTCCATCCACGAATGGGTGCGGCGGACGTGGTCCCGTTTGTGCCGGTGCGGGGGATAACGCTGGAGCAGTGCGCGCTGCTGGCGCGGCAGGCCGGCGCTGAGATATGGCGTCGCCATGCGGTGCCGGTCTACTACTACGGCGCGGCGGCTTCGCGGCCGGATCGGGCAAATCTGGAGGACGTGCGGCGCGGGCAGTTCGAGGAGCTGCGCGAGCTGGTGCTGCGGGATCACGCGCGCTGCCCGGATCAGGGTGGTCCGGAGCTGCACGCGACGGCTGGAGCAAGCGCGGTGGGTGCGCGACGGTTTCTGGTGGCGTTTAACATTTACTTCGACACGCAGGACGTATCGGTTGTGCGCCAGATGGCAAAGCGGATTCGCGCCTCATCCGGCGGATTGCCGGGTGTGAAGGCGATGGGCGTGATCGTGCGCGGGCAGGCCCAGCTCTCGATGAACATTACGGATTTGCATGCGGTTTCGATCTCGGCGGCCTATGAAAAGGCCGCTGAACTGGCCATGCAACAGCGGGTAGGGCTGGTGCGCACGGAGTTGATTGGCCTGCTGCCGGAACACGCCTATGAGCGCGACAGCGAGTGGATGCGTCTAAGTATTGAGTTCGATCCGGAGATAAAGGTAATCGAACGCAGGTTGAAGTCCCCGATGGAGTGGCCTGAGGAAATGACTGTATCCGGCATCGTCGGCAAAAGATGAATCTCTTGCTCGTGTGCCACCCGTGCATGCGGCGTGAAAATGAAGGAGAACGAAAGAGTGAGACAGATGAAATGGTTTGCGGTGCTGGCGCTGGTGTGCGCAATGAGCAGCGGGTTTGCCGCGCAGTTGTCCTCGGATGCAAGGTCGGCGATTCCCTATGACGTGCAGCAGATGGTGGTCGTGGACTATCGCGTCATGCAGAACTCGCCCGTGGCGATGCAACTGCGAAGCCAGGTGATGCCGCCGGAGCTGAAACGGCTCGAAGACACGCTGCAAAAAGCCGGGCTGAACGACAACAACGACCTGGACCAGCTTGCCTTCATTCTCTATCGCACCAAGCCCGGTTCCGACGATGTGGAGACCGTGGGCGTCGCGCAGGGGCAGTTTCCCGTGCAGGATGTGATTGCCAACTTCAACAAGAAGCACATGAAGGCCACGAAGCTGCGCACGACGACGATCTATCCGCTGGGAGCTTCCGGCATGAGCGTGGTCTTTCTGGATGAATCGACGATGGTCTTCGGCACGCTGGAGTCCGTGAAAGCGGCCATCAATGTGCGTGACGGCATGGCGCAGGGTTTCCTGAGCAACAACCAGATGATGGGCGAGATGCAGAGCGTGGACAGCTCGCCGCTGTGGAGCATTCTGGACCAGAAGGGCACGCAGACGATGATGAAGCAGTTAATGAGCCAGATGGGCCAGATGGCCGGCTCCGTGACGGACTTCAGTTCTGTGAAAAATCTTCTGCTCGGCAGCTACTACTCGATGGACTTCCAGCACGGCGTGCGCTTTGACCTGAACGTGCAGTCGAGCGACAACTTCGCCGCTGCAACGATCTCCTCGCTGCTGAACGCCGCGGTCCTCTACAAGAAGATGAGCGGAACCGACAGCGAAAAACTGGCCATGAATGACGCCGCCGTCAGTTCCAGCGGCGGAATGCTGAGCATCCACTTCGGCGCGAGCGATGATGATTTTCAGGCGCTCCTGAAGTCGGACATGTTCAAGAGCATGGTTCACTGATCTGAGTCCCGCCGCCGATCGCGCGCATCAGTCTCCCGGCTGCATCTCACGGGCGTCGGAGGACTTCGTCAAAGGCGCGCTGGCTTTGGCCGGATGCCGACTCATTTGCGGCTCACCCCGATTCAGCGCAAGACCGTTTTTTGTCTCCTGATCCTGAGTGTCATTCTGCTCCGTCGGCGCAGGCTCCGGTTGCCCGGGCATTGAGGCTGCCGATTGGATTGATGGCAGATACGGTCCGTTGAATCGGCAGACCCGATCCCGACCCTTGCTCTTTGCGTCGTAGAGAGCCTGGTCAGCGCGCGCCGTCAGTTCCAGCGCCGTCGCGCCCGGTCGCGGCACCATCGTGGCGCAGCCGATGGAGACGGTGACATGCCCGGTATCCACAGCCGGATGCGGCAGCCTGCGCCTGCGCACGGCTTCGCAAATATCCTCGGCAATGTCCATGGCTCCGGCGCTGTCGGTGCCGGGCAGAATCACGGCGAACTCTTCGCCGCCATAGCGGGCAATCAGATCGGCTGGCCGCTGCACCACGTCCAGCGCGGATTCGGCAATCTGGCGCAGGCAACTGTCTCCGCGCAGGTGGCCCAGCGTGTCGTTGTAGAGCTTGAATCGATCCACGTCGAGAAAGAGCAGCGAGAGCGGTGTGCCGTCGCGCAGATTGCGCCGCCATTCGCTGGCCAGCGCCTCGTCAAATCGTCGGCGATTGGCCACGCCCGTCAGGGCATCGACGGTGACCAGTCCCTCCATCGTGTGATAAGCGGCCTGCAGTTTTTCCTCGGCCAGCTTACGGTCGTGAATGTCGCGCACCACGTTCAGAATGCCCAGCGGCCTGCCACTGCGTTCGTCGCGATAGACGCGCACGCTTGCCTCGACCCAGAAATAGTTCCCGTCCTTTCTGCGCACACGATATTCGCAGGTGCCGCCATCGGCTCCGTTGCCAAGCTGCTCAAACGTTGCGTCGATGACTGCCACATCGTCCGCATGAACGATGTCATGGAATGTCTTATCCAGCAAATCTTCCGGCTGCCAGCCGGTCATCGCTTCCACGCTGCTGGAAATCCACTTCCTGCGACCTGTCATATCCGCGTAGATGATGACATCGCGCGAGGTTTCCGTGAGCAGTCGATGCATCAAAGCGGTACGTTTCAGCTCATGACGGGTTCGTCGCAGTTTATCGAGCGGAATGGAAAGTGCATAGACAACGAACAACTGAGAGGCCAGATAAAGCTGAAAGAAAATCGCACGCTGATAGGGTTCCAACAGCGGGTTCAGGGCGATGGGTCCGCGACCGTGTACGGTAGTCCAGCCGCCAAATGCAGCCGAAAAAAGCACGCACGCCGAGGCCCAGCCCACTCCCAGTTCGAGGGTGATGACGACGAGCAGCGGAAAAGTGAGATAAAGCGTCGGTATGTGCGCGAGTGTAAAGATGCCCACAGTGACGAGCGGAAAGGATGCCAGAACAAACCAGCGACGGCCCACCCGACGCCTGCGTCGGGGGCGTGTGCGCAGGATGGCGACTACTGCGGGCGTCACGCAGAAGATGCCCAGGCATCCGCCGAGAAACCACTGCGCGACGCTGGGCCAGAACGGCTGCTCGTGCAGCAGCGCATTGTGCGCCCCGTTGAGCAGCGCGGAAACAAGCTGGCCCGGCACGCAGACAAAAGCGACAAAGCGACCCAGGTAGCCCAGCCGCGCAATTTCCGGCAGAATGGTGGATTTTGGCCGCAGCAACTGCGCAGGCAACCACACTTCCAGCAGGTTCAGTGCATTGAAGAAAAGATTGCGAGTCACCGTCTCATGAATCAGCGCGCTGCCCACGAACATGCCTGCGAAACCAGCCAGCAGATACCATCGCCAGCACCAGCGTGGAACCAAAAGCAGCACGGCAAGCAAAATTCCGTCAGCAAACCAGATCACATCAAAGCCAGGCCGATCGGCGGCGAAGTTATGCGCAGAGACAATGGCAATCACCAGCATGCAGACCAGCGCCACCATGCGCAGCAGGGATCGGCTGCATCGGAATGCTCGGCTTGTAACCATCTTGTCCAGTGTGTCTTCCCTGGTTTCTTCCTGACCGAATGCTCAGCCGCTCGGAGTGCTCGCATGCAACTTCGGCAGTCGAACGAAACTATCAGGAACTACATCGGCTGGAACCCGAACAAGGTTCGCCTTTTCAGAAGAAAATACGAGAATCTTTTCGTCAACTCTAATCTTGCACGGTCAGTCAACGATATTTCCTGGAGTCATATTTGGTGGGATCAAAGTGGATGGCACCGCAGGATGTTCCCGCGGCACACCTCGTCAATGTCCCATCGAAAACTGCGGCGCAAACTGAATCTTTTCCTGCGGCAACAGCGAAATCGTCAACTGCCCCTGCTCGTTGTCCCGCACGTCCGGACCAGCGGCATGGATCGTCTTGTCCATCGCGCCCAGGTACTGCGCGCTGATCGGTCCGTGGCCGTTCACCTTCAGCCGATAGTGGTAGACCGCTCCGGGCGCGAGCAGGTTGATGCCGAAACTGGCAATGGGGTAATCGACCTCAATATCGCGCACCGGCGCGCCAGTCTGGTTCACGACGGTCACATTGATCCAGAAGGAACGGTACTCCTTGCAGCCGATGGCAACCAGCGCGGCAAGGAAAGCCACCGCTGCGAGAGCAGTTCTGGCGAGTGTGTGTGCTTTCATTCCGCGCCTCCGTTGGAGTGGTTTGCCGGCTCCCTGTTGATCGCAGCCGCCTCCATGCGTTTTTCCAGCGCGCTCAGCCGACGAGCCAGCTCCGGCAGCCGTTGAAAAAGGCTGACCGCGCGCAGCCAGAGCCGATTGTCAAAGGCGGGCGAGCCGGAGATCATTTTGCCGGCCGGAACGTCATGCGAAACGCCGGACTGCGCGGTCAGAATGACGCTGTCGCCGAGTTCGCAGTGGCCGGCCACGCCTGCCTGTCCGGCCAGAATGGCGCTTGAGCCTACGACGGAGGAACCAGCCAGCCCAACCTGAGCGCAGAGCATCGTGTGGCTGCCGACGCGCGATCCGTGACCCACCTGAACAAGGTTGTCGATCTTGGTGCCGTCGCCGATAACAGTGCTGCCAACGCTCGAGCGATCCACGCAGGCGTTGGCCTGTATATCCACATGGGAGCCGATGCGCACCGGGCCGGTCTGCGGGATTTTCTGCCAGCGGCCCTGCTCGTCACGAGCAAAACCAAAGCCGTCCGCTCCGACGATGACGCCGTTTTCCAGCGTCACATGGTCCCCCAGTTCACAGCTCTCGCGGACCACCGCGTGAGCGTGCGCAAAGAAGTGAGCGCCGATCTTCGCGCGGTCATAAATCACAACATGGGGCAGAATAACCGCGCCAGGGCCGATCTCGACCTCTCTGCCAATGACGGCATAGGCTCCGATGTGCGCGTCCGCGGCGATTCTGGCCGTCGAGTCGATGACAGCTGTCGGGTGAATGCCCGGAGGATAAACAGGTGGCTGGTGAAAGATCGCAAGAGCCTGAGCGAAAGCCAGGTAGGGATTGGCCAGCCGCAGCGTGGGCGTGGCCAGGGAAGGGAACTCCGGCGTGACCAGTATGGCTCCGGCCTTTGTTGTGCGAGCCAGCGCGGCGTAGCGCGGGTTGGCCAAGAAAGTCAGGTCGGTCGGAGCAGCCTCTTCCAGCCCCTGCACTCCGAGAATCTCGACGGAGCCATCGCCATCGAGAGTTGCCTTCAGCCGCTCGGCCAGTTCCGCCAGAGTCATGCACTGATTGTAGCGGACGACGGGCGGAGCGTGGCGCGGGCGCGATGGCGGTGTCTGTGGAGGCGCAAGCTATTGCCCGGCGCGGATTTACCCTAGCCAACGGGTTTCCGTTGTGTTAACGTACTCTGGTTGCCCGGTCTTTTGGGGATTTGTTCAAGTGCTTTCCATTCAGCAGTTTAATGGAACACTCCTGTCAGGAGAGTACGAGCCGAGATGCCTGATTTCGTCTATTTGTTGGAAAATCGCCTGAGCAACCACCAGCAGTCTGCTCTGCGAGCCGTGCGTGAGGCGGCGCGCCAGGCGCAGATGCCGGTTTTTCTTGTCGGTGACGCCGTCCGTGACCTCGTGAGCGGCAATTCCGTCCGCGAGCTGGAGGTCGTCGTCCACGGCAACACAGCCGACCTCAGGAAGACTCTGGTGGCGCAGGGCGCAACCGCCTGGTGGGAAAATGCTTCCGCGCGGCGGCTTTCGCTGCGTTTTCCGGGCAGTGTTCTGCTGGAGATCGCCTCTGCGCGCCACGCGGATTATCCCAAATGCGGCAAGCCGGTTTACACCTGGGCATCCATCCACGAAGACCTGCGCTCGCGCGACTTCACCGTCAACGCGATGGCGATCTCGCTCAACGACGGCTCCTACGGCCTGCTGATGGACCCGCTGAACGGCATCGCCGACCTGGAACTGCGGCAGTTGCGGCTGGTTTCCAACTACGGTTTTCTGGAGGAACCCGCCCGTCTGGTGCGAGCTTCGCGGCTGCGTGTGCGGCTCGGCTTTCAGTTTGAGGAGCGGACGCAGCGCCGCTACGATAACGCCCGCGAAGAGTCGATGATCCAGTATCTCTCCGAAGAGGAGCGACGACGCGAACTGGAGCAGATTCTCCACGAGGAAGAAGCGCTGAAGGTCATCGCCGCGCATGAGGCCGATGGCTGGATGAAGGCGCTATTCCCGGCCTGGACCGCTGCAAAGGTGGATGTGGAGAAGCTGCAGGCGCTGCATGATTTCTCGATCCAGCTGGCCGTGCAGGGCGTACATGCCGACCTGTCCACGGCTCAGGCCCATTTCCTCACGGCAAAGCTCTCCGCGAAGGATCAGGCCGCGCTGAAGGACAAGCTCCTCCGGCCAGGATTCGTCAAGGCATGGGAGGGTCTGGAGGCGAGCGCGGCGCAGCTGGCAAAAGCGATGACGGCGAAGGACAATGCACGACCCTCCGCCTGCTACAACCTGCTCACCAGTTTTGCGCCGGAGGCCGTGGTCTGGCTTGGATTCACGGCAAAGCAGGCGGCGATCAGGGAGAAATTTGATGCCTTCCTGAAGACCTGGCCGGAGCATCGCCAGAAGCTGCCGGTGGCTATGATGGCCGAGATGCGCATCACGCCGGAGCTTCCCGAATACGGTGACCTGGTGCGGCGAATCTTCCTGCGGCTGATCGACGGGGAGTTGCAGGCCGACGAGGAGATGCGCGCGTTTCTGGAGCCGCATTCGCCGCCCGCGCCCGCTCCGCCGCCCAGTTACAAACGCAGCCGCGCGCGCCGTGGAGCGGAGCCGCGCGTCAAGGCCCGCGTCGTCGAAGAGGACGAGGATGACTCCGAGGAAAACGTCGGCGATCTGGACGAGGACGGCGTGGAACTGGATTTCCGCATCGGTGACAGCGATGAAGGCCGCATTCTGGGCGATGAGGACGATGCCGAGGATGATGATGTCTTCGCACGCGATTCCGTGAGCGCCGACGAGACCGAGGATATGGACGACGACGAGGAAGATGAACCGAAGGCCGTCGTCGGCCGTGGCAACAAGGCTGCCAAAGGCAAAGTCGGCTCGAAGCCCGTCCCCGCCGTTGCGGCGCGGGCGGAAAAGCCAGGCACAAAATCAAAGAAGGCGACCAAAGTCGCAGCACCCGCTGCGAAACCGGCACCCAGGACTCCGACCACGACCGCTGCAAAACCAGCCTCAAAGGTTGAGGCAAAGGCGGAAAAGGCGAAGCCGACGAAAACCGCTACGGCAAAACCGGCGGTTATGGCAAAACCTGCGAAGGTCAAAGTCTCTGTGGCGAAATCGGTGGCGTCAAAATCCGGAAAGCCGAAAACTTCGCCGACGAAGTCGGCGAAGAACGCGCCAAAAACGGCCCCGAAGGCTGCTGCGAAGCCGTCGGCGAAGAAATCAGCCGCGAAACCAGCGGCAAAACGCCCGGCAGCGAAGGCCAAACCCGCTCGCTCGGCGAAGACGGCGAAACCGGCAGCTCGGTCTGCTCCGGTGAAAAAGGCGGTGAAGGCGGGAAAACCAGTCCGCTCCGCAACAAAGCCCGTGACCAGAAAAAAGAAACGTTAAAAGCAGAAACCCCGGAGCCATTCTCCGGGGTTTTCTTGTGCACGCTCGTCGAAACAGGGGTGGATTTCAGTTTTGATTCTCTGTCACGGATTTTCCGTCAGGGGCAGACTGATTCTTCTCGCCAACATAAACCTCGCCGTGCTGGTTTCGCGCACCACGCGGATAACGCTGCTGGCTGAAGAACCGCGCCTGGCAGGTCAGGCACTCCCACGGATAAAAGCCAAACCAATAGCGCAGACGGTGGGAGAGGGTCGTTTTGCGTCGTGTGCGCCGAGTCGTCGTGGAGCCACATTTCTTACACGCGGGATGCACGTTCGTTCTCCCAGGGACGCAACATCTGGGGATTGCGATCCCTGACCAAATTCCATCGTAACCGAATTTATCCGCTACGTTTCCACAAAGTACAATCTTTTCCTCAGATAGAGGTGCAATGGATCGAAACGAGCACCTCTATCCCGCTGTCATTTGCACGCCGTCATTTGACCGCCGCTTCTGAAAACAACACGGAAAGCCGAAGGGAAAATCGCGCTTTCAGGCGAGGTACGATTCAGGGCCAGAAACGGATTGCAAAAGTTGCAAAAAATCTCCGGCCATTCTCCAGCGAGCGATCAAGTCGGCCTTACCTGTACTGAATGTGGATTTCGATCTCCGTCGACGGGCAGGTCAGATGCACCAGCGCCTTCTTGTAGGACGGAGCGGACATCCCCACCCCCGGATTGTTGGCAAAACCGAAGCCTTCAATGGGGAAACCGAAGAAGTTCCGGTCCAGCTTGTGATTTTCATTCTCGTCATGAATGGCGGCCACGGCGTAGTCGCCCGGTGGCAATCCCTTCCAGACTTTGGTGGATGCCGGGCCTGTGGGCAGCATCACGATAGGGGAGGGTCCATGTCGCAGCGCCTTGTCGTTGTTCTCCGGCCAGCCTGCGGGGCTGTTGAAGACGGTCGTGCCGACCACGCCGTGAGCATTGCGCAGTCCGTCCACATGCACAATCAGGTCGCAGCCGGAGCTGGCGGAGGAACCGGAATCGCCTCCGGTCGGGGCCGAGCTGGGGGTTTGCGCCTTTGCCAAGGGGAGCATCCAGGCGCAAGCCGCCGCCAGAATCATTCCCGTCAGTTTTCGCCTCGTCAGTTTTTGCATGAACTTTCACTCCTGAAGGATTTGGAATTGGGTTTCTGCCGCGCCCCGGCTGCGTTCGCGGGATTCGCAGGATGGCGGCGAACGGGAGCGAACGAAGCGCCGTTGGTTTTGTACCGGATTTTCCTCACGGATCGCCCCCGGCCGGGAGTTTCGAGCGTTCGCTCAGCACCTACAATGGGTGCAGATTATGGCCGAGTTCACGCATCTCCACCTCCATACGGATTACTCCCTGCTTGACGGCGCCTGCGACGTGGACAAGCTGGTCGAGCGGGTCGCCAGCATTGGCCAGAACTCCGTGGCCATGACCGACCACGGCAACATCTACGGCGCTGTCCATTTCTTTGATGCGGCAAAGAAGAAAGGCGTCAAGCCGATTCTTGGCTGCGAGCTGTATATCTGCAAAAACGAGGACCATCGTGCCGACCCGGGCGGCGACAAATATAACCACCTGCTGGTGCTGGCGCAGAACGAGGAAGGCTATCGGAACCTGATTCGCATCACCTCCGAGGCCTCGGTTCACGGCTTTTACAAGAAACCGCGCGTCAGCAAGGCTTATCTCGCGCAACACGCCGAGGGGCTGATCGGTTTCTCCGGCTGCCTGTCCGGCGAGCTGTGCGAAAAGCTCCTGGCCGGCGAATACGAGGCCGCGCGCGCGACTGCGGCGCAGTACCGCGACATCTTTGGCCGGGAAAACTTCTACCTCGAAATTCAGGATCAGGGGCTGATTCAGGAAAAGCAGATTCACAAGGACCTCTACCGTCTGGAGCGCGAACTGGAAATTCCGCTCGTGGCCACCAATGACTCGCATTACCTCTGCGAAGATGACCACAAGCCGCACGATGTCATGCTCTGCGTCCAGACCGGTGCCAAGGTGCGGGACGCGAACCGCTTCCGTTTCGACGCCGACCAGTTCTACGTCAAGACTGCCGACGAGATGGAGCGCCTGTTCCCGGATCGGCATGACATCCTCACGCGCACCCAGGAGATCGCCGAGCGCTGCAACCTGAAGCTCAGCAAGGTGGACAATCCCTTCCCGGAGTTTGCCGTTCCGGCGGGCCACACCATCGACAGCTACTTTGAAGAGATTTGCCGCGAAGGCTATCGCAAGCGTCTCGAAACGGCCATCCGCCACTTGCAGGCGCGCGGGCAGTTGCGCTCGGCGCTCCACGAATACGAGGCGCGGCTGGAGCGCGAGATCGGCATCATCCGACAGATGAAGTATTCCGGCTATTTTCTTATCGTCTGGGACTTTATCCGATATGCGCGCGAGCACGGAATCCCCGTCGGCCCCGGTCGCGGCTCCGCCGCCGGCTCGCTCGTCGCCTACGTCATGGAGATCACCAACATCGATCCGCTTCAGAATGCGCTGCTCTTCGAGCGATTCCTCAACCCGGAGCGCATCTCGATGCCCGACATCGACGTGGACTTCTGCATGAACCGTCGCGGCGAGGTCATCGACTACGTCACCCGCAAATATGGCCGCGAACAGGTGGCGCAGATCATCACCTTCAACACCATGGCGGCCAAGGCGGCCATCAAGGACTGCGGCCGCGCCATGGACATGCCTTACGGCGACGTGGACCGCATCGCCAAACTGATTCCGCCGACGATTGGCATCACCATCGACAAGGCGCTCGAAGAGCAGCCCGAGCTGAGCAAAGTCTACGAAAACGACGCTCAGATCCGCGAACTGATCGACACCGCGCGCAAGCTTGAGGGCCTCGTCCGCGGCTCCGGCGTGCATGCCGCCGGAGTGGTGATTGCACCGCGACCGCTCACCGAACTGGTGCCCATCGCAAAGACCAAAAACGATGAAATCGTCACCGCCTATGACATGAAGGCGGTCGAAAAAATGGGCCTGCTCAAGATGGACTTCCTCGGCCTGACCACGCTCACCGTCATCACCGACGCGCTCGAGCTGATCCGCCAGAATCGCAGCCAGCCCGTTGAAGGCGAGGCACTCGAAGACCGTACGCTGGACATCGAAACCATTCCGCTCGACGACAAGGAGACCTACGAAAAAGTCTTCCATCGCGCGCTCACCTCCGGCGTCTTCCAGTTTGAGTCCGGCGGCATGCGCGACGTGCTGCGCCGTTACAAGCCGGAGTCCATCGAAGACCTGACCGCGCTGAACGCGCTCTATCGCCCCGGCCCGATTCAGGGTGGCATGATCGACGACTTCATCGAGCGCAAGTGGGGTCGGCGCAAAGTCGAATACCTGCTGCCGGAACTTGAGAGCCTGCTCAAGGAAACCCTCGGCGTCATCGTCTATCAGGAACAGGTCATGCAGATCGCCAACAAGCTTGCCAGCTATTCGCTCGGCGAGGCCGACCTGCTGCGCCGCGCGATGGGCAAAAAAGATCCTGCCGAAATGGCCAGCCAGCGGACGCGCTTCATGGAGGGCGCGGCAGGACTCGGACTGCCGCGCGAGCCAGCCGGTGAAATCTTCGACCAGATGGAGAAATTCGCCGGCTACGGCTTCAACAAATCCCACTCCGCCGCCTACGCGCTGCTGGCCTATCAGACGGCGTATCTGAAGACACACTATCCCGTCGAGTTCATGGCCGCGCTGCTCACGTCGGAAATCTCCAAGCCCGAAAATGTCGTCAAGTACATTCAGGAGTGCCGCGAAATGGGCATCCGCGTCGAGCCGCCCGATGTACGCTACTCCGGCGCTCACTTCACGCCCAGCGGTGACGCCATCCGCTTCGGCCTCACCGCGATCAAAAACGTCGGCGGAAACGCGATTGAATCCATCCTCACCGCTCGGCGCGCCCTCGAAAGCGAAGGCAAAACCTTTTCCAGCTTCTGGGATTTCTGCGAACGCATCGACCTGCGCCTGATGAACAAGCGCGTCATCGAGTCGCTCATCAAGGCCGGAGCGCTCGATTGCATGGGCAGCCGCGCGCAGTTGACCGCCGCGATTGACAAAGCCATTGAACGCGCGCAAAAGGCGCAAAAGGACGCTGCGCAGGGCCAGCACGGCCTCTTCGGCTTATTCAACGAAGACGCCGCGCCGGGCAGGGGCGCTGACGAGTTGCCGCGCGTCGCCGAGTGGGAAGAAAACCAGCGGCTGACTGCCGAAAAAGAGGTGCTCGGCTTCTTCGTCTCCGGCCATCCGCTCGACAAATACGCCGAGAAGCTGCGCAACCTGAGCGGCGTCGTCAGCGTCGCCGACGCGCTGGAGATGAAGCCGCCCTCCGCGCCGCGCTGGGGCCAGCAGCGTGATCCAGCGTCGGAGATTGCCGTCGCCGGCGTCCTCGTCGGCATGCGCGCGGCCAAAAGCCGCCGCAACGACAAGATGTATGCGCAGGGCCAGATCGAGGACGCAACCGGAAAGATGGAGGTCATCTGCTTTGCGAAGGATTATGAACGGCTTGCCGAGCAGCTCAAAACCGAAGCCCCCGTCCTGCTGCGCGGCGCGCTCATCGGCGAGGAAGACTCCGCGCCCAAGCTCGCCATCGAAGCCGTGCAGCCACTCGACGATGTCGAGATCAAGCTCCCGCGCGCCGTGCGCATCCGCGCCAGCCTGGATCGCGTGAGTGAGGAATCCATGCAGGCGCTTCGCCAGCGCATCGACTCCGCGCCCGGGCCGGGAAAACTCATGATTCACCTGAAAAAACCGGACTTATTCGAAGTCGTTCTGGAGCCGCGCGGGGCCTCCGTCGCCGCGGATCGCGGCTGGATCGAGTCCGTCGAGGAGATTCTCGGACGCGGCTCGGTCCAGGTGCTTTCATGAGCGCGAAACGGATCGTTTGGACGCCCGTGCCACAGGAACGTACAATCAGAGAGTCCGATGATTTTGTGATCGGCGGATTCATTTGAGCGCAATGAGCGAAACGACGCAGGGAATTGCAATTGAGGCGCGGGCCGTATCGCCCGCGTGGGCAAAGGTGGAGCGCGCACGGCATCCGAAGCGCCCGTATCCCATGGACCTGATCGAACGGCTGTTCACCGACTTCAGCGAGATTCACGGCGACCGCGCCTTCAGCGACGACGAGGCCGTAGCCTGCGGCATGGCTCGTTTTCGCGGCCAGGAAGTGATGGTCATCGGCAATCGCAAGGGCGGCACGACCAAAGAAAAAATGCGCCGCAACTTCGGCATGCCCAACCCCGAGGGCTATCGCAAGGCTCTGCGCGTGATGAAATTTGCCGAAAAATTTGGCCGCCCCATCATCACCTTCATCGATCTGCCCGGCGCGTTTCCCGGCCTCGGAGCCGAAGAGCGCGGTCAGGCCGAGGCCATCGCCCGCAACCTGATCGAGATGGCCCGGCTGCGCGTGCCCACCATCGCCGTCATCAGCGGCGAGGGCGGCTCCGGCGGCGCGCTTGCGCTGGCCGTCGCGGACCGCGTGCTGATCCTGGAAAACGCGCTCTACTTCGTCATCACGCCGGAGGCCTGCGCGGCCATCATGTGGCGCGACGCCGCCCACAAGGAGCGCGCAGCGGAGGCGATGCGCGTCACGGCGCAGGAGGTGCTGGAGCTTGGCTGCGTGGATGCGATTGTGCCCGAACCACCCGAAGGCGCGCATGCTGACCACGATGCGGCCGCTGAGCTTCTCGGCGACCATCTCCAGCGGCACCTCGCGGAGTTGCAGGCGCTGCCACTGGACACGATGATCGCGCAGCGGCAGGCCAAATTCCGCCAGATCGCGCGCTTCTACACTGAGAGTTAATTGCGCCGTCAGGCACACCACCCGGAGTCATGATGATCGCCGACCCGCGCACCTCGCAATTTCAACGCGCACGCGCCTTCAGCCGCATGCTGCTGGCCGTCGTCGTTTTTCTCATCGCGCGGGTAATTGCCGAGCGCGGTGCGCAGGGGCTGGCCACCGGACGCTGGGAGCCGATCCTGGAGCAGGCAATGCTGGCCTTTCTGCTCCTGCTCGGCTTCAGCTTTCTCGGCCTCACCCAGGATCGCCAGCCGCACCCGATAGCCGAACAGGGTTTTCTGCGCCGCCCAGGCTGGCAAGGCGAAGCAGCGCGCGGACTCGCGCTCGGCTGGGCCATGGCGCTGGTCGCCTTCCTGCCGCTCGTGCTTACCGGCGGCGTGGTCATCCGGCTCAACCTCGCGGCAAGCGCCTTCGGCTGGCTGCTCGTCGATGCGTTCTTCTTCGCACTTTCCACGCTCGCCGTCACCATCGTCTTTCAGGGCTATCCGTTTCAGTGTGCGATGCGGGCCTTTGGCGAATCCTCCGCCGCGCTCCTGCTGGCCATCCTCTACGGACTGATGCAGATCAACTCACCCGGCGCAAGCCGCGCCAGCACGGCCTTCTGCTTCGCCTTCGGCCTCCTGCTTGGCATCGCCTATCTCCGCACGCGCGCGCTCTGGCTGCCCTGGGGACTGCACTTCGGCTGGATCGCCGCTCAGGCGCTGCTCTTTGGCCTGCCCGTCAACGGCGCAACCTCCTACTCACCCGTCATCCAGTCCGACGCCTACGCGCCCGTTTTCTGGGGCGGCGCCGATTACGGCCTCAACGGAAGCTGGTTCGCGGTGATTCTCGCGCTCGCTGCCATCGTCGCGCTCCTCCGCGTTACGCGCGACCTCAGCTTCCTTCACAACGCCCCCGTGCTGGTGCCGGGCGGCATCCCCGTCGATCTCGACGCGGCGTCGCGCAGACAGCACGAAGCCGCCACGCGCGACGAAGCTCCAGCCGCTCCGCCGCTGGTCCAGATTCTCGCCGCCTCGCCAACAGTGAACCCTGCGGCAAACCCGGCTTTGAATCCGCAGGCCGCTCAAGCGACGCCGGAAAGCTCGCCTGCCGATGCCTCTGGCTCTCATGTAAACTATCAGCAGTGAGTCGCGCGGCTGGCAGCGCCGATGCGCGCCCCTACGACCACGCCGTTGAAGCCGCCTGTTCCCGTTGACCACGAGCAGGCGTGTGCCAAGACAATCCAAGGAGAAATCAACTCACTCATGGCAAAGATTGCAAAAACTGGTGATCGCAAAAAAGCAATGGACACGACAAAGTCCACCGACTGTCCCAAGTGTGGCAAGCCCACACGCATCGTCAAGCGCGTGAAGGATCGTGAGCGCAGCGTTCCGGGCGGTGTTTACATCTCCTGCTCGGTCTGCGAGTTTTTCGAGAAGCTGTAGATCCGCAACCAGGGCTGAATCAAAAGCAAACGCCCGGCGATTCGCCGGGCGTTTTTCTTTGCCAACAGATTCTTCTCGTTCATAACAGGGCAGGGAATCATCGCAAAGCCCGTGCAGACTTGCGAAATACAACCTGCTCATTCGCGAAAAATCCCGCCTCACTCGCCCAGTTGCAGCCGCTGAATCCGCAGCGCGCGCCCGGTCCTCGCGTCGCATTCGATCAGCGTCGCGCACAGCTTCGGATTCCCCTTTGCCGCCTCGAACTTCCCCGGCAATCCCGTCCGAAACCGATGCAGAACCAGATCCTTGTCCACGCCAATCACCGAATCATACGGCCCGCTCATCCCCACGTCGGTCTGGTACGCGGTGCCGCCCGGCAACACGCGCTCATCCGCCGTCGGAATGTGCGTATGCGTCCCCAGGCAGGCCGTCACGCGCCCATCCAGATGCCAGCCCATCGCCACTTTTTCGCTCGTCGCCTCGGCGTGAAAATCCACCAGAACGACGCGCGCCGAAATCGCCCGCAGCAGCTCATCCGCGGCATGAAACGGATCGTTCGTCCCGTTCATGAAGACGCGCCCCATCAGGTTCACCACCGCGTATCGCGTACCCGCCTCCGGCCCCAGCGCGATGGTTCCCTCGTATACGCCAAAGCCCGGTAGTCCATGCTGCAAATTCGCCGGGCGCAGCACGCGCCGCGCGCGCGCATCGCTCGTCTCCGGCACAGAGCGCATATAGTCCATCAACTCGCGCTTGTCCCAGACGTGATTGCCCGTCGTAATCACATCCGCGCCCAGGTCAAACAACTCTTCCGCCAGCGCCGGAGTGATGCCAAATCCTCCGGCGGCGTTTTCGCCATTGACGACCGTCAGATCGACCGCATGCGTCTCCCGCAGATGGCCCAGATGCTCGCGCACAATCCCGCGCCCGGCGCTGCCGAAGACATCGCCCACAAACAGAATCTTCACGCCTCTGCTCCGCCGTCCGCTGCCTGCTCACCCTGCATTTCCTGACGCTGCGCTTCCGGCCGCATCAGCGGAAACAAAATCACGTCGCGAATCGAGCGCGAGCCGGTCAGCAGCATCGTCAGCCGATCAATGCCAATCCCCTCGCCACCCGTCGGCGGCAGGCCGTAGCTCAGCGCGCGCACGTAGTCCTCGTCCATCTGGTGCGCCTCGTCGTCGCCCGCCTCGCGCGCCGCCAATTGTTGCTCGAATCGCCTGCGCTGCTCCACCGGATCGTTCAACTCGCTGAAGGCATTGCCGACCTCGAAGCCTCCGATGAAAAACTCAAACCGCTCCACATGCGCCGGGTCGTCGGGCTTCGCTTTCGACAGCGGCGAAACCTCCGTCGGATACTCGTGAATGATCGTCGGTTGGATCAGCCGATGCTCCACATGCTGCTCAAACAATTCGTAGAGCGCCTTGCCGCTCAGCGCCGTCAGATCCGGACACTCGCCAGCCGCCACCGGCCAGTACTGCCGCACGGCCTCGACCATCGTCAGCCGCTGCCACCGGGCCAGATCGATGGTGTGCCCGTTGAACTCGACCACCGTCGTCCCGTTCACCTCCTGCGCCACCTGCGCAATCAGTGTCTCGGTCAGGTCCATCAGGTCGTGATAGTTCGCATACGCCTGATAGAACTCCAGCATCGTGAACTCGGGATTGTGCTGCGTCGAAACGCCTTCATTGCGAAAATTCCGATTGATCTCATAGACGCGATCCAGCCCGCCCACCACCAGCCGCTTCAGATACAGCTCCGGCGCAATCCGCAGAAACAGGTCCAGATCGAGCGCATTGTGATGCGTCACAAACGGCCGCGCCGCCGCGCCGCCCGCAATCGGCTGCATCATCGGCGTCTCCACTTCCAGATACTCGCGCTCGTCAAAAAACCGCCGAATCGCGCGCAGAATCTTCGCCCGCTTCACAAAAACCTCGCGGCTGTCCAGATTGGCAAAGAGATCGACGTAGCGCTGCCGATACCGCAGCTCCACATCCGCCAGTCCGTGATATTTCTCCGGCAGCGCCAGCATCGCCTTCGCCAGAAACGTCAGCGTCTCCACATGCACCGTCAGCTCGTTCGTGCGCGTGCGAAACAAGTAGCCCGTCACGCCGATATGGTCACCCATGTCCAGCAGCTTGTAGAGCGCATAGCCAGCCTCGCCCACCGCATCCTGACGCACATACATCTGCAACCGCTCGCCATTCTGTTGCAGCGCGGCGAATCCTGCCTTGCCCTGCGCGCGAATCGCCATGATGCGCCCCGCAATCGAAACCACCACGCGCTCGACCGGCTGCTCCGCAGTGCCGTTCAGCGTCTCCGCCGGCGTCTCGCCCCACTGCGCGCGCACGGCGGCGATAGTGTGCGTCGTCCGGTACTGATTGGGATAACGCGCCTGCCCCAGCGCGGCAATCGCGTCCAGCTTTTCCTGCCGCAGCGCAAAGAGATTGCGCTCAAACTCTGATTCGAACTCCGCCACCGGACAATCCTTTCCTGTCTGCAACACACTCAGAAAATTCAGTATATCGAGCAGGGACAGATTCCACAGCGCAGCGTCCTGTTTGTTCAACGCACAGCGTCATGCTCGCCCATCGCGAGGCGATTGTGTATAACCAACAGGGATGCCCTACCAGAATCCATCGCCGAGCGAAAACGCAAAGCCGCAGCGCGGCTCCGAAGCGCTGCGCGGCCTCGCACAGGCCGAGAGCCTCATGCAGATTGCGCTCGTCCTGCCCTGCGCGCTCGTCATCGGCTGGGGCGCGGGCTGGTCCATCGATCACCACTTCCACACCCACTGGGCCACTCTGCCCGGCCTCATTCTCGGACTCATCTCCGGCATGGTCACCGTCGTCCGCATGGCGCTCGCCTCCGGCAGCCAGCCGCGCAGCCGATCCGGCAACACTCCGCTCAACAAGCCAGGCGCGCAAGACAAGCCATGAACCAACCAGATTCCAAATCCGAATTAACGCCCGAATCCGTGTCCGGATTTACGCCGAACACCGCAACCCATCCGCACACACCCGAGCACCCCATCCTGGAATTCAACGACGCGGATCTGGCTCGCCTGCTGCGCCGCGCCGCGTGGCTCACGGCTGTGCTCGGCCTCGTGCTTGCCGTGCTGCTGGGCTTCGCGCTCGGCTGGCAGAGCGGCGCGCTTCTGGCCGTCGGCGCGGCCATCTCCGTGGCCAGCGTCTTCGAATGGGCGCGCCTCATTCGCCTCTTCAACGCGCGTATGGACGCGCAGCGAATGCCGCGCGGCGCGACGCTCTCGGTCGCGCTCTTTCTGCTCCGCCTGCTCTTTTTTGCAGCCGCCATTTATGGTAGCCTAAAGTTTCTGCATGGTTCCGTGTTCAGCCTGATTGGCGGCCTCGCGCTGGCCGTCGTGGCGCTTGTATGGCAGGCGCTGAAGGTTCTGCGCGGATCCGATGCTGCTTAGGAAAGACCGAAGACGATGCCCGAAACTCTCGCCTGGACTCGACTCCTCAACCACCTCTTCGGCGGCGCTGTCACGTCGCTGCTCCATGCCGTCGGCGTACAGCCCAAATATCCCGCCGCGCCCATCTCCGACGCCTACGCGCTGGAACTGCTGATCGCAGGACTCCTGTTCTGTTTCTTCGTGCTCGTGCGCCTCACGCTCAGCGTGGAAAAGCCATCCGTCCCGCAGCAGTTCGCCGAAATCATCCATGAGTTCGTCGGCGGCCAGGCTCACCAGATCATCGGCCACGGCTTTGAGCGCTACCAGAGCTTCGTCACGGTCATCTTCCTCTTCGTGCTCGGCTGCAACTTCCTCGGCCTCATCCCGCGCATCGACACGCCCACCAGCTTCCCCGTCGTTCCGCTCGGCATCGCCGTGGCCACCTTCGTCTACTACCACTACCACGGCTTCCGCGAGCAGGGCTTCGTCGGCTACCTGAAGCACTTCGCCGGACCCATCTGGTGGATCGCGCCGCTTCTGTTTCCCATCGAGATCATCTCCCACTGCGCGCGCGTCATGTCGCTCACCATCCGTCTCTACGCGAACATGTTCGCCAGCGACCTCGTCACTCTGGTCTTCTTTTCGCTGGTGCCGCTCGGCATTCCGGTCATCTTTCTCGGCCTTCACGCGATGGTCTCCATCATTCAGGCCTTCGTCTTCATGTTGCTGGCCATGATCTATCTCTCTCAGGCGGTCTCGCACGAACACTAGAAGCCGCTGGGTGCTGGCCTGTGCCGTGCCTGAAACAAATTTTGCCGCCGAAGAATCGCTTCCGCTTCGGAACGGCCAAGGGTCGCAAGCGTGAGGGGGCCAGCTCGGTGAGCCTCAACCACCCACTGGCGACCGCAAAATAGGGAAGCAGGAGAAACGCAATGAAGAAACTGCAATCCGTCCTCATGGTCCTCTCGACCCTCTGCTTCGCCATCCCGGCTCTGGCCGATGGCGGATCGGGTGCCATCAACCTCGCCCCCATCGGTGCCGGTCTCGGCATCGCCATTGCCGCCGGCCTCTGCGGCCTCGGCCAGGGTCGCGCCACCGGCAGCGCCGTCGAAGCGCTTGCCCGCAACCCCGGCGCCCGCGCCGGCATCCAGCTTCTGCTCGTGCTCGGCCTCGCTTTCATCGAGTCGCTCACCCTCTTCACGCTGGTCATCATCTTCGCCAAAATCCAGTAGGAGGCGAACAGTCCCGGCACATTCTTCGGATCAGAATCACCGGCCTCGCCTCGCGCGGGGCCGGTTTGTTTTTGCTCACGCCCCGAGACGCGGCCATCCCAAAGACCGAATCCCGCTGTGTACCGAGACGGCACACGAGTGTCCTAAAACTTGACATGGCCTCCCAACCTGTTGTCTGCTATAGCTGCTGTCCCCATTATTTGGCTGCGGAGTGCCGGAAGTGCTTACCTTGCACAGTTCCGTGCGCCCATCATGCGTTGATACGAGGGTTCGCTGTCTTCAGGACCAAGCGGCTGCCGTAAAAGGCCGATTCCGTCCGGAAACGCAGCACAGAACCCGGTGAAATCCGTAGCATGCGGATTCATCGCTGCGCCCATTCTGGCCGTATCCGGGGGATGCTCGTGCTCAAGCGCTCATTTGACTTTGTCCTGTCCGCAATTTGGCTGCTCATTTTTTCGCCGGCATTTCTACTGCTGGCCATCGCCGTCCGCATCAGCTCGCCCGGCCCTGCGCTCTTTCGTCAGCGCCGCACAGGCCGCAATCTCGTCCCGTTTTTCATCCTCAAATTTCGCACGATGCGAGTGGACTCCTCCGGTCCCGCCTTCACGCTGGCCGACGATCCGCGCGTCACCCCGCTCGGTCGCTGGATGCGACGCACCAAGCTCGACGAGCTGCCGCAGCTCTGGAATATTCTCCGCGGCCAGATGAGCTTTGTCGGCCCGCGTCCCATCGTGCCCGAGCTGATCGCCACCAACCCCGCCGCCTACCGCAAGCTCTTTCGCGTGCGGCCGGGGCTTACCGATCCGGCCTCGATCAAATACGCCGATGAAGCCCAGCGTCTCCGGCGCGTCGAAGACCCCGAGCGCTACTTCCACGACGTGATCGCGCACGACAAGCTGCGCATCTCCCTCGACTACCAACATCACGCCACAACCATCACAGACATCGCCCTGCTCGGACGCACCGCACTCGTCTGCCATCGCGCCGTCATGGCCGAACTGCCTCGCCCGCGCTTCCGCTCACTTCCATCACGCTCGCTGGCTTCCCGTCCATCCTGAGCGCCTGTTTCTTCAGTGACTTCTGAAAAACAACAGAAAGCATTGCATAAAACTACAGATGCCAATGAAAGCTCTGTATAAAATTGCTTATAGAGTGAAAAGAGTTACTCAATACGTTTTCTGCGCTCGATTTCCTCTTTTCTATACACTGCCGGGAATATAGCATGAAACTATTCTCAGCAGGAGGCCGCCCCGCGCAGAATGCCCACGCTCTATCAACCGGAGATTCTTTACGCCGAAGGCCACGCCCAGGCTGGCTCCGCACTGCTCGTCGGGGATGACGGCATCGTCGAACGAATCGTCGCGCCCGATGAAATTTCCTCGTTGACCTCGGACATCCGGCGAGTCGCAATGCCCGGTCGCGCCCTGCTCCCGGCCTTCGCCAACGTCCACTCCCACAGTTTCCAGCGCCTCTTTCGCGGCTGCGCCGAGGGTCGTCGCGCCGGTGGAGACACCTTCTGGACCTGGCGCGAACAGATGTACCGTGCCGCCGCTTTTGCTGATCCCGATCAGATGTACTCGATCGCCCGCGCTGTCTTTCTCGAAATGGCGCAGGCTGGCACATCTCTCGTCGGCGAGTTTCACTACGTCCATCGCGACCGCAACGGCCGCGTCTACACCAATCCAAATGCGCTCGCCGAGTCCATCCTCGCCGCCGCGCGCTCGCTCGGCCTGCGCATCACGCTGCTGCGCACGGCCTACTTCCGCGCCGGATTCAACCTCGCGCCCCATCCCGGCCAGCGACGTTTCTACGAGCAGCCCGACGAGTACCTCGCCAACCTTGACTCGCTCGCCGCTGCTCACTGCGCCCAGCCGCTCGTCCGCGTCGGAGCCGCCCCGCACAGCATTCGTGCCGTCCCGCTCAGCAGTTTTCACCCCATCGCGGAATGGACGCGCAAGCACGCGCGACCCATGCACCTGCACATCTCCGAGCAGCCCGCGGAAAACGAAGCCAGCCTGCGCGAATTCGGCGCGACGCCCGTCTCGCTGCTCGCCGCCGAAGGGCTGCTCGACGCGAGGACAACTCTCGTCCACGCGATTCACATCACCGAAGCCGAGATGGAGCAGATCGCCTCGGCCCGCGCCACCATCTGCAGTTGCCCCACCACGGAGCGCAATCTCGGCGATGGAATCTTTCCCGCCGATCTGGCCGCGCGACTTGGCGTCCCCATTGCCTTCGGCTCGGACAGTCAGGCGCAGATTCATCCCTTTGAAGACGCGCGCCAGCTTGAGTATCATCTCCGCCTGCGTGACCGTGAGCGCGGCGTGCTCGACGGCTCCGCGCGCGAAGCCTGGCGCAACAGTCAGCCCATCGGAGCCTCGTTGATCGAGGCCATGACGGCCAACGGCTATCGCTCGCTTGGTTTCGCGGGCGGGCATCTTGCTGCGGGCGAACCCGCCGATTTCCTCACCCTCCGGCTCGACGCCATCGAGTTGCTTGGCGCAGACGCCGCTTCGCTCGCCGAGCAGGTCGTCTTCGCCGCCTCGCCATCCGCCGTCGATGCGGTGTATGTTCAGGGCAGGCCGATCCTTCAGGATGGCGAGCACGCCGAGTCCGCCTCCATTCGCGCCGAATACCAGCAGGTTCGCCGCGATTTTCTCCGCTTTCAACAGCAGTTTCCAGACCCATTCCGCGAGGTTCTTCCATGACCACAGCCACTGAAATTATTCGCGCCCCACGCGGCAGCGTCCTCAACTGCAAAGGCTGGCAACAGGAAGCCGCCCTGCGCTGCCTCATGAACAACCTCGACCCGGAAGTCGCAGAGCGCCCCGAAGATCTCGTCGTCTACGGCGGCATCGGCCGCGCCGCGCGCAACTGGGCCAGCTTCCACGCCATCGTCCGCGAGCTGAAGCAGCTCGGCAACGAAGAGACGCTGCTCGTTCAGTCCGGCAAACCCGTCGCCGTCTTTCCCACCCACGAAATGGCTCCGCGCGTCATCCTCGCCAACTCCAATCTCGTCGGCCAGTGGGCCAACTGGGACCACTTCCACGAACTCGACCGCAAGGGCCTCATCATGTACGGCCAGATGACCGCCGGAAGCTGGATCTACATCGGCACCCAGGGCATTCTGCAGGGCACATTCCAGACCTTCGCCGCGCTCGCTGACCGCCACTTCGGCGGCACGCTCCGTGGCCGTCTCGTCGTCACCGGCGGCGTCGGCGGCATGGGCGGTGCTCAGCCGCTCGCCGTCACCCTCAACGACGGCGTCGTGCTCGCCATCGACTGCGACCGCAGCCGCATCGAGCGTCGCGTCGAAACGCGCTACTGCGACTGCCTCACCGATTCCCTCGACGAGGCGCTGCGCCTCTGCGAAGACGCTCGCCGCGAAGGCCGCGCGCTCTCCGTCGGTCTCGTCGGCAACTGCGCCGAGGTGCTGCCTGAAATCGTCCGCCGAGGCGTCGTCGTCGATGTCGTCACGGACCAGACCAGCGCCCACGATCCGCTCAACGGATACATCCCGCTCGGCTACTCGCTCGCTCAGGCGGCCCTTTTGCGCGAGCGCGACGCGCAAACCTACACGCGCCTGTCCACGGAAGCGATGGCCACCCACGTCAACGCCATGCTCGCGCTCCAGCGTAACGGTGCCATCGCCTTCGACTACGGCAACAACATCCGCCGCTTCGCCGCTGACGCCGGCTGCGCCGACGCCTTCAACATTCCCGGCTTCGTCCCCGAGTACATTCGCCCGCTCTTCTGCGAAGGCTCCGGCCCATTCCGCTGGGTCGCGCTCTCCGGCGACCCAGCCGACATCGACCGCACCGACCGGCTCGCCATGGAACTCTTCCCGCACAACGAAATTCTCCAGCGCTGGATGCGGCTCTCGCGCAATCGCTTCGCTTACCAGGGACTGCCTGCGCGCATCTGCTGGCTCGGCTACGGCGAACGCGCCCAGATGGGCGAGGCCATCAACGATCTCGTCCGCAAAGGCGAACTCTCCGCGCCCGTCGCCATCGGTCGCGACCATCTCGACACCGGCTCCGTCGCCAGCCCTTATCGCGAAACCGAACGCATGCTCGACGGTTCCGACGCCATCGCCGACTGGCCCCTGCTCAACGCCCTGCTCAACACCGCCAGCGGTGCCACCTGGGTCAGCTTCCACCACGGCGGCGGCGTCGGCATGGGCTACTCGCTCCACGCCGGACAGGTCACCGTCGCCGACGGCTCCGACAACGCCCGCCGACGCATCCAGCGCGTCCTCAACAACGATCCCGGCCTCGGCGTCGTCCGCCACGCCGACGCAGGCTACGAACTGGCGCAGCAAACCGCGCGCAACCGCGGCATCCACATGCCCATGCTCGGACGATAAACGCAACTCCGCCGTCGAGGAAACGGTCCGTCAACCCAATGAACCAGCGATCAGCAAGCGATCAGCAAAGCATCAGCGGCACCGCGAGACTGGCCATCGTCAACATCGGCCAGCTCGCCACGCTGGCCGACGAATCGGACGCGCCCGCCCTGCGCACCGGCCCACGAACCAGGCCGCGCATCGGCCCGGCCATGCGCTCGCTCGGCCTCATCGCCGACGCGGCCATGCTCGTCGAAAACGGCAGGATTTGCGCCACCGGTCGCTACGCCGATCTGCGCCGCCAAATCCCCGCCGACGCGACCCTCATCGACGCCGACCAGCGCCTCGTCACCCCCGGCTTCATCGACGCGCACACCCATCTCGCCTTCGCCGGCAACCGCGCCGCCGAATACGAGCAGCGCATCGCCGGAGCCACCTATCAGCAGATCGCAGCCTCCGGCGGCGGCATCCAGTCCACCGTACGCCTCACCCGCGCCGCCACCGACGCCGAACTCATCGCCCAGACGCGCCGCCATCGCGACTGGCTCCTGCGCGGCGGCACCACCACCCTCGAAGCCAAATCCGGTTACGGCCTCAACACCGAAACCGAACTCCGTCTCCTGCGCACGCTCGCCGCGCTGAATGCGGAAGGCAGCGTGCGTATTGTGCCCACTCTGCTCGCCGCCCACACCGTCCCGCGCGAACTCGCCGACTACCGCGCGGAATACATCCGCTCCATCCTCGACGACCTGCTCCCCATCGTCGCCCGCGACGGTCTCGCCCGCTTCTGCGACGCCTTCTGCGACGACCACGCCTTCACCGTCGACGAATGCCGCACCGTCCTCGCCGCCGCCGCGCGGCACGGACTCGGCCTGCGCATTCACGCCGAGCAGTTCCGACCCGGCACCGGTGCCGCGCTCGCCGCCGAACTCCGCGCCACGACCGCCGATCACCTGGAAACCATCGACGACGCCACCATTGACCTGCTTCGCGATGCCGGCGTCCAGCCCGTGCTCCTGCCCGCTTCGGCTTTCTGCCTTTCGCGCGCCGAGTATCCCCCCGCGCGCCTCATGATCGACTCCGGCCTCGCCGTCGTTCTCGCCACCGATTTCAACCCCGGCTCCGCGCCCGCGCCATCCATGGCCTTCACGCTTTCGCTCGCCTGCCTCCACATGCGCATGACCCCTGCCGAAGCCCTCACCGCCGCCACCATCAACGCCGCGCACAGCCTCGGCCTGGCCGACGAAATCGGCTCGCTCGTCCCCGGCAGGCAGGCCGATTTTCTCCTGCACGAGATCACCGATTACCGCGAACTGCCTTACTTCGCCGCCGCACCATTCCGCCCGCGCGTCTTCATCGCAGGCCGCGAGGTCACCCCGTGACTCCGCTCGAAATTCTGCGCGCGCTCGTCGCCATTCCCAGCGTCTCGTCCGTCTCCAACCTTCCCGTCCTCGCATGGGTAGACGATTTCCTGCGCCCGCTCGGCTGGCAAACGCAAACCCAGCGCTACACCGACGAAGCAGGCATCGAAAAAGCCAACCTCCTCGCATACGCGCCCACCATCGACAAACACATCGCCGCAAACACAGCGTCGCCGCTCGCCTTCGTCTGCCACACCGACACCGTCCCGCCCGCCGACGGCTGGCATGACCCATACACGCTCCAGATCGCCGACGGCCACGCGCACGGCCTGGGATCCTGCGACGTCAAAGCCGCTCTGGCCTGCTTCCTCGCCGCCGCGCTGCCGCAGCAGGCAATCCAGTCGCGCAAATCCATTCAGCCCGGCCTGGCCCTTGTGCTCACCGCCGACGAAGAGATCGGCTGCAAAGGCATGGACCGTCTGCTCGCATCTCTGCCACAGTTGCGCTTCGCGCGAGCCATCGTCAGCGAGCCAACCAGTCTCCGCCCCGCAGTCGCCGGCAAAGGCTACGGCCTGGCGCGCGTCACCGTCCGGGGCAGGGAAGCGCACTCGGCATTTCCACGCGAAGGCGTCTCCGCAATTGCTGCGGCAGCGGAACTTGTTCCTCGCATCCTCGCCGCATCCACCTGCGCAACGCACTCGCTCTTCGATCCGCCATCCACCACCTTCAACATCGGCACCATCACCGGCGGCACAGCCAAAAACATTCTCCCAGGCGAATGCTCGTTCCTCGTCGAGTGGCGCGCCGTGCCCAACGAAACCCCCGGCGCAATCCCCGCGCTCCTCAGCGAAATTCTCCGCGCCGAGCAGGACAAACTCCAGCCAGGCGTCACCGTCACGCTCGAAGTGCTGCGCGACGAGCCTGGTTTTGACCGCGCCACCGTCGCGCCGCTGGCCGATCATCTCGCCGCCGCGCTCGCTCGCCCGCTCACCGGCATCAGCTTCGGCTCGGAGGCCACGCGCGTCGCACGCATCGCAGGCGAAGTCGTCGTCCTCGGCCCCGGAGACATGCACACCGCGCACAGTGACCGCGAATGCGTCCCCATCGCCGAACTCAATGAGTGGACGCAAATCCTGCGTGACCTTTTTCGCCACGCATTCTGAACAAATTCTCATCCAGCCGGACGCAACCATGGCACCCGGCTTGCCCTCACTTCGCATAGCTGTCCGCTGCGCCAACCAGCGCTCGGCTCAGCCTGCTACCCCTTACCTTACAGGGATGATTTCCGAGTCAGTTCTTCTCAGGGTCAACGTCATGCAAATTGCTCCCGTGCAGCCACAACCCGTTGCCCCGACCCATGCCAATCTGCATGGCGCGGGAGGTCACGCGCAAGGGCACATACTCCGTCCTCGCATCACCGAGGATGTTTCCACCGAAGACAGCGAATCCCTCTGGATGGCCAGCGCCTGGCGCGGCAACTCCGGCGGCAATCCGAACGATCAGCCAGCGGCCGCTTCCGGCACAGAGACTTCCGCAACGCAAACTCCCGCCGCCGAATCCACAACCCCGGCCGCGCCGCCCACCGGCTCACGCATCTCCTACTGGGCCTGAGCGCCGCGCAGCGCCAGCGCCCACTCCGCCGCGTGCTCCACTTCCACATCCGGCCCAGCCTCGCGCATCCGCTCCGGTGCCAGCCCAAATCCGCAGCCCATCGACCACGCACCCGCATTCCGCGCCGTCTGCACGTCCACCTCGGAGTCGCCAATCATCAGCGTCGTCTCCGGCCTCGCGCCCAGGCTCGCCATCACATGCAGCAGCCCTTCCGGATCCGGCTTCTTCGTCGCAAAACTATCTCCGCCCAGGATCAAGGAAAAGTATTGCGCCAGTCCCAGCCCGTCGCAGATCGCCCGCGCCGGACCGACCGGCTTGTTCGTCAGTACAGCCATCTGCGGCGGCGTGGCACCGTCCGCAATCGCAGCCAGCGACTCCATCACGCCCGCATACGCCCGCGTGTAATCCAGCTTGTGCGCGCGATACCAGGTCAGGAAATACTCCAGCGCCTCGCGATGAAATTCCTCATCGTTCGCCATCGACTCCGGCAGCTCACCCGGCTCCAGCAGCGCGCGCCGGATCAGCATCCCCGCGCCATCGCCGATGAAGCTCGCAATCAACCCGTCGCCCAGAGTGCGCAGCCCAAAGTGCTCCAGCGTCGCATTCACCGAGTTGCACAGATCCTTGCTGGAGTCGATCAGCGTCCCATCCAGATCGAAGACCAGCAGCCGCAGTTTTTCCGTGGGCACCGCCCGATGAAAACGAATCATACACCATCAGTGTATCGGCCTCGCCGTCTGCCAGGACAGTCTGGCAACCCGTTTACGCGCCGCCATAAAACAGCACCATTGCGAGCGAGCGTCAGTCCACGCGAACATTGCCGCTGCCCGTACGCACCTCAATCGTCGCCCCGCCGCCACGCACCTTCGCGTGGAACGAGTGATGCGTCGATTGCACCTCCGTCATCGGCGCGCTGTTGTCGAAATGAACATCGCCCGAGCCTGTGTGCGCGTCGAGCGTAAACCCCGCCTGGCCAGGCTTGATCTCCACGTCGCCTGATCCGGTCGTGATGTACCAGCCCGCCGTCGGATTGCCGTTCAGATGCAGATTGCCCGATCCTGTCGAAGCGCGCAGCGCGCCCGCAATCCCGCGCAGCGTGATGTCGCCCGACCCGGTATCGGCGCGCACATCGCCGCTGCCGCCGGAGTCGATCACGATATTCCCCGATCCCGTGCTCGCCGTGAATCCGCCCGTCAGCCCACTGGCGCGAATGTCGCCCGATCCCGTCCGCAGTCGCGCATGGCTGCCCACGCCGTCGTCGGTCACATTGCCGCTGCCCGTGTTCATCTCCAGCATGGCGCCAGCCGGAGCCTCGATCGTGTAATCAATCGAGACGCAGTGCAGATCATGCAGATGCGCGCCCACCGTGACGATGTCGCCCGTCTGCTCAATCGGCGGATTCTGCGCAATGGCCTCCATCTGCGCATCGCTTGTCCGAGGCTCGCCGAATACCCATCCGCAGCCGTGCTTCACCACGCCCACAATCTGTATCTCGTTGCTCGTGCCCTGCGACAGCCGCACATTGCCCGAACCGTTCATCAGGTGCAGCGTGCTCGTCGCGCTCACCTTCAGCGTCCGCTCAAATCGCGCATCGGCCCGCGCCAGCAGGGAAGTCGTCGCCATCAGCGCACAGCCCAGCACATATCCAACCATTCGTTTCATCGTTCTCTCCTCATTTCCGTTTGCAAATTTCCGCCAGCAAATTCTTATCTGCTTCGCGCGCTCACTGCAACACAACCGTATCGCCCTCGCGCAGCCCGCTCACAATCTCCGTAATCGATCCATTCGACAGTCCCACCACCACCGGCACTTTGCGCATTCCGCTCTTCTGGTGCGGGTCCGGAACCTCGACCGTCGCCTGTTTCTGGTTGTCATAAGTAATCGCGTTTTCCGGCACCGTAAGCACGTTCCGGTGCTCGCCCAGCAGAATCTCCGCGTTCGCCGTCATCTGCGACTTCAACTCGCCATTCGGATTGTTGATCGACACACGCACCTCAAACGTCGTTACGTTGTCTTTCTCCACGCCCATCGGAGAAATCTTCGTCACCTTGCCATCGAAGTAGCGATTGCGAAAGCTTTCCACCTTGATCCGTGCCGGCTGGCCCAGATAGACGTGCGCAATATCCGACTCATCCACCTTGCCCTTGACGTAAACCTCATGCGTATCGCCCAGCGTCATCACCAGCGTCGCCGTCGAGCCAAGCACGAGGATTGAACTGACGGCGTCGCCAATCTCCACATCGCGCGACAGCACCTCGCCATCCATCGGAGCCGTGATTGTCGTGTAGCTCAACTGCTCCAAAAGCTGATCGAGCGTCGCCTGATTCTGCGCCACCTGCGCCTCGGCCTGCTTCAGCTTCGCCTGGTCCACCACAATCGCCGCGCGCGAAGAATTCCGCTTGTTCAGCTCCGCCTCGTAGTCGCGCCGCGCATTGTCCAGTGACTGCTGCGGCACCAGCCCCTGCTGCAACATCGCCTCATTCCGATCGAGCGTCGCCTTGTACATCGGCAGGTCTGGAGCCTTCGCGTTCACGCGGTCCTGTGCAATATCGGCCTCGATGATGCCCACATTCGCCTTCGCCGCGCTCAGTTGCGCGCGCTGCGCCGATACCTGCGCCAGAATCTCCTGCTGATCGAGCTGCGCCAGCGGCTGACCCTTGCTCACGCGATTGTTAATATCCACAAACAGCTTCTCCACAATCCCCGAAGCCTTCGACTTCACCTCCACCTGCGTAATCGGTGTAATCTTTCCCGTCGCCACCACCGAGCGCATCACGTCCGCGCGCGTCACCCTCGCCAGCTTGTTCGGGTCAATAGGATTCCCGCTCGCCAGGTGAGCCAGCGCCACACCCGCACCCGCCACCACCACTGCAATCCCTGTTCCGAGCCACAGCCAGAAACGTGATTTCTTCCGTCCCTTCACCTATCCATCCTCCGCACGCGCTTCCGCGTCGTCCTGTCATCCGTGAAATCTGCGCCCACCGTCACTTGCAATTTCGCCGTACAACAGCCCATACGCAGCCGCCCGCCATTTCGTTCCATCCCCCGTCCCATCCCCGCTTTCCAGACTTGCATTCCAAACCCCGCGCCAGTGTTAGACTCAGGTCCAAATGCAGGGTCACGCTCTACTCCAGTCGGTCGCCGTTGTCGGCCTCATTCTGGCCAACGGATTCTTCGTCGCCGCCGAGTTTGCGCTCGTCTCCCTGCGCCGCACGCGCGTCGATCAGCTTGTTGACGATGGCGTCGCAGGCGCGTCCGCCGTCCGTCGCCTGCAACAGGATCTGGACAGCTTTCTGCCCGCCGTACAGCTTGGCGTCACGCTCTGCAGTCTCGCTCTCGGCTGGATCGGCGAACCATTCGCCTCCAGTCTTCTGCTTGGCCTGCTTCACCGGCTGCCCCGCGCTCAGGCGCTTGCCCACATCGCCTCCGCCGCACTCGGCTTTGCGCTCATCACCTATCTCCAGGTTCTGCTCGGAGAGCTTGCGCCCAAGTCCCTCGCCCTGCGGCGCATGGAGGCCGTGGCCATCGCCGTCGCCGGACCCATGCTGTTCTTCATGGCGCTCACGCGCCCGGCGCTGCGCTTTCTTCAGCACTCCGCCCGCGCCGTGCTCGCCGTCTTCGGCGTCCCGCTCACCGTTGAACTCTCCGCGCACTCACCCGAAGAACTCAAGCTGACCGCCACAGCCACGCGCCGCATGGATATGATCTCCGATTTTCAGGAACAATTAATTCACCGCACGCTTGAGATCGACGAGCTGACCGTGCGTCAGATCATGACCCCGCGTCAGCAGATCATCTCTCTCGCCGCCGACACGCGCATTGAGCAGGCCAGCGCAAGCTTCAGCGAACATCTCCACTCCCGCGTGCCCGTCTACGAAGACGCGCCCGAGCACATCGTCGGCATCGTATACGCCAAGGACATCGCGCGGCTCATGCACTTCCAGAGCACCGCGCGCTCGACCGCCATCGCCGAACTGCGCCTGCGCCAGATCATGCGCGACGTGCTCTTGGTTCCGGAGACCAAATCCGTCGCCGGACTCATTGAAGACTTCCAACGCCGTCGCCGTCAGATCGCCATCGTCGTCGATGAGTATGGCACCACCGTCGGCCTCGTCACCGTCGAAGACGCCATCGAACAGCTCACCGGCGAAATCGACGACGAATTCGACGATCCCGTCCGCCCCATCCTCACCACAGCCTCCGGCGCGCTCCTGCTCGACGGCAGCCTCAACCTCCGCGACCTCGAAACTCAGATGCAGTGGTCGCTGCCGCGCGAGGCCGATGTCGAAACCCTCGCCGGATTCGCGCTCACTCAGCTTGGCCGCATCCCTGTTCCCGGCGAGTCCTTTGTGTTTGACGGCCGCCGATTCACCGTCACCGAAATGGACGGCCGCCGCATCGCTCAACTGCGCATGGAACTCCTCACGCCACGCGAAGTCGAACCCATGCCCACTGAGCCGCAGCCATGAATCCATCGCTCGCCACCATCGCCCTCGGAGCCAACATCCGCTCGACCATCGGCGCGCCCGCCGTCACGCTCGCCGCCGCACTCGACGCGCTGCGTCCGCTCGGCGAATTGTCCGCCGTCTCGTCCCTCTGGCTCACGCCGCCCGTCGGATTCGCCGACCAACCGTGGTTCCACAACGCCGTCGCGCAACTGCGCACCCCGCTCGATCCAGCCTCACTGCTCACCGAGCTACTGCGCATCGAGATGAGCTTCGGTCGCAACCGCGCCATCGCGCCCGCCAACGGCCCGCGCACGCTCGATCTTGACCTGCTGCTCTACGACGATCGCCTGCTCTCGACCAAAGAACTCACTCTGCCGCATCCGCGACTCACCGACCGCGCCTTCGTCCTGCTGCCGCTTGCCGAAATCGCACCCACGCTCGTCCATCCCCTCACCCGGCTCACCATCGCCGACCACCTCGCGCTGCTGCCTGCCGAGCATCGCGCCGCCTGCACGCAACTCAATTCCCGACCGCAATTCCCACCTGAAACCCAACCGCCTTCACGCTCCTGAATTCCACACACGCTTCATTTACATTAGGGAGATGCCCTCAGCATCCCGCGCCGAATGGAAGGCCGAAATCTCCGCGCTCGTCACCCTCGCCGTGCCCGTCGTGCTCAGCGAACTGGGCTGGATGGCGCAGGGCGTCGTCGACACCATCATGGTCGGCCGCCTCGGCCCGGATGCCATCGGCGCGGTCGCCCTCGGCAACGCAGTCTTTTACACCCCGTCGCTCTTCGGCATCGGCCTTCTGCTCGGCCTCGACACCGCCGTCGCCCAGGCCTACGGGCGCGGCGACCACGACGACTGCCACCGCTGGCTCGCTCAGGGCATCTACCTCGCGCTCGCCATCGCGCCCGCGCTCATGCTGCTCATCGCGCTGGCCAGCCTCGGTTACGCCCGCTTCGGCATCGCGCCCGAGGTCGCCCATCCCGCCGCCGCCTACGTCCGCGTGCTTGTCTTCAGCCTGCCTCCGCTGCTGCTCTACGCCGCCGCGCGCCGCTATCTCCAGGGCGTCGGCCAGGTCAAGGTCATCACCCTCACCTACGTCCTCGCCAACCTTCTCAACTGGGCAGGGAACTGGCTGCTCATCTACGGCCACTGGGGCTTTCCCGCGCTCGGCGTGCGCGGCTCGGCGCTCTCCACCGTCTTCGCCCGCATCGGCATGGCCGCCTCGCTGATATTTTTCGCCTGGCGATACGAGCGCCAGCGCGGCCATCCCCTCTTTCATCACTGGGCCGCGCCAAAGTGGGATCGCCTCCGCTCGCTCATCCGCCTCGGCCTGCCCGCCGCCGGTCAGATCACCCTCGAAGTCGGCGCCTGGAACACCGCCACGCTCGCCGCCGGATGGGTCAACCCCATCGCCCTCGCCACGCACCAGATCGCGCTCAACTACGCCAGCATCACCTACATGGTCCCGCTCGGCATCTCCTCAGCCGCCGCCGTCAGCGTCGGCCACGCCATCGGCGCTCGCCGATTCGCCAACGCCCGCCGCGCCGCCTGGATCGCGCTCGCCCTCGGCACTGCCTTCATGCTGTTCGCCGGCGTCGTCTTCCTGCTCGTCCCGCGACCGCTCATCGAGCTTTACACCAGCGACCCGCGCGTCCTCGCGCTCGGCCCGTCCCTCCTGCTCATCGCCGCAGCCTTCCAGGTCTTCGACGGCATCCAGACCATCTGCACCGGAGCCTTGCGCGGCCTTGGCCAGACCCGCATTCCCATGTATGCCAACTTCGTCGGCTACTGGCTGCTTGGCCTGCCGCTCGGCCTCCTGCTCTGCTTCACGCTCCGCTGGGGTGTACACGGCATCTGGACCGGACTCACCCTCGCCCTCATCGTCATCTCGCTCACGCTGCTGCTGCGCTGGAGCAGGGAAGCGAGCCGCCTCGCCTGACCATTCCCATTCGCTTCCATCCGGTTGATTCCGCGTTTCACCCCGCAACAATTTCGCAGAAACCCCTTGCATTCGCCGTTTTTTCGGCGTCTACTTATCGACAATTCCGCAGCGGCCCATCCATGCGAGCCATTTCCCAGGCGGAATCCATCGCGGAGGTGTCCCATGACCACGCACACGCATCGCTTCGATCACCCTTTGCTCACCCGCATCCTGCTCGCGCTTGCCATCCTCATCGGCCTCGTCCTCTTCGCCGTACCCGCGCGCGCGGCAGCCTCGTCCTATCCCTGGTCTTCGATCCTCTTCAACGGTGATCCGCACTTCGAGCACAGCTTCACCATGCCCTTCGAATACTCCAAGGACCACATCTTTCTCAACCTCACCATCAACGGCCATCCCGGCATGGTCTTCCTCTTTGACACCGGCTCCAACGTCAACATCCTCGACATCACCACCTCACAGCAGCTTGGCTTCCATCCCGTCTTTCTCACCAAGGAGCGCGGCGTCGGCTACGGCAGCGGCAAAGTCCGCATCGCCGCCGCCACCAACATGGACGCCCGCCTCGGAGCCATCCACATTGCCGACGCCATGACCCTCGTCGATCTCCACAACCTCGAACTGCTCAATGTCCATCACCTCGACGGCATCCTCGGCCAGCCCGTCCTCAGGCAGTTCATCATTGAAATCGACTTTGCCGACCGCCTCATCACCTTTTACCCGCGTCGCGGCTTCCTCTACGCCGGCAACGGAGAAGTGCTCAACCTCGTCACAACCGGTGAATCCCTGGTCGTTCCCGTGGAGCTTGCCACCGGCACCCGCCGCGAGCACGATGCGCTCCTCGACCTCGACACCGGCAGTGACGCCACCGTCATGCTCTACTCCAACTTCATCCAAAAATCGCACATCGCCGAAACCGGCCGAAAAGGCGCACTGTCCCTGGTCCCCGCGGCAGCCTACGGCATCGGTGGCATGTTTGACCTTCAGTCCGTCGTCGTCCCCTACTGCCTCATCGGACACACCGAGATGCACGCCATGCCGGTCTTCCTCATGCACACCACGCCGGACTTCTCCGGCAGACGCCGCACCGATGGCGTCGTTGGAACAAACATTCTCTCGCTCTTCCGCCGCGTCGTCTTTGACGCTCCTCACGGGCGCGTCATCCTCGAACGCCGCACGTCCATGAACCTCGCCATCGACAACACCGAAGACGCCAAAGGCGTCGGCTCCATCTGGGTGCAACCATAGAAGGACTTCGTTTTGCCGTTTGATCCTTGTCCCGCTGAGACCGGCTTGACCTGCGCATTCGTCGTTACATGCCAGCACCCGTCGCCTGGTTCACTTCGATGGACTCGATGCGAACATTCGCGGGTTCAGTGAAGCGGATTCGATTGCTGTTTTCGTGCCTGTCCAGCCGGACCTGTATCCAGACGGACGAGCCGTTCGCTCCGGTCGGTGGAAGCGCGATCCTGGTGCTGGCTTGTTCGTTCACGCGCAACGCTGCAATGCGGGTTTCGACTGTCGGGTTTCGATACTCGATGCGCACCGGAACAAATGTCGCAGCCGAGGCCGCAATGCCGGAAAAGCGCGTCTCCGAGCCGTCAGAATCCTTGTCTGTCGCGTCTGGAGTGTAATGCGCAAACAAGCCTTCCGTGCCGTTCACCAGCAGCAGCACCGCATCCTGCGGCGGAACAGTCGCCTCGTACTTGTCTTTGATTCCGGCCGATGTTTTCTCCGTCCACACCTCGCGCACCGTCGCCTCCGATCCGGTCAAACCCAGATCCTTCCACCTGACGCTCATCGGAGCGGGGAAGTACGTCCGGTTCAGCAGCAGCACGGCGCGCTCGCCGTCTGCTGAAAGAAACTTCGACCAGACCTCCAGTCCCGGCCCATTCTCGGCCACTTTGACGGCTTCGAGTCCAAGCGGATTCTGGTCAATGGCAATCAACTCCGGATTGGTCAGGTCGGCGAGTGTCGCTGCATCCAGCGCAGTCACGTCCGCGCCAATCAGCAGCGGCGCGCCCGCCATGGCCCACAACGCGAGATGCAGCCGATTCTGCGCCGCATTCAGCGACGGCATCCCCACCACCATCATGTCCGCGTCGTTGTAGTAACCGGTGTGCTGCGCCTCCGGGTGATAGTTCCTGTCGAAGTTCCGAAGCATATTTTCGAGCGAGACTTTTCGTTCCGTATGCGGGCCTGCGGCCACAACCGGGGCAACAATATCGCCGCCCGTGCGCCAGATCGCCTGATCCGCGCCGCCCACGCCCGGCGCCCAGGTGAACGGACTATCCTTGCCCCATTCGCAGATCGAGAAGTAGAGCTTGCGGCCCGTGATTTTTTCCGCTCGCGCAATCGCCCTCGCAATCTCCCCATACTGGAAGTCAGGGTCCAGATTCTCCTTGGCGCCGCCGCACCAGTCCACCTTTACGTAATCGAATCCCCACCGCGCAAACTGAAGAAAATCCTGCTCGTAGTGGCCTTCGCTGCCGGTGTGAAAATACGCCGGGCCAATGTCGGGATACATCGAGCAGCCGTCCTTGCCCGCGTCGGTGTAGATGCCCGCCTTCAGACCCAGCGAATGAATATAGCGCACGATGTTGCTCATGTCTCCGGCGCGCTCGCCCGGTTCAATAGCGGGCCAGGCCTTGGGATCGACCACGATGTTGCCGGCGGAGTCGCGCTCGCCGACCCACCAGCCTTCGTCGATGTTCACGTAAACGTAGCCCGCCTTCTGCAGCCCGGAGCTGTGCAACGCATTCGCCTGGGCCACGGTGATCGCCGAGTTGATCGTGTTCGAGAAACTGTTCCACGACGACCAGCCCATCGGCGGCAGCGCGATCCGTGCCGCGCGCGAAGCCTGAGCCGCAGCCAGAAACTGAAAACAACCCACCACGATCAGCAGCGGCAGAAATTGGAATATTCGCTTCATCGTCCCATCCCTCCGTTGCCAATACTATTGCAATCTCCGAGGAACGCCTGATCGGTGGTCAGGAAAAATCGCTGCCGCGCATCCAGGCGGATTACGATGGTGGCAATGCCGTGCGAGGCTAAGAAAGGCATAAAAAGATGAATCGGCGTGAATTTTCCCTGTGGAGTGCGGCGCTGCCGCTGGCCGGCTTGCCGCCTGTGGCCGGCGCAGTGGAGTCGGCAGCTTCGGTCTCTGGCGCGCGAACGTTCAGTCAGGTCGGCAAGGAGCAGCGACCGTTTGTGCAGCAACCAGAGGCGACGCTTGCCGAGCAGAGCGGTTCAGGTTTTCTCGATCACATGTGGTTCGGCGGCTCGTTTCCGGATTACCCGCGAGTGCGGCTGCGCGTATATGTGGACGGGGAGGATGCTGCTTCCATCACCACCGAGCTTGGCTTTGGCGCAGGCGTCGGCTTCAACGATTCCGCCGCGCCGTGGGGCACGCGCTGGAGCGGCGTGACGGGCGCGCCAAGCGGAATCTTTCTCAATTACCGGATTCCATTTTCACGACATCTGCGCGTGACGGCGGAGTTGCCGCCCGCAGCGGCTCGCGATGTCCCGTTCTGGTGGATCATTCGCGGTCTGCATGGGGTTCCGCTGCGGGTGGGGGATTTCACGCTGCCTCCGCAGGCTCGGCTCCGTCTCCATCGAAAGGAATCGTTCCATGTGAAGCCTCTGGAGTTCTTTGATCTTTGCCGGATCAGCGGCGAGGGAATGGTCTTTCAGGTCGCGATGGCGGCGCAGAGTGAAAACTTCGAGTATCTCGAAGGACAGATGCGAGCCTATGTGGACGGAGCAAGCCAGCCGATGATGCTTTCCTCCGGGCTGGAAGACTACTTCCTTGGCACCTATTACTTCAATCGCGGACTCTACCATCTGCCGCAGGCCGGCCTGACGCACAAGGACGAAAGCAATCACAGTTTTTCAGCCTACCGCTTTCACGATCTTGATCCGATCGTGTTTGCGAAGGAACTTCGGCTCGCCTGCCGATGCGGCGAGACGATCGGCGACCGAATCGCTGGCACGACCGGCCATCCACAGGCGACCGTCTATACCACCTACGCCTGGGTCTACGAATGGTGAAGCTGCGCCTTCGAGCCACTGCTTTCAGGCACTGCTGGCGATGCCGGATCGCCAGCCGGATCGCCAGAAAGACCAGCGATGACGATCATGCGGACATCCTCACATCCGCTTTACACAATTCCTGCGCGCGTGTTACCGTTTTTCACGCTCTTGGTTATCGTTAACTGAAACGGCTCTACAGGTCAACCTCACCGCAAAACGAACCGGAGCACACTCTTTCGTGCGCGGAGGCGCTCATGCTGAAACGATGCAGTTTACCGATCCTCTCACTCCTGCTCGCCATCCCCTTTTCCGTTGCCGCCCAGAGTTCTTCCGCGCCGCATCTTGAAAAGAAGGGCGACGTGACGCAGTTGATCGTCGACGGCAAGCCCTATCTGATGCTTGCCGGTGAGCTGTTGAACTCCAGCTCGTCGAATCTGACCTACATGCAGCCGGTGTGGGCAAAGCTCGCCGCCATGGGCCTCAACACGGTTCTCACGCCGCTCTCCTGGGAGCAGATCGAACCCACCGAGGGGCAGTACGATTTTTCGCTCGTCGACGGCCTGCTGGCTCAGGCCCGCGAGCAGCACCTGCACATTGTCTTTCTCTGGCTCGCGGCCTGGAAAAACGGCATGTCCGGCTACCCGCCCGTCTGGGTCAAGCAGGACACCGCGCGCTTCCCGCGCGTGATGGAAGACGGCAACCCGATGCCGATCCTCAGCACATTTTCACCCGCATTGCGCGAGGCTGATTCCGCCGCATTCGCCGCGCTCATGGCGCATCTGCAGAAAATCGATGCCGCCGACCACACCGTCCTCATGATGCAGGTCGAGAATGAGGTCGGAGTCCTCGGCGCGGCGCGCGACCATTCCGCCGCCGCCGACAAGGCGTTTGCCGGTGAAGTTCCCGCCGAGCTGATGCAATATCTCACCGCGCATTCGGCCTCGCTCAACGAGGAGTTGCGCACGCTGTGGGCGGCGAATGGCATGAAGACCCACGGGACGTGGACGCAGGTATTCGGTGACACCGAGCGCGCCGACGAGATTTTCATGGCCTGGCAGTACGCGCGCTACGTGCAATCCGTGGCCGCCGCCGGCAAAGCGGCCTACCCGCTGCCCATGTACGCCAACACCTGGCTGGCCGGCGAAGACACGCCGCCCGGTGACTACCCCAGCGGCGGCGCGCAGCCTCGTGTGCTCGATGTCTGGATGGCCGCCGGAGCAGCATTCCACGGTGGCCTGGACATGGAATCGCCCGACCTCTACGCCTCTGGTTTTGCCAGTTGGTGTAAACGTTACCGCAGACCCAATAACCCGCTCTTCATCCCAGAAACCAACGGCAGCACCGCCGGTGCCGCCCATGTCTTCTATGCCCTCGGACAGCAGGCCGCCCTGGGATTTTCCCCATTCGCCATCGATGCCGGACTTCACGGCGGCGCATGGCCAAACCAGGAGGCATACCTGAAGGGTCAGACCGCGCTCGCAGACAGCTACCACGCGCTCGCCGAGCTGATGCCCTTGCTCACCACCGCGCAGGCCGCCGGCGCCGTCCGCGGATTCGTGCTCGACAAAAGTCATCCGGCAGTCGATTTCACCATGAACGGAATGACCGTCCATGTCCGCCTCGACAGCATATTCGGTCACTCGGCCAGCAGCGGCTACGGGCTGATTCTCGCGGAGAGTCCCTATCATTTTCTGGGCGTCGGCAGAGGCTTCGATCTCTCGTTCACGCCGCGTGACGACAGCGCCCCGCGCATCGGTCTCGCCTCCGTGGTCAGGGGGCATTTCATCAACGACAAATGGGTCGCCGAAGAACGGCTGAACGGCGATGAGACCGACCAGGGAAATCACTGGCGATTCGACTCGCGCAGCCTTTCCATCGAACGCGCCGTGCTCTATCGCTTTCCATAGCGCGTCCGCAACTCCAGCCAGACTCACCGCGCCAAAGCGGCCAGACACAAAGCCGAATGATCCATCGAGATTGAGCGCTCCGGCGCGGACAGAAGGTTGCACATGACGGAATCGAACAGCAATCCCACCTCGCGACGAGCCTTTCTCGGCGGCCTCGGTGCCGCGCTCGCGCTGCCAGCCGCAGGGCAGGCCACCGCGCACGCTGCCCCACCCACGCCCGCTCCCACTTACAAAAACCCATTGAACTGCCACATCGGAGACCCCTACGTCCTGCAAACTCCCGATGGACACTATTACATCTACGGAACCGGCGGAGGTGGCGGAAGATTCGGCGGCAAAGGCGATCCCTCGACAGCGTTTCCCACCTTTGCTTCCACCAACCTCGTCGACTGGACTCCCGTCGGCGAGACGTATAAGCGAAACCCCGTGGATTCCTGGTGCGTCGATGCCTTCTGGGCACCGGAGGTCTACCACTTCAACGGCCGCTATTTCATGGTGTACAGCGCCCAGTGGAGACACAATCCAACCAATGAAAAGGAGAATTTCCGCATCGGCGTCGCCGTTGCCGATTCTCCCACCGGGCCATTCCGCGACATTCAGAATCGACCGATCTTCGATCCCGGCTACCCGATCATCGACGCCGATGTGCTGTTCGACTCCGACGGTCGAATCTATTTGTATTACTCCCGCTGCTGCTACAAGCATCCCGTCGAAAGCGACCTCGCCAGTTGGGCGCAAAAGGAAGGATGGTACAGCCAGATTGAGGAAAGCTGGATCTACGGCGTCGAACTCAAGCCCGATTTCAGCGGAGTCATCGGAGAGCCGGTTCTGCTCCTGCGCCCGCCCGTAAGTTTCGCTGACTACACGGCCGCCTGGGAAAACATCGTCGCGCTCTCTCACGCCGTCAACCGCCGCTGGACCGAGGGTCCATGCTCGTTCAAACACGGAGACAGATATTACCTCATGTATTCGGCAAACTCCGTCGCCGGACCCGATTACTCCGTGGGCTACGCCTCGGCCGAGACCCCGCTCGGACCCTTCACCAAAGCGGCAAACAACCCCGTCTGCCACAAGAACACCAATCAGGGCGGAGATGTCGTCACCACCGGCCACAACTGCGTCACAAAGTCTCCCGACGGCAGCCAGATGTACTGTCTTTACGGCGCAAGAACTACCCAGATGAAAGGCTTCCAGAGGATTCTGTTCCTCTGCCGCATGGAAATCCGCGACGACGGCATCCTGCTCGTGGACCCTCCCGACACGACCATCGACCACCCATATCCGTCCGGCGCTCACGCCATTTAAGCCGACGCGCATCCGCGCAAACAATACGAACCGTGAGCAGCGGCGAAATCCACTCAGCCGCGCGTATCTGTAGCTCTGCATCTTTCCGACACTTTTTCGCCCTGCGCCGTCGATGCGATTGACATCCGCGCTTCGTCAGGCGTTCCAATCCTTTGATTCGGTTTGTTTCGCATCAGGGATTGTCCCGAATCAATGCACTCATAAGAGCAGCGAGCATTCTTGCCGAAAAGGGGAGTGTGGCCGTGATCGAGGCGTCCTGGCTCATCCGCGCGCGTGATTCAAGCCTTGGGCGCCGATGCGTGACAATCCCAGCCGGCTGAGCTGGCGCGCAGAGCGAGCCGACAACGGAGAATCGCAATGAAAGCCCACTTTTGCCTCCGCGATCTTTGCAACTTCCGTTCCGCCCGCCTCAAACACCGCGGCACGTTGCCCTCTTTTGCCGAGGCGATATGCGTCTTTCCCTGAACATTCTCATGCGGGCTGCGCGCGCGCTGCTGCTTGTCGTTTTCGCGGCTTCGGGAACCATCCTGATGGTGCGCTGCGCTCCCGGCTACTTCTCCGACGCTCGCGAGATGGATGGACTGTATGGCCAGGTCGCGCAAATGGAAATGCAGACGAAACGGAAGACCGAGGATTCCATCCGTGAGACGATCGCGAAGACATTTCAGAGCTGGGCGCGCGGCGACTTCGGTCAGTCTCGCCAATACCAGACACCCGTGGCCGGGCTGATGGCCTCGCGCATCCCGGTCTCAGTCCGACTCCTGAGCGAGGGCCTGGCCTTTGGATGGCTGCTGGCAATTTCCGCCGCGCTGCCGATCAGCGCGCTGCGCGGCAACCATGTGCTCTGGGGAGCGCCGTTCACCCTCCTGCTCTCGATCCCCACCGCGGCGATGGCCACCGCCTGCATCGTCGCAAATGCCGGCGGTCCCGTGATGGTGCTCGCGCTGGTCATCGCCGCGCGCGATTTCAAGTTTCTTCGCCATCTGCTGGACGAAGCCTGGAGCGCGTCGCATCTTCTGCTCGGCCGTGCGCAGGGAATCTCCCCGCCCCGGTTGTTTGCGAGGCATATTCTTCCAAATATCGCTCCGCGGCTGCGCGCGCTGGCAACGCTCTCGCTGGTGACGGCGCTTGGCGCGCTGCTTCCCGTGGAAGTGATCTTTACCGTTCCCGGCGTTGGACAGCTTGCCTGGTCGGCCGTGATGAACCGCGATCTCCCGGTCCTCGCCGCTGTCAGTGTCCTGATGGCCGCCGCCGTGGCCGCCGCGGAATGGATGGCGTCGCAATCGGCGTTGGTGGAGGCGGGATGAAAAGGCTCCTGCCCGTCGTACTACTTCTCCTGCTCATGCTGGCCTCGATGGTTGTGCTCCGGCTTTCGCCCTGGCGTTATGCCACACAGGATCGTGTATCGATTCTCGCGTCGTCCACCTTGACGCACCCTGCCGGCACCGATGAACTCGGCCGGGACCGGCTCGTCCGCGCGGCGGCTGCCCTGCTCATTGGAATCGGTGGCGCCTCCGCTGCCGCCACAATCACCATTCTTCTCGCAGCCGCTGCTGGACTTCTCGCCGCGTTCAGCCCGTCCTGGGTCGCCGCCGTGCTCCTGTTCCTCAGTGACGGATTCCTGTCCCTGCCCTGGCTTTTTCTGCTCATGATCGTCCGATCCATGCTCCCGCTCACGGCTTCTCCGCTGACCACTGCCGTCATCACCTTTCTCGTTCTCGCCTTGCTCGGCTGGCCCGCGTTTGCCCGAACCATCTTCCACGGAGCGCGCGGGATTCGCAGTTCCGAGTGGATGATTCATGGCCGAGCCTCCGGCCTGACCGCGCGACAGTTGATCCTCGTTCATGTCTTTCCCAACCTCGGCTCGTTACTCCTGCCGCAGTTTTTCGTCTGCATCCCGGCGTTCCTCATGGCCGAGGCCAATCTCGGCGCGCTCGGCCTTGGAGTCGGCGAGCCGATCCCGTCCTGGGGCGCGATGCTCCTTGAACTGGATAACACCGCGCTTCTCATCAGCACCCGCTGGGTCTTTCTGCCCATCGCGCTGCTGGTCCTCGTCCTTCTGCTCCTCGAATTCCTTACCAGCGAGGCAAATGCCCATGTCTAGCCGATTCCGCTCCATCCCCGCATTCCTGCTGCTTTGCTCCGCGCTCTGCGCCTCCGGTCAATTTGCATCTCAGTCCGCGCCCAGGCAACCCGGCGAACTGGCCTGGGCGATTCACTACGACCCGGGAACCTTCGACCCGGCAAAGGTGGACGATCAGGCATCCGAGCTGGTGCGCTACCTGACAGGTGGCGTTCTCGTTCGCGTCAACCGCCTCACCAACAAGCCCGAGCCGCAGCTTGCGGACAGCTATCGCATCTCGGAGCAGGGAAGACTGCTGGTCTTTCATCTGCGCCCCGGCCTGCGTTTCTCCGACGGCACAGAACTCACTTCCGCCGATGTCGCCTGGTCGCTTCGCCGCGTGCTCGCGCCCGATACGCAGTCCGTGGTCGCCGAGGAATTTCTTTCGCCTGCCGCTGTCGTCGTCGATACCCCGGACAAACTCACCGTGCGCGTTCATCTGCCCCGGCGCATCCCTGGAGTCGAAGCAATCTTTGACGAGATTGCCATCGAACCAGCCAACCGGCCCAGTCAGGGCCGCGTCACGGCAGGACCGTTCACCGTCGCCGAATACAAAAGCGGACAGTTTCTGCGCCTCCGCCGCAACCCCTGGTACTGGCGGCGCGATGCCGCCAGCGCGCCACTTCCATACGCGTCCTCCATACGCCTCGACATTCTCAACAATCGCGAGCAGGAGGCGGCGAATTTTCTCCGCGGCGAGTACGACCTGATCGACGCGCTTGCGCCCGAGTACTTCGCCGTCGTCGCCCGCAGAGAGCCGCAGGCAACGCGCGATCTCGGCGCTTCGCTCAATACCGAGCAGCTCTGGTTCAACCAGTCTCCCGCATCGCCCCTGCCGCAGTACGAAAAAGCCTGGTTTCGGAATCGAGGATTTCGCGTCGCGATCTCCGAAGCCATTCACCGCGTCGATCTGGCGCGCATCGCCTATGACGGACATGCCACCCCGGCATTCGATTTCATCTCGCCCGCAAATCAGCAGTGGCACAACAACAACCTGAAGTATCCGCCCGAAAACCCGGCACTCGCCCAGCAAACGCTCGCCGCATCGGGATTCCATCGCAGCGGCGGCCGCCTCTATGACTCCGCCGGCCACGCCGTGCGATTTTCCATCCTCACCAACGCCGGCAACGGTGCGCGGCAGAAGATGGCGTCGCTCATCCAGCAGGATCTGGCCCGCGCCGGAATCGAGGTCACCATCGTCCAGCTCGACTTTCCGGCATTGATCGAACGGCTGATGCACAAACAGGACTATGAGGCCTGCCTGCTGGGAGTCTCGAACGCCGAGCCTGATCCCAGCTCCATGATGAACATGTGGCTCAGCTCCTCGCCCAATCATCAGTGGAATCCCTCGCAAAAAACGCCTGCAACACCCTGGGAAGCCGAGATCGACCGCCAGATGCGCTTGCAGGCTTCCAGCGCCTCCCAGCGCGAACGCAAGCTCGCCATCGACCGTGTGCAGCAGATTGTCGCCGATCAGCAGCCATTCATTTACCTCGTCTATCCCAACGTCCTTCAGGCCGTCTCTCCACGATTGAGCGGCGTCGATCGAGCGATTCTATCCCCCGGACCCATCTGGAAGATTGATTCGATTCGCCGCGCCCAGGGCCGCTCTCAGGCGGGTGGACAATGAGCGGGCATGTGTTGCAGGTTCAGCTCACTGCCGCCTACGGGAAACGAGCTGTCCTCCGCGATCTTGCCTTCGATCTCTCAGCTGGAGAGGCGCTCGGTGTCGTCGGTTCCAGCGGTGCCGGAAAGACCACGCTGGTCATGGCGCTGCTCGGCCTGCTCGCCTTTCACGGCGGCAGAAGCACCGGGAAGGTTCTCATCCAGGGGAAAAATCTGCTGCGCATGACGGAACGCGAAGCGCGCCGTATTCGCGGAAGACTGATCGGCCTCATTCCGCAAAGCCCGATGACGGCTCTGAACCCCGCCATCACGCTCGAAGCTCATTTTCAGGCTGCCTGGCGCGCGCATGAATCCACCGGCAATCAGGCTCTGCGCCTTCGCCTGCGCCAGTCGCTTGAAGAGGTCCAACTGCCTGCCGACGACGACGCATTTCTGCTCCGCAAGCCGGGGCAGATCAGCGTCGGCCAGGCGCAGCGCGTGCTCATCGCGCTGGCCTTGCTTCATCATCCTTCCATCCTGATTGCCGACGAGCCGACCAGCGCGCTCGATCCCGTCACCCAGTCCGAGATCGTGAAGCTCCTGCAACGACTCACGCGCCGCCACGGCGTGGCAATGCTCTACATCTCACACGACCTCATTTCCGTGCTGGAGCTGTGCGACCGCTTGGCCGTGCTCCATGACGGCGCAATCGCCGAATGCATCCCGGTGCGGCATCTCGAACAGGCCACGCACCCCGCAACCCGAACGCTGTTCGGTTCGCTGCCCGTGCCGATCTCCGTCCTGCTCGCTCACTTCGCTGCGCGGATGCGCCCGCAATCCTCCTCGGACAACTTCCCTCCGCGCCCTCACGCAACGCTCACCCGCAACGGCGCGGCACAAACGGATCACTCGTGGCCAGAGGACGAAGGCATCGCGCTGTCCGCGAATGGAGCAGGCCGCTACAACCTCCGTGATAAGTAGATTCTTAGCTTTAGCCTCTTGAAACTCCTCTTTCAACCGAAGAAGGAAGTATTGTCGCGCCATTAGAAAATTCCAAGACTTCACAGCGGCACAGAAAGAGGGAAGCATGAGACAACCTATTCTCGGAAAAACGCTGCGGAGGACAGTATCCCTGTTCCTGTCAACATTGATTCTTTGCTCCGGATTGGCGTTTGCCGTTTCGCCCAAGATTTCCAGGGATCTTCAGGCAAACAACTCCTCCGGCATGGTCAATGTGATCGTCCAGTTTGATCAGGTGCCAAACGCCACCTACCACAAGAAGATCACCGACCGCGGCGGTCAGCTCAAGCGCGAGCTTGGAAAATTCAAGGGCGCGCTCTATCAGATGCCCGCCTCGGAGCTGGAGGATCTGGCGACCGATCCCGCCGTCAAATACATCTCCCTTGATCGCCCGCTTCGCGGCTCGGGCACGTCGAGCTGGGTGCTCGATTACCACAACGAGACCATCAACTCCGCCAACGCCTGGTCACAGAACATCACCGGAACCGGCATCGGCGTGGCCGTCATTGACAGCGGCATCGCCAACGTCCCGGACATCAACGCGCCCAGCGTCGTCTACAGCGAGGACTTCACCGGATCCGGCAGCGCGCTCGACCAATATGGTCACGGCACTCACGTCAGCGGCATCATTGCCGGCAACGGCAGCAGTTCCAGCGGGCCTGCCGACAACTACACCTTCAAGGGCATAGCGCCCGGCGTCAACCTCGTCAACCTTCGCGTCCTCGACCAAAACGGCCAGGGCACCGACAGTGAGGTGATCGCCGCGATTCAGACCGCGATTCAGATGCAGAGCACCTACAACATTCGCGTCATCAATCTCTCGCTGGGAAGGCCCGTGCTGGAAAGCTACACCTCCGATCCGCTCTGTCAGGCGGTCGAGCAGGCCTGGCAGGCGGGCATCGTCGTCGTCGTCGCCGCCGGCAACTATGGCCGCGATGACAACGCCGGAACCTACGGCTACGGCACCATCACCGCGCCCGGCAACGATCCCTACGTCATCACCGTCGGAGCCATGAACACACTCGGCACTCCGGACCGCACCGACGACATCCCGACCTCTTACAGCTCCAAGGGGCCTTCCATCATCGATCAGGTCGTCAAGCCGGACCTCGTCGCGCCGGGCAACCTCATCATCTCGCTCTACACTCCGCCGGACACGCTGAACGTCGAAAACCCTGGCAATGAAATTTCCACCTCCCTCTACCAGGCAACCGGCCCGTTCCCAACCTCGCCGGCCTACTTCATCCTCAGCGGAACAAGCATGGCCACGCCGATGGTCAGCGCGACGGCAGCCCTCATGTTGCAGCTGAACGCCGCGCTCACCCCCGATCAGATCAAGGCGCGGCTCATGGTATCCGCGTTCAAAGACCTGGTTCAGGCTGCCACCGTCACCGATCCAACCACCGGCCAGACCTTTAACGAGCAGGCCGACATCTTCACCGTTGGCGCCGGCTATCTGGATATTCAGGCAGCACTCGCAAGCACGGTGCTTGCGCCTCCGTCCGCCGGCAGCGCCATCTCGCCCACGGCCATCATCTCCACGTCAGGAAACGTTGTCCTGGTCAACGGCTCCTCAATCCTCGGCAGCGGCGCCACCAACTGGAGCGTTGCCTCCGTCTGGGGAGACTCCATCTTCGGCGGAACCGACACCCTCACCGGAGACGCCATCCTCTGGGGCACCAGTTCGCTCACCGGAGACGCCATTCTCTGGGGTACGGGCACACTCACCGGCGATGCCATTCTCTGGGGCACCGACATACTGACCGGGGATGCGATTCTCTGGGGCACGGGTTCGTCCGTCAGCGACGTCTCCCATCTCTGGGGAGGCCGAAGCGCGCAGCTTGATGCCAACAGCGTCCTGTGGGGCACCAAACGGTAGCTCAGACAACCACACAATCTCCGACGGTCATTGCCACACAGCATCGGCTGCGGGCAATGACCGCCGGACAACGAAAAATCGATGTTTTCTCCTGCCCTGCCGATTTCCTATGAGGTTGCATTTCCTGATTTCCCAGACCGGAGCGAACCCATGAGCAGCGAAGTACCCATTCAAGCCAGACTCTTCGTCGCCATCACCGCATTGGCAGGGTCTCTGGTGCTCGCGTCCGCTCTGCTTCACTGGCAATCCCATGATCCACTCAAATTCGGATGCTATCTTCTCATCGCCATCCTCGCCTCCACCATGAAGGTGCGGATACCCGGCATCGAAAGCACCCATTCCGTCACATTCCTCTTCGTGCTTCTCGGCGTTCTGGAGCTTTCCCTTGCGGAGACGCTGGTCATCGCCTGCTCGGCGGCCCTGGTCCAGAGCCTGTGGAAGACCAAACAACGCCCTGAGCTGCTCAAGATCACCTTCAATCTCTTCAGCCTCAGTTGCAACGGCGTCTATCTCACCTACATGGCCTATCACCTGTCGGCCCGCGCCCTCCACAACAGCATGCCTCTGCTGCTGTTCGTCGCCGGCTGCACCTACTATCTCAGCAACACCGTCCCGCTCGCCATCGTCATCGGCCTGGCCGAGCGGCGTCCCCTGCGCGGACTCTGGGAGGAAACCTACTTCTGGTCGCTGCCCTACAATCTCGCCGGGGCCGCGCTCGTCGGCGTCATGAGCTTCTGCAATCGCTACGCGGGCTGGGAAAACTCGCTCATGATCGTCCCCATCATGTACGTGATCTACCGCTCCTACCTGCTCTATCTCAGCCGCCTCGAAGAGCAGAAACGCCGCGTCGCCATGGAAGAGCAGCAGGTGCTCGCCGAAAAGCTTCACGTCGAGCAGGTCTGCTCCCTTCACATGCGCACCATCGAGGGGCTGGCCCTGGCCATCGACGCCAAGGACCACACCACCCATGAGCACCTCCATCGCGTCCGCGTCTACGCCGCCGAGATTGCCCGCGAGTTGCATCTCAACCCCCTCGAAGTCGATGCGCTCAACGCCGCCGCGCTCCTCCACGACATCGGCAAGCTGGCCGTGCCCGATCACATCATCAACAAACCCGGCCGCCTGACCCGTGAAGAGTTCGAAAAAATGAAGATTCACCCCATCGTCGGAGCCGAAATTCTCGAACGCGTCTCCTTCCCTTATCCGGTCGCTCCCATCGTTCGCTCCCATCACGAAAAATGGGATGGCAGCGGCTATCCCGATGGCCTCAAAGGCGAGCAAATCCCCATCGGCGCGCGCATCCTCGCCGCCGTCGATTGTCTCGATGCCGTTGCCTCCGACCGCCAATATCGCAAGGCGCTGCCCCTCGACGAAGCCATCCATCTCGTCATCGCCGATTCCGGCAAAGCCTACGATCCCAGGGTCGTCGAGATTCTCGCCCGCCGCTATCGCGATCTCGAAGCCGCCGCGGTTCAGAGCCTCGAACAGGTCGGCATGTCCAGTCAGAGCGCCCACATCAAAGTCGAACGCGGCGAAAAACCCGCCGCCGGCTTCGCCGTTGACGGTGCCCACGCGGCCCGCGGCCCGGTCGACTTCCTTTCTTCCATCGCCTCCGCTCGCCAGGAGGCGCACACCCTTTTTGAACTCAGCCAGGATCTCGGTGACTCGCTCAGCCTCGACGAGTCGCTCTCCCTCGTCGCCATGCGCCTGCGCAAACTCGTTCCCTACGATTCCATCGTCGTCTTCACCCGCAAAGGCGATCTCCTCGAACCGGAGTTTGTCAGCGGCGACCACTTCCGCCTGCTCTCTTCGCTGGAAATCCCCGTCGGTACGGGACTCTGCGGCTGGGTTGCTCAAAACGCAATGCCCATCATCAACGGCAATCCCGATGTCGAACTCGGCTTCGTCAGGGAAGGGAAGCCCGCAACCAGTCTCCGGTCAGCGCTCGCAGTCCCGCTGGAGGGATTCTCCGGTCAGGTCGGCGTACTCGCGCTCTATCAATCCGAACCCGACGCCTTTTCCGGCGACCATCTCCGCGTCCTCCAGGTCATCACCTCCAAAGTCGCTCACTTCATCGAAAACGCCCTCAAATATCGCCAGGCCGAAAAATCCGCCACCAATGACTTCCTCACCGGCATGCCCAACGCGCGCGCTCTTTCCATCCATCTGGAAGGCGAACTCGCCCGCTGCAAGCGCGAAAACTCCACCCTCGCCGTCATGGTCTGCGACCTCAACGAGTTCAAGCAGATCAATGATCGCCACGGCCACATGGCCGGCGATCAGGTGCTCCAGCGCTTCGCCAGCCTCCTGCGCGAGGCCTGCCGCGAATCCGATTACGCCGCGCGCATGGGCGGCGACGAGTTCGTCATCCTCGCCCCCGGCATGACCCAGCACTCCGTCGAAGAGCGAGCCACCCTGCTCAGCTCCCTGGCGCAAAAAGCCGGCCGCGAGGTCTGCGGAGAAAACATCCTCTCGCTCAGCGTCGGTGCCGCCTTCTATCCCCACGACGGCCGACAACCCGAGCAACTCCTCTCCGAAGCCGACAAGAAAATGTACGCCGCCAAGCGATTTCATTACCTCGACAGCGATAAACTCTCGCGCTACATGCTCGCCGGACGATCTCTCATCACCTCCGGCGAAATCATGTAGACGCAGCCCGAACGACTGGTTTATAAACAGTGTCGGCGTCTGCTCGACCATACAACACCTGCGAAATGCTGCGGGCGATACGCGTGGCAGGCAAGGGAGTTGTTGCATGAAAGACCGTATTCCTACTTCGCTTCTCTTGTTTATCTCGATCATCCTCTCCGGAGCAGGGCTTGGGGCACAGTTTCCGGGAATCTCTCCGCAGAAGCACTTCCCGTGGTCTGACACGAGTCTCTCGCCCGATCAGCGCGCCGACATGGTGATCAGGGAGATGACACTCGATGAAAAAATTCAGCTTCTCCACGGTCTTGGCTGGAACACTCTTTTTTCCCAACCGGAGAGCGGACCGGCTACCCGCGCCATCTCCACGCTGGGATTCATTCCCGGCATTCCCCGGCTCGGCATTCCAGATCTTCAGATGACGGACTCCAATCAGGGAGTCTCCATGGCGGGATCGAAGGGCCGCTATGCCACCGCGTTCCCATCCGGCGAGGCGATGGCCTCTGCCTGGGATCCGGCGCTTTCCTATCAGATTGGCACGCAGCTTGGCCATGAGATGCGCGACATGGGCTTCAATATGTCGCTCGGCTCCGGCGTCAACCTGATTCGTGAGCCGCGGGACGGACGCACCTTCGAGTACAAAGGCGAAGACCCGCTGCTTGCCGGAACTCTGGCCGGCTCGGAACTCAAGGCGGAAAAGGCGCTTCACCTCATCACCGATGTCAAGCATTATGCGGTCAACGATCAGGATGCCGGGCGCATTGTCGTCAACTCGATCATCAGCAAACGCGCCATGCAGGAAAGCGACCTGCTCGCCTTTCAGATCGCGTTAAGGGATTCCGGTGCCGGCGCGGTCATGTGCTCCTACAACAAAATCAATGGAACCTACGCCTGCCAGAACACATACACCCTGAACGATGTACTCAGAAAGCAGTTCGGCTTCAAGGGATTTGTCGTCTCCGACTGGGGCGCTACCCAGAGCACCGTCCCGGCGGCGATGGCCGGGCTTGACATCGAGATGCCCGGAAACGACTCCTTTGGCGCGCCCTTGAAGAAAGCCGTGGAAACTGGTGCCGTGCCGATGCAGCAGCTCAACGACATGGTCCACCGGGTATTGAGGACGGAATTTGACTCCGGCATCGTCGATGACCCGCCGCAGCCCGAGTCTCCCAACGTCATGCTCGGCTTCCAGATCGCGCAGAAGACCGAAGAGCGTGGCGCGGTCCTCCTGAAAAACCAGGGCAGCGTGTTGCCGCTCGATGCCGCGTCTGTTCGCTCGATTGCCGTCATCGGCGGTCACGCGGATGTGGGCGTCCTCTCCGGCGGTGGCTCGTCTCAGGTATCTCCCGCCGGCGGGAATCCGGTTCTCCCACCCCCTGAACTGCTGAAGAATCCGCTTGCAGGCTTCATGCTGGTCGATGTCTATCAGCGATCCGCTCCGCTGAAGGGAATCGAACAGAAAGCGCCCGGCGCAGTCGTTCGGTTCGACCCCGGCACCGACCCTGCATCCGCCGCCGCTCTCGCGCGCAACTCCCACATCGCGATTGTCTTCGCGGTGCAGCATGAGTCCGAGGGCATGGACCTTCCCAATCTCTCCCTGCCGGGCAATCAGGATGCCCTGATCGAGGCAGTCGCGGCCGCCAATCCGCGCACCATCGTTGTGCTGGAGACCGGAGGCGCAGTGCTCATGCCCTGGATCGACAAAGTCGCAGCCGTCGTCGAGGCCTGGTATCCGGGCATTCGCGGTTCGCAGGCCATCTCCAATCTGCTATTCGGCGACGTGAATCCATCGGGCAGGCTGCCGCTCACGTTCCCCAGGAGCGAAGCCGATCTGCCGCATCCGCTTCACCTCGCTCCGCCGCCGACCGACGCCAGCCATCCCATGCCTGTTCTCGCCGGAGCACCCGGTCAGGTCGGTCTCATGATGGGCATCGGCCCGTTCTTTGACGTCCACTACGACGAAGGTCTGAAGGTTGGCTACAAGTGGTACGACGCTGAGAAAAAGCCTGTCCTGTTTCCATTCGGTTTTGGGCTTTCCTACACGACATTCGCTTACTCCGGGCTGACCGTCACTCCCGGCGCAACCACCACCATATCGTTCACCGTGAAGAACACTGGCAGCCGGGCCGGCACGGAGACGCCTCAGGTCTATGCATCCTTGCCGGCGGCAGCGGGCGAACCACCGAATCGCCTGGTCGGCTGGAGCAGGGTTCCATTGGCTCCCGGCGAATCGAAGCGGATTTCGATCCATGTAGCCCGGGATCGCCTGATGATCTTCGATGAAAGCACCAACGCGTGGACGTTGATGCCCGGAACCTATGTGCTCCACGTTGGCCCATCCTCACGCGATCTCCCGCTGCAACAGGAGATATCCTTTTGACTCGGGCACGGTCATCGTGAAACTGCTCTGAGTCCAGGCAGCGGACAAACACCTCCGGGCAGGCTGCGGAGCGATACGCGGGAAAGGATATTTCCCAAAGCACCATCATGTCCGATAACAGATATTCTGTTTCGCACATCCGCAGGAATCAAACCCCCGCAACCCGCTCCTGCTCGGCAATGCTCTTCTCAATCGCCTGCTCACCCTCGGCAATCATCCGCCGATACCCTGCCGGATCGATCCACACCCGATCCCCCTCCGTCGGCATCCGCTTCAGCTTCGCGTCCATGTCGAAATACTCGCCATGCGCGCCCAGGAAAATCGCACACGGCAGCCCGCGAAGCGTCCTGAACGTCTCGGCGAAATCCGCCGCAATCCCCGGATACGACGCCGGATGCCCCGGTCGAGCCACCAGCCGGTACGAGCTGAGCGCCGCATACCCACCCACAATCACCACCGGCTCCGGCTTCCCGTCCAGCCGAGCCACCATCGTCCACGTCGTACACCCGCGCGAATGCCCCGCCGTCCTGTGCGCCGTCAGCACCACCCCGCCCAATCTGACCTGGTCGCCATCCTCCAGCACCCGGTCCACATGCGCCGGAGCGTACGGCAGCAATCCCGGCCCGCCAAAGTCATGCCGGTCGCCCGTCTCCACAAGCTGCGCATCGCCGTCCATCACCATCAGCCGCGCGCCCGTCTCCCTCACCACCTCCGCCGCGCCCGCCGCATGGTCATAATGCGCCTGGCTCAGCAGCAGAATCTTCGTATCCTTCCAGTGAAACCCCAGCTCCCGCACGCTGGCCCGTATCTGCGGCGGCGAACTCGCCAGATCCGCATTGATCAGGATATTCCCCTTCGGCGTCACCACCAGATACGACGCAAGCCCTTCACTTCCAACATAATAGAGATTGTCTGCAATACGAAACGGCTTCAGCGCCGTCGTCCACTCCGCCGGAATCTGCGCCTGCGTCGCCAGTCCGAAAACCAGCCACAGCGCAATAAGTCCGATAACGCGCGCCGCCTGGTCACATCTTATACTTGCCCATATCCTCATCGTTCAGCCCTTCCAGCCATCGCATCAGATGCTCCGGCCCAGCCGATGCCTCGCCCCCGTGAGCCATCAGCCGCGCCTGCGCCAACAATGACTCGGAGACATATATCGGGCAATCCATCCGCAGCGCCAGCGCAATCGCATCCGACGGCCGCGCATCCAGCGTCACCCACTCCCCGCCCTGCTTCATCCACAAAACCGAGTAAAATGTGTCGTCTTTAAGTTCAGAAATAACAACCTTTTCCAGCCGACCGTTCAAGCTCCCAATCAGCTTCTTCAGCAAGTCATGCGTCAGCGGTCGCGGCGCGCTCACCTTTTCAATCTCCACCGCAATCGCATTTGCCTCGTAAATTCCCACCCAGATCGGCAGCACAACCTCCGAAGCCACATCCTTCAGAATCACAATGGGCATATTCGTATTCGGGTCCATCATCAGACCCCGGATTCGCATCTCCACTTCCATCCCGCTACCCTCCCGCCGATTCCCTGCCTCAGACCGCTGCCATTCCCGCCGTCGCTTGGCCCGTCAGCGCCTCCCCCGTAACCGCCTCGCCCACCAGGCTGTTTGGAAATGCCCGCGTCACCCTCACCCACTGATAACTCCCCGGAGCCGGGGCAATCGGATGCGGCCAGCTAAAGTTCACCGGCTTGTTCTGCGAGCTGCGCCCGATCACCTGTTCCCGCGCCGGGTTATATCCCTCAACCATTACTTCCATTTTCTCGCCCAAATGATTCTCATAATTCAATCTCTGGATCTCCCGCTGCCGATCAAGCAGAATCTGCAACCGCTTCGATTTCTCCGCCTCCGGGATTGAGTCAATCATCACCAGCGACGGCGTATTCGGCCTCGACGAGTACTTGAACGCAAACACCGCGTCATACTGCACCTCGTCCAGCAGCGTCACTGTCTCCTCAAACTCCGCCGTAGTCTCGCCCGGAAACCCCACAATCAGGTCCGTCGAGATCGAAATCCGCCGCTTCGCCGCCTTCATCCACGCAATCCGCTCCAGATACCACTCCCGCGAATACTCCCGCGCCATCTGCCGCAGCACCCGAGTCGAACCCGACTGCACCGGCAGATGCACATGGTCGCAAAGCGTCGGCACAGCGTCAATCGCCTCCACAATATCCCGCGTAAAGTCCCTCGGGTGGCTCGTCGTAAACCGCACCCGGCGAATCCCGTCCACTTCGGCAACGGCCGTCAGCAACTCGGCAAAACTCTTCTTTCCAATCGGATCGCGGTAACTGTTCACGTTCTGCCCGAGCAGTTGAATCTCCGTATATCCCATCCCGGCGATCCGCCGCGCTTCCTCGACCACCGACTCCGAACTCCGGCTCCGCTCCTTGCCCCGCGTATACGGTACCACGCAATAGGCGCAGAACTTGTCGCATCCCTCAATAATGGTGATGTACGCCCGGTAAGGATTCTTTCGCGCCGTGAACTCCGTCTCGAAGGTCTCTTCCGTCTGCCGATCGTCCAGCCCCGTCACCCGCGTCTCGCCCGCCTCCAGCCGCTCAATCAGCTCCGGCAGACGCCGATACGACGCCGACCCGGCCACCAGCGAAACATACGGCGCGCGTTCAAAGATTTTTTCGCCCTCCTGCTGGGCCACGCAGCCAATCACCCCGAAGCGTTTGCCCGCCCGCGCCAGTCGTTTGTAGTCGTTCAGCCGGTTGAAGACCTTCTGCTCCGCCTTGTCGCGAATCGAGCAGGTGTTATACAGCAGCAGGTCAGCTTCTTCCTCGCTCTCCACCTGCCGGTAGCCCTGCTGCTCCAGCGTCCCGATGACCTTTTCCGAGTCATGGGCATTCATCTGGCAGCCGAATGTTTCGAGATAAAAACTCTTCCCGCTCACCTCAGTAGTATAAGCGGAATTTTCCCGGCCACGCGCCCTACTTCGGCATGCGCAGATACTGGAGCAACGCAGCCATCTGCGGCTCCGTAAATCGCCCGGCGAAGCTCGGCATCTTGTTCTTCCCGTTCAGCACCACGCGCATCACCTCCAGATTCGTCGCCGGTGCGCCGCTCGGCAGCGTCGCCCGCGCCAGCACGCCGCGAATCTCCGGCGGTGCCGGCTTCAGGTCCAGATCGTTCTCCAGGTGGCAATGCGCGCATCGCTCGTCAAAAAGCCGCTTGCCCTCGGCCTGCTCGGCCGTCAGCGGCGAACCAGCCCGGCAGCCCGCCAGCGCCAGCGCAAGAGTCAGCGGCAACATCGACAAAAGCGCCGCGCCCGCCGCCACCAGCCATCGCCCTCCGCTCCGCGCCATGCTCTGATTCTACCTGCCTGCGACAGACCCTCCGCCGCGCCCGTTATCATCAATCTGGAGAGCGATTCAGGAGAGCCGCCATGTCCGACTCGTCGTCACAGCCAGACTCAGCATCCGCCCAATCGCCAGCCCATCCCATCGAGCGGCTCAGCCACGGCCAGCGCAACCGCTGCTTCGGCTGCGGCGAAGACAATCCCGTCGGCCTCCATCTCCATTTCCGTCTGGAGCCGGACGGCTCCGTCAGCGCCGAAGCCACTCCCGGCACCAGCTACGAAGGCCCGCCCGGCCATCTCCACGGCGGCATCATCGCCACCCTCCTCGACGAAACCATGAGCAAGGCCAACCGCGCCAGTGGCGAAATCGCCCTCACACGCCAGCTTCAGGTCGAATACCTGCGCCCCATTCCCTCCACTCAGCCTGTCCGCCTCCACGGCCACGTCGAACGCATCGAAGGCCGCAAGCTCTGGACCGAGGCCACCATCCAGGACGCCGAAGGCAACACCCTCGCCACCGGCAAGGGCTTCTTCATCTCCGTCATGAAAGCCCCCGCCTGATCCCGCCACCCACACCGGCCACCTTCCCCGTTCTCGTTGCTCCCGCCTTTGCTGTTGCCTTTGCTTTTTTTGTTGTCATTCCCGAAGGGAATCTGCTGTTCCCATCAGCCTCAGCAAGCGCCCACCCGCGACCAGCGGGAGCGGTAACCACCGTCCGTGGCGCGCAAAGCGCGCGTCCGCTGCATGCAATGCCCCGAAGGGAATCTGCCTTTGCTCTTGCCTTCGTTCTTTTGGTTGTCATTCCCGAAGGGAATCTGCTTCTGCTCTTGCCTTCGTTCTTTTGGTTGTCATTCCCGAAGGGAATCTGCTTTTGCTTTTTGCTTCACCCGCAGCCACAGCCGCCCGCGACCATCGGGAGCGGTAACAACCGTCCGTGGCGCGTAAAGCGCGCGTCCGCTGCATGCAATGCCCCGAAGGGAATCTGCCTTTGCTCTTGCCTTCGTTCTTTTGGTTGTCATTCCCGAAGGGAATCTGCTGTTCCCATCAGCCTCAGCAAGCGCCCACCCGCGACCAGCGGGAGCGGTAACAACCGTCCGTGGCGCGCAAAGCGCGCGTCCGCTGCATGCAATGCAATTATTTCTCTTTGTGCTACAGTCATTGCATCACGGTCCGCCCGCCTGCGACTGGCAAGCGCGATGAATTACCAATCAGTAAATATTTCACCTTATTTTCGTTAACAAGAAAATTAATACCACCCCCCCTGGGGGGGTAACCGGGTTAATAGCGAATTGGTATACACCGGAAAATCGATGGATAGAAATGATTCCATTGCTGTTAGATCGGATTTTAGCAAAACGGCTCCAAACAGAATCTTCAACCCAAAGCAAGGCTTTCGCGCAAAAAACCTGCTCCGAAGCCGCCAGAATCTCTCGCAACCGCACGCAAAATACGCTTCGGTCCGGTGACGCATGCGCACTACAATCGAGCAAGCAGGAGATCACTTTTCCATGCCCGTCACACGCGCCATCGAGAGCCGGAACAATCCGCGCCTGCGCCAGCTTCGCACGGCCTTCGCGCGGCCCGCGCGATCCACCGATCTGGCCGCGCTCGAAGGCTTCCATCTCGTCGAAGAAGCGCTCGCCAGCCGTGTCGACGTGCAGACGATCTTCATCGCCTCCGGCCACGAATCCGCTCTCGACGCGCTGCAAGTTCCAGCGTCCGTTGAGATTCTCTCCGTTCCCGCTCCGCTGCTCGCCGCAGCCGTCACCACGGAGTCGCCACAGCCCATCGCCGCGCTCTTCACCCCGCCGCGCTGGCCGTGGTCGGCGCTGCTCGGCCCCGGTTCCAGGCCGCGCAATCCGGCTCCGCTGCTCGTCGTGCTCGCCGGCCTTCAGGATCCCGGCAATCTCGGCACCATCCTGCGCTCCGCCGAAGCCTTCGGCGCAGACGGAGCGATTCTGCTGCCCGGCACCGTCAGCCCGTGGAATCCCAAAGCCATGCGCGCCTCGGCAGGCAGCGTCTTTCGCCTGCCCACGCTCACACTGGGCGTCGAAGAGTGTTTCCGCCATCTCGCGGAAGCGGGCATCGCCGCCGTCGCCGCCATGCCGCGTGACGAGCGGCAAGCCAGCGCTGAAACACTCCTCGCACAGCCCGTCGCGCTCGTCATCGGCTCCGAGGGCGCGGGCATCGCGCCGGAGATTGCCGCACTCTGCCCTCAGTCGGCAACAATCCCCTGCCCAGGCCCGGTCGAAAGCCTGAACGCCGCCGTCGCCGCCAGCATCCTGCTCTACGAAGCCTCGCGCCACAGGCGGCCACGTTGAATCTCTTCGACGCAGATCCGGGCCGCTCGCAGACGCCAGACGCGCGCCGCACCGCGCCGCTGGCCGAGCGCATGCGTCCGCGCACGCTCGACGAGTACGTCGGCCAGCAGCACCTGCTCGCGCCCGGCAAGCCGCTTCGAATCCAGATCGAGCAGGGCGACCCAGCCTCGATGATCTTCTGGGGGCCGCCCGGCGTCGGCAAAACCAGCCTCGCACGCATCGTCGCCCACGCCACACAGGCCAGCTTCCTCGAATACTCCGCCGTCCTCAGCGGCATGAAGGAGATCAGGGAAGTCATGGCCCGCTCGGAAGACGCCGCGCGCCTCGGCTCGCGCACGCTGCTCTTCATCGACGAGATTCACCGCTTCAACAAAGCCCAGCAGGACGCGTTTCTGCCCTGGGTCGAGCGCGGAGCCATCCGCCTGATCGGCGCAACCACCGAGAATCCCTCGTTCGAAGTCATCTCCGCGCTGCTCTCGCGCTGCCGTGTCTACGTGCTGGAGCCGCTCAGCGAAGACGACCAGCTCGCGCTGCTGCGTCGCGCGCTGGCCGACGAAGCCCGCGGACTCGGCGCTCTGGGCTTGTCTGCCGACGACGACGCACTCACTCTGCTGGCCGGCTTTTCCAGCGGAGACTGCCGCGCCGCCTACAACGCGCTGGAAGTGGCCGCGCAGCTTGCAACCGCCGCCGGAAAGCGCCGGATCGACGGAGAGACCGCGCGCGAAGCGCTCCAGCAGCGCGTGTTGCGCTATGACAAAACCGGCGAGGAGCATTACAACCTGATCTCCGCGCTGCACAAAAGCGTGCGCAACAGCGACCCAGACGCCGCGCTCTACTGGCTGGGGCGAATGTTTGCCGGTGGCGAAGACCCGATGTACCTCGCCCGGCGCATCGTCCGCATGGCCATCGAAGACATCGGCCTGGCCGCGCCCGAGGCGCTGAACCTGACGCTGAGCGCGCGCCAGGCAATGGAGTTTCTCGGCTCGCCGGAGGGTGATCTGGCGCTGGCCGAGGCCGTGGTTTATCTGGCGCTCGCGCCCAAGTCAAACGCCGTCTACACCGCCTACGGCGCCGTTCGAGGCGACATCGAATCCACGCGCCAGGAACCAGTGCCGCTGCACCTGCGCAACGCGCCGACGCGGCTGATGAAGGAGCTCGACTACGGCAAAGGCTACCGCTACGCCCACGACGAACCGGACAAGGTCGCCGACATGGACTGCCTGCCGCCGTCGCTTCTGGGCCGACGCTATTACGAGCCGACGCAGGAGGGCCGAGAAAAACAACTCGCCCAGCGACTGGAAGAACTGCGTCGGCTGCGGTCTGGAAAGCGTTGATTGCTTTGCCGCTCAAAGGCAAGAGCAACGTAGCGCAATTGGCTCAGCGAAGTGCTTGAAGAAAGTTGAGCACGATGCCGGGCGTGAGGACTTCGGGCAGAATGGTTGGCGGAGCGTCTGCCGCACCGGAGTAGAGGACGTAAGTGGGAACGCCGCTGCGACCAAGCGAGGCAAGCGCCTGAGTGATCGCGTCGTCATGCGTGGTCCAGTCGGCTTTGAGCAGGACGACATGCTTGTGTGCGAACGCCGCGCGGACCTCGGCGGTGCGCAGCGCGACTCGCTCGTTCACCTGGCAACTGAGGCACCAGCTTGCCGTGAAATCGACAAAGACGGGATGACCGGCTGCGCGGGCCTGATCGACGGCGGACTGCGACCAGGGCTGCCAGCCGGACTCCGTGGCCTGGGCGGTCGCGCCGGCCGTGACGGGCGCGGCCAGCGTGTTCACGCCGTAGGCGCAGAAGCCGATGGCGGCCAGCAGGATGAGCATGGCTACCAGCGACGGAATGCGGCGAGCGGGCCAGCGACCGAGAACCCAGCCTGCGATGGCCAGCAGCAGCAGCGAAGCCAGCAGAATGGCAACGCCGGTCGCTCCGCGCGTCTGAGCCATAATCCAGGCGAGCCAGATGACGAAGCCGAAGAGCGGCACGGCGGTGGCCTGTTTCAGCACGTCCATCCATGCGCCGGGCCGCGGCAGCAGGCGCGTCCACGCGGGCTGCGCGGTCAGCAGAAGATAGGGCGCGGCAAGGCCGAGACCGAGCGCGGTGAAGACGACAAAGCTGGCAAAGGCGCTCTGGGCAAGCGCGAATCCGATGGCCGCGCCCATCAGCGGCGCTGTGCAGGGCGTGGCCACGACGACGGCGAGAATGCCGGTGAAAAAACTGCCTGCGAAGCCCTGTCGCTGGGCCAGCGAGCCGCCTGCGCTGGTCAGTGATAGGCCGATCTCGAACTGGCCGGCGAGCGAGAGTCCGAGGAAAAACAGCAGCATGGCCATCAGTCCGACAAAGATGGGCGACTGGAACTGGAATCCCCAGCCGAGCGTGGCTCCGGCGGCGCGCAGGGCCAGCAGGAGTGCAACGAGTATCCAGAACGAGACGAGGATGCCGAGCGTGTAAACAAGTCCGTGGCGGCGAATGTGCGCGCGCTCTTCGCTGGCGCTGCTGACGAGCGAAAGACCTTTGAGGAACAGCACGGGAAAGACGCAGGGCATGAGGTTGAGGATCATGCCGCCGACGAAGGCAAGCGCAGCCTGCCGCGCGAGTTGGCCGATTGGCGCGGAGGACTCTGGCTCGGCGCTGGGCACGGCTCCTGGCAAAGCCGTGAGCAGATAATTTCGTCCGCCGGGAAGCTCGACAAGGCCGCTAAGCGCGGTTGGCGCGGTGGTGAGCGTCGTATCCCGCTTGAGCGTTAGTACGACGCCCTCGCTGGTGTGTGAGATTGACTGCTGCGCGGCGTTTTCAATTGTGCCGTTCTGCGCTGGAAAGAAAACCGCGGAGCTTTCGCGATGGCCGGTAAGGATGGCAAGGCGGAAGCCTGTCGTTGTAAGAGCAAAAGCCGCATGAACACTGGCCGGAGCAGGCGTGGGCAGGCTAGCGTCTGCAGCAGAGAGCAAAGCGCTCTCCTGCGCGGTCAGTCCGCCGGTCTGGCCTTGAGCCGTTGTGGTTCCAGCAGGGACGATGGTTTCCGACAGAGCCAGATCAGCATGGCCCGGCAGGCAGACCTCGCGGCAGACGAGCCAGGCGATGTGGGCTGAGAGCGCCGCAGCGCCGGTGGCAGCGTTGGCAGCGACCTGAAGCGGAAACGGAAAGACAACCTCGCGCTCGTAGCCGAAGTCCATGAGCGGGCCGAGCGGCAGGCGCGTGGGAGCGGGAAATTCTAGCGGCCCGGCGGTGACGTCTGCGGGCAGCTTCCAGTCGATGCGTGGCGGCTCACCGGCGTCTCCGGCATTTTGCCAGTAGACATGCCAGCCCTGCTCCAACGTGAAGTGAAGGCCAGCCTGAGCGGATTGTCCACGCACAAGCGTGGCTGGCGCGATCAGTTCAGCGCGCAGATGCGACGCATCGACGCCGACGGTCTCCGCCGACGCGGCGGCGCAGAACAGGCTTGCAACAAGAGCCAGAAGAGCGGTTGCGATTTGCGTTCCCTGCCTGCGCATGGTTGCCTCACTTTCCCTGATTCGTAGCCGGACTCATAGTGTGCGCGCCGCGTGCTGGCGATAGATGCAGTCGTTCTGAATGCAGGTGACACCGGCGGCTTGGGCGCGCGCGATGGCTTCGTCGTGCTGGACGCCATCCTGGAGCCACAAAAAGGGTATCCGGAGACGGATCACTTCGTCCACGATCTCCGGCACTGCGTCAGAGGCACGGAAGACATCGACAAGGTCAATCGACGCGTTTGCTTCAACGGCAGCCTGCTGCGCGGCGGCGAGCGTCGGGTGGCAGTCCACCTCGGTGTCGCCAACCAGAACACGGGTGAGCACGGGATTGACAGGCAGCACACGATAACCATTGCGCGCCAGGTAGGCGGCGATGTGGAAGCTGGCGCGCTCCGGCTTGTTGCTCATGCCAACGACAGCAATCGTCTTTGACTGCCGAAGCATGCGGTCGATTTTTTCCTTTGCATTTTCCACGGTCTGCTCCATCGGTTACAGCTCCATTTCATCATCGGGGGTGGAGACGGCTGTGCCGCGCCGTTTCATCAGCAGGAATCCGCGTATGAACGGGTCGAGGTAGCCGTCAAGCACCTTGTCCACATCGCCGACTTCGACGCGAGTGCGGTGATCCTTGGCGATGCGGTAGGGCTGAAGAACATAAGAGCGAATCTGCGAGCCGAAGTTGATTTCGAGCTTCGCGTCCTCGACCTGTTTTGTGGCGGCTCGCTTCTTTTCCAGTTCGTATTCGTAGAGGCGCGAACGCAGCATCTTCATGGCTTTTTCGCGATTCTTGTGCTGCGAGCGCTCGTTCTGGCAACTGACGACGATGCCGGTGGGCAGGTGTGTCATGCGCACGGCGGAGTCGGTGGTATTCACGTGCTGACCACCCTTCCCGCCGGAGCGGTAGGTATCGATGCGCAGGTCTTCGCTGCGGATGTTGACTTCGATCGAGTCGTCAATCTCCGGCGAGACGAAGACGCTGGCAAACGAAGTATGGCGGCGCTTGGCGGAGTCGAAGGGCGAGATGCGGACGAGGCGATGGACGCCGGATTCGCCGGCAAGCTGGCCGAAGGCGAACTCGCCCTGTACGGTGAAGGTGGCGGATTTGATGCCGGCCTCGTCTCCATCCTGGAGGTCGTTGATCTCGGTTTTGAAGCCCTGCTGCTCGGCCCAGCGCAGGTACATGCGCATGAGCATCTCGGCCCAGTCCTGGCTCTCCGTGCCGCCGGCGCCGGGGTGAACCGTGACGATGGCGTTCAGCGGATCGGTTTCGCCGCCCAGCATGGTGCGCGCTTCGAGCGCTTCGCTGAACTCGCGCAGGGACGTGATTTCGCGCTCCAGGTCCGGCAAAAGCTCTTCTGCTCCTTCGTGGGCAAGCTCGAAATACGCCTCGATGTCGCCGGAGCGGCGGACAAGTTCAGCATCGTCGGCAAGCAGCGTCTCCAGTCGCTTGCGTTCGCGCATGAGCGGCTGGCTGGCGGCGGGATTGGACCAGAGCGCAGGGTCTTCGAGCTGTTTCTCGATGGCCTTCAGTTCGCGTTCAAGGCGTGCGGGGTCAAAGATACTCCCGCAGGTCGCGCACCGCATCGCGGACGGGCGCGTAGGCAAACTCAAGATCGTTTAAGGACGCCATCTTTTCGTTTCCGGACCTGACTTGAAATGGGATTGCGCTGGCGGCCGGAAATGCGAGCTGCCTCAGCGGGAGGGCTGCCGAGCAACCGCCGCGTGGACAAGCACGCGCGTGGACCAGAGCAGCAGCACCATACTCAGTATGGCACAGGCGATGGCGAGCAGATCGCCATGAGTGGTGTACCAGGTGAGGCGCTGCTCGAAGCCTAAATGTGCGACGAGAACTCCAACCTGATTGCGTGCGATGCTCTGGCGGACGACGCCGCGCGGATCGATGACGGCGGTGATGCCGTTGTTGGTGTCGAGCAGCAGCCAGCGGTCGTTCTCAATGGCCCGCATTCGCGTCATGGCGAGGTGTTGCCAGGGAGCGTTGGTGTCGCCATACCAGCCGTCGTCGCTGAGGTTGACGAGCGCGTCCGCGCCGAGTTGAACGAACTGGCGAACTTCATCGCCGAAGATGGATTCGTAGCATAGAAATATGCCATAGCTGTGAGCACTGCCGCCGGTACGCGCAAGGCGAAAGACGCGACGCTCGGTGCCGCGATCAAGATCCGTGAGTTGCGCAGTGATCTGATGGACAAAAAAGAGAAGCTCGCGCGCGGGGACGTATTCGCCAAAGGGCACGAGGTGAATCTTGTCGTAGCGACCAAGGAACGCACCGCTGGGAGCGACGACCGAGGCTGAGTTATATTCGTGGTCGTTCATGCGGCCGTCCGGGCCGGGCGAAATGTCGATGCCGAGATCGCCGACAACAAGCGGAGCCTGCGATTGCGTTGCGATCGCGGCCATAGCCTTGCGGAAACGCGGATCGATGTCGCGGAATGGCGCGGGAGATTCGGGCCATGCGATGAGATCGGGTTGCAGCGTTGTTCCGGGAGCGCAATCGCCAACCTGCGCAGGCGCAATGCCGGGCATTCCTGTGAAGTACGGCGCGCGACAGTTAGTGGCCAACTGAGCGAACTGGGCCATGTGCGCGTTCCACTGCGCGTCGAGCCAGACATCGTCGGTGATGACGTTAAGGTTGGGCTGAACGAGCATGGCCGTGGCCGTTGGCTGCGGCGTGGGCGCGTGAAGCAGAAAGCCGCTGAGACCGATGAAGGTGATGGCCGACGCGAGCGCGAAAAGCTGTCTGCGCCGGGCGGTGGCGAGGAATGCGGCGGCAAACAGGGCGTTGACGGCGGCGAGCACGAAGCTGATGCCCATCACGCCGGTCCACGGAGCCAGGCGCGTGAGCAGGCCGTTGTCAATCTGCGTGTAGCCGAGTTCGTCCCACGGGAAGCTGGGAATGCGCGCGAGGGCGAACTCTGTGGCGACCCAGAGGATCGGCGCGACAGAGCAGACCACAGGAGCGGAAAATCCTCGTTGGCGCAGCGCAAGGGCGGCCAGAACAAAAGCAAAGGCGAAAAGACCAAACCAGACGCCTAGAAAAAGGCTGAAAAGCAGGAGTGAAATCGCAGCAAGCGCGGAACCCATGCCGCCGTAGAGGTGCATGGTGCGATCAACCCAGGAACAGTGAACAGCGAACCAGAGCGCGCCGCAGAGCCAGCCGACAAGAAATGCCCAGAGTGGACGCAGAGTGAGCGCGCGTGAGGCGGGATCGCCGGGAAATGCAAGGCGAACAAGCGCGACGAGCAGCGGCACGAGTGCAAACCAGGCAAACAGGCAGCGCCAGACAGGCATGGGACCGGCTACGGGAAACGCCAGATGCAGCAGAAGAGCGGTTGCCAGCGCGGCAGTCATGACGGGAAGCAACATCCTGCGCATGCGGCGAGTGTAGCAGAGCAGCGTTTTCCCCGGCTCGGGCCTGGATGCGAGATGCCGCTTTGGAGAACGAGTCCGGAGGCGAGGTAAGAAGAAATCGTTTATCTTTCCGCAGAGCGGCGCTAGAATGCTTGATATGGACATCGTGCTGTTTCTCATGCACCTGCTGGACGTGATTTTTTTCGTCGGCCTGGCGGGGTCGTCGATTGTGGTCATTTACAGCTTCATCGAAGACACCATGGAGCTTTTTGACAAGAACGAACCGCCAGTGGTGCAGAGCGCGCCACCCGCTTCTCCTGGCGCTTCTCCTGGGATTCCGGCGCGATCCTGATTCCAGACTGCACAGTAATATCCTGCCGCACTGTTTTCGTTGACGGCGCTCTGAAATGGCTCTACACTCTACGCTGGACGTTCGGTTTTCTCACCCCGCGACGTCATCAGCAAGTTTGGCGGTTCGGCTGTAATAGCCTCTCGTATGGGTACAACGAAGACCACACACGCCCCAATTTCTGACCGGGTACGACTGGTTGTCGCCTCCTCGGTCATGCTCACCTTCATCTCTTTTTGGCGAGCGGCATCGATCGTTCTCTGCGATCTGGCCTCGTCCGCGTACTACGCCGGCGGAATCGCGGAGGGCGCGGTGGGACGCTCCGCGCCGTGGTTCATTCTTGGGGTCATGCTCTTCTCGTTTGCGGTTCGCGCGGTGTATGTGGAGAGCTGCACGATGTTCACACGCGGCGGCGTCTATCGCGTTGTGAAAGAGGCTCTGGGGGGGACGGCGGCGAAGCTGAGCGTGTCGGCGCTGATGTTCGATTATGTGCTGACCGGACCGATTTCAGGCGTCTCCGCCGGGCAGTACATTGTGGGACTGATGAATGAGTTGCTGGGCGTCTTTGCGACGCATGGCTGGCTTCCGGCAGCTTTGATGGATGCGCACAGACAGCCGACATTCCAGTTTCCAATCAATGAGACTTCTGCATTTTTCGCAGCGATTGTCACGATTTACTACTGGTGGGAAAACATCAAGGGAATAGAGGAGTCCAGTGACAAGGCTCTGAAGGTAATGCAGATTACCACCGTGATGGTGGTAATAATCCTGGGCTGGGGCATTTACTCGGCGATTGTCCAGCATGCCGCACTGCCGCCGTTGCCGAGCACGACCAATCTGCAATTCAGCGATTACGCAGTAGGGTTTTTCAAAGGCACAAAGTATCTTCACCTCTTCGGCTTGTTCGGAATTCTGATGGCTTTTGGTCATTCGATCCTGGCGATGAGTGGCGAAGAAACGCTGGCTCAGGTGAATCGCGAAATCGAGTATCCGAAGCTGCGCAATCTGAAGAAAACGGCCCTGATCATGGCCTTGTACAGCCTGATCTTCACCGGTGGCGCGACACTGCTGGCTTCGATGCTGATTCCGGATGGGCCACGCACACTGATCTACCAGAACAACCTGATCGCCGGACTGGCCATGTACATGACCGGGCCAACGACGCTGAAAATCGGACTGCGTATATTTGTTGTGATCGTTGGTTTTCTGATTCTGTCGGGAGCCATCAATACATCCATGGTTGGCTCGACGGGCGTGCTGATGCGCATGGCCGAGGATGGGGTGCTGACGGACTGGTTCCGACAACCGCATAAGAAGTTTGGCACCAGCTATCGCATCATCAACATGGTTTTTTTCCTGCAGATGTTCACCATCATTATCACGCGGGGCAATGTGGATATGCTGGGCGAGGCATACGCGTTTGGCGTGATATGGTCCTTTGCCTTCAAGGGCATCGCCATGCTGGTGCTGCGCTGGAAATTCAAAGGCGAGCGCGAATGGAAGGTCCCCGGAAACCTGCGCATTGGGAAAATTGAGCTTCCGGTTGGTCTTGCTTCTGTCACGATGGTGCTGGTCACGATTGCGCTGGTTAATCTGGCGACCAAGCGGGTGGCGACGATCAGCGGAGTTATTTTCTCCGCGATCTTTTTCACTGTTTTCCTGGTTTCTGAAAAACAGAATCACAAGCGCCATAAGCACGCGACCGAACAACTCAAAGAACACTTCCAACTGGAGCGTGAGGAGCGCATCAGCCGGGAATCGCTGGCCATTCGCCCTGGCGGCGTGATGGTGACGATGCGCGATGCGGCGAATCCCTTCGCACTGAAGTGGGCGCTCTCACACACCAGTACGGACGAGCAGGATGTGGTTGTGTTGACGGCTCGGATCATGGGTGCCGGTGGCCCGGAGTATCTGGGACCGGATGATCAGATATTCTCCGAGCACGAGCAGATGGTCTTTACCAAAGCCATCTCCGTGGCGGAGAGCTTTGGCAAGACTGTTTCACTGGTGGTCGTTCCAGCGGGCGATATTTTTGCCGCACTGGTACAGACGGCTCACGCGCTGGAAGTGGACGCCGTGGTCTCAGGGCTTTCGACAAAGCTGACGCCGGAGGAACAGGCATTTCACATCGGACAGGCCTGGGAAGCTCTGCCTGAGCCGAAGAGTCAGATTTCGTTTTATGTGATCAGCCAAAACGGAGATGCACGCGTCTTTCACATCGGGCCGCATGCGCCCAATCTGCTTCCGGATGACGTTCAGCTTGTACACAGGCTGTGGCTGAATCTGCGGCGTGATCCAACGATGCACGATCTGCATCACAGCGAGATCATCACCTATGCCCTGACGCGGCTGGCAAGCCAGTACGCTCGCGACAGTCATGAAGTGATCCGCGATATTCGAAGCTTCAAATCGCGTGAGCTCGCTGCGCCACGATCTGGCGCGCCGGAGTTATCGATTGCACCGGCACCGGCAACGAGCAGCTCAGGGGATTCATCGCTGTGACGCTCGAACCTTCCATTTTTCACAAATCCTTCCCGATAAGTACAATTCAGGAAGAGATGGGTTACAATCTTTGCAATGGAAAGTAATCCTCAGAATATCTTTGCTAACTTTAATGTTCAGGCGAAGAGACTGGGAGAACGAGGATGGAGGATTTAGATGCATCTAGCGAAGATATTGTCTGAGATTGATCAGGAGATCGCCCGTTTGCAACAGGCAAAAGCATTGTTGACTGGCTCCGCTCCCGTGAAAAAGCGCGGACGCGCGGCGGCAGCCGCTGAAACCACAACCACAAGCAAGCGCAAGCGGAATCTTTCGCCAGAAGGCCGGAAGCGGATAGCAGAAGCTGTGAAAAAACGCTGGGAACGACAGCGTAAGGCGGCCAGCAAGTAGCAAACACTGTGCTGGGAATCGAACGGGGAAGCAGCGAGACTGCTTCCCCGTTTGGCTTTCAGTTTCTGCCTGAACGAATTCAGATGGCCTGACCAGGTTGGACACGAGCAACGATGCTTCCATCCTCCAGCAAGGCAGCCAGTTGCTCGGGCGTTCCTTTAAGCGGTGGGAAGGTTCCCCAGTGGATGGGCAGGATGAGCTTTGGCTGGAGATAGCTGGCGGCCAAAGCAGCTTCTTTTGGGCCCATGGTGAAATGACCGCCTATGGGGAGCATGGCAACCTCCGGCGCGTATAGCTCGCGGATCAGCTTCATGTCGGTGAAAACGGAGGTGTCGCCCGCGTGGTAGAGGACCGGGCCGTTCTGAATCGAAATCACCAGGCCGGCGGCCAGGCCGAGATAGATAATCTGCCCGCCCTCCTGCATGCTGGACGAGTGTTTGGCTTCAACCATGGTGACATCGACGCCGGGCAGCGAGACTGTGCCGCCGAGATTCATCCCGATGGTTTTTTCCGCGCCTTTGCCTGTGAGATAACTGGTCAGTTCATAAATGCCGACGATCGTTGATCCATGCTTTTGAGCAACAGGGACAGCGTCCGCAATGTGGTCCATGTGGCCGTGTGTGAGCAGGATGTAATCGATCTTCCCAGGCAGGGTAAAGTTCTTCGGATAGGTTGGATTGTGCTCAAGAAATGGATCGATGAGCAAATTCAGCCCGTTGACAGTTTCGACCAGCACGGTGGCGTGGCCAAGCCAGGTAATCTTTGTTCCGTTCAGCAAACTCATCTGTTGCGTTCTCCTTGGTAAATTGTCGATCCTGTGACCGGCTGGCGCGGCGAAACGTTGGTCGCGTATCTGGTGCCGAAATCTTGGATGAGCGGCAGGCAGGCGAAGATGCACCCGATGAGCAGAAAGAGATTAACGCTTGATGATGGATTCCGAGACGCCATCCTTGGCGAGAAACTGCTTCAGTCCGCTCCAGTCGGCGAAGAGGCGCTCAATGTTCCGGTTGGTGAGCGCACGCTGCTGCCAGAAGGGCTGAGCGAGTTGAAGCTCGATGTTATCAGTGGTGGTGATGTGGAGTCGGAAATAGGGTGCCTGGTCAGGGATCAGCTTTGTATTGAAAAAAGCAAGCAGTTGGCCACCCGGGAGCATGACCTCGCGCAGGCGCCGGACAACGGGCTGCAGCAACTCCTCCGGAAGGTAATCAAGAGCGAGCCAGAGCAGGACAACGTCAAAGCTGCGGCCTGCGAAGTTGAGATTGGCGGTAATAAACTCTTCGACCCTCCAGCCGCGATTGCCTTCGGCATCTGGCTCGGTGCGCCATTCTTCCGACCAAGCGTCCTGGACGAGATCGGACATGTAGACGCTGTGGCCCATCTCGGTAAGCAGGTTGATGTTTGTAGCCGAGGTTAGTCCGACATCGAGGATGCGCAGGCCCTGCGTGGCGAGGAGATGCTTGCGGATCGCATCCCATCCGCCGGAGTGGCGCAGCGTGCGCTGCGTGGCAGCTTCGGCATGTTGACTTTCCTCGTTGCGATCAAAGAACCGAGACAGCATTGAACCTCATTTCTCAATTCCGCTTTTCCAGAGCCATTCTGTGACGAAGTAATCCTTGCACCGAGAGGCGCGGCAGAATGGGCATGCGCGCTGTCTGTCTTACTGCGCGGTAGCGGGGGCATCACCAAGGTCCAGCGGACGCTGCGTATCGGAAGGCTTGAGTGCGGCTTGCGTGAGATCCACCTTGCCGCGAAAGATTGCATTGTCTTCAATCGCCAGTCGGAGTGCGCGAATGTCACCGTCCACCTGAGAGCCAGCGCGCAGTTCAACACGACCGCTGGCGACGATGTTGCCCTGAACGCAACCCATGACGAGGACATCGCGCGCTGCGATGTCTGCGGCAAGAACTGCGTTGGGTCCGACGGTCAATCGGCTTTCGTTCAATTGGATGGTGCCTTCGACCTGGCCGTCTACGTACAGCTCTTCGCTGCCCTTGAGTTCTCCGCGAATCAGCACTGATTTTCCGATGCGCGCGCCTGCGTTCTCTGCCGCCATGTGTTCATCCTCTGTTCAGGCCAGTCCGAGGCCCTGCCCGCACTATAACAATCCGACTGGAAGATGACAAAAAACTTTTGCGCGGTCGATGAGCGGCGGTCTGAGAAGACGCATCCGATTTCCAATGTGCAGGAGTATGCGGCGACTTGACCAAAGGACTCAACGAGGGAAATATGAAACCACAGGAGAGTTTCGGCGTCCAATCAAGTAAGTTTTGCTTATATTCATCAACTACGCTCAGCGAAAGTACAACGAGACTCTTTGAGAGACGCAACGATCCAGCTTCGCATCCAGCACGGAGTATTGCACAGGCGAATCATCCTGGCGCTCCTGCTTTGTCATATTGCAATGAATCTGGCAACCGCTGTACGCGCGCAGCAACCGCTGACGGATGCGCAGGCGCAGTCGATGATGAGCACGGTTCTGCGCAGAGAGGACAGGGCGCTGCACCCGACAACGACGTGGATGCGCTATCGGATTCACAAGAGCAGCCCGCGACTGGCGACAACAAAATGGATTGTGGAGACGAGGCAGGGCGATGTGGCGCGGCTGGTGGAGTGGAACGACGCTCCGCTGAGTGCCGAGCGTGAAGAGATCGAAGAGCAGCGGCTGAGGGCACTGGCCTCGGATCCGGGTTTGCAGCAGCATCGGGAGGCGCGCGAAGCCGTGGACGCTGAACGGTTGCGCAAGATCATGCATGCGCTGCCCGAGGCGTTTGTATATCACTACGTTGGCGTGATCGATACGGAAGATGGTCCGGCGTATCGGCTGACCTTTGAATCGAGGACGGATTTCAATCCCTTTGATCTGGAAGAACAGGTGCTGAAAGGCATGGCGGGCGAGATGTGGATCAATGTCGTGGCACAGCGGGTGGAGCGGCTGAGCTGCACGCGCGTCCGCGATGTTGATTATGGACTGGGCGTATTTGCCAAGCTGGACAAGGGCGGCACGTTGCTGATTGAGCAGCATCCTGTTGCAGATGGACAGTGGCGCACGACGCGCATGGTGCTGCGCATGAATGCTCGCGTTTTGTTTCGCGAGATTCAACTGGACACGACGCTGACGATGAGCGATTTTGCGCCGGTGCAGCCACGGATGGATTATCGGCAGGGGCTGGAAGTGTTGAGAACACTTCCCGATCACTGAGCGGTTCCCCTGGAATGATTTTCGAGAAAGAATTACCTGCGCTCGCGGAAAAACGCGCGAAGCAGCTCACTGGATTCCTCCGCGAGAAGGCCTGAGTCAAGCTGCATCTGGTGGTTGAGCCGAGGATGGTTGATGACGGCGAGCACGGAACCGGCGGCGCCGGCCTTGGGATCAGCCGTGGCGTAGACGACACGATCCAGGCGCGCATGAACGAGCGCTCCCGCGCACATGGAGCAAGGCTCCAGCGTGACGAAGAGCGAACAGCCGTTGAGACGGTAGTTGCCGAGTGCGCGGCCTGCGGCGCGCAGAGCGACGACCTCGGCGTGGGCCGTGGGGTCGCTGTCGCGCACGACCCGGTTCTGCGCGCGAACGAGTACCCCGCCCTGATGCACGAGCACGGCTCCGACGGGGACTTCGCCCGCATCTCCGGCGGCAACCGCTTCGTCGAGTGCCATCTGGAGGTATTCGAGATCAGTTTTAAGAGCTGCTGGCATCTGTTTTGAGTGTACTCAATGGGCTTGCGGGAGAGCGGCGGGCTGCTGCTGCGTCATGCAGTGGAGTGCGCCGAGGCCCCAGATGAAATCCAGGCAGTGAATACCAATGACTTCGCGCGTGGGAAAAAGCTCGGCAAGAATGCGGAGCGCGTCGCGGTCGCGCGGATCATGAAATGTGGGCACGAGGACGCAGCCGTTGGCGATGTAAAAGTTTGCGTAACTGGCGGGGAGCCGCTGGCCGCGAAAAAGGACAGGACGCGGCATCGGCAGTTCGACAAGATTCCACTGTCGTCCGGAGGGTGTGCGCGATGCGCGGAGCCGGGCAAGATTTTCCTGGAGCGGCGTGTGATTTTCATCGTGCGCGTCCGGCTCGGCGGTGGTGAGAATCGTATCCTGATCGACGAAGCGGGTGATGTCGTCTACGTGGCCGTGCGTGTCGTCGCCCGCCGCGCCGCGACCAAGCCAGAGCACCTGCGTGGCTCCCAAAAACTGAGCAAAAACTAACTCAAGCTGCTCGCGCGTCAGGCCGGGATTGCGTTGCTGCACCTGGCTGAGCAGGCATTCCTCAGTGGTTATGAGCGTGCCCGCGCCGTTGACATCGATGCTGCCACCCTCAAGAACAATTCTGCGCTGACGACCACGCTCGTCGATGATGGCAGGCTGCCAGCGGCGCATCTTCAGCAGCTTTGCCATGCGCTCAGGATTCCTGTCGTCGAGTTGCCAATCGTCGTATTTGGCCCATGCGTTGAACTTCCAGTCGGTGACAGCAACCTCACCCTCGGCGTTGCGGACGAAGATGGGGCCGGAGTCGCGAAGCCAGACGCGGTTCGTTGGCCAGCGATGAAAACGGACCTGCTCCATGCAAGCGCCAGCCTGCTCCAGCAAGCGCGCGGCGCGTCGCCCCAGCGCTTCGTCGCGTACCAAAATTTCAACGCGCTCATTCCGCGCGAGCAGGCGAACAATCTCAACATAAATCCACGGAATGGCGGCGAATTTTCCCGGCCAGTCGCTAGAGTTATGCGGCCATGCGATCCATGTTGCCGCGTGCGACTCCCATTCGGCTGGCATGCGGAAGCCAAGCGCCGCGGGAGTTGCGGATTCAAGGGTTGCGCTCACTTCCCTGCTCCGCGTTCCGGCGAGCCAAGGAAACGCTCTGTGATTCCGCTGTAAGCGTCGATGCGGCGGTCGCGCAGGAATGGCCAGTTGCGACGCGTCTCTTCGATGAGCTTCGGATCAACGTCGGCGACGAGAATCTCTTCCGCGTCGTGGGAGGCTTTGGAGAGAATGCGTCCGAATGGATCGGCGATGAACGAGCCGCCCCAGAACTCAATCCCCTTGCCGGTGGCGCGGTCGCCACGAATGTCGCCGTGCTCGTGGCCGACGCGGTTGACGGCTGCGACGTAGACACCGTTGGCGATGGCGTGACTGCGCTGGATCGTCTGCCAGGCGTCGTATTGCGCCGCACCGAATTCGGCCTTTTCGTCCGGGTGCCAGCCGATGGCTGTGGGATAAAAAAGCGTCTCCGCGCCTTGCAGCGCCGTGAGCCGCGCGCCTTCCGGATACCACTGATCCCAGCAGACGAGCGTGCCGATGGGGCCGACGGATGTGGGAACGGCTTTGAAGCCGAGATCGCCGGGCGTGAAGTAATACTTTTCGTAGTAGAGCGGATCGTCGGGTATGTGCATTTTTCGGTATACCGACGCGATGGTTCCGTTGTGTTCAAAGGTGACAGCGGTATTGTGATAGAGGCCCGGTGCGCGGCGCTCAAAAAGCGAGGCAATGAGTACGACGCCTGAGTTTGCGGCCAACGCGCCAAGTCGCTCGGTGATGGGGCCGGGGATGGGCGAGGCAAGTTCGAAGAGTTGCGTGGCTTCGCGCTGACAGAAGTATTGCGCCTGAAACAATTCCGGCAGGCAGACAACCTGCGCGCCGAGCGCAGCAGCCTGGCGCACGCGCTCGATTGCGATCTCAAGGTTCGCCTCCGGGTCCGGGCCCATGCTCATCTGCACGAGGGCAATACGATACCCTTGCGTCGAACTCATCTGTTTGCCTGCCTTTCGTTCCATCTGCGCTGAAGTGATCCGGTTGGCCGTCGTGCTGATTCTGTTTTTACCGATTCCGTGAATCCGTTCGGAAATGCGAAGCCGTGTTGAAGTGATCGTCCCATTCTGTGCAACGCGACAACTGCTCGCAGGAAGCAGGCAGAGCTGCTTTTTCGTCTTCGCCAGAGCCGTTAGAAGAACATTTCATGCAACTTTCCTTCTGCTGATGCGCGGACGTCTGCATTAGGCGCATTCCTGTTTTGGCCTGATTTTGCTGCGTTTTTCGCGTGCTGGCGCGGTAGACGCGAGTGCCAAATGGTCGGTTCAGGCGAGGTCGCTTTCCTAGTGTATCGAAGTTTGCAACTGGACTGCGCAGCGTCTCGGCGATGGATTGCCACCTGTAAATTCCGGGTGTTAGCCTCATCTTTGGCTCACTCGTCAGAGCCATGGCGGCGCACCTCAGCCGCATCTCCGGCTCAACCTTGATTTGAGCACACGGAAAGGATAAAGGCAGCGCAATGCAAAGCACATATAACGGCTTATCTCTGCCCGCAAATGGCTCCCCAATCGAGTATTCCAACGGCAGATTCACAGTTCCCGATCATCCCATCATTCCGTACATTGAGGGCGACGGCACGGGCCGCGATATCTGGAAGGCGTCGCAGCGCGTCTTTGACGCGGCGGTGGAAAAGGCATACGGGGGCAAGCGCAGCATTCAATGGTTTGAGGTTTTCGCTGGAGAAAAGGCGTTCCGCAAATTCAACACCTGGCTGCCGGATGAAACAGTGGCTGCGGCGCGCGATCTGCGCGTGTCGATCAAGGGACCGCTGACGACGCCTGTCGGCGGCGGCATCCGCTCACTGAACGTGGCGCTGCGGCAGATTCTCGATCTCTACTCCTGCGTGCGTCCGGTGAAGTACTACGCGGGTGTGCCTTCGCCGGTGAAGCATCCGGAGAAGCTGGACATCGTGCTCTATCGCGAAAATACGGAGGATGTGTATTCGGGGATTGAATTCCGCCAGGGTACGCCGGAAGCGGAGAAGCTGATTACGTTTCTGAATTCCGAGATGCTGAAGGGCGGCAAGAAACAGGTCCGCACGGACTCCGGCGTGGGCATCAAGCCGATCTCCATCACGGGCACGCGACGGCTGGTGCGCGCGGCACTGCGCTTTGCGCTGGAGAGCGGACGCAAGACGGTGACCCTGGTACACAAGGGCAATATCCAGAAGTTCACCGAGGGCGCGTTTCGCGAGTGGGGCTACGAAGTGGCGACCGAGGAGTTTCGCGATCAGGTGGTGACGGAGCGCGAGAGCTGGATTCTCGGCAATGTGGAGTCGAATCCGAAGATTACCGTGGAGGAAAACGCCGCGCTGATCGAGCCGGGACTGGAGTTTGCCAACGATGAATTCCGCAACGCGGTCCATGCCGAAGTGCGCGGGGTTCTGTCGGCGATCCACGCGACACACGGCGACGGCAAATGGAAGAAGATGATCCTGGTCAACGACCGCATCGCCGACTCGATCTTCCAGCAGATCATCATCCGTCCGGAAGACTACAGCGTGCTGGCGACAACGAATCTGAACGGCGACTACATTTCCGATGCCGCAGCGGCGCAGGTGGGCGGACTGGGAATCGCTCCGGGCGCGAATATCGGCGACGGCTACGCGGTCTTCGAGGCGACGCATGGCACGGCTCCGAAGTATGCCGACCGGGACATGATTAATCCCGGTTCGGTGATTCTGTCCGGAGTGATGCTGCTGGAGTTTATCGGCTGGAAAGAGGCTGCAAAGCTGATCGAAACGGCGCTGGAAAAGACCGTGCTGGCGAAGACGGTGACGTACGATTTCGCTCGGCAACTGGATGGCGCAACGAAGGTGGGCACGAGCGCGTTTGCCAGCGCGATCATTGCAAACATGTAACCGGGTCACGCGAGACGTGGCCACGAAAAGGAGAAGCATGCGTAAGAAAGTAAGTATTGTGGGAGCGGGAAATGTGGGCGCGACGGCGGCCCACTGGATTGCCGCCAAGGAACTGGCCGACGTGGTGCTGGTGGATATTGCCGAAGGAGTTCCGCAGGGCAAGGCGCTCGATCTGCTGGAGGCGATGCCGATTGAGAAGCGCGATGTGCATGTGACCGGCTCGAACGACTATGCGGAAACGGCGAACTCGGACATTGTGGTGATCACAGCGGGGTTGCCGCGCAAGCCGGGCATGAGCCGCGATGATCTGCTGCATACGAACTTCAAGATCATGTCCGACGTGGTGGCGAAAGTGGTTGCGCAGTCGCCGGAAGCGATTCTGATCATTGTTTCGAACCCGCTGGACGCGATGGCGCAGGCGGCCTTCCGGCAGTCGGGCTTCAATCGGGAGCGCGTGATCGGAATGGCCGGCGTGCTGGATTCGGCGCGCTTCCGGACGTTTATTGCCGAAGAGTTGAACGTGAGCGTGGAGAACGTGACCGCGTTTGTGCTGGGCGGACATGGCGATACGATGGTGCCACTGGCGCGCTACTCGACGGTGGCCGGGATTCCCATCACCGAGTTGATTCCGGCAGACCGCCTGGAAGCGCTGATCCAGCGGACGCGCGACGGCGGCGCTGAGATTGTGAAGTACCTGAAGACAGGCAGCGCCTACTACGCGCCTTCGGCGGCGACGGTTGAGATGGTCGAGGCGATTCTGAAGGACAAGAAAAAAATTCTGCCCTGCGCGGTGTATCTGCAAGGCGAATACGGGATCGAGGGCTACTACATCGGCGTGCCATGCAAGCTGGGCGCGGCTGGCCTGGAGCAGATTGTCGAGATCAAGCTCACGGCTGAGGAAGACGCGGCGCTGAAGAAGAGCGCAGCGGCGGTGAAGGAGCTTTGCGCCGTGATCGGCGTGTAGTAGTTCCTCACTTGCGAAGCGGAAGGCTGCCGGATCGGCGGCCTTCTTTTTTTTGCGCTGCCGAGATGTGACGAGCGCGCTGTGGATGCCGCATTCTGCGCCTCACACTTTGGATGGAGCGGTAGGTCCATCGCTGGATGGTTGTGTCACACGGGTTCGCTCAGGCATCTTCATCTGGATCAACAAAAATGCATTGCGTGCGTGGGCTTCCCTGATTGCAAGATCGCACTCCAGTACGCTGTGCATCCTAAATTTTCTGTGAGGCTATCCGTTGCGCCAAATTCTCTTTTACGCTCTTTGCGTGGTTACGACGACCGCGCTCGCCGCCAGCCATGCTCCCTCCGCACTGGCACAATCGACATCCGGGGTTGAAACAAAAACCTCGACGCCGCCGGTTGTGTTTTCACTGTATGACCGGACGCGCGAAGATACGTGGCAGTGGTTCGCCGCGCCGGGCTATTCCGAGACGTATCCGTACACGGAATCGCTGCTGCGCATGAGCCTGGCACAGCGGCTGCGCCACTGGGACTGGATGGCGGAGCTGGCGCAGCCAGCATTGCTGGGGCTGCCGACCGACGCTGTCTCGACGAACGCGGCGCAGGGGCAGCTTGGACTGGGCGGAACGTACTACGCGGCCGGTGGAAACAATGCCGACCCGGCGGCGGCGTTTTTCAAGCAGGGCTTTGTGCGCTACCACTTCGACAGGCCGGACACGTCGCTGCGCCTGGGGCGGTTTGAGTTTTTCGAGGGCGTGGAACTGTCGCCGATGAATCCGCAACTGCTGTGGCTGCAGAACAATCGCATCCAGCAGCGACTGGTGGGCAACTTCGGATTCACCAATGCGCAGCGCAGCTTCGACGGTATTGACGGGCATCTGGGCGTGAAGGGATCGGATATTACAGCCTTTGCCGGACGCGCGGATCAGGGTGTCTTCAACATGAACGGCAATCCGGAACTGAATGTCGATTTGCAGTATCTCTCTTTCTCGCGCATCGATGCGCAGGGGCACATTTTGTGGCGCGCCTTTGCGATTGCCTATCATGACGGACGCACGGGCATCACCAAGACGGACAATCGACCGCTGGCGGTGCGCGCGGCGGATCACCAGAATATCCGCATTGGCACGTATGGCGGTGATCTGGTTGCGAGCGCTCCCGTGGCGCGTGGCAACGTGGATTTCCTCTTCTGGGGCGCGCTGCAGAACGGCTCCTGGGGCGAGCAGTCGCACTCCGGCAACGCGGTGGCCGTGGAAGGCGGATACCAGATGACGCATGTGGCCTCAGTTCCTTGGCTGCGGGCGGGCTACTATCGCGGCAGCGGCGACAACAACCCGAACGACACGAAGCACACGACGTTTTTTCAGTTGCTGCCGACGCCGCGTGTTTACGCACGGACGCCGTTTTATAACCTGATGAACAATCAGGACTCGTTCATCGAAGCGATTGACCGGCCGGCGAAGAAGCTGGAGCTGCGCAGCGATCTGCGCTGGCTGCAACTGACCTCCGGCAACGACCTGTGGTATCAGGGCGGCGGCGCGTTTGATAACAAGGTCTTCGGCTATGTGGGACGACCAGGAAATGGCCACAACAGCTTCACTTCGCTGTGGGATATTTCCTCGGACTGGCAGACGACGCGAGACCTGGCGCTGAATTTCTACTACGGGCGCGCGTGGGGCAAGAGCGTCGTCGGCGCGATCTATCCAACGGATCGCAATCTGCAATTCGGCTACGCCGAGTTGGTGTATCACTTCAGCCGACCGATTCGCTGAAGCATGGCATGCGGCAGCCGCGACCTTTGATCGCCACGCGGATCTGTGGCGCAATCGACGGTCGCGGGGAGCTTTTGAGCTAGACATCTGGGAGAATTGTTCAAAGTTACAATAAAAACTTTATAATCAATTGATTGAATTGAATTCATTTACTGATAAGTTATCTATGAGTGGTTACCAACCCAGGGGTGGGTATGGTGTTTTCACTTAACTAATTGATAATAATCAGATTGCGCGGATTTCGCGATATTTCGTTTTTGGTATCTGTTGATTCTGTTGGCTTTCTAAGAATTTCAAATTTGCATTCTGACATTTCAAATTCATTGTACTGCGCTGACGGTCGGGGGTGGTTCGGGTCTTTCCGCTCCCTCCGGACGACTCGAAGCTGCCGGGTTTGGGAAGCGGACGAACGTCTGGAACGACAGTATGACAGAAATGGAAATAATTGCATGCAGCGGGCGCGCGCTTTGCGCGCCACGGGCGGTTGTTGCCGCTCCCGCTGGTCGCGGGTGGGCTGTGATTGAGGACGACGGGAAGGCAAAACAAAGACAGAAGCAGATTCCCTTCGGGAATGACAACAGAAAAGCAACGGCAAAAACAACGGCAGCGATGGCGCTGACATGAGTTTTTCCCACCGAAGCGGAGCTTGGATGGGGCACCCTCTTTGGTGGAGGACGGCAGGAAAACAAAAGCAAAGGCAAGAGCAAAGACAGAGGCAGGAACAAAGGCAAGAGCGAAGGCGGATGCGGCGGCAAGTTGGGTTTGCGCGGGGTGAAACGGGAGCGGGATTGGCTGCATCCTGAGCGGGGGTTGGGACATCGGATGGAGGGTCGCGAGAGAATGAGCGCGACGGAGATGAGGAGCCGGGACGATGAGCGGGAAGATTGCGTTGGTGACGGGTGGAAATCGCGGGATTGGCTGGCAGACGGCGCTGGAGCTTAGCCGGGCGGGCGTGAAGGTGGTGATTGGCGCGCGGACCGAGGCGCAGGGACGCGAGGCTGCGGAGAAGCTGAAGGCGGCGGGCGCGGAGGTGGAGTGGATCCGGCTGGACGTGACGAAGGCTGAGGATCGCGAGGCGGCGCGGGCGTATCTGGAGAAGCGCTTTGGGCGGCTGGATATTCTGGTGAACAATGCGGGGGTGGCGGCGGGCGGGTTTCCGCCGGTGGGGCCGGATCATACGGCGAGCGAGGTGGCGATGGAGAAGCTGCGCGCGGTGATGGAGACGAATTTCTTTGCCGTGGTGGCGATGACGCAGGCGATGTTGCCGCTGCTGAAGGCGAGCGAGGCCGGACGGATCGTGAACCTGTCGAGCATCCTCGGTTCGCTGACGGAACAGGCGAATAAGAAGTCGCCGTTTTATATGGCGAAGAGCTTTGCGTACAGCGCATCGAAGACGGCGCTGAACTCGCTGACGGTGCATCTGGCGTTTGACCTGAGACGGACGAAGATCAAGGTGAATGCGGCGCATCCGGGGTGGGTGAAGACGGAGATGGGCGGCAAGGACGCGCAGATGGAACTGGAGGACGGCGCAAAGACGAGCGTGATGCTGGCGCTGTTGCCGGAGGATGGTCCGTCTGGCGGGTTCTTTCACATGGGTCAGGCGCTGCCGTGGTGAGCGGCTGAGGAACGATTGCAGGCGTGGAAAAAAGCAGAGGCGGAGAAGGATTTCGATCTTTCTTCGCCTTTATCACGATAGACTGAGGCTATGGATTTTCAACTGGTGACAAGCTATGCGCCGCGCGGGGACCAGCCGAGGGCGATTGAGGAGCTGGTGAGCGGGCTGGCGGCGGGCGAGCAGCATCAGGTGCTGCTGGGCGTGACGGGTTCAGGCAAGACGTTCACGATGGCGAAGGTGATCGAGACGGTGAACAGGCCGGCGCTGATTCTGGCGCATAACAAGACCCTCGCCGCGCAGCTTTACAACGAGTTTCGGCAGTTTTTTCCGGGCAATGCGGTCGAGTACTTTGTGAGCTACTACGACTATTACCAGCCGGAGGCGTATGTGCCGGCGGGCGACCTGTATATCGAAAAAGAGGCGACGGTGAATGAGGAGCTGGACAAGCTGCGGCTGTCGGCGACGCGTTCGCTGTTTGAGCGGCGCGATGCGATCATTGTCAGCTCGGTGAGCTGCATTTACGGACTGGGTTCGCCGGAGGCTTACTACGGGATGCTGCTGCTGCTGGAGCGGGGGCAGCGGATCAGCCGCAAGGATATTGTGCGGCGGCTGGTGGAGATTCTGTATGAGCGGAACGATGTGGATTTTCGGCGTGGGACGTTTCGCGTGCGCGGAGACGTGATCGAGGTGTATCCGACGTATGACGAGTGCGCATACCGGATCGAGATGTTTGGCGACGAGATTGAGACGCTGGCGCAGATTGATCCGCTGTTCGGGACGGTGAAGCAGAAGTATGCGCGGCTGCCGATCTATCCCAAGAGCCATTACGTCGTCCAGCCGGAGCGCAAGGCGCAGGCGATCGACAGCATTGTGGCGGAGCTGACGGAGTGGGAGGCGCAACTGGAAAAAGAAGGGCGCATGGTGGAGGCGCAGCGGATTCACCAGCGGGTGCGGTTTGATCTGGAGATGATCAAGTCGATGGGCTATTGCCACGGGATTGAGAACTATTCGCGGCATTTTTCGGGGCGGCTGCCGGGCGAGCCTCCGCCGACGCTGCTGGATTATTTTCCGCGGGATTTTCTGGTGTTCATCGATGAGTCGCATGTGACGATGCCGCAGGTGCATGGGATGTGGCATGGAGACAGGAGCCGGAAGCAGACGCTGGTCGATTATGGGTTTCGTCTGCCGTCGGCGCTGGACAATCGGCCGCTGAAGTTTGAGGAATTTGAGAGCCGCGTGAATCAGTTGATCTACGTCTCGGCGACGCCGGGGCCGTATGAGCTGACGAAGGCGGCGGGAGTGGTGGTGGAGCAGGTGATTCGCCCGACGGGACTGGTGGACCCTGAGGTGGAGGTTCGTCCGGTGAAGGGGCAGATTGACGATCTGCTGGGCGAGATTCGCGCGCGGGCGAAGCGGAACGAGCGAGTGCTGGTGACGACGCTGACGAAGCGGATGTCGGAGGATCTGGCGGGGTATTACACGGAGGTGGGCGTGCGCTGCCGGTATATGCACTCGGAGATTGAGACGCTGGAGCGGGTGAAGATTCTGGCGGGGCTGCGCAAGGGCGAGTATGACGTGCTGATCGGGATCAACCTGCTGCGTGAAGGGCTGGACCTGCCGGAGGTTTCGCTGGTGGCGATTCTGGACGCCGATAAGGAGGGATTTCTGCGCTCGACGGGCGCGATGATCCAGACGATTGGCCGCGCTGCGCGAAATGTGGAGGGTCGCGCGATTCTTTATGCGGACAGGATGACGGATTCGATGCGGCGCGCGATTGAGGAGACGGATCGGAGGCGGGCGATCCAGCGGGAATATAACGAGAAGCACGGGATTGTGCCGCAGACGATTCTGAAGAGCATGGACGCGGGGCTGGCGGCGATCCTGAAGGCGGAGTACGGCGATCCGGTGGAGACGGTGACGGAGGACAAAACGGAGTTTGCCAGCCAGGCAGAGCTGGACGAGTACCTGGTCGGAATGGAGACGCAGATGCGCGAGGCGGCGCAGAGGTTCGAGTTTGAGCGGGCGGCAAAGCTGCGCGATCTGCTGAAGGAGCTGCGGGAAAAAGAGTTCCTGTTCGGCTAGCAGGGCATTGCATGCAGAAGACGCGCGTTCGCGCGCCACGGCCATTTGTTACCGCTTCCGTTGGTCGCGGGTGGGCTGTGGCTGAGGACGATGGGAAAGACGGAAGCAGATTCCCTTCAGGAATGACAACAAAAATGCAAAGGCCAGGGCAACGGCAACAGCTTATGACGACTGACGGGTGACTGCTGACGACTGACGACTTAACAGCAGATTTCCGGAGGAAATGACAGGGGGAAAAGCAAAGGCGGACCAACTGCAAGCGCGTGCGAGAGGCCAGCGTGTGTCTGAGGCAACCAGAGTGATGCGGATGTCATCCTAGGGATGAGCTCGACGATTTCCGGGAAGGCTGGAGAGCTGGCTTGCTGAGGCTGATTCGGCACAAGTTGAACATGGCGCTGATCCTATTGGTTGACGAGAACCCGCTCCGCGCCTCCCTGCGGCAAAGCCTGCTGGAGCGGGCGACGCCGGATGTGGTGCGCGTGAGCAGTCCGGCGGAGGCGCTGTGCATGGTGGAGTCAGAGGACTTTGCGCGGTCGCTGCGGCTGGTGGTGACGGGGAGCCGGATGAGCGGGATCAGCGGCGCGGAGTTTGTGAGCGAGATGCGCGCGCGACTGCCGCAGGTGCCGGTTCTGGTGCTGGCGGATCATGATGAGAAGCTGAGCGAGCGGCAGCAGACGGCGGGCGTGCGCTACCTGAGCGCGGGTTCGCCGGAGGAGCTGCGGACGACGGTGGATGGGCTGCTGAATGATGGTTCGCGGCAGACGGCCTGAGCGCGGGTAAGGTGAAATCAGGGAATCGTCGCTTCCCTGCCCTGCGGTTTCGATTCGATCCCGACAAAACATTTGACTCACTGACGAGGCTGTTTGCCCTACCTTGAGTTCGACCGTTCGGTGGATACGCGCTGAAAGTCGCGTGGGATACCATCTGGAGGGAATTCGCACTCCTGCGCAATTGTCGGGGGCTGGCGCGGGTGCGACAATCGAGAGTAACGGACGGCGGGTTTACGGCAGGTTTTCAGCGGATTTGCAACTGAGGGAGACAGGACAGAGAGATGGCGGCATTTGGAAGTTTTGCGCTGCTGATTGCGTTGATTCTGGCGGTGTATAACCTGTTTGCCGGAGGGGTGGGGCTGCGGCTGCAGGCGGTGGGCGGCGGCGCGGCGCGCGTGGCTCCGGAGCGGCTGCTGGAGACGGCGCGGCGGGCGGGGATTGCGGGATTTGTGGCGGTGACGGCGGCGGCGTTTGCGCTGGTTTGGTCGGTGTTTCACAACGATTTCACGCTGGAGTACATTGTTGAGCACTCGAATATCGCGCTGCCGGGGGCGTACAAGTTTGCGGCGCTGTGGAGTGGGCAGGAGGGTTCGCTGCTGCTGTGGTGCTGGCTGCTGGCGACGTATGGGTTTGTGCTGCGGCTGACGGACGGCGAGGACAAGCGGCTGCATGCGTATGCGGGGACGATTCTGGCGGGCGTGCAGGTGTTTTTTCTGGTGCTGGTGAACTTTGTGGCGATGCCGTTTTCACTGGTGCGCGGCGGCGTGGCTCCGGCGGACGGGAACGGGCTGAATCCGCTGTTGCAGTATCCGGAGATGGTGATTCATCCGCCGATGCTGTATCTGGGGTATGTGGGATTCACGGTGCCGTTTGCGTTTGCGCTGGGCGCGCTGATGATGCGGTATCCGGGCGAGAAGTGGATCCACATTACGCGGCGCTGGACGATGTTTACGTGGATGTTTCTGACGATTGGAATTTTTCTTGGGATGCACTGGGCGTATTCGGTGCTGGGGTGGGGCGGTTACTGGGGATGGGATCCGGTGGAGAACGCTTCGCTGATGCCGTGGCTGACGGGGACGGCGTTTCTGCATTCGGTGATGATGCAGGAGAAGCGCGGGATGATGAAGAGCTGGAATGTGTGGCTGATCTTCTCGACGTTTCTGCTGTCGATTCTGGGGACGCTGCTGACGCGGGGCGGGCTGGTGAGCAGCGTGCATGCGTTTGCGCAGTCGTCGATCGGGACGTGGTTTGTGGTGTTTCTGGGGGTGGTGCTGGCGGTATGCGTGTTCACGTATATTTTGCAGCGGGACCACCTGAAGACGGAGCACCAGATTGAGTCGCTGGCGAGCCGGGAGTCGAGTTTTCTGTTTAACAACCTGGTGCTGCTGGCGGCGTGTTTCACGATTCTGTGGGGGACGCTGTATCCGGTGCTGTCGGAGTATGTGGACGGGACGAAGAAGACGGTTTCGGGCGCGTACTACAGCCATGTGATGGTGCCAATCGGGGTGTTTCTGCTGCTGCTGACGGGAGTGGGTCCGCTGCTGGCGTGGCGGGCTTCGTCGCTGAAGAGCATACGGCGGAATTTTGTCTGGCCGGTGGTTGCGTTCTGGATTGCGCTGATTGGCTGCATGGTGGGCGGCGTGAAGGTGTGGGGCGATGAGGGCGTGTTCTACGCGGCGGTGACGTGGTCACTGGCGGCGGCGGTGGGGACGGCGATTGTGTCGGAGTTTGTGCGCGGGGCGGCGGTGCTGCATCGGCAGACGGGGAAGAATATGGTGGCGTCGGCGGTGTTGCTGACGCGGCGGAATACGCGGCGGTATGGCGGGTATGTGGTGCATCTGGGCGTGGTGCTGATCTTCCTGGGATTTGCCGGGTATGCGTTCAATCGCAGCGCGGAGCAGGAGATGACGCCGGGCAGCGCGGTGACGGTGGGTCCGTATCGGCTGGTGAATATCGGCAATACGCAGGAGTCGAATGCGAACTACGACACGGAGTATGCGCAGCTTGACGTGTATGAGCATGGGAAGAAGATTCTGGACCGGCCGCTGGCTCCGGAGAAGCGCGTGTATCTGGTGAATGGGCAGCCGCAGACGATTGTGGCGATTCACTCGACGCTGCTTTGGGATTTGTATGTGGTGTATGAGGGAAAGAATCCGAATACGGACATGCCGATCATTAAAGTGTTTCTGAATCCGCTGGTGAACTGGATATGGATCGGGCTGGTGGTGACGGTGTTTGGGACGCTGCTGGCACTGACGCCGCAGATGCAAGGGTCGCGGGCGGCGGTGATGGCTCCGGCGAAAGTTTCCGGGGCGGACGCGCTGCGCGGCGGGGCGACAGCGGGAGGCGACTGATGCGGCGCGCTGAGTGGCTGAGGAACTGGGGACGTACGCTGCTGGCGGTGCTGACGGTGGCGGTGTGTTTGTGCGCGACGGGAGCGACGGACCCGCAGGCACGGTTCAATGACCTGGGGCACCAGATGATGTGCACATGCGGGTGCAATCAGGTGCTGCTGGAGTGCAATCATGTGGGCTGCACGGTGTCTGGCGGGATGCGCGACGAGCTGACGCGGCAGATTGCAAGCGGAGCCAACGACAGCCTGATTTTGCAGAGCTTTGTGCAGGAGTATGGAGCAACGGTGCTGGCCGCGCCGACGACGCACGGGCTGGACCTGGTGGCGTGGATCATGCCGTTTGCCGTGGCCCTGGTGGCGCTGGTGGGGACGATCTTTCTGGTGAGGCACTGGGCGCGACAGCAGGCGGCGACGGTGGTGGCGCGTACGCCGGAGCAGGAGCGGGCGATGGAGGCGATGCGGGAGCGGATTCGGCGCGAGACTGGAGGGGATGGATCATGACTCCGACGGATGGGATGATTGCGGGCGCGGTTCTGTTTGTGGCGCTGTTTGTCTATATTCTGTGGCCGGAAAAGGTGATTGTGGCGCAGCGGGAGAAGACGCGGCTGGACTTTCTGGAGGAGTGGAAAGAGCAGCTTTATGCGAATCTGCGCGATTTGCATTTCGAGTACCAGGCGGGCAAGTATCCGGTGGAAGACTATGAGCATCAGCGTATGCTGCTGGAGAACGAAGCGGCAGCGGTGATGGCGGAGATGGAGATGCTGGAGCGGCTGGAGCGGGCGACGGCATGAGGAACAGGGTTGGAATTCTGGAAAGTCAGAGGATGATCGTTTGCGATTGATGGGGAAAGCAGATTGGAAGCGAGTGGCTGCCGGTGTGACGCTGGCGGCGTGGTGGGGCGCGGCGGCGCTGGCGGGCACGATCCACGGAACGGTGACGAACAAGACGGATAACAAGCCGGCGGTGGGCGATACGGTGACGCTGCTGAGCCTGACGACTGCGTTGCAGGAACTGGCGCATGCGAAGACGGATGCCGAGGGGCATTTCACGCTGACCACGCCGGATGATTCGCAGCCGTATCTGGTGCGGGTGCATCACGAGACGGGAGATTATTTCGAGAACATGCCGCCGGGCCTGCATGAGGCGAATATCACGGTGTATGACGTGGCGAAGAAGGTGGCCGGCGTATCGACGGAGGCCGACGTGCTGCGCGTGGAGGCGGCGAACGGGCAACTGACGGTGACGGAGAGCTACTTTGTGAAGAATGTTTCTTCGCCGCCGGTGACCGAGGGCGGGGATCATTCGTATGAGATTGTGTTGCCGGAGCAGGCGACAATTGACGGCGCGGCGACGGTGGGGCCGTCAAACATGCCGCTGGCCGCGACGCCGGACCCGGTGACGCCGAAGGGGCATTACGCGTTCTCGTATCCGATTCGACCGAATGAGGGTGACAACGGAACGCGGTTTCAGGTGACGTATCACATGCCGTACTCTGGGAGTTTTACGTTTCACCCGAAGCTGATGCAGGGGACGGATAATCTGGCGGTGATGCTGCCGAAGAGCATGCAGTTTGCAGGGACGGGATTTCAGCTCGTGCCGGATGATGTGAATGCGCAGACATATCTGACGCGCGGTGTGCTTCCGGGGCAGTCAATGACATTTACGGTGAGCGGCGAAGGGCAACTGCCGCGCGATACGGGCGATGGCGGACAGGCGCAGGGCGCGTCGGATGCGGGCGGACAAGCGGGACAAGGCGACGCGAGCGCGCAGGGAGGTCCGAATGGAGCGCCGGGCGGCGGACTGGGCACGCCGATTGCGACGCCGGATCCGCTGGCGAAGTACAAGTGGTGGATCCTGGGCGGACTGGGACTGGCGCTGGTGATTGCGGCGGCGTTTCTGCTGAAGCAGCCTGCTCCGGCGGTGGTGACGAGCGAGAGCGTTGCAGCGGCGAAAAAGCCAACAGCAAGTGGTGGCGGCGCGGCAGTGAGTGTGAGCACGGGACAGAAGCATACGCTGCTGCTGGAGGCGCTGAAGGAAGAGTTGTTTGCGATTGAGAGCGAGCGCATAGCGGGGTCGCTGACGGCGGAGCAATATGCGGAAGTGAAGGCGGGCATTGAGGTGGTGCTGAAGCGGGCACTGAGCCGGTCGAATCCGAACCAGGAAAAGAAGCAGAGTACGCGAAGATCGTGAAGGCGGACGAGCACCGGCGAAAGCGAAAACGCGCGGCGGGCGTTGCCTGCTCTTTACGGCTACAATGAGTGGGCAAGGAGTGGCGATGAAGACACTGATACGAACCCTGCTGATGCTGGCGCTGATGGTGTGGCTGGGCGCGGAGATTTTCTTTCCGGTGGTAGCGGCGACGGCCTTCAGCCAGCTTGCGCCGAATACGCATGCGGCGGGGCAGATTGTGGGATCGCTGCTGCGGACGCTGCACACGATGGGAGCGGGCGCGGGACTGGTGGCTCTGGCGCTGCTGGCGCTGGCTCCGGCGTGGGGACTGTACCGGGCGAAGAGCGTTTTGCCGGCGATGGTGCTGCTGCTGGCGATGATCGGCCTGACGTCGTATTCGCAGCACGGGATCATGCCGCGGATGGAGCGGGATCGCGTGGCGGCGGGCGGTGCGATTGATCTGGCACCGGCGGATAATCCGGCGCGTGTGGATTTCAACCGGCTGCACCAGCGAAGCACGCAGGTGGAAGAGGCGATTCTGCTGATGGGCGTGGTGGTGGTGGTGCTGGTGGCTCACGCGGAAACGACGCGGGCATCGTGAAGGGATTGGCGATTGCGCTGGGAACGGTGGCGGCGCTGGCGGATGTGGCGGGCGGTTTTGTGCTGGTGAAGGCGCATGCCGCGGAGCGTTCGCTGCGGTATTTTGTGGCGCTGGGCGCGGGATTCCTGATGGCGACGACGCTGCTGGAGATGGTGCCTGAAGGGATGCGGCTGAATGGGAGCCTGGCTCCGGCGCTGGTGATGGCGGGCTACTGCGCGGTGCATTTTCTGGAGCATACGGTGAATGCGCATTTTCACTTTGGCGCGGAGACGCATGCGGGCGAGTTCGTGTCGGCGCATACGACGTATTCGGTGCTGGGCGGGCTGGCGCTGCATGCGCTGTTTGACGGAGTGGCGATCGGGTCGGGGTTTGCCGTCTCCGGCGCGCTGGGATGGCTGATCTTTGCGGCGATCTTTCTGCACAAGGCTCCGGAGGGATTCACGATTGCGTCGGTGATACTGGCCAGCGGCGGGAGCCGGGGAAACGCCGTGCTGGCGACGGTGACGCTGGCGGTGGCGACGGTGGCGGGCGTGCTGTTCATGGCGGCTGCACCGGATCTGGTGGCGTATGGATTGCCGCTTTCGGCGGGCGTGGCGCTGTATGTGGCGGCGACGGATCTGGTGCCGGAGGTGAATCGCGAGCCGGGCGTGAGGATGGCGCTGGTGTTTTTTGCGGGCGTGGCGGGGTTTGTGTTGCTGCGGGCGCTGACGCCGGGGCTTTGAGACGCTGAGGCGGCGCGTACCGCAAGGAAAAACTTCGGCGGCTGCGGTGAACTAGACTTATTTGTTGATTTCCGGACGGACTTCCCCGCTGATTTGGCGGATGAATCTGCGCTCGATGCTCTTTGACGAGTCATCTGCGATGATGCGCCTTCGGCGATCAACGGAAGGCGGACGGTCAGGCAAGTGAAGAGTTCGGGCAAGTTTCCCAGGCGAGGCGCGCTGCGGCATCTGCCGGTGGTGCAGGAAAAGCTGGCGGGAGTGCATCAGCGGAATCTGTACAAGTGGCTGATTGTGGCGCCGATGATCGGAGTGATCTCCGGGCTGGCGATTACGGTGGTGGTGTTTCTGGTGTTGAAGGAGATGTGGCCGGCGGTGCTGGGCTACTATTTGCAGCATCATTGGGCGATTGTGCCGGGGCTGGTGCTGGGCTGCGCGGTGACGGGACTGATTATGCAGTACCTGACGCCGAATCCGAATGAGCACTCGACCGAAGAGATTATCCAGTCGTATCACGAGCATGACGGGGCGGTGGATATGCGGTGGTTTCCGCAGAAGCTGCTGGCCGGGGTGACGACGGTGGGCTTTGGCGGGAGCACGGCGCTGGAGGGACCGAGCATCTATGGCGGCGCGGCGCTGGGATCGTGGCTGTGGGAGAAGCTGCGGCGGTTTCCGCGCTTTCACCTGACGGCGCGGGACCGGAGGATCATGCTGATCTGTGGCGCGGCGGCGGGGATGGCGGCGGTGTTTCGCGCGCCGTTTACGGGGATTGTGTTTGCGCTGGAGATGCCGTACAAGGACGATCTGGCGCATGAGGCGCTGTTGCCGTCGCTGATTGCGGCGGTGGTTTCGTATCTGACGCTGGGGAGTTTTTTTCGCAGCGGGCCGCTGTTTGATTTTGTGACGAGCACGTCGTATCGGATGACGGACCTGCTATGGTCGCTGGTGCTGGGCGCGCTGATCGGGCTGATGTCGATGGGGTTTGTGCTGCTGTTTCGGCGGGTGAGGCGCGGCGTGATCCGGTGGAGCTGGCCGCACTGGGCGAAGCTGGCGACGGGCGGACTGGTGACGGGGTTGTGCGGTCTCGCGTTCCTGCAGATGTATCCGGGCGCGCTGGTGCCGCTGGGGCCGAATTATGAAGCGGTGCAGATGATCCTGACGACCTCGCACAGCTCGGCGGAGCTGATGCTGTTTGCCGTGCTGAAGCTGGCGGCGACGGTGGCGACGCTGGGCGCGGGCGGCGTGAGCGCGCTGTTTGTGCCGCTGTTTCTGACGGGCGGGGCGATGGGAATTGCGTTTGCGCAGTCGGTGGTGCATTCGCCGGCGGTGGGGCTGTATGCGGCGGTCGGGATGGCGGCGTTTATCTCCGCCGGATACAAGACGCCGCTGGCGGCGGTGGTGTTTGTGGCCGAGGCAACGGGCGGGCATGGGTTCATCATTCCGGCGCTGCTGGGCGCGGCGGTGGCGTATGCGGTTTCCGGCGATGCGTCGGCGTCGAGCGATCAGCGGGTGCGCGGGGAGCGCGGCTGAGCAGGGTTGCACAGCATGGAGCAGAGCTGAACAGCGGGACGAAGTGAAAAAGGCCGCCCCGGAGTGGTACTTCAGCGACCGTATGCATCAGGAAATGGCGAGTGTTCGGTTCACTTCCGCTACACTGAAGAGGTGATGGAAAGCGCAGTTGCCGCGAAACTTCCCCTGACACATCGCATTTTGCACCGGACTGTGGAGCGCTGGCGGACGATGCTGGCGAATCGCGAGGACCAGGTGTTTCTGGTGCTCTCGCTGGTGATTGGCGCGCTGGTGGGCTTGGTCGTGGTGGCGATGATCGAGCTGACGGAGCGGCTGGGAATGCGGCTGTATCCGGTGGGCAGCGCGGCGTGGCGGCGGGTGCTGATACCGATTGGCGGCTCGCTGGCGCTGGGATTTCTGCTGGTGCGGTTTTTTCCGTTTGCGCGCGGAACGGCGATTCCGCAGACGAAGGCGGCGGTGCAGACGCGCGGAGGCTATATTTCGCTGCGCACGGTGCTGGTGAAGTTTTTCTGCACGGCGGCGTCGCTGGCGTGCGGGATACCGCTGGGACCGGAGGGACCGTCGGCGCAGATTGGCGCGGGGATGGCGTCGGTGATCGGTCGGCGGCTGGGACTGAAGCCGGAAAAGGTGAGGGCGCTGTTGCCGGTGGGCGCGGCGGCGGCGATTGCGGCGGCGTTCAATACGCCGATGGCGGCTGTGTTGTTTGCGCTGGAAGAGATCATGGGCGACCTGAACGCGCCGATTCTGGGGTCGGTGGTGCTGGCGTCGGCGACCTCGTGGATGATGCTGCGGCTGATGCTGGGGAATAATCCGCTGTTTCATGTGCCGCGCTACACGCTGGCGCATTCGAGCGAGTTTGCGATTTATGCGGTGCTGGGGATTGTGGGCGGCGTGGTTTCGGCGGCATTTACGCGGTTTCTGCTGTATCTGCGGGTGCAGTTTCTCTCGCTGCCAAAGAAGACGGTGTGGTGGCATCCGGTGGTGGGCGGGGTGGTGGCGGGTCTGATGGGATGGGCGGTGCCGCAGACGCTGGGCGTTGGCTATGGGTATATTGGCGACGCGCTGAATGGGCGGATGGTGCTGAAGATCATGCTGCTGCTGGTGCTGCTGAAGTTTTTTGCGGTGACGATTGCGTATGCGAGCGGGAATGTGGGCGGCATTCTGGGTCCGGTGATTTTTCTGGGCGCGATGGTGGGCGGGTCGGTGGGCAGCATTGCGCATCTGCTGCTGCCAGGGCACACGGCGACGGCGGGCGCGTATGCGCTGGTGGGAATGGGCGCGCTGTTTGCCGGGATTATTCGCGCGCCGATGACATCGGTGGTGATGGTCTTCGAGCTGACGCGGGATTACGAGGTGATTGTGCCGCTGATGATCGCCAATCTGCTGAGCCTGTTCATTGCGACGTGGCTGCAGAAGATGCCGATTTATGAGGGACTGGCGCAACTGGACGGGATTCACCTGCCGAAGCATGGGCAGCGTGACGAGGAGACGCATGGCAGGCTGGTGGCGGCGTTGGTGCATCCGGCGGCGGAGACGGTGGACGGAGCCGCGACGGTGGCCGAGTCGGCGGAACGGGCGAAGCGGAGCGGGATGCAAAGCTGGCCGGTGGTGCGGGATGGGGTGTTGACGGGCGTGGTGACGCGCGAGGCGCTGGAGCAGGCGGTGGAGCGGGGCGAAGGAGCGATGGCGGTGCAGAAGCTGCTGCCGACGCATGAGTTTCCGCATGTGCATCCGGACCATCCGCTGTATGTGGCGCTGGAACGGATGAGCCGGACGGGGTTGAATCAACTGCCCGTGATGGAGCGCGACGATGCCAATCGGCTGACGGGCGTGGTGACGATGCATGATGTGCTGGCGGCGTATGGGGTGAGCGACAGCGCGGCGCTGTGACGGTGGTCATCGCCGGGAGCTTCGAGGCTGCATTAGTATTCCTAGTGCTGGAGGCGGCTCATGATTTTCGGAAGCAGGGATGACGGCAGCGCAGGCGGACACGGGTACAGGCATTTGCTGGTGAAGTCGTTTCAGGGCGTGCAGACGATTACGATGAATCGCCCGGAGAAGCGGAATGCGCTGTGTCCGCTGCTGATGGAAGAGCTGGTGACGGCGCTCGATCAGGCGGCGGAGTGCGAGTGCGGAGTGGTGGTGCTGACGGGGGCGGGATCGGCCTTCTGCGCGGGCCTGGATATGGACAATCTGGCGACGATGCATGCGCAGACGCGCGAGGAGGCACGCAAGGACTCCGAGCGGATGGCAGGGCTGCTGCTGGCGATCTATCGCTTTCCGAAGCCGATCCTTGCGGCGGTGAACGGGCCGGCGATTGCGGGCGGGATGGCGCTGGCGACGCTGTGCGACTTCACGTATGCAACGCCGGACTCGCGCTTTGCCTATACCGAGGTGAGGCTGGGGTATATTCCGGCGATTGTGGCAACGTTTCTGATGCGGCAGATGGGCGAGAAGCGGACGCGGGAGCTGCTGCTGAGCGGACGGATTCTGAAGGCCGAGGAGGCGCAGCGGATGGGGCTGGTGACGCGCGTGGTGCCGACCAACGAACTGCATGCCGAGGTGACGGCGCTGGCGCAGACGCTGCGCATGAACAGCCCGCAGGCGATGACGACGGTGAAGCAACTGCTGACGCGGCACGATGCCGAACGGCTGGAGGCGGAGATTGAAGCGGCGATTGAGGCCAACGCCGAGCAGCACTCGTCGGAGGATTTTCGCGAGGGCGTACGCGCATTCTTCGAGCACAGGAAGGCGGACTGGCCGAGTCGGCGCGCGGCGGTGTGATGGCCGCTGATTTGTCTTGCCGCGTGGTGGCGATCTTCCGATGGGCCCTGCCCGGTTACAGGGGCGGCTGTCCGTGCGTTTGCGCGGCGACTGCGACGCCGACGAAGGAGTCGGCGCTGCCGTAGTAGAGGAACCAGCGATGATGAAAGAGGACGAGTCCCTCGCCGAAGGTGGTTCCGGCGGCGTACTGGCCGCTGCGCTCCCAAGGCTGCTCGGGATGGAGCACGGGTTGGTCGAGACGGGCGAGAAGCTGCGCGGGATTTGCGGCTGAGAACAGAGCCTCGCCGACGGAGTAGGCACCGGGATCGAGAGCGGGGTCGCGCGCGGCATCGGCTGCATTCTTGCCGTTGTAGAGCAGCAGGATTCCGTTGCGCGTGAGGATGGGCGGCGGGCCTACCTCGGGGAATCCGCTGTCAAAGAGGCCGGGACGGTCGTGGAGCAGGACGCGGGCGCGATTGGGGTCTGCCGGTGAGAGCTGAGTCTGCGCGGCCTGAGTTTGCAGGGCTGGCGCGACCTGGCTGGATGCGGATTCGACCGGGGTCCAGTGGATGAGATCGGGCGAGCTGGCGAGGCGGATGTGAATCTCGCCCCAGTACATCCAGTAAAGACCGTGAAGGCGCGCGGCCACGAGATGACCGTGGTGGAGGCGCGTGAGGATGCCGCCGGATTTGTACTCGAAGCCCGCGTAAGGACCAGTGATGCCGAGCGCCGGGCCGTATTTGGTCCAGTGGCGGAGGTCGCGCGAGGCGGCGATGCCGATGGAGTAGGTCTGGCGGTTCCATTGGGTGTAGGTGAGGATGTAGCGGCCGTCGGGAGCCTGAACGAGGCGCGGGTCTTCGACGCCGCCGGGCCACTCGCGGGACTGCTGGGCGTCGGGAGCGGGGTAAAAAACCGGCTCGGGAAGCGGGCGGAAATGAAGGCCGTCGCGGGAGACGGCGAGGCCGAGGCGCGAGGTGTGCATGCCGATGCGCATGGAGCCGGAGTCGTCTTCGGCGCGGTAGAGCACGAAGACGCGACCGTGGCGGACGATGGCGGCGGGATTGAAGGTGTGGAGCGCCTGCCAGCGGACGGGGCGATGGAGGATTGGATCGGTGAAGGTCGATTGCGGGTCAGGGCGAAGGATGGGCGCGACGAGCGGTCGCGAAAAAGGGCCGATGGCCCAGGCGGGCAGCGAGGAAGCTGGGGGTCTGGCTGGCGACTGCGCCGACGCCAGCAGCGAGGCGGCGCAGACGATCAAGGCGAAACAGCGGATTCGCATCGTGTGGCTCCGGCTACTAGCCGGGAAACGGGTTGGCGGCGCGCAGCTCGGCGACGATGGTCTGGGCGGCGGAGCGGGCTTCGTCGGCGCGGTCGGGCGGGAAGCTGATGGCTCCGACACGGGCGTGGCCGCCGCCGCCGTAACGCTCGCAGATGCGGGCGAGATTGACCATCTGAGCGTCGGTGGCGCGAGTCCAGGGATTGGAGCCGACGGCAACCTTGGTGCGGAAGCTCGAACGCGAGAGGCCGATCGAGTAGGTGGCCTGAGGAAACAAGGAGTACGGGATGAACTTGTTGAAGCCTTCCATCGGATGGTCGGTGATGTCGAAGAAGATGGTCCCGTCGCGGTACTCGGCGCGCTGGCCGATGAGCGCCGTGGCGCGCTGGTGCTGGTCGAGAAGCGGCGGCAGGAGACTGGCGACAAAGGGCTGCTCCAGCACTTCGGCGAGCGGCATCTCGGTGAGCAGCGGGATCAGGCGCGGAACGAAGGCGGCGTCCTGCGTGGACTCGATGATGAGCGTGAGGCGCATGGCGGGCGCGGGCATTTCGACGGCGGACTGCGGGCTTTCGTAGCGCGCGCCATCGACGATGTCGGCCCAGTGGATCAGCTCGGCGAAGGGGGCGATGTCAAAGCCGAAGCGCGTGGCCGCGACGCGGGCGAGAAAGCTGGCGCAGGAGATGGATTCGGGATCGAAGAAACGGCGGCGCGAGCAGGCTTCGTCCCGCTGGCAGGCGCGGAAGTGGGCCTCGTCGGCGGCGCTCAGAAAGGCCGACTCGTGGTGATCGAACCACCAGGTGATGCGCGGCGAGGCGGAGTATTTGAAATCGACGATGGCGTTTTCGTCGCCGATGAAAGCGGATTCGTCAAAGAGCGCACCGGCGCGGTGGACCAGGCCGCAGAATTCGTAGCTGGCCGAGGGTGCGTGGATGGCGCGATGGAAACGAGTGAAAAGCGAAGCGGAACAGGCTCCGTCAAAACATTTGTCGTGATAGAAAACGCGAACCTTCAAAACCCCTCCGGGAAAATGATTCCTGTTGGCGCGCAATGCTGCATTCCGCGCCTGCCGGAATGCGACGCCCAAATGACTAGAATCGGCGGATGGGGACGAGATGTCAAGCCGGGCGGCGCGGGGAATTGGGCGCGGAATCGGGCTGGGTTTCAGCGGTCGGGCGGCGCTTGCGTCCGTACCAGTCGTCGAGCATCTGCTGGGCGCGGCGGTCGGCCTCGACGCGAGCCTCGCGCTCGGCCTCATTGAGCAGCGTCTCCACCTGACGGCGGGCCGTGCGGCGGATGAGGAACTCGTCGCGCTGACGGGCAAGCTCCTGATCGAGCCGGTGCAGTTCGGGGCGCAGGTGCTCGGCCTGGCGCGCGGCGATCTCCATGAGCACCAGACCCGTCTGCCGCACGAGGCCGTCGCTGCGCTCGATGCCGCGCACCAGATCGGAGCGTCCGTCGCGGCGCTCCTGATGCGCGGCCAGAAGCTCGGCGGCGGTCTCCTCGCGGCTGCGCGCGGCAGACTCCAGCGCCAGACGGCTCTGTTCCTCTTCGAGTTCGCGGATGCGCGCCAGGCGGCGCAGGGTCTTCGATGCGGACGGCATTTTCGGCTCCTTCGGCGATGACTGGGAAGCAACGATCAGATGCTCTCGGCGAGAGCCAGAAGGCGGTCCACGCAGCCGTCAAAGTCCAGCCGCTCGGTAGCCGTCTGCATCAGGAACTCGCGCAGCAGCGGACGGGCCTCCAGCGCGCGGTCGAGGTCTTCGTCGGAGCCGGGGCGATAGGCTCCGATGCGGACCAGGTCTTCGGAGCGCGCGTAGGCGGCGAGCAGGCGGCGCAGTTCGGCGGCGGCCTCGCGATGCTCGGTGGAGGCGACGGCGGTCATGAGACGGCTGACGGAGTCGAGGATCTGAATCGGCGGATACCAGCCCTCGGAAGCCAGCGAGCGCGAGAGCACGATGTGGCCGTCGAGCAGCGAGCGCACAGCGTCCACGAGCGGATCCTGCTGGTCGTCCCCCTCCATCAGCACGGTGTAAAAGGCCGTGATCGAGCCGCGCTGGAAGTTTCCGGCGCGCTCGACCAGCCGGGCCAGCCGCGTGAAGACCGAAGGGGTGTAGCCCTTTGCCGTGGCCGGCTCGCCGGCGGCGAGGCCGATCTCGCGCGCAGCCATCGCGAAGCGCGTGAGCGAGTCCAGGACAAGAAGAACGTGGTAGCCCTCGGCGGCGTAGGACTCGGCGATGGCCGTCGCCCCAAGCGCGGCGCGCATGCGCATGAGCGGGCTTTGGTCGGAGGTCGAGACCATGACCACCGAGCGGCTGCGACCCTCCGCGCCGAGCGCGTCCTCAAGAAACTCGCCCACCTCGCGGCCACGCTCGCCGACCAGGCCAACCACTGTGATGTCGGCCTCGGTGTTGCGCGTCATCATGCCGATGAGCGTGCTTTTGCCGACGCCGGAGCCGCCGAAGATGCCCACGCGCTGGCCCCGGCCCACCGTGAGCAGGCCGTCGATGGCGCGGATGCCGGTGCCGAGCGGACGGCGGATGGGCAGACGGTCCAGCGGCGTGCAGACCGGGCCGTCAAGCGGAACGGAGGTGGCCGTGCGCGGCGGGCGGCCGCCGTCGATGGCGTTGCCCAGCGCGTCGAGAACCCGGCCCATCAGCGCCGGGCCGGTCTCGACCTCCGGCGTGACGCCGAGCGCCTCGACCGCGTCGCCGTACTGGATACCCTCCGGCGCGTTGACGGGCATCGATAGAACGGTCTGGCCGCGAAAGCCGATGACCTCGGCCAGGTGACGCGCGCCCTGGCGGTCGATGATCGAGCAGAGCTGGCCGACCGAGCAGATGGGACCGGCGGATTCGATGGTCTGGCCGATGGCCTGCAGCACTTGTCCGCGCCAGCGCCAGGGCTGCACGCGGCGCAGGCGATGGTGATAGCCGGTGAGCTGGCCGAGCGGGGTCATCGCGGCGCTCCGGCAAGGTCGAGGCTCGCTGGCTCAGGGATGGCTGGATGAGCGCTCGCAGGATCAGGGCTCGCAGGATCAGCGATGGCCGGGGATGGCTCGGCGGCCTCAGTTGCGGCTGGACCGGGGATAAAATCCGCGTTCGTTGCCGCTTCTTCGACTCGACGCGCAGGCTGCCGGGCCGCTGATGCGGAAGACTCCGTGACGGCGCGCTGCGGAAGCCGGTCAAAGAAGCCGCGCTCAATCTCGCGCAACTGCTCGTGCAGGCTCAGGTCGGCTCCGCCAAAATCGGTCTGGAGACGGCACTCGCCCAGCTCCATGCGAGCGTCGCCAATCACCTCCGGGCGCAGGCGCAGTCCGGGCGTGAGCCGCAGGGACTCTTCCCAGAGCGGACGGTCAGCCTCGGGCACGATGAGTCGGACCGCCGTGGATTCGCCAAGCTGACCGAGAGCGACGCGCACGGCGCCAGTGAGCAGCAGCGGGTCCATCTGCGCCTCACGGCGGAGAATGCGCGCGGCAATGGCAAGCGCCAGACGAACCGCCTCCTGCTCCAGCTCGTGGAAGTAGCGCTCACGCTCGGAGCCGAACTCCTGAATCGCATGAAAGACCTGCTGACGCGCCGTCTCCAATGCCGAGTCAGCGTCTTCGCGCCGCGCCGCGGCAAAGGCATCGCGCGCGGCGAGCATCCCCTCTTCCCTGCCCTCTTCAAGACCGGCCTGCCAGCCCTTGCGCCACAGGTCCGTCGCTTCGGCAGGTATCGACAACTCGTCGGAGGCGGCGTCGGACGGATCGCGCTCCGCCGATGCGCCGTCCGATGCGTCCGCGACGGCCAATCCACGGTGCGGAGTCGATGGCACCGGATACGCAATGGAGAGAAATCCAGGAAAGACAGAGGCCAGATGCGCCGCCGCACGTCCCAGTTCGTCCTCGCGCGTGAGCACCGGAGACGGGGCGGCTTCCGGCGGGACGAGCGGCTTCGCGGACGTGGGAGCGCTGTAGTCAAAGCTCTCAATGGTCTCCGCCGCGTTGGCTCCCGCGAGTGGGAGACCGTTCGGTGAGCGGCCGGGCTGACTGGAGGGGGATGGCATCAGTGGCTCCTGTTTGCGGTTACGGCGGTCGATGGCGCCTTCAGGCCATCATCTCGTCGCCGGCTTCCATCTTGAGAATGATCCTGCCTTCGGCTTCAAGACGGCGGGCGAGGTTGAGGATCTCCTGCTGAGCGGCTGCCACCTCGCGCGAGCGCACCGGACCGAGAACCTCCATGTCCTCCTTGAGCATCTCGACGGCACGGGAACTCATGGCCTTGAAGACCTGGGCGCGCAGCTCTTCGTTGGCTCCGCGCAGCGCCAGGGCAAGCTGCTTTTTATCGACGCCCGAGACAATCTCGCGAATGCTGGCGGCGGGAACAGCGATGAGATCCTCAAACGTGAACATCAGATTGCGAATGCCGAGCGCCAGCTCCGCGTTGTTCTCCTCCAGAACCTCGAGAATGTGCTTGGCCTCCTCGGCGTTCTGGCGGTTGAGCAGGTCGGCCACGGCCTTGAAGCCGGAGTAGCTTTTACGCTTGTTGTCGCCCACATTTTCCAGGCGCCGATGCAGGATCAGCGCGACCTTCTGCGCCATCTCCGGCGAGAACTGTCGCATCTGGGCCAGGCGGCGCACGGCGGCAACCTTGCGCTCCTCGCTGAGGTTGTCCAGCACCAGAGAGGCGCGGCGCGGGTCGAGATGGGCCAGCACCAGCGCAATCGTCTGCGGATGCTCGGATTCAAGCAGCTTGCCAAGCTGAATCGGATCGGTCTTTTGCAGCTTGGCCAGATTCCCCTGCCCCGCCTCCTGAGCGCGCCGCACCAGCGACATCAGATCCGTGGCGCGCTGCTTGCCGAAGGCATCCTCGAGCAGCCGCGCGGCGTAATCGACGCCGCCGTGCATCATGACCTGCTGCGTCTCCAGCAGTTCCCAGAACTCTTCGACAATCTCGGCGGATAGCTCCGGGGGAACGCCGCGCAGGTCGGCCAGTTCCTCGGTGATCCGCTGCACATCGGCCTCCGGCAGCGCGCGGAGTATCTCGCTGGCGACCCCCTCGCCAACGGCGACCATCAGAATCGCCGCCTTGCGCGCGCCCGCGATCGCAGCCGTCCGTTTTCTTCGCGCCGCACTGTCGTTTGCCAGATCCGCCACGTTCCCTCTGCCCCTGACTGCTTCTCTTCCGTCCACTCAATCCCGCCCGTGGGCCGGGATGATGCGTGCCCCGCGAAACGGCTACCCTGGCGATGCCCGATCCGAATGCCCTCAGCCGTCGGAGTGAATCCAGCTTTGCAGCAGGCGCGAACTCTGACCCGGATTGTGCTTCAACTGATCGCTGACCTGGTCGAAAAGCTGTTGCGCGCGCAGGCGTTCGGGATCCATTTCGACTGGCTCCGCGCCGGGAAGGGTCGGCGTCTTCGTCGTCGCGAGCTGAGCGGCCTCGGTCTTTGCAGTGGGCGGTCGAAGCGCGGGCCGAATGCCCAGCAGGATCAGCAACGCGATGGCCGCAAGCACGGTGCCGTACTTGAGCACCAGCGGCGATTGCTCGGCCATCTGGAGAATGCGTTGCGGGGCCGAGATCGGCGTCTGCATCTGGTTGCCCTCAAAGGGGAGATTCTCGACCGTGACCATGTCGCCGCGCGCCGGATCAAAGCCCACGGCGGCCTGAGCGAGCGCGGTCAGGTTCTGCATCTCGGCGGCATTCAGGTGCTGCCAGACGGCGGGGGATTTTCCGCTGGCCGCATGGACCAGTCGGTCGTTGATGAGGATGGCCGCCGTGATCCGGCGCAGATGGCCCGGCTGCTCCACGGTGTGCAGAACCTTGTGCGAGGCGGCGTAGGTGCCGCTCTCGGTCTTGGCCGTCTCCGGCTGCGTCTGCTGCGGCGGATAGACGGGCTTGGGCTGCGAGTTCGGCGCGTTCGAGGCCGTGCCGGGAACTCCGGCCGCAACCGGCTGAGGGCCGGTCGACTGTTCGGTGCGCTGCATGGAAAGCGCCACGGTCTGGGTCGGATCGTAGCTTTCGTCGGTCTCATCCAGGCTCTTCGGGTTGTAATCGACGGTGACCGATGCCCGGACATTGCCCGAGCCGACGACCGGCTCCAGCGTGTCGATGAGCTTGGCCTCAAGCGCTTCCTCGGTCCCAAGGCGAACCTGCTCGCCGGTCTTCGGGCCGAGCGGCAGATGGCCGCTGGCATCGACCAGAACGACCTGAGCCGGCGTCAGGCCGTCGACGGCAGAGGCGACCAGGTTGCGAATCGAATCATCCTCGCCGTCGGCCAGATGACCATGACGCAGGGTGAGCACGACCGAGGCCTTGGCCGGGCGATCCTGATCCCGGAAGAGCGAGTCGTGCGGCATGACCAGGTGGACGCGCGCCGCCTCGACGTCGCTGAGCGTGGCGATGGTGTGTTCCAGCTCACCCTCGAGCGCGCGCTGGTAATTCACCCTCTCGTCAAACTCCGAGCCAACCCAGTTCGGCTTGTCGAAAAGCTCGAAGCCCATGCGTCCGCTGCGCGGACCGCCCTTGGAAGCCGTGGCCAGGCGGGCCTTGTCGATCTCGGAGGCGGGAACGCGAATGGTGCCGCCGTCGGCGGTGATGTCGAAGGGAATCTGCGCCTGCGTGAGCACCTGCGCCATCGAGCGCGCGTCGTCGGAGTCCATGCCGGCATAGAGAATCCGCCAGTCGGTGCGCGTGACAAACCAGACCGTCGACGCCAGCACGGCCAGGACCAGCGCCGCACCGACGGCAAGGCGCGTGCGCTGATGCGGAGGCAGGGCCGACCATCGCCCCGACGCCTGGCTCCATCCCGCCTGAGCGCGTGTGAGAATTCCGGACGGTGAGCCGCTTCCGTCAGCCTGTGCGCCGGGGGAGCCGGGAATCGAGCCTGAAATCGAGCCGGGTGTTCGATCCATCTGTGCGCCTGCTGCCATGCCTGTCTTCTCATTCCTCTCTCGGGTTGCCATGTTTCTGTGGATCGGTGATCGGATGCAGAAGTCCTAAGAGCGTTCCCCTGCTGCGATGGCCTTCAGAACTGCATGCTCATGACCTGCTGGTAGGCGGCAACTGCCTTGTCGCGCACGGCAAGCATCATGTCAAAGCCCATCGATGCCTTTTCGCTGGCGATCATCGCCTCATGCACATCGACGCCCTTGCCGGAGATCAGGCCTTCGATCAGATTGCTGGCCGTCTGACTCAGCTGATCGACCTGACGGACGGACTGAACGAGCAGGTCGGAAAATGGCGCGCTGGCTGGAATGGCACCCGTTGCGGGGCCAGCCGGAAGGCTGGTTGCGGGGCTGGTTGTCAGCGGGGCGGTCACGCTCGTCAGCGCGTCGGCGAATGATCCCGTGTCACCGGGGAATGCGCTCGTCGAAAGCGCGCCTCCGAAGGGGCTGATGGCGGTTTGCGTGGCCGACTGTGTGGCGGCGGAGATGGCGGTGCTGGCGAAGGCGGAAAGCATGGGAACTCCTGAAATGCACGGTTGGCGTACGGAACGCAGGGTCAGCGCAGAATATCGAGCGAGCTGGTGATCATGGATTTCTCCGCCTGCACGGCGGAGACGTTGAGGCCGTAGGAGCGCGTCGCGCCCATCAGGTCCACCATCTCGGTGAGCGGGTTGATGTCCGGGTAGGAGACGTAGCCCTGGGCATCGGCATCGGGATGGCCGGGGTCGTAGCGGCGCAGCGGCGGCGACGTGTCCTGAACGACGCCGGCGATCTGAACGCCCGGAGCGACCGTCGCGCCACCGGGCAGCGGAATCGAAGACGTGGGCGAGGCGGCGGATGCCTGGAGCGCGGCCAGTTGCGTGGCCGGATCAAGCTGTCCCGAAGGACGAAGATGCGTGGACATCGTTCCGGCAAAGCTCGACGAGGAACCGACCGGGCCGGCGGAAAAGACAACGTGCTGGCGGTGATAGGGCGTGCCGTCGGCGGTGCGCGTCGTCTCAGCGTTGGCCATGTTGGCCGCAACCACCTCGGCGCGCATGCGTTCGGCCTGGAGCGCCGAACTGGAGACATCCATCATTCCGAAGAGATTCATTCCCATCCTCCCTGACCTTTCCGACGTTCCCGCGCCATCCCGGCTGGCGTGGCGCTCGTGCTATTTCGCGTGAATTGCGGCGAAGATCTCCGTATACTCGCTCCGCAGCAACGCCACGCCGGTCTTGTAGCGCAGCTGCGCCTCGGCCATCTGCATCGATTCGCGGTCCATCGAGACATCGTTGCCGTCCGGCCGGACGACCAGGCCGCCGACCGGGCGGATGCGTGGATGAACCGGAGATTCGCCACCATCGGCAAGCGCCTCCTGCATCGCCGCGTCAAAATCCAGGCCCACGGAGCGATAGCCGGGGGTGTCGATATTGGCCATGTTGGCGGCGGTAACCTGAATCTGGCGTGTGGCCAGGTCAAGATACCGCGTCAGCTCATCGCTCAGCGTGGTTTCCAGTTGCATGCGCGATCTCCTTGCGGGTGGGAGTGCAATTCTGTTTCCAAATGAGAGGACGCAAAACAGGTTTTTCTAAGAATTGCCGCAGCGATGGATCACGGCGAAGCATGCGGATTGCGCGGGGCGGCCGCGCGCGCAAAGACGCCGGAGTCACCGGCCTCGGATGCGCCGCGGTTCAGACGATCGCCGGATCGCCAGATGTGGAATCCGGCGCCGAAAGCGGGAAGGCGGCAAAGCCAGGCAGCAACTCCGCCACGCATTCTGTTCCCTGCGCATACGTCTCCTCGTCGAGGCCAAACTCAATTTCGGAGGCGCGGATGAGCGGAGAATCTCCGGCCAGAATCACGGCGCGTTCCAGCACATGCTCCAGTTCGCGGACGTTGCCCGGCCAGGAGTGCGGCAGCAGGCGATCCATCGCATCGGGAAGAATGCGCTTGACCGGCATGCGCTCGCCGAGCCGCTCCAGGATGAACTCGACCAGCGCCGGAATGTCCTGCCGGTGATGAGCCAGCGTGGGCGTGCGGATGAGAAAGACGGCCAGGCGATGGTAAAGGTCGGCCCGGAAGCGGCCGGCGCGTGCGTCGGCGGCCAGATGCTGGTGCGTCGCGGCGAGAATCCGCACATCGACGCGGACGGTCGTGTTTTCGCCGACCCGTTGCAGTTCGCCGCACTCCAGAAAGCGCAGCAGCTTGGCCTGAAGCGCCAGCGGCATCTCGCCGATCTCATCCAGAAACAGCGTGCCACCGTCGGCGGACTCGATGCGTCCGGTGCGTCCCTGCACGGCCCCGGTGAAGGCTCCGCGCGTGTGGCCGAAAAGCTCGGCCTCAAGCAATGCTTCCGGAATCGCCGCGCAATTGATGGCGACGAAAGGCTTATGGACGCGGTCCGAGAGCCGATGGAGTAGTTCGGCGACGCGTTCCTTGCCGGTCCCGGTCGGCCCTTCGATCAGAACCGGAGTGCGGTGCCGCGCGACGAGACGGATGCGGCGACTGACCTCGAGCATCGCGGGAGCGCGACCGATGAGGCCCGGCAGTGGCTCGATCTCCGGGCTGGCGGGCGCGGCCGTGCGTTCGGGCGTGCGCTCCGTCAGGGCAATGCACTGCGTCGGTGCTGCGGCGGGCTGCGCAGTCTGCGCGGGACGACTCGGAGGTGTTGCTCCCGCACGGATCGGAGCTATCCTCTCACCCTCGAAGGTCGGCGCGGCATTCCAGATGGCCGTGTCGGAGACTGACGAGCGGCGGATGGCGAAGAGAAGTTCCTGACGGTAGCTGCTGCGCGGCGCCCCGTCGATCGCGCTGCCGTCGGTGTGCAGAAGGTCGGCGCGCGGATGCTGCCGCTGAAGATCACGCAGGAACTCCGAGAGTTCCAGATCGGGCAGCCACGAATCGACAAGCACCGCTTCAACCGGAGTCTCGGCAGCTTGCGTCCAGGCGGAGGCGCCGCAGTCGGCCTCAAGCACGCGCCAGCGAAGATCAGTGAGCGCGGCGACAAGCTGACGACGCTGGCCGGAGTCCGGGCTGACAACAAGCACCGTGCGCTGACGCAGGCTGCGCGGGAGGGCAATCGCAGGCTGGGACGAGGGACGGGAGAAGGAAGTGGACATGAATGGCTCCTGCAAAGGGCGATCAACGACAGAAGAGGAAAGTTTCAACCAACAGGGTCAGGGCTGCATGGATTCCGAGGACGAGCCGTCGGGAGACTGCGACCGGGATGGCACCGAGCAAGGAAACCGCGAAACCGAACCGGGAACTGTCTCCGCCGGATTGCCGACGCGGAGGTTAATTCTGCAACGGCGCAGCGGCGGCGGAGATGGTTCCGTCGATGGGCGCGACAACGCCCGGCAACGGCATGCGAAGCTCGGCCTCCGACGGGACGAGATAGCCGCGACCGCGCACCGTGCGCACGAGAAAGCCCGGCGGCGGATCCTTGAGCTTGCGGCGCAGATAGTTGATGTAGACATCGACGATGTTGGTGGTCTGGGCAGGTTCCATGTTCCAGACGGTGTCCAGAAGCTCGACGCGCGAGATGCACTCGCCTCGGCGCAGCATCAGGTACTCCAGCAGCGCGAATTCCTTGTTGGTGAGCGGAATGGCGGCTCCGCCGCGACGCGCGGTGTGCTCCATGCGGTCCAGTTCGAGATCGGCGACGCGGAGCATCAGGCGCGCCTCGCGCTTGCGCCGCAGCAGGGCGCGGCAGCGGGCGCGCAGTTCGTGAAGGCTGAAGGGCTTGACCATGAAGTCGTCAGCTCCGAGATCGAGGCAGCGGATGCGGGTCTCGACCTCCTGACGCGCGGTGAGCACGAGCACCGGAAGCTCCGGGTCGAGCGAGCGCATCTCGGCCAGCGCCTGCTCGCCATCCTTGCGCGGAAGGTTGAGATCGAGGATGGTCAGGTCGGGCGACTCTTCCTGATAGGCGAGGACGGCTTCGGCGCCGTCAGCGGCGCAGCGTACACGGTGACCGTCGGCCTCGAGGCCCCGGGTGAGAAAGAGCGCCAATGCGCGGTCATCCTCGGCTACTAGCAGCTTCATCTTGATTGTCCCTCCGCGGAAAATCGTCGTCCGATGCAGAATTGGAGCAACAGTTCCGCAATCCACGCTTCTACCTTTGCGCGTTGCGTGGGGATACTCAAGAAAAAAGCGGGGATGTCGAGGGGGTGGTTCCGCGAATGGGAGGCATGGGGTGAGGATTCCCAAATCGCGGTCGGAGGTGAGGCGAAATGGAATGGGTTCGGAGGAAGCGACGGATGCGTGCGGGGGCATTTTGAAGGCGGAAAAAAACTTTTTGCGCTTCGCTTTTTATTCGCTATAATGCGCTCATGGCCATTACTCGCAGACAAAAAGAGGTGCTGGATTTCCTGCAGGCGTTTGTGGTGGAGAATGGGTACTCTCCATCGTTTGAAGAGATCGCCGCCGGGCTGGGGCTGCGGTCGGTGGCGACCGTGCACAAGCACATCAGCAATCTGGAGCGGAAGGGATTGCTGGACCGCGAGCGGAATCGCAGCCGATCGATTGACCTGGTGCCGGAGGGTGCGCGCGTGCGCGGCGGGCAGCAGGTGCCGCTGCTGGGGCGGATTGCGGCCGGGTTGCCGGTGGAGACGGTGCAGGGATCGGAGTCGATTTCGCTGCAGGACGTGGTGGGCAACCGCGATGTCTTTGCGCTGGAGGTGCGCGGCGACTCGATGCGCGACGAGCACATCCTGAGCGGGGATTACGTCTTTGTGGAGCGGACGCGGACGGCGCGGCCGGGTGAGATTGTGGTGGCGCTGGTGCGTGGCGCGGAGACGACGCTCAAGCGCTTCTATCCGGAGGGCGGAACGGTGCGGCTGCAACCGGCGAATACGGAGATGGCTCCGATCCTGGTTCCGGCGGCGCAGGTGGCGATTCAGGGCCGCGTGCTGGGCGTGCTGCGACGCTACCACTGAAAATCCGCAGGAACAGATGGGCGGAATCGCAGTTGCCCAGGAATCAGGCTGTGAGAATCAGGTTGCGGAGGAAATGAAGAAGCGGCCCGCCGTGAGGCGGGCCGCTGATTGTTTTCCCCACAGACGCTTCGAGCGCTTTTCTGCGCGATGCGTCCGTTTCGCGTGGCGATTTATGCCAGCAGCCGCTGGACTTTTTCCTCGATCACTTCGCGAGAGACGTAGCCAACGATCTGATCGGCGATCTTGCCGCCCTTGAAGAAGAGCAGCGTGGGAATGCCGCGGATGCCGTAACGGCCGGGCGTGGCATTGTTCTGATCGACGTTGACCTTGGCCACCTTCAGGCGTCCGGCGTAGGAGTCGGCGACCTGATCGACGATGGGGCCGATCATCTTGCAGGGGCCGCACCAGACGGCCCAGAAATCGACCAGAACTGGCTTGTCGGATTGAAGAACTTCACTGTCGAAGGAAGCGTCGCTGACTTCCAGAACCGCTGTGCCTGCCATAATTCTCCTTTGCGCGTGAACACTCCCTTTCAGTGTAAACGCAACTGCCAGAGATACGATGCGCGAGGATGCGCCCTGGTCGCAAACGGATGCCGATACCAGTCGCAAAGGAGGTCGGTGCGAAGCGCGGCGGCGAGGCTCTGCGCAAAGAGAAAGCGCCCGGACCTGAAAAGGTCACGGGCGCCAGAGCAGCCCTCCCCCAGAACTGCCCACGCGATTGACGATAGGTTGTTTTCTGGTGAATAGCAAGAAATCTTCAGTAACATCTACAGGTAATCATAATTTGCAAGAAAATGTACTATATAGTTATCTTCCATCTGACGCCCGGAGCACTCCGGTAAATCGCTTATTTCGAGATGCCTTTCGCGATGCCGGGTGAAAAATCCGCCTGCGATCCGGCGCCGCGCACTGCAAATCGCGTGTGGAGCAGTTCGTAATCCTGCCCGGTTTGCCAGCGCGCTGCGCCGAGTGCCTGGTGGATGGCGGCGGCGGCAGAAGCGGAATCAAGCAGCGTGATGAGCAGGACCGATGGACCGGCACCGCTGAGGGTGACCGAGAAGATGTCGCTGCCGCCGACCAGCGGCAGAAGCGGGGCGAGCAGCGGGCAGATGGCGGCGCGGAATGGCTGGTGAAGCCGGTCGCGCGTGGCGGCGGCGAGCAGGTCGACGCGGGCGCTGGCGAAGGCGGGCGCGAGCAGGGCGGCGGCCTGAAGATTGGCGACGACATCGGCGCGGGAGTAGGACTCCGGCAGGACGGCGCGAGCGCGGCTGGTGGCGAGTGGTCGCGCGGGCAGGACGACGATAGCGGACCAGTCGGGTGGCGGCGGAATGGAGACAAATGGCAGGTGGTGAGCGGGTTTGTTCTCCGCGATTCCCGAGGCTGCAAAGTCGGCGGCAACGACAAGTCCTCCGTGCCAGCAGGCGGCGGCGTTATCGGGATGGCCCTCGAGCGCGACGGCCTCGGCGAGGATTTGATCCGCCGACCATCCAAGCGCCCCGAAGTGAGCGGCAAGCGCGATGGCGGCCAGGCGACCGGCGGCTGAGGAGCCGCAGCCCATGCCGAGCGGAATGCCGTTCCGCATGCGCAGGGCGAGCGGCTGAACCGGGCGATCTTCGCGCGTGAGCAGCGAGCGATAGGTTTCGAGGATCAGGTTGTCGTCGAGCCGCGAGCATTCGGCGACGTTACGACCGGAGGCGTCGATGGAAAATTCTTCGGCGGCGACGGCTTCAATCTCCAGCGCGAAGTCGAGAGCGACGGCGGCGGTGTCAAAGGCCGCGCCGAGGTTGGCCGAAGTGGCGGGCAGCCGCAGGCGGAACGCGGAGGGATCTGAGTGCATGGGCCTAATTCCGAGCCAGCGCGATCTCGCTGTCGGCGACCGAGCGCAGCGCGGCGAGAACGGCCTGTGGCGTGGCTTCGACGGAGAGCGCGTTGCGGCGCAGCGGCTGGATGGAGGCGGCGACGGGCGCGGATTCGGCGTCGGTGAGCAGGGTGCCGCGATGGAAGTCGATGGTGTAGTCGGCGTCCTTGAGCGTGTGGCCAGTGAGCAGCAGAACGACGGAGTCCGATGGGGCGACGCGGCCGTCGGCGACGAGATATTTCAACCCGGCGAGCGTGACGGCGGAGGCGGGTTCCGAGCCGATGCCCTCGCGCCCAAGCTCGGCCTTGGCGACGGCGATCTCGGCTTCGCTGACGCTGAGGCACCAGCCGCCGGATTCGTGAATCGCCTGGGCGGCTTTGCGCCAGCTTGCGGGGTTGCCGATGCGGATGGCGGTGGCGCGGGTGTGGGCTTCGACGGGCGTGAGCGCGGTGCCGTCGTTTTCGGCGAAGCTGTGCACGAGCGGTGCGGAGCCTTCGGCCTGGATGACGGTGATGCGCGGCAGGCGATGGATGAGGCCGAGTTCCTTCATCTCGCGGAAGCCTTTGCCGAGGGCGGAGCTGTTGGCGAGGTTGCCGCCGGGAACGAGGATGTGGTCGGGAACGCTCCAGTCGAGGGCTTCGGCGATTTCGAGCGCGGGAGTTTTCTGGCCTTCGAGGCGATAGGGATTGACGGAGTTGAGCAGGTAAATGGGAGCTTCGGCGACGATGTGGGTGAGCACGCGGACGCAGCCGTCGAAGTCGGTGTCAAGCTGGCAGGTGACGGCACCGTAGTCCATGGCCTGGGAGAGCTTGCCCCAGGCGATCTTGCCCTGTGGGATGAGGACGAGCGAGCGAAGTCCGGCGCGGGCGGCGTAGGCGGCCATGGCGGCGGAGGTGTTGCCGGTGGAGGCGCAGGCGACCCACTGGAAGCCGCGTTCGCGGGCGACGCTGAGGGCGGAGGTCATGCCGGTGTCCTTGAAGGAGCCGGTGGGGTTCATGCCCTGATGCTTGGCGAAGAGCGCGTCGAGGCCGAGCGAGCGCGCGGCAAGCGGCAGAGGGTAGAGCGGCGTGTTGCCCTCGCGGAGGGTGACGGCGCTGCCGAAGCTGTCGAGAATGGGAAGCAGTTCGCGGAAGCGCCAGACGCCGGACTGGTCGAGTTTTTCGTGAGAAAGCCGACGCTCGCGCCAGAGCCACTTGAGCGCTCCGGCGTTGGGGCGGTCGGTGCCGCCGGTGTGTTTCCAGCCGGGATAGATGACTTCAAAGAGATCGCCGCAGAGAGCGCAGCGGAAGTCGGGACCGGCCTGATCACCGCGCAGAAGCTGGCCGCAACCGAAACAGCGAAGCTGATGCAGATTGTCACTCATCTCAAGTGTTAGCCTACCAGCAAGCATGGGAGCCGCGCGATGGACGCGGCGAACAGAGCGTGCGTTTGAAGGAAAAATGATGGGCGCGGGAGGACGGCGAGTCGTGAGACGAGGCTGGCAATTGGCGTTGATGCTGGTGATGCTGGCGGCGACGGCAACAGGGATGGCGCAAACGCTGCGCGCGCCAGTGCGGATTGCGGCGGCGGCGGATTTGCAGCCGGTGTTGCCGCCCATATTGCAGGCGTTTGAAGCGGAGACGGGCGTGCATGCGGTGGCGACGTATGAATCTTCGGCGGCGCTGACGGCGCAGATTCTGAATGGGGCCGGGTTTGACCTGTTTCTGTCGGCGGATATGAGCTATCCGGCGCGGGTGATTGCGGCGGGGATGGGGGCGACGACGGAGCCGGTGGCGTATGCGCATGGGGTTCTGGTGCTGTGGACGAGGCGGGATTCGCGGTGGCCTCAGCCGACGATGGCGTTGCTGCGCGACCCGGCGCTGAAGCGGCTGGCGATTGCGGATCCGGACCGAGCGCCGTATGGACGCGCGGCGATGGCGGCGATCAAGGGAATGGGGCTGACGGCGGCGTTGCAGGCGAAGCTGGTGACGGCGGCAAATATCGCGCAGGCGGCGCAGTTTGCCGAGACCGGCAATGCGGATGCGGGGTTGATCTCGCGGACGGCGGCGGTAACGCCTGCGCTGAGCGCGGCGGGAGATTTCGTGGTGGTGCCGCAGGGGCTGTATCCGGTGATTGAGCAGGGCGCGGTGGTGCTGGCGCACTCCGCAGAGCGCGTGGAGGCCGAGCGGTTTCTGGATTTTCTGCGCAGTCCGGAGATGCAGGCGCAACTGGAGCGAAGCGGGCTGATGGCGGTGCGTTCCACGACGCCGCACGGGGCGAGCTGACGGCAAGGCCGACGGACGACGAAGTGGCTGACGACTGGGCTGGGTGACGGCGAGGGACGGAATGGACTGGCAGGCGCTGCTGCTGACATTGAAGCTGGCACTGGTGACGACGGCGATTTTGCTGGCGGTCGCGGTGCCGTTTGCGGCGTGGGTGAGGCTGAGCGGGTCGAGGGTGCGCGGGCTGGCGCAGGCGATCGCGGCGCTGCCGCTGGTGCTGCCGCCGACGGTGCTGGGCTATTACCTGCTGGTGCTGCTGGGAACGCGGACGGCTGTGGGACGGGCGATTGCGGCAGTGCTGGGGCATCCGCTGGCGTTTTCGTTTGCCGGGCTGGTGGTGGGGTCGGCGGTCTATAGTCTGCCGTTTGCCGTGCAGCCGCTGGTGACGGGGTTTGGCGCGGTGGACGAGGCGATGGTGGATGCGGCGCGGCTGCTGGGAGCGGGGTGGCTGCGCGTGGTGGGCGAAATCCTGCTGCCGCTGGCGAAGCGGTCGGTGGTTACGGCGGCGTTGCTGAGTTTTCTGCACACGGTGGGCGAGTTTGGGGTGGTGCTGATGCTGGGCGGGGATATTCCCGGAGCGACACGGACGCTGTCGATTGTGCTGTTCGATCAGGTGCAGGACTTCAATGATCGAGCCGCGAATGAGACTTCCCTGCTGCTGCTGGGGCTGTCGTTGACGGCGCTGCTGGTGCTCTATGCGCGGCCTGCGACGGGCAAGGCCACAGGCAAGGCGGCACAGCATGATTGAGATGGTTATGCGCGGACGCGCGGGCGAGTTTCGGCTGGAGGTGGACTGCCGGATGGAAGCGCCGCTGACGGTCGTCTTCGGGCCGTCGGGCGCGGGCAAGAGCACGATGCTGCGGATGATTGCCGGACTGGCAAGGCCGGGGAGCGGGTTTCTGAGCGCGAACGGGCGGACGCTGACGGATGTGGCGGCGAAGATTCATCTGCCTCCGGGCAGACGCGGCGTGGGGATGGCTGGGCAGAGCGCGGCGCTGTTTCCGCAGATGACGGTGGAGGGGAATGTGGCCTTCGGGCTGCGGGAGCTGAGTTCCGCCGCTCGGCGTGAGCGCGTGGCCGAGGCGCTGAACGTGGTGGGAGCCGCTGCGCTGAGCGGACGGAGGGTGGCGACGCTCTCCGGCGGCGAGGCGCAGCGGGTGGCGCTGGTGCGGGCGCTGGCTCCACGACCGGAGGTTCTGCTGCTGGATGAGCCGCTTTCGGCGCTGGACACGGCGGCGCGGGATGGGGTGATGGCGGCGACGCTGGAGTGGGTGGGCGAGCACGGCATGCAGGCGATTCTGGTGACGCATGACGCGGCCGAGGCACTGCGCGCGCAGGCGGAGGTCGTTCGGCTGAAGGATGGCCGCGTGACCGCACAGGGGCGCGCGGCGGAAGTGCTGGCGGACGAGAGACACCGGCTGCTGGAGCGGCTGAAAATGAGCTAGAAGCCGACGAGGATCGGCTCCATTTCGAGGCGGATGGAAAAGCGCTGCTCGACGGTGGCGGCGATGGCGTCGCGCAGGGCGAGGAGTTCGGCGGTGGTGGCTTCGCCGCAGTTAACCAGGGCCAGCGTGTGGCGCGAGGAGATGGCGACGCGGCCCATGCGGAAGCCGCGCGCGAAGCCTGCCTGTTCGATGAGCCAGGCGGCGGGGATTTTGACCTCGCCGGGAGCAGCGGGATAGCACGGCGGCTGAGTGGCAAGACGGGCGGCGAGAGCTTCGTAGCGCGCGGTGGGAAGGATGGGATTGCGGAAGAAGCTGCCCACGCTCCGGGTGTCCGGGTCGCCTGGAACGAGGAGCATGCCTTTGCCGCGACGGATGGTGCGGACTTTGTCTGCGACCTCGGCGAGGGTGGGACGCGGCTGACCGACGAAGGCGCGTTCGAGGTCGGCGTAGCGCAGAGTGGGCGCGCCGCCGGGACGGAGCGCGAATTCGACGGCGGTGACGACGAAGCGGTCGCGGGCGGTGGAGTTGAAGATGCTCTGGCGGTAGGCGAAGCCGCATTCCTCAGCTGCAAGCTCGTGGAACTGAAGCGTGGAGCGGTCGAGGACGCGGACGTGGCGGATGGTTTCGGCGACCTCCTGGCCGTAGGCACCGACGTTCTGGACAGGCGTTCCGCCGACGGTGCCGGGGATTCCGGCTAGGCACTCCAGGCCGGCGCAGTCGAGCGCGATGGTCTCGGCGACGAAACTGTCCCAGGGTTCGCCGGCGGCGGCGCGGAGCAGGCAGAGGTCGCCGTCGAAGGCGCGCGTGATGCCGAGCAGAGCGGGCTGAAGGACGAGGCCGTCGAAGCCGGAGTCGGCGACGACGAGATTGCTGCCGCCGCCGAGGATGAAGACGGGAACATTGCTCCGGCGCGCCCAGTTGAAGGCTTCGACGAGTTGCGCCTCCGTGGTGACGCGGGCGAACCAGCGCGCGGGACCGCCGAGACCGAGCGTGGTGAGCGGGGCAAGTGGGCGGTTGGCTTCGAGAGCAAGTCCGGAGGGCAGGATCATGGTTACTGTCAGGCTATAACAGGGGGCGGAATTTGCCGGGCGTGGGCTGTGCAATGCGGCGCAGGCCGATGCAATGCCGGTACAATGGAAGTGCGGGGAATTTTCTCCGCCGGAGGCACGATGTATCCAGAGATTATGGTGATCCCGATGCGCGAGGATCTGACGCGGGCCGGAATCGCGGAGGCGCGCACAGCCGAGGAAGTGGATGCTGCGCTGAAGCAGCCTGGGACGACGATGGTGGTGGTGAACTCGATCTGTGGCTGCGCGGCGGGCAAGATGCGGCCTGGAGTGCGCATGGCGCTGGGACACGGCACACTGCCGGATCGCTCGATCACGGTGTTTGCGGGACAGGATCGCGAGGCGACGGAGCGCGCGCGGTCGTACTTCGAGGGGCATCCGCCGACCTCGCCGGCGATTGCGATTCTGCGCGACGGGAAGCTGGTGTACCTGATGCAGCGCTACGTGATCGAAGCGGCGACGGCACCACAGATTGCGGGCGAGCTGGCGCGCGCGTTTGACGAGCTGTGCGCGAAGACGAACGCCTGACGGGAACGCAAATTGGCAAATACAACTCCGCGCCGGAGGCAATCTTCGGCGGGGAGTTTTCTTTTTGTGGCCGCGGATTTTCAGTCTGAAAGCGCGGTTGAGCGCTGGCAGGCGAAGCGATGGGAAGATCGGTCGCCGCACGGCACGGGCAGGATTTCTGTGGCACAAAGCCACAGGAACACTATAGGATGGCGAGGTGGCCCGAAGAAGCATAAAGAGCAATCCGGATGGGAAGCCGGATATTCGCACGGTGGCGTCGCTGGCGCGTGTCTCGATTGCGACGGTCTCGCGGACGATCAATCGATCGACGGCGGTGAGCGAGAAGCTGTCGAAGCGCGTGTGGCAGGCGATTGAGCAGTTGAATTATTTTCCGAACACGCATGCGCGCAGCCTGGTCTCGGGCAGAAGCCGCATCGTTGGCATTGTTGTCGAGAACATCACGAACCCGTTTTTTCCGGAGCTGATTGCGAGCTTCGAGGAAGTGGCGGTTGCGAACGGCTACGAATTGCTGGTGAGTTCGGGGAAGATTGAAAACGCGGCGCAGATTGAGCGGATCGTGCGGCGGATGCTGGAGCGCAAGGTGGAGGGCGTGGCGGTGCTGACGTTTGGCAGTGAAGAGTCGGTGCTGGATCAGCTTGCGATGCACGGGATACCGCTGGTGCTGGCCGAGTTTGTGGTGGACAACCCGATGGTGAGCACGATTGAGATTGATTACGCGACGGGTGTGCGCGAAGCGGTGGAGCATCTGGTGGGGCTGGGACATCGCAGGATTGCGTATCTGGCCGGGCCGCACACGCTGCACTCGGCGGAGACGCGGCTGCACTGCTTTGAAAGCTCGGTGGTGGCATGCGGGCTGCGCGCGCGGAAAGAATGGGTGGTCGATGGCGATCACACGCTGCAGGGGGGCGTGACGGGAATGCAGAAGCTGCTGGCGCTGAAAGAGCGGCCGACGGCGGTGATCTGCTCGAACGATATGACGGCCATCGGTGTGCTGCATGCGGCGCATCAGGCGAAGATGAGCGTGCCGGAGGATCTGTCGGTGATCGGGCTGGATGATATTGCGTTCACGGAGTTCACGCTGCCGCCGCTGACAACGATCGGGCTTTCGCGGCATGCGCTGGCGCGCGCGGCCTTTGAAGCGCTGCAACGGCAGGCGGAGCCGGACGAGGCGCACGTCGGCAAGCGCATTACGACGGTGGGAACGAAGCTGGTGGTGCGCGAAAGCACGGCACCGCCGAAGACGCGCTGACAACTGATCCCTGACAACTGATCCCTGACGGCTGACGACTGTCTCAGCCGCAAACGACTGGATTGGCCAGTTCGCCGAGACCTTCGATGCGGATGCGCACGAGGTCGCCGGGCAGGAGCGTGAAATCGTCGGCGGGGACGATGCCGGTGCCGGTCATGAGAAAAACGCCGTGCGGGAAGAGATTGTCGCGGAAGAGATATTCGACCAGCGAGGCTGGAGTGCGGCGCAGCTCGGCAAGAGTGGTGGAGCCTGCGAAGACGGCGGCCTGGCCGCGCTCGACGACGACTTCGATCGCGGTGGTGGCTGGCAGCGGATCGGGCGTGAGCAGGATGGACGGGCCGAGCGCACAACTGCCCTGATAGACCTTGGCCTGGGGCAGGTAGAGCGGGTTTTCGCCTTCGATGTCGCGCGAACTCATGTCGTTGCCGATGGTACAGCCGAGGATGCGACCGCGCGGGTCGATGAGCAGGGTCCACTCCGGTTCCGGGACGGACCATTGGGCGTCGCGGCGGATGCGCACGGGCTGGCCCGGACCGACGACGCGGCTGGCTGTGGCCTTGAAAAAAAGCTCGGGGCGTTCGGCGGTGTAGACGCGGTCATAGAAGCTGCCGCCGCCGGCTTCGCGGGACTCTTCCATGCGCGCGTCGCGGCTGCGGTAATAGGTGACGCCGGCGGCCCAGACCTCCTGATTCTCAATCGGTGGGAGCAGGTCTTCGGCGGCAAGCTGCTCGGCGACGCTGCCCTCGCGGACGATTTCGGCGAGGTAGCCGTGGAGGTCATCGATGCGCAGGAGCTTGTCGAGGCCGGATTCGGGGACGGGGTAGACCTGCTGGCCAGAGGTGAGAAACAGACCCTTGCGTGTGTTCCAGAGTTTCATGAGGCTCCTTGTGCCGCGGACGAGGATCGTGAGGAATGTGGCGCTGCGTGAGTGCCTGCCAGCCGCGCAACGATGGAATCTGCGTCATAGACGCATCCACCCCAGACGCCGCCGGAAGCGGTGACGAGAGCGGCCCAGAGGCGCGTGTCGTCGGGCAGCGCGGGGTGAGGCTGGAGATCGGAGCGCGGCGCGCGCGATGCCAGTTCCCGCGCGGCGAGTTGGCGCGTGGCCGGGCCGTCGGCGTCGCTTTCGGGAAGAAAATCGACAGTTCCAGTGAGCTGGTTACGGTCGATGACGATGCGGATGCGGTCACCGTCTCGGAGGCGTCCAATGGGTCCGCCGGCGAGGGCTTCCGGGCTGATGTGGCCGATGCAGGCTCCGGTGGAGACGCCGCTGAAACGGGCGTCGGTGAGGACGGCGACGTGTTTGCAGTGAGGCAACTGACGCAGCGCGGAGGTGATTTGGTAGACCTCCTGCATGCCGGCACCTAGTGGCCCGCCGCAGATGAGCACGACGACATCGCCGCTGCCGATCTGGCCGGATTTGATGGCGGCGATGGCGGCTTCCTCGGTGACGAAGACGCGCGCCGGGCCGGTGTGGCGATAGACGTTGTCGGCGTCGATGAGCGAGGGATCGATGGCGGTGCACTTGATGACGGCACCGTCGGGCGCGAGATTGCCGGAGGGAAAGCAGACGGTGGAGCTGAGACCGGCGGCGCGCGCGGCCTCTGGCGAGTGGATCACATGGTCCGGGTCGATCCCGTCGATCTGGCGGAGGCTGGCGCGGAGTACGGCACGGCGTTCGCTCTGGCGCCACCAGTCGAGCGCGGCGTCGAGCGTGAGGCCGGAGACGGTGCGGACGGAGGTGTCGAGCAGGCCGGCCTGTCGCAGGTGGAGCATGACTTCAGGCACGCCGCCGGCGAGAAAAACCTGGACGGTGGCGAAGTTGCGCGGGCCGTTGGGCAAGGCATCGACGAGGCGCGGGACGGCGCGGTTGACGGAGGTCCAATCCTCGACCGTGGGGCGGCGCAGACCGGCGGAAAAAGCGATGGCGGGCAGGTGGAGCAGGAGATTGGTGGAGCCGCCGAAGGCGGCGTGAACGACCATGGCGTTGCGCACGGCGGCGTCGGTGAGGATGTGGCGCATGCCGGTGCCGTTCTGGTGCATGCGCAGGAGTGCGAGCGCGGAGCGGGCGGCTGCGTCGAGCCAGATGGGCTGGCCGGAGGGCGCGAGCGCCGAGTGAGGCAGGGCGATGCCGAGGGCTTCGCCGACAACCTGAGCCGTGGCCGCGGTGCCGAGGAACTGGCAGCCGCCACCGGGCGAGGCGCAGGCGCGACAGCCGGCTTCGGCGGCGGCTTCGAGGGTGATCTGGCCCTGTGCGAAGCGTGCGCCGATGGTCTGGACTTTGCCGGCGTCTTCGCCGGATTCCGGCAGGAGCGTGACGCCGCCGGGCACGAGGATGGCGGGAAGATCGCCGCTCGCTGCCAGCGCCATCATCATGGCGGGCAGGCCCTTGTCACAGGTGGCCACGCCGAGCACGCCCTTGCGCGTGGGCAGCGAACGCGTGAGGCGGCGCAGGACCATGGCCGCGTCGTTGCGAAAGGGGAGCGAATCGAACATGCCGGTGGTTCCCTGGGTGCGTCCGTCGCAGGGATCGGTGCAGGCGGCGGCGTAAGGGATGGCTCGATGGTCGCGCAGGGTTCGGGCCGCTTCGGCGACGAGCAGGCCGACCTCCCAGTGGCCGGTGTGGAGGCCGAGGGCGATGGGCTGGCCGGAGTCCGAGCGCAGGCCGCCGTGCGTGCTGAGGATGAGAAATTCAGGGTCGAGCAGGCGGGATGGCTCCCAGCCCATGCCCGCGCCCTGGCTGAGGCCAAAGAGATTGCCGGAGGGCTGGGTGAGCAGCATCTCCGGCGTGATGGGCAGCGCGCCCGCGGGACCGGCGGCGTGGGTCACGAGGCCGACGAAGAGTTCCGGTTTGGAGTCGAGAATGGACTCGGCGGGAATGGACGACACGGGCGGGCGGCTCCGACACGGCGCAGATTGACGGGGAAAAATCCGTTGGGATGATTGTAGACCGGAGGGGGAATCCGGCGTGGAGCCTGGGTTGTTCGGAATTTCGGCATCGGCAGACAAAAGCCCAGCCGCGAGGCCTGGGGACTGCGCGGCTGGAGCCGGATTGTCGATGAGGCGGATTGTCGGCGCTAGTGACCGTCTCCGTCGCCGTCGTGCTCGAGAGCAGCGCGACCGGCTTCGCTGATGGAAGCGGTATCCTGCTGAAGCATGGCGTTCTGGTTCTGCGCCTGCTGCGCGGAGGCCAGGCTGGCGGAGAGTTGCTGCGTCATCTGCACGGCTTGAGTTGCCGCTCCGATTGCTGCGATACTCATGAAGATACTCCTTTCTGTTTCCGTCTTCGGCAAGCGCAAATTGAGGCTTGAGCGCCAGGGCAAACTATGACGAACTCTTCATAGCTGGCGCGCGGACGCGTAGAATGAGGTCGAACGGAAACGAACGATTGCTGCAAACCTGAGACGAGCAAAAGGATCGGATTTGCAGGAGACAGAGAGCACTTCCCTGCTGTGCAAGGTGACCCGGAGGGTCTCCGAAATGCCTGTACATCTTCCCCCATCGGTGATTCCGGAAACTCCGACTCCGCTAAATGAGATCGCCGAGGCGGTTGAGCGGATTGCGCCGCTGCACGGGCTAAGCTCCGACGAGCGGCTGTGGCTGGCCGGGCATGGGCAGGAAATTCGCCTGAAGACCGGAGAGACGCTGTTTGAGGAGGGTCAGGCTGCGGAGCAGATGATCCTGATTCTGAAGGGCGAGATTCATGTTCGTCGGCACAGGACCGGGCCGATGACGCTGTTTATCGGGCGCGCGGGGCAGATGACCGGGCTGTTGCCGTACTCGCGCATGACGAATTACGGCGGCCAGGGTTTTGCTGTGCAGGACGTGTGGGCGCTCCTGTTTCATCGCTCGCTGTTTCCGGAGATGATGCAGGCGATTCCCAGCTTTGGTCAGCGCGTCGTCAACACACTGCTCGATCGCGTGCGCGAGGTGACGCGGATTGAGCAGCAGAGCGAGAAACTGGTGGCGCTGGGCAAGCTGGCAGGCAATCTGGCGCACGAGCTGAACAATCCCTCGGCGGCGGCGCAGCGCGCGGCCAGCGGCATTCTGAGCGAGCTGCGCCACTTTGCCGATGGCCGCTACGGACTGGTTTCGCTGTGCCTGAGCGCGGAGCAGGTGATGGCCGTGCAGGGATGGGCGCGCGAGGCGCGGGCGCGAGCGGCGGAAGCCAGCGGCGAAACGCAGGCGCTGACGGCCGAGCGCGAGGATGTGGTTCTGCGCTGGCTGAGCGAGCAGGGCATCACAGACGGCTGGAAGATTGCGCCAGAGCTGGCGGAACTGGGCGTGACGCGCGAGGATTTGCAACTGCTGCCGGAGTTTCTCTCGCGCGATGCAATGCAGGTGGTGCTGGATCAGTTTGCCTCGTCACTGCGAGCCGAGCACTATGCGAAGGCGATGCTGCACTCCTCGGAGCGGATTTTTGATCTGATTCAGGCGATCAAGAGCTACTCCTATATGGATCGCGCGCCGATTCTGGAGGTGGATGTGCCGGAAGGACTGGAGGCGACGCTGCGCATGCTGCAATCGCGCATGAAGGGCGTGGAAATCGAGCGCGAGTTCCAGAGCGGGATTCCGGCAATCAGCGCGTATGGAAGCGAACTGAATCAGGTGTGGACGGCGCTGATTGAGAATGCGCTGGAGGCGATGAAGCAGAGGAAGACCGAAGGCGGCCAGTCTGAAGGTTACCAGCCGAAGCTGAAGCTGACCTGCTGCATCGAGGGCGACATGCTGCTGGTGGAAGTCTGGGACAACGGGCCGGGGATTTCCGCCGAGTTGCAGGACCGCATCTTCGAGCCGTTTTACACGACCAAGGCACCGGGGCACGGACTTGGGCTGGGGCTGGACAGTGCGATGCGCATCGTGCGCAAGCATCGCGGGCATCTGGGCGTGCGGTCGGAGCCAGGTGCGACCTGCTTCCGTGTGCGGCTGCCGCTGAATCAGCTTCAGGCATATTGAGCCGCCGACAACAGCCTCGCTCGCGTATCTGGTGCTGCAAGGTTTTACTGCGCTGTGCCTTCCTCCGAATAGAAAAAGCCTGCGACGGCGAGAAACCGTCGCAGGCTGGTCTGTTTTGCTGCGTACTGTTTGCGCCTGACTACTGCTTCGCAGGGTCCGCAGGAGCAGCGACCGGGTTGCCGCTTGGGTCGCGGTACTCGATTGGGCCGAGATTGGCCGTCTTCAACTGCGACTCGATTTTGGCGCGGTCTCCGACGGCGAGAACGATCAGGTGGTTGGGATGAACGTACTGCTGCGCGACGCGCGCAACGTCAGCGGGCGTGACCGCAGCGTAGCGTGCAGGCAGCGTGGCGAAATAATCCTGCGGCAGGCTGTAGACGAAGAGTTCCGACATGAGCGCCGATTCACTGCCGACGGTTTCAAAGCTGCCGGGCAGCGAGCGCAGCGCGTTGTCTTTGGCCAGCGTCAGTTCGGTGGAGGACGGAGGGTCGGTGCGGATGCGATTCAGTTCGGAGAAAAGCTGCGTCGCCGCTGGTCCGGTGACGTCGGTGCGCACCTGAGCGCCAGCATAGAACGGGCCGCCTTCGCGATCAAAGAAGAAGCCGGAGAATGCGCCGTAAGTGTAGCCGTGCTGCTCGCGCAGGTTCATGTTGATGCGGCTGGAGAACAGGCCGCCGAGGACGCTGTTCATCTCCACGATGGCCGTGTGGTCGGGGGTTTTGCGCGGCACGCCGAGACCAAGCGCGAAGAGCGTGGTCTGCGGCGATCCGGGCTTGTCCACGATGACGACCTTGCGCTCCGGCGCGGCGGGCGGCGCGGGCAGCGTGACCGGACTGGCCGGGACGGAGGGGTTGCTCCAGGCGCCGAAGTATTTCTGTGCGAGCGCGCGGGCCTGAGCCGGAGTGAGATCACCGGCCAGGACCAGTGCTGAGTCCTGGGGCGCGTAATGAGCCGCCCAGAACGAGGCGATCTGCGGCTGCGTGGTCGCCTTCACGGAATCCATCGTTCCAACAGGTGTGAAGCCGTAGGGCTGGTTGCCGTAGAGGAGCTTCGAGCCGACGCGCAGCATGGAGGCGATGGGCTGATCGGACTCCTGAAGGATGGCGATCATGCGCTGCTTGCGGACGCGCTCGACCTCCTCAGGCGAGAACGCCGGATGCAGCGCAACGTCGGAGAGAATTTCCATGGCCGGGCCGGTGTTGTTGGTGAGCGAGTCAATGCTGACTCCGGCGGAATCCATGCCGGCGGCGGAACCGATGCTGGCGCCGATCTGGGCCACATCATCGGCAAGCTGGGTCGCGGAGCGAGTCCTGGTGCCCTGCGTGAGCATGCTGGCGGTGAAGGAAGCGAGGCCGGGCTGATTTGCCGGGTTGGTTTCTCCACCGGCGCGCGTGACCAGATTGGCGCTGAGCACGGGCAGTTCGTGCTGCTGAATCAGGTAGACCCTGAGGCCGTTAGAGAGCGTGAAGGACTCCGAGGCTGGCAGATGGAGCTTCGACTCGGGGCCGGGCTTCGGCGAATCCTTGCGCCAGTTCTGAGACGCTTCAAAAGCCTGCGAGTAGGGCGGCGTGACGACGGTGTGCAGGTCCGTATCCGCCGGGCTTCGCGGCACGTCGTCGGTGACCTTCTTGCCGGGGACGCACTGGATGACGACGCGCTGGTTGTCGCCAAAGTACTTCATGGCCGCCTGTTGAATGCTGGCCGGGGTGAGCGCTTCGTAACCGGCGACATCTTTGGCCAGGTAGCCGGGATCGTGCTCGTACTGGTTGTAGCGGTCCATCATGTCGGCCACGCCACCGAAGCCGCCGAGGCGCTGGAGGCCCTCAATCATCGAGGTCAGCGTCTTGTTGCGCGCGCGGTCAAGTTCGGCCTGCGTGGGTCCGTTCTTGCGCAGGCTGGCGATCTCCTCATCGACGCGGCTCTGAATGTCGGCGAGTTTGACGCCGGGGCGCGCGATGATGTCGCACTGGGCCATGGAGGTGATCATGACCTGCTCATCGGAGCAGCTTACGCTCTGCGCCACCTGATCCTTGTAGACCAGGCGCTGATAGAGTCGGCTGATCTTGCCGCCGCCGAGAATGTCAAGAAACATCTCCGAGGCGCGATCGCCGGGCGTGAAGGCAGCGGGCGTGAGCCAGCCGAGGCTGAGGCGCGGAAGTTGGACGGTGTCGGTGACGGTTTCGACGCGCTCCTGCGTGATGGGCGGCGTGACGACGTGGACAGGAGCGACGGCGGGACCGCGCGGTATGGGACCAAAATACTTCGCAAGCTGCGCCTTGACCTCGGCGGTGTTGAAGTCGCCGACGATGGCGATGCTGGCGTTGTTGGGCGTGTAGTACTCGTGGAAGAATTCGCGAACGTCGTTGAGGCGCGCGGCTTCCACATCGGCGTGGGAGCCGATGACGTTGCCGTAGTAGGGGTGCGTCTTCGGGAACATCAGGTGTCCGACGGCTTCATCGGCCACGTCGTAGGGCTGGCCCTCGTCCTGGCGCAGTTCGTTGCGGACGACATCGCGCTGGTTGGTCAGCTTGGCGCGGTCGAGCGTCTCCAGCAGGAAGCCCATGCGGTCGCTTTCCAGCCACAGGGCGAGATCAAGCTGGTTGCTGGGGACGGTCTCGAAGTAATTGGTCCGGTCATAGCTGGTGGTGCCGTTGATGTCGGTCGCGCCCGCGCCTTCAAGATAGCGGAAATGGGCCTTTTCGCCGACGTGCTCGGAGCCTTCGAACATCATGTGCTCGAAGAGGTGAGCGAATCCGGTGCGTCCGGCGCGCTCGTTGGCCGGGCCAACGTGATACCAGAGATCAACGGCAACCAGAGGCAGGCGATGATCCTCGCGCAGGATCACAACCAGGCCGTTGGGCAGCGTGTACTTCTCGTACTTGAGGTCGGGAACCTTCAGCGGCGCGGTTGCGGCAGCCGTGAGCGCCATGCAGGCCGAGAGCAAAGCAACCAGGGCGGATTTTCCGCGGGAGATGGAGCCGGAATGACGCACTGGAGCGGGACAGGCAGTGCGAACCTTGAATGAATGCATCGAGTTTCTCCGGGGAAATGGGGATTGGATCAACAGAAGTTGGATTGGAACAGCGAGCACAACCGTACATCAGCATATACGACGAAGGTGGCTGCGGCGTTCCAGTTGGGGCGCGCCGGGCAGGGCGCAGGGGTGACCGCGCACAGGAGGGTGCAGTCGAGAGGAGGTGTTATTTTTCCACTTCCACACCACGCCAGAAGGCGACGTGATTCTTGATCTTGCGCGCGGCTGGCTTGGGGTCGGGATAGTACCAGGCGGCGTCGAGATTCTCCTGGTCGCCCCAGACGAGCGTGTAGTAGCGTGCCTGGCCCTTCCAGGGGCAGGTGGAGGTGGTGGAGCTTGTACGAAAGTACTCGCGCTTCAGGGCGGATTCAGGGAAATAAACATTGCCTTCAACCACTTCAAACTGATCGCTTTCGGCGATCACAAGACCATTCCAGACGGCTTTTGCCATAAATGAGGGCACCTTTGTTTTGTATACGAGAGAAGCCTGTCGGCCTGCGCACGGATTAGTGGCGGGCCGAACAGGCTGTACTCGGTGAAATTGTGCGGTCAGCCGGACCGGAATTAAGCCATCGGCTTGACGCTGGTGATGTGAACGCTCTTCTTGGATGCATCCACGGTGGCGGTGATCGTCACATGGTCACCATAGACGCTCTTGACCGCATCCGGGTTGTCGATGGCCCAGACCATCTTCTTGGCGTCATCGACGAAGACCGGCTTCTCGCCCATGGCGATGCACTTCTTGACGCAGGCCGCGCCAGTGCCGGCATGCTTGGCTCCGCACATGGCGTCGGAGACGTAGCCGGTGATCTTGGTGGAGGTGCCGGCTGCGAACGAAGCCACGGAGGCCATCGCCGCGACAGAGAGTGTGAGTGCAAGAATACGCTTCATTGGTTTTTTCCTTTGCTGTGGAACTGGTTTCTGGTGAAACTCGTTGGAGGACGCATGCCCCTGACTGGCAGCGACACAGTAAGAATGCTCCCGCAGGACGGGTTTTGGCAAGCAATCTTTTCCGGACGCCAACCGCAATTGCGGCCAAGCGAAAAACTCATGCGGTTTTTCGCGCCTCACGCATCCGGGCGATATTTTTCTTCATCCCTTCGAACATCGTCGAGGCCGCCGGATACATTTCCACCAGTTTGAGCACCTTGCCCATGTATCCGGGCCGCTGGGCGTGAATCTCCGGCAGGAGGTGAGCGAGCTTCGCCGCATAAAAGAACGGCTCGCCGTTGGTATCGAGAAAAAGATCGGCGGAGACGGCTCCGTGCAGGACAAAGGCCGCAGCCATCTCCCAGTAACTGACCACCTGGCGCAGATAGGCGTTGCGCTGCGAGCCGAACTCATTGAGCACCGTGAAGAACTCCTCAACCGTCTCCGGCCAGAATTCGATCAGAAACCATTTGCGCGCCTCGCGCATGGTGGCCTCCGTGCGCAGTTCATAGAGCTTCAGAATCAATTCGGCATCCGCGTGCGAAGCCAAAGCCTTTTCCATTGCATTTCCTCCGGAAGATTCCTGCTGAAACAACAAGTGTAACGGTTGCGGCGCGTGATCGGTTCAACCGACCGGCTCCAGTTCGGCCTCTTCCCTACCCTGAGCCAGCGGCACCGGACCGTGCGTCTCGGCTGTCGGAGCGGGTGGTGGCGGCGGCGCGTCGCCGATCCGCTTTTCGTACTCGCAGACGACGGCGGCGCGAGCGGGTTTCCGGACGGCTTTCTCGGAGAGCTTTGCCTTGCCGCGCTTGCTGGCTGGTTTAACCGTCTCCCCGGCTGCTTCTTCCTGCGGCTTGCTGTTCGGGCAGAAGAGATAGATGCCGGATTTGAGCGTCTTTTCCAGCAGGTATGGGCTGTGGCATTTGGGGCATTTCTTCGCCACCGGCTTGTAGTTCGACGTGAAGTCACACTTCGGATAATTCGTGCAGCCCCAGAAGAGGTTGCCGCGCCGCGCCTTGCGCTCGGCCAGGTCGCCCTCGCCGCACTTCGGACACTTCATGCCCTCGATCAGATTCTGCTTCACGTACTTGCACTTCGGGTAGCCCGAACAGGAGACGAATTCGCCATACGCACCCTGGCGCAGGACAAGGTCTTTGCCGCAGACCGGGCACGGCTCGCCGGTGGGCTGCGGCGCGCTTAGCTTCTGCTGCTGCTTCTGGCTCAGCTTGCGGATGGTCTTGCACGGCGGATCATCGCTGAAGCCGGGGCAGGCCATGTACGGGCCGAAGATGCCGCGGCGGAGCACCATCACACGACCGCAGTTGTCACAGTACTCCTCGCTCTGCTCGGACTCCAGCACATCCTTGTAGACCAGGTCCGGCTTGGCGGCGACGTTTTCCCGCGTGTAGGTGCAACTGCTCTTATCCTTCTTGTTGTAGGCGCTGCATGAGTAGAACGTGCCGAATTTTCCCCACTTGAGCACGAGCGGCGAGCCGCAACGCTCGCATTTTTCGTCGGTCGGAATCTCCATCGCCTTGATGGATTCCATCTCGTGTTCGGCAACCTTCAGTTCCGCTTCAAAGTGGGCGTAAAAACCCTTCAGCAGATCGGTCCAGCGCTCCTTGCCGTCCTCGATGTCGTCGAGTTCCTCTTCGAGTCGTGCCGTGTAGGCGGGGTCGAAGATGTAGCCGAAGTTCTTGACCAGCAGATCGCAGACGACCATGCCAATCTCCGTCGGGTAGAAACGCCCGGAGATCTTTGTCACGTACTCGCGATCCTGAATCGTGTTGATGATGGAGGCGTAAGTGGACGGGCGACCGATGCCGCGCTCTTCCAGCACCTTGACCAGCGAAGCTTCGTTGAAGCGCGGCGGAGGCTGAGTGAATTTCTGCTGCGGCAGAATCTCTCGGCAGTTCAGCTCGCGCACATTCCCTAGTGAAGGCAGGCGCTGATCGTCGCCATCCTCGTCCTTGCGCTCTTCAAACATCTCGTAAACCTTGAGGAAGCCGTCAAAGCGCAGTACACGCCCGCTGACGCGGAAATCGTAGTTGCGGCCATCCCTCCGCGAGCGCGCATCGATCTTCGCCGTCGTCACGTCGTAGATCGCCGGCGTCATCTGTGAGGCGATGAAGCGCTGCCAGATGAGGCGATAGAGCTTAAGCTGCTCGTCGGTGAGGTACTGCGCAATGGACTCGGGAGTGCGCGTGGCGTCGGAGGGGCGAATGGCTTCGTGCGCGTCCTGCGCATCCTTCTTGCCCTGATAGGAGTTCGGCTCCTTGGGCAGATACTCGGCCCCGAGCCGTTCGCTGATCCACTGACGCGCGCTTTCCTTGGCTTCCGGGGAGACGCGCGGCGAGTCTGTACGCATATAGGTGATGAGGCCGACGATGCCCTCTGAGCCAATATCGATGCCCTCGTAGAGTCGCTGCGCCACGCCCATCGTGCGGCGCACGTTGTAGCCGAGCTTGCTGGCGGCGTCGCGCTGCAACTGGCTGGTGATGAACGGAGCCAGCGGCTTGCGGCGCTGCTCGGTCTGGGTGACCGAACCGAGCGTCCACTCGGCCTGCTCCAGCGCGGCAAGGACGGCATCGACAGCAGCCTTGTCCGGCAATGCGTTGCTGAGGAACTGCGGCTTGCCGTCCTTGTCGGTTCCATTGGCCACGCGGATCGGCTCGCCGTCGATGCCGACGAGCGCGGCGCGGAAGCTGCGCTCGCTTTTGCCCTTTGGCTGCAACTCGGCTGTGACATTCCAGTACTCGACCGGCAGAAAGGCACCGATCTCGCGTTCGCGCTCGACGATGAGGCGAACGGCAACCGTCTGCACACGACCGGCGGAAAGACCGCGACGCACCTTGTCCCACAGCAGCGGCGAAACCTGATAGCCGACCAGGCGGTCGAGGACGCGTCGTGTCTGCTGCGCATCCACAAGATCCTGATCAATATCGCGGGCGTGTTGGAATGCCTCCTTCACAGCCTTTTTGGTGATCTCGTTGAAGGTGACGCGCTGAATTTTTTTGCGCAGTGCTGCCGTGGTGCCAAGCTGCAATGCGAGGTGATGGGCGATGGCCTCGCCCTCGCGGTCCGGGTCAGGCGCGAGATAAATATGGTCGGCTTTGGCGGCGGCGCGCTTGAGCTGCTGCACCAGTTTTTCCTTGCCCGGCGAGACGATCAGAGTCGGCTCGAAGGTTCGCTTCTTCAGCTCGACACCAATATCGTTCTTGGGCAGGTCCATGATGTGACCGACCGAGGCCTGCACCTCAAAATCCTTGCCAAGATATTTTCCAATCGTCTTTGCCTTGGCGGGCGACTCGACGATTACCAGTGATTTGCTCATTTTTTTCCTTTTGAAAACTTCCTGCCCGAAACTTTCCGCGCGGCACTGTATCCCACTCTACCGCGCTATTCGCTGCTTCCCTTTGACTGAGGCGGATTCATTCCGTTTCACGGACCAATCTGCGCTTGACCCGCTTGGCTCGTTTCGTTCCTGCAAGAAGTTGGACGAAATTTCGCGGCAGAACACTGCAAGCTAACACGGATGGCCGGGGCGTTACCAGTCCGCGACGAAAATGGATCGGGCAATCAAAGCTCAACCCGCTAAAAAGACAATACATAAAAATTACCGGGCAGCTTGCGAACGCGGCCAGCCATCTCCAGCTCAAAGAGCGCTGTGAATACCTCGGAGGAGGTCATCTGCGTGTCCAGTTTTTCCAGGAGTTCGTCCAGTTGGGTGGAAGCGTCCGGCTGAAGCTGCTCCAGAACCATGGCCTCCTGCGGTCGCAGTGTCGGCTCTGGCAATAAGGATGCGGGAACCTCCGATTTGGATGCAGAACCCTGCTCCAGTTGCAGACGCACCTGCGACGGCAACGCCTCCCACACATCCTCCCAGCTCGCCGTCAGTTGCGCACCCTGCTTGATGAGCGTGTTCGGCGTCCACGATCCCTTGCTGGTCACGTTGCCGGGAACGGCGTAAACGTCGCGCCCCTGGTCGAGCGCGCAGCGAGCGGTGACGCGCGTGCCGGAGTGTTCGCTGGCCTCGACGACGAGCACGCCGACGCTCATGCCGGAGAGAATGCGGTTGCGGCGCGGGAAATTCTGCGGCGCGGGAAATGTGCCCACGGGCAGTTCGCTCGCGATGACGCCGCCGGTGGCAAGAATTGCGTCGGCGAGTTTGCGATTCTCCTTCGGATAGACGACATCGATGCCCGTGCCCCAGATGGCCGCGGTGGGTCGCTGCGCGGCCAGAGCGCCCCTGTGAGCGGCGGAGTCGATGCCACGGGCCATGCCGCTGAGGATAAGCACGCCGCGCGCGGCAAGATCACGCGAGAGCATCTCCGCCATGCCCACTCCGTAGGGCGTGGGGTGGCGCGTGCCAACAACGGCAATCGACGGCACGCTGAGCAGGCGCGGATCGCCGCGCGTCCACAGCACCGGCGGCGGATCGTAGATCTCGCGCAGACGCTCCGGGTAACGCTCGTCGTCGAAGCAGAGAATCTCGGCATCGACCTCAGCCGTGCGCAGAAGCTGCTGCTCGGCGACTTCGCGCGCTTTTCCGTCAAAGATGAACTGCGCCGCTGCTGCTGAGAGCGAGAGCGACTCCAGTTCCGTGAGCGAAAGCGAGAACACCGCCGCCGGGCAATCCAACTGGCGCATGGCGTCGAGCGTGCGGCGCGGACCAAGCGTGGGCGCAAGCGACATGGCAAGCCAGGCCAGCGTGTCTTCCGAGATTGCCTGATTGCGAGTGGTCATTCGGAGGAGTTCCAATCCGCGCACGCCAAAACAGATGCTGCGCTGTGTTGCGGCTCAAGCTGCTGGTCGTGATCTTCAACTCGTGCGATAGCTTCCGATTATAACCAGAGTGCGCGGCGTCAACGTCGTTGCTGGCGGAAATTTCTCCGTCTCGTCGATCCCGAGTCAACAGCGAGGCTGCATTCGGCCACACCGCGGTCTGAGACCTCCGGCATTCGGAGTTGATACCCTGAGGACGTGAATCGTTTGGGTCATCCGCTGCGCGTTGCCGCCATCCGTTTTCTGAATCCCGCGCCGCTGATGTGGGACTTCGAGCACATGCCGCGCAGCGCGGAACTGGCGACGCGCTACAGCCTGGACTGGATGATGCCGTCGGAGTGCGCGGAGCGGCTGGCGCTGCCTGCGGACGCGCCGAGGGCAGCCGACCTGGGGCTTGTGCCGATTGCTGCGCTGGCCACCAATCGCGCGCTGAAGCTGGTACCGGGTTGTGCGATTGCTTCGCGCCATCGTGTGCGCTCGCTGCTGCTGGTGCGCCGGGCGAATCAGCCGTTGCAGGCGGTGCGCAGCGTGGCTGCGGACACCTCTTCGCGGGCAACACTTGCGTATACGCAGATACTCTTTCGCGAGTGGTGGCAGCCGGGTGCGGGACCAGAGTTTCGGCAGCACGCGCCAAATCTGGACGGGATGCTGGAGGCTGCGGATGCGGCGCTGCTGATTGGCGACCCGGCCCTGCTGGCACTCGAAGAGCAACAGTCGCGCAGGCTGAGCACGGGCGAGGAACTGATCTATCACGATCTGGCAGCGGAGTGGATTGCGCTTGCTGGTGTGCCGTGGATATCAGCCGTGTGGGCGGTGCGCGAAACCGCGCTCACTGACGATGTGACGCTCCAATCCATTGCCACAGACACCTGCGCCTCGCGCGATCACGGGCTGGCGAATGTTGAGTCGCTGGTGGCGGAGTGGAGCGCGCGGCTGCCGCTGAGCGCGGAGACGGTGCGCGCGTATCTGACGGAGAATATCTACTATTCGCTCGACGAGGATTGCCTACGCGGGATGCGGGAGTTTTATCGGCTGGCCGCTCTGCATGACGTGCTGCCGACGTACACGCTTTGAGCGGCGACGGACGCACAAGCCGAGTGGAGTGATGCGACGGCTTGCACAGAGCTGGCCGCGCGCAGCACGCCCTGCGCCGCAGCGGCCGCGTGGCAGGTCGTGCACACGCCGCGATCAGAACTCCCAGCGAAGCAGCGCTGCGCCGACGGTGAATCCGGCACCGGCTGCGGCGATGAGCACGAGGTCGCCCTTGTGCAGTTTGCCCTCTTCGATGGCTGTTCCCATCGCGAGCGGGATGGTTCCGCCGGAGGTGTTGCCGTACTTTTCGATGTTGACGATGACGCGGCTTTCGTCCATGCCGAGTCGCTCGGCCGTGGCGGTGATGATGCGCTTGTTGGCCTGGTGCGGGATGAAGCACCCGATTTGCTGGCCGGAGACGCCGTTGCGCTCCAGCACGCGCGTGGTGGCCTCGGCCATCTTGCGCACGGCGAATTTGTAGACGGTCTGGCCGTCCTGGTGGATGTAATGCTGCTTGGCGGCGACGGTCTCCGCGCTGGCCGGGCGCAGGCTGCCGCCGGCGGCGAGATTGAGCGCCGGACCGCCGGAGCCGTCGATCTCGTGGACAAAATCGATGAGTCCGACCTCGCCCTCTTCGCAAGGCTCCAGCAGCACGGCCCCGGCGCCGTCTCCGAAGAGGATGCATGTGGTGCGGTCGGAGTAATCGACCATGCGGGAGTTGGCGTCGCCGCCGATGACGAGGACTTTTTTGTGAGCGCCGCTTTCGACGAGCTTGGCTCCGGCCTGAAGAGCGAAGACAAAGCCGGAGCAACCGGCGGAGACATCGAAGCCCCACGCTCCGGCTGCGCCGAGCTTGTCCTGGACGAGGCAGGCGGTGGAGGGGAACATCATGTCCGGCGTGACGGTGCCGACGATGATGACTTCAACATCGGTGGCAGTGATTCCGCGCTGAGCCAGGCAGCGGCGCGCCGCCTCGGTGGCCATGTCGCTGGTGCCCAGTCCCTGGTCGAGGATGTGCCGCTCCTTGATGCCGGTGCGCTCGGTGATCCACTGGTCGTTGGTCTCGACCATCTTTTCCAGATCCGCGTTGGTGAGGACTTTCGGAGGAACGTAGGTGCCGATGGCGCTGATCTTGGCGCGTGTGGCAATGGGCGAGCGAAATGTGTGGCTCAAACCAACTTCTCCTTCGGCGCTGCTTGCGCCGAGTTTGGCCGGGTGGCCGATTCCCGATTCGCCCGTGTTCACGAGAACATGGGCGCACAAAAAAGTACCGGGACTCCTACTGCGCCCGCACTAGCCCGTTACCGTTGCTTCCTTCCGGACCTGGCGGAGTTGGCGGGATTGCGTCGCGTAGGACCCGGCACTAAGCGATGATACCACTTTGACACGGTCCCGGCAGCTGGTGGAAAGACAGCGGAAGATTACAATGAAGAAGTGAGTGAATCTGCGACGAAAACCGGACCGAGGGTTGGATTTGTTTCGCTTGGATGCCCGAAGAATCTGGTCGATTCCGAGGTGATGATGGGCATGCTGGATCGCGCGGGCGCTCGGCTGACGGCTGCTGTGGACGAGGCCGATGTGCTGGTTGTGAATACCTGCTCGTTCATCGATTCGGCGAAGCAGGAGTCGGTGGATACGATCCTCGAAATGGTGCGGCACAAGGCGGCTGGAACGGCGAAGCGGGTGATCGTGGCCGGGTGTCTGGTGGAGCGCTATCGGGACGAGATTCAGAGGAACATTCCGGAAGTGGACGCGGTTGTTGGCACCGGCGAGCTGGACGCGATACTGGCTGCGGCTGGGCTGGCTGCGGTGCAATCCAATGCTTCGCCGTTTCCGATTCTTGCGCAGACCGGGCGGCAGGAATCGCAATTGATTGAGCGCGCGCCGAGCGCGGTGAATACGCACAGCAGGCCAGAGGGAAATCTGCGCGAGCAACAGGGGCGCTATGATCGCGCGGAGTGGGCGGGCGCGATTTCTGCGCTGCCGAATTATCTTTATGACGATGCGACGCCGCGGCTGCTGACGACGCCGCGCTCGTCGGCGTACATCAAGATTGCCGAGGGCTGCGATCATCCCTGCGGCTTCTGCATCATTCCGCAGCTTCGCGGGAAGTTTCGCTCGCGGCGATTTGCGTCCGTGGTGGCCGAGGCGGAGCAACTGGTGCGGCAGGGCGTGCGCGAGATTACGCTGATCGGGCAGGACACGACCTGCTATGGCGAAGACCTGGGCATGAAGGATGGGCTGGCCGACCTGCTGGACGCGCTGGCGCGGATTGAGGGACTGAAGTGGCTGCGTTTTCTCTATGCGTATCCGAACAAGGTGACGACGAAGCTGCTGGAGACGATGGCGCGCCACGAGACGATTGCGAAGTATCTGGACGTTCCGCTGCAACACGCCTCGGCGAGTGTGCTGAAGCGCATGAAGCGCGGCGGCAGCGGCGAGATTTTCCTGAAGATGCTGGAAAAGGCGCGGCGCATTGTGCCGGATCTGGTGGTGCGGACGACGTTCATTGTCGGATTTCCGGGTGAGACGGCGGAAGAGTTTGCCGAGCTGGAGCAGTTTGTGCGCGAGGCGCGGCTGGACTGGATGGGAGCCTTCAGCTATTCCGACGAAGAAGGTTCGGCGGCATTCCGGTTGGAACCAAAGGTTCCCAGGCGCACGATTGAGGCGCGGCGCAAGCAGCTGATGAAGCTGCAACAGCGCATCAGCGCGGAAAAACAGGCGAAATGGATTGGGCGGCGCATGCCGCTGCTGGTGGAGGGCGTGAGCGAAGAGTCCGACCTGCTGTGGCAGGGACGAACGCTGCTGCACGCGCCGGAGATCGATGGAAAAGTGCTGATCAATGACTTCGGCCCACACGAGATGCTGGTGCCGGGCAGTTTTTACGAGTGCGAGATTACGGAGTCGCATCACTACGACGTGGTGGCGAGGATCGTGGCATGAGGTCAGTTCGAGCAGGGGCTTGCGACGAGAGACGATGACGGAAGCGAAGAAGACAAGGAGACGCGCGAAGAGTTTTCGCTGCCCGACCTGTGGCGATCCGGTGAAGAGCGGCGGCGAGGATTTCCCTTTCTGTAGCGATCGCTGTCGCAAGATCGATCTGGGCAAGTGGGCGATGGGCGTCTATCGCATCAGCTCGCCGGTGCTTGATCCGGAGTTGTTGGAAGAGATCGAAGAGAATGGCGGGCGGAATGAATGACGGCGGCGGATTTCGGCTGCTCGACCTGAGCGGCAGGCGCGTGACAGCGTGGGCGTGGACGGTGGCGACATTCCTTGGCGCTGGATTTCTGCATCCCGGTCCGGGCACCTGGGGGTCTGTCGCAGCGACACTGGTGTATGCGGCCGCTGTGGCACTGCTGCATCCAGCGCCGATGCCGCTGCTGCTGGGAACGCTGGCTGCGTTGCTGGTTGTGGTCGTTCTCGGAGTTCCCGCAGCCACCATCGCCGCACGCGAAAGCGGGCGCGAGGATCCGGGGTTCGTGGTGATTGACGAAGTGGCCGGAATGGCGATTGCGCTGCTGCCGACGGCGGCGTTTTCTCATTCGGCTTTTGCCTGGAAGCCGATGCTGGGCGCGCTGATTCTGTTTCGCATCTTCGATGTCTGGAAGCCGTTTCCTGTTCATCTGCTGGAAAAGCTGCCGGAAGGCTGGGGGATTGTCTTCGATGATCTGGCAGCCGGATTGTATGCTGGAATCTGCCTGCTGCCGCTGATGCGCTGGATCAGCTAAACAACGGGATCAGCGAACCGTATGCCACGCGCGCGAACTGCTTCCAATCCGATGTTGACACAGAGTTTTCCCGCAGCGGCGTTGCCGGGCGCGGAGATTGCGCTTCTGGGCAGCGCGCTGGGAGCAACGACGACACGGCTGCCAGCGGCGGTTCTGGATGGCGAAGAGACGAGCCTGGTGATGAGCCGCTCGGATCGCCTGGTGGTGCGGCTGCCGGAGCAGGCGCGGACGGGCTTGATGGAAGTGCTGCGCGATGGCGAGCGCAGCAATCCGATTCCGCTCATTGTTGGGCGGCAGCTTTCCGACGGGCTGCATCCGGTGACCAGCCCGGCGGTCAGCCGATCGGGAATGATCTTCACCACGATCTCCGGGCCTCGCGGAAAACAGACGCCCGTGTCGATTGTGCGCATCAGTCCGGATGGCGAGGGAACGCCGTTCGTCAGCGGCATTCTGAATGCGACGGGAGTGGCGATTCATCCGGGCGGCGATCTGTTTGTCTCTTCGCGCGCCGAGGGAACGATCTATCGGATCGATGCCGGTGGAGATGCGGTTTCCTACGCCGACAGCATGGGCGTGGCGACGGGAATTGCATTCGACGGCGAGGGCAATCTCTTCGTTGGCGACCGCTCCGGCACGATTTTCAAGATTGCACCCGGACACAGCGAACGCGACAAGCGGATTTTTGTCTTTGCCACGCTGGAGCCAAGTGTGGCGGCCTATCATCTGGCGATTGGACCGGACGGCACGCTGTTTGTCACGGCTCCGACGCTGGCCTCCCACGATGCCGTCTGGGCGATTGATCATGACGGCGCTGTCAGGCCCTGGTATCGCGGGCTGGGGCGTCCTCAGGGGCTGGCTGTCGATGCGGAGTCCAATGTGTATGTGACGGCGTCGCTGCATGGCCAGCGCGGCCTGGTGCGGATCGATCCCGATGGCAACGCGGAGCTGGTGGTGGCCGGACAGAATGTCGTCGGAGTCGCGTTCTCGCCGCTGGGATCGACCATCCTGACGACGAACAATGCGATTTATGAAGTCGAGCTTGGCGTGGATGCGATGGCGGCGGAGTAGCGCTGGAACTGGCGCAGCTTTTCGGATCACGCAAACGAGTGAGAATCAGGGGGACAATGAACTGCGAGATCATTGCAATCGGCACCGAGTTGCTGACGCCGTGGCGACAGGACACGAACTCGCTGTTTCTGACCGAGGAGCTGAACAGGCTGGGCGCAGTCGTGCGCTACAAGACGATCGTTGGCGACCGCAGGCCGGATCTGGTGCGGGCGGTTCGGACGGCGCTGGCGCGGACGGATATTGTGATTGTAATGGGCGGGCTTGGCCCGACCGAGGACGACCTGAGCCGCGAGGCCGTGACCGAAGCTCTCGGCCTGAGCCTGCGGCGCGATGGCAGCCTGGTGGCGGCGCTGAGCGCGCGTTTTGCGGCGCGACGCACGCCGATGACGGAGAACAACCTGAAGCAGGCCGACGTCATCGAAGGCGCGGAGGTGATGGCCAATCCCAACGGCACCGCGCCGGGACAGTGGCTGGACACGGCGCATGAGGGCTATCGCAAGCTGGTGATGCTGATTCCGGGGCCGCCGGGTGAATGCAAGCCGCTGTTTCAGGAGCAGTGCGTTCCGCGATTGAAGCAGATTCTTCCGGCGCGGCACATTGCGCGGCGCACTCTGAAGGCGACTATGATTGGCGAGTCCGCCGCGGATGCGCTGCTTGCGCCGATCTACACGACCTATGCCGATGTGGAGACGACGATACTGGCCGGCAACTGCGAGATTCAGCTTCAGCTTGCCTGCGCGAAGCCTTCAGCGGAAGCGGCGCAGGAGCGCGTGGACGAACTGGCGGGCAGGCTGGAAGAAGCGCTGGAGGAGTATCTTTTTGCCTCGCACGACGAAACGCTGGAGCAGATTGTTCTCTACTACCTCGAAATGAAGCAGGCGACGCTGGCTGTGGCGGAGAGCTGCACGGGCGGCATGCTGGGCGAGCGGGTTACGTCTGTCAGCGGCAGCTCGCGCTCTTTTCTGGGCGGAGCGCTTGTCTACTCCGACGCGCTGAAGACTGCCTTCTGCGATGTTCCGCCGCAGTTGATCTCCGCGCACGGAGCGGTGAGCGCTGCTGTGGCGCAGGCGATGGCCGACGGCATCCGCCGCAGGACGAGCGCGACCTACGGCATCGGCATCACGGGCATTGCAGGCCCTGGCGGCAGCTCGGACGAGAAGCCGGTCGGGCTGGTTTACGTAGCGCTGAGCGACGCGCAGGGCACCGAGTGCAGCGAAAACCAGTTTCGCGGCGACAGGCAGAAGGTGCGTCAGTGGGCGACGCAAAAAGCGCTGGACATGCTGCGCCGAAGGCTGATGCAGTAACAAAGCCGATTTTCACTACCGACGTTCTGCAATTGGAAAGGCGCGAAGGCTTTTAGCGCGGCAACCAGTCCATGCCGCGCAGCCAGGCCTCCAGGAGCACGGTCCACTGATCGAGCGCCGCATCGCCTTTGCCCAGTCCGCTGCCGTGACCGCCGTGGGCGAAGATGTGCATCTCCGCCGAGACGCCGGAGTCAAGCAGAGCCTGATAAAAACCCAGTGCCTGCTGTACGGGAACGGTTGTGTCCGCAGTGGTGTGATAGAGGAACGTGGGCGGCGTCTGCGGCGTGACGTAGAGTGCCGGCGTGTAAGCCTTCTGAAGCGCGACGCACTGGTCCATCACATCCATCAGTTTGCAGTAACTCAGATGCGAGGTGTCCGGCGAAACGCCGCCGAGCCAACCGTAGCCAAGGATCAAAGCATCCGGGCGGCTGCTGACGCGGGCAATCGCGTCCGTGGCCGAGGGATCACCGGCGACAAACTGCGTGGCCGAGAGAGCGGCGAGATGACCGCCGGCTGAGAAGCCGATCACTGCGATGCGCTGCGGATCGAGTTGATAATCGGTGGCCTGCGCGCGCACCATCTGGATCGCGCGGCGGGCGTCGAGAAGCGGCACCGGCAGCAGGTAGTTTTTACCCAGCCGATAATGAAGCACGAACGCCGTGAAGCCGCGTGCGGTGAACCAGTCGGCGACTTCGCGACCCTCCAGAATCGAGGCCAGGCCAAGATAAGCGCCGCCCGGCATGATGATGACGGCGTTGCCGTTTTTCCGCACATACTGCGGCTTGAAGACAGTCAGGAACGGAATATCGCCGCAGGCTGTCCCCTTTGCCTGGGGCGCGTCGCCAGGCCACAGGCGCACGGTGGAGATGCCGAGATAATCACTGTGCGTGGCCAGTTCCGGGCAGTCGGCGCGGAGCAACGGCGCGGCAAGAAGGGCAAGAAGACAAATGCAAAAAATGCTGCGCAGGCGCGGAAATAGGCTCATCGGAAACTCCTCGGATGGAACGGCGTATGGCGCGGGTGTGTGCGCGAAAGAATTATAGCCAAAGCAGTCGATGTCCCGGCGTGAGGTTTGCGGCCTCGCGCACGACGCGGTCAAGGAAATCTTCCCCTGCAAGCGAGAGAATCGCTGCGGAAGCCAGCACGCGCTCCTGCGGCGCTTGCTGCGGAAAGATGGCGCGCACCACTGCCTCCGCGTCGCGAGCAATGGAGTTTTCGCGCTGCAACTGGTGGTTGGCGGCCAACCGGCGCAGGCGATTCATCTGGTATCGCATCTTGCTGGCGGAAACCACAGCGGCTTTGCCCAGATTTGCATCCATCGCGGCGAGATGCCCGGTCAGCGCCGTCAGTTCCTGATCGAGCGCGTTGCCGACAGAGGCGAGCGCGCGTTTGGTTTCGATGGGCATCGCGCGCGCGGCGAGCGACTGGCGGAGCGTGTCGGCATCCGTGCCGAGAATGCGCTCCGGCGCCTGGTCATAGCGATGGAGCAGCGCAGCCGTTGTCGCGTCCACTACGGTCGCCGAGAAGCGGGGCAGGACGGGCGTGATCCGGCCCAGAAGCTTTTCGTAGAGGACCGCCGTCTGGGCGAAGTAGGCGACCTCGGCGGGTCCTCCGACGTAAGCGGAGTGGGGGAGGATGAAATCCTGAAAGACAGGGCGAAGCAGCGCGGACGGGGAGATGCGCTCAGGCTCGGCATCGAGGATGCCCAGCAATTCGCTGGTCGAGAGCGTGAGGCGTCCGGCCTGCCAGATTCCGGCAGGCTCGGCGGCGGTGGCTGGAGTGCGTTTCAGAGCGACGCGCGCGCCGGTCTGAGCGTCGATGAGAAAGAGCAGGCTGGATCGCTCTGCGACAGCGACCTGAGCGTGATAACCGGCGGATTCCAGCTCGCGATTGCGCTCCAGCAATGCCGCGTGAAACTCATCGGCGCGCTCGATGGCCGCGCGCAAGACAGGCGCGCCCTGCCGATGCGCTTCCCTGCCCGCGGGGTCGAGAATGAGCAGGCCGAAGCGCGAAAAAATGCGGGAGTAAAACGCGCGGAAGGCTTCGGCCAGCGTGACGCCGGGGCGATATGCGGCGGCGAGATGCTCGCCAATTTCGGACCATCCGAGCAGGCTCTGCGCCTGCTCGACGAGGGGTGCGATGGCCTTCGTGAGCGCGAGACGTCCGACAGGAACGGGATGCTCCGGCGCTGCGTCGTAGCGAAGGGTGACGAGCGCGCGGCGATCAGGAAAAGTCAGGTGATTGATCTCGGCGAAGTCGTGATCTTCGCTGGCAAGCCAGAAGATGGGCTGATGCGGGTGACCCGCGGCGCTCGCCTCGGCTGCCTGGGCGATGGCCGTTGCGGCCTTGTAGAGGATCATGGCCGCGCCGCCGAAGAGTCCGACCTGCTGCCCGGTGACGACGGTGCGCGCGCCGTTGCGAAGCTGATTCAAAGAGACCTGACAGGCGGGGTCAGGATTCTGCGCGGCGAGCAGGCGGAGCATTGGCTCGGCGATGCGATCCGGAGCGATGGAGCAGGACGGAGGCGCGGGATTCTTCGGATCCCAGTCCGCGTAAAAACGGGTGAGAGCGGATGGCGCACCCGGCACAGCGCCACTCGACGGCTGGCCATGCCGATCCTCGAGTCTGCGACAGAAGTCCAGAAAGATGAGCTGCGATCCGGGCAGAGTGGCCGGAGACAAAAATTCCGTTTTCAAGGCTCGGTGTCTCTTGCTTCAGGTTGCGCCCGCAACGGGCGATTCAATTTGAGTCTACAGACTTTGAGTTTACAGATTCGGATACGCGGGTGTCGCGCTGCGAACGGGATATAGATGATGCGGGCCGAATGGAGGATGCAGAAGCAGCCCTGGAGGAAGCCAGCCTGAGTGACGCTGAGAGTTTTGCGTTGCAATCCTGACGAAGTGTTACCGTAGGAGTGAATCGAAGGAAGACGAGGCATTGCTCAATGGCACCGAAGGCGAAGATCGCGGCAGCGAAAAAAACTCCTGGGACCATCAAGGCCATTCCGAAGGCCAAAGCGGCGGAAAAGAAAACGGCCAGGCCCACGGCTGGCGCTGGCGCGGCGAAGAAGCTGAAGAAGAACGCGGCTAAGCGCGCGAAGGCGAGTACGAAGAAGAGCATTGCCTCCGTCCGGCCGCTGGCGAAGGTGATCGAGTCAACCATCGCCTTCGAGGGGCCGCTGTTTCGCATTCACCGCGAGCACATTGTTGAACCGGGCGGGCGCGACGGCTGGCGCGACGTAATTCGCCACAACGGCTCGGTGGTGATTCTGGCCGTGGATTCGGGTAAGCGCAAGGACCGCAAAGATCCGTGGATTGTGATCGAGCGTCAGTATCGCCATGCCACCGGGCAGTATCTGTGGGAACTGCCCGCCGGAAAGCTGGATCGCGGCGAAGACCCACTGCACGGGGCGCAGCGGGAACTGGCCGAGGAGACCGGCTACGCCGCGCACCACTGGAGCAAGCTGATTTATTACTACCCCAGTCCGGGATTTCTGGGTGAAGGCATGCACATTTTCCTGGCTGAGGGATTGATTCCGGGCGAAGCCCATCCGGAAGAGGACGAACAGATTGATTTCCGGCTGGTGCGGCTCTCCGATCTGCTGGAAAAAATCCGAAAAGGCTCGATCCTCGACGGAAAAACGCTGGTCGGCGCGTTGCTTTTTGCTCAGATGCTGAGCCGAAAGCCACGCAAAAAATAGCGTTTTCGCAAAACATCCGCTCCTCGGAAGCCCCCGCCCGGCTTGCGTAAGATTCTCGATCCCCACACGGGTTTACACTCCGATTTCGGCTCCGGTCTCAGCTACGATTTCGGCTGCGGTACGGCGCTCCGAAGCCGCCAGCAGGGCCGCGCTGATTTTCCACGGCCACATGGATCGTTTTTCAAACGCAATCAACCTTTCGCACGCTACTTGCGTCTTAGCAATAGCGGCTCGCACGTCTGTCGCGATCACCGGATGAAGGATGGTGCAGAACCTGTGGCGCAATATAAGGGCACGGTCAAGTGGTTTAACAACGCGAAGGGCTTTGGCTTCATCGGCCGCGAGGATGGCCCGGATGTCTTTGTGCATTACACAGCCATTCAGGTGGAAGGCTACAAATCACTGAAAGAGGGCGATGCGGTCGAATTTGACATTATCGTCGGCCAGAAGGGTCCGCAGGCGGATGCGGTTGTGCGCTACAAGTCCGCCTCAAAGGACGAAGCGGCATAAAAAAGCCGAATCGCCTCGCTCCGGAAGAGACGCCCGATCCTTTCGCTGAAGCCAGGTTGGCCTCGCGTGAGTGCATTGCATTGTCGCGCGACCCCATGCGCGGTTTACCCTCTGAAACTGTTTCGCCAAAAACTGGACAACGTTCGTTCCGCCGTTCGACAATGGCGGCGTGTCCGCGCGCGTTGCCAAATGCGCAGGGAGCAACTCTCGCGCTGGATGAGGGGGTGGCGAAATGAGCCTGCTGGAACTGGAAGGCAACTCTGCCCAGAATACGAATCCCTCGCGAAATTCGATGGTTCGCAGCGCGCTGATTGCCGGCGCGATTCTGGCCGTTGCGCTTGTGGGTTTATGGTTTTATGCGCATCAGCCTCCGCCGCTGGAGGGCCAGGTGGTCCAGCTTTGGATTCACCCCATGCACACGGTTCTGTCGCGGCGGGACGCGGCTGGAGTGATTCAGGCACCGGAGCAGTTTGATCAGGTGCTGGTGCTGGCCCAGATTCACCTGCACAATCGCAGCGGGCAGCCGGTGATCCTGAAGCAGTTGATGACGAATCTGACGCTGCCGGACGGAATGGATTCAAGCTACGCCGCGACGGCGACGGATTATGACCGCGTCTTCGCGGCGTATCCTGAGCTGGCAAGGCTTCGCACCGAGCCGCTGCGCAGCGATACGATGATTGCTGCGAAATCAAGCGTGGATGGAATGATCGTGTCCAGCTTCCAGCTCACGGACGAACGATGGAAACAGCAAAGCGGAATGAACTTTGAGATTGATCTCAAAATGCATCCCGCCCTGATCCTGACGGCGAAGACTCCGGGGACCATCCTTTAGCCTGGCTGGCCAGCGTCGCCCGCGAACCCTTTGCGCAGGCTGAAATTTATTTGGTCACGTCCACCGGCTTCGGCGCGTCCTTCGGCGTGGAAAGATAGCCCGTTACCTGGTTCTTGTTGTCGATGGAGTTGATCACAATCTCGTAGAGCATGGGATTGCGCCCGGTGTAGAACTGAAGCGGCTCGTCGGTGTTGCGATCCTTCTTTTCGTACTTGCGGTCGTCGGCCAGGACATCGAGTGTGAAGCGATTGTGCTTCGGGTCGGCTTTGCGCAGTTCCAGGCTTACCGTTGCCACCGGCTGCCTGCGTCCGCGAACGAGCTTGAACTCGTAGTAGTTGCGGTCGCCGCGATGCTCCAGCGCCTGCAGTTCGGTGGCGTTGCGCGCGATCAGGCCGGACTGCATGCCCATGTCGCCCTTCATGGACTGCAACTGCGCGACGGTGTTGGCCAGGTCGGTCTGGGTTTTGGCCACGTCGGTCTTCACGCCGCCAACATCGGTCTTCACGTTCGAGACTTCGTTGGAAACGGAACTGATCTGTTGCGAATTTTCCTTCTGTGCCGTCTCCAGCCGCTGGCTATCGGCCTGCTCGCGGCGCAGGATGTCCTGGGCGCGCGCCTCAAGCTGCTTCTGCGTGAGGCCGAGCGACTGGCCCATCTCTTCGCTGGTCACCTTCAGCCGGGCGTTGGTTTCGCGCAGTTCGGCGGCGAGGCTTGCGGTCTGCTGGTTGGCGTCGCTCAGGGCAGCCGTCTCGCGGCTGATCCTGCCGGAGAGCACGTAGTTCCAGCCGAGGCTGGCGATGCCAAGCACGAGGCTGGCCGCCACGATGCCGAGCAGTGCGCCGGAGACGGATCGAGAGGGCGTTGCATCAAACTCACTCATGAAAACTTCCTTTCGCGGGCGGAACATTGAGTAGAAAAATTAACCGGCTCTCGCCGCTGGCCCGCACCATTGTCAGACGCATGGAGTAAAACGCGGGATGCCAATCCACTCAAAAAGTGTACCGGAGAGGACCGGCCCAGATACGGAAGCCAACGAAATTCCGGAAGGAAAACAGCCGGAGTTTCATCCAGCAGAACAAATGCGGGGGGAAAAGTGACAACCAGTAAATCGCTGCGCTATAAAGAGGCTGGTGGTGAAACCGGGAAACGAAGCAACGAATCGCTCGAAGTCCGGCTCTAACCTGATGGCAAATTGAGACTGGGAGCGAATACATTTATGTCGACTGCTGGCAAGGGACTGGAAGGAATTGTAGCCGCGAACTCGGGCATCTGCTGGATTGATGGAGACGCGGGGATTCTTTCCTATCGCGGCATCGATATTCACGAACTGGCCAGCCACTCCAACTTTGAAGAGACGACGTTTCTGCTGTGGAATGGCCGCCTGCCCAACGCAGCCGAACTGAAGGATTTTTCGCGTTCGCTGGCCGAGGCTCGCGTGGTGGACGGGCGGATCATCGACCTGCTGCGCTCGTTCCCGAAGACGGCCACGCCGATGGAAGTGCTGCGCACGGCGGTCTCCGCGCTGAGCTTTTATGACGCGGACGAACTGGACAACACGCACGACGCAAACGTTCGCAAGGCTTTTCGCCTGACCGCGCAGGTGGCGATGATCGTGGCTGTTTATGATCGCATTCGCAAGGGAAAGCCTGTTGTGGAAGCGGACAAGAGCCTGACCCACGCGGGAAATTTTCTGTGGATGCTGACGGGCGAAAAACCGTCGGAGACGGCGACGCGGACGCTGGATATTGCACTGATCCTGCATGCCGACCATGAGCTGAACGCATCCACCTTCGCCGCTCGCGTGATCGCGGCCACGCTGTCCGATATTCACTCCGCTGTGACGGGGGCCATTGGCGCGCTGAAGGGACCGCTGCACGGCGGAGCCAACGAAGCCGTGATGCGCATGCTCTTCGCCATCGACAAGGCGGGCGCGGATCCGGTGGAGTTTGTGAAGCAGATGCTGGAGGACAAGAAAAAAGTCTCCGGCTTTGGCCATCGCGTCTACAAAACCGAAGACCCGCGCGCCACGCACCTGCGGCGGATGAGCGAACAGCTTGCGCATGACTCCGGGGTGACGAAGTGGTTTGACTGGTCGCGCAGGATCGAGCTGTATATCAACGCGGAAAAGAAGCTGAACGCGAATGTGGACTTCTATTCGGCCTCGACGTATACGACGCTGGGGATCGATGTGGACCTGTTCACGCCGATCTTTGCCGTGAGCCGCATTGCGGGCTGGTCTGCGCATGTGATCGAGCAACTGGATGACAATCGATTGATTCGTCCGCGCGCGGAGTACATCGGACCGGCGTATCCCGCGCCGTATGTGCCGCTGGCCGAGCGCGGATAGCTCTTCCATTGGAGAATGAGCCTACATTCAGCGCCCAGTCGCAGAATAGGTTTCGTGGTAATCTGTTGGCATGACTCGCTCAACCGAAATAACGACTCCGATTCCTTCCCTTGAAGACATGGGTGATCGTCTGGGCCTGAGCAAAAGAGAGCGAAATTCGCTGCAGCGACTCATTTCCAATCCGTCTGGGGACGTCCCTTTCACACGAGCGAAAGCTGGATCCAACGGGAATCGGTACAGACACTCCTCTACATCCGGCAATCGCTCCGGGAATGCTCGAAGCAGCAAGTGAAGATGCTGCTCTTGAGCAACAACGAAAAGCCGGTTCCGGATGCCGTTTTCCTCAATATCCCATACGACAAAGATTTTGAACCGCTTTACCTCGCCTACATCGTCGGCCTTGTTCACCTTGGGTTGGAGCCTCGCGCCACTCTGCAAATAACCGATGGCACAAGACGCCTGGACAAAATCTTCGAGCTGATCAAGAGCTGCCGATACTCAATCCACGATCTGTCGCGGGTACAACTCAACAAGAATAAACCGCGCGTTCCGCGCTTCAACATGCCATTTGAACTGGGCATGGCAGTTGCCTGGGAATCAACTGCTCCGAGCAATTCACACACCTGGTTTGCCTTTGAAGAAGTTCCGTACCGGTTGCAGATGTCCTTGAGTGATCTGAATGGCACTGACCCACATATTCATGAAGGAACGGCGGCTGGCGTTTTTCGGGGACTTCGCAACGCATTGATTCGAGTAGATGCGCAGCCTACCGCAAGACAGATGATGCGAACATACGACGCAATCTCCTCCAGACTACCCGCGATTATGAAAAAGACAGGTGCCGAAAGCTCTTTTGAGGCGAGGGCGTTTCAAGCCATTATCTACACGACCAGAGCCATGATGAATCAAGGCATGGAATAGTTCCGGAACACCTCCGCCGATTGGATTTATCGTACTGTCCGACGCTGCTTTGGGACTGCGACGACGATATACGTACAATCATGGAATAGGAGTCTGGACGATGCAGCGAATCTATATGGATGCCAATGCGACGACGCCGCTGCTGCCGGAGGTTCTGGCGGCGATGGAGCCTTTCTGGATGGAGGATTTCGCGAATGCTTCGTCGATTCATCATCACGGTCAGGCGGCTCGGCGCGGGGTGGATCATGCGCGGGAGCGGATGGCTGCGTTTCTGGGCTGCCAGGCGGCGGAGGTGGTCTTCAACTCCGGCGGCACGGAAAGCGACAATACGGCGCTGCGTGGCGTGCTGCGTCCTGGCGACCACCTGATTACGACCGCGATGGAGCACTCGGCGATTCTGACCACGGCGGCGCATCTGGAGAAGCTGGGCGTGGAGGTGACGCGCGTCGCGCCGCTGGCGGATGGAAGCATGGACCCGGAGGCGATTCGCGCGGCGATCCGACCGAATACGCGGCTGATCAGCATGATGCTGGCCAACAACGAGACAGGCGTGATTCAACCGGCTGAAGCGGTGGGGCGCGTTGCGGCGGATGCTGGCGTGTTGCTGCATCTGGACGCCGTGCAGGCGGCGGGCAAGATTCCGATTTGCGTGGAGGAGATTGGCTGCCATCTGCTGTCGATCAGTGCGCACAAGATGCACGGGCCGAAGGGCGTGGGCGTTCTGTATGTTCGGCGCGGGACGCAGATGGAATCGCTGGTGCTGGGCGGCGGACACGAGCGCCGGCGGCGCGCGGGGACCGAGAACGTACCCGGCATTGTTGGGTTTGGCGCGGCGGCGGAGATTGCGAGGAAGTCGCTGGCCGACGGCGCGATGGAGCGGCTTTCTGTGCTGCGCGACCGGCTGGAGAACGGATTGCTGAGCCGCATTGCAGGCTGCGGCGTGAACGGCGGCGCTGCACTGCGCGTGGCGAACACGACGAATCTCTGGTTTGACTCGGTGGACAGCGAGGCGCTGGTGATTGCGCTGGATTTGAAGGGCGTTTCGGTCTCTGGCGGCTCGGCCTGCCACTCCGGGGCGACGGAGCCATCGCATGTGCTGATGGCGATGGGGCTGGACAAGACGCGCGCGCGGGCGAGTCTGCGGCTGAGCCTGCTGAAGACGGCCACTGAAGCGGATGTGGACGCGGTGCTGGAGATTTTGCCGCCTGCCGTGGAGCGGCTGCGGGCGCTGTCACCGGCGCTGGCGGGAACGCTGGCATGAGCACGGCGACGGCAATTTCGGCTGCGAACGCGGCGAAGGATCTGATCGCGGTGGCGATGTCCGGCGGCGTGGACTCTTCGACCGTGGCGGCGATGTTGCGCGCGCAGGGCGCGGATGTGATTGGGCTGACGCTGCAACTGTGGGACCAGAATCGGCTGGCGGGCAAGCCGGGCGTGCCGACGCGCTCGACGGGACGGTGCTGTTCGCTGGATGATGTTTACGATGCGCGGCGTGTGGCCGAGACGCTGGGCATTCCCTACTATGTGGTGAACCAGCAGGATCGATTTGAGCACGACGTGGTGCAGCCGTTTGTGCGGGATTACCTGAACGGGCGGACGCCGATTCCCTGCTCGCTGTGCAATAACCACCTGAAGTTTGACCAGCTCTTGAAGACGGCGCGGCAGATTGGCGCGACGAAGATTGCGACGGGCCACTACGCGCGCAATGAGTACGATGCCGCGCGCGGGCGATGGATTCTGCGGCGTCCGGCGGACCTGGCCAAGGATCAGACGTGGTTTCTGTTTGGACTGACGCAGGAGCAGCTTGCGCATACGCTGTTTCCGCTGGGCGAGAGCACAAAGCCGGAAGTGCGGGAGATTGCCCGGAGCAGCGGCCTGACCCTGGCCGACAAGCCGGATTCGCAGGAGATATGCTTCATTCCCGGCGGCGACTACAAGCAGTTCATTGCCAACTATCTGGACGAGCAGGGCGAGCGGCTGCCGGACTCGGCTGGCGAGCTTGTCTCGACGAGCGGCGAGACGCTGGGGCAGCACGAGGGGATTCACAACTTCACCATCGGGCAGCGCAAGGGACTGGGCATCTTCGCGCCAAACCCGCTCTATGTGCTGCATATCGATCCGGCGTCGAAGAGTGTGACGGTTGGGCCGGAGATGGAACTGAACCGGGCGTCGCTGCTGGTGCATCGGCTGAACTGGATCGGGATTGCCGCGCTCGACGAGCCGCGCCGGGCCGAAGTGCGCATACGGCACAGCCAGCAGCCGACGGCGGCAACGCTGGAACCTGTCGGCGAGGATCGCGTGCGTGTGCGCTTTGACGAGCCACAGCGGGCCGTGACGCCGGGACATTCGGCTGTCTTCTATGACGGCGATGAGGTGCTGGGCGGCGGATGGATTCTGCCGCCCGAAGCCGCCGCCGGAGCGATGGGATCAGCGGCCACCGCTCAAGGCTGCTGCTGACCTGCTCCGGCGTAGGCTACACTCGGCAAACCATCCTCAGTGCAGCGGCGTGGCGGACTGCTTGCCGACGGCGATGCGCAGGCCAAGCCGGAAGGTGAATGGCAGGCTGGGATAGCCGATGGGAGCCATGTGCTGGTCGCTGAGCAGGTTTTCCGCCTGGCCGTAGAGGGCCAGGTGCTGGAGCAACTGGAAGCTGCCGCCGAGGTCGAGATCAGCGTAGCCGAAATCGAGGTTGCGGTTTGGAAGCAGCAGCGAGTTGCCTTGGTTGATGTCCATGTAGCCAAGGAAGGTGGAGTCGTCGCTGCGGCTGGTGAAGGCTCCGGTGCCGAGGACGGTCCAGCGCGTGCCCGCATAGCTGGCGGAGAAATAGCCGCTGTTGGGCGGGCGACGGAATGGGCGAGCGCCATCGAGCGGCGAATAAATGCCGATGGGAATGCCGTTCAATGTTGGCTCGGTTCCGCTGAGCAGGGCCTGATTGTCGCTGCTGAAGGAGCGCTGAATCACCGCGTCGAGATAGGTGTAACCGGCCTTGTAACGGAAGCCGTGGCCGACGCCGCCGTCAATCGTGGCTTCGATGCCCATGGCGCGGAAGGCTTCGGAGTTGATGGTCAGCGAGAAGGCTCCGTCGTTGTTCAGCTCGGCTTCAAGCTGCTGCTGTTGCGCGGCGGTGAGGCCGGGCAGTAGCTGCGGAATGAGGCCGACGCCGACGGACTCGATCTGACGGCCGAATTCGTTGTGAAAAAGGTTGAGGTGGAAGAACATTCGCTCGCCGAGCAGGCCCTGATCGAGGCCGCCCTGCCAGGTGCGCGAGGTGGGCGCTTCGAGTTGTGGAATGTGCAGCGCCTGAATGGTGGACGCGCCGCCATTTTCTTCGAGGAATGTGTAGAGCGAGCCGGACTGATCGGCGACGGTTGGTTCGCGGACGCCCTCGGCGAAGTCGAAGTTGAGGCGCGTGCCGTTGAAGACGCCGTGGCGCGGGCGGATGAGGTAGTAGCTGAGTCCGAAGCGCGGCGTGACCTGGGTGCCGAAAAGCTGGTAGCGTTCGAGGCTGCCGCCGAGGGTGTAGAAGAACCGGCTGTGAAAATCGCCGGTCAGCTCGGCCAGGTAGTCGTAGTTATTGCGCTCGACCTCGTCGTTGAGCGCGTAGACCGGCTCTCGCTCGGCTCCGCGCTCGTTCTGGTAGAAAAAGCCGATGAGTCCGGTGATGTGCGGCGTGAAGTGGTAGTCGCCCTGGTACTGCACCTGATCGCGATTGGAGACGAGATCGAGTCGGTTGGGGTAGACCGCGCCGTTGCCGGTGGAGTAATCGAGCAGCGCCTGTCCGACGACCTGGTAGCCGTTGGCGCCGCGAATCGTCACGTCCTCGCCGTAGAAGTTGCCGGCGTTGGGATAGGCGAGATTGCAGGTGTTGATCGGCTCGCAGATGCCGGCGGCGTACCACTGCTGGGACTGCTCGCGCTTGCGCGTGGCCCCGTATTCGACGCGGTTGTGGAAGTCGGGCGTGGCCTGATAGTCGAGCATTCCGGCAACGTAGAGATTCTGGTCGCTCTGTTTGCGGTCGTCGGGAATGAAGTAGAAGTTCCAGGCGTTGGGCACGCCGACGGCGGAGACGATGTAGTGAGCAGTTCCGCGCAGGGCGAGATTTGCCGTCGGCTGCCAGCCGATGTTTCCCGCTGCCGCGCCCTCATGGTACTGGTCCATGGGGAGCGCGTTGGCGGTTTGCAGCCAGGAGTACGCGCCGTAGTAATCGAATTGCGTGTGACTGCCGGCCAGCTCCAGTTCGTTGCGCGAAGTGTTGAAGTTGCCCACGTCGCCGCGATAGGTGACCGTGGGCGAGCTGGTGAATCCTTGTGGCGTGTGAAACTGAACGACGCCGGAGGCGGCGTCGGCTCCGTAGAGACTGCTGTCCGGCCCGCGATAGGTTTCGACGCTCTGAATGCCGGTGGTGGCCATGTTGCCGTAGTCGAAGACGCCGCCGATCTCATCGATGGGGATGCCGTCGAGCAGGGTGAGGCTGGCGTCCGAGTCTCCGCCACGAATGAAGAGCGATGTCTGCGCGCCGTACTCTCCGGTTTGCACGACGCCGACGCCAGGCTCGATGCGCATGGCGTTGACGAAGTCTTCCTGGCGATCGAGATCAATGGGCGTGAGCACGGAGGTTGGCTCGCTGGTTTCGTCCTGGGGAACGGGCGTGCCGGTGGCGGTGACGACGATGGATTCATGGACCCACTCCGGCTCCAGAACCAGCGTGCGCTCGACGGTGTCGGAGCGTCCGGCGTAAAAGGCGGGGACGTTGAGCTGGCGGAAGGTGCTGGCCTGAATGACGAGCGTGAAGCGACCGCTCTGGCCGGTGACGAACTGGAATGTGCCGTCGGATCGCGAGCGCGTCTGGTGGATGTATCTGCCGTTGACGCCGAGCAGGATGGTTGCGCCCTGAATGGTTGCGCCCTTGGTGTCGCGGACGGTGCCGCTGATGACGGCGGCAAGGGCGAAATGGGCTGGGAATAAAGCCAGGCAAAGCAGAATGGACAGGCGCGAACGCCAGCGAAGAATACGCATCTTTCTCCTTCCGTCCCCCTCGGAACGTCAGCATGGAAATCACCGCAGGACCGGTCTCCTGACTTACGCCTCAGCCACTCATCGCCTTCCCGGAGTTTGCCGGTTGCCCGGATTCTCCAGTGGCTTTGATGAATGAAGAACCATTCTCGGCGGGTTGAATTTCTCCACGCTGGAATCGTTCGTGCGCTTACAGTTGCGGGGCAGTGGCGGATTTTCACCGCCTTCCCGAGCATCCTGGTGGTTACAGTTATTTTTTGCCGCGCGCGGACGGTTTGCGTCACTCCGCCTGCGACTGGATGGAACTCAGTCCCCTCAGGATACGAGGCGTGCGGAGCGAAGTCAAAAACGGAGATTATTTTGTTCGCCGCATCAAACGTTGCTCGATGAGGAGAACGGATGCGGAGGTTTCCAGCGCCGTGCGCGCTGAGCGCTGGCTGATGACCCGGTGGCACGCAATGCAGCCGCAAAAGCCAGAGCCGAAGCGTATGGCTTCGGCTCTGGCTGGGATTGCGGGTTTCGTTCCGCGTATGGAGCCGGTTTCGATTGCAGTTTTGGATTGCAGGCTCCGTTTTCAGGGTTCGATTTCAGTCACCGTTCTGAATGGACTGCGACGGCTGGAGAACGCGGTAGGTGGTGCCGCCGCGGGACCAGACGAGCAACATGACGCTCTGATTGGCGGGCATCGCGTGGACGGAACTGGCGAACTGTTGCGCCGATGTGACGGGCTTGCGATCGAGTTGCAGGATCACGTCGCCGGGCGCGATGCCGGCCTCGTCGGCTGGGCTGCCGGGCTTCACGTTTGCGACCGCGACGCCGTTGACCTGATCGGGCAGGTTAAGCTGGCCACGAACATCGGGAGAGAGATCGGTGACGGCGAGGCCGAGCCGCGCGCCGCGCATCGAGGCGCCGTCGCCGTTGTCGGCGACTTCGGCGTTGTTGTGATATTCGCCGATGGAGACCGGAATGGTGATTGACTTGCCATCGCGGACGACGCCGAGGCTGATTTTGTTGCCCGGAGTCATCTCGCTGACATCGACCTGAAGGTCGCTGCCGCTTTCAATCCGGTTGCCGTTGAGGGAGCGGATGACATCGCCCTGTTTGAGGCCCGCTTCCGAGGCCGGCGAGGACGGCGCGACCTGGCTGATGATGGCGCCGGAGGCGTCGGGCAGATTGAAGAAGCTGGCATTCTGCGGCGTCACGTCGTTGAGCGTGATGCCGAGGTAGCCGTGGTGGACCGCGCCGTGGGCGATGATCTGCTGGGAGATGGATTGCGCGATCTGAGCGGGAATGGCGAAGCCGGCGCCGGCAAAGGATCCGCTGTTGGAGATGATGAAGGTGTTGATGCCGACGAGTTCGCCGCGCGCGTTGACAAGCGGGCCGCCGGAGTTGCCGGGATTGATGGCCGCGTCGGTCTGGATGAATCCGCCGGGCTTGCGCGGATCATTGGTGAATGGGTTGGGACGGTTGATGGCGCTGACGATGCCGCGCGTGACCGAGAAACGGAAGTAGCCGAAGGGGCTTCCGAAGGCGAGGACGGTTTGGCCGGGATGAAGATTCTGAGAGTTGCCCCAGCCGATGAAGGGCAGTTTGGTTGCGTCAATCTTGAGCACGGCAAGGTCGGTGAGCTTGTCCGCACCGACGAGTTTGGCCGGGAAGACGCGGCGGTCATCGAGTGTGACCTGAATGTTCACGGCACCGTTGACGACGTGATTGTTGGTGAGGATGTAGCCGTCGGGCGAGATGATGACGCCGCTGCCGACGGCGTGCTCGACAGGGTTTTGCTGCTGTTGCTGCGGAGCCATGGGGCCGCCGAAGAAGAACTGTTGCAGGCCGGGCGGGAGCTGGCCGGGCTGCATGCCCTGCGGTCCGGGCTGCATGCCCTGCGGGCCGCCTTCGGCCTGATCGTCATCGTCGCTGGTGGGGCGGGCGGTGACGGAGACGTTGACGACAGTGGGCGTGACGCGCGCGGCGACGGCTTCGACGGCGTTGTCGAGCGACTCCAGAGCGGAAACGCTGCTGTCGTCGATGGGCGAAACGGCGGCGCTTGCGGCGTGAACGTCGGCATAGTGGGTTCCGAGGACGGCGGCGCCGAGCGTGACTGCGATGGCCGCCGCCGGAACGGCTGCGGCGGGAATGGCCACACGGCGGAGGGTGTCAACTAATCGATTAGTTACTTTGTTCATGGCGAATCTCCTTGCTGTTGAGGGCCGTGGTCAGGCCCGGTTGATTGAATGAAGGGTCAGAGTTTGCGAGCCAGCCAGGCCTGCTCCAGCCGAATGTGCTCGGCGGGCGTGATGCGCAGGGTGGTGGTCACGATGGAGTAGAAAATCTGTCGCGTGGCCGGGGCGGATTCAGAAGCCTGCCGCGGCTTCTGTTCGGTGGGCTGCGCGGCGCGGATGGCTGTGGCCTGCGCCGACGGAGTCGGCTGTGGAAGCGAAGCGTCTTCGGGGCCGAGCGAAGCCGGTCCGATGACGAAGGATGATTCGGTGATGGTCGTGGACTCGACGACCAGCGCGTAGACTGGCTCCTCCACCGGCTGCGCGTTGCTGAGCGAGGCTTCCAATACAGGCTGGCGCGGAGCAGGATGTCGGGTTGCGGGCGCGGGCAGTGGCACCGGCGCGGGTTCGCCCCACGCTGTATTCACAGCGCGAACGGGAGAGTGAGCGCGGCGGGACGACGATCCAGGCGTGGCGAGCGACTGTTCTTCCGGTCGCGCTGGCGCGGGTTCGCGAAAAGCGGTGAGAACCATGCGCGGTGCGGGCGGCAGGTAGGAGTTGGCTGGCTCGGTCGAGGATCGAGCGGCCTGCTCGTAAGAATGATTTGCGGAATGATTTGTCGCATTCACCGGGGAAAAGGAGATGGACGGCGTAAGGTGGATGAGCAGCGCGGCCAGCGATGCGCTGCCTGCGGTGAGCAGGATGGCGAGCGTCGCGGCGAGCCGACGCGGCAGCGCGGGCACGGGACGGACGATGCGCTCGATGCGCGAAGACAGCTCCGAACGAGAACCGACGGCGGCGAGCGGGGCGGCGAATGCTGCGACGCTGACTGCGGCACTGGCAACGTCGACAAGGCTGGCGGCGTAGTCGCACGCGGCGTGGGAGCGGAGCAGAACCCATTCGTCGCAGGCGTGCTCGCGCTCGCGGCTCATCCAGCGGTCAAGCAGGTGTAGGCCGGGATGAAGCGGGAAGGCAACCAGCGCGAGCTTCTGGAGGAGATTGGTGAGGGGATCGTGGCGGCGCAGGTGAGCGAACTCATGCTCAAGGATGGCGGCAAGCTGAGACGGAGCGAGCTGAGCGGGCAGCGATGCGGGCAATAGAACCAGGGGCGAAAACAGTCCCGTGAGGCAGGGTGACGAAATCTGAGTTGAGATTGCAATCGGGCACGGCTGGTTTGCGATGATTTCATCGTGAAGCGGCTGGGCGGAGCGACGCAACTGGCGCACGCGCAGAAAATCACGGAACAGTCGCAGCGCGAAACTGGCGGAGGCGAGCAGCCAGAGGAGCGCAACGGCTGAGGCAAAGACGGGCAAAACGCGCATGGAAGAGACAGGATGCGAAACGGAGTGAGCGGCGGTGGCGGCGAGCGCGTGAGAAAACAGATGGGGCGAAGTGGGCCAGGTCTCGTTAAGTATGGACGCGGCGGGTAAGTACGCAGTGAGCAGGGGCGCGGCGAGCATGAGCGCGAAGGATGCGGCGAGTACGCGGAAGCGCAGGCGGGCCGGGATGCGGCGCGACCAGCGGGGCGCGAGGCGGAATGGGTCGGAACTGAGCAGGACGCAGAGCAGCGGCGTGGCCAGGCTGGCGGCGAAGCCGAGCAGAAGCAGGCGCGTGAACAGGTGGGCGAGCGGCGCGGGAACGGCGGTGCTGATGGAGTTGAGGATGCTCGCCATGGGTTATTTCTCCGGCTCTTTATGGCTGGTAGTGGCCTGGTCGATGACGGTGCGAAGGCGGTCGATCTCTTCGCGGCTGAGCGAGGCGTCGCCCAGAAGTGATAACACGAGTTGCTCGCGGGAGTTGCCAAAAAAGCGCGTGAGCAGATGCTGGACTGCGGACTGGCTGGCTTCGTGCTGAGCGACGGCGGGGCGGTAAAGGAATGCGCGGCCAGCCTGACGGTGCGTGACGTAGCCTTTCTTTTCGAGGATGCGGATGGTGGTGAGGGCGGAGTTGTAGGCGATGGATTCGCCGTCGGGAATTGCCGCGACCAGTTCGGCGACACCGGATTCGCCGCGAGTCCAGAGGATTTTCATGAGTCGAAGCTCGGCTTCGGTGAGCGTTGCGGACTTTTTGGGCGGCATCGCAGTTCCCTTTCGCAGCTTTCGGAGTTCGCAGCCCGTGATCCGGGCGTCACTGCATAGGACGCATCAACTAAAGATTTAGTTATCCAGATTGGGAGATTTTTTTTGGTTGGAGGATTGAAGCTTGGGTTTGCCGGGACTGGCGGTTGGAACCGACGGCAAGCAATGCATCCGACGGCGACGAGGGTGCGAAGGCGGCTGCGCGTTTCGACTGGCTTCTGACTTTACACTTATCCTCTATCTGATTGATTTCTATTCCTTTCCATGACTGATGTTTACTCTTTTGTCTCTGGTATTTTGGTTACCACCCCCATGGGGGGGGGTGGTATTTTGCGTAATTCACTGATTTCATTTGGTTTGCACGGGTTTCGCGTGATTTCAGTTTTGGTAGGCTCATGATTGCACGTCGCTTACGGGAATTTCGTTTTGCGATTTGGAACGGGTGTTGTACGGGCCGCGACGTTTGTTCTTTTCCTCCAGGGCGGCAGCGGCTGACTGGATTTTCAGGTTGCTCTGAGCGACCTGGGCGGCGTAGAGCATGCGCGCGGCCTTCTGCTCGCCGACCATTTCCGTGGCCAGGCCGTAGGCGACGCAGGCGACGAAGTCGCGGATGTTGTCAGAGGTGGTGAGCGGCGGGAGCGCGGCGTGCCAGACGGCACGGGCCTTCTGCCTGGCTTGCGGTTCGCCGCAGTCACTCTCGACGAACTCGAGGTAGACCTCGTTGTAGGCGGCGGCGCAGGCGACGATGGCCGCGTTCCCGGCGGCGGCTCCGCTGACGCGCAGGTAGGAGCCGGCACGGCTCTCGGCAAGAACGCGCTCCAAGAGACTTTGGTAAAGGAGTTTGTCCAACTGACTGTGACCGGGCCGCGAGGCTCGCTCAGCCAGACGCACCAACTCCACTTTGAGTTCCGCCAATACAGATGCTTCCATCTTTCGCTTCCTCCATCAAATGAAAAACGGCCCATCTGACGAGCAGACGGACCGCAATGCAGTGACTGTAGCACAAAGCGAAATAATTGCATTGCATGCAGGCATTGCATGCAGCGGACGGCATTGCATGCAGCGGACGCGCGCTTCGCGCGCCACGACTGTTTGTGGCGCTTCCGTTGGTCGCGGGTGGGCGCTTGCAGAGGACGACAGGAAAGACAGAAGCAGATTCCCTGCGGGAATGAGCATTGCATGCAGGCATTGCATGCAGCGGACGCGCGCTTCGCGCGCCACGACTGTTTGTGGCGCTTCCGTTGGTCGCGGGTGGGCGCTTGCAGAGGACGACAGGAAAGACAGAAGCAGATTCCCTGTGGGAATGAGCATTGCATGCAGGCATTGCATGCAGCGGACGCGCGCTTTGCGCGCCACGACTGTTTGTTGCCGCTCCCGCTGGTCGCGGTTGGGCGCTTGCAGAGGACGACAGGAAAGACAGAAGCAGATTCCCTGCGGGAATGACAACAAAAATGCAAAGGCACGGGAAACAACAAAAGCAACGGCAAGGGCTTTACTGACGACTGACGACTTGCTGACGTCGGGGAGCCGCGCGGCTGCTCTGCTCCATGCAATGGTTACCAGAGGAGTTTGAGGGCGAACTGGATCTGGCGGGAGGTGGTGCTGGTGCTGGTGATGACGCCGGCGGTGGGCGAGACGCCGGAAGGCGTGAAGGTGACCAGATTCGGCGTGTTGAAGTTGGCGTGGTTGAGAAGGTTGAAGAACTCGGCGCGGAACTGGGCGGTGAGGGTGTGGTGGACGGGGATGGACTTGAACATGGAGTAGTCCCAGGTGGCGATGGCGGGGCCGGTGAGGGAGTCGCGGGTGAGGTTGCCGTAGAAGCCGCTGTCGGTGGGTGGAGCGAGGAATGCGGCGGGGTTGAACCACTGTGTGGGCGTGTGCTCGATGGGCGAACCGTGGAAGTCGGGGTTGGCGAAGGGGCGGACGGGGTTGCGGATGTCGCCGTTGTTGGAGGGGTTGTAGCTGAGCTGGGGCGTGAAGGGAAATCCGGACTGGAGGGTGACGATGGAGTTGAGGGTCCAGTCGCTGAGGACGGCGGTGACGAAGGGGTTGGCGTTGTGGAGCAGCGCGCGGTCGGAGCCGAAGGGGAGTTCGTAGCTGCCGTCGAGGACGGCGACGTTGCGGACGTCGTAGGTGGCCGGACCCCAGTCGGCGTGAATGTCGAAGGGATTGGAGACGAGTCCGGGGGCGTTGCCGGCGGCGGTGGCGTTGAGGGAGTCGCCGTCGTCGAGGGCTTTGGACCAGGTGTAGACGGCGCGGAACTGGAAGCCGTGGCTCATGCGGTGGTTGAGGTCGGCCTGGAGGGCATTGTAGGACGAGCTGCCGACGGAGAACCAGGCCCAGGCAGCGCCGAGGGCCGGGTTGGCGGCCGGAGTGCCGGCGGGGATGTAATAGCTGCCGGCTGGAACGGGCGAGCCGGCGAGCGGCGCGGGGAATTTGCCGGAGTAGGTGGCTGGGCAGGCGGCGGATGGGCACTGGTCGGGGGTTGGTTCGTTGTCGTCGAGGCTGACGATCTGGTGGTAGCCGTGGGAGCCGATGTAGCCGAGGGTGAAGACGGTGTTTGGGGTGAGTTCGCGCTGGACGCGCAGGGACCAGGAGAGCAGCGTGGGGGTGCGAAGATCGGGCTGGACGCCGCCGGGAGCGATTTTGGCGTTGGCGGGGATGGGCGAGACGGGCAGCGGAAGCGACGAGACGGGCAGGTTGGCGATGGAGTAAGAGGGATTGAAGGGCGCGTTCTGGTCCATGCGGTAGCCGAGAGCGTCCTGAAGCTCGTTGTACATGCCGAAGCCGGCGTGGAGGACGGTTTTGGAGTCAAAAGGCGACCAGGCGAGACCGAGGCGCGGCTGCGGGAGAAACTTCGCGTGGTTGGCGGTGAGGGCGGAGCTGGCGATGCGGGGCTGGGTCTGGATGATGCCGTTCTGGAAGACGAAGGTGGAGGCGCGGCCATGCGCTTCGTTCCAGCCGTCGGTGAATTCGTCGCGGAATCCGGCGGTGAGAGTGAGCGAGGGCGCGAGTCGGATGGTGTCCTGAACGAACCAGGCCCCGAGGAGCGAGCGCCAGTTCATTTCGGTGGGCGTGGGATCGTAGAGGAAGCTGCCGACGGTGCCGGAGAGGAACTGCTGGAGTCCGGTGAAGGTGGCCTGGCCGAACTGGGTGAGCGCGAGGTCTTCGTTGGACTGGAGCTGCTGGAGCCAGAGGCCGGCGCTGATGTTGTGGCGTCCGGAGTCACGGGTAAGCTTGTCGTCGTAAGTGAAGAGGTTGCGGTTGATGTCGAGATTGCTGCCGGTGTTGCTGCCGGCGAGGCTGACCTGGGCGGCGGGGTTGGCGGCGGCGCTGCCACCGACGACGACGGTGCCGACGGGATGGCCGGAGACGAATCCGCCGACGCTGGCGGCGGGAGTGGCGGGAGTGGGTTCGCCGGTGTAGTAGTAAGCTCCGCGGGAGAAGCCGACGCGGGCGGTGTTGAGCAGGGATGGGGAGAAGACGTGGGTTTCGCTGAGGCTCAGGACCTGTTCGCGGAGGGATTCAAGGTCGGTGCTGTAGAGGTTGGCGCTGGTGGGGGTGACGGAGGCGCTGTCGTCGATGGTGTAGACGGCGGTGAGGGTGTCGGCGGCGGAGAAGATCTGATCGAGGCGCGTGGTGCCGTAGTCATCGCGGATGGTCTGGAGCGGACTGCTGAAGGATTCGGCAATGCCGCCGAAGTCGGGTGCGCCGACGGATTGAGTGGGCCAGAGCGAGAGCAGCGGGGTGACGGAGTTGGCGACGCCGACGTAATACAATCCGTCCGCCGGGCAGGGATCGGGCGTGGGCGAGACGAGCTTGCAGGGGAGATAGCCGTTGCGGGCGTTGGTGTCCGGTACGAGCGCGACGCCGGTCTGGTGGAGATGCTGGGTGAGTCCTTCAAAGTTGGCGAAGAGGAATGTTCGGTCGTGGCGAATGGGTCCGCCAAGGGCCGCGCCGAACTGGTTGCGCTGGAAGGGCGGCGTGGAGCCTTTGTCAAAGTAGTTGGGCGCGTCCAGGGCGCTGTTGCGGAGGAACTCGTAGAGCGAGCCGTGGTATTGGTTGGTGCCGCCGCGGGTGACGATGAGCACCTGTGCGCCGGGCCGCTTGCCGTATTCGGCGCTGTAACTGTCGCGGAGGACGTTGAACTCCTGAACGGATTCGACGCCGAGCAGGAGCTGGCTGACGCCGCCGGGCTGCATGTTGTTCTCCGCCGCGCCGGTGAACTCGATGCCGTTCAACAGGAAGAGATTCTGCTGGGGACGGTTGCCGGAGACGGAGAAGTTGTTGCCGACGGTGGAGTTGGTGATGCCCACGCCGCCGACCTTCTGGTCGGTGAAGTTGACGATGCCGGGATTGAGGGTGAGCAGCTCGTCGTAGCTGCGGCCGTTGAGCGGGAGATTGCGAATCTGAGCGCCGCTGACGAGGCCGGAGATGTCGGACGTGGACAGACTGACGGGCGAGGCGTCGGCGTTGACGACGACGCGCTGCGGGACGGCGCTGGGATGGAGGGTGAAGGTCAGTTGCGCGTCCTGGCCGATGACGAGGTGGATGCCGGTGCGGGTGATGGCGGCGAATCCGGAGCCGGAGACCTGAAGCTGGTAACTGCCGACAGGCAGGGACTGGACCTCAAAATGACCGCTGCCGTCGGTGACGGTGGCGCGTTGCAGGTCCGTATCGAGGCTGGTGACGGCGACGGATGCGCTGGGAACGACAGCGCCGGAGGAATCCTGGACGGTGCCGGCGAGAGTGGCCTGCGCGCGGGCGCGGAACGGGAACAGCGCGAAGAAAAGAATAAGAATCCACCATCGAAACGCACAGCAGCGGGAGAGAAAAGCAGGACGAGCCACGGAACCTCACAGGATGGAGACGCGCGGGATCCGCTTGCTGAAACCGACCGCGCCGGATGCTACGAATTTATATTTATCGAATCGTTACGTCAACCACTGCGTGGGGCAGCCGCGCGCTTTGCGCGCCACGAACTGCTGTGGCGCTCCCGATGGTCGGCATTGCATGAAGCAGCCGCACGCTTTGCGCGCCGTGCGTGGAGGACGCGGAGATTGTAGCCGCTCCCGCTGGTCGCGGGATGGTTTTACGGAGGTTGACGGGAAGCTGAGGACGAATAGCCTCAGACGACTGACCCCTGACGACTGATCCCTGACGACTGATCCCTAGCGGCTGAGGTCTCAGCGATCCTCCACAGCGATTTCAGAGGTCGAGGCGCTCGATCATGACGTCGGTGGATTTGACGAGGGCGGCGACGCGTTCGCCTTTGGCGAGGCCGAGTTCGCGGGCGGCGTCGGCGGTGATGATGGCCATCATCTCGAAGTCGCCGACGGTGAGGACGACCTCGGCCATCAATCCTTCGATGCGGAGGCTCGTGATGGTGCCGACAAGTTGGTTGCGTCCGCTGACGCGGCGGTAGCGAGTGCGGGATTGCTGGTCGGCGCGCGCGCTGTCGGCGACGAGGAATGGGCGGAGATGGGCCAGGCTGAGGCGATGATGGCCGCCGGGAGTGAGCGTGGTCCTGAGCTTGCCGTCGAGAATCCACTTCTTGATGGCGGGGTAACTGATGCCGAGCATGCGCGCGGCTTCCCGCGGGGTGTAGAGCTGGGTGCGGTCTTCCATCCCCTCACTTGTAGCACGTTTCTGGCGCGCTGTGGGCGGAGAAAATCGGACGGAATTGGGAGAAATCGGCGCGCAGCTACTGGACCGTGACGGCGACCGTGGCGCTGGTGGTGATGGCCGAGTTCTGGCTGTCGGTGGCGGTGACCTGAATACTGTAGGTTCCGGCGGTGATGAGTGAGGATGAGCCTCCGCAGGCCGTGAAGGGCAGCGCGGCGGTGGCCAGGAGCAGCGCGAGCAGGAGCAGGCGGGCTGTGTTGCGACTGATGCTCGAAAGGCTGGCCCGGCGGCGCGCGCGGCAGAGCGGAAGAAGCAACAGAGCGACCAGGAACGCAAGTCCGGGCGGAGCGATGCCTCCGGCTGTGACACCGGATGGAAGCTGGGTTCCGGCGCCGAAGATGAGCAGCAGCGGCTGGGCCGTGGCGTTGGCGGCGAGCGGGACCGAGGCAGGGTCAAGGCCGCACTGCGGCGGGTTGGGAGCGGTGGTGGAGCCGGTGAGCTTGCAGGTGAGCAGGACCGTGCCGGAGTAACCGGAGAGCGAGGTGAGCGTGAGCGTGTCGGCGGCGGTCGAGTGAATGGAGTTGACGGTGACGGGCGGAGCGGTGAGCGAGAAGTTGGCAACGCCGTGGATGAGGACGCCGGGCGAGGTGGACGCGGCATAATTGGCGTCGCCTGAGTAAGTGGCGGTGAGCGAGTTGGCGCCGGGCGGCGGAGGGTTGAGCGTGAGAGTGGCCGAGCCAGAGGCAAGCGATGTGGACGAGGCGGCGAGACCGGCGAGCGGGACGGTGGCAAGGGTTGTGGAGCCGTTCCTGAGCGCGATGGAGCCGGTGGGCGCGACGCCGAGACTGTCCGCCGCAAGCTGGACGGTGAAGGTGATGGGCGAGCCGGTGTACGTGGTGGCCGAACTGGTGAGCGTGAGCGTGGTGGTGGCCGGGGCGACGGTGAGCGGCGCGGCGGCGGTGCTGGGGTTGAAGCTGGCGTCGCCGGAGTAACTGGCCGAGACGGTGGCGGTGCCGGTGGGCAGCAGCGAGGGGGTGGTGGCGGCGGTGCCGCCGATGCCGAGCGGCTGGGTGCTGAGCGGGGTGGTTCCGAAGGCGAAGGAGACGGTGCCGGTGGCTGCGCCGTCGGGCTGGAGCGTGCCGTTGACGGTGGGCGAGGCGTTGCCGTAGGGCTGCGCGAGAAACTGGACGAGCGAGCCGTAGTGTATGGCGGAGTTGGCGGCGACGGAGCCGGTGGCCGGGTCGGTGACCGACCAGGTGAGCAGAGTGGTGCTCGACTCCGGCGTGATGGAGATGGTGACGGGTTGGGAAGTGCTGCCGGCGAGCGAGGCTGCGCCGCCGTAAGAGGCGGTGAGCGGGTAAGTGCCGCCGGGAAGGCTGGTGAGCGTGAGCGGGCCGGTGGAACCGTTGGCGACGAGCGGGTAAGCGCCGACGGCGACGCCTTCCGGCGTGAAGACAGGGTTGGCGTTGTCGGCGTGGAGGGCGACGGAGCCGGTGGGCGTGGCAGGGCTGGTGGGGGTGGACGAGCCGGCGGTGACGGCGATGGTGACGGTGACGGGCTGGCCGTGCTGGACGCTGGACGGGGTGACGGTGAGCTGGGTGGTGGTGGAGGCGAGCGGGACGGACGACCAGGCGGCGACGAGCGCGGCGGCGTCGACACTGCCGAGGCCGGTGGCCTGGTCCCATCCGGCGGCGGCGTTGAAGCCGGTGAGGAAGTCGGAGCCGAGGGAGTTGGACTGGCAGTTGGGCGTGGCGGCGAGGCAGGCGACGGAGTTGTTGCCGGTGGTGACGTCGTGGAAGACGGATGGCTGGGTGCGGGCGAGGTTATAGAGCACGGCAGCGGGCTGGCCGAGCCGCGCGCCGGTGGACTGGCGGACGAGCGCGAGGATGGCGGCGATGGCGGCGGTGGCCGAGGATGTTCCGCCGGTGGAGGTGAGGTTGAACTGGCCGTTGGTTCCGGGCTGGCAGTCGGGGACTGGATTGCCGGAGGCGTCGGTGTCCTGGTCGGTGCAGATGCCCCAGGCGGCGTAATCAAAACCAGTGGAGGCAAAGAGCGAGAGATCGGGCAGGTCGCGAACGCCGTCGGACGGCACGCCGGGCGCGGATTGCCAGTAGGGCTTGGCGTAGCCGCTGGCGCAGGTGCTGGCCTGGGTGGCGGTGAGCGTGGCGGTCGAGCAGGAGCTGGCTCCGCCACCGGCGGCGAGGATGGAAGCGTAGGGCACAGGCAGGGCGATGTTCTGGGCGAGCGTGGCGGGTGGGTAGGCGGTGGAGGATTCGTTCCAGGGGACTTCCGGGATGTAACCGAGGACGGAGAGCAGCGAGCCGGGAGCGTTGGTGGTGGAGACGTAGTTGGGGAAGTTGGCTCCGCCGCCGTCGGGTCCGGCGAGGACGGCGAAGTCGGTGCCGCCTATGGCGAGATTCCAGGGCGTGGAGGCAAGGCCGTTGACGGCGAGTCCGCCGGTGGCGGCGGTTTCGAGGGTCGGGTCGTCGCAGGCCGCTGTGCCGGAGTCTCCGGCGGCGACGAGCACGGAGATGCCCTGCGCGGCGGCTTGTTCCCAGAGAGTGTTGTAGAAGGCGTTGCCGCTGGTGCCGAGTGAGGATTCACAGGCCGAGGCGCTGACGACGAGGATGTCGGCGAGGTTGTCGTCGATGGCGCGGACGAGGGCGAGATTGAGGCCGGAGTCGACGTTGGTGTCGGCGGCGGTGTAAAGCAGGATGCGGGCGGCGGGCGCGAGTCCGCCGGCGACCTCGGTGTCGAGGTAGGACTGGACGGCGGTGGAGGTGATGCCGGGATCGGTGGCTCCGTCAAGGACGACGGTGGGCGCGTTGGCGGCGAGGCCGAAGAGCGAGCGGTAGTTGGCGACCTGGGTGGGGTCGATGTTGGAGGTGGCGGCGATGGCGATGGTCGCGCCGGTGCCGTCGAGCGAGGTGCCGGTGAAGGCGGCGTTGAGGGCGTGATTGGGCAGGTCGTAGAGCGTGGCCGCGTCGGAGGGTCCGAGAGCGAGGAAGTTTCCTGTGGCCGAGGTGGTGGTGTATTGAGGATGGATTCCGGGCAGTGCGGAACTGGACGCAGCGGAATTGGGCTGGGCGGGGTTGGCGTGAAAGCTGCGGGTTTCGGCGTTGAAGCTGAGGGAGGGTCCGCGATGGGCGGCGCTGGCGAGGGGAATGTTGCCGAGAGCGGCGAAGCCACGGATGACTGGAGCAAGCGCGGCGGGGATTTGCGGGTCGTTGATGGCGATGAGGCGCTCGCCCGCGTCCGGATTGCCGGTGGGGTTGCCGTTCTGGCCGCTGGCGAGATTTTCGTCGCCGGGGACGGAGACGCGGTGGATGGCGACGTGGAAGGCGGATTGCAACTGCGCGACGGAGCCGGAGAATTCGAGGACGGTGCGACCGGCGCTGACGCGGGCGATGGTGAATCCCTGGGACTGGAGCCAGGCGGTGACGGCGGCGAGGTCGGAGTCAACGAGGCCGAAGCGCGCGGCGAAATCGGCGGGCGTGAGCCAGCGATGGAACGCGGGCGAGGCGGGGTTTTGCTGGGACTGGAGCAGGGATTGGAGGGATGGCTCGTTCTGAGCGCCGAGGAGCAGGAGCAGGCGTGGCGCGGCGGTATCGGGCGTGGCTGGGCCGAGATCGACAGCACGACGCGGCAGAACGGGATGGGAACCGGGGAGCGTGACGCGCTGGTCGAGGTCGATGGGCTGGGTGATGAGCGGGGAGCGATGGAACTGGGCGGCGGCATCGGCGGATGAGTCGGAAATTGGGCTGAGTGCGGACTGTGCCAGCGCGGGTGCGGCAAGCGAGGAAGCAGCGAGACAGAGCGCGAAGCCGAGAACCGGACTGGGCGTGAGAGATCGGACAGAGCAGCGCTGGCGGCGGCGGGACGGTGAGAAAAAAGAGCGTTGCATGAGGACTCCGCAGGGCAGAAAACTGCCGGTCGCAGGTTGAGTATGCAAGCGACCGGCAGAGCGGAGGTGAGGATTTTCTTAGGGAATTTTTAGTTGAGTTCAGAAACGGTACTTTCCGGCGTCGATGCAGATTTGGGCAATCTGTCGGCTGAGGGCTACGGAGTCGATGGGAGTGGATTTGGCGAAGCGGCGGAGGACGGCCATGCGCATGGAGAGCGCGTCGCCTTCGTTGGCGGCGGCGAGGACGCGGCGGGCGCTGGATTCGACGAGGGCGAGGGATTCCTCGGCGAAGACGGCGCAGATGTGCTGGGCGAGCGGGGCGTTCGGGGCACGGGCGGCGGTGAGCTTGCGGGCGCGCAGGATGGAGGAATCGAGCGCGAAGATGGCGCTGATGCAGTCGGCGAGATCGGCCATGACCTCCTGCTGATCGGCGAGGGCGGTCATGAAGCGCTCGGAGGCGGCACCGGCGGCGACGAGGGTGATTTTGCGCAGGCTGGCGAGGATGAGGGATTCGCGGGCGAGTGGGGATTCGTCGGCGGGAGCTGCGTCGAAGGACGGCGGCTGCATGAGTTCGTCCATGAGTTTGCGAATGGCGGCCAGAAGCGGAAGCTGGCCGCTGAGGGCGCGCTTCATGAGCCAGCCGGTGACGATCATGCGGTTGATTTCGTTGGTGCCCTCGAAGATGCGGTTGATGCGTGCGTCGCGGTAGAAGCGCTCGGCGGGGTAGTCTTCGACGTAGCCGTAGCCACCCATGATTTGTACGAGTTCGTCGGCGACGAGGCCGAGCATCTCGGAGCCGACGACCTTGAGGATGGAGCACTCGACGGCGTACTCTTCGATGCACTTCTGGATTTCGCGCGGGCCTGCGCTGGCGGGCAGGGCGGCGAGCGCGGAGTCCATCATGCCGATGGTGCGGTAGGCCATGGATTCGGCGGCGAAGAGATGGGCGACGGAGCGCGCGATTTTGCGCTGGATGAGTCCGAAGCTGGCGATGGGCTTGCCGAAGGCGACGCGATCCTTGGCATAGCGGATGGACTCTTCGATGGCGAGACGCGCGCCGCCGACGCAGGCCGCGCCGAGCTTGAAGCGTCCGACGTTGAGGATGTTGAAGGCGATGTGGTGGCCTTTGCCGGCTTCGCCGAGGAGGTTGGCGGCGGGAATGCGGCAGTCGGCGAGGATGAGCGGACAGGTGGAGGAGCCGCGGATGCCGAGTTTGTGCTCTTCGTGGCCGATGGTGAGGCCGGGGGTGGTGCGCTCGACGAGAAAGGCGGAGAATTTGTCGCCGTCGAGTTTGGCGAAGACGGTGAAGAGGTCAGCGAAACCGGCGTTGGTGATCCACATTTTTTCGCCGTTGAGGATGTACTCGCTGCCGTCTGGCGAGAGCGTGGCACGGGTGCGGATGTTCATGGCGTCCGAGCCGGAGGTGGACTCGGAGAGCGCGTAGGCGGCGACCCATTCGGCGGTGGCGAGTCTGGGCAGGTAACGCTGTTTTTGTTCTTCGGTGCCGTACCAGAGGATGGGCAGGGTGCCGATGCCGGTGTGAGCGCCGAAGGAGGTGGAAAAACTGGCGAGCGCGGAGAGATGGTCGGCGACGAGCGCGGAGGTGACTTTGTCGAGGCCGAGACCGCCGTACGGCTCTGGGATATCGACGGCCGTGAAGCCAAGGTCGGCGGCCTGGACGAGCAGCGAGCGCATGAGGCCGGGTTCCTTGGCTTCGACGCGGGCGGCGGCGGGCAGAAGCTGTTCGCGGGCGAAGCGGTCGGCGGTGTCGGCGATCTGGCGCTGCTCCTCGGTGAGGTCTTCGGGGGTGAAGACTTCGGCGGGAGAACGGTCGTCGAGCAGGAAGCTGCCGCCGGGCGCGGCGAGAATGGACGAAGCGATGGAAGAAGTGACGGACTCGGAAACAGGCATTGGGGAAAACCTCCGCAGGTGAGCGTGCCGACGAGAAGACGATACTCCCGCGCAGGCACGGGCGGCAAGGAACGGGGGAACGGAAGACGGTGGGAATCGCTTACAATCAGCTTGACTTCAGACGGAATGAAGCCGGGAGCGGAAATTTGCTGAGCGTCGCTGGATGGCTGGGTGCTGGTCGGGTCGATGCTGCATGGGCCAGGGCTGGTTGGGCCGATGGTGCGTGGGCCGGAATGGCCCACAGTGTCGCGGCTGGAATTGGCTCGGCTGGAAACGTCGCGAATGCACGGCTGGCGGAGCTGCTGGCGTTTGCGCCGCAGACCGGGCTGGTGCATTACCTGAAGATGCAGTACGCGGACCAGACCTTTCGCGGGCTGTATGAGTGGAACTGGTTTGACGCTTCGCTGATGCTGCCGTACTTCGCGGTGATGGTGATGTTGTCGGTGTATGGGCTGCATCGGTACAAGATGGCGTATCTCTACTTCAAGTTCAAGAAGAACTATCAGCCGGAACCGAAGGCTTATTTTGAAGAACTGCCGATGGTGACGGTGCAGTTGCCCGTGTTCAACGAGCAGTTTGTGATTGAGCGGCTGATGGAGGCGATCTGCGGGCTGGAGTATCCGCGCGAGAAGCTGGAGATTCAGTTGCTGGATGATTCGACGGATGAGACGCGGGAGGTTGCGGCGGCGATTGTGGCGCGGTACGCGGCGGCGGGCGAGCCGGTTGTGTATCTGCATCGGACGAATCGGCATGGGTTCAAGGCGGGGGCGCTGGACGCGGGACTGAAGGTGGCGAAGGGGAATCTGATTGCGATCTTCGATGCGGATTTTGTGCCGCCGAAGGACTGGCTGCTGCGCGTGGTGCATCACTTTACGGATGAGAAGATCGGGATGGTGCAGACGCGGTGGACGCACCTGAACAAGGATTACAACCTGCTGACGAAGATTGAGGCGATTCTGCTGGATGGGCACTTTGTGCTGGAGCATGGAGCGCGGGCGCGGAGCGGGGATTTCTTCAACTTCAACGGGACGGCGGGAATGTGGCGCAGGCAGGCGATTACGGATGCCGGAGGATGGCAGCACGATACGCTGACCGAGGATACGGACCTGAGCTATCGGTCGCAGATGGCGGGGTGGAAGTTCAAGTATCTGCCGGAGGTGGAATGCCCGGCGGAGCTGCCGATTGAGATGGTGGCGTTCAAGACGCAGCAGGCGCGATGGGCGAAGGGATTGATCCAGACCTCGATCAAGATTCTGCCGAAGATGTTTCGCTCCGATGTGCCGAGGCAGATCAAGGTGGAGGCGGTGTATCACCTGACGGCGAACCTGAGTTATCCGCTGATGGTGCTGATGACGGCGCTGCTGATTCCGGCGATGATTGTGCGGTTTTATCAGGGCTGGCTGCAGATGCTGCTGATCGATGTGCCGCTGTTTACGGCTTCGACGCTGTCGATTGCGATTTTCTATGTGCTGAGCCAGCGGGAGCTGTATCCGCGAACGTGGAAGCGGACGTTTTTGTATCTGCCGATGCTGATGGCGCTGGGGATCGGGCTGACGATTACGAATACGAAGGCCGTGATGGAGGCGCTGCTGGGGATCAAGAGCGCGTTTGCCAGGACGCCGAAGTATTCGGTGTCAAAGAAGGGCGAGAAATCGAAGGCGACGAAGTACAGGAAGCGGCTGGTGTGGGCGCCGTGGCTGGAGCTGGCGGTGGGGACGTATTTTGCGCTGGCGATTGCGTACACGTTTACGAACAACAATTTTTTTACGGCTCCGTTTCTGATTCTGTTTGTGGTGGGGTACTGGTATACGGGGTTGATGAGTTTGTTGCAGGGACGGTTTGATCGCTGGCGCGGCGGCGCGATGGCGAATGCGGAGGAGTCGAGTCCGAGGCCGTTTCCAGTGGGTGTGTGAGCGCGGGATCCGGGCATGAGCGGATTGGCAGGCGCGCGAACGAACTTGCGGGTGATGATTTTTTTGAGCGATAGAGTCTGAAAGATGAAGGACGGCGAATGACGCAGGGTTTTGAAGTGGGTCCGGTGCATGTGGGCGATGGGAAGCTGTTTCTGATTGCAGGACCGTGCGTGATCGAGAGCGAGTCGCATGCGCGCGGGATGGCGGATGCGATTCAGCGGATTGCGAGCGACCTGGGCGTGCCGTATATCTTCAAGGCGAGTTTTGACAAGGCGAATCGGACGAGCGTGGGGAGTTTTCGCGGACCGGGACTGCGCGAGGGCGTGAGGATTCTGAGCGGGATTGCGCGGGCGACGGGGTTGCCGGTGCTGACGGATGTGCATGAGGCGGCGCAGTGCGAGGCGGTGGCCGAGGCGGTGGATGTTTTGCAGATTCCGGCGTTCCTGTGCCGGCAGACGGACCTGGTGGTGGCGGCGGCGAAGACGGGTCGCGCGGTAAATATCAAGAAGGGTCAGTTTGTGGCTCCGTGGGATATGAAGTATTCGGTGGAGAAAGCGCGATCGACGGGCAATGAGCGGATTTTCCTGACCGAGCGCGGAGCGAGTTTTGGGTATAACACGCTGGTGGTGGATATGCGGTCGCTGGCGGTGATACGGGGGATGGCTCCGGTGGTGTTTGACGGGACGCATTCGGTGCAGCAGCCTTCGGCGGCGAATGGGGTGAGCGGCGGACAGCCGGAGTTTATTCCGCTGCTGGCGCGTGCGGCAGTGGCGGCGGGTGTGGATGGAGTGTTTCTGGAGGTTCACGACGATCCGGCGCAGGCGAAGTCGGATGGGGCGAATGCGCTGAAGCTGGAGATGCTGAAGCCGCTGCTGGAGCGGCTGCTGGCGATTCACGAGGCGGCGCGCGCGTGAGCGGTAAGACAACAGCGTGAAGACGAGTGGGTGTTGGATTTTTTGATTCGATTCAGAGCGAGGGGAGAACGAATGAGGACACTACGGATTTTGATGGGGCTGGCGCTGATGGCGACGGCTTGTGGCGCGTTGGCGCAGTCAACGCCGGGAGACACGGGCGCGCAGGACAGCGTGAAGGCGCAGGTGACGCAGTTGCTGAAGGCGGCGCAGAAGTCGCATGGGTTCAGCTCGGCGGCGATTTCGCCGGACGGGAAGCTGATTGCGTACTCGGGCTGGAGCGCGACGGGAATGCGCGTGACGGTGGCGGCGGTGAGCGACGCGACGAAGACGGTCGCGGTGACGGCGCGGACGGATGACAAGGAGCGTTGCAGCGAGGGCAGCGTGGCGTGGGCACCGGATTCGCGGCATCTGGCGTTTCGTAGCAATTGTGCGTCGGATGGTCACGAGCAGCAGGATATTTTTGTGGCGGCGCTGAGCGGCGACGTGGCCAGTGGACAGGCGAAGGCGGCGGTGACGCAGGTTTCCGCGGCGAAGGGTGAGGTTGGGTATCCGACGTATTCGCCCTATGGGGAGCGGATTGCGTTTCTCTACGTGGAAGGCGCGACGCGCGCGGCGGGCGCGCTGGCGGCGATGAAACCGTGGTCGGGGGTGATTGGAGAGGACGGAATCGAGGTGCAGCGGATTGCAACGGTGGACGCACGGGCGCTGAAGCCGATGAAGCCGGAGTTTGCGACGCCGGCCTCGCTGCATGTGTATGAGTACGACTGGTCGCCGGATGGAAAGAAGCTGGCGTATACGGCGGCGAATCCGCCGGGCGAGGACAACTGGTGGGTGGCGAACCTGTATGTGCAGGCGCTGGGCGGCGAGCCGGAGATTGTCTTCAATCCGACGAAGACGACGGGCGCGATGCATGGGTTGCAGATTGCCGTGCCGCGCTGGTCTCCGAATGGAAAAGAGATTGCGTTCATTGGCGGGCTGATGAGCGATCAGGGATCGACGGGCGGGGATGTGTGGATGGTCGCGTCGTCGGGCGCGCAGGCTGAGGCGGGCGCTGTGGACCTGACGCCGGGACGGCTGGCGACGCCGGCGTGGATGACGTGGGCCGACGACAGGACGATGTTTGTGAGCGAGCTGCGCGGCGGCGAGAGCGAGCTGGTGAAGATGACTCTGGATGAAGACGCTGGCGCGGTGACGACGAGCTTTGGCCAGCCGGTGTATGCGCTGGCAGGGACGGTGGGCGATGGACGGCTGCACCTGAGCGTTTCCGCGGCGGCTGACCATCGGACGTTTGCGTTTACGGCGAGTTCGTTCTCGCATCCGCCGGAGGTGTATCTGGCGCGTACGATGGGGACGATGGGGATGGGCTTTGCGGCGCTGACGCAACTGACGCATGCCAACGACGGCGTGGCCGAGGAAGCAGGTGCGCTGTGGGGCAGGACCATCTCGGTGAACTGGACGAACGAGGGATTCCACGTGCAGGGATGGCTGCATCTGCCGAAGGGATTTGATCCGGCGCAGGCGGCGAAGAAGTATCCGATGATTGTGCTGGTGCATGGCGGACCGGCGGCGGCGACGATGTCGCGCTGGGGCGTGGGCGGAAGCCTGAATGCGGCGAGTTTTTCGGCGCTGGGATATTTTGTGCTGGAGCCGAATCCGCGCGGGAGCTATGGGCAGGGTGAGCAGTTTGCGGCGGCGAATCGGAAGGACTTTGGCTATGGCGATCTGCGCGACATTCTGAAGGGCGTGGACACGGTGATTGCGCGGTATCCGGTGGATGGGAATCGCGTGGGGATTACCGGGTGGAGCTATGGCGGGTTCATGACGATGTTTGCGGTGACGCAGACGACGCGGTTCCGCGCGGCGGTGGCCGGGGCGGGACTGTCGAACTGGCAGAGCTATTACGGGGAAAATTCGATTGATCAGTGGATGATTCCGTACTTTGGCGCGAGCGTGTATGACGATCCGGCGGTGTATGCGAAGAGTTCGGCGATCAACTACATCAAGAACGTGAAGACGCCGACGCTGGTGGTGGTGGGGGATCGCGATGGGGAGTGCCCGGCACCGCAGTCGTTTGAGTTCTGGCACGCGCTGCGGGACGAGCATGTGCCGACGCGGCTGGTGGTGTATCCGAACGAAGGTCACGGTTTTGTGAATCCGGAGCATCGGCTGGACGTGCTGGAACGGGCGGTGGCGTGGTTTGCGGAGTATATGCCGGCGTCGTGAGGAGGACGCGGCCTGCGGCCATCGGTCGGCGGGTGCATTGCTTTCATTTTGCGTGGAGATTCGTCCATGAGGAGAGACAAGCATGAGGCGAATTGGCGGGCGGGCGGGGAGTTGGTTCGGCCTCGCCTGTTACACTGAGATCACGGAGTCCAGCAAGGAATCCACAAGTTTGGAAGTTGACCGTTTTGTGCTGCGCGCAAGGCGGGGAGGATGCATGCGGCGGTTGCTGACGCTAGTTTTTCTGTTGTGCCTGACGATTCCGGCTGGCATAACTCTTACAAGCTGCTCTCGAAATCCTCAGGCGGCGTATTGCAACGGTGAGGGCTTCGGACTGAAGTTGTCACAGGTTGCGTCGATTGACCTGGAACCGCGAACGACGGGTATTTCGCTGGCCTTCGGACAGACCGAGCAAATTGCGACGCCGACGGCGTATAACTGCAAGGGCGCGAAGTCGAGCGTGACGACGTTTGCGTATGGCACGTCGAACAACCAGCTTCTGGATATTTCTCCGACCGGGAACCTGTGCGCGGGAACGTGGAACCGGCGCTCGGGCGGCGGCATTCCGGATTACACGATCTGCAACTATCCCGCGCCGCTGCCGAGCACGAATGGGCTGCCGTACAGCTCGGTTACGGTGACGGCGACGGCGGACTCTGTGACCTCGAACACGGTGACGGTGTGGGTGCATGCGCAAGTGACCGCGGTTTCGCTGGTGCTGCAACAATATGGGACGAATACGACGATCAACGGGTGCCTGTCGCAGCAGCAGACGGCGCAACTGAACTCGCAGGCGTATTACAGCCTGAACGGGACGCAGACGCTGCTGTGCAGCCCGAACTCGACGACGGTGCCGGCCTGCTCGCAGGCGATTGGAAACCTGACATACGCCTCGCAGAACCCGACCATCGCGTCGATTGATGAGTATGGCGTGATTACGGCGGAGCAGCCGGGGACGACGTACATCACGGCTTCGGTGGCGGGGTCGGGATCGTCGGCGGGCGAGTTCTCGACGTGCCCTCCGGCGTCGATCAACATTGCGCTGAACGGGCAGACGACTGGAACGGTGACGCAGGGTGTGACGCAGAACCTGGTGACGACGGTCTACGACACGAATGGAACCGCGCTGACGGGGCTTTCCCTGGATTATCAGTCGACGAATCCGTTAAATATATCGGCGGGAACGGGCGGCGCGGTGACGGCGAATTTTGCCGGACAGGCGGCGATCTACGCGGTGTGCCAGCCGACGACCTGCAACACGGCTCCGATTGACGTGATCGGACTGAACCAGACGGGCACGCCGGTGACGAGCAACGCGGTGACGATTACGACGCCGGGAACGGCGAGCACATTCCTCTGGTTGGCGAATCCTCAGTCGTATTACCTGGTCGCAGTGGAACTGATTACGGGAACAATCGGCTCGACAACGAAGTTGCCCTATCTTCCGAACTCGATGGTGATGGATCGCGACGGCAACAATCTTTACCTGGGATCGACGCATGAGCTGATGGTTTATAGCACGACTACGAACTCGCTGATCAAGGAAGACCCGACCGTGCAGGGTACGGTGCTGGCGGTTTCGCCGAATAATGAGCAGCTGCTGATGAGCGATCCGATACGCAAGCTGTTCTATCTGTACACGGTGAATGGCGGACGATCGCAGACCTTTGAGGGAGTGGGCAACTCAGCCTATTGGACGCCGGATGCTAAGACGCTGTACGTGGTGGGAACGAGCTATTCGACGAACTCCACGGGGACGCCGACGCTGTTTGTCTACAACGTGAATACGGGCTGGACGACGTACGCGCTGAACCAGACGACCCCATCGCAGAGCCTGGCGATTACGGTTCCGAGCGTGGGCGCGTTCCTGAGCGGGTATCCGACGCTGGCGCATGCTTGGTGCCCGAATCTGGCTCCGTCGCCGGGGTATCCACAGGGACAGGCGTATCCGCAGGCGGCGCAGGTGAATGTGGAGACCGACCAGGTGGCGGCGACCAACAACGGCACGCACATCATCGGCGTGGGGCTGAACGGCGGAACGAAACCGACGCTGAGCGACATCAACATCAACCTGTATGCGAGCCTGGTGAACGGAGCGTGTCCGGCGTCAGAGAACGGGATCACGATTGCGACGCCGTTTGTGCAGACGCCGCTGCCATTCCAGGCGAGCACGATCACGGGCGTGGTGCCGTCGCCGGCGACGAACCTGTCCTTTGTGACGTATGACGCGGTGAATGGCGCGACGAGCGGCACTTCCCTGCCCTACTATGAGCCGACGGCGAATGGATCGCTGGGCACGGTTGGCTCGATCCCACTGGTGGGCGCGGCGACGGCACCCGTGGCCGGCGTCTTCAGCCTGGACAACACGCTGTTCTTCGTCGCCACTTCGGGGGACGACGCGGTGCATTACATCAACATGTCCACGCTGAAGGATACGAACCAGATTTCGACCGGCCTGGTGGATGTGAATGGAAATATCGTGCCGGCGACGCTGATGGCCGTAAAGCCGAGGCCGACGACGTAAAAGCAATCGACGTTGTCCGGGACAGCCCGCGCTGGAAGCAGCGCGGGCTGTTTGCTTGTGTGCCGACGCCGCCAGTGCGCTGACGGGCGCAGGATAGAATCGAGATTATGATCAAGGGCGTGACCATGCTGCGGACGGCGAAGTCCGCGGAGGAGTTTGAGCGGTGGAGCGGGTTTCTGGCCGCGCTGGGATTTGAGCCTGGTCGCGGATGGGACGATGGGGATGGCCGTGGTGCGCCGTTCGTGGCTCCGCTGGGCAATCTGGAGATTGTGCAGGGGCGTGTGCCGGCCACGGCGACGATATTGGTCGAGGTGAGACAACTGGACGCGGTCTGGCAGACCGCGCTGCGCTGGGCTGAGAGTCGGGGCGAGAGCGCGGCGGCGATTGGGCTGACAGAGATTGCCGAGACGCACTGGAAGTCGCGGGCCTTCGACGTGGAGCCGGTCGAGGGCGAGCGGCTGACGTTCTGGGAGTGGAGCGATCCGCTGCGTGGAAAGCCGGTGGCAGTGGAAGGCGATTTGTCGTCGGCGGGAATGCGGTTTGCGATTGTGGTGGCGCGGTGGAACGCGGTGATTACGGATCGTCTGCTGGATGGGGCGCTGGACGCTCTGCTGCGGAGCGGAGCCAGTCGCAGGCATGTTCAGATTGTGCGGGTGCCGGGCGCGTGGGAGATTCCGGCGGCGGCGCGGATGATTGCCGAGCAGCCGGCAGGCAGCGAAAAGGCTGTGGATGCGGTGATTGCGCTGGGGTGCCTGTTGCGCGGAGAGACGGCGCATTATGAGGCCATTTACAACGAGGTGGCTCGCGGGATCGGACAGAGCCAGCAGGAGACGGGTGTGCCGCATGCGTTTGGAGTGCTGACGTGCGAGACGCTGGAGCAGGCGCTGAATCGCGCCGGGATCAAGGCGGGCAACAAGGGATTTGAGGCGGCGGTGGCGGCGATGGAGATGGTGTCTGTGCGGCGGAAGCTGAGCGAGGGCGCATGACCGGGACCGAGCGCAGGAAGGCGCGCGAGATGGCGATGCAGATGCTGTTCCAGGGCGAGATGGGCAGGCAGACGCCGGATGAGGTGAGAAAGACGTTCTGGATGGCGCGCGGCGAGTGCGAAGCGGAGACGCGCGGGTTTGCCGAGGATCTGTATCGGTCGGCGACGCTGCGCAGTGAAGAGATTGACGGGCTGATTGAGACGCATGCGCGGAACTGGCGTCTGGAGCGGATGGCGGCGGTGGACAGGAATGTGTTGCGCGTGGCGGCGGCGGAGATGCTGGCGTATCGCTCGACGCCGTTTCCGATTGTGATCAACGAGGCGCTGGAGATTGCGCGGCGCTATTCGGGGCCGGAGTCGGTGGGATTTCTGAATGGGGTGTTGGATGCGCTGGCGCGGGAGCTGGTGGGACGCATCTGAGCGCGGAGGGACGGGATGGAAGCGTTAGGGCTGAAGAATCTTCGCGTGGAAGTGGATGGGCCGCTGGCGTGGGTGACGATTGAGCGGACGGCGGCGCTGAATGCGCTGAACCGGGAGACGATTGCCGAGCTGGGGCGGGCGATGGATGGCTGCGCAGCGGATGAGGCGGTGCGCGTGGTGCTGCTGCGCGGCGCGGGCGGCAAGGCGTTTGTGGCGGGCGCGGATATTCGCGAGCTGACGGAGCTGGACGCCGCGGGTGGGCGCGAGGTTTCGGAAGCGGGTCAGCGAGTATTTCGACGCATGGAGACGATGGGCAAGCCGGTGATCGCGGTGATCGACGGGTTTGCGCTGGGCGGAGGATGCGAGCTGGCGATGGCGTGTACGCTGCGGCTGGCGGCGGAGACGGCAAAGCTGGGACAGCCGGAGGTAAAGCTGGGCCTGGTGGCGGGTTTTGGCGGGACACAGCGGCTGCCGCGACTGGTGGGGCGCGGCGCGGCGATGAAGATGCTGCTGACGGGCGCGATCATCGGTGCGCAGGAGGCGCTGCGCATCGGGCTGGTGGATGAGGTGGTGGCTGCCGAGGCGCTGACGGAGCGGGCACACACGCTGGCGATGGAGATTGCGGCGAATGCGCCGGTGGCCGTGAGGCAGACGATGCTGGCCGTGGACGGCGGGCTGGATGGAACGCTGGACGCCGGGCTGGCGGTGGAAGCGGAGGCGTTTGGCGCGTGCTGCGCGACGGCGGACATGCACGAGGGCACGCGCGCGTTTGTGGAGAAGCGCGCGGCGCGGTGGAGCGGTCGGTAGCGCTCGCGGAGAAGCCGGAGCGTGGATCAGAATTCGTAGTCAAGCGAAAACTGAAGTCGGCGCGCGGTGAAGGTGTCGATGGGCGCGGAGAAATTTTGCATGGGCGCGGTGGCAGTTCCGTAGGCATCCTGAAGAAGCGAAAAGTTAGGATGGTTGAGAAGGTTGAAGCTCTCGGCGACGACATCGAGGTGGCCGCGCGCGATGGGAATCATGCGCAGGACGCGAAGATCGAAGTCAAGCTGAGCGGGCGTGGCGAGGCTGTTGCGCGCAAATCCGACGGGACGCGCGGCGAAGGGAAAGATGTGCTCCTGCGTGGTGTCCTCGCCGGTGAGCGGATTGGAGCGGAAGCCGCTGGAGACGAGGAGAATGGGAGTGAACTCAAAGCCGGTGGCGAAGCGCATGAGCAGGCCCGGGTGCGCGGCGGCGGCGGCATCGGCGGGATCGTCGAGGTCGGGACCGATGAGCCAGAGGCCGCTGAGCGTGAGGCGGTTGCGCTGGTCCTGAAGCGAGAGAGCGCGTTCGGCGGCGAGGTTGTACGGGTTCATCGGCTGCTCGGCGTCGTAAGAGGCGTCGTCGATGGTTTTCGACCAGGTGTAACCGGCGAGGATTTCGAGATTGTCCTGAAACTGGCGGTTGAGGGAGACGGTGGCGCCGTTGAAGTTGGAGTTGGCCTCGGTGGAGAACTGGTTGATGGCGTCGTAAGCGGGATTGAGGCGTGCGGAGCCGAAGACGGGCGCGACGGGTGACTGTGCGACGGGCGGCGGGAGGTTGACGTTGACGGTGCGGCCGAGGCGCACGCCGTGTACGAACTGATAGGTGGCGGTGAGGGTGGTCTGGAGCGGGAGTTCGTGCTCGATTTCGAGTGAGGCGACTTCGCTGTAGGGGTTGCGCAGAGTGGGCTGCGCGGTGAAGATGGAGGGCGCGAGCTGAGGGAGTGGTCGCGTGGCGACGGTGCTCTGCCGAAAGATGGCGGCGGCCTGCGCACCCTCGGCGATCTGGGTGAAGCCGTTGGTGCCATTCCACTCCAGAGCGCGATTGAGCGTGGAGAGCAGGAAACGGTCGTAGAAGAGGCCGAAGCCGGAACGGAGAACGGTATGCTTCCAGAAGGCTGAATGCGTTGCGGGATTCCAGGCCAGTCCGAGACGCGGGCTGAAGTTCCACGGGGACTGCGGCAGCGGCTGCGGCAGGTGGTTATCGTCCCAGCGCAGGCCGTAGTCGAGGGTGAGCGAGTGGGTGGCGGTCCAGTGATCCTGCGCCCATGCGGCGGAGCGGATTTCGGCGAAGTTGGTGTCGGGCTGGCCGAAGCTCTGGACGAAGAAATCAGGATTTGCGGCGGCGAAGGACGCCAGAGACGGGAAGACAAAGAAGCTCTCTGCGGCGTCAGGCGTGAAGGCTCGAAGCGCGACGTGGTCAGCGCGCGCGCCCAACTGAAAGAGATGGGCGCGATGCTGGAGCGAAAAGCTGTCGGAGAATTCGGTGTGGGTTTCGACGTGGCGGTCGTTGCCGACGTACGGAGTGCCGAAAAGGGCCACGCCGGGTATGAGCACACCGGGGGTGAGATTGTCCGGGGTGGTTGCGTCGGCGGTGCGGGCGGTGAAGCGGCGCTGGGCGAGTTCAAAGTTGAGCTGGTTGAGGCGCGTGGGGCTGAGCGCGGAGGTGAGCGTCGCGTTGAGACTGTTGTCGGCGACGAAGGTGGAACCGCGCGCGGAGAGATCGGAGAGATCATCGGTGTTGAAGGCGTCGGCGACGTTGCGCGTGTTGGTGAAGGCGTAGCGCAGCGTGAGGGATTGGCGCGATGAGAGGCTGTTGTCGAGGCGCGCGGAAAACTCGGTCTGCTGATCGTTGGTGGGGAAAAATCCGGAGTGAAGCTGGAGCGGTCCGAAGATGGATGCGCGCGCGATGGCGGGGTTGAGCGCGGCGAGCGTGGATGGGCTGAGGTCGTTGACATCCTCGCCCTGTGCGATCTCCTGCTCGGCGGCGAGATAGTAAAAGGTGCGGTCGCGATGGATGGGTCCGCCGAGCGAGAGGCCGATGCGCTCGCGATTTTCATCGGGCTTGCGCGGATAGAGGCCGAGCGTGGGGGTTCCGTTGAGCGCGCCGTTCTGGACGAAGGTGAAGGCGTCGCCGTGGAGGAGATTGACACCGGAGCGCGTGGCGACATCGACGGAGCCGCCGGCGGCTCCGCCGGACTGGGCCTGGAAGCCGTGGTTGATGATCTGGAAGTCGCTGATGGCTTCCGGCGAAAGTTCGGTGCGGCTGCCGCCGGAGAATTCATCGTCGTCGTTGACGCCGTCAAGCAGGATGGCGTTGCTGCCGGGGCGCAGGCCGCCAAAGCTGAAGCCGCCGGTGCTGGAGCCGGGTGATGACGCGGACTGTGCGGGATTGGAGGCGGCGACCTGCGGCGAGAGCAGGGTGAAGGTGAGATAGTCGCGGCTGGGGATGGGCAACTCTTCGACGCGGTCGCGATCGATGTTGATGACGGGCGAGGTTTGCGTGGGATCGAGCGCGGCGGTGACGGCGTTGACCTGGACGCGCGCGGTGGACGAGGCGAGTGAGAGCGGGAGGGTGAGCGTGGTGGCGCGACCGACGGAGACTTCGATGCCGTTTGTCGTGGAGGCGCGGAAGGATGGCGCTGCGATCTGGAGGGTATAGGCTCCGCTGGGCAGGTGAAGGAACGCGAGGCCGCCGTCGGCGTCAGAGACGGCGCGCAGGGTGCGGCTGTCCGGCGTGGTGAGCGTGGCTGCTGCGGAAGCAACGGGAGAGCCATCGGGCGCGAGCAGGCGGACGAGGATGGAGCCGGTGGTCTGGGCCTGGGATGAAAGCGCGGAAATGCAGGCGAAGACAGCCGCGAAGAGCAGTCGCAGAAAGCGAGACATGGAGAACTCCCATGAAGCGTGAAAGACAGAACAGGAAGTCGGCTGCACGGGGCAGCCAGACAGCGGAGGAGTGCGTCGCGTGGGGCGTGTGATGAAGACACGCAGCGGCGACGCGCTCAGCTTTCAGCGCGTGGAGGGAGAAAATCAGATGCGCAGTGGCGCGATGGGTGGGGAGGATTGCGGCGGGATGAAGCCGGGATCAGCGTGGAGATGACTGGCCGATTCGAGGGCTGCGATGAGAGCGGCGGCAACGCGCGCGAGGCGGAATACGAGAGCGGAGCGCACGATCAGGCGGCAGAGCAGGAGGACGAGCGCGAGAAAGAGAACGATGGCGAAGAGATGGAACTCGGTGTCGTTGCCGAGGCCGGGGGAGTCCCAGCGGTCAAAGGATTCAAAGAGTGGCACGAGGAGCGTGGCGGCGAGCAGGAGGAATGTTCCGAGCTGAAGAAGTCGAAACTGGAGCAGACGCCGCATGAGGCGATGCTAGCACAGGAACACGAGAGGCGCAGAGTTTGTGCGGGATTCTGATAGCCTCGGATTGTGGGATTCGCGGATTTTATTGGGAATGAAATAGTGGCGCGGCGGCTGCGGGAGACGGTGGCGGCCGGTCGCGTGCCGCAGGCTGTGATTCTGGCCGGTGCGCGGGGCGCGGGCAAGTATACGCTGGCGCTGATGTTTGCGCGGCTGGTGAATTGTCTGGAACCGGTGGAGCGCGATGGGCTGCCGGATTTTTGCGGTGCGTGCCGGAACTGCGTGAGGATTGGCGAGGCGGAGAATCTGGACGCGCGCGTGGCCGAGGCGGTGGAAGCGCGGGAGGATTTGCGCGAGACGGACAAGCGGGAGACGCGGATTCTGGTGCAGACGCATCCGGATGTGATGGTGATTCCGCCGGACCCGCCGCAGATGCTGATCAAGGTGGGACAGGTGAGGCAGGTGATTCACAATGCTTATTTTCGACCGCCGAGCGAGGGACGGCGATCGGTGTTTCTGTTCACGACTTCGGCGCTGATGAAGGAGGCGGCGAACAGCTTGCTGAAGGTGATGGAAGAGCCGCCGGCGAATTGCACGCTGATGCTGCTGAGCGAGAATCCGGCGGAGCTGCTGCCGACGATTCGCTCGCGCGCGGTGTTGCATCGGCTGCATGCGGTGCCGACGGAGGCGCTGGAGCGGCTGCTGGCGGAGCGCAGGCCGGAGCTGCGCGGGACGCAGCGGGCGCTGGTGGCGCGGCTGGCCGAGGGCGCGGTGGGTCGAGCGCTGGGGCTGGACGTGGCGGCGTGGATGAGCGGCAGGAACGATGCGCTGGTGGTGCTGCGGACGGCGCTGCGCGGGCAGGATGATTCGGCGCTGTTTCGGATGACGGAGAGCTATCGTGCGGGCGCGGATGGGCAGGCGAAGACGCAGGGGCTGATGCGCGCGCTGCACGGGCTGGTGGAGGATTTGCTGCTGGTGCATGCGGGCGCGGCAGAGCTGGTGAGGAATCTGGACCTGGCGGCGGAGTTGAAGACGATGGCGGCGGGAGTGGATGTGGATTGGCTGGAGCGCGCGGCGCGGGAGATGCATGCGGTGGACGCGGGGATGCGCAGGAATCTGCTGCGGTCGCTGTCATTGGATGCGATGGCGGCGGGACTGGCGCGGGACTGAAACAGGCGACAACCCGGCGAGCATTGCAGGCATCGGAGAAGACAGGGCCACGAGCAGAAGATCTGCGGGAGCGACTGCAAGGGCGCACGGTGGCGCACTGCCAGACAAGGAAACCGCGATGGACAGAAAAAAAGAGATAAAGGCATCAATGCCGGAGAAGGCTGAGCAGTCGGAGCGGGCATACGCACCGGACGACGAATCTTCGGTTCACGGTGACGAAACGAGTGTAAGCGGTTCCCGAAAGCGCGGCGGGCTGAGGGCGCAGATTCGCGCGGCGCTTCCCTTCTCTTCGTCGGGCGGGCACAAGGAAAATTATGGACAGCATGATGCGGAGCTGTTCTATCTGCAGAAGCAGATTCAGCAGCAGACGCAGATGGTGGTGGTGCTGGAGGATGGCCGACAGGTGCAGGGCGTGATTGAGTGGTATGACAGGAACGCGATGAAGATTCGCGGACGGCAGCGCGTGCTGGTGTATAAATCGGCGATCAAATATCTTTACAAACAGGGTGAAAACGGCGCGACGACGATGCAGTGAGCGGAGTTGCATCGAGCCGAGGCGCGGCTATGTTTCGCGGGCATGCGGGACGAAGGCGCGGCTTCTTCGGATGGGTTTGCGCGCGGTCCTAAATGGGTTTGTGCGCGGCGTCTTCGGCTGGCACGGCGGCTTTGCGCAGGCGGTCGAGGATGGCCGCACCGATGCCGTCTGGCGCGGGCGCGGGCGCGAGGATGGTGGCGCAGCCGGAAGCGTCGAGATGGCGCAGGCCGGCGTAAAGCGAGGATGCAAGCGAGTCGGGATCGAGCCAGTTGCCCCAGGGGAAGATGTGGACTCTTTGCTCGCTCCATGGCTGCGAATCGCGCGGCGCGAGGCCGGGGAGATTTTGCGGCAGCAGCACTCCAACGGGGAATGAATCGGCGGGGAGACCGCGCAGTGCTTGCTGGATTTCTTCGACGCTTGCAAGCACGAGGATGAGGCGTGCGCGCGGCGCGTAGTGGCGCAGGCCGACGCCGGGCGATGGCAGGGATTCGTGCGGTGTTTCGGCGGACGCGGCGACGAGCGTGGCGGGATTCCACTCGCGCACGGCGATGCCGAGCGGGGTGAGCGTGGCGGCGAGTTGAGCGGCGGAGATGGCACCGGGGCGATAGATGACGAGCGGATGCTGAGTGGGATCGGCGACGGTGGATTCGACGCCGCAGGCGGTGGGGCCAGAGTCGAGGACGGCATCGATGCGGCCGTCGAGGTCAGCGAGGACGTGAGCGGCGGTGGTGGGGCTGATGTGGCCGAAGAGATTGGCGCTGGGCGCGGCGAGCGGCAGGGCGGCGCGGCGGATGAGTTCGAGCGCGACGGGATGGCGCGGCATGCGCACACCAACCAGCGGGCGCGATGCGGTGACCGCATCGGGGACGAGCGGCGAGCGCGGCAACAGCAGTGTGAGCGGGCCGGGCCAGAAGGTTTCGATGAGCTTCGCGGCGGCTGGAGGGATCTCCGCAGTGATGCGGGCGAGCATCGATGCGTCGGCGATGTGGACGATGAGCGGATCCCAGTGAGGGCGCTGCTTGGCGAGGAAGATTTTTTCGATGGCGGCGGGGTCGAGCGCGTTTGCGGCGAGGCCGTAGACGGTCTCGGTGGGCATGGCGACGGTGCCGCCGGAGCGCAGGATTGCGGTGGCATGATCGAGCGCGGCGGCATCGGCGGGGGATGGCTTCCACGAGGAAAAATCGTCGAAGGAAACGGGCGATGCGATGCGGAGGTGCAGCGTGCGCATGAAAGTATTATCTACGCAGCATCTGGCCGACGTCTGAGCGGGGTTTGCGCGAGAGCCGGCGGAATTTCGTATACTCGGCTGCAATGGCGGGGCGAAATGGCAGGGCCGAATGGTAGGGATTGAGACGGAGATCAAGTTTGCCGTGGACGAGCAGGCGCGTCTGGAGGCGCGGCTGCTGGAGCTGGGGTTTCGCCTGGAGACGCGGCGCAGCTTCGAGAGCAATGTGCTGTATGACACGGCGGATCGGAGCCTGCGCGCGCGACGCGAACTGGTGAGGATTCGCGAGTATGCGGGGCGGACGATTGTGACGCACAAGCGAGTGCCGCCTGGCGGGGTGGGCGAGGACAGGCACAAGCATCGCGTGGAGACGGAGACGGAGGTTGCCGACGGCGCGGCGATTGAGGGGATTCTGCGCGCGGCGGGTCTGGAGGCGGTGTTTCGGTATGAGAAGTGGCGCACGGAGTATGGGGACGGGCGCGGGCACTGCGTGGTGGATGAGACGCCGATCGGGGTGTATGCCGAGCTGGAGGGTGAGCCGGAGTGGATCGACAGCGTGGCGGCGGCGCTGGGCGTGGCGCAGGAGGCGCGGACGACACAGAGCTATGGGAGATTGTTTGAGGCGTGGCGCGAGCGGGTGGGCGCGGCGGCGACGGACCTGACGTTTGCGGCGGTGGCGGCGGCGGTGGAGTAGCGGAGCGAAAAGCTGGCTGCGCCGCAAGCGCGTGGATTGAGCACAGTGATAAGGTTTTCTAGTGCGTGTTTCCTCTACGCCTTTGCGCCTTTGGCAGAGTTCGTCAGCCCCGCTTTGGTGCGGGACTGATCCGTGCCTCTTCCGGCGTACGGTTATGGAGGAAACACGCTCGACTGTAGTGAAAATCTACGGAGGTAGCTGTGCTGAAATTTTTGCAATCCCTTACCGTCCTGACTGCTGTGGCTGGAGGTGGTGTGTGCCTGGCACAAACCGCTGCGACAGCAAACCCTATTCAACCCAAGACAAACAACAGCGCACTGCATGCGGCAGGCGCGGAAACGACGGTTACCGATCCGGTGGCCGATCCTCGCGCGGAGATTCGCGTGGGTCATGCGCGATTTACGGTGCTGACTTCGCGGATGATTCGCATGGAGTGGGCAGCGGATGGAAAGTTTGAGGACCACGCTTCGTTTGTGTTTCTGAATCGGCGGATGCCGGTGCCGGAGTTTCATGCACGAAAGACGGCGGACGGCGTGACGATTACAACGGATGCGCTGACGCTGCGCTATGCGCCGGATGCGAATGGAGACGGCGAGTTCAATGCGGAGAATCTTTCGATTCACCTGACGGTGGATGGGAAGCTCGTGACGTGGCAGCCGGGCGTGAAGGACACGGAAAACCTGATGGGCACGACGCGGACGCTGGACGGAGCGCGCGGAGACAAGACGCGGGAGCCGATTGGGCAGGGACTGGTTTCGCGCGCGGGCTGGGCGCTGGTGGATGACTCGAAGCGGCCGCTTTTTGACTCGGCGGATTTTCGATTTCTGCAAGGAGAAAAAAGCGAGTGGCCGTGGGTGATGCTGCGTCCGGCGGGCGAGCGGCAGGACTGGTATTTCTTTGGCTATGGGCATGATTATCGCGCGGCGCTGGGGGATTTTGTGCGCGTGGCGGGACGGATTCCGCTGCCGCCGCGATTTGCGTTTGGGACGTGGTGGTCGCGCTACTGGGCGTACAGCGATCAGGAGATTCTGCGCATCGCAAACGGCTTCCGCGAGAACGATACGCCGCTCGATGTGTTTGTGATCGACATGGACTGGCACATGAACGAGCAGCAGTTGAAGGCTGCGGGCGATGTGGATCAATCCGGGCATGGCCTGGGATGGACGGGATATACGTGGAACAAGGTTCTGTTTCCGTATCCGAAGGATTTTCTGGAGCGTCTGCACGCGGACGGACTGAAGACAAGTCTGAACCTGCATCCGGCATCGGGCGTGGAGCCGTGGGAAGCGCAGTATCCGGAGATGGCGCGCGCGATGGGGATTGATCCGGCGACGAAGAAGTATGTGCCGTTTGACATTGCGAACAAGAAATTCGCGACGAATTACATCAACATTCTGCACCATCCGCTGGAAAAGGAAGGGATCGATTTCTGGTGGCTGGACTGGCAGCAGGAACCGACGACGAGTTTGCCGGGTGTGAGTCCGACGTGGTGGCTGAACTATGTGCATTTCACGGATCAGCAGCGCGAGGGCAAGCGTCCGCTGCTGTTTCATCGCTGGGGCGGGCTGGGAAATCATCGCTACCAGATCGGGTTCTCGGGCGATACGGTTTCGGTGTGGGATTCGCTGGCGTTTCAGCCGTGGTTTACGGCGACGGCGGCGAATGTGGGCTATGCGTACTGGAGCCACGACATTGGCGGACACATGCCGGGAGCGGTGGAGCCGGAGCTGTATACGCGCTGGGTGCAGTTTGGCGAGTTCAGCCCGATCCTGAGAACACATACGACGAAGAATCCGGAGTCGGAGCGCAGGATATGGGCGTATCCGGAACCGTATTCGTCGATACTGCGCAAGAGCTTCCAGATGCGATATGCGATGCAGCCGTATCTCTACACTGAGGCGCGGCGCACGTATGACACGGGCGTGGCGTTTCTGCATCCGCTCTACTACGACTGGCCGGAGGCGGATGAAGCGTACACGAGCCGCGACGAGTATATGTTTGGCAAGCAGATGCTGGTTGCTCCGGTGGTGAAGGCGGCGGACGCTGTGACGGGACTGGCGACGGAGAGCGTGTGGCTGCCGAAGGGCGAGTGGATCGAGTGGGCAACGGGCAGGCACTTCACGGGGCCGACGACGGTGGAGCGCAGCTATTCGATTGAGCAGACGGCGGTGTTTCTGAAGGCGGGAGCGATTGTGCCGATGGAGCCGCCGATGCTGTATACGGGGCAGAAGCCGGTGGACCCGCTGATTGTGAATGTGTGGCCGCTGAAGCCGGGCGAAAGCTCGGAGTATCACGTGTATGAGGACTCCGGCAAAGCGGTTGAGTATCAGTATGGCGCGTGGACGAAGGTTCCGGTGAAGGTGACGGAGAACGGGAACACGCTGCGCGTGGAGATTGGGCCGGTCGAGGGCAGCTTTGCCGGAATGCTGACGGAGCGTGGCTACGAGCTGCGGCTGCCTGCGGACTGGCCGCCCGCGAGCGTGACTGTGAATGGAGTTGCCGTGAAGCAGGCCGACGCGCTGGGCAAGGGCGGATGGAGTTTCGAGGGCAATACGCTGACGACGACGATTCCGGTGAGTCGGCGGAGCGTGCATGAGGCGGTTACGATCGAGGTGACGCGCTCGGCGGAGATGATGGCGAAGCGCGGCGAACTGGATGGCTTCAGCGGCGCGATGACACGGTTGCGCGGGGCGTATGAGGCGATGCAGGCGACGTGGCCGGCGTCGCAGCCGCCGGATGCGCTGATTCACGCGATGCAGACCGGGGATCGACTTGGCTACCATCCGGAGACGGCGCTGCGTGAGATGGATGCTTTCCAGGCGAGCCTGACGGCGGCGAGCGAGGCCGTGAGCAAGGCTGGAAGTGATTTTGACCAGCACATGGCGGCGATGGAAAAGCAGTTTGCGCACTCAAGCTGGCGCGCGCCGGTGACGGAGGCGCAGCGGGAGTCGCGCGTGAATGCAATGGCCCGGGCGAAGACGCTGACGGCGGCGGCGGCGAACTGAAGACGAGCCATGCTGAAAAGGACAAATCCCACGGCTCATCCGCCGTGGGATTTTGTTTTTCGTCCTGCGCTCTGTCCCTGAGCCGGGAGCAGGATCGAGAGGCTTGTCGCAGTTGAGGGTTTGCGCGATGGTGACGGCGGCGAGCGCGGCGGGCGCTGTTACGGAGAGTGTGAAGATTGCAGTGACGGTTCCGTAATCGGCCTGAGCGTCAGAGCTTTCGCGAGCTGACATTGGCGAGCGTGATGTCTTCGGCGGCGCGGCTCCAGCCGATGCGCAGGTCGGTGACGTTGTTCAGCGAGAAGACATTGCCGTTTGCGCGCGGGGCGGTGATGGCGAAGAAATCGGCGCGATCGACCTCGACGAGCGAAAAAGCGGGGCGAGAATCGGGCAACATGGGCGCGAGTTCGACGTGGCTCATCTCCAGATGGCGGAGGTGGCGTAGATAGAAGCCGTAGCTGGGGGTTTCGCCGAAGCGGTTCGGATCGGGGTATTGATTCTCGGCTTCGGGAAGATCGGGAACGGCGGCGGAGACGCCGCCGGCTGGCTCGATGTAAATGTCGGAGAGCTTCACGTCCTCGATGGAGGAGTTCGGGATGCCTGTGAAGATGGAGCCGAATCGCGCGGGCGCGTTGTGGCAGACGAGGTTGCTGATGAGGATGCGGCGCAGGGTGCCGACCTGTGTTTTGCCTTCAGGGCCGCGCAGGCGCGAGCCGAGGCGAAGAAAAATGGGTCCGGTGACGAGGTCGCGCATGGTGGTGTTGGTGATGGTGACGTCTTCGAGGAGCGCGCCATCGACGGACTCAAAGGCGTAACCCTGGCAGCCCTCAAAGACGCAGTTGGCGATGGTGATGTTGAGGAAGCCGCCGTTGGATTCGGTGCCGCATTTGATGCGTCCGGTGCGTGGGACGCGATCGGTGTCGGCGAATTTGCGAAAGCTGCCGTCGAGGACGGAGCCGAGCTGGTAGGCGCCGGTGACGAAGCAGTTGGAGATGGTGAGATTGCGCGTGGGGCGGGCGTAGCCGAGCGCGTAACTGGATTTGGGGCAGATGCCGTCATCCCACGGCGAGTTGACGGTGCAGTTGGTGACGCGGACGTTCTGGCAGCAGTCGATGTCCATGCCGTCGCGGTCGGTGTCGATTTTCAGGTTGTCGATGGTGACGTTGTCGACGCCGGTGAGCAGGATGCCGAAGTGGCCGGCCTTGAGGATGGAGAAATCGCGGAGCAGGAGATTGTGACAGTTCCTGAGCGCGATGGCTTTGTTGCCGACGCCGGGCTGCTCGGCGATGAAGGGCGCGCCGTCGCCTTTGCGACCGCGACCGTTGGACAGGCCGCGGCCCCAGATGAGTCCCTGGCCGGTGATGCTGAAGTCGTGGATGTCCTCGGCCCAGAGCAGCGAGTTATGCCAGTGATTGTGGCCGTAATCCTGATAGGCGTTCCAGGCGGTGTTTGGCTCGGCGGCATCGTAGGCTCCGCCGTTGTAGCCGGTGGAGTCGCCAGGCAGCGGCGAGTCGGCGGCGATCAGCGTTGCGCCCTGGTCAAGATGAAGATGGACGAAGCTCTTGAGCCGCAGTGAGAAGGAAAGATAATTTCCAGCCGGGAAAAGGACAACGCCACCGCCTGCGGCGGCCGCCGCATCGATGGCCGACTGAATGGCGCGCGTGTCGAGCGCCTTGCCGTCGCCGGCGGCTCCGTGATGGCGGACGTTGAAGAGGCCGTCGGCGCGGAGTGAGTCGGAGGTGGCACTGGGTGCGGCTGCGGCGGCAATGGAGGCGGCAGGGATGGCGGTGGCAGCCAGGCCGAAAGCACTGTTTTTGAGGAAGCTGCGGCGGAAAACGTCAAACTCACGCATCGGGAAAACATCCTTTCCACTGTCGAAAAAATGATTGCACAGGTTGCTGGTTTCCGGGTTGATTTTGAAGCAAAGAAAAGAAGGCGTGGAGCCGCACCGTGCTCCACGCCCAAGGAAAGTCACACAAAGCTAGAAGACGATGCGGCCACCGATCTGGACCTGGCGCGGCAGGCTGTTCTGGGCCACGTTGGTGATGTATCCGAAGTCGCTCGACGTGGGGCTGTTGACGTTTGGCGCGGAGAAGACCGCGTGGTTGAGCGTGTTGAAGGTTTCAAAGCGCAACTGGAAGTAAGCGCCATGGCCGAAGTTGAAGTTTTTGAGGATGGAAGCGTCGAGGTTGTTGTAGCCATCCTGGCGAACCCAGGAGAGCGTCTGCGGCAGTGTGCGCAGGTGGAAGGTGTATTGACCGTTGATGAACTGGGTTCCGTTGCAGGCTCCGCTGGTCGGGCAGGAGGACGAGTTGCCGGTGACGAAGTTCTGGGTGCTGAGAGCCGGCGTGCCGGAACCGACGGGGGATGTGTTGCGCGTCTGGTTGGAGATTTGCCGGAGACTGACACCGGGCTGGAGGGGAATATCGGCGGAGAACTCAATGGGCGCACCGGATTGATACTGGTAGATGCCGTTGAGGACGTAACCGCCGAGGATCTCATCCCAGAGTTTGCTTCCGCCGAAGCTGAAGAGCTTGCCCTGTCCGAAAGGCAGCTCGTAGGTGCCACCGATGGTCAGGTGTTCGGTGTGATCGAAGGGCGAGACGCGGCGCGTGAGCGAGGAGTCCTCGTCGTTGAGATAGGTGTCCTGCTCGATGAGTTTGGAGAAGCTGTAGTTGGCGGTCATGGTGAGGCCATGGGACATGCGATGCTCCCAGTGCGCGATGAGTTCCTCGAAGAAGGACTGGCCGATGGTCTGGTTCTCATCGGTGACGTTGCTGGTGCCGAACTGAGGGAAGCCAGTGATGAGGGCGGAGAACGGCACGGTTTTCGATTTGTTGACGCCGGTGGTGTTGTTGGCACCAAGCGTCTGATAGAACGGGTTGGTGACCGATTCGCTGTAAGCCTTTGCGATGCTCTGGTCACGATAGGGATTCGTGGTGAGGAAGGGCAGGAGCGTGGCGTTGAGGTTGTGAACCTCCACGGGCAGGTGAAGCGCGTGGTTGCCGACGTAGATCAGTTCGACCATGTCGTTGTGAGTGATGGCGCGCTGGGCGCTGAGGTTCCAGCGCTCGGAGTAGGGGTCGTGTTCCACCGGCGCGAGGAAGCTGATCGACTGGCCGAGGAAGGTGCTTGCGCCCTCGGATGAGCCGACTGGCTGTTGAAATCCATTCGGGAAGGGATTGCTGAGCGTGCCGGCTGAGGTTTCGCCGTTGTTGGTGGAGGCAAGATACTGCGTGGCCGCGCTGAATCCCTCCTGATTGGAAAGAGCGGCGGAGGAATACTGGCCCTCGGAGTTGAGATTTGTGAGCGTCTCCGGCTGAACGAAGATCGCAAAACCACCGCGGATTTCTGTCTTCGGATTCAGACTCCAGGCAAAACCAAGCCGGGGACTGAGGAAGCCGTTATTTGTGGCGTAGACAGCGCCGTTGGCGCGATTGGGGAAAGTGAGTCCGCCGAGGGTGTTGATGCTGTTGACGGTGTAGCTGCCGCCGTCGGCGGAGACGGTGACGGGCGAGAATGTCGGCGTGGCGGAGTAGTTGATCGGAGCCGTGGGATTGAAGCCATTGACGGTGTGTCCGAGGCGTTCGCGGAATGGCGTATCGATGTCGTAACGCACGCCGAGATTGAGGGTGAGGTTGTTATTGACGCGCCAGTCATCCTGAACAAAGGAGCCGATGTAGTACTGGTGATAATCGGCGCGGGCGTTGAGGTCGAATTCGCCGCCGGCCGGAAGGCCGAGCAGGAAGGTGGCCAGGTCGCCACCAAAGGTCTGGGGCGAAGCGCCCGTGCCAGACTCGACGAATCCGGAGTTGAAGCTGAAGCTGCCGGACGAATCGCCGAAGTTCTGAATGCTGATGCGGTACTGTCGACCGTCAAAACCGATCTTGAGGGTGTGATTGCCGATGACCTTGACCATGTCCGTGAAGACCTGGTAACTGGTGCTGGGATCGAGCGCGGAGCCGGTGTCGCCGAGGCACTGGTAACTGGTGTGGCTGCCGCAACTGTTCCCGGTCTGGAAGTTAATGAACGGAAGCTGGACCAGTTCGCTGGAAGACTGCATGTAGCCGGGAAAACCGAGGCTGGTGGGACTGAACGCCGTGGCCGGGGTGCTGTGAACCTCGTTGAAGTAGGTCCAATTCAGACGCGTGTCGAAGATGGTCGTCGCGTTGAGCGTGTAGACGTTGTCGAGCGAAGTGCCCCAGTTTTCGCGAACTAGAACGGTGCCGGTGGCACCGTTGCCGAAGTAGTTGTTCTTGATCTGGCTGCGGAAGTTGTGGCGCATGTCGAAGAAGACATGATCGGCGGCGTTGACGTTGTAATCGAGACGGCCAAACTCGTTGTCATAATTGTCGATGCTGGGCGCGTTGGCGATGTAGTTGTCCTGGCCGTCAGTGGCCGCGTTGGCTGCGTTGTTTGGCGAGGGGAAGAGCTTCATGTACGCAAGCGCAATGGAGTTCAGCGGACCGAGGCTGGTGAGTTGGTTGTTGAGGATGGGAGCGCGGGTATAGGACGAGCCGTTGACCGTGACCTGATAGGGATTGTAGAGCTGGTTTGGATCGGGATATGGGCTGGTGTTGCTGCCGCTCGGATTACAGATGGCGGCGGCCGAACCAGGATCGTTGGCAAATCCAGCCGGACAGCCGGCGGCCAGCGTCTGGTAGAAGTCGCCCGCCTTTTCGCCGCCGGATGCGCTGCTGAAGAGCGGATCGGTGTCGGTGGGCACGGTGATGGTCGCGGTGTTCGGGGTGGAGTCCTTCAGACCTTCAAAGGCGAAGAAGAAGAGGAGTTTGTTGCGCCCGTCGTAGAGTTTTGGGATGCGGACAGGGCCGCCGATGCTGAGGCCGTACTGGTTGAAATGAAAGACAGGGGTGGGTTTGTTACTGCGATTGTTGAAGTAGGTGTTGGCGTCGATGCCGGAGATTTGTCCGAACTCGTAGGCAGTGCCGTGGAATTCGTTGGTGCCGCTCTTGGTGACGAGGTTGAGGACGCCGCCAATGGTGTGGCCGAAGCTGGCATCGGTGTCAAAGGGGCGCACGGAAACTTCGGCGACGGAATCCTCAGTGGGAGCGTAGGCGAGAGCGCCAAGCAGAGTCATGTCGGGCGAGCCGTCGAGGAGGACTTCGCTGACCTGATTCGGCGTGCCGCCCATGGACCAGGAATTGCCGGCGTTGTTGTCAAAAGGGTGAATCTGCTGGGGCGCGGCGGTGTTGATGACGCCGGGCGCGAGTTCAGCCAGAGTGGTCGGCGTACGACCGTTCAGGGGCAGGTCGGCGACGGCCTGGGTGTCAATGACGGAGCCGATGGCGGCGTTGGCCTGATCGAGTTGCGGCGGAGCGCCGGTGACGGTGACCGACTCGGTGGCGGCGCCGATTGTCATTTTCAGATCAATGACCTCGTGCTGCTGGGATTGCAGGGCGACATCCTTGCGGATAACCGCTTCGAAGCCCCTGGCGGTGGCACTGATTGTGTATTCGCCGGGCAACAGGAACGGAACGACGTACTGTCCGGTGGCATCGCTGACGGTGTGGTCCGTTGTTCCGGTGTTCACCTCTCGGATGCTGATGGAAGCGCCGGGAATCACTGCGCCGGTGGAGTCCATCACAGTTCCTGAAAGCGTGCCGCGAAACTCCTGAGCCCGAGCCGAAAGCGAACTGGCAAAGAAGACCACGACCACCCAGAGAAGACAGAAAAGCGAACCGGCGAAGGTGGAGATTTGCGAGGAGGAAGAATGATTGCGTCCCACAGGTCGATGGACCGCAAGATTAGAATGGTTTTCTAGTGGTCCTACCAGTTGGAGACCACAATCAAAGTTGTTATGCATGCCTGGCATCCTTTGAATACAGATTTACCGCTGGGAATTTGGATCAACGTTGTGAATTGTCCATGGATGGAAGAAGGATTGTCAATAGAAAAAATAAAAAGTTTTTCGCTCGGATGCGAGTGTGCAGGAGTTCGAGAGGCCGACCGCAGAAGACCCAATTCCAATCCATTGGTCCGACCATACAATGAAAATGTTTGCTGGATACTGGCAGTCAGCGATTTCTATTTCTAAATAAATCGATTCAGTCAGATGGGACGCAGACGTGCAGGCCCGGCGCTTACACCGGGCCAGTTAAATCGGAGCAGGGATGGTCAGGGTTCGTCGCGGTAGATGCCGATCTGGGCCTTGCCGCCTTCGGTCATGCGCGCGCGGAACATGCCGGGCGTGTTGAAGCTCCAGGCCATCTGGCCGTCGGGCGCGATGGCGATGACGCCGCCGTCGCCGTGGATGGGGACGAGTTGCTGCTGGATGACCAGATCGGCAGCGGCTTGCAGCGTCATGCCCTTGTACTGGACGAGGGCGCAGATGGTGCGTGCGACGGTGAAGCGGATGAAGTACTCGCCGATGCCGGTGCCGGAGACGGCGCAGGACTGGTTGGAGGCGTAGGTTCCGGCTCCGATGATGGGTGAGTCGCCGACGCGGTCCCAGCGTTTGGCGGTGAGTCCTCCGGTGGAGGTTCCGGCGGCGACGTTTCCGGCGCGGTCAAGGGCGACGACGCCGACGGTGCCGTATTTATGGTTGTCGGGGGTCTCGAAGAAGGCGGATTCGTGGGTGGGCGCGGGCGGCGCTCCGGCTGGACGCGGAGGGATGGGCAGGTGTTCGCGCTGGAGTTCGCGGACCAGGCTCTGCCAGCGGCGCTCGGTGAAGAAAAACGACGGCGGCACTTGTTCGAGGCCGACGGAGCGGGCAAAGGCGTCGGCACCGGGGCCGACGAGCATGACGTGCGGCGATTTTTCCATGACGGCGCGGGCGAGCGAGATGGGGTGGCGCGTGGTGGTGACGTCGGCGACGGCTCCGGCGGTCATGGTCTTGCCGTCCATGATTGCGGCGTCAAGCTGATTGGTTCCGTCGGCGGCGAAGACGGCTCCGCGCCCGGCGTTGAAGAGCGGATCGTCCTCAAGAATGCGGATTGCAGCCTCGACGGCATCGACCGACGAGCCTCCGCGATCGAGAATGGAGGTGGCCGCATGGAGCGCGGCGGCCATGCCGGCGCGATAGCCTTTTTCCGCTTCGGGCGACATGGAACTGCGCTCGATGACGCCGGCGCCGCCGTGGATGACGACGGCCCATTTGTGCTGGGGACTGGGTGCTGGAGGCTGTGCAAATGCGGACGTGGACATGACGATTGTGGCTACCAGAATGAGGCTGTTTCGCAGGCGGTGCATGGGCAGTTTACCTCGCTGAGGGGGTGATGTCGTTGCGGTAGATGTGGCCGCCCTTCATGACGAAGGCGACGCGGGTGACGGCGTCGATGTTCTGGAGCGGATTGCCGCGAACGGCGATGATGTCGGCGTCGAAGCCGGGCTTGAGCTGGCCGATCTGGTCCTGCCAGGTGAGCAGGCGCGCGCCGTGCAGGAGGTCGGCACGGAGCACGTCAGCCGGTGCCATGCCGTACTGGGCCATGAGGACCAGCTCGCGAGCCTGAGTGCCGTGAGGGAACGGGCCGACGTCAGAGCCGACGGCCATGGGGACTCCGGCGGCGAGCTGCTTGTGGAACTGCTGGACGTGGTAGTCGAGTTCGGCGCGCTCCTGAGCGGCGGCGGCGGGTGAGTCGGCATGGTCGGCGAAGTATTCGCTGATGGCGAAGGTGGGGACGGCGTAGATCTGTTTTTCGCGCATGAGGCGCATGGTTTCATCGCTGAGTTGGTAGGCGTGGTCGATGGAGGCTACGCCGGCTGTGGCGGCGTAGAGCGCGCCGGGTTCGCCGGTGCAGTGGACGCCGACGTTGGTGCCCATGCGCGCGGCCTCGGCGACGGCGGCGGCGAGCTGCTGCTCGGTGAACTGCCAGGGAGTGTGGAAGACGCCGTTGACGTAGGTGTCCCGACCAGTCTGGTACATCTTGACGAAGCTGGAGCCTTCCTTGAGCTGCTCGCGGATGACGGCGATGATCTGGTCGGTGCTGTCGGCGTAGGTGGCGTTCGACGAGATGTGTTCGGCGGGATTGAAGTGGATTGCGTCCTCGTGGCCGCCGAGAATGCTGATGGCGTTGCCGCTGATGCGCATGCGCGGGCCGGGAATGAGGCCGGCGTCGATGGAGTCGCGGACGGCGGAGTCAGCCGAGCCTGCGCCCTCGGTGCCCATGTCGCGCTCGGCGGTGAAGCCGGCCATGAGGTCGGCGCGGGCGGCGAGCGCGGCGTAGATGGTTCGCTGCGGGACGGACTCGACGACGGTCTGCATATCCTCGGCACCGGGGTGAAGAAAAAGATGAACGTGGGCGTCGATGAGGCCGGGCATGAGCGTGGTGGAGCCGAGATCAAGAATCGTTGCGCCACTGGGATGGGTGACGGCCGTGCCGACTTCGGCGATGTGTCCGTCACGGACGAGAATTTCGCCGGGCGAGAGGACAGTTCCCTGCTCCACGTTGAGCAGGTGAGCAGCATGCAGGACGGTGACGGAGGCCGATGCTGTTTGCGCGGAGGATTGCGCGGTTTGGGCGGTGAGCGACGGCGAGAGGATGGCGGCGAAAGCAAACGACGCGCAGGAGTATACGGAAATGAGACGGGAAAACATGGGCAAATAGTAAACTAAGTGACAGCGAACTGCGACGCAAACGAATGGAATTCCGCAATTTCGCGGCGGATGGTTCAGGAACAGCGCGGGACAGGATTCAGAAGTTCATGGATCATTCTGGTTCCGGGCGCGGAAAAAGGAAGAAAACCTGAACCGGCATGGTCGGCGTGGAATCTAATACTCCGTCTAATCATTTCAGAACACCTATTGCCGAGCATCCAGTCGGAACAGACAGGTTGAGATTGCGGAAACGTTGAAGACCTTGACCGAAAAAAACAGGAGTTTATTTTTGCGCCATATCTGGTGTGTATTGGTTGTGGTGTGCGCCATTCCGGCACTGGGACAGAGCGACGCCAGCTTGTGCAATGCGCTGCCGGATGCTCCATCGGTCGCGCTGCAGGCGGCGAATGGGGCGGCTGGTGCCAACGCGGCTGGCGGCGCGGCGGCCGAGACGCAGGCTTCGCTGACGGAGTTGGCCTTAGAGCAGGCGGGTTCCTCGTCCTCGACGGCACAGCCGAGGAAACAGACTGCGAGCGACAAGAGTCAGGTGGCTCCGAACGAGCTGCAGCCGAAGCGGATTCTCGGCTTTATGCCAAATTATCGCGCGGTGAGCGCGGGCGAGATTCCGCCGCCACCCTCGGCCAAGGAATCGTTCAAACTTGCGACCGAAAACAGCTTCGATTATTCGGCGATTGTTTTTTCCGAACTGACCTCACTGCTGGCCGAAGGGACGGATACGCATCCTGACCTGGGCAAGGGCATACCTGGATTCTGGGGATATAGCTGGCGCGGATTTGTGGACAAGACGGATGGGAATTACATGGTGATCTTCGCGCTGCCAACGCTGCTGCACGAGGATGTCCGCTACTACGCGATGGGCCATGGCGGGTTCAAGCGGCGGGCCTTTCATGCGGCGGCCAGTGTGCTGGTGGCCAAGAATTATGACGGAGAGAATACGTTCAGCAGCGCGGAGGTCTTTGGCCGCGCCATTGCCGAGGGCGCATCGCTGTTTTACTATCCCGATTCGGACGATACCATGGGCGATCTCTTCGAGCGCTACGGGTATTCGATCGGCCGCGACGCGATCACCGCAACCTTTCGCGAGTTCTGGCCGGATATTGCCACGCATGTTCTGCATCGGCATCCGTGAGCGCGCGGTGCGAGAATAGTGGCGGAGAATGCGGCTGGGAAATTCAGGTGGAAAAATTCAGACTGGCAAGATGAAGCAGAGTTCACCCACGGTTGCTTACCTGCGCTGCTGTTTCCGCATCTAAAAGAAGACACACGAAATTCTGGAGGCTCATTGCGTTTTCTGGTTGCATTCCTTGTGTGCCCATTGCTGGCATGCACAGCGGTGGTCACAACACAGGCACAGTCTGTTTCCGATCCCAATACAGCCTCGCTGCCGGATGCGCCGGTTTCGCATCTGTCGGCCAGGAAAACGAGTCCGGCCAAGGAAACTGATCCTACGCTTCCGGCGGCAAACGCGGAAAGAGACGCATCTGGAGAGTTGGCGACGAGCGCGGATGCGAGCGTGGTTGCAAACGCGGATGTGAGTCTGGATGCGGGCGTGGATGCAGGCAACGATTCGACGGAGTTGAGTTCGGTCGAGATTGGCTTGGCGGGATTTCAGCGGGCGGGATTCGGCTCGGCGGAATTCAGTTCGGCGGAATTCAGTTCGGCGGAATTCAGTTCGGCGGGATTCAGTTCGGCGGGATTCAGTTCTTCGAGCCTGATCGAGGCATTTCAATCGGGCGGGTCTGATGGGAATGCGAAACCAGACGGGCAAACGGTCGCAGGCTCAGCGCAGAAGACCGCAGCGCCGCCCGCCGACGAGGAGCAGCCAAAGCGCATTCTGGGGCTGATGCCGAACTATCGCGCGGTGAGCGCGGGTGTGCGTCCGCCGCCGCCGGGGCCGAAGGAATCGTTCATTATCGCGACGGAGAATAACTTCGATTACTCGCAGTTTGTCTTTGTGGGGCTGACCTCGCTGCTGGCCGAGGGGACGAATACGCATCCGGAGTTTGGCAAGGGCGCGGGCGGTTACTGGAGCTACTACTGGCGCGGATACATTGATAAATCGGATGGCGATTACCTGATTATCTTTGCCTTCCCGACGCTCTTCCACGAGGATGAGCGCTACTTTGCGATGGGCCAGGGCGGCTTCTGGAAGCGCGCGGAGTACTCCGGCATGTCGGTCTTCATTACGCCGAATTACCACGGGAAGAATGTCTTCAACTGGGCGGAGATTCTGGGTCGCGGCGTGTCGCAGGCGGTCTCTCTGACCTATTACCCCTCGGAGGTCTCTTCGCCGTCGTCCTACTTCAGCAAATTTGGCTATGCGGTTGGGCGCGATGCTCTGACCAACGTCTTCCGCGAGTTCTATCCGGATATGGCGCGCGTTGTCTTCAAGCCGTTCCACAAGAAAAAGACGAATAGTTGAGTCAGGCGGCGGCGAGCTGACGCGCGCGTTCAAAGATGGCGCGAAACATGATCTTGGTGAGCCTGCCGGTATTTGTATTTTGCAGCGAGGGATGGTAGCTGGCGAGTACGAAGCGGCCATCCGGCAGCCTGTATTCCGCGCCGTGAGCGAAGGTGATGCCGGTGCGCGAAGTGAGAGCGCCGCTGCGCAGAAATGCTGAGAGCACCGCGTCGAAGCCGATGCGGCCCAGGCAGACGACGACGCGCATCCGCGCGAGCAGGGCGAACTCCCGGTCGAGCCAGGGAGCGCAGTTATTCAGCTCTGCGGTGGTGGGTTTGTTGCCGGGCGGCGCACAGCGGGCCGCGGCGGTGATCCACATGTCGGCGAGCGCAAGGCCGTCGTCGCGGCGGGTGGATTCGGGCTGCGAGGCGAAGCCGGTGTCAAAGAGAACGGGGTAGAGAAAATCGCCGGAGCCATCGCCGGTGAAGGGTCGTCCGGTGCGATTGGAGCCGTGAGCGCCGGGAGCGAGGCCGACGACGACGACGCGCGCCGACGGGTCGCCGAAGGATGGAACGGGACGCGCCCAGTACTCCCAGTCGCGCCACTGGCGACGGCGTTCACGGGCGATGGCGGCGCAGTGCTGGCGCATGCGCGGGCAGCGTTCGCAGGCAATGATCCGGTGGTTGAGTTCGTCGAGGGAGTTGGCAGGAGCGATGGCCGGAGCGACGGAAGCCGGAGCGACGGAAGCCGGGGCGGTGGAATCGCTGCGCGTCATGAATCGATTGTAGAGCGGAAACCGCATCGACAAAGCGGAATTGCAATGCCGTACAATGGCGAGGCATGGATGGAAGCCATGCGGCAAGCGGCTTAAAGACAGGCGGGATGGAATGTCGAAGATACAGGATGTTTTCTATGCGTTTGCGCTGGCCGGAGTGGTCAGCCTGGTCTGCGCGCCGAATGGGCATGCGCAGGGAGCGAAGTCGGCTGTGCTGATTAACGGCGAAGCGCCGGTGACGCTGACACGGCCGCATACGCCGGGCGGGACGAAACCGGAGTTTACCGGGATTACGGTGATGCCGGGTCGCGGGATGGAAGTGCAGCAGATTACGGCGTGGTTTCCCGGCAAGGGCGAGATGAACGTGCTCGCGTCACCGAGCCTCGTGCAGACGGCGTCGATGCTGAATGGGCGCGACACGGGGAATGGCGATCTTGGGTACAGGCTGGGCGCGGCATTTCTGTTTCCGTATCCGAATCGGATACGCGGGAAGCTGACGGCGGATGGAAAGATGCTGACGGCGGTTTGGAATGGGCGGTCGGTAACGATTCCGGCAAACAATATCGGGCGTCTGCCGGGCGCGGAGCGGCACGCGATGCACGGGCTGATTTTGAAGTCCAAAGTGACCGACGTGAAGGTGACACGCACTGCTGATGGCGGCGTGATTACCGGCGTGCTGCACTGCGGCGATTTCGGCGGGCACTGGTTTTCCAGCAGCGATTTGTATTACACGATCACGCTGACGGCGGGGAGCCTGGAGGTGGCGATTACGGCGAAGAATGTGGGCAATGCGAGCGAGCCGGTTGCTCTGGGCTGGCATCCGTACATTGCACTGCCGAGCAGGGACCGCAAGCAGGCGCGGCTGCATATTCCAGGCAGCGTGCTGGCGGTGGTGGATAACTACGACAATGTTTTCCCGACGGGAAAGCTGATGCCTGTGGCCGGGACTGCGTATGATTTTGAGGCTCCGGATGGCAAGGCTCTGGGCGGGCAGTTTCTGGATGACAACTTCAGTTCGCTCCAGCGCACGAATGGCGTGGTGGTGGTGAAGGTGCTGGACCCGGAGGCGCATTACGGAGTGGAGATTGACGGCGTATCGCCGGAGATTCGCACGGTGCAGGCGTATGCTCCACCGACGCAGAGCTTTGTGGCCGTGGAAGACCAGTACAACTTTGGCGATCCCTTTGGCAGGGAGTGGGGCACGATGAACACGGGGATGGTGACGCTGGGGCCGGGCAAGAGCACGAAGTGGCAGGTGAGGCTGAAGCTGTTGCAGCCGTGATGCAGCGGAATCGGGTGAAAAATCGAAGGCGGCTGCGCGGAGGAGCAATGGCGCAGCCGTTCCGGTTTATGGCGGCGTGCGTTGCGCGGGCGCTGCGGTTTGACCGGCTGCGGCAAGGCTCTTACCATAGAGGATGACGTCTCCCTGCCCGGAAGCTGAGCAGCGCCGTCCCGCAGGGCACGCGCTGCCACGGGATGCGCGGCGCACGGGCCGAGATCGGGACGGACGCACACTGGAAGGCACATACTTTGAGTTCTGCAGAGACGATTGAAACCGCCCCCCACGCTGAAGCTACTCCGGAATCCCCCGCCATCCGCAACGAAGCTGCTGAGGATCATTCGCACGAAGACCACGCTCATGCTGGGCACGCTGATGCCGGGCACGATCATGCCGGGCACACGCACGCGCCGGTGCTGAATCCGGAGTGTGTGCGCGAAGTAAAGATTGAAGCCACAGCCGAGGAAGTGGATGCGGTCTTCGCGGGCGTGCTGAAGGAGTACAAAAAGCACGCAAGGATTCCCGGTTTTCGCGCGGGGAAGGTTCCGGAGCCGGTGGTGAAGCGGCGGTTTGCCGAGCAGATTCGCAAGGATGTGGTGGAGCGGCTGTTGCCGCAGCGATTTCAGGCGGCGATTCAGGCGGCGGGGCTGCTGCCGATCTCGCAGCCGCAGCTCACGCGGTTGACGCTGGAGGAAGGCAAGGCGCTGGATGGCACGGCGGTCTTTGAGGTGGTGCCTGCGATTGCGATCGACGGCTACGAGTCGGTGACGGTGCCGAAGCCGGAGGTGACGGTGAGCGAAGAGGATTTTCAACGCGAACTGAAGCAGTTGCAGGAGTCGCGCGCGACGGTGGAGACGGTGGACGAGGACCGCGCACTGGTGGATGGCGACTGGACGGAGATCAGCTTCTCCGGCGTGGCCGAGGGCAACGACGCGGAGCCGGTGAGCGGGGAGAATTCGCTGGTGGAGATTGGCGGCGAGCAGACGCTGCCAGCCTTTACGGAGGCGCTGCGCGGAGCGAAGGTGGGACAGGAGATTGCGGCTGAGGTTGTCTACCCGGCTGATTATCAGGAAGCGCGGCTGGCGGGCAGGACGGTGAAGTACGCGATTGAGGTGAAGGCGCTGAAGAAGCGGACACTGCCGGAGCTGAACGATGAATTTGCTCGGGAGCTGGGCGAGTATGAGGACATGGCTGCGCTGGAGACGCGGATTCGCGAGTTCCTGACGACGACGCGGCAGCGCGACAACGAGCAGCAGGTGCGCGAGGCGCTGTTTGCGAAGCTGGCGGAGCAGTTCCAGTTTCCGGTGCCGGAGACACTGGTGCAGCAGCAGGTGGATGCGCGGTTGGAGCGCGGACTGCGCGCGCTGGCGGCGCAGGGGATGAGCGCGGAGATGATGCGCAAGCTGGACCTGGGCAGGCTGCGCGGCGCACAGCGCGATGCGGCTTTGCAGGAGGTGAGGACGGCACTGCTGCTGGATCGGATTGCGGATGCGGAGAAGATCGAGGTGAGCGACGAGGAGCTGGAGCGCGAGCTGCAGATGGCGGCGCTGCAATCGCGGGAGCCGCTGGAGAGCCTGCGCAAGCGTTTGACCGAGGACGGCGGACTGGCTAGAATCCGAGAGCAGATCAAGCGGGAAAAGACGGCCAGCAAGCTCTACGAACGCATGCCCGCGGCCTGAACTGCGGATCGCGCGCTGTACAACGGTGGCGGGAAAGCAGCCGTTACCAAAGAGTATCCTCTGGCGCCGAGAAGCGACAGACCAGACGGCAAAGTGAGAGAATAGCGCAATGGCACTGGTTCCCATGGTGGTTGAGCAGACGAGTCGCGGCGAACGCGCCTATGACATTTACTCGCGCCTGCTTCGCGACAACATCATCTTCCTCGGCACGCCGATCGATGATCAGATTGCCAACCTGGTGGTGGCGCAGATGCTGTTCCTCTCCGGCGAAGACCCGGAAAAGGATATTCAGCTCTACATCAACTCGCCGGGCGGCTCGATCACGGCGGGGCTGGCGATCTATGACACGATGCAGTTCATCAAGAACGATGTGGTGACCTATTGCATCGGGCAGGCGGCCAGCATGGGAGCGTTTCTGCTGCTCTCCGGCACGAAGGGCAAGCGATTCGCGCTGCCGAATTCGCGCATACTGATTCACCAGCCGTCGATGGGCGGGTTGAGCGGACAGGCGACGGACATTGATATTCACGCGCGGGAGATTCTGCGCATTCGCGAGATCACGAATACGCTGATGGCCAAGCATACCGGGCAGACGCTGGAGCGGATCGAGCGGGACGTGGAGCGCGATTTCATCATGAATGCGCCGCAGGCCAAGGAGTACGGTATCATCGATGAAATCATCGACAGGCCGCGAAGCTGAACGGGAAGACGTTGGGGAGATGGATCGAAGTCGTGGATCGGGGACGATCAGGCGGGGGTAGGCAATGAAAACTCGTTCGGGACCGGAAGACACATTACGCTGTTCGTTCTGCCACAAGTCACAGGATGCGGTGGCGAAGCTGATCTCCTCGCCGAGTGACTATCCGCGCGCGTATATCTGCGATGAGTGCGTGGGCGTGTGCAACTCGATTCTGGAAGATGACCGCTCGGAGGCCAATCCGTCGAGCGCACCGGCTCACCTGCCCAAGCCGCAGGAAGTGAAGACATTTCTTGACGAGTACGTGATCGGGCAGGACCAGACGAAGAAGAAGCTGGCCGTGGCGGTTTACAACCACTACAAGCGAATCCAGATGAACCGGATGCGCAACAGCGACGTGGAGCTTGCAAAGTCGAATATTCTGCTGCTCGGACCGACTGGCTCGGGCAAGACGCTGCTGGCGCATACGCTGGCGAAGATGCTGGATGTGCCGTTTGCGATTGTGGACGCGACCACGCTGACCGAGGCCGGGTATGTGGGCGAGGACGTGGAAAACATCATCCTGAAGCTGCTGCAGGCGGCGGACGGGGATGTGGCGCGCGCGCAGAGCGGGATCATCTACATCGACGAGATCGACAAGATTGGTCGCAAGGACGAGAATCCGTCGATCACGCGCGATGTCTCCGGGGAAGGCGTGCAGCAGGCGCTGCTGAAGATTCTGGAAGGTACGGTCGCGAATGTTCCTCCGCAGGGCGGACGCAAGCACCCGCACCAGGAGTTCACGGCGGTGGATACGACGAATATTCTGTTCATCTGCGGCGGCGCGTTTGTGGGACTGGAGCGCGTGGTCGGTCGCAGGATCGGCAAAAAGGCGATGGGATTCAAGGCGACCGGCGATGCGGAGCGGGATGGCGCGATTGCGCTGCGTCCGCAGCGGGATGCCGAGCTGCTGCGCCAGGTGGAACCGCAGGATCTGATCAAGTACGGGCTGATTCCGGAGTTTGTGGGCAGGCTGCCGGTGATGGGCGTGCTGGAAGAGCTGGATGAAGCGGCGCTGGTGGAGATTCTGACCAAGCCGAAGAACGCGATCCTGAAGCAGTATCAAAAGCTGTTTGAGTATGAGAATGTTCGGCTGCATTTCACCAGCGATGCTGTGGCCGCGGTGGCGCGCGAGGCGCTGCGCCGCAAGGTGGGCGCGCGCGGGCTGCGCATGATCCTGGAAGAGCTGATGCTGGACCTCATGTATCACCTGCCGAACAGCAAGCGCGTGCGCGATCTGGAGATTACGCGCGAGATGGTCGAGCGGCGGGATCTTTCGCTGAGCCTGCTGGAAAAAGCTGGCTGAGGCGGCGATTCCAGCACTGCGGTTTTTCTTTGCTTCGGCTACTGTCCGCGCCGACACTCGACGCTCGGTCTGTGCTTGACACGGCGCGTGGCCATCGCTGAGGCTGGGTGCATGTACCGGTTTCGCAAAGCACTGCTCCTCCCTTCCCTCTTCGCAATTCTTACTTCGCTGCTGATGCTGCCAGGTGCTGCGCTGGAGCGTCAGCCGCAATCGGCTTACCATGCGCGGCGCGTGGCGCTGGGGAATGCGCTGCACGGGGGCGTGGCGATTCTGTTTGCCGCCGAGGAGCCGCTGCTGGACTTCATGCCGTATCGGCAGGATGCGGATTTCTATTACCTGACGGGATGGAATGAGCCGGGCGCGGCGCTGCTGGTGGCGGGCGCGGATGCGAATGGCAAGCCTGCGCGCGGCTATCGCGAGATTCTGTTTCTGCCGACGCGGAATCTGCGGATGGAGAAGTACACCGGCGTGAAGATGGACGCGGCGACGCCGGGCGCGGCGCGGCGCGCGGGCGTGGACGAGGTGATGCCGATGACGGCGCTGCCGTCGGTGCTGGGCGCGATGATCGTGGCCGACCGTGGCGTGGCTGGCAAACTGTGGACGGAGCCGGGTGAGGCTACCGCGGCCGCCCTGCTGCCGTGGACGGCGACGACGCTGGGCGACGACGCGCCGCCGAAGGCGCACGACCTGACGGAGCTGACGACACCGCTGCGACAGATCAAGGATGCGGGCGAGATTGCGCTGCTGACCAAGGCGGCGAATGCGTCGATGGACGCGCAGAGGCTGATGATTCGCTCGGTGAAGCCGGGCGTGACGGAGCGGGCGATTGCCGGCGAGATGATTGCGCGGATGATGGAAAATGGCTGCGAGCGGCCGTCGTATGCGCCGATTGTGGGCGCGGGAATCAACTCGACGACGCTGCATTATTCGGAAAATTCGGCAACGATGGAGGCAGGCGACGTGGTGGTGGTGGATGCGGCCTGCGAGTACAGCATGTACGCCTCGGACATTACGCGGACGGTGCCGGTTTCCGGGCATTTCACGGCGCGACAGCGGGAGGTGTATGACGTTGTGCTGGGCGCGCAGCGCGCGGCTGCGGCGGCCTTTGTGGCGGGAAAATCGACGATCAACGATCCCTACCATCGCGACCCGAATTCGCTGGATTCGGTCGCGTGGCAGTATATCCACGACCACGGCAAGGGACTGCACGGCGAGCCGCTGAGCGATTACTGGATTCACGGGCTGGGACACATGGTCGGGATCGACGTTCATGATCCGGCGCAGTACCCGGTGGTGCTGAAGCCGGGGATGGTCTTCACGATCGAGCCGGGAGTTTATATTCCGCAGGAGAAGCTTGGCGTGCGCATTGAGGACACGTTCGTTGTGGGCGCGGATGGCAGGCTGATCGACCTGATTGCCAGCCTGCCGCACACGGCTGAGCATGTGGAGGCAGCGATGAAGGCGAAGCAATGAATTCGATGCGGAAGACGGCGGACGACGAGGCGGAATCGCCGCTCGACGTGGCCGGGCTATGCCGCGTCTTTCGCGCGCAGCTTGCGGCCTGCCTCACAGAAAGCGCTGGCGGACGCGCGGGGCTGTTCGCCGCGAGCGCAGACGAAGTGGAGCCGTGGCCGGAGGCGGAGAAACTGCGCGCGCTGGCCGTGGCGATTCATGGGTTGACGGCGCAGCTTCGGCTTGATCTGGAGGACGCGAGAGTGGTGGACGAGTATCTGGACCTGTGCTCGATGCACGGCGAGAGCCACCCGGGCGAGGCGCGGCTGGCGAGGCAGTTTCTGGAGCATCTGGAGACGGGCGCGGCATGATCGTTCTGCGCACATTTCTGACGCTGGTGGCGGGGTTTGCGGCGATGGCGGCTGTGCTTGCGCTGGCTGCCGTGATGGCGCGATGGGTTGGACGAAAAAATGGCAGCGAGGGTGGCAGGTCGTCCGCAGGCGAGATGGCGTGGAATCTGGCGGCAACACTGCTGGCCGCGCTGGTCGGAGGGTATGTGACGGCGACGGTTGCCCCGCTGAATCCGCTGATTCACGCACTGGCGCTGGCGCTGATCGTGCTGCTGCTGGGTGGGATGAGCGCCGTGCAACAACGCGGGCAAGCACCGATCTGGTTTGCGCTGCTGATGGTTGCGCTGGCTCCGTGCGCGGTGATTCTGGGCGGGCTGCTGCGGCTGAAGCAGCTTGGCATCTGATGGGCATCAAGAGGGATCAGAAAATGAAACGGCCCTCCCGCGTTTGCAGGAGGGCCGTGGAAACGCCCGAACTGATTACCAGCGCAGGCCGATGGTGATGGGCACGAGTTCGGTGCGTCCCAGGCCCTGAGAGCTACCCTTGCCGGGCGTGTCGATCCAGAGATAGCGAGCCTCAACGTAGATGCGGAGACGGCTGACGCCACCCATGTCCGGGCTGCCCAGGCGGTGAGACAGACCGAGTCCACCGTTAATGCCACCCTGGTTGCTGGAGAAGTGGCTGACGGTCACATTCGAGTAGCCGCCGTAGCAGAAGTAGTAGCAGTAGGTGACGGGTTGAGGATCGGTGAAGCTGGTCAGTTTGCGATAGAAGCCGCCGCCGCCGGTGAGGTAAATGTCACTGGCGCGCTTAGGGAAGAGATCGTAAACCGGATCGACGGTGAAGGACCAGATGTGCGCGTTGCCGCCGGCGGATCCGGCCTGGCGCGTGAGAAATGCGGGCAGCTTGTCGTCGATGAACTGGTATTCAACCAGAGCGCTGAGATGGCTGGTGAACTTCCATCCCGCGCCGAGCGTGACCTGCGGACCCCAGGTGATGACCTTGGAATCGGGGCCATACGGAGCATCGGCACCACCACCACCCTCGAATGAGAGATGGTTTTTCCAGCCGGTGGCATGACGGTTGTAGCCGTGATAGACCTGGCCGCCCGCCGCAGGATTGGCTGCCGGCTCCGGTGCCGCAGGCAGCGCCGTCAGCCCTGCCGTCAGGTCGCCCACCCCGTCCGTGCTCCAGGCATCGGAGCTGGAAAGCCCGGTGGTGGAGCTGGAAAACGAGTTGCTGTCAGCAGTCGGATTGGCAGCCGCGCGCGCGGGCAGAGCGGCGAACGAAAGCAGCCCGAATGCGGCGACCAGAGCGGTGGCACTCACTGAGCGGGAAGAACGGAAACGGGAAGGTTGGGACATGGTGCACCTCGAAAAGGTATTTGAACTTCGTTCTCGACGAATTGGATGCTGCGCACTCCACATGGTTTGACACGGAATGCGTGGAAAAGTTGCAGTCGGTGCGCTTTCGTTCAGGTCATCAAAACAGCGTGTCAGAGTTTCGAGCAGAACCGCAACAGGTGAACCGGGAGTAATAACTGGCCGGACTGCCGTTCTGTGAGGAACGGCAGCATTGGCATGGACTTCGCCGTGCGCAGTAGCTGTGATTCCGCCCAACACCCTGACCTGTTGGAAACAGACTGCAGCGGGTTGGTTGCTCAGCGCGTACTGCTGTCCGGTATGCGCATCGGAGATCAGCCCTGAATGTCGAACTGCTCCGGATGAAGCGTGGCGTCGTTCTTGACCAGCACGCTCTTTCCTGTGAGCGATTCGAACTCGCCGAGCCAGCGGGCGTTGCCGGATTTGAGCACCTTGGCCGTCTCCGGATGAACGCGCAGCGTGATCTCGCTCTGCTCGAAGTGGCGACGCATCTTGCGCATCTCGCTGTAGATTTCGTTGGCCACGGTGGTTGGACTTTTCACCATGCCGGTGGCCTGGCAGACCGGGCAGGGCACGCTGAGCGTGCGCTCCAGCGACTGCTTGACACGCTTTCGCGTAATGGCCACGAGTCCAAAGTCATTGAACTGGAGAACCTTGGTCGGAGCGCGATCCTGCTTGAGCGCCTCTTCGAGCGCCGTGAGCACGCGCGCGCGATTTCGGCGCTCGTCCATGTCGATGAAGTCGATGACGATGATGCCGCCGAGGTCACGGAGGCGAATCTGGCGCACGATCTCCGGAATGGCGTCGAGGTTGGTCCTGAGGATGGTGTCCTCGAGGCGAGCCGTCTTGCCGACGTATTTTCCGGTGTTGATGTCGATGGCGACGAGCGCCTCGGTCTGGTTGATGACGATCGAGCCGCCGCTCTTGAGCCAGACCTTGGAGCGCAGAGCCTTGGAAATCTCATCCTGAATGCCGAAGTGCTCAAAGAGCGGAAGCTCCTTGTTGTAGAGCTTGACGCGGCGCACGAGTTCCGGCGAGAAGCGGTTGAGGAAGCGGACGATGCGCTCGTAATCGGCTTCGGAATCGACCCAGATGTGGGAGAAATTGTCGCTGACCTGGTCGCGCAGGATGCGTTCGATGAGGTTGAGGTCGTGGTAGATGAGCGCGGGAGGACGGGAACTGTCGGCGCGCTGGCGAATCTCGCTCCAGAGATGAATGAGGAAGCGGAGATCGGCGCGCAGCTCGTCTTCGCTGGCCCCTTCGGCAGCCGTGCGGACGATGAATCCGCCGGTGGCCTCGCCGCGCTCGCTGAGCAGAATCCGCTTGAGGCGCTGACGCTCCTCGTCGGACTCGATCTTGCGGCTGACGCCGACGTGACTGACCGTGGGCATGAAGACGAGGAAGCGGCCAGGGAGCGCGATGTGGCTGGTGATGCGAGCGCCCTTTTGCGCGATCGGCTCCTTGGCAATCTGGACGAGAATCTCCTGGCCGGGCTTGAGCAGGTCGCTGATGATGGGCAGGTCAGAGGTCTGCGCGGCGCGGCGCGTCATGGGACGGCGAGCTTCGCCCGTGGAACGCTCGGACGAACGGCCTTCGCGCGGCTCACGACTGTCGCGGGATTCGCGGTTGTCGCGGCCACGTCCGCCGCGTCCCCGGTTACGGCTTTGGCCGCCGCGGCCACGTCCGGAGCCGTCACGCGGTGAGCCGGATTCTCCGTCGCGCACGGGGCGCTGGTGGGTTTCCAACTGGACCTCGTGGAGCATCTCGCCGATGACGCCGGAGCGGACCTGCTGCTGGAGGGTTTCTTCTTCGAGATCGGAGGAATCGTGCTCGTCGGAGACGCGCAGCGCGTGGTGCGAGAGATCGTACTCCTCGGCTTCAATCTCCTCTTCTTCGACATGGCCACTGCCGGGCGAAAAAGCGGAAACGCCGCGCACAGTCGGCTTTTTGCCCGGCTCAGCGGTTTCGCTGCGACGGCGACCGCCGAAGAGATCTTTCAGGCGGAAGGTGCTGGGCGGGATGGGATCGACATCGTGGCGGGCCGAAGCCTCGTGAATCTCCTCTTCGCTGAACTCTTCCTCAACGAACTCCTCGACGATCTGAGGCGAAGCAGCGGCGGGTTCAGCCGTGTGTCCTTCAACGGAAGCGGCGTGAACTTCATTTTCCTGCGCATTCGACTGCGCGCTGGAGGACGCGCTGGCTTGCAGCGTGGCCGGAGCGGCCGGAGCCGCAGACTGGCCGCGATGCCGGGCGAGAGATTCGCCGGGCAGCAGGCCCGTTCCATCCCACTGAATCTCGGTCTCGATGAGCGTGGAAGGCCGGGATGGCTTGAAGGCCGGAGGCGCTGGCGATGCTTTGGCCGCGGGCTTTGCAGCAGCTGCGCTCGGCTCAGCCTCAGGCACTCCGCCGTATCGCGCCAGCGATTCGCCGGGCAGCACGAATGCGGGCGCGGATGTGGCCGCGGATCTGCCGCGACGGCTGTCAGGCTGAGGCGCGTCACCGACCGGGTGAGTGGCACCGGCGTTGAGCTTGACGGACGGGTCGATTTCGAACTCGGCAACTGAAGATTGCGGGCCTCCGGTCACCTGTCCGGAATCGCTGACGGATGAAGTTGCTTCTTCCGGCTCATCGCGACGACCGCCTCTGCGACGGCGACGACCGCGCCAGCGCCGCGTGCCGGAGGCGTCGTCGGTATCGCCAGCAGCCGATTCATCGGCAGACAAACCCTCGGTCGCTTCAGACGGGCTGGAGACCGGGGCAATGTTCAGGGTCTGGTTCTGGGTGGGAGCGTTCGGTGCCGCAGCTGCGCTGCGCGGCTCGCGTCCGCCGCCGCTCTGGCGGCGAGAACCGTCGTTGCCGGTTTGCTGGCGGATCGGAGTTCCCTGGGTGGTTGCCCGCTCCAGTTCGTCGGCGTCTTCCGGTTCTTCCAGTTCAAGGAAGTCGGTGACGTAAAGGAAGGCGTCGCGTTCGAGGCCGATATCAACGAATGCCGACTGCATGCCGGGCAGGACGCGGGTTACGCGACCCTTGTAAATCGAACCGGCGAGCGTGTACTCATTTTCGCGCTCGTAATAGATCTCAGAAAGCTGATCGTCTTCAAGAATGGCAAGCCGCGTTTCATGCGGCGTGCTGGATATACAAATCTCCTTGGCCATGTTGCCTTTCTGTCCTGGGACAAGCCACGAGGACAACCGGCAGGGCACTCAACTGCGGAGAGACTCGAACAAGAGGAGGTGAATTTTCAGGCATCCCCGCCGCTCGAACACCCTGCGGGGTGGAGCGGGAGATGGCCACCGGCTCAGTGCGCGGGATGCGCGCGTGAGCCAGGCTCGAAGGCGAAACAGCGCGGCGAATCCGCCTCGTGTTTCGGCTGAGCTTCTGGCAATTTCCTGTTGGAAGCAAAGATGTTGTGGCAATTCCAGCCGGGGTCGGCAAACTCCGCATCAGCTTGAAAGCTGCGCGTCTGGCCTGCCGTTTCCCTGGTGATGCCGTTCGGCTGAACGATTGCAGGCATGCGGTGAGCAGCGAAACGAACAGGGCCGGGCACAACCGTGCGATCCCCCTGTGTTGCACTGCGTATTCGCCTGTGAGCCGACAACCGTCAACTGCCCGTCTTTGCGTCTTCATTCATCCCAATCCTGCCGGAGCGCTCGGTCAGTGGACCCGCCGGCCAGTGATGGTAGTTTTCGGATACCTGCCGAGGAAGCGGTCAGGCATCCCTTTTTACTGCATAAACTTAGTTGACAAACCGGCGCATGCGTACATTCATCACCACGCCAAGCGCCAGAAAGGTAAACAACACGGAAGAACCGCCGTAGCTCATGAGCGGGAGCGGAATCCCCGTGACGGGCATGAATCCGATGACCATGCCGATATTGACCATGATCTGGAAGGTCAAAACCGCAACCACCCCCATCACCAGCAGAGAGCCGGGAATGTCGGCCGCAGTTTGAGCGTTCTGGATCAAACGCATCAATATAGCGAAGTATAACAGCAGAACCAGAAATGCGCCGACAAAGCCGTGCTCCTCGCTGAAAGCTGCGAAGATGAAGTCCGCATGGGGGATGGGCAGGAAATCGCCCTGCGTCTGGGTGCCTTTTTCCGCGCCCTGACCCCAGATGCCGCCGGAACCGACGGCGATGAGGGACTGGCGCAGATGATAGCCCGTTCCGCGCGGGTCGGCGTCGGGATTGAGGAAGCTGGTCAGGCGGGCCTTCTGGTAGGGTTTGATGGCCTTGCCGCTGGACCAGGCGCCGGCGACAACGACCACCGAAACCGTGACCAGCAGCAGCGCCTGACGCCAGTGAATGCCGCCGAGAAAGAGGCCCGCGACGAGGATCGGGAAGTAGGTGAGCGCCGTTCCCAGGTCGGGCTGGGAGACGACAAGCAGCATGGGCAGGCCCACGAGCGCGATGGCCTTGAAGATGTCCGGCCAGGTGAGGCGCCTGCAGCCGAGGTTGGCGAAGTAATGGGCCATGAGCACGATGAGCACCAGCTTGACCCACTCCGAGGGCTGGAAGTGGATGGGGCCGAGGCGAATCCAGCGGCGCGCGCCCATGACGCGGGTGCCCACCAGGCGCACGGCCACCAGCGAGACCAGGCAGACTCCGTAGGCCCAGTAAGCGAAGTCGAGCAGGCGATGGTAATCGACGCGGGCGAGCAGGAACATGAGCACGAGGCCGCCGCCGATCCAGTACGTCTGCTTCACATGGAAGCCGATGTACTTGGTGTGCATGGTGGCGGAGTAAATCTCAAAGACCGAGAGCACGCAGAGCGCGAGCACCATGCCGAGCAGCGGCCAGTCGAAATCGCGGTAACCGAGTGCTTTCTGCATCAGCGCGCTCCCCGGCCTGCGGTTGGCGCTGGCTGTCGGCGACTGCTCCCCGTGGATGAATGAGCCTGCGTGCCGAGGCGCTTCGGATCGTCGGGATGGTTCAGAGCTATTTCGTAGCCGCCGACGCCGAGTCGCTCCGGAGCGGTGGCTGCCGGGTCGGTCGTCTTGCGAGCGTGCTGGGTTGGTCCGGCGGCGCGCAGCGCGGGCTGAGACCAGATGGCGGCCATCTGCACGGTGGCGGCTGGGGGAGCGACGCGATTGGCGGATTGCTGGCCGTTGGCAGCCGTATGCGCTGGCGGCTGCACCGGACTGGCGGCGAGGTTGTTGGACAGCCGACGCTGCTTGTTCACGTATGCCGTGATGACCTGAGCGGCCAGTTTGGCCGAGCCGGAACCCCAGTCGCCGTGCTCCTGGAGGACGACGACGGCAATCTCCGGATTGCGGCGAGGAGCCATGCCGACGAACCAGGCATTGGGGGTTTTGGCTCCGCCGCGGTTGTGGGTGTCGCCGCCGCCGACGACCTGCGCCGTGCCGGTCTTGCCGGCAAAATCAATGCCCACCAGATGCGCGCCTTCAGCCGTGTGATAGAGACCCGGCTGCGTGGTTCCGGCCATGCCGTCGGTGATGGTCATCCAGGTGTCGGGATTGAGCGGAACGTCTGTGGTGCCGGAGCCGGGGTAGGTGTCAAGCAGGGCGCGCTCGAAGTCGGCGGGCACCTGATCGGCGTCGACCAGATGCGGGCGGACCATGTGACCGTCGGAGGCGACGCCGCTGAGCGCCCGCAGAAGCTGAATGGGCGTGACGGCGACCGCGCCCTGACCGATGCCAACCGAGATCACCTCGCCGGCGTACCACTTTTCGTGGTAGGTCTTCATCTTCCACTCGGTTGAGGGCATGACGCCGGCCATCTCGTTGGGCAGGTCGATGCCGGTCTTCACGCCGATGCCGAGTTCGTGCGCGTACTTCGCAATCGTGTCGATGCCCAGCATTGACGCGAGCTGGTAGAAGTACGTGTCGCAGGACTCGGGAATCGCCTCGTGAATGCTGAGCAGGCCGTGATGATGGTCGCAGTGGAAGAAGTGGCCGTAGAAGTTGCCGCCGCCCGCGCAGTTCACCTTGAGGTTCTGCGCGATTCCCTGCTGAAGGCCGGCGACGGACATGATGACCTTGAAGGTCGATCCCGGTGCAAGCTGGTCCTGGATGGCCTTGTTCATGAGCGGGTGGTTGGGATCGCTGATGAGCGCATCCCACTCGGCGCGGCCAATGCGCACGGCAAATGCGTTGGGATCGAAGTTGGGATGGGAGACGAGCGCGAGAATCTGGCCGGTGCGCGGGTCCATGGCGATGATCGCGCCGTTGGCCGTGCCAAGCGCTTCTTCGGCGGCGCGCTGGATGTCGATGTCCAACGTCAGTTTGAGGTCGTGGCCGGGAGTTGCAGGCTGGATGCCGGCGCGACCGACTTCGCGGCCGTGGCTGTCGACGATCACGTCCATCGAGCCGTCCTGTCCGCGCAGAATCTCGTCGTAGGACTGCTCGATGCCGGCGCGACCGACGACATCGCCAGGCTCATAGTAGGCGTAGCGCGGATCGTTGAGCATATCCTCACTGACCTCGCCGACGTAACCGATGGCGTGGGAGGCGAAGCCGTCGCGCGGATAGAGCCGCCGCTCCTCGTCGATGGTTTCCAGTTCGGGCAGTTCGTTGCGGTGGGCGGCGATGAAGGCCTGCTCGTCGGGCGTGATGTCCTGCTTGATGGGAATAGGCTGGAAGGCTGCGGCTCCGCGATAGCGACGGAGCGTGGCGCGCAACTGATCGAGATCGAGGTCGAGGCCGCGCGCAATCAGCGGCAGATCGGTGTCCACGGGATGGCTCGGATCGCGGACGAGAAAGCAGGAGACGGATGGGTAGTTGTCCACGAGCAGGCGGCCTTCGCGGTCGAAGAGCTTGCCGCGTGGAGCGAGGATGGGCACCTTGCGAATGCGATTCTGCTCGGCCAGAACCTTCCAGCTATCGGCGCCGAGCACCTGAAGCCGCCAGAGGCCGGCCAGCAGCACGAGCATCATGAGCAGGATGCCGTACTGCACCAGCGTGAGCTTGAGCGCGGGCAGCTTCTCTTCGCGATTGACTCGTTCGGCCATCTCCTGATTCCTTTCCGATCCATCCCGAAGCGGGCAGCCGCCGCACGGCTCACACTTAGACTAGCTCCTGATCTGAAGACGATCCAGCAGCGGAAAAAGCACCAGCCCAATCAGCGCATTTCCGGCGGCGACCAGTACCTGCGCCAACAGATTCCAATGCATCTCCAACCCGAGGACGCCGCGCGTGACGAAAACGACGAGCAGCTCGGCCAGAAGCGTGAAGGCAAAATTCATGGCTACGCGCAGCAGCGCATTCTCGACCACGAAACGAATGCCGAGCGAGGCGGCCAGAAATCCGCAGACCGAGTTGGCGACGCCGTGGATGCCGATGGCCCCCTGCGTGAGGCCGTCCTGCAGAATGCCGAGGATCGCGCCGAGCAGCGTTCCGTGGATGGGGTGGCGGCGGATGAGCGAGAAATAGAGCACGACCAGCAGCGGCAGATCGAAGTAAGCGAAGCGGCCCAGCAGGCGCGGCAGCCATGCCTGAAGAACGAGCGCGGCCAGCGGCACGAGCACGTAGACCGCGAGCGGATAGCGGCGAATGTCGAGTTCGCGGCGATAATCGGTCGCGATTCCGGTCATGGCTGGCTCCTCTGCTGCGGTTTTTGTCCGCTGGCTGGCGGCCTGGTTGCGGGCGCGGCTGCGGGGGACGCGGTTTGCGCCGGGGTTGAGCCGGAAGTTGCGTCAGTGGCCGCGCCGGAGTTTGCATCGTAGCCGGGCGAGAAGCGGTCAGGATGTAGCGTCGGGATGGGCCTCGGAGCAGGCGGTGGCGTGGCAGGCTGTGAGCCGGGCTGGGTGGCGGACTGCGTTCCGCTGGCTACCGGAGCGTTGGGATCGGTGAGGCCGGGCAGGCGCTCGGCGAGTTCCTCGGCGGCTTTGCGGCGGGCCAGTTCCCGAGCAAGCTCGGCGGAAGCGGCTGCTCCCTGCTGCTGCTGGCTGGCGGCGATATCCTGCTCCATTTCGGCTGGAAGCTCCGATTGCAGATCGGTGAGGACGAGCACTTCGTCGAGATGATCGAGCGCGGCGGCGGGCCGCAGGATCACATCGATAAACGCGCTGCTGTCGGGATCGCGCACGACGCGCGTGACCGTGCCAACGGCGAGGCCGCGCGGGAAAATCTGGTCGCCGCCGGCGGTGAGCACCTGCTCTCCGGGCTGAATGCGCGAATCGGCCAGGATGCCGACCACTTCCGTCTGGCCGTTGGCGTCGCCGCGCAGGATGCCGCGAATCCGTGTCTTCTCCAGAATCACGCCGGCGCCGCTGGTCTGGTCGTTGATGAGCAGCACCTGCGCCGTGTGGGGAAAGACATCGCGCACCTTGCCGACGATTCCATCCGCGCTGATGACCGCCATGTCCGTGCGCAGGCCGTCGGCCGAGCCTTTGTCGATGAAGAGCAGATGGGACTGGAGATTGCCGCTGGTGCCGATGACCTGCGCCGGAAGTGTTTTGCCGGGGTAGCTCTGCTGAAAATGAAGCAGCGCCTGCAGTCGCTGGCCCTGGCGAGCGTCCTCGATCAGCATGGCCTGCTCCAGCCGCAGTTGATTGATTGTCTTTTGCAGTTGCTGGTTCTGGCCGCGCAGATGGACGAGGTCAAGATAACCCGACCAGAGATGGACTGCGCCGATATCGATGGCGTGGAAGAGTCGCTCCGGCGGCGTGACCAGTCCGGCAGCCCACAGGCGCAGAAGCATGACTCCGCCCTGGTCGCGCAGGGAGCCGGTGGCAAGCCGCTGCGCGACGGAGGCAGCCTGCTCGCGCGTTGGCCGACGCACCTGCACCGCAAGACCGATGATCTGCGCCAGGAGCACGGCGAGCAGGACGATCAGGTTCCGGTGTCGGCTGAAGAACGATTCCATCCGTACCCTTTGCCGCGTTCGGCGCGGCGATAACGAAGCAGTCTGCCACCGGAAGCGTGGCCCGGAGGCTCAGGCCCAGAATAAACGCATTCCTGACGCAGCCGGATTGCCCTGCACGCCACGCCGCCGATGGGTGCCAGGTCAGTCAATCAGGTCAGTCAATTTTGATCTTGCGGAGCAGGCGAAAATCGGAGAGCATCTTGCCTGTTCCAAGCACGACCGAAGCCAGTGGATCATCGGCGACCGAGACAGGCAGACCGGTCTCTTCGCGGATGCGCTTGTCGAGGTTCTTGATGAGCGCGCCTCCGCCGGTCAGCACGATGCCGCGATCCGAGATGTCGGCGGAAAGTTCCGGCGGCGTGCGCTCAAGCGCGACGCGAATCGCGTTCATGATGACGGCGATGCACTCGGCGAGGGACTCGCGAATCTCGCTGTCGTCGATGGCAATCGTCTTTGGCACGCCTTCGATGAGGTTGCGGCCCTTGATCTCCATCGTCAGCGGCTTGTCGAGCGGATAGGCCGAGCCGATTTCCATCTTGATCATCTCGGCGGTGCGCTCGCCGATGAGCAGGTTGTATTTGCGCTTGAGGTAGTTGGTAATCGCCTCGTCCATCTGGTTGCCGGCCATGCGCACAGAGCGCGAGTAGACGATGCCGGAGAGCGAGATGACGGCGATGTCCGTGGTGCCGCCGCCGATGTCGACGACCATGTTTCCGTAGGCCTCCGTGATTGGCAGCCCCGCGCCAATCGCGGCCACCATCGCCTGCTCCACCAGGTAGACTTCGCTGGCCTTGGCGCGATAGGCCGAGTCCTCGACGGCGCGCTTTTCCACCTGAGTAATCTCCGACGGGACGCCGATGACGATGCGCGGATGGACGAGCATCTTGCGGTTGTGCGCCTTCTGGATGAAGTAATTGAGCATCTTCTCGGTGACTTTGAAGTCCGCGATGACGCCATCCTTCATGGGCTTGATGGCGACAATGTTGCCCGGTGTGCGGCCAAGCATCTCCTTGGCCTCCTTGCCGACGGCTTCCACCTCGCCGGTGTTTTTATTGATCGCCACAATCGATGGCTCGTTGACGACGATGCCCTTGCCGGCGGCGTAGACGAGCGTGTTGGCCGTGCCCAGGTCGATGGCGAGATCGCTGGAGAACATGCTGAAGAGCGAGCGCAAACCGTGAGCACGCGCAGGACGCGAAGGATAACCGTTTAGGGACATGTGGTTTTCAACTCTCTTGGATTATTGTAAGGCCAGCTTAAGATGACTTATTTTACGCATGAGGAAGACTGGCAAAGAATTGCAACACCCGTTCCAATGAGGAAACTCTGAGCCGGTTTTGGGAATCACTGCGGCATGACGAGCGCGGGAATCGGAGGCTGGTCGGTGGTGCGTTTGAGCTGTCCGCAGGCGGCGTAGATGTCGCGTCCGCGCGGACGGCGGATGTAGGTCTGGATTCCGGCGACGACGAGTTCCTGCTGAAAGGCGAGCACGGAATCCTGCGTCGGGCTGCTGTAGGCGATGCCAGGGCCGGGATTCCAGGCGATCAGGTTGACCATGCAGGGCAACTGACTGCGCCGCACGAGCGCGGCCAGTTCGCGCGCATCCTCGCGCCGATTGGTCACGCCGTCGAGCAGGACGTATTCAAATGTGATCTTTTCGCGCTGGCGGAACGGGATGGCGCGCACGGCGTCCACAAGTTCAGCGATGGGCCATTTGCGATTGATGGGCATCAGGGTCTCGCGAATCGAGTCGTTGGGCGCGTTGAGGCTGATGGCCAGTCGCGGACGGTCCGGCTCCTGGGCGAAGCGGCGAACTGCCGGAACGATGCCGGAGGTCGAGACGGTCATGCGCTGCGTGGCGATGCCGACTTCGTCGCGCAGCAGGCGCACAGCGGCCATGAAATTGTCGTAGTTCAGGAATGGCTCGCCCATGCCCATGAAGACAAGGTTGACGCGCTTTTTGTTGAGGACGACTTTGTGGCGATTGAGCACGGCGACCACCTGACCGGCGATCTCGCCGGCGGTGAGGTTGCGTTGCAGGCCGAGCTTTGCCGTGAGGCAGAACTGACAGTTGACGGCGCAGCCGACCTGACTGGAGACGCAGATGGTTGCGCGCTTCCAGCCGCCTGTGTCGCTGTCGTCTTCGTCGGCTTTTTCGCCGCCTTCTGCGCTGGTGTCTGCGTTGGTATCGGAAGCGTCTTCGGCTGTGCCGTCGCCCTCCGGCATCCAGACGGTTTCGACCGTGTCTTCGGCGGTCTGGATCAGGTAGCGCTCGGTGCCGTCGATGGAACGAAAACTCTCTGCGATCTCGGGCCTTCCGAGCGTCCAGCCGTCTGCTGCGAGACGCTGGCGCAGCGTAGCGGGCAGGGTCGTGATCGCGTCCCAGTGATTGAGCCGCTGGCGATAGAGCGCCTCGGCGAGCTGTCGCCCGCGATAGGGCTTTTCGCCGTATTCGCCGAGGATCGAGACCAGCTCGGAGGAAGATTTGCCGAAGAGTCCAAGGTCCGGCTCGCGAGACGGATTTCCGGCCATTTCGCTCGCGGTTTCAACCGCATTTCCGTATTGGCTCGGCTGCTCCATTCCGCATCAGAATAGCAGCTATGAGGAAAACGACCCGCGCGCAGAGAGCGACTGCGACGAGCGAACGGCTACAATCATTGGCAGCAGGAAGAGACGGGAGCCAACATTGTCCACGAACGGAACGACGACAGGAAATCCGCCGCGCAATCTGCGCCGCACCGTGCTGGCCAACGGCATGGTGATTCTGACCGAGCGCATGGAGCATCTGCATTCGGTGGCGATGGGCGTGTGGGTGAAATCCGGCTCGCGCTATGAGGACGCGCCGCAGAACGGCATCTCGCATTTTGTGGAGCACATGCTCTTCAAGGGAACGCGGTCGCGGTCGGCGCAGAGCATTGCGCGCGAGATGGATTCGATTGGCGGCAATCTGGACGCGTATACGGGCAAGGAGACGATCTGCTTCAGCGTGAGGGCGCTCGCGGGGCACGTGCCGATTGCGCTGGACGTACTGGCGGATCTGGTGCTGCATCCGGTCTTTGCCGCGCCGGATATTGAGCGCGAACGCGGCGTGATCCTGGAAGAGATCAAGATGGACGAGGACAATCCGGATGTTCTGGTGCATGAGATTTTCACGCAGAACTTCTGGAAGGATCAGCCGCTGGGCAAGCCGATCCTGGGCACGAGCGAGACGGTGAGCGAGTTTGGCCAGTCAAACCTGTTTTCCTACCACGAGGATCGCTTCCGCGCCGGGAATATGGTTTTTTCCGCAGCCGGACAACTGGATCACGACGCATTTGTGGCTGAGGTGGAGGAAAAGTTTCACCTGCTCGCACCAGGAGCGCCGACGCTCACGCTGCATCCTCCCGTAGTGAGCGCGCCGATACTGCTGCGCAACAAACGATCTCTGGAACAGGTGCAGATCTGCATGGGCGTGCCGTCGCCGCCGATCACGGACGAAAATCGATATGCGACGCTGATTCTGAACACGGTGCTGGGCGGCGGGATGAGTTCGCGGCTCTTTCAGACGGTGCGTGAGGAGCGCGGATTGGCGTACTCGATCTACTCCGATCTGAGTCCGTACTCGGATACAGGATCGCTGTGCGTTTACGCGGGAACCTCGGCGAAGAAGGCGCGCGAAGTGGTCGAGTTGGTGCTGCGCGAGTTCCAGCGGATGAAGCAGGAGCCGCTGGCCGAGGAAGAACTGCGGCGCGCGATTGAGCAGGTGAAGGGCAACATTCTGATGGGCCTGGAAAGCTCCGGCTCGCGGATGTCGAACCTGGCGCGGCAGGAGATGTATTTCCATCACTTTTTCAGCGTGGACGAGGTGCTGGACCGGCTGGAGGCGGTGACGGCAAGTCAGGTGCAGCAGATGGCGCAGATGCTCTTCCAGCCGGGAAAGATCGCTGTGACGATGCTTGGCAGGCTGGACGGGGTGAAGCTGCGCCGCGAGGAGATTGTCTGCTGAAGGGATGACGCCCTCTGAGGCGTTGGCGGCGATATGGGCGCGGTTTGCAAAGTTCCTTCGGATTTTGCCGCAATCCGGCAAAAAACCTGTTCGCAAAAACTGCTATAATCAGGTTGCAGACGAATTTGTCCGCACGGGACTGAGCGTGGATTGAGCCAGCCAAAGAACCCGGCGCGGAGAGAGGAGTGGGCCAAAAGCCCACTTTTTATTTGCGGCAAAGATGGGTATGGCTACAGGTACGGCCGAGGAAACTGGGATGGCATTCGCGTTGGAGACAATCCGGGAGGCGGCGCAGCGGGTAGCCGGTTCGCTGGGCCTGGATGTGGTGGACGCGACGTTTGCGACGCAGGGCAAGCAGCGGGTGCTGTGCGTGTATCTGGAGAAAAATGCGGCGCGGCGGGCAGCCTGTATCGCTCAGCAGCAGGCAGACGTGGAGAGCGAACCACTGCCGGGCGGCGCGAGCAAGCCGGAGCATCTGAGCTGGCTGACGCATGAGGATTGCGTTGCGTTCAGCCGGGATTTCGGGACGCTGCTCGATGTGGAGGAGATTGGCCCGGATGGGGAGTACACGCTTGAGGTCAGCTCGCCGGGACTGGACAGGAAGCTGGCTGCCCTGGCGGATTTTGAGCGTTTCCGGGAGGCGCTGGTGAAGGTGCAGACTTTTGAGCCGATTGCCAGCAATCGTTACTGGCAGGGGCGGCTGGTGGGAGTGAGTGGAACGAAGTTGACGGTGGACCTGCGCGCGACGCGGCAGAACAGCAAGGCGCGCAAGACCGGCGTGGAGCAGGTGGAGATTGAGTTGCGGAATGTGGAGCGCGCGCAACTGATTCCGGAGATTTGAGGTATTTGCAACCGAGCGGCAGGACGGTGGCAGGCAGTGATTTTTTGAGCGGTACGGGAACGGGTTCGCCCGCAAAGTACAGAAGAACAGGACAGGCAAGAGAGTATGTCGAGCGCTTTGTATCAATCGATCGAGATGTTGAGCCGGGAAAAGAACATTGACCCGGAGATTGTGGTTCACGCCGTTGAGGAAGCCATTGTGCTGGCGACGCGGAAGTACTACAAGAGCCAGCAGGCGATGCGTGGCGAGCTGGACAAGGAGACGGGCGAGATCCATGTGTACGCATTCCGGTCCGTCATTGGAGCCGACGAGGAGCTGACCGATCCTGTGAACCAGATCATGCTGGCGGAGGCGCAGGCTGAGCTGGGCCAGGAGGTCGAGGTGGGCACGGAGCTGCGCACGTATCTGGACACGCGCCCGCTAGGCCGAATTGCCGCGCAACTGGCCAAGCAGGTGATCTTCCAGAAGGTGCGGGATGCCGAGCGCGACACGGTGTTCAACGAATATGCGCACCGCGAGAAGGAAGTGCTTTCGGCTGCGGTGAAGCGCATTGAAGGACCGGATATGGTGGTCGATCTGGGCAAGGCCGAGGCGCGGATGCCGCGCCGCGAGCAGTCGCGCCTGGAGTCGTTCACAGTGGGCGAGCGGATTCGCGTGGTGCTGCTGAAGGTGGATCGCACGGCGAAGGGTCCGCAGGTGCTGGTCTCGCGCGCCGCGCCGGAGCTGGTGCAGAACCTGTTTCAGTCCGAGGTTCCGGAGATTTACGACAACACCGTGGTGATTCGCGCGATTGCTCGCGAGGCTGGCGAGCGCACGAAGATTGCCGTGATGAGCCGCGACAAGGATGTCGATCCGGTGGGCGCCTGCGTGGGCATGAAGGGCATGCGCGTGCAGTCAATCATTCGCGAACTGCGCGGGGAAAAAATCGACATCATCGAGTACAGCGAGGAGATTACGACCTTTGCGGAAAAGGCGCTGCAACCAGCCAAGGTGAGCCGTGTTTCGATTACGGACCTGGTCAATAAGCAGTTGGAAGTGATCGTCGATGATACGCAGCTTTCGCTGGCCATTGGCAAGAAGGGCCAGAATGTGCGGCTGGCGGCGAAGCTGCTGGGATGGAAGATCGACATCAAGAGCGAAGAAGAGAAACGGCAGGAAGTGGAGCAGCAGATGTCCTCGCTTTCGGGTGGTCCTTCGACGCCGATTGAGCAGGTGACGGAACTAGGCGATTCGATCCTGCAGAAGCTGGTTGCGGCCGGCGTTACGACGGTGGAGGCGCTGGCGGATATGACACCGGAGCAACTGGAAGAGATTCCGGGCATCGGCGAGAAGACGCTGGAGCGGATCGGCGTAGCCGTGCGGCACTACTTTGGCGAGTATGCCGAGGGCGAGGAGCGTCCGGAGCCAGCCGAAGAACCTGCCGCTGCGACAGAATCGACGGAAGCCGAGACCGAGGCGAAGGAAGCAGCCGAAGAAGCGGCGGCGGAAGAAACAGAAATGCCCGCGAAAGCGGTGGCGGAAACGGCTGAAGAAACTGTTGCACCGCTGGAAGTGAGCACGGAAAACGCAGCCGAGAATGCGTCAGAGGAAGCAGAAAAACCTGAAACGGGCGGACAGGATGCGTAGCAGGCATCTTACGAAGCCGGTCATTTCAGGGGATAATGGTTGCGACCGGGCATTCAAAGGCCGTGAGGTTGCAATGAACAGTTAACCGAACAGCAGGACAACGAAAAGAGGCGGATGAGTAAGGTTCGAATCAACGATCTGGCACGCGAACTGGAGGTCAAGAGCAAGCAGGTTCTGGACGCTCTGGAGGCAATGAATCTGAAGGATGGGAAGACCCACTCCAGCTCCATCGAAGAGGATGAGGCCGAGCGTGTTCGGGTTCACCTGAAAAAGGGCGGGAAAGCTGCGTCCGGCAGCTCCAGCGCGCGCGCGGAGACAGCGATCCGCCCGAAGATTGATCTGTCCGGCATCTCCAAGCCGGGCGATGCGGCGAAGGCGATTCTGGCCAGCAGGCAGCAGGCCGAGCAGGCTGCGGCGCGCAAGCCGACAGCACCCGCGGCGAAGGCTGCTCCGTCCGCTCCCGCAGTTGCGCCACCTGTCGCAAAACAGCCGCCGGTGACGATTGTTCCTCCCCGGCCAGAGCCGCGCAGGGTTGTGCCGCAACCGCGTCCCGCTCCCAGCGTGATTGTCGCGCCCGCTCCTGCGATTGCAGCAGCGCCGCCAGCGAAAACCATCGTCGCGCGTCCGCCCGCCACGGCTGCCCCCGCCAAACCCGCGACCGCCGCCGCGACCACCGTGGTTGCGCGCCCGCCTGCGACAGAACCGCTGGAAGTGAAGCCTGCACCAGCGCCGGTAATTGCTAGACCGGCTGCGAGCAGCGGACCCGTAGCCACCAACGCCGAAGAAATCCCGGCTCGATCTGCAAGCGAAACTGTCTCTGCGGCGACGCACCCACAAGTGACGGAAGCTGCGCCAGCGACGGCTAAATTGACGGCAGCGAGCGCGACGATGGCGGATCCGACCGTATCCGCAGAGGCCTCTGCGACGGTCGAGACCGAGTCGCCGTCGATTTCAACGCAGGCTCCGGCGGCTCCGGCGCGACGCATGATCATGCCCCAGACGGGTCCGCGGCCCACCTACAAGGCACCCGCTCCGGCACCCGGAGCCGCAGGCCCGGCTGGAGCGCAGGGTGGACTGGAGCGCGGTAAGCCGATCTTTGATCGACGCCCGACAGGTGCATTCCAGCCGCGTCCGGCTGGCGGCGCGCCGGGGCAGTTTGCCGGTGGCCCGCGCCCGAAGCATCCGACTCGTCCCGGCTTCAGCGGACCAGGCGGACCGGGTGGCGGTCGGCCTGGATTTGGCGGACCACGTCCGGGGGGATTTGGCGGACCTCGACCGGGGGGATTTGGCGCTGCGCCGATGACCCCGCCTCCGGGTGAGCCGACACGCGCGCAGCGCCCGTCGGGACCGCCGCGTGGTCGCGGAAGACAGCAGTATCCAAAGACCAAGGAAGGCCCGATGAAGGGCTTCGTTCCGCCGCCACGCCTGGGCGGAGCGTTCCTGAGCAACGAACCGCTGCCGATCACGCGCGAGATTACGGTGACCGAAGGGATCAGCGTGAAGGATCTGGCGGAAAAGCTGGAGATTCGCGCCAAGGATCTGATTGCGACACTGCTGATGCGCGGCGTCTTTGTGACCGTGAACCAGTCGCTTGATGCGGAGATGGTCAAGGATGTGGCAGCGCGTTTCGGTGCGGCTGCCAGCGTGATCAGCTACGAGGATGAGCTGGCCAATCAGGCTCTGGAAGAGATTCTGGAGAGCGACAACATCGATGAGCTGGAGGTTCCGCGCTCGCCGGTGGTCACGGTGATGGGCCATGTGGATCACGGCAAGACCTCGCTGCTCGACGCGATTCGCGAGACCGATGTTGCCTCTGGCGAAGCCGGCGGCATCACGCAGCATATTGGCGCGTACAAGGTTCGCTTCAACAAGGAAGGCTCACCAGCTTCGGGCCGCGAGATCGTCTTCCTGGACACGCCGGGCCACGAAGCGTTCACGCGCATGCGTGCTCGCGGAGCGAAGGTGACAGATCTCGTCGTGATTGTGGTCGCGGCGGACGATGGTCCGATGCCGCAGACGATTGAGGCGATTGATCACGCGAAAGCGGCGAACGTGCCGATTATTGTGGCCATCAACAAGATCGACAAGCCGGAGGCGCAGCCGGACCGCGTGATGAAGCAGCTTGCCGATCGCGGACTGGTTCCGGAGGACTGGGGCGGAGAGACGGTTTACGTGCCAGTTTCGGCCAAGAAGCGTTTGGGACTGGATCAACTGCTGGAGATGATCTGCCTGGTCTCCGATGTGGCCAGCCTGAAGTGTACGCCGGGACGCAAGGCTGTGGGCACGGTGCTCGAAGCGAAGCTGGATCGCGGTCGCGGAACGGTGGCTTCGGTGCTGGTGCAGAATGGCACGCTGCGGCTGAACGACAGCTACATTGTGGGCAACACCTTTGGCAAGGTTCGCGCCATGTTTGATGATCGTGGGCGGTCGATTGAGGAAGCCGGGCCGTCAACGCCGGTCGAAGTGCTTGGCCTCGATGGCATGCCGGACTCTGGCGATACATTCCTGGTGGTTGCGGATCGTGACAAGGCCAAGGGCATTGCGCAGTATCGCAAGATGAAGGAGCGCGAGGCGCAACTGGCGAAGAGCAGCCGCGTTTCGCTGGAAGGTCTGGCGGAGCAGATTCGTCAGGCAGGCATGAAGGATCTGGCGATCATCCTGAAGGGCGACGTGACCGGATCGGTGGAGGTGCTGGCCGATTCGCTGGTGCGGATGTCTACCGAAAAGGTGCGCATCAAGGTCATACACTCGGGCGTGGGCGCGATCACGGAAAGCGACATTCTGCTGGCCTCGGCCTCGAACGCGATTGTGATCGGCTTCAATGTGCGTCCGGAGCGCAAGGCCGCCGAGCTGGCGCAGCAGGACGATGTGGAGATTCGTCTGCACTCGATCATCTACGAGTTGCAGGACGAGATTCGCAAGGCGATGCTGGGACTGCTCGATCCGACCTTCCGCGAGAACTACATCGGTCGCGCGGATGTGGTGAACATCTTCCGCATTCCGAAGGTGGGCACGATTGCCGGTTGCCGCGTCACCGATGGCGTTCTGCGCCGCGATGCCGAGGTGAAGGTGCTGCGCGGAGACGAGCAGGTCTTCAAGGGCAAGATCGGTTCGCTGCGCCGCGTGAAGGACGACGTGAAGGAAGTGACGAATGGCATGGAGTGCGGCGTCGGCATCGCAGGCTTTGGCGACCTGAAGGAAGGCGACGTGATCGAAGCCTTCTCGACGGAGCGCATCGCCAGCGACCTGGGCGCGCTGACTTCCGCAGCCAAAAACTAACCGCCGAATGGCTAAACCTGAGGCCCGGAAGCATGGATTGCTTCCGGGCTTTTCCATCTGGCAATAAAGTGGATGTGCCGCGCATATGACACGCAGCAGTACGACGCGCGGGCGGCGAGCGCAAGCATCTACAATAGTCTGGGCAGGACAGAGGAGAGACAGAGAATGATCATTGGAGTTCCGCGCGAGATCAAGGACCACGAAGCGCGTGTGGGCGTGACGCCGGCGGGAGCGCGTGCGCTGACGGAGGCCGGGCATGTTGTGCTGGTGGAGACGCATGCCGGAGCGCAGTCCGGATTTCCCGATCACGAATATCAGGACGCGGGCGCGGAGATTGTGGGCGATGCGGGCCACGTCTGGGGCAAGGCGGAGATGGTGGTGAAGGTGAAGGAGCCGGTTGCGGCGGAGTATGGGTATTTCCGACCGGGTCTGGTGCTGTTCACGTATCTGCATCTGGCGCCGCTGCCGGAGCTGACCAATCGCCTGCTGGATTCGAAGGTGGTGGGCATTGCCTACGAGACGGTGCGCGACCGCGCGGGCACGCTGCCGCTGCTGACGCCGATGAGCGAAGTGGCCGGGCGGATGAGCATACAGGTGGGCGCGGCGTATCTGGAAAAAGAGCGCGGCGGGCGCGGGATTCTGCTGGGCGGCGTGCCGGGCGTGACGCCGGCGAATGTCTGCGTGATTGGCGGCGGAATTGTGGGCACGAATGCAGCGAAGATTGCGATGGGCATGGGCGCGCGCGTGACGCTGGTGGACCTGAACCTGAATCGGCTGCGCGAACTGGACGATCTGTACGGCGGTCGGCTGCATACGCTGGCCTCGAACAGCCACAACGTGGCGCATGCGACGCGCGAAGCCGATCTGGTGGTGGGCGGCGTGCTGATTCCGGGCGCAACCGCGCCGAAGATTGTGACCAAGGCGATGGTTGCGCGGATGAAAAAGGGCGCGGTGATCGTGGACGTTGCAATTGACCAGGGCGGATGCGTGGAGACGGCGCGACCGACCTCGCACTCGGATCCGTCGTATCTGGTCGATGGCGTGGTGCATTACTGCGTGACGAATATGCCGGGCGCGGTGCCGCATACGTCCACGCTGGCGCTGACGAATGCGACGTTTCCGTATCTGATGCGTCTGGCGAATCTGGGTGCCGAGGCCGCATTGCGCGCTGATGCTGGATTGGCCGAGGGACTGAATGTCTATCGCGGGCAACTGACGCATCGCGGCGTGGCGGAGTCGCAGGCGCGGGCGAGCGTGACGCCACGGGAAGCCATCGGCTGAGCACGACGCAAGGCGGAAAACGCATATAGCCACGATCCGCCGGGAGCGTGTTTCGCATCCGTTATGAAGCTGACGACATCCCGAATCATACCCGCAGCCGAAGTGGGTTTGGAAAGTGCTGGCAAAGCAGGAAGAGCATAAGCGAAACACGCTCTATAATGCTGGCATGTCATTGCTGGACACATCGGCGTATCGACAGGGGCGACGGTCGCGCAAGCGCGCAGCTGCGCTGCTGGCGGCTGGCGTCTTTGTGCTGCTCTCGGCGCTGGTGGCGTTGAATGCGTTCAACACCAACGGCATTCGATTCCTGACGCCGCAGACGACGGGCGAGATTCTGGCATTCACAGCGACCTCCGTGCTGGCGTTCATGATTCTGCTGGCGTTGCTGGTCATGCTGCTGCGGAATATCGTCAAGCTCTATCTGGACGAGCGGAGTCGCGCGCTTGGTTCGCGGCTGCGCACGAGGATGGTGGCCGGAGCGGCGGTGATTGCGCTGCTGCCGGCGGGCTTCATGGTGCTCTTCAGTTTTGTGCTGATGAATCGCTCGGTGGATCGCTGGTTTTCGCAGCCCACGTCGGAGCTGCGCCAGAACTCCGTGCGCGTGGTGTATCAACTGGCGCACTACGCCGCGGCAAACGCGCGGCTGGAGGCGCAGGCGATCGCAGTCTCCGGCACGATGGACAGTGACGACGCGACGGCGCGGGCCGAGCTGCGCTCGCGCCGCATCACGCTGGAGGATGGATTCGTTGTGGTGTATGGGGCTGATCGCAGGCCCTTGATTGGCTACCAGTTGCCGTCTGCTTCCGCGCAGCGCAGCGTGTTGCCGTGGATGGACGACGGAGTGGCGCGCGCCACTCCGCTGCGCGGCGACCTGAAGGACGATCTGCTGACGGTGGCGCAGCGGACGGATGAGCCAGTGCTGATCGTCGGCAATCAGGATTTTGTGCTGGGACAGGCGGCTACGCCGGGCGGTCGGATTGTCGTGGTGGGGTTGCCGATGCCTTCCGGACTGAGCGAGACGGCGAGCCAGATTCGGCAGGGCGCGGCGCGATACTGGAATCTTTTTCGCTCGCGCAATCGCATACGCACGACGTATCTCTTCATGCTGCTGTTGATCACTGCGCTGGTGTTTTTCTCCAGCATGTGGCTGGCGCTGTTTCTTTCCAAGCAGATTACGCGGCCGGTGGAGGCGCTGGCGGACGCGATGGATGAGATTGCCGAAGGCAGGCTGGAGAAACGGATCGCAGTGGAGTCGAGCGGTGAAATGGCCGATCTTGTGGATGCCTTCAACCACATGGCGCAGGATTTGGAAAGCAGTCGGCATCTGGCGGAGACGGCGCGCGAGCTGCTTTCTGACGCGAATCTGCGTCTGGACGAGAGACGCTTGGAACTGGAGACGATTCTGGAGACGATTCCAAGCGGCGTGGCCACGCTGGACAGCAATGGCGTGGTGAGGATGGCCAATCGCGCGTTCGCGCAACTGACGCGCCACGCTGAAGAAGAAACGCTGGTTGGACAGCCGGTGACGGCGTATTTTCCGGCTGACTGCGGCGAGGAACTCGGTCGGCTGATTCGTCGCGCGCGGCGCATGGGAGCGGCGTCGGCGGAGCTGGAAACCAAATCCGTCGGCGCGGCACCGCATCTGGCCGTGACCTGTGCGCGGCTGGATATGGGAGCGGGGCGCGATGGGACGATTGTGGTGCTGGAGGACACGACGGAGCTGCTGCGCGCGCAGCGGCAGATGGCGTGGAAAGAAGCGGCGCAGCGAATTGCGCACGAGGTGAAGAATCCGCTGACGCCGATTGGGCTGTCGGCAGAGCGAATGCTGCGGCATCTGGACAAGCCGACGGCGGATACGGCAACCGTGCTGCGCAAATGCAGCGAGGTGATTCTGAGCAGCGTGACGAGCCTGCGCGGGCTGTTTGACCACTTTGCCGCGCTGGCGGAGTTCCCCGCCCCGCAGCCGCGGCCGACAGCGATCAACGCGATTGTGGAGTCTGCGCTGGCGATGTTTGCAGGCCGCCTGGAGGGCATCCGGCTGCGCGTGGAGATGCAGGACGATCTGCCGCAGGTGATGGTGGACGGCGAGGCGATTCGACGGGCGCTGGCGAACCTGATTGATAACGCGGCGGAGGCGATGAGGAGCAGCCTGCTGAAGGTTTTGACGGTGACGACTTCGCTTACTGTGGATGGGACGCAGATTGAGGTGGCGATCTGCGACACCGGAAACGGGCTGACGGACGATATTCGCGAGCGCCTCTTCCTGCCGTTTTATTCGACAAAGCAGCGCGGCACGGGACTGGGGCTGTCGATCGCCGCCAAGATTGCGCAGGATCATCGCGGCTCGATCCGCGCGGAGTCAAACACGCCGCAGGGCGCGCGATTCTTGCTTTGCCTGCCGGTGGCGGAGATGGCCGAGCCTGCTGCGAGCGAAGATAACACTTCGCAGGAATCACGCGAAACCGAACCGCATGCGATTGCATCCAAATGAGCGATGATGAGCCATATTCTGATTGCCGATGATGAAGCGGAAATCTGCGCGTCACTGGAAGAGATTCTGCGCGAAGAAGGCTACCAGGTGACGACGGTGGGCACGGCTGCGGAGGCGCTGACACTGATGCAGGATGCGATCTTCGAGGTGGCGCTGTTGGATATATGGCTGCCGGATCGCGACGGGCTGGAGGTGATGAGCGATGTGCAGGCGCTGCCCGCCGAGGCGCGGCCTGAGGTGGTTATCATCTCCGGGCATGGCACGATTGAAACCGCTGTACGCGCAACGAAGCTGGGCGCGTATGACTTTCTCGAAAAGCCGCTTTCGCTGGATCGCACGCTGATGGTGGTGCAGCACGCGGTGGAGGCGCGACGGCTGCGCCGGGACAATCTGGAGTTTCAGCGACAGTTCTCCGCCAAGAGCAGCCTGACGGGAGACAGCGTGCCGGCCAAGGCACTCAGACAGCAGATTCGGCTGATGGCTCCGACGAATGGGCGCGTGCTGATCTATGGCGAATCGGGCACGGGCAAGGAGTTGATCGCGCGTGCGATTCATGCCGAGAGCATGAGGCGGGATCGCGTGTTTGTGGAGCTGAACTGCGCGGCGATTCCAGAGGCGCACATTGAGGCGGAGCTTTTTGGTTATCGCAACGGAGCGCATCCGAGCGCGCAGGTCGGCGCAATGAAGGAAAAGCGAGGCGTACTGGAGCGCGCCGATGGCGGCACGCTGTTTCTGGATGAAGTGGGCGATATGAGCCTGAAGACGCAGGCAAAGGTGCTGAGCGCGCTCGACGAGCAGTGCTTCACGCCCTTGGGCGCGACGCAGCCGATGCGAGTGGATGTGCGCGTGATCGCGGCCACAAATAAGGATTTGGAAGAGGAGATTCAGAAGGGAAATTTTCGCGAAGACCTCTTCTATCGATTGAACGTTGTTCCGTTTTTTGTTCCACCGCTGCGCGAGCGCAAGCAGGATATTGTTCCACTGGTGGCGGAGATTCTGCGCGAATTTGGGCGCGAGTACGGTCGTCCGCGCATCGAGATTGACGCTGAGGCCTGCGAGGCGCTGGCGCGGCATAACTGGCCGGGCAATGTGCGCGAACTGCGCAATGTGCTGGAGCGCGTGCTGATTCTGAATCCGCGCATTTTGCGCATTGAGCGCAAACACCTGCCGCCTCTGACGCACCGCGGCAGCGCGCAGATTCGTGGGAACGACTGGAGTTCGCTGCAGGAGGCGCGCGATGCCTATGAGCGTGAGTACATTTTGAAAAAACTGGAGGAGGCGCGCAACAACGTGAGCCGCGCCGCCGAGCTTCTGGGGCTGGAGCGCAGCCACCTCTATCGCAAGATGAAGGCGCTGGGCATCACGGCGCGCGAGTAAAAACTCTATTTGCTCTTTGCGATGGGAACTGTTCCGCCTGGGTTCTCCGGCGCGTGGGGATGGATGCTGAAATCCCAGACCTCGTCGCTGATGTCGGAGGGCGAAAGAATCTGCACCAGTGCGTATTCACCCGTCGGCAGAGGAGCGGATGGCGTGAGCCTCATCCACTGATTGCCGGGCAGGATGGCCGTCGTCACGGGTCGCACATCTTCCGATTGCGTGACTTTACCCGACGCGCTGACGCGAACATTGCCGATGATGCGGACGGCGCGGCGCTGATCGACGCGGACGATGGCGAAACCGGCATTGGCCGAAGCCGCGCCGTGCGGATTGTTCTGCGCGGCAGGCGCGTTGCGTGTGGGCACGGTGACGGCGCTTTCCGGTGCCTGCGCATTGGCGGCGTGATCGTCGAGCGAGAGATAGAACTGCGGCTGCGCGTCGTGCAGATGGATGCTGGCGGCGGCACCGTCGATCTCGATCTGATCGCGCTGGCCTGCGAGGGGTGCAACGGCGCGGAGGAGCTTCGACTTTGGGCCGCTGTTCAGAGTGCCGTAGGCAGCGGTCATTTCCAGCAATTCCGGATGGTCGTTGAAGTGATCGAGCACGAAGACGCCGTCGCGATCCGGCAGGCGCAGGCCGGGAACGACCTCTGGCATCTGCTGATTCAAAGCCGCACGCTGCGCGGCTTCCTCGCGATCCAGGGCCTCTGCCTCTTGCATGCCAGATGGATTCTCGTTCGCGTTCCCATCAGCGCTGGAGGGAGCGATCTGATTTTGCTCCCACTGATGCGTTGCCTTCCAGTCGACGAGCGAAGTCGGCAACTCCTCCCAGTCTTCGCGGTCAACGGAGAAATAGCGCACGCGATCACCGACGATCTGGTAGCTGCGCACGATTTGAAAGCTGCCGTCGGTGAGAATGAGGCGACGGTTGACGAGTCGCGGCGACCCAGTCGGTTTCGTCGGAAGCACGGCGCGATCCTGCGCTAGCGCAGGGTTAGCAGGCTGCGTCTGAATGAGTACGCGCGGCGGCTGCGCGGGCTGCTCCTGTGGCGGAACGTCGGTGGGCGAGTTCGGCGCGTCGGGCGATGGCGGAGCCGACTGCGCCAGCGCAGGCATTGGCAGCAGGAGTGACGAGCTAATGAGCAGGGTTGCGAGCCGCGTGACGAAACGCGCCAGGCAATCCGGAATATCCGCGAAACGATCTGAAATTGGTGGCACAATACTTCTCTTCATAGGTGATTGAGTCGCATGTCTGGTCGCAGTGTATGTCCGAGAAATGAAACCGAAGACGGGGTCGAAAGCGCTCATACAGGAATTTGACGAATGGGAAACCCTGTGGGATAGCCTCCGGACTCGACAAAAGAGACTCGGCAAACGTCGCAAGTATGTGTATGCTGAGTGAAAGAGACTTCCTGCGCGATCCGCAAGCACATGCCCATTCACAGAAATTGAAATGATGAAGAGAACGAATTCCAGCCATGCCGCATCCCTTGCGGAGCATTCGCAAGCGCTTCGCATCTCGGCTTATGTCTGCATCGTTCTGCTTGCGTTTCTGATGTTTGTGCAGGCGGCGCATGTGCATCCGGCGGGCAGCAATCCGGATCAATGCCCGATCTGCATTGCGATGCACTCGGCGGCTCCGGTGCGGTCACACGCGGCAGTTCTGACCAGTACGTGGCACTCCGAACTGGTGATTCAGTATCGCGCGCGGACGCTCGCAACGGAGCTGCACTGCAAACTCTACAACCGCCCTCCGCCTTCGCTGGTCTAACGCGAAGCTGAAGCGGATCAGAAGTTCCGGTTTTCGCAATCGGCCTTTTGTTGTAGTTCCATCCAGCCACATTTGCTGGATGTGACAGCGTACTCCGAACGAATTGCGATGCGATCCAATCCTCTTCACTTCTGTGCGTGACTCCTGTGCGCTGCCGGGTTTCGGCGGCTTGACATGGACGAGTGTTTCTCATCACAGGCAGGAAGCTGTTCCTGCGAGGGTCTCTGAATGAACTGTTCCCGTTTGACTCATCGGTTTGCGGTCTTTTTTTCTGTATTGAGCATCTTGTTCCTCTCTCAGGCTGCATTTCCGCAGTCGGCAGCCAACTCCGGCACGATTGAAGGCACGGTGACCGACACCACCGGTGCGGTCATTCCCGGTGCACAGGTGACGGTGGAAAACCCCGTCAGCAGGCTTTCACGCAGCGCCGTCACCGACGCTACCGGCAAGTATCAGATTACGAATCTTCCCTTCAACCACTACCATCTGGTGATCAGCGCGCAGGGATTTGAATCCACCTCGCATGACGTCGATCTGGCTTCCACGGTGAAAGTTCATTTGGCGGACAGTCTGAAGATCGGGGCCGGCGTGACTACCGTTGAAGTCACCGGAGAGGATCTGCTGGAAGACAGTCCCACATTCCACACGGATGTGGACCGCAAGCAGATCCAGAAACTTCCGCTGGAGAGCCAGTCCTCCGGCCTCAGCTCTCTGGTCACGCTGGCGTCACCGGGCATCGCGGCTGACTCCAACGGCCTCTTCCACGGCATGGGCGATCACGCTTCGAACTCTTTTTCGATTGATGGGCAGTCGGAGACCGATCAGGTGAGCAAGGTGTTTTCCAACCAGCTTCCGGTCAGCTCGGTAGCCTCCATCGAAGTGATTGACGGCGCGCCACCGGCAGAATATGGCGACAAAACCAGCGTCGTGATTGTGGCCACCACCCGATCTGGCCAGGGAATGACAACGCCGAGCGGCCAGGCTTACAGCTCTTACGGCAGCTTCGGTTCCAGCACTGGCGGCTTCGATATTGGCTATGGCAAGCAGAACTGGGGAAACTTTCTTTCCACCGACCTGCTGAATACCGGACGCTTTCTGGATGGTCCGGAGTTTGGAGTCATACACAGCAAGGGCAATGAGCAGAATGTCTTTGATCGCCTTGATTACACGCTGAATGCGAAGGATTCTTTCCGCCTGAACCTGAACTATAGCCGTTCCTGGTTCCAGACACCGAATGCATACGAAAACCTGGGTGTGCAAAACGATGTGCCGGGCACGGGTGACACTGCGAATCCTGTTCTGGAGAATGTCGGCAACACCGATCAGCGCTCCAAAATCGGCACCTTCAACATCAGTCCAAGTTATACGCACATTCTCAGCGATTACGCTGTGTTCAATTTTTCCGCATGGGTGCGCAAGGATTTGTATAATTACTATCCCAGCAATAATGCTCTGGCTGACCTGGGGCCTGCCAATCTTCAGACTTCTTCGATCTCCCAGATTCGCACGCTGATGAATACCGCCGCGAAAGCCGACTACACGTACGCCCGGGGAATACAAAACATCGACATCGGCGTGGAGTATGGGCAGACATTCCTGCGTGAGAGCGACGCGCTCGGCATCGTCGATAACATCTATAACTCGCCTTGCGCGGACGCGAGCGGCACGCCTGTGCCGGGTTACTCCAGTCCCAGCGATTGCGCAAACGCCGGTTTGATTCCGAATGGATCGTATCGTTCGGTTCTTGCGCCCTACGATCTGACCCGTAGCGGCACAAGCTACTTCTACTTTGGTCATACGGATGTGAAAGAGCTGGCTCTGTGGGTGGAGGATCGCATTCACAAAGGCAACTGGAGCGCGGACCTGGGCCTGCGGGAGGATGTTTACAACGGTCTGACCGACGCCAACCAGACCGAACCGCGCCTGGGCACCTCGTATCAGATCAAGAAGACGAATAGCGTGCTGGGCATCTCGTATGCGCGCACGCTGGAGACGCCTTTCAACGAAAACCTCGTGCTTTCCAGCCAAGGCTGCCTCAATTCCGTGCTCAGTCCGTTGCTTTCCTGCCAGCCGGGTGTGTCCGGAAACATGCAGCCGGGATTTCGCAACGAGTTCCACGCAAATCTGCAGCAGGCGTTCAGCAAGTATCTGGTAATCAGCGGCGAATACGTCTGGAAGTACACGCACAATGCCTTTGACTTCAGCGTGCTCGGCAATACCCCGATCACCTTCCCGATTGACTGGCACAACTCGAAGATCCCAGGCTTCGCGCTTCGCGCCGAGGTTCCCACGACGCATGGCTTCAACGCCTATGTGGTCATGTCCTCAGTAGCGGCGCGGTTTTTCCCGCCACAGGTTGCCGGTGCGGGAGCCACGAGCGGAGCCGCCGTGGGTTATCCCTTCCGCATCGATCACGACGAACGCTACAACGAGACGACGCATCTGGAGTACACGGTTCCCGGCTCGGGATGGTTCCGAGGAACGTGGGCTGGCTTCAACTGGCGCTACGACTCCGGACTGGTAGCCGGCTCGTCGCCTTGCTATAACCTGCTGAGCAATGATCCGAACTCGGCCTGCGCAAACAGCTCATACGGGCCGGATGGCAATCCCGCTGAACTGAACGGCGCGCCTGCCGTATCGCTGGTCGACAATGGAATATCGTCCGCGACAAATCCTGTCACCGGTCTTCCGGTTGCGCTTCCGCTTACGGCCGATGAGGAGTATGAATCCGGGCTGTCCTGCGAGGGAGATCGGGCAACGCCGACGCACCGGATCGGCACGCCGGTCACCGCTGACGGCACAACCTACTATGAGTGCCCAGCCAGCCAGCTGACTTCGAGTCTGCTCAGTATTCCAGCACCTGGGAAGGGCGATAACGATAAGGATCCGCCGCGCGTGGCTCCGCGCAGCCTCTTCGATGTTTCCTTTGGCAACGACAATCTCTTACACACGAAGCGTTACAAGCTGGGAACGACGTTTACCGCCATCAACATCACAAACAAATTCGCGCTTTATAACTTCCTGTCCACCTTCAGCGGCACGCACTTTGTAACTCCGAGGGCGCTGACGGCCGAAATCTTCCTGCATTTTTAGAGAAGAATCACAGCTACTGTGCCCAGCGCAGTCTATCCCGATGCTGCCGTTCCTCGAAGAACGGCAGCCCTGGCGATGGTGAGTACGAGCAAACCGGCTGTGATTCTGAGCGGACTGACGGCGGAAGTTGGATTTCATTTCTGAGTGTGCGAAAGACCACATGAAAGCTGAAGATTCTTAAGAGTGTGACAATAAATTCACGGAATTTCCTCGATAAAACATCCTTGTGGAGATAACTTCCTCCGCGCATCTGGCGTCTACTTAGCATGCGCGGAGGTTGTGCAGCGTGATTCGCAGTCGAGCTTCCGGCTAAGGAAAGATACGGCAAGGGCCGACACTCTGAGTCGAATACATATTCAAATATCTGCGAGGAAATCAATGATGACTGCTGCAGCCCGCCTGCGAAAGACGCTTGGACAGCGTGGATTGGTGATTGCTCCTGGAGCGTTTGACTGCCTGTCGGCCAAGGCTGTGGAGATGGCGGGATTTTCCGCGCTCTACATGACTGGGATGGGCACATCGGCAAGTCGGCTGGGCCTGCCGGATTATGGGCTGGCGACGATGACGGAGATGGTGAACAACGCGCACGCTATCTCGGCTGCGGTTCACGTTCCGGTGATTGCCGACGCGGACACGGGATATGGGAACGAACTGAACATGACGCGCACGATTCACGAGTATGAACGCGCTGGCGCGGCGGGCGTGCATATCGAAGATCAGGTATTCCCGAAAAAATGCGGCCATCTCGGCGGCAAGCAGGTGATACCTCGTCGGGAATATATCAGCAAGATTGCAGCGGCGGTGAAGGCGCGGCGCGATCCGGAATTTGTCATCATCGCGCGCACGGATTCCAACGCGGTACTGGGTTTTGAGGAAGCTGTGACACGCGCGAATGCGGCGCTCGATGTGGGCGCGGACCTTGCCCTGGTGGAGGCTCCTGAGGATTTTGAGCAGATGGCCAGCGTTCCGCAGCGCGTGCATGGCCCCTGCGTGCTGAACGTGCTGATCGGAGGCAAGAGTCCGCTGGCACCGCTGGCGCAGGTGGAAGAGATGGGATACAGGATGGCCCTGCTCTCCGATGCGATGATTGGAGCCGCCGTGTTTGCCTATGAAACGATGATGGAGCAGGTGCGACGCACTGGAGAGACACTCCGTTTCCAGCGCAGATTCACGCCGCGTGAACTCTTTGAGCGTTTCGACAGCGAGCGGTGGGATGCTCTGCGACCAGAGGAAGAAAATGTGGAAGCGGTGGCGGGTTGAAGCGTCGATAGCGAGCGAAGACAAAGGCCCATGCGCATTGCGCGCATGGGCCTTGCCGTGTTGCGTTTGCCGCGTCGCGTGCCGCGGCTATTTGCCGCTTTGGGCAGGAGCCGAAGTCTTGATGCCGGAGAGCACGGAGTTGCCGGAGTTGGTGTTGCGCAGATAGAGGATGGTGAGCGAGATGGAGGTGACCATGAAGATGGCCGCCGCCCAACTCGTGAGCCGTGTGAGCAGGTTGGCGGCGGCGCGCGGGCCAAAGGCAGTCTGCGAACCCTGACCGCCGAAGGTTCCGGCGAGATCGGCGCTTTTGCCCTGCTGAAGAAGAACGACGCCAATCAGAAAGAAGCAGACGATCACATGAACAGCGATGACTGCGTAGAGAAGAAAGTGCATGCTGGTTTACCTTCTGGAATTGCGCGAGGAGTGCGCCCCGGAAAAATTTTGGTGCGGAAGGGGGGACTTGAACCCCCACGCCTTTCAGCGCAAGCACCTCAAGCTTGTGCGTCTGCCAATTTCGCCACTTCCGCAGTGTTGTGACAATCATGAGTATACCAAAACTCATCCCTGTCGGTTTGCACGCACAGCGGGCTAAGGCCTCGGCCTGGCCGATGACGCCTGCATCTCCATGATCTTTTGATAGAGGCTGTTGCGGGTCTCCAGGCGAGCGATGGCGCGCGTGACGTAGCGGATGTGGAGGCTGACGCCACCGTCTGTTGGACGCAGATGGATTTCAGCCGTTGCATTCGCATGCTCGTGGGCGAGGGGACCGAAGGAGTGACGCCAGTCTTTTTCGGCCTTTTGAGCGTCGGCATCTGTGGCCTCGCGGACAAGCTTGTGAATGGCGTCGGCGGCGACCCATGTGGTTTCGGATTTAGGCAGGTTGATGGTCAGGTCGTCCCACATCCACTGTTCGGATGTGGAGAAGCAGGAGTACTGGCCGGTGATGGGAAAGCTGTTCAGCATGGTGACGCGGCGTCCGGTGGGGTGGGCATCGTCGGGCGAATCGCCCATCTCCAGCAACGTGGTGCGGAAGAGCCGAATTTCGATGACTTCGCCGGTGGTTCCGTTGATCTGGACGAGGTCGCCGATGCGAATGCCGCCTTTGCCGATGAGGACGAACCAGCCGACGAAAGCCAGAAGAAAATCCTGGAATGCGACGGTGATGCCGGCGGTGGCGAGGCCGATGATGGTCGTCAGGTGATCGGGAATGCCGAAGACCACGAGGAGAATAAGGAGCACGCCGAGAAGCTGAATGGAAACCTCGGCGATGGCGCGCAGCGTGTGAAGCCTGCGCTGGTCCATGGTGGATCGGCTGGTCCACTGGCGCACGAGCGTGTCGGCAATGAGCATGCAGATGAGGATGATGCACAGCCAGAGTGCGGATCGTGCGATGAGATGGAGCAGGATGCCGTGTTGCAGCTCAATCTGATTGCCCCACTGGCGGTAGGTGATAGCAAGCCGGTTCTCGGTCTGGATGCGGTCGTTGAGGATGGTAAGCAGTTCGCGGTAGGATGCCCGCTCGCGGAGCGAGGCGAGCGCATCGACGGAATTGGCGGAGGTTGCGCCAAGACCGGCCAGCGCGGCGGCGTTTTCGCTGGCGGTGCTAGCGCTTTGCAACTGGTTCGCAAGCTGCTTGAGCGAGGCGGCATCCTGCGTGGCGCGTATGCGCGCCTGGCGGATGGCTTTGCGGCGGTTGCTCTGCATCAGCCATGTATCGATCTGGCTGGCAAGCGTGTGGTTTCTCTGGACAACAATAGCTGCCGGATCAAAGGGCTTCCGCGCCTGTTTGTCGTAGTCGACGAGGGTGGCTTCGCGCGCCTTCAACTGGCGCTCAATCTCAGCGCGCGGGTCGCCGGAGACGCGGGCCAGAGCGGCTTCTGTGTCGCTGAGAATATCGGTGTCCAGGCTGAGCTGCGCCTTCCAGATATTGAGGTTGCCGGGAACCTGAGCAGCGGCAGAATGGTCGGATGCCGCCGGATGACTGAGCGCATCGACGTGAGCCTGATCCTGCGCGACCAGTTGCTGAATCTGCTGGACCTTCTGGGCGAGCGCGAGAGCTGGTCCGGTCAACTGGCGCTGGTCCATGTCGGCCTGGCGCAGTGCGAAGCTGAAGGCGAGATCGACTTCATGATCGGCCAGACGCTCGGCGGTGCGCGCGAGGCGTTGCTCTTCCGCGGTGGCGGCAAGCGGAGCAAGCGCCTGCGCCGTGAGCCAGGGCGTCTGGTCCACTTGTACTGCGCTGGTTTTGCCGCTGGTGGACTGAATCGCTGACTGGTTGAGAAATGGAAGATGGGTCATCGTCTTGCGCGTGGTCCAGAGCAGGAAGACGCTGAGGGCGGCAAGAATGACCAGGAAAGCAAGAGTGGCGCTGCGTGAACGGGAAACGGGTGCAACGCGATGCGACATGAAACGATCCTCCCAATGCAATGCGCTTACTGTATGCGCTCGAAACGGAAACCCGCCTCGGCGAGGGCGTGGCTAATCGCGGTGATGTGCGAAGCTCCTCGCGTTTCGAGGGTAACATCGATGACCGTTTCGGCGAGACTGACGCCGTAATACGCACGGTTGTGGATGGTTTCAACGATATTGGCGCGCTCGCGGGCCAGAATCTCGGTCAGTTGCAGCAGAGCGCCGGGGCGATCCAGCAGGTAGACGCGGATGCGCAGCAAGCGTCCGTCTTTTACCAGGCCGCGCTCGATGATCTTGGCCAGCAGCGTGACGTCAATGTTTCCTCCGCAGACGAGGACGGCCGTGCGCTGGCCGCGCAGCGAGGTTTTGGCCTGAAGCAGGCTGGCAAGCGCAGCCGCGCCGGCACCTTCGGCGAGAGTTTTTTCGTGCTCCAGCAGCATGAGAATCGCAGAGGCAATCTCCTCGTCGTCGACGGTCACGATTTCGTCCACGAAGCGGGTGACGAGCGGCAGGGTGTGCTCGCCGACGCGGCGCACGGCGATGCCGTCGGCGATGGTGGCCTGCGCGGCGATGGTGATCGGTTTCCCAGCCTCGCGCGCGCGCAGCATCGACGGCAGTTTTTCCGGCTCGACGCCGACGACGCGAATGCGGGGATTGCGCTCCTTGAGCGCGCAGGCGATGCCTCCGATGAGGCCGCCACCGCCGATGGGCACGACGACGGCTTCGAGATCGGGCACCTGCTCGAACAGCTCCAGACCGATGGTTCCCTGCCCTGCGATGACCAGCGGATCGTCGAAGGGATGGATGAAGGCGAGGCCAAATTCGGCGCAGCGACGGATTGCTTCGTCGCAGGCCTCGTCGTAGTTTGCTCCGTGCAGAATGACCTCCGCGCCGAAGGCTCGCGTGGCGACAACCTTGACCAGCGGCGTGGCCTGCGGCATGACAATCTGGGCACGAATGCCGAGCCTGGCCGCATGAAAGGCAACGCCCTGCGCGTGGTTTCCGGCGGACGCCGCGATGACACCGCGACGGCGCTCGTCTTCGGTCAGGGTGAGCAGCTTGTTCAGAGCGCCGCGCTCCTTGAAGGCTCCGGTGCGCTGGAGGTTTTCCAGCTTGAGAAAGATTTCAAGACCCGTGCGCTCGGAGAGATGATGGGAAAGCTGGCAGGGCGAGAGATGAATTGCGTTGCCCAGCCGGATGCGCGCGGCTTCGATGGTCTCAAGATTGACGGTTGGCACTTCGAGGCTCCTCATAAGGTTTTATAACTGTTTCCTGCAATGAAAAAGCCATCTCCGCTTTGCGGCGATGGCCTGTGTGGAATCCAGAATTCTTTGGATGGATCAGGCTTTTCTCCGCACAGCCGAAATGGCACCGCTAATTCGCATGGCGGCGGTAATTCGACGGCGGATGAAGAACAGAAGCATGTTGAGCGAAGTAGAGCAGAGAAGTGAGCGATCCGTCAAGCAAGCGCGGGGATGCGGACGAGCACGACGCGCGCGGCGAACTTACAATGAAGCCATGCTGAGCGAACGCGTTCATGTTGAAACGTTTCCCGTGGGAGTTCTCCGGTGCAACTGCACCATCGCCGCCGACACGGCAAGCGGTGAAGCGATTGTGATCGATCCGGGCGACGAGATCGAGCGGATCGAGAGACGGCTGACGGAGCTGCGCGTCAAGCTGCGGCAAATTATTGTGACACACGCGCATATCGATCATGTGGGCGGCGCGCTGAAGCTGAAACGGCGGACGGGCGCGCCGATTCTGATGCACGAGGATGACCTGATGCTGCTGCGCATGATGGAGGCGCAGGCGAACTGGCTGGGCGTGGAGACGCCGGAGACTGCGCCGCCGGATGAGGCGCTGCGCGACGGAATGATCGTCGGATTGACGCAGTTTCCGGCGACCGTGCTGCATACGCCGGGACACACGCCGGGCAGCGTCTGCCTGCACTTTGCGGGTGAAAAAATTCTTGCGGCGGGCGACACGCTTTTTGCCGGGACGATTGGCCGCACGGACCTTCCGGGCGGCGACGGGGTGAGGATTCTGCGCTCGATCCACGACAAGCTGCTGGTGCTGCCGGAAGAGACCAGGGTGATTGCCGGGCACGGAACCGGAACCACCCTGGGCGAAGAGAAATTCAGCAATCCATTTTTGCAGTGAGAATGCGGCTGTCTGCTGTTCAGCAAGGCAAGCGCACCGGCTGCGGCCACACGGGTTGCAAGCGCGCGGTTACTGCGCGGCTGGCTGAGGCAGGAGTTTCTCAGCCGCAGTGATTGTCTCCGCCTCTTTTTGCAGCACGCCGCCGACATCCACGGTAGCCTGCGAGGCCACGCTCCACTTGTGCTGCTCGATGGACTCGCGCACGGCGGGCAGCGTCTTGACGCCGTAGCCGGTGTAGGCTCCGGGGGCGTAAAGCTGATGCTTGTAATAGGGGCGATCCGGCAATCCCTTGGCGAGGAAGAATGCGCGTTCGGTCTGCATCAGCTCGTGATTGACGGCATCAATGCCGGGCGAGTCGAGCGCCGCGCCACTGCCAGACTCCAGCTTCGCTACAGCGGACTCATAGGCGTGGGCCGCGTCGGTGAGCGCGTGAGAACCGTTCTGGAGCGGGGCGAAGTTGAGGAACGGCGGGAGCGGTTCTGACTTCGGCGCGGCGATTGGCTCCTTCGGGTCGCTGGTTGCGCTGAAGACGCCCTCCTGAATCTCGCGATTGGTTTCGGCGACCTTGTCCTGCTCGGTTTTGAGCAACTGCTGGACCTGATCGACGTAGGTCCTGACGGTGCTGGCGGTGTTGTTGAAGTTGTAGGGAAGCAGTTCGGCATCGGCCATGCGCATGACGGCGGTGCCGGCCACCTGAGCGAGGGCGCGACCGTAGACGAAGGTCGTGTCCTCGAAGTGGGTGTACCAGTAGAAGTCGTCGTAGATGGAGTGGTACTGGCTGCCGTGATCTTCGCCTCCGAAGCCGATGTTGAGCGAGGGAAGGCCGATGAAATCCATGAAGGTCTCGTAGTCGGAGCCGGCGCCGAGGGCGCGGATGGGCAGGTCGGGGCGGCTGCGCAGAGCGGCGCGCTCGGCGGGAGTGGCGCGGGCGATCTGGCGGAGGCGCGTGCGCTCGATGACCGGGATATTCTTTTCCGGATCGATGACCTGGCTGGCCACGCTGTCAATGAAATGCTCCAGGCCGTGGGTGCCGCCGGCGGAGAAGTAGCCGCGCCCGTTGCCGTCGCTGTTCAGGTACATGACGGCGTGCTGGCGCAACTCGTCGGCGTGGGTTTCCGCCCATTCGGTGGAGCCGAGCAGGCCGGGTTCTTCGCCGTCCCAGGCACAGTAAATGACGGTCCGCCTAGGACGCCAGCCCTGCTTGAGCAGCTCGCCCATCGCGCGCGCTTCTTCCAGCTCGGCGGAGATGCCGCTGATGGGATCGGAAGCTCCGTTGACCCAGGCATCGTGATGGTTGCCGCGGATGACCCATTCATCGGGAAGCGTGGAGCCGGGGATGCGCGCGATCACGTCGTGGACGGTCTTCATGTCCCAGTTCGAGAACATTTTCAGATGGACTTTGCTGGCGGTGCTGGGGCCGACGTGGTAGGTGATGGGCAGCGCGCCACGCCATTTGACGGGGACGACGCGGCCGTCGATGGACTTGAGCAGCGGCGTGGCGTCGGCGTAGGAGATCGGAAGCACGGGAATCTTTGTGATGATGGGCGAGTCTTTGATGGCGAGGCGCTTGGCGTCCTTCGTTGCGCCGACGCCTGGGGTGAGCGGGTCGCCGGGAAATTCGGTGTCGTTGACGCCGCCACGCTGGACGCCTTCGGCGGGCCGTCCGCCACCCTTCGGATAGGAGTCGGAGACGCCGTAGCCATCGTCGGCGGGGTCGGAGTAGAGGATGCAGCCGATGGCGCCGTGCTCGGCGGCGACCTTGGGCTTGATGCCGCGCCAGGCCTGGCCGTAGCGGGCGATGACGATGGCGCCCTTGACGGAGATGCCCATGCGGTCGAGTTCCTCGTAGTCTTCGCGCGTGCCGTAGTTGACGTAGACGAGTGGGCCGGTGACGTCGCCGTCGGCGGAGTAGGCGTTATAGGTGGGCAACTGCTCGGCGGTCTGCGAGGAGGTGGGATCGACGGGAATTGGCGGCTCCTGAAGCGATGCCGTGAAGGTGGGCTTGCCGCTTGAGTCGAGCAACTGGACGAGGCGTTCCCTGGGCGTGGGGAACAGGACGTAGAAGTTTTCGATCTGCGCCTGCCATCCGAAGCTTTTGAACTGGGCGAGCAGCCACTCGGCATTCTGCTTGTCGTAGGGCGAGCCGACGTGATGAGGCTGCGCGGAGAGCACGCGCATGTTTTCGCGAATGCGGGCTGGCTCCGGCAGGTCGCGGAACTTCGTCTCCCAGGACTGCTCAATGGACGAGGCGGACTGCGAGTAGCCGTCGAGGTTTTTGGGGACGGCTGGGGACTGCGCGAGCAGCAGTTGCGGAGGAAGCGCCATCATGGGCACGAGGGACAGGGCAAGCCAACGGACGGGGTTCATGGGATCTCCGGACTGGAATGAGAATCAAGACGCAACGGTCGATTGCGCGGAATTGATCCTCATCGTACGGCCTTGCGGCGAAATTGCAAAGAGAAATTGTTTCGCAGCAGAGCGCAGGAGTGGTTCTGAGCGAGGTCACTGAGCCTGCTCGGCGATGGCCGACAAAAGCAGGCCGACGCCGGCGGCAAACTCATCCGGCGGGGTGAGCAGGCTGACGACGAGCCAGCCGGAAGATGGCATGGAAAAGAAGCTGCCGGGATGAATCAAGAGTCCACGCCGGAGCAGGAGCAGTGCGGTTTCCTCGTCCGGGCGCAGGACGGGAATGCGCAGGATGGCGTACCAGCCTGCCTGGGTGCGCAGGCGGCTGACGAGCGAGACGGGCTGCGCGGCGATGGCGGCGTCGAGCGCGGCGAGATTGCCCTGGACGCGGGCGAGAATCTGGCCCTGGATGGCTGCGGCGTGAGCGAGCCATGCGGGCAAAGCGACCTGAACCGGCGTACCGACGGAGAGAAATGTGTCGGCCAGAACCTCAAGCCGATCCAGTGCGGCTTCCGCAGCCGCTTCCGCAGTGGAGTGCTCAATAACCGCGGCTGGCGTAGTTTCAGCAACGGCAAGCCAGGCGAGTTTCATCTGCGGCAGGCCGAGAATCTTGCTGATGCCGCTGACGACGAAGACCGGAACGGGTGCCGGGCGCGCGAGGAACGAGTCGGCATCGGCGGCGTCAACGGCTTCGAGCGGGTAGTCGAGAAAGACCTCATCGACGATGAGCGAAAGGCCGTGTCGGCGGCAGATTTCAAAGAGCGCGTCCGACTCAGCCTGGCTGGTGAAATGGCCGGTCGGGTTGTTGGGATGGACGAGGATGACGGCGCGGGTGCGCGGCGTGATGGCGGACTCCAGCGCGGCGAGATCAAGCTGCCAGCCGTGGTCGTAGACGAGCGGCGTCATGACGAGGCGAACGGACTCGGCGTCGGCCAGATAGTCAAAGAGCGGATAACCGGGCGCGGGGACGAGAATCTCGTCGCCGGGGTCGCAGAGCAGGCGAAACAGAAAGCTGTATGCCTCGCTGGTGCCGGTGGTCAGAATGATGCGAGCCGGATCGAGGGCGACGTTTCGCCGGGCGTAGTAAGCGGCGATGGCTTCTCTGGCGCGCAACTGGCCGCGCGGATCGGGATCGTAGTCGAGCGAGGCGGACGAGGCGAGCGGCTGGAGCAGGTCGCCAGGGTAACGGATTCCACAGCGCGTGGGATTGGAGACGGTAAGATCGAGAACAGGCAGGCCGCGACGCTCGGCGAGCGCGCGGGCAAGCGGAGTGGATTCCGTGTTCCAGTCGGTGCGACGGGAAAACCGCATGGATTCAGGATCGCACGCGGCAGCCGGGGCAACGCGGGGGAGACGCAGAGGATGAGCATACGCGCCGTGGTCTTCGATTACGGGATGGTGCTGAGCGGGCCGCCGGATGCGGCGTCGCGGGCGGAGCTGCTGCGCATTACAGGCATGGACGAGGCCGCGTTTGAAGCGCTCTATTGGGTGGATCGGCATGCGTATGATCGCGGCGAGCTGAGCGGGATTGCGTTCTGGAGGAAGTTTGCGCACGACGCCGGACTGGCGCTCGACGAGGCTGCGCTCAACGAGCTGAACGGCTGGGACGCGCGGATGTGGACGACGGAGAATCCGGCGATGATGCGCTGGCAGAAGCGTCTGCGCGAAGACGGGTTCATGACGGCGATCCTGTCGAATATGGGCGACGCGGTGCTGGCGAGCATCGAAGCGAATCTGGCGTGGGTGAACGGCTTCGACGTGCGCATCTGGAGCTATCAGCATGGCTGCGCGAAGCCGGAAGCGGAGATTTATCGGCTGCTGCTGCGTGAGCTGGCCACCGCTCCCGAAGAGACGCTGTTTCTGGACGACAAGCGGGTGAACGTGGAGGCGGCGCGAAGGGCCGGGATTCGCGCGCTTGAGTTTGCGAGCGTCGAGCAGCTTCGGCAGGATCTGATCTCGGCGGGACTGGACCGCGCACTGCCCTTGCCGGAATAAGCATTGGACGCAGCAGCAGCAGCGCGTTCGCGCCGTGACCGCTTCCGTTGGTCGCGGGCTGGGTTTGAGTGTTGGCGAAGGGACGGAGTCGATGATTTTGATGTAATCGTCTATTATTCAATGGTTTGCGTGGATTTTTCGCAGGTTACTGGTTTACTATTAACCCGGTTACCCCCCCCCAGGGGGGTGGTATTAATTTTCTTGCCAACGAATAATTGGCGAAATGATTACTGAGTAGTAATCCTTTGCGCCTGCCCGGCGGGTGCGCGAGGGCGCAGGCCGGGGATGGAATTGCAGTATGGCACGGATGGGGATAATTGCATGCCAGTTTTGCCAAAAAAATTTCCAAGAGACGCTCATTCGCACGCGCATCCAGCCGACAGTTACACTGAAGCAGTCATGCCCGCGAACGAAACCCTCGACAACACAGCCAGGCAAGCCGATCCCAACACCGCGCATTCCGCCCCCGACTCCGAGCGCCCAGACTCCGAGCGATACGACCCTGCCGCCATCGAATCCGCCTGGCAGCAGCGCTGGTCCGCCGATCCCGCGCTCTACGCCTCTGACCCGGCCACCAGCGGCAAGCCCAAATACTACGTCCTCGAAATGCTGCCCTACCCCAGCGGCCAGCTTCACATGGGCCACGTCCGCAACTACTCCATCGGCGACGCGCTCGCCCGCTTCAAGTGGATGCAGGGCTGCAACGTCCTTCACCCCATGGGCTGGGACGCCTTCGGCCTGCCAGCCGAAAACGCCGCGCTCAAAAACAACACTCCGCCGCGCCAGTGGACCCTCCAGAACATCGCCGCCATGAAGCGCCAGATGCAGCGGCTGGGCTTCGCCTACGACTGGTCCCGCGAGGTCACCACCTGCCTGCCCGACTACTACCGCTGGAACCAGTGGTTCTTCCTGCGCATGCACGAGCGCGGCCTCGTCTATCGCAAACAGTCCCGCGTCAACTGGTGCCGCGAGTGCGCCACCGTCCTCGCCAACGAACAGGTCGTCAACGGCTGCTGCTGGCGTCACGAAGAGACGCTCGTCGAGCAGCGCAACCTCGAGCAGTGGTTCCTGCGCATCACCGCCTATGCTCAGGAACTCCTCGACGGACTCGACTCACTCGATGGCTGGCCGGAAAAAGTCCGCACCATGCAGCGCAACTGGATCGGCCGCAGCGAAGGCACGGAGATCGACTTCGCGCTCGACTCGCCCGGCACCGCGCTCGACCGCGCGCCCATCCGCGTCTTCACCACCCGCGTCGATACCATCTTCGGCGCCACCAGCGTCCAGCTTTCGCCCGAACACCCGCTCGTCGCGCGGCTTGCAGAGGCCAATCCCTCGCTCGCCCAGCGCGTCCAAATCCTCATCGACCAGCAGAAAAAAGCACGCGAGGCCGGCGAACTCGGAGCCATCGAAAAACACGGCGTACCCACCGGCTTCTTCGCGCGGAATCCCTTCAGCGGCGAGTGCGTCCCCGTCTGGATCGGCAACTACATCCTCGCCGACTACGGCACCGGAGCCATCATGAGCGTCCCCGGCCACGACGAGCGCGACTTTGAATTCGCCAGCAAATACGGCCTCGAAATCCGCCGCGTCATCGCGCCCGACCAGACGCCCGACCAGGCTCCCGACCAGCCCGAAGAATCCGGGCAGGGAACCGATGCCGCTCTGCCCTTCGTCAGCGAATCCGGTCGGCTCGTCGCCTCCGGCGCATACACCGGCCTCGCCTGCGCCGAAGCGCAAAAACGCCTCCAGCAGGCGGCGGCAGCGGGCAACTTCGGCCAGGCCACCATCACCTGGCGGCTCAAGGACTGGGGCGTCAGCCGCCAGCGTTACTGGGGCACGCCCATCCCGATGATCCACTGCGACCAGCACGGCATCGTCCCCGTTCCCGACGAGCAGCTTCCGGTCCTCTTGCCCGATCAGATCGAGATCACACAGCAGGGTGGTTCGCCGCTCAGCCGCGTCCCGGATTTTCTCCACACCGCCTGTCCCCGCTGCGGTGGCCCGGCGCGCCGCGAAACCGACACCATGGACACCTTCGTCGATTCCAGCTGGTACTTCTACCGCTACACCGACGCCGCCAACTCCGCAGCGCCCTTTGATCCCGCCATCGCCCGCTACTGGTTTCCCATCGACCAGTACATCGGCGGCGTCGAACACGCCATCCTTCACCTCATCTACTCCCGCTTCTGGACCCGCGTCATGCGCGACCTCGGCCTCATCGCCAACACCGAGCCTGCCGAGCGCCTCTTCACCCAGGGCATGGTCATCAAGGACGGCGCAAAGATGTCCAAATCGCGCGGCAACGTCGTCTCGCCCGACGAGATGGTCGCCCGTTACGGAGCCGACTCCACGCGCATGTACGCGCTCTTCGCCGCGCCGCCTGACCGCGACCTCGACTGGCAGGAGGACGGCGTCGCCGGCATCAGCCGATTCCTCGCCCGCGTTCACCGCCTCGTCACGCGCATGGCCCCCATTGCCAACGCCGCCGAAGCGCCGGAAGCGGCCGCATCGCCATCCGCATCACCAGCCGCTTCCACCGCCGCTCAGGCGCTCCTGCGCAAGCTCCACCAGACCATCGCCAAAATCACCCTCGACTTCGCCGGACGCTGGCACTTCAACACCTCCATCGCCGCCGTCATGGAGCTGGTCAACGCCCTCACCGCCGCCGAATCCGATCTGCTCTCCGGCGCGGTTCCGCCAGCCGCCGTTCGCTCTCTCTCGCGCTCGCTTGTGCTGTTGCTCGCGCCCTTCGCGCCCTATCTCGCCGCCGAACTCTGGCAGCGCCTCGGCGAAACCACACCGCTGCTGCGCGCTCCCTGGCCTGTCTCCGATCCCGAACTTGCCCGCGAGGACGAGATCGAAATCCCCGTGCAGATCAACGGAAAACTCCGCTCGCTCATCCGCGTCCCGGCGGAAAGCACGCGCGAATCCATCGAATCCGCCGCGCTCGCCGATCCCAAAATCCAGGAGTGGCTCGCCGGAAAATCCCCGCTGCGCGTCATCTCCGTCCCCGGCAAACTCGTCAACCTCGTGGTGCGCCCATGAATCACGACGCGCCCAACGAAGCGGACCCCAAAGCGCCCAGCCTGGCCGACTCGTCCGACCGCCACGAACTCCGCGCCATCCTCGCCGGTCAGCCCGTCCGCGCCACCCAGTCCATGATCGGCCAGATGTCGCGCGTCTGGCGCACCCCGTCGCTCACCGCCATTGAAATCGCCTGGCGCTGGCTCTTCGGCATCCCGCTTTACTTCGTTCTCAACGCGCAGTTCCAGCGAATGATGGCCACGCTCACGCCCCAGGCTTCGGGCCTCAGCAAATTCGACTTCCAGGACCCCTGGACCGCTGCCACCCTGCTCGACCACGCCATCCATCTCTACCATCCGCTCTTCATGGCCGCCTTCTGGCATGTCGCGCCCGTCGCCGTCCTGCTCTGGGCCATCGTCTCCGGCACAGGCCGCGCGCTGCTCTTCGCGCGCATGCGTGAGGCCGCGCCCGGTTGGCCGCGCCGCATCCCCGCCGTCATCGCGTTCCAGGCCATCTGGGCCTGCGCCCTGCTCGCTGCCTGGGCCATCTGGTTCCAGATTCTCGCCCGCATCGCCGCCCGCCAGATCGAGTCCACCGCCGTCGAGCCGAACGTCGTCGCCTACCTGATCTGGGTCATCTTCCTCTCGCTCGGCGTCTACGCCGGCTGGGCCGCCGTCAGTTGGGTGCTGCGCCTCGCCCCCATCCTTGTCCTGCGCGAGCGCCGCAGCCTCATCTCCGCGCTCGTCAGCAGCCTCAGCGCCGGCAGGGAACTGGCCAGCAAGCTCGCCGAGGTCAATCTCGTCCTCTGCATTGTGCGCATCATGCTCATCGTCCTCGCCATGGTCTTCTGCGCCGCGCCGCTGCCCTTCAGCGACGAACTCACCCCCGGCTCGCTGAACACGCTCTATCAAGTCGTCGCCGTCCTCTATCTCATCGGCAGCGACTACTTCCACGTCGTCCGCCAGCAGTCCTACGCCGCGCTCACGCGCCGTTACCGCCCCGGCTGAGCCTTCGCGCCCGCCGGTGTTGTCGCCGCATTCGCCGCAGGCGTCCCACCACCCGCCGTCGGCGTATCCACCCCATACACCGCCCAGTTCCCGATCAGCTCCTCCACCACCGCATGGCCCACCGCATACGCGCTGGCCAGCGACGGCAGATACGCCCCAAACCGGCTCACCCGCTGATAGCTCAGGCTCGTCGCCGCATCCACTCCGCGCGGCTGCCGGTCAAAGTTGCTCACCGTCCGCAGCACCATCACCCGATTCCAGTCCACCCGACCATCCTTCGCCAGTAGCTGCAACGACTCCAGCGTCCCGGAATCCTCCATCGCCGTCGTCACAAACACCCCGTCGCCATGCGTGTAATAGCGCATCCACTCCGTCGCCCACGCGTCCATCCGCGCCCCATGCCAATACGTCGCCGAAGAGACCTCATCGCCCATCCGCACCTTTGGCGGCTCCTGCGCCGCCGCTCCGTCAAAGTGCCCGCGAATCTCCGCGAGGCGCGCCGAATCCTCCAGCCGAATCCCGCGCGTCTGCTCAAACGCCCACCGCGCCAGCCCGTCGTTCACATGAAACACCTGCCCCGCCATCGGCTCCACCGGCTGCTCATACGGCCGCGCGCGCCCCAGCGGCACCATCCCCGTCGGCCAGTTCTGCGGAATCTCCCGCGCGTCAATCTCGTAGCCCAGATCGCCATCCACCACCCATCGCGCCCACACCGCAGACCCCAGCGAAGCCCTGTCCGGACTCGCGCCCGCAATCCCGGCAATCAGCCAGTACGCATGCCGCAGATCAAACTCCGGGTCCAGCCCCAGCGCCATCACCGTCGCCGCCGCATGCGCCGTGCCCGCGCCCGTCAGGATCGCCAGCTCACCCCGGTCGTTCATCCGCGCCGCATGAAACGCGCCCGGCACAGCATAAATTCTGTCCAGATGATCCCGCTCCACCCACGTCTGCAACTCGCCCGGCGCATCGCCCGTATCCGCGCCCGGCTCAAACATCGCCACCACCACCACCTTCACCGCAATCGGCGTCTTCGGTGATCCGGCCTTCGCAGATTCCGCCCGAGCGTCAGGGGCTGCCAGCGCCAGAGCCGGTGCCTGCGCAGCAGCCTGCCTCGCGCCAGCCGCGCCCGCCAACAGACACACCGCCGCCCACACACTCCAGGAATGCTTCATGGCCTTGCCCTCGGAAATCGCCCTCGGAAATCGCAGCGCGCGCCAGTCCCGATCCTCTGCGCTCACTCGCTCTGCGTTGCCCGCGCCTCAGTTCTCGGCATGCAGATGCGACGCCGCCTTCAGCGCGTCCGCCTTCTGCGCATCGTCCACCAGCGTCTCGGCCTGCGGCAGATACGTGATCGCCTTCTGGATCATGGGATCCCAATCCGCCTCCACGCGCAGTCCCTGCGCCTGCCCATTCAGGATCGTCACGATCTTTGACTCCACATTCGCCTTCACCCAGCTCAGGTTCGCGTCAAAGTCCTTCTCGTTCCAGTCCATCTTTTCCGTCGTCAGATACTTCTTGAACTCCGCCAACACCGCGTCGTTCATCACAAACTGCGTCTCCTTCGGATGATTCGCCACCCACTCCGGCGCAAAGTGGAAAAATGCGTCATGCATCAGCAACTCGTCCGTGAACGCATTCGACTTCGGCGTATCGATCTTCACATCCGGCGTAATCCCGCCGCCGCCATACACCGTCCGTCCCGAGTCCGTCAGCTTCACCTCGGTATTCGTCTTGTTCGCCGGCAGCGCGTTCGCGTGGTTGTAGTAGTAGTCATACAGCGAAACGCCCTTGTAATCCCGCTGTATCAGCCGTCCCGACGGCGTGTAGTAGTGATACGTCGTCAGCGCCAGCGCCGTCGCGTCCGACAGGTTGTACACCGTCTGCACCAGCCCCTTGCCAAACGTCGTCTCGCCGGCAATCAGCGCCCGGTCATGATCCTGCAACGCGCCCGACACAATCTCCGCCGCCGACGCCGTATTCCGGTTCACCAGCACCACAATCGGAAACAGCTTTCCGCCATTCCCATGCGTCACCGTGTACACCTGATCCGGATACGCCCGTCCGCGCTGCGAAACAATGATCTGTCCCTTCGTCAGCAGGTGGTCGCAAATCTCCACCGCCTGGCTCAGCAGCCCGCCCGGATTCCCGCGCAGGTCCAGCACCAGCCCCTTCATATTTCCGAAGCTGTCCACCGCGTCGTCCACTTCCTTGCCTGCGGTTTCCGAGGCAAAGTTCGCCAGATGGATATACCCCACCCCCGGCTGAATCTGAAACGCCAGGTCCACCGACGGATGCGGAATCTCATCCCGCACCAGCGTAAACGTCAGCGGCTGCGCCACTCCATAGCGAACCGTCGTCAGCGTCACGCTCGTGCCCTTCGGTCCCTTCAACTGCTTCGACACCTGCTCGGAGTTCATCCCCTCCGTGCTCTTGCCGTCAATCGACGCAATGATGTCGCCCGGATGAATCCCCGCCTTGTAGCTTGGCGTGCCCTCATACGGCGTCACCACATAAATCTTGTCCTTCTGCTGCTGGATCAGCATGCCCACGCCAAAGTAGCGTCCCTGCTGGTCCTCGCGCATCTTCGCAAAGGCCTTCGGATCGTAGAAATTCGAGTGCGGGTCCAGCGTATGCAGCATCGCCGGAATCGCTCCGTCAAAGATCACATCGTCGGCCTTGTCCCCGGCAATCGGCTCCGCGTAATTCTGCTCCACCAGAGCATACACATCCGTAAACTGCTTCAGGTTGTCGCGAAACTGCGACTGATCCGTCGCCGACTGCGCCCCGACCTTGTTCTGCAGCGCCGTGCCGGCCAGCGCGCACACACAAAAAAACACCACCAGAAAAAACGCGGCGCGACGAACGCCAATGCGAGTGCTGGTTCGAGTGCTGCTGCGAGTGCTGCTGCGAGAACTCGATTGAGAACTGGAACGGGCGCTGGGCCTCATGCGGCAGAAACCTCCGGGCAACTCCGACGAGCATTCCCCCTGCCCGCTGTAGCCTGTGCGCAAAGTATAGCATCGGCCATCCTGCTCCCATCGCGTTTCCGGTGCGTTCCCGCGCGCCGCCATCTCCGTGCGCCGCGCCCGTTTTCAGCCGCCAACTTTTCTTCACCCCCGCCGCTGTCCGCCTCGTCGCTCGCGCGTCCAAACATCAACAACACAACGCCCGCGGTCTCCACCCTCCGCAGCGTTTACAATACGGATAACGGGACGGTCCCATGACCCTCCCGCCTGAGATCACGAATGCATAATCCTTTTCGCTCCGCGTCCTCGCGCCTCCTGCAAGCCGCACTCTGCGGTTCTTCCGTACTCGCCGCGTCCCTGCTCGCCGCGCCCGCGCTTCTGGCTCAGAGCACGCCTGCTTCGTCCTCCAGCAATCTCGCCTCGCAGCAGAGTCCCTTCGGCGGCCAGACCGTCGAAGACATCATCGCCCGCGTCAACGACCGCATCATCTCCAGCTCCGACTACAATCGCGCGCTCGAGGAGATGGATCAGGACGCGCGCCAGCACGGCGAATCCATGCAGCAGATCGCCGACGCCCACAAAGACCTCCTGCGCAACCTCATCGACCAGCAACTCTGGCTCTCCAAGGGCAAGGAACTCGGCATCACCGGCGAAACCGAACTCGTCAAGCAGCTCGACGAAATCCGCAAAAAATACAACCTCGCCACCATGGAAGACCTCGAAAAAGCCGCGCAGCAGCAGGGCGTTTCCTTTGAGGACTTCAAATCCAACCTGCTCGATCAGATCATCACCCAGGACGTCATGCGTCAGGAGGTCGGCAGCAAGGTCAACGTCACCCCCGGCGAAGCCTACCGCTACTATCAGGAGCACCCGCAGGATTTCTCTCAGCCGGAGAGCGTACACCTGGCCGAAATCCTCGTCTCCACCACCCCCGCCGCCGGAGCCAATTCGCAACAATCCTCCGACTCCGCGCGTCTGGCTCTCGCCAAGGCCAAAGCCGACGACATCGAGGCCAGGCTCAAGGCAGGCGCCAACTTTGACCAGCTCGCACGCACCGAAAGCGACGGCTCCACCGCAGCCGAAGGCGGCGACCTCGGCAAATACGGACGTGGCAGTCTTGCCAAGGTTCTGGAGGACGCAACCTTCAGCCTCAAAGCCGGACAGTTCACCCAGCCCATTCGCACCCGTCAGGGTTACGTCATCCTCAAGGTTCTGGAACACACGCCCGGCGGTGTCGCTCCCTTCAAACAGGTCCAGAGTCAGGCCGAGCAGGCCTACTTCATGACCCAGATGCAGCCCGCCATTCGCCAGTACCTCACCCAGATGCGCGAAGAGGCTTACATCGACATCCGCCCCGGCTACACCGACACCGGTGCCAGCCCGCTCGAAACCAAGCCCATTTACAGCGCCTACACTCCGCCTTCGCCCAAGAAAAAGAAGAAAGCCGAGCGTGCCCGCTACCGCGAAACCGACCACGGCTTCCGTGCCAAGGGGGAACCAAAGCCGCTCAGCCTGACTCCCGCCTCGCTTGACACCTCAAAGCCCGCCGCAACCCCGGCGGCTCAGTCCACGACCGCCACCGGCAAGCACAAGAAGAAGAAAAAGAAGCAGCAAAAGCCGCGCGTCCTCACTTCCGGCAAAAAAGAAAAAATCCGCTACGGCCAGGCTCCCATGGAAACCTTGCCCGACACGCCTCGGACCAGGCTCGAAGACGCCGGTGCCGTCCAGACCGCCGACGCCTCGGACTCGCTGCCCAACCCGCTCGACCAGGCTCCCGTTCGCCGCCACAAAACGCGCTTCAGTGACCGCGGCCGCACCGTAACCGAGAAGACACCGAAAGCGAAGAAGAAAAGCAAAAAAGACGCTTTCTTCAATCAGGCCGAAGATCAGTACGCGCCTGCGCCGCCCGACCCCACCGAGGTTGCCAACCAGCAGCTACAGTCCGCTCCGCTCGGCCTGAACGGCGACACTTCGCCGAAGAAGAAAAAGAAGAAAGCGGAGAAGGTCGAGGTCGTCGGCCAGCCAAAGACGCGACTGCAAAACACCAGGAAGAAGAAAGCGCCGAAGCAGCAGCCGCAATACACGCCCGCCGGCCCGGTCACCGGAGCGCCAGCGCCCGCCGCCACGCCGGCTTCTGCGCCTGCGGCCGCGCCGGACAACACCACCACGCCAGCACCCGCCACCTCCCCATCCGGCGCAAACCAGTAGTCGCGAACCTGCAATCGCAAACCAGTAATCCTGGACCCGCTCGCCGGGTCCGCCGTTTCATCCTCTCGCTCAGGCGGTCCTCCCATGAAGGGCATCTCCATCGCCGATCTTGCCGCGCAGCCGGAAAATCAATCCCTCGACGGCATCTTTCTCGTCCTCAGCCGTCAGCAGCGCACCACCAAATCCGGCAAGCCCTACCTCAGCCTCATCCTCGGCGACCGCACCGGCCAGATCGAATCCCGCATCTGGGATCCCGCCGACCCTCGCGTCGCCTCGCCCTTTGATCGCGGCGATGTCCTCAAAATCCGCGGCTCCGTCTCGCGCTTCGACGGCTCGCTCCAGCTCAAAGTCGAAATGCTCCGCCTCGCCGCCGATCACGAATTCGACCGCGCCGAGCTGCTGCCCTCCACCACCGCCGACGTTGCCCATCTCTGGCAGTCGCTGCTCGCCGTCGTCGACTCGCTCACCGACCCGCACCTCCGCCGCCTGCTCCACACCCTCGTCGATGACCCCGCCATCCGCGACGCCTACCAGCAGGCTCCCGCCGCGCGCCAGCTTCACCACGCCTGGCTCGGCGGCCTTCTGGAGCATGTCGTCAGCCTGCTCGGCCTCGCCCAGCGCGTCGTCCCGCACTACCCCATCGTCCTGCCCGATCTCGTCTACACCGGGATCCTGCTCCACGACATCGGCAAAATCCGCGAACTCACCTGGCAGACCGGCTTCGACTACACCATCGAGGGCCAGCTCCTCGGCCACATCCCCATCGGCGTCAGCATGGTCGAGCACGCCATCGACTCCATCCCCGATTTTCCCCCGCGCCTGCGCACCATCGTCCTTCATCTGGTGCTCTCTCACCACGGACGCCTGGAGTTCGGCTCGCCCAAGCTGCCCATGATCCCCGAAGCCCTCATGCTCAACTTCCTCGACGACCTCGACGCGAAAATGCAAACGGTAGCCAGCGAGTTCGAGAAGGCCGCGAAACAAGGCCGCGCACCCGACGCCATGACCGACCGCATCTGGGCGCTCGACCAGCGCACCATGCTCGACACCCGCGCCTGGCTCGCCGCCAACTCCTGAAAAGCCCACCCCATCGCCTCAATCTTTTTGGAGTCGTCAGGGTTCAGTCGTCAGGGATCAGTCGTCAGCGGTCAGTAACAACGCATCCATTGTCGTTGCTTTTTTGTTGTCATTCCCGCAGGGAATCTGCTTCTGTTTTTCTCTCGTCCTCCACCAATCCGGGTGCCCCATCCAGGCTTCCGCTTGCGTGGGTAACGCATCTGCCCAGGCCTCGATTCTGTGAACTGGACACCACCCGAAAGTCGCCAACCCTCAGGCGCGATCCACCACAACCCCTGACAACTGACCCCGGACAACTAAAAAAGCCGCAGGCATCCCGCCTGCGGCCTTTTTCGCAAACAGCCGTTACTCCATCGCCTGCACCTTGCTGTGCTTCAGCGAATACGTGAAGTAGATCCCCAGCCCCACCACCAGCCACGCAATCATCACCGTCCACGTAATCAGCGGCAGCTGCACCATCAGAAACAGCGCCATCCCGATCCCCAGAATCGGCACCAGCGGCACCAGCGGCGTCTTGAACGGTCGATGCATCTCCGGATGCCGCACCCGCAGTATCCACACTCCCGCGCAGACGATCATGAACGCCAGCAGCGTCCCGATATTCACCAGCTCGCTCAGCCGGTCAATCGGCAGAAACGCCGGCATCACCGCCACCACCAGCCCCACGATAATCGTCGACTTCCACGGCGTGCGAAACTTCGGATGAATCTCCGACGCCCACTTCGGCAGCAGCCCATCCCGCGACATCGAGAAGAACACCCGCGACTGCCCCAGCAGCATCACCAGCATCACCGTGCCCAGCCCGAAGATCGCGCCAACCTTCACCAGCATCGATCCCCAGCTCACGCCCGTCGCGTCAATCCCCAGCGCCACCGGAGCCGCCACATCCAGCGACCGATAGTTCACCAGCCCCGTCAGCACCGTTGAAACCACGATATACAGCAGCGTGCAAAACACCAGCGATCCCAGAATCCCGATCGGCATGTCCCGCTGCGGATTCTTCGCCTCCTGCGCCGCCGTCGATACCGCGTCAAATCCGATATACGAGAAGAAGATCGAGGCCGCCGCCGCCGCAATCCCCATCACCCCAAAGTTTCCACTCGCATCGCGCGGCGGAATGAACGGATGCCAGTTCGCCCGCGCCACCTCCGGATGCCGCAGCAGAAACGCAATCCCCAGCACCAGAAACACCGCCACAATCCCCAGCTTCACAATCACAATCGCCGTGTTCAGGTTCGCCGACTCCTGAATCCCCACCACCAGCACCGTCGTCACCACCAGAATCACCAGCAGCGCAATCAGGTTGAACAGCCCCGTCACATGCGGCAGCCCCGCGTCCGTCACCCCCGGCGGCAAGGACATCACCGGCATCCACTGCGCGTGATAAAACACCAGCACCGTCCCCGTCGTCGCCGTCAACTGCGGCGGAATATAAATATGCAACTGCTGCAAAAAGCTGTTGAAATACCCCGACCAGCCCGACGCCACCGTCGCCGCGCCAAACGCATACTCCAGCACCAGGTCCCAGCCAATAATCCATGCCACCAGCTCGCCCAGCGTCGCATACCCATACGTATACGCCGACCCGGCAATCGGCAGAATCGACGCAAACTCCGCATAGCACAATCCCGCAAACGCGCAGGTAATCCCCGCCAGCACAAAGCTCAGCGCCACCGCCGGCCCGGCATGCAGCGCCGCCGCCTGTCCCGTCAGCACAAAAATTCCCGCGCCAATAATCGCGCCAATCCCCAGCATGATCAGGTTCAGCGCGCCCAGCGAGCGCTTCAGCGTATGCTCGCCCTCTTCCTGCGCTTCCTTGTGCAGCACGGCCAGCGGTTTGATCTTCCAAAGATTCGCCATCAGTCGCGTCCCATCCTCCTCAGTAAATTTCGCTCAGCCATTCTCAGGCAATGAACCCGCGCCCGCGTTCCCCCCGCGTCGAGTCCACAAAAAATACACAGGAATCCCCAGCAGCACGATCCCCAGTCCCGGCCATGTGTACTGCGGCTTGTACCGCAATAATACGATACAAATCCACGTCGCCATCGCGATATAAATCATCGGCAGCACCGGATACCCCGGCGCGCGATACGGCCTTTCGGCCTCCGGCCGCTTCACCCGCAGCACCATCAGCCCCGCAATCGTCAGAATATAAAACACCAGCACCGCGAACATCACATAATCCAGCAGCTGATTGAACGACCCCGACACACACAGCATCACCGTCCACGCCGCCTGCACCGCCAGCGCCATCACCGGCGTCCGATACCGCCTGCTCAGCCGTCCCACCGAGCGAAAAAACAGCCCATCCCGGCTCATCGCGTAGTACACGCGCGCACCGGCCAGCGTCATTCCGTTCGCGCAGCCAAATCCCGAAATCAGAATCGCCGCCGCCATCAGCCCCGTGCCCACTCCCGGAAAGATCGCCTCCAGCACCGCCGTCCCCACCCGATCATCCGTCGCATGCGCAATCCCACGCGCCATCACCGTCGCCCCATGCGCATCCCCCATCAGCGGCAACACCATCAGATACGCCAGCGAGATCAGAAAATACAGCGCCAGCACCGACCCCGTTCCCAACAGCAGCGACAGCGGCAGATTCCTCTGCGGATCCCTCACCTCGCCCGCCGTAAACGTCACATTGTTCCACGCATCCGCGGAAAACAACGACCCCACCTGCACCACCGCCAGCAGCACCACCACCGACACCATCGCCGTCTCGCCGCCCACTCCCGTCGTCAGAGGATGCAGCCGCGTCCACCCCGCGCTCGCACCTGCTCCAAAATTGGCCCGCATCGCCGCCGCATGACGACCCACCGTCAGCCCCAGCACCGCCATCCCCACCAGCGCCAGCCCCTTGGCCGTCGTAAACACATTCTGCACCATCGCGCCCAGCTTCACCCCAAACGCATTCACCACCGCCAGCGCCACCACCAGCAGCAGACCCGCCAGGTTCGCCGTATTCACCCCGATCTCCATATTCCCCAGCGCCACCGGACCCACCCGCGCCACCGGCACATGCGCAATATGCCACAGCCAGTGCTCGCTCGAAACAGCCGGAAAAAACACCCCCAGAAACTTCCCGAATCCCACGCACACCGCCGCAATCGTCCCCGTCTGAATCACCAGAAACAGCGTCCACCCATACAGAAAACCCCACATCGGCCCCAGCGCCTCGCGCAGATACACATACTGCCCGCCCGCCTTCGGCATCATCGCCGCCAGCTCCCCATAGCACAGCGCGCCAATCATCGTCATCAGCGCCGTCACCCCCCACGCCGCCAGAAACAGCCCCGCCGACTGCGTGATCCGCGCAATCTCCGCCGCCACCAGAAATATCCCCGAACCCACCATCGACCCGGCCACAATCGCCGTCGAGCTGAAAAGCCCCAGCGTCCGCTCCAACCCCACCCGCTCACCTGTCTTCGTCGTCATCACTTCTCTCGTTTGTACCCGAACCACCACCCCCCTGTCTCCATCTTTCTCTCACTGATCTTGCCCTCAGGATGCGTACCCCATATGCGCTGGGGTTGAGATTAATCCACACGTAATCGCCCTGCGCGACTTTTTATGTGCCGCCGGACGATGAGCGATTCCGTGTTCTCTGCGATGACGGTGCAGAGTATGTGGCCAGAACCCGGAACGAACTGGATGTTTTGTTGGTGGATGGTTTCGATGCCGACGGCCAGCCGCCTGAACTATGTTCCGAGAAATTCTATCGTGGCTGCTGGTCGGCATTGACGCCTTCTGGCGTCATGGTGCTGAATTTGTGCGACCATGGAAACCAGACTAATTTCTCCCGGATCAAACGTGTCTTCGATGACCAGGCATTGATCGTCACTCCGGATGACGGCGGGAATCGGGTGGTGTTTGCATGCAAAGGAAGATCGAGATGGCAGGAAGAACACGCAGGTTCGATCCTGATGAAGATCAAAGGATTTGAGTATCGCGGCACGTTGTGAGGCTATGCGGTGCGCGCTCCTGATCAATCATCGGCGGAACATTGCGATTCGACAAGACTTTTCTTGCCGTTCTAATCCGACCGGGATACGTTTTTTTCTTGCCGGGCAATTTTTGCTTTGATTTTCGGCAGGTACTCAAGGTACCGCTCCGATTTCTGTGGCAACAAAGAGTCTTCCATTGCTCTTCGATAGCCGCCGGTATAGATGGAATACATGACGGCCAGCGCGCATCCGACTCCAAACCCAAAGCCCACAAAAAATCCCACGATGATGGCGATCGTCAGAGATGTCATTTTTTGCCCTTTTCGTCGAGCGGTCGGACTGTGTTCAGGATTGTAGAAAGAATCGCTGTCGGGCTGGGTGGACATCCGCAAACACTGGCATTGACGGGAAGAACATCCGCGACGCCACCTCTGCTGGCGTAACTCTTGCCGAAGACGCCGCCACATGCTCCGCAATCTCCGACCGAAACAACCCATTTGGGATCAGGCATTGCGTCATACGTCCTTCGGAGAGCCTCTTCCATGTTGACGGAAACCGGGCCGGTGACGAGCAGCATATCCGCATGACGCGGACTGGCCACAAATTTGATCCCCGCTCCCTCGATGTTGTAATACGGGTTGTTGAGGGCCACGATTTCCAGCTCACACCCATTGCAGGAACCGGCATCGACATGACGAATGCAGAGAGCCCGCCCAAGAATCTTCCGCAAATCACTTTGCATCGTGTCATGGATGGATGCGGAATCATCGGGCGCTGGCGGTGATTCTGTCAGAAGTCCGGTTTGAAGAATACGTGCGAGAGTGTTCCACATGGTCGTATCACCCATCCTGTCCGCTATAGGACAGATTGAAGGATTTGTTGATAAGTGGGAAATCCGGAACGATGTTGCCGAGAATCGCGTATTCGAGTAACGGCCAGTTTTGCCAGGACGGATCGTGCGCGTGGCAGCGGCGAATGGATTCATCCGGTCCGGTTTCAAGCGCAATCATCACCGGGCCTCGCCAGCCTTCGATGAGTCCGATCCCAATCTGATTTTCTTTCGCAACCGGAACGGTTGCATGGACCGCTCCCGCAGCGATATCCGCAAGGATCTTTCGGCAGAGGCGCAGGGATTCCAGGACTTCCTCGAAGCGGATCTGCGCTCGCGCTGCCACGTCTCCTTCAGTCTGAATGGAGATTTTTGGCGTGAGAGCGTCATAGGGCTTCGAGCAAGGATGCGCGCGCAGGTCGCAAGCGATGCCGGAGGCACGTGCAACCAAACCAATCGCCCCGAGTTGCTCGGCCGTTTCTTTTTCCAGTCGTCCGGCTTCGCGAAAACGATCCTGCACGCCGGCATGCTCTTCAAAGATGGAGTGCATTCGGATGACCGATGGTTCCAATGCGTCGTAGAAAGTGAGCAGCGCGCCTCGCGCCTCCGTTGTCAGATCAAGGGCGACGCCACCGGGAACTACGTAATCCATCAGATAACGAGCGCCGAACGCAGTAGCATTCACGCGCAGCAAGTCTTCTTTCAACTTTGAGAACTGGGTAAGGCTGAAGGCGAAACCAGCATCGTTCCCCAGCGCACCGAGATCGCCTAAATGGTTTGCGATGCGCTCCTGCTCAAGCGCGAGAGCGCGCAACCAGAGTGCGCGATTCGGGCATACAGTACCGGTGATTGACTCCAGTGATACGCAATAAGCCCACGAAAATGCAACTGCTGAATCGCCGGAAAGTCGAGCCGCCAACCGATGACCATCCCGCTGCAAAGTCTTCTCAAACAGTTTTGCGACTCCTTTGTGCGTGTATCCCAGACGCTCTTCGAGGCGCAGGACTTTCTCGCCGACCACGGAGAAGCGGAAATGCCCAGGTTCGATGGTGCCGGCATGGACAGGGCCGACTGCGATTTCATGAACGCCGTCACCCTCCACGGAGACGAACGAATAGGGCGCCGCGGCAACCGGGTATTGCTGATCGCCGTCAAAATCCTTTCTCAATGGGAAGGTCGTTTCTGGCCACCCACCGTGACGCAGCCAGCCCCGCGTGTCCGGTGCCTCTGTCGAGATCCCAAGCAGATCGTGAACGGCACGCTGCATTCGAGCAGCCACAGGAAAGAAACTCGCGATACTTGAATACGAAGGTGCGACAGTGTCAGTGAGGAAATATTCGACCACCAACACAACCCGAGGCAGCAGGTACGCAGCAAAAATGCGAAAGCCACCGTCACGATCTCGATCATCCGCGCCCCACAGACTCAGGAGGGTTGCATTTTCCTTCCGCATATCCGCTGCTGTTTGCAGCCATTGCTCGCGATTGACGCGTAGGTAATGGGTTGGAAGGTTTCCCGGAAGGATTGCCGAATTTTTCAGGATTGTGTCCACAGTCATCTCATCCTCCGATCAGTTGCGCCGCCGCGCGATACCAATCGGCGAGCGCCAGGGGAATATATACGCCGAGCATGAGCACCAATGCGAGGTGAACAAAAACTGGAACCAGTGCAGGAGAATGCGGCAAAGGTGGCGCATCGCTTTCGCCGAAGACCATCGGCTGCACTTTTCGGAAGATGGCAGCAAAGGCAACACCGAGGGCGATCAGCAGCCATGGCGTCGTCCAAGGATGCTCGCGCATGGCTGTCGTCAGCACCAGAAATTCGCTCGCGAAGACGCCAAACGGCGGCATGCCCAGAATGGCGAGCGAACCCAGCATCAGTCCCCAGCCAATTGTCGGGCTGATGCTCACCAGACCGCGAATGCCGTCCATCTGTTGCGTATCGGCGGTCTGTGAGGCATGGCCCGCGGTAAAGAAGATGGAGGACTTGGTGAGCGAATGTACAGTCATGTGCAGCAAGGCTGCAAAATTGGCGATGGGACCGCCGATCCCGAACGCGAAGGTGATGATGCCCATGTGTTCAATGGATGAATAGCCGAACAACCGCTTGATGTCGCGCTGCCTCCACAGAAAAAACGCACCGAGCAGGGCGGAAAGCAGGCCAAAAACCATGAGCATGTGGCCCGGAAGATAAGAACCGATCGAACCTTCGACTAACACTTTCGAACGGATGACCGCGTACAGAGCCACGTTCAGCAGCAAGCCTGACAGGACAGCAGAGACAGGCGTCGGCCCCTCGGCGTGAGCGTCCGGAAGCCAGTTATGCAGTGGCGCGAGACCCACCTTGGTCCCGTAACCGACCAGCAGAAAGACAAAAGCCAGGCCCAGCACTCTTGGCTCAAGCTGTCCTTTTACAGAGTTCAGGTGCGTCCATAGCAGGGCGGTCATGCCCTCGCTGCCCAAAGCGCGCTCCGCTGCAAAGTACAAGAGGATGGTGCCGAACAGCGCCTGCGCGATGCCGACTCCGCACAGGATGAAATACTTCCACGCTGCCTCCAGGCTTGCGCGCGTGCGATACAGCGATACCAGAAGGACCGTCGAGAGCGTCGCCGCTTCCATCGCCACCCACAGCAACCCCATATTGTTCGTGAGCAGCGCAAGGAACATTGCCGCCATAAACAATTGATACATGCTGTGGTAGAGCCGCAGCCGTTTCGCGTTCAAGCGTCCACGCTGTTCTTCGATCCGCATGTACGGCCTGGAAAAGAGCGCTGTTGTGAATCCGACGAATGCCGTGAGCGCGACCAGAAAGACGTTGAAGGAGTCGACAAAAAACTGTTCGTGAATTGCGAGAAGCGGACCGCCACGAAGCACATGCAGCACGAGAAATGCGACGGCAATGAGGGTTGCGCAGCTCACGCCTGCATTCAGCTCAGCGGCAAAACGGTGCGATCCGAACCAGGCCAGCAACAGTGCTCCCAGCAGGGGCAGTGCGAGAACGGTCAGAAGGTCCAATTCATTCCTCCCTCAGTGATTCCAGATGGCTAAGGTCGAGGCTGTCGAACTGCTCACGAATCTGGAAGAAAAATATCCCCAGGATGAAGAATCCAACCAGAAGGTCGAGCGCGATGCCCAACTCGATGACCATGGGCATGCCGTAGGTGGCGCTGGTCGCGGCAAAAAATAATCCGTTCTCCATCGCAAGGAATCCAATGACCTGCGTGATCGCTTTGCGGCGGGTAATCATCATAAGAAAGGCAAGAAAGATGACGGCCAGGGCAATGCCAATGGTATTGCGTGTGATGGTTGTCGCCATCTGGCTGATCGGCTGCGCCAATCCAAAAGCGAAGATGACCAGGGCCAGACCAACGAGCATCGTGGTGGGTATGTTGACCAAAGGTTCGCTGTCCCATTGTGCGCCGAGCTTTCGCACCAGCCGATGCAGAATCCACGGAAGCACAATCACCTTGAGCAGTAATGTCAACGCCGCCGAGGCATAGAGTTCTGTTAGCCCGGCGCTGTAGGCGACCAGAATCGTAGACAAAAAAAGCACGGCTCCCTGCCACGCGAACAGTGTGATCAGTCGCTGCGTTCGTCGCCGGGAAAGCATGGCAAATGAAATCAGCAGCAGGCTCGCAGCCAGCAGATTGAGAGATTCGGCGATAAGCTGGGATCGATGCATACTTGTTCAAGCCCCTAACAGAAGATGGACCAGCAACCCAAGCACAGCGAGCAAAAATGCCGTCGCCAGATATTCTGGAGCGCGAAAGATGCGCAGTTTGGCTGAGAGGGATTCGATCAACGCAAATATCCCTCCAGCGACAACCAGCTTTGCCAGCAAGGCAACCGCGGCTAGCGCCAGTGCTGCTGTCCCATCTGCGCCATGGGTGGCGATGCCCCACGGAAGAAAGAGCGCAAACCCGATGCAGGCATAGTTCAACAGCTTCAGATCCGAGGACCACTCCACCAGCGCAAGATGGCGTGCCGAGTATTCCAGAACCATTGCTTCGTGAATCATGGTGAGTTCGAGATGGGTTGCGGGATTGTCGATGGGGATGCGCGCATTCTCTGCCAGCAGGACCATCAGGAATGCAATGGCCGCGAAGATCAGGCTCGGATCGATAAAGGACCCATGCGTGGCCGATGCCTCGACGACACCGGGCAAGGCCGTGCTGCCTGAGAATAGAAACGCATTGAAGAGCACCATGAGCAAGGCCGGTTCCGCGAGGAAACCGATCATCATGTCGCGCCGCGCGCCCATCGAACCGAATGCGGTTCCAATGTCCATCGCCGCAAGTGATAGAAATACGCGCGCGGTAGCAAACAGACCAATGAGCGCAATGGCATCTGCCGCTTGCGCGAATGGCAGGTCCGTTGCAATGGATGGAATGATAGCCGCCGCCAGCACCATCGTTCCGAAGAGGACGTACGGCGTAGCGCGAAACAGGCGTGAGGCATCGGCTGCAAGCGCAACGTCCTTCTGGAACAGCTTGCGCAACATGCGATAGGGCTGTACGAGAGGAGGCGCGGAGCGGTTTTGCAACCAGGCTCGACACTGCGCGATCCATCCCGCAAACAGAGGAGCAATCGCGATGGCCAGCAGCACCTCTCCAAACTGACGGACAAAAGTCAGCGTCTTCATAGGACAAACACCAACAGTGCAATCAGCGTCAAAAAGCTATACAGCAGATAAACTGCAAGCCTTCCGCCTTGCAGCAAGCCAATCCAGTCCGCAAGCCTTTGCACGCCCCGCGCGATGGGAAGGTAAAGCGTTCGCCACAGACGGTCTTCCACCTGGACACGGTAATGAGGCTCGGCATCGGTCGGAGTGGGAAGCTCACGCTGCATGCGAAAGAACGTTCCAAACATGTGCCGGACGGGTTGGCCAAAGCCTTCTGCTGTATCCTGCATCCTCGATGTCTGCCACGGATAGCCGCAGTCCCAGGGAGCTGTGCGTCGGATTCGCCCATGCGCGAGGATGCGCACCATCCCAAATGCGAGGACCAGAACGCCAGCAATGCCGGCGAGAAACACCAGGCCACTGTACGAAGCCTGCTTCGGCGTGACTGGAGCGATCCACCAGAATGGGCTTGTCAGGTTGACAGTCCGGCCCAGCAGGTCTGCGGTAACCGTGCCCGCAGCGCGGAGAGCAAACTGAGGCATCACGCCGATTACGACGCAGCCCAGCGCCAGCCACGCCAGGCCTATGCGTTCCATCCAGTCGGCGTCGTGTGCGTGAACCAGCGAAGGTTCGCGGTGCTGGCCAAGAAAGATGATGCCGTAAAACTTCACCATCACGTATGCCGCCAGAGCAGCGGTTAATGCAACGAGCGCAGCTCCAAGCGGTATCAGCATACTGAGAAATGGATGTGGAATCTGCGGCGTGAACAGGAAGGATTGCAAGAGCAGCCATTCGGAGACGAAGCCATTCAACGGTGGAAGCCCGGCTATGGCGAGTGTGCCTAGCAGCGCCAGCGTTGCCACCCAGGGCATGCGCCGGATGAGGCCTCCGAGTTTGCCGAGGCTTCGCTGATTCGTGGCGTGCAGCACAGAACCGGTGGCAAGAAAGAGCAGGCTCTTGAACAAAGAATGGTTCAGAGAATGCACCAGCGCGGCGGTGAGCGCCAGCGCGGCGAAGAGCGGCAATCCGCACGCTGCGAAAAGAATGGCAAGGCCAATGCCGGTAAAGATGATGCCGATATTTTCAATCGAAGAATAGGCGAGCAATCGCTTCATATCCGTCTGAACGGCGGCGAAGATTGCACCAAATAGTGAGGAAAAAAGCCCAACTCCAAGTGTCAGTACACCCCACCACCAAAAACGCACATGGAGCAGATCGAAAGCGACTCGCAGAATCCCATAGATCGCTGTTTTGAGCATCAATCCGCTCATCAGCGCCGATACGGGCGAGGGTGCTGCCGGATGCGCCTCCGGCAGCCAGACATGCAGAGGGACAAGCCCGGCCTTGGCTCCAAAGCCGATCAACGCAAGGAGAAACGCGGCGCTGGCCCAGAACGGGGAGAGCGGTGCGCCGCGCATTGTGTCGAACGTAAACTGCCATCGCCCTCCCTGCAGGACGCCGAAACTCAGGAGAATGCAGAGTGCGCCCATGTGCGCCATCAGAAGATACAGAAAGCCAGCGCGGCGAATCTCCGGAATGCGATGTTGAGCGGTCACCAGAAAATAGGAACTGAGCGCCATCGTCTCCCACGCAACCATGAAAAAATAAGCATCGTCGGCTAGAACAACCAATGCCATGCTTGCAAGAAATACGTGATATTGCAGGCACAACAGGCCAGGAGCGGTTCCTTGCCCGGAACGGAAATATCCGGCTGCGAAGGTTGAAATACCCGCCGCCACCAACCCCAGCAATAAGAGAAAAAATCCCGACAGTGGGTCCAGCCGGATATGAAAAGGAAGATTCGGAAGACCGAGGGGAAGTGTCATCACTTCCGCTAAATGACCGGACACAAGGAACAGCGCGGCAAGGGCACCGAACGCAAGACATGTGATCGATCCAAGCGGGAAGACCACATGCGCAACAAAGCGTACGCTGTGCGGGCGCAGCAAACCAATAAGTCCCAGAGCAATCCAGGCCGCAACAAGCAGAAGCAGCAGGGTAAGGCAATGGTTGGTCAGGCTTCGATCAATAGGGGCGATGAGCAACAAAATTCGGCCTCTCCATCCAGGAAATGATGTTGGATTCTGCTTTCATCGTCCCGACGGAACAGTGCTGCCGTCCATCTCATCCAACAGTTCCAGGGTCTCTTTCAGATGTTTTTGAAAATAGCGGCGCATCAGGGCAAGCACCTTGTTGATAATGGGATCGCGCACGGAATAGAAAACCTGATTTCCCGCCTTGCGGTTTACAACCAGTTGCTTCGCACGAAGCACGGCAAGATGCTGAGAGATGTTGGCCTGTTCCATCCCTAGTTTTTCGATCAGTTCTCCGGCGGATAGCTCCCCTTCCTCAAGCAACTCGATGATCGCGATTCGCGTCGGGTGAGCCAGGGCTTGAAAAATGTCGGCTTTGAAACGACGTAACGATTCCGGCATGGAGTATTCCTCTTCGATATGAATATTCGAGCCTTCGCATATATTATTTCATAGTATCCGCCGGACGTGGCCTGACCGGTAATTTGTACCAGTGAGATTGTTAGACCTTATCCGTAAATAGTATTGAAGTTGATTCTCCCGGTCGATTCTGCCCTGGATGGTAGCCGAATCTGGGCGAAGATGTTTCTCAGGATGGCACAGATCAAGTCGTGGACGGTGTCGGACGCGTTGTGGGACAAGCTTGAACCTCTGGTTCCCAAGCGCAGGAGGCCGAAGGGCGGAAGCTACCAG
>JAJZBZ010000013.1 GCA_021846275.1 Acidobacteriota bacterium
GGCCATATTCCTCTTCGTGGCGGCCACGCCGGGCCATGCCCAACAAACGGCTCAGCAGACTCCTGCAGCACCTGCCACAGATACCGATCCGGTTCGTTCGCCTGACTCTGCAATGCCAGCCGCGCCAGCCGCGCCGGCACAGCATGCGTCGGACACCAGCTCCGGTTTCCTGCTCCAGCAGAATGTCGAAGAGGTCGCTCTCAACGTCACTGTCCTCGACAGCAAGGGCCGCATCATCCACGACCTGCAAAAGAGCGACTTTCGCGTCCTCGAAGATGGCAAGCCGCAAACCCTGATCAGCTTCCAGCATGCCGACGTGCCGGTCTCGATCGGTGTCATCGTGGACAACTCCGGCTCCATGTACAAGAAGCGTCCGGCGGTGAATAAAGCCGCACTCGATCTGATCGAAGCCTCCAATCCCAAAGATGAAGCCTTCGTCGTCAACTTTGCCGATGAAGCCTACATCGATCAGGACTTCACTTCCAGCGTGGACAAACTGCACCAGGGGCTTTCTCACATTGAGGCGCGCGGCGGCACCGCGCTCTATGACGCCGTCGTCGCTTCTGCCGATAAACTCGCCACCGACGCGAAGAATCCCAAGCAGGTCATCATCCTCATCACCGACGGCGAAGACAATGCCTCCACGCTCAATCTGGAGCAGACCATCCGCCGCGTCCAGCAACTCTCCGGCCCGGTCATCTACTCCATCGGTCTGCTCTTTGGCGATGAGATGTCCCGCTCCGAGGTTCATCACGCGCAACGCGCTCTTCAGATGCTCTCCGACGAGACCGGCGGCATCGCTTATTTCCCCGGCTCGCTCGACAATGTGGATGAAATTGCCGCTGAAGTGGCGCGCGACATTCGCAGCCAATACACACTCGGTTATCACTCCACCACGCCCAGCAACGTCCCTGGCTTCCGACGCATCGCCGTCACCGCCCAGGCCAAAGGTCATGGCAAGCTCTTCGTTCGCACCCGCACCGGCTATTTTCCCACCGAACACTCAACCGCTTCCCCAACCAACATTCCTCCCTCCACAAACTGACGCAATCATTCGTTCCCGTAGTGTGAACCGGCCCTGAAATCTCGTGGTTGCATCCGGCGCAACTCTGCGATACAGTGCGGAGAACTTCATCCAGGGCTTCGGAGGCGTCATGAGCAAGGTCCGTGTTCTCGTCGGCACGCGCAAAGGTGCGTTCATTCTCAAGTCGGACGGCGCGCGCCGCGACTGGTCCATCTCTCAGCCGCACTTCCCCGGCTGGGAGCTTTATCACCTCAAAGGCTCGCCTGCCGATCCCAACCGCATCTACGCCTCGCAATCCTCCTCATGGTTCGGCCAGACCATGCAGCGCTCCGACGACGGCGGCCTCACCTGGACTGCGATCGGCAACAAGTTCCTTTACGACGGCGACACAGGAACCCACCAGTGGTACGACGGCACAGCCCACCCCTGGGAGTTCAAACGCGTCTGGCATCTGGAGCCATCGTTGACCGATCCTGACACCGTCTACGCCGGAGCCGAAGACGCTGCGCTCTTCCGCACCGACGACGGCGGCCAAAGCTGGAATGAGCTTTCCGGCCTGCGCAAACACGGGACCGGCCCCCACTGGCAGCCCGGAGCCGGTGGCATGTGTCTTCACACCATCCTGCTTCATCCAACTGACCCCAGGCGGATCGTCATCGCCATCTCCGCCGCCGGCGCCTTTCGCACCGACGACGGCGGCCTCACCTGGAAGCCGATCAACCGCGGCCTGCGCTCGGAGTACATTCCCGATCCCAACGCCGAGGTTGGCCACTGCGTTCACCACATCGCCATGCACCCTGCGCGGCCCGACACGCTCTTCATGCAGAAGCACTGGGACGTCATGCGCAGCGACAACGCAGGGGAGATCTGGACCGAGGTCAGCGGCAATCTGCCCACTGACTTCGGCTTCGTCATCGACGTGCACGCGCATCAGCCGGAGACGGTCTACGTTGTGCCCATCAAAAGCGACTCCCAGCACTTCCCGCTCGACGGCCAGTTGCGTGTCTTCCGCAGCCGCACCGGTGGCCACGAATGGGAGCCGCTCACCCATGGCCTGCCCCAGGAAAACTGCTATGTCAACGTCCTCCGCGACGCCATGGCCGTCGACCGCCTCGACGAGTGCGGCATCTACTTCGGCACCACCGGAGGCCAGGTCTACGTCTCGCCCGATGGCGGCGACCACTGGCAAGCCATCGCTGAAAATCTCCCATCCGTGCTCTCGGTCGAGGTACAGACCCTGCCATGACGGATTCTGCAACAAACCTCCGATCAGAAGAGTCCGCCTCCGTTGCTTCTGTTTGCATCGAGTTGCCCGCCGTCCTCCGGCTGCTGGCCGGGATTGTGACCAGCGACAGACTCACGCTGGCGGTCGAGCAGCCGGTCACGCTCACCTGCGTCATCCAGGCCATCGAGTCCGCCTACCCCGCCCTGTGCAACACACTCCGCGACCCCGCCACCGGCAAGCGCCGCGCCCTCGTCCGCTTCTTCGCCTGCGGAGCCGACATCAGCCACCAGCCGCTCAACGCACCCATCCCGGAAGCAATCGCCCAGGGCCGCGAGCCGCTGCTGATCCTCGGCGCCATCGCCGGCGGCTGACTCGATCGCACGTGCTCGGTTTTCACTCACCCTTGCCTTCGCGATACCCTATTACAAAATAGAGTCTCCATCCCAACCGAGGTCGATCCATGTCTTCATACAAATACGACACCCTGGCCGTTCATGCCGGTCAACATCCTGACCCGCTCACAGGAGCCGTCAACGTTCCGCTGTATCTGTCTTCCACCTTTGAGCTGACCGGCATCGGCACCGACAAGGGCTGGGACTACTCACGCGCCGGCAACCCCACGCGCGATCGGCTGGAACTCGCTCTGGCTGCGCTCGAAGGCAATGGGCGAGCTGGCGTGAAGGGATTCGCTTTTGCCACCGGCATGGCTGCCATCTCCGCGCTGGTCGCTCACCTGCATGCCGGAGATCACCTGATCTGCTCGCATAATGTTTACGGCGGCACGGCGCGACTCTTCGACCAGATCATCGCTCACTACGGCATCGCCATCCAATACGTGGACCTCGGCGACCTCGACGCGCTCCGGGCAGCCATCCGGCCCAACACCAAACTCGTCTACTGCGAAACGCCCAGCAATCCATTGATGCAAGTCACCGACATTCGCGCCGTGGCGGAGATTGCCCACACGCACGGCATCGAGGTCAGCGTCGATAACACCTTTCTTTCGCCAGTGCTGCAAAGCCCGCTGGAGCTCGGTGCCGACATCGTGATGCACTCGACGACCAAGTACCTGAACGGCCACTCCGACGGCCTCGGCGGCGCGCTCATCACCACCACGCAACAGCAGGCCGAGCGCACGCTGCTGGTGCAGAAGGCGG
>JAJZBZ010000005.1 GCA_021846275.1 Acidobacteriota bacterium
CGATGGTTTTGAGTTAACAGCCTATTATTCAATTGTTTGAGAGGGTTTTTGACGGGTTACTGGTTTACTATTAACCCGGTTACCCCCCAGGGGGGGTGGTATTTATTTTCTTGCCAACGAACTTTTGGCGAAATGATTACTGGTTGGTAATTCTTTGCGCCCACCCGAAGCACTGCGCCGGGGCACTGCGCCGGGTGAGTGAAGGACAGTATGGCACAGAGACGAATAATTGCATGCCACGGGATGAGTGGTCAGGGGTCAGTCGTCAGGGGTCAGGGATGGGCGGTGGAGGCTGACGGGAAAGCAAAAACAAAAGCAGATTCCCTGCGGGAATGACAACAAGAAAAGCAAGGGCAACGGTGATGCTGGCGACTGATCCCTGACCCCTGACTCCTGACGACTGATCCCTGACGACTGATCCCTCATGACAGGCTTCCTGCCGGGGTTAGTCGGTGAGAGGGGATTTGCCGGCCAGGAGGCGGTAGAGGGTGGAGCGGCTGATGCCGAGCTGGCGGGCGGCGCGGAGTTTGTTGCCGCGGTAGAGGTCGAGGGTGCGCTGGATGTGGCGCTGGATGACGGTGTCGAGGGAGAGATCGGCGGGGTGGTCGTCGAGGGAGATGGCGGCGTTGGTGGTGATGGGCTGCGGCACGGGGCGCGTGACGGGCAGGTCGAAGCGATCGGCGGCGAGCTGGCCGTCGGTGGTGGCAAGGATGGCGGATTCGAGCTGGCTGGAGAGTTCGCGGACGTTGCCGGGCCACCCGTGCTGGAGCAGGCGCGGCAAGGCTCCGGGAGCGAGCGCGGCGGGCGGGCGGTGGTAGCGGCGGCAGATGCGGGCGATGAGGGCCTGGGTGAGCGCGGCGATGTCTTCGCGGTGGTCGCGCAGGGGCGGCAGCGAGAAACGGACGGCGCTGAGGCGGAAGGCAAGATCGGCGAGGTAGAGTCCCTGGGCGGCGAGATGGCGCAGAGAGGCGTGAGAGGCGACGAGGAGCTGGAAGCCGGGGATGGAGCGGTTGGGGGAATTTTGATCGGCGGGATTCCGGTCGGCAGGATTCCGGTCGGCAGGATTCCGGTCGGCAGGATTTCGGTCTTCGAGGGTTTTGAGGAGATGGAGCAGCAGCGCCTGGCCGGTGGGGCTGAGGTGGTCGGCTCGTTCCAGATAGAGTGAACCGCGCAGGGCGTCGGGTTCCGGGTCGGAGGCGAGCCACTGCGAGGCGTCGGCGCGGCGAAAGGGCTGAGCGGCGACCGAGGAGCGGTGGTGGAGGGTGAGTGCGAGGAGATGTTTGCCGGTGCCGGATTCGCCCTCGAAGCTGGCCAGGGGCGTGAGCGGGCCGACGGCCTGAAGCTGGAGCAGGAGGCGGCGCATGGTGCTGCCGATGGCGATGAATTCGGGTGGGGCGGCGAGTTCCGCGGATGAGGCCGGCGGCTGTTGGCCGGGAGTTTGCGTGCTGGCGGTTGGCGGGATGGGATCGGGCGTGGCGAGGCGGTAGCCGAGGGCGTAGGGTCGGGCGGACGGGATGGCGGCGGATTTGAGCATTGCGAGCGCCTCGGAACGACGGGCCACGAGTCGGGCAGAAGCGCGCAGGCGCGGGACTGGTCCGGCGGAATGAGCCTGTGGAGCTTATCGGCGGGTGAGGCGGGAAGTTGAGGCGGGAAATGGAGATGCGGGCGGGGAGTGGCGGTTTTGGATGGGAATGCGACGGGAGGCGCGGGTGAAAAACGGGAAAAGCCGCCGGATGGGCGGCTTTTCCGTTTGGGTAGGGCTGAGCGGGGAGGGTGAAAGCCGAGGGAATGCGGGGCTTGATGGGTGCCACGCCGGAGCCGGATGGCTAACGGCGGTGGCGTTTGGAGGGTTCGTCGGAGGCGATTTCGCCGTCGCGGATGTGGACGACGCGATGGGCGTATTCGGCGATGTCCGGCTCGTGGGTGACGAGGACGATGGTGTTTCCGCGGGCGTGGAGTTCGTCGAAGAGGGCCATGATTTCGATGCCGGTTTTGGAGTCGAGGTTTCCGGTTGGCTCGTCGGCGAGGATGATGGAGGGGCTGTTGATGAGGGCGCGTGCGATGGCGACGCGCTGGCGCTGTCCGCCGGAGAGTTCGTTGGGTTTGTGGTGCATGCGGGTGTCGAGGTTGACGGCGCGGAGTGCTTCCTTGGCGCGTTCGACGCGCTCGGCGGCGGGTGTGCCGTTGTAGATGAGCGGGAGTTCGACGTTGTGGAGGGCGCTGGCGCGGGCCAGCAGGTTGAAGGTCTGGAAGACGAAGCCGATTTCCTTGTTGCGGATGCGGGCCAGTTCGTCGTCGTCGAGCTGGCTGACGAGGTGGTTGTTGAGCCAGTACTCGCCCTTGGTGGGGGAATCGAGGCAGCCGATGATGTTCATGAAGGTGGATTTTCCGGAGCCGGATGGACCCATGATGGCGACGTATTCGTTGCGGCGGATGTGCAGGGAGATGCCGCGCAGGGCGCTGACCTGCTGTTCGGAACCCATGTCGTAGGTCTTCCAGAGGTCTTTGACGGCGATCATGTGGTGAGCGGGCGCCTCGGCGGTGAGCGTCGCGGTCTGGCTTTGTTCATCCATGCGAGGGAATCCTTCTGGTGGTTGATGGCAATGGAGCGAAGTACGCGGCGCGGGCGGAGAATGTTCCGGCGGGCGGCTGGAGCGGGGAGGGTGCGGGATGGAGCGGCTTGTGGGCGGTCATGAATCCCCTCACAGGGGTTGAGTTTTGCCGTGCGACTCCTGTCAGGATGTGGGCAGAGCGGCGGCTGTCGTGTCGCGTTTGAGCAAGGCTCCGTTTTTGAGCGTTCGGAGGGTGGTGAAGGGTCCGGTGACCAACTCCTGGCCCTCGTTGAGTCCGCTGACGACCTCCATGTCGGTGGCTCCGGTGATGCCGGTCGAGACGGGGGTGAAGACGGCGCGGAGTTTGCCGTTGAAGTTTTTGACGACGAAGACGCCCTGAACGGGATCGGGCGTTTTGGCTCCGGGCACAGGCGGGATGGGCTTTCCGCTGGCGTCGAGCTTGCTGGGCGAGCGGTTGACGAGCGCCTGGATGGGCAGGGTGAGGATGTTGGATTTGTGGGCGGTGGTGATTTTGGCGGTCGTCGAAAAGCCGGGACGGAGTTCGTCGAGGTTGGGCTGGTTGGGGTCGAGGGTGACGATGACTTTGAAGTCCTTGGCCTCTTCGGTGCCGGTGGTGCTTTGCGAGGTGGCGACGCCGGTGGAGCGGAGCAGCGCCTGATCGCCGACGAGGGTGACCTTGCCGGTGAAGGTGCGGTTGGGCAGGGCATCGACGGTGATCTGAGCGGGCTGGCCGATGGCGACGTTGACGATGTCGGTTTCGTCCACCTTGACCTCGGCGGTGATGACGCTCATGTCGGCGAGGGTCATGAGGGTGGAGCCTTCGGCGTTCTGGATGCCGACGACGACGGTTTCGCCGAGGCGGACGGGAAGGTTGGTGACGATGCCGTCAAAGGGAGCGACGGAGACGGTTTTGTTGAGCGCGTCCTGGTCGAAGCGGAGGGTGGCGACGTTGTTGGTGACCTTGGCGCGTGCGGACTCGGTTTGCGCGTGGGCCTGGGCGAGCGCGGCCTTGTTCTGGTCGAGCGTGGCGACGGCCAGGTCGTAGGCGGCCTTTTTGGCGTCGTAATCCTGCCTGGCGATGAGCTGATCCTTGAAGAGCGCCTGGGCGCGCTGCCAGTCGAAGGTCTTCTGCTCAAGATCAGCCTGGGCGTGGACGATGTTGGCCTTGGCGGTGTTTTCGGCGGCGACGAAGGAGGCAACATCGGTTTTGGCGGAGGCGATGGCGGCCTGCTGCGCCTGGACGTTGGACTCGGGCTGGACGTTTTCCACGCGGGCGATGACTTCGCCGGTGTGGACGTGGTCGCCCTCCTTGACGTTCAGCTCGACGATGCGGCCGAAGGCGGTGGCGCCGACGTTGACGTAGGTTTTGGGCTTGATCTGTCCGGTGCCGCTGATGATGGTGGAGAGATCCTGACGGGTGACCTTTGCGGTGAGCACCTTGGTGTAGCCGGATTCGGCCTTGACGACCATGAAGGTGACGAGGCCGGCAACCGCAAGAAGGGCAAGCACAATTCCGAAAATTTTTTTCATAGGCGCAGGAAACTGCTCTGGAATCTCCTGTTTCAGTGTACGCAATCTTTTGTCGGAGGGTTCCCGGATGCGAGGGACGAGCGCGAAGGAGTCGTAGAAGAGCCGCGGACGGGTGACGTTTTTCGCGCGGGAGGGTCAAAAAGCGGAGAAGCTTCTTGTCCGGCGCGGCGTGAGCCAATACAATGTAGGCTTGCAGGAGTAGTGGCCAGATGGGCATGAACAGGGATGAAGCGATTCGGGGATTCCGGTTGGAAGCGCGGCAGGGAATGGCGGGCGCGGCGGCGTGCGGAGCCGCGTGGATGGGGCGCTTGCCGGGTCTGGCGCTGGTTCTGATGCTGGTTCTGATGCTGGCTGGTGGAGCGGCGGCGCTGGCGCAGCAGCAGCAGACGGCGGACAACACTCCGCCGAGCAGCGATAACAGCGCGCAGAGCGGGCAGCAGACGAGCGACCCGCTGGACCGGCCGCTGAGCGACAAGGAAAAGTTTCGCATGCTGAAGCAGGAGCGGAACGAGCTGAGCGGCGCGTACAAGACGTGGCTGACGCAGGATGTGGCGTACATCATCACGCCGGAAGAGGAACGCGCGTTCAAGAGCCTGGGCAACGACGAAGAGCGGGACGCGTTCATGGAGCAGTTCTGGCAGCGGCGGAATCCGAATCCGGATTCGCCGGACAATGAGTTTCGCGAGGAGCACTATCGGCGGATTGCGTACGCGAACGAGCATTTTGCGGCGGGCAAGCCGGGATGGCGGACGGATCGCGGACGGATATACATTACGTGGGGTCCGCCGGATTCGATCGACGCGCATCCTTCGGGCGGGTCGTATCAGAGGCCGATGAGCGAGGGCGGCGGCGAGACGGAGACGTATCCGTTCGAGGTCTGGCACTATCGCTATCTGGCGGGCGTGGGCGACAACATCGATATTGAGTTTGTGGATTCGTGCCAGTGCGGCGATTACCACTTCACGCTGGACCGATCGGAGAAGGACGCGCTGCTGCATGTTCCGGGCGCGGGGTTGACGCTCTACGAGGAGATGGGCCAGGCGAAGAAGGCGGATCGATTCAAGGGCGGAATGGAGAATCTGGGCAACGGGCCGCTGGGACAGGGCGACCAGTCGAAGGAGTTTGACCGCCTGGAGACGGCGGCGAAGCTGTTTGCACCGCCACCGATCAAGTTCCGAGACCTGGACTCGTTCATCTCCGAGCACAAGATTCTGACGGGGCCGATCTTTCCGTTTGACGTGCGGACGGATTATGTGCGCGTGACGCAGGATACGATGCTGGTGCCGATCACGCTGCAGATCAAGAACAAGGACGTGACCTTCGTGACCAAGGACGGAGTTTCGCACGGGGTGGTGGAGATCGAGGGACGGGTTTCGACGATCACCGATCACGCGGTGCAGACGTTTGAGGACACGGTGGAGATCACCCAGCCGGCGGAGCTGCTGAACGGGACGATGCAGCGGAGTTCGGTTTACTGGAAGGCGCTCCCGCTGGTGCCGGGGATGTATCGGCTGGACATTGCGATCAAGGACGTGAATAACAAGGATCATGTGGGCATCTATGCGCGGAGCCTGGTGGTGCCGCGATTTGACGACGACAAGCTGGAGACCTCGTCGATGATCCTGGCCGACAAGATGGAGCAGGTGCCGTCGCAGTCGATTGGCACGGGGAACTTCATCATCGGCAACACGTTCATCCGACCGCGCGTGAGCACCAGCCCGGTGGCTCCGGTGAGCTTTACGCGGGGCCAGAGCCTGAACTGCTGGATGCAGGTCTACAATCTGGGAATCAACGACAAGACGAAGAGCAACGAAGCGACGGTGACCTACGAGATTCAGGACGGGGCGACGGACAAGGTGCTGCTGGCGACGAGCGAGCAGTCCAAGGACATGAGCGCGCACAGCGACCAGTTGACAATGGAGCGCTCGGTTCCGCTGGCCGGGTTGCAGCCTGGCAAGTACAAGATGACGATCATGGTGAACGACGCGATCAGCAAGCAGCAGGTGACGCGAAGCGTTCCCTTCGTCGTGCAGTAACGGTCTCCTCACGGACAAGGCCAGGCGACGGATCTGGCCGCCGTACAATCGGGCGGTACAGTTTGGAGCATCAGGACGCATCCACGAAAACCAGAGAAGTGAAGCGTACTGTTCCCCAATTCGTTGTTGCGTTTGCTGTGGCCGCGGTTCTCTCGCTGGCGTCTCAGGATGCCGGGGCGTGGGCCGCGCCAGGCGCGTTGCGGTCGGCGAGCGGATCGGTGGCCGGGCGGGTGAGCAACGTGACCGGACAGCCGCAGATGGGTGCGCGGGTGGAACTGATGGGGCCGGGTGCGACGCTGGTGGCGCGGGCCTTCACGAACAGTCGGGGATACTACAGTTTTGAACGGGTGATGCCGGGCCGGTATGCGGTGCGGGCAGCGGCGGCGAGTTATCTGCCGGTGTTGAAGGAAAATCTTCGGGTGCGCAGCGCGACGATCGTGAACATGACTGTGCGCACGATTGACGACCTGATGCAGTGGACGCCGGAGCCGAGGCGGATTCGCGCCGACGGCGAGGACGACTGGGCGTGGACGCTGCGCTCGGCGGAGACGCGTCCGCTGCTGCGCTGGCAGGACGACGGGACGCCGGAGCTGGTGGAGAATGGCGCGGCGGAGACGACGGCGGCGGCGCAGCGGCGGCTGAGAGTGGCGATGGGCGCGGGTCGCGGGCGGTTCGCGCAGAGCGGCGAACAGGTGAACGTGGCGGCTGAGGACGAGATGAGCCACGGACGGACGGCGGTGATGGGTGCGCGGACAGGCACGTCCGCAGGCACGGCGGCGTGGATGGAGACGATGCTCGGCTTCCGGCAGGAGATGGGCGCGGGTCAGTTGGGCAGCCGGTCGGTGAACACGGTGCTGGCGATGCGCAGCGATCCGATGGTGACGACGGGCGGGCAGGCGGGATTGCAGGAGATTGCGCTGCGCGGCTGGGAAAAGATGCAGCTGTTGCAGAGCCTGAATGCCGAGGCTGGATCGGATCAGGTCTTTCTGCGCATGGGCGACGGAAGCGCGATTGTGGAGGCGATGCCGTTTGCTTCGGTTGAGTTCAGTCGCGGTGCGGGGACGCTGGAGTATCGGATGGCGACGGCGCTGCCGGAGGATGGCGGCGCGAGCAAGATTGAGCCGGAGGCGTGGCTGCCGGAGGCGAACGACGCGAATGGGCAGTTGGCAGTCGAGCACGGCCTGCATCAGGAGCTGGGCTGGCAGACGACGGCGGGACCGGCGCGGATGATGCTGGTGGTGTATGGGGACAGCATTGCGAACCCGACGCTGGAGGCTGGCGGACAACTGGCGGGCAATGGCGGGATGGGCCAGTGGATGCTGATGGACGCGGGGAGCGGTGTGCTGCGCGGGGCCGGAATGGGCTACTCGACGACGGGCGTGGTGGCGCAGGTGGAGAGCAGTATGCCGGGTGGCAATCATGTGCGGCTGAGCTATGCGAGCGGCGACGCGCTGGTGATGCCGACGATGGCCGTGCCGATGGATATTGTGACGATCATGCGCGGGACGACGGCGCGCCGGGCGCAGATGTATTCGCTGGCGATGTCGGGCGAGATGGACCGGACGGGAACGCACTGGCGGGCGAGCTATCGCTGGCAGCCGGAGGCGACGGTGACCGAGGTTGCGCCGTTTGCGGTGGACGCGGCGGAGCCGTATCTGAACCTGTATCTGCGGCAGCCGGTGGAGGGTCTGCACGACGGCGATGGCGGACGGGTGGCGGTGCTGGTGGACGTGCAGAACCTGCTGGCGCAGGGCTATCAGCCGTTTGTGACGCTGGATGGTTCGCGGCTGTTTTTTGCGCAGGCGCAGCGGGCGTTTTTCGCCGGGCTGCAGTTCAACTTCTGACGCGGTGCCCGGACGACGCATTGTGATATTCTCGAAGTGGCAGCAGGCGGGAAGCACCGCGCGGGATGAGCGGGAGTTTCCAGGTCGCAGCCGAGCATCCTCCTCGTGGACCTGTAGCTCAACTGGCAGAGCATTCGACTCTTAATCGACAGGTTGTGGGTTCGATTCCCACCGGGTCCACCATTCGCATGCAATTCCGCAATTCATGACCGAGCACACCGCGCCGGGTCTGATTCCGCTTGTCTTTCAGCTTCCGTTTGCTGGAGCTTTTCGCCAATTCGCGGGGATTATTTCAACCAATCCCGTTCATGCGGGCGCGGAGAGCTTCGGCGGCCGAGGCATTTTCGGCAGCGCCGCCTGTAGGCAAAGCAGCACGTAAACGAAATAAAAGTAGCGCGGCTGCACGACGAGCGCAATTCCCATGATGATGGATCCCAGAGCGGCGAAATACACCAGGTCTGACCGAAGCGTGAGGGTGCGCCTGGCAGCTATGACGACCAGCACAACGAGCGTTGCCAGGTTATTCGAGAACACGATATAGGAGTTAGCCAAATCGGAAGTGCTGTATGAGTTAACCCATTTGGAGACATTGAGCAGTTCTCCGAAAAAGTTCTCAGCCACCTTCGGGATCACGGCGATTCCATACAGATAATTCATCTCCAGCGTGTCCAGAAAAGCAGTTGTGTTTGAATTGCTGGCCTCCTCAAAGTGGGCTGCGAGAGTTTTCGATGCCGCAAGAGGAAGAAGGATGCTGAGCGTGATCAGCAGAAGGACAAGCGTGAAGCGTCGATTTTGACGCCATGGGTTCAGCCGGCTTTCCACGGCCATGTACAGAAGCAGGACGAGACATACTTCGAATCGATTGAAGAGGGCCAGCAACAGCGAGAGGATGAGTAACACGTAAAATCCATTGCGGCGCGCAAAAAGGAACAGGGAGAGGATCAGCAAGTCAATAATTTCCTTGTTCACTGACAACAGGCTGATGGTCGTTGTGGCATTGAGTAACAAGAATCCGAGCAGCGCCGCGAATGAACAGGGAAAGCTTCGTTTCAGGAGATAGAGGGAGAGAAAAAACATCGCATAATCGGCAATCACCATGTAGAAGGTGTTTTTCAGCAGGAATGCGAGTAAGACCGGCGCCCAAAGAGTATTGGGAAATGAAGCCAGGGCGGCGGATACGGCGGGATCGGGCGTGCCGTCCCGGATGACATCGGCCATGTACATGTAAGTTGAGGAATCCGCCGCGATGTGCTGGTCCACGCGCCCGTCAAGCGAGGGAGCCACCCACTGGAAAAACAGGAAGAGCGAGAAAAGCACATAGATCGGCACCAGGATGGCCAGAACAACGGTCTGGATGCGAATGGGCCTGGCTAAAATTTTCACGGGATCAAGCATCACAACGGAACCCCCCGCGCGGCTTCGCCAGCCTTCGATTGAGGGATCGCATGGACCTGAGTAACAATTCGGCGATCTCAGTCCGTTCGCGCGCGTCAAAATTGAGTTTCCACAGCAATAAAAAGGTTAACAATTCGCCGCCGCAGATGAGGGCGGCGAGCGTGAGCTGGCCGGGAATGTGTTTCTCCAGGGACAATACGACGAAGAATGCGGGAGAGCAGCAGAGGACGGGTTTGAGGATGCCCGCGGCGATGAGTTTTCCGCGGGAAAAAAGGAGTTCATCGGTGCGCGGCATGCTATTGATGAAGTGGAGCAGGACACCGACGCATGCTCCGATCAGTGTTCCGAGCGCCACGCCCTCCGCGCCTAAATATGCGGCGCCAACAAGGCTGCAGATCAGGTTGACCACGCCCTCGCCAAGGGGCGAGACGAGCATGCGCTGTTGCTGACCGGCGGCAAAGCCCGCCGCTGCGTAGGGAAGCAGGGTGAGGCGAATCATCTGGGCCACAACCAGAAGCGTTGCCAGCGACAAAGTGTGCCGGGCATATTCCGGCCCAACCCAGACGCGCAGAAAGGCGCTCATTCCCAGAAGAAGAGGAAAAACGATCAGGCAGAGGATCGCGGTGGAATATCGGGTGGTCTTGAGAACGAACGCACCGAGCCTGTCCGGATCGGAGGTTGCGCTGATGCCAGCCGCGACTGGGATCAGGGTGTTCACGACGGCCGACTGCGGAACCGTGAGCATGGTGCTGACCGTGGCGGCGACCGCGTAGTAAGCGGCGGAATGAAAATCGAAGGCCGCCACGATGGGCATGTCCAGGCCGGTAATCAAAACGCCACCGAGTTGGGTGGCAAGGGAGGCAGAGCAGAAGCTGGCGAATTCCCGCAAAGCGTTGCGCGTGACGAGAGTCCACCGAACGAGGCCATGCAGACGGAGCCGCAACCACGCCTGAAGGAACATTGCGGCCTGGAGCAGATAACCGAATGCCATCCACAGCGCCATTACGGAAAGAGAGCGATGGTGATAAGCCGCCCAGGCGGCGCCGATCGCGCCGAGAATTCTTCCCACGCTGCCGGCAAGGGCGTTGACCTCGTTCCTTTGCAGGCCGAGAAACGCGCCTGCGAGCGTCGAGAATGGAAGGGACGCGGCGAGGGACAGGCCAAAGATGAGCAGGGCATGTTGCGCATCGGGTCGGATGGGTGAGGGAATGCCGGGGAAGATATGGTCCAGTTGCCAGGAGCCGATGGCCGCCAGGGCCGCGGTAATCACGGCGGCGGCGAGCATGATCACGCCGGAGCTGCTGAGCATCCGCCCCATGTAGTTGTCGTCGCCCAATCCGCGCGAACGGGCGACGAAACGGCTGATTGCCGACTGCATGCTTCCGTCAAAGAGGGTGACGTAGGTGCCAATCTGAAGGATGAGAACCCAGGTTGCGTAGGATGACTTATCCAGAACTCGAACCAGGATGGGCGGCAGAACAAAGACCGTGATCGACAAGGCGGCCATTTTCGCCAGATTGGCGACAGAGTTTTTTGCAACGATGGACAGGACCGGCGTTCGTCCATTCGGTAAGTCGCGACTCTCGGTCTTGTTGAATGCCACGGGAGATTCCATTTCTCGGTGCTACCCGCCATGTAACTCGATGGCCGCGCGCTGTGAGGGATCGCCGCTGAGGAGGTGGATGGCCCACACGGCTTCGCGCGGTGATCGGCATGGCCCATTCCTGTTTTTTGACTTCAGCCTTTCCGAATCGACAAGGATTGACGAAGCGTGTTCAGCTTGGTGAAGGTTTCCCGATCGCTTTTCAATCGCTCCAGCGCGGCCAGGCAGAGTGAGCAGAGGATTCCGACGAATAGCCCCAGGACAGCAGCTCCAATCACAATCAGCGCGCGATGCGGTGAAGACTTTTTGTCGGGGATGGTGGCGGGGTCAACGACCTGGATCGTGGAGCCTTCCTTGGCTTCGTCAAGCTTGGCGAGTTCGAACTGCCGGGCGAGGATGTCGAAGATGGTCTCGTAGTACTTCACGTCCCGGAGGCGGCGCACGTATTCGAGGCTGGCCGTCGTCATCTGGCCCTTGGGCACAATGATGCTGTCGGGGTTGTCGCCATTGCCGCCGAGCTTGGCAAGCTGATCGCGGAGGGTCGCCAGCTCCTGCTGCGCCTGAACCAGTTGTGCGTTCTCGCCGGTGACATAGGTTTCGATGGACTGAATCTGGACTTCCTTGGCTGCAATCTGCGCGCGGAGGTTGGCGGCGGATTCAACCAGGGCGCGCGCCTGACTGTCAAACGCGATGACTCCGGTCTTCCGCTCGGTCTGCTCGAGGGCGTTCTCGGCGTCGGCCAGTTTCAGGTTTGCCTGCTGCAACTGATTTTCAAAGAACAGTCGCCGCTGCTGCGCCTCCGTGATGGCGAGGTTCTGCGACAGTCCGCGGAAGGCGTCGATGTATCCGTTGGCCATTGCGGCGGCGCGTTTTGGATCGCGATCCTCGACGGAAATGTGAATCAGCCCGTCTTTGCCGCTGCCGTCCACGACGACGTGCTTCTCAAATGCGGTGCGAGTGTCGGAGAGATATTTCTTGTGGTACTCCTGCATCAGTCCGAAGCGCTGGATCATGGCGTCTTCGACGGATCGGCTTTTGAACATGGCGACAAACATGTCGTTGGGGTTTTTCAGCAGGCTGCCGCCGCCACCGGCCATCTGGGCAAGCCCGCCGAGGCTGCCAAGCTGGGCAGCCAGTTGCGCGCCGAGGGAGGAGTTCTGCTGTGGAGGCAGCAGGGTCACGGTCGCCTTGTATTCGACGGGAAGCAAAAATGCCAGAATCAGAGCGGCCAGGATGAATCCGGCGGCAACCTGGACGATGAGACGCTTGCGCGCGGAGATCAGGATCAGTAAATCGAGCAGCGAAATCTCGTCGTGCTGGTCGCTTGCGCCCGCGAAGCTGGCACCGCCCGAGTCTGTCGTCCCCAGGCGATTCAAGTTGTCCTGCGATGCATGACTCGCCATGGGTTCCTGTCACAATCGAATAAGGCGCAGATACATGATACATCACACGGATTCTGGCCCCGGGGTGCGTGGCGGGGTGCGTGGCCGGGGTGCGTGGCCGGGTGCGTGGGGCGATTCGTTGAGGTGATTTGTGGAGGCGATGCGCGGGGGAATGATCGCGGGCCATTGACTGCCTTTTCATCCGGCTTGCTGATCCGGCTTGCTGATCCGGTTTGCCGGGATGGAAGGACGGGCGAGCGAGTCCGGTCGGCGCAGAGCCGCTTCATGGCAAGGCGCCCCGGTCTCCAGCCATTCGGCGGGTCGGCGATGGATTCAGCTATCTATAAGAAAGTAATAGGAATTCTCGACGAGGCAAGCTCAGAAAAAAGAGATTTCAAAATATGAGTGACAAATGCGCATATTTTATGAATCGTTTGTGCTATTATTTCGTCAGATACAGTGAACCGGCTCCCGGAGCGTCCGGCCAGCCGGGACTTTCAACGTATCTCAGGAGGATTTCGATCATGACCATCACCCGTTGGTACCCCATTCGTGAAGTCGCCGCGCTGCAGAATCGCGTGAACTCCCTGTTGCAGGACATTGCCGGCGCGGACAGCGAGTCGGTGACTGCGGCCAGCTTTGTGCCTGCCGTCGATGTTTACGAGGACAGCCAGAAGGTTGTGCTGAAGCTGGAGATTCCCGGCGTGCGCGAGGAGGATGTGGACATTCGCGTGGAGAATCAGAGCCTGTCGGTCCGTGGCGAGCGCAGGTTTGACGAGGCGGAAAAGCAGGAGAACTTCCACCGGATCGAGCGCCACTACGGCAGCTTCTATCGGTCGTTCTCGCTGCCGAACACGGTGGACACCGATGCGGTCCACGCGACCTACCACGCGGGCATTCTGAGGCTGGAGCTGAAAAAGAAGGCCTCGGCGCAGCCGAAGCAGATCAAAATCGGCACTGCCGCCTGATTGCGAACTCGCCGAAGACGCAGAGGCCAGCCAACCGCGCTGGCCTTTTGCGCTTCCGGCGCAGTGGGTGCATTCTGAAATCCGGGAAGAATTTTTACATGGAAAAGCGTTGCGGCGCAGGCCGCGAAGCGAGGCGGAACGACGATGGCCATTCGATGGGAAAAACTGACGCAGAAGAGTCAGGAAGCTCTTCAGCAAGCCTCCGTTCAGGCGGCGGAATCGGGCAATCCGGAGGTCCAGCCGGTGCATCTGTTGCTGGCGCTGCTGGCCGACCGCGAGGGGATTATTTTGCCGCTGATGGAGCGGATGGGAGTGGCGCGGGAGCGCCTGGAGAGCGAGCTGAACGCGATGCAGGAGAAGCTGCCGCGCGTGGGCGGCGACGGCAGTCAGCCGGGGCTTTCGCGCGCGCTGAACAAGGCCGTGGAGCAGGCGTTTCGCGAGGCGGCGAACTTCAAGGACGAGTATCTTTCGACCGAGCACCTGCTGCTCGGCCTTGCGCATCAGAAGGGCGATGCGGCGACAGACCTGATGGTCTCGCTGGGTGCGACGCATGAGGCAATTCTGCGCGCGCTCACCGCCGTCCGCGGCAGCCAGCGCGTGACGGACCAGAATCCGGAGGGAAAATTTCAGGCGCTGGAAAAATATGCCAAAGACCTGACGGAACTGGCCCGCCGGGGCAGGCTGGACCCGGTGATTGGCCGCGACGAGGAGATTCGCCGCGTGATCCAGGTGCTCAGCCGGCGGACGAAGAACAATCCCGTGCTCATCGGCGAACCGGGCGTGGGCAAGACGGCGATTGTGGAGGGACTGGCGCGGCGGATCGTCTCCGGCGACGTGCCGGAGCTGCTGCGCGACAAGCGCGTGATCTCGCTCGACCTCGGCTCGATGCTTGCCGGGGCGAAGTTTCGCGGGGAGTTTGAGGACAGGCTGAAGGCCGTGCTGCGCGAGATCGAGGAGTCGAACGGGCAGATCATCCTCTTCATCGACGAGCTGCACACGCTGGTGGGCGCGGGCGCGGCGGAGGGCGCGATTGACGCCAGCAACATGCTGAAGCCGGCGCTGGCGCGCGGCGAACTTCGCGCGATCGGAGCGACCACGCTCAACGAGTATCGCAAGTACATCGAGAAGGACGCGGCGCTGGAGCGTCGTTTTCAGATTGTGTTTGTCGGCGAGCCGAACGTCGAGGACACGGTGGCGATCCTGCGCGGCCTGCGCGAGCGGTACGAGGCGCATCACAATGTTCGCATCAAGGACTCGGCCATCGTTGCCGCGGCCACGCTGTCGCACCGCTACATCTCGGATCGATTTTTGCCGGACAAGGCGATTGATCTTGTCGATGAGGCCGCCGCGTCGCTTGCCGTGCAGATTGGCTCGGTGCCCACCGAGATCGACGAGCTGGAGCGCGAAGCCACCAACCTCGAAATTGAGCGCGCCGCGCTGCGCCGCGAAGAGGACGCGAACAGCCGTGCGCGTCTGGAGACGCTGGAGCGCGATCTGGCCGAACTGAAGGAGAAAATTGCCGCGCTGCGCGCACGCTGGGTCCAGGAGCGCGAGGCGATCACGCGGGTGAGCGACCTGAAGCGCCAGATTGAGGCATTGCGCTTCGAGGCCGAGGAGCAGACGCGCAAGGGGCAACTGGAACGCGCGGCGCAGATTCAGTATGGCGAGTTGCCGCGCCTGGCGTCGGAACTGAAGCGCCTGAGCGAGGCTCAGGAGACCAACGATGACACGGCGGCGCGCCTGCTCAAAGAAGAGGTGGACGAAGAGGACATTGCGAAGATTGTGAGCAAGTGGACCGGGATTCCGGTGAGCAAGATGCTGGAAGGCGAGGTCAAAAAACTGGTTCAGATGGAGGAGCGTCTGCGCGAGCGCGTGGTGGGCCAGGATGCGGCGCTGACGACGGTGGCGAACGCCATCCGCCGCTCGCGCGCCGGGCTGAGCGATCCGCGACGACCGATTGGCAGCTTCCTGTTTCTGGGGCCGACCGGAGTGGGCAAGACCGAGACGGCGCGGGCGCTGGCCGAGTTTCTCTTCGACGACGAGCAGGCGATGGTGCGCATCGACATGAGCGAGTACATGGAAAAACACGCGGTGGCGCGGCTGATCGGCGCGCCGCCGGGCTACGTGGGCTATGACGAGGGCGGGCAGCTTACCGAGGCTGTGCGCCGACGGCCATACTCGGTCGTGCTCTTCGACGAGGTGGAAAAGGCGCATCCTGATGTTTTTAACGTGCTGCTTCAGGTGATGGACGACGGGCGTCTGACGGACTCACGCGGACGCACGGTGGATTTTCGCAACACGGTGCTCATCATGACCTCGAATCTTGGCGCTGCGTTTCTGCATGCCGAGTCGCTGGCGACGGAGCAGGAGTTTGACCGCGCTCGCGAGCAGGTGCTGGGCGTGGTGCGCGAGCACTTCCGTCCGGAGTTTCTGAACCGCGTGGATGATCTGGTGGTCTTCCGCCCGCTTGGGCCGGCGCAGATGAGCCGGATACTTGAGCTGCGTCTGGACGAGCTGCGTCGGCTGCTGGAGCCGCGCGCCATCTCGCTGGAGCTGACCGAGCCGGCGCGCCAGTTGATCCTCATCAGCGGCTCGGATGCGGCCTATGGCGCGCGACCGCTGAAGCGCGCGCTGCAACGGATGGTTCAGGATCCGCTGGCCATCAAAATCCTCAACGGCGAAGTCGAGCACGGGCAGCACGTCCGCATCGACGTTCACCGCGATGCAAGCGAGCTGTCGTTTGAGCCGATGCGTCCGCAGGCGATGGCCTGACGCATTGCCTGCGTCAGACGATTCCATGCGGCGGGAGCGCGGCTCCGACCGCGCCACGCCCCTGCGCTTCTGCTGGTTGCGGGCAGCCTTTTGCCGAGGCTGTTCGCTGGAGATTTTCTTTGCATTCGATCTTCCGCCGCCGGTCAGGATTCCAGCCCGACCGGCGGCTTTTTTCGGCGCCGTTCAGTCCTCGGCCAGCACCAGCAGTCGATAGGCAACGAGCAGTTCCGTCAGCCGATCGAGCGCAGCCGGAACCTTTCGCGCCAGCACACGCAGGCTCAGCCCCATCAGGTCGGCAGCCTCCTGGTAGGTGTACTCCTGGAGCACGACGCGCTCCAGCAGCAGCCGGTCGGCGCCGTTCAACCGCTTGAGGCATCGCTCAACATCGAGCACAAAGATGACGGCGTCCTCAAAGGTCTTCACCCTGCGGCTCGACACCCAGCCCCGGCCCACGGATTTCTCCAGCAGCTCGGGCGAGCGGCCCACCTGGATCGACGCATGCAGATATTGCCGCAGCATTCGCTCGGTGTGCTTGCGATAGAAGGCCCAGGTCGCCAGCGATTCGTCGATCCGACGCCGCGGCTCAGCCCGCTGCGCTTCGCCCGGACGAGTCTGCGCCTGGCCGGCCACGCCGACGGAGGCAACCGACTTTCGCTCCCTCACCAGCGTCGGCGCCACGTAGCGCGAGATTGGTCGCGCGCTTGCCTGCAACGGATGCGGCAGCATCTGCGGAATTGCGCTCATCGGGCACCTCCGACAGCTTCCGCGACTGCCAGCAGCCTGGGCAGTGCCAGCTTGCGTGGTCGTCCTCGACGCGCTCTTGTCTGGGGCAAGGGGAAATCGCGCAGCCGTCTGGTGCAGCTTGCGCAGTAGGCATTACCGTTTTCGTTTTGAGTGCGATACCAAAGGCACCCGCATACCTCGCATACTTTGAGTTGTACGCGCAAATTCATGACGGTATCTCCAGGCAACGAGAAACACCTGCTTCTGGCGGTTGTTGGCCGCCAAAGTGACAGGTAAATGGAACGCACCGAAACCACGCAGGCCTCTTTCGTCCTGCTGGGGGATGTTGCGGCGCATTCGGGCATAAAAAGTCATGCTCATGGCGCACAGATACTGGAAGCTCGCGCTCGGCCTGGTGTGACGCGCATCGAGCGGCGCGTCTCCCCGGAGACAGAAAACAGGTGCGTCGCAGCCGGGTCGCATCGACTCCATTCGGGTCGATCGCGCCATTAGCATTGGCTTTTCGCAGCAGGTCCGCACGCGCCTGATTTCCTGTCTCCAGCAGAGTTTGAGAAAGTGAAGATACCCTACGGGTCTTTCGCTGCTCCGTCAATCAAAATTGTTAGAAACTGGATGCGCACTCCGCTCACAGTTGGACAAAAGCGAAAAAATGGGGAGATGATCCGAGAGAAGCTTTTCTACAAGAAATGCTGTCTGCCTCGGGGATATTGCTGGCAGTGAATTTTCCACATGAACTTTTCGCAACTGCAGGAGCGGGTTCGATCCGAGTTGCTGCGACGAATCAGCCGAGGGACGCTGAGTGTTTCACTGCTCGCAAAACAGACGGGTGTCGGCCAACCCCATCTCTCGAACTTTTTACATGGCCGCCGCCAGCTCTCGCTCACGACGCTGGACAAAATCCTGCGCGCGCAGAATCTGGAGATCGCCGACCTGCTGCCGTCGGCGCGCGGGGCGGGCCGCGCACTGCTGACCGAACAGATCGGCGAAGTCGGCCAGGTGCCGCTCGTCAGCCAGGCCGTCGCCCTCGCCGAACCCTACATGCGCGCCACCAGCGTCCAGCGCATCCTCGAATTTCCCGCTGAAACCCTTCGCAGCATGCGCCCGCGATGCACGGCGTCGCGTCGGCAGTGGGAGCGCTTTGTCGCCGTCCAACTCTCCGCCGCGGATGTTTTTGGCATGGAGCCAGTGCTGTTTCCCAGCGCGATTGTCGTTCTCGACCGCCATTACAACTCTCTCGCGCCCTATCGCGGCGCGACCTCCGCGCAGCCTCATCTCTACGCCGTGCGCAATCACCAGCACCTGTCCATACGCTACGTCGATTTTCTGGCCAGCCGGCTCATCCTGCGCACCCACAAGCCCGAAATCCCAGCCGAAGTTATTGAGCCACTCGGCGAAGAGTCACCGAACGATCTGCTCATCGGCCGCGTCGCGCTCATCCTGAACGAACCCTGACGCGCGAGGTGTGCGGATCGATGGCTCTGGAGGAATCAGGGGTCAGTTGTCAGGGGTCAGTCGTCAGGGGTCAGTTGCGCCGCCTGATCTGCGTTTGCCGGAGTCGTTGCGGCGGCGATCGACGGCGGAGGATGCCGGATCCAATCGTCGGAAGCCGCTTGCAATGGTCAATATTGCTTGAGCGCAATCATCGCCTGGAGCAGATCCTCCGGCTGCGGGAGGATTGCGTCTTCGAGCACGGGCTGGTAGGCGACGAAGGTATCGAGGGCGGCCACGCGCCTGACGGGCGCGTCGAGGTGGTCAAAGAGTTCGTCGGCGATGCGCGCGGCGATCTCCGCGCCGTAGCCCCAGCTCTTCATGTCCTCGTAGGCGACGAGGACGCGATTGGTGCGGCGAACGCTGGCCGCGATTGCCTCCCAGTCGTAGGGGCTGAGCGTGCGCAGATCGAGAATTTCTGCGTCGATGCCGTGGTCGATGGCGGCGCGCTGCGCGGCCTGGAGCGCGCGCGGCACGAGCGCGCCGTAGGTGACGATGGTGAGGTCGGAGCCGGCGCGGACGGTGGCGGCTTTGCCGAAGGGGATCATGTAATCGGCACCGGGATAGGCGGCGCGTCCGTAGGTTTCGCGATAGAGCCGCTTGTGTTCAAGGAAGAGCACAGGATCGTCGCAGCGAATGGCGGTGCGCAGCAGGCCGTTGGCGTCGAGGGCATTGGATGGGAAGACGACGCGCAGGCCGGGAATGTGGGTGAAGATGGATTCGCCGCTCTGGGAGTGGTAGATCGAGCCACCGGTGAGATAGCCGCCGATGGGGCAGCGGATCACCACCGGCGCGCGGAAGGTTCCGTTGGAGCGCCAGCGCATGAGCGCCAGTTCGTTGCGCATCTGGTGGAAGGCGGGCCAGATGTAGTCGAAGAACTGAATTTCGACGACCGGCTTCAGTCCTCGGACGGCGTAGCCGACGGCGCGACCGACGATATTGGCCTCGGCGAGCGGCGAGTTGAAGACGCGCTCATCGCCAAACTCGGTCTGCAACCCGGCGGTTAGTTTGAAGACGCCGCCCTTGCCCTTGGTCTCCTTGAGCGCGTCGGCGCGGGTGGCGTCGGCCACGTCCTCGCCATAGACAAGAATGCGGGGATCGCGGCGCATTTCGTCGCGCAGGCAGGCGTTGATGAGGTCGGCCATGGTCCGTTCCGCTGCGTCGTCGGGATTGACGCGCGGAGCGGTGGCCAGTTGTGGAGCGGTGGGATCGAAATCCTCGGAGTAAACATGGCGCTGGATCGAGGAGACGGGCGGAATGGCCGCTTCGACGGCGCGCTGCGCGGCGGCGGCAACGTCGGCGTCGATCTGCTGCTCCATTGCGTTCAGCTCCGATTCGCTGAGGATGCCTTCGCGCAACAGGCGCATTTGCAGCTTGTGCACGGGATCGCGCAGGGCGTCGGCCTCGCGCTCCTCGCGCGTGCGATAGAGTTTGTCGTCGTCCGACAGCGAGTGCGAATAGATGCGCACGCAGTGGCCGTGGACGAGCGCGGGTCCGCGGCGCTGGCGACAGTGCTCGACGGCGCGCCGCATGGCGGCGAAGATTGGCTCCGGCTCGGTGGCGTCGCACTCTTCCACGAGAAAATTGGGAAAGCTGCGCACGAGGCGCGAGATGCTGCCGCCAGGCGTATTCACCTCGACGGGAACGGAGATGGCGTAGCCGTTGTCTTCGACCAGAAAAATCACCGGCAGCCTGAGATTGGAGGCGCTGTTGAGCGCCTCCCAGAACTCGCCCTGCGATGTGGATCCGTCGCCAATGGAGGTGAGCACGACCTCGTCCTGCTGGAAGCGCACCGGATGAAAGGCGCGATAATCCGTGACCGAAGAGGCTCGCGCCTCTGGATGCCGCGCCAGATACAATCCCGCTTCCGCGCAGCCAACGCCGTGCAGAATCTGCGTCGCGGTCGAGGATGAGGTGCTGATGAGGTTCAGCGCAGGCGCGCCCCAGTGAGCGGGCATCTGGCGGCCGCCGCTGGCGATGTCGGCCTCGGCGCCGACGGCCTGGAGGAACATCTGCTCCGCGGTGACGCCGAGTGCGAGACAGAGCGCACGATCGCGATAGTAGGGAACGACCCAGTCATGGCCGGGGCGGAGCGCGCGCGCCGCCGCCACCTGAAGCGCCTCATGACCGGCGGCTGAAATCTGAAAATAGGTTTTCTGCTGGCGCTTGAGCAGGATCTCGCGGTCATCGATGCTTCGCGAGGTGTACATGAGGCGATAGAACTGGACCAGTTCGGCCGGACTGATCGAGTCAGGACTGGTCGAGTCAGGGCTGATCGCATCGGGCAGCGATTCGCCGACTGGCGCGGCAGTCACACGACCGGATGTCGCGCGCATCGATTCAGCCTGTGACTCAATCTGCGGAACTGTTTTTTGCATCGCGCGCCCTCCCCGGAAACAGACTCGGCCAAACCCGGCCATTCAGCATCGCCGCCGGGCTTGTTTGTGAAGACGCCGACGGCCCAACAGATTGTACCAACCCGACGCCCGGCTGAAAAACCCCCTGTGCATCCAATGAAGTATTGACGATTGAATTGCTGGCGTGTTTTATTCGTCATGCTCACAGGATTTTTCTGGAACGGCTGACGGATGAGCAGAAAGTCAGCCGAAACCGGGCGGGAATCCACCGCGATTTCCGCTGAACGCACGGAGCTGAATGCAGCCCGGCACACTTACCGATGGAGGAACCACGAATGCCGCTTTCTTTTTTGCCGAGCGCCATCTGCGCTGCTCGATTCCCTTTCCCGCAGCATCTGCTCGCCGCTGCCGATCTGCCGGTCGCGCCTGTCTCTCATGCGGTCTCCAGCGCCGACGCGATCTGGCTGTGGATCGCGCTTGGAGTGGGCTGCGTGTCGCTGATTGCGGCCCTGCTGTTTGCGCGTTCGGTGATTGGCGCGGACACGGGGACGGCGGCCATGCAGGAGATTGCGATGGCGATTCGCGAGGGAGCGGAAGCGTTTCTCTCGCGCCAGTACAAGGCGATCGCGGTGATGGCGATGGTGCTGGCGGTGGTGCTTTACGCGGGTTACTCGATCTATCCGCCGACGGCTCCGCTGGCGCTGAAGGTGGTTTTCAGCTTTCTGATGGGCGCGGCGTGTTCGGGCATCTCGGGGTTTACGGGGATGTTTGTCTCGATTCGCGCGAACCTGCGCACGGCGGCCGCTGCGCGGACGAGCCTGGGTCGGGCGCTGCAACTGGCGCTGCATGGCGGCGCGGTGACGGGACTGATCGTGGTTGGTCTTGCTCTGCTCGGCATCAGCACGCTGTTTCTGCTTTTTGGAGGATTGCAGCAGCCGGACGCGGTTCCCTACCAGCTTGTCGGCTTCGGCTTTGGCGCTTCGCTGGTGGCGCTGTTTGCGCAGCTTGGCGGCGGGATTTATACCAAGGCCGCGGATGTGGGTGCGGACCTGGTGGGCAAGGTGGAGGCCGGCATTCCGGAGGATGATCCGCGCAACCCGGCGGTGATTGCCGATCTGGTGGGCGATAACGTGGGCGATTGCGCGGGTCGCGGCGCGGACATCTTCGAGTCCAGCGCGGCGGAGAGCGTGGGCGCGATGATCCTGGGCGCGACGCTGTATCCGGTGCTGGGAGTGAAGGGGATTCTGTTTCCGCTGATCGTGCACGCGATCAACATTGTGGCCTCGATGCTGGGCATCAGCCTGGTGCGCGGCAAGGATGGCGAGGATCCGATGCACGCGCTGAATCGCGGCTTCTATGCGACGAGCCTGCTGGCCCTCTGCGGCTTCGCGCTGGCGGTGCATTTTCTGCTTCAGGATCGCTGGTGGCTGTTGGCCGCCGGCGTCGTTGGCATCGCGACCTCGTTTGTGTTTGTGTCGATCACGGAGTACTACACGGAGACGCGGTTCCGTCCGGTGCGGTCGATTGCCGAGGCCTGCGTGACGGGGCCGGCGACGAACATCATCACGGGCCTCGCCGTCGGCATGGAGACGCCGGCCATTCCCGTTGTCGTCATCAGCGCGGCGCTGCTGCTGAGCTACTACTGCGGCGTGCGCGGCCTGGAAGACGCATCGGGCATCTCGCAGTATGCGCGCGGCATCTTCGGCACGGCGATTGCGACGATGGGCATGCTGTCGAGCGCGGCCTACATTCTGGCGATGGATACCTTCGGGCCGATTACGGATAACGCGGGCGGGATTGCCGAGATGAGCGAACAGCCGCACGAGGTGCGCGAACGCACCGACAGCCTGGACGCGGCGGGAAACACGACCAAGGCGCTGACCAAGGGCTACGCCATCGGATCGGCTTCCCTGGCCGCGTTTCTGCTGTTTTCGGCGTATCTGGAGACGGTGCATGACATTGTGCGCCATCGCCTGGAGACGGCCGGATTCGCGCTCCCTGCGGGATGGAGTTTTTCCAGCGTGAATCTGGCGAGTGTGCCGGTGTTTGTGGGCGCGCTGCTGGGCGCGATGCTCACGTATCTGTTCTCGTCGATGGCGATTCGCGCCGTGGGTCGCGCGGCGGAGATGGTGATTCAGGATGTGCGCGCACAGTTCCGCGAAAATCCCGGCATCATGGAGGGCACGAGCCGCCCGGATTATGGCCGCTGCGTTCACATTGTGACCGGCGCGGCGCTGCGGGAGATGATCCTGCCGGGCGCGCTGGCGGTGCTGATGCCCGTCGCCATCGGGATGGTCTTCCGTCATCTGAGCGTTCACTTCCACCTGGTGAGCAGCAGCGATCTGCCGGATTCGATGCGCTCGATTGTCAATCTCTCCGGCGCTGAATCCGTGGCCGCATTTCTGATGGTGGGCACGATCAGCGGCATCCTGCTGGCCATGCTGATGAACAACGGCGGCGGCGCGTGGGACAACGCGAAGAAGCTGATCGAAACGGGCATGTACGGCGGCAAAGGCTCGGACGCGCACAAGGCCGCAGTGGTTGGCGATACGGTGGGCGATCCATTCAAGGACACGGCCGGACCGAGCCTGCATGTGCTCATCAAGCTGCTGGCGACGGTGACGCTGGTGCTTGCGCCGCTGTTTGTCTGAGGGCGCAGGAAGTGGTCATGGGGCGGTGGTCGGGAGGGAGCAGCCACTGCCCGGTATTTCCGCCCCGCCGTGGAAACGGAGAGTTTTATCAGATGCTCCCTGGCGGCGCGGTAACATCCGACTCCGGGTAGGGCGGGTTCATCCGCCCGTCAAACACGTAGTCCGTGCTCACGCAGGGGCCTGTGGCATTGTTTCGGTTTGCCCCAACTGGCTATATTCATGGCTCCGATGCCGCTAACGGGAAATGCCGCGGACGGATTCGCTACACATTTCTCCACATGGCGCATTGCATCCGTATTCACGATGAAGTCGGGTTGCAAGGGATCAGGCACCGCATCCACGGATTGCTCCAGGCTCAATTCGGAGTCGTCGGGAATCCGTGTTACAGGCCGAGTCAGGAGATGCCATCCCGAATGATCGACGAAGCTCCATTTTGGCCACTTATTTCCCACTCGGAAATTGTTGCCGTACGCTGATTGAGCCGCGCGCGCCCAGGATCGCTGAACCATCCCCACTTATTGAAATACCGAATCGCAGAGGTCAGATGAAGACGCAGAAGCCTGATATTTCGGTACGATCCTTTTGCATACCCATGATGCACGGCAACGTCGGGAAAATAAACCGTTCGGTACTTTTCTCCAATGCGGCGGCATAAGTCGAAATCTTCCAGATAGAGGAAATATCGCTCGTCAAACGCGCCTATCTCCTGCAGAGCAGATGTTCGCACAAGCATAAAGCATCCTGAGAGCGAAGGTACTTCGCGTATAACTGTCAGGTCCATATCCCGCATTTCGTATGCATTCATGCGCGCACGGAAGACAGACTTACCAAACCTGCCAAGGAATCGCCTGAGAAAAAGATCAAACGGCGTGGGCAGTCGCTTGCACAGCCGCTGCTGCGATCCGTCGGGATAAAGGATACTTGGCATCACCAGGCCGACATCCGGATGCTGGTCCATGAAGCCAACCAGCTCGCTTAAGACGCCGTTTTCCATCTGAATGTCGGGATTGATAAACAAGTGATAGCGACCGAGCGGCGCCAGTTCTCGCAGCGCAAGATTGTGGGCGGCTCCGAAGCCGAGATTTCTTCCCGGGTCCAGGCAGTGGGCGCCCAGAGAATGTGCAAATCGGCATGCCTCCCGGGCGCCACCGTTATCGATGGTGGCCCACCTGGAAATCATCGGATCTTTCGCCAGCGCGGCGAAAAGACTGGCGATCTCATCCTGGTGATGGTTGTAGAGAACAACGCTGACGGTCACTTGTCCGGACACGACCAGACTCCTGTTATGGCAGGCTGATCAAATACCGCAGAGAAGAATCGCACTCGAAATTGAGTGCGAATGACCAGTATCCGGGAGGTCTTCCTGGGCGATACGATGCCACGCACCAGGCAAAACTCCAATTTCAACCCGCAGCCTGATTCTATCGCGAGCGGTTCGTAAACCAAAAGAGACCGGAAGAAGGCAGGCCACTTGACGGACTCCGCGAAGAGGGGAACCTGAATACGCGCCGGCGTGGTTTGTGAGAAATGGGGTCATTTATGCCTGGCGGGTCATCTGATACGACGAGGTGACTCATCCTGCGTGTGGCGCGGCGCATGATCAATCAGACTGTCGCCGCCGACGGGCAGGTTCACATCTTCTGCGACAACTCCGCTGCGCAGAAGCTTTGCATCCTTGGAGAGGTCACGCGCGCTCAGGCCCCGCTTGAGAGAGGAGCAACTGCGCGGCGGAGTCCACCGGAAGGACTGCGACCGAAGCGATGGCGACTCCGAGTACACCGAGTGTGATTCTGCTGTAAGTCGAGCAGGTTGCGCATACTGGCCACGCAAACGGAACAAAGAACAGCGGCAAACGATGCATGTCAAGGACGACACTTCTCCGAATCGCACTGAAGCTGTTGATTCCATAGCCGTTTAAAATTTTCTGAAAAGTGGCATGGAATTTTTCCGAATTCGCTAAGCTTAAAACATTCGCGAGGAATGGACATGCGGGGCAGCCGATCGTCGGCTGCCTCACTTTTTTGCAGCTCAAATCAAAATACATTCGGTGTCGGAAATCGACGAGTGGATGGGCCAGACAGAAGAGGAAGTCAGCAAAGAAGTATCGAAAACAGTGGAGCCGAAGGGGAAGGATGGCAAGCAGATTCCAATCGACCTTCCTGCTCCTGCACCGAACAAGGGCGTGATGCGGTGGTTATCCAGGAAATCTCTGGATGTTCTCCGAAGGAACTCCGAGGCCATATTTGACGCGATCACGGACGGCGTAGTGGACAAGTGCCATCTGCCGAGCGCGAAGTTACTGATCGAGATGGCGCTCTGGAACGATGAACTCATCGAAATCAGCCACCTGGAGAAAGAAAAAAAGGATGAGGTTGAGAGCTTCAGCTCCTACCTCTGGCGGAACGAATAAGCGCCTCGGACAGGCGTTGTGGGAAACATCGAAGATGCCGGAATGCGTGGAACGCCGGCTGCCTGGCCCGGGATAAGGGCGGGAAAATGTAGATTCCACCATGCGGCCCTGCCATCGCGGCTCTTCACGAGTTGCCGGTGGCGGGCCGCATTTCTGCGCGGTGACGCAGGCAAAAACAAGTTTTCGGAGACTCGGACAGAGATGAGCGGAACTGCGGCGAACAGAATACGGCAGACAGAAAACCACGGAAGGAATGTTGCGATGAACAATGGGTTGTGTGTCGAAAAACGAGCGGGAATCGGCAGGATTTTCCTGCTTCTTGTGCTGCTTGCCGCAACTGCCGGTCTCGCTGGCCGTGCGCAGTCCGTCACAACGACCACGGTCCAGGGCACGGTCTATGACGCCAGCGGCGCGCCAGCCTCCGGCACGCTGCTCATCAGTTGGCCATCGTTCACCACGGCCGCCGGTCAGGCTGTCACGGCGGACACCACGACCGTCACCATCGGAGCCGATGGTTTCGTCAGCGTCAATCTCGCGCCCAACCTCGGCGCAACCCCGGCAGGCTTGTATTACACCGTCGTCTATCAACTCTCTGACGGCACGGTGAACACGGAATACTGGGTCGTGCCCGCAACCACCACGGCGACCATCGCCTCGGTCCAGGCGCAGGTGCTGCCGGCGGCACAGGCCGTGCAGGCAGTCACCGAAGCCTATGTGAACCAGCAGATCGCCGCACTCGGCACCAGCCAGCTTTCGCCCTCTGGCGGCACGCTCACCGGACCGCTCACGCTGAGCGGCGATCCCACCACGCCGCTGATGGCCGCCGACAAGCATTACGTCGACGAGAGCTTTGCGCAGGCCGTTCCGCTGGCCGGCGGCACCATGACCGGAGCGCTCGGCACGCCCGGCGTCAACGGCATCGCGTCCCCTGTGAATGGCAGCGCGCAGACCAATCTTCAAACCACCGTCACCGCGGCTGGATCGACCGGCGCGATGATCGTTCCGCCCACTTACTCCGGCACGGATACATTCACGAATACGAGCGGCATTCGCGTGGACGACTGGCGCACCGGCGGCGCGCAGCAGCACGCGCGCAATGTGAAGGAGTTTGGCGCAGTCTGCGACGGCGCGACGGATGACACGGCCGCGCTCCAGGCGGCCATCAACTACGCGCAGGCCCACCACGTCGGCCTCACACTGCCCTCGGGCATCTGCAAAACTCACCAGCTCACCTGGCATCTGGAGTCGATCGCGGGCCAGGGCGTGCAGAATTCCGCGCTGATGGGATTTCCGGGCGACGATGTTTTGACCACGGTCACCGACTCGCCGACTCTTTTCAGCAACACTCACCTGCATGACTTCACCATCTATGTCGATCAGAGCGTCGATGTCTCCTGCTCGCCGGCCGAGGGTCGCGCCGCCGCGGGATCGTGCGGCGTCAATCGCCCCATCGAGCCGGGCAGCATTTTTTCGCCCGGCGGCAATGGACTCACCGCGACCGTCGGAAGCGGTCCGGGATGGTCGATTGGCAACTGCGCCATCGCCATGCCGGCTGCGACCGGCGCGGGCGGCAACGGACTGAAAAATGCCGTGATTGAAAACATCGCCATCGCCACAGTGGGCACTGATCCGCTGGGCAGCTATCCCAGCGCCAGTTCGACGCATACCTGCGGCCTGTATCTGCAGCAGTGGCCCACCGGCTCGCAGTTTCGCAATCTCGCCATCGCGGGCGTGGGCACGGGCATTGCCATGCCCGCGCTGCCAGCGGCGACTCCGGCTGGATTGAATGCGGACAACAATCTCTGGATCAATCTTGCGCTCAATGTTGTGCACGGCTTTGTTGCCGCGGAGGGCGCGAACAACGTCATCGACGGCTTGAACGCGCGCGCGTGGAACTCGGCTGCCACGGGCGAGGCGCCGACCGGACTGGTGCTGGATTTTGCAGGCGTAGAGCGGGGATGGACGGTTCGCAATCCGGAGATTCTGCCGGAGTGGGTCGCCGTTCAGCCGCAGTTGACGGTGACGGCAATATCCGGCGCAGTGACCGCGGTGAGCGTGGGGCCGGAGCATGGGCTTGGCTTTGATCCGTATGGACCGACGGTTCCGCTGGTCTTCAGCGGAAGCTGCACGGCGTCGGCCAATGTGGCCGTCAATGCGGATGGATCGCTGGGCGCGGTCACGATCACTTCGGCTGGATTTGGCTGTTCTTCCACGACGACGGCGACCGTGAATGTGGCCGGGACGTGGATGACATCGAAGCCGGTGAACCTGATCTCCGGACAGAAGATGATTGCCCTCGGCGGATCGCTGCTGATCGGCAATGGCGGTTACACGGTCTGGAATGCGGCTTCGTCGGAGACGCACGAGACGGCGATTCAGGGCGGTGGAACGCTGGTTGCTTCGACGACGCCGTATCCGGCGCTGTTGATCGGGCCAAGCGCGGAGTTGAGCGGCGCGGCCAATGGGTACAGCGGCTCGTCGAATCGCTTTCAGCAGTTGGGTCTGAGCAGTCCCGCGGAGCTGGCTGACTCCGGGCTGGGCAATGTGACCGAGCAGTCCAGTGGGGCAAGCGAACACTCGGTGGAGACGGCGCGTCTGGAGGAAGGACGCGCGACGGCGGACTTCGCGCTGCTGGGCGGCGGCGCTGCGAATCAGGCATTCAGCAGCCTGAACGATCTGTTTTTTACGGCGGAAGACCTGGTGGCGGCGGCGGGCGAAAGTGTGGGCACGGGCAGCCAGTCGGGGAAGGATTCGACTGCGCCGGTGACGGGATCGTATGTGCGCGCGGTGGGTGGAGCGTGGGACACGAGCGGCAACTGGAGCCTGCGCAATGCGGGCGGAACGCTTCTGCTGGGCCAGGGATTTCCCGCCGGGACGGGAACGTGGGTGATTGCGGCCAAAGCGGACGTGGCGGCGACGCAGGAGCTGAAGCTGAGCGGGACAACGGGTGCGCAGAGCTGCGCGTTTGCCGATCAGACGGTGAGCCTGACGACGAGCTGGCAGATTTTTCGGATTCCTTACAACACGGTGACCGGCATTTCCGCCTGTGACAGCGCGACGGCGGGCAATGCCGTGAGCGCGCAGGGAATGCCGCCAAGCACATCGACGAATGTGGAGACGGCGTGGATGGCCTTCACGCCGGCCTTTCAGCAGTTGCTGGTGGCCAATGCGCCGACCGTGCCGGAGCAGGCGGCGAACAAGGCCTATGTGGACCAGGCCGTGGCCAGCCAGATTGCCAGCGGCAGCGGCGAGCTGCCATTGGCTGGCGGCACGATGACCGGCACGCTGAATGCTCCGGTGATCGACGGGACGACGAACTGCGCGCTTTCGCCGAGCGTGAGCGGCTGCGTGGGCGGAGCCACGTCGGCGCTGATTCCTCCGGGAACAACGGGGACGTACGCGCAGAATGCGACGATGAAAGCGACGGCGCAGTGCGTCTATGATCCGGCGCTGAATGGCGCGGTGACGTCGGTGGTTCCCGGTCAGCTTGGCCTGGGCTACACGGTGGCTCCGCTGGTGACGGTGAGCGGCGGTGGTGGCAGCGGATTGCAGGTGACATCGAATCTGAGCAACGGGCAGGTGGTCAGCTACACGGTTTCGAGTGGAGGATCGGGGTATACGAGCTGTCCGACGATTTCGGTTGCGGCTCCGCCGGCGGCTTCGCAGCCCGTGCCGGTGCTGGATCAGCGGCGCGGAGTGACGAGCTATTCGGCGGATATTCGCGTGGATGATTTTGGCTGCGCGGGCGACGGAGTGACCGACGATACCGAGTGCTTCAACAATGCGATTGAGTTTGCGACGGGAAATGGCGCGCATGCGGGGTCGATCTCGCTGACGCAGGGCAAGACGTACTTCATCGGCACGATTACCGGGTACATGCAGACGGCGTGGGACGACGGCACGGCGCCGAGCACGGATACCTGCGGCGGGGTTCCGTGCACGAATCTGGCACCGGAGACGCCGGGGTATCTGGGCTATGCGATTCGCATCCCAAGCGGGCAATCGACGCCGCTGACGATCTTTGGCAACGGTGCGACGATCACATCGAGTTTTTTTGGCACTGCCGTGTCGGCGACGCAGTACACGATGGCCGCGCCGTACTTTGCGATCTTTGGATCGGATGTGGGGATTTCGTCGTGGAATCTGTATGACCTGAACATCACGCGCGCGTTCATTGGCGCGACGGCGGCTTCGGCCGCGTACTGGCAGTGGGATCGGGTGACGATGAATGGAGTGGGAATGGCCGTGCTGCTGGGGTCATCACAGTTCGACCAGTTCGACAACCTGAATCTGCAGGGGATGATGTCGGGGCTGATTATCGGCGGATGGTGGAAGACGCGCGCGCCGAACACGAGCACAGAGGGCGCGGCGGTGTTGAATGACTATAACCTCGGCGATGAGACGAGTGTGGACGGGATTCTTTTTTACGGCTCCAACTGGCCGACGCAGGCACAATCGCAGGCGGCGCAGAATGCGCTGGATACATGGTTCAACACGTACTTTTTTCATGTGCAGGACAACCAGACACGGCTGACGGACCAGAACAAGGCTCCGGCGGGAGGGGTGACGGATTCGCTGTGGCGCGGCGTGTATCACGTGATGCTGGCCACCTATTCGCGTTATTACCGTTCCGTGAATGACGTGCTTGTGCGCAATGCGACTGTGAAGTTTATCCAGAACTATCCGATCGTTGCGACGGCGGCGACGGGATGGACGATCGACACGATCAGTACGGAGAACGTGGGTTGGTGCGATGCAAACAGCAGCTTTGGAGCGTATGGTTCGTCGAGTTGCCCGAATCCGTATGACAGCGTGAACAACGAGCTGGCGGGCGCGGTGCTGCTCTACGACTTCCAGAACGTGACGGCGCGCAACATCGGCGTGGGCGGCTCGCCGATTGCGGACTCGATTGCGGAGCCGCCGCAGGTGAGCGCGGCGCAGCAGTTGAGCGATTTTCGAACGTATCTGACGAATGTGGAGAGCGGAGCCGCGTCGGCGATTGTGCCGCTGACGCAGCCGGTGACGACGACGCGGTTTCGCATCGGCCCTTCGACGGGAACAGCGATGCCGGGCGAGGTCAATTTTGACTCCGGAGAGCTGTGCCTGCAGGGGGTGATTGGCGGGTATGGGGATGAATGGTGCCTGCGCGCGGCCGACGGGCTGAATGAGAGTGCGAACCAGCCGCCGCGCTACTTTGTGCTGGAGAATGACGGATACAGCGGGTTGCAGGGGCAGACGGCGGTGCAGATGCCGGGGTTGCGCGTGCGTTCTGGGTTGATCAGCGCTTCGGATGCGACGCTGCCGGTGACGGATTTTGCCGAGCAGGCGTTTGCGATTGCGGGTGGAACGGTGAGTCCGCAGAGCTGCGCGACGGTGCCGGGCATTGCACTGGCGAATGCGGCGGCGACGGACGGAATTCTGTTTGTGGCTCCGCCGACAAGCGCGAACGGGTTGCAGTTGAGCGGAGCGGTGACGGCGGCGGGAACGATGGCGCTGACGGCCTGCAATCCGACGACGGCTGTGGCGAGTTATCCGGCGGGGACGTATCGGGCGTTTCTGCTGGCCGGCGCGGTGCCGACGGCGACACCGGCGACGACGGGCGGGACGGTGACGGCGACGGCATCGCTGACCGAGAGCGAGGGCGATCTGGTGGTGGGCGGTGCGAACGGGAATCCGACGCGGCTGCCGGGGAACAGTTCGACGACACCGGCGCTGCTGGTGGACGTGGGCAATGGCACGGGCGCGTTTGTGCCGACGTGGGAGTCGGCTCCGCAGCTTGCCGGGGGAAATCTGACGGGGCTGAATGCGAGCAACATTACGACGGGCACGCTGGCGCTGGCCGAAGGCGGAACCGGCGCGACGACCGGAGCGCAGGCGCTGGCGAATCTGGGCGGCGCGAATCTGGCGGCGGCGGTGACTGCCTTCAGCGGAGCGCTGACGGCGAAGACGCTGGGCGGGCTGACGCAGACCGATCAGGAGAGTGGAGCGAACTTTGGAGCGCAGCTTGCGGCCTGCGTGGCGGGGCTGCCGGCGACGGGCGGAATCTGCGACGCGAGGAATTACAGGGGATCGCAGACGATCAGCGCGGCGGTGACGATTGGAGTCTCGAATACGCGCGTGGACCTGCCGTGCGCGACGATCACGATGACGGCTCCGATTGTGATTCCGGCGGGAGTGCGCGACGTGAAACTGCATGGCTGCGCGCTGCGCGGAGGAACGACGGCGAGCGGAGCGACGGGCGGCACGGTGCTCGAGTACAACGGCACGGGCGCGGCGATTCAGGTGGGCGACTCGACCTACGCTCAGGACACGATGGGCTTCGCGATGGACGATGTGCTGGTGAATACAACTGGCTCGTCGAGCGCGGGAACGGAAGCGTTGGTGGCGTGGCGGGTGCAGGAGATGGATCTCGAAAGCGACTACTACCTGGGGAATGCGAACCAGACGGCGCTGCAACTGGATGGAACGGGGAATTACACGGGAGGAACGTTCTTTGACCAGGACATCAACGGGTTCGAGGTTGCGGTGAACGCGGTGGGGCATCAGGTGGCGAACGCGGCGACGACGGACTGGGTGAATGCGAGCACGTTTCTGCGGCTGCATGTGGATTGTCCGACGGCGAGCGGGAGCGCGATTGCGGGAACGATTGGCATCAACCTGGTGCAGGGCGACGGGAATACGTTCACGGGCGGAGACGTGGAGAACTGCGCGACGGCGGTGCATCTGGGGCTGAATGCACAGAACAATACGCTGGTGGGCGTGAGGAATGAAGGCTCGACGACGCAGGTGGAGGCGGATGCGGGAAGCCAGTTCAATAGCTGGATGACGGGCGGAACGATGTTTACCGGAGCGCTGGTGGACAACGGAAGCCGGAACAGCTTCTGGGATGCGTTTCACCGGGCCTTCAACGGCGTGAACGGGGACTGGTACGCGAGCCAGAAGGATGCGACGGTGACGAATCACTATCGGCTGGGGATTGGCGCGGGCAATGTGCGCGGGCTGGAGTGGGAGAGCCAGGTGGACAATGGCACGTCGGCGACGCAGTACAACTGGCTGTGGGGGCTGACGGATGGGACGAGCGGCGAGTCGAACTGGATTTTTCAGGATCTGATCAACGGCGTGATCCGGCTGCAGATGGAGGAGCAGAACGCGGCGGGCAACAATTCGACGGCGATCAACGGCACGGGAACGGGCAATGTCTGTTTTCAGTGCAGTGGAAACGCGGGCACCGGCGGCGTGGCGTTCTCCAGTGGTGGCGCGACGCCGACGACGGTGGCGACGGTGGACGGGAGCGGGAATGCGGATTTCCTGGGGACGCTGACGGTGGGCGGAACGACGACATTCACCGGATCGACGACGGTGAGGAACGCGGCGAATGCGGAGATCGACCAGACGCTGGAAGCCGGCGCGACGGCGACGCAGAAGGAGAGCTACCTCTACAAGGACTACACGGGGGCCAGCCAGTGGTACATGGTGAAGGACGGGTCGAACAACTGGGAGCTGAACTCGGCGATTGACGGGCTGGATCACATCAAGGCGTATCAGAACGGAGATGAGTATCTGGACGCGGCGGGTACGGGCGCGGTGCGGTTCAATCTGGAGGCGAATGCGGGCACGGGCGGAGTGGTGTTCTACTCCGGGGGCGCGACGCCGACGGAGGTGGCAAAGATTGACGGGAGCGGGAACCTGACGGTGTCAAGCTGCACGGGCTGCGGCGCGACGAGCGGCGGCGCGGGAACGGTGGCGAGCGGAACGGCGGGGCAGATTGCCTACTACGCGACGACGGGCACGACAGTGAGCGGCCTCGCGACGACGGGCACGGGCAGCGCGGTGCTGGCGACGAGTCCGTCGGTGGCGGCCCCGACGCTGACGGGGACGACGACGGCGACGGGGAATGTGAATGTGACGAACGCGGCGGATGCGGCGGATACGCTGACAATCCAGCCGGGCGCGACGACGGAGCAGAACGGGGTGGTGGAGTGGAACAGCTACACCGGCGCGGCGGAGTGGACGTGGAAGAAGGACTCAAGCAATACGCTGCGGATGAGCGATGCGGCGAACAGCCTGGATCGAATCGTTGCGTATCAGAACGGGCAGACGGCGATCAATGCGGGCGCGGGCGCGAACGCGGTGGTGATCAACAACGGGAGCGGCAGCGGCACGGGCGGGCTGATCGTGTATGAGGGAGGGTCGAACGCGAACGCGGCGGCGATGTCGGTGACGAATGCGGGGAACGAGGCGCTGGCGGGGACGCTGTCGGCGAACGGACTGACGACGAACAACGGGGTGACGATTCAACATGGCGGCGTGATTCTGAACAACGCGGGCAGGGCGGTGCTGGCCACGCAGACGGCGGCGACGGCGACGGCCTGCGCTGTTGCGGGCGCTATTCAGATGCAGGGCAACTACTGGAATGGCAGCGCGAGCGCGGCGGATGCGATTACGATGCAGCCAGCGTGCGCGCCGGGAACAAATGGGGCCGAGACGCTGAACATCACCAACAGCGGTTCGACGGGGGCGTTGACGGTGGCCGTGGCGGGCGGGTTGACGGGGCAGAGCATTGCCGGCAGCGGCGGGATGACGCTGGCCGTGGGCGCGGCGGCGGGATCGGGCGCGACGATTGGCTGCGCAAGCGGGCACGTCTGCGACAGCGTGAGCGGGACGCTGACGGTGACAACCGGCACGGCGACTGCGACCGGAACGCTGGCGACGCTGACGTTTCCGACGGCGCACACGAACAGCGCCAACTGCATGGTGAAGGTGACGCTGAGCGGGACGGGCGCGGTGAACGCGATCGAGTGGGCCGAGACGACGACCGGGGTGACGCTGACGGCGGATGCGGCGCTGGCGGCGGCGACAGGGTATTCGGTGCGGTACTGGTGCGGCGGACAGTGAATCAGTGGTCAGGGATCAGTGGTCAGGGATCAGTTCTTTGCTGACGACTGACTGCTGACGACCTGGGCCGAAGGCGACGGCGGGAGCGGGAACGCGGAGCGGGCGGCCGCGGGACAACCAAACGCAGGATAAACAGGGGATGCGCGAGGCGACCCGGGCAGGCGGGAGGCTGAGACGTGGCGGAACGTCTATGGCCGATGGGGTGGTGGCTTTTGCGCAGAGGGCGGGCGGGCGATGAAAGGCGGGACAGGGACGCGAGGCGGACAGCAGGCGAGGACGAGCGGAGTGACGGCGGAGACGAAACGGCTGGAGGCGAAACGGTGGCAGCGCGAGGAGCGTGACAGGAGGGAACTGGAGCGGTTTGGCGAGCATCTGGATGAGGCGCATCCGCTGCTGGACGGGCGGACGCCGCTGGTGTTTCTGGCCGAGAAGATGCTGAAGGTGAGGGGCAGGGATGGCCGGTTGCACAGGCTGAGTCCGAATGCGGCGCAGAGGGCGTTTGAGGCCGAGCGCGGAGCGGCGAACATTGTGCTGAAGGCCAGGCAGATGGGGATGACGACATGGGTTGCAGGGCGGTTTCTGCTGAAGACGGTGACGAGGCCGGGGACGCTGACGCTGCTGGTGGCGCATACGCAGGATGCTGCGGAGGAGATTCTGCGGATTGTGCATCGGTTTGTGGAGCATCTGCCGCCGTGTCTGACGCGGGGAGTGCTGGTGACGGACAGGCAGAATGTGAGGCAGATCGCGTTTCCGAAGATGGACGCGGAGTTTCGCGTGGTGAGCGCGGCGGACAGGAATGCGGGACGCGGGATGACGGTGCAGAATCTGCATTGCTCGGAGGTTTCGCGATGGCCGGGCGATGGAGCCGAGACGCTGGCCGGGTTGCGGGCATGCCTGGCGCCGAGGGGGTCGGAGCTGGTGATGGAATCGACGCCGAACGGGGCGAGCGGATGCTTCTATGACGAGTGGATGCGGGCGCCGGAGACGGGCGTGGTGCGGCATTTTTTTCCGTGGTGGATGGAGGCCGGGTATCGGGCTGAGGAGGTGGACGAGGATTCGGTGACGGACGAGGAGATGGAGCTGATGTTCGATCACGGTCTGGATCTGGGGCAGCTGGGATATCGGAGGCGGATGCTGGCGGAGCAGGGCGCGCTGGCGCGGCAGGAGTTTGCCGAAGACGCGGAGCGGTGTTTTCTGGTTTCCGGCGAAATGTACTTTGACCGCGAGGCGGTGGAGCGGCGGCTGGCCGAGCTGGGCGAGCCGACGGAGCGGGAACGGAATGGCAGGCTGGAGTTGTATCTGCCGCCGGTGATGGGAAGGCGATATGTGGTGGCTGTCGATCCGGCGGGCGGCGGCGCGGATGGGGATTACTCGGCGATCGAGGTGATTGACCTGGAGAGCGGGATCCAGTGCGCGGAGTTTGCGGCGCATGTGGGCGGGATCGAGCTGGCGCAGCAGGTGGCATCGCTGGCGCGGCGGTATAACGAGGCTCCGGTGGTGGTGGAGCGGAATAATCATGGGGCGGCGGTGATTGTGGCGCTGGGCGAGAGCGTGGGCTATCACGAGCTGTGGACGGCGCGGGATGGGCAGCCGGGATGGCTGACGACGACGCTGACGCGGCCGGCGATTCTGGCGCGGATGGCGGCGGTGGTGATGGAGAGTCCGGAGTGTTTGCGGAGCCGGGGGCTGCTGATGGAGTGCCGGAGCTTTGTGCGGCTGGCGAATGGTAATGTGGGCGCGCGCGGCGGGACGCATGATGATCGCGTGATGGCGATGGCGATTGCGCTGGCGGCGCGGGAGCAGATGTTGGGTGGGCGATCGGGGAAACGGGGACGGTAAGCAGCAGGGGTCAGGGATCAGTCGTCAGGGATCAGGGATCAGGGGTCAGGGGATCGTTGTGGCTGACGACTGACGACTGACCACTGACGACTATTTCGTTGGGGCGGGTAGAATCCGGAGTAGCGCGGCGAGTGATGGAGTGAGCGCGCTTGACGGGGGACGAGCGGACTTTGGCGGTTCAGGCGGTGCAGCAGATTCGGCGGATGCGAGGCGGAGCGCAGGGGCAGTTGATGCTTGGCTCCGATGGGCGGCTGTATGTGGTGAAGTTTCGCAACAATCCTCAGCATGAGCGGGTGTTGGCGAATGAGATGCTGGCGACGCGGCTGGCGGCTTCGGCGGGATTGTCGGTGCCGGAGACGGAGGTGGTGGAGGTTTCGGCGTGGCTGGTGGAACACTCGCCGGAGCTGACGGTGGACCTGGGACGGCGGCGGGAGCCGTGCGCGTCGGGTCTGAACTTTGGAGCGCGGTATGTGGGCGGGCTGATGCCGGGGCAGGTGGTCGATTATCTGCCGGAGGAGCAGTTGGGCGAGGTGAGGAATCTTGGCGAGTTTGCCGGGATGCTGGCGCTGGACAAGTGGACGGGGAATGCGAACGGTCGGCAGGCGGTGTTTACGCGCTCGGCGCGGGAGCGGCGGTATACGGCGGTGTTTATCGACCAGGGATTTTGCTTTCACGCCGGGGAGTGGAAGTTTGAGGATGCGCCGCTGCGCGGGGTGTATCCCAGGAATGCGGTGTATGCGCGGGTGACGGGATGGGAGAGTTTTGAGCCGTGGCTGAGCCGGATGGAGGCGATGGCTGTGGAGCAGATATGGCAGACTGCCGAGACGATTCCGCCGGAGTGGTATGGCGGGGATGTGGGCGAGATGGAACGGCTGGTGGAAGCGCTGGACCGGCGGCGGGTGAGGATTCGGGAACTGGTGGAGGAATTTGGAAAAACGGAACGAAGGCCGTTTGGAGGATGGAAAAAGTGAAAGGGTGGCGGTGAGGACGGGGGTAGGATAAGGGTTGGAGCGTGCTTTGGGAGGTATTTCGGAGACAGGCTCTGGTCGAGTGGAATGACGATGAATGGCCGTATGGAGTGCGAATTTTCCCTGCTGCGGTATGTGCCGGACCCGGTGCGCAATGAGTTTGTGCATATCGGGGTACTGCTGCGCGCGGCGAGTGGGGCGAGTGCTGTTGGCCCGCGGCGCGTGATCGGGGTGAAGTTTACGGCGGACTGGCGTCGGGTGCGGTGTCTCGATCCGGAGGCGGATACGGAGATGCTGGAGGCGCTCGAAGCCGAACTGCGACGACGGTTTTTGGCGGAGTCGGAATCCGCGACGGAGGGGAATCTGATGCACGTGCTGGAGGATTCGTTTTCCAACTGCGTGCAGATGAGCGAGTCGCGTGGGTATCTGGCCGAGAGTGTCGAGGCCGGGATTGAGGAGCTGATGCGGCTCTATGTGGAGCCGCAGCGGCGCGAGCGGTTGAGCCGGGCCAGCGGCCGGGCGGCGATTCAGGGCGCGATGCGCGGGGAGTTTGAGCGTGTGGGCGTGTGGGATCTGATGCGGAAGCGGATTCCGGCCTCGCAGTATACGCGGCCGGGCGATCCGCTGCGGCTGGATTGCGGCTATCGCGCGGGCGCGAACGGGAGCAGCCTGGTGAGGATCTTTCACGCGGTGAGCCTGGAGCATCTGGGCGGCGCGGGCGGCGGGATGGGTGTGGAGATGGCCAAGGTGCTGGCGTTTTCCGCCGCTGGCCTGCGGGCAGGAGTGGAGCGCGTCGAACACGCGGCGCTGGAGCTGACGGCGGTGGTCGAGCCGTGGACGAAGTTTGCCGCGCGGAAGGCGCAGGACGAGGATTTCGCCGATCGCGAAGGCGCGTATCGGTTTGCCGTGGAGACGATGGAGGAGCATGCGATTCGCGTGCGCACGACGACGGAGCTGGCGGCCCTGGCGGAGACGGCGCGCGTGGAGTTGAGGGTGTGACAGGGGTCAGTCGTCAGGGGTCGGTGGTCAGGGGTTAGTGGTCAGTCGTCAGGCTTGATGGTGAATGGCTGCTGACAACCGATTCCTGACGACTTGCTGCTGACAGGCAGATTGGGAATGACAACAGGAAAGGCAACAGCAACGGTTAAGGCAACAGCGCAGGCGAGGGTCAAGGCAGTGGTGTTACTGATCCCTGACGACTGACTGCTGACAACTTGTAGCGTACGGAGCGGGCTTGGACATGGCGTCCAGGCCCGCTTTGTTTTTGGCGGCAGGCAGTGAAGCAATGAGCAACGGCGCGCGCAGTGCGCGGGAAGGGATGGAAAAGACGTGAAGGCAACGGAGCAACTGCGGGCGATGTGGGAGGGATGGTTTGGTTCGGATGGGCGCGCGAGCGGCGGACGTGGAGCGCAGAAGCGGAGGGACGATGGGCTGGCCGAGCGGCGGACGATTGCCATGCCGACGATTGTCTCGCCATACGGATACGGCGCGGGGACGACATCGGCGATGCCGAAGCCGACGCAGATGAATCTGCGCCGGTTTGCCGAGACGCCGGTGGTGCGGCGCGCGATGAACGTGATCAAGGATCGGATTGTGGCGATGGACTGGCAGGTTCGCGTGCGGCGCGGAGCCAGCGAAGAGGAGATTGGGCATGCGCGGCGGAAGGTGAGGGCGCTGCGAAGGATGCTGGAAGAGCCGAATGAGTCGGATAGTTTTCGCACGCTGCTGGAGCAGGTGATTGAGGACGCGCTGACGGGCGGCTATGGGGCGATCGAGATGGAGCGCACGGACGATCCACACCGGCCGGCGATGTTGTGGGCGGTGGATGGATCGACGATTCGAGTGAATGCGAAGTGGAGCGGGGATGTGGAGGAGCCGCGCTACGAGCAGGTGCCGATGGGGCGCTCCGTGCAGGAGGCGATTCAACTGCGGGATGACCAGTTGCTGTATCTGCGGATGAATCCGAGGAGTTTTACGCCGTTTGGGCTGGGTCCGCTGGAGGTGGCGTTTGAGACGGTGAATGAGCTGCTGAGCGCGCATCGGTTTGCGGGCAAGCTGGCGGCGAATACGGTGGTGCAGTATGCGCTGTGGCTGAACGAGGCGACGCCGAGCCAGCATGAGCGGATCATTCGCTGGTGGCAGGACGAGATTGAAGGCACGGGGCGCGTGCCGCTGATCTCAACCGAGCAGAAGCCGGAGGTACTGCGGTTTGCGCAGGGCACGGATGCGGATATGCGGTTGCAGTGGCAGACGTTTCTGATCCGGCTGATTGCCGATGCCTTCGGGCTGCCGCCACTGCTGCTGGGCCTCGAAGCGGATGTGAATCGGTCGACGGCGGCGGAGCTGACGGATGAGGCGTTTCGGTCGGCGATTGCGCCGCTGGCGCGGCGGGTGGAAGAGCATATCACGCGCGACATCTTCGGCAAATGCGTGGGCTGGCGCGAGTTTGAGTTCATCTTCAACGACCTGAGCGCGGCGGATGCGCAGACGGAGCTGGCGATGCAGGTGCAACTGTTGCAGGCCGGTGTGTTGACGGTGAATGAGGTGAGGGCGATGCGCGGGCTGAGTCCGCTGGAGCCGGGCGGGAAGGCTCCGCTGGCGGCCTCTGGATGCGGGCGCGACGACGGGTAGTGGCGCGGAGTCAGGGGTCAGTTGTCAGGGATCAGTTGTCGGGGGTCAGTCGTCAGGGGGTCGCGGCGGTGCAATGCTGACGACTGATCCCTGACGACTTGTTTGTGGGTGGTGAATCGGGACGGGGGAGGGTGAATGCGACTGGATGCGATGTCAGTGAAGATTCCACCGGTGAAGGGGCATCCGAATCGGGTGCCGTTCGAGGGTGTGTTGACGGTGGTGGATGTGGCGAGCGACAAGGCTCCGGCGGGCGCGCGCGGGCACAGGGTGGTGTTGACGCGCGTGGCGGCGGAGGCGGCGCTGCCGAGCCTGCTGGGGATGGCGGTGGATTACCGGCCGGGATGGGACGGGCACGATGCGAAGCGGAAGATCGGCGTGATTACGGATGCCGATTTCAGCGGGCGAAAGCTGGTGGTGAAGGGCTACCTGTATGCGCGGGATTTTCCGGAGGTGATGGAGTCGATGCGTCGGGCGAAGAGCGGCACGATGGGCATGAGCTATGAGCTGGCTGACGCGCAGGTGGCGGATATGCGCGCCGAAGTCTGGCGGCTGACGCGGGCGACGTTTACGGGCGCGGCGATTCTGCTGCGCGACAAGGCGGCGTACATGGAGACGAGCTTCCGGCTGGCAAGCTGAAAATTCCGCAAAGCCGGGCGGAGACAACATGGGAACCAGAACAAGGAAGGAACGAAAGGAGCAACGATGAACAACGAAATGATGGCGGAACGGCTGGAAGCAGCCGCAGCGGCGCTGGAGACGGGGCTGAACCGGATCGAGGAACGGCAACGGACGCTGACCGGCGCGCTGGAGCGCATCTCGGCGACGGTGGATGGCGACGAGGCGATGGCCGATCGACTGTCGGCTGCCGAACACGAGATCGAGCGGCTGCGCGGGGAGCTGGCGCGCATTGAGGCTTCGACGGGCATACGCACGCCGCAGCCGCTGAAGTCGCTGCGGCAGACACTGCCGAATTCGACGGTGGAGATGCTGACGAAGAATGCGCTGTCGGACTCAGCCGTGGACCTGCAGAAGCTGGACGCGGCGATGAAAGGACTGAGCCTGGAGCAGCGCATTGCGGTGAAGAGCCAGTTGCGCCGCGCCGGTTCGCTGTAGGCGCTGCGCGCAGGGGACAGTGGTCAGGGATCAGTCGTCAGGGGTCGGTTGTTACTGACGACTGACGGCTTTGCAGTGACAGACAGGATGGACGCGTGAAGGCGCGTCCCTAACCAGGCCCGGGATCGGGCGGAAAGAGCGTTATGAACATCAGTTTTGCAGACATTCATGCGGCGGCCGATTACATCGGACCTGGAGCAATTGAAATTCCCATGTACCAGACGGAGATTTTTGACATTTGTCAGAGATCGAATCCGTTTGGTCAGCGGATCAAGCAGGTTCCGGCGACGGGCCATCCGTCGCGGTTCTTCCAGGAGACGGCGATTCCGAGCGCGGGGACGGCGTCGTTTGTGAATCCGCGGGCGATTACGCCGACGGTGGTGAGTCCGACGCGCATCGAGATGGCGGTGCCGCTGAAGGCGCTGGTGGCGCAGATGAACTACAACCTGTTCGACGTGGAGCTGGGCAATATGCAGCAGCAGTTCGCGTACCTGCAGGCGAAGGATCTGGCCGACACGGTGAGCGGATTGATGGTGGCTCACGATGTGGCGCTGTGGAACGGCAACGACACCAGCCTGTCGGCTCCGACGACGACCCAGTACATGGGCGTGACGGCGCAGATCGTGGCAGGCGGCAATACGACGACGGTCTCGACGACGGAGTCGATTGTGAACGGGCTGAAGACGACGGTGGCGCAGATGGTGTCCAACAGCAACTATCGCGTGAGGCCGACGGCGATCTATGCCAATCCGGTGCTGCTGGACCTGATCGACCAGGAGATGAAGACGGAGTTCAACGTGGTGTTGCGGACGGATCACATTATCGGCGGCGTGACGGTGAAGATGCTGTCGACACAGGCGGGCGACCTGCCGCTGATTCCGGACTGGAGCCTCGGATATACGGGCACTCCGGGTTCGGGCACGGCGGTGCTGCCGGCCTACATTGTGACCGAAGACCTGATCGAGTACCACTGGCTGGGCGATCCGGCTCCACGCATCTTCGAGCTGGGATTGCCGAATTCGCTCACGCTCCAGTACGTCGCCGTGAAATTCGGTGCCGTGGTGGTCAAGGGCGCAAACTTCGCTCACTACCAGGTGCTCATCGACCGGTAAGCATTGCATGCAGCAGCCACTGCGTGGGGCAGCCGCGCGCGTTGCGCGCCACGAAGGATTGTGGCGCTCGCGATGCTCGCGGCATTGCATGCAGCAGCCGCGACCTTCGGTCGCCATGGACTTTCGTGGCGCTTCCGTTGGTCGGCATTGCATGCAGCAGCCGCGACCTTCGGTCGCCACGGACTTTCGTGGTGCTCCCGTTGGTCGGCATTGCATGCAGCAGCCGCGACCTTCGGTCGCCATGGACTTTCGTGGCGCTTCCGTTGGTCGCGTGCTGGCTGCGGTGGTGGTTGATGGGAAAACACGTGGGCCATGAAGGGGTCAGTCGTCAGGGGTCAGGGGTCAGCGGACAGGGGATCAGCGATGCGATTGCCGGGAGCTGACAACTGATTCCTGATCCCTGACGACTGACGCTGACAACTGGTGCTTGTGAGCGAAATGCGGGAGCGGAAAGGACTGAGGGATGGCGTATCTGTTGCCTACGGATTACACGAATTTTGGATTGCCGGCGGGGACGAGTGCGGATTGGGTGACGGCGGCGACGGCGCTGATCAACTCGTACTGTCGCAGGCCGGACATCAACATTACGCAGTACACGGAGCGTTCGCGGATTGTGAGCGGTTCGCAGACGGTGATGCTGAGTTATCTGCCGCTGGCGCCGCTGGCGCCGGCGACGAGTCCACTGGTGTCGATGCAGGGCAAGTATGCGTGGCCGCGCAGGGGCGATCTTCCTGTTGTCCCGCTGCTGGATGCGGCGCTTGCGTTTTCGCTGCCCGGGGAGTGGTCGACGATTGATCCGACGACGGTGGATTTTGACCCGAATACGGGGATATTGACGCTGCCGTGGAACCTGATGGGTCTGCCGTACAACGAGGTTGAGGTGACGTATACGGCGGGGCTGGCGGTGATTGGCAACGACATCATGACGGCGTGCGCGCAGATTGTGAAGAATGCGCAGGCGCAGCCTTCGCTGAATGTGCAGCGGTCGCGGGTGGACACGATGTGGTTGCAGTACTTCGGAACGACGCTGATTGACCAGACGGTGCAGGCGCTGTTGCAGCCCTACATCGCGACCAGGCTGGGGTGACGACGATGAGCGACACGGCATCACGAGAGGGGACGGCGATACCGCAGATGCTGACGGACGCGATTCTGCGGACGGTGGCGGGAACGACGGCGTATTTGCAGGTGACGGGTGTGAATCCGGACACCGAGCAGAGCGAAGTGGGACTGGTGGCGAACAACTTCCAGCAGGTGGCGATTTCGCCGGTGATGATGCGGAAGCTGCCGCCGACGTGGCAGGAAGGGAATATGTCGCGCTGGGAGATGATGCTGTCGGCGACGAGCGTGCAGGCGCAGGTGGCGTCGATGAATCTCAGTTCGGCGCAGAGCCTGTTTGCGATGACGCTATCGGTTTCGATGGCCGGGCAGAGCTACCTGATCGAGTCGATTGGCGAGAACGAGGCGATGGGGACGGTGTATCTGTATCGGCTGCTGGTGCGGGAGGCTGGCGCGGAAGCGCTGTGAGCAAGGCGGCGCGTGAGCGCCGCCTTGCTCAGGGGTCAGTTGTCAGGGGTCAGGGATCAGGTCTGTTTTGTTGCTGACGACTGACTACTGACTACGGACGGCTGACTACGGACTACGGACGACTGAGATGAGAGAGGCTGGGGAGTGGGACGATGCAGAATGCGAAGGATTCGTTTTATATCGCGATGCGGACGCGGTTGCAGGCGATCAATCCGCAGCGAACGATTTTGCTGCGGTCGGCGGTGAGGCCGGGGATATTGGTGGAAGAGGCCGAGGCTCCGTTTGCGCAGCCGCCGACGGGGACGGCGTATCCGCTGATGCCGACGGATGTGTTTGTGTTGCGGTGGATGGCGCTGGCGGTGGATATGGACCAGTCTCTGCCGCTGATTGCGGCCGAGTGCGAGGTGATGTATTCGACGCTGGGGACGCAGACGTTTGGCGGGTTGGATCGCGGTCGTGCGATGACGGAGATGGACCTGGAGCTGATGGAGATGATGTCGCCGTTTCAGACGCCGAAGTTCAACTACGCCGTCTCGCCGCCGCAGCAGATGCTGACGCAGGTGTTCTGGGATGAGCCGGTGTATACGGCGATGGTGGTGCAGCGGGACAGGCTGATGCGGTCGGCGCGAGTGATGGTGTACAGCTACCAGGAAGCGGGTGAGTGAGGATGGCGACAGCGAGCACGTATTGGGCGGCGGCGCCGGTGGTGCGGCGGGTGCGGGCGTACTTCGCGCCAGTGAATCGGACGGCAGGGACACCGATGCTGTTCGACGCGTCGGAGCAGGGGGCGTTCAATCTGAACGCTCCTCCGGCGCCGTGGATTTCGCTGGGGTGGATACGGGATTTTGTGAGGAAGCCGATGGGCAAGCTGGTGCCGGTGGTGACGGGGATGCCGCCGACGGTGCTGGAGCAGAGCTGGGAGCTGCTGGATGCGCAGGTTTCGTTTCAGTTTCTGAGCTGGACGAAGCTGACGATGGCGCTGGCGGCGGCGAGCCAGCATATGAACCTGCTGCTGCCGATGTCGGGCGCGACGGCCTCACCGGATGGAGCGACGGCGGTGCCGGCGGTGACCGTGGAGCCGGGCGGGACGGCGACGTTTCTGCCGATGGCGCAGGCGGATGCGGCGACGTTTACGGCGGGTCAGATGGTGGCCGTCGATGTCGATTACACGGGGCAGACGGGGTTTGTGGGTTCGGGGGTGAGCGGGTCGTATGTGAAGACGGCGCTGACGGATGTGAACTACATTCGGCGGGTGACGTATAACGTGGCGCGGATTGAAGAGGTGACGACGGCGGGGCTGCAACTGGCGGAGCCGCTGATTGCCGGAGCACCGGCGACGGGGATGAAGGCGCAGGCGCTGCTGGGGTTTGTGGATCGCGAGGGCGGAACGTTCTTTCCGGAGTGGTCGGGATTGTTTGTGCTGGAGGGCAGCCAGGGCGAGCGGATTTTTTATTTCTACCCGAGGTTGCAGCCTGTGGTGGGATCGACGGAGAAGCCGCTGGTGCCGTCAAAGCCGACACCGCTGGAGGTGGAGGAGCGGTTGAAGCCGGTGGTGGTGACGCCGAAGTACCAGGGGACGCTGGAACAGATGCCGCTGACGGCGCTGTGCCGGGCGCTGCCGATTACGGATCCGCTGGATGGGGAGCTGGTGCTTTGCTACAGGAGCTTTTTGCCGGCGGGGAATGCGCTGATTTGAGTCGTCAGGGGTCAGGGGTCAGGGGTCAGTGGTCAGAGGTCAGGGGTCAGTCGTGTCGTCGCTGATGACCCGAGGACTTGTTTCTGACGGCTGACGGCTGAAAAGCAGATTCCCTGCGGGAATGACAACCAAGAAAAGCATTGCATGCGGCAGCCGCGCGCTTTGCGCGCCACGGACGGTTGTGGCACTCCCGCTGGTCGCGGGTGGGCGCTTGCTGAGGCTGATGGGAACAGCAGATTCCCTTCGGGAATGACAACAGGAAAAGCAACGGCAAACACAACAGCAAAGGCAAAAACTACGGAAAAGCCAAGGCAAGTGCAAGGTCTTTGCTGACGACTGACGACTGGTGACTGACGACTGGTGACTGACGGCTGGTGACTGACGGCTGGTGACTGATGGAACGCGAGATGGGGTGGAGGAGCGCGCGGCGATGAAGGTGATGATCAACAATGTGGATTATTCGGCGGCGCTGGATAGTGTGCATCCGATGACGCTGGAGCGGAAGCTGAACGAGCCGACGGTGTGTCAGCTTTGGGTGACGCTGGGGCGCGCGAGCACGTTGCCGACGCCCGCGCGGAATCAGCCGGTGTTGATTGAGGGGGATGACGGGACGTTGTATTTCACGGGGTATCTGGCGGTGGCTCCGCTGCCGGAGTTTGCCGGAGTGGGGACGGCGGGACCGATTTATCGCTGGGCGCTGCAGGCGGTGAGCGATGAGATGGTGCTGAATATGCAGCCGATGACGCCGAGCGCTGGGCTGACGGGAGTGACGGCGGGCGAGGCGATGCAGACGCTGGCGGCCCATGCGGGCGTGACGGGACTGGGCGCGGCGATTCCGCTGAGCGTGAGCGGGCTGGGAGTGGCGTCGATGGCGCTGCCGGTGGGGAATTTTGTGCCGGATCCGGGATCGAACTGGAGCCAGGCGGCGGGTCTGGTGGCGGCGCAGGCGCGGGCGAGCTATCGCGCGGTGGGCGGGCAGATTACCGCGCAGCCGGTGGGGACGACGGTGCATGAGTTGAACGAGACGAATGGGACGCTGGTGCTGAGCAACCTGACGATGACGGCGACGGTGGAGCGGGCGCTGGCCAACGACGTGACGGTGTGTGGCGGAAGCGAGCCGTGGGCGTATGTGACGGAGTATCTGCTTGGCGATGGGGTGACGAAGACGTTTCAGTTGAACGAAGACCCGTTTTTCGAGACGACGGCGGAAGAGAAGATTATCAACAACGAGCTGTTCAACGAGCCGGCGATCAATGTGCAGAACTGGATGTTCACGGGCGCGGAGGAGTATTTTTCGCTGACGGGAGCGGGGTTGACGATCAATGGCGGAACGGGTGTGGACGGACAGGCGGCGCTGGTGTGGCGGGATGCGGTGGAGGCGGGTGGATCGCTGTATCTGGAGCTGATCGGGGTGACGCTTTCGCCGGGGAGCACGGGGATTGTGGGCGGGTTGTATGGGAATGGGGTGAATCAGGCGGGTTGCATTGCGGGGTTTCTGGTGGAGTCGGCGCAGGGAACGGGCGCGGTGTCCCTGGTGCCGCTGGTGAACGGAGTGGTGGCGGGGCCGGCGTATGCGGTGCAGACGGGGACGCAGTATACGCTGCGGGCGCGGGTGTGGTGTCCGCTGACGGAGCGTGTGACGCAGGTGTATCGGGTGGTGGGCGACGCGGGCGCGATGAGCTTTGGCGGCGAGGATCAGATTGCCGGAGCGTCGATTGTGCTGGAGCTGGTGCCGGTGGTGAATGGGATTGCGGGAACGCCGGTGCCGCTGTATGACGGGTCGGTGGAGTATGCGCCGGGGAGCTATCAGGTGTGCGTGGCCAATAGCTGGAATCTGATTGGTTCGGTGCGCAGCGTGTACATGACGAATCTGGGATCGGGCTGGGTGAGGAGCATGCCGCCGGGCGAGCAGATGGCGACGCGGAGGACGGGAACGATTGCCGAGGGCGGCGAATGCCACCTGCTGCGGACGGGGACAATTACGTTTTATACGGGGTATATTCCGGTGCTGGGCGAGTTGATTCAGGTTCAGTATCGGACGGTGGGGACGGCGGTGGGAAGGTGGGTGAACGAGGCGAGCCAGGCGGCGATGGAGGCGGTGGGAATGCCGGCGACGGCGCAGTGGATCGGGAGCGTGACGAATCCGAAGGCGAGGTCGAGCGCGGATTGCCGGAACGCGGCAGAGGCGCTGGGAACGGCGGCGTCGAGCGTGAGCGCGGCGTGGGCGGGGACGTACAAGGTGGCCAGCGCGAACTGGGCGACGGGGCTGACGAGCGATGTGTGGCCTGGCGACGAGATGCTGCTGACGGCGCCGAGCGCGAACCTGAACGAGCAGGTGGCGGTGAGGACGGTGAAGCTGACGTACAAGCCGGGGACGCCGGACGTGATGAACTACGAGATCAGCTTTGCCAATGACTGGGCGAATGACCTGGCGGTGAAGACGTCGAAGACGGTACCGGTGACGGCGTGGCTGCCGGCGCTGATTGCGCCGACGTATCTGGCGGATGTGACGACGCTCCAGGTGACGACGATCGGAGCGGCGGAGCTGACGGTGAATGCGGGAGTGACGCCGCCGACGGGAGGCGGGTTCGAGGTGAGGCGCAGGGACTTCAGCTTTCAGGCGGGAACGGATGCGGACCTGGTGATCCGCTCGACGGTGCCGGTGTTTCAGATTCCACGCGAGACGGAGGCGGATGCGTTTTATATACGGATGTATGACGGATCGACGCCGCCGAATTATTCGGAGCACTCGGTGGCGCTGTATGTGAATCTGCCGCTGGCGGCACAGGCGGTTTGAGGCGGAGCGAAGGAGCGACGGGATGCGGATGATGAATGAGTTTGAGGCGCAGGTGCTGAGCGACCTGAGCGTGCTGAAGGCGCAGATGGTGGGACTGGTGGGCGATGGCAGCTCGGGACGGATCTGCGAGCTGGAGCGGCGGATGGAACGACACGAACAAAACTGGCAGCGGGCGCGGGGGTTCATGGCGGCGATGAGCGTGCTGATGGCGGTGGTGGAAGTGGCGATTGAGACCTGGCGGCGGCACTGAGGCATTGCATGCGGCAGACGCGACCTTCGGTCGCCACGGACTTTTGTGGCGCTCCCGCTGGTCGCGGGTGGGATTGGGCTGAGGACGACGGGAAAGCAAAAACATCAGCAAAGGCAGCGTTGGCGCTGGCATCTGTTTTCCCACCCAAGCGAATCCTGGATGGGGCCCCCGAAGTGGTGGAGGACGACGGGAAAAAGCAAAAGCAAGGGCTTTACTGACGACTGACGGCTGACAACTGACGGCTGAAAAGCAGATTCCCTGCGGGAATGACAGCAAGAAAAGCAACGACAAAAGCATTGGCTGCGGCAAGAGCAACGGATGCGCTTTTGCTGATTACTGACTACGGACTACTGACCACGGACTACTGACGGCTGACGGCTGACGACGGACGACGGACGGCTGAAAAGCAGATTCCCTGTGGGAATGACAACAGGAAAAGCAACGACAAAAGCGAGAGTAGCCACAACGTCTGCATTGTGGCGGGATGGTGTGGGCTTTACAGGCGGCGGCTGGTGCGCGGAGAATGGTGGTGGAAGCAAAGACTGATTGGGGATGACTGCCATGCCGCTTTCCGGTGAAGCGATTCGCCTGATGAACTACATCGACGATGTGTCGGTGACACTGCGCCGGATTCTCTCCGGCGTTGCGACGCTGGATGAGGATGAGCGGGAGTTGGTTTCCAGCCACCTGTTGCAGGCGCGGCCCAGTTCGCAGGATGTGCTGGACGCGCTGAAGCCGCGCTGAAGCCGCGGATCGACCGATGAACTCATCGATGACGACGGTTGCCATCATCGGGGCTGGCCCGCTGGGGCGGAGCCTGGCGCTGCGCGCTGCGCGCGCCGGATTGCGGGTGGCGCTGGAGGACGTGATGCCGGCCAACCTGCGGCATGCGCAGGAGGCGATGCGGACGAGCCTGGGCGAGGCGCTGGCGAGCGAGCGGGCGGCACCGCGTGTGGAGTTCGCTTCGACGGTGGAAGAGGCGGTGCGCGAGGCGGAGATTGCCATTGATTGCGTGCCGGATGAGCTGGAGTCGAAGCTGGAGATTTTCAGCCTGCTGGACAGGATGGCTCCGCCACGCACGATACTGATGACGCCGCTGATGGCGGTGTCGATCGCCGATCTGGCGAGCTGCACGTATCGCGCGGAGCGCTGCGTGGCGATTGCGATGAATGCGAAGGAACTGACGACGCTGCCGGAGACAGGCGCGGTGATTCCGCTGGTGCGCACGGAGAAGACGCTGGCCGAGGTGGAAGCGGCGGTTGCAGCATTCTGGCGCGGGATGGGATGCGGTGTCGCGTTCTCGACGGACTACGGACGCTGATCCTGCGGGCCGCTCAAGCAGTTTCACAATAGGTGTACCCAGCGAGACTGGAACTTCGCGCAGCTTTTTCTCAAGAAAAGCTGCACCTCACGATGTCGGATCGGGCATTGGAATCGCGATTCTGCTTTAACGGGATTCGCGCAGAGAGCGTCCGTCGGGGTCGAGGCCGATGGGGATGCCGCGCTCGTCGAGGCCGGCGGCGAGCGGGATGCGACGATATCTGCGCACGGATTTGCGGCGCGGCCTGCCGATGAATTCATCAAGACGGAAAAAACCCGCGACCATGACAGCCAGTAACGGCGCGGCGATAAGCATTGCGGTCAGATTCGAACTGGTTTCCATCGTGTCCCCCTGCGGCGGCTTCAGAGGAAGCAACGCACAAGAAGGTCATCGACGGACCATTGACGAACTTCAATGACCAAAGTAATGCATTGCATGCAGCGGACGCGCGCTTTGCGCGCCACGACCATTTGTGGCCGCTTCCGTTGGTCGCGGGTGGGCGCTTGTTGCGTACGACAGGAAAGACAGAAGCAGATTCCCTGCGGGAATGACAATAAAAAAGCATTGCATGCAGCGGACGCGCGCTTTGCGCGCCACGGACGGTTGTTACCGCTCCCGCTGGTCGCGGGTGGGATTGGCTGAGGACGACGCTGTTTTCCCACCCAAGCGGAGCTTGGATGGGGCACCCGGCTGCTGACCACTGACGGCTGACTACTGACGGCTTGGAAGCAGATTCGCTGCGGGAATGAGCATTGCATGCAGCGGACGCGCGCTTTGCGCGCCGCAGGTGGTTGCGGGTCAGGCCCAGTAGCTGCGGTCGAGGGTGCGGTACTGGATGGCTTCGGCGAGGTGGGGGACGGCGAGTGTTTCCGAGGCTTCGAGGTCGGCGATGGTGCGGGCGACTTTGAGGATGCGGTCATGAGCGCGCGCGCTGAGGCCCTGCTGCTGCATGGCGCGTTCGAGCAGGCGTTCGGCGTCGGGGCCGAGTTCGCAGTGGGCGCGGATCTGGCGCGTGGACATCTGTGCGTTGGAGAAGATTTTGTCCTTGCCGCGATGGAAGCGCTGACGCTGGAGTTCGCGCGCGGCCATGACGCGGTCGCGAATATGGGCCGAGCCTTCGGCTGCTGCTGCACCGCGGAGTTCCTTGTACTGGACGGCGGGGACTTCGATGTGGATGTCGATGCGATCGAGCAGCGGGCCGGAGACTTTGGAGACGTAGCGCTGGATCATGGGCGGGGTACACATGCACTCGCGGGATTTGTCGTTGAAGTAGCCGCAGGGGCAGGGATTCATGGCGGCGGCGAGCATGAAGCGCGCGGGAAAGGTGAGCGACATGCTGGCGCGTGCGATGGTGACGGTGTGCTCTTCGAGCGGCTGGCGGAGGACTTCGAGGACGTTGCGGGGAAACTCGGGGAGTTCGTCGAGAAAGAGCAGTCCGTTGTGGGCGAGCGAGACTTCGCCGGGACGCGGGACGGCTCCGCCGCCGATGAGGCCGGCGTCGGAGATGGTGTGGTGAGGCGAGCGGAACGGGCGGTGTGCGACGAGGCCGGCGGCGGAGTCGAGAACGCCGGCGACGGAGTGGATTTTGGTGGTTTCCAGCGCCTCTTCAAAGGTGAGCGGAGCCAGGATGGACGGCAGGCGGCGGGCGAGCATGGTTTTGCCGGAGCCGGGCGGGCCGATCATGAGGATGTTGTGGCCACCGGCGGCGGCAACCTCCAGCGCGCGCTTGGCGGTCTGCTGGCCGCGCACGTCGCTGAAGTCGGCGGGAAAGTGTTGCAGCTCGGCCAGGAGCGCGTCAGTGGCGACCTGGAACGGCTCGCGCTGGACGTGGCCGAGGAGCGTCGAGTTGAGCAGATCGACGACATCAGCGAGGGTGGTGACCGGGAAGATTTTGACGCCCTCGACGACAGCGGCCTCGGGCGCGTTGACGGCGGGAACGAGCAGGTGGGGAATGCCGCGCTCGCGGGCGAGAATGGCCACCGAAAGAATGCCGGGGACGGGACGCAGCGCGCCGTCGAGGCCGAGTTCGCCGACGAGCAGATAGGAGCCGAGGTCTTTGATGTTGAGGATGCCGAAGGCGCTGAGGATGCCGATGGCGATGGGAAGATCGAAGCCGGCGCCTTCTTTTTTCAGGTCAGCGGGCGCGAGGTTGATGGTGATGTGCGTGGGCGGCACCTGGTAGCCGGAGTTCTTCATCGCCGAGCGCACGCGGTCTCGACTCTCGCGCACGGCAGCATCGGGCAGGCCAACGGTGTGGAAACGATCCTCCTCAAGGGCGATTCCGCTGAGATCAACCTCAACATCGATGAGATTGGCATCGATGCCGTAGACGGCAGCACTGAGAACTTTGGCAAGCATAAGCGGTTAACGCCGAGTGTAGCATCCATTGCACGGAGAAGGCATTGCATGCAGGCATTGCATGCAGCAGCCGCGCGCTTTGCGCGCCACGGACGGTTGTTACCGCTCCCGTTGGTCGCGTGTGGGATTGGCTGAGGACGACGCTGTTTTCCCACCCAAGCGGAGCTTGGATGGGGCACCCGAAATGGTGGAGGGTGACAGGAAAAGCAAAGGCAAGGAATTTACTGACCACTGACGGCTGACTACTGACGGCTGAGAAGCAGATTCCCTTCGGGAATGACAACAAAAGGCATTGCATGCAGCAGCCGCGCGCTCTGCGCGCCACGGACGGTTGTTACCGCTCCCGTTGGTCGCGTGTGGGCGCTTGCTGAGGACGACGGGAAAGCAAAACATCAGCAAAGGCAGCGATGGCGCTGGCATCTGTTTTTCCCACCCAAGCGGAGCTTGGATGGGGCACCCGGCTGCTGACCACTGACGGCTGACTACTGATGGCTGAAAAGCAGATTCCCTTCGGGAATGACAACAAAAGAGCAAAGGCAAAAACAACAGCAAAGGCAGGAGCGAGTGCAGGGCCTTCACTGACGACTGACTACTGACGACTGAGCAGCAGATGCCTCTGCGGGATGTGGCGAAGGACGCCGATGCAGGCCAGTGGGTCAGGACTGGCGCAGGCGGACGAGCGTTTGCCGGTCTTCCTCGCTCAGGGTGGCGGCTTCCAACAGGTCTGGACGGTTGCGAAGCGTCGTGGCCAGTTGCTGCTCTCTGCGCCAGCGGCGGATGGCTTGGTGGTCGCCGCTCAGGAGCGCCTGGGGAACGTGGAGGCCGCGAAATTCGGCGGGGCGCGTGAAGTGGGGATAGTCGAGGAGGCCGCCGGAGCCGTGCTGACTGCGCGGAACCTGACTGCGCTGGACAGGATTGTGCAAACCACCTTCCGTGTCGTTTTCAGCCAACAAATCCATCGTCGAATCTTCCAGCCCGAAGCTCTCATACGCGGCTGAGGCAGCGTTGCCCAGCACGCCGGGAATCAGGCGCACAACTGCATCCGCAACCACGGCCGCAGGCAGTTCGCCGCCGCTGAGGACGTAGTCGCCGATGGAGAGTTCGCGGTCGCAGTAGAGCTGGCGGATGCGGTCGTCGATGCCCTCGTAGCGTCCGCAGAGCAGCACAATGCGCTCCAGCCCCGCAAGCTCCCGCGCAACGGTCTGCGTGAAACGCTCCCCTTGCGCAGCCAGCAGAATCACCGACTCGCGGCTCTGCGGGTCGCGCTGGCTCGCCGGCAAAACTCCCAGCGAGTCAAGCGCCTCAGCCAGCGGCTCCGGCTTCAGAACCATCCCCTCGCCGCCGCCAAACGGGCGATCATCCACCGTCCGATGCGCGTCATGCGTAAACTCGCGCAGATCGTGGACGCGAAGCTCCACAAGGCCGCGCGCAGCGGCACGGGCAACCACACCGTGGCTCAGGAATCCGTCAAAGAATCCCGGAAAAATGCTCACGATATCGATGCGCTGTCGATGCGCCGACGGATGAATCTCAGCCATGATCCGCCTCCGCATCCCGCGGTGCGCTTGACCGCGCGTTCACATCAAGCAGGCCCTCCGGCAACGTCATCTCGATTTGCCGCGCGGCAAGATTTACGTTACGCAGATAGCTTTTGGCAAGCGGGATCAGAAGCTCCTCATCGGAGGCCGGGCGACCGGGCGCCGAATCACGCGCAACAGAACGCACAACCAGCAAAGCCACAGGCCCCGCGGTGCGATCCACGTCTTCGATGACCCCGATCCTTCGAGCACTGGCACCATCACCCACCTCGTAGACAGTGCAGCCGATGAGGTCGCCGATGTACCAGGCGTCGGCTTCGAGCGCGGCGCGTTCGGCGCGGGGGATGGCGACGATGAGTCCGCGCAGGGCTTCGGCGTCGGAGATGGAGTCGGTGCCGGCGAAATGGAGGATGACGGAGCCTTTGTGCATCCAGAAGCGGGCGAGTTCGACGGGGCGCGGAGCGGGATCGGGCTGGGTGGGGTGGACGAGCCAGAGGTGGCGGCGTTCGGAGAATTTTTCCGGGAAGTCGGTGAGGACGGTGGCGAGGACTTCGCCTTTGCGTCCCTGGGAGCGGCGAATTTCGGCCAGCCAAGTCCAGCCAGAGTGCGAGTCCTGCTGCTGCCGGTCGTGCGGCGATTGCTGCGGGTCAGTCATGGGTGAGCACCTGTCGAGTTTGCCGGCGGAGGAGCGGACGGAGCGGCCAGAATGGCTCAGCAAGGTTGACTGTGCGGCGCAGAGAGCGCGAGCGAGTGTCGGCGGTCGCGCGCCGACGACTCAGTCGTCGCCCTCTTCCAGAATCTCCAGCGTGAAGCGGTGGTGCAGTTTCATGCTGACGGCGGCGAGGATGGTGCGCATGGAGCGCGCGGTGCGTCCCTGCTTGCCGATGACTTTTCCGACATCGCTGGGAGCGACGCGCAGGCGCACGGAGGTGCTCTCTTCGAGGTCCACACATTCCACTTCGACTGCCTCTGGCGCGTCGACGAGTGCCCGAGCCATCTCAAGCACGAGATCCTCGACTTCAGTTGTATCGATCTGATTCATTCACGTGCCCCATCTTCCAGGTCTTGCGTTGTGGCGGTTGCACGGCTCCGGTGTTGTCCTGTCACGTGTTTCGTGAATGCCGGCGCGCCGTGAACCGGAGAGCATCTGCGCGCGAAACCCAGAGTCTGTAGAACCGTTCGCACGATAGTATCAATCCGCGCGAAGTTGCGCCAGTGGCGGGAAGATTCATGAAACGGATCTCCAGTTCACAGGCGATTGCGGGGGAAATCAGGCAGCGACGGGAGCGGGGGATTTGCCGACCAGCTTGGCGACGCGATCCGACATCTGAGCGCCGACGCCGATCCAGTACTGGATGCGCTCGTGCTCGAGCTTGACGGCCGCGGGGGTGCGGCGCGGATCGTAGGTGCCGACGACCTCGATGGAGCGGCCGTTGCGGGCGCGATCCTTTTCGATGACGACGATGCGGTAAAAGGGCTTCCTGGTGGCGCCAACGCGCGCCAGACGAATCATAACCACGGGTGTTTTCCTTTCCAACTTTGCGCCGGGCGTAATTTGCCGAGGCTGCTATCGAGCGTCCGATCTCTTCGGGAAACGCATCGAGCGATGAGCAAGACGGATGGGCCACGGGGCCGCGTCTGCGCATACCCAAATAGTATCTCTGAAAATGGGGGTTGAGGGCAACTGCGGGGGATGGGCGGCTGCATGAGGGTCGTTTGGGAACGGCGCTGGCGGCTAGAATTGCCAGATGAGGGGATGGCCGTGGAATCCGCTGGCTTCGGTGCGCGTGCTCGACGGCGGGCTGGCGACGGAGCTTGAGTTTCTGGGCGCGGACCTGAGCGGTCCGCTGTGGTCGGCGCATGTGCTGGAGCGGCAGCCGGAGCTGGTGGCGCGGGTGCACCGGGCGTATCTGGAGGCTGGCGCGGAGTGCATTGCGACGGCGAGCTATCAGGTTTCGCGGCGCGGGTATGCGGAACTGGGCCTCAAGGCTGCGCGGGCGGATCGGGCGCTGCTGCGGGCGGTGGAGATTGCGGTGGGCGAGCGCGATGCGGCGGAGGCTGGCGGCGGACGGCGGGCGCTGGTGGCCGCTTCGCTGGGTCCGCTGGGCGCGGCGCTGCACAACGGGGCGGAGTATCACGGCAACTACGATTGCGGCTTCGACGAACTGGTGCGGTTTCATCGGGAGCGGATTGAAGTTCTGACGGCGGGCGCGGATTTGCCGACTGCGGATTTGCTGGCGTTTGAGACGATTCCTTCGCTGGATGAGGCGCGGGCGATTGTGGCCGCTTTGGCAAACGCTCCAGAGGTTTCAGTCTGGATCAGCTTCACCTGCCGGGATGGCGAGCATGTGGCGCATGGCGAGCGGCTGCGGGATTGCGTTGCCGCAGTCGCCGCCGCGCCGCAGGTGGCGGGCGTGGGCGTGAACTGCGTTCCGCCGGGGAGGGTGACGGCGCTGCTGGGCGAGCTACGCGCGGGGGTTGATCTTGCTGCGCGCTGCGAGCCGAGCGCCGGGCGCGAGATGGCGCTGCTTGCCTATCCCAACTCCGGCGAAGCGTGGGACGCGGAGGCGCGACGATGGACGGGCGTGACGGATGCGGGCGAGTTTGGGGTGATGGCCGGGGAGTGGTTTGCGGCGGGCGCACAGATGGTGGGCGGATGCTGCCGGACGCGGCCGGAGCATGTGCGAGCGATTGCGGCGGCGGCGCGGCAGTGAAGTCGGTTGCCGGGGCGGGCGCGAGTTCAGGGCGTGACGGGGTCGGTGAGCAACTGGCGCGCGATGGTCATGAGCTGCATGTTTGAGGTGCCCTCGTAGATTTTGCCGATCTTGGAGTCGCGGAAGAATTTTTCCGCCGGGTAGTCGCGGACGAATCCGTTGCCGCCGAAGATTTCCACGGCGCGGCTGGCGACGTTTTCGGCGACCTGGGAGACGAAGTATTTGGTCATCGCCGCTTCGGTGACGAAGGGCAGACCGGCGTCCTTGCGGCGGGCGGCGTTGTAGACCATGAGGCGCGCGGCCTCGATCTGCGTGGCCATCTCTGCGAGTTCAAACTGTACAGCCTGGAAATCGACGATGGCGCGACCGAACTGGCGGCGCTGCTGGGCGTAGCGGGCGGCGTGTTTCCAGGCTCCGGTGGCGAGGCCGAGCAGTTGCGCGCCGATGCCGATGCGGCCTTCGTTGAGGACTTCGATGGCGATTTTGTAGCCTTTGCCCTCGTCGCCGAGCAGCGCGTCGGTGGGGATTTCGCAGTCGTCGAGGAGGAGTTCGCAGGTGCTGCTGGCGCAGATGCCGAGCTTGTGTTCGGCGCGGCCGACGGTGAGTCCCGGCGTCTGGCGCGGCACGAGAAACGCCGTGATCCCGCGATAACCGGCGGCGGGATCAAGATTGGCAAAAACAAGAAACACCCCGGCCTCGCGCGCGTTGCTGATCCAGAGCTTGCGCCCGCGCAGCCTGTATCCGGTGGCCATTCGCTCGGCGCGCGTTTCCATCGCAAACGCATCCGACCCGGAGCCGGCCTCGCTGAGCGCGTAGCTGCAGAGCATGCCGTCGGCGAGCTGCGGCAGCCAGCGCTCGTGCTGCGATTCGGTGCCCCAGCGCAGGAGCGCGTTCACGCTGAGCGTGTTCTGGATGTCGACGATGAGGGCGACGGCGGGATCGACTTCGGCGAGCGCTTCGACGGCGAGAATGGACTCGAAAAAACTCCCCGCCGCGCCGCCGAAGCGCTCCGGAACTTCGATGGCGAGCAGGCCGAGTTGGGCGAGCTTTTCGATGAGGCCGGGCGCGTATTGCGCAGCCTCTTCCATGGAGCGGACGAGCGGCGCGACCGTCTCGGCGGCGAAGCGGCGGACGGTGGATTGGAGCAGTTGTTCTTCCTCGCTCAACACGGTGAGCGGCGCGGCGGCGTGGGTCATGGGAGATCGGCTCCGGGAACGGATGAGTAACGATTCAGGCTAGCAGAGCGAAGCGGACGGCGAACAGGGAATGGTTCACGACTCGCTGGATTTCACGAGCCGCGTTGATCGGTTGGAAACGCGTTCAGCTCTTCAGCGCCACGCGCAGGTGAAGCTCCTTCATCTGCTGCTCGCTCACAGGCGTCGGTGCCTCCACCATCACGTCAATCGCGCGCGCCGTCTTTGGAAACGCAATGACCTCGCGCAGGCTGGGCGCGCCGGCCAGAAGCATGGCGATGCGGTCAAGGCCCAGCGCGATGCCCCCGTGCGGCGGTGTGCCGTATTCGAGCGCGTCGAGGAAGAATCCGAAGCGCGTGCGGGCCTCGTCGGGCGTGATGCCGAGCGAGTCGAATATCTGCCGCTGGACATCCTGGCGGTGGATGCGGATGGAGCCGGAGCCGAGTTCGAGGCCGTTCATGGCGAGGTCGTAGCAGCGGGCGCGCACCGTGGCTGGATCGGTGAAGAGGCGCTCAATGTCGGCATCGTGAGGCGAGGTGAAGGGATGGTGGGCGGGCATCCATTTTCCGGTTTCGGCGTCGTGCTCGAACATGGGAAAATCGGTGACCCAGATGGGCTGGAATGCGGCGGCTCCGTCAAGGATTTTTCCGCTCGCGGGGTCGGCGGTCGAGACGACGGCCTGGGTCGCGGCGAAGGCTCCGTGACGGTCGGCGTACTTCTTTGCCAGCTCGACGCGGAAGGCTCCGGCGGCGGCGTAGATGGCGATCTCGCGCTCGGAAAGACGGCCGGGAATCTTTGTGTCCGAGGCCTTGATGGGGTGGGCCGGATCCCCGGCCACGAGGACGACAAAATCCTCTTCGGCAGCGCCGGTGAGTTCGCGTAGAGCGGTGACGATGTGGGGAAAGCCTTTTTCAAGGCGCTTGAGATCGTCGATGAACTTTGCGCCTTTTTTCGCATCGAAGAGCGGGTGGTTGTCCTCGCGTTCCTTGCGGCTGAGCGCGCCGACGGCGGGGATGCGAAGGGCGACGACGGGCAGGTCGGCGTCGAGCTGGAGCGCGGCCATGTCGGCGTCGGTGAAGGCGGGACGGAGGTCGGTCAATCCGGGCAGGCGCAGGTCGGGTTTGTCGACGCCGAAGCGGCGCATGGACTCGTCCCAGCGAATGCGCGGGAAGGGCGTGGGCAGCGCAACGCCAGCTGCGGCAAAGGCTGCGGAGAGAAATTCTTCGACGACGGCGAAGACATCTTCCTCGCGCGGGAAGCTCATTTCGAGATCGACCTGGGTGAATTCAAGCTGGCGGTCGGCGCGGAGGTCCTCGTCGCGGAAGCAGCGGGCGATCTGGAAGTAGCGGTCGAAGCCGGAGATCATGAGGATCTGTTTGAAGATTTGCGGCGACTGCGGGAGGGCGTAGAATTCGCCGGGGTGGACGCGGCTGGGGACGAGGAAATCGCGCGCGCCCTCGGGCGTGGATTTGGTGAGGATCGGCGTTTCGATTTCGAGAAAGCCGAGATCGGACAGGCTCTGGCGGATGGCGAGCGTGATGCGATGGCGGAGCCAGAAGTTTCGCTGCATCTCGGCGCGGCGCAGATCGACGTAGCGATATTTGAGGCGGACCTCTTCGTTGGCGATGGCTTCTTCTGCGGGCGAGAATGGAGCGAGCTTCGCGTCGTTGAGCACGAGCAGTTCGGAGGCGACGATTTCGATTTCGCCAGTGGGCATTTTGGGATTGATGGCGGCCTGGTCGCGGAGACGTACACGGCCGATGGCGGCGACGACGTACTCGGTGCGGACGGCTTCGGCTTTGGCGTGGCCTGCGGGCGTGAGGTCGCGGTCGAGCACGATCTGCGCGATGCCGCTGCGGTCGCGGAGGTCGAGGAAGATGAGATTGCCGTGGTCGCGACGGCGGTTGACCCAGCCCATGAGGATGACGTGTTGGTCGGCGTGCGCGACGCGCAGTTCGCCGCAGCGATGTGTCCGCTTCCGTTCTCCGAGAAAGTCAAGCACGGTGATGATTACCCTTCTTTGATGTTTGGTCGAGCGCGGCCGGCCAGGAGGTGAGCGGCGAGCGCGTCGCGCGAAATTTTGGTTTGTTGGCCAGTGGAGAAATTCTTGACGGTCAGGATGCCGGATTGCAGTTCGTCTTCGCCGAGCAGGACGATGTGTCGAGCAAGCTTGTCGGCGATCTCCATGGATTTGCGGACGCGGAAGCTGCCGTCGCCGAGTTCGATGCGGAGGCCGTTGTCCACAGTGTCGGCACCGGGCAAAAGAGCGCGGCGTAGCTCGCGGGCAAGCGCGAGCGCGGCGGGGTTTTGCGCGTCGCCGATGGGCGCGATGAAGGCGTCGGCGCGGGTAGGGAGCGATTTCTGCTGCGCTTCGAGGGTGAGGATGAGGCGGTCCTGGCCGATGGCGAATCCGATGCCGGGGGCGCGCGGCCCGCCGAGCGATTCGCTGAGTCCGTCGTAGCGTCCGCCGCCGAGCAGCGCATTCTGTGCGCCGAGTCCGCCGTGGGTGAATTCAAAGGTGGTTCGCGTGTAGTAGTCGAGGCCGCGCACGAGGCGGTGGTCGAGCGTGTAGGGGACGGCGGCGGCATCGAGCGCGGCGCAGACGGCGTTGAAGTGAGCACGGCTGGATTCATCGAGCGAGTCGGCGATGCGCGGCAGGGTTTCGATGAGGGGTTGATCGCCGGGCACCTTGCAGTCAAGCACGCGCAGGGGGTTGGTGACGGCGCGGCGCTGGCAGTCGGCGCACAACTGGCCGACGACGGGCGCGAGAGCGTCGCGCAGGCGAGCGAGGTAGACGGGGCGATCGGCGGCCGAGCCGACGGAGTTCAGGCGCAGCGTCCAGCCGGTGATGCCGAGCGAGTCGAGCAGCGATGCGAGCATTTCGAGGATCTCGGCGTCGCGCAGCGGGGATTCGGAGCCGGAGTGGGGTGGCCCGATGACTTCGGCGCCGATCTGGAAGAACTGGCGGTAGCGGCCCTTTTGCGGTCGCTCGCGACGGAACTGCGGGCCGATGTAAAAGAGCTTGTGCAACTGGCCGGTTTCGCCGAGCTGGTGTTCGATGTAGGCGCGGACGACGCCGGCGGTGTTTTCCGGGCGCAGGGTGAGGCTTTGGTTTTTTTCCGACTGCGCGCGGGCGCGATCCTCCCAGGTGTACATTTCCTTGGCGACGATGTCGGTTTCCTCACCGACGCCGCGAGCGAAGAGCGCGGTTTCCTCGAAGATGGGCGTGCGGATTTCGCCGAAGTGCTAACGCGCGAAGATCTCGCGGGCAATGGTCTCGACGCGGCTCCAGAGCGCAGTTTCGGGCGGGAGCAGGTCGCGCGTGCCGCGCACAGCTTTGACGGGGGTGGTCACAGTATCAGTCTAAATGTTCCGGGCAGCGGTCGACGAGGATGGGCGAGGCGGGACGCACAGGCAGCGGGGAATGCGCGGGGATTGCGCGCATGAACGGGAGGTGAAGCGGAAGCGCGGATTGCTTTCTTTGTGGAGGACGCGCAGTCTGATAGCGTGGGAAGCGTTCCTGCGGGAGGCGGATTGCTGCGACGAGAGATCTTTCAGGACTGCTGCCGCGTGGCGGCTGTGGTGGCTGGCGCGGGGCTGTTCGCGGGGGCGCAGACGCTGCACACGCGACCGAAGGTGCCGGTGCCGCCGCCGCATATTCCACCGGCACAGCAGGTGATGGCTGCGCCAGTTCCGCCTGCGGAGATTGCAAAGGGAACGCATCTGAGCGTGGAGGCGACGCGGATTTATCCGATGAAGCTGGGCACGAAGATCGAGGCGCGGCTGCTGGCTCCGGTGTATGTGAACAACAAGCTGGTGCTGCCGGTGAATACGCTGCTGAGCGGCAGGGTGACGACGCTTGCGCCGGATCATTCGGCGCGGGTTTGGGCGAAGCTGAATGGGGATTTCACGCCGATCGACAAGCCGGTGGTGAGCTTTGACGCGGTGGAAACGAGTGGTGGCGCGGTGAGGATTGACGCGGGCGCGGCGCAGGCGGGGCTGCCGATGGTGAACCTGCAGGCAAGCGCGACAAACAAGCGGCACGCACTGCTGGCGAAGCTGTGGGATGGAGCGAAGCAGCGGATTGTGGACACGAAAAATTTCTTCACTTCGCCGGGACTGGGCAATCGGCTGAAGGTGGCGCTCTACGATCAGCTTCCGTATCACCCGCAGCAGATCAATGACAAAACTTCGTGGAGTTTTGCGCTGAGCGATGCGCTGATGGTGAAAACGCTGGAGGCGTCGGGCAAGCCGACGATCTACGCTCCGCCGCAGCACAAGGCGAAGAAGACGAAAGCGGCAAAGAAGGCGAAGGTTGCAGCGAAGCCGACGACGCCCGCGGAGACGACTCCGCACTGGCTGATTCACGCCGAACTGGAGACACCGCTGAACTCGCGCACGGCGAAGGCGGGCGATCCGATTCAGGCGCGGGTTGTCGCGCCAGTCTATGACGCGAAGCATGCGTTGACGATTCCGCAGGGAGCGACGCTGGTGGGGCGCGTGACGAAGACCAAGGCAGCGCGCTCATTTGGACGCAATGGGAATCTGCGCTTCAGCTTTCAGCAGTTGAAGTTGCCGGCAAAGCCCGCGCAAAACGTTCAAGGCTCGGTGACGGGCGCGATGGCCTCCGGCGGGAAGACGATGTCGATGGACGCCGAGGGGAATGTTTCACAGAAGAACAACGGCGGCGTGCTGGCTCCGATTGCACTGGGAATTCTGGCCGGTCGCGCGCTGGACACGGATGGAAACATGACGGCGCAGACGGGCGTGGCGTCGAATGGATTTGGAGCGGCGGGGCGCGTCGCCGGGATCATGGCGGGATCGCGTGCGCTGGCGGCGGGGATTGGGTTTTACGCCGTGGGCCTGAACATCAGCTCAACGTGGCTGCGACACGGCCACGAGGTGGATTTTCCGCAGGGCACGCGGATTGACATTGACACGGCACCGCTGAACGAGCCGATTCTGAAGCCGCAGACGGCGACGGCAGCCACGGCGGCAGCCGCTCACTGAGTTCCAAGTGTGGCGCGCACGGCGGCGGTGACGCGCCGCTGATAGGCGGACCAGGACAACCGTTCTGCGCCTTCGAGCGCGGCGTCGCTCATAGCTTTGAGGCGCTCGCGATCGCGATGCAGGACGAGCAATTTCTCGGCGATGGCCTGTGGTGCGCGGATGGGCACAAGGAAGCTGTCCGTGCCGTCGCGGAGGATGTCTTCGCCGCCAGAGTTGGGCGTGGTGATGAGGGGCAGCCCTTGCGAGAGCGCTTCACCAAGTACCAGCGCCAGCCCCTCGAAAAGCGAGGGAAAGACAAAGACATCGTGCGCGCGCATCCGGGCCAGAACCTCGTCATGAGCGAGCGAAGGGAGCCAGCGATGACGGGCGCAGGCGGCGTTGAGCGAGGCGCAGGCGTCGGTGGGTTTGCGTCCGATGAGGGTGAGCGTCGCAGCGCTGCCGAGCGATTCGACGGCTTCGAGCAGGTCGGCGACGCCTTTGCGCTGCGAGAGTCCGCCGACAAAAAGCACGCGCAGCGGCAGCGAGCCGTCTGTCAACGGTCGCGGCGCGGCAATCTTCGAGGGCACTCCGAAGGGCGCGACGATGATCTGTCCGGTGGAGCCGGGAAATTGATCCAACGTGCGGCGGACGAAGCTGCTGGGAACGAGGACGGTGTCGGCGAGCGAGAGTTCCTCGTCCTTGCGCGCGCATTTTTCGGCGCTGTCGGTGAGGGCTTTCAGAGTGTCGGCCCATTCCGGTCGGCGAGCGGCCTCTTCAGAGGCGATGGCGCGGCTGGCGCGCCAGTAGCCGATGGGCAGGTCGTAGATGCGGCGGAGGCCTCGCTCACGCGCCGCTCGAAACTGCTCCAGCGCGCCGTCCTCATAGGCGTAAACAGCGCGCAGGGCGGGGAAATCGGCGAGATGACGGGCAACGTGCCGGTCGAGATCGCGATAAACGGCGTCGGTGGAAAAGGCGCGGCGTTCGCCGGTGGTGAGGTGTTTTTTTCCGGCGCGCAGGAGGAGATTGCGCACCAGTTCGCGCGCGGGGCGGGTGTGAATTTTTTGATCGGGAAGCTGGACGCGGGCGCGACGCTCAAGCGTCCTGCGCAGGCTGGCGGGAACAAGCCGCGACCAGGGTGAATCAGGGTTCCAGTGGATGCAGGTGAAGCAGGCTGCGAGCAACTGCTCCTGGTCCAGCGCGGCGGCCACGGCGGCCATGTTGGCGTTGCCGGTGGGATGGCTGAGCAGGACCACCGGCTACTCCCACTCGATGGTGCCGGGCGGCTTGGAGGTGATGTCGTAGACGACGCGGTTGATGCCGCGGACCTCGTTGACGATGCGATTCGAGATGCGTTTGAGCAGGTCGTGCGGGAGCGGCGTCCAGTCGGCGGTCATGCCGTCCTCAGAGTGGACGGCGCGGATGGCGCAGGTGTAAGCGTAGGTGCGCTGGTCGCCCATGACGCCGACGCTGCGGACGGGCAGCAGCACGGCGAAGCTCTGCCAGATTTGCGAATACAGCCCGGCGGCCTTGATCTCGCTGACGACAATCTCGTCGGCATTCTGGAGGATGGCGACGCGATCCGGGGTGACTTCGCCGACGATGCGCACGGCGAGTCCGGGGCCGGGAAATGGCTGGCGACCGAGAATCTCCTCGGGCATGCCGAGGTCGCGTCCGATGCGGCGGACTTCGTCCTTGAAGAGATCGCGGAGCGGCTCAATGAGCTTCATCTTCATCTGCTCGGGCAGTCCGCCGACGTTGTGGTGGCTCTTGATCGTCTGCGACGGCCCGCGCACGCTGGAGGACTCGATGACATCGGGATAAAGCGTGCCCTGGACGAGCCACTCGATGGCACCGACCTGGGCGGCGATGCGCTCGGCCTCGGCGTCAAAGACCGCGATGAATTCGCGTCCGATGATCTTGCGCTTGGTCTCAGGATCGGTGACCGCGGCAAGCTCGCTCAGGAAGCGATCCGAAGCGTCGACGGGAACGAGGTTGAGGCCGAGTTTTTCGCGGAGATTCGCAGTGACCTGGGCGAATTCGTTTTTGCGCAGAACGCCGTTGTTGACGAAGACGCAGGTGAGCTGGTTGCCAATGGCGCGGTGGACGAGGACGGCGGCGACGGAAGAATCGACGCCGCCGGAGAGCGCGCAAAGCACATGGCCGGAGCCGACTTTTTCGCGGATGGAGGCGACGGTGGATTCGATGAACTTTGCGGCGGTCCAGTCGGCGGTGGCGGCGCAGGCGCCGAAGACGAAGTTGCGCAGAAGCTGAGCGCCGAGCGGGGTGTGATGGACCTCCGGATGAAACTGCACGGCCCAGATGCGGCGAGCGTCGTCGGCGATCCCGGCCAGCGCATTGGAAGTCTGCGCGATGAGGCGGAAGCCGTCGGGCAACTGCTGGGCTTCGTCGCCGTGACTCATCCAGGCTTCGATCTTCGACGGCAGTCCGGCAAAGAGCACCGAATCGGAATCGAGGATCGAGACCTCGGCGTGGCCGTATTCGCGGCGCGCGGCCGAGGCGACGCGACCGCCGAGATGGTGGACGATGAATTGCAGGCCATAGCAGATGCCGAGCACGGGCAGTCCCATGGCGAGGATGGCGGCGTCGGTCGGCGGCGCGTCGGCGTCATAGACCGAACTGGGACCGCCGGAAAGAATGAGGCCAATCGGCTGGTGCGAGCGAATCTCGTCGAGCGAAGCCGTGCAGGGCAGGACGACGGAAAAAACGCTGAACTCGCGGATGCGGCGCGCAATAAGCTGCGTATACTGAGACCCGAAGTCGAGGATGACAATGGTTTGTGCTGGCACGTATTCAGTGTGGCACGAGGGATGGGGCCGAATGCAAGCGATCACGGGTGATTGAAGGCGGGCGTTCCGGGATGGGTGGGAAATTGACGGGGATCGACGGGGAATGGAGGATTCGCGTGGAGAATGGTCGGAACAGAGGTTACGGGAGCGGCGGTTGCGGGAGCGGCGCTGCGGCGCGGGCCGCAGCAGGTTGGTTGTTTGCGGGGCGGTTGCTGGCAGGATGCCTGCTGGCGGGGTGGTCAGCCGTTGCGCTGGCGGCTGCGCCGACGGTTGGGCCGGCTGCGAAGCCGCAGACAGCCACCGTGGCCGAGCGCGTGGAAACCGGCGTGCTGGGCGGAGCCTCGTATCGGATCGATATGCCGACGCACTGGAACGGCACGCTGATTGTGTATTACCACGGTTACTCGGAGACGCCGGTGGTCTTTGAAAAAGGCGAGGACAACACGGTGGGCAGCGGGTTTGCCGGGCGCGGATTTGCAGTGGTGCAATCCGGCTACTCGGTGGCGGGATTTGCGGTTGAGCAGGCGATGAGCGAGACGGAGACGCTGCGACGCTACTTCGTGGCGCACTATGGGCAGCCGCGCGAGACATATGTGACGGGCCACTCAATGGGCGGCGAACTGACCATGGCCACGATTGAAAGCTATCCAGGCCGCTACAACGGGGCGCTGGCGCTGTGTGGGCTGCTGGAGCCGACGACCTGGGCCATTGAGCACGGCGGAGCGATGCTGGCGGCCTTCGACTACTATTATCCGGGTCTGATTCCAGGGCCGGAGCATGTGGCGGCGAGTGTGGACCTCAGTTCCACGCTGGCGAAAAAAGTTCAGACGCATCTGCATGACAATCCGACCGGGTACGCGGAGATGAAGGCGCTTGGCCACTTCAAAACGGATGAGGATATGGCGGGGGTGCTGGTGTTTTTTGCCTTTATAGAGCGGGATTTCGAGCAGAAGCTGGGCGCGCCGTTGCTGAACAACGCGAACCTGATTTACTTTGGCGGGCCGGATGACAATGCGCTGAACGCGGGCGTTCGTCGCTATACGGCCTCGAATGCGGCGCTGGGTTATCTGAAGACGTGGTACACGCCGACGGGCGTTCTGGACCGACCCATGCTGGCCGTGCATACGACCTATGATCCGGTCATTCCGCCGGATACTGTGAGCCTGTACGCAGACCAGGTGCAGCGGATGGGAAGCAGCCGGTTTTTTGTGCAGCAGTTTGTGGAGGCCGACGGGCACTGCAACATCAGCCCGGAGCAGACGCTGACGGCGATGGACGAACTGCTGGACTGGGTGCATGACGGACATCGGCCGACGGCAGGACTGGTGCCGGAGCAGGCGCACTGAGCGTTGTGTGTCTTCGAGCAACCACGCGTCTGCTGCCTGCAATGGGGATGGGCCGAGGCAAGCTGCTGGCAATGGTTGCGGGCGGCGTCTCTGAGGTGCGTTCGGGAAAGCCGTCAGTTCGCCGGCTTCGCGGCGGCGAGAATCCGCTCGGCGTGGTCGGGAAATTTGCGAATCAGCCAGCGCAGAAGCTCCACCTGATCGGCTCCCGTGGCGCGGCGCACCTGAATCAGAAGTTTTTCGCGGGACGGACGATCCAGCGTCAGGTTTTTCGCGCCTTCGTTGCAGACTGAGCAGAGGGCGCGAAGATTCGACGGGTCATCGCCTCCGCCCATCGATTTGTCGACGATGTGGCCGATGTGAAGACGCGTCTTTCTGGCTGGATCGAACGGATGCGGTTCGCCGGCGACAGCGCCGCACATCTGGCAGGTGAAGCCGTTGCGGTCGAGCACGAACGCGCGCGTCTCTTTCGAGATGCCACGCTCGAAGGCTGGCTGCGGTTTGGCGTTGAGCAGCAGGTACTGTCCCGGCTTCAGGTCGCTGCGATCATTGTGCGTGAGAATTGAGTAGCCCTCTTCGATGCGTAGCTCGCGCACGCGACGCGCCCATTCGCTGGCATCGCCGGAGGCTTCACGCAATTCTTTCGATTCGAGCACTCTTCCGATGTTTTCAAGGAAGAACGCTCGCAGTTTTGCGCGTGAGCCGTGGGATCGTTTTGCCATCGGCATCGATTCTATCCCGCTGCGACGGTGAAGATGCGCGGCGTGAGCAAGGCCGCTTTCAGGTTTTCGGCGACGGCGTGAGCAAATGGAGGTGGAAACGCATTGCCAACCTGCCGATACGTCTGCGTTTTGGTTCCGGCAAACTGCCAGTCATCGGGGAAACCCTGAATGCGCGCGACCATGCGGACCGTGAGGCGCGGCATTCCGAGAAAATCCTTCGGCGGCGGCTCGTTGGCGATGCCGCGACCGTCCACGCCGAGCGTTGCCCAGGCCGCGCGCGCGCGAGTCGGGCCGAGGTCGGGGCCGCCGTGCTTGTGAGAGCCGCCGACGACGGTGGGCGCAATTTCATCGGCGTGCCTGGCCCACGCTTCGGCACCGCGCCATCCCGCGCTGGACATCAGGTCATGAAGCGTTTCGCCGACGGTCTTCGGCTGAATCGCAGAAGGTTGCGGCCAGGAAAAATGCTCTTTCATGTCTCTGCGAAGCGCGACGAAAACCACTCTGGGGCGAAGCTGCGGGACGGAAAAATCGGAGGCGTTCATCAGCTTCCATCCCGGCTCATAGCCGAGGCGAATCAACTCTTTTCGGACGAATCCCCGGTATTCCTGAAAGACGGCATCGAGAAATCCACGCACGTTTTCGATCATGATGGCGCGCGGACGAATTTGATCGACGAGGCGAATGAGCGCGGGGAAAAGATTGCGCTCGTCCTGCTTGCCAAGCTGCTTTCCGGCGACGGAAAACGGCGGACAGGGCAATCCGCCGGAGAGCAGATCGACGCCCTGAAAGGCCGATCCGTCGAAGGTGTTCAGGTCGGTCTCGATCACGTTCCATGTGGGACGGTTGAGGCGAAGCGTGGCGCAGGCGTGGCGGTCGATCTCGACCAGTCCGGCGTGCTCGAAGCCAGCGCGTTCGAGTCCGATGGCCTGGCCACCGGCACCGGCGCAAAGCTCCAGAGTGGTGAGGCCGCTGCTGCCTGTCGAAACCGGATGCCTCCAGGGAGCGGCTGTTTTCCACGGATTTTCCGGCCCGGTGGTTAATTCGGGAAAGAGAAGCGCGGTCTTTTTTCGAGGCAGTCGCATGGGTCAGGGCAATCGCGGACATCGGGAAGAAGTCAGCGCCATTATCTCACGCATTCCGCACGCCGAACGACGAAACAGCGCTGCCCGCGCGGCTGAAGCCCGCACACTCAGACGACGTATCTCAGTAGTGTTTGGCGGTGTCGGCGGCTTTTTCTTCCTGGTCGAGCCACCACTCGTAGCGGGGGCGGTTTTCGTCGGGGCGGGAGGTGATGGGGTTGTCGAGATGGAGGACGGGGTCGCCCGGGCCGTATTCGGGCCACTCGGGCAGGCCGGGGCCGTTGGGGTTGCCGGTTTTGGCGAAGTTGGTCCAGTAGTCCATCATCTGGTCGCTGAGCTTCCAGTCCTCGGGACGCCAGACGGCACCGGGTCGTGTGGCGAGGGTGCCGAAGACGTACTCGATGTCGTCGGAGTGGAAGGTGACGGGGTCGGGATGGAATTTGCTGGGCGGCGCTGCGAGGTCGAATTTGTAGCGGTAGACGGGTGAGTCGCCGGTCTTGCGGTCAAATTCGATCCACTTCCAGGTGCCGTAGGCGATGAAGGCGTCGCCGCCGTAATCGGCTGCCGAGCGCTGGGCGACGGCGTCATTGGTGGCGGGGTAGAGGTGCAGGAATGCGGGCGCGCCGTCGCCGAAGTGATCGGCGGCGTAGGCCTTCCATTTTTCGGCGGTCATGTCTTTGCCGAGGGCGCTGCCTTCGTCACGGTTGAAGCCGGCGAGCAGGGGAACGTGCGCTTCCTTGCCCTTGACGTAGATGTCGACGATGGGTTCGGGGATGAATTTGCCGTCGATGACGGGCGAGAAGCGCAGGGTGCGATCATGGTTGACGGCGGCGAGCACCTGGGCGGTGGGAACGGCGCGCAACTCATCGAGCGTGGTGACATGGAGCTTCGTCATCAGTGCCTCGTCCTTTACGCCCTGGGCGTCGGCGGTGAGCATGCCGTGAGGACCGATGCCGAGCGCGCCGCCGCTTTCGCCGATGGCCTTGGCGAACAAGCCCTGAGCGGCCGGAACAGCCATCAGCGTGCTGACGGCGAAGGATCCGGCGCTTTCGCCGAAGATGGTCACGTTGCGCGGGTCGCCGCCGAAGTTGGAGATATTTTCCTGGACCCATTGCAGGGCCTCGACCATGTCCCTGAGGCCATAGTTGCCGCTGGCGCCGCCCTGCTCGTCAGAGAGCTGAGGGAGGGTGAGGAACCCGAAGACGCCGAGGCGGTAGTTGATGGTGACGAGAATGACGCCTTTGAGCGGGAGGAAATCGCCGTCGTGGCGCGGCTCGGAGCTGGCACCGCCGGAGTATCCGCCGCCGTGAATCCAGAACATGACGGGGAGTTTTGCGTGCGAGTTCGCCGTGGCCGGGGTGTAGACGTTGAGGGTGAGGCAGTCCTCGGAGCCGAAGTCGTCAGGCGAGGTTGCGTCCTGGAAGATCATGTCGGCGAAGACGTGATTCTGGGCGCAGTGGTGGCCGTAGCTGGTGGCGTTGAAGGTGCCCTTCCAGTGGTGCTCGGGCTGAGGCGGCGCCCAGCGGAGCTTGCCGATGGGCGGGGCGGCGTAGGGAATGCCCTGAAAGGCGCGGACCTTGCCGTTGTTGATGAACTTGCCGTGGAGCTTGCCGTCGATGGTGTGTACGGAGAGCGAGTCGGCCACGGCGACCACGGGAACAAGCAGAGCAACGGCGGCGACCAGAAGATTGCGCACGAAAAGTTTCATTTGTCTCCCCTCGGCTAACACCATACACGAGCCGGGAAACGAGCGCGCGGGAAAGAGATTGTGCGCGTGTTGAAAGGCTAAGATGAAACACGGATGCGAGGCGAAGATTTGCAGCGAGGTTGCAGCGCGACGGGCTGGCGAGCGGCGGCGCGGGCCGAGCCGGTTGCGGGGCCAATTTCGGAGCCAGTTCCAGATATGGTCGCGAGGCTGATTCCGGAGCGAATTCCGGAGCGAATTCTGGACGCGCACATCCACTTCTTCGATCCGAGGCGTCCGGGTGGGATTCCCTGGCCGACGCCGGCGGATGGAGTGCTCTATCAGCCTGCGCTGCCGGAGCGCTATTCCGCTCTGGTCGAGCCGCTGGGCGTGGGCGCGGCGATTGCCGTGGAGGCCAGTCCGCTGCGCGCCGATAATGACTGGCTGCTCAATGTGGCGGCGAGCGACGGGCGGATCGTTGGGGTGGTGGGGAATCTGGATCCGGCGGCGGAGGATTTTGCGCGCGAACTGGGCCGGCTTTGTGAACTGGCCCGGGTTCTGGAACAGGGTCGGCTGCGCGGGCGGCGATTGCTGGTGGGGCTACGCAGCGGCAATCTGTGGGGGCGCGATCTGGCGCGGGATGTGGCGGATGGCCGCACGCTGGACCATCTGCGGCTGGTGGCGGAAGCGGGATTGACGCTGGATGTGGCGAATCCGGATTTTGCGCTGGTTGGGGCTGTTCTGCGCATCGCCGAGCGTGTGCCGGAGCTGCGGATCGTGGTCGATCATCTGCCGACGATGCGCGTGGTCGAGGCGGAGCGGCAGCGCTGGTGCGCGCTGCTGGCGGAGATGGGGCGGAGCGGAAACATCTTTGCGAAGATTTCGGAGATTCCGCAGCGGGTGGGCGGGCGGATTCCGCGCGAGGCCGGGTTTTATCAGCCGAAGCTGGAGGCGATTCGCGCCAGCCTGGGGGAGGATCGGCTGATCTTTGGCAGCGACTGGCCGAACAGCGACAGGTGGCTGAATTTTGACGAGACGCTGGCGCTGGTGCGGGAGTGCGTGGCGGGGTGGAGCGAGTCGGCATTGCGGAAGTTTTACCGGGACAATGCGCGGCGGGTGTATGGGCTGGATGGATAGGGGGACGCGGGTGGCGCGCGGGGCTGGAGTCTGGTAGACTGGAGGTTCTGAGCGTTTGCAGAAGAAACAACGCAAAAATTCCGCCTGAGAACCTGGGTTTGAGAAGCTGACCGGGAACCTGGCTTGTGAGGGTGTGGACGGATAAGGTCCATGCCAGAGCGGCGAGCGCAGGCAGGCGAACGAGGAAAGAAATCATGTCGATTCATCCGGTGATGCAGCGGTTGGCGGAGAAGCTGAAGCGTACGGACCTGCCTGAGTTCAAGGCGGGCGATCAGGTGCGCGTGCAGGTGAAGATCAAGGAAGGCGAGAAGGAGCGTTTGCAGGCCTTCGAGGGACTGGTGATTGCGGTTAACCACGGGCCGCAGGGCAGCTTCACCGTGCGGAAGATGAGCTTTGGACAGGGCGTGGAGAGGATTTTCCCGTTCAACTCCAAGGTCGTCGACAAGGTGGAAAAGATCCGCAGCTACCGTGTGCGCCGCGCGAAGCTGTTCTACATGCGCGGACTGCGCGGCAAGGCGGCGCGGATGCGCGAAGTGGCCCGCGAGCAGGCGTAAGAACGCGCGGACAGAAAATGGGAAAAGCCCCGGCGGCGAATGACGAAAGCAGCCGGGGCTTTTCTGCGTTCGAGCGGATGAGGATGAGCGTGGGGATGAAGCAGAGCGCTTGCGGATGGGAGATGGAACTGGCGGCGTGGGCTGGCGGTGCGGTGCGCGTGGCCGGGGTGGATGAGGTGGGCCGCGGGCCGCTGTTTGGGCCGGTGGTTGCGGCGGCGGTGGTGTTGCCGACGGAGTGCGCTGGCGACGCGGCGCGGCTGGCGGGGCTGAATGATTCCAAGCTGCTGAAAGAGGCGGAGCGCGAGCGTCTGGCCGGAGAGATTCGAGAGTTGGCTGTCGCCTGGGCCGTGGCGCGCGTGGACGTGGCGACGATCGATCGCGTGAATATACGCGAGGCGACGCGGATGGCGATGCGGATGGCAATCGGCGAAGTCGCGGCGGATTTCGCGCTGGTGGATGGGAATTGCGCGGTGGATTTGTCCGGCCTGAGCTGCGGGCAGCGGACGGTGGTCAAGGGCGACCGGCTTTCGATGTCGATTGCGGCGGCGAGCGTGGTGGCGAAGGTGGATCGCGACGGGCTGATGCGGCGGATGGACGCGGAGTTTCCCGGCTATGGCCTGGCGCGTCACAAGGGCTACGGGACGGCCGAGCATCTGGCGGCGCTGCGGCGGCTGGGCGCGACGGATGAGCACAGGCGGAGTTTTCGTCCGGTGCGCGAAGCGCTGGGGTGATTGCGGCGGGATGGCGCCTGATTGCGGCGGGATTCGGTGAGGCGCGTGCGGTTATGCTGAAGAGAGATTGAAACTGGACGACGAAGCAGCGGAAAGAACGGAGCGCGCGCGGACTTGAAGCCGGAGATGAGAGTTCGACTGGCCGGCCTGGAGCTGGCGAACCCGGTGATTGCGGCCAGCGGGACGTTTGGCTACGGGATCGAGTTTGAGGAGATCGTTGCCCTGGAAAAAATCGGCGCGCTGGTGACGAAGGGAATTTCGCGCGAGCCGATGGCGGGCAATCCCGCGCCGAGGATGATTCCGACGGCGGCGGGGATGCTGAATGCGATTGGGTTGCAGAATTTGGGTGTTCAGGCGTTTCTTGAAACCAAACTTCCCGCGCTGCGCCGGTATCCGAAGTGTCAGGTCATTGTGAACGTCTTTGGCTTTCAGGTGGCCGATTACCTTGCCGTGGTCGAGCGGCTGAACGACGCCGAGGGGATTGCGGCGTATGAGCTGAATGTGAGCTGCCCGAATGTGCATGAGGGCGGGATGACGTTTGGCTCGGACGCCTCGGCGCTGGAGCATCTGGTGGCCCGTGTGAAGGCGGTGGCGCGGCGTCCGGTGATGGTGAAGCTAAGCCCGAATGTGACCTCGATTGCGCATTTGGCGAGCGTGGCCGAGCGAGCGGGTGCGGATGCGCTGTCGCTGGTGAATACGTTTGTGGCGATGGCGATTGATGTTGAGACGCGGGAGCCGAGGCTGGCGAATGGGACGGGCGGATTGTCGGGGCCTGGAATCAAGCCGATTGCGCTGCGGATGGTGTGGGAGGCGTCGCAGGCGGTGAAGATTCCGATTGTGGGGATCGGCGGGATTACGACGGACGAGGACGCGGTGGAGTTCCTGCTGGCGGGGGCTACGGCGGTGCAGGTGGGGACGGCGAGCTATGCGGACCCGCGCGCGGTGGAACGGCTGGCGGAGCAACTGGAGCGGTGGTGTCGCGGACATCATGTGGACAGGGTGAGCAGCCTGACGGGCGGGCTGAAATGGCCCGGACGCCGGTGAGTGGCGCAGACCCAGACTGCTGACCTGTGAAAACTGACGGCTGTTTTATCTGGAACGCAGCGAGCGGATCGACTCCGGAAGCCGCGCTTCGAGGGTGCGCGCGCGGTCACGCGCCACGTCGCCGAGATAGGTGGGCGCGGGCGTGGTGGTCATGACGAGCAGGAAGGCGATGAGCGAGAAGACCAGCCCTGCCACTGCTGCCGAGACCAGCATCTGGTACATGGAAACGACTTCCAGATGGAGGATGTTGAAGGCGACGTGCTCGAGAATCTTGACGCGCTGAAGCACGGCGAGCGCGAAGAGGAACGAGAGCATGGAAAGCGCGGTGAGGACGGCGAGCGAGGCGTCGAGGGTGCGATGGAAGCGCTGGCGGGTGTGGCACTGCGGACATTCGGCCAGGTGCTGCTCGTAGTCGCGGCGCATCTCCGGGGAGATGGCGGAGATGTCGTAGCGCCAGCTACGGAGAATCGAGCCAATCACTCTGTCGGTGCAGCCAGTTCCTGCCATATTCAATTAGACTCGCCTTCCCTCGGAATCGGTTCGGAAAGATCAACCGGGTTGCCAAACGTTTCCGACCGGGGTGTGAAGCGCAGATGCGTCAACTGAGGCGGCTTGCAGGTTGACGAGCAGCAAGCGATCCGCAGCCGACGCGCGGGAGCGGTTTGAAAATTGACGCGCCGGAGAAAAGTTCCGGGTAACAGACGCCCAACACTATGGTAACCGATTTTTGATCGGGGTGCCGGGGGATTGTGAGCGCAGGTGGTCGAGCAGTGCCGTGAGGTCGTGCGGGAGGTCGGCTGCGAGGTGGATGGGCTGGCCGGTGAAGGGATGGTCGAAGGCGAGTTCGGCGGCGTGGAGGAAGTGGCGATCGAGCGGAATCGTCTCGCGGGGGGCGCGAACATTGCCGGTGCGCGCGTGGGCGTGGAGCGAGCCGGATGCGCCGTAGAGGGTGTCGCCGACGACGGGATGGCGCTGGGCGGCCATGTGGACGCGGATCTGGTGGGTGCGTCCGGTTTCGATGCGCAGGCGGAGGAGCGTGAAGCGCCCGAAGCGCGAATCCATGCGCTCGCTCACACGATAGTGAGTGACGGCTGAGCGCGCGCCTTCGCCGGACTGCGTGGTCATGCGGGTGCGGCGGACGGAGTCGCGGCGGATGGGCAGGTCGATGGTTGCGGCGTCGTCCTGAACCTCGCCCTCGACGAGTGCGATGTAGGTCTTGGTCATCTGGCGCGCGGCGAAGCGCTCGACGAGCGCGGCGTGGGCCTCGTCGGTCTTCGCAATCACGAGCAGGCCGCTGGTCTCCTTGTCGAGGCGGTGAACGATGCCGGGGCGAAGCGGGCCGCCCAGCGTGGACAACTGCGGGAAGCGATGGAGCAGCGCGTTGACGAGGGTGCTGGCGGCTTCCTCACCCGCTGCGGCACCGGCGTGGACCATCAGCCCTGCGGGCTTGACGAGGACGGCCAGCCACGCATCCTCATGCAGGACGGTGAGCGAAATTGGCTCCGGGCGCGGCTCGATGGACGGTCGCGCGGGCTGAGCGGGAAGCTGAATTTGCTCGCCGCCGCGAAGACGCAGCGAGGGTCGCGCGGGCTGGCTGTTGACGGTGATGCGGCTGGCGGCGAGCAGATCCTGGATGCGCGCGCGGCTTATGGCCTGGCTGGAGAGCGCAAGCGCCAGATACGCGTCCAGACGAGAGTTGGCGGCTTCGGCGGGGACTTCGATCCGCAGCGTGGCGCAGGCTTGGTCGATGGTGGCTGTTTGCGCCATGGCCGCCTGCATCTTCGCCGCGTGGGCTTGCGATGGCGCGGCTTCGGGTGCCAGGACGAGATCATCGACGAGATCGTCGTCCAGATCGGCGGGGCTTGCGGTGTCGAGACTCGCCGCACGCGAGGGACTGTCGGCACGGCGTTTCGGGCGGTTTTCGTCAGCCATGGCGCGGACCTCCGAGGGAATTTTTCCACTGCCAGAGGCCGAGCGCGACGAGCAGCAGGGCGGCGATCTGGGGCGCGTCGATCACGGCGCCGAAGCGGCCGAGGCGCAGGACGCCGCGACCCTGCCAGTCGCGCAGGCATTCGGTGAAAAACAGTCCCAGCCCGAGCAGCAGCAGGGCCGAGGCTGAGGACAGGCCGCGCTGGCCGCGCCGCAGCGCGAGGAAGCTGATCGTGGCGGCAAAGGCCGCGGCCAGCGCGGCGTAAAGCTGGACGGGAACAAGCGGAATGCCGAGCGGCGTGCCGCTCCAGCGCGCGGCGAGCGGGCTGGTGTAGGTGACCGATCCGAAGAGCGCGGTGGTTGCGGGGATGCCGAAGTCGCTGCCGGCGAGCAGGCAGCCGATCTGCTCGAAGGCGAGGCCGAGCGCGATGGGCGGCAGGAGCGCGACGAGCAAAGGCGAATCCCCGAGTGGGAGCAGGCGCAGCCCGGCCCAGCGTGCGTAGGCGAGGATGGCGGCGAGGCCGACGACGGTGCCGACGCCGGAGAGCAGCGGATGGTGAATGAGCGCGAGCGCAAGCAGCCAGCGGGGATGGGCGCGGAGGTTGCCGAGGTTGATGGCGATGAGCAGCGCGCGCGAGGCGGCCATGGCGGCAAACAGACCCAGAACGAGCGCGTTCCAGCCGTGGCGAGGGTCAAGATGGGCCGGGCCGTTCGCAGGGCCATTCACTGCTTCCGGCTCGCCCGTCGCGCCCGCTGCGACGGCCGTGAAGTGGACGAGCACGAGCGCGGCCAGCACGCCGAGCGCGGCCAGCACGCCGTAACTGGGAATGAGCAGGGAGCCGAAGTGAAAAAGTACCGGGTGCATGCGGCCCCAACCTGTGAAGTGAATGCCGGAAGTAAACGGCCTGAACGGAACGCTGGGAGGAAACGTCCGAAGCGACCGCCGCCGAGGCGAAGAGAAAACCGACCCGCTGGGCCGTAGGTCAATGTGCTGGTGAACCCGTCCTAAGACGGCGGGACTCCCCGCGGTTCATTAGGCATCCCGGACTGGCGGGCACGGCACACAGAACCGATTGTTCGAGTCGAGTCCCTGTTCGTTGAATGTTGGTTCAACCAGCAGGAATTTTCCTACCTGCTTTGCAGGCCGGTCTCTAGGTGGATGCTAGGGCATCGGGCGGCGATTGGCAAGCGCGGATAAAAGAGCCTCGCCGTCAGCGGGATCGAATGGTAGCATCGGTGCCAGAGCGGGAGGCGCACGGATGGCCGCCGCGAGACAGAGGGAGAATCGGCTTGATTGGAACGATCTATCGCTGCGAGATTTGCCGCACGGAAAGCGCGACTCCGGTGCGGTGGTTTGTGATCCAGTGCTCCGATGTGCGGCTGCAGGTGTGGAAGTGGACGAGCGCGGAAGCCGACCGGGCAGGCGCGCTGCACTTCTGCGGCGAAGCCCACGCACAGGTCTACATCAGCCGCTGGTTTGAATCCTTCTGTGGCGCTCCCAAGCTCAAAAATCCACATTAACCACTGCCTGGGGCAGCCGCCATTGCATGGAGCAGCCGCGCGCGTTGCGCGCCACGGACCTTTGTGGCGCTCCCATTGGTCGCGGGTGGGTGTGGTTGAGGCCGAAATACACAGCAGATTCCCTGCGGGAATGAGCATTGCATGCAGCGGTCGCGCATTCGCGCACTTGCCGCTCCCGTTGGTTGCGGGTGGGTGTAGTTGAGGCCGAAATAAACAGCAGATTCCCTGCGGGGAATGACAACAAAAAGGGCATTGGATGCAGCAGCCGCGCGCGTTGCGCGCCACGGACCTTTGTGGCGCTCCCGTTGGTCGCGGGCTGGCAGATGCAGAGGGCGCCGGATGCAGTTCGAGCAAACAGCAGGAATCGAACCACCGGAGAATCGCAGTCGGGAAAAATTTCCGAAACAACCGCACCCGCGCCAGCGTATACTCGGCGGGAATCACTTTCTTCAACGGAAAAATGAGCAAGCAAATCGGGGGATGCTGGCGCGTAAAGCCCGCGAACTGGTCTGCAATCGAGAGGAGAGCTGGGGATGAATCGTTTTGCGAGGAAGATCATGCGCGTGGCGATGGCCGCGCTGGTTGTTGCGGGATCGGTCTCTGGCGCGGCACGGATGGCGCGTGCGGCGGAGAGCGGAACCCAGAGCGCGCCGCTGCTGCTGCGGAATCCTTCGGTGAACAAATCGTCGATCGCGTTTCTTTATGCCGACGATGTGTGGACGGTGTCTCGCGCGGGCGGCGAGGCGACGCGGCTGACGGCAACGGGCGCGGTGGAGGCTGGTCCGTTTTATTCGCCGGACGGCGAGCGGATTGCCTTTACGGAGCATCGCGCCGGAGGCAACGATGTGTACATTGTGGCGGCGACGGGCGGGATTCCGCATCGCATTACGTGGCATCCGGATGGGAGCACGGTGGTGGGCTGGACGCCGGATGGGACGCGCGTGCTGATTGCGACGGGGATGAGCAGCCCGCGCCACTTCGAGCGGTTCTACACGGTGAAGGCCGACGGCAGCGGAATGCCGGAGATGCTGCCGTTGTGGCAGGGATTCGAGGGGTCGTATTCGCCGGATGGCGCGTCGATTGCGTATGAGCCGGTGACGCGGTGGGAGGATGCGTGGAAGACCTACTACGGCGGGCAGAATGATCCGATCTGGGTGGTGAATCTGAAGACGCTGGCGCTGGAAAAAATTCCCTCGGAGAATACAACGGACACGCACCCGGTGTGGGCCGGTCACTCGATTTATTTTCTGTCGAATCGCGTGGCCGACGGCGCGGATTTGACGGGTTCGGCGAGCGTCTCTTCGCCGGACGCGCATCGCGGGCCGCGCGGGCCGGTGAGCCTGTATCGCTATGACACCGGGACGAAGCAGGTCTCGCTGGTGGAGCCGAATCACGGGCTGGACCTGAAGACTATGCAGATTGGCGCTGGAGCGCTGGTTTACGAGCAGTTCGGCTCGATTCACCTGATGGACCTGAGCGACCCCGACCACCCGACCGGCGACCACGCTGTGCCGATTCGCATCGATGGCGACCTCGACAAACTGGAGCCGCATCCGGCCACCGTTGCGGCGCGCGAGATTGACAGTTACGGAATCTCGCCGACGGGCAAGCGAGCGGTCTTCAGCGCGCATGGCGAAATCTTTACCGTACCGGCGGAAAAAGGCGATACGCGCAACCTGACGGAGACGCCGGGCGTGGAGGAGCGCAGTCCGGCGTGGTCGCCGGATGGAAGCGAGGTGGCGTATTTTTCTGACGCGACGGGCGAGTATGCGCTATATCTGAAGGCGCAGAATGGACTGGGCGAGGCGACGAAGATTGATCTCGGCCCTGATCCGAGTTTTTTCTACTCGCCGAAGTGGTCGCCGGATGGCAAACACATTCTGTATCGCGACAAGCATGAGCGGCTGTGGTATGTGGATGTTCCGGTGAAGGGCGCGGATGGGAAGTGGTCGGCGGCGGGCGCGCCGGTGCTGGTGGACCAGAGCCATCGCGACAGTTTTGGCGGGAACTCGACGAGTCCGGAGTGGTCGCCGGATTCGGAGTGGATCGTGTATACGCGCGAGGCCGGGAATGATCTGGAGGCGGTGTTTCTATACTCGCTGGCGCAGAAGAAATTCTTTCAGGTGACGGACGCGATGAGCGATGCGGCCAGTCCGGTCTTTGATCCTTCGGGCAAGGAACTCTACTTCCTGGCCTCGACCGACGACGGGCCGAGCCGCGCGGGGATTGATCTTTCCTCGCTGGATCGCGCGCAGCAGTATGGCGTCTACACGATGGTGCTGGCGAAGGACGGCGCTTCGCCGGTGCCGCCGGAGAGCGACGACGAAAAACCGAAGGACGCGGCGAAACCGGACGCGGGCAAGCCGGACGCGGGCAAATCCGACGCGAGCAAGACGGACGCGGGAACGAAGTCCGATGCGAAGTCTGATGCCAAGTCCGCGGCGAAGACGCCGGTGGTCAAGGTCGATCTGGACGGAATCGAGAATCGGATTCTCGCGCTGCCCATTCGCCCGCGCAACTGGAGCCGGATTTACGCGCCGAAGCAAGGCGTTCTGCTGCTGACGGCCGATACGGAGGTTGGCCGCTCGTCGGATGAGTCCGACGGCGCGCTGCTGGGCCTGTGGCGCTTCACGACGAAGGAGCGGAAGACCGAGCAGGTGAGCGGTCCGCTGGGCGAGGTGGCGGTGAGCGCCGATGGGAGCCATGTGCTGATCGGCGGTCGCGGCCACTGGTCGATTGCGAAGACCGACGAGCTGAAGCCGGGAACTGGAATGCCGGGCAAGCCGCTCAACATGGGCCAGATGCGCATGACGATGGATCCGCGCGCGGAGTGGCGACAGATGTATGCCGAGACTTGGCGCATTGAGCGCGATTTCCTCTACGATCCGAATACGCACGGGCTGTCGATCTCGAAGGCAGAGGCGATGTATCGGCCGTATCTGGCGGGCCTGGCCAGCCGCAGCGAGTTCACCTATCTCTGCACGGAGATGCTGGGCCAGATCAACATTGGACACATGTTCATTCGCGGCCCGCGCGCGCCGGACGCGACGCCGAAGACGGGCCTGCTGGGAGCGGATTATGCCGAGGCGAACGGTCGCTACCAGTTCCACCACATTCTGGGTGGCGAAAACTGGACGCCGGGTCTGGCCTCGCCGCTGACCGTGCCGGGAGTTGAGGTGAGCGAAGGCGATTATCTGCTCGCGGTCAACGGCGTCGAGCTTCACGCGGGCGACAACCTCTATCGCGCGTTCGCCGGAACGGCGGGGCAGCAGACGGTTATCCGCGTGGGCGCAAAGGCGGATGGCTCCGACGCGCGCGAGGTGACCGTGGTGCCGGTGGCGAGCGAAAGCGGGTTGCGCGAGCTGGACTGGATTCAGTCGAACCTGCGCAAGACGGACGCGCTTTCGGGCGGCAAGGTGGCTTACGTCTACATGCCGGACACGGGCGGCGCGGGATATACGAACTTCAACCGCTACTTCTACTCGCAGTTGAACAAGCAGGCTCTGGTGCTGGACGAGCGCAACAACAATGGTGGTTTGATCGCCGACTACATTGTGGACACGCTGAGGCGGACGCCGCTTTCGATGGCGATTGAGCGCGACGGCAGGCCGGAACATGACCCCGTCGGAGCAATCTTCGGGCCCAAAGCCATGATCATCAACCAGAACTCCGGCTCGGGCGGCGACGCGATGCCGTGGTACTTCCGCAAGGCCGGTCTGGGCAAGCTGATCGGCACGCGCACATGGGGCGGACTGGTGGGCATCGGCGGCTATCCGCGCCTGATGGACGGCGGGACGGTGACGGCGCCGCGCTATGCGATCTATGGACTGGACGGCCACTGGGAGGTGGAAAACCGCGGCATCGCGCCGGATATCGACGTGGACATCACGCCGAAGGACTTCGCAGCCGGACGCGATCCGCAACTGGAGACCGCGGTCAAGACCGTGCTCGACGAACTGAAAGCGCATCCGCTGCCGGAGCACCCGCAGCCGCCGTATCCGAACTATCACCAGCACGACGCCCTCGGCCACTGAAGCATTGCATGGCATTGCATGCGGCAGTCGCGCGCTTTGCGCGCCACGGACTTTTGTGGCGCTCCCGATGGTCGCGGGCGGGATTTGGCTGAGGCTGAGGGAAAAGCAACAGCAGATTCCCTGTGGGAATGACAACAAGAAAAGCAAAGACAACGATTGCGCTGGCATTGGTTTTCCCGCCCAAGCGGAGCCTGGATGGGGCACCCGCAATGGCAAGGGCCTTACTGACAACTGACGGCTGAGCAGCAGATTCCCTGGGGGAATGACAACAGGAAAAGCAACTGCGATGGGGTGGGCCTGAGAATGGGCGAGGTTGGGGAGCCGATACAATCGAAAATGAAGCAATGGGTGGGTGGGGCGCATCGATAAGCGCAAGGAAGCGCAAGGAAGCGCGCATGGAAGCGGGGTGCGCGCTCGGACGAGTGGTTTTTGCGCGGGCGGACGGAAAGACGGAGCGGGCACGGATGGCGGACGAGCAGGGAACGGCGCGCGCGGAGGACAGGCCGAAGCCGCGCGTGAAGGCGGACGACGAGATTACGGGCAAGGCGTATGACACGCGGCTGATGCTGCGGCTGGGGCGGTATCTGCGTCCGTATCGGACGCAGGCGACGATCTCGGTGGTGGCGGTGATGCTGCGCGCGGCGACGGATGCGGCGGGGCCGTATCTGGTGAAGGTGGCGCTGGACCGGTATCTGACGCGCGACTCGCATGTGGGCACGGGCTGGCTGGCGGAGCGGCTGAGCACGGATGCGCGGGTGGGCGTGGGCGAGCTGGCGCTGCTCTATCTGGCGGTGCTGCTGGTGGCGTATGTCTTCGAGTTCACGCAGACGTATTTGATGCAGTGGACGGGGCAGAAGGTGATGTTTGATCTGCGCCGCGAGATTTTTCGCCACTTGCAGCGGATGCACGTTGGCTTCTTTGACACGAACGCCGTGGGGCGGCTGGTGACGCGGCTGACTTCGGATGTGGACGCGATCAACGATATGTTCACGTCGGGCGTGCTGGCGATGATTGACGATGTGTTCGCGCTGACGATCATGGTGGTGGCAATGGTGGCGATGAACTGGCGGCTGGCGCTGCTGACGTTTGCCGTGCTGCCGTTGATTGGGGTGGCGACGAATCTGTTTCGCATTTCGGTGAGGGCGAGCTATCGGCGGGTGAGGACGGCGATTGCGCGGATCAACTCGTTTACGCAGGAGCATGTGAGCGGGATGAGCGTGGTGCAGTTGTTCAATCGCGAGGAGCGGGCGTATCGCGACTTCGAGGCGGTGAACCGGCAGCACATGGTTGCGTTCAAGGACACGATCTTCGCATATGCGCTGTACTATCCGGCGGTGGAGATTCTCTCTTCGATTGCGATTGCGATGATTGTGTGGCGCGGCGGAGTGGGGGTGATTGGCGGGACGATCACGATCGGCATTATCAGCGCATTCATACAGTATGCGCAGCGGTTCTTTCGACCGATTCAGGATTTGAGCGACAAGTTCAATATCCTGCAGGCGGCGATGACGGCGTGTGAGCGGATTTTCAAGCTGCTGGATACGCCGACGGAGATTGTGTCGCCGGAGAAGCCGAGGATGGGCGACGGATCGAACCGGATCGAGTTTTGCGATGTGTGGTTCACGTATCAGGAGCTGACCGGCGAGGAGCGCGAGTGGGTGAAGCGGGCAAGCACGGCGGAACTGGCCGGGCGCGGCGATATTGAGTGGATTCTGAAGGGTGTTTCGTTTGTGGTGGAGCCGGGCGAGACGGTGGCGATTGTGGGGCATACGGGCGCGGGAAAGACGACGCTGACGAGCCTGATGATGCGCTTCTATGACGTGACGCGCGGAGCGATTCGGATCGATGGCGTGGATGTGCGCGAGCACGATCTGGAGGATCTGCGCGGACACTTCGCGGTGGTGTTGCAGGATCCGTATCTTTTCAGCGGAACGATTGCGGAGAACATTCGGCTGGGCGCGGAGGAGATCGACGACGAGCGGATGCGGCAGGCGGCTGAGGACGTGAATGTGCTGGATTTTATCGAGAGCCTTCCGAAGAAGTTTGACGAGCCGGTGATCGAGCGCGGGAACTCGCTTTCAACGGGACAGAAACAGCTTGTGAATTTTGCGCGCGCACTGGCGTTTGATCCGAGGATACTGATTCTGGATGAGGCCACGTCGAGCGTGGATACGGAGACGGAGCTGCGGATTCGCGCGGCGCTGGAGAAGATGATCGCTGGGCGGACATCGGTGCTGATTGCGCATCGGCTTTCGACGGTGCAGCGCGCGGACACGATCCTGGTGATGCACAAGGGACAGTTGCGCGAAGAGGGAAGCCATCAAGAACTGCTGGCCGGGCGCGGGATTTACTGGAAGCTGTATCAGTTGCAGTACCGGGATCAGGAGCAGGGCGTGGTGGGCGCGAGTCTTGAAGCGAATGCGGCCGCTCTTGCGCCCTGAGCGCGGAACAGTGCGTGACCCGACGAACAGAGAGCAACGAATGGACGACAGGAGGCACATGAGCGAGCCGCTGATTTTTCTCTCTGCCGGCGAGGCGAGCGGCGAGCGGTATGGCGCGCTGCTGATCGAGGAGATGAAGCGGACGGAGCCGGGGGCGCAGTTTTTCGGCCTCTGTGGCGAGCGGATGGCGGCGCTTGGCTGCGAGGCCGTGGCGCGCAGCGAGGACGTGGCGGTGATGGGAATCACGGAGGTGATTGCGCACATGCCGCGGATTTATGCCGCCTTTCGTCGGCTGAAGCGCGCGATACGGGAGCGGCGACCGCAGGTGGCCGTACTGATTGATTTTCCGGATGTGAATCTGCGGCTGGCAGAGGCGCTGAGCCGGCAGGGTGTGCCGGTGATTTATTTTGTGAGTCCGCAGTTGTGGGCGTGGAAGAAGCGGCGGATTGAGCGCGTGCGCCGATTCGTCAGTCGGATGCTGGTGATCTTTCCGTTTGAGGAGCAGTTCTATGACGAGCGCGGCGTGGAGGCGGAGTTTGTGGGTCATCCGCTGGCCGAGTTGCCGTTGCCGGAGGTGAGCCGCGCGGAGTTTGCCTCGCGCTGGGGACTGGACGCCGGGAAGCGCTGGATTGGGCTGCTGCCGGGCAGCCGCGCGCGGGAGATTGGGCTGAACTTGCCGGAGATGTTGAGCGCGGCGCGGCTGCTGGACGATGGGCGGACGGAGTTTGTGTTGCCGCTGGCGGCTACGCTGCGCGAGGCGGACAGGCGCGGGACGCGGGCGATGGTGGATGAGGCGGGGATGGCCGCGACAGTGAGGGTTGTGGACGATGCGCGTGGCGCGCTGCATCACGCGCGGGCAAGCATGGTGGCGAGCGGAACGGCGACGGTCGAGGCGGCGCTGATGGGCAATCCATTTGTGGTGGTTTACCGGGTTTCGCGGCTGACGTATGCGATTGCGCAGCGAGTGGTGACGGTGCCGCACGTGGCGATGGTCAATCTGGTGGCGGAGCGGCGCGTGGTGCCGGAACTGATTCAGGATGCGTTTACGGCGGAGGCTGTGGTTGCGGCGTTGCGTCCGCTGCTGGCTGACGGAGTTGAGCGCGAGCGGATGATCGAGGAGCTCGGCGCGGTCAGAGCGCGGCTGCGCGGGGACGGAAACGCGATTGCGCGCCTCGCCTCGCATGCCATCGCATGCAGCCGACACACAACGGATGCCGCTCCAGGCGGCGGCTCCGGCGCTTCCATTGAGTCTGCGCGTACCTCGGCTGTGTGCGATGAAACCAACCGCGGCAAGGCCGCAGCGGATGGCGGAAAATGGGTTTGAGGATGCTGGCATGAGCAGGTGCGTGTTCCGACGAGTGGGTGACGCCATTGCTTGCGGTGCGACTCCTGGCTGCGTCGCGTTCCGCCGCGTCCCGCTGTTGTTCCTCCTGTTCGCCATCTGCGTGGTGGCGATGGCGCAGGGCAGTCGCGGCGTGAAGGTCGCGGGCTACAGCATTGATCTCGCGATTGATCCCGCAGCGCAGACGATGACGGCGAAGACTGTGGTGACGTTCACGGCTCCGGAGGGTGCGGATGCGGTGACTTTCGGGCTGCATCCGGCGCTGAAGATTGCCAGCATCACGGACGATGCGGGGACGGTGTTGACGGGTGAGCGAGCGGCGGGCGGCGATGTGCGGGTTGTTCCGGCGACGGCGCCGGAGGACAAGCCGCTGCACTGGACCTTTGAGTACTCGGGAAAGCTGAGCGGAGCCGAAGACGGCCCGGTGGAGGGATTGAAGCTGGCCGCGATCGGAAAGCCGATCTCGTATCTGCTGTATCCGGCGCGATGGTTTCCGATGGTCGGGTATCTGACGGATCGGTTCACGATGGAGCTGCGGGTGAGCGTGCCGGTGGGCGAGCGGGTTGTCGCCAGCGGCCTGACGGGCGAGAAGGACGTGACGCTGGCCGATGGCAGCAGGGGACGCGAGTTCGATTTCGAGTGGAAGCGACCGGGATTTCCCGGCACGGTGGTGGCCGGTGAGTTTGCGCCGGCGGCGACGGCGAACGTGATGGCGAATGTGAAGGCGTTTGTGACGGAGACGCACAAGACGCAGGCCGCGGGCGCGGCGGAGATGGCAGCGCGCGAGCTGGATTTTTTCAGCGGAACATTTGGCGAGCCGGAGTCGAGCCGTGTGAACATTGTCGAGCTGCCGAATGACACACTGCCGGCTTATTGGGCGCCGGAGATGGTGCTGCTGATGGGCGCGCATCTGACGGACCCGGCCGGCGTGAGGCTGATGGCGAATACGCTGGCGCACCAGTGGTGGGGCGCCGAGCTGAGTCCGGCAACGCTGAATGACGCGTGGATCACGAATGGGATGGCGCGGTATGCGGAGCTGATGTATGTGGAGGACGAAAGCGGACGGACGGCGCTGGCGCGCGCGGTCACGGATATTGCGGCGGGCGCGGTGGCCTATGACACGACGCCGCTGTCTTCGGCGGGCCGACTGGGCGCGTTTTCGCCGCAGTTTCAGGCGATGACGCTGGAAAAGGGAGCGATGGTCTTTCACATGCTGCGCGGCGAGGTGGGCGATGCGACGTTCAAGTCGATTCTGCGCGGGGCGCTGAGCGAGTACACGGACAAGGGGATCACGACGGCGGAGTTTGAGAAGGTGGCCGAGCAGGTGAGCCAGCAGAATCTGACGCCGTTCTTCTCGCAGTGGATTGACGGGACGGGCGAGCCGAAGTTCACCGACAAGTATGCGGTGTATCGGCTGGGCAACGGCAAGGGATTTCGCACGATCGGGCAGATTGATCAGGATCTTGACCTCTTCAACATGCCGGTCGATCTGGAGATTGAGACCGATGGCAAGACCGTGAACCAGAAGATTGACGTGGTGGGCACGGAGACGCAGTACGTGGTGGATACGTTTGGCCGCCCGCGTCACATCACGATTGATCCTGAGAACCTGGTGCTCAAGAACACGCCAGAGGTGCAGGTGCGCGCGGCGATTCTGCGCGGGCAACAACTGGCGGCGCAGGGCGACCTGAACGGCGCGCTGGGTGAGTATCAGAAGGCGCTTGGATTCAATCCGCAAAGCTCGCTGGTGAACTATCGGGTTGGCGCGACGCTGTTCACGGAGAAGAATTATCAGGCCAGTGCCGATGCGTTTCGCGCGGCGCTGAGCGGGGATGATGATCCGGCGTGGACCGAGGTCTGGAGCCATATTCAACTGGGCAAAATCTTCGACGTGACCGGGCAGCGCGAGCGCGCCGTGAACGAGTATCGGCAGGCGATCCAGACCAACGACAACACTCAGGGCGCGCTGAACGAGGCGCGGCTCTATCTGCGCACGCCGTACAAGCGGCCAGAGGGCGAGTGAGGGCTGGCGAGGCAAGCGCGCTGGCGCGGATTGCGCCCGTCGACTTTGCGCGCACGTTCTCGCTGCAACGGCTGGGGCCGCATGATCCTTCGGCCCATCTCTCGAAGATCGAATTTCGCAAGGCGTTCTTCTTTCGCGGCCGGGCCTCGACACTGCGCTTTGAGCGCGAGTCGGATGGGGCTGGCGCAAGGGCGTTGCGTGTGACGGCGCTGGGCGAGGCAGCCGAGGAGATGCTGGCCGAGACGCTGGTCTGTCTCGCGCAGGAGGATGACAATGATCGCTTCCCCACGGCGGATGCAGGGATTGCGCGTCTTCACCGGAGCCTGCCGGGACTGCGTCTGCTGCGCGTGCCGTGGCTTTGGGATATTGCCTGCTCGATTGTGTTGCAACAGCGGATTCGCACGGTGGATGCGATGCGCGCGTGGAACAGGATGGTGGCGCAGGCTGGTGCGGACGCGCCGCTGGGGCTGCGCGCGTTTCCGGATGCCGCCGCTGTCGAAGCAATCGCAGGTTTCGCGCTGCGTGGGATGGAGATTGACGCACAGCGCGCCGATACGCTCCGGCGACTGGCGCGCGAATGGCGGTTTCTGCCGCTGCGCGCGGAGATGAGCTTCGCACAGATGCGCGAGCGGCTGATGCGCATTCCGGGCATCGGGCCGTGGACGGTGGAGTCGATTCTGGGCTACGGCGCGGGAGATTGCGACGCGGCGATTCCGGGTGACCTGCATCTGCCACATCTGGTCTGCTATGCGCTGGCGGGCGAGACGCGCGGCAGCGACGAGCGGATGATGGAGCTGCTGGAGCCGTTTCGCGGACACCGATTTCGTGTGATCCGGTTGCTTTATGCGAGCCGACTGGTCGTGCCTCGACGCTAAAGCATTGCATGCGGCAGGCATTGCATGCGGCAGCCGCGCGCGTCGCGCGCCACGACCGTTCGTGGCCGCTTCCGTTGGTCGCGAGTGGGCAATGGTGGAGGACGATAGGCTCGGTTCTCTGTTTTGCCCGCCCAGGCGGAAGCCCGGATGGGGCACCCGAATCGGCTGAGGACGGCGGGAAAAGCAAAGGCAGAAGCAGATTCCCTGCGGGAATGACAACAAAAAGGCGAAGGCAAGGGCAACAGCAATGACGGCGCTGGCACCTGCGTTTCCCATCCAGGTGGAAGCTCAGATGGGATATCCGAGTTGGCTGAGGACGGCGGATGGGGGGTGTTCAGCGGAGCTGGGGTTGGCTGATGGCTGGGGTGGTGGAGGTGAGTTGCGTGGTGGCGGCGGCGAGGTTGGGTGCGTTGACGCTGAGGGTGATGGGGCCGGAGTGAGGGGTGGTGCGGAGGATGACGAGCGCGCGGCCCTGGTAGAGTTTGCGGTCGGTGCCCTGATAGGGGGCTGAGTCCTGCTGGTCGGCGTTGGCGACGGCGGCGATGGTGGCCGGGCCGCTGACGGTGAAGTGGGCGAGTTGCGCGGCGTCGAGGACTGGACGGCCGGCTGCGTCAACGGCCTGGACCTGAACGAAGGCGAGGTCTTCGCCGTTGGCCGAGAGCGTGGCGCGGTCCGGGATGAGGCGCAGGCGCGTGGCCGGGCCGGTGGTGGTGAGCGTCTGGCGGGCGACGACGCGGCCCTGGCGCAGGGCTACGGATTCGAGCGTGCCGGGCTGGTAGGGGACCGAGAAGATGGCCTGGAACTGCTGGGCTGCTCCCGTGGGTTTTTCGCCAAGGAGCTTGCCGTTGAGGTAGAGGCGGACGGAGTCGGCGCGGGAATCGACTTCGACGTCGAGCGGCCGGCCTTCGTGGCCGGGCCAGGTCCAGCTTGGGACGGCGGGGTAAGTGGCCCAGCCGACGGCGACGATGGATTCGCCCGGCGGCGCGGGCTGGCGTATGGCGGTGTAAAGGCGGTCGCCGCCGTTCCAGACGATGTCGCGGTAGAACGAGATGGGTTTGCGGTTGCCGATGAGGTCGAGGTCGCCGCAGGCGGCGGCGTGCCAGGGGAAGCCGTGATTGAAGACGGCGGCAAGGGCTTTCTGTTCGGGGGTGGCGTTTTTGGACATCATGGCGTTCATGTCCTTGCCGGTGGCCATGGCGGAGAAGAGCTGATCGACGAAGGCGGTGCCGGTGAGCAGGTTCATCATGCCGGTGATCTGGCGGGCCTGGTCGGGTGTGGCGTAGGACCAGGCACCGATGCCGGATTCGCCGAGGTAGTCCATGGCGGTCCAGGTGAGGTCGCCGAGGATGTAAGGGTGGTCGTGGCTGATCTGCCAGAGCGGGAAGGCTTTGGCGGGGTAGGACTCGGTGGTGAGCATGAGGCGCGAGGGGATGGCCCGGTGGTCGCTCTGGTAGGTGGGCAGGATGTTGTAGTTGTAGCCGGTGATGTCGAGCTGCGAGAAGACGGCGGCGGCGTTGGGCAGGGTTGTTGTGCCGGGGAAGGCGAGCGTGAGCGGGCGCGTGGAGTCCAGCGCGTGGACGGCGGCGATGAGCCGGCGGGCGAGCGGCGCGCCTTTGGGGGTTTCCAGTTCCGGAATTTCGTTGCCGATGCCCCAGATGACGATGGAGGGGTGGTTGCGGTCGCGGCGGACCATGGAGGCGATGTCGCGCTGCCAGTTCTGGTCGAAATCGGAGGCGTAGTCGAATCTGACTTTGTGGGCCTGCCAGACGTCGAACGGCTCGTCGAGAACGAGCAGGCCGAGGCGGTCGCAGGCGTCGAGAAAGGCTGGGGATGGCGGGTTGTGGGCGGTGCGGACGGCGTTCATGCCGGCGGCCTTGAGGAGCTGGACGCGGCGGACTTCGGCGCGGTCAAAGGCGGCGGCCCCGAGCGGGCCGTTGTCGTGGTGGACGCTGCCACCGTGGAGCTTGATGGGCTGGCCGTTGAGCAGGAGTCCGTTTTCCGCCGACCAGGCGAGGGAACGGATGCCGAAGGGGGTTTCGATGCGGTCCAGCGGCTGGTGGGTGCTGCTGACGAGCGTGGAGACGGCGCGGTAGAGCGTGGGCGAAGCGGGCGACCAGAGCGCGGGGTGGGCGACGGGGATGGTCTGGCTCGCGGTGGTGCTTTGATTGGGCGCGAGGTCGAGTGGGGTGTGGGCTGTGGCGACGGGTTTTCCGCTGCGGTCGAGGAGGGTGGTCGAGAGCGTGAGGTGAGTGGTGGTGGTGGAGCGGTTGACGATCTGCGTCTGGAGGACGACCTGAGCCTGAGCGGGCGTGACCTGCGGCGTGGAGACGAAGACTCCCCAGTGGGCGATGTGAGTGGGCGCGGCGACGACGAAGCGGACGTGGCGGTAGATGCCGGAGCCGGAGTACCAGCGGCTGTTGGGCTGGTCGGAGTTGTCGACGCGGACGGCGAGCAGGTTGGCGGCGCCGTAGTGGATCTGTGAGGTGAGGTCGAAGCGGAAGCTGGTGTAGCCGTAGGCGTGGAAGCCGAGGCGATGGCCGTTGAGGTAGACGGTGGCGTGGTGGTAGACGCCGTCGAACTCGACGCTGACCTGACGGCCTTGCCATGAGGCGGGCGCGTGGAAGGTTTTGCGATACCAGCCGATGCCGCCAGGATAGAAGCCTTCGCCGCCGCCGCCGGGGTTTTTCGGATCGGGCGCGCTGGCGATGCTCCAGTCGTGCGGGAGGTTGACGACGGACCAGGCGGCGTCATCGAAGGCGGGGGATTCGGCACCGGCGGGATCGCCGAGAGTGAATCGCCAGTTGAGGTCCGCGGCGAGCGTCTTGCGCGGGGAACTGGCCTGCGCGGCGAGGCGTGGCGCGGGAACGAGCGCGAGAATGGCGAGCAGGGCGGACAGGCGGATGGATAAGCGGGCGGTGCGGGAGTTCATCGGGTTTCTCCGGTGGTTCGGGATTGGGCGCGAGATTGGGCGCGGGATTGCGAGCGGGGTTTGCGAGGTTGGTTTGCGGGGCGCGTGGCGGAGGGTTGCTGCTTCGCGCGAACTGCTTTTTTCGGGAGGGATGACGGCGGCTTTATGCTTTTCGCGGGCTGGCTGCGGAAGCGGCGCGCGGCGCGCGGCGAGGCCAGGCCGAGCAGGAGGATGCGCAGGGCTTCGCGAAAGAGCCGGTCGACGGGCTGGGCGAACTCCTGCTCGACTTTGCTGCCGAGCGAGGCGAGTCGGCGCTCGAGGCCGACGACGGCGTTGAGCACGGCGTGGAGAGTGAGCGATGGTTGCAGGTCGCCGCGGAGGGAGCCGTCGGCGATGCCTTGGCGGATGAGCCGGGCGAGGAAATGGAAGCTGCGCAGGCCGCTGCGCGCTTCGATGGCGAGGAGTTTTTCGACGGGCCAGTCGCGGGCGTAGAGCGCGTCGAACTGGGCCATGAAGCGGGCGTTTGCGGGGTTGCGGGCGAGGTCTTCGGCGAGGAAATTGAAGAGCGCAGCGATGCGGTCGAGCGAGTCGCGAGCCTGGTCCATGCGCTGCTGAGCCAGGGGGTGGTCGTGGGCGAAGAGTTCGCTGACGAGGGCGGCGACGATCTCGTCCTTGTTGGGAAAGTATTGGTAGAGCGTGGAGGGTTGAAGGCCGCTGGCGGCGGTGATCTCGGCCATGGTGACGCGGTCGATGCCGCTCGCGTCAAAGAGCGCGCGTGCGGCGTCGAGGATGCGGCGGCGCTGGCGCTGACGGTGAGCGCGATAGGGGGCGGGAGTGGGTTTCGACTTTGGCATTCGGCGGCGTTCGATGGAGAGCCGAAGGATAACAGAGAAAAACAGTCGATGTCTACAAAATCGAATGGATATTTTGATTTAGAAAATGAGAGAGCGCGTGGAAGATTGTGAGTCGGCGTGGACGGGATGAGCGCGCCGAGGCGATAAGCTGGAAGGAGCGGACGGGGAACGCGATGAGGAGGTGGAATGCCGGCTCTGGTGATTGCGTTTATTGGGGCGCTGGTCTTTGGCGCGCACTTGTTTGTGGCGTTGTTCGCGCGGACGCGCGTGCCGGACGTGTTGCTGCTGATCGTGATTGGGCTGCTGCTGGGTCCGGTGACGCATCTGGTGAGGCCGGAGCAGTTTGGCAGCGTGGGGCCGGTGTTTACGACGGTGACGCTGGTCTTCCTGCTGTTTGAGAGCGGGACGGAGCTGCAACTGGGGACGATCCGGCAGGTGCTGCACGGGTCGTTTCTGCTGTCGGTGCTGAACTTTGTGGCGACGACGGTGGTGGTGGCACTGGCGGCGTGGCGCGTGGCGCATGTGAGCGTGGGGACGGCGGTGCTGATGGGCGCGATCCTGGGCGGCACGTCGCCGGCGGTGGTGATTCCGATTGCGGCACAGTTGAAGATGGGGAAGCATTCGGCGGCGGTGCTGTTTCTGGAGTCGGCGATCAGCGATGTGGTGTCGATCGTGCTGGCGCTGGCGCTGCTGGATGGGCTGCATGCCGGGAATGTGGAACCGGGAAAGATTCTGGGCGCGCTGGTGGGATCGTTTCTGCTGGCCGGGCTGATTGGCGCGGCGGGAGCGGTGTTCTGGTCGAATCTGCTGAGCCGCGTGAGGACGCTGCAGAATGGGATGTTTACGACGGCGGCGTTTCTGTTTTTGATCTTCGGGTTGGCGGAGATGCTGGGCTATAGCGGTGCGATTGCGGCGCTGGTGTTTGGGATCGGGCTGGGGAATGTGGCCTGGCATGGGGCGCTGATGTCGAAGCGGTTTCCGACGCTGGAGCCGGTGGGCCTTAACAGCCGCGAGAAGGGATTTTTCGCCGAGATTGTGTTTCTGCTGAAGACGTTTTTCTTTGTGTATATCGGGCTGTCAATCCGGTTTCGTGATCTGTCTTCGATGCTGTTCGGGCTGGGCGTGACGGCGATGCTGTTTGTGGTGCGCGTGCCGGTGGTGAGGCTGGGCGTGACGCGGACGACGACGCGGATGGACGGGAGCCGTATGGCGGCGATGGCTCCGAAGGGATTGGCGGCGGCTGTGCTGGCTTCGCTGCCGTTGCAGCAGAAGCTGGCGCATGGGGACTTCATCCAGAACACGACGTATGCCGTGGTGCTGTTCAGCATTGTGCTGACGTCGGTGCTGATTTTTTTGCAGGATCGGACGTTTGTGGGCGGGCTGTATCGGTGGGTGTTTCGCGGGTTTGCGGCGGAGGACGCGGAGGACAATGAAGAGGCCGCGCAGACCTGAGGCGATCATGCGGCGAGCGTGCGGCGCGAAAAAGCTCCGGCGAGCGGGTGAGCTGCCGGAGCTTCGGGTTGCGTGAGGCGGCGTGGCTGGGTCAGGCGTAGATGCCGCGCTGCTGGATGGTGAAGGCGACGCGATCGATGGCCAGCATGTAGGCGGCGATGCGGTTGTTGACGCTGTGGGTTTCGGCGTAGCGGACGACATCGTCGAAGCTGAAGCTGAGGATCTCTTCGAGTCGCTCGATGACGGTGGCTTCGTTCCAGAAGTAGCCCATGCGGTCCTGGACCCATTCAAAATAACTGGCGGTGACGCCGCCGGAGTTGGCTAGAATGTCGGGGACGACGAAGACGCCTTTTTCGGCGAGGATTTCGTCGGCGACGGCGGTGGTGGGTCCATTGGCGCCTTCGATGAGAATGCGGGTGCGGATGCGCGCGGCGTTCTGGCTGGTGATGACGTTCTCAGTGGCGGCGGGGATGAGAATGTCGGTTTCGGTTTCGAGCAGCGTGGCGGAGTCGATGGCTTCGGCACCCTTGAAGCCGTGGATGGAGCCGTTGCGGTCGCGGTATTCGAGCAGCTTGCCGATGTCGATGCCGACGGCGTTGTAGAGGCCGCCGTCGTACTCGGCGATGCCGATGATTTTGTAACCCTTGAGGGCGAGCAGGCGAGCGGAGTTGGAGCCGACGTTGCCGAAACCCTGGACGATGACGCGGCAGTTTTCGGGTTTCATTTTGAGATAGGCCAGGCTCTTGTCGCACATGACCATGACGCCGCGTCCGGTGGCTTCGCGGCGGCCGCGCGAGCCGCCAATGTTGAGTGGCTTGCCGGTGACGACGCTGGTGACGGTCTGGCGCATGTGCATGGAGTAGGTGTCCATGATCCAGGCCATGGTCTGCTCGTTGGTGTTGACGTCGGGCGCGGGCACGTCTTTTTCGGGTCCGATGAACTCGATGATCTCCGACGTGTAGCGACGGGTGAGGCGCTCCAGTTCGCCCTGGCTCATTTTGCGCGGGTCGCAGATGACGCCGCCCTTGGCTCCGCCGAAGGGAATGTTGACGACGGCGCACTTCCAGGTCATCCAACTGGCCAGGGCGCGGACTTCGTCGAGGGTGACGTCGGGAGCGTAGCGGATGCCGCCTTTGCCGGGTCCGCGGGCGATGGAGTGCTGGACGCGATAGCCAGTGAAGAGTTCGATGCGACCGTCGTCCATGGTGACGGGGAAGTGGACGATGATCTCGCGGGAAGGCGAGTTGAGCACCTTCCAGATGCCGGGGTCGAGGTTGAGCTTGCGCGCGGCGAAGTCAAAGCGAGCCGATTGCGCTTCCCAGGGATTGGTTTCCTGTTCGAGGGTGATGGTCGAAGCCATGTGAGCGATTCTCCAGTGTCAGCGCCGGGCGGGGAGGGTGGCTCGCGGCCCGCGCACGTCAGCCGCTGTGCTCAGTCTATCGGCGGAAAAAAGAGGCGCACGATAGAGGTGACAGTGCGGACGGTGGGTCCGGTTCGGAAAACGACCCGCGCCCGCTGTGCGAAAGGGTCTTTCGCCGGGCGGTCTGGCTGGGAACCGGGTGCTCCAGACCAAACGAATTGAGTCTAGGCCGGGGGTGGAACGGTCGTCAACTGCGCGGGAGCGAAGATGCGCTGAAGGAGGAAAATCGCAGAAGGAGAAACGGTGAAATGGCATTAGGACAAAATAAAGTTATGCAAAATAGAGGAAAGAAAGAAAAAACACAGGAGGATTAGTACAAAAGTAATGAGAAACGCAGGATCGCAGCCGAAACAGTAGCGCGGCTGTAATGAGACCGCTGGTAGACTTGAGGGTATGACGAGACAAAAGCGGGTACTGGTGGCTGGTGCGGGCGGTTTTATTGGCTCTCACCTGGCGCGGCGACTGGCGGCGGAGGGCAACTGGGTGCGCGGCGCGGACCTGAAGATGCCGGAGTTTTCCGCGACGGCCTGTCAGGATTTTGTGGTGGGCGATCTGCGTGACCAGACGGTGGCCGCGCGCGTGGTGGAGGGCGTCGACGAGGTGTATCAACTGGCGGCGGATATGGGCGGCGCGGGATACATCTTTACGGGCGAGCATGATGCGGCGGTATTGCATAACTCGGCGACGATCAATCTGAATATTCTGGAAGCGGGTCGGCTGGCGGGAGTGAAGAAGTTTTTCTACTCGTCGTCGGCGTGCATGTATCCGGAACGGAACCAACTGGACCCGAACAATCCGATCTGCAGCGAGGATTCGGCGTATCCGGCGGCACCGGACAGCGAGTATGGGTGGGAGAAGCTGTTCAGCGAGCGGCTGTATTTTGCGTACATGCGGAACTACGGGATCGAGGTGCATGTGGCGCGGTTCCACAACATCTTTGGCCCGGAGGGAACGTGGCGCGGGGGACGCGAGAAGGCTCCGGCGGCGATCTGTCGCAAGGTGGCCGAGGCTGTGGATGGCGGCGAGATGGAGATATGGGGCGACGGCGAACAGACGCGGACGTTTCTCTACGTGGACGAGTGCGTGGAGGGCGTGAGGCGGCTGATGGAGTCGGATTTCGCCGGGCCGGTGAATATCGGATCGGAAGAGATGGTGACGATCAATCAACTGGCGTCGATGGCGATGGAGATTGCCGGAAAGAAGCTCGCGAAGAAGCATATTCCGGGGCCGCAGGGCGTGCGCGGACGGACGTCGGATAATCGGCTGATCCAGGAGAAGCTGGGCTGGCAGCCGACGCAGCCGCTGAAGACGGGGATGGAAAAGACGTATGCGTGGATTGCCGGGCAGGTGGCGAAGGCGGCGAAGTAAAAGCGGCGCTGGCGGGAACAAGAGCAAGCGGCAAATACAGAACCCCTGCGGCTGAGCGCGCAGGGGTTTTTCTTTGTATGAAGCAGAAATGCAAATGTGCAATGGACGGCTGACGAGCAGCAGCGTTTAGACTGGGCAAGAGATGAAGCGGGCTGAGAGCAAGGTGGCAGGGCGGAAAGAGTTTCTGGCGCTGGCGCGGGAGCATACGCTGGTGCCGGTGGTTCGGCGATTGACGGCGGACCTGGAGACGCCGGTTTCGGCGTTTCTGCGGCTGGCGTGGGATGAGCCGGAGTGTTTTCTGCTGGAGTCGGTGGAGAACGGGCAGCAGGTAGGGCGGTACACGTTTATCGGGATCGATCCGTACAAGCGGATTGTGGCGCGCGGGCGCGAGATTGCCGTGACCGAGGGCGGGCGGACGGTCACGATGGAGGGCGATGTTTTCCGCGTGCTGCGCGAGGCGCTGAGCGGGCACAGGGCGGCGCGTGTTGCGGACCTGCCGCCGTTTACGGCCGGGGCGGTGGGTTTTTTCAGCTACGACGCGGTGAGGCTGGTGGAGAATCTGCCGGAGCGGGCCGACGATGAGCTGAAGATTCCGGATGCGTGTCTGCTGTTTTTTGATCAGGTGATGGCGTTTGACCATGTGAGGCGGGAGATTCTGCTGGTGGTGACGGCGGATGTGACGCTGGAGACGCCGGCGAAGGCGTGGGAGCGGGCGGTGAAGCGGCTGGAGCGGCTGGAGCGGCGGCTGGCGCGTCCGCTGCCGAAGCTGCCGCGCGCGACGAAGGCTGGCGGGAAGCTAAAGATACGGCATCGGACGCGGAAGCAGGCGTATCTGGAAGGCGTGGAGCGGATTCGCGAGTATGTTCGCGCGGGAGATGTGTTTCAGACGGTGTATTCGCAGCGGCTGGACGTGGACCTGGATGTGGATGCGTTTGCGGTGTATCGCGCGCTGCGGATGGTGAATCCGTCGCCGTATCTCTACTATCTGCGGCTGCGGCCGGAGGGTGAGCCGAAGAAGACGGCGAAGAAAAAGTCTGCGAAGAAGAGCCTGACTGCGGCCGGCCCGATTGAGATTGCCGGCTCGTCGCCGGAGATGCTGGTGCGGGTGCAGGATGGGCGTGTGGAGTACAAGCCGATTGCCGGGACGCGGCGGCGCAGCGGCGACCCGGCGGAGGATGCGGCGCTGGAAGCGGAGATGATGGCCGACGAGAAGGAACGCAGCGAGCATGTGATGCTGGTGGATCTGGGGCGGAATGATGTGGGTCGCGTGAGCGAGTTTGGCAGCGTGACGGTGGACAGGCTGATGTATGTGGAGCGGTATAGCCATGTGATGCACATGGTGAGCGCGCTGAGCGGTCGGCTGCGCGAAGGGCTGACGGCTGTGGATGCGCTGCGGGCGTGTTTTCCGGCAGGAACGCTGTCGGGCGCTCCGAAGGTGAGGGCGATGGAAGTGATCGAGGAGCTGGAGCCGGCGCGGCGCGGGGTGTATGGCGGTGCGGTGCTGTATGCGGATTTCAGCGGGAATCTGGAAAGCTGCATCGCGATCCGTACGATGGTGGCGCGGGATGGGGTGGCGCATATCCAGGCTGGCGCGGGGATTGTGGCGGATTCTGTGCCGGAGGCTGAGTATGAGGAGTGCCTGAACAAGGCGCAGGCGGTGGTGCGGGCTGTGGAGCGTGCGCGCGAGGGGTGAGGATGAGGTTGCGGGGTGGTTAGTGGTGGCGCTGGCTGCTCCGTTTTGAAACACCCTTATCCGACTGACTCATTTTGAAACGACGGCTGGAACAAAGAGTGGCTGGGACTCTTGTGGAAAACCTGTGTGCGAGAGAAGCTGTCGGTAGTCGGCAATAGGAGCCGACGAGCAGGATCGGGCATGTGTGGGAGGAAGACTCCGCGCGGCAACGGGAGCGAGGAGGTGGACAATGTCCATCACATTGACGACGAACACGGGCGCAGTAACGACGAATACGGGAACGACTGCGAGTAGGACGATCTGGAGCAGCCTGGAGGCGAGCACGAGCCAGTTGGCGCAGACGACGAATGCGCTGGTGAGTGGGCAGGCTGGCGGCAGTACGTCGCTGAACGGCAGCCTGACGCCGGTGATTGCCAGCGCGCAGGCGACGCTGGACAGCATTGTGTCGAATCCGGCGCTGAACCTGAGCCGGGTGCTGACGTCGCCGAGCTTTGCGGCGCTGGTGAGCGCGCTGGAAGGCAACGCGGGCACCAGCAACGGGCTGGGCAGCAATGGGTTGGGCGGCAATGGGTTGAGCGAGGGCGTCTCGGCGCTGAACGGAAGTTCGAATGGCACGGGGAACACTTCGTCATCTGTTTTGTCTATCGGCAATGCTGCGGGAAACTCCAGTGGCGCGGCGGCGGAAAATGCGGCGGCGACGGGGAATGAGGGATTTTTCTCGAAGCTGCTGAGCGAGCTGGAGAGCGTGCTGCAGACGCCGACGGGCGGGAACGCGGCGGATGGGCTGCTGAGCGGGGCGGGACTGAATACTGCGAGTCAGACGGGGACGCAACTGGCTGTGGCGTGAAGCTGAGCCGGATCCAAGGGAAGATGTCTGGCGGCATGCCGGGCTGCGCTTGTGGGGCGATGGCGGCGTAGGGTTGAGCCGAACGCGTGAGCCGATTCAGGCTCCGCGAAATAGTCGATGGAAAAAGTGGCCGATGCGGTGGAAGACGCCAGGTTTTTTGGGCGGAGTCGGCGGCTGCGCGGCCTGGGTTTGCGCGGCTGCCGCAGTTGCTGGCGACGTGGGTGAGGCTGCTGCGCTGGCTTCGGATTCTGCTGCGGGGTTGGCGGCTGTGCTTGCTGCCGCGCCTCCTGCTGCTCCGTTGTAGCTGAGGGCGGCGGTGGCCTGGGCGTGGACGATGCCGGGCTGGGTGGCGTTGGGTGGTGGGGTGGGCAGGGGTTCGAGTCCGGCGGACTGGGCGACGGGGAAGGCGTTGTTGCCGAGGGTGCGCGTCGGGTCAGGCGGGCAGCCGCAGGATTCGGATTCGTTGTCGACGACCTCGCTGACGGAGCCGTGCTGGAAGAGGACGCGCTGGTTGGGCTGGACGCGGTAGGCCTGGCCGGTGAAGAGGCTGGTGACGGTGACGTAGGGCGGGTGTTTGCCGTGGTTGTCGACGCAGGTGTCGCCGTGGTCGGCGAGGCGGACCTGTACGGCGGAGTCGCCGGGACCGCTGATGAGGATGCGGAAGTCGGGGGTGAGGATGACGTCGGAGAGCTGGCCGGTGTGGAAGTCGGTTTCGACGGCACCGTGGTCGAGCGAGATCATGAGGCCGGAGTGGTCGGCGGCAGGGTGAGCGGGATCGAGGGTGAAGGTGGCGCGTGTGGTCGAGCAGAGGCTGAGATGGCCGCGACCGGGGAGGGTGAGCCGGGCGGTGCGCGAGCCGGCGGTGACCGAGCCGCTGGAGCCGATGGCGGCGCGGGAGCCGGTGACGGTGAGCGATCCGGTGAGCGTGAGGGTGGGGTCGAGGCGGACGAGCGCGATGGGCGGGGTGGCTGTTGCGGGCGCAGTTGTGGTTGGCGCGGATGCGGGTGCCGGGGTTTGCGCAGGAAGGGATTGCAGTGCGGCGCAGAGTGCGAGCGCAGGAATGAGCGCGAGGATGGTCAGTGGGCGCTTCGGCATTGCGGCGGGTTACATGGCGAGGAAGTTGCGGATCATCTGGCGGCCACCCTCGGTGAGGACGCTTTCGGGGTGGAACTGGACGCCTTCGATGGGGAGGGTGCGATGGCGCAGGCCCATGAGGACGGGCGAGCCGGTGGAGTCGGGCGTGTGCGCGGTGGGGATGAGCGTGTCGGGCAGGGTGGATTCGTCGACGATGAGGGAGTGGTAGCGGGTGCAGGTGAGCGGCGTGGGCAGGCCGACGAAGATGCCCTGGCCGTCGTGGTCGATGGGGCTGGTTTTGCCGTGCTTCAGCTCGGCGGCGCGGATGACGTTGGCTCCGAAGGCGGCACCGATGGCCTGGTGGCCGAGGCAGACGCCGAGGATGGGCGCGCGACCGGCCATGCGCTGGATGAGCGGGATGAGGATGCCGGCTTCCTGCGGCGTGCAGGGGCCGGGCGAGAGCAGGATGCGGTCGGGCGCGAGGGCTTCGACTTCGTCGACGGAAAGCTCGTCGTTGCGGCGGATGAGCATCTCGGCACCGAGTTCGCCGAGGTACTGGACGAGGTTGTAGGTGAAGGAATCATAGTTGTCGAGGACGAAGACCATGGCTGAGATGAGTGTAACGTAAGGGCATTGCGCGGGAGTGGCCAGGGGGCAGTCGTCAGGGTGCATTGGGTGCGTCGCTGCTTGCGGTCTGTGGGAGCAACGCGCTTGACTTGACGGGTGGGATGCGGGAGAGTGGTTGCAGTTGCGAATCGCGTTGGCGTGGAGGATGGGATGGATATTTTTCCGGAGATTCGGCGGGAGAATGAGGCGAGTTGGGTGCAGGCCCTGATGGGGTGGTCGTGGATGACTCAGCACTCGGTCCTGTTGATTGTCGCGAATTTCGTCTGTGTGGTTGGATTTATCGATCTGGGCATGTTTGCGCTGCGGCATGGAATCAATCTGGCGCTGGTAGTTGGGACGCTGGGGATGCTCCTGTCGATTCCTGCGCTGGCAGGATACTATTTTGCGCGGCTGGTGCAGCGGACGCGCGCGCTGCTGGCGCAGGATGTGCTGGTGGCGCAAGCCGAGTCCGAGGTGCTGCGGATCAGCTATCTGGGCTACCGGCTGTATTTTTGCGCGCTGATGGGTATGGGAGTGGTGGCGATGGTGGTGCCGGGGTTCTTCAAGTTCTAAAGGGTGGCCAGCGGTTGGGTGCGGTCGGTGGTCATGGTGGGTGCGGCGCGGAGTAGCTGTTGGGTGTAGGGGTGTTCGGGGTGGGCGAAGACCTCTGCGACCGGGCCGGTTTCGAGGATGTGGCCGTGGCGCATGACGGCGACGCGGGTGGCGACCTGGCGGATGACGGCGAGGTCGTGGCTGGTGAAGAGCATGGCGAGGCCGCGCGTGCTCTGGAGTTGAGCGAGCAGTGAGAGTATCTGCGCCTGGACGGTGACGTCGAGGGCGGTGGTTGGCTCGTCGGCGATGAGCAGGGCGGGGTTGTGGACGAGCGCCATGGCGATGAGGACGCGCTGGCGCTGGCCGCCGGAGAATTGGTGGGGAAAATCGTCGAGGCGCGAGGCGGGGATGGCGACGGATTCGAGTGCGGCGACAACTCGGTCGCGAAGACTGGTACGGGTGAGGCGCGGCTGGCTGGGGTGGGCGCGGATGGCTTCGGCGAGCTGCGCGCCGATGGTCATGACGGGGTTGAGGGCGGTCATCGGCTCCTGAAAGATCATGGCAATCTGGCGGCCGCGCAGGGTGCGGAGTGAGCGGTGCGTGAGGCCGAGAAGTTCGCGGCCAGCAAACTGGATGGAGCCGGTGACCTGGACTGCAGGTGGGTGCAGGCCCAGGATGGCAAGCGCGGTGGCGCTTTTGCCGGAGCCGGATTCGCCGACCAGGCCGAGGACTTCACCGGGAGCAAGCGTGAGCGAGACGCCGCGGACGGCATCGAGCGCGCCGAAGCGGACGCGCAGGTCGCGGATGGAGAGCAGCGGGATGGTTTCGGCGGACATGGGGCGGATGGGTGGGCACTGGAATTGACAGTGCTGGACGGAACATTGCTCGAAGCGACGATGCCGACGATGGACGCTGCGCGGGCCGAAGGATCGCGCAGCGCGCAGGTGAGCCGGGTTACGGGTGCCGGGTTAGGGGTGCATGACGAGGGTGCGCTGCAACTGGAAGCTGAGCACGGTTTCGGCGGGGACTTTGACGGTTTTGCCGTGGGTGAAGATCTGCGCGCCGATGCCGCCGATCCCGCCGGCGAGCGCGCCGATGGCCGCGCCTTTGCCGCCGCCGAAGGCTGCGCCGAGCAGCGAGCCGAGAGCGAGACCGCCGCCGCCGAAGAGCGCGGTGCGCTTGTTGAGGCCGACGCCCTCCTGTCCGCCGACGGAGCTTGAGTCGACGCGATAGGTCATGCCGTTGACGTTGATTGAGTAGAGGTCGAGCGCGTAGGCCTGGCCGTGGATGCCACCCTGAGAGGCGTCAACGACCTGAAGTTTGGCGCGGGTTCCGGCGGGGATGGTGACGGCACCCATGCTGTCGCGGACGTTGTTCTGGATGGTGGCGTTGTACTGGATTCCGGCGGTGTCTTTGGTCGTGTCAATGGGGACATCGGTGCGGACATCGATTTGCGTGCCGGAGGGGATGATGATGGAGTTGCGCGTGGTGGCCGCGCCGGGTGCGCCGTTGGCCATGGGCGAGGCGTCCATCATGGAAGCGCTACCGGGCGCACTGACCATTCCACCTCCGGCCATGGCTGAGCCGGGCTGGCCCATGGAGGCGGTGGTCATGGGAGCGGACGGCGAAGCCTGCTCAGAAAAGATGATCGTGGTGACGTCAGCGAGCGGGAAGACATAGGAGATGCCGTTCTGTCCGTTGAAGGGCAGGGTGGTGACGCCGACGAGCTGGCCCTTGTAGGCGTGGCCGCCGCGCAGGGTGATGTGGTCGGCGAGATTGGAGAAGACGATGGACTGGACCTGGGCGAGCGGGAAGGTGTACTGAATGCCCTGCATGTCCTTGAAGACGAGTTTGCCGCCGGGGGCGCCGGTGAAGGTGCCGGAGTAGCTGCGACCGTCATGGAGGACGACGATGTCGGCGAAGGATGCGGTGGTGAAAGTGAAAAGCAGAGCGAGGAGTACGGCGAGTTTTTTCATGGTTGCTGACAACTCCTTCCAGAGTGCGGCCCAGTTCGGGCCAATCTGATTATCGCGCAAAAGCGCCAGGACAAAAGCACAGGGAATCGACGAGGAGTGAGACGCGGAGAATTCGCCGGGGGTTGCGTGGTGCGGGGATGGATTTTTCATGCGGTTTTTCAGCGCAGGGTGAGGGCGAAGAGCGCGTCGAGGACGCTGGAGGGTTCAGGGCGGACGCGGAAGTCGGCGTGGGCCTGAGCGAAGCGGATGATTCCGCTGGTATCGAGCAGGAAGGTGGCGGGAATGGGTAGGGTCCAGGAGGGTTCGCCGTTGAGGAACGGGAGATTGACGAGGATGGAGCGGAGATAGCGCTGGTGGTAGTCGGGAACGGTGTAGACGAGGCCGAACTGGGCGGCGAGCGCGGAGGCTTCGTCGTGGAGCAGCGGGAAGGGCAGATGGTGCTGCTGGAGGGTGAAGTCGGACTGGTGCCGGGTTTGCGGGCTGATGGCGACAAAGAGCGCGCCGGCGGCGCGGAGCTGAGTGTGGAGATCGCGCCAGGCTTCGAGTTCGGTCATGCAGTAGGGGCACCAGCGGCCACGGAAGAAGCTGACGACGAGCGGGCCCAGCGCGAGCAGGTCGCGGCTGCGCTGGAGTCGTCCGGTGGAGTCGGGCAGGGTGAATTCGGGAGCCTGAGCGCCGACGGGCAGGATGCCGTCTTCGATGCCGGTCGAGAAGAGTTCGGCGATGGCGCGCTCGCCGATTTCAAGCCGCTCGGCGGGCACGAGGGTGCGGGTGTTGGCGGTGATGGAGTCGAGCTGGTCCTGAAGGCTGAGCGCGGTTTCCATGATCTTTAGACGAGCGATCAGTTGGTTGGCAGCGGGGTGATGGGGACGGTGCGTCCGGTGTGGGCGGATTCGACGGCGGCGGTGAGGATCTGCATGACGACCAGGTTGGTGGAGAGCGAAGAAAGATCGTCGTGAGGGTTGAGCTGGCCGTGAAGGACGGCGGCGAGGTAGTCGAGCGAGTTCTGCTGGTTGGCGACGAGGCGCGGAGCTTCGTGTTCTTCGTCGGCGAGCTGGCCCTTGTAGCGGGTGCGGATGCGGTTTTCGGCTTCGGTGACGAGGTAGCCGCTGGTGCCGTAGACCTCCATATCCTTGCGCGCGAAGCTCCAGGACCAGGAGGGTTCGAGGACGGCCTGCGTGCCCTTGTAGCGGAGGATGATGGTGGCGTCGTCCTCGACGTTGGGGTAGGTTTGCGGTTTGTCGTGCATGGCGACGGCGGTGACGCTGATCGGCGGCTGACCGTGCATGAGGAGGGTCATGAGATCGGCACCGTAGCAGCCGAAGTCGAAGATGGCTCCCGCGCCAGCCTGATGGGGGTCGGTGAGCCAACTGAGGAAGGTGTGGCTGACGCCGATCTCTTTGGGGCCTTCGTGGCCGTCGTGGACGACGACGCGGCGAATGGTCCCGAGCATGCCGCTGTTGGCTTCGCGGAGGGCTTCGGCGTTGCTGGCGTACCAGGTGGTTTCGTAGTTGACGAGGACGCGGATGTGTGTGGCGCGGGCGACGCGGCGGATGGCGAGCGCGTCGTCGAGGGTGGTGGAGAGCGGTTTTTCGACCATGGCGGCGGGGACGTGATGATGGGCGGCGATTTCGATTGCTTTGCGGTGGTCGAGGATGCTGGTGTAGACGAGGACGGCGTCGGGGTGTGTGGCCTCGATCATGCGGGCTTCGTCGGAGTAAAAGAGCGAGCTGGCGAGGTGGAATCGCTGGGAGTAAAGCGCGACGAGGTTTTTGTCCGGCTCGGCGATGCCGACGAGCGTGGCGTTCTGATTGCGGGCGAGCGCGCCGAAGATGCCGAGCGCGTGATCGTGAACGAGGCCGACGACGGCGACGCGAATGGGACGGTCGGTGGAGACGGCGGGGGTTGCAGCGGATGGCTGCGTGGGCGCGGTGGATTGCGCTGGCGCGACAAGTGTTGCGGTGAGGAACAGGGCGGAAAGGATTGCAGGACGAAGATTCATGAGCGCCACTCCCGGAGGATCTGGATTGCGTGCCGAACGTCACTGGCGACGAGGATGCGCGCGCGGTTTTCGGATTTCAGGAATCCCTCAAGGACGGCGCGGTTGAGGAAAGCCAGCAACCCATCATAGTAACCGAGAAGGTTGACGAGGATGCAAGGCTTGGCGTGGATGCCGAGCTGGAGCCAGGTGAGCGCTTCCATGAGTTCGTCGAGGGTGCCGTAGCCGCCGGGCAGGGCGAGGACGGCGTCGGAGAGATCGAGCATTTTGGCTTTGCGCTCGTGCATGGTGTCGGTGTAGTAGAGGCTTTTGAGACGCATGAGCGTGGCGTGGGCGATCTCACGGTCGGCAAGTACGGCGGGCAGGACGCCGAGGACTTCGCCACCCTCGGCCAGAGCGCCGTCGGCGACCGCGCCCATGAGTCCGACGCTGGCTCCGCCGTAGACGAGGCCGATGCCTTCGACGGCGAGCGATGCGCCGAGTTCGCGCGCCGAGTGCATGTATTCGGGACGGTTGCCGGGCGCGGAGGCGCAGTAGACGACGACGCGGTAAGGCTGCGCTGCGGGTTCGGCGGGGATGGGAACGGCTTCGGACATGGATGGGATCAGATTACAGGAGCGGCGAACCGCGGCTGAAACCGGACGTTTGGGCGCGGCGTTCGGGTTCGGATGGTTGGGCGCGGACGGCTGGTTGCGGGGTTAGTCTGCGGTGAGGAATGCGGCGGGGCTGAGGATGGCGATGCCGCGAAAGGGATGGAGGGCGAGCAGGTCTTCGTCGCCGGTGAGCAGGAGGTCGGCGCGACCGTCGAGGGCGAGCGCGAGGAATTTGTCGTCGCGCGGGTCGCGGCAGAGGCGGATGGGGGTGGTGATGCGAATCCTCACGACGTTTCTGCTGTACTCCGAGAAGATGCTCTCACGCACGGAAAGGTCGATGGCGCGATGAAATTTTGGCCGCATGAGAACGTTGTGCAACTCGTCGAGCGTCTCCGTGGAGGCAAGCAGAAATGCCTCGCGCTGAGCTTTCCGGATGGCTCGTGTGGGCGTTGGACTGTTGAAGATGAGCCAACTGATGAGGACGCTGGTGTCGAGGACGATGCGATACGGCGCAGTCATCGGTCGGCGAAGATTTCCTGAAGCGCCTCTTCGGAGAGACCGTTTGCCTTGGCCTGAGCAGAGGCAATTTCGCTGAGACGATTCAGTTCGGTCCAGCGAGCAGAATTGAGGCGTTCAAAATCCTGAACCGAGAGCAGGATGGCGGCACTGCGCTGATTGCGGCGGATGAGCACCGGCTCGCGCTGGGCCTGGTCGAGGACGGCGGCGAAACGCTGTTTGGCTTCGGTGGCGGAAACGGTGGCCATGAGAGGAGTATAACGCTGATTTTGTCTAAAATGGACAAATTGGACAAAATAGACAAATTGTCTATTTTGTCCAATTTCCAGATTTTCCATGCGTTCGGTGCGGTGGGTAGCGGCGGAACGTGGCCAGCGCAGCGGAAGCCGCACGGGCGGGTTCTTTGCACAGGGCGAATTTGGGCGGACGGTACACTGAGGATGGGGCGCGCACGGGTGCCGACGCGCAAAGGACGGGTGAGCGGAGATGCAGGACAGGCTGGGCAAGCTGAATGCCGAGCAGCGGGCGGCGGTGGAGACGACGGAGGGTCCGCTGCTGATTCTGGCCGGGGCCGGGTCGGGCAAGACGCGGGTGATTACGCACCGGATTGCGTGGCTGATTGAGGAAAAAGGCGTGGTGCCGGATGCGATTCTGGCGGTGACGTTTACCAACAAGGCGGCGCGCGAGATGGAAGAGCGCGTGGAGCGGCTGCTGGAGCGCGGGTCGCTGACGAAGCCGACGATTGCGACGTTTCATTCGCTGTGTGTGCGGATGCTGCGGCGGGATATTGAGTCGCTGCGTGTGGGCGCGGGGCCGGATGCGGGACTGACGCGGAGCTTTGCGATTTACGACGAGAACGACCAGCAGGCGATTGTGAAGGCGACGATGAAGCGGCTGGGGCTGGACACGAAGCAGTTGACGCCGCGGACGGTGCTGGGGAAGATTTCCTGGGCGAAGAGCCACATGATCGATCCGGAGGAGTATTACCTGGGATCGTCGGATCCGGGTTCGGAGCGGATTGCGCATATTTATGCGAGCTACAGGGCGGAGCTGCGGAAGAATAACGCGCTGGATTTTGACGATCTGCTGCTGGAGACGGTGCGGATGTTGCGGGCTTCGAGCGAGGTTCGCGAGCGGTATCAGCGGCGGTATCGCTATCTGCTGGTGGATGAGTATCAGGACACGAACCGGCCGCAGTATGAGCTGATGAAGCTGTTGGCGGGCGAGCGGCAGAATGTGTGTGCGGTGGGCGACGAGGATCAGTCGATCTATAGCTGGCGCGGGGCCGATATTCGCAACATTCTGGAGTTTGAGCGGGATTTTGCGGATGCGAAGATCGTGAGGTTGGAGCAGAACTATCGCTCGACGCAGGTGATTCTGGAGGCGGCTGGCGCGGTGGTGGCCAACAATGCCCAGCGCAAGGGCAAGACGTTGTGGACGGAGCGCGAGGGCGGCTCGCTGATCGGGTACTACGAAGCTCCGGATGGGGAGAACGAGGCGCTGTTTGTGGCGGACCGCGTGAATCGGTATCTGCGCGAGACGGAACGGGAGGACGATGGTCGCGCGGGTCGCTGCGCGGTGCTCTATCGGACGAACTCGCAGTCGCGGCTGGTGGAAGAGGCGCTGCGGCGGTACGGGATTCAGTACACGATGGTGGGCGGGTTCAGCTTCTATGAGCGCGCGGAGATTCGCGATCTGCTGAGCTACCTGAAACTGGTGCAGAATCCGCAGGATTCGATTGCGCTGCAGCGGGTGGTGAATACGCCGACGCGGGGGATTGGCAAGACGACGATGGAGACGCTGGAACGGCTGGCGCTGGAGACGGGTGTCTCGACGTGGACAGCGATGCGGCAGGCGATTCGGGAGAAGCTGATTCCGGCGCGCGCAGCGGTTGCGCTGGAGGGATTTCGGCGGCTGATTGAGGACGCGCAGGCGATTCTGGAGCCGGAGTTTGCGGCGAAGCTGGAGGGGGATCTGGCGGTTCGTGGCGACGAAACTGGCCTCGGTGACGCGAGCGCGGATGCGGACGCGGAGTTTGCTGCGAGCGATGCCGGATTTGCCTTTGGTGGGAATGCGGATGAGTCTGCGAGCGGCGAGGACGCGGCGGCCTTTGATTTTGGCGCGCATGCAGCGAGCGACGAGGGTTCCGGGCAGGATTCACTGCCGGGGCAGGCTTCGCTGTTGTTTGACGCGGCGGCGCTGTCGCCGTTTGCGCGGAGCAGCGCGCGCGGCGCGGGACAGAAGCAGGCGGCAAGACTGACAGCAAAAGGCGAGCTGGACGCACCGGAAAGCGAAGCGCGCGAGCGGGTGGCGGATGAGGGATTTCGCAAGCCGGGCGAGCGGGGAACGCTGCCGGAGCTGATTCGGTTTCTGATTGATCGCAGCGGGTATATCAAGGCGCTGGAAGCGGAAGGAACGCCGGAGGCGGTGAGCCGGATTGAGAACCTGAAGGAGCTGGCGAATGCGGCGCGGGATGCTGAGGAACGCGGCGAGACGCTGGGCGATTTTCTGGATCATGCGGCGCTGGTTTCCGATACGGATCAGTTCAAGGCGGACGCGCGGGTGACGCTGATGAGCCTGCATGCGGCGAAGGGTCTGGAGTTTCCGCTGGTGTTTCTGGCGGGGATGGAAGAGGGATTGTTTCCGCATTCGCGGTCGCTGAATGATCCCGACGCGCTGGAAGAGGAGCGCAGGCTGTGCTACGTGGGCATGACGCGGGCGATGGATACGCTGGTTCTGACGCGGGCGCAGTATCGACGGCGATATGGGAACGATATGCCGGAGGCGAGCATTCCGTCGCGGTTTCTGGAGGAGATTCCGGCGCGGCTGATGGAGGATCTCGGCTCGCCGTGGCGGACGGCTGCGGGAGTGGGCACCGATGGCACGGCGCGAGGCCGGAGTGGCTATTCGCGTGGGGACGAGGATGGCGCGAGCCACTACAGCTATGAGGATGAGGACCAGAGTGCGGGCACGCAGTTGATGGCGGGTCGCCCGCCGATGGGTCGGCGGGGCCAGTCGGGACTGCGGGCGACGCCGTATCCGCAGGCCGGGCGAGGACAGGGAATGAACAGCCGATGGACGGGAACGGTGGTGACGCCGCCGAAAGCGGGTGCCACACAACAGGTTGGACGGGACGCAGAGTCGCCGACGGATTCGCTGGACAATATTGCGAAGTTTTTTGGCGGTCGGACGATGATGCCGACGGCGAAGCTGCCGCGACCGAAGATGGAAGTGGCCGAGACGCGCGGCGCGGCGGGATTGCAGAAGGGCAATCGCGTGCGGCACGGGAAGTATGGCGAGGGGACGGTGCTGATGCGCGAGGGCGATGGCGAGGACGCGAAGCTGACAGTGCATTTTCCGCGCGCGGGGGTGAAGAAGCTGGTGGAGCGGTTTGCGCAACTGGAGCGGCTGTGAGGCGTTTCAGGCAGTGCGGGCAGAGCGGCGAAAATTGAGCCTGTTATTCTGAATGCTGCATTACAAGCGAAACCCGGCGGCGGAAGCGCACGGGAAAGAATGGAAAGAGAGAAGCATGGCGAATACGAAGAAGGTGGAAGACAAGCAGGAACGCAAGGAACTGAAGCGCGCGGCGCGCAAGAAGGCTGCGCCGAAGGGACCGCGGACGGGTGCGCGCGGCGCGAACAAGGCGCAGGTGAAGAAAGCATCACGCGGACAGTCAAAGCGGTAAAAGCCGCAACAAAAAGGTGGGGCGGCGCGATGGGTGCCGCTCCACGAACATCCCCCGCCTGAGTTATATTCGGACAGACAGTCTTCGAGTGAGAGCGCGTGAGCCGGGTTTTTTAGGCGGTCGCTGGCGCATGAGGTCTGATCCGTACCGGTCTGTATCGGAAGCGAAGGAGCAAAACCCCTGGGCAGCCAGTTGCTTGCGCGCAAGTCGATCGACAAGCTGATTCTGGATTCGGAGAATCCGGAGCATCGGCTGCAGAAGACGCTGGGGCCGTGGTCGCTGACGGCTCTGGGCATTGGCGCGGTGATCGGTTCGGGGATTTTCACGGTGATCGGGACGGCGATCTCCGGCAGCAAGGCGACGATGGCGAATCCGCTGGAGACGCCGCTTATCAACTATCTGATGCATGCCAGCGGCCTGGGCGGGCGACCGGGCGCGGGACCGGCGATTGCGCTTTCGCTGGTGCTGGTGGCGATTGTCTGCGGGCTGACGGGGCTTTGTTACGCGGAGCTGGCGTCGATGATTCCGATTGCCGGGTCGGCGTACACGTATACGTATGCGACGCTGGGCGAACTGGTGGCGTGGATCATTGGCTGGGATCTGATTCTGGAATATGCCGGATCGAATATGACGGTAAGCGTGGGTTTTGCTGCGCATGTCGTCGATTTTCTGGACTGGTTCGGGCTGCATCCTTCAGCGCGGTGGATTTCGCCGGCGTATCTTTCGGACGGGCTGACGGACCTGCAGGGGCGCACGATTTACAACCCCGGCTGGCACTTTGGATTCAACATTCCGGCGTTTCTGGTGGTGCTGCTGCTGACGGTTCTGCTGGTGCGCGGGATTCGCGAGTCGGCGAAGGCGAACAACGCGATGGTCGCGGTGAAGATTGTGGCGATTCTGGTGTTTGTTTCGGCGGCGCTGGGGTATCTGCATCCGGGCTACTGGCACCCGTATATGCCGAATGGATGGTCGGGCGTGCTGGCCGGCGGATCGATCATTTTTTTCACATATATCGGCTTTGATTCGGTTTCGACGGCGGCCGAGGAGTGCAGGAATCCGCAGCGCGATCTGCCGATCGGGATCATTGCGACGCTGATTGTTTGCACGGTGCTGTATCTGGGCGTGGCCATCTGCCTGACGGGGCTGGTGCCGTGGCAGTCGATGGTGGATGACGCGGCGCCGGTGGTGAATGCGCTGAAGAAGCTGTCGGGAATGCCGGGTGCGCATCCGCTGCACTGGGTGAGGCTGGCAGTCCTGATCGGCGCGATCATGGGCATGATTTCGTCACTGCTGGTGTACCAACTGGGGCAGTCGCGGGTGTGGTATTCGATGTCGCGGGACGGGCTGCTGCCGCGGGTTTTCAGCAAGGTGCATCCGGTCTTTCGCACGCCGGCGTTTTCGACGTGGGTGGCCGGATTTCTGGTGGCGATTCCGTCGGGGTTGTTCGATATTGAACTGCTGGCGAATCTGTCGAATATCGGGACGCTGTTTGCGTTCATGCTGGTGTCGATCGGGGTGATCGTGCTGCGCTATCGCGATCCGGGCCGGAAGCGCGGATTTCGCGTGCCGGGCGGGCCGGTGATTCCGGCGCTGAGCGCGATTTTCTGCCTGCTGCTGATGGCCGGGCTGCCGGTTTCAACGTGGTATCGATTCTTTATCTGGCTGGCGGTGGGACTGGTGATCTATTTCTTTTACGGTCGGCATCGTTCGGAGTTTGCGCGCAGGCCGCGCGCGACGGGCGGGCGGTAGCGACCGCGCGCCGACGATGCAGCAACGATAGGGCTGAGTGAACCGGGTTGCGCCAACAACGCCACGCCAACAACGCTGCGATGCGGCATGGAGATTTCCCCCGTATGGAAACGATGGAAGAATGGATTCGCCGCCTGCCGAAGGCGGAGCTGCATCTGCATCTGGAAGGGACGATTACGCCGCGGACGCTGGTGGAGCTGAGCGCGCTTAAAGGCGAGCAAGCGAGCGCGATGACGCTGGCCGAGGCTGAGGCGCTGTATGCGTATGAGGATTTCACGGGATTTTTGCAGGCATTCAAGGCGGTGGTGACAGAGTTGCGCGGACCGGCGGAGTATGAGCTGGCGGCGTGGCGGATGCTGGAGGCGCTGGCCGAGCAGGGCGTGCGGCATGCCGAGGTGTATATCTCGGTGGGCGTGATTTTTCGACTGCGACCGGAAGAGGACAGACGTGATCCGGAGTTGTTTGCGCGGATTTTTGCGGCGCTGGAGCGTGCGCGCGTGCGCGGCGAGCGCGAGCTGGGCGTGACGCTCTATTGGATTTTTGACGCGGTGCGGCACTTCACATTGGACGAGGCGGCGCGGGTCTTTCGGCTGGCGGCTGCGATGCGGCGCGAGCATCCGTCGATTGTCGGCATCGGGCTGGGCGGCGACGAGCGGCAGGCCGGGTCAGAGCCGTTTCGCGCGCTCTATGCCGAGGCTGCGGCGGCGGGACTGCGGCTGACGAACCATGCGGGCGAGACGACGGGTCCGGAGGCGATTCGCGAGGCGCTTGGGATTGGCTCGGAGCGGCTGGGGCATGCGCTCTCCGCCGAGCGGGACGCGGCGCTGATGGAGGAGCTGCGTCGGCGGCAGGTGCCGCTCGAACTGAATCCGGGGTCGAATGTGAGGACGGGAGTTTGCCCGTCGCGCGAAGAGCATCCGCTGCGGCGCTACTTCGACGCGGGGCTGATGGTGACGGTGAACTCGGATGATCCGGCGTTCTTTGGCGCGACGGTGGCCGATGAGTATTGGCTGGCGCATGCGGTGCATGGGTTTACGCGCGAGGAGCTGCGGCGGCTGGCGGAGAATTCGTTCCGGGCCAGCTTCCTGCCGGAAGTGGAAAAGCAGCGATGGCTTGACCAGATTGGTTCCTGCTGAGTGGGCGCGCGGGGCGCGGCGGCTGGACAGGGCGGGCGAAAGCTGGGGTATGATCGTAGGTAACGAAGGAGAGGTTTCCATGGCGGACAATGAGATGCAGGAGAATGCGGCACCGGCAAGCTGGCACGCGATGCGCGCGCTGGGGTGGGTTTCTGTCGGGCTGGGCATTGCGGCCGTGGGACTGCTGGTGGGATCGGAGCTGCGCAAGCGGTATCAGTTCAACCACCGAACGCCGTATGACTTTTACTCGAACAACGACGCGACGGGAGCGGGTGAGTTTGGGGTTGGGGTCTGAGGTTTGGAGACATATTGTTGGGTGACGTTCTGAGCAATTTTTATTGACTTAACGTACCTTTGGGCTTAGCCTCTGCACGGAGGTAGAGCAAGTGTGCAAAAAATCAATTTCCAATAATTCACAAAGTGTTAAGGTGTCCGCATCTCGGCAGGCAAATGTTTGTGATGTCCCAGACAATAAAGGGTTGAGAGTTAGCGTCAGGAACCTTAAAACCCACGAGTTATACGAAGTAAGTGCAAAAAGCATTTATCCAACATCGGTCATTTTTCTCCTGGAGCCGCTGGGAAAATTTGGCCACCCATTGACGATTGAACGAAACCTGATCGGCGAAGATTTGAATCGCGCTCTGCGCCTGCAGCAACTGGGTTCCGCAGGCGTAGATATCGATTTGATCTTGCCCCAGGAGGGTTGGATAACCAAAGCCGACGCGATTATTGATCGGGCGCTAAAGAAATTCGCGACGGTTCCTGAAGCTCTTTAATTGTAGTTCGTCAGGGCATCCTCGTGTTTACAGTGCTGTCGCTTATAGCTCAACGGAGCGGGTTTGGGTGAGCGTGGTGGCGCGGGTGAGGAAGTCGGTGAGCGGGATCGATCCCTGGTCGCCTTTGCCGCGTGTGCGGACGCTGACGGATTGGGATTCGGCTTCCTTGTCGCCCATGACGAGGACGTAGGGCGTTTTCTGGTTGGCGAAGTCGCGGATCTTGGCGTTCATCTTTTCGTTGCGGGCGTCGAGTTCGACGCGGAGGCCGGCGGATTCGAGCGCGGTCTGGATCTGGCGGGCGTAATCGTGGTGGCGTTCGGCGATGGGCACCAGACCGACCTGAACGGGCGCGAGCCAGAGCGGGAAGGCTCCGGCGTAGTGCTCGATGAGGACGCCGAAGAATCGCTCGACGGAGCCGAAGAGCGCGCGGTGGACCATGACGGGCTGGTGGCGCGCGCCGTCTTCGCCGATGTATTCCAGCTCGAAGCGGGCGGGAAGGTTGAAGTCGAACTGGACGGTGGAAAGCTGCCAGAGGCGGCCGAGGACATCGACGAGCTTGACATCGATTTTGGGACCGTAAAAGGCAGCCTCGCCGGGGATGGTTTTGTAGACGATGCCTTTGCGGTCGAGCGCGCGGCGCAGGCCGCTGACGGCGAGCGTCCAGTTCTCGTCCGAGCCGGCGTAGTGGGCGCGATCGTTCTCGTCCCAGGTGGAAAGCTCGACCTGAAACTCGGCGAAGCCGAAGGTGGTGAGGACGGACTCGGCGAACTCGATGCAGGCGACGACCTCGTCCTCGATCTGAGCGGGGGTGCAGAAGATGTGGGCGTCGTCCTGGGTGAAGCCGCGCACGCGCAGCAGGCCGTGCATGGTGCCGGAGCGCTCGTAGCGGTAGACGTTGCCGAGTTCGGCGAGACGCACGGGCAGGTCGCGGTAGCTTTTGGGCGAGTTTTTGTAGATGAGGATGTGGCCGGGGCAGTTCATCGGCTTCAGGCGATACTCGGCGTCGTCGAGTTCCATCGGGGTGTACATGTTGCCGGCGTAGAAGCCTTCGTGGCCGGAGATTTTCCATAGCTCGCGGCGCATGACGTGGGGCGTGTAGACGAGCGAGTAGCCGCGACGCAGACACTCCTCGCGCATCCAGTCTTCCATGACTTTGCGGATGACGCCGCCTTTGGGATGCCAGAAGATGAGGCCCGATCCGGCGACTTCCTGAATGCTGAAGAGATCAAGCTGTTTGCCGAGGACGCGATGGTCGCGTTTGGCGGCTTCTTCCAGGCGCGCGAAGTGGGCGTCGAGGTCTTTCTGGGAGAAGAATGCTGTGCCGTAGATGCGCTGGAGCTGGGGATTTTTTTCGTCGCCGAGCCAGTAGGCACCGGCGAGCGTGGTGACCTTAACGGCCTTCACGCGGGCTGTGGAAGGAACGTGCGGGCCACGGCAGAAATCGACGAAATGGCCGTTGCGATAGAAGCTGACCTCGTCGCCGGGCTGTGTGAAGCGGGTGACGAAGTGGGTCTTCATGAACTCGCCTTCGCGGTCGAATTCGGCCAGCGCCTCGGCGCGCGGGCGCGTCTCGCGGACGAAGGGTTCGTTGCGCGCGATGACCTCGGCCATCTTCTGCTCGATGGCGGCGAGGTCGTCGGGCGTGAAGGGCTTTTCGCGGTAGAAATCGTAGAAGAAACCGGAGTCGGTGGCGGGGCCGTGGCCGAGTTTGGTTTCAGGAAAAAGCTCGAGCACGGCGGTGGCCATCACATGCGCGGCGGAGTGGCGGACGACGGCGAGCGCTTCGGGGTCTCGTTCGGTGACGAGCGTGAGGCGCATGTCCTCGGTGAGCGGCGTGGCGAGATCGACGAGGCGAGGCGCGGTGGCGCTCGATGCCGCGTACATGGCGGCGTCAGAGGATGCGGCTGCGGCTGCGGCGTTTGTTGTGGCGGCGGATTCGGTGGCGGATTCCGTGGTCTGGACTGGCTCGATGCGCGCGACGACGCAGACGGCGGCCAGGCGCGGCGAGATGGACTCGGCAATCTGGAGTGGAGTGGTTCCGGCGGCTACGTGGCGCACCGCGCCGTCCGGCAGGTGGACCGCAATCTGATGTTCGCTCATTGGCTTCCCGTTCTTCCCGTGCGGAGGGTCTGGTCCGCGAATTTTTCTCTGGATTTTTTTACTTTGGAGCAGCAGTATTCTTCAGGATAGCTGCTGGCGCGGCGGGCGTCGAGCGGAGTGGGCGCGGCAAGATTCATTTGCAGCTATGCAAAGTCACAAAGGCTGATACATTTTTGACTGATAAAGGATTGGCTCGCGCAGAATGGATTCATCGATCCCGAGTTGAAGCAACATGACGCACCGAATGAGCGCTTGCATCTGCTGATTGAGAAAGAACAACTCGCTCCAGTCCTTTACGACGTGATCGCTTTGGTTGAGTCCAAGATGTGTGTAAAAGTCCCGGGTATCCACAACTTTCTTGGCGAAATCCTCTTTGCTGCCAACCAGATTGACTGCGAAGTTCGGAGTCAACATATCGTAAATTTCTTTAAGTCGCTGCGCGAACTTTTTGCTCGACCCGCCTTGGATCCGGTTGAACCCCTCCAGCGCCTGGGCGAGGCTTAGAAACTCGGTTTCAGCGTGAACCGAAGTTTTTCTCAGCATTCCGAGAAGTGTTTTTTCGACAGGGCGTTTCTCTTTCGGAACAGCGAGCCACTTGTCCAGCGCACTGCTAAGCTTGTCACTACCGCATTTTATACATTTCGAGATATCGAATTTCTGATCGCGTTGCAGTGTCTTGTAAACAACCCATCCGACCTTGTCATCTTTGAAGAGTTGAAAACGTTTCAAGCTAATTGAGGTTCCGAGGATCAATGCAAAAAAGTTTTCAATACGCGACGCGATGTCGATGTACCACTCGAGCGACTGCGCAGAAGCTGGAAGTACTCGCACTCTTGGTATGGACTTGACCGTGGCCTTCTTCTTAAATACTGCTCCTCCGCCGCTGAACACTTCGCAAATAATTTCTGCGTCTAGCGGCTCACTTCTGAAGCTGAATACATTCGAGGCTTTGGAGGGTGAACTATAAGTTGTCCCTTCACTTTTCCAATCGAAGCTCCACGGAGTTGGCAGCATTCGATGGATTTTTGTAAAGAAAAATCCTGCACCATCGACTTGTTTTGCTTCGAGCGAATCAATCTGCATTCCAAATACTGCGGCATTCACGCGGTAGTTCTGATTTGTAATTTTCCTATTCGTCGTGTAATCGGTCAGGCCCCCTTCGTTCAGCATGATGGCTTCGAAGAGCGAGCAGTCACCTTCCTGCGTGAACCCCACGAAGCAATTGACTCTTGGACGCGTCCCTGGTCCCATAGTAGCGAGATACTTGCTCATATCTCCCGGAAGAGTCGGACCGTAGTCTGGAGCTGTCGATAGCGTGACCTTGCCCTTTTTCACGACAACCGTTCCAGTGAATTTGTCGTCCGGCGCTGTCGGCTGCCAAAACGCGCCTATTTTTTCAAAGGTGTCCATTAGCTTGATTTTTTTCGCCATATTCGCTCTCCAGGCAGTTGCGGCTGAATTATATCAGTGGTTTTAATTCGGATCGGAAAGGTGGTCGTGCGTCGAGCGGCAGGTTGCTGTGAGTCTGCGGTCTCGGCACGACCCAAAGGCTTTCAGGGCTTTTCAGGGGAGGGAAAAATCTGTCATACTTGATTGTGCCCACCTCCAACGGCCAAACCCACTCCTACAATTCAGAGGTTGCATCCATGTCAGCAAAGTACATCTTTGTTACCGGCGGTGTTGTGTCCAGTTTAGGCAAGGGACTGGCGGCGGCCTCGATTGGCTGTCTGCTGGAGAGTCGCGGCCTGAAGGTGAATCTGATGAAGTTTGACCCGTATCTGAACGTGGATCCGGGCACGATGTCGCCGTTTCAGCATGGCGAGGTGTTTGTGACCGACGACGGGGCGGAGACCGATCTCGATCTGGGTCATTATGAGCGCTTCACGCATGCGCATCTGAGCCGGGAGAACAATCTGACGACGGGGCGGATTTATGAGCAGATCATTCTGAAGGAGCGGCGCGGGGATTATCTGGGCAAGACGGTGCAGGTGATTCCGCATGTGACGAACGAGATCAAGAACGCGATGCGGAAGGTGGCTTCGCACGGGGCGGACGTGAACATTGTGGAGATTGGCGGGACGGTGGGCGATATTGAGTCGCTGCCGTTTCTGGAGGCGATCCGGCAGATGAGGCAGGAGCTGGGCCGGGAGAATACGTGCTTTGTGCATGTGACGCTGGTGCCGTGGATCGGCGCGGCGCAGGAGCTGAAGACGAAGCCGACGCAGCACTCGGTGAAGGAGCTGCTGTCGATCGGAATTCAGGCGGATATTCTGCTGTGCCGGACGGACAGGGCGCTGCCGCGGGAGATGAAGGCGAAGATCGCGGCTTTCTGCAACGTGGAGGAGCGCGCGGTGGTGACGGCGCGGGATGTGCGGTCGATCTATGAGTGTCCGCTGGCCTTTGCCGAGGAGGGTGTGGACGAGCTGGCGCTGAAGTATCTGCACATGGCGGCGGGCGAGCCGAAGCTGGAGGCGTGGCGGGAGATTGTGCGGCGCGCGTATGAGCCGGCGGACTCGGTTTCGATCGGGATTGTGGGCAAGTATGTGGAGTATGAGGACAGCTATAAATCGCTGAAAGAGGCGCTGGTGCATGGGGCGCTGGCGCACAATCTGAAGCTGGAAGTGACGTGGATCGAGGCGGAAGGGCTGGAGACGGATGCAGACCGCGGATATGAGGCGCAGCTTGAGGGGTTTGACGGGATTTTGGTGCCGGGAGGGTTTGGCAAGCGCGGCGTGGAGGGAATGCTGAATGCGATTCGCTATGCGCGCGAGCGGAAGGTGCCGTACTTCGGGATTTGTCTGGGGATGCAGACGGCGTGCATTGAGTTTGCAAGAAATGTGTGCGGGCTGCGGCAGGCCAACTCAAGCGAATTTGATCCGGCTGCGGAGCATCGGGTGATCTATAAGCTGCGCGAGCTGCTGGGCGTGGAAGAGATGGGCGGAACGATGCGGCTGGGCGCGTGGGAGTGCGTGCTGGAGCCGGGATCGCTGGCGCAGAAGGCGTATGGAGTGACGGAGATCAGCGAGCGGCACCGGCACCGGTATGAGTTCAATCGCGAGTATGAGGCGCTGCTGACGGGCGGCGGACTGCGGCTGACGGGCACGACGCCGGATGCGACGTATGTGGAGATGGTGGAGATTGCCGACCATCCGTTTTTCCTTGGGTGCCAGTTTCATCCGGAGTTCAAGTCGAAGCCGCTGGAGCCGCATCCGCTGTTCCGGGATTTTGTGGCGGCAAGCTACCGGAATCGGCAGGCGCGTGGGGTGGCCGCGAGTGGAGCCGGGGCAGCATCGCGTGAGGCGGTTGAGCAGCGCGCGTAGAGCGTGTGCGCGAGCGACAGGCTGCGAGCGGTGGGCTGCGTGAGGCTGGCGGGGCGATCGTCAGCGCGGCTGGCGGGATTTCCAGACGAGGTAGAGTCCCCAGGCGGCATGGGTGCAGCAGTCGCGGATGGTGCCGTCGAGGAGCATGGACTCGAAGTCGGCGATGGAACAGGAGCGCACGACGAGATCGTGCTCTTCCGGGTCGGGGTCTTTTTCGGTTTCGCTGAGGCCGGTGGCGAGAAAGATGAACTGGCGCTGGCGGGTGAAGCCGTAGGCGACCCAGTGCATGCCGAGGCAGGTCATGCTGGCTGCGGCGAGTCCGGTTTCTTCTTTCAGTTCGCCGCGAGCGAGTTCTTCGGGATCGACGCCGGCGGTCTCCCAGCCGCCCTGCGGCAGCTCCAGCGCGCGCTGGCCTATGGTGTAGCGGTATTGTTCGACGAGCCAGATGCGGTCGCCATCAATGGGCAGGATGAGCGCGCAGTCTTCTTTTTCGACGACGCCGTAGATGCCTTGTTTGCCGTTGGAGCGCAGGATCGAGTCCTCGCGCAGGCGCATCCAGGGGTTCTGGTAGATTTCGCGCGTGGAGAGCGTCTGGATGCTGGGCGCGGGCTGTGGCTTGGGTGTGAAGGCATCGGGCATGTGTGGCTCCGTGGATGGCAGGGAACTGGCAGCGGATTCTGTGCTGCGCGAATTCAGAGCGCGTGGCTTCAGTGCTGGCTGCGGGCGTGCAGCGTGGCGGCTACGCTGGCGAAGGCATCCTGCCAGTGAGGCAGGCGCAGGTCGAGTGTGGAGGCGAGCAGCGAGCCGTCGAGGCGGCTGTTGAGCGGGCGGCGCGCGGGCGTGGGATAGTCGGCGGTCGCGATGGGCGTGAGCACGGGCGGTGGTTGCGCGGTGGCGAAGGCGGCAAAGATCGCTGACGCGAAGCCGTGCCAGGTGGTTTCTCCGGCGCAGGCCATGTGGTAGACGCCGGACGGTGGCGCGAAGCCTTCACCGAGTCGCGCGGCGAGATCGACTGTGGCTGCGGCGAGGGCTTCGGCGGTGGTGGGCGCACCGTGCTGGTCGCTCACGATGGAGAGCGCTCGGCGTTCGCGACCGAGACGCAGCATGGTGTGAAGGAAGTTGCGGCCCTCGGCGGCGTAGACCCAGCTTGTGCGGAAGATGAGATGCTGCGCGCCGGTGGAGGCGATGGCCTGTTCGCCGGCGAGCTTGGACGCGCCGTAGACGTTGAGCGGGCCGGTGGGATCGGTCTCGCGCCAGGGCAGAGTGCCGGAGCCGTCGAAGACGTAGTCGGTAGAGTAGTGAAGGAGCCAGCCGTCGAGACGGGCCATCTCTTCGGCGAGGATTTGCGGAGCGGTCGCGTTGACGGCGAAGGCCCGATCACGCTCGCTTTCGGCGCGGTCCACGGCGGTGTAGGCGGCGGCGTTGATGAGGATTTGCGGCTGGTGGTGGCGGACGGCCTGGCGCAGTGCGTCGACGTCGGCGAAGTCAAGCTGAGCGCGGCTGAGCGCTGTGACCGAGTAGGCTGCGAACTGTGGCGCGGCGGCGAAGCGGCGTGTGAGTTCCGCGCCGAGCTGGCCGCCGGAGCCGAGCACGAGCAGGCGCGGGGCGCTCATGCGGGGAGTTCCTCGAAGACATCGGCCTCGGCGAAGCGCGCGCCGGCGGCGTCTTTGGCGGAGACGATGGCCGCGTCGGGCGCGATGCCCCAGTCGATGGCGAGCGCGGGATCGTTCCAGAGGATGGTGCGCTCGCCGGCGGCGCAGTAGATGTCGGTGACCTTGTAGACGAAGGTCGCCGGGCCTTCGAGGACGGCGAAACCGTGAGCGAAGCCGACGGGAATCCAGAGCATGCGCGCGGAGTCGGCGTCGAGATCGACGGCGACGTGATGGCCGAAGGCGGGGCTGTGACGGCGAAGATCGACGGCGACATCGCGGACGCGGCCAGAGGCGACGCGGACGAGCTTGCCCTGCGGATGAATGGACTGGTAATGAAGGCCGCGCACGACGTTGGATCTCGAGACGGAGAGATTGTCCTGGACCCAGTGAGTGGGCAGGTTGAGCGCGGCGAAGCGGTCGAGATTCCAGGTTTCGAGGAAGCATCCGCGCTCGTCGGCGAAGATGCGCGGTTCGAGGATGAGCACGCCGGGCAGGGCGGTTTCGATGACCTTCACAGCGCGCCTCCCATGCCGGAGTGAAGCAGCGGATCGCGCAGGACGGAGCGCAGGTATTCGCCGTAACCGCTCTTGGCCGAGCGCGCGGCGAGCTGTTCCAGTTGAGCGGCGTCGATCCAGTTTTTGCGGAAGGCGATCTCTTCGGGACAGGCGACTTTAAGGCCCTGACGCTGCTCGATGGTGCGGATGAAGAGGCTGGCTTCAAAGAGCGAATCGTGGGTGCCGGTGTCGAGCCAGGCCATGCCGCGACCGAGGACTTCGACGTGGAGCGTGTTTTGCGCGAGGTAATGGCGGTTGACATCGGTGATCTCAAGTTCGCCGCGCGGGGATGGTTTGAGCGCGGCGGCGATTTCGACGACGGAGGAATCGTAGAAGTAGACGCCGGTGACGGCGTAGTTGGATTTGGGCTGAGCGGGTTTTTCCTCGATGCTGCGGGCGCGTCCGTCGGGGCCGAAGTCGACGACGCCGTAGCGCTCGGGATCGTGGACGGGATAGGCGAAGACGGTGGCTCCGGTCGTGCGCGCGGCGGCGTTCATGAGGCTGTGGCTGAGGGAGTGGCCGTAGAAAATGTTATCGCCGAGGACGAGCGCGCAGCCGTCGTTGGCGATGAATTCGCGACCGATGAGGAATGCCTGAGCGAGGCCGTCGGGGCTGGGCTGGACGGCGTACTGGAGGCGCATGCCCCACTCGCTGCCGTCGCCGAGCAGAGCCTGAAAGCTGGGCGTGTCGCGCGGGGTGGAGATGACGAGCACTTCGCGGATGCCGGCAAGCATGAGCGTGGTGAGCGGGTAGTAGATCATGGGCTTGTCGTAGACCGGCAGAAGCTGCTTGGAGACGACGTGGGTGACGGGGTAAAGCCGAGTGGCCGAGCCGCCGGCCAGAATGATGCCCTTCATTGCGATTCCTCGTGAGTGCAATCCCGGCGCGCGGTTCAGCACGCGGCGCGGAGATTGGAATTCAGACGCTCCACTTCGATAGTAAGCGAACGGGTTTGGAGGTAAAGGAGAATCCTGCGGGGGAATGCTCAGTCAGCGGCGGGGTGAGTGGTGCCGCCGCCGATGATTTCGAGCGCGTGCGGGAGCAGCGGCAGGATGGCGGTGAGGCACTCGGTGGCACCGCGCTGGCTGCCGGGCAGGTTGACGATGAGCGTGGTGCCGCGCAGGCCGACGATGGCGCGGCTGAGCCAGGCGAAGGGATAGCCGGGAGCCGTGAGCGCGCGCATGGCCTCGGCCAGGCCGGGAACCTCGCGGTCGATGAGCTGGCGCGTGGCCTCGGGCGTGAGATCGCGCGGGCCGAGGCCGGTGCCGCCGACGGTGAGGATGAGCCGGTACTGCTGGTGGCACAGCTCGTGGAGCAGCGTGGTGATGGCCTCGATGCTGTCCGGCACGAGGCCGCGACCGACGGTTTCGCCGGGCCAGTGCTGTTCGACGAGACGCGTGACCGCCTCGCCGGCAGTGTCAGCCTGCGCGCCTGCGAAGCAGCGGTCGGAGACGGTGACGACGGCGAATCCGGGCATGGAAAAAGTCTACCGTACCACTGCGTGGGGCAGCCGCGCGCTTCGCCGTGGCCGCGCCCGTTGGTTGCGGGTTGGGATTGGTGGAGAACGACGCTGTATCCCACCAAGCGGAGCTTGGATGCGGCACCCGAATTGGCTGAGGACGACGGAACAGGCAACAGCAGATTCCCTGCGGGAATGACAACAAGAAAAGCAAAAGCAAGAACAAAAGCAAAAGCAAGAACAAGAGCAACAGAAAAGGCAACGGCAGATTCCCTGCGGGGATGTCAGCAGCAACGGCAGGAGCAAATGCAAAGGAACTGCGGTTGGGAGAGAATGGTGGGATGGGCTATGCGGTGAAGGAGATTTTCTACACGTTGCAGGGCGAAGGCGCGCAGTCGGGGCGGGCTGCGGTGTTTTGCCGGTTTGCCGGATGCAATCTCTGGTCGGGGCGTGAGGAGGATCGCGCGAGCGCGGTGTGCCGGTTCTGCGATACGGATTTTGTGGGAGTGGGTGAGGATGGCGGCCGGTTTGCCGATGCCGAGGCGCTGGCGGAGCGGATTTGGGAGACGTGGGTCGGTGGGGTGGGTGCTGGCTTGATCGGTGGGTCGATGGCCGAACCGATGGCCGAGCCGATGGTCGTGATGACGGGCGGTGAGCCGCTGTTGCAGGTGGATGCGGCGCTGATCGGGGCGGTGCATGGGCGGGGATTTCGGATCGCCGTGGAGACGAACGGTACGATCACCGCGCCGGAGGGATTGGATTGGGTTTGCGTGAGTCCGAAGGCTGGAGCGGCGCTGCGGCAGACGCGGGGCGACGAGATGAAGCTGGTCTATCCGCAGAAAGGTGCCGAGCCGGAACGGTTTGCCGGGATGGAGTTTCGGCACTGGTTTTTACAGCCCATGGATGGGCCGATGCGCGAGGCGAATACGGCGGCGGCGCTGGGGTATTGCCTGCGGCATCCGCAGTGGCGTCTGAGCTTGCAGATGCACAAGCTGGTGGGGATTCGCTAAGAGGCGAGGCGGAACGAGGCGGGTTGGAACGAGGCGAGTTGGAACGAGATAGGAGCGAGCTGCGATGCAGATCGCTCCGTTTTTTTTTGCGTGGAAATTGGAGTGGATTTTGCGCGGAACTTCTGCGGCCTCAGCGCGGCAGGGGTTCGGTGCCGGTGAGGGTGAAAGTGGTGGTGGATTTGGCGGTGGTGGCCTCCGGTTGCGCGCCGCCGAGGGTGAGCGTGTAGGTGCCGGGCAGGATGAGACGCTGGCCGGAATCTTCGACGCTGGAGAGTGAGCGCGGGTCGAAGTGGAGCGTTACGGCGCGGCTCTCTCCGGCGTGGAGATGGACGCGCTCAAAGCCGACGAGCGAGTGGATGGGGCCATCGGGCTGCGGGGTTTTGAGGTAGGCTTCGACGACCTCGTCGCCGGCGAGGGCGCTCGCGTTGGTGACGGTGACGGTGGCGGTGAGCGGGTCACCGGCGGCGAGTTTGTCCGCTGAGAGCGTGATGGGGCCGTAGGTGAAATGGCTGTAGCTGAGGCCGTAACCGAAGGTCCACTCGGGCTGCCCGGTGTAGTAGCGGTAGGTGCGGCGTTTGAAGGAGTAGTCGGTGAAGTCGGGCAGGTCGGAGACGCTCTGGTAGAAGGTGACGGGGAGTCGACCGGCGGGATTGTTCAGCCCGGCGAGGGTGCGTGCGATGGCCTCACCGCCGGCGACGCCGGGATACCAGGCTTCGAGGACGGCGGCGGGCTGGAAGGTGAGTCCTTCGAGAGAGACGGCGCTGCCGCTCATGAGGACGACGACGATGGGCTTGCCGGTTTGGGCGACGGTGTTGAGCAACTGAAGCTGCGCCGCGGGCAGGGCGATTTTGGTGCGGTCGCCACCGGAGAAGCCGTCGATGTGGATGGGCATCTCTTCGCCTTCCAGTTGCGGCGAGAGACCGACGAAGGCGAGGACGACATCGGAGGCTTTGGCTGCGGCGGTGGCTTCGTCGAGCTGCGCCTGAGCGGGCGCGGCCCACTTGAGGAAGACGCCGCCGCCGGCCTGGTCGCCGGAGTGGGTGTAGTCAAGCTGGAAGCTGTGGGGATGGGTGTCGGTGAAGTCGAGTGCGAAGCGGAGCGGCTTGGCAACGGACATGATGGGCGGCGCGGTGGGCGAAGCTCCGGGAGCGAAGTGGAATTTGCCGGAGGTGGCTGCGCCGTGGCCGCCGACGAGGCTGCCGGAGGCGACGGATTTGCCGTCGAGGAGGACAGTGGTGGTATTTTTCGGCGAGTAGGGGAAGCTGTCGACGGCCTCGACGGTGAACTCGTAGTGGCCGGGCGCGGGCGGGGTGAAGGTGCCGGTGTAGCGTACGGAGTAATCGTGGGTGAGCAGGGCGGGAACGGGCGGGGAATCGCCCCAGTCGTCCTGAATGTCGGGTTCGGTGAGAGTGGCGACGGGGCGTCCGGTGAAGTCGGTGGTGGGGAAGTAATCGACGCGAAGGCCGGCGGGACCGAAGGCGGTGCGGGCGACGGGCGACTGGAAGCCGGTGGCGAGCGTGGCACCCTGAGCGTAGTGAATGACGGAGCCGGGGAATTGGGCGAGGATGCCGTCGATGGGTTCGGTGGGATGGAGCGGGATGCCGTTGTAGTTGCCGGTGAGGGCGTAGAACTGGTCGGCGTTGGGGCCGAGGACGGCGATGCTGGCCGGGGCGTGGGCGAGCGGAAGGATACCGTTATTGCGGAGCAGGACGATGGACTCCTCGGCGGCACGTTCGGCGCTGGCGCGATGAGCGGCGGAGGCGTCTTCGCGGAAGGGAATGCGGTCGTAGGCGCTGGCGCCGGGCGGATCAAAAAAGCCGAGGGCGAAGCGCGCCGTATAAAGGCGTTCGGCGGCGCGGGTGACGAGGTCTTCGCTGACGAGGCCCTGGCGGACGGCGCTGGCGAGGGTGTTGAAACCGGGAGACCAGATGCTGCAGGAGAGATCGGTGCCGGACTGGAGGGCAAGCGCGGCGGCGTGGGGGATGTCGGGCGCGTTGTGGTGGCCGCTGGTCACGTCGACGATGGCTCCGCAGTCGCTGACGACGAAGCCGGTGAATCCCCAGGCTTTGCGGAGGTGATCCTGGAGGAGGTTGGTGTTGGCGCAGGCGGCGTTTCCGTCGATGGCGTTGTAGGCGCACATGACGGACTGGACGTGGCCGTCGATGACGGTGGCGCGGAAGGCGGGCAGGTAGGTTTCTTCGAGGTCGCGTGGGGAGGGATGAACGTCGAAGACGTGGCGCAGGGATTCGGGGCCGCTGTGGACGGCGAAGTGCTTGCTGGTGGCGATGGCTTTGGGGTGGTCAGGGTCGTCGCCCTGGACGCCGGTGACGAAGGCGACGCCCATCCGGGCGGTGAGGAATGGGTCTTCGCCGTAGGTTTCCTGGCCGCGTCCCCAGCGTGGGTCGCGGAAGATGTTGATGTTGGGCGACCAGAAGGTGAGGCCGTAGAAGATGCGGTGATTGCCCTCGCGCTGGGCATGGTTGTATTTGGCGCGGCCCTCGGTGGCGATGACGTCGCCCATCTGGTGGACGGCGACCGTGTCCCAGGTGGCGGCCATGCCGATGGCCTGGGGAAAGACGGTGGCGTAACCGGCGCGGGCGACGCCGTGGAGCGCTTCGTTCCAGGTCTGGTAATCGGGCACGCCGAGGCGCGGGATGGCCGGCGCCCAGTCTTCGAGCTGCGAGGCTTTTTCGTCGAGAGTCATGCGGGAGACGAGATCGTGAGCGCGGGCAGCGGGCGAGAGCTGCGTGTTCTGGTAAGCGGGCGGCTGAGCGAGGGCGACGGCGAAGCTGGCGGCGAGCGCGAACAGGGCAGGGAAGCGTGTGGGCATGAGGATTTTCTCCGAGGTGCAGGCGCGGCGATGGTGGGACGCGCCGGGAAAACTGTGAGTGGAGCGCAAGAGAACTGTATCGGAGCGGGCGCAGGTCTGGCTACTGGGTGGTTCGCGGAGTATATCGGTTTATTCAAGGGGAACAACTCAGGGATGGATGGACGGCTGTTTGGCTGGTGCGGCTGGGCTTTGATGCAGCCGGGCGGCGTTGTGTTTGGCTTGGTATGATGGCGGTGATTTTTCCAACGGCGATCCAGGCGGGAACCGAGGACGGAGCGAGCGATGCGACCGAATGGGTATCTGATGCGGGCGACGGCCAGCGGCGCGCTGGGCGGGCTGCTGTTTGGGTTTGACACGGTGGTGATCTCCGGGGTGATGGAGGCGCTGACGCGGCTGTATGGGCTGAGCGACCGGGCGCAGGGTCTGACGGTGTCGATTGCGGTGGTGGGGACGGTGCTGGGCGCGATGACGGCGGGAGCGATTGCGCAGCGGCTGGGCGGGCGCGAGACGCTGCGCGGGACGGCGGTGATCTATGTGATTTCCGCGCTGGGCTGCGCGCTGGCGTGGAACTGGACGGCGCTGCTGGGATTTCGTTTTCTGGGCGGGCTGGGGATTGGGGCAAGTTCGGTGCTGGGTCCGGTGTATATTGCCGAGCTGGCTCCGGCGCAGTGGCGCGGGCGGCTGGTGGGTACGTTTCAGGTGAACGTGGTGCTGGGAATTCTGCTGGCGTATGCGTCGAATCTGGGGGTGAGGCTGCTGCACCTGGGCGCGATGGAGTGGCGTGTGCAGTTGGGGATGGCGGCGATTCCGGCGGTGTTATTCCTGGCGATGCTGTTCGGGATTCCGCGCAGCCCGCGATGGTCGGTTTCGCAGAGGCGGATTGACGAGGCGCTGGAAGTGCTGCGGCGAATGGGCGATCCGGAGCCGGAGCGCGAGCTGGCGGAGATGGAAGAGGCTCTGCGCGAGAGCCACGCTACGGCCCATGAGCCGGTGTTTCAGTGGAAGTACCGGTATCCGCTGTTTCTGGCGATTACGATCGGGGCGTTCAATCAACTGGCGGGGATCAATGCGATTTTGTACTACCTGCCGCGCATCTTCGCTTCGGCGGGATTCAGCCAGTTGTCGGGCGATGTGCAGTCGATTGCGATTGGCGCGACGAATCTGGTGTTCACGCTGGTGGGAATGGCGCTGATTGACCGGCTGGGACGGAAGACGCTGCTGCTGATTGGCGCGGCGGGGACGGCGGCGTGTCTGGCGGGCGTGTCGTGGGTGTTTCTGTCGCACAGCCATCCGGCGGCGCTGCTGTGGCTGCTGGTGGCCTATATTGCGTTCTTCGCGGTCTCGCAGGGGGCGGTGATCTGGGTGTATATCGGCGAGGTGTTTCCCAACGCGGTGCGCAACAAGGGGCAGAGCGTGGGCAACAGCGCGCACTGGATTACCAATGCGGCGATTGCGTTTGCGTTTCCCGTGCTGGCGGCGCGGGCCGGCGGCGCGCCGTTTGTGTTCTTTGCGGCGATGACGGTGGTGCAGTTTGTGACGGTGCTGCTGGTGTATCCGGAGACCAAGGGGCAGACGCTGGAGGCGCTGCAGAAGCGGCTGGTGCGGGCATAGGCCGAGGCTTCGATGAATGGGTGATCCGATTGGATTCCGGCTGCGGACGCGGCGGGAAACCATTGACTTGGCGGCGGATTTTCGGTATTCTGAAGGCCTTGTGCGGAGTTGCGTCTCTGCTCTGGCTGGCAGCGAGGGAATTGTTGCGGCGGGAGTGGCAGGCGGGCAAAGCGTCAGGCATTGCCGAGCACTCGGTACTCTGGTTTCCCGGTCGTCCTGTGGCGTAAAGGGATGGGAGATCAGGACTTCGCGCAACGGTTCTCACGCAAACGAGCAGGTTTGGACGTGGGTTTCAGGAAGCCATGCGGAGTTGCGCATGGGCAGCGGGATTTGCGGGCGCGGAAGAGCGCAGCGCGGCAGACGACAGGCAGTTGAGATTTTTGAGGAATCGGGAAAGAGCAGGAGCGAGATGTCAACGTTTATTCCGAGCGCAAAAGATACGGACCGGAAGTGGTTTGTGGTGGACGCCAGCGGCAAGACGCTGGGGCGTCTGGCGACGTCAGCGGCTGATGTGCTGAGCGGCAAGACGAATCCGAAGTATGTGCCGTACATGGACATGGGCGATCACGTGATTGTGATCAACGCCGAGAAGATTCGGCTGACGGGGCTGAAGTCGCAGCAGAAGGTGTATCGCCGGTATACGGGATTTCCGGGCGGACTGCGCGAGGAGTCGTTTGTGCGGCTGTTGCAGCGGAAGCCGGAGAAGATTGTGGAAGAGGCGATCAAGGGGATGCTGCCGAAGTCGAAGCTGGGCCGCCAGATGGCGACCAAGCTGAAGGTCTATCGCGGCGACCGCCATCCGCACGAGGCGCAGACGCCGGTGGCGATGGAATTGAAGGCGTAGTTTCCGGAAGTGCTTGGCGCCGATGGCGCGGAGCGAAAGGCAAGAGCCTGAAGGGGCGAAAGAGAGCGTATGGCAGAGCTGGTTCAATACTATGGAACGGGACGCCGGAAGTCGGCGATTGCCCGCGTGTTTCTTCGTCCGGGAACGGGCGAGTTCAAAGTGAACGGCAAGGCGTTTGCGGAGTACTTCGTGACCGAGCAGCAGCGGGTTTCAGCCAGGCGTTCGCTGGTGCTGACGGAGCTGCTGAGCACGTTTGACGTGGTTACGACGGTGCGTGGCGGCGGCGTTGCGGCGCAGGCGGATGCGGTGAAGATGGGTTCGGCGCGCGCGCTGGTGGTCTTTAACCCGGAGCTGCGCAAGCTGCTGAAGAGCGAGAATCTGCTGACGCGCGATGCGCGCCAGAAAGAGCGCAAGAAGTATGGACAGCGTGGCGCGCGTGCCCGCTTCCAGTTCTCGAAGCGCTAGTGGTTGTGGCGCTCCGGTTGTTCGGGGCGCTGGTTGTCGGCTGGTTTTCCGGCAGGCCATTAAGGTCTGCCGGAGGATTGGTTCAGGTAGTATCATTCCCGCTTCGGCGGACTTAATCCGGGCAAGGCGAATGCAAGCCCGGATGCAACGGATGAAGGAGTTCCATTGGCTACGATCACGATGAAAGAACTGCTCGAAGCGGGCGTACACTTCGGGCACCAGACCAAGCGCTGGGATCCGCGGATGAAGGAGTATATCTTCGGAGAGCGCAACGGGATTTACATCATTGACCTGCAGAAGACGCTGAAGATGTTCAAGGAAGCGTCGAAGTTCGTGACGGACCTCTGTTCGGAGGGTCGGACGATTCTGTTTGTGGGCACCAAGCGCCAGGCGCAGGAAGCGATTGCCGAAGAGGCAGGCCGCGCCGGGATGCCGTATATCAACCAGAGGTGGCTGGGAGGCCTGCTGACCAACTGGGTGACGGTGCAGAAGTCGGTGAAGCGGCTGCAGGAACTGGACGAGATGGCGACCGATGGCCGCTATGACCTGCTGACGAAGAAGGAAGTGATCAAGCTGGAGCGCGAGCGCAAGCATTTGCAGACGAACCTGGCCGGCATCAAGACGATGAAGCGGCTGCCGGATGCGATTTTCGTGGTGGACTCCAGCAATGAAGTGATTGCCGTGAAGGAAGCCAAGAAGCTGGGTATCACGGTGGTGGCGGTCGTCGATACGAACTGCGATCCGACGCTGGTCGATTACGTGATTCCGGGCAACGACGACGCGCTGCGCGCGATTCGTCTGTTTACGTCGAAGATTGCCGAGTCGGCGATTGAGGGCGCGAACCTGGTGGGCGACAAGCAGTTTGCCGAGGCCGTGGCGGAGCCGGTGGCCGAGGCCGAGGCTGAGCCAGCGGCGGAGGAAGCGACGGGCGAGGAAGTGGATCTGGAAGCAGTGCTGGGCGGCGGAATTCGCAAGGCTCCGGCATCGGTGACGGCGATTGCCGAGGAGCCGGAAGCAGCGGAATCCGCTCTTTAATCTTTTGCGCGGCATGAGCCGTGTACAAACAGAGCGTGGCCGCCGGAACATGGAGCCACGCTTTTTGTGTGTGAGTCGAATGGGCGGAAGCCCAGGGCGAGAATTTCAAACAACGGAAAGTGAAGAAGGATGGCAACGGTGAGCGTGAAGATTGATGCAAAGCTGGTGAAGGAACTGCGGGAAAAGTCTGGCGCGCCGATGGGCGATTGCCTGAAGGCTCTGCAGGAAGCGAATGGGGATATTGAGGGCGCGTTTGTGGTGCTGCGCAAGCGGGGCATGGCCTCGGCGCAGAAGAAGGCCGCGCGGAGCACGAACGAGGGCGCGGTGGGAACGTATATTCACGCGGGCGGCAAGATTGGCGTGCTGCTGGAGGTGAATTGCGAGAGCGACTTTGTGGCGCGCACGGATGATTTTCAGGAGCTGCTGAAGGATGTCTCGATGCACATTGCGGCGAGCGATCCGAAGTTTGTGCGTCCGGAGGACGTGACGCCGGAGGATCTGGAGCGCGAGCGCGAGATTTACAAGGCGCAGGCGTTGGCGACGGGCAAGCCGGCGGCAGTGGTGGAAAAGATTGCCGAGGGCAAGATGGCGAAGTTCTACGAAGAGGTCTGCCTGCTGGAGCAGCCGTTCATCAAGGACCAGTCGATTGCGGTGAAGGAGCTGATTGCGCAGAAGGTGGGCAAGCTGGGCGAGAACATCACGGTGCGGCGGTTTGCGCGCTTCAAGGTGGGCGACCCGAACTGGACCGTGGCGACGACGAAGCAGGTGGAAGCGGCGGCGGAGTAGTTCGGCAACGTATGCAGAGGTGAGGAACCCGGTGCGGAAGCGCCGGGTTTTTCGTTTTAAGATTACCGCGAGAGTATGGGAACGATATTATGGTCCGGTTACGCGATATTGACGAGGGATGGTGGCTATGAACAGCAGGCGGTGTGCATGGGTGGCGGCGTTGGTGGTTGTGACTGCGTTGCATGCGGCGGTGGCGCAGGTGTCGGCCAGCGTGGAGATTGGAGACGGATGGACGATGCAGGATGCGGCGAAGGTGACGGCGCAGCCGACGGAGATTGCCTCGGATCGCGTGGATGTGCGGAGCTGGTATATCGCGGTGGTGCCGGGGACGGTGCTGACGACGCTGGTGCATGCGGGCGTGTATCCGGAGCCGCTCTATGGGGAGAACAATCGCCCGAACCATATTCCAGAGACACTGAACAAGACTTCGTACTGGTATCGGACGGTGTTTGATGTGCCGGAGAGCTATCGCGGGCGGCGGATATGGCTGAACTTTGCCGGGATCAACTACTCGGCGGACGTGTGGCTGAACGGGAAGCAGATTGGGTCGATGAAGGGCGCATTTCGGCGCGGGCGGTTCGATGTGACGGGGCTGGTGGAGCCGGGTGGGCGCGGGATATTGGCCGTGCATGTGTGGCCGCAGCCGCATCCGGGTGTGCCGCATGAGCATACGATCGCGGATGGGATGGGGTCGAATGGCGGGGTGACGGCGCTGGATGGGCCGACGTTTCTGTCGACGATCGGCTGGGATTGGATCCCGGCGATTCGCGACCGTGACACGGGGATATGGGACCATGTGACGCTGTCGGCGACGGGGCCGGTGGTGGTGCGCGATCCGCTGGTGACGACGGATTTGCCGCTGCCGAGGACGGACTCGACGGATATCGCGATCCAGACGACGCTGCGGAATGTGACGGATGCGCCTGTCGAGGGCGTGCTGCGCGCGGAGTTTGGCGAGGTCGCGGTGGAGACGCCGGTCGCGATTCCGGCGCATGGCGAGGAGGTGGTGCGGATGGACCCGAAGACGCAGCCGGCGCTGCATGTGGAGCATCCTCTGCTTTGGTGGCCGAATGGGTATGGGCCGCAGAATCTGTATACGATGCACCTGAGTTTTGAGGCGGGCGGGGTGACCTCCGACGAGACGAGCTTTGATTTTGGCGTGCGCAAGATCACGTACACGGTGCCGGATTCGGAGAATCTGACGGTTTCGGTGAATGGCGTGAAGGTGTTTCTGCGCGGCGGCGACTGGGGGCTGGATGAGGCGATGAAGCGGATTCCGCGCGAGCGGCTGGACGCGGAGATTTACATGCACAAGCTGGCGAATCTGAACATGATTCGCAACTGGGTGGGGCAGAGCACGGATGAGGATTTTTATGAGCTGTGCGACAAGTACGGGATTCTGCTGTGGGATGAGTTTTTCCAGCCGAATCCGTCGGACGGGCCGAATCCGGATGATCTGCCGACGTATATCGCGAATGTGCGGGACAAGGTGCTGCGATACAGGAATCATCCTTCGATTGCGATCTGGTGCGCGCGGAACGAGGGGTATCCGCCGAAGGAGATTGACGATCAGTTGCGGACGCTGCTGGCGGAACTGGAGCCGACGCGGCTGTATCAGCCGAGTTCGACGGCGGGTCGAGGAGTGAACTCCGGCGGGCCGTACTGGTGGCGCGCGCCGCGGTTCTATTACCAGTACTCGGAGGCGTTCAAGACGGAGATCGGGAGCACGTCGATTCCGACGATGGAGAGCGTGCAGGGGATGATGCCGGCGAAGGACTGGGTGGAGATTAACGACGACTGGGCGGAGCATGACCTGGCGCGCGGAGCTTCGCATGGGGACACGTATCCGGCGACGCTGGCAGCGCGGTACGGGAAGATTGCGAATATGGCCGACTTTGTGCGCAAGAGCCAGTTGGCGAACTACGAGGCGTTTCGCGCGATGTATGAGGGGCGCGAGGCGCGGCTGTTCAATCCATCGACGGCGGTGATTACGTGGATGAGCAATCCGGCGCAGCCGAGTTTTGTGTGGCAGCTTTATCATCACGATCTGGAGCCGAATGCCTCGCTGTTTGCGGTGAAAGAGGCGTGCGAGATGGTGCATGTGCAGTTGAACGAGGGCGACGGCGAGCTGCAGGTGATCAACAACGAGCCGACGGTGCTGAAGGGCGCGAAGGTGCATGAGTGGGTGTATGCGTTCGACGGGACGCTGAAGTATGAGCATGATTTTCCGGTGACGGGGCCAGCCAGCTCGGCGATCAGCGTGGGGCGCATCGATCCGGTGGACGGCGACTGGCACTGGCCGAAGGATCTGGGGCCGGTGCATTTTGTGCGGCTGGAGCTGACGGATGCGGGCGGACAACTGCTGAGCCGGAACTTCTATTGGCGCGCGCCGGAGACGGACCCGGACGATCTGGCGGCGATGGACACGATGCCGACGGCGGTGCTGACGGCGCGGGCGGTGCGGCAGGACGTGAATGGTCGGCTGCATGTGTCGGTGACGCTGACGAATCCGGGGCAGACGATTGCGGTGATGGCGCATGTGCAGTTGCGGCGGCACCTGGCGGCGGATCGCGAGGGCGTGCGCGTGCTGCCGGTTTTCTACAGCGACAACTACGTGACGCTGACGCAGGGCGAGAGCCGCGTGATCGAGATGGATACGGACGCGAGCGAACTGATGGGGCAGGATCCGCTGGTGGTGGTGGATGGGTGGAATGTGGGTGTCGCGGCGGATGCGGATTCGCCGGTGCCGGTGGAGCTGAACGTGAATGCGCAGGTGGACCACTGGCCGCAGACGGGGCTGCCGATTGTGGCGCATACGTGGAAGGACAGGCCGATGGCGGCGGCACAATGAGCGCGGGCGGGCAGACTGACGGATCGAGATGGGGCGATATGTACAAAATTGCAATTTGTATGTACTTGATCTAAACTGACAGCAGAGGGGAAATCCATGCCGGTTGCGAAGCGTCAAAGCGTGCCCAAAAACTTCCGACTCGATCCGGCCCAGATAGCGCGTGCAAGGAAAGCGCTCGGTGCTTCGACGGAAACGGAGACGATCGTGCGCGCTCTCGATCACGTTATCGCAGAGGATGAGCGGAATCGGCGGGCCGTCGAGGCGAATCAGAGGTTCATCCGGAGCGGGATCTCGATTCGCGATGCTTTTGGAAGCCTGGCTGAGTAGGGATGCCCATCCTGTTTGATTCGTCGGTTTATATCGCGGCGCTTCGTCAGGGTGGAGCTTCCGCCGTTCTGTTGCAGAGGTGGGCGCAGGAATCTCCTCTCTGGCTCAGTTCTGTTGTGCTGGAGGAACTGTATGCGGGCGCGAATCCTGGGGATCGACGGGTTGTGGAGAAGCTGGAGCGCGATTTTGAGCGAGCGAACCGAGTGCTGGTTCCGAATCTGGGGGATTGGAGTTTTGCAGGGAAGATCCTCGCTGCAATCGGTCAGAAATACGGATATGAAAAGATTGGTAGAGCGCGGCTGACCAACGATGCGCTGATTGCGACTAGCGCAGCGCGGAATGGAATCACGGTCGTCAGCACGAATGCTCGGGATTTTGCGTCGCTGGCGGAGTTTTGTCCGCTTCAGTGGCAGGCGAGGGTTCTGGTCGGGTAGGGAATACAGTGGTGGTGGATGGGAGGAGTGTGGGCGTGGCGGCGGCGAGTGCGGGCGGACTGGCTTCGAGCCAAATTCGAAAGAGTCCAATAGATCTGAGATGTTCGGCAGTGCCCTAATTCATATTCCTACGTTTTTTTCGATGGATATTGGGAGATGGTTTCAGTTGAATTGCATCACGAGATTGAATTGCGCTATTGGGTGTCCCGCATAGAATTTTCAGTCCAAACCATTGTGGCGTCTCCTTTCCCAAGGCCGATTTGAACATAACATGAAAATTTGTCGAAAGCCGAAGCGATCGCGTCTTGTAGCTGTTTGCCATTTCGGTGTTCAAAGCCAATGGTATGGAGAAATCGAAGTCGCATGATTCAGCTTCCCCGGGATACACGGTCTTAACGTCTGTTCGCGGCAGTAAGATTATTTCTTCTTCCAATAAAAAAGGCTCACATCCTGCCACATCTCTGTTTTCGGGATAAATCTCTGCCTTGATCCGCTTAACGGTAAGGAGATATGGGGTTTTATTCGTGATCCTAAATTTTATTAAAATGTTTTTAGAGCGTGTTTCATATATGCCTTTGTGACTTCGGCGAAGTTCGTCAGCCCCGCTTCGGTGGCGGGTCTGATCCGGGCCTCTTCAAGCGAACGGTTATTTATGAAACACGCTCTAGCAAGATCGTTATTGTCGCCCGCTGTCTGATTGCCCAAGTCTTTGCTTTCTAGCGCCTGCACTTCAACCCACTGCTGCATTCCCGCCTTTTGAAGGCTAATGCTCTCGTTCATTGCCCTGGCTGAAATGCTGGTTTCCCAAGACTGCCAGCCGACCACGAGAAGCGTGAGCAATAATGCCCAAACTGTGATTCCTTCCGGCCATGCCAAGAGTTTTTGTCGACAGGGAACGCAGTCGAAACCGCTATTACTTTCTGTTACGTTCTTCTCATCAAATGTTTGGGACTTGGCTGCTATCGCCGACTTCGCTTTCTCCCCTTTATCTTGGTTGCTGATATTTCTGCAAGGATTTTGCTGTTGACAGGTTACAAATATAACTGCCGAGGCAATAGCAACACCTATCCCGACGAGAATAAAGAGGCGTTTCGACATGATGCGGCTATTGTACCTGTAAAACTCCTTCACGCAATTTGGATGTCCAATGAAAGCAGTCGAGAAATGCGGTTTCCGCATTTGTCTTTGCAGCCCAAGATATTAAAGTGTGTTTGCAGCGTTTCTCGGAAAAATCAACGATTTCTGCATGCGAAGGTTATACAAGGCTTGGCGATGTCTCCTCATCTCAGAGAGCAACAGGTGCAATTGATCCAAATCGAACATAGATTTGAAACATGGAGGCATTGATACACCCGTTTCCATCTCAAAATCCTCGGCAGACGGTGCTATCCGAGCGCTTGCGTGGATATACGCTGCAATGTCTTGCAATTGTGCAGCCCACTGCAGTGCTTTCTCTTGCTTAGAGGTAAGGTTTTTCGCAGCCTTATCAATTTCGGCCAACAGTGATTGAACGCGAGAGTCGAGTGTACCTTTGTCGATCATGGACACGTCATACAGCACCATGTCCGTTAAGTCAATAAAATCTGTTTTTCGGGCGAGTCATATTGTTGCTGGATTCCGTGCGGGAGTTGCTGAATCAGCATGCGGCGACGGAGCATTGCGTGGCGAGGGGGCCTGCGGTGAGTTTGCCGCGTCAGGCACCGATGCGGGTGCGGAGCCAGCGTTGGGCGGGTTTTTCGACGAGGTGGAAGGCGGCGATGGCGATCGAGATGAGCAGGGCGTAGCTGATCCAGGGGTCGAAGCGGGCGAGGCCGAGTGTTTTCAGGATGCCGCTCTGGTGGAGCAGGTTCCAGAGGTTGAAGTGGAGCAGGTAGAGGCAGTAGCTGGCTTCGCCGACGAAGACGAGCGGCGCGAGGCCGAAGAAGCGCGAGAGCGTGTTTTCGCCCGCGAGGCCGAGGATCATGGCACCGAAGATGGGGATGAGCAGGCCGTCGTGGAGCATGGCGTAGGGCAGGCGCGGCTCGTGCATGAGCGTGACGTAGAGGCAGGCGAATCCGGCGAGGCCGACGGCGAGGCGCAGGCGGCTCGTGCGCGGGATGCGCGCGTCGAGCGAGGCGAGGAAGGCGCCGAAGACGAAGCCGGGCAGGTGAGGCAGCGGGGTGAACTTGAGCGCCTGAAGCCAGATGCCGTAAGAGAAGCGGTTGGGCCAGGGAATGTGGTCGGGGCTGAGCAGGACGTAGAGCGCGCCGGGAACGATGCCGACGAGCCAGAGCGCGCCGAGCAGAAGGAGCAGGCCGCGCAGGGTGGATGGGCGTCGGCGTGAGGCGAGCCACGGGAAAAGCAGGTAAAAGAAGGCCTCGGCGGACATGGTCCAGGCGGGCGTGTTCCAGAAGGTGGCGATTTTCGGAATCCAGCCCTGAAGCAGGAGCGGCGTGAGGACGAGGCCGGTGACGAAGAGCGTGTGGGAGTGGGCGCGGTACTCGGTGAAAAGCATGCGGGTGCCGAGGATGAGGCTGAGCAGGTAGACGGGGTAGAGCCGGGTCCAGCGGGCTTTCCAGAAGCGGACGGGATCGAGGCGACCGGCGCGGGCGCGTTCCGCGTAGTTGTACGCGAGGACGAAGCCGGAGAGCATGATGAAGAAGCTGACGGAGACGTAGCCGGCGTTGACGATGGGCGCGAAGGGGCCGAACCAGAGGGGATTGGAGAAGTGAAAGAAGACGATGTTCAGCGCGGCGAAACAGCGCAGCCCGGTGAGGGCGTCAAGGCGGGCGGGCTTGGTGACTTCCACAGGAATTGGACTCGGATGAGGGGGATTGGGAGCAGGGAAATCTGCTGAGAAAATGGGCGGCTGGTGCGGTCGATCTGGTGGATGCTTCGCTTGCGTGGGCGCTTCAACTGGTGACGAGGGAACCGACTTTCTCGCCGAGGACGACACGGCGGATGTTGCCGGGCTGGTTCATGTTGAAGATGATCATGGGCAGGTTGTTGTCCTTGCAGAGGCTGACGGCGGTCAGGTCCATGACCTTGAGTCCCTGGCGGAGGATTTCCATGTAGGTGATCTCGTCGTATTTGACGGCGTCCTTGAAGAGGACGGGGTCGGCGTTGTAGATGCCTTCGACCTTGGTGGCTTTGAGCAGGACATCGGCCTTGATCTCCATGGCGCGGAGCGAGGCTGCGGTGTCTGTGGAGAAGAACGGGTTGCCGATGCCGGCGGCGAAGATGACGACGCGGCCTTTTTCGAGGTGTCGGACGGCGCGGCGGCGGATGTAGGGTTCGGCGACCTGGTTCATGGCGATGGCGGTCATGACGCGGCACTGGATGCCGTGTTTTTCGATAGCGTCCTGAAGGGCGATGGCGTTGATGACGGTGGAGAGCATGCCCATGTTGTCGGCGCTGACGCGATCCATTTCTTTGGCGTGCTCGGCGACGCCGCGGAAGAAATTTCCGCCACCGACCACGACGGCGACCTGGACGCCGAGGGCGCGGACTTCGACGATTTCGGTGGTGATGTCGATGACGCGCTGGGCGTCGAGACCGAAGCCGCGCGCGCCCGCAAGGGCTTCGCCGGAGAGCTTGAGAACGATCCTCTTATACATGTCTTTTCGAGTATCGCATACGCGCGGAGCGGGGTTGGACGGGAGGGAAAAAGCGCGGAAAAATGGACGGACAGAGGCACGGGACGGGGCTGGAACGAGACGGGCGCAAACGCGGAACGAGGCAGCCGAAGCTGCCTCGTTGCCGGACGCGAGCAGGGGAATCGTTTACGGCTGATTGATCTGAATCGCGTGGTTGCCGCGTGGAATGGAAACGACAGCGGTGGGCAGCGCGACGCATGGATATGGTGCGTTGGGTCCGGAGGCAAGCGTGCCGGTGCTGTCATTGAGCTGGAACGAACTGGCGGAGTTGTCCAGATAGTTCGCTGTGATGACATAGCGGCCGAAGCCGGGATCGATGACGACGGCAACCGGAGCAGTGGCCGTCGAGTTAATCTGGCTTCCGGTGGAGTTGACGGCGGCGGTCGGAGTGCCGGTGGAGAGTGTGATCTCGTAGGCCGAGACGGAGTTATCCAACTCGTTGGTGACTTCGAGGAAGATGCCGCGGGGATCGATGGCGATGGCGGACGGCTCGTTGCCAGTCCTGAAGGGGCCGTTGATGAGCGGAATGAGCAGGCCGTTGGAGTAGATGGTGTAGGCGATGAGTTGGTTCTGGGCGAAGTCGGTCATGTAGACGAAGCGGCTGGTGGGATCGACGACCATGCCGCTGGGCTTGACGCCGGCCAGCTCCGGGCTGCCGGCGACGGGAGTGAGCGTGCCGCCGGTGGTGGAGCTGAAGATGTAGATGTAGCCGAGGCCGGCGTTGGGATCGTAGGAGGAGACGAAGACATGGAGTCCGGTGGTGCCTGCAAGCGGTGTGACGCCGTTGACGGGCCAGTTTGGCGTGGACTGCACGGCGGTCGGATTGATGCCAACGGGCCAGTAGCTGAGGCTGCCGTTCTGAATGGGGCTGCCGAGCGAGCCATCGCTGTTCATGGGAAAGACGGCGAGCGAGCCGCCGTTGCAGGTGGCGGCGGAGGTGATCGCCGTGGTGCAGCCGGGCTGGTAGTTGCTGACGACAAACAGCAGTGTGGCGGCGTTGTTTGTGGAGACGGAAACGGGCATGTTGCCGACGCTGGCCAGCGAATATACGTTTTTCTGCACGAGCAGGCCGTCGTTGTTTACATAGAAGTTGACCAGGTTGTTACTCTCCTGGTTGACGACGTAAACATCATGGTAGAGCTGCGAGATGGCCATGGAGACGGGCTTGTTGCCGCCGGAGGAGATGATAGTTCCGATCTGGCTGAGGGCGCCGGTGACGCGGTCGATCTCGAAGGTTTCGACCTGGCCGGGAACGGCCTTGCTGCCGGTCACGTAAACGAAATCAATGGTGACAGGGTTGCAGGCGGTGAACAGGCCCGCGGCGGCGAATGCGCCGGCAAGAACCAGAGTTGCCTGACCAAGTTTCTTGAACTTCATGAGCTTCCTTCGTGGCAGGCCGGTGGTGAGGCCTGGAAAACTGGGTGAGTGATGATCCAATCCCATTGTAAAAGCTGGGAGCGGGCTAGTGGATGGAACCAGCATGCGGCACGCCTGCGATGGCTGTGGGCTGCAGCATGGACGGATAGGGTGAATTCTGAGTGTTGACGAGCGCTCCACTGTTGACGCTGAGCTGGAAGCCGCTCATGGTGTTTCCGAGGAAGTTTGCCGAGTAGACAAAGCCAAGCTGGTGCGGGTCCGGCAGAACGGCGACCGGGTAGGTGCCGACGGCGTAGGTGCCGGAGAGCGAGAGTGAGCCATTGGAGTTGGTGGCGTACATCTTGATGGTGGAGTCACCTGCGTTGGCGACGTAAATGTTGCCCGCCTTGTCGCGCGAGAGAGAAAGCGGCAGACTGCCGGAGGGAATCGTGGAGACGACGGTGGGCAGGCCGTCCTGGACGGAGTAGACGGTGATCTGACCAAGCTGGTAGTCGGCGACGTAGAGGTACTGGCTGGTGGGGTCGCTGACCATCGCGGAGGGAAGCATGCCGCTGAGGATGGGCTGATCGTTGTTCAACTCGGTGAGGGTTCCGTCGGAATTGACGGCAAAGGCGAAGAGATACCCCTGGTTGCTCGCTGTGTAAGTATCACTGGTGGGATAGGTGACGGGCACGGTGGTGGCGGGATTGTAAGCCGTGGCGTAGACGTACTTGCCGTTTGCGAGCACGTTGACCGCAGTGGGGGTGACGACCGTCTTGCTGTTGGTGGGGGAAAGCTGGAGCGACCAGTAATTGGGGTTGGCGTCGCTGTTGAAGATTGGGGTGCTGGGCTGTCCGGTGGAGTTCACGGAGTAGACGGAGATGTCGCCGGGGCAGGGATTGGTGGACGAGCAGCTTGGGATGGGCGAGTAGGTGTCCGCAGTGTACATGTAGGTGCCCTGGGAGTTGATGGCGATGGAGACCGGGAACGATCCTGCGGAGTTGACGGTGTTCTGCGGGTAGAGCTTGCCATCGGTGCCGATGCCCATCTGCACGATGTCGTTGTCATCCTCGTTGACGACGTAGAGGTTGAGATCGTCAGGAGAAACGACTTCTGCGATGGGGTTGCGTCCGCCGGAAGGGAATGGCGAAGTGGGGATGGGCCGGAGCGCGCCGGACTCGGAGTCAACCTCAAGAACCTGAATCTGTCCGGTGGCCGACTGGTTGGAGGGCACGTAAAGAAAATCAACCGTGAGCGTGCTGGTGTACTGCTGGCAGGCGGTGAACAGGGTCGCCGTGGCCAGTGCAGCGGCTGCGATCAGTGCGACCTGTGCGGGTTTACCAAACTTCATGCCAATCCTTCATCCCGCGCGAGTGAAGCCGACGGGGCTGACTGCTTTTGTTGCTACGGCCCGGCAATCGCCGGGGCCGTCTTCCACCGCGCCATGGGAGCAGTGGACGATTCTGGTTGTTCGTCGGGCAGCGGATAGCTCCGGATGCCCGACGTCTGACGGCTTGCGCCGACTAGTTGGTTCGTCCGTCGATCCAGCACCAGGCAGCCGGGCCGGCAAGCTGGAAGACGCCCGTGCTGCCGTTCATAGGATTCAGAGAGCCGGAGTTGGGATCAAGGACGCGACCGGTGATTGTGGAATCATTGGCGTTGGCAGTGTAGACGTACTGATCGGAACTGTCCTCGACCAGACACTGGGGGTTGGAGCCTGTGCCCCAGGGCGAACCGGGAGTTTCCGTGAGCAGCGCGGAGGCCGGATCGATGGTGTAGCCAGTGATGCCGCTGCCGGTGGCCTGGCTGGCTCCAAACTCATTGGCGACATAGACGAATCGGTCCTTGGCGTCGGTGATGAGGTAAATCGGGCTGGTCTCTGTGGGATCGTCAAGGACCGCGCCGCCGGTGAGCGACTGGAGCGCGCCGTTGGTGCCGATGGTGAAGGGCACGATCTGTGCAGGACTGGTGATGGTGACGCCGTTGGCCGTGGCCGTGAGCGGCTCATTGTCCAGCACGTAAACCTTGGCCCCGGAGTAAATGATCGCCGTGGCAGCTTCCATGGGTGTCCCGGAGCCGTTGTTGAGCACCTGGGGAACGTTCTGGCTGACGACAAGCTGGCCGTTGGTCGAGTTGTATGTGTAGGGGTAGGCGACCTGGCCGCCGGGGACGCCGTTGGCTCCGCTTACGGAGATCACGTAGCCGCTGGTGTATGCGAAGTCCACGGGGTTGGGCGGAACAGGGAAGTAGGTGACCTGCTGGCCGGAGGATGCCGTGAGCTGAGCGTTATCGATGAGGGTAAGGCGTCCGGTGGTAGCGTCGATCTGGAAGACGGTGATGTCGCCGCAGGTTTTTGCTCCGGTGACGGCTGCACCACAGAACTGATTGGACGGCGCGTCGTGGTCGAGGACGAAGAGATAGTTGCCGGAGGAGTCGGCGAGCAGGCGGAAGGGATTACTGCCTTGCGAAAAGAACGTCTCCTGCTGGGTGAGGATGCCGTTGCCGCCGACGACGAACTGGGTGATGTTGGAGTTCGAGCAGGGATTGCTGGCGTTGCAGGGTAGGGTGCCATTTGCGGGCGTTCCCTGGTTCAGCACGTAAACGAAGCGGCTGCCGGAGACGAGGACGGAACGGCCTGGGTTGGCTCCGCCGGAACCCATCGGGAATCCATGCAGCTCGATCAGCTTGCCGGTGTCGTTGTCGATGCCGTAGGCGCTGATGATTCCGCTGCCTTGGGGTGTCGCCGTTTCCGTGCCGGTCACGTAGATATAGCCAACAGTAAAGCTGTAGATGCAAGAACTGAGGCTGAAGGTCATTGCTGTGCCGAGCGCGGCTGCCAGCACTGTCCTGCCGAATTTGCTGAACTTCATGCGATTCCTTCGTCCTGATTCGGTGTGGCACCGTCAGGTTTCATGTTCCCGAGCCAGGCTGGGGTGGGTGTGGGGTCCCTCGCACGATTGTAAAAGGCGCGGGGCGGTTGTGCCTAGCTCCTTGTGCATACAGTCGTGAAATCGAAGGCCGCATTTGCGATGAATACCTGATTTTGCCTGACCGTTGGACGCCGTGAGCGCGCAGAGGTCAACGGGGCGGGGGTTGTGGATAAGGGGGGCGAAGGATGGGCGACCATCGATGGTCCGGATAGCGGGAGCGCGGCACGGCACTGAAAAAGCAGGCCCGGCGAGTGAGCCGGGCCTGCGCAGAATGGAATGATCGGGCTGCTACCAGACGCGACAGGAGTTGACCGGGTACATGGGCGCGCCCTTTTTGCAGCCGAAGGCCTTGCCGAACTCGTCGAAGTTCTGCACGGAACCGTTGGTGCGCCAGCGGCCGGGCGAGTGAGGATCGACGAGCGCGGAGACGCGCGCGGACTGATCGGTCTGGTTCTGGCACCAGACCTGGGCGAAGCTGATGAAGAAGCGCTGCGCCTCGGTGTAGCCGCCGACTTTTTCCTCGACGGTTTTGTGCTCGGCGGCGAGCGTGTTTTCCAGAGCCAGGAAGGCGATGCGCAGTCCACCGTTGTCGGCGGTGTTTTCGCCGAGCGTGAGCTTGCCATTGAGGTGCTGCGCGGGCATGCCATCATGGGCCGGCGAGGCCTCGAAGCCGTTGTACTCCTGGACCTCGCAGTCGGTGCGCTGGGTGAAGGCCTTGCGGTCGGCGGGCGTCTGCCACTCGCGCAGATTGCCGTGGCCGTCGTACTGGCTGCCCTCGTCGTCGAAGCCGTGGGTCATCTCGTGGCCGATGACGACGCCGATGCCGCCGAAGTTGACGCCGGGATCCATGGATGCGTCAAAGAAGGGCGGCTGCAGAATGCCAGCGGGGAAGTTGATGTCGTTCATTGACGGATTGTAGTAGGCGTTGACGGTGGGCGGCGTCATGCCCCACTCCTTTTCGTCGACGGGCTTGCCGAGTTTGGAGAGGTTGTAGTTGCGCTGGAAGATGGCGTCGTTTTCGAGGTTGCCAATCAGATTTGTCCGGCTGACCTGAAGCGCGGAGTAGTCGCGCCATTTCTCCGGATAGCCGATCTTGTTGCGGATGAGCGCGAGCTTCTGCGCGGCAGCGGCTTTGGTGGCATCGCTCATCCAGGGCAGGGACTGGATGTCCTCGCCGAGAGCTTTTTCGAGAGCGGCGACGAGCTTGTCCATGCTGGCCTTGGATTGCGGCGGGAAGTTCTGGGCGACCCAGTCCTGGCCGACGGCCTCGCCGAGCGCGCGGTCGGTCATGTCGGTACACTGCTTCCAGCGCGGCTCTGGTTCTTTCTGGCCGGAGAGCGTTTTGCCGAAGAAGGCGAAGTTCTCATCGAAGAAGGGCTGTGGCAGGTTGGCGGCGAAGCCGTGGATGGTGTGCCAGCGCAGATAGGATTGCCAGGCCGCGGTCGGCTCGGTGGCAATGAGCTGATTGAGCGCCGTAAAGAAGCCAGGCGTGGCGACATTGAGCGTGTCAAAGTGGCCGATGCCGATGGCCTTCCAGTAGACGGGCCAGTTGAAGTCCGGCGTGAGCTGCTCGAGCTGGGCGATGGTGTAAATGTGGTAGCGGTTGGCAGGCTCGCGCATCTCGGTGCGGCTCATCGAACCCTGGGCCAGCGCAGTCTCGATCCTGAGCACGTTGGCGGCTTCGGCGGCGGCTTTGTCGGGCGAGTCCCCGGCGAGGGTGAACATCTTCGTCACATGCGCGGTGTATTCCTGGCGAATCTTCTGGTAGCGCGGTGCCGGGGAGATGTAGTATTCGCGGTCGGGTAGCGATAGCCCGCCCTGGAAGGTTTCGGCAATTTGCTTGCTGGAATCCTTGTCGTCCTGACTGACGCCGAAACGGAAGAGCGGAGCGGGGTTGCCCTCAGCGACAAGCGCGGCCATGGTGCTGGACAACTGCTTCGCGTCGGTCATGGCGGCAATCTGCTGAAGCGCCGGTTCGATGGGCTTGAGGCCGTCGGTCTGAATCTGATCGGTATTCATGCAGGCGGCGTAGTAGTCGCCGTACTTCTTTTGCAGCGGCGTCTTCGGGTCCGCTGCCGCCGAACTCAGCTCCTGCCAGAGCAGGTACTGGTTGCGCTCATGGAGCAGCGAGAAGGAACGCGCCCAGCGGACCTGGTCGCCGGGAATGGGGTTGTTCTTGACCCAGTTGCCGCAGGCGTACTGATAGAAGTCGGTGCAGGGGTCTGCGGTTTTGTCCATGGCTCTTTCGTCGAAGCTGTGGATGGCCGGCGGCGGCGTGGGCTGTGATGCGGCGGCGTCATTGGCCGCGGCAAGCGTCTGGCCGTGGACGGGAAACGCGAACAGCAGAGCTGCCGCGGTGACGAGTCCAAACGACACGGTCGAGGTGGATTTCAGCAGATTCATCGGGATTCCTCTGGAGTTGAGTCAGTTGCCGGATGCGTGCGTGCGGGCAGTCCGGCGTGCGGAGCATGAAGGAGCCAACCGCTGCCAGAAACCTTAACACAGAGGGGATGCGGCTGAGGGAAAGAATCGCGAGGCGGGGAAGGTTGCGGGAGAGTGGTTTTGATCGGTCTTCAAACGCGGCGCTCGAAGTGAGCGAGCAGGAACTGCTGTTCGCCTCCGGCGGGCGTGCGGTGCGATTCAACGCTCGAATGGAGCAGGAGAAAATCTTCGCCGAAGGTTTGAGCCAGTTCTGCTGCGCTGTAACGCGTGGCGGGCAGACCGCTGCAACGCTCCGGACCTTCTGGACCGAAGGTGGAGAGGATCGCGTGGCCGCCGGGTGCCAGGGTTTTTCGCAGGAGGTCGAGATAGGCGCTCCGCTGCGCGGGATCGCAGAGAAAGTGGAAGACGGCGCGGTCGTGCCAGACATCGACGACGTGAGGCAGAGCGGGCGTGGTCAGCAGATCGGCGCAGATCCACCGGACGGCGTGGGCGCGATCCCCGAGGCGGCGCTGCGCGATTGCGAGAGCCGCTTCGGCGATGTCGAGCACGGCGACATGGCCGAAGCCATTGCTGAGCAGGTCGTCAACGAGCGTGGAGCAGCCGGCGCCGACGTCGAGGATGCACGCAGTGAGCGGAGTGAGCGATTGCGCTGCGACGGCCGATTGAATCGCTGCAAGCGAGAACTCAAGGTGAGGGCGAAACCAACTGACGGCGGAGCTGTCGCGCTGCTGGTAGATGGTCTGCCAGTGCTGTTGCCGAGATGTCTTGCTGTTCATGACGCCTGCCGCGGCTCAGAAGAGCTTCATGTGGATGGTGAGATATTTTTTGGGGTCTTTGCGAAGCTCAGTCATGAGGCCGCCGGTCTGCGAGAGCGCCTGGTCGGCGTGGGTGTAGAGCGAGGGATTGACGGCGAGCTGGCCGAGCGAACCCTTGCCGGCATTGACGTTTTTGAGCAGCGAGTCCATCTGGGTGATGGAGTCCTGAAGTCTCTGCGCGAGCGCCGGATCGGTGGTGAGCTTGCCGAGAGCGCCGTTGCCGGAGTTGATCTGGGCGAGGAGCTTGTTGGTGTTGGTCGCAGCGTCGTTCAAATTTTTGTAGAGCGAATCGTCGCGCAGGAGTTTTCCGGCAGTGCCCTGGCCGCTGTCAAGACGCGTGGCCACATCGTCGAGTTTGGCCAGTGTCTGGTTGGCGTGGTTGTAGAGATCGTCGTCCTGGATGAGCTTGCCGAGCGTGCCCTTGCCCTGGGAAATCTGCTCCGTGAGCGCCTCCAGTTCAGAGATCATGCGCATCAGGTTTTTTGCGGTCTGCGGATCGTTGAGCAGCAGTCCCGCCGCGCCGTGGCCGTGGTTGATGGTCTCGACGGTGGTGCCGAGTTTGCTGAGCACGTCGTTGGTTTCAAGCAGCGTCTGCTGGCTGGTGCGGATGACCTCTGGAATGCCGGGCGCGGCGGCGCTGGGCAGGGTCATGTTGTCCTGGGGCATGGGTCCGCGCGCGGTGGCTGAGCTGATGTCGAGGAAGGAGTCGCCGAGGACGCCGGCCTGATCGATGGCGACGGTGGAGTCAGTGTGGAGCGAAGGCAGGAACTGTGAGCCGACGCGCGCGACGACTTCCACGGAGTCCGGCTCGTGGTGAGGCAGGATGCGGACGCGGATGACGTTGCCGATGGTGACGCCGTCAAGCGTGACGGGCGCGCCGACTTTGAGGCCGTCGGCGTCTTGGAAGTAGGAGCGAAGGCGGACTTTTTTTGTGAACAGGCCGCCGGTGGAGCCGGACATGATGAAGATGAGCGCGCTGAGCGCGGCCAGCGAAGCCACGACGAGCACACCGACCTTGAGTTGGGACCACTTCAGCTCTTCCTGGCTGGGCATGTTCGCTCGCTTCCTTGCGATGAGGATACCAGACGGTCATCTGGATTCTGTGTGACAGTCAGGGTGAGGATGCGATGCGGGTTGAGGGAGATTCAGGAAGATGGGCTGGTGTTCGTTTCGGATTGGGGCAGGGATTCGAGGACGACGCTGGCCAGGGCAAGCGAGCCGGAGTGAGTGAGCGAGAGCGAAATATGAGTGACACCGAGCCGCGCGGCGCGCTGAGCGGCGCGACCGTGGAGGCAAAGCGTGGGGTGCGCGCCGGGTGCGCGCCGGACCTCAATTTCCAGCCATGTGATGCCGCGGCTGATGCCGGTTCCGAGAGCCTTGGCGCAGGCTTCTTTGGCGGCGAAGCGGGCGGCAAAACTTTCGGCGGATTTTTTGCGCTTGCGCAGGCAGTAAGCCTGCTCTTCGGCGGTGAAGACGCGACGGAGAAAACGGCTGCCGAAGCGCTCGATGGAATCGCGGATGCGACGAATCTCTGTCGCGTCAATACCTGTGCCGACAATCATGCTGGCTTGCAGGCTAACACAGGGATGAGAGATTTCTCATCTGCGTGGAAGTGTGTGCATGAATGAGTCATTTGCGTGTCATGAAGCAACAGACTCTTGGCGCAAGTGGGCGAGTCGATAAAGGCAGGAGCACCAAACGGAGAGATGATGCTGCCCTGGTCAAAAAAAGTCGCCAAGGAACCATGGGCGCTTCAGGTGAAAGCCGTAACTTCCGAGGAGCCGCAACGTCTGATCCAGACGCTGACCGGGGCGATTCTGGGTTGCGGCGGATGGGTGCTGAGCCGTGGCGCGGATGACGTCGGTATGATCAACATGCTGTTTGAATTTGAGCGTCGGCACTCCGTGGAGATATACACGGTGCTGATCGCGGTGGGGCTGGAACTGAGCCAGACGGCGCATCTGCGGCTGACGGAGCTGTGCCAGTGTACGCGCAGCCAGAGTGCGGCATGTGGGGAAGAAATTGTCGGCGTGGATATGGAAATCTATCCCGTCTCGGTGGCGGCCACGGCGCAGATGACGCGTACGGCGGGTCCGGCGTAGCAGGCGGCGCTTTCGAACTGTGATGGATGGGCGCAATTCTGTTTTGCGCAACGCGCGGAGCCGTCGCGCGTGCTTGCCGTGGGAGGCTTCTGCTCGTTGTGGACGCTGGTGTTTGATACCCTGAGTGGGATTCTTCGCGGCGAACGATGTTTATTCAGAAACAACAGATTCATTTCATCGGGATCGGCGGCATCGGCATGAGTGGCATTGCCGAGATACTGCTGAATCTGGGGATGCGCGTCTCCGGATCGGACCTGAGGCGAAGCCCGACGACGGATCGTCTGGAGGCGCTGGGCGCGCGGATATTTGCCGGGCACGCGCGCGGACAGATTGGCGAGGCGAGCGTGGTGGTGACGAGTTCTGCGGTGGGCGCTGCGAATCCTGAAGTGATGGAGGCGCAGGAGCGGCGGATTCCGGTGATCCAGCGCGCAGAGATGCTGGCGGAGCTGATGCGGCTGAAGTATGGGATTGCCGTGGCGGGGATGCACGGGAAGACGACGACGACTTCGATGGTGGCTTCCGTGCTGGCGGCGGGTGGACTGGACCCGACGGTGGTGGTGGGCGGACGCGTGGATGCGCTGGGATCGAATGCGCGGCTGGGCAATTCGCAGTATCTGGTGGCGGAGGCGGATGAGAGTGATCGCTCGTTTCTGAAGTTGTCGCCGATTCTTGCGGTGGTGACGAATCTGGATCGCGAGCACATGGACTGCTATTGCGACATGGAGGATGTGGAGTCGGCGTTTCTGGCGTTCATGGACAAGATTCCGTTTTATGGCGCGGTGACGGCGTGTGTGGACGATGTGCGACTGGCGGCGATCCTGCCGAGGGCGCGTCGTCGCGTTCTGACGTATGGGGTGAGCGCCGAGGCGGATTTTCGGCTGGAGATTCTAGGGCAGAGCGGAAGTGCGGGCGAGTTCAGCCGGTTTCTGATTCACACCTCGGGCGCGGCGCTGGGGCCGTTTGCGCTGCGCGTGCCGGGACGGCACAACATTCTGAATGCGACGGCGGCGGTGTCGATGGGATGCCAACTGGAGATTGCCGAGGCGAAAATTGCGCAGGGGCTGGAGAGCTTTCGCGGCGTGGACCGGCGCTTCCAGTTGCGCGGGCGGGCGCGCGGCGTGGCGGTGGTGGATGATTATGGGCATCATCCGACGGAGATTGCGGCGACCCTGGCGGCGGCGCGGGAGTGTGGATACGCGCGGGTGCATGTGGTCTTTCAGCCGCATCGGTATACCAGGACGCGCGACCTGATGGAGGAGTTCACGCGGTGTTTTGCGCTGGCGGATTCGCTCGTGGTGCTGCCGATTTATGCGGCGAGCGAGGAGCCGATTCCGGGCGTGGACGGGAGCGCACTGGCGGCGAAGATTGCTGAGCCGCAGGCACGGTATGCGGCGGATTTTGCCGAGGCTGCGGCAAGCGTGGCGCACACGGCGCAGCCGGGCGATCTGATTCTGACGCTGGGTGCGGGGAATGTGAGCCAGATTGGACCGATGATTCTGGACGCGCTGGAGAGGCGCGGCGCGTGAGGGGTTGAGACTGCGGCTGAGGCTTGGATGGTGGCGGAAAATGACATTTGCGTCACGGCGGATGGATTGATTTCTCAAAACGAGTCGTATCGTCAGGAGATGAAATTAGCTGGACAACTTTTTCGTGGCTGCGTCTATCCCACAATCAGTTTTCGTCGATAAAATTCGCGGGAAGTGGGTGCGACGAGAATCCTTTGAGACTGGATGGACGAGGTTGGATGGGCGATGGTGAAGACGGAAATCAAAAACGCTCCGCGATGCGAGGCTTGCCGGGAAGGTGTTGCGCCGCCGATACCGATCAGCATGGCGTTTCAGCCGATTGTGGATACGCGGATGGGCAGCGTGTATGCGTATGAGGCGTTGGTGCGTGGGCTGAATCAGGAGCCTGCGGGAGTGATTCTGAGGCAGGTGAATGCGCAGAATCGCTATGCGTTTGACCAGAGTTGCCGGGTGAAGGCGATTGAGCTGGCGTCGCGGCTGGGGCTGGTGGAGACGGGCGCAAAGCTATCGATCAATTTCATGCCGGGCGCGGTGTACAGTCCGGCGGCCTGCATCCAGCTCACGCTGCGGACGGCGGCTGCGCTTGATTTTCCGACGGACCGGCTGATCTTTGAGGTCACCGAAGTGGAAGAAGTGACGGATCGCGGGCATCTGCTGGGAATCGTGGAGGAGTATCGGCGACAGGGATTTCAGGTGGCGTTGGATGATCTGGGGTCGGGATATTCGGGGCTGAATCTGCTGGCGGATCTGGCACCGAACATGGTGAAGATGGACATGGCGCTGACACGCAGTCTGGAAGAGCGGCCCGCAGCAGCTGCGATCGTGCTGAAACTGAGGGAGCTTTGCGACGGGCTGGGAATTACGCTGGTGGCCGAGGGTGTGGAGACGGTGGCCGAGTTCGAAGCGCTGCGTCGAGCCGGCGTGCATTTGATGCAGGGGTATCTGCTGGCGCGACCCGCGTTTGAGGCGCTGAGCGGGTTTACGATGCCGGTGCCCTGATGCGCTGTGGCCGGATGCGCAGCGGTGGAGCTGGACGCAAGCTTTCAGAGTGACGATGCGGCCAGGCATGTAACTGGCTGGATTCCCGGAGTGTTTTCCGTGGGCGGCGCAAGTGGTGGCGCGGGCTATAGTGAAATCTGGCGATTCTCACGACCTGGCTCGGTCGTGATGACAAAGACAACATCGACGACGCTATGGGACGACATGGTGCCAGCGGAGGATGCTCCGCGTCGGCCGCGTTCTACGCGAGGAGCGTGGCGCGCACCGGCGAGTGCATCCCGTCGCGCACCGGAACGTCCGCGACAGGCGGCGCAGTCCGACCAGGCGGAGTTGCCCGGTCTGGCGGAGCCTCTCGACGCTGCATCTGAGGCTGACGGTGCCGCGGAAGAGATTGCCGCGCAGCGCCGCGCAACGCGCAGGCGAACCGTCCCGCGCGCGACGGCAGGTGCGGATGTGCGCGAGTTTGCGGTGGCGCGGCGCGGGCTGATCGCGGCGATTGTGCCGAGGAGCCGCGCGGGTTGGATTGCGTTGGGCGTGATGGCTGCGCTGATGCTGGGATTGATGACTGCTGTGGGAGTTTTACTGCGGCGGTATTTGCTGCAGGATGTGCATTTTTCGCTGAGCGGCAGCAGGAATGTGAGTTCCCTGGCGACGACCAGGGGCGACGGCGCGGCGCAGGTGACGCGGGCGGAGATTCTTTCGGTCTTCGGACAGGACGTTGGACGGAATATTTTCTTTGTTCCGCTTGCGGAGCGGCGCAGGGAACTGGAAGCGATTCCGTGGGTGCGGCAGGCGACGCTGATGCGCGTGCTGCCGGATCGGCTCTATGTGAGGATTGCCGAGCGCGTGCCGATTGCGTTCGCGCGCGTGGGCGATGCCGTGGAGCTGGTGGATGCCGACGGAGTGCTGTTGCCGATGACGCCGTCGCGGATGGCGCTGCATTCCTATTCGTTTCCGGTGGTGACGGGGCTGGAAGTTCATCCGGCGATGGCTTCGGCGCAGGAGCGAATGGCGCTCTATCAGCGTTTTCTGACGGATCTGGATCATGTGCAGCCGCATGCTTCGGCGCAGGTGTCGGAGATTGATCTCTCGGACCCGGATGATCTGCGGGCGACGCTTTCCGATGGCGGCGCGGATATGCTCGTACATTTTGGCGCGGAGGATTTTGCGGCGCGGTATGAGATGTATCGCGCGCATATCGCGGAGTGGCATGCGCGCTATCCGAATCTGGTTGGGATGGATCTGCGATTTGCGGGGAATGTGCCGCTGCAACTGGCTTCGCAGACGGCGAATGCGGCGGTTGGAGCGAATGCTGCGAGCGGCGCGAATGCAGCGAACAGCGCGTCGAGAACTGCGACGCCGACGGCGGCGAATGGGTCTTCGAAGGCGAAGCCGCAGGCGGCGACGAAGCAGAAGATGACGACGAGCAGTGAGAAGAACGGCGAAACGCGAATGGCTGCGAAGCAAGTGGCGGTGAGCCGGAAGGCGGCGAAGCCACATCGCGTTGTGCTGGCGAGCCGGAAGACGGCTGCCGCAGAGCGGCTACGATTGAGGCGCGCGGCAACGCACGGCACGAGCAGCGCGGCGGCGACGAATGGGGGCGCGCAATGAATCAGCGGCAGAGCAACCTGATGGTGGTGCTGGACGCGGGCAGTTCGTGGATACGCGTGCTGGCGGCGGACCTGAACGAGGGTGCGCTGCGCTATCGCGGTCACGCGATTGTGGAGTCGGCGGGAATGCGCAAGAGCCTGATTGCGGAACTGGCACCGGCTGCGAAGGCGATCAAGAGCGCCTGTGATCGCGTGGAGCAGATGGTGCGCGTGAATGTGGACGAGTGCGTGGTGGGCGTGGGCGGAGCAAATGTGGCAAGCGTGAATACGACGGCTGCGGTGCATTTTGGAGCGCGGATGCGGGAGATTGCCAGCGAGGATGTGAGCCTGGCGATTGAACGCGCGCGCAGCGTGCCGATGCCTGCGGGGCGCGAGATTCTGCATCTGCTGACCAGGCAGTTTGTGCTGGATCAGCAGTCGGGGATACATGATCCGGTGGGGATGGTGGGCAATCGGCTGGAGGTGGACCTGCATATTTCGACCTGCTCAGCGAGCGCGATGCAGAGCCTGGTGACGTGTGTGAATCGAGCGGGGATTGAGGTGGAGGATACGGTCTTCGAGGCGCTGGCTGCGGCAGAGACCACACTGACGGCAGATGAGCGCGAGCTGGGCGTCTGCCTGCTGGATATCGGGGCGCACTCCTCAGAGATGGTGGTGTTTTTTGAGGGAGCCGTGGCGCATACGGCGAGCATTCCGTTTGGTGGGCAGCATTTTACGAACGATCTTGCGGTGATGCTGGAGTTACCGATTGCGCTGGCCGAGGAGATCAAAATGCAGTATGGAAACACGATTGTGACGTCAATTCCGCAATTGGCGGAGATTGAGATTCCGGCTCCGCGACCGATGAAGATTCGGCACAGGAGAATTGCAGAAATTCTGGAGCCGCGCGCCTGGGAGATGATGGAAGCAGTGCGGGACAGCCTGCGGGATGGAGGCGTGCTGGAGGCGCTGGGAATGGGCTGCGTGATGACGGGCGGCGGAGCGATGTTGCCGGGATTGCTGGAGGTTTCCGAAAGCATACTGCATGCTCGCGCGCGGCTGGGGCAGCCGGTGCCGTTGTCGCGGATGCCATTGGAGCTGGCGCATCCGGCGAATGCGGTGCTGATAGGGATGATGCTGTATTTGAATCGCAAGCGGTCAATGCGCGCGGCGGAGAATGGAAGCCTGCGATCACGGCTGCGCTCGCTGTTCGCGGCCAGCGCTTAGAGGGCTTTGTATCATCAGGGAATGAAGGCATCGTGAGTGGGAGCAATCGAGGGATGGGAGATGGAGAGATGAACCAGCCACACGGAGAAGCGAACGCCGGGCAGCGAGGCGAGATGCAGGCAGGCGAGTTGTCGACGGGGGCATCTCCGGAGATGCGCATTCAGTTTCACGATGAGGTGCCGCGAGGCGCGCGCATCAAGGTAATTGGCGTGGGCGGCGGCGGTGGAAATGCGGTGAATCGCATGATCGACGCGGGAGTGGAAGGTGTCGAGTTCATTGCGGCGAATACGGATGTGCAGGCACTGCGGCTGTCGCGAGCGAGCGTGAAGTTGCAGCTTGGGGTGAGGCTGACGGCGGGACTGGGAGCGGGCGCAAATCCGGATGTGGGCAGGCGCGCGGCGCTGGAGGATTCCGACAAAATTATCGAGGCGCTTGAGGGCGCGGACATGGTGTTTGTGACGGCGGGACTGGGCGGCGGCACGGGCACGGGCGCGGCACCGGTGATTGCCTCGCTGGCGAGCGAGATGGGGATTCTGACGGTGGCGGTGGTGACGCGGCCGTTTGCGTTTGAAGGCAAGCGGCGACTGTTGCAGGCAGAGCGCGGAATGGCGGAGCTGATTGAAAGCGTGGACACGATGATCGTGATTCCCAACGAGAAGCTGCTGGCGGTGGCGCGCGATGCGGGATTTTTTGAGAGCTTTCGGATTGCCGATGATGTGCTGCGGCAGGGCGTGCAGGGCATTTCGGACATCATCACCATTCCGGGGATCATCAACCGCGATTTTGCCGACGTGAAGACGACGATGGCGGGCATGGGCTACGCGGTGATGGGAACGGCGGTGCGTTCCGGTCCGGAGCGCGCGGCAGAGGCGGCGCGGGCGGCGATGGCCTCGCCGATGCTGGAGGATGGCGCGATTGATGGCGCGCGGGGAATCCTGATCAACATTACGGGATCGAGCACGCTGAAGCTGTCAGAGGTGAATGAGGCATCGACGCTGATTCAGTCTGCGGCGCATGAGGACGCGAACATTATTTTTGGCGCGGTGCTGAACGAGGCGATGGGTGATGAGGTGAAGATCACGGTGATTGCGACTGGATTCCGGGAGCAGTTGCCGGAGCGGCGGGCGCGCATGCTGGAGATTGCCGAGACGCCGGTGATTTCCGTGCCGGTGGTTGCGCCGGGAAGCTGGATGGAGGACGCGCGCAGGGACGAGGATGCGTTCGCGAGCGAGCAGCGAAAGCCGCTGCCGTTCCAGAGCGAAGTGGAAGAGGATATGCGCGACTCGCAAGCGGATGTCGAAATGCACGCGGAGCGGATGAAGCCGGCGGAAGCGCCAGACAGGATTGGCGCAGGGATCGCTTCCGAGACCACTCCCGGAATCACTTCGGGGATTGCTTCGGTGGCACCGCCGGTTGCCGTGTTTTCTGCCGCGCCGGCGCGGGATTTTTCTCTCGGGACGGTGGCTGTGGCAAGCGAGCGCGAAGACGAATGGCCGAGTGCGGACAGGAGTTTGGCGTTTGAGCGGGACGAGAGGCACGGCTATGATTTGGCAGCAAACGTTCCAGCTCCGCGATTTGCTGAGCTTGCGACTGCCCCCGACGGGTGGGCGCGGAAGCGGGAGGATCATGACGGGGCGGGAAGTGGTTCCGAGCTGGATCTCGATGTGCCTGCGGTACTGCGGCGCGGCTCGTTCCAGAATTGAAATCGAGAGCAATTTTTTCTGGAGATGCTGGAGGAACCGGCTGCTAAAGTGGGATCAGCGATGAGTCTTTTTCTGCGGAAATCCGCATGTTTTCCTGCCTTGAGCGTTTGTTTGTTGCTGTCTGTCAGCCTGATGGCGCAGACGACGGCGACAACGAATTCCAGTGCGCCGAAAAAGCCGGTGCATCACAGGAAGCACGGCAGGACGACTGCGGCGGCGCATGCCGCAACCGCCCATTCCGTGGCGACGCATGCGGGAACCTCGCACCAGGCAACAGCGCATGCGGCAGCGGAGCACCCGGTTTCCACTCGCGCTGGCGCGGTGCGCACGAAGGCAGCGACGAAGACGCCGGTGCGCAAGGCGGACGTTCATCGCGCGCATCGGTATGTGGGGCGGCGGTATACGACTTCGTCGTTTTTGGCTGTGCAGGGAGTGGGCGATGCGACGGCGGGTGAGGATGCGCGGGTGCGCGAGGCGGCGATTGAGGCGCTGGGAAACATACACGGGACGGCAGTGGTGATTGACGCTTCGACGGGGCGGATTCTGGCGATGGTGAACCAGTCGATTGCGCTGGCACCGGGCGCGGAGCCGTGCTCGACGATCAAGCTGACGGTGGGGATGGCGGCGCTGTCGGAGGGGTTGATTACGCGGGACACAATGGTGAATCTGGGCGGGTTTCGCATGAACCTGACGCAGGCGCTGGCGCACTCGAACAATCTGTATTTTGAAGAGGTCGGCAGGGAGCTTGGCTTTGCGCGCGTGCACCACTATGCGCGGCTGTTCGGGCTGGGCGAGCTGGCCGGGTACAAGATTCCCGGCGAGCAGCTTGGCGAGTATCCGGAGCGCGAGATTCCGGCCTCCGAGGGTGGAGTGGGGCGGATGTGCAGCTTCGGGCAGGGCGTGTCGCTGACGCCGCTGCAACTGGGCGCGTATGTGGCGGCGATTGCCAACGACGGAACGCTCTATTATTTGCAGCATCCGACGACGCAGCAGGAGATTGCGGATTTTCATCCGCGCATCAAGCGCGTGCTGCCGATCCGGCGGTTCATCCCGGATATGCAGGACGGGATGGCCGGGTCCGTGGAGTATGGCACGGCGCGGTCGCTGCGGCTCAGCTTTCGCGAGCTGCCGGTCTTCGGCAAGACTGGAACGTGCTCGAATCTGGGGACGCGCTTCGGCTGGTTTGCGTCGTACTCGGATACGCCGCGCGGGACGATGGCCACGGTGTTTCTGCTGGAGGGTGGGCGCGATCTCTACGGTCCGCTGGCGGCAGGATTGACGGGCAAGTTTTATCAGGCGCTGTGGGAGAGCCACTATTTTGACGACTCCGCGCCGCTGGAGGCGACGAATGCCGCGCCGCAGACGGCGCAGGCGGGGCACTGACGACGACGGGCCGCATTCCGACACGGCGCGGACCTTTCTTGTAACTTTGCCGGTCAGAGCGCATCCTAAAGAATAGAGACAAAAGCAAGAGACCGGGGCGGCACAAAATCCGCTCGACATCCGCTTCTGCCGGAGCTAAATATGGGACTGCCGACTACGATTCTGATTACGTATGGCTACTTGCTGCTCTTCTTCTGGGTGCTGATGGAGCAGTTTGGGCTGCCGGTTCCGGCGACGCCGGTTCTGCTGGCCGCTGGCGCGCTGTCGGTGACCGAGCATATGCACTTCGCGCTGGCGTTTCTGGCCGGCGTGGCGGCGTGCCTGGTGGCGGATATCAGTTGGTTTTTCCTGGGCAAAAGCTATGGGCATCATCTGCTGCGGCTGATCTGCAAGTTTTCGCTGGAGGCGACGACCTGTGTGCGTCGGACGCATGAGTCGTTTGGACGGCGCGGTGCGTGGACGCTGCTGTTTGCGAAGTTTGTGCCGGGTCTGTCGACGGTGGCTCCGCCGGTGGCGGGACAGACAGGGATGCGGTTCGGACGATTTCTTTTGTTTGATACGGCAGGTGCTTCGATCTGGGTGCTGACGCTGCTGCTGGGCGGGCGGCTGTTTGGCGATCTGCTGATGCGGGATCCATCCGTGCTGGATCGCGTAGGGCATGTGGCTGGAGTCCTGCTGCTGCTGGGCGTTCTGTTGTTTCTGGGCACGCGGATATGGCGCAGGGAGTCGCTGCTGCGGCGGCTGAAAATGGCGCGTCTGGAGGCGGTGGCGCTGAAGGAGATGATGGACGGCGGGCTGCCGGTATACGTGGTCGATCTGCGGCATCCGCTGGAGGTGGTGACGGACCCGTTCACGGTGCCGGGAGCGCTGAGACTTTCGCCGGATCAGATTACGAGCCGGAGCGCGGAGATTCCGCATGACCGCGACGTGGTGCTTTTCTGTACGTGTCCGAGCGAGACGACGGCGGCGAAGACGGCGATGTCCTTGCATCGACTTGGCGTGGAGCGCGTGCGTCCGCTGCGCGGCGGGTTTGATGCGTGGAAGAATCTGGGCTATCCGCTGGAAGCTGTGGAGTTGTCTCCGATTGCGCAGGCGGTTTCCTGACGGCGTTCACTGGTTTTGATGCGGTGGACGCAGCGTCAATTCCTCTGGCTACACTGAATGAAGCACGGCGAGCGCGACTGCGCCGTGGGGCATGGTGCAGCATCGTTTGGCACGGCGGAGCTTGGAGGGATTGTGGCGTATCAGGATATGAGGCAGTGGATCGCGAAACTGGACAGCGAGGGCGAGCTTGTGCGCGTTCAGGAGCCGGTGTCGCCGCGGCTGGAGATTACGGAGATCACGGATCGTGCGAGCAAGGCGGGCAGCGGCGTGCGCGGCGTGACGGGCACGAAGGGATGGGCGGCGGGTGGTCCGGCGCTGCTGTTTGAGAACGTGATCGGGCATCCGGGGCACAGAGTTTTCATCAATCAGTTTGGCTCGGAGCGGCGGATGGCGATGTCGCTCGAAGTGGAGCGGCTGGATGAGATAGCCGAGCGCATTGAGGCGCTGCTGCACTTGAAGGCTCCGCAGGGCATGCTGGACAAGCTGAAGATGCTGCCTCAACTGGGCGCGGTGGCGAATGCATTTCCGAAGACGGTGTCAGCGCGCGAGGCCGCGTGCAAGGAGGTGATCCTGCGTGACGGGTTCAATCTGCTGGATTTCCCCGTGCTGACCTGCTGGCCGCATGATGGCGGGCCGTTCATCACGCTGCCGTGTGTGCATACGCGCGATCCGAAGACGGGCAGACGGAATGTGGGCATGTATCGGATGCAGGTGTATGACGGGCAGACGACGGGGATGCACTGGCAGCGGCAGAAGGTGGCCGCGGAGCACTATCGCGAGGCGCTGCGCGGAGCGGCTTCTGCGGCGGCGACGACGGACCCGAAGGCTGCGCGCGTGGCCGCGATGGCCGAGACGATGGGCGGCGCGTATGCGTTGCCCGCAGCGGCCAGCGGCGGACTGCCGCAGGTGAGCCTGGGCAAGCTGAAAGGCTCGCGCATGGAAGTGGCTGTGGCGATCGGGACCGATCCTGCGACGACGTTTGCGGCAATTGTGCCTGCGCCGCCGGAGGTGGAGGAGTTTCTGATTGCGGGATTTCTGCGCGGCAAGCCGGTGGAGCTGGTGCAGTGCGAGACGGTGGATTTGCAGGTGCCAGCGCAGGCGGAGATTGTGCTGGAGGGCTATGTGGAGCTGGGCGAGCTGCGCACGGAGGGTCCGTTTGGCGATCACACGGGCTTCTACACGATGCAGGATGAGTACCCGGTTTTTCATGTGACGTGCGTGACGCATCGCCGAAACCCGATCTATGCGGCGACGATTGTGGGCAAGCCGCCGATGGAAGACGCGTGGATGGGCAAGGCGGTGGAACGGATTTTTTTGCCCATGATGCGGATGACGATTCCGGAGATTGTGGATGTCTGCCTGCCGCCGGAGGGTGTGTTTCACAACCTGATGATCGTCTCGATTCGCAAGAGCTATCCGGGACAGGCGCGGAAGGTGATGCATGCGATCTGGTCGCTGGGGCAGGCGATGTTTACCAAGTGCGTGGTGGTCGTCGATGAGGATTGCGACGTGCAGGATATGGGCGAGGTGGTGCTGCGCGTGACCAACAATATCGACCCGGAGCGGGATATACAGTTCACGCTGGGGCCGGTGGATTCGCTGGATCACGCTTCGCGGCTGCCGAATTATGGATCGAAGATGGGTATTGACGCGACGCGCAAGTGGGCCGGCGAGGGCTTTATGCGGCCTTGGCCGGAGATGCTGGCGATGGACGCAGTGACACGGGCGCGCGTGGACAGCATCTGGCAGCGGCTGGGGCTGGATCGATGAGGGCTGTATCGCTGAATTTCGGCGAAACAGCGAAGAATTGCGTTACGGATGCGCTGGTAGGATGATTCCGGCGCAGCTTCCGAGGGCAATGCGCGGCTGGCCGGGGCGTTCGGCTGTGGCGGAGATTGCGACCTCATCGCCGTCTTCAAGGAAGCGGCGCTCTTCGCCGGTGGGCAGCGTGAGCGCGCCGCGCGTGGCCTGCATTTCGAGCAGGCAGCCTTCGCTGCCGGGTTTGGGTCCGGAGATGGTGCCGGTGGCGAGCAGGTCGCCAGGGCGGAGGTTGCATCCGTTGCTGACGTGATGGGTGACCATCTGGCGCAGCGTCCAGAAGAGCGAGCACAGATTTCCGTGGCTCACGGGGAGCGACGCCATGCCTGCGACGCGCATTTTCGCGGAGCAGAGCGTGACGGTGAGGTGCAGGTCGATTCCGTCGGTCGATGCCGATGGCGAATGCAGATATTTCAGCGGTGCGGGATCGTCCGGCGCGCGCTCCGGACCGGCGACGCGATAGTTTGCAAGCGCGTCGAGAGGCACGATCCAGGGTGAGATGGAAGTGGCGAAGTTTTTTGCGAGGAACGGGCCGAGCGGCTGATACTCCCAGCTCTGGATGTCGCGCGCGGACCAGTCGTTGAGGACGCAGAGGCCGAAGATATGGTCTTCGGCCTCGAAGATTGGAATTGGCTCGCCGAGCGCGTTGCCCGCGCCGAGGAAGAATCCGATCTCGGCTTCGTAGTCGAGGGCGTGAGTGGGCGCGAACAGAGGCGCGTCATCTTCGCCTTTGCGTTGGCCGCGCGGTCGGCGCACGGGCGTGCCGCTGAGCACGATGGACGACGCGCGACCGTGGTAGCCGAGGGGGATTGTGCGGTAGTTGGGCAGCAGCGGATTTTGCGGGCGAAAGAGACTGCCGACGCGGCGCGCGTGGTGGGCCGAGGCGTAGAAGTCGGTGTAGTCGCCGATGGTGGCGGGCAGGACGAAGTGCGCGTTTTGCTGCGGAGCGAGCAGGGATTCGGCGCGTCGTGCGCGGGTTTCCGCAGCGGCGTTTGTCGGCTCGGCGAGCAGCTCGCGCAAATGATGGCGGAGCGCGCGCCAGCCTTCGTGGCCGAGGGTCATGAGCGGGTTGAGTTGTTCGGCGCGGCAGGCGGCGAGCAGTTCATTGCTGAGTCCGTCGAGCAATCCACTGGCGGCGCAGGCGTGGAGGTCGAGAATGGAGTCGCCGATGCCGACTCCGATGTGGGCGTGGCCGTCGGCTGCGCAGAAGACGCACCAAGGCAGGCTGTCGAGCGGAAATCCGCATGCGGGATCGTTGGCGGGGGCGACCCAGCTTCGCGCTGCGAGGGAGTCGCTCATGGGTTCACCGCGCCGTGTTTCCTGTCGGATTGAAATGTTTTTTCAACCCCTGCCAGCACTCGAAGTATTCGTGCTGGAGGATGCGTGTCTCCATGGCCCAGCGCGTGGGGCGCAGGACGAGCTGCGTTTCAAACATGAAGGCGAGCGTGTTGTCGAGATAGTGCGGCTTGAGTTCGGCGGCGGAGGCTCGCTCGAAGGTTTCAGCGTCGGGTCCGTGACCCGCCATGCAGTTATGCAGGCTCATGCCGCCGGGCACGAAGCCTTCAGCCTTGGCGTCGTATGCGCCGAAGACCAGCCCCATGCACTCGTTCATCAGATTGCGATGGAACCACGGGGGACGGAAGGTGTGTTCGGCGACCATCCAGCGCGGCGGAAAAATCACAAAGTCGCAGTTGGCAGTACCGGCGATGGAGGAGGGTGAGCTGAGCACGGTGTAGATGGATGGATCCGGGTGATCGAAGGAGACGGTGTTGATGCAGTTGAAGCTGGCGAGATCGTATTTGCAGGGCGCATAGTTGCCGTGCCAGGCGACGACGTCAAGCGGCGAATGATCGATCTCAGCCTCCCACAGGTTGCCGAGAAATTTGCTGGTGATGCGGAAGGCTCCGTCGCGATCCTCGTAGGCTGCAACAGGCGCGAGGAAGTCGCGCGGATTGGCCAGGCCGTTGGCGCCGATGGGTCCGAGATCAGGCAGGCGGAAGGGAAGGCCGTAATTCTCGCAGATGTAGCCGCGCGCTGTACCTTCAGGCAGGGAGACGCGGAACTTGATGCCGCGCGGGATGACGCAGATTTCGCCGGGAACGACGTCGAGGATGCCGAGTTCGGTGGCGCATTCCAGGCGGCCCGATTGCGGAACGATGAGCAGTTCGCCGTCGGCGTTGTAAAAGAATCGATCCTGCATGGAGCGGTTGGCCGCGTAGAGATGGATGGCCACGCCGGTCTGCATCGCCGGGTCGCCGTTGCCAGCGAGTGTGACCATGCCGTCAATGAAATCAGTCGGTTCATCCGGCGTGGGAAGCGGGTTCCAGCGCAGTTGATTCGGAGTTGTCGGCGTCTCCGCGAATGGTCCGGAGCGAATGAGTTTTGCTTCGGCTGCGCGATAGGGTTTGTGCGTGACAGACGGGCGAATGCGATAGGTCCATGTACGGCGATTGGTCGCGCGTGGAGCGGTGAAAGGCGAGCCGCTCATCTGCTCTGTGTAGAGGCCAAGCGGGTGGCGCTGAGGAGAATTCTGTCCGACGGGCAAGGCTCCCGGCTCGGCTTCGGTGGCAAACTCATTGCCAAACCCGCTGAGGTAAGCGCGTAGTGTGGTCATCGGTCTTTCCTTCCGTGCATGTGGCGATTTGCGTCGGGTGATCGTGGCGTGGCAGCTATAGACGACCTGCTGCTGCGCGGCGCTCGGCTTCGCGCATCGCCTCGTAGATTTCGTCGAAGCTCTCGATGGCGAAGAGCAGATGGTGCATCTCGTCCACTTTGACCGGAGTGTCGACGACGGCATCGAGTGTAAACCGGCGCACTTCACAATGACCATCGAGCACGTTGCAACACTCGCCGTGAGAGCTGATGAGGCCGCTGCCGTATACTTTGATTGCATCGTACTGGCGGATGAGTCCGAACTCGACGGTGTACCAGAAGAGGCGGCCAAGTTTTTCCAGGACGGTTGCGTCGGTGGTTGCGGCGCAGACGCGTCCGTAATGCTGGAGAAAATCGGCAAATACGGGATGCGCATGCATGGGAACATGGCCGAAGACATCGTGAAAGATGTCTGGCTCCGGAGTGTATTCGAGCGACTCGCGGTTGCGCAGCCAGGTGGTCGTGGGAAAGCGTCGCGTGGCAAGCATTTCAAAGAAGGCCGCCGCGGGTAAAAAGCCGCTGACCGGTGTGGAGCGCCAACCGGTCAGCGGTCGAAGCCGATCACTGATGCGTGCAAGATCCGGGATGTGATCGGCGTGCAAGCCAATTTGTTCGAAGCCGTCGAGATATTCGCGGGCGGCGTGCTGTTCAAGCTGCGGCATACGACGGCTGACGAGTTCGCGCCAGACGGCATGCTGCCCTTCGCTGTATGCCGTGTACTCCTGATGCGTCAGGTAAGGGTCGGCCGTTGCCATCGTGAGTACGCTCATTGGTGTCTCTGTGCCCGACATGCGTGTTCCGGATACGTGTTACAGATTGCCGCGCGCCTGCTGCTCGCGCTCGATGGCCTCAAAGAGCGCACGGAAGTTTCCCTTGCCGAAACTGCGGCTGCCCTTGCGCTGGATGATCTCGAAAAACAGCGTCGGGCGATCCTCAACCGGACGCGTGAATATCTGAAGCATGTAGCCCTCGTCGTCGCGATCGACGAGTATGCCGAGTTCTTCGAGGTCGCGGATTGGCTCGTCGATGTGGCCGACGCGATGCTCCAGTTCCGTGTAGTAGCTGTGCGGTACGCGCAGGAACTCGGCGCCCTGCTGCTGAAGGCTGCTGACGGTGTGCAGAATGTCATGTGTTGCCAGCGCGATGTGTTGCACGCCGGGGCCGTTGTAGAACTCCAGGAACTCCTCGATCTGGGATTTATGCCGTCCTTCGGCAGGCTCGTTGATGGGGAACTTCACGTAGCCGTTGCCGTTCGCCATCACCTTCGACATGAGCGCGGAGTATTCCGTGGAGATGTCCTTGTCGTCAAAGTGCTGGTAGAGCCGGAAGCCCATGACCCGCTCGTAAAAATCCACCCACTTGTCCATCTGATGCCAGCCGACGTTGCCGACCATGTGATCAATGTGGAGCAGGCCGACGGGGCGCGCGACGGGATCGTGATCGATGGCGCGGTAGCCGGGCAGAAATGCGCCGCCATAATTGCGCCGCTCGACGAACGTGTGTACGGTGTCGCCGTAGGCGTGAATGCTGGCAACGGTGACTTCGCCGCGCTCATCGCGCAGAGTGGCAGGCTCGGCTGCGCTGGCGGCTCCGCGCGCAATGGCCTGCTCCCAGGCGTGACGCGCGTCTTCGACGAGCAGCGCGATGGCATGCACACCGTCGCCGTGCTGATGGACCTGTGCCGCGATGGTGTGCTGACTGCGCAGCGCTGTGGTGAGCACGAAACGCACCTTGCCCTGTTGCACGACGTAGGAGACGCGATCATGATCGCCCGTCTCCGGGCCGCAGTAGGCGACCAGCGACATGCCGAAGGCTGTGCGGTAAAAGTGAGCCGCCTGCTTGGCGTTGCCCACGTAGAACTCGACGTGGTCGGTGCCGAGCAGAGGCATGAAATCATCGGCGGCGGTTCCGGTTTCGCTTGGATGCAACAGGGATTGGGGATGAAGCGTTGCGCTCATGGCGCGGACCTCCGGGGAAGCGGAGCGCAAGGGCGCAAAACATGGGGAGGGCCATTGGCTCACGAACAATGACTACGATAGGCCAGTTTGAATGCAGGTGGGAATGAGGGAATGAAGGAAAAAACTTGCCAAAGCTTGTGATTGAAAGGCATATTGGAATGTTTTCCTAAGGATGAAAAATGACGACCTCAAAACTCACCCCGCACGCGTTTGAGATGGACCCGATCTCGTGGAAGATTCTGGAGGCGCTGCAACAGAACGCGCGCATGACCTTTGCCGAACTGGGGCGCAAGGTGGGCTTATCGACGCCGGCTGTGGCCGAGCGAGTGCATCGGCTGGAAGAAGCAGGCATCATCACCGGGTATCACGCGGCGGTGGATCCGGCGTGCCTGGGGATGACGGTTCGCGTGATTGTGCGTCTGACCATTCGCGGAGGCGATCAGCAGGTGAGCCGCGCGGTGGCTGTGATTCGCGAACTGCCGGAGGTGACGCGCTGCCATCGCGTGACGGGCGACGAGTCGTTTGTGATGGAGGCGAATGTGGTGTCGATTCGGCATCTGGAGGCGCTGATTGACAGGCTCGGAGCGGTGGGTGCGACTTCGACATCGACGGTGCTTTCGTCGCTCGTGGAGATGCGCGTGGTGCGACGCAAGGACGTGGAGATACTGACGGATCGGCATTGAAGCAGCGTTTGGAGGATGTCGAAAGTTCGGAAGCCAGCGCCGCGAAGAAGGTGCTATAGTCGTCTCGTTTTGAGGCGGATGAGAAAAATCCGGAAAGCGATCAGGGGAAGATGGCAATGGCTGAGATCGGAAATCGATGGCAGAGTCAGCTGGACGCAACATCGGCTCGCGCGCAGGCCAATCGCGTGGTGCTGCTGGCGCTGATGGGTGCGATGCGGGAGCAGGAGGCGGCGATTTGCGCAGGCGGCGGCGCGAAGGCCGTGGCCGCGCAGCATGCCAAGGGACGGCTGACGGTGCGCGAGCGAATCGCGAAACTGATCGATCCGCAGACGGAGCTTTTGGAACTGGGCTTGTGGGCAGCGCATGGGATGTATGCGGAGTTTGGCGGCGCGCCTGCGGCAGGCGTGGTGACCGGTCTGGGGCGCGTCTGTGGCAGGCTGTGCATGATCATCGCCAACGATGCGACGGTGAAGGCGGGCGCGTTTTTTCCCATGACGGCAAAGAAGGTGTTGCGCGCGCAGACGATTGCGCTGGAGAATCGCATTCCGACGCTGTATCTGGTCGATTCGGCGGGCGTGTTTCTGCCGTTGCAGGAGGATGTGTTTCCGGATACGGACGATTTTGGCCGCGTCTTTCGCAACAACGCCGTGATGAGCGCGCGCGGGATTCCGCAGATTACGGCGATCATGGGGATGTGTGTGGCTGGAGGCGCGTATCTTCCGGTGATGACGGATACGATCCTGATGACGGAAGGCTCTGGTTTGTTTCTGGCCGGGCCGTCGCTCGTACAGGCGGCGATTGGACAGAAGACGGACGCCGAGGAACTGGGCGGCGCAGCGATGCACGCGGAGATATCCGGCACGGTGGATTACCACGAGCCGGATGACGAGAGATGCCTGCGGCGGTTGCGCGCGCTGGTAGACAAATTCGGGGATCACAGGGCGACGGTTGCGCGCAGTGCGTTTTCGCGCGCGGAGTTTGACCCGGAGGCGGATGCGCCGCTGCATGCCGCGGAGGATTTATATGGCTTGATGAATCCCGAGCCAGGCGCGACGAGTGTGTATGAGATGCACGAGATCATCGCGCGGCTGGTGGACAGGAGTGAATTCGAGGAGTACAAGGCGGAGTTCGGGCGTACGCTCGTCTGCGGATATGCGCGCATTGGCGGATTTGCCGTGGGAATCGTGGCGAATCAGAAGACGAACCAGCGTCACACCGTCGCGACGGGGCCGCAGGCGGGCACGCAACGGATTGAGGTGGGCGGCGTGATCTATACGGAGGCTGCTCAGAAGGCCGCGCGATTTGTGATGGATTGCAATCAGAACCTGGTGCCGCTGATTTTTCTGCATGATGTGAACGGCTTCATGGTGGGCAAGGAAGCGGAGTGGTCGGGAATCATTCGCGCGGGCGCGAAGATGGTTTCCGCGGTGAGCAACAGCGTGGTGCCGAAGATCAGCGTGATTGTGGGTGGGAGTTTCGGCGCGGGCCATTATGCCATGTGTGGCAAGGCCTATGATCCGCGCTTCGTGTTTGCGTGGCCGACGGCGCGGTATGCGGTGATGAGCGGGGCTTCGGCGGCGAGCACGCTGGCCGAGGTGCGCGCGCGGCAACTGGAGCGCGAGGGCAAGGAGCTGACAGATGCGGATCGGGCGCAGATTCGCGCGGAGATTCAGGCCAGCTACGACGCGCAGGCGGATCCGCGATACGGCGCGGCACGGCTGTGGATTGACGCGATTCTGGACCCGGCGCGGACGCGCGAGGCGCTGACGACGGCGCTTGAAGCCTGCGCGCTGAATCCTGAGGTTCCAGCGTTTCATCCGGGGATTCTGCAGACGTAACTGCGGGGGAGTTTTGCAGGCGCTCAAGCGTCTGATTCTTTTGTTCACCGAGGAGAGGTCATGGCGATTGCGAACGATACTACGGCTAGTCTTTATCCGTTTGTACACACAGAAGACCAGGAGCATCTGCGGCAGGCGATACGCGAGTTTGCCGCGCAGGAGATTGTGCCGAACGTCGCGGCGTGGGACCGCAACAGCGAGTTTCCACATGGGGCTGTGCGCAAGCTGGGCGAGATGGGACTGCTGGGCGTGATCTTTCCTGCGGAGTATGGCGGCGCTGGACTTGGTTATGTCGACTACGTGCTTGCGATTGAGGAGTTGTCGGCGGTGGATGGATCGATCGGGATCATCGTGGCGGCGCACAACTCGCTGGGTTCAAATCATATTTTTCTTGCCGGCAACGAAGAACAGCGACGGCGGTATATTCCGCGACTTGCCAGCGGTCAGGCGCTGGCCGCGTGGGGGCTGACGGAGCCTGGCTCGGGGTCGGACGCAAGCAATGCGCGGACGACGGCGGTGCGCAAGGGCGATCGCTGGGTCTTGAACGGATCGAAAACGTTCATCACGAATGGCAGCTATGCCGACGTGATTGTGGTGATTGCCGTGACGGATCGCACGAAGGGGACGCATGGTCTTTCGGCGTTCGTCGTGGAAAAAGGGACACCGGGATTTCGACCGGGCAAGAAGGAAGACAAGCTGGGGTTGCGCGCGAGCGACACGGCGGAACTGATTTTTGAGGATTGCGAGATTCCGGCGGAAAATCTCCTGGGCGTTGAAGGCGAAGGTTTTGTGGACGCGATGCGGATTCTGGATGGCGGGCGCATCTCGATTGCGGCGCTCTCGCTGGGCATCGGGCGGGGCGCGCTGGATGCGGCGCTGAAGTATGTGAAGGAGCGGCGTCAGTTTGGCAAAGCCATCGCGGAGTTTCAGGGGATTCAGTGGAAGCTGGCGGATATGGCGACGGAGCTGGATGCTGCGCGGCTGCTGACGCAGCGCGCCGCGGTGCTGAAGGACGCCGGGCGCAAGGTGACGCGCGAGTCGGCGATGGCGAAGCTCTTTGCCAGCGAGGCGGCGGTGCATATCTGCAATGAGGCGGTGCAGTTGTTTGGCGGATATGGGTTCATCAAGGATTACCCTGCGGAGAAGTATTATCGCGACGTGAAATTGTGCACGATTGGCGAGGGAACGAGCGAGATTCAACGCATGGTGATTGCGCGCGAGATTCTGAAGGTATATCCGTCACGCGGTTGACGGGCGGCGGAAAATTGTTTGCGCGCGGAATCGACGCGAGGATATGCGCCAGGTCGAAGGGAAGCAAATGAGCGATTGCGTGAAGCTGATCGAGTGTCCACGGGACGCCTGGCAGGGACTGGCGCGGCAGATTCCGACGGCGGAAAAGATTGCATATTTGCAGGCTCTTTTTGACGCGGGATTTCGGCATGTGGACGCGGCGAGTTTTGTTTCGCCCGTTGCGGTGCCGCAGATGGCGGATTCGGAGGCTGTGCTCGCCGGACTGCGCATTCCGGCGGATGCTGAGGTGATCGGGATCGTGGTGAATGAACGTGGGGCCGAGCGCGCGCTTGCAACCGGGCGCGTGGCGACGCTGGGTTATCCACACTCGATCTCGGCGCAGTTTTTGGCGCGCAATCAGAGAGTGACGCCGGAGGATTCGCTGGCGCGGCTGCGCCGGATCGCTGCGCTGGGCGCGGCTGGCGGCGTACGGACGGTCGCGTATCTCTCGATGGCTTTTGGCAATCCGTACGGCGAGTCGTGGTCGCTGGATGCGGTGTTGGATGCCTGCCAACGGATGGCCGAAGCTGGCGCGACGGAGCTTTCGCTGGCGGATACAGTGGGCGCGGCGTCGGCGGCACAGGTTGGGGATATGGTTGCGGCGGTGCGCGCGCGGTTGCCGAAGATGGAAGTCGGTGTGCACCTGCATGCGCGGCGCGGGAGTGCGCGGGCGCTGGTCGAAGCCGCGTGGGATGCGGGTTGTCGCCGCTTTGATGCGGCGCTCGGCGGGCTGGGCGGCTGTCCGTTTGCGCAGGACGCACTGGTGGGCAATATGCCGACCGAGATTCTGTACGAAACGCTGCGGCCGGTTGCGTCGATTGCACCGGAGTTGAGTGCGGCGTCGCTGCGGGAACTGGTTGAGCGGAGCATGCAGGTCGCCGGGAATGGGTCGGCAACGCATGGCGCTGCGAAGGAGGGTCGATGATGGCGTCCACACTGCAGGTGAGCGATGCGGATCACGTGCGCACGATCACGCTGAATCGGACCGAGGCGCGCAATGCGATGACGCCGGAGATGCAGCAGGATCTGATTTCCGCGTTCGACGCGGCGGCCTCGGATGGGACGCGCGTGCTGGTGATTCGAGGCGCGGGCAAGGCCTTCTGCGCGGGATTGGATTTGCGCGTATTGCAGTCGATGCAGGCGGTGACGGCGGCTGAGCACGAAGCGTCCGCCGCGCGGATTGTGCGGCTCTTTCGCACGCTGTGGGAGCTGCCGCTGCCGACGATTGCGGTGGTCGATGGTCCGGCTATTGCAGGCGGCGCGGGGCTGGCGTCGCTCTGCGATTACACGCTGGCCACGCCTGCGGCGAAGTTTGCCTACACGGAGGCGCGGATCGGATTTGTGCCCGCCGTGGTTTCGGCGTTTCTTACGCTGCAACTGGGCGATAAGCGGAGCCGCGATCTGCTGTTGAGCGCGCGGGTTTTTTCAGCCGAAGAGGCGCGCGCGATGGGGCTGGTGAACTTTGTGGGCGAGGCCGATAGTGTGGCCGCGCGATTGCAGGAGCTGATCGCGATGCTGATGGCGAATAGTCCCGAGTCCCTGGCAGCGACCAAGCGGCTGATGGCCGCACAGCAGGCGGCGTGGCTGGATGCGTCGCTGGACGCGGCGCTCAGGGCCAATGCCGCCTCGCGGCAGACGCGGGATTTTCGCGAGGGTGTCGCGGCATTTCTGGAGAAACGCAAGCCGAAGTGGTGAGCGCATCCGGCCCTTGATCCGGCGGGCGAGTGCGATGAGTTAGCGCAGTTGGAAGCGGAGCGGCGCTTCGCTGCGCGCGGCGACCATCTCGGCGGTGACATCGGGCGCGAGCGCGACGACGACAAAGCCCTGCGGGGTGACGTCGAGCACGCAGAGGTCGGTGATGACGCGCTGGACGACGGCTGCGCCGGTGAGCGGCAGTGTGCAGCGGCGCAGGAGCTTGGCTTCGCCTGAGGGCGTGGTGTGCTCCATGACGACGACCACGCGGCGGACGCCGTTGACGAGGTCCATGGCACCGCCCATGCCTTTGACGCGCTTGCCGGGGACCATCCAGTTGGCGAGGTCGCCGTTCTGGGCCACCTGCATGGCGCCCAGGATGGCGAGGTCGATGTGTCCGCCGCGGATCATGGCGAAGGATTCGGCGCTGGAGAATGTGGCCGCGCCGGGCACCGCGGTGACAGTCTCCTTGCCGGCGTTGATCATGTCGGCGTCCACCTCTTCGGCAAGCGGATAGGGGCCCATGCCGAGCAGGCCGTTCTCCGATTGCAGCATGACCGTGATCCGCGGCGGGATGAAATTGGCGACGCGGGTGGGAATGCCGATGCCGAGGTTGACGTAGAAGCCGTCTTCCAGTTCGGCGGCGGCTCGCTGGGCCATCTGGTCGCGCGTCCAGGCCATGATTACGCCTCCCTCGCGGATTCGCTGCTACTCGGTTCGCGTGTCGTCCGCTTCTCGATGCGCTTGTCCGGATGCGGGTGGTGGACGAGGCGCTGGACGTAGATGCCGGGCGTGTGGATGGAGTCCATCTCCAGCTCGCCCGGTTCGACCAGCTCCTCGACCTCGGCAACGGTGACGTGCGCGCAGGTGGCGGCCAGCGGGTTGAAGTTGCGCGCCGTGTGGCGATAGACGAGGTTGCCGAAGCGGTCGCCCTTCCACGCCTTCACCAGCGCGAGGTCGGCGCGGATGCCGCGTTCGAGGATGTACTCGACGCCATCGAAGACCTTGTGCTCCTTGCCCTCGGCGACGCTGGTGCCGACGCCGGTGCGCGTGTAGAAGCCGGGAATGCCCGCGCCACCGGCTCGCATGCGCTCGGCCAGAGTGCCCTGCGGACAGAACTCGACCTCGAGTTCGCCGCTGAGGTACTGGCGCTCGAACTCAGCATTCTCGCCAACGTAGCTCGAAATCATCTTGCGAATCTGGCGCGTTTCGAGCAGCAGGCCCAGGCCCCAGCCGTCGACGCCGGCGTTGTTGCTGGCCACGGTGAGGTTGCGCGCGCCGGTCGAGCGCAGAGCGAGGATGAGCGCCTCAGGAATGCCGCAGAGGCCGAAGCCACCGATGGCCAGCAGCATGCCGTCGCGGACGACGCCCGTGAGCGCGGTCGTGGCGTCGGGCCAGAGCTTGTTCATTCCCGGTCGGGGCTTGTTGTCTTCCGTTTGGTTCTGCATGAGCTTTGTGGTTCGTCGATTCCAAATGGGAAGATACCGCACGCGGGGTGCGACCGACAAACCGAGCCAGCCGCAGCGCGGAGCCGCACCGACAGCTTCCGGCTTCGCGGCTGGCCTGGTCAGGAGGCTGCGGCGAGCAGCGCCCGTTGCGCGGCGAAGAGCTGGCGCAGACCGCCTTCGGCGAGATCGAGAAGCTGGTTGAGTTCGGCGCGCGAGTAGCTGCCTTTTTCCGCCGTGGCCTGGGTTTCGACCAGGCCGCCGTCCTCGGTCATGACGACGTTCATGTCCACCTCGGCCTGTGCGTCCTCCTCGTAGCAGAGGTCGAGCAGCATCTGGCCGCCGACGCGCCCGACGGAGGTGGCGGCGATGAGCTGGCGCATGGGTGAGGCGGGCAGCGTGCCGGAGCCGACCAGCGCCCGGAGCGCAAGCTCCAGCGCAATGGCCGCGCCGGTGACGGCTGCCGTGCGCGTGCCGCCGTCGGCCTGAAGGACATCGCAGTCGAGGATGACGGTGCGCTCGCCCAGAGCCTTCAGATCGACGGCCCCGCGCAGGCTGCGCCCGATGAGGCGCTGAATCTCGTGGGTGCGGCCGCTGATTTTGCCGCGTTCACTCTCGCGCGGTGTGCGGGTGACGGTGGCTCGCGGCAGCATGGCGTACTCGGCCGTGACCCAGCCGCGGCCCTGATTGCGCAGCCAGCCGGGAACGCCGTTTTCGATGGTGGCGTTGCAGAGGACGCGGGTGTGGCCCAGTTCGATGAGGACCGAGCCTTCGGCGGTGCGGACGTAGCCGGGAGTCAGGCGCAGCGGGCGCAGCGCGTCGACGGCGCGGCCCTCCGGACGCAGAGTTGCCAGTCTGGTAGGCGGATGGCTTGAGGTCGGGTTGCCGCTGGCTGCGTCAGCCGGAAGCAGTGGAAAACGGAGGGTGCTTGGCGGATTCATCCCCTCATTGTACGAGTCATCTCAGGAATCCGAGTGGAAGCGAAGCACGAGGTTGGTTTTGCGATGGATACAGCCCGAAGCGCATGATCGTTGGCTCTGATTCCGAGGGAGTTGACGGCTTTGGTCCCGACTCCGGATATGGGCTTCCCAGTTCGGGAATGGGAATTTTCAGGCGTCAATTCGGGACTAATCATTCAAGTTTATATAAATGAATGATTTACGAATTATCACCGAGCCTGACTGTTCCGTTTTGGGACGTGGAGTGCCGTTTTTAATTCGATGGAGTTCCCGAAAGGAATCCTCCATGCCCTTTCTGGTCAATCACTTAGATTGCTTGTCCAAGTTTGGCACAAATCGTGCTCAAGAAGTGTCAGGAACGGGACACATTTTGGAAGTGGCAGCTCGGGAAGTTTCCTGCTGTGCCACTGCCCGGAGTGGAACCGATTTTGCCACGACGGAGATCAGACCATGCCAGAACAGACCGAAGACCGGGATCGATTTCTCTCTCTTGCTCCGAAGCCGGTGGCGGCAAGCGCGCCGATGCCGGTGTCAACGAAGCAGCCGCGACAGAAGGCTGTTACTCCATTTCTCATGCTGCCGGATTCCCTGCCCAGCGGGTTGAGCGCCGGGCAGTCGCCGATGCCGGGATGGCTGCACTGGCTGGAGAGCACAGCCGTGCCTTCCGGGAACTCTGTTCCCGCGGGCAACTCGATTTTTGATCCGGCACCGAGGGCCTCGACGGAAGAGTCCGGAGAGAATCTGCCGGAGTCAGACGCCGCGCTGCTGCACGACGCGCGCAGCATGGTGACGGCACTCGATCTCTACTGCGATCTGTTGGCCGAGCCGGGCGTGCTGCGGGCCGACTTCCAGCACTATGCCGGGGAGCTGAGGCTGATTGCCGCGTCCAGCCGTCGGTTGCTGAGCCAGCTTGACCGGCATGCGATGACAGAGGCAGGGATGCCAGCTGAGGCCGCTCTGGCTGCGCCGCAGGCGGGACTGGGACCGCGTCTGGTGCCCGCTTCTGCCGCGCGACAGCCGTTTGCGCTGCGCGAGCCGATGGAGAGTCTGGCCGACGAGCTGATGGCGATGCGCAATCTGCTGGCCGCGCTGGTCGGCCCGGCGATCACTCTGGGGCTGAGTCTCGATGGCGGCTATCGTGCGATCCGCATGGCCTCCGACGACCTGACGCGGTTGATGGTGAATCTGGTTCGCAACGCCGCCGAAGCGATGCCGGAGGGTGGCCATATCCAGATCACGCTGCGCGAACTGGCCGACCGGCTGCGTCTGACAGTGACCGACAGCGGCTGCGGACTGCCGGAGGGCGACTGCGAGGCCGTCTTTGCGCCGGGCTTCACGACCCATCTTGATCTGCAGGGTGGCTCGGAAGAGAGCACGCACCGCGGGATGGGACTGGCGATTGTGCGCTCGCTGGTCACCTCTGCTGGAGGCAGCATACGGGCGGCGAATCGCCCGGCTGCGCTGGCCGATGCCGACGAAGAAGCCTCAACCGGGGCGGTCTTCGAGATGGAGTTTCCCCTGGCTGAATGAATGCTGAATGAAAGTTTGCCCGCTTGTCCGCGTCGAGGGCCTCCTGTTTCCGGAAGTGCAGGATGGTGACTAAAGGATGCAGACCTTCGATACTCAATCTCTTCTGAAAATCCTGTGGAAAGGTACGTACAATGATTCCTGTAACTGCTTCTTCGTCCATGAGTTACTCGCCCATTCTGCCGAATGCGCTCCCGACCCTGCGTCCCACGCCGGCAGACGGGGCACGCAAACCCATCCGACAGGCAATTCTCCAGAATCCTCAGATCGCAGCTGCACCTGTCGCCGAACCGGCGCGGCTTCGCCTGCTGGTGGTCGAGATTGACCCGGCGATGCGCTCGGCATGTCAGGAGATTGCAACCACGCTGGGCTACCAGGTGGAGACAACCGGAGACTCGACGCAGGCCCGCAAGCTTCTCGAGGCGCGTTCGGCAGACATCGCTCTGGTGAACCTGCCGACTACCGGCGGCGCGGCGTTGGACTGGATTGCTGAAACCCATCTGCTCCATCCTGAGATCGCGCTGATTGGCATGACCAGCTCCGGTTCTGTGCATCTGGCTGTCGAGGCGATGCGGCGCGGAGCCTCCGACTACCTGACCAAGCCATTCACGGTGGATGAACTTTCCGCTGTGCTGGCGCGGGCGGCCGAAAGCGTGACGGTGGATCGTGAGAGCCGTCGGCTGCGCGATCAGCTTCGATCGAGCCAGGGGCTCGGCGCCATCATCGGGCGATCCGCCGAGATGGAAAAGCTCTATCGCATCCTCTCCAAGGTGGCGCAGAGCACGCATCCGGTGCTGATCCTGGGCGAAAGCGGCACGGGCAAAGAGCTGGTGGCGCGGACGATCCACGCCTACGGTCCGAGTGCGGCCAAGCCTTTCCTGCCGGTCGATTGCGGATCGCTCGTGCCGACGCTGATCGAAAGCGAACTGTTCGGCTACGTCAAGGGCGCGTTCACGGGCGCGAACCGCTCCAAGGACGGGCTGTTTGTCTCCGCCGAGGGCGGAACGGTCTTTCTGGACGAGGTGGGCGAGCTGACGCTTGACCTGCAGGCGAAGCTTCTGCGCGCGTTGCAGGAGAAAGAGGTTCGTCCCGTTGGCGCGACGCATCGCGTGCCGATCCGGGCGCGCATCATCGCTGCGACCAACCGAGATCTGGCGGCGATGGTCGAGCGCGGCACCTTTCGCAAGGATCTCTTCTATCGCCTGAACGTGGTGAACCTGCGCATGCCCACGCTGCGGGATCGCCGCGAGGATATTCCGCTGCTGGCGGCGCACTTCCTGGAGCGCATGGCGAAGTCGCACGGGCAGCGCTACACGCTGAACGACGAGGCGCTGCGCACGATGATGCAGCATGACTGGCCGGGGAATATCCGCGAGCTGGAGCATGCCATCGAGCGCGCCTGCGCACTGTCTTCCGGGCCAGTCTTGCAACTGGGTGACCTGCCCACGCAGCTCCAGCAGCAGGGCATCGAGGCGCATCGTACGCCGCAGCCGGGCGTGGCCACTGACCAGGCTGCGACCAACGACGTGAAGCCGCTGGCCGATATGGAGCGCGATGCGATTCTGAACGCGATCCGCACGCTGGGCGGGGACAAGCTGCTGGCCGCGCGCCTGCTGGGCATCGGCAAAACCACCCTCTATCGCAAGCTCAAGGAGTACGGGATCGGCGATCCGCTGCAGGAGTAGCGCTGCCCGAGGGCAGACGCTTCTTCGCAACGATGGCTTCCCGTACACACCCGGTTCCCGGCCTCTCGGCCGCGCGCCGCTCAGCCGCCCCAATGCGGGCAAGGAGAAATCTCATGAAAGCACTTCTGGTGACAGGGATGGAAGGCGCAGTCAACTGCGCGCAGGCTTTGCAGGCCATGCTCGGCATGGAGATCGAGGTGGCCGCCGGTCGCCGCGCGGCGATCAGCTCGCTGCGCAAACAGGAGTTCGACCTGGTGGTGGTGGATGACTCGCTGGCCGATGCCGATCCTGCAGGCACCGACCCGCTGTGGGAGGCGATTGGCATGGCGCAGCCGGTGACGGTGAACTTCGTGCTCAGCGGCACCGAGCGCGTGGCGCGCGAGATTCGCGCGGCGTTGCGCAGGCGAGAGCGCGAGCAGGAGCTGGCGCGACGTGCGGCGACGGCGGCGCTCGAAACGGAGCTGAAATCAACGGTGGCCGGTCTGCTGCTGCACTCGCAACTGGCGCTGGCTGCTGAGCCGCTGCCGGAGCCGGTCGCGGGCAAGCTCCGGCTGGTGGCCGATCTCGTGGGCACGCTGCGCGATCAGCTTTCCTCGAATGTGGTCGCGCACTGAGCGCAGAAGAGCGAGGGTCAAGCCGCGGGGTTGAATCCAACGCGCGGCCGGAACGAATCAGACGCCGCATGGGTCGGTCTGTTCCGGCTTCGTTCGCATCGGAAGCCGTTGCTACACCAGTTTCTTTGCATGTTCCGATACTCTGTAGGCATGGCTTCTCAACCTGCCGAAAGCGCGGTGCTGCTGCTGATCTGTCCCGACCGACCGGGGCTGGTGGCGCGCGTCGCGAGTCTGCTCTTTGATCTGGGCGCGAATATCCTGCATGCCGACCAGCATCAGGACCACGAACAGGGTCTTTTCTTCATGCGTGTCGAGTGGACGGCGGCCTCCGGCGGCACTGCGTCGGTAAGCCTGCCGGGCGGCAAGTCGGCATCTTACCCGAAGTCGGCATTTGAGACCCTTTTGGACGCGTTTCGCGCAGCATTTGCGCCACTGGCCGAGTCACTTGGGATGCGCTGGCAACTGCGCCGCTCCGGCCACCGGCCGCGCGTGTCGATCTTCTGTTCGCAGTACCTGCATTGCATTGCGGACCTGCTGGATCGCGTGCGTACGGGCGAGCTTGGCTGCGATGTGGCGATGATCGTCTCGAATCACGGTGCCGTGGAGCAGATGGCCGCGTTTCACCAGATTCCGTTTCACCGCATCCCGGTGGCTCCGGCAACGCGCGCGCAGGCGGAGGCGGAGCAGATGAGGCTGATGACTGAGGCAGGGATCGAGCTGATCGTGCTCGCGCGCTACATGCAGATTCTGAGCGCGGAGTTTGTCACGCGTTACCCTTCGGCGATCATCAACGTGCATCACTCGTTTCTGCCTGCGTTCATGGGCGCGCGGCCGTATCACGCAGCCTATGCTCGCGGCGTGAAGCTGATTGGCGCGACCAGCCACTACGTGACTTCTGCGCTCGACGACGGGCCGATCATCGAGCAGGATGTGGCCCGCATCTCGCACCGCGACGAGGTTGCGGACCTGGTTGCTCGCGGGCGCGATCTGGAGCGCGTCGTGCTGGCGCGGGCCGTTCGCTGGCATCTGCAAAATCGCATTCTGGAATACGGAAACAAGACGGTGGTCTTCGACTGAGTGCGGAGTGCGCGTTCGATTTTTGAAGATTGCATCCCTCCGCACGCTTTCATTTCCGCTTTGCCTGTTTCCGCGCGCTGCATCTTTTTGCGTATCGGCGCATCCAGATAGTTGTTGCAACAAGTAAATGCCGCGACCAGCTCCGTCGCAGGAGGAAATCATGCAGATAGGTATCGACAGTTTTGCCGCCTCGCTTCCCGACCCATTGACCGGAGAGACATTGCCGCCGGCTGCGCGCATTGCCAACCTGCTGGACGAGATCGCGCTGGCCGACCAAGTTGGCCTCGACGCCTTCGGCATCGGCGAGCATCATCGTCGTGAGTTTCTGGATGCGGCGCCGGCGATCCTGCTGGCGGCTGCGGCTGCGCGCACACGGAGCATCCGTCTGACCAGCGCGGTCACCGTTCTGTCGGCTGCTGATCCGGTCCGCATCTTTCAGGAGTTTGCCACGCTGGACCTCATTTCCAACGGCCGCGCGGAGATTGTTGCAGGGCGCGGCTCGTTCACCGAGGCGTATCCGCTCTTTGGCCTGCGACTGGAGGATTACGACGAACTTTTTGCCGAGAAGCTGGACCTGCTGTTGCAGATTCGCGACAACCCGCGCCTGAGCTGGAGCGGCCGATTCCGTCCTGCGCTTCAGGCGCAGGAAATCTATCCGCGCCCGGTGCAGGAGTGTATGCCGATATGGCTCGGCGTCGGCGGCACGCCGGAGTCGTTTGTCCGCGCCGGAGTGATGGGTCTGCCGCTGATGGTGGCCATCATCGGCGGCGCGCATCACCGCTTCCGTCCGCTGATCGATCTCTATCGCGAAGCGGGCACGCGCGCCGGTCATCGTCCCGAAACACTGAAAGTCGGGCTGCACATGTTTGGCTTTCTGGGCGACACGACCGAGCAAGCGGCGGATGACTTTTATCCGGGCTACGCGGCGATGATGAGCCGGATTGGCCGCGAGCGTGGCTGGCCGCCGATCACGCGCGAACAGTATGACCACACGCGCTCGCCGAAGGGTGCGTTTCTGATCGGCGATCCGGAGACAGTGGTCGAGAAAATTCTCTACACCAACGAGGTGCTCGGCGGCATCGCGCGCATCGACTTCCAGATGACGGCCGCGTCGATGGCTCCGGCGAAGATGCGTCGCGCGATTGAACTTCTCGGCACGCGCGTAGCACCAGCCGTGCGGAAGTCGCTGGGTGTTGCGTTCGCTGATGCGTGATTTGCACTCTGTGCTCCTGAGCGATGTGCTGGCCAGAAACTCCGGCTGCTTTCGCTGCGAAAGGCTTCAGTTCACCTGTATCGAAACTGTACCCGACTCATGAATAGTGCCCGTTGCCGTGTCATAGCCCGAAATCACATATTGATAGGTGCCCGGCGGCGTTCTTTGCACTGAGCCGCCGCAGCCGATGAGAAGGCTTGAACTTGCTGTGAGAATGACGATCAGGAGTGGCATTCTGGCACGACGTCCAGTTAGAGCGGAATCCAGATAGCTATACCCTATTTTTGAGTGAGCGGTTAGGATGAAGATGCTTGGCGATGCCTGCGACGATCGAGGGTATGGGACGAGCGTATTCGGACGATCTGCGGATGAGGATTTCGACGGCGGATGAGCGTGGCGAAGGGTCGCGCCGCGTGCTGGCGGAGCGTTTTGGCGTAAGTTTTGAATACGTGCGCAAAATTCGCCGACAACGGCAACGAACCGGCAGCGCGAGCCGTGCTGCCCAGACGCGCTACGGGGCTCCGAGCCGTCTGAGCGAAGCCGTGAAGGCTTGCCTTCTGGCTCAGGTTTCGGCTCAAGCCGACATCACCATCGCCGAGTTGCGCGATAGGATCGAGGCCGAACAAGGTGTTGCGGCAAGTTGGTCGTCTGTCCGTCGATGGGTGCTCAAGCTGGGATTGCGGTTGAAAAAAAGTCGCTTCACGCCAGCGAACGGGACACGGAAGCCAACCGGATCAAGCGCGCAGAATTTATCGAACGTATCCGTCAAACACCGCCGGAGAAGCTGATTTTCCTCGACGAAAGCGGCGTGACTACCTCGATGACCCGGCTTCGCGGACGCTGTCTGGGCGGCAAGCGTATCCATGAAGCCACACCAGGAGGCCACTGGAAAATCCTGACGGTGCTGGGGGCGATGAGCCTGCGTGGCATGGTGGCCACCATGACTATCGAAGAGGCTACCGACGCCGACATCTTCCTTGCCTACGTCGAGCAAGTTCTGGTGCCAGTGCTCAAAGCCGCCGATGTGGTGGTGATGGACAACTTGAGTTCGCACAAAGTCAACGGAGTGCGCGAGGCCATCGAAAAGGCAGGTGCCGAAGTGCTCTATCTGCCGCCCTATTCGCCGGATTTGAACCCCATCGAAAAAGCCTGGGCCAAGTTCAAACAACTGCTCCGCTCGGCAAAGGCGCGATCCAAAGACGCTCTCGATCAAGCCGTTACCGATGCCCTCAACCGCATCACTCCCGAAGACGCCAAAGCCTGGTTCAGACTGCCGCTCGTAGACGTACTGCTACTTGAATAATGCTCTAATGCCCAACAGCAGTAAAACCAGCAGCAGAATATTCAGCAGCAGAAAACTGACCGCAAAAAAAACCGGCTGCCGCAGCAGCCGGTTTCGCATTCCTCCAGCAACCGCGCGTCTACGCCGGTGCCGGTGAGCCTTCCGAGAATCCAGGTCCGCGACCCGTCTCCGGCTTCAGCACCGCCGGCGCGCTCGGGCTGCCCGGATCGCTCGGCGTGGCCAGCGTCGAGCGCATCGGTGGCAGTTCCTTGCCCTCGATCAGCATCTTCACTTCCTCGGCGTCAATCGTCTCCCGCTCCAGCAGCGCCGCCGCAATCCGGTGCATCGCATCCCGATGCGCGTCCAGAATCGAGTACGCCGACTGATACGCCTCGTCAATCAACCGCCTCACCTCCTGGTCGATCTGTCGCGCCGTCTCCTCGGAGAAATCTCGGTGCTGCGCAATCTCCCGTCCCAGGAATATCTGCTCTTCCTTCTTGCCAAAGGTCAGCGGTCCCAGTCGGCTCATCCCGTACTCGCAGACCATCCGCCGCGCCAGGTCCGTCGCCGTCTCAATATCGCTGCCCGCACCGGTCGACATCTGGCTAAGGAAAATCTCCTCGGCCACGCGACCGCCATACGCCGTCGCCAGCCGCGTCTCCAGATACTCCCGCGTATAGTTGTGCCGGTCGTCCGGCAGATACACCGTCACGCCCAGCGCCATCCCGCGCGGAATGATCGTCACCTTGTGGATCGGGTCGCTGTGGTCGCGCAGCGCAGACACCAGCGCGTGGCCAGCCTCGTGATACGCCGTCACCTTCTTCTCCGCGTCCGTCAGCAACATCGACTTCCGCTCGGCGCCCATCAGCACCTTGTCCTTGGCCAGCTCGCAGTCATACATCGTCACCTGCTTGCGATTGGCCCGCGCCGCCATCAGCGCCGCCTCGTTCACCATGTTCGCGAGATCCGCGCCGCTGAAGCCCGGCGTACCGCGCGCCAGCACATTCAGGTTCACATCGTCGGCAACGGGAACCTTCTTGATATGCACGCGCAACACTTCCTCGCGCCCGCGCACATCCGGCAATCCCACCACCACGCGCCGGTCAAACCGTCCCGGCCTCAGCAGCGCCGGGTCCAGCACGTCCGGCCGGTTCGTCGCCGCCACCAGGATCACGCCGTCGTTGGACTCAAACCCGTCCATCTCCACCAGCAACTGGTTCAGCGTCTGCTCGCGCTCGTCGTGTCCGCCGCCCAGTCCCGCGCCGCGATGCCGCCCCACGGCGTCAATCTCGTCAATGAAAATAATGCACGGAGCATTCTTCTTGCCCTGCTCAAACAGGTCGCGCACGCGGCTCGCGCCCACGCCCACAAACATCTCCACAAAGTCCGAGCCGGAGATCGAGAAGAACGGCACATTCGCCTCGCCGGCCACCGCGCGCGCCAGCAGCGTCTTGCCCGTTCCCGGCGGTCCCACCAGCAACACGCCCTTCGGAATCCGTCCGCCCAGCTTCTGGAACCGCTGCGGCTCGCGCAGATACTCGATAATCTCCTTCAGCTCTTCCTTGGCCTCGTCCACGCCAGCCACGTCCTTGAACGTGATCTTCTTCTGCTGCAAACTCAGCAGCCGCGCCCGGCTCTTGCCAAACGACATCGCCTTGTTCCCGCCCGCCTGCATCTGCCGCATCAGGAAAAACCAGATGCCCAGAATCAGCACCAGCGGAGCCACGTTCATCAGAATCGGCCACAGCAGGCTGCCCTGCGCGTCCTTGATCGTCGTCGAAACCTTCGCGTCGTTCAACTGCGTGAACATATCCGGATAGTTCGTCGGCACCGTCGTATGGAACTGCGGCAAATCCTTGCCTTCGCCCTTCAAGTGGCCATGCACTTCCATCCCCTGCACCACCACATCGTTCACCTGGCCTGCCTTCACCTTGTCCAGAAACGAAGAAAAGGGGAGCTCCTGCTCTTTTGCGCCCATCACCGCGCTCTGCCGCACCACGCCGAACAGCAGCACCAGGCAGATCAGGATGAACGCCCAGAACATGATTGTCTTCACTGTCGAGTTCACCGGGACTCCTTTATCCGCGTCGACCAGCCACCTTCCGCCAGTCGCCCGCACCTGATTGGACGCATATCTCCGGCAAAAAGTGGCAAAAATCACCCACTCCCGCCTCGCACGCGCCAGCTTTCAGACGCAATTCCGCAGTGTCCTGATTGTACTCCCTTTTGTCCTCGGCTCCAGGAGATGATCTTCCCGGAAGCCATTTCCCATCCGCCCGTTCTCATTTCCGGCAGTCCGTCCCCGCCGCGCTCGAAACACCGTCCGAAAACCGAACAGCAACCGATACCGCCGTCACCGCAGCGTCTCCGCCCTCACCCGCCATCCCGACTCCACCTCCATTCCCTGCATCCACACAATCTCCCCGCCAATCTCCATCACCAGCCACCGCGCCCGATCCGACCCGCTCACCTTCATCCGCTCCAGCACTTCCTTCACCTTCTTCGGCCCGCTGGAGTGCCGCATCCGCACCCGATCTCCGGCTCGCCACTGCCTCACCACCGCCTCGCCGCCCGCCTCGCCGTCGACAACACTGCCACTCGCGTCCGCCTTCACGCGAAACCGCCACCCATGCGCCTCGCCCACGCCCGGCACGGCAAACCGAACCGGCGGCACCAGCGCCGTCGCACCCAGCCCAATGCCCGCGCCCAGCCGCAGCTCGCGCGCCGTCCGCTCCGCCACCAGCCCGCCCGCCAGCGTCCGCTTCTCGCCCGCGCGCCCCGCCGTCGCCAGCAGGCGCATCGCCTCCGTCGCTTCAAAATCCACCGTCGCCCCGGATCGCTCCGCCGCCCGCCGCAGCAGCCTTCGCTGCACCGCCACCGGCAAGCCCGCCAGCCGCACCGCGTCCAGCGCCACCGTCTCGCCCGCCGCGCGTCCCCCGCCGCGCACCGGACTGCCCGTCATCACCAGCATCGCCTCCAAACGATCCATCTCCGCAGTCCAGTACGCTTCCTCCCCGCGCGCCAGCTCCGCCACCCGCGCCATCTGCTCCTTCACCTGCGGATTCCACCGTTCCAGCTCCGGCAGCAGCTCATGCCGGATCCGATTCCTGGTAAACACCCGCTCCCGATTCGAACTGTCCTCGCGCCACGCCTGGCCGCGCTCGTTCAGCCACGCTTCCACCTCCGCTCGCCGCACCCCCAGCATCGGCCTCACAATCCGTCCCCGCCCGCGCTCCACCACCGGAAAAATCCCCGCCAATCCCTCCGTCCACGCTCCGCGCAGCAGTTTTCCCACCACCGTCTCCGCCTGGTCGTCCAGCGTATGCGCCGTTGCCACCGCGTTCACCACCCCGGCCGCCATCAGCTCGTCCCACCAGCCGTATCGCAGCCGCCGCGCCGCCTCTTCCACGCCTGCGCGCTCCAGTCCGGTTCCCGCGCGCTTCACGCGCAACTCCACTCCCAGCCGCTCGGCCAGATCCCTCACAAACGCCTCATCCGCGTCCGACTCCGCCCCGCGCAGACCGTGATTCACATGCACCGCCAGCAACCCGATCCCAAGCTCCGCCGCGCGCTCGGCCAGCGCCACCGTCAGCGCCACCGAATCCGCGCCGCCCGACACCGCCACGGCCACGCGCATCCCGGCGCGCAGCAGCCCGCAGTCCAGCTTCAAGGCCAGCTTCAGCTCAGTTTTCATTCGAGTACCGGCATTCCATTTCGTTTCCGCCGTACTCATGCTCGCACGACTGTGCTCACCCGGCCAGTGCGGCAAAGCGCAAAGCGAATCCGACAGGAAAAATCAGGCCAGTTGAATCAGGCCAGAAAAATCAGGGCAGGGAAGTCCCGCGCCCGGTCAGCTCCACTCCGGAAACTGTGTCTTGTGCAGATTCATCGGAGCAATCGCCGCCATATCCGTATCGCTCAACTCAAAATCAAAGATATTCAGGTTCTCCACGCGGTGCCCGTGCTGCTGCGACCGAGGAATCGCCACCACGCCCCGCTGGTAGTGCCAGCGCAGGCTCACCTGAGCATTGTTCTTCCCGTATTTCTTCCCGATCCCCGCCAGCGTGCTGTTCGTGAACAGCCCATTGCGGCCCTCGGCAAGCGGTGCCCACGCTTCCATCTGTATCCCATGCGGCTTCAGGTACGCATACTCCTTGTCCTCCTGAAAAAACGCATGCGTCTCGATCTGATGCACCGCCGGCTTCACCTCGCCGTTCGCAATCAGATAGTTCATCTGCTCCAGCGTGGCGTTGCTCATGCCAATCGCCTTGATCCTGCCCGCGCGATACAGCTCCACCATCGCCTTCCACGAACCCTTCCAATCCCCGCCCGAGGGCCGATGAATCAGATACAGGTCCAGGTAATCCGTCTTCAGCTTGTCCAGCGAAGTCTGGAATCCCTTCTTCGCCTGCTCGTAGCCCATATCCGTCTTCCACAGCTTGGAAGTGATAAACAGTTCCTCGCGTCGAATCCCGCTCTGCTGAATCCCCTCGCCAACCGCCGTCTCCGAGTTGTAGATCATCGCCGTGTCGATCAACCGATACCCCAGCGCAATCGCATCGGCCACGCTGCCCGGATCGCCCCTCAGCGTCATCGTGCCAAACCCCAGCCGCGGCATCTTCACGCCGTTGTTCAGCGTCACCGACGGAATCCCGGCACCGTGGCTGCTCGCGCCAGCCCCAGCGCTCGCGCCAGCCGCGGCAAACGCGCGCGCCCCACTCATTTCCGCGCCGCCCAGCCCCGCAAGCATCGTCGCAGCGGCCAGTCCCGCGCTCGTCTTCAGGAATTCACGCCGACTCACCGTGTCGGTTCTCGTTTTCTCATTCATATTCGCCATCTCACTTCTCTCGCCACGCGGCGGCTCCGAAGCTGCGGCTCGCAATCATCCCCGCCGCAACAATCGTTTGCGCTTCGCCATCGACTATCTCTCGCCATCGCGTCGAGTGTCAAGATGCGCGGCCACACGCGCGGCCAAAAGCGAGTCAGGGATCGAGTCCGGAAGCGCGGCCATACGCGCATCCGGCCACTCCGCGCCGCCGCCATCCCGCCCGTTGTATACTCCACTCGTTATGAAGGTCTTCGTCATTCTCCCCGCCGCCGGCATCGGCACACGCATGGCCGCCGCGCAGCCCAAGCAGTTCCTCTCGCTCGTCGGCCTGCCCATCCTCATCCACTCCCTGCGCGCCTTCGCCGCCGTCCCGCGCGTCAGCGCCATCTACGTCGCCGTCCGCCAGCAGGAGATCGCCCGCGTCGAAGCGCAAATCGCGGAGTTCCTGCCGGGCAATTTTCAGCCTGGCCATTCTCACCCGCCCATCCACGTCGTCTCCGGCGGAGACACACGCCAGGACTCCGTCTCAAACGCGCTCGCCGCTCTCGCCGCCGCGCCGGAAGACATCGTCCTCGTCCACGACGCCGTGCGCCCGCTCATCGACTCGGCCACCATCGACCGCACCATCGACGCCGTAGCCCAGCACGGCGCGGCCATCGTAGGCCTGCCCGCCATTGACACCGTCAAGCAGGTCGAGCGCACCGCGCACGGCGCGCTCATCACCGCCACCATCCCCCGCGAATACGTCGTCCTCGCCCAGACTCCGCAGGGCTTCCGTTGCTCGCTCCTGCGCCGCGCCTTCGCCGAGGCCGCCGCCGACGGCTTCCAGGGCACCGACGAAGCGTCCATCGTCGAACGCGCCGGTCACCCAGTCGCCGTCGTCCCCGGCTCGCCGACGAACCTCAAAATCACACAGCCCGGTGACCTCGCACTGGCCGAGTTCCATCTCGCTCAACGCGCCTGAAGCATCCGGCACCCGCCGCTCTGCGCCGGTTCGCCATCCGCGTTACGATAGAAATGAAACTCTCGCGCGCTCCTCTTCACCGCGCTCACTTCTTCTGCGAAGGACGCAATCATCGGCATGGACAACAGAATCGGTTTCGGCTGGGACTCTCACGCATTCAAGCCCGGCGTGCCATTGCGCATCGGCGGTCTCGCGCTCGATCATCCCGAGGGTCTGGCCGGCCACTCCGACGGCGATGTCCTGCTCCACGCCCTCACCGACGCTCTGCTCGGCGCCGTCGCCGCCGGTGACATCGGCACCTTTTTTCCGCCCGGCGACGCGCGCTGGAAAGACGCCGACTCGGCCATCTTCCTCAATCTCGCGCTCGAAGAAATCCAGCACGCCGGCTTCGGCATCATCAACGTGGACATCACGCTCGTCCTCGCCGCGCCCAAAATCTCGCCCATCGCCGGCCAGATGCGCGAGCGCGTCGCCGAACTGCTAGGCGTCGAACTCAACCAGGTCAGCATCAAGGCCAAAACCCCCGAAGGCATGAACCTCGACCACGTCGCCCAGTGCCACGCCGTCGCCCTTCTGGAGCGCGTCCGCGACCCCGATGACCAGCGCAGCATGTCCGCCGTCATCCAGAGCCAGCGCGAACTGGAGGACGTCGTCGAAGACCTGCTCTCGTCCGTCCACGGCGTCCCCAAACGCCGCCGACTCGCCCCAGCCTTCGGCATCGACGACATCACGTAGCGCATCCCTACACTCCGGAATCCACGCGCGGCGCAATTTCTCCTTGCGCCGCGCCCGCTTTTGCCGTACCCCGGATTTTGTCGTACCATGTCGCCATCCCGCTCGCCGAGGTACACCCGCTCATGTATCCGCAGGATCCCGCCACAGCCCACGTTCTCCGCGCCTTTTTCACCATCCTCCCGTTCTTCATCGTCCTCGGCATCGCCATCGTTCTCGTGCCCACCTGGCGCATCTGTCAGAAGGCCGGCTTCTCGCCTTGGATGTCGCTGCTCATGCTCGTCCCGCTCGGCAATCTGATCCTGCTCTACATCCTCGCCTTTGCCGACTGGCGCGTCGTCCCCATCGACCAGCTCGCCTACCCACCCTATCCGCCGCCGTATCCCCCGCAATACCCACCTCAATATCCGCCGCAGAATCCACCGCAAATCTGAGCCATTCGCTGGCCATTCCGCGCGCCGCGCATGTGCGTCCCGTGCATTTTCCGCGCGCTGCCACGCCCAGGCTCTGCACCCGCCGCGAATGCTAGCATGAAGGAGGCTTCGCGCCCGCGCAGCCTATCTGAAAGCGACCTTTTCCGGCATGTCTGAAACCCTCGATTCCTCTGCTCCCGTCCGCGTCCGCATCGCGCCCTCGCCCACCGGCGACCCCCACGTCGGCACCGCCTACATCGGCCTCATCAACTACCTCTACGCACGCCAGCGCAACGGCCAGTTCGTCCTCCGCATCGAGGACACCGACCGTACCCGCTTCGTTCCCACCAGCGAGCAGATGATCTTCGACTCCCTGCGCTGGCTCGGCCTCGCCTGGAACGAAGGCCCGGACGTCGGCGGACCTTACGGCCCTTATCGCCAGTCCGAGCGCACCGAAATCTATCGCGCCCACGCCGATCAGCTTCTCGCCAGCGGCCACGCCTATCGCTGCTTCTGCACCGCGGAAAAGCTCGAAGCCGACCGCCGCCAGCAGATCGCCGCCAAGCTCCCGCCGCGCTATCCCGGCACCTGCCGCTCGCTCACGCCCGACGAGATCGCCGCTCATCTCGCCGCCGGAACCCCCGCCGTCATCCGCATGCGCGTCCCGCTCGAAGGCTCCACCACCTTCCGCGACGAACTCCGCGGCGCCATCACCTTCGACCACCACAACGTTGACGACCAGGTGCTGCTGAAATCCGACGGCTATCCCACCTACCATCTGGCCAACGTCGTCGATGACCACCTCATGCGCATTACCGACGTCATCCGCGCCGAGGAGTGGATCTCCTCCACGCCCAAGCACGTCCTGCTCTACCAGTCCTTCGGCTGGGCGCTTCCGCGCTTCTGGCACATGCCGCTCCTGCGCAACCAGGACAAATCCAAAATCTCCAAACGCAAGAATCCCGTCTCGCTCATCTACTACCGCCAGGCCGGTTATCTACCCCAGGCCGTCATCAACTTCCTCGGCCTGCTCGGCGGCGGCATGCCCGCCGACTCCAACGGCGGCACCGAAAAATTCACCCTCGACGAAATGGTCACTCACTTCCGCCACGAAAACATACGCACCGGCGGACCCGTCTTCGACCTCACCAAGCTCAAGTGGCTCAACGGCGAATATCTCCGCGCGCTCCCGTCCGACGATTTCTACTCCGCGCTGCGCTCCACCGTCCTCGCCGACGATTACCTGCGCCCCATCGCCGCGCTCATCCAGACGCGCATCGAGCTGCTCAGCCAGTTCGGCGACCTCACCGGCTTCCTGCTCAACGACAACACACACCCGCCGGAGTCCGTCTACCTGCCCAAAAACCGCACCCGCGAAGAGACGCTCGCCTTCGCCGCCGACCAGCTCACCGCGCTCGAATCCGCCGACTGGCAGCAAGAGTCCATCGAGTCCGCGCTCAAGCAGCTCGGCACCGAAAAACAGTGGTCCGTCAAGGAAAACTTCATGCTCCTGCGCGCCATCGTCACCGGCAGCACCATGAGTCCGCCGCTGGTCGAAAGCATGGTCATCTTCGGCAAATCCCGCACCCTCGACCGCCTGCGCCGCTTCCTCGAAACCGAAAAAAAACGCCCACCGGTCAAGTGATGCACCGCCGTCACCGCCTGCGTCGCACCATCCACGCGCTCGCCACCGGCTGCATCCCGATCTTCCCGTAGTAGCCTTCGGCGGCCGGAGCAGCCGTCAGCACCAGCGTCGTATCCTCCACGCCCGCCAGCCGATGCGTCTCCGCCACCAGCATCTTCCCAATCCCCTGCCGCTGATACGCCACATCGACCGCCAGATCCGACAGATAGCAGCAGTACGAAAAATCCGTCACCGCCCGCGAAACTCCCACCAGCCGCTCGCCATCCCGCGCCGTCACAATCAGGTCCGCCTCGCGCAACATCCGCCGCAGCCGCTCCGGCTCATCCACCGGCCGCCGCTCGCCCAGCGTCGAGGCCACCAGCACCGCGCGAAACTCCTCCACTGTCAGCTCCGGCTCCGCTGCAATCCGAATCGCCATTCCGCCTCCCGCTCAGTGTCCCATCGTCAGCAGCGCCTCGCGATCGATCACCGCGCCGCCCACCACCAGCGTCCGAAACCGCTTCAGATTCCAGACGCTCGCCGTCGGGTCCGCATCCAGCACCAGAATATCCGCGCGACGACCCGCCACAATCCCGCCCAGCTCCGTCCAGTGCATCTGTTCGGCGTAGTTGTTCGTCGCCGCCGCCAGCGCCTCGCGCGGCGACAATCCCAGCCTCACCAGCATCTCCAGCTCCACCTGCAACGAAATCCCCGGCAGCGCGCCCATATCTGGTGCGCCACTCCCCGCCAGATAGTGCGGATACGCCTCAAATATCGTCTGGTTCAGCGCCCACAGCCGATCCGCCTGCTGGTTCGCCCGCTTGCTCAGACCCGCTTCCAGCCATCGCTGGGTCATCTGCGGCAGCTTGCGCTCCCAATACGGCAGCGGATACATCATCTCGCCCGTCGCGCGATCCGTCACCCCGTTGGCGAGATTCGGATTCAGCAGCCGCGCCGCCGACTCCGTCCACAGATTCCTATGGTCCGGCAATCGTAGAAAATACTCGCTCAGCGTCGGCATCAGCGTCGTTCGATGCGTCGCCAGAAAGTGCGCATAGTCCCGCAGATGCGCATCCATCGGCGGCAGGTGCTCGGCATATCCGTAAGCCGTCCGCGAGGCCGCGTCATACGCGTCGTCGGCCAGAGGCTGTTGCAGCTCGTCGGGAATCACGCCAATCTCATACCGCCCCATGTGCACCAGCGTGTCCACGTTGGAAGAAACCGCCAGCCGCACCGGCGTCGCCGCAAAGACTCCATACGTCGCCAGTCCCAGCCCGCGCGCGTGCTCCAGAATCCACTGCGTACTCGCCGCCGTCACCGCCGGGCCAATCAACACCGCGCGCACGCCCGCCTGCGCCAGAGCCGTCAGCTCCAGAGCCGTCTGCGCCGGCGTCAGCTCCACCGGATGCGTCCCCGTCACATGCAGCGTCTGGCTCCACGCCGCCTGCGCCCGCAGCGGATTCTCATCATCCGTCGTCCCTACCGTAGCAATTCGATAGACCTGCGGCCCCGGCGCGGCATTCAGGTCCGGTGCGCCATCCACGGCTGTCGTCCGCGCCACCACCGTCGTCACGCCCATGTACAGATTCGCCAGCGCCTCGCCCTGGCTGCTCACGCTCCCGTAGCCATCCACCAGCCCCGGCACCAGAAACTTTCCCGCGCAATCGACCACCGTCGCGCCCTTCGGCACCGCCAGCGACGCCTGCGTTCCCACCGCCACAATCTCCCCATTCCGGATCAGCACCACCGCATTCGGCAGGTCGTTGGCCGAGTGTCCCCACCCGCTCACGTCGATCACCGTCCCGCCCACCAGCGCCAGCGTCGGCACGGCCACCGGCACCTGTCCGCCGCGAGCCGCCCATGCCGTCGGCCTCGGAGCGGCAACCGCTAGAAACGCCGCCAGCAACCATATCGCTGCGCGCAACCCACACTCGCACAAGCCAGCCGCAACTCCGCGCCGACCGCCTCGTGCGCAGCCTTGCAAATTTCGTTGGTCCCGTTCGGGAGCGCTCACCCGGCCATCCGGCGCATCGTCGTGCGCGGCCTCGGTTCGGCATCCGGCTCCTGCGCCGTGCGCCGGGCTGGAATCAGCGCCAACACACGCTCGACCGTCGCCTCCGCCGTCAGCCCATACTTCCGCCGAAGCTGATCCACCTTGCCGTGTTCGATGAACTCGTCCGGCCAGCCCACGCGCACCACCGGCACGCTCAGCTTCATCTCGTCCAGCTTCATCTCGTCCAGCGCCTCCAGCATCGCCGCGCCAAAGCCGCCCATCAACACATGGTCCTCCATGGTCACGATCACCGCGCCCTGAGCCGCGAACTTCCGGACCATTTCCTTATCCAGCGGCTTCACAAACCGTGCATTCACCACCGCCACCGTCAGCCCAGCCGATTCCAGCTTCTCCGCCGCCTCCATCGCCATTCCCACCATCGGCCCCAGGGCAAAGATCGCCACGTCTGCGCGGGCGCTGCTGCCCGCGTGAATCAACTCGGCCCTGCCCACCGGCAGCGCCTCGGCGCGACTCTTGCGCTCCACGCCCTCCACCACCCCGCGCGGATACCGGATCGCGCTCGGACCCTCCAGCGTGAGCGCCGTCTTCATCATGTCCGCCAGTTCGTCCTCGTCCTTCGGAGCCATCACCACCATCTCCGGAATCCCGCGCAGATATGCAATATCAAACAATCCGTGATGCGTCGGCCCGTCGTCGCCGGACAATCCCGCGCGATCCATGCAGAAGACCACCGGCAGCTTCTGCAAACACACATCATGCACAATCGGATCAAACGCCCGCTGCAAAAATGTCGAATAGATCGCGCACACCGGCCTTACGCCCTGCGTCGCCAGACCCGCCGCAAAGATCACCGCGTGCTCCTCGGCAATCCCCACATCGAAGTACCGCTTCGGATGGTGCGGTCGAAACAGATCCAGCGCCGTCCCGTTCGGCATCGCCGCCGTAATCGCCACCACGCGCTCGTCCTCGTTCGCCAGATACACCAGCGTCTGCGCAAAGACCTCCGAATACGTCATCTGCCCCGCCGGTTTCGTCTCGCCCGTCTCCGGGTCATACGGTCCCAGCCCGTGAAACTTCTTCTGCTTGTCCAGCGCCGGCTGATACCCCTTGCCCTTCTGCGTCAGCACATGCAGCAACACCGGCCTGTCCTCGCGCTTCAGAAACTCCAGCGTCTCAATCAGCAGCGGAATGTTGTGCCCGTCGATCGGCCCATAATACGTCAGCCCGAACTCCTCAAAAATCATCGACGGCCACAGCAATCCCTTCGCCGCTTCCTCGGCCTTGCGCGCCACGTTGCGCACCGCCTTGCCGCCCAGCCGTTGCAGTAGCTTCGCCGCCGAATCATGCAAATGCTTGTAGTGCTCATTGGTCACAATGCGATGAAAGTAATTTGCAATCGCGCCCACATTCCGGTCAATCGACCACTCGTTGTCGTTCAGGATCACGATCATCCGCCGCGTCTGCGCGGCAATGTTATTCAGCGCCTCATACGAGATTCCATTCGTAAACGCCGCATCGCCCGCCACCGCGATCACATGATTCGACCCACCCTGCAAATCGCGCGCCACCGCCATCCCCAGCGCTGAAGACAGCGCCGTCCCCGCATGACCCGCGCCAAAAGCATCATGCTCGCTCTCCGTCCGCAGCATGAACCCATTCAGCCCGCCCGGCTGCCGGATCGTCGGAAACCGCTCCCGCCGTCCCGTCAGCAGCTTGTGAACATACGCCTGATGGCTCACGTCCATCGTGATCTTGTCAGTCGGCGTTTGAAAGACGCGATGCAGCGCGATCGTCAACTCCACCACGCCCAGATTCGGTCCCAGGTGGCCGCCCGTCCGCGACAGATTCTGGATCAGGTACTCGCGAATCTCCTCCGCCAGTTCGTCCAGTTCCGACACCTTCAGCCGCTTCAGATCCTCAGCCGAATTGATCGTTTCCAGGTAACTTGCCATACTTCCTTTTGCCGTCCCGTGTTTTCAGGGACGCACGTCCCAGGCCGCTGCCCGCCCCGCGTCAGCCTCGGCCCGCCTGCATCCTATTGAGTATAACAAGCTGCAATTTCCCGTTTTCCGCTCCATCAAAGATTCTTCACGCCATTTTCGTGCCCATTTCCGCCTGTTCCAGCCAGCTTCCGCCCGCATTCATCCCCGCTTCATCCTGCGCGCCAATTCCATCGATTTTCCCGTCTCTCCGCACTTCCTGGTAATCACTCCCCGGTAACCCATCCTCCGGTTACTTCTGCCCCATCGCGCCACGCCGCTCCCACCGAAGTTGCAGAAAAACCCCTCCGCATTTGCGCGATACTACACACTGGGTAACTTTCCCCTGTGTCCGCAGCCTCTGCCATGCCGGTGCCCGCGCAGCCTCACAGCGCCTCCAGTCCACTCGCTCGCGTGGACCGCTCCGGCGTATCCGCGCTCGAAGAAATCCTCCATCTCGCCGCCATCCTCTCCGGTGCCGACTACGCCTACATCGCCTGGCAGGATGGTCCCGCTCTTCACTTCCTCGCCACCTGGGGATTCCGTGCCGAGCAGCAGGCCGCGCTTTCCACCGCCTGCTTCCGCACCCTCCACCAGAAAAAACCCCTCTTCATCCCCAACGCCGCCGAAAACGAGCGCTTCGTCCCGCGCGGCATTCCCCTCGAAAACACCGCCTGGTGCGGCTCCTACATCGGCATCCCGCTGCCGTCCACAGTCCGCAACGCGCCTGCGGCACAGTCATCGGCCGCCGGTGTCGCCGACCAGATCGTCGAAAACCCCATCGGCACTCTTGCCCTGCTCGCCGTCGAGCCGGGCCGCTTCAGCACCCATCACATTCCTCTGCTCTCCATCCTTGCCCGTCAGACCGTCGCACAGGTCGAACTGCATCTCGAAGCATCCACTCACCAGCAGCTCGTCCACGCCCGCCAGCGCCTGGAGTCCACCCTCGCCGTCGAGCGCGCATTCCTCTCCACCGCTCTCGAAGCCGTCCCCGCTCCGGTCATCGTCCTCGACCTCAGCGGACGCATCCTCCGCTGGAATCGCTCCTGCGAACTGCTCACCGGCATCCCGCTCGAACTCGCCACCGGCAAGCCCTTCGTCGAAACACTCATGACCGAGCAGAACGCCTGGGGATGGGCCATCGCCAAGCTCCACGAAGCCGCCTCCGGCCAGCTCGTCGGTCCCTACGAAAACTACTGGCGCGGTTTCGACGGCTCGCCATGCCGCATCCAGTGGACCCTCCGTCCTCTTTCACCCGCCTCCGGCCAGCCGCCTCAGTTCCTGCTCCTCGCCGCACAGGACATCACCGCCCGGCGCAACGCCGAGCTTGCCCTGCTCTCCACCGAAACCCGATACCAGCACGTCGTCGAGAGCAGTCTCTCCTTCATCTTCATCACCACCCTCGACGGACGCATCTCCTCGCTGAACTCCATCACCGCCACCACCCTCGGCTACTCCGTCGACGAACTCGTCGGCAAGCCGCTCGCCGACATCCTCACCGAAGACGGCAAAGCCACCTTCGCCGAATGCCTCCGCACCGTCCCGGAGTCCGGCGAATTCCGCAGCACCATCCCCATGCGCGCCAAGGACGGCACCCCGCGCCGCATCGAGTTCTCCAGCCGACGCATGGACCTGCCCGGCATTCCGCCCTTCATCCTCACCCACGCCATCGACGTCACCAACCAGCTCATCACCGAGGGCGAACTGCAACAGGTCCGCCGCCAGCAGCAGCTCATCCTCTCCGCCGTCGATGACGGCATCTACGGCATGGACCTCGACGGACGCTTCACCTTCGTCAATCCCGCCGCCGCTCGCATGCTCGGCTTCACCGCCGACCAGCTCATCGGCAAATTCACCCACGAAACCATTCACCACCACCACGCCGACGGCTCCATCCACTCCGCCTCCAACTGCCCCATCCTCAAGGCCATCGAGCGCGGCGAGCCGATCCGCATCCGCGACGATGTCTTCTGGCGCGCTGACAACACCAGCTTCCCCGTCGAATACTCCGCCAATCCCATCCTCGACGAGGGCAAAATCTCCGGCATGGTCGTCTCCTTCCAGGATGTCGCCGAGCAGCGCCGCCTCGACCGCATGAAGGACGAGTTCATCTCCACCGTCAGCCACGAGCTGCGCACGCCGCTCACCTCCCTGCGCGCCTCGCTCGGACTCATCGCCTCCGGCTCGCTCGAAAAACGCCCCGAAAAACAGAAGCAGATGATCGACGTCGCGCTCTCCAACTCCGAGCGCCTCATCCGCCTCGTCAACGACATCCTCGACTTCGACGCCGGTGAGCGCGAAGGCATGACCCTCGACCGCAAAATCATCCCCATCATCGACCTCCTGCGCCGCGCCACAGACATCGCCCACACCGAGGCCACGCGCGCCGGCATCGCCTTCCGCTTCGACGCGCCCGGCTACTCCGTCTACGCCGACGAGGAACGCATCCTCCAGGTCATCTCTGAACTCATCCACAACGCCATCAAGTTCTCGCCATCCCACACCGTCATCCGCCTCTCTGCCGAAAGCTTCTCCGCGGACCAGGTCAAGGTCACCATCGCAGACCAGGGCAATGGCATCCCCGAGGACAAGCTGGAATTCATCTTCGAGCGCTTCCGCCAGGGCGACGCCTCTGACACCCGCGATCTCGGCGGCACCGGCATGGGTCTCGCCCTCTGCCGACAGATCATCCGCCAGCACGGCGGCCGCATCTGGGTCGATAGCGTTGTCGGCAAAGGCAGCAGCTTCCAGTTCACCCTCCCCACCACCGCCCCACCCGCCGAATAAGCGCTCCCACATTCGCCGCGCCGAATTCCCGCGCCCAACTCACGAAACCAGCCCTCGGACTGTTACTCTTGGATAGGCAACCGAAAAGCATCGAAACCGCACCTGCTGCGTCTATCCCCTAAGCCAGCAACCCGCGGTCGCGTATTTTGTCTGAGGAGTCACCGGGTGAAGCATCTCGCTCTCGTTCTAGTCGCCGTCTCGTTTTTCTCCACCGCCGCGCTCGGCCAATTCTCCTCATCCTCGACGCCAGACAAACCCAAAGCCTCCGCCACGGCTCTGCCCGAGGCGCCGGCAAAGGTCAATCACTTCGATCTCTCCGGCAGCTTTGCGTTCTCCTCCGCCAACCAGGTCAAAAGCTCTTCCTCGCTCATCGGCGGAGCCGTCGCCCTCGACCTCAAGCTCAAGCCCTGGTTCGGCGGAACCGTCGACGGGGGCTACTACGGCATGAGCCACGGCCTCGTCCATCCCACCATGTACACCATGCTCGCCGGACCAGCCTTCTTCCTCAACCAGGACCGCTACGAGGTCTTCGTCCACGCCCTCTTCGGACTCGCTCACACCGGCAACGTCAGCGCCACGCCCAACCTCGCCTATGCCTACGCCATCGGCGGCGGCATGCAATACGACCTCACCAAACGAATCGCCATCCGCGCCTCCGGCGACGGCATCTTCTCCGCATTCGCACTCGATCCCAACAATCTCGGCTACTCCCAGAACATGCGCGTCAATCCCCGCGCCACCGTCGGCGTCGCCTGGCACTTCTGATCGCACTCCGTCAGCGAACGCCTCCGCGGTTGTTGTAGAAGCTAACCGTGAACATCGGCGTGAACGTGCGCGGATATCCGGATCGCTTCACCGGAAACATATACCCCCATCCCCACGTGATCGGATGCTTCTTCGTATTCGGCCAGGTGAATTCCATCTCCGGCCCCATGTGAAAGAACGACCACGACGGCGCAGTCGCCTTTCCGAAAAACGGGCTTTGATCGTTCTGGGCTTCGGCGTTGAATTCGATCAGCCCGCCAATCCCGTACTTCGGCACCGCGACATACTCCAGCGCTCCTGCTGAATAGAGCAGATTCCCGTCCACCATGTGTACGGTTTCGCCCGCAGGCACCACGGTCGTGCTGTTGTTGTAGGTGTACCCTCCATGCACGGTCGTCGGATCCTGCAAAATATCCGCAAACTGGAGATACAGTTCAAACGGCTCGAACTCCTTGCGCAGCAGCGAATTGATCTCTTCATCCCAGGTGCCGTTCCCCGTCTGGTCAATTCCATAGTCTCCCGGATTCAGATTCTGATACTTCCCGGTTGGAATATACAGATTCGCCGTCAGCGCCAGCGATGGCATCCGCAGCAGATGCCTGCGATCCGTCTCCTTCGTCAGTTGCTTCTTCAGTTCCAGGTGCGTATTTCCGTATCCAACGCTCGATACCGAATCCCCCGCTGGCGTCGTCGGCGGACCTGCAACCGAATAGTTGATCGGCGCATAAATATCAAATTCAAAGTTGTGCTTCCATCCCGTGCTCAGCCGCTGCTGCATGTTGTACTGCTTCGTGCCCTGACCCGGCGTCAGGTTGTAATACAAAAATGGCTCCACATAGTACGACCCTGCCGGTTCGGCATCCGCCGTTCCCGTATAAAACGGCCCGCTCGTATTTCCCACCCACGGCGCATCCGTCGTCGATTGCGCCTGCGCGCCCACAAATAAAATGAAAAACATCATCGCCGCCACAACAGGCAGCAGATATCGCATCCGCATCGCATGCATCTCCAGAACTCTCGGTTGTCGTTCTGTTGCGTTGCGCCTGTCCGGTGCCGGGAAGCACGTCAGCTAGCGGCAGGCATGCCGCGCGGCACACTGTCGCACCGACTGCAAATCAGAGCGGCGTAGCCGACCGCGCGGCATCCACCGCGCACACGTCCGGAACAGGCTTTCAGGAAATCTCAGATTGAACTACGAGCGGACCGGAGGCGCGCGCTTCGGATACAGCCGCGGGGATACGGCCCGAACACTCCTCCTGCCACCGGCAAACGAGAGAATCTCGATCCGCTGCCATCCCTCACGGCGCGCAACCGCGGGCATTCCCGCCTGAGGCAGATGCACGATCCGAACCGATGCCTCGCGCAGCAGGTTTGTCACCTGCGCCCGCACGCCGGACTCGCGCTCTTCCACCGTCGCGATCGATTGCAGGTCATCCGTCATCGAAATGACCGGCAGCAGCACAAACGTCAGCACCAGCGCCGCGATGCAGCGCTCCACCGCCGAATGAGCGTGCTCAGAACGTCCGCGCGCTCGGCGCAGGCTCCATGCCAGACCGGCCCAAAGGCCAACCGCCAGCAGGAACCAGATCAGATTGAGCAGAAGTTCCAGCATCAATGCATATCCAATTTCAATTTATCCAAACCCCCATAAAAAAGATATAAACACGCCACGACCGCGATCCTGCCTCCGGGTGATCCCATCTCGCAGCTCTTCGCCTGCCACATCAACTCTCCGTCGGACGACTGCTGCCTGACCTCGGAAAATTTCTTTCCCGAAGTTGGCATGCAATTATTGGCCTTTGTTCCATACTGTCCTTCCATCGCCCGGCCTGCGGTCAAACACGGCAGCCCGGACAGGCGAAATGATTACCACTCAGTAATCATTTCGCCAAATGTATGTTGGCAGGAAAATTAATACCACCCCCCTGGGGGGGTAACATGCCAGCAGTACCAATAAGTAAACACATGGAACCGCAAATCTCTGAATTCAATGCGCTTGAAGGAATCACAAGGAAATTCCCGAGCGAAAGCTCCAAGCTATGGCAGATTCGGCAGCGCCGAAGACCAGCCCATCAGGAAGACCACGCCGATCCCGCAGCTATACACAGCGCCAATCCAGACCAGTGCCTGCTGTACGCTGATTCCGGCAATGCCGCGCCGCTCCGTATTCGGCCCGAAGACGCCTGCGAGCGACGCCGTCATCAGCCCGTTCATCGCGACCAGTCCCACGGCGAATGCCAGCAGTCCCAGCAATCCCTGCGCCGCTCCGCCCAGCCGCGAGGCCAGCAGAAACAGCATCAACTGGCTCGGCGTCTCCGCTCCCACGCCGTGCAGCATCCCGATCAGAAAAACGCTTCGCCCGTTGTAATTCCAGGCAAAAACCGCAGGGCGCTCGCGCTCCGGCTCGAAGAGCCGCAGCAGCCGCCACGCCAGCGTCCGCGCCAGGTTCACTCCCGCCGCAATCCGGCTCGGTACGCGATTCTCGTGCCGGTGCGGATGCAGCATCCCGGCCACCACGGCGATGCCCAGCACGATCAGCGTCGCACCGATCAGCCGCTCCGTCACGTTGTCCAGCCACACCGGCAGCGGCAGATGCAGCCGGATCACAGCCACGCCCAGCGCCACCACCGTCAGCGCGTGACCCAGCGCATACAGCAGTCCCAGCCGCAGCGCCCGCCAGCGCGTCCTCTGCACGGCGGCAATATCGCTGATAGCCGCCAGATGGTCGTAATCAAATCCGTGCCGCAATCCCAGCACCAGACACGCCGCCAGCGCGGCCTCCAGCTTCCACTGCATTCGAGGTTCACTCCATCCTGTTTCGGTATGCGATCCTTCGGTCCAACCTCAGCTTACGACACTCCGCCCCGCGCGCTTTACACTGTTCTTCAGTGCCTTCACGCGACGCACTCTCGCAGCTTCCGCTTCACTTTGAAGCCGACCGCCCCGCACCGGCTCGCCGCTCCAGTTGGAGTGTCAGCCAGCTCGTCGCCGAGGCGCGCTCCCTCGTCGAGCAGTCGATTGGAACCATCTGGGTCGAAGGTGAAATCTCAAACTTCCGTCCGTCGTCCGCCGGTCACCTCTACTTCACGCTCAAGGACGACGCCGCGCAGCTTTCCGTCGTCCTTTTCCGTCGCCAGGCGCTGCTCCTGCGCTTCCGTCCCGAGGACGGTCTCGCCGTCCGTCTCCGAGCCGCGCTCAGCATCTACGAGCAGCGCGGCCAGCTTCAGCTTGTGGCGGAAACCCTGGAGCCGGTCGGCATCGGCAGCCTCCAGCTTGCCTTTGAGCAGCTTCGCGAGCGTCTCCGTGCCGAGGGTCTTTTCGATCCTGACCGCAAGCGCCCGCTGCCGCCTTACCCGCGAGCCGTCGCCATCGTCACGTCGCCCACCGGTGCCGTCATCCGCGATTTTCTCCAGATCGTCCGCCGCCGCAGTTCCGCGCTCAACGTGCTCGTCGTGCCCGTCGCCGTTCAGGGCGATTCAGCAGCCGCCGAGATTGAAGCCGCGTTGCAAAAACTGGCGCAACCCGATCTTCCTGTCCCGGTCGAACTCATCGTGCTCGCCCGTGGCGGCGGCTCGCTCGAAGACCTGGCCGCCTTCAACTCCGAGCGGGTCGCGCGCGCCATCGCCGCCTCGCCCCTGCCGGTCGTCTCCGCCATCGGCCATGAGACCGACTTCACCATCGCCGACTTTGTCGCCGATCTGCGCGCTCCCACTCCGTCGGCCGCAGCCGAACTCGTCACCGCCTCGCTCATGGACATCTCCGAGCGCGTCTTCGATCTGCGTCGCCGCCTCCATCGCGCCGCGCGCTTCCAGTTGCTTCAGGCGCGCCAGAGCCTTGCCGCGCTGCCCGTCAGCCGCCTGGAGCAGCGCCTCCAGCGCCAGCTCGCCGCGCGCCAGCAGCGCCTCGACGAGCTTGCCTCCACGCTCTCATCCGCTGCGTCTGAGCATCAACTCGCTCGCCGCCGTCGGCTCGACCAGCTTCGCGCCCAGCTTCTGCGTCGCGATCCACAGCGCCAGCTCGGCCTGGTGCGCTCGCGCCTCGTCGGCCTGCGTGAGCGCCTGCGCTCCGCCGCTCTCCGTCGCAGCCACGCCGCGCAGCAGGACCATCGCTCCGCCGCCGCCACTCTCGACCGCGCCATGCGTCAGTTTCTCGCTGCCCGCCGCAGCCAGGTCGAGCGGCGCCAGCTTCAGCTCGTCGCGCTCTCACCCCTCGCCGTGCTGGATCGCGGCTATGCGCTCGTGCAGACAGAATCCGGCAGCATCCTGCGCGATGCCGCGCTGGTTCACCCAGGCGAAGTGGTCCATACCCGGCTTGGTCGCGGCAGTTTCAGCAGCCGCGTGGAAAACAGTCGCGTAGAGGCCAGCCACGCCAACCCAACGCAGCCGTCCACCGCTTCAAAGCCAATCACCCATAAACCAGGGAAATCATGAGAAAGTTATTCGGCACCGATGGAATCCGTGGCGTCGCCGGAGTCGCGCCGCTCGACGAACAAACTGTCTACGCAGTCGGCCTGGCGCTCGCTCATTCGCTGCGTCCGCTCGCTCTCGCGCCGCGCGTGCTTGCTGGTCGAGACACGCGCGCCTCCAGTTCATGGATTCTTTCCATGCTCGCCGCCGGTCTGCGCGCCGGAGGAGCCGAACTGGTCAGCGCCGACATCCTGCCCACGCCCGCCGTCGCTTACCTCACGCGCCGCGACGGCTTCCACGCCGGCGTCGTCATCTCCGCCTCGCACAATCCCTGGCAGGACAACGGCATCAAGCTCTTCGGCCCCGACGGCTTCAAGCTGCCCGACGAGGTCGAGCTGTCCATTGAGGAGATCATCTTCCGCCACGCCGTCGTCGCCGCTGCGCCAGCGCTGGATACGCTACCTGCCATCGTCGACGAGCCGCACTACGCCGCAGAATACATCGCCTTCCTGCGCTCGCTCGTCCCCGGTCTCCAGCTTGGCAGCCGTCGCGTCGCCGTCGATTGCGCCCACGGCGCGGCGGCGGCGATTGCTCCCGCGCTCCTTGACTCGCTCGGCGGCGAAGTCATGCTGCTTAACACCGCGCCCAACGGGCGCAACATCAACGACCACTGCGGCGCGCTCCACCCGGAGACCGTCGCGGCAGCCGTCACCGAAAGCGGTGCCGAACTCGGCATCACGCTTGATGGCGACGCTGACCGCTGCCTGCTTGCCGCCGCTTCTGGTCGAGTCATCAACGGCGACGCGATCCTGCTGCTCTGCGCACGCGACATGCAGGCGCGCGGCCTGCTCACAGGCAATGTCGTCGTAGCAACGACGATGTCCAACATGGGCCTCGAAGCCGCGCTGCGCCGCTCCGGCATCTCCATGCAGCGCGCCGCCGTCGGAGACCGTTACGTGCTGGAGCTGATGCGCCGCCTCGACGCCGCGCTCGGCGGCGAGCAGTCCGGCCACATCCTCTTTCCTCACCTGTCCACCACCGGCGACGGCCTGCTGACCGCCCTCGTCGTGCTTGACACGCTGGCGCGCAGCGGTCGCACGCTGGAAGAACTGACCGCCGACCTCAAAGTCTTCCCGCAGACCATCGTCAACGTAAAGGTCCGCGAAAAACTCCCGCTCGAAGGCTTCCCATCGATTCAGGCTGCCATCGCCGAGGCCGAAGCCGCTCTGCGCGAGACGGGCCGCGTCGTCATCCGCTACTCCGGCACCGAGGCGCTTGCCCGCGTCATGATCGAGGCCGAGGACGAAGCCGCCATGCGCCACCACGCCGAGACCATCGCGGCAGCCATTCGCGCCGAGCTTGGCATCTGACTCCGTGAGACAGCAGCGGCGCGCTGCGGCGTATTCTGGATACGTCGAATCGAGCGCCCGCAGCAAATCCGCTGCGGCATTACGTCACGCGGGAAGCGCAGGGAACAGTCATCATGACCGTCATTTGCCAGGAAGATTTGATCGCCACCGTCGCCGGAGCCTTGCAGTACATCAGCTACTACCACCCCGTCGATTACATCCGCTCGCTTGCCGACGCCTGGGAGCGCGAGCAGTCGCCAGCGGCCAAAGACGCCATGGCGCAGATCCTCATCAACAGCCGGATGTGCGCCGAGGGCCATCGCCCCATCTGCCAGGACACGGGCATCGTCAACGCCTTCGTCCGCGTAGGCATGGACGTGCGCTTCGACGCCGATATGGACCTGCAACAGATGATCGACGAAGGTGTGCGCCGCGCCTATCTCGACCCGGACAACAAGCTGCGCGGCTCGGTCCTCGCGGACCCGGCTGGCGCACGCAAAAACACCCGCGACAACACCCCAAGCGTCGTCAGCGTGGAGCTGGTGCGCGGCAACACCGTCGAGATCACCGTCGCGGCCAAGGGCGGCGGCTCGGAAGCCAAGAGCAAATTCGCCATGCTCAATCCATCCGACTCCATCGTCGAATGGGTGCTCAAGACCGTGCCCACCATGGGTGCCGGATGGTGCCCGCCCGGAATGCTCGGCATCGGCATCGGCGGCACCAGCGAAAAGGCCATGCTGCTGGCCAAGGAATCGCTGATGGACCCGATCAACATTCAGGAACTGATCGCGCGCGGCCCCAAAACCCGCGCCGAAGAGCTGCGCATCGAGCTTTTTGACAAGGTGAACAGGCTCGGCATCGGCGCGCAGGGCCTCGGCGGGCTGACCACCGTGCTCGACGTGAAGGTGTTCGATTATCCCTGCCACGCGGCCAATCTGCCCATAGCCATGATTCCCAACTGCGCCGCCACGCGCCACGCGCACGTCGTCCTGGACGGCTCCGGACCGGCATTCCTCGATCCGCCGTCGCTCGCCGACTGGCCGAAACTGACCTACGATGTCTCCGGCGCGCGCCGCGTCAACCTGAACACAGTCACCCGCGCGGAAGTGGCCACCTGGAAACCCGGCGAGGTGCTGCTGCTCAACGGCAGGCTGCTCACCGGCCGGGACGCCGCTCACAAGCGCATGACCGATATTCTGAGCCGCGGCGAAAAGCTGCCCGTCGATTTCCGCGACCGCTTCATCTACTACGTTGGCCCGGTCGATCCGGTGCGCGACGAGGTGGTCGGCCCGGCAGGACCGACTACGGCCACGCGCATGGACAAATTCACGCGTCCGATGCTCGCCCAGACCGGCCTGCTCGGCATGGTCGGCAAGGCCGAGCGCGGCCCGGCTGCCATCGATGCCATTCGCGAGTTCAGCGCCGTCTACCTGATGGCCGTCGGCGGCGCGGCCTATCTCGTCTCGAAGGCCATTCGCAGCTCGCGTGTGCTCGCCTTTGAAGACCTCGGCATGGAGGCCATCTACGAGTTCGATGTCGTCGATATGCCCGTCACAGTCGCCGTCGATGCCAACGGCACCAGCGTTCACCAGACCGGCCCGGCGGAGTGGCAGCAGCGCATCGCCGGCATTCCCATCCTGCAATAGTCCGTCGTCATTCGGAGCGCAAAAAAGCACAGCCCGCGAGCCGATCGCGGGCCGTGCTTTTTGAGAAGCGTCGGCTGCCGAGTTACAGCTTGCCCCAGCGATAGACCATCGATCCCTCAAAACCAAGGCCGTTCTGGATGCTGGAGTCGAAGGTGCTCATAAAATAGTCTCCGGTGCAGCGCAGGACGAAGTTGTTGGTCAGGTTGTAGTCGATGGGCATGCTGACGTCGAGCACCGCCGCCCCGCTGTCCGGATAGAGGCCAAGCAGCGGCGCGGTGAAGCCGTTCGCGTCAGCGAAGTAATTGTTGAAGACTGCGCCCAACATCACGCGACCGCTCACCGAGTAGCGAGGATGCATCCAGAAGCGATAGCTCGGCCCGGCCAGCACGGCGTATTGGCTGATCGCCGGCTTGACCACGTTGGTCGGGTTCGGGCCGAGGAACTGCGTTCCGTAGTAGCCGCGTCCGTCCAGGGTGACGGCCCAGCGCTCGCTGTAATCGCGAGTGAAGCCCACATTCCATGCGTAGAAGTTCACTTTCTGCAATCCACCGCCGTAGTCGCCAGTCACGCCCGGTCCAGCGACCGTGCGCAGAAATCCCATTCCGAGATAGACCTCGTAAAGATGGTCATACTCGGCGTGAATCGCCGCCTGACGGCGCTGCTCCCGCCGCGCGCGCAGGCGGGCCTGAACGCTGAGACCCTGTTCGGAGATGTTGCTGCCGGTCTGCGCAGCGCTGGACGAAGAGGAATCAGTCGTTGTCGGCGCGGGCTGGGAAGATTGTCCGGCGGCAAAGGCAAGCGTGGAAAAGCTGAGAATGCAGACAAGAGAAAAAGTAGTGCTGCGAAGCAAGGACATCGGGCTTGGAATTCCTCCGAGGGCGGGCCGAAACTGCGCATGCCACAAGCACGCGGCCCCCCTTTTATTAAAGCATTCCGGGCACGGCTCGTGCCTCGGATGCGCTTGCAGGCGGCATGGCTGATAGACTCGCCAGACCGCGAAGTGTCACGATGGCGCAAGCCAAAGACATGCTAGAAGGGAATGTCGTCGTCGGTGATCTGTGTGGACTGCGCGTATTCGTCGCCAGCCGGGCCTCGCTGGTCGCCGCGCTGCTCAGAGCTGCCGCCGCGGTTGCCGGAGTATCCGCCGGATGAGCCGCCGTCCTCGCCGCGCCCAGAGAGCAGGGAGAGGTCCAGAATAACGATCTCGGTCCGGTAGACCTTCTTGTTTGTGTCCTTGTCATCCCAGCTTCGCGTCGTCAGGCGGCCTTCCACATAAAGCTTGCTGCCTTTTTTCACATAGTCGCGCACGATTTCGGCCAGCTTGCCATAGGCGACGAGATTATGCCACTCCGTGCGCTCCTGCTGGTTGCCCTGCTGATCCTTGTAGCGCTCGCTGGTGGCAATGCTGAAGTTGACCACTGGCTGCCCGCTTGGCAGCGCCTTGAACTCCGGGTCCTTGCCCACGTTTCCGAGCAGGATGACTTTATTCACACTCTTGGCCATGGAAATCTTCTCCGAAAGGTTATGCAAAAGGATAGCAGAGAAGCGCCACTGCGCGACTTCCGGATGCCGCTCAGCCGTGCCTGTCGTGCGCCGGGCCGGATGAATCCGGCGCTTGCCGTCCACGCAGCCATTTGGCCGTGCCCAGCACCGTGAGCATCAGCCCAAAGGGTACGCACATCGCGCCCACAATCAGCAGAAACCAGCCTGTGTTGGAGTGGGCGCCGTTGTAATTGATGCCACCAAAGACGGTCACCGTCAGCGCCAGCGCCGCCAGTCCGATAGCCAGGATCGACGAGCCGCCGACCAGCAGCTCGCGTGTTCCATCGCCGGTCGGCCTCCGGCTCGTCGAGGTTTCTCTCGATTCACTCATGATCGTTCCGAAATCCAATCCATCCTGCAATCCATCGTGTTCGATCTGTCCTTCCGGCACGCGGCTTTCAAACGCGCGCCGCCGCCAGCATCGCATAGACGATGACGCCAGTCACCGAGACATAGAGCCAGAGCGGAAAGGTCCAGCGAGCGATCTTCCGGTGGTTGGGAATGCGGCCTGTGAGGGAAAAGAAAAAGGTAATGAGAATCATCGGCAGCGCGACAATGCTGAGCAGGATGTGGCTGACCAGCAGGATCAGGTAAAACGTGCGCAGCGGACTCTGCGGATAATGGCTCTCGCCGTGCAACGCATAGTTGACGATGTAAAAGACGAGAAACAAAGCCGAAAAGGCAAAAGCCGTCAGCATGGCCGCCCGGTGCGCGGCGATCCTGCGCGAGCGGATGAAGACAAACCCGATCAGCAGAGCTGAAGCGCTCAGTCCGTTCAGCAGCGCATTGAGCGCGGGCAGAAAGGTAAGCCGCAGGCTGGACGGATCAGTGGCGGGATGCACGTAAATAAGCCAGAAAAGAAAGAGCGTGGCGGCCAGGCTGACGCCAAGAATCGTCAGGATCGAGGAGCGTACGGGCAGTGTCTGAGCCATCTTCTTGTTCTCCGGTTATCGCATGGTGGCGGCCAGCATCAGGCCAGTGAGCAGCAGCGGCAGATAGAGCACACTGACCTTGAGCAGGTCACGCGCCACCATGCGGCTCTCGGTTTCGTCGGTGGTCCGCAGGATGCGGCTGAAGCGCACGGTGTACGCCAGATAAAACCCGCCCAGCAGCACGGCCATCACGGCGTAGGTCGTGCCCGCCATGTGAAGCCACCACGGCGCAAGACTCACGGGGATCATCAGCACGGCGTAGACGAGGGCTTCGATGACCGTGGACAGGCCGTCCGGCTGGACCACGGGCAGCATGCGAATCCCGGCGCGCGCATAATCGTGGCGATAGAGCCACGAGATGGCCATGAAATGAGGAAACTGCCAGACGAAGAGAATGGCAAACAGCGCCACGCCCTGCCATTCGATCTGGCCGCGCGCCGCCGTCCAGCCCAGCAGCGGACCAGCCGCGCCGGGAAACGCACCCAGAAAAGTTGCCAGCGTGGTCACGCGCTTCAGCGGCGTGTAAATGGCGACATAGGTGAAGACCGTGAGCAGCGCGAGCGCCACCGTGAGCAGATTGGTCGTCATCAGCAACGTCCAGCCGCCCAGCAGCACCGCGCCGAGACCCAGAGCAAGACCCACCGACAGCGGAATGCGGCCAGTAGCAATCGGTCGATTTGCCGTGCGCAGCATGAGTGCGTCGGTTTTGCGCTCCATAGCCTCGTTCAGCGCGCTGGCTCCGGCGGAAACCATTGCCACGCCGAGCAGCGTTTCCACCAGCCCGCGCTGCACACTGGTGATGCCGGAGCGGATCGATCCCAGATAGAAGCCTGCCCAGGTGGTGACGAGCACCATGGCCGTCACCTTGAACTTGAACAACTCGCGCAGGTCGCCGATCAGCGATGCCGTGGCACCGGCCGTAGGGTGCATGGCGTGGGTAGCCGGCTTCGCGGCGGCCATCGGCGGTGCGGGATCGGTGGAAGCGGATGAACTCATCGTGATATGCGATCAGGCGGCCTGACGCTGCCGCAGGTGAGCGGCCAACGAGCACGACCCCGAAACTTTGCTCCTGAAACTCTGCCTTTAAAAATCCGGATGCGCGGCTTGCTTGAGCGCTGAATGGCTTCTTCTGACCCCTGTCTGCATGATACCCGTTCGCGCCCAACAAGGTAAGAAATCCTGGCCCGGGCTTACGACTCGTTTTCGTGGAGCCAATTTCCGATCCGCTCCGCCACCTGCTCCGGCGGAAGACCATCAACCTCCACGCTCAGGTGCGCCAGCCTGTAAAGTCCCAGCCGCAGCTTATAGCGCGCCGCAAGCCGCTCCCGATCCGCCAGCACCGGCCGCAGATTCGTCGCATCCGCCGTGCAGCGCCGAATCGCCTCAGCCAGAGTCACCTCCAGATGCACCATGCGCAAACTCTCGCCGCGCAGCAGCAGTTCGCGGGTTTCAGCGTCCTCGATGGCTCCGCCACCCAGCGCAAGCACTGTTCTTGCGTCTGCGGCGTCGCCAGGCGCTGCAGCCGACTGCCGCGCCAGACGCGCAATCATGCCGCGCTCCAGAGCGCGAAACCACGGCTCGCCGTGGTGAGTGAAAAGTTCGGCAATCGTGCTTCCCGTCTCTGCCTCAATCTCTGCATCCACATCCAGAAACCGCCAGCCAGAGCGTGCAGCCAGCAGCCTTCCGACGGTTGTCTTGCCCGCTCCCATGAAGCCGACGAGCACGATCAGCCGCGAGGACTGCGTTGCGCGGGCTTTCCGGTCTCCGGACAGCTCAGGAGCGGTCACTGGCAATCGCCTGTTCAATCTTCTGCCACAGTTTGTCGGACGGCTCCTCCTCGACCGGAAGCAGCATGCGCGCAGCCTGGGCAATAGTTTCCAACTCGGTCAGCAGCGCCTTGCAGCGCGGGCAGTCTTTCAGGTGCGCATCGGATTGGAAATCGTCGCCCGCAGCAATCCGCGCAGCCATGCTCTGCTGGAATGCGGCGCAAGCCTGTTCCTTTGCGGGCGCGGATTCCTGGTCCTCGGGGAGTCTTGTATTTTCCGGAGTCTTCACGATTTCACCTCCGTCGTGTTGCGGACACTCAGCGCCTCGCGCAGTTTCATGCGTGCCTTGTGCAGTTGTGATTTTGAGTTGCCGATGGAGCAATCCAGCATTGTGGCAATCTCATTGTGCTCATAGCCGTCGATGTCGTGCAGCATAAAAATCAATCGATAACCGGCGGGCAGGTCGGCGATCGCTTTTTCCAGCGCCATGCGATCAATCGAGCCGGTCAGTTGCAAATCCTGCGTGCCAAAGCTGCGCATTGGCCCGGACTCCGGTGCCGGGTCCATGGCCTCGTCCAGCGAGACCAGATTCAGGCCCTTGCGCCGCAGGTGCATGAGCACCACATTGACCGTGAGCCGATGCAGCCAGGTGGAAAACGCCGAATCTCCGCGAAATGTGGCAATCTTGCGGTGCAGTTGCAGGAATGCCTCCTGCGTGAGATCTTCGGCCTCGGTCACGTTGCCCACCATGCGCAGGCAGAGGGAGTACACGCGGCGCTTGTGCTGCGCGTAAAGTTGCGCAAATGCCACGTTGTCACCGGCCTGCGCGCGGGCCAGTGTTTCCTCCGCCGACGCAAACCATGCCTCAGCCTGTTCCGCCGAACGTTCCTCTTCGGTTACCGATGCGTTCAAATGCCTTGGGGACAAAAGGTCTCCTGATGATTCGTGATGCGCTTCTCTGTCAATGTCCAGAACTCTTCGATGAGTCCATGCAGCGAATAGGTTGCAGGAAATCTCCTGCAAACTTTGTCCGCACTTATTAGTATAGTGAGCGGAAGCAAAGTCCATTTCTTGTCAGCCTGGCCAGGGATCGCGTCCTTGCCAGCACGCGGACAGGAACCGGAGGTCGCAGGCTATTTCCATTGTCTGGCAGGAGATACGGGCAAACGCATGGCTGCGTGTCGGTCAGCGCCGGGTCTTCGCCACTATCGCATCCCTGCTTGCCTTCACGGCTGCGGCCGCGCTGGCGCAAACGACTCCGGGCGCGGAAGCGGGACATGCGAATTTCCCTCCATCTCTGGTAAAGGTAAGTCCCGATGCGACGCGCGCCACGGCTGATCCCGCCGACACTTTGGCTGGTGACCGACGCCTGCGCCGTTGGCAGGGATTGCCCGTGCTTCGGATCGAGTTCTCCGGCGTTGCGAAAGATCGGCTTGCCCCGTTGCCTGAGTCGCTTGAGCAGCAGGCCAACAAGCCCCTGCGGGTCGAAGCCGTGGACGCCACCCTGCGTCGGCTCTACACAACCGGCCTCTATGCCACACTGACGCTTTACGGTCATCGCGAGGCCAACGGCGTCGTGCTCGAGTTTCGCGGAACGCCGCGACCGTTCATCGGCACACTCAGCGTGATCGGCGCGCGCGGGGCCAACAGCAACTCCCTGCTCCTGCGCGCCAGCCGCCTCACGCCGGGAACGCCATTCTCCCAGCAGGAACTGACGCGCGGCGAAGCCTCCATGAAGCAGGAACTGACCCGGCTCGGCTATCCGCAGGCTCAGATTCACCACCTCATTACACCGCAGCCGCGCGACCAACTCGTCAATCTTGCCTTCACCATCAATCCGGGAACGCAGGCGCGCACAGGCAGCATTGCGCTGAGCGGAGACAGTGGCATGGACTCCACTGCCTTTGAAAAATACACCCATCTCCGCAGCGGAGAACACGTGACGCCGGAGACCAGCAGCAAGGCCATGAATGACCTGCTCAAGGAGTATCGCAAACAGAATCGCCTGGAGGCCGACGTGAAGCTGACCGGGCAGGACTATGATGCGGCGAAGAATCTGGTCAACTATAAATTCGTCGCCAATCGCGGGCCGGTCGTCGAGGTGATTGTGGAGGGTGCGCATCTCAGTAAAGACCGCATTCGTTCCCTGGTGCCGGTTTATGAAGAGGGCGCGGTGGACGAAGATCTGTTGAACGAAGGCAACTCCCGCATCGCGAATTACTTTCAGAGGCTCGGCTATTTCAATGTGAAAGTCCGGCATGATCGCCTCTCAACTCTGGATCAGACAGCGCACAGCGGCCGGGTGCGCATCGTGTATCATGTCGTTCTCGGCGCGCGAAACAAGGTTGTGCGCATCTCCATCGAAGGCGCTCATTACTTTGATCAAAGCACGCTCCGCGACCTGCTCAGCGTAACCCCCGCCAATGGATTTGACAGGCACGGCCTTTACAATCAGCAATTGGTGGAAAGCGATATCGCGGCCATCAAAGCCATTTATCAGAACAATGGATTCAATGCTGTCAATGTGGCTCCGCGCATTCAGGACACGCTCCAGAACGGCAACACTCCATCATCCGTTCCAGCATCCGCCGCTCACCTGAAGAAAAAACAGATGGGTCTCTCGGTAACCTACGTCGTCGATGAGGGTCATCAACAGCGTGTGCGCTCCGTGGAAATTCTGGGTAATCAAAAGATTCCCTCCGCAGACTTGGTGCGCCTGCTCAACACAACGCCGGGGCAGCCATTATCACCGGAAAATCTTGCCCTCGACCGTGACACTCTGCGCACCTGGTACCTGAGCAAAGGATTTGAACAATCCGATGTCCAGGTTGCGGAAACAGCTTCAAAATCCCAACCAGACCAGATGCATGTGGTCTTTCACGTCCATGAGGGCGAGCAGATTTTTGTGAGCAACGTGCTCACCACCGGACTTCACTTCACACGCCCTGCCACCATTGAACACGCGGTCACAATCCATCCGGGCGACCCTCTGGACCAGTCTGCGCTGCTGGACACTCAGCGCAACCTCTATGACCTTGCGCTCTTCAGCGAGGTCAATCCTGTCGTGCTCAATCCGCAGGGCCTGCAACCGCGCAAAACCGTGTTGTTACAGACCGTCGAAGCCCGCCGCTGGGACATCAGCTACGGTGCCGGATTCGAGATGCAGACGGGCACGGTGAACGGCTCGCCAACCAGCAATCCAAATGGAACCGTCGGGGTCAGTCCGCGCGTGCTCGTTGAGGTCAGTCGCAACAATCTTTTTGGCCGCGACCAGACGGCGTCGATTCGTGGTCACTACGGACTGCTGGAGCAGCAGGTCGATCTCCTCTTCCAGTCGCCGCGTTTTCATAACAATCCCAACCTCGAACTGCTCATCTCCGGCGACTACAACAATAGCCAGGACGTGATCACCTACAGCGCCTCCACACTGGAGGCAAACTTCGGCATCACCGAACATTTCTTCGGTGAGCATGAGCCATTCAGCAAGGCCAACACACTGCAATACCAGCTCATCTTTCGCCGCGTGAAGGTGAATGCAAACAGCGTGCAGGTGCCCATCACAGACATCCCACTGCTGGCTCAGGCCGTTCGCGTCGGTGGTCCCGGCTTCACCTGGATTCGCGACACGCGCGACGCCCCCCTTGATGCGCACAGCGGCACGTACACCAGTTTCCAGGAATTCCTCTCATCCTCCATCTTTTCCTCGCAGGCGAACTTCAATCAGGTGGACACGTCAAACTCAAGCTACTATCCGCTCGGTCGCAGCGGCATCATCTTTGCGCGCAACACGCGCTACGGCCAGGAGCGCGCTTATGGCAATCCCGCTGACGAACTGATTCCGCTGCCCGAACGGCTCTACGCGGGCGGCGCGAACTCCCATCGTGGATTCGGCATCAACGCCGCCGGACCGCGCGATCCGCAGACAGGTTTTCCAATCGGCGGCGCAGGCGTCTTCGTCAACAGCACGGAACTGCGCTTGCCGCCGCCAACACTGCCTTACTTCGGAACCGCGCTGAGCTTCGTGCCGTTTCATGACATGGGCAACGTCTTCACCAACGCCTCGGATGTCTGGCCCAGCATGCTTCGTTTTCGTCAGCAGAACCGCGCTGGCTGCCGCAATCTTGCGCCCATCACCACGCAGAATCCACTCACAGGCCCGGTCACATCCACAGGCCAGCTCGGCACCTGTACATTCAACTATTTTTCACATGCCGTCGGGCTGGGCCTGCGCTATCGCACGCCCGTCGGCCCGATTCGCATCGACTTCAGCTACAACATCAACCCACCCATTTATCCGGTCACCTACGACGCCATCAACAAAGTGGAACTCACCAGCCCCTACGTGGGCGAAGGCTCGCATTTCAACTTCTTCTTCAGCCTGGGACAGAGCTTCTGATGACACAGACGAGAACGACAAATCGCGCCCGTAGCAGAGCAGGAATACTCTGCTGCGTCCCTGCATGGTTGCTTGTCGGACCGACGTTGATGGCTCAGACGGCTTCGCCTGCTTCGCACATTGGCGCGAATCCGGAGCAGTTGAACGAAGTCGTCGCCGTCGTGAATCAGGATGTTCTGCTCGCCAGCGATGTTGACCGTGAGATGCGTCTGGAGCATCTTCTGCCCGGCGGCGGCGAGGATGATAACTCCGCGGCTGGCGCTCTTTCGCGACTCATCACACGCCTGCTCATTGAGCAGCAGATCCGCATCGAAGACCCCGATCAACTCAACCCCGATCCCGCTGAGGTTCAGAAAAGCCTCATCGGACTCCGGCAGGACCTGCCTGCCTGCAAGCTCACGGATTGCATGACCGATGAGGGGTGGAACAATTTTCTCGCCAGTCTTGACCTCACCCCGGAGGAAGTCGAGACCTACTGGAAGGATCGCTACGCCGTGCTCGGTTTCATCGGCCAGCGTTTTCGCAACGGAATTCGCATCAGCCAGGAGGAGATCGCCGACTACTATCGCAAAACACTGCTTCCCCAGTATCGTCATCCGCAGGATGCGCCACAGTTGAAATCCGTATCCGCGCGCATTGAGGAGATTCTGCTCCAGCAGCGCGTCAATGCACTTCTCGATGACTGGGTTCGATCTCTGCGCGAAGAGGGCAGGATTGAGATCGTTGACTCGACACTGCGCGCAGCCGTTGAGCGCTCCAACCAGAAAGCGCAACCCGCCGACACAGGCGAAAAGAACAACCTGCAACGCAACGGAGAATCCGCTCCATGACCGACGAACCAGAGGGCGAGAAGCAAGGGCAACAGCGCGAAGAGGGAATCGCGCGCGCCGCCAGCCGCTGGCTGCGCCACGCTGCCATTGTTGTCGGCTTTTTTGCCCTCATCACCTTGTTCACATTGCTGGCGCTCTATCACGTCGCAAACTCCCGCGAGACGCAGTCGCAGGTCCGGCGCTGGCTGGTTCGCAAACTCTATGACTCCACAGGAGGCCGCAGCGAAATTGGTCAACTTCGCTGGAATCTGCCGCGCCTTTCCATCGATCTTGACAACGTGACCATTCACGGCCTTGAGCATGCTGGCGAAGCACCCTGGTTCCACGTCGATCACGTTCACCTTGGACTGGGCATCGTTGGCCTGCTGCAATCCGGTGTCACCGCCCATCTGGTTCTCAACCAGGCGCAAATCGAGTCACCGCGATGGCATTACGAGATATATCCGGATGGCTCGACGAATCAGCCGCATCCCATCTATCCGCAACGGCCGGGCAAACCGCTCCTCGACACGCTCTTTGATCTGCGCATCGGCAATCTCCAAGTGCGTCATGGCGTCCTTCTGTTGGCGAATCGCACCCTGCCGGTCGACTTCCGCGCACGCGACGCTTCGCTCTATCTCGGCTGGCTGCCCACGCTCGGTTCGGCGGAGCATTTGCAGCCGTCATCCATCCAAAAGCAGACGGATGGCGTCTATCGCATCGTCGCGGAACTGAATGAGATTCAGCTTTGGCAAGGGCCGCTCACCGGCAAAGTTCCACCCATGAATGCCCAACTTTCGCTGCGCGCTCTGCTTCATCACGACGAACTGGATATTGAGCAGATGCAGCTTGCCGCGTTGCACCAGACGCTGAATCTTCGCGGCACAGTTCGCCATTTTGCCCAGCCGTTCTGGCACCTGGATTCCACCGGCTCAGTCGATCTGCGGACTCTGGCGCCTGCAACCGGATTTCCATCGCTGCCGGAAGGCATTGCCACGCTTTCCTTCCACGTCGATGGCAAAGGTGCGGATTACGTGGCCCAGGGCAGCCTCGCCGGCACCGACGTCCGATACAAGGACCAGATTGCGGATGCTCATGTGCGCAGCATGACCGCGCATTTTCGCGCCACGCCGGCACTGCTCACCGTCACGCAGATCGTTGCTCACCTTCGCGAGGGTGGTGAGATTGATGGGGATTTCACCTACGACAACTGGCTTTTCCCCACGCCGCTTCCGGGCAGCGCCGAAGAGCGCCGCTACCTTGACGCGCATCAGAAGGTGCCCACCTCGACCGCGCGCATTCACGCCGCGCTGCATCATGTCTCGCTTGACACGGTGCTGCTTGATCTTGCGTCGCCACAGTTTCGTCGCCTCGGCTACGACGCCCAGGTGGACGGCACAACGCTCACCACGTGGACCGGCCTCGCCTACGACCTGGCGATTGAGGCCCATCTGCAACTGACACCCACCGGCCTCAGCCGCGTCGGTCTGGCCTCGGTTCACGGTCGTGTCGACGGAACCTTTTATGCAGGTCTGGGAAGCATTGCCGTCTCCCGGATGCAGATTCAGCTTCCCCACAGTCAGGTATCCGGCTCGGGCACCCTGGGCGTATTTCCCATCACTCGTCCTTCCAACATGCAACTGGATTTCACTTCGAGCGACCTCACGGAATTTGATGCAACACTGCGCGCGCTGGAACTGAAATCCGGCAATCGTGTCGGTGCCGCCGCGCTGCCCGCCGTCTTCGATCAGCCGGAGTTGCACGGCAGCGCCACATTCCATGGAACACTGACCAACGCCTGGCTTACTCCCGTTATCGATGGTCATCTCACGGCCACGCATCTCGGCATCGAGATTCCGGAGCCGGGCATCGACACTCCGCCACGATTCGTTGACTGGGATTCCGTCGCGGCAGACGGGCGCTACTCGCCGTCCAGCATTCTCGTGCGCAGCGCGTTGCTGCGGCGCAACCAGGCAACACTGAAGCTTTCCGGGCAAATTGATACGTCCAATCCGAATTACACGCTGGCGGATACGGCGGATGAGTTCGATTCCAATGCCTCGCTGCGCGTGAACGCCGATTTGCAGCAGTACCCCATTCACGATCTGCTTCCGCTTGCCGGAGTTCAGGCACCAGTTGACGGTGAACTCTCCGGCCACATCGCGCTGAACGGCAGAGCCAATGCGCTTGTCGGCAGCGCGCAACTGCGCGTGGCGCATCCGTTTGTCCACGGAGTTGCGCTGAGCAGCGTCGATGCCTCCGGCTCCATCCAGGATCAGAAGATCACCATCCACCGCCTGCATCTGACGCAGGGACAAGGCGTCGTGAGCGCACAGGGAATCATTGATCTGACACAGAACACCTTTCAGGCCACTGCGGATGGAGCATCCCTCGATCTGTCTCCCTGGTTCTCCACCTCTTCCGGTAATCTGAGCCTGAATGGCACTCTGCGTTTCCATGCAACCGGCAGCGGGGCGACGCAGAATCCGCAGATGCAGCTCAGTGCCGTGGTTGGCAACATTCGTCTTGCCGACCAGCCTTTTTCCGATTTGCATTTGGATGGAAAAGTGCTTGATCATCAGGCCGCGTACACATTGCAATCCCGACAAAACGCCGGCGATCTCCTGCTGCGCGGCACCACCCGGCTTGACTCTCAGATGCTTACGCAAGCAAACCTGTCGCTCACTCATTTTGATCTCGGCGCAGCGCTGGAGATGATGCACATCACCGGTATCACCGGACAATCCGACTGGGAGGGAACGGGCTACGTTTCCGGCCCGCTCTCTCATCCGAAACAGTTAAACGGCGAAGCGAGATTGAAACAGCTCACCGCCGTACTGGAGGGCGTGCAGCTTCGCAGTCAGGGGGATGTTCACGCGCTGCTTTCCAATGGAGTCGCGCATCTGGACCCGGTTGAAATCACGGGTGAGGATACCGACGTGCGCGTTCATGCCGATGTCCAGATCACGGGCCAGCAACAGGTGGATATTGCTGCGCAGGGTGGCATCAACCTGCGCCTGATGGAGTCTTTGGACAGCGACCTCGTGGCCTCCGGAAGCTCGCAGTTTCAAGTTAACGTGAACGGGACACTGCTCAAGCCCGTGCTTGGCGGCGACGTCACGTTCCATCGCGGCTCATTGGCACTCCGTGATTTTCCAAATGGCCTCAGCAACATTGAGGGTCGGCTTGAGTTCAGCCAGAATCGACTCGAAGTGCGCTCACTCACCGCCGTCAGTGGCGGTGGCGTACTCAGGGTCGGCGGTTACATCGGCTTTCAGAACGCTCTCTACGCCGATCTCACGGCAACAGGCCAGGACATCCGCATTCGCTATCCGCAGGGTGTCAGCTCTCTTGCAGACGCAAAACTGCGCCTGCAAGGGCCACAAACAAATCTGCTGCTCAGCGGCAATGTCGTCATCACTCGTTTCGCCATTGGTTCCGACCTCGATCTGGCTTCACTCTCAGCGCCCTCCACAGTGGTTCAGCCAGTCATCAGTTCGGATGCGCCGTCCAATCATCTCCGGCTCGACGTGCATCTGACCACAGCCCCGATGCTCACCTTTCAGAACGCCTATAACGCAAAGCTCGCTGGCGACGCGGATCTACGCCTTCGCGGCACACTGGCTTCGCCGTCAGTGCTGGGCAAAATCACACTCACTGAAGGCAGCGCCTCCATCGGCGGCACGCATTACGAGTTGCAACGCGGTGACATTACTTTCAACAATCCCGTCCGCATCGAACCCAATGTCGATCTCGACGCCTCCGCGCGCGTCGAGGACTACGACATCATTCTTGGACTGCATGGAACCCCCGGTCGCCTGAAGGTCACGTATCGTTCCGAGCCGCCGCTGCCGGAGACGGACGTGATCTCGCTCCTCACACAGGGACAAACCACGGAAGAGCAATCCGTTTACGTGCAGCAGCAGCAACAACAGGCGGGCGACAATCCTGAAACCGCGATGCTTCTCGGTGGTGCCCTCGATGCCACGGTTTCCAATCGGGTGCAGCGACTCTTCGGCTCAGGAGCCGTTCGCGTCGATCCCAACTTCATTGGTTCGGTCGGCAACTCTTCGGCGCGTGTGACGGTCGTTGAACAGCTCGGGCCTAATCTCACCTTCACCTTCGCCAGCAACGTCAATACCACGGCTCAGCAGCTCATCCAGGCCGAATATGCGGTCAACCGCCATGTTTCTCTTCTCATCACTCAGGACGAGAATGGCATCTTCTCGGTCGTCATCAAAACCCGCAGGCGCTATCGCTGACCCACTCTTCGCGCGGCGGGAAGAGATGCGCTACTTGTCAATGATCCGGCGCAGTTCCGCTGTCCATTCGCGCAGATTTTCTGCCGTCCCGCAGCCTGCTTCCGCCGCGAAAAACTCTTCCAGCGCCCGCGCAATCTCTGTTCCGCGCGCCAAACCAAACATTCCCAGCGAACCGGCCAGCTTGTGCGCCGCCTGATGGGCCGCCTCGCGCATCGCCACGGTACAGCAAGCGTTCTCCGTCGCCGCCAGCGCGACTTCCACATCCTCGATCCGCCTCAGTATTTCGGGCCGAAACCGAATCCACAGCGCCTCAAGCGACGCTGAGATTGTGCGTACTTGTGATCCTTCGCACGGCAAATTCATTGCCTCGCCATTTCTCCGCGGTCACAATTCTGCGCCCTTCTGCCTCGCATTGTCTACCAGCCCAAAACACTTTCAATCTGACTGGAAAGAAGCAGCGGATCAAAAGGCTTCGTCAGCACGGCGCGCACACCCAGATCAGCAAAACGACGCTGATCGGCGCTCTGTACTTTTGCCGTTAACAGAATGACTGGAATCGACGATGTCGTCGGCGCTTTCTGCAATTCGCGAAAGGTCGTCGGCCCGTCCATGCCCGGCATCATCACATCGAGAAGGATCACGTCCGGACGATCCTTCTTCGCGCGCTCCACACCTGCTGCGCCGCTGTTCGCCACGATCACTTCCCAGCCCGCCACCGTCTCCAGGCTCAGCGCTGCCACTTCGCGAATATCGTCTTCATCATCAATAATCAGAATTTTTTTTGACACAGCAGCTGGCTCTCCTTCTTCAATTGCAAATCATTCCTCTCAGGTTGTCCTGTTGCCGCCGGATGCTGCGGCGGAAAATGTTTCCGCTTCCGCAGCCGGATCGACCAGCGACGACTCGCGCCGTTGCCGCGAGCGCCGAAGCATCGTCAGCACCAGGGATTCCAGTTGCTGCGGCTGCACACGGGCCTTGGTCAGAAACTGCGTCGGCCCAAGCTGCAACAAAGAACGTTCGTCCTGCGGAATCTCTCGCGCCGAGTAAACCACCAGTGGCAGGTGAGCGAAATCTTCATTCTGCCTCAGCCAATCCACCACGTTAAATCCATCACCGTCCGGCAGCGAAAGGTCGAGCACGATCAGTTGCGGGCGGAATGACAGGCAGAAATTCAGCGCATCCTGGCGCGTATGCGCCTGCTGCACCTGCATTCCGCTGCGGGAAAAAACATCGGCGATAATCCGCGCGAGGTCTTCGTCATCCTCCACCACGAGGATGCGCGCCGATTCACCGGGGACAGACAGAACGAGAGCCAGATCCCGCAGCAACTGATCCTCTTTGTCCGTCTTCTGTATCCATCCGTCCACACCCATGGGCAGTGCAGTTAGAGCATCCGGGGCGCTCATGCTCAGCAGGACAATCGGCACCTGTCGCGCGGTGGCCTGCTGTCTGAGTTGCGGCAGAATCCCCCAGCCGTAAAACTGATCCAGCGAAGCGTCCAGCAGAATCGCCTCCAGTTTGCGCGGCACAAGCTGGTCGCGATCTTCCCACAGCGCATCCAGAGTCGCCTGTGCGGTCGGAGCTTCCACCACCAGATATCCCTGCCTGCGCAGCATGGCTGCAACGCTTGCCCGCGACTTTTCATTCGCATCCGCGATCAGCAGAGTTCCATGTGTTTCGGATTCTTCGGGAGCGGCTTCAACTGTTTTTTCAGTTTCTGGATGAAAAGGCAGAAGCACCCGGAAGGTCGATCCGCGCACGGCATTCCGCTCCGCCCATATCCTGCCGCCGTGCTGCCGAACAATCGTCTTGCAGATGGCTAAACCCAGCCCACTGCCGCCCTTTTGCCGAGAGTCGGATGCATCCACCTGCTGGAAACGGTCGAAAATCTTGTCCAGCTTGTCGGCCGGAATGCCCCGGCCCTGGTCGATGACCGACAACACGATCGCGCTTGACCCCGCGCGCACCGTGACGGAAACAGTCGCACCCTTCGGAGAAAACTTGATTGCGTTGGAAAGCAGATTCGTCAGCACCTGCAGCAGCCTGTCAGGATCTGCCTGCAACTGCACTGCATTCGCATCGTGAATCAGTTGCACTTCGGCTGCATCCGCCACCGGAGCCATTCCGTCCATCGCCTGCTGCACAATGTCGTTCAGCGCGACAGGACGAAAGCTCAGCGGCTCACGTCCGCTCTGGATTCGCTCCAGATCCAGGATGTCGTTAATCAGCCGCACCAGCCGGTCGGAGTTGGACAACGCGATCCGAAGCAGATTTGCCGCTTTCTCGTTTACTTCGCCCAGAATTCCCGAGGACAGCAGCCCCAGAGCGCCACGAATCGATGTCAACGGGGTGCGCAGCTCATGGCTCACCGTGGAGACAAACTCATCCTTCAGCTTGTCCAGCGCAAAACGTTGTGTAATGTCGCGGAAGCTCATCACCGTTCCGGAGTAGCGCCCGTTTTCCAGAATCGGAGTGAGCGAAAATTCGACTGGGAAGGAACTCCGATCCCTTCGCCAAATTGAGATTTCGCCGCCAGTCGGCTTGTGCTGCTTCAATCCAGCAAGCAATGCACAACTCTCTGCGCAGTCCTCCGTTCCACCGGGGCGCGCGCCATGCAGCAGCTCGTGCAGATCAGATCCTGCTTCGTCGGCAGACTCCACGCGCAGCAGCCGAGCGGCGGCCGGGTTCATCGTCGTCACGGCTCCACTTCGGTCCATTGCACAGATGCCGTCGGCAATCGTATCCAGCAGAACCTTCTGCGTGTGGTGCAACTCGTCGGCTCGCTCCTGTTCACGAGACCGAGCCAGCATCTGGCCGAGTGGCGTCAGAACGGTGTCAACCGTGGCCACCGCTTCCTGGTCCTCATGCATGCGGTGGCGGCAGAAAAACTCCAGCACGGCAATCACCCGGTTCCTGGCGCGAACAGGAGTTGCCCAGCCGCATGTCAGCCCGAAGCGCAGCGCCGGATGATTGCCCCATTGCGCGTCGGCTGCGGAAAAATCCTCCACCCATACACCGCAGTTCCGCCGCAATGTCTCCTCGGCAAGGCTTCTGTTGTTCGCGCCCGCGTGCATCATCGTCTGCTGCAAAAAACCGTCCATCTGTTGATCCGGCGATGTCCAGCCGACGTGAAATTGCAAAGCAGCTTCATCCGGCGAAACCTGCCACAGGAAAGCCGCATCCCAGCCCAGCGACAGGCACAGCGTCTCCAGAATGCGCACCGAGGCCGACTGCGACGAGGCGCTCTGGCTGATAATCTGCGTCGTCGTCAGTTGCAGGCTCAGCCTGCGTTCTCTGCGCCTCTGTTGCGTCATGTCGCGCACGATGCAGCGAACCGTCGCCGCGGAGTTCTCTCTGCGGCGCGTGCTCAGCGATATCTCCAGCTCCAGTGGCCTGCCATCGCTGCTTCGGGTTTGCAGCGGAAATCCGTCGATTTCTGCCCCGCCAAGCGCCCTTAGGAACAGTTCCGCCACCTGTTCGCGAACTGTAGCATCGAAAAGCTCCTCCAGCCGCTCAACGCGCTGAAAGGCCCTCTCGTCGAATCCGAAACAGGTTCTCCACGCAGGATTCGAGTACAGAAATTTGCCTTCCGCGCTCAACACGGCAATCGAATCCACGGCATGCTCGAAGAGGTCGCGATAGCGCTCGCTGGACTCACGCAGTGCAAACTGTCGTTCGCTTCGATTGCGCTGGTCCTGAGCGACCGCCAGCAATCCTCGCGCCTGTCCGTCGTCATCCCGCAGCACAGACAGAAACAGCGAGGCTGGGATTTCTTCGCCATTCGAACGCTTGATCTGAAAATGCACGGGACGCACCTGGCTCGGCGGCAGCGAAGCCAGTGAGCGCACGCAGAAATCAAAAGGCAAAAGACTCTCGGCTTGAGCGGCAAGCTCCGGTTGCACGCGGGACAGCGCCTTTCGCACTCGCTCCAGTTCTCCTTCGGCAAAGAACTCCTGAATCCTGCGCTTGCCCACCAGATCCGCCGAATGCACCGCAAAGCCTCGCTCGGCGGAGGGATTGACGTAGGTAAAAACCCCTTCCATCGTTGTAGCGAAAATCATCGAATGAGCCGAATCCAGCATCCACTTTGGTGCCGGCGCATTCCTGTCAGCGCCGTTCCGTCGACTCTTGCCGCGCGGCTCCCACGCCAGCAGCGCCAACATGGGCGCGACCCCGGCGGCAAACGTACACAGCCAGAGCACCAGCGTCAGTCGACCCACTGTCCACTGTAGCACCGCTCCCAGCGCGCAAAACGCAATCGCGCAGCAGAGAATGATCCGTGCCTGGGGAACGTACCTTTGCATCAATTCCTTCAGTCCTTAGCCCGCGTTCGCCGCAACGGGGGTGGAATAGTCTTTGTGTTTTGTACGCGCTCGATACAACTCTACAACTTTCGTGTTATGCACGATGAAACGATTGGAACATTGTTGCGGCACGAACCGCAAAAATAATCGTTCTCGGAATCCGTTCCCGCAATAACCGCGCCTGGGTTACTTCGGTGTCTGCACAAGCCTGCCAATCGATGCTCATTCCTTCCGGCAAAATTTCGTAACGCCTTTTCATCCTCTGTCGTTCGCTGCTCGCTATACTGCATTCCATGAACTCCACACTGCTGCGCGCCTCATCCCTGTTGCTCATCGCCGCTCTGTCCCTTCCGCAAACCGTTTTTGCATGGGGCAGCGTCGGCCATCGCATGATCAACCGGCTCGCCGAGTCGGCATTGCCGAAGGATATGCCCACCTTCCTGCGCACGCCCGCGGCTCTCGATGACGTGGAGTATCTCGGCCCGGAGCCGGACCGCTGGCGATCCCCGAGCGAACCTGAATTAAATAACGCCCAGGCTCCGGAACATTTTCTGGACATGGAGTATCTAGCGCAGCTTGGCCCGCTGCCGCACGAGCGTTTTCAATACGAAAAGCTCGCCCTGCTCCACGGTCTCGACCCTGCCCATGTTGGCCTCCAACCCTGGCAGACCGATGAGGTCTGGGAGCGGCTGAAGGCCGCATTCCGCTCTTACCGCGACCTCTCTGCCGCGCACAAAAACACCGCACCCGTGCAACAGGCCATCCTCTTTTACATCGGCTGGCTCGGGCACTACGTCGGTGACGGATCCCAGCCTCTCCACACCACGGTCAACTACAACGGATGGGCCTTGGTGGCGAACCCGAACCACTTCAGTCGACAGCCCGGCATTCACAGCCTTTTTGAAACCACCTTTGTCGGTCCGGACGGCGCAAACATTCCCTCCGCTGACGTCGCCGCAAAGATGACTCCCGTTCACTTCGTGCAGGGCGATGTCTTCGACGCCTACATCCGTTATCTTCACGCAACGTCAGCCGATGTCGAGCCACTCTATCTGCTCGACAAGCACGGTGCCTTCGATGGCAAGGGCAACCCGGAATCCCGCGCCTTTGTCGAGCAGAGACTCGCCGACGGCGCGTCGATGCTGCGCGATCTCGTCTATACCGCGTGGGTGCGCAGTGCCGACCCTGTGCCGCAGTTCAGCGGCCACTCCGGTGTCTGAATCCAGTCCCCGATCAGGGCTGGAAGACCGGGGATGCAACATTTGCCCCCGCCACTGCTCTCAGGATTCGCTTACCGACGGGTCGCGGCCATGCGCAAGAAGATTTGCCGTAGCGCCGCATGGAGCAGAACTGCCATCGGGAGAGAGACCACCATCCACGCCAGGAACAGGTGCGCCATCAGCCAGCCAATCTGCGGCAACAGATGCGAAACATTTTGAGACCAGGGCACCAACTGCCCCGCCGCCCGTGCTGTTGGATGCCCCAGCAACCATCGACCAAGCCGCAAAAACGGCAAAAAGAGCAGTACCTGCAAGGGCATGGCAAACCAGTTCGCCGCCTGAATGGCAATCAGGTTCAGTCGCATCCCCGCCGCCACTCCCACACAAAGCAGCGTCGATACGCCAAAAATCGGCAGGCATCCGATCACAACTCCCACTGTCACGGCGAGCGCCAGATCCGACGGACTCAGGCCACCGCGCAGCAGCCCCTGCATTGCGTGATGGACTCCGCCGCTCATAATCGCCGCCTCATTGTTGACGATATCGGCGGCATTTCAGCGGTGTGCAGTGGAAATGTGAATTTTCCAACAGAAATTCATTTTAGGAATCTCAGCGGGCACGGGTGTCGCTCGTCTTCCACCAGTGATTCAGGCGCATCCTCTCCAAAGTCGCGCAAACAGATCGCACGACTTGGTAGGCGAGACAGGGATCGAACCTGTAACCCCCGGCTTAGAAGGCCGGTGCTCTATCCAATTGAGCTACTCGCCCGTGCGCGATTCCTGTTGCCATTGTAATGCGGATTCGGTTTTCCGCTGAGGCGATGGAGTGGCGCAGATGTGCCCGACTGCGAGGCAGAGCGCGTGTTCCAGTGCTGTCCGTGCCTGCGTCTCTGTCGGCCCGCAGCCGTAGATGTACAGCGACAGTCCGAAGCCGAAGCCCGAGGTGGAAAACGCCTCGCGTACGACGATCTCCACGCGGCCATGAGGGCAGTGCTCGGCGCGCAGAACTGAAACAGAAGCCCGCGCCCACGCCTCCGCCGCAGCCAACTGCGTCCATGCAGCGATATTCTGCGGCAGCAGATCGATGTAGCAGACGGCAAGACGCTGGCAGTTCCCGCCTTCAGGGCAGATCGCTTCGGAATCCGCAACTTCCGGTGCCAGATCGTCGGTCCAGAAATCACACTTCGTGCTGCGAAAGTTTGCGCACTCACGAAGAACCTTTCGCAGCGCGATGCCGAGCGGCGGAAAGCTGCGCACTTCACTGAGCGAATTGATCCGGGAATTCATCTGCTCAGCATCACCGGCCAGATCGATCCAGCCGGGCCAGCCGGTGTCGATCACCGGCGCGCTGCCTCCGATCTCCGCGCAACCAATCTCGACACTCCAGTCAACCTCCATGTGCGGAACTCCATTCCTGGCTGGCGCTGGCAGGCAGGCTGGCTGCGGCCTGGACGAAGCTGAGCACTGTTGCCTCAGCCCAGTGACGATGGAATGCTGCACTGGCCTGCTGCGCGCGCGTTGCCAGAAAGGCGCAGTGGCCGCCATGCTCGCTCTCAATAAGCCGCACGAAAGGATTGGCCATCAGCGCTTCGCGCGTGTCGGCGCGCATGCGAATGAACGGATCATCGAGCGCGTGAAGGATCAGCGCCGGAATGCCGATTGCCGCAACGCTGCGTGCGCAGGAGGCGCGAAAGTAGTAATCGTCCGCGCTGGCAAAGCCGCTGTGCGGCGCGACAATCCAATTGTCGAACTCGCGGATCGAGCGAATCGGCGGCAATCCGGCAAGCGAATACCGCTCCGGAAAAAGCTCAGCCTTCACCCGTATCCGCCGCAGCAGCCGCGTGAGGAAATGCCGCTCGTACAGGCGATTCGCTGGTTCGTGCAGCGCGTCGGCGCTCTCGGCCAGATCGGTGACCGGGCTGACGGTGGCCGCAGCGGCAAGCCACTCCGGCGCTCTGTGGCCGAGTTCACCCGCCAGCTTGAGCACAAGGTTGCCGCCCATCGAATAGCCGATCATGGCGATGCGCTGGAGCGCGTGCGCCTGTTGAAAGTGATGCAGCACGGCGGCCACGTCGGCGGATCGACCAGAGTGGTAGAGCGTGGGCGTCCACTCGTCCGTGCCACCGCAGTTGCGCATGTTCATGCGGATGACGTTGCAGCCGGCAGCAAGCGCGAGTGCCGTGATGCCCAGCACATAACCAGACTGCGACGAGCCTTCCAGGCCGTGGACGAGCAAGAGCGTGAGCCGATCCGACAACACACGGCCCGTGCGCTGGTCGCGTTGCCAATGGCAGTGGCACAGCACGCGGCTACCGTCCGCCTCATCGACCACGACCGAAACTGAATCTGGCTGGGATGCAAGCCGCGGACGCGGCCAATAATTGCCGATCAGCGTCTGCGCGTGACCGCCGTAAAAGAATCGCAACGGCTGGTAAGGTGCGAGCCAGAGACGGTCGTGCGGCAGCAGGGTTTTGCCGGTGATCATGCGGGGAAACGCGACAGATGGGGCGGCTAGTGGGGATCGAACCCACGACATCCTGAGCCACAGTCAGGCGTTCTGCCGCTGAACTATAGCCGCCGTAATCGCTCCCTCGATTGTACCATCGGCGAAGCACTCGACGAACCACCCATAAGCTGTGTGAATCGCGCATTCTGCGCGCTTCATTCTTCTTGCTCAATGACGCATTCCCCGCGCAATCGGATGCCCGATCACGGTACAATCGATGAAGAGTTGCGCGACCCCGGTCGCACCGGCTCACCGCCTGTCGGGGCGTAGCGCAGTCTGGTAGCGCATCTGCTTTGGGAGCAGAGGGTCGGGGGTTCGAATCCCTCCGCCCCGACCAATAGAATCAGATAAATACGTCAATATGCCTCCCAAATTTCTTCCGTATCGCGGAAATTGTGGGGACTTTTGTGGGGAGCGACTTTCCATATCCCCACGATCACCTCTACTGGATGCGCCCGGCGTTGGCGGCTTCCAGCGCCTCCACAGCCTTCCGCTTCGCCTCATCGCGGATATGGGAGTAGTGCTCGGCCATCTCCGAGGTCATCCAGCCGGCTACGGCCTTGAGCGTCGAGAGAGGTATACCGGATTCGGCCATCACCGTGTTGGCATGATGCCTCAGATCGTGGATGCGGGCCTGAACTCCAGCCGCCCTCTGAACTGTTGCCCACGACTTCTTCCAACTCCCCACAGGCTTCGACGGATCGGTCTCGTAGGGAACCATCTTCCCGCGCGCCAGCCATGACCCTTTGCCGACATATTTGAGCTTCTGCGAAGGAAAAATGAAGTCCTCTACTCCGGCATCTGGCCAATTAGCTTTCCATGCCGTGAGCGCAGCGAGCGCCGTGGCGTTTAGCGGCACTACGCGCCCGCTGGAGCCTTCCGTCTTTGACGCGCCAACGGTGAACTCCGCCTTGAGGAAATCGACCTGCTCCCACTTCGCCTTCCGCTGTTCACCATTACGAAGTGCTGTATTGCAGAACACTACGACCGCGGTATGGAGCGAAGGCTGCGGACTTTTGAGGCAGGCATTCAGCAGCTTCTTCGCCTGCTCCACAGTGAGGGCCTTGCCAACCCTCTTCCGCTCAGGCAGCATCTTCACGTCGTCTTCGATGTTCCGCCACAGCTTCGCCCACTTGAGAATCATGCGGAGCGTGGAAACCTCCATGTTGACGGTGCGGGCGCTGACCACGTTTGGCTTGCCTTTCGGGTCGGCGCCTTTGCCCGTGCGGAACCATGTGCCGTCATCGTTTTTGCTCCGCTGCTCCGCTTGATACTTGCCAATGTCATCTGGGCCGATGTCCACGAGAAGTCGCTTACCGAAGTACGCGTTCAGATGTTCGATGTTTAGCCTTTGGATGGACTGGTAGGACTCTGACCATCCGGCAAGATTCGACTCAAACCATTCTTTAGCGGCAAACGGGAATAGTTTTCGGCGCAGCTTGTCTAGCCGCTCGACGCGCCCTCCGCCTTCCAACTCTTTATGACGATCGCGCTCTTTAGACAGTGCTTTGGTGCGCGTTGTCTCCCTCGTGCTCTCACGAATTCGCTGGCCGTTGACTACGAACTCGTACCAGTAGATGTCTCCTCGCTTGAAAATCGCCATTATTTTGCCGTTACCCCTCGCCACCCCAATTATAGTTTCGGATCGAGTAATGGAAGCTGACGCGACCGATCTCCTGAAGTTTTTCGCGCTATGCTATAGGCGTTTCAGCCACACCATGTTAATTGTTGGACACTGCCCAAAAACCGGGCAAAGTGCAGGAGGTATTTTGATGTCAATCTCAAACGTCGTTGAAAGGTATTACACCGTCCCTCAAGCCGCAGCCTGGCTTGCTATTTCTAAGCGCACGGCATGGCGGCTCGTCGCTTCAGGAAAAATCCGGTCAGCGCTTTTCAATCGCTGCCGCCGTATTCCAGAATCGGCGCTGCTCGAATACGCCGATGTCAACACGACACCGTCTGGAGTACCTGGCAAATTCTCTACAAATTGAAATGCGACAGATGGTAGCATCACATGCAAATTCCGCGGACACGGAACCAGCAGCGGCCACAAGGTCATAGCGTACATCGTGCCATAAAAACAGGATCGTCAATCTACGACGCATATCGGAGTCAGATTACCCCCTGGGGGTAGACTAATGTTTTTGCCCGAGGAAAGCAGAGTTTGTGGCATTAACACACGAAGTCAAGTAAATAGTCAGAGTTTTCAATCGGCAATTCCGACGAATTTTAGATGAGCGCTGACAGCTTCATAAAACGTGAAGAAGAAGCGGTTTTCAGTTGACAATGACACTCAGCGCATCCGGGAGTGCGTCATCTGGGCACAGGCTGCGAAAATGAAGATTCACGGCAGAGAGGACTAGTGCGAACAGGATGCAGGCGGGGCCACAACTGGTGCCGTGCTTCGAGCGCGGGGTGCGCGAGCGGGGCTTTGATTATTTCAGGCGACGGCTGGTGCGTGTCACCTCCGGCGGTGCGGCGGAACTCGAAGCTGAGGTGCGCGGTACAGAAAATTATCTGGTGATCCTGCGCCGCGTGGGCGACAACGTCGAGAGCTACTGCGGCTGCGTGTATTTTCTGGATCGGCGCTTGCCGTGCAAGCATCTGTGGGCGGCGGTGTTGGCGGGCGACGCCGCGGGTCACCTGCAGAGTCTGGTTCCTCCGGATGGCGTGCGCGCGCTCGATGTGGATTCGATTCTGCTCGAGTTCGAAGAAGAGTTGCGGCTTGAAAATCGCAAACAATCCGCGCCGAAGCTCTCTGTACCAGCGCAGAGTCTCCCTGCACCGCCTCGCCCAGCGCCGCCTCCCGTTCCAGCTTGGCGCAAGGCGCTCGACCCGCTTTTCGCCCCACCGCCGCCGCAGTTCGAATCGTATTATGCGCCGCGCAATCCCTGGCCCGCGGGCGCGGAGTTGCTCTACATGCTGAACCGTCCGGGTAGCGCCAGTTCCGACGATCTGTCGCTTGCCCTCTATGTACGGGAGCCGCGCAAGACGGGCGGATGGAAGAAGCTGCAAATCCTGCGCATGCGCCGAGGTCAGATGGTGGATCTGCCGTTGGTCGAGGATCGCGAGATCGTCGCACAACTGGCCGGAACTTCGCCTGTGCACTATAGCGACCTGCATGAGATTCCCAATCAGGTGCGCCTGGCGCAGCCTTTGGCGCAGACGCTGGTGCCACGCATTCTGGCGACGGGCCGCTGCTACCTCTTCGACAATGTGCATGAGATCACTGACGCGCCACTCCGCTGGGAGGATGGACCGGCCTGGGAGTTGGTCGCTGAGTTGCGCGAACGAACTGAAACGCAGTTTGCACTCACAGCCGGCCTGCAACGCGAAGGCGAGCGCATGGAACTGGAGCGTGCGCGGCATCTTTATGCCAGTGGATTTCTGCTGACCGACCTGGGGTTAGCCAGGGTCGCGGAGGGTACATCGCAACGCTGGTTTCATGCTCTCAAACACAAGGGCGAGATTGTCATTCCTCAGGAGCAGTTGCCTGCCTTTGTCGAGCGCATGATGCACTCCAGCGACGCGCCCCGTCTGGAGCTGCCGCCGAGTCTTGGCTTCGAGGCCATCACCCAACCGCCGCAGCCCCAGTTACACATCGCGCGCGAAGCGCGCCGCACCCACGTCGAGTGGATGCGCGCCGATCTCATCTTTGATTACGCCGGGCGTCAGGTGGCCGAGCACGAACAGGCCGTCGGATTTTTTGACGCCGATGCGCGGAAGTGGCTGCGACGCGATCTCGAGTACGAAAACGAAGCTCGCATGCGGTTGCGTTCGCTCGGCCTGCTTCTGATCGACGCACAGGATCAACGAGCGCGCCAGTGGCGTTTTGCCGCGGATGCCTTGCCGCGCGTGGCCGCCGAACTGCTGGCTCGCGGATGGCGCGTGACGGCCGAGGGCAGGAGCTTTCGAACTGCGCTCTCCACCCGCTCGGAGGTATCGAGCGCCGTCGATTGGTTCGACCTCCGGGCCGAGGTGGACTACGGCGCGGGCGCGACCGCTCAGCTCCCTGAGTTGCTCGCTGCGCTTCATCGCGGCCAGCGCGTCATCGATCTGGGCGATGGCGGCTTCGGTCTGTTGCCCGAGGAGTGGCTGCGCCAGTATGCGACCATCGGTGCCATGGGTTGCGCAGTTGATGGGGCAATCCGCTTCAACTCCGCACAGGCCGGGTTGCTCGATGCCCTGCTGGCCGCGCAGCCGGAGATTCACTGCGACGCAGTCGTCATGCGGATCCGCGAAGGCTTGAAACGCTTCGAGCGCGTCGAACCGGCCGCGCAGCCGGATGGATTCAACGGTACGCTGCGTGGCTATCAGCGCGAAGGGTTGGGCTGGTTGCAATTTCTCCAGAGATTTGGCTTCGGCGGCTGTCTGGCCGACGATATGGGTGTGGGCAAGACTGCGCAGGTCCTGGCCCTGCTGGAAACGCGCCGCGAACTGCGCAAAATGCAACAGCTCAGCAAGCCGTCCATTGCCGTCGTGCCCAAATCGCTTGTCTTCAATTGGCGGCAGGAAGCCGAGCGCTTCACGCCACAACTGCGAGTCGTCGATCACACCGGCCTCGACCGAGATGTTGGCCAGATCGCCAACTGCGATCTGGTGCTAACCACCTACGGCACGCTGCGCCGCGACATTGCCGAGCTGCAGGAGATCGCCTTCGACTACGTGATTCTTGACGAGGCGCAGGCCGTCAAGAACGCGCAAACCGACTCGGCCAAAGCAGTGCGCCTGCTGCGCGGCGATCATCGTCTGGCCATGAGCGGCACGCCGGTTGAAAATCACATTGGAGAACTCTGGTCGCTCTTCGAGTTTCTCAACCCCGGTCTGCTTGGCGCATCCAGCCTCTTCAAGGCCATCGGCACCAACGGACGCTCCATCGACGATGCCACGCTGGCAATCATCCAGCGTGGTGTACGCCCGTTTATTCTGCGCCGCACCAAGGAAGATGTCGCGCGCGATCTGCCGACGAAGACTGAGCAGACAATCTACTGCGAGCTGGAGCCGCGCGAACGCAAGCTCTACAACCAACTGCTGCGCCACTACCGCGACGCGCTGCTGCCGCAAATCAGCAGACAGGGCGTGGCCAAAACGCGCATTCAGGTGCTCGAAGCCCTGCTGCGCCTGCGTCAGGCCGCCTGTCATCCCGGTCTGATCGATGCTGGTCAGCGCGCGAAGTCCAGCGCCAAACTCGATCTGCTCTTTGAGCAACTCGAAGAAGTCCTCGCTGAGGGCCACAAGGCGCTGGTCTTCTCGCAATTCACCAGCCTGCTCGATCTGGTGCGCCAGCGGCTTGACGCCATGAGGATTCCGCACGAATATCTCCACGGCAGGACGCGCGACCGCGCCGCCCCGGTTGAGCGCTTTCAGACCATGCCAGACGTGAAGGTTTTTTTGATCAGCCTGAAGGCCGGCGGCGTGGGCCTCAATCTGACCGCTGCCGACTACGTCTTCATCCTCGACCCCTGGTGGAATCCTGCCGCCGAAGCTCAGGCCATCGATCGCACCCATCGCATCGGCCAGCAGCGCCGCGTCTTCGCGTACCGATTGATTGCCCGCGACACCGTCGAAGAAAAGGTGCTGGAGTTGCAGAAGACCAAGCGCGCGCTGGCCGATGCCATCCTCGGCGGCTCCACCAGCCTGGTCACAGGCCTGGGCCGCGAAGAGATCGAACTGCTGCTCTCCTGAGTCTCGCCACGTCCGCATTCCTCTGAAATCGGGAGCACCATGCCGGATGCTGTTTCAGTCCCAAAAAGATGATGTATACATCACTTTGTTCTTGTATGAGAAATGTAATTGATGTATAAATCAATCCATGAAGACACTGCAGGAACTCGGAGAATCGGTGGGATCCATGAGGCGAGAACTTCGGCTGAAGCAGAAGGCCGTGGCCGAGCAGGCTGGAATCACACCGGAATCGCTTCTGCGTTTTGAGCGCGGGCAAGTCTCCGAGTTCGGCTCTCGGAAGCTCCTTGCTGTGCTCGCCGTGCTCGGCATGGAAGTCACATTTGCGAAGACCGGCATGTCTGGCTCGCTTGATGAACTCCGGCGGGAACGCGGTGGCGCATGAAGCTCTCGGTCTACGTCCTCGGTCGTGAAGTTGCCGTTCTCGAATCGGTCGGCGACTTCAAAAGCGTCCTCACCTATTTGCCGAACACAGCCGTCGAGGACTTCGTCTCGCTGACGATGCCTGTCCGCACGGAGTCCTGGGTCTGGGACGACCAGCTTCCTCCCGTATTCCAGATGAACTTACCAGAAGGCTATTTGCTTCAGGTACTCCAGGAGCAGTTCGGCCCTCACGTCGGCGCCAGCCCACTCGCGCTTTTATCGGTCGTGGGCAGAAATATGGTGGGTCGCTTGCAGGTAGCCGCACATGGCGCGCGGCTGGACGAACCTGCCAAACCAGTTGAAGTTGCCGACCTGCTGCAGGGCGACAACTCGGAAGCGGCGTTTGCGGAGTTGGTACGGCAGCACGCAACCAGCGGTGTCTCCGGCGTGCTTCCGAAGTTTCTGGATGCACAGGAAGAGACGACACAAAAACCAACTGCCACTCGCCGACGACTCGGACAGCACCAGAAAGCCACTTTGTTGACTCGCCGACACATCATCAAAGGCTCTTCCGGCAGACTTCCATTTGCGGCGCTGAATGAATACCTGTGCATGCAGGTATTGGGCAAGGTGCTTACCTGCGCGGAGACAGAAGTCTCGCGTGACGGCAATGCTCTTGTTGTCCATCGCTTTGACGTGAACAATGAAGGACAGCCACTGTGCGGGATGGAAGATTTCTGCGCTCTGCTCGGCCTTCGTCCTGCGCAGAAATATGAGACCACATGGGAACGAATCGCGCGTGCCGTCCGCGATCACGTCCCCGGCAATCGCCAGTACGAAACCTTCCAGCGCCTGGCGGCAATCCTGCTGTTGACGCATGCGCTGCGCAATGCGGACTGTCATGCGAAGAATGTCGCTCTGCTGTACACATCACGAGCGGATGTGCAGCTTTCGCCCGCCTACGACTTCCTTACCACGAGCGTGTACGCTGGCTATCAAAACAACCCTCCGGGGATTTCGTTCGGCGGCAAGAAGACGTGGGCACCGGGGAAGAACCTGTCGAAGTTCATCGCCGCAACCTTCGGCATACCCCTGCGAGAGCAATCCGAAATGGTCGAGCGCATCAGCGATTCAGTCGCGGATGTTGTTCCGGCTGTCCGAAACAAAATGTCAGATATTCCGGGGTTCAAGGACATCGGCAAACGGATGCTGCTCGCGTGGCAAGAGGGTATAAACGGCTTGCGAGATCGGCGTGTGTATTCCGTTGGAGCTTGGCCAGCGGGCAAAGTCTTCGACGGAATCTCCGATGTGCCACCGCTCCAATCACCGCGATCAGTGGTAGGACGTTCTCCCTTGCTCGGTACTCGATCAAGTTCGCCACGGAAGTAGCCCTGATCGCCTCCTCCTCAAACCGTGTTGCTCAAAATCCCCAGCTACCAGATGGAGCAGGCTCAGAAAGATCGAAATCAAGCTACGGTCCCCGGAGAACCGGCCGGGGCTGGCAGCGCCACTGGCTGATGCTGGCTGGCCCTCCGCTTCGCGCCTTCGGGGCTACGCTACGGCCCAGCCAGCATCAGCGGCACAGACAGAAGGAGAAAGCAGTTTAAACGACAATCGGGAATTTTGATTGTCGTTGACCGGGAAAACAGGTTGACGTCAGACAACGGGTGCGTCTTTCCGTTCGCAACCGCTACTTCAATCTGCCGCAGAATATTCACAATCTGCTCAGGTGTGTGCCTCCTTGCCTTGCCCATTCATTGCTCCTTCCATACCAGTTTGTCTCACTCCCACTGGTACAGAATTCGCCGGGCAGACCAAAGTTGCGAGGCCTGGAAAAAGTAGACTGGCTGTTCGTCTTCAGCTGCGCGGCGCGCAACCTGATCCGGCTGCCGCGACTGATGGCGCAACCACCGGCAACGCTCAGGGAGAAGTGTGCCTGAACCACGGTTGCGACACGGAACCAGCAGCGGCCACAAGGTCATCGATCGTATTGTGTTGTAAATAGATAGGATGGACGATCTAGGACGCATATCGGAGTCAGATTACCCCCTGGGGGAAGACTGATAGTTTTGTCCGCGGAAAACAGATTTTGTGGTTTGGCCGGACCCCTGGGGGCATTTCTTCGATTGCCGTCTGAGCTGCCGAGGCCGAGCAGATCAACCTTGATGATCCCGAGATCGGCCCAGTCCTCCTTGTCCCACTGGATGACCGGTATTCAGGCGCGCGGCAAGCGCAGGTTTCGCGTCACGACCACCGACAGCAGGCACACGTTGCCGATTGCGCCGAACCTGCTGGATCGCCACTTCACCGTCGAGAAGCCGAACATGGCCTGGACGGGGGATGTGACCTACATTGCCACGGACGAGGGATGGCTGTATCTGGCGGTGGTGATCGATCTATTCAGCCGCCGCATCGTGGGCTGGTCGATGAAGACAACCATCGACCGCCCGCTGGTCATCGATGTCCTGGAGATGGCCTGCATGCAACGCAGACCGGAGCCAGGAAAGGCGATCTTTCACAGTGACCGGGGAAGCGTGTATGCCTCGGAGGATTACCGTGAAGTCATGAAGATGTACGGTCTGGTCGCATCGATGAGTCGAAAGGCCAATTGCTGGGACACTCAGTTTAATATTCTTCTCGAACGCCGACGCGATCTGACCCGTGCTGGGGATTGGCCAAGCTGCCTTTGCGTTGACCTGTCGATTGTGTTCAGCGTTCTCTCCAGCATGTCAGACCTGGACGCAGTGACCTAATAGGAGCTTTGTTCTGCACCGTGAGTGTCCTGTCCTGCGAGTTGGCCTGGCAAAACCACACTCGAAAGGAGTCGCATGCAACATCTGACGTCATTCTTGGTGTCAATGCCGTAACCGAGACGTTGTTCGGTTCGCTGAAAGTGGAACGATTGCATGGCGAGACGTTCCTCTCCGTGCGAGCTGCCAAAGATGCAGTCATCCGCTGGGTTCTTTGGTATAACCAGGAACGGTTGCACTCGACGATCGGCTACCGAGCCCCGTCGAGTTCGAACATGCCTGGCAGTTGCAACGTGAAGCCGCTTGAAAGCAGGTTGTGGAAGTATGGAAATCGCAAACCACGCGATTCCCACACTCCCACAACCTCGACGACTACGGGTTTATACCCTCAACCCCAGCGCATATGGGGTACGCATCCT
>JAJZBZ010000002.1 GCA_021846275.1 Acidobacteriota bacterium
CTTCGTAATCGCCGCCGTCAGCGTCGTCTTCCCATGGTCAATGTGCCCAATCGTACCCACATTCACATGCGGCTTCGAACGATCAAATTTCTCCTTCGCCATCTCTCCCTCTGATCCTTTCCAGACTGAACTTCCGTTGCAACTCGGAGCACCGGCAATCCGGTTCCAGCCCCACAAAACCCTTATCTTTCCTGCCCTGCCGTTACCTGCCCTGCGCCCGACCGATGATCTCATCGGCAATCATGCGCGGAGCCTCCTCGTAGCGGGCAAACTGCATCGAGTACGAGGCGCGACCCTGAGTGGAGGAACGAATATCGTTGACGTAGCCAAACATCTCCTTGAGCGGAACGATGGCCTTGACGAGCTGCGAACCGGCAGCATGCTCCAGAGCCTCGATGCGTCCGCGACGGGAGTTGATGTCGCCGATGATGGTGCCGACGAACTCCTCCGGCACGGTGACCTCGACGGCCATGACCGGCTCCAGCAGCACGGGGCTGGCCTTGCGGGCGGCTTCCTTGAAGGCCATCGAACCGGCGATCTTGTAGGCCATCTCGTTCGAGTCCACGTCGTGATAGCTTCCGTCGTAGAGCGCGATGGTGATGTCGACCATCGGATAGCCGGCCAGAACGCCGGTCTCCATCGCCTCGCGGATGCCCTGATCGATGGGCTTGATGTACTCCTTGGGAATCGATCCGCCCTTGATTTCGTTGATAAATTCGTAGCCCTTGCCCGGCTCGCTGGGCGCGATGCGAATCTTGCAGTGGCCGTAGTTGCCGGAGCCGCCGGTCTGGCGGATGTACTTGCCCTCGGCGTCAGCCTCCTTGCGGATGGTCTCGCGGAAGGCAACCTTCGGTTCGCCCACATTGGCCTCGACCTTGTGCTCGCGCTTCATGCGATCCACGATGATCTCCAGATGAAGCTCGCCCATACCGCTGATGATGGTCTGGCCGGAGTCCTCATCCGTGCGCACCTTGAAGGTGGGATCTTCGTCCGAAAGCTTGGCCAGCGCCAGGCCCATCTTCTCCTGGTCAGCCTTGGTCTTCGGCTCGATGGCCACCGAGATGACCGGCTCCGGGAAGGTGATGGCCGAAAGCGCAATGGGCGCGGTCGGCGCGCAGAGCGTGTCGCCGGTCTTCAGATCCTTGAGCCCGACGCAGGCGCAGATGTCGCCCGCCAGAATTTCGTTAATGTCCTCGCGCTTGTTGGCGTGCATCTTCACCAGGCGACCGACGCGCTCCGTCTTGCCGGTGCGCGGGTTGAGAATCGTGTCGCCCGTGCGCAGCGAGCCGGAGTAGACGCGGATGAAGCCAAGCTTGCCGAAGGGATCGTTGATGAGCTTGAAACCGAGCGCCGAGAACGGAGCATCGTCCTCGGTCTTGCGCGTCAGAATCTCATCGGGATTGGCCGGATTCAGGCCCTCGACCGAGGGAATATCGAGCGGGCTGGGCAGGTAATCGACCACCGCATCGAGCAGCGTCTGCACGCCTTTATTCTTGAAAGCCGAGCCGCAGAGAACCGGGAAGAGCTTGAGGTCGAGCGTGGCCTTGCGCAGGCCAGCCTTCAACTGCGCCGCCGTCGGCATCTGGCCGTCGAGAAACTGGACCAGAATGTCGTCGTCGGACTCGGCAACCAGCTCGACGAGCTGCATGCGGAAGGCCTCGGCCTTCTTGACCAGATCGGCGGGAATCTCTTCGACCGAGTATTTGGCACCCATCGTCTCGTCATGCCAGAGGATGGCGCGCATCTCGATGAGATCAACGACTCCACGGAAGCCGGCTTCGGCTCCGATGGGAATCTGAATGGCGACCGGACGCGCGCCCAGGCGCTTGCGGATCGACTCCAGCACCAGCTCGAAGTCCGCGCCGTTCTTGTCCATCTTGTTGACGAAACAGATGCGCGGGACGCGATACTTGTCGCCCTGACGCCAGACGGTCTCGGTCTGCGGCTGAACGCCGGAGACGGAGTCAAAGACCGCGACCGCGCCGTCAAGCACGCGCAGCGAACGCTCGACCTCGGCGGTGAAATCGACGTGGCCGGGCGTGTCGATGATGTTGATGCGAATGTTGTTCCAGGTGCAGGTGGTGGCTGCCGAAGTAATCGTGATGCCGCGCTCCTGCTCCTGCTCCATGTAGTCCATGGTGGCAGTGCCCTCGTGCACCTCGCCGATACGGTGCGTGATGCCCGTATAGAACAGGATGCGCTCAGTCGCCGTCGTCTTTCCGGCGTCGATGTGCGCCATGATTCCGATATTCCGGCAGCGATTTAAGGGTACGGTGCGAGCCACGTCAGCTTCTTCCTTGCGAACCCCCTGGATTCCAGGTTCGCGGTTGCAGATTCGTCATTGCGGCGACCGAAGCCGCCGCCCCAAAACAATGTCGCCTACCAGCGATAGTGAGCGAAGGCGCGGTTGGCCTCGGCCATGCGATGAACATCTTCCTTCTTCTTCATCGCGCCACCGCGACCGTTGGCCGCGTCGAGCAGCTCATTGCTGAGCTTTTCGATCATGCCCTTTTCGCCACGGGCGCGTCCGTAGGAGATGATCCAGCGAATGGCCAGCGAGGTGCGCCGCTCGGGGTTAACCTCAATCGGAACCTGATAATTGGCTCCGCCCACGCGACGGGACTTGACCTCGAGCAGCGGCTTGCAGTTCTCCACGGCGCGCTTGAAAAGCTTGATCGCCTCGTCTCCGCCACGCGACTCCAGATTGGTCATGGACTGGTAAAAAATGGCCTGCGCGGTGGACTTCTTGCCACCCCACATGAGCGAATTCACAAACTTGGTGACCAGCTCCGAACCATAGACCGGGTCCGGCGCGACTTCCCGCTTGGCAATGTGACCTTTTCTCGGCATCGTCCAATCCTTTGCATGTCCGCCGGAGCGACCGGGGACGGAAAACTATTTCTTGCCCTTGCCGGCTGCCGCAGCGCCGCCCTTGCCACGCTTGGCTCCGTACTTCGAGCGACCCTGATTGCGACCGGCCACGCCGACCGAATCGAGGGTGCCGCGCACGACGTGGTAACGCACGCCGGGCAGATCCTTGACACGGCCGCCGCGGATGAGCACGATCGAGTGCTCCTGGAGGTTGTGGCCGATGCCCGGAATGTAGGTGGTGACCTCGATGCCGTTGGTCAGGCGAACGCGGGCCACCTTGCGGAGGGCCGAGTTCGGCTTCTTCGGCGTCTGGGTGTAGACGCGCGTGCAGACACCGCGACGCTGCGGGCATGCCTGCAGAGCGGGCGACGCCGTCTTGAACCGGGGAGCCGTACGCCCCTTGCGAACCAGTTGACTGAATGTAGGCAAACCGTTACTCCTTACCCAAACTCGACAGTCGCGCGCAACGAAGCTTCATCCCGGCATTCTGCCGTAGAAGCGTTCCCTGCTCGCGCCTGCTTCAAACCCAATCTCAGACGAAAACCCGGACGGTGACCGCGTGCATCCCGATATTGCCTGGATGACCGGCTCCGTTTCCTGAGTTTTGGCCTGCATAGTCCTTCTGAGTGAAGGGTGTCGCAGGCACCGAAGCGATGTGCATCTCCTCTGCCCGAAGGGCTGAAAATCCGAAGATTTTCCGAGGCGAATCCGGATCAGACCACTGAGTCCGGATATTTTCTGGTGCGGGATCAGTCCCGACCGCGTCTGAATGCTACCCTCTTTGATCGGAAAACCACTCAAAGATGTCGCCCAGACGCATTCTTGACGAACCTTCTTACTCTAACAAGAACCGGGCTGGCGGTCAATAGGGGGGTGTTGCAGCCGTCAGGGATCAGCCGTCAGGACTGAGGGGCAAGGCGACGAAAGAGCAGGCCAAGAAACGCGGGCTGGCTGGAATGGAGGCAGACCTGAATCGGCGGAGCGGAGTTGCCTCCTGGATCGCTGAGCGATTGGGCGGTTGCTTTGGCCGTCGCTTCTTGCCCGGATGATGCCGAAGATAGCGGTAGGGTCATTCCCTGTGAAGTGACAAGCAGCGGCATGGGCTGTGTGGGGCAGAATCCGGGTTCGAGGATGGAGGCTGCGGCGACGGCATCGAAGAGTGTCGGGTTGGGCGAGTGGTTCCAGGAGTGAGGCAGCCACTCGGCGTAGAGCGCCTGAAGCGGCGCTGCGAAGGGCGTGTGGGCGTTGAAGATGCGGGTGCGCGCGGCGCGGCGGAGCGGAATCTGGGTGGAGTCGAGCGGATAGAGCCGGATGGGAATGCCGGAGGTGAAGACGGTTTGAGCGCCGGGCGTATCCTGAAGGATGTTCCACTCGGGTGCCGGAGGCGTGAGGCGACCGTCGGAGCCGGTGTAGCCATGGTGGATGGAGCCGCCCATGAGCACGATGCGGCCAAGCCGGTGCATGGTTTCGGGATTGCGGTCGATGGCGGCGGCGACGTTGAAGAGCGGTCCGATGGCGAGCAGAGTGAGCTGGTTGCCGTACTGATTGACGGCGGCCAGAAGCGCGGCGATGGCGTCGGGATGTGTGCGTGGAGGAAACTGTTCGGCGTAGGCGCGCTGGGTGAAGAGATTGGTGGTCGAGGTGGGCAGGCCGGCGTAGACGGGGACACCGGTGACGTGGGCGTCGGCGAGGAAATGATCGAGCAGGCGGGCGCGCAGCTCGGTGTCACCGAATGCAGTGGAGATGCCGACGACGCGAACCTGGGGGCTGCGCAGAAGCAGCGCGATGGCGAAGGCATCGTCGAGATCGTCGCCAATGTCGGTATCAATCCAGACGAGCGTGGGGTGCGCCATCGGCCTTGAACTGTCTGCACGGACTGCGCGGGTGGAACCGATTGCGGCGGGGGACGCCGCGCGCGCGACGGGCAGGGCTGGCGAAGCAAGCAGCGCGGCGAGCAGCAGCAGCGAGCGACGACGAATGAAATGGACGACAAATGCGCAGCTGTGCGATAGGATCATGCCAGTTCTCTCGGAATGAATCGTACAGGATTCTGCGGATGGGCATGCGGGGAAGATGGATTGCCGGGATCGTTCTGGTGGCCGCAGTTGGGTCGGCGCGCGCGTGGAATCCTGTTGCGACGACGGACAAGACTGTGGGGAGCCAGGCCGCCACCTTCACGCAGGCGGACAATGGCGTACCGCTGATTTTGCTGGACGGGCAGTGGCGATTTCATCCGGGCGACGAGGCGGCAGAGCATCTGGACTGGGCGCAGCCGGGATTCAACGATTCGGGCTGGAAGCTGCTGCGCAGCGACGAGCCGTGGAGCGAGCAGGGACAGGACACTCCGGATGGCTACGGCTGGTATCGCTTTCGCGTGACGGTGGAAGGCGGCGCGCAGAGTGGCGCGAGGGAACCGATGGGCATTCTGCTGCCGCCGTTTGCGACCGGGTATGAGATTTTTGCCGATGGGCGGCAGATTGGATCGGCGGGAAGTTATGCGAAGGCTCCAATCCCCTTTGTGCGAACGGCAGCAGTGAGGGATGCGCTCTTCGAGCTGCCGCAGGCGGCACTGAATGGAGGCACGTCGACGCACACGTACCAGATTGCGCTGCGCGTGTGGTCAGATCCTTTGCTGGCACAGTACTACTTTTCGGGACCGAGTCGTGGCGGCGGCGAGGTGGGATCGCTGGCAACCCTGAACGAAGAAATTGTCCGGCAGAATACGCAGGAGATCTACTTCTACACGGACAATTTTACGTTCGCGGTGCTGGCCTTTGCGGTTGCGATTTTTTCACTCGGCCTATTCTGGTTTCGGCGGCGCGAGAGCGAGTATCTGTGGTTTGCCCTGGTGCCGGTGTTTCTGGGGCTGAATGCGCTGCTGAACATCCTGTTTGTGGTTCGATGGCAGATGTTGCCGCTGTGGGATCTGGTGGGTTCGGCAACGGAGATCGGCTACGAGGTTACGCTGCTGGTGTTTGTGAGCCGCGTGCTGGGATCGCCGTTGTCGCGTGTGCGCAAGGGCCTGATCGCGCTGGGAGTGCTTTCGATTTTCACCGTGCCGCTGTACTGGGCCGAGATCGTCACACCCCCGGTCGCAGGCTGGATCGGCATCCTGATGCTGATCCCGATCTCGTTGTGGGTGCTGGGAAAGCTGACGCAGGAGAGTGTGCGCGGGAATACGATGGCGCGGCTGATGCTGTCTCCTGTTCTTCTGATGACGGGGCTGTCGCTGCTGGACGACCTGGCCGTGACACTGGCGCAGTTTCACCTGATCCGCGATTCTCAGATGTTTGAGCAGCCAATCCATGTGGCCGGTTTCAGTGTGCATTCGACGATGTTGGCGCAGACGCTGTTTCTGCTTTCGATGATGGGCTTTCTGGTGGATCGTTTCACGCGAGCGCGGCGACGCGAGGAGCATCTGGTCGCTTCGATGCAGGCCGCGCGGCAGGTGCAGCGGCTGCTGCTGCCGGAGGCGATGCCGGAGGTGGCGGGCGTGGAGATTGAGTGCGCGTACTATCCGGCGGAGATGGTGGGCGGGGATTTTTTTCTTGCCGTTCCGACGGAGCGTGATGGTCTGATCGCTCTGCTCGGCGACGTCTCCGGGAAGGGATTGCCGGCATCGATGCTGGTGGCGATGCTGGTGGGCGCGGCGCGCGCGCAGATGGCGATCACGACGGATCCGGCGTCGATTCTGAATGGGCTGAATGCCGCGTTGCGCGCGCACAGAACGGGACACCTGGCGACGTGCGTGGTCTGTCATCTGGCCGCGGATGGGCAAGTGACGCTGGCCAGCGCCGGACATCCGGCACCGTATCGCAACGGAAGCGAGATGGAGATGGAGGGCGCGTTGCCGCTGGGCGCGGTGGAGGATGGCGAATATGAAAACAGCGCGTTGCGGATGGAACCGGGGGATCGGCTGGTGATGATCTCCGACGGCATCCTCGAAGCGCAGGACGCGGCGGGAAATCTGCTGGGCTTTGCCGCGGCGGAAGAGGCTGCGGCGATGACCGCTCATGCGATGGCCGAGGCCGCGCTGGCGCATGGACAGACGGATGACATCACGGTGCTGGCGGTGACGCGACTGGCTGCGACGGCGTGACCACACTGGCGGAGTTTGATGCCGACGTTTGCATCCGGAGCGAGAGCGTAACTATTGGCCGAAGGCGATGTTGATGCCTGCGCCCAGCGTTCGGGTGGAGGGCGAGATGACCGGATGGACCTGATCGACGGCACGCGCGACGAGGCTCTTGTGGCCGTAACCGGCGTAGAGCGCGCGATGGTGGAGGACGTAGGAACCGACGAGGAAGCCGATGGTCTGGCCGACGATGACATCTGAGGGGAAATGCTCCTTGGCGAGGACGCGGGCGACGCTGATGCCTTCAGCGAATCCGTAGGCGGCGGTCTGGATGTACCAGCGCGGATATTCCCCGGCAATGACGCGGGCCAGGGACATCGATGCCGTGGCGTGGTCGGAGGGGAAGGATGTATCCCACTGCCAGTGGCTGGTGCCGTCAGCCCAGAAGTTGCCCTGACCGTTGCCCTGCAATGGCCGGTGGCGATTGGAAACAAGCTTGATGAGCAGTGTTACGCTGCCGGAGTCGATAACGGCCTCCGCGCCGAGTCGTCCGGTTTCGGCGAGCTTCGGGTCTTTGGCGGCGAGTCCTGCGAAGTAAAAGCCGGCACCCTCCGCGCCCGAGGCATAAAACGAGCCGAAGTCGGAAAAGGTGTTGGCGGCGTTCTGGCGGCTGGTGTTCACGCCAAGCGCCTGCTGCGCATCGGCATCGTATGCAAGGGCCAGTCCTACGGCGGCACCGATGGGCAGCGCCCAGCGCAGGTCTTTTTTGCGGAATCGCGCCGGGCTGGTGAAGATGCCCTTCTCGTCCTGGCCGAGGTCTTCCACGCAGCGGACGAGGTGGGTGATGCCGCAGAGGACGGTTCCGGTGGCAGGCTGCCCGGCGGATGGCTGCCCGGCTGCGTCGATATTCAGCAGCGCGGCATCAAGGCTGGTGGCCGCGAGCGTGTTATCCGTGGCGGAAGCCAGGTCGGACTGCGCGCTTGAGATCGCCTCCAGCGAGGACGACGATGGATGGGCTGTCTGAGCGCTCTGCGCTGCGTAGACAGAAGACTGCGCCAGGCCGGAAGCAGACATCCCGAGGCAGAGGATGGCAAGCACGACAGGATGTGGGAGCGGAAATTGCCGGTTCATCCCCTTCAGTGTACTCAATCCAATCCCAACCCCCTGCGCGACGCGAAGATGACACCGGATTCATCTTCTACAAAGAGAACAAACCGATGCGGATGCGGAACGTCCAAACGAAAGTTCATGCCATGCGCTGATGCGAACGTTCGTGCGAAACAGGAGTTTCGGAGCGGGATTGCCGGAAGCGATCCTCAATGAGCGACAATTCTGAGCAGTATTCTGTGCAGGGCCTGAGCTGGCGGGAAAAATGACAGGGGATGAACGAATGAAATCATCGCAGTGGACTCACCGACAGCGCTGGAGGCTCGCACTGCAATTCCTGCTGACGATGAGCGTGGCGGTCATCTGCGCAGCAGTGGCGCGCGCGGAGCAGACGTTCACGGTGGACAGCAGGAGCAGCGCGATCACGTTTGCACTGACGGATACGCTGCACGCGGTCAACGGTAAATTCGGATTTGCATCCGGCACTGTCTCCTTCGATCCGCAGACGGGATCGATGTCCGGACTGCTGACCGTGAATGCAACGAGCGGACACAGCGACAGCCCGACGCGGGATCGGCGGATGATTAAGGAAGAACTGGAGGCTGCCGCTTTCCCGACAATCACATTTGCGCCGCAGAAGTTCACGGGGAGTTTTCAGCCACAGGGAAAATCGACGCTTCAGGTGACCGGGGAATTTTCTCTGCTGGGGAAGATTCATACGATAACCGTTCCCATGCAGGTGAGCGCGAGCGGCGGCAAAGCGACAGCGATGGGGACATTTCCGATTCCCTATATTGCCTGGGGCATGAAGGATCCAAGCGTGCTGTTTCTGCGCGTGGGCAAAGTGGTGACGATCGGACTGACAATCAACGGAACGCTGACGCAGGGAGAGTGAGAAGCGATGCGGGTTCTGGTAGTGGAAGACGACGCGGCGAATCGGGAGTTTTTGCGGCGATCCCTGGCGGAAAGCGGCTACGAGCCGGTGATGGCGGCGACCGCGCGCGAGGCAAAACTGGCGGCGGAAACGACGCCGTGCGATTGCGGGATTGTGGACCTGATGTTGCCGGATGGAGATGGCATCGGACTGATTCGCGATTTGAAGGAGTCGGGGTTTTCCGCGCCGATACTGATTCTTTCGGCGAAGCGGAGCGTGGACGAGCGCGTGCTGGGACTGCGAACGGGCGGGGATGATTACCTGACCAAGCCATACGCGATTGCGGAGCTGATGGCGCGGCTGGAGAATCTGGTGCGGCGAGCGGAATCGATTCCCGCCGAGCAGCGAACCGTGCTGCGCGTGCAGGATCTGACACTGGACCTGCTGCGCCGCGAGGCGCGACGCGGCGAGCAGGTGCTGGAGCTGACGACGCGCGAGTTTTCCCTGCTGGAGTTTCTCTGTCGCAACGCGGGCAGGATGGTGACGCGCTCGATGATCCTGGACAAGGTGTGGGGCATGCGGATTGATCCGGAGACGAACGTCGTGGATGTGCATATTTACCGGCTGCGCAACAAAATGGAGAGGCACGGGGAGCAGCCGATGCTGAAGACGATTCGAGGCATGGGATATGTCCTCAAGGACAAATGAGCGCGGCGTGACGGCGGCCTGGCGGATTGCGCTGGGCAGCACCCTCGTGTTTGCGCTGGGAACGATGATCGCGTTTCTTTTGCTGCATGAGTTTGTCTCGCGCGAGATTCAGCGGCGCAGCGACGCCTGGCTGACGGGCGAGGTGAGCGTGCTGAGCGATGTGGCGGAGCGGACGCCGCGCGGAGCCTTGTATGACCGCATTGTGGACGAAGTGGCCCAGTTGGCTACCAAGGAGATTCCGGCGGGCATCAGTTCGGTCAGCGATCCGACGCAGGCCGTGTTTTTCATGGAGACGGATGCGAATGACTCCCTGAAGCTGTGGGTTGGACCGAGTGACAGCGCAGTCTTTACGCGGATCATCACGCGCAATCGATTCAAGCCTGAGATTCCCATCAATGTGGCGATTGCAGGCCACGAGAATCCCTATCGCGTAGTGCAGTTTGTGGCCAACGATGGGAACGTGATTTATCTGGGCATGTCGGAGCGGAATGACCATCAGGTGCTGGTGCGGATGCGCGGTTATTTCCTGATGATTTTCGTAGCGATCGTGTTGCTGGGATTTGCCATCACGTTCGTCTCCTCGCGCCAGTTGCTCAGGCGTGTGCAGCGGGTGACGGAGACGGCGGCGCAGATTGACCAGGACAATCTGCAGAGCCGCGTGCCCGCAATCGACGGCAACGACGAGGTGGCGCAACTGACGGCCACAATGAATCGCATGCTGGACAGGATCTCCCGCACCGTGGAGCAGTTGCACTCCATGAGCGACGCGCTGGCGCACGATCTGCGCAGCCCGATCACGGCGGTCCGCGGCAGGCTGGAACAGGCGCTGATGGCCGATGAGCCGGGCAGGATCAAGGAGCCGATTGCAGCGGCTGTGGAGGAACTGGATCAACTGGCGAACCTGCTGACGACTTCGCTCGATGTGGCCGAGGCCCGAGCCGGAGCGCTGCGCATGCATCGTACCCGCCTTGGTCTGAATCAACTGGTGCATTCGATTGTTGAACTGTATGAGCCCAGTCTGCATGAGCGCGCAATTTCCGTTCGCCTCCAGTGCGAGGAAGGAATCGAAATTGAAGCCGACGCCGGACTGTTCCACCGAATGCTGGCCAATATACTCAACAATGCCATGCGGCATCTGCCACCGGGATCGACCGTGAGCCTGACGCTGCGGCGAGACGACGGGATGATGTGGATGACGGTTGAGGATAATGGCCCCGGATTTCCGCCGGAAGTATGCGCGCGGTTGTTTGAAAAGCACGTGAAAGGCCGGTCCTCGACCGGGCACGGCCTCGGGCTTGCGTTTCTGCACGCCGTGACCGTGGCACATGGTGGGACGATTGAGGGCAGAAATCGCACGAGTGGCGGAACACAGTTGATTCTGCGCTTTCCGTGCTGACGACTGATCGCAAAGAACTCGCATCAAAATCAGAAGACAAGCTTGCAGTGCTGACGGATTGCGCGCGCTTTTTCATCGGACGGAAACATGGATTGTATGCGAGAACCACACTCATGGATCCTGCCGACGAGTCGCAACTTTTCGGCGGAAATGGTGTCCAAAAAAGGTTGGAGGAAACAGCGATGAGGCATCGATGGATTGCAGTCGCGATGATTGGATTGGCGGGGATGAGTGCGACGGCATTGGCCCAGGGTCAGGCGTATGGACAGGGCCAGGACATCGCCCGCGTCGGCACGATCAACTACATCGAGGGAACGGTGTACGCGCAGGGCAAGCTGCTCAAGCATTCCGATGTGGGCGCTGACGTGGTGAAGGAAGGCCAGATGCTGACGACGGGCAAGGGCCGCGCGGAGATTCTGCTGACACCCGGTGTTTTTTTGCGCCTGGACGAGAACAGCGCGATCAAAATGGTGAAGCCGGACCTGCTGCAGACGCAGGTGGAACTTTTGCAGGGCAAGGCGTCCGTGGAAGTGGATGAGATTCACGACGAAAACGATCTGGAAGTGCTGGTGGGCGGCGTGAGGACGCAGATGTTAAAGACCGGATTTTACGAGTTTGATGCGACGACTCCGCATGCGATGGTCTACAAGGGCAAGGCCGCGGTCGATCTTGGCAACAACAAGTACAACCTGATCAAGGGCGATCATGAGTTGGCGCTGACGGATAATCTGCACGCGAAACCGGCGGAGTTCAATCCGACGGCGGACCAGGATGATCTGTACCGCTGGAGCAAGCTGCGCTCGCAGTATCTGGCGGAAGCCAACAACGAGCTGGCGCAGGAGTACGGAGACATGCCGGGGTTTGAACCGGGATGGTTCTGGGATCCATACGGCTATGGTTTCACCTACATCGGTATGGATCCGTTCTGGAGCCCATTCGGATTTGGATTCTTTCCTCCGTGGTATGGAGGCTTTTATGGTGGATTCGGAGGCGGATTTTACGGTCGTGGCGGCTACTATGGACGCGGCGGATTCGGCGGCGGACGAGTTGGCGTGGGCGGAGGGATGCATGGCGGCGGTGGTGCGCGACGCTAAGGCTTGAGAGGCGAAGCGGAAACACAAAGGCCGGAGCGCAGTCGTGCTTCGGCCTTTATGCTTTCCAGACGGCGCTCCTGCGATGCGATGTGGATGGAAATCATCGATCCGTGCCTGGAGTTGCGATTCGCAATAAGATGGAGGAGTGAATCGAGAAGACACTTCCCTGCCCCCGTTTGCTCTGAAGCCGCGGCTGGTTCCGCGCATCTGGGGGACGCGCCATCTGGAGCGCTGGTATCCGGAAGCGAAGCTGACCGAGGCAGTGGGCGAGGCGTGGCTCAGCGGGGATGATTGCGTGGCGCTGAGCGGGCCGCTGGGCGGGCAAACGCTGCGGGAGATTTTCAAGGCGCATGCGGGCGCGATGATGGGCGCAGTCGGCACGAACGGCGCGGGTTCGCCGCTGCTGATCAAGATCATCTTTGCTGAAGAGAAGCTGAGCGTGCAGGTGCATCCCGACGATGGAATGGCGCGTCGCAAAGGCGGGACGCGCGGCAAGACCGAGTGCTGGTATGCGCTGGAGGCGCGATCGGGCGCGCAGGTGGCCTGCGGACTAAGGCCGGGAGCGACGCGCGAGGCGATTGAAGCGAGCCTGAAGGACAATTCGCTGGAGGAGTGGCTGGATGTTTTGCCGATGTCAGCGGGCGAGATGATTTTTGTTCCGGCGGGAACGGTGCATGCGATCTGGCCGGGAGCGGTGTTGCTGGAGACGCAGCAGAACAGCGATGTGACGTATCGCCTCTATGACTACGGCAGACCGAGGCCGCTGCATATTGCTGAATCACTGGAGGCGATGCGGTTCGAGACGAACTCCGGCAAGGTGAAGCCGACTGCACTGACGGATCGGGAGTTGCTGGTTGAGTGCGCGTATTTTCGGATAGAGCGAATGACCGTCACCGGCTCAACGCCGTACGCGCGACTCAGCGATAGCGAGCCGACGCTGAATTATCTTTTTCGGACCTCCGGTGCGGTGAGCGTGACAACGCAAATGGGAGCTGAAATTCCCTGGCCGGCGAACACGGTGCTTGCGGTTCCGGCGCGGCATGAGGAATTCACTCTGTACAGCGAGATGCGGGCCGAGGTGGTTCGCATTGTGGCTTCTGTCGGGGATGGGAAAACCACGACGCGCGGCGCGTAAAAACAGAACTGTCTGGAGGAATGAGCGGTATGGAAATCCGACCAGGAACGGTCTATCTGACAGGCACCGGGCCGGGCGATCCGGAGCTGCTGACGCGGCGCGCGCTGCATCTGTTGCGGGCTGCGGATGTGGTGCTGCATGACGATCTGGTGGGCGACGCGATTCTGGCCGAGGCGCGCGCGGATGCCGAGCGCGTGAATGTGGGCAAGCGCTGCGGGACGAAGAAGATTACGCAGCAGGAGATCAACGAGTTGATGATTGCGCATGCGCGCGCCGGACGGATTGTGGCGCGCTTGAAGAGCGGCGATCCGTTGATCTTTGGCCGCGCCGGTGAAGAGATTCGAGCGCTGCGGCGCGCGGGAGTTTCCTTTGAAGTGATTCCGGGAGTGACGGCTGCCTTTGCCGCTGCGGCGGCGTCGGGCTTTTCCATGACGGACCGCGGCGGAGCATCCCGCCTGGTGCTGGAGTCTGGCCACCACGCCGAGGAGCGAACGGAAACGCCGAGCGGGACAACCACGACGCTGGTGCGCTACATGCCGGGCAGTGATTACGAGCGGGTGCAGCAGGCGTTGATGAACGATGGATGGGATGCGGCGACGCCGGTATTGCTTGTTTCCTGCGCCGGGCAGCCGAAGCAGCAGATGGCGCGCACGACGCTGGGCCACCTGCGCGAGATTACGCCCTTGCCCGCGCCTGCGATTCTGCTGGTGGGGCAGGCGATTGCGATGGCGGACGGTGCAGTCGAGTCTGCGCAGATTTGACGAAGCACGGCAGCAGGCGAGGAGCAGGCGATGGAAATGTTTCCGATGTTTTTGAAGCTGGAGGGACGCGCGTGTCTGGTGGTGGGCGCGGGCACGATTGCAGCGCCGAAGATTGAGAGCCTGTTGCGCGCAGGAGCGCGGGTGACGGTGGTGGCGCCAGAGGCAAAGCCGGCGCTGAGCGAGATGGCGGCGCAGGTTCGCTGGGTGCGGCGCGAGTTTGAAGCAGTGGATCTGGACGGAATGTTTCTGGCGATTGCGGCGACGGATCGGCAGGCGGTGAACCATGCGGTGGCCGAGGAAGCGCGTCGGCGCGGGATTCTGTGCAACTCGGTGGATGATCCGCCGGACTGCGATTTTTTCTATCCGTCGGTGGTGCGACGGGGCGAACTGCAGATTGCGATTTCAACGGCGGGCAAAAGCCCCGCGCTGGCGCAGCGGCTGCGCGCGGAGATTGATGCGGCGATTGACGAAGAGATTGGCCAGTGGCTGGATCAGGTGGGCGAAATCCGGCTGAACATTCTGGCGCGGTTTGCGCCGTCCGATGCGCGCAAGGCGGCGCTGCATCTGCTGGCGCAGCGCGAGGTCTGCGAGCCGAGCGATTGCCCCGTGCAGGCGCTGCTGCGGGACGCGCCGAAGGTTGCCGCGACGGAGAAACCCGATCAGTAGAGGTTGTCGGCGATCTGTTCGGCGGCAAGCTCAAGCTGAGTGGGTCGGGCGGCTTCGTCGGGCCAGCGCGGCGGAGGATTGCGCAGGCTGGCCTGAGGCAGGCCCGTGGCATCGAGCGCGAACCAGCGGGTGCGGACCTGGCCGACGATGCGTGTGACTGCCATGCGCGTGATTGCGCTGGCGGAATCATGGTCGGTTGAAGCAGCGAGGACGCACTCTTCGGCGTGGTTGCCGATGCCGCGCAGCGGCGTTGCATTGCTGTCACAGGCGGCGACCGGGTGAGCTGTGACAGTGAGGATCAGCGATGGAACTGAGGTGGAGTTGGCTGTTGTTTGCGGCTGAAAACGGCAGCTTCCGGTGCCGTCGTCGGCAAGCTGCACGCGAACAACGGCAGACTCACCGAGCAGGTGAGAGACGGTTCCGAGCGTGAGCCACGGACACGGCGCAGGCGACTGCGCGCGAGCAAGTGGCGCGACGGCAAGCAGCAGCGCGAGGCAGGCGACCAATCGCGTCATCAGCCTTTGCTTCCATTGGGCGGTGCGGCGAGTGGGCGCGCGGGCGTGAGCGCGGCCGATTGCAGGATCGTGCCGCCTTCCTGGAATACGTAGAGGCGATTCACGTCGAGGTCGCGGAAGTGGTCGATCTGTCCGCTGAGCCAGCGCACCTGAATCTGGGTGATGCGCGTGGCGCGGTCGAGGCCGAAGTGAAGACGCGGGTCATTCTGAGAAAAATAGCTGCCGCCGCTGCGCAGTTCATCGATCTGCACGAGCGGGCGCTCGGCGGCGGGGTCGGTCTGCGCGGTGACGATGACTTTGCTGCCGATGCCGGAGCGGTTGGATTTGGTGCCGACCAGGCGAATCTTGACCCAGTTGCGCTTCCATGTGGAGTCGCAGCGAAGCAACTGCGGACGCCAGTTGATGCAGTTGACGACGACATCGATGTTGCCGTCGTTGTTGTAGTCGCCGAAGGCGCAGCCGCGCGCGGGAGCGTTCTCCAGGATGCCGGGTCCGCCCTGGCTGGTGACCTCTTCGAATCGTCCGTTGCGGAGGTTGCGATAGAGGTATTTGTGTTCGGCGTAGCGGAGATCGGATTTGGTGAGATCGACCTCCGGATAGACGTGGCCGTTGGACATGAGAATGTCGGGCCAGCCGTCGTTGTCCATATCGAAGAATCCGACGCCCCAGCCGAGCAGACGCGTGTTGACGCCGAGTCCGCCCGGGTAGGTGTGATCCTCGAAGTTGGCGTCGCCGAGATTGGTGTAGAGCGAGTCGGTGTCGCCGGCGAAGTTGGTCTTGACGACGTCGAAGTTGCCATCGCGGTTGTAGTCGCCGATGGAGACGCCCATGCCGGCCTGGGGCTTGGCTTCGGCGGAGAGCGCAGCGCCGGACTCGACGGCGATGTCGCGGAAGGTTCCGTCTTTCTGGTTCTGGTAAAGCGTGGCCGGCGCGGAATCGTTGGCGACGTAAATGTCAGGCCAGCCGTCGCCGTCCAGATCGGAGGCGGCGACGCTGAGTCCGTAAGTGCCGATTGCGCTCCACATGCCTGCTTTTTCACTCACGTCGGTGAAGGTGCCGTTGCCGTTGTTGTGGTAGAGAATGTTTTTCCCGCCAGGCAAGCCGGGCGGACCGCAGGCGACGAGCACGCCCTTGTAAGTGCAGGGACCGTCCTCGGGCAGCGGCGCGGTCTTCAGGTCAAAATCAACGTAGTTGGCGACGAAGAGATCGAGATGGCCGTCGCGGTCGTAATCGACGAAGGTGCAGCCCGTGTTCCAACGGATTTTCGGTCCCGGCTGAATGAGTCCCGCCTGCTCGGTGACGTTGAGGAACTTGCCATTGCCGAGATTCCGATAGAGCGCGTTCTGGCCGTAGTAGGTGACGAAGAGATCGTCGAGGCCGTCGTTGTCGTAGTCGCCGACGCAGCAGGCCTGTCCCCAGCCGGTTTTCAGCTCCAGTCCGGAGCCGATGGAGACGTCGGTGAAGGTGCCGTCACGGTTGTTTTTGAAGAGGCGGCAGTGCGGCTCCTGGCCGCTGGGAAAGCCCTCAAGACGCCAGCCGTTGACGAAGAAGAGATCAATCCATCCGTCATGATCGTAGTCGTAGAATGCGACGCCGCAGCCGGTGGTTTCAAGCAGATATTTGTTGTGCAGTTCGCCGCCGTAGATGGTTTTTGCGTTCAGGCCGGATTGCACGGCAAGATCGACGAAGCTGAGGCCGAGCGGCGTGCCTTCGATGGGCGACTTCGGTCCGGGCGGCGGCGGCGCGGCGACGGCATCGTAGCTGCGCTCCTGTGGCCCGATCTTTGCGGGTGCGGGCGACTGCGCTGGTGCCGGACTCTGAGGCATGGCTGCGGCGAGCAGGTCATCGAGCGACACGACGAGCGCGGTGCGGCTGAGCGATTGAAGAAAGCGGCGACGATTCACGAAAGGACTCCAGCCAGATCAGAATTGACGATCAGGGGCTCGGCTTCATGGGTTGGGTTGGCTTGCTGTGGATGGGGAGCAACTGGTGGCGGCATGGAGCGCAGAGGGCGCGGGTTTGTCTTCGTGAACGTGCCAGGGATCGCTCTCGATGGAGATTTCCGGATGGCGGCGCAGATAGCTGAGCGAGTAAGTGGGCGCGCCCGGATCGATGCGTTTGATGGTGTACTGCTCGGCCTCAAGTCGGGCGAGATCCTTGCGGCCCGTGCGGCGATAGAGGATCGAAAGATTGTAGTGCGCGGCCAGGTCGTCGGGGTCGATGGCCTGGAGCGCGCGAAACTGCGCGATGGCCTGCTCAGGGTGGTGCTGCTGATAGAGCGAGATGCCAAGCTCACGGCGAGCGTCGCGGCACTCGGGGTATTGCGCGACGACCTGCTCCAGATCGGCTAGTTCACGCTGGGAGTGGCGCTGGCGACGCTCGACAAGCGCAAGGTAGTAGAGCGCGCGAGCATCGCCGGGGTGGATGGAGAGAGCTTTTTCAAGCGGCATGCGCGCGTTGGCGTAGTGCTCCCAGTCGATGTAGGCGAGGCCAAGATTGATCCAGCCGTCTGTGTAGTCGGGGCGCAGGGCAAGCACGCGCTGAAATGCGAATTCGGCCTGCGGATACTGGAGTTGATCGAGCAGCGCGATGCCGAGATTGTTCCATCGCATCCAGTCCTCGTTTTGCTTCTGGTTTTCGAGCGCCTCCGGCTGGTTCTGGCCGGGCTGGTTCTCGCCGATGCGAATGGTTCGCGTCTCGGACGCGAGTACGACGACCGGATACGCGGGGTGGTCCTTTCCGAGAACGTTGTTCAGATAGGACTGGCGCAGGTGACGGTAATCGACGCGCGCGGTGAGACGCAGCGTGCCGACAAGGTTGTCTGGGACGCGGAAGCGGTAGCGCACCAGCGTGGAGCTGCCGGACTGGATGGTATTGTCCCAGGCGTTGGAGTGGATGGCCCAGACTTTGTGATTGTCGACGAACTCGCCTGTCACATCGACGGGGCGATTGGTGAAGCTGTGCGCGCCGCGTTCGAGCGAGAGATCGGGACGCAGATAGCCGCTGTGAAAGAGTGTTTTGCCGACGGCATCGGTGACGGTGAATTCAACCCATGCCTGATAGAGATCGCGCACCTCGGGAATGAGCGAGTGGCCGATGCCGGTGTTCTGGACGACGACCCAGGCATCGACGACGCGACCGGCGGGAAGCGTGAACGGCTGCGAGCCAAGCGGCGCGGCTAGGTGCATGGCGTCGTCCGCGCCTGTGTTGTCGGTGCCGACACGCTCGGCATTCGTGTCCTCCGGTCGCGCGGTTTTGGTTTGCATTGCGCCGAAGGCCGCGTCGTGAATGCGCAGCGCGAAGATGTCGACGTTGAGAAATTGTCCGCTGCGCAGGAAGGCGATGGTCTGCTGCAACTGGCGGTCATAGCCGTAGTGGAACGGGACAGCGGTGTTTCCGGCGAGCCAGCGATGGGAGGCGAAGCTGCCGTTTTTCGCGCCCGGCTCGGGCAGCGCGGCCTTTGCGCGCGGCATGTGGCAGCTCTGGCAGGTCTTCTGGTCGGCGGTGTAAAACGTGAGCGGATTCTGGTGGGAGAATTTGGACAACTGCCACTCGTCGAAGGTGCTGAAGGCGCGCAGCCATTTGTAGTCGTTGAGCATGGCCGGAAAACTGGCCTTGTGACAGACGGCGCAGAACTCCGCCTGATGATAGAGCGGCTGCATGACGGCTTTGGAGTGGCGGTCGAGATGAGCAAGAATCTCGGCATCGGGAACGCGACCGGGAATGCGGCGACCCGATGCATCGACAAGCACCGAAGGAATGCCGAGCACAAAGCTGCCGTTGCCCTCGCGCGAGGCGACGGCCTGTATGGAATGGCAGACCATGCAGGTGACGCCATCGTGCTCGAAGGGGCGATCGATGGGAGCGACGGGATTGAGCGCGCCGGCGAAGACGCCGATGGGATCGTGGCAACTGTCACAGTGCCGCGCGTACTCCGGCCCCTTGGTGCGGAGCAGGATGTTGACGCTGTTGCGATAGAACGGCGCGCGAAAGGCGTTGGCGTGCAGTGACTGACGCCACTGATGGTAGGCCTGCTGATGGCAGTGTCCGCAGTAGGCGGCGTCAGGATAAGCACTGGCGGGCAGGAACTGATTGCCCTCGATGACGGCGTTGCCGGGCAGCGCGATGTTGTCCTTGACGAAGGGAAAGCTGTAACTGGCGCGCGTCTGCTGGTCGTATGCGCTCGGTGAGGTTGCATCGGGCGCGGCGCTGGCTGTTGCATTCGGCGCGATGCTGGGAGTGGTGCCTGTTGAAGCGGTGCTGGCCGGAATGCTCGCAGCACTCGATGCGTTCGCGGCTTCTCGGGCTGGATTGCCGTAGGCTTGCCCCGCGCTCCGCGCGACCGGGTGCAGGGCGAGCGCGAGGGCTGGCAGAACGAGGAAAAACCGATGGGACGGACGGCGCATAGAAAAACCACCCACGCTTCTGGCGGCAACCTGGCCAAATGGCTGCGCAGCGCGTGGCAATGCAGCCATCCTATCGGAGCGCTGAGCGGTCTGACAATACGCAGAGACGCTGGTTCAAGCGGCAAACGCAAGCATTGCCTGCGAGAACAGCTCCGGACACTCGACCGCGCCGAGATGAGCTGCGGGAAGCTCGACGTAGCGAGCGCCGCGAACCTGAGCGGCCAGAGCCTGGCTGTCAGCCGGAGTGGAGACGGGATCGAAGCTGCCGCCGAGGACGAGCGTGGGCGCATGAATCTGCGCGGCTGTGGAGCGAAAATCGGCATCGCGGACGGCTGCGCAGCAGGCGAGATAACCGGCTGGCGAGCAGTTTGTGAGCATGGCGCGGATGGTCGAGATGATCTCTGGTTGGGCACGGCGAAAATCGGCGGTGAACCAGCGCTCCAGCGTTCCGGGGATGACGGGCGACAGGCCCTGCTCGCGCACTAGATCGATGCGCACGTTCCAGGCGGCTGTTTCGCCGAACTTCATGGCCGTGTTGGCCAGAAAGAGATGATCGATGCGGTCCGAGGCGTGATTGCCCAGCCACTGGCCGATGAGTCCTCCCAGCGAGACGCCACAGAAGGCGAATCGCGCGAGGCCAAGCTGGTCGGCCATGCGCAGAACGTCTGCGCCGAGTATCTCGACGCTGAGCGCGGAATCGGTTGACGCGGACTCGCCGTGGCCGCGCAGATCGTAACGGAGCACGCGCCAGCGACTGCGCAGAGCGGGCAGCGCGGCGGCCCACATGCCGCGATGAACGCCGAGCGAGTGCGCCAGAATCAGCACCGGCTTATCCGCATCGGAGTCAAAATCGTAACCGAGCCGCGCGTCCGGCCAGTCACGAAGCGGTTTGATGTCCAGAAGCGGCATGGGGAATCCGTTTGCCGGGCGCGGCGCGAACCGCGCCGCACCTGGCGGATGAAACGTTCAGCCCTCAAATCCAATGCTGTTGTGGCTGCCGTCGCAGTAGGGCTTGCTGGCCGAGGCTCCGCAGCGGCAGAGCGCGGTGGTCGTGTTGTTGGCGATGGTCTGCCGGTGCGCATTCTGGACAGTCAGTGGTCCCTCGGCGATGAGCGGGCCGTTGGGAATCATGGTCACGCGCAGGGGACCAGCGGGAGCAGGGGAATCGATCTTTGCAGCGGGAGCTGCTTCTCCGGGGTCAGCGAAGCCGGAGGTGCGGTGCGTGCCATCGCAGAATGGCTTCTTCGCCGAGGCTCCGCAGCGACACAACGAAGCTTTCGGCTGGCTCAGCTTCTGCCCATCCAGCGTTTCAATATGCAGGTCGCCGGTGGTGATGAAAGGGCCGTTTGGCGCGGTGAATCCGACGTTCGATGCTAGTTCCAGTTCCTGTGTTTCGCTCATTTGCTACCTCCACGCCCAGTGTAGCGCGGCGCGGGCAAAAGAAAGGCGACGAGCTTGGCAGCATCGTCGCCTCTGGAGGGTCATCGAAAACAAGCCAAGCATAAATGGCTCGAATGACGCTGTCTTCGCCCTTCGGAGGGATGCTTGTCTGCAACCAAAGGTGGAGATGCAACCCATGCGGAGAGCACGGCGCGTGATGTGGCGCGCGTCCGGTTGCCGATGGTCTGCCGACTGACGAATGTTCGGAATGGAAATCCTGTTGCTTCCCGATGGCGGCGCGTGTTCGACTGCTGGTGATGCGGATGGCGATTGGCAAAGGTGGGCGGAAAACCCTGCTGCGAGCGGCTGGGCGGATTCGGATGCGCGAAATCTCGACGGGTGCGATGCTAAGGATGACTACGCTCTGGCTGTTCGCGTCATGCTGCGCAGCGCTGGCACTGCAACCGACGAATTCTCTGGCCGCGCTGAGCGCGCAGAACTGGACCATCGAAAATGGCCTGCCGCAGAATACCGTGACAGCGCTCTATCAGTCGCCGGATGGATACCTGTGGATTGGCACGGAACTAGGGTTGGCGCGCTTCGATGGCAGCCGGTTTTTTCTGATCAGCCACGCAGGCACGGCGAATTTTCCGGACGCGGAGATTCGCGTTTTGCTGGCGATCGAGGCGGGTGGTGCGAGCGATGCGCTGGCCGGGCTGTGGGTGGGCACCGACGACGGACTGGTGCTCTGGCGCGACGGACAGGCGAAGCGATTCGGAAAGAATGAGGGACTACCGGGCGAGCAGATCCACGCGCTGGTCGCGGCGGCGAACGCGCTCTGGGTGTGGGGTGATGGCGGCCTGGCGATGACGCGGGATGGACGCAGGTTTCACGTCGTTCCGTTGCCGGACGCCTCGGACGCGATCACTTCGCTGTTCTCGCATGCGGGCGCGGTGTGGGCGACGACGACGCGAGAACTCTTTCGCTGGAGCGACGGCAAATGGGATCTGGTTCAATCGTCGGCGACGCCGCTGAGCGTCTCGCGGGAACCGGCGGAGACTGAAACGAACGTGCAGGCTGGAGAAGTTTATACGGCGAACGGATCGGCGGTGAACGAGATTGCGCAGGGTCGCGCAGTTGCGATTCCGATGGATGCGACGCTGCTGGGCGCGATGCTGCTGCGCAACGGCGTGCAGCAGGTGTCGGAACCAGAGCAGGGATGGCTTGCGCTGGCCAGCGCGGACAGCCTGTTTCTTCTGCATCGGGAGGACGGCGCGCGGACGGAGTATCGGCTGGCGGCGCGGTATCGATGCGGGGCGGAGTTGCCAGGCGCGCGAATTGAGACGGTCTATCGGGATCGCGAGGGCGCGCTGTGGATTGGGACGAATCGCGGGCTGGCGCGGTGGTTTCAAGGGACACTGGAACGGATGCCGGAGCGGAATCCGATCTCGCGCGAGGCGATTCTGTCGGTGCTGGAGGATCGCGAAGGCTCGATCTTGCTGGGCACCGAGACGGGCGGGCTGTACATCCTGCGGGATGCGCGTTTTCATTTCCTGGATGAAAGCGATGGGCTGAGCGCGGCGGATACGACGGCGATTGTGGAAGCGGGCGATCACAGTCTGTGGGTGGGCACGCGGGAAAACGGATTGAATCAGATTTCGGAGCAACGGATTTCCCAGGTCGGAATTTCGCAGGGAGCGAGTGCACCGGGCCGGACATTCACGACTGCCAACGGGCTGCCGAGCAATGTGATTCTGGCGCTGTCGGCCTCGCGCGACGGCTCCGTGTGGGTGGGCACGCCGGACGGGCTGAGCCGACTGCGCGGGCACACGCTGACGACGATCACGGCTGCCGACAATCTGCCGGATGATTTTGTGCGATCGGTCTACACGGCGCGCAACCAGATGGTGTGGATTGGCACGCGGCATGGATTGTCCTGCCTGGACCCAACCCCGGCTCCGACGCGCGCGAAGAACCCGATCCAGACATGGGTGATCGTGAATGGACTGGGCAGCGACATGATCGGCGCAATGACGGAGGATCCGGCGGGAACGCTGTGGGTGGCCACGTTCAACGGGCTGGCGCGGCTGCGGATGGCGGCCTCGGGGTGTGGGATCATGGGCGGCATTCGCAATTTCACGACGGCGAATGGACTCTCCGGCAACGTGATTACGGCGCTGGCCGCCGACAGCGGTCGGCTGTGGATTGGAACGCAGGGCCAGGGGCTGAGCCTGCGCAGCGGGAATGAGTTTTTCGCTCTGCCGTCGGCGCTCGGGCAGCGGCTTCCGAAGACGATCCACGGGTTGATGGTGGATGGAGCGGGGTTTCTGTGGATGACCTCCGATGACGGCATCTATCGCGCTCGCGCGGCGGAGATTGCAGCGGCGATGGCGAGGAATAGCGCCGCATCGGCGATCCGTGTGGAGCACTTCACGACGAGCGACGGGCTGCGCAGCCGGGAGATGAGCAGCGACAGCCATCCGACGATTCTGCGCGCCAGCACGGGCCAGTTGTGGTTCACGACGCCGCGCGGACTGGTCTCGGTGAACGCCGAGCACTTCGGTCCGATGCCCTCGCCGCCGCCCGTTGTGCTGGAGGATTTTCTGGTCGATGATCTTCCGCAGCGGATGCACGACGGGTCAGCGAAGACGATTCCTGCGGGTCATCTGCGATTTGAATTCGATTACGCGGGGCTGAGCTTCGCAATGCCGCAGAGCGTGCAGTACGCCTATAAACTGGAGGGATTTGACCGCGACTGGACCTATGCCGGAAATCGCCGCAACGCCTACTACACGAATATTCCGCCGGGACGATACCTGTTTCGCGTGCGCGCGTTTCTGCGGAGTCCGAAGTATGGCGGACGGTGGACGGAGACGCAAGTTGCATTTCGGCTGGCGCCGCATCTCTACCAGACCGTCTGGTTTTACCTTGTGCTGCTGGGCGCGCTGGCCGCTGCCGTGCTGCTGATCCTGCGCTGGCGGCTGTATCTGACGCGGCAGGGCTTTGAGGCGATCATGGCGGAGCGCAACCGGATTGCGCGCGAGATTCACGATACGCTGGCGCAGGGGTATGTGGGTGTTTCGGTGCAACTGGAGGTGCTGGACGAGATGCTCAAGCGCCAGCGCGTGGAGGCGGCGGCTGGCCAGTTGCAGCGGCTGAAGACGCTGGTGAGCGAGGGCCTGGAGGATGCGCGGCGATCCATCTGGGCGCTGCGCTCGCAGGACGCGAGCGAGCAGACGCTGCCGGTGAGGCTGAAGCGGCTGGCCGAGAAGATGACCGCCGCCGAGACGCGGACAACAGTCGATATTCACGGGGCGACGCGCGTGCTGAGCGCCGAGGTTGAGGACGAGTTGCTGCGGATTGCGCAGGAGGCCGTGCAGAACGTGAAGAAGCACGCCCGGGCGCGGCATCTGGCACTGCGGCTGGAGTACGATGAGAGCACGGTTGTGCTGACCGTCACAGACGATGGATGCGGATTTCCGGCTACCCTGCTGCAAGCTGGTGGTCCATCGTCGCCCGCCGGGCACTACGGGCTGATTGGCATGACGGAGCGCGCGGAAGGAATCGGAGCAACGATGGAGATCACGAGCGAGCCGGGCAAGGGGACGACGGTGAGGATTACGCTGTCTGACGCGACGACGGGACGCAACGCGGCGACCTCCCGGAACGATGGAAGGAGTCAATCGTGAACCAGGCGATTCGCATACTGATTGTGGAGGATCATCACGTTGTCCGACAGGGGCTGGCCGCGCTGCTGAGCGTGGTGGACGGGATGCACGTTGTGGGCGAGGCAGCCGATGGCGAAGCGGCCGTGACGCAGTGGAACAGCCTGCGGCCGGATATTACGCTGATCGATCTGCGGCTGCCGAAGCGCAGCGGAGTGGAAGTGATTCAGGCGATCCGGCGTCGCGAAGGCTATGCGCGATTCATTGTGCTGACGACCTTTGATGGCGACGAGGATATTTATCGCGCGTTGCAGGCCGGCGCGCGGGCCTATCTGCTGAAGGGCATGACGGCGGAGACGCTGGTGACGACGATCCGACAGGTGCATGCGGGAAAATCCTGCATTCCGCCGGTGATTGCGCAGAAGCTGGCCGAGCGCATGGGAGCCGAAGAGCTGACGCATCGGGAGCAGGACGTGCTGGAACAGATCGTGAGCGGCAAGAGCAACAAGGAAATTGGCACGGAGCTGGAGATCAGCGAGGCGACCGTGAAGACGCATATCAACAGCCTGCTGGGCAAGCTGGGCGTCTCTGACCGGACGCAGGCGGCGACGGCGGCGATCCAGCGCGGACTGGTGCAACTGGATACGACGGGAGATATTCGCCGATGAGAGGGATGACCGCGAAGCCGGTTCCACCGATGCGGCCACTGGCCGCCTGGACTCGGCTGCTGGCAATTTGGACACTGTCGCTGGCTCTGCTGGCCGCGTGGGCGCTGCCACTGGCGGCGGCTGGCACGCACGCAGTGTGGCGCAAGGCGACGGATGCCGAGCTGAGCGCCGTTCTGCCGCTGCGCGCGCCGGTGGAAAAAGAGCACATCGAAACCGAGATGCGCACGGCGAGCGGGATCACGGACGGCGAGGGACATTTCATTGCCGGGGTGGTGCTGATTACGGCCGGCTACTCGGCGGATGGCAAGTATTCGCACTATCTTTTAGTCCAGTCGCCGATGAAGATGGGCGCGGTGGAACTGCGGCCGGGGCAATATATCTTTGGCTGGGAGCGGGACGGCGACGCGATCCGGCTGCATGTGCATGAGGCCGTATCCGGCAGGCTGCTTGGCTATGTGGAGGCGCATCGCGCGCAGGCGGGAACGCGCGTGGAATCGCTGCGCATCTGGCAGGCGGAGCCGGGCACGAGCGCAGAGTTGCAGATCGGGCGCTTCGTTGTGGACTGCACATTGCAGGGCAACTGAGCATTTGCTCCGCTCAGCTTCAGGCAAACATCTGTCTTTCTCCATCGAACGGTCGATACCGGGCCGAAGCTCGGACCGTATACTGGCGTGCATGCGTTTCGTATCTGGATTTTCTTCGAGCCTTCCCCTTGTTGCGTCCTTTGCCGTTTTCCTTGCCGCCGTCTCCGTTTGCCCGCGCGCGCTCGGCGCGCAGAGTGCATCGACCGGCAAGCCGGCGGACCAGACGATGAGCGGCACCCCGCAGTCGCAAACTGCTCAGCCGAAAACTGCTCAGCCGCAACTGGACAGCAAGGGACGCCCGATCACCGAGGGCGGATTCGTCACGAGCGGGCCGGTGATCTTCGAGGATGTCTCCGAAAAGGCCGGGCTGACGCACTGGACGCATACGATGGGCACGCCGGCGAAGACCTACATCATCGAGACGAAGGGGTCGGGTGTTGGGCTGATCGATTATGACAACGACGGATGGCTGGATATTTACGTCGTGAACGGCTCGACCGTGGACGCGCTGACGGGCAAGGCGACGCCACCCCATGCGGCGCTGTTTCACAACAACCACGACGGCACGTTTACCGACGTGGCTGCGAAGGCTGGCGTGACCAACGATCGCTGGGGATTTGGCGTGGCGATAGCCGACTATGACAACGATGGCTGGCCGGACATCTTCGTCTCGAACTTCGGCAAGAACCGGCTCTACCACAACAATCACGACGGCACGTTCACGGACGTGGCTGAAAAGGCCGGAGTGACGCTGGGCAACTGGTCGTCGGGCGCGACGTGGGGCGATTACGACGGCGATGGGCGGCTGGACCTGTTCGTGGCCGGGTATCTGCACTGGGACTGGAATCACCTGCCGCAAAGCTCGGACCAGAACGCATTCTGCACCTTTCGCGGCGAACAGGTGGCCTGTGGTCCGCGCGGACTGGAAGGCGAGCCGGATCACCTCTTCCACAACAACGGCGACGGCACCTTTACGGACGTGAGCGAAAAGGCAGGCGTCTCCGATCCGGCGAAGTATTACGGGCTGGGCGCGGTCTTTGCCGACATCAACAATGACGGCAGGCCGGACCTGCTGGTGGGCAACGACTCGACGCCGAATTATCTCTACCTGAACAAGGGCGACGGGACATTTGAGGATGTGAGCTACGCCTCGGGCTATGCGCTGGATCAGGCCGGGCACGAGACGGCTTCGATGGGCATTGCCGTGGGCGACTACCAGAACAACGGGCTGCTGGATGTTTTTAACACGACCTTTTCCGACGACTACAAGCCGCTCTATCACAACGAGGGCGACGCGAACCTGACCGACATCAGCGACCAGACGGGACTGGGCGAGATTACCGTGCCGTTCCTGAGCTGGGGCGACGCGTTTTTTGACTACGACAACGACGGATGGAAAGACCTGATGATGAGCGATGGACACGTCTTTCCGCAGGCGGACAAATACAACTGGGGCACGAGCTGGAAGGAGCGGCCGATGCTCTTTCACAACATTGCGGGCAAGCGATTCGAGCCGGTTCCCGCAGTCGAAGGCACGGGACTGGCGGACGTGATCGCCGGGCGCGGCATGGCCGTGGGCGACCTGTTCAACGACGGCAAAATGGATGTCGTCATCAACGTGATGGACGGGCATCCGGTGCTGCTGCGCAACGTGAGCCAGGACCACAATCACTGGCTGGAGATGAAGCTCGTCGGCACGGGCAAAAGCCCGCGCGATGCCGTGGGCGCGGTCGTCTATCTGACGGCGAACGGGATGCGGCAGCGCGAGGACGTGCTGAGCGGCGGCAGCTATCTTTCGTCGAACGACCAGCGGCCACACTTCGGACTGGGACAGGCGACGACCGTCGACCGGCTCGAAGTTCATTGGCCGGACGGAAGCGTCGAGAGCTTTGCCGTGCCAGGCGTGGACCGCATTCTGACCCTGACCGAGGGAATGGGAACCGCCGTTCCAGCTCCGAAGGCCAGCCCGACCACCGCCGAGGCGACCAGGCCCTGATGGATCGCCTTGCATGCGGCAGCCGCTCGCTTTGCGCGCCAGGCGAGATGGGTGGACGCTTCCGTTGGTCGCGGGCCGGGTTTGGATGTCTGCGAGTAGCCGGAATCGATGATTGTTGGATAAGAGTATATTATTCATCGGCTTGAGTGGATTTTCGACGGGTTACTGGTTTGCTATTAACCCGGTTACCCCCCCCAGGGGGGGTGGTATTAATTTTCTTGCCAACAGAAACTTAGCCAAATGATTACTGAGTAGTAATCAGTCGGCCAGTCCTGACGGCTGCGTTCCGGCGCAGGTCCGGTGTTGGAATTGCAGTATGGCACAGACGCGAATAATTGCATGCCAGTTTCTGCAAAAAAAATCCTGGGTCGAGGACGGAGAGTGGAGACGATGGGGAAAAAAGGAAAACCTGGCGCGGGAGTTGTCCCGTGCCGGGTTTGCCGAGGACGGTGCGGTCGGAGCGGTTTCACGGTTACGATGCCCGAGCCGACATCGTGAGGTGCGGCTTTTCCTGAGCAGAAGCTGCGCGAAATTCCAGTCTCGCCGGGCACACCTGTCGGGAAACTGCTTTAGACTCAAGGGTGACTGCACTGGTTGCGTCACTGGAGGATGAGCAGAGATGGGGAACCGGATGAAGTGGGCGCTGGCGCTGATCGCGACAGCGGGTGTGATGGGATCGACTGCGTGGGGACAGGCGGCGGCGAAGGCTGACGATGCGGCAAAGATGCCGACGATGACGGCGGACTCGACGACGGACGGAACGGTGACGGTGGGCGGGCAGGCAATCGCGTACACAGCCGTTGCCGGAACGATTACCGTGGGCGGGACCGAGGCCGCCGACGCGCAACTGGGGCTGGATGGGAAGCTGCTGCCGGAGTATGCGGCGACGGCTCCGAAGGACGCGAAGGACGCGGCACCGACGGCGCGGATGTTTTATGTGGCGTACTTCAAAAAGGGCGCGACGGAGACGAAGCGTCCGGTGACGTTCCTCTACAACGGCGGACCGGGCAGCTCGACGATGTGGCTGCACATGGGATGTTTTGGGCCGCGCCGGGTGCAGGTGGCGGATGTGACGCATCCGGAGGGCGCGCCGTATACGGTGGCGAATAACGATTTCAGCCTGATGGACGCGAGCGACCTGGTGTTTATCGACGCGCCGGGAACGGGGTTCAGCCGGGTGTTTGGCAAGGACGCGGGCAAGGCGTTTTACGGGATCGATCCGGATGCCGAGGCGTTTGCGCGGTTCATACGGCGGTTTCTGACGAAGTACAGCCGTTGGGATTCGCCGAAGTATCTGATGGGCGAGAGCTATGGGACGCCGCGAAGCGCGGTGCTGAGCGCGGATTTGCACGGGATTGACGTGAATGGCGTGATCCTGCTGTCAACGATTCTGAGCTTTGACAACAGCGTGGACGAGCCGAGGCTGAATCCGGGCGTGGACCAGGCGTATGCGCTGGCGATGCCGACGTATGCGGCGACGGCGTGGTATCACCACAAGCTGCCGAATCCGCCGGCGACGCTGGATGCCCTGTTGCCCGAGGTGGAGCAGTGGGCGCTGGGTGACTACATGCACGCGCTGCTGGAGGGCGCGGCGCTGCCGGAGGCGGAACGGCAGAAAGTCGCCGAGCAGATGCATGCCTACACCGGACTGCCGGTGGACTACCTGCTGAAGAGCAATCTGCGCGTGGAGGGCGGCGCGTTCAGCAAGATGCTGCTGGATGCGACGGATACCTCGACGGGACGGCTGGATACGCGCTACACGGGGCCGGATTACGATCCGCTGAGCGAGCAGGCGCAGTACGATCCGCAGAGCAATGCGGTTTCGTCGGCGTATACGGCGGCGATCAACAGCTATCTGCGCGAGACGCTGAAGTATGGCGAGAGCCAGACGTACAAGCCGAGCGCGTATCGCGATCCGGATTTTCGCTGGCAGTACCGGAACGGCGAGGACGGGCAGAATGTGATGCCGAGCCTGGCGCACACGATGAAGGCAAATCCAGGGATGCATGTGCTGGTGGCCGGTGGCTACTACGATCTGGCGACGCCGTTTTACGAGGGCAAATTCGAGATGCTGCACCTGCCGATTCCGCAGGATCTGCAGAAGAATATCGAGTACCACTACTACCCGGCGGGACACATGATCTATGTGAATGACACGGTGCTGGGCCACTTCCACAGCGATGTGGCAGCGTTCATCCACAAGACGGAAGACGGCGGCGCAACAAAATAAGCATTGCATGGCATTGCATGCAGCAGCCGCGATCTTCGGTCGCCACCGAGATTTGTGGCGCTCCCGTTGGTCGCGGGTGGACTGCGGCTGAGGCCGAAGCAAGAAGCAGATTCCCTGCGGGAATGACAACAAAAGAGCAAGGACAAGAGCAAGGGCTTTGCTGACGACTGACTGCTGACGACTGACGACTCAAAAACAGATTCCCTGCGGGAATGAGCATTGCATGCAGCAGACGCGACCTTCGGTCGCCACGAACTTTTGTGGCGCTCCCGTTGGTCGCGGGTGGGCTGCGGCTGAGGCCGAAGCAAGAAGCAGATTCCCTTCGGGAATGACAACAAAAAGGCAAAGACAAGAGCAAGGTCTTTGCTGACGACTGACTGCTGACGACTGACGACTCAGAAACAGGTTCCCTGCAGGGACGAGCATTGCATGCAGCGGAAGCGACCTTCGGTCGCCACCGAGATTTGTGGCGCTTCCGTTGGTCGCGGGTGGGGCTGGGCTGGGTTTTCCACAAAACTTTTATGGGTTTTGGCGGCTGAGTGGGTGGCTGTGGTGGCGGGTTTTTCTCTTCGTTTCCGCGTTATGGGTTGAGACGGGGCGCTGGGCGCTTTTGTCGGCGGCTTTGCTTTCGCCAGGTTTTGCATGTGGCTATGAGGCGGAAGTCTGGCCGGCGCGCGGGTGTCGGCGGATCGCGAGGGGAGACGGCGTATGCGTTTTGCGGTTTGTGCGGGAGTGCTGTTTGGGGTGGGCCTGGCGTTGACGGGCTGTGGCGGTGGCAAGAGCGGTGGCGGCAATGGTGGCGGTGGCGGGAGCAGCAGCTACACCGTGAACGGCACGGTGACGGGGCTGACGGCGAGCGGGCTGGTGCTGGAGGAGACCGACAGCGGGCAGACGATCACGATCCAGTCGGGGACGACCTCGTTTACGGTGTTCAATTCGGTGCCGTCGGGCACGAGCTACAACGTGATTGTGAAGACGCAGCCGACGGGCGAGAGCTGCACGGTGGCGAATGGATCGGGGACGGTGGGGTCGGCGAATGTGACGAACATTGCGGTGACCTGCGCTGCGAGCACGTATACGATTGGCGGGACGATTACGGGTCTGGCGGCAGGCGGGCTGGTGCTGAAGGAGTCGGTGAGCGGACAGACGGTGAGTCCGGCGGCGGGTGCGACGACGTTTGTGTTTCCGACGGCGGTGGCGTCGGGCGCGAGCTATGCGGTGATGGTGACGACGCAGCCGGCGGGTGAGAGCTGCACGGTGACGAATGGATCGGGAACAGTGGCGTCGAGCAACGTGACGAATATCGCGGTTGCCTGCTCGGCGAATCCGATTCCGATGTATACGATTGGCGGAACGATTACGGGGCTGACGGCGAGCGGGCTGGTGTTGCAGGAGACGATCAGCAACCAGACGGCGAGTCCGGCGGCGGGTGCAACGACGTTTACGTTTGCCACGGCGGAGCAGACGGGCGCGAGCTATGCCGTGTCGGTGGAGACGCAGCCGTCGGGCGAGACGTGCACGGTGGCGAATGGGTCAGGGACGGTGGGGACGGCGAATGTGACGAACATCGCGGTGAGCTGCGCGGCGAACCCGACGTATACGATTGGCGGGACGGTTACGGGGCTGACGGCGAACGGGCTGACGCTGACGGAGTCGGTGAGCAACCAGACGGTGGCACTGTCGGCGGGGGAGACTTCGTTTACGTATGCGATCCCTGTGCCCTCGGGGGCGAACTATTCGGTGGGGGTGACGGAGCAGCCGACGGGCGAGACCTGCTCGGTGGCGAATGGGTCGGGGACGGTCGGTTCGGCGAATGTGACGAACATCGCCGTGAGCTGCGCGGCAAATACGCCCCCGGCTACGATGACCGGATACCTGATTGACGCGCCGGTGAATGGGGTCTCGTATGTGACGTCGCCCTCGGGGCAGAGCGGAACGACGCTGGCGGATGGGTCGTTTACGTATCAGAGCGGGGACACGGTGACGTTTTCGGTGCTGGGGGTTTCGCTTGGGTCGGCGGCGGGCCAGAGCGGCGGGACGACGATTCCGACGGGCGGGATCGTGACGCCGTTCACGATTTCCGGCGAGGCGCCGGGGTCGAACAGTTCGAATGCGCCAAACTCGGCGGCGATTGCGGCGTTTTTGCAGACGCTGTCGAATGTCGCCTCTGGTGGAACGGGTTCGACGACGACGCTGCTGATGCCGTCGGGCAGCGGGGTGAATGCGCTGCTGACGGCGCTGGCGCAGGAGACGGCGGCCAACGGCTCGACGCTGATGGAGACGATTGCCAACAATCTTTCGACGATTGTGAGCGACAGCAGCCTGGTGGTGTCGCCTTCGACGGCGCTCGCGGATGCGTATATGGCGGCGGAGGCGGCGGCGAGCAGCCAGACGACGTCCGCGCAGGCGTATGCCAATTCCATCTGGAAGATCTCGGGTTGTTCGAGTGGAACCTGCGACCTGTATCTGATATTGCAGGCGAATGGGATGATTACGGGGCTGAATATCACGCAGAACACGCTGTTTGGCGGGACGTGGATGGTCTCCGGGAGCGGTCTGGAGATCAATCTGGTGATACCGGGCGGCGGCACGGCGACGGCGACGGTGACGGGTGGCGCGACAAGCGCGACGATCACCTATACGCCGACCAGCGGCGGCACGGCGACGGCGACGATCAGCGAAGACCTGGGACCGGGTGGAGCGGCTTCGATTACCAACAGCGGTCTGTGGTACGCGAACTACACTCCGGCGGCGACGAGCGGCGGAAATCCGGGACAGGGGATATTCATCCTGGCTCCGGATGGGACGGTGGAAGGGATCACGACGGGGTCGAGCGCGCTGTCCGGAACGTGGTCCGGGACGAGCGCGACGGCGAGCCTGACGAATGGATTGTCGTGTTCGCTGAACCTGGCGGCGATGACGGGCAGTTGCAGCAAGCCAAACGGGGATAACGGGACGCTGGTGCTGTCGCGGACGGCGCTGCCGCCGCCGACGCTGACGACGAGCGGGACGTACACGGGCGACTTTTATCTGGAGTGTCCGGGTTGCGGCGGCACGACGCCGAGCACGGGGACGTACTCGGCGAGCGTGAGCAGCAATGGCAAGATCACGATCACGATGACGACGACGGTGGTGGGCGAGCCGGGAGTGAACTTCAACAGCTCGTTCAGCGGGACGGTTTCGGCGTCGGGTGTGGTGAATGCGACGAGTCCGTCGCCGGCGTGCGTGGCCAGCGGGTTCTATACGCTGACGGGGCAGATCGTGGGCGATTCGCTGAGCTTCTCGATCGGGCTGCCACAGTATGGTGCCTGCAATCCGGAGTTTGGCGGATCGGGCGCGGCTGGCTCCGGCAGCACGGCCACGCCGAGCAACGGATACACGATTGGCGGGAGCGCGACCTTCGGAACGGAGACGTATGGGAACTGCGTGGCGCTGTCACTGGCGGATACGACCGTGAACGCCAGCAACACGACGACGATTCAGGTGGGGCCGGGCTGTGGAACGCCGTCGGACTTCACCTTCAGCACTGCGATTCCATCCGGGGATGACTATGCGGTGACGATCCCGGGCAGCCAGCCGATTGCGCCGTATTGCACGGTGACGAACGGGACGGGAACGGCGACGGCGAATGTGACGAATGTAACGGTGGCCTGCAATGCGCAGAGCACGGGCAGCGCGCCGTTCGGCTCGTCGAACTTCAGGATGCTGTATTCGTTCCAGGGCGGAACGGACGGTGCGAATTCAGCAGGGCTTTACAACGGGCTGGCCAGCGCGCTGATTATGGACAGCAAGGGGAACCTGTATGGGACGACGAAGCTGGGCGGCAACGAGAACGGAAACTGCAACCTGGGAGGCTGCGGAACGGTCTTTGAGCTGAGTCCGACGGCGGGCCAGGACAAGGTGCTGCATGCGTTCACGGGGTATCAGACGACCTGCACGAGCTGCGATGGCTCGGACCCGCTGGGCGACCTGATCATGGATGGCTCGGGAAATCTGTACGGAACGACCGTGGATGGCGGTGGAAGCGGCTCGTCCCCCGTCAACCCCGGTAGCGGGGTGATTTACGAGGTCGCACCGAGCACGCAGACGGAGACGATCCTTCACGCGCTGGTCGGATCGACGGATGGCTCCGCTCCGCAGGGTGGTCTGCTGATGGACACGGCGGGCGACCTGTACGGAACGGTTAAGGGAAATTCCACCTCCGGGTCGTCGGGGCCGGTCTTCAAAATCGCGGCTGGATCGCAGACGCCGCAGTACACGGGCGGCTACGACAGCGTTGGCTTCGCCAGTGGCGGGCTGGTGATGGACGGCGCGGGAAATCTCTACGGAGTCTCGACCGGAATCGGGAACCTGACGACGCCTCCATCGACCTGCCAGACGGGCTGCGGAACGATCTACGAGATCGCCAGCGGAGCCTCGACGGCGACGGTCCTCTATGCGTTCACCGGGCAGAGCGATGGTCTGGTTCCCGATGGTCAACTGGTCATGGACAGCGCGGGAAATCTCTACGGCGTCACGAATGGCGGCGCTGCTGGCGGCGGAGCGACGAGCTACGGAACGGTTTTTGAGTATTCGCCCGCGACGCACACGCTGACCACGCTGTACACGTTCCAGGGCGGAACGGATGGCGCAAATCCGATCCGGGGGCTGGTGATGGACAGCGCCGGGAATCTCTACGGCGTGACGCAGAATGGCGGCAGCACGTCCACTTGCCCGGCAGGCGGTGGGACGCTCTTCGAGATTGCAGCCGGGACGCACACCGAAACGATACTTTACACATTCGGTTGCGGCGGGACAGCGGTTGCCCCGACCGCGCCGAACAATCGCCTGCTGATGGATGGAGCGGGGAATCTCTACGGCATGACGGAGTATGGCGGTTCAGCGGGGAACGGAGCGGTCTACGAGGTTCTCCAGTCGCCGCAGAGCGGCTTTGCGATAGGCGGAACGATCTCCGGGCTGAAATCCGTGGGGCTGGTGCTGACGGATGGAACGCATACGGTGACACCGATGGTCAATGCGACGACGTTTACGTTCTTCCCGAACGGGTACGCAACCGGCACAGCCTATACCGTATCGGTGCAGACGCAGCCGACGGGCCAGGCCTGCACAGTGACAAACGGAACGGGGACCGTGGGCGCGGGCAACGTGACGAATATACAGGTGGCCTGCACACCGTAGCGTGAGAGCGCAGCGTGACGCAGGGGATGAAGCGCGACGCGGGGGATGTTGGACGAACGACCGTGGGTGCGCGTCTGGGTGCGCGTCTGGAAGCGTGCCGGGTGCGCGTCTGGAAGCGCGCCGGAGTGCGCATCGGGTCCGGATCGCGCGTGGTTTGCGCCGGGGATTGTTCGGCCTCAGATGACGGCGAGACAGGTGACGCGCTGGAGCGGATGGCGCTCGCGGCCAGAGGTTCCCACTTGCGTGGCATGCGGCGGAGGCGAGCTGGGTTCGCAGACCTCCAGCGCACTCACGGCATGGCCGAATCACTCTTGCCGACCTGCGAATGGAAATGGTCCCGCCGCGCATTGTCCGGTGCTATTCTGATTCGCAACCGCGCATGCCCACTGCGATTCAGGTCGAACTTCCCGCCGCGCTCCGGCTCCACGCCGACATCGTGAGCCACGACCCCATCGCGCTCGCCGTCGAGCCGCCGGTCACGCTGGCCAGCGTCATCACCGCGCTGGAGGCGGCTCATCCGGCCCTGCGCAACACCCTCCGCGACCCGGCCACCGGCAAGCGCCGCACGCTCGTCCGCTTCTTCGCCTGCGGAACGGACATCAGCCACCAGCCGCTCGACGCAGCCCTGCCCGAGGCAATTGCCCAGGGCCGCGAACCGCTGCTGATCCTCGGAGCCATCGCCGGCGGCTGACCGGAGATGCGTCCTCCTTCCGAAGCCACTTTTTTTGTTGTCACTCCCGGAGAGGATATGCTGTTCGCGCCATCCTCAGCAGCGTCCCGCCCGCGACCAACGGGAGCGGCCACGGATGGCCGTGGCGCGCAAGGCGCGCGGCTGCTCCATGCAATGGTGGTTTGGGGGATTGTGCGTCTGCGCGATACCCTGAGAGTCATAGAATTGCGATCCCATTCGAGGTAGATTCATGTCGTCCTACAAGTACGAAACGCTGGCCGTGCATGCCGGCCAGCATCCTGACCCGCTCACCGGAGCGGTGAACGTTCCGCTGTATCTTTCCTCCACCTTTGAGCTGACGGGCATCGGCACGGACAAGGGCTGGGATTATTCCCGCGCCGGCAACCCGACGCGCGACCGTCTGGAGCTGTCGCTGGCCGCGCTGGAGGCCAAGGACCGCGCTGGCGTCAAGGGATTCGCGTTTGCCACGGGGATGGCCGCGATTTCGGCTCTGGTCGCGCATCTGCGCTCCGGCGACCATCTGATCTGCTCGCACAATGTGTATGGCGGCACTGCGCGCCTGCTCGACCAGATCATCTGCCACTACGGCATCGCCATCGAGTACGTGGACATGGGCAACCTGGACGCGCTGCGGGCCGCGATCCGCCCCAGCACGAAGCTCATCTACTGCGAGACGCCGAGCAATCCCCTGATGCAGTTGACCGACATCCGCGCCGTCTGTGAGATTGCGCACGCGCACGGCATTGAAGTCAGCGTCGATAACACGTTTCTCTCGCCGTTTCTGCAAAGCCCGCTCGATCTCGGTGCCGACATCGTCATGCACTCGACGACCAAGTACCTGAACGGCCACTCGGATGGACTCGGCGGCGCGCTCATCACCACGACGCAGCAGCAGGCCGAGCGCACGCTGCTGGTGCAGAAGGCCGTCGGGGCGACGCTTTCGCCGCTGGAGTGTTTTCTGATCCTGCGCGGCATCAAGACCCTGCCGCTGCGCATGCGCCAGCACGAGGAGAACGGTCGCGCCGTGGCCGCCTGGCTTGCCACCCACCCGAAGGTGCGCCAGGTGAATTATCCGGGCCTGGCGTCGCATCCGCAGCATGAGCTTGCCTGCCGCCAGCAGAAGGGCTTCGGCGCGATGATGAGCATCGACATCGGCAGCCGCGAGGCCGCAGGCAAGTTTCTCGCGGCCATCCGGATTTTCCTCAACGCCGAGTCGCTCGGCGGCGTCGAGTCGCTTGCCTCGCACTCATCGACGACCACGCACGCCGCGCTCAGCCCGGAACGCAAGCTCGAAATGGGCATCACCGAGGGACTGGTGCGACTGTCGATCGGCATCGAGCACAAGGACGATCTGATCGCCGATCTTGACCAGGCACTGGCCGCGATCTGATTGAGCGAGAGTCGCAAAAAAGCAGCCTGAGCCAGACGCAACGCTAAAGCAGAATCACAGCTACTGTGCCCAGCGGAGCCAATCTGGATGCTGCCGTTCCTCGAAGAACGGCAGCCCGAACAAGGGCAAGTCCGGGTACACCTACTGTGATTCTGCGTTAGCTCAGGCTGTTTTCATCTCCAGCGTAATTCGTCGGCTCTGCGGCCCGGTTGTCTCGATGCGAATCGAGCCATCGGCCAGCTCGCGCACGCTCGGGAATCGCTCGCCCCACTCGACCAGCACCAGAGCGTCGTCGGCCGCGGCCATCTCGGCCAGTCCCAGCGTGGCCAGTTGGCGCTCGTCCTCCAGCCGATAGAGGTCCAGATGCAGCACCGTTACGGGTCGGCCTTCGGACCAACCCTCGTAGGAATGCACCAGCGTGAAGGTCGGGCTGGTCACGGCGTCTTCGTCTTCGGCGGCGAGCGCGGCGACGATGCCCTTGACCAGCGTGGTCTTGCCCGCGCCCAGATCGCCGGTCAGAATCAGCAGGCGCGGCGGAGCGGCCAGCGCGGCAATCTCCGCGGCAATCTTCGCCCCAATCGCTCGCGTCTCTTCGTCCGATGCGCTCTCGAATACATGTTTCACGCTCGTCGCTCCCGGTTTGCCTGCGCCGCCCCTTGCAGCCAGATGAATCCATTGTCGTCCGCAAGCCTCAGCCGAAAGGCCTCGCTCAGCGCGGCGATGGTATCCGTGGCCAGCATCGTGTGCTCGTCCAGTCTGCGCGCGGCGCAGTCGCCAGCGAGGCCGTGCAGGCAGACCGCAGCCTCGACGGCCTCGTCGATACGGTCGGGAAACTGCGCCACGGCGGCTGCGATCATGCCTGTCAGCACGTCGCCGCTGCCGCCCTTGGCCATGCCCGGATTGCCCGTAGTATTCACGGCGATCCGTCCATCGGCGCGCGCCACCAGCGTGCGATGCCCTTTGAGCACCAGGGTTACTTGATTCGCCGCTGCATAATCGCGCGCGATGCTCACGCGATCGCTCTCAATCTCGGCTACGGGCTTGCCCGCCAGCCGCGCCATCTCGCCCGGATGCGGCGTCAGGATCAGCTTTCTGCCACGCGCCAGCGCCTTCACGCTGCCCGGCTCGCGCGCCAGCAGATTCAGGGCGTCGGCGTCGATCACCGCGGGCACGCGGCAGGCGTCGAGCAGCCCGCGCAGCGCGGCTGCGGCATCGGCTTCCGTTCCCAGGCCCGGACCGATGGCGAGCACGGTTTTTCGCCGGAGCAGCGTCTCGGCATCGGTCGCGAGCGGCACGGTCATCATCTCCGGCGCGAAGCCGACAACGAGCGGCATCAACGGCTCCGGCACGGCCGCCGTCACCAGCCCAGCGCCGGTGCGCATCGCGGCCATCGCGGCCATTGCGACAGCTCCGGCCCTGCCCGCGCTGCCGCCCGCGACCAGAACGTGGCCGAAGCTGCCCTTGTGCGCGTTCGCGGCGCGGGCTGCTTCAAAAATTGCTTTCGCCGAGCCAGCCCAGTGCATTCCGTAGCCTGTGCGGACAGCTTCCTCGGGCGATCCGATGCCGACGACGACCACGGGATCGGACCAGCGCCGAGTCAGCAGTCCGAATGCGTGCGCCGGTTTGGGAGCCGTGAACGTGACAACGGAATCAGCAGGCGCGGCAAGCTCGGCGCAGTTCTGGTCCGCATCCCAGCCCGACGGCAGGTCCACGGCGAGCACCGGAATGGCCTGCGCGCGCAGCCACTCCACGGCGCACAACGGCAACCCGCGCAGCGGACCGCGAAAGCCTGTTCCGACCATCGCGTCCAGCACCAGTTCCGTGTCGGCGCACTCGGCCAGCAGCGTTTGCAACGATGCCGCATCGGCGCAGGCGAGGAGTCGCACGCGACCATCGGATTTCACGCTGCGCCACAACGCGCGCAGTTCCTCGCGGAGCGTCCCTTCGGCGCCGAGCAGGATCGCCGTCACCTGCCAGCCGCGAGCGGCCAGCGCCTGCGCGGCCACCATGCCGTCGCCGCCGTTGTTGCCGCGCCCACAGAGCGCCAGCACGCGCCGCCTGTCGCCATAGTGCAGAGCAGCGAAGCGCGCCACCGCTTCGCCCGCGGCCCGCATCAGCGCCGCTGGCGAAACTCCGAACCGCTCGCTGGTCACGCGGTCGCAGGCGGCCATCTCGGTTGCGGTCAGAATACGCATCGAATTCCATGGTAGTCCGCTCGCGGCCAGCCTGGCTGCCGCGCGAAAGAAAACGGGCGGGAGTGCGCTCTGGCAATCCCGCCCGCTTTTGCGTCCCCCGCGTTGAAATCCCTCAAAGAGGAAGCTACTGAATCCGGACTGTCGGCTCCACGCTGAGGCCGGGCCGCAGGAGGTGGTTGCCGTCCTCGTCCTTCAGGTCCGTGAAATCGATGCGCACCGGCACGCGCTGGACGACTTTGACGTAGTTGCCGGTCGCGTTTTCCGGCGGGAACAGCGAGAGCACTGATCCCGTCGCGCCGCCCACCTGCGTCACGCGCCCGGAGTAGGTTTTGCCCGTCGCGTCCACATCGATCTCGACCTTCTCACCCGGGCGAATGTGCCGCAACTGCGTCTCCTTGAAGTTCGCCGTCACCCAGAGATCATCGAGCGAAACGAGGGTCATCAGGTTCTGGCCCACGGAGACGTTCTGATTGATCTCCAGACTCTTGCGCGTGATGATGCCGTTCACCGGCGCGACGATCTTCGTGTAGCTCAGGTTGAGCTTCGCCTGCTCCAGTTGCGCTTCGGCGGACTTCACCTGCGCCTCCGCCTGGCGGGCGCGCGCGTTCTGCGCCTCCACCTGCTGCGGCGCGGTCTCGGCATAGTGGAGCAGCGCCTGGGACTGCGCTTCCCGGTCGTGAGCGATCTTCACGGCAGTCTGCGCGGCCTGCTGGCTGGCGAGGGCGTCGGCGAGCGCGGCCTTGGTCGCGTCCGCTGCGGAGACGGCAGCGTCGAACTGCTGTTTGCTGATCACATCCCTGGCCACGAGCGGACGATAGCGATCGAGATCCGACTGCGCCTTGAAGTTGTTCGCGCGGGCCTCGGCGACGCGGGCTTCGGCAGCCTGCAACTGCTGCTCGGCCTGCTGCACGGTGGCGGAAGCGCCGCTCAGGTCAGCGCTGGCGGAGCGAAGATTGCTGCCGGTGTTCACAGTCGTGATCGGCACGGTCACCTTGGCCGCCTGCGCGGCGGCTACCGCACTGGCCACGGCCGCCTCGGCGTTCTGCACGGCGACTTCAAAGTCGCGCGGATCCAACTCGGCGATGACCGTTCCCTGGGTCACGTACTGGTTCTCGCCCACGTTGACATGAATCACCTGACCGGCGATGCGCGAGCTGATCTGGATGAGATGGCCATTGATCTGCGCGTCGTCGGTATCCTCGACCAGCGTCGAGCGCCAGTAGAAGAATCCACCGCCCACGGCGAGAATTGCCAGCACGATGATGGCAATCATCCGCTTGCGGCCTGTTGCGCCGTTCTGCACTTGTTCGTTTGCCCCGGTTGTTGTCGCGTCGGCCACGGTTACTTTCCTCCGAGATACTCTTTGTAGTTCTGCGCCATGCCCATGGAACGCGCGAGATTGAGCTTCGCGACGTTGTGCTGGTAGAGGCTGTTGATATAGCTTTCGTCCGCCTGGGCCACGGACTGCTGGGCCTGGGTGACGGCCAGATTGTCGCTGACGCCAGCCGCGTAACGCTGCTGCGCGTCGGACAACTCCTCTGTGGCCAGATTTCTGTTGGACTCGGCCACGGCGACCTGCTTTTCCGTCGAGGCGATGTCGAGCAGCGCGTCGCGGATGTCCGCCTCAATCTGGGCGTCGAGGTCGCTCTGCTTCGCCTTCTGCTGGTCCAGTTGGGACTGCGCCATCGCGGCCTCGCCGCGAAACTGCGCTTCCTTGAAAATGGGAATGGTCAGCGTCCCGCTGGCGTCGCCGGTTCCGTGCGAGTGGTTCAGATTCACGCCGATGTCGCCGTAGTCCGCGCTGACTTTCACCGTCGGCAGCCGGTCGGCGGTGGCCGCCTTGCGCTGCTCGATCATCGATGCGGTCGTCTGTGCGGATGCCTGGCGATCCTTGCGCGTGGCCAGTGCCTGGCGGATTTCCGTCCGCACATCGGGCTGGTCGAATGCCTGGTAGGGGATCGAGTCGGCCACGGTGAACTCCTGCGCCATTGGCAGGCCGATTGCGCGGGCCAGCGCGAGCTTGTCCTTCACCAGTTGATTCCGCGCCACGATCAACTGCTGCTGGTGCGTCTGGTAATCGACCTGCGCGCGCAGCACATCAAGCTTCGGTGCCGTGCCAGCGTCGTGCCGCGCCGTGGACTGATCGAGCGAGGTCTTTGATGTGGCAACCTCGGCCTGGGTCGCGTCCACCTCGGATTGATCGGCCACAACCATCAGATACGCATTGCCGACGGTGAGAATCACCATCTGGCGCGCGTCGTCGGCTGTGAGCTGGGCAGCCCGGAAATCATGCTTCGAGGCTAGATAATTGTGCAGCGAATTCAGGCTGAGCGCGGTCCAGTTCAGGTTGGCGCGAACGTCGGTGTAGCCGAACGGGCCGATGATGGTGGGAAATCCCGGCACGCGCAGTCCCTCTGCGGCCAGGTCGGTCTCCATCAGGTTTTCGCTCAGGTTCGCGTCCACCTTCGGCAGCAGGTTCTGCAACTGCTGCAACTGCTGTCCGCGCACGGTCGCAGTCTGCGTCCGGCTGAGCAGAAGGCCGAGGTTCTGACGCAGGCCGCGCGTGATCGCGTCGTCGAGCGTCAGATGGATCGGCGCGGCCTCAACCGTTCCCGTCGGCACGCCGCCATGGAAATCCTGGGCCGTTGCCGGTCCGATCAGCGGCTGCGCGACCTGCGCCAGAGAAACCGCGCCGCCCGCGCCCAACAGGCATGCGATCAGGGCTTGTGTGATTTTGCTTCGATCCATTGTCTAAAGTAATCCGCCTGCGCGTGTTCGCCGGAAATCAAGCTTTCGAGGTTCTTTCACTGTATGGATGCGGCAATCGGACGGAAGTTTCGGAAACATCCGGATTGCCGCACAAATCCGTGGTGCATGGGTTTTTGCCGCGTCCCACGGTTGGTGACGGCGGGCGATGGCGAACGAAGCGCCGGAGCGTCAAATCAGCGGCTGGCGGAGTCCTGCAGAAGCTGGGAGGCCAGCGAACAGAGCGCCTGGCGAAAGACGTTACGCACGGCGTCGGTCATCCATCCGCGCGCGGCCTCGCCGCCATGCAGCGCCAGCAGTCCGGCCACCTCCGGCGTGGACAGCCCCGCGACGGCGCGCAGCACAAAGATCGTTCGCTCGGCCACTGGCAGACCCTCCAGCCATTCGCGAAGCTGCTCTCGTCCCGGTCCGCTGACGAGCCGCTCCAGTTCCTCCGCCGAGACACCGGCCGCGTCCAGATCATCGTCGCCAATGCAGTTGGGCGGTCCGAACTCGCCGACCGGAGTCGCCAGTGCGCGGCTGTCGCGACCGCTGAGCAGTTCAATGACGGAGGCCGCCATGGCGACGCGCGCGCTGTGGAGCGCTGAGGATGGACCACCTTCCGGATCAGTTTCCGGATCAGTTTCCGGATCAGCGCAGGCAGGAATCTCCGCCGTGGCGATCGCCCGCTCCACGAGATGGATCGTCGCCTCGCCCTCGCCGAGCAGCATGGTTCCCAGGTGATACAGTTCTCCTGCGACGGCTTGCAGCATCTGGGTGCCGCTCCGCGGCTGGTTGCGCTCTGGCATGGCTGGCTCCTGTACTATCGTCTATCTGTGCGAGGAAATGCGTCAACCGAAGGCGATTGCCGATGGGCGGAAATTCCGCGAGACACTGGCTCAAGCCGTGCCCGATCAGCGACCTCGCAGAGGATTTTCTTCGCACTTTCACACGGGCAACTCGAGCGTCGGGATATGTTTCTGAAGAAGCAGGGCCATGGCAGAGAAAATCACGGAAAAGCAATCGCCGACCCGCAAGCGACCGACCTCGGACAGTGCGGCATCGGGCAAAACCTCGCCGCGCGAGGGCGCGTCGCATGGTGTGATGCCGCGCAAAGCGAGGCCGGGCAAGGCTGAGTCGCGCAAAGCAGAATCGCGCAAAGCCGGGCCGCGTGTGACCGCTCGTCTGGCGGCCGTTACCGCGTCCGGCGCAGGCGAGGGGAGCAGTCAGGCTGGTGGTGAGACCGCGCTCTTTGTGGCTCGCGACCGATCCTGGATTCAGTTCAACCGGCGCGTGCTGGAGGAGGCGCTGGATCCGGCGAATCCGCTGCTGGAGCGGGTCAAGTTTCTGGCCATTACGGGCAGCAACCTGGACGAGTACATTGAGATTCGCCTGGCCGGACTGTTGCAGCGCAACGAGGATGGCCCCTCGGAGCCGGGGTATGACGGCCTGCTGCCGGCGCAGTCGCTGGAGATTCTGAACGGTGAGATTCACCGCTTTGTGGCCGACCAGTATGCCTGCTGGAACAACGTGCTGCTGCCGGCGCTCGAACAGGAGCGCATCCGCCTGCTGAACTGGAAGAGCCTGACGGCGTCGCAGCGCAAAGGCGTCCAGTCGTATTTCCAGTCCGATGTCGATCCGCTGCTGACGCCGATCACCATTGATCCGGCGCATCCGTTTCCGCGCGTGCTGAACCGCGCGCTGTGCCTGGCCGTTCTGCTGCGGCCCAAGCGCCGACGCGGCGGATCGCGTGGCGGCTCTTCGGTGCTGGGCGTGATCACGGTGCCGCGCGCTTTGCCGCGCTTCCTGCGGCTTAGCGGGACGGACGCATCCGCCTGCGATCTGCTGCTGATGCAGGAGTTGATTGCGCGCAACCTGCCGTCGATGTATCGCGGCTATGAAGTGCTGGCCAGCGCGGCCTTTCGCGTGACCCGAAACTCGAATCTGTATTTTGAAGAGGAGGAGACGCGCTCGCTGCTGGAGTCGGTGCGGAGCGAGCTGCACAACCGGCGCAAGGGCGACGCGGTTCGGCTGGAGATCGCCTCGGATGCGCATCCGGAGATCATTGAGCGGCTGCGCGTGAACTTCGAGCTGGGGCAGGATGAGGTCTTTCTCTGCGCCGGTCCTGTGAATCTGGCGCGGACGATGTTTCTGCACGATGAGATCGACCGCCCGGAGCTGAAATTTCCTTCGTTCACGCCGCGGGCGCTTGCTCTCTCTGGCAACGCGGAGGAACTCTTTGCCCGGCTGCGCGAGCGCGACATCCTGTTGCATCATCCGTATGACTCCTACGACCCGGTGGTCGATTTCATTCGCCACGGGGCCACCGATCCGCGCGTGGTGGCCATCAAGCAGACGCTCTATCGGACGAGCACGGATTCGCCGATGTTCCAGGCGCTGACCGAAGCGGCGGCGAACAAGGAGGTGACGGTCGTGGTCGAGCTGATGGCGCGCTTTGACGAAGCCTCCAACATTCACTGGGCGCGCAGCATGGAGGATGCCGGAGTGCAGGTTTTTTACGGCGTCGTGGGCCTGAAGACCCACTGCAAGCTGGCGCTGCTGGTGCGGCGCGACGAGGACGGCGTGACGCGGCGCTACTGCCATCTGGGCACGGGCAACTACAACCCGGTCACGGCGCGTTTTTACACCGACCTGAGCCTGCTGACCTGCGATCCGGTGATCACCGAGCGCGTGCAGCTTGTCTTTCATTACCTGACGGCGCAGGCCGAAGTGGCCGATTATGCGCCGCTGCTGGTTGCGCCGCACTCGATGGCGCGGCGTTTTCTGGAGCTGATCGACCGCGAGGCGCGGCACGCAAGAGCGGGGCACGCGGCGCGCATCGTCGCCAAGATGAATTCGCTGCTCGATCCGGCGATGATCCGGGCGCTGTACGAGGCATCGGCGGCGGGCGTCGAGATTGACCTGATCGTGCGCGGCATCTGCACGCTGCGCCCCGGCGTGGCGGGACTGAGCGAGAACATTCGCATACGTTCGATCGTCGGGCGGTTTCTGGAGCACAGCCGCATCTTCTTTTTCCAGAACGCAAGCCATCCCGAGGTCTGGATCGGCAGCGCGGACTGGATGCCGCGCAATCTGCACGAGCGCTGCGAAGTGGTTTTTCCCATCGGGGACGCGGCGCTGCGCGAGCGCATCACGCAGGAGATACTGGCCGCTTGTCTGGCCGACAGCGTGAAGGCCCGCGCGATGGACAGCGAAGGATACTACGCGCGCGTCAGCGCAGCCGGGAGATCGGTCGGCGCGCCGGACTTTGACAGCCAGGGTTTCTTCATGCGGCTGGCGGAGGGAAGCGCCGTGGTCGATGAGATTCCGGCGCGACCGGCGGCGCATCCGCAGAAGAAATAGCCTGTGCGGCAAGGATCAGAGCCACAAGTGGACGCGCATTCCAAATCCGACGAGACGGGGGATCATCGTTCGCCGGGCTTGGGCAGTCTGAGCGGTGAGCCTGGTGCGCGCGGCTGCGTATTGCCCGCGCCGCTGACGGCATTGCGGGCCGCGGCGCGCGCCGCGGCGCTCAGCTTCGCTTCTTCAGCGCGAACCGTTCGCAGAGCCGGAAGATCGGAGTCGGCGGACTTCAGCGTCGTCTGCTCCAGCATCATGAATTCGGTCGCGGCTTCGGCTTCGCGGCCTTCGGCTGCAAGAGCCTGCGCCAGTCCCAACTGCGCCAGCATGTGATCCACGCTCAGCGGATCGTTGTAGGGATGCGAGAGCAGCTTGCGATACTCCATCTCGGCCAGTTCCGGCTGCTTTTCGCCCATGTAGGCCTGCGCCCGCAGCAGGGATATCTCCATGCTGCGCATCTCGTATCCGGCGGATTGGCGCAGCGCATCGACGGCTGCCCCGGGCTTGCCCTCGGTGAGCGCGATGGCCGCGCTGATCTCCGGACCCCAGACCTGCTGCCACAGCGTTCCGGACGGATGAGCCGACAGCGCCTGCTGCATCGCCGCTGTGGCTTTTTCCACTTCGCCGGTTTCGGCCAGGGTCATGGCCAGCGGCGCGCTATCGACCATGTCGGGCAGGTTTTTGATCGCAGCCGAAGCCGTGGCGGTCAGCCCCAGCCGGGCTTCGATGGCCGCAGTCTCGGCTGCGCGCCGGTCTGCCGCGCCGGTCATGCCGGTGCTGCGCAACAGGTCCGTCGCAGCTTCCGCGTCCGCCTCCGCGTCACGCGCTTTTCCCTCGCTGAACTCGCGCCGCGCATCCATCATGTGCATCTCCGCCGCCTCTGGCCTGCCGTCGGCCCATTTGCGCTCCGCCTGAAGAGCGGCGTCGTCGGCGCGGGCCACGGCGACCTCATAGCCGATCCAGTGCAGACGGTCATCCTGCAAGCCGTGCGTCTCGGCCAGGCGGATCGTGCCCGCAGCCTCATCGAGTCGGTTGGCTTCCAGTTGCCCCTCGGCCAGCAGCGCGTAGGCCTCGGCATCGGCGTCGTCCAGTTCCAGCGCGCGCCAGGCTGGATCAAGCGCCGCCGACGGCTGTCCCAGTTGCAGCTCGATGCGCGCCTCGGCCAGTTGCGGCTGCGCGGCCAGGCGATAGGCGGCGCTCCAGAGTTTGGCGTCTTCGAGCGCGGCGTTCAGGTCTTCGCTCACCTGCTCGTCATAGGCCGTCTTCACGGAGTAGGCCACGTTTGTCGGCAGGCTGCTCTGCGCGTCGTAGGCGCGGCGCAGGCTGGCGGTGGCCAGTTCCGGCTGGCTGGCCGCAGTGTAAAGCTGGTTCAGCGCCACCTGCGCCAGTGCAAAGCCGCTGTCGGCGGCCTTCTGCATCGCCACAATCGCCGCATTCGTCCGCCCGCTCGCGGCCAAACTTTTTGCAGCGGCGTAGTCGTTGAGCGCGGCAACAAGGCCGCCGGCGGCGCTCAGAGGCTTATCCGTGCGCTCCACCGATGCACGCGTTTCGCCAAGCTGCGTGCGCAGGTCGCCGACCAGCGACGGCAGCAGCGCGACGATGCCAGCCGGGTCTTCCGCAATGCCTTCGCTGCGCCCGCGAAGCTGGTCTGTGCCACAGTCGCGCGCCTCCAGCGCAAGCACACGGTGGCTGCCGACGGGTCGCAGCGAGCCGCTCAGGTAAACATCGGCACCGCGCGCACGACAGGCCCGGCGGGCTGCGGCTGCATTCAAGGGTTGCGTTTCGGCACCGGCCTTGCCGCCGTTCAGCGCGGCGCTCACCTGCTCCGGCGTTTCCAGTTCCACGAACGGCGACTGCTCCAGTTCGAGACGCACAGCCGTATCGAGCCAATCGTCGGGCGCGCCACTTTCGTCGCGCAGGTGGCTGAGCACAGCCTTCAGGCCGTCGGGGTGCGGTTGGTGCAGCCATTGCCACGCGCCCCAGGCTCCCGCAATCGCCAGCAGCGCTCCCGCAGCGATCAGGCCCATCCGACGCAGCCGCGCGCGCTCCCGTGGCGTCATCCGCGGTCGGCCTTCCACAATATCCTCGTCGCCGCTCAGGTAGGGCGAGTAGCCGGGCGGAACTGCTTCGGCGCTCAACTCAGCGCTGTCGGCCCATATCTCCGGCTCGAAATGAACCTCGGCATCGAGCGTAGTCCCTTCGTGATCCGTCAGCAGCGGCCTGCCACCCGACGCCGTCTCCAGCAGCTTGCCGATCCGCTCCAGATACTGCGCCAGTGGAACCGACGTTTCTCCATCGGCTGGCAGGATGCCAGCCTGCAACTCGGCGTCGGGAATCGCGCGGTGCGGATTGCGCACCAGATACTCCAGCAGATCGAACTCCTCGGCTTCGAGCGGAACCTCATTGCCATCCAGCAGGCAGAGCCGTCGGCGCGGATCGACTTCCAGTGCCTCCACGCGATACCGTCCCTGTCGCCGTGCTGCCATCGATGTCCTCAACTGTATGTTGCCCTGCCATTCGGAACCACGCCGCTGCCGTGTGGCTGTCGTGTTTGGGCGCGCGCCTGTGTCGTTAAGCGTCGTACATCAGCATACTTGACGCTTCCGTCTGCGCGCCCGCGCCACCTCCGGTTTTACCGTCTTCCCACAGTTCAAAACGCCGTTTCAACCCATCCCAGCAGGTAACACGGCGAATTGCTCTTGAATTTCAGCGAGACGTACAATCAGGGCAATCGCGACCAGCCTCGGAGACTGCTTCCCGGTCTGTCGCCTCCGGTGGTTTTTTCGCCTCGGATATATGCTCGGCTACCAGCCCTGCTATCTGCACTGCGTTGCCACGTCGGCCTTCCCGTCTCAGGCGCTTCGGCTGCCCAGGAGACTCCGACCTGAGCCTTGCAGGCAATCATTGTGAGGGAATCATGAAGAACAAGGCTCGCTACCCAGGAATTCGCATCACCGCCAACGGCAACCAGCTCATCGCGTACCACACGGAGGCGCGCATTGCCGACGCCGGCGTGTTCTATCCGATCACGCCCTCCACCGAAGGCGGCGAGCTGTTTCAGCAGTCCTTTGCCGAGGGCAACCTGACGGTCTTTGGCCACAGCACGATCGCCATTGAGACCGAAGGCGAGCACGCGGCGCAGGGCGGAGCCATTGCTCACTCGGTCTGCGGCAAGCGCGTGGTCAACTTCACCTCCGGCCAGGGCATCGTCTACGGCGTCGAGCAGTACTATCACGCGCCGGGCAAGCTTTCGACGATGGTGCTGGAAGTGGGTGCGCGCGCGCTGACCAAGCACGCGCTGAACGTTCACTGCGGCCACGACGATATTTACGGCGCGCTGGACACGGGCTGGATCATGCTCTTTGGCAAGGATGCGCAGCAGACCGCCGACCAGTCGCTGATTCTGCGCCGCGTGACGGAGCTGAGCCTGACGCCGGGCATGAACATTCAGGACGGCTTCCTGACCTCGCATCTGGAGCGCACGTTCTACAAGCACGAATCGGAGTTGATCCGCGAGTATCTGGGCGCGCCGGACGACATCATCGAAACGCCGACCGAGGCGCAGCGCACGCTCTTCGGACCGACGCGCCGGCGTGTGCCGGCGATGATCGACCTGGCCAATCCTCTGCTGCTGGGGCCGGTGCAGAATCAGGAACACTACATGCAGGGCGTGGTGGCGCGGCGCAACAACTTTGTCGAGCCGATCCTGGAGATGCTGGAGGCGGCGTACAAGGACTTTGCCGCGCTGACGGGCCGGAGTTACGGCCTGCTGTCGGAGTACAAAACGGACGATGCGGAGACGGTGTTTGTCTCGCTCGGCTCGGCGGCGGAGAACATTGAAGCCGCGGTGGATTATCTGCGCGAGACGCGCGGCGCGAAGGTCGGCTCGATCCATGTGAACGTGATCCGCCCGTTCCCGGAGGCTGCCATCGTGAAGGCGCTGAAGGGCCGGAAGAACGTCATCATTCTGGAGCGCACCGACGAGGCGATGGCCGGCGACAATCCGCTGGGCCGCGATATTCGCACGGCGCTGAGCAAGGCGCACGTGGCCGGGATGCCGCGCATCGTGAACGGAAGCTATGGACTCGGCTCGCGCGACTTCCGCCCGGAGCATATTCTGGGCGCTTACGAGTACGCGCAGGGTGAGATTGCGCGCACGGACGGGAAGACCTTTGCCGACGACGCGAGCTTCGTCGTGCTCGGCATTGACCATCCGTATGCGGTCATCGCGAAGGAGACGCCGTCGCTGCTGCCGGAGGGCGCGGTCGCGGTGCGTTTCCACTCGATTGGAGGCTGGGGCGCGATCACGACCGGCAAGAACCTGGGCGCGATCATCGGCGACCTGAACGATCTGCTTTATGAGCGCGACCACGAGGTGGACGAGTTCGGCAGTCCGAAGGAGATCATTCACGTCAGCGCCAATCCGAAGTACGGTTCGGAGAAAAAGGGCGCGCCGACGAGCTACTTCATGGTGGCGGCGAAGGATCGCATTCGCGTGAACTGCGATCTGCGGCATGTGAACGTGGTGCTCTGCTGCGACCCGAAGGCGTTCACGCACTGCAATCCGCTGGACGGCATGGCCGAGGGCGGGTCGCTCGTCTGGGAGTCGGAAGAGACGGGCGAGCAGGCCTGGGAGCGGCTGCCGATCTGGGCGCGGCAGCAGATTATCGAGAAAAAGATTCGTGTCTTCACGCTGCCGGGCTTCAAGATTGCGCGCGAGGCGACGGATCGCGGCGATCTCCAGCTTCGCATGCAGGGCAATGCGTTTCTGGGCGCGTTCTTCGCAGTTTCGCCGCTGCTCGATGAGTTCCGGATCACGCAGGAGAAATATCGCGAGGTGGTTCACAAGCAGTACGTGAAAAAATTCGGCAAGCTGGGCGAAGCCGTCGTGCAGTCGAACATGGAGGTCATGACCAAGGGCTTCGAGCTGGTGGCCGAGATCAAGATTGGCGAGATGACGGCTCCGGATCGCTCCAGCCTGCGCGGTGCGGCTCTGCTGCCGGTGCTGGTGGGCGCCGAGGAGGGCGGTTCGTGCTCGACTGGCGGCTGCCGCTCGCATGCGCTGCCGACAGGACAGGCGGAGCGCGCGCCGATCAACACGCTGGCGACCTTTGACTCCGAGTTCCGCTCGCACTATGGCTATGACCAGCCGGCGACGCCATTGGCCGCGCTGGGCATGATTGCGGCAGCGACGGGCGACACGGCTTCGAAGTACGTGGCGCGGCGCGAGACTCCGCTCTACATTCCGGAGAACTGCACGCAGTGCATGGAGTGCATTGCGGCCTGCCCGGATACGGCGCTGCCGAATACCTCGCAGGAGCTTTCGACGGTTCTGCGCACGGCCATCTCGCGCTACGTGACCAGCTTTGACGATCGCGCAAAGATGCTTTCCGTGATTCCGCAGATTGACATGAAGGCCCGCGCGCAGATGACCGAGGCGGTGGCGAAAAAACTCGATACGCCGCTGCCGCAGATTCTGGTGCGCGTGGTGGGCGAGGTGGCCGACGAAGTGGGCGGATTCAGCGACAAGGCGCGCACGGAGTTTGCCGCGATTATCGCGAAGGTGCCGCTAGCCTACAGCAAGGTGAACGCGATCTTCTCGTCGCCGGAGCGCAAGGCGGCTGGCTCGGGCGGCGTCTTCTCGATCTTTGTCTCGGACCTGTGCAAGGGCTGCGCGGCCTGCGTGACGGCCTGCGGCGATCATGAGGCGCTGAAGATGGTTCAGGAGACCGAGGAGGTGAATGCCGAGCACGAGACGGGCACGGCGTTCCTGAACCTGCTGCCGGATACTTCGCAGAAGTTCCTGGGCCTGTTCAATGCCGCGAATCCGGCGGACTCGAAGACGGCGACGCTGCGCAATCTGCTGATGGTGCGCAGCAACTATGACGCGCTCGTGTCCGGTGACGGTGCCTGCGCCGGGTGCGGCGAAAAATCCGTGCTGCGCGCGATTGCGGCAGTGACCGAGGCATACATGCGTCCGGTCTTCCACCGCAAGAGTGATCGTCTGGTGGCAAAGGCGGGCGAGTTGGAAAAGAATGGTCCGGCGCGTCTGGCTGCGCTGGCTGTGAGCGATCCGGCGGCGCATGGGCTGCTGAAGCAGACGGTGGCGCATCTGGTGCTGGGCCTGGGCGGCGAAAACGAAAAGGACACGAAGGCGCGCATCGCGGCGTATGAAGCCGAGCATGGTCCGATCACCGATCTGCAGATCGTCGAGGCGCTGGCTTCGGTGCTGTTGACGGATGCCTTCAACCACAAGAAGCTGCAAGCCGTGGACGGGCGCATGGCCAACGGCATGAGCGTGATGGCGATGGCCGCGCACACGGGCTGCAACACGGTGTACGGCTCGACGGCTCCGAACAATCCGCATCCGTATCCGTGGATGAACTCGCTCTTCCAGGACGGCGTGACCGTGGGCTGGCTGATGGGCGAGAGCTTCATCGTCGATCATGCGCGGCGGTCGGTGTTGCCGGAGCGGCTGACGGACATCATCCTGACCCGCGATGCGAATGCGATCACGCCGCGTGAATACTACGAGTTCACGCACTTCACCGACGCGACGATGACCGATCAGGAGATTGTCGAGATGCCCAAGGTTTGGGTTGTCGGCGGCGATGGAGGCATCGGCGACATCGGCTACCAGAACACGTCAAAGGTGATTCTGCAGAATCGTCCGAATGTGAAGATTCTGATGCTGGACACGCAGGTCTACTCCAACACCGGCGGGCAGAATTCGGATTCGACGCCGATGCTGGGCGGCAACGACATGAACGTCTTTGGCGCGGCGACGCAGGGCAAGAACACGGAGAAGAAGACCGTGGCCGAGACCTTCATCGCCGGGCATGGATCGCCGTTCGTGGCGCAGGTCTCGATGGCCAACGCGCCGAAGCTCTACCGGGCGATTCTGGATGGCCTGGAATATCGCGGGACGATGTTCCTGCAGGCGTACACGACCTGCCAGCCGGAGCATGGCGTCTCCGACGATATGGCGCTGACGCAGGCGCAGCGCGCGCGCGACTCGCGTGGCGTGCCGGAGTTTGTCTTCAATCCGCGCCTGGGCGAGACGTATCAGGAGGCGCTGGACGTGAAGGGCAATCCGGCGGCGGAACTGGACTGGTACGCAACCAAGGACAAGGTGACGGGCGAGACCAACCGCTACACCGTGGCGCACTGGGCCGCGACCGAGGCGCGATTCCGCAATCACCTGAAGAAGGTGAAGAAGGACGCAATCGGGAAGCTGATTCCGCTGGACAACATGCTGGCGCGGATTACGCAGCAGGATGCGGTATGGCGGCGGTATCTCGATCCTTCGCATCGCTCGTTCATTCCGGACTTTGGCGTCTACATCAAGCTGCCGGGCGAGGCGGGAGCCGAGCCGGAATATCGCTCGATCAGCCGCCAGCTTGTGCTCTTCTGCGTGGAGCGTCGGAAGGCGTGGCGCATGCTGCAATCGAAGGCGGGCATTGCGAACAAGGAGTATCAGGCGCAGAAGGCTCTGCTGGCGGATGTGGACGCGGGCAAGATTCCCGTGGCCGAGTTCCTGGCCAATGCGCACGAGATGCTGGAAGAGCGGCTGGGCAACGCGGTTGCGGCGAAAGCCTGATTGGCGCGAGCCTGATCCGCTGAAGCCTGAAAAACAGACCGCCTGCGCATATCGCGCGGGCGGTTTTTTCTGCGCGGAAACCCTGCGCGTTCGGCCTCGGTTTGCTGTACTCTTGCTGCGAAGTTCTTTCTGCGAGGTGACGCGTGCTGAAAAACCTGATCCAGCTCAAAGCCATTCCACCGAACTCCGATCTGGGCCTGCTGCTGCTGCGGTTGACCACAATGGCGCCGCTGTTTGTGAAGCATGGCATCGAGAAAATCTTCACCTTTTCACAGATGTCCGCGCACTTTCCCGATCCGCTGCACATCGGTCCGGTGCCGAGCCTGGTCTTCGCGATGCTCTCGGACTCAATCTGCACGCTGCTGATGATTCTGGGCGCGGCGACACGCTGGGCGGCGGCGATTGTCTTCGTGAATGTCTTCGTCGCCTGGGCCTTTGTGCATCACTTTGAGTTTCTGGGCCACGCGGCCGACCACGGCGAACTGATCGTGCTCTACCTGGGCGTGACGCTGACGCTGTTCTTCAGCGGGCCGGGACGATACAGCCTGGACGCCCGCAACTCCTGACCATTGCATGCAGCAGCCATTGCATGGAGCAGCCGCGCGCTTTGCGCGCCACGGCCATTCGTTGCCGCTTCCGTTGGTCGCGGGTGAGTTGTGGTTGATGCCGACGGGAAAACAAAACAAAGACAGAAGCAGATTCCCTTCGGGAATGAGCATTGCATGCAGCCATTGCATGGAGCAGACGCGACCTTCGGTCGCCATCGAGATTTGTGGCGCTCCCGTTGGTCGCGGGTGGGCGCATGCTGAGGACGACAGGCAAGACAGAAGCAGATTCCCTGCGGGAATGACAACAAAAAGCAAAGACAAGAGCAAGGGCTTTGCTGACGACTGACTGGTGACGGCTGACGACTGAACAGCAGATTCCCTGCGGGAATGACAACAAGAAAAGCAAAGGCAACGGTGTTGGTGACGACTGATCCCTGACGGCTGAACCCTGACGACTGACTCCTGACGGCTGACCCCCGCGTTCGGGTTCAGGTATTGATCTGCTGGCCTTCGCTGAGCTGAACCTGGACGGTGTGTTTGCGGCGTCCGCGGAAGAAGGTGACGGTGACGGAGTCGCCGGGCTGGTGGCGTTCGAGGACGGCGGCGATGTCGGCGGTGTCGGCGATGGGGTGGCCGTCGATGGCGACGATGAGGTCACCGCCGAGGATGATGGGCATGTTGCCGAGGTAGGCCTGTTCGTTGCCGCCGCGGATGCCGGCGCGGTCAGCGGCTCCGCCGGGAACGACGCGCTGGACGAGGACGCCGCCATCGACGGGCAGGCCCATCTGCTGTGCGAGGTCGGGGCTGATGCCGAGGGAGACGATGCCGAGCGAGGGACGGCGGACGCGGCCGTAGCGCATGAGGTCGCCCAGGACGGCTTTGGCGGTGTTGATGGGGATGGCGAAGCCGATGCCGGAGCTTTGTTCGGCGCCGCCGGTGGCGATGAGGGAGTTGATGCCGATGACGTCGCCGCGGGAGTTGAGCAGCGGTCCGCCGGAGTTGCCGGGGTTGATGGCGGCGTCGGTCTGGATGGCGTCTTCGATGGGCGCGCCCTGCGGGCCGCGAATGGAGCGGATGGAGCTGATGATGCCCTGGGTCATGGTGCCGCTGAGGCCGAAGGGATTGCCGATGGCGTAGACCTTCTGTCCGACGACGAGGCCGGTGGAGTCGGCGAGGGTGACGGGCTGGAGATTGGGCGCGTCGATCTGGAGCAGGGCGAGGTCGTGGACGCGGTCGTAGCCGACGATGCGGGCCTTGAAGTGGCGTTTGTCGCTGAGCATGACCTCGATGCGGTTGGCGTCGGCGATGACGTGGAAGTTGGTGAGGACGTGGCCGGCTTTGTCGAGGATGAAGCCGGAACCCTGGCCCTGCTGGGGCACATCGCCGTAGAAGAAATCAAACTTCATGGCGGTGGAGGTGATGTTGACGACGGAGGGCAGGACGCGGCGGTAGACGTTGATGTTGTTGAGTTCCTCGGCGTCGTAGGCGGGCGCGGCGTGAGCCTCGGTAAGTTCGAGGGCCGAGCTGCTGCCGCTGACGGGCAACAGGTGAGCAAGTTCGCGCGGAGGATGGGTGGTGAAGTACCAGAATCCGCTGACGAGAAGGACGACAAGTAAGAGCTGTCGCAGTCGCATGGTGGTTTCGTTCCTTGGGATGGGCGAGCCGCTGGCGGCTGCCTGAGTTTTCGATTGGCTCTTCGATTTGTTCTTCGACTTATTATCCGATGCGCGAGGCGGGCAGGTGGTCGCTTTGCGGGCATTTCCTGCGAGCGGATCGGGCGCGCAGGCCAGGCGCGCAGGTCAGGTGCGCTCGGCGCTTTCGGCCTGGAGCTTCTTCCACAGGATATCGGTCTGGGCGAGCAGAGCGTCGAGCGGGCCGTGGTTCGAGAGGACGAAGTCGGCGAGCGGGATTTTTTCCTCGTCGGTCATCTGGCGGCTCATGCGGGCGCGGGCGTCGGCGATGGCGGCTTCGCGCTGCGTGGCTTCGCCGGAAATGGCTTCGCGGGCTGAGGCTTCGTGCTGAGTGGATTCGTGTTGGTTGGCGGATGGATTTTTGCTGCTGGCGGTGACGCGGGCCGCGTAGCGGGCGATGCGCAGCGGCTCGGGGGCGGTGACGAGCAGGACGCGATCGAAGCGGCGACGCCAGTCGGCGAGCGGGCCGGTGGTTTCGCCGCGCAGGCGGGCGTCGCGCTCGACCTCGAAGACGAGCGCGGACTCGACGACGGTGACGGCGGCGGGATCACGAGCAAAGATAGCTTCTGCCCACTGCTGCTGGGCGGCGATGACGGCGGGGTGGATGATGGCGTTGAGTTCGTCGAGATAGTCCTTGCCGCGTTTGCCGTCGAAGGCGAGCCGGGCGAGCGCGGCGCGGTCGAGTTGGCCGTCGGGGGCGACGACTGTGGTTCCGAAGCGGTGGACGATGGCGTCGTAAACGGGCTGGCCGGGCTGCATGAGCTGGCGACCGAGCGAGTCGGCCTCGACGACGTGAGCGCCGAGCGAGCGGAGGCGCGCGGCGACGGTGGATTTGCCGCTGCCGAGTCCGCCGGTGAGTCCGACGCGGAGCAATTCACAGCCCTCGGCGAAGGCGCGCGGCCTGGACGGTGTTGGCCATGAGCATGGCGATGGTGAGCTTGCCGACGCCGCCGGGGACGGGGGTGTACGCGCGGGAGACGGCGAAGGCGTGGGGGTGAATGTCGCCGACGATGACCGAGCCGCGACGGGTGAAGGCCTCTTCGCGTTTGGCGTCGCCGGCGAAGAAGCGGTCGAAGTCGGCGCGGGTGGTGACGCGGTTGATGCCGACATCGATGAGCGTGGCTCCGTGGCGGACCATCTCCGGGGTGATGAAGCCGGGACGACCGATGGCGGCGACGAGGATGTCGGCTTGGCGCGTGAGCGTGGCGAGGTCGCGCGTCTTCGAATGGCAGAGGGTGACGGTGGCGTTGTGGTTGAGCAGGAGCGCGGCGGCGGGCTTGCCGACGATGTCACTGCGGCCGACGACGACGGCGTGAGCACCGGAGATGGGAATGGCGCTGCGCTGGAGGATTTCGATGACGCCGGCGGGAGTGCAGGGCGCGAGCGACGGGCGACCGGACTGAAGGCGTCCAGCGTTGACGGGATGGAAGCCGTCCACGTCTTTTTCGGGCAGGACGGCGTCGAGCAGGCGCTTGGTGTCCACGTGGGCGGGCAGCGGGAGCTGGATGAGGATGCCGTCGATCTGGTCGCGCTGGTTGAGGGAGTCGACGAGCGCGAGCATCTCCTCGGTGGTGATGGACTCGGGCGGGGTGATGAGTTCGCTGTGGATGCCGAGTTCTTCGCAGGTTTTGACTTTGCTGCGGACGTAGATTTCCGACGCCGGAACGTGGCCGACGAGGATGACGGCGAGGCCGGGGCGAACGCCGCGAGCGGCAAGCGCGGCGACGCTCAAGGCGACCTCCTGCTGGATTTGAGCGGCGATGGCGGTGCCATCGAGGACTACGGGCATGATGGCGGTTCACACTCCCCTCTGCATCGTAGCAAGTCCAGGCAGGTGGAGGGTGACGAGCGTCCCGTCTTTCGCGATGCGCGCGCCGTGAGAGCGCTGGCACGGGAGGTCAGCGGTGCAGGAAGTTTTTCTCGACCTCGGGGGCGTTGTGGGTGATGGCGGCGTTTTCGAGGGCCGCTTGCTTGTCGGCAGCCTCCTGCCGGAGCCGCTCCTCGTGCTGCTCGATGGCGGCCTCGCGGTGAGCGCGGGAATCGGCGCGCATGCGGAGTGCGGAGGATAGGGAGATGTACATCCGCTCTCGACAGAGACGACAGCGGACGGGATATCGGAAGGTGAGAAGGCGAACGGAATCAGAGATGCGCAAGTGAGACAAACGGAAACGGCTGGCTCCGCAATAGGGGCATTTCATGGTGACAGCTCCTTGAACAATTTGCCAGACAACGGAAAAGTTGACGAAAGAGCCGCATCGGTGGGAGTGGATACGTATGTATCCCACAGCGGCGATTGTGTATGCCTACATGTATAGCACGGAATTGCGATTTTTCTGTGAAAGATTGCGCTGGTGCGGCGCGTGGGACAGAGAAATTCGCGTTGCGCGGGAATTGCGGAGGCGCGCGGCTCAGAGCATTTTCCGGAATGCTGTGAACTTTCCGGCTGAGTGGAAAGCGGATTTTCTCGAGGAAAAATCCACACGGCGATGGTGGCTCCGGTCCACACCCATCCGGAAAATGCTTTAGGCGTCGAACTCGGCAAAGAGCGAGGGCGCGAGCGGAGCGAGGCGAGGACGACGACGCGGTGCGGCTTCCGGTACGGCGGCGGGATGAGAGTTCGTCGGGATGGCCGCGCTGCGTGTGAGCATCTCGCGGAGTTCGGTGAGCGCGGTACGGAGAGAGGCAAGAGCCTGTGGCGAGGCGATGGGAGCAGCGTTGGCTTGCGCGGAGATGGGAGAGCCTGCGGTGTGGGATGATGCGGACACAAGCGGTTGAGCCTGCGGCTGAGACTGAGCCTGCGGCAAGGGCTGGTCGGGCTGGACGAGGGCCTGGCGCGCGCCGGAGAGGGTGTAACCCTGGATGTGGACGAGCTGGTGGATGCGCAGCGCGAGGTCGAGTTCGCGACGACGATAGAGGCGCTGGCCGGTGCCGCCCTTGGTGGGCCTGAGCTGCGGGAACTGCGTCTCCCAGAAGCGCAGGACCGAGGGCGCGACGCCGCAGAGAGTGGCCACTTCGCCGATGCGATAGTAGAGGCGGTCCGGAATCGGCGAGGCGGATGGGATGTGGACCCGACGATTGGTGTGGGCCATGCTGTCGAGCCTCCGTGGAACGCGAGCGCGCAGGATCAGCGCTGCGCTGAGAATTCAGTGAGAGTATAGCTGAGCGAAATGCTGCGCGTGGAAGGGTTTTTGCATGGGGGAACCAGAGTTGTGAATTGTGGAGCGGACGCGGGGTGCCGTATGCTGCCATCGGTTTCAGTGCAGCCGGGCGGGAGTCGGGCGCAGGTCAGACAACAGAATCCATCGACAGGGACGAAGCTGCGACGGAAGGCGGTATGCGGCAGTGGAGAAAGCGAAACGTTGAGCACGCAGAGGCACGAAGGAATGCGAGCGACGGTGGACGCATCCATGCGGATGCGCACGGTGCGCAATCTGGTGCAGATGGGCTTCTGGGCGCCGTCGATGGCGTTTCTGCGGCGATGCAACGAGGCGGGGATTGCGACGCATTTGATTCCGATGCACGCGGAAGAGACCACTCCCGTTGCGACGAAAAAGCCGAGCGCGGTGATTGGCCGGATGAGCGAAAGCGTGCCGCTGGGGCTGGAAAAACCGACGCAGGCGCTGGAGCAGGCGGTTGCGTTTGTGCGCGCGGTGAAGGCGGAGGCGATCAGCAGCGACGACGAGGGAACGCTGGGATGGCTGGCGCGACATCGCGAGAGCTTCGAGCCGGAGTGTCGCGTGATGGCTTCGTCTGCGGCGGCGATTGAGCGGATGATGCGGAAGTCGGAGCAGTCGGCAGTGGCGCGCAAGGCGGGATTTCGCGTGCTGCCGACGTGGCTGATTGCGCCGGGCGAGGATGGCGCGGCGGTGAGGGAATTTCCGGTGTGCGTGAGGCCGACGGAGATGCACTCGGTGGAGCCGGAGTTCAAGGCTGAGCGCGTGGAGGATCGCGGCGCGCTGGAGGGTTTTCTGCGCGGGCTGCGATGGACGAGCGCGCTGATTGCGCAGCCGTTTCTCGTGGGGCCGAATCGCGTGCTGCATGGGGTGCGCGGCGAGGATGGGCGCTTGCTCGGGCTGGAGTGTTTTCGCACGGTGTGCAAGCATCGCGGATTTGCGCTGACGATTGAGCGATGCGAGCTGCCGGAGGATCTGAGCCGGGCGGCGGAGCGGTTTGCGGCGCTGGCGGACCTTCGCGGGGCGTTTCACTTTGACCTGCTGGAGGATGGCGGGACGGGCGAGATTTATTTTCTGGAAGTGAATTATCGAATGGGCGGGACGACAGCGAAGGTGGTGCGGCTGGGATTCGACGAGCCGATGCTAGCGCTCACGGCGTTTGGCCTCGCGCCGCCGCGGGAGCCGCGCGCGCTGACCCCGGCCCGGCGCGTGACGGGCAAGCGGATGCTCGCCGGACGACTGATCGAGAGCCTGCGACGACCGGCGGGCGCGCTGGATTATCCGGCCAGTTCGCGGTGGGGCCGGTTCTGGTCAAGCGCCAGGCAACTGGCGACGGTGCCGGATGCGCTGCTGAGCTGGCGCGATGTGCGCGGGAGTCTGTGGTATCTGCGGCGCGGGGGACGGATGTGAGACGAGCAAACGCTGGTGACGGAGCGTGAGCATTTGACAACCACGGCTACAGGAGTTTTTCGATGGCGGGGGCGATTTCGCTGGGGGCTATGCGTGGGGCGAAGCGTTCGGCGATGTGGCCCTGGCGGTTGATGAGGAATTTGGTGAAGTTCCATTTGACGGCTTCGGTGCCGAAGATGCCGGGTTTTTCGCTGGTGAGGAAGTGGAAGAGCGGGTGAGCGGTGGGTCCGTTGACGTCGATGCGGGCGAAGATGGGGAAGGTGACGCCGTAGTTTTGCTGGCAGAACTGGCCGATCTCGCTGCTGGTGCCCGGCTCCTGGGCGCCGAACTGGTTGCAGGGGAAGCCGAGGACGGTGAGGCCGCGATCCTTGTATTGCCTGTAGAGGGATTCGAGGCCGGCGTACTGGCCGGTGAAGCCGCAGCGGGAGGCGGTGTTGACGATGAGCAAGACGTGGCCTGCAAAGCTGGCGAGCGGACAGTCGGTGCCGTCGAGAAGCGGCGCGGAGAACGAATAAATTTCCGTTGGGGTGGAGATCATCGGGGAAAGCCTCACAAGTCGGGTTCGGTTGCGTCTATAGATTAGCGAATCCGGATGGATGTCTGCATGAGCGGGGCTGTGAAGTCTGGCTATCGGCTTTTGACCCGATGAAGAAGCGAGCGGGTGTGGCGAAGCGGACAGGAAAGGTCGGCGGGATTTGGGCAGGGGTGGTGCGGTCCAATATAATCAGATTTTCGCCATGCAACACGGATTCCGGGGGGAGTTTCCCCGGAGGCATGCGGTCCGCAAGCAAAAGGCCGCGTTCTGGGCCAGTACGATTTTCGAGCAGTGAGGGTGCGCTTATCTTTCCCGTTCAGTCGATCCAAGCACTGAGTACCACCAGTGGTTCCCGCGAAGAGACTCCTTCAGCCAACGCCGGGCGACCTCGATCACGGAATCCTCAGCGAAGCCGCCGGAGTGGTGTTTGCGGGAGCTGGAGCGCTTTTGGCGCGGGCGGGCGCGCGGCAAGCGCGGGCTGGCGAGCGCTGGTGCTGCTGGCGGCGATGCTGTGTGTCTGCGGTGGATTTTCTGTTCGCGCGGCGGCGCAGGAGGGACCGAACACGATCTATCAGATTCGCGTGATCGGCAATCGAAGGATTCCGAAGGAGACGATTCTGGCGCGGTTGTTCACGCATGTGGGCGACACGTATGACCCGGCGTCGATTGAGCGCGACTTCAATTCGCTGTGGAACACGGGCTACTTTGACAATCTGAGGATTGAGCGCGAGGACTCCGACCGGGGGATCATTCTGGATATTTTTGTGGTGGAGCGGCCGACGATCCGGGAGATCAACTACAAGGGGCTGAATTCGGTTTCGCAGTCGGATGTGCTGGATCGGTTCAAGAAGGAAAAGGTTGGGCTGTCGGTGGAGAGCCAGTTTGACCTGACGAAGGTGAAGCACGCGGAGACGGTGCTGAAGCAGTTGCTGGCCGAGCATGGACACCAGTTTGCGACGATTCGCACGGAGGTGAAGCGGATTCCGCCGGCGTCGGTGCAGGTGAACTTCCTGATCAAGGAAGGGCCGACGGTGAAGGTGGGCAATATTAAGTTTGTGGGCAACCAGCACATCAGCAGTCTGGTGTTGCGGCGCGCGATGAGGAACCTGCGTCCGATCGGCATTCCGTACTCGATTTTCTTCGAGGATCTGTTCCCGAAGACCTATGACAGCTCGAAGCTGGAAGAGGACGCCGAGCGGGTGCGGCAGGTGTATCGCGACCACGGCTACTACAACGCGGCGGTGGAAGACCCGAAGACGCAGATTCGCGATCAGGGCGGGCTGAATATCTTTACCTTCCAGCCGAACAAGGGCAAGCGGATCGACATCCTGATGCCGATTGAGGAAGGCGACAAGTACAGGCTGAGCCACATCACCTTCACGGGAAACAAGGCCGTGGCCAATACGCGGGCGCTGCGCAATACGTTTCCAATCAAGGATGGGGCGACCTTCAGCGCGACGGCGATTGCCAAGGGACTGGAAAACCTGAAGAAGGCGTATGGCCAGCTTGGCTATATCAACTTTGGCGCGATTCCGAGCGCGACGGTGGACGACAAGAACCACACGGTGGCGATGAACGTGGACATCGACGAAGGCAAGCAGTTTTATGTTTCGCGGATCGAGATTCAGGGCAACACGCTGACGCGCGACCGCGTGATCCGCCGCGAGCTGCTGCTGCAGGAAGGTCAGGTGTACAACTCGCAGTTGTGGGAGTACAGCCTGCTGCGGCTGAACCAGCTTGACTACTTCGATCCGCTGAAGGTGGACCAGGACACGGAGGCGCACCAGAATACGGAAGCCGGAACGGTGGACCTGCTGCTGAAGGTGAAGGAAAAGGGCAAGAACTCGATTGGTCTGAATGGCGGCGTGTCGGGACTGGAAGGCGCGTTCCTGGGCGTGAACTACCAGACGAACAACTTCCTCGGGTTGGGCGAGACGCTGAGCCTGCAGGCGAACCTGGGCAACGTGCAGCGGCAGTTTCTGTTCGGATTCACGCAGCCGTACATTCGCAATCGTCCGATCAACGTGGGCTTCCAGGTGTTCAATACGAAGTCCGACTACAACCCGGCGAAGAACTACGCGGCGACGGCGGGAATTGGATTCAACCAGCAGCAGGCGAACAATACGCTGGTGCAGAACTACAACAGCGCGCAGTCGGGGCTGAACTACTCGATGAGCTATCCGCTGCCGCATCACAACTTCCAGCGGGTGGGCTTCACGTATTCGTGGTCGCGGGCGACGATCACGGCGTTCAGCTCGGCCTCGCAGGAGCTGTTCAACACGCTGAACTTCCGCTCCGGCATTCAGGGTCAGAACGCGCTGGCGGGCATTGTGAACAGTAACCTGTCGCTGACCTACACGATGAGCACGATCAGCGATCCCTATCGTCCGCGCACAGGCAAGGAACTCTCGGTGTTTGTGCAGACGTCCGGTCTGTTTGGCGATGTGCGGTACGTGAACCCCGCGGTGGCTTACAAGCAGTTCATTCCGGTGAAGGGATTGTGGCCCTCCTCGCAGGGGCGGAACATTCTGGGCTGGCGCGCGGAGCTGAAGTATATCCAGGGCTGGGGCGGCGACGTGGCACCGCCAAACGACCGCTTCTATGCCGGTGGCGAGGCGGACCTGCGCGGCTTCGATGTTCGCTCGGCGACGCCGTATGCCTACATTCCGAACCGCATTGCCTTCCAGCTTGAGAATCCGGATGGAAGCTGCATTCCGCGCGACCCGTACAACCCGCAGTTGAACCAGTGCATACAGATTCCGCTGCCGGTCTACAGCATCGTCTCGATTGGCGGGGATACGGACTTCACGAACAACCTGGAGTACCGGATTCCGATCATCGGGCCGGTGACGTTTGCCATCTTTGACGACTTTGGCATCGCCACCTCGGTGGACAACAATCAGCTTCAGGAAAGCCCGGAAGGCTATGCGGCGCTGAACTCGCCGCTTTATGGCTGCCCGGTGTATAACAACGGAACCTGCGAAGGCGGCGTGCCGATTCATTTCAGCGACTACATCCGTCCGCTGTCGGGAACGAACTTCCGTCCGCGCATGTCGACGGGCGCGGAGATTCAGGTGCTGGCACCGATCATCAACGCGCCGGTGCGGTTCTATTACGCCTGGAACCCGATGCGCATCGACCAGTACAATCCTGGCGAGACGCTGATTACACGGGCGATGTTCCCGCCGGGCGGCGCGGGCGACTACTCCTATCAGCGGGCGATCCAGTTGTATGGGCCGCAGTACCTGTTGCGGGAGCCGCATGCGACGTTCCGGCTGACGGTTTCGACGACATTCTGAGACTGACCGAAAAAGGAAAACCAAAGCCCTTCGGAGCACACACTCCGAAGGGCTTTTTGCCGCGCGGGGAGACGCGAAGAAAAAAGCATGAAAACTCCGCGTGGATGCGGTTTTTCAAGGGCGAACGCGATTGACCAAGGCAGGGTGCGCTCCTATAATCCAGATAGTTCCTGCTGACGTCTCTGTCCGCGTCCTGAATGTGTTGCCTGTTGCCCAAGCGAGGGCAGAACGCATGGATAGCCAGGAGATACCCACCAGGAAGCGGAGCATTGCTTCCCGTGGGGAATGCGGGCAAAACCAAACAGGAAACCGAAGGAGTTTTTGAAGTCCATGAAACGTACTCTCACCCTTGCAGTTCTTGCTGCGTCGAGCCTGACCCTCGGAGCCGTCGCCCAGACGTCGGCCACGCATGCCGCGTCCACGATGTCAGCGGCTCCCACAAAGATCGCCGTGATCGCCTTCCAGGCGGCCGTGGCGCAGACCAACGAAGGGCAGCGCGACTTTGCAGACCTGCAGCAGAAGTTCCAGCCAAAGCGCGCGCAGCTCAAAACGCTGAATGACCAGATTGAATCGGAGAAGAAGCAGCTCCAGGCGCAGTCGGCGACACTGACGGCGGCGCAGTCGGCGGAGAAGACGCGGCAGATCGACGAGCAGACCAAGCAGCTCCAGCGCGAGGCGCAGGATGCGCAGTCGGACTTTCAGCAGTCGGTGCAGGACATGTACAACTCGCTGGCGTCGAAGGTCTATGACGTGCTGAACACGTATGCGAAGGCGCACAGCTACACGCTGGTGGTGGACGTGAGCCAGCAGCAAAGCCCGGTGCTGTGGGCGGCGGACTCGACCAACATCACCAAGGAGATTGTGGACGCCTACAACGTGAAGTCGGGCGTGCCGGCTCCGGCGGCCGCTGCTCCAGCGGCGCAGTCGGGCGGGCTGCCGTCGGCTCCGAAGCCAGCGTCCCACTGATCGCGGTTTGTCACCGAGCGAAAGCCCTGGCCGCAGTCAGGGCTTTTTGCTGCGCGCAGGACAGCCTGCAAGGGATTTTTCAGAGGCGCGGCGTGGCCACCCCGGCCTGTGGAAAAAAATGTGGAAGAATTCTGCGAAAGCGCGGAAGTTTGCCCGTCCAGGCTGTGGCGGAGAAAACGGGACGCTCCAGAGGAAACTTTAAGACTATTTATTTCATAGACTTATAAGGTTGAAATGAAAAAGGGAATCCAGTTGACAAACAGGTGTTCTGTTTTGTAGCGGGAACTGAGCTTTCCACAGATTGTCGTGAAAAATCTGTGAATCGAGTCGGGTTTTCTGGGCAAAATGCGGGATGAAAACGACTTAAGAAGGCGCTTGCAACGCGCCCGGTGCAAACAGACGCAGACCCTTAGTTCTGGGCGTCCTCGCCGACGCGCAGGACGGCGAGAAAGGCTTCCTGGGGAATGTCCACCTTGCCGATGCGCTTCATGCGTTTCTTGCCCTCTTTTTGTTTTTCGAGGAGCTTGCGCTTGCGGCTGATGTCACCGCCGTAGCACTTGGCGATGACGTTTTTGCGGAGCGCGGCGACGGTTTCGCGGGCGACGATCTTGGAGCCGATGGCGGCTTGTATGGCGACCTCAAACTGCTGGCGCGGGATCAGCTCGCGCATCTTCGAGACCAGCGCCCGTCCGCGCTCGTAGGCGTGGTCGCGGTGGACGATGATGGAGAGCGCATCGACCGGATCGCCGGAGACGAGGATGTCCATTTTGACCATGGGCGAGACCCAGCTTCCGGCGGGCTGGTAGTCGAGCGAAGCGTAGCCGCGGGAGACGGATTTGAGGCGGTCGTAGAAGTCGAGGACGATCTCGTTGAGCGGCAGTTCGTAGGTGAGCATGACGCGCGTAGGCGTGACGTATTCGAAGTTGAGTTGCTTGCCGCGTTTTTCTTCGACGAGCTTAAGGATGCCGCCGACGTACTCCTCGTTGGTGAGGATCATGGCGCGGATGATCGGCTCCTCGATGGTTTCGATGTTGGTGGTCTCCGGCCAGCGCGAGGGATTGTCGACTTCGACGACCTCGCCGCTGGTGAGCGTGATGCGGTAGCGGACGCCGGGCGCGGTGGTGATGAGGTCGAGGTTGTATTCGCGCTCGATGCGCTCCTGGATGATCTCCATGTGGAGCAGGCCGAGAAAGCCGCAGCGGAAGCCGAAGCCGAGCGCGACGGAGGACTCCGGTTCAAAGAAAAAGCTGGAGTCGTTGAGGCGGAGTTTTTCAAGCGCGTCGCGCAGCAGCGTGTGTTCGTGGGAGTCCACGGTGTAAAGGCCGGCGAAAACCATCGGCATGGTCTCCATGAAGCCGGGCAGCGCGGAGGCGGCGGGACGGTCATCGTCGGTGACGGTGTCGCCGATCTGGGTGTCGGCGACGTTCTTGATGGTGGCGGTGAAGAAGCCGACTTCACCGGCGACGAGTTCGTGAATCTCGACGGGCTTGGGCGTGAGCACGCCCATGGCGTCGATCGAGTAGACGCGATCATTGGCCATGAAGCGGATGCGCTGGCCCTTGCGCATGCGACCGTTGACGATGCGCGCGAGGACGACGACGCCGCGGTAGGGATCGAACCAGGAGTCAAAGATGAGCGCCTGAAGCGGAGCCTCGGCGTCGGCGACGGGAGGCGGCAGGCGATGGACGATGGCTTCGAGCACGTCTTCGATTCCCTGCCCTGTTTTGGCGCTGACGGGAATGGCGTCGGTGGCGTCAAGGCCGACGGCCTGTTCGATAGCCTCCTGGGTGCGCGTGATGTCGGCGGAGGGCAGATCGATTTTGTTGATGACGGGAATGATTTCGAGGCCGCCGTTGATGGCCAGGAATGCGTTGGCGAGGGTCTGGGCTTCGACGCCCTGACTCGCATCAACGACCAGCAGCGCGCCCTCGCAGGAGGCGAGCGAGCGCGAGACCTCGTAGCTGAAATCGACGTGGCCGGGCGTGTCGATGAGATTGAGCTGGTAGGTGACGCCGTCGCGGGCCTGGTACATCATGCGGACGGCGTGAGCCTTGATGGTGATGCCGCGCTCGCGTTCGAGGTCCATGGCGTCGAGCACCTGAGCCTGCATCTCGCGCGCGGTGAGCGATCCGGTGCGCTCCAGCAGTCGGTCAGAGAGCGTGGATTTGCCGTGGTCGATGTGCGCGATGATCGCGAAATTGCGGATGAGATGGGCTTCCATAGGTGAGTGTGCGAGGCGCGTGAAGGTGGGATTCTCGCGGGCTGGCTTACCTTGATAGCTTATCATCGGGAGAGTCACACGATGGCGGGCGCGCGCCCGAGCGCAGACGGCGAAAGAATTGTGTTACGGCGAGTAATTTTTGGCGAGGACGGACCGAGGCGCGAGGCGCTTTGCGGATGAGCGATTCCGACTTGCCGACAGGACTGCGGATGAAGAGCAAAAACCGGACGCGCACCCTAGCGCAAAGCATGGCGCGGAGAGCGATGCGGCTGACGGATTGGGCTGCTTCGCGATCCATGGCGCTGGCTGTTGTGGCGCTGATGGGCGCGATGTGGCTGAGCGGGTGCAAGGCGGCGAAGACGGCGGCGCAGCCAGCGGCGACGGCACCGGCGGAACAGACGACGGCGCAGAGCGCGATGAGTCCGGCACCGAGCACGACGACGCAGCCGCAACAGCACACAGATGAAACAGCGCAACTGATCGCGGCGGTGGAGGCGGAGCTGGCGCAGGGCGAGGCGAGCTATCACGCGGGCAGACTGACGGAGGCGAAGAAGCATTTTGACGCGGCGGTGGACGCGATGCTGGCGAGCAATATGGATATTCGCTCGAATCCGCGACTGCTGGATGAGTACAACCACGCGCTGGATGTGGTGAACGGGCTGGAGGTCGAGGCGCTGCGCGAGGGGAATGGATTTGCCGCGCCGGAGGAGCCGACTCCGGCCGACGTGGCCAATGACGTGACGTTTGCCGTGGATCCGAATCTGGTGGCGAAGGCGCGCGCGAATCTGGCGACGACGCGCAGCGATCTTCCGCTGGTGATTAATGATTACGTGGCGGGGTATATCAATTTTTTTGCCAACACGAGGATTGGACACAATACGCTGAAGCATTCGCTGGAGCGCGGCGGCAAGTATCGCGCGATGATTGAGCGCGTGATGGCCGAGGAAGGCGTGCCGCAGGATCTGATTTATCTGGCGGTGGCGGAGTCGGGATTTCAGCCGCAGGTGGTCAATCGCGGATCGGGCGCGGGCGGGATGTGGCAGTTCATGCCGCATGGCAACTACGGACTGGTGCGGAACAGCTATGTGGACGAGCGATTTGATCCGGAGAAGGCGACGCGGGCGTATGCGCGGTATATGAAGTTTCTCTATGACCAGCTTGGCGACTGGTATCTGGCGATGGCCGCCTATGACTGGGGCGCGGGCAATGTGCAGCGCGCGGTGGAGAAGACCGGGTACGCGGATTACTGGGAGTTGTATAAGCGGAACAATCTGCCGGGCGAGACGAAGAATTATGTTCCGGAGATTCTGGCGGCGATCATCATTGCCAACAATCTGAAGCAGTATGGGTTTGACGACCTGCAGGTGGACGCGCCGGTGGTGACGGATACGGTGAATGTGGATTACGCAGTGGATTTGCGACTGGTGGCCGATATTGTGAATGCTGATCCGCGCGAGTTGATGGCGCTGAATCCATCGCTGCTGCGCATGCAGACGCCGCCGCCGGAGATGATGGACGGGCCGTTCGCGCTGCATCTGCCGGCGGGGACGGCGGCTGCGTTTGAGGAGAAGATTGCGCGGATTCCGGTGGAGCATCGCATGGCGTGGCGGTATCACACGGTGACGAGCGAGGACACGCTGGCGAGCGTGGCGCGCAGCTATCACGTGAGCGTGGAGGAGCTGGCGCGGGTGAATCACCTGAAGGCGGATGAGACGCTGGAAAGCGTGGACGCGCTGGTGATTCCCGCTGCTCCAGTGGCGGCTCCGCGGCGGCGGACAATTTTTTATCGCGCGCATCGCGGAGACACGCTGGTGACGATTGCGGATCGGTTTGGGGTTTCGCTGAGCGACCTGAGACGGTGGAACCACGTGAGCGGAACGCGCGTGACGAGCGGTGAGAGGATTCGCGTGACAGCGCCCGCGCCCGCTGTTCATGCGGCTGCGCGCCACTCTGGCAGCAAGAGCGCGCATCGCGTGACGAAGACGGCGAGCGCGCACGCGACGAGCAAAAAACACGGCAGCGCGGGCGCGAAGAGCACTCCTGCGAAGCAAAAATCAAAACGGTCCACGACTGCCGCTTCCAGCACGAAATGAAAAAAAATACAGAAGTAGTCAATTACGTACTTGTCATCGCTCGCATTTCGTAGCAAGCTATTGCTAAAATGTCCGCCGATGGGACATGCGCACAAATGAGCGCAGCGAAAATCGGAGAGCGAAAAAAGCGGGAGTCGGAGCGAGAACAAAACGGAAATCGGCGAAGAGCAAGAAGCGGAATTTCTGACGGAGCCAAACGGAATTTCGAGCGATGCGGAAAGCCGATTCCGAGACGAAGCAGGAAGCAGATCGCAGACGAAGAGAAGATTGAAGAGAAGCAACGGAAGTGAAACGCGGAGTGGGAGTGATCGAGACGAGCAGCGGGAGGATGGGGCAATGGAACGGATGAAGCGCGCATACGCCGCAAGCGAGCAGGGCGAAGGCGCGATGCCGTCTTCGGCGAATCCGGTGCAGGATGTCGAGCTGCAGGATGACCCGGCTCCCAGTGTGGAGATGGGCGAGCGCAGCGTGGTCGCGGGAGTGACGGCGAAGGCTGGCTCCGCTGCGAAGAAGGCTGCGACGAGCGCAGCGAAGTCGGTGTCGAAGAAGCCGGTTGTGAAAAAGCCGGCTGTGAAGAGTTCTGCGGCGAAGTCTGCCGCGAAAAAGTCTGCCGCAAAAAAGCAGAGTAGTTCTGGTGCCAGACGCGGCGGCAAGACTGTGGCGAAAGCCGCAGTGGGCAAGAGCACCAGCAAATCCACCAAGAGAGGTAAAACTGTGGCAGCTACCAAAGCAGCTAAGAAACCGGCGGCCAAGAAACCGGCAGCCAAGAAGGCGGCTCCGAAAAAGGCCGCGGCCAAGAAACCGGCGGCGAAGAAAGTCGCAGCCAAGAAACCCGTAGCCAAGAAGGCGGCTCCGGCGAAGAAGGCTGCGGCCAAGAAACCGGCAGCAAAGAAGGCCGCTCCCGCAAAGAAGGCTGTTGCGAAGAAGCCCGCAGCGAAGTAACTGCGAGCAAATCAAAGACAGCAATCACAAGGCAAGCAAAAAGGCCCGATGCAGGCAATCTGCGATCGGGTCTTTTTGCGTCTGGAGACTGTGCGAAAAAAAATAGACGGCGCGGAGAACCGCGCCGTTGGGTAGTGGCCGATTATTTGCCGTCGGCTTTGATGGCGGCAAGCACCTGGGTGCTGTGGCTGGCGATGTCCTTGTCGACATCGGGCCAGACCTTGACGATCTCGCCCTGCGGATTAATGAGGAAGGTTTCGCGCTCGGCGATGTTGACGATGCCAAAATGGCGGACGGGCACGCCGTACTCATCGACGACCTTGTGCTTCGGGTCGGCGAGCAGCTTGAAGGTGAGGCTCTCCTTGGTGCAGAAGGTGGCGTGGCTCTGTGGTGTGTCCAGACTGACGCCGAGGATGACGGCGTTGGCGGCGGTGAATTTGGAGAGGTCGCGCTGGAAGTTATGCGCTTCGAGCGTGCAGCCGGGAGTCATGTCCTTGGGGTAGAAGTAGAGAACGACCCACTTGCCGCGGTATTGCGAGAGGCTGATGGGCGTGTCGCTCTGCGAGGGCAGCGTGAAGCCGGGCGCTTTGGTGCCGGGTTGCAGCGGGTCAGCGGCAAATGCCGGAGCGGCAGCCAGAGCGACGAGAACGGCGGCGAGAATAGCGAACTTCTTCATCGTGAGATGCTCCTGAAATTGGCGATAAGCGCAGCGGAAGGGATCGCCGAAGCAGCAGAGGAAGCGGGATCGAGCGTTTTCCGATACGCACTGATTATCGGCGCGGGACGGCGACAATGGCAATGGCGGCGCGGTTGGCGAGCGAGAGAATTGTGTCGCGATCAAAAAGCAGCGTGCGGTCGGCTTCGATGGCGAGACAGGTGGCACCGGCGGCGATCATCGATTCGATGGTTCGCTGGCCGATGACCGGCACGTCGAAGCGCATATCCTGCCGCGGCTTCGCCTGCTTGACAACGGTGAGCGCGCGGGCGAGCGTCGGGGCTGCGTTCGCGGCTGGCTTCGAGGCTGCTTTCACGGTCGCATGGTCTGGTTCGGAGTCTTCGGCAGCGGATTCGACGTCGAGCGAGGCCATGAGGTGGCCGGCGCGCTCGATGGTGGCGTCGGTGCCTTCCATGGCTTCAACGGCGACGCAGGCCTGCGCGGCGATGACGACGGTCTGGCCAATGTCCCAGGCGGCGAGCGCGTGAGCGACGCTGAGGCCGTAGTCGATATTTCGCTGCTCGTCTTCGCTGGGCGCGCGCTGGGTAAGCACGCCTTCGCGGGCGAGCAGCGGCTCAAGAAATGCAGTGGAGGAGATCAGCTCGATGCCTTCGTCGGCGAGAACCCTGGCGACGGCTCCGAGGAGCATGTCGGTGGAGCGCGTGCGCAGGCTGAGCAGGAGCTTGGCCAGACGCCAGTCGGGACGGATGGAGGAGAAAATCTGTTTGTGGCGGACCTGGCCTGCCATGACGGCGCGCGTGACACCTTCTGCCTGGAAGGTTTCGATGAGCCGGGAGAGTTCGCCGAGCGAGAGCCAGTGAACGCGGATGGCGGGGTCGGCTGCGGCGCGGCGATCAATCTCCGCGTCGGTTTCTTCGCGGATGGCGGCGACGACAACGGTGAGGTCGGCGGCACGCGCGGCGTCGAGCAGGAGAAACGGAAAACGACCGTTGCCGGCGATGAGGCCGAGTCGATCCGGGCCGAGTGGATCCGTGGCTGGCTCGCTCACTTGATGACTCCGCGCTGGCTGCGCTCGATGAAGCGGAGCAGCAGTTCAAGGTCGGCGCGGGCCTCGGAGTCGAGGTCTGGCTCGGCGGCGAGCGACTGGATGCGCGCGACGGCCTCGGTCGTGTTGAGCCGCGCGGCGAGCAGAAGGCGGAATGCGGAATGGAGTTTTTTCAGGCGCGCTTCGCTGAAGCCGCGTCGCGTGAGTCCCACTTTGTTGATGCCGAAGGCGCGATTTTCGCGGCGCGCGCTGGTGAGCGAGAACGGGAGCACGTCCTGCGTGACGATGGTGCCGCCGCCGATGTAGGCGTAGCGCCCGACGGTGCAGAACTGGTGGACAGGGCTGAAGGCTCCGACGGTGGCGAAGTCTTCGACGGTGACGTGGCCGGCGAGCGTGGCGGCGTTGGCGAGGATGCAGTGGTTGCCGACGGAGCTGTCATGGCCGATGTGGACAGCGGTCATGAGCAGGCAGTCAGAGCCGAGGCGCGTGATGCCGCCACCTTTTTCGGTGCCGCGCGAGATGGTGACGGACTCGCGGATGGTGTTGCGGCTGCCGATCTCAGTGAGCGTGGGTTCGCCGCGGTATTTGAGATCCTGCGGCGGGATGCCGATGGAGGTGAACGGGTAGATGGTGTTGTCGTCGCCGAGGCGCGTGCGTCCGTCGAGGACGACGTGAGAGATGAGCCGGTTGCGCTCGCCGAGGATGACTTCGGGTCCGATGGTGCAGAAGGGACCGATCTCGCACGAGGCGGGCACGACGGCACCGGGCGCGATGACGGAGCTGGGATGGACGCTCACGCGATTCCGTCCGGCGAAGCTGCGTTCGAGGCTGGGCTGGCTGCCGAGGCTGCCGGAGCGCGGCGCGGGACGACGGCGCAGGTGAGCGTGGCCTCACAGGCGAGCTTGTCGCCGATGTAGGCGCGGCCCTGCATGCGTCCCTGGCGCGGGCGGAAGCTGAGGACTTCGACCTCGATGCGGAGCTGGTCGCCGGGCGTGACGGGGCGGCGGAATTTTGCGTCTTCGATGCCGGTGAAGACGACGAGCTTGCTGTTGCGATCCTCGATCTCCTGAAGCAGGAGGATGCAGCCGGCCTGGGCCATGGCTTCGACGACGAGCACGCCGGGCATGATGGGATGGCCAGGGAAATGGCCGTTGAAGAACTCTTCGTTGATGGTCACGTTCTTGAGCGCAGTGATGCGCTGCGCGCGCTCGAAGCCGATGACGCGATCGATGAGCAGGAAGGGATAACGGTGAGGCAGAAACTCCATCACCTGGCTGATGTCCATCGTCTGCGGCGCGTCGGTCATGCGGGACTCCGGAGTGCGGGATACGCGCCTTGCGACGCATGGCTGATTATAAATTGCGCGCGGATGTGGGATTGACCTGCGCCGCTCGTTTAGTCTGCGGCAGATACGGCGCGGCGTCTTCCATGACCTCGAACAACTCATCCCCGCCATCGGAGACCAGATCGACCACCATAACGCCAATCCAAAGCCCCTTCTCTGGATCGCAATGGCTTCCGACATTCTGGAAAAGGTTGCCCGCGCTCGCGGCCCACTTCATAAAGGACCATCCGCGTGGCGGACTCGCGCGCGGATGAATTCACAGCCTTCGGATATGGACTGCGTTTTGACGCTCAGAGGATAAGCCGGAACTGTGCAACCACGAACGCATTCTGTGCAACGGAACCGCATCCATTTGCAGGACTCCCGTGCCGACCGTGCTACACTGCGGGTATTCAGATCGCTGAAAACAAAATGCCTGACAATTTGGCCGCTGCAAAAGTCCGACAGCCTGGGAGGGAAAATGGGCAAGGTTGGCTTTGGGGTTAAAACTCTCTACAAGACTGCATTCCAATCTTCCGAGTGCCCTTACTGCGGCAGCCGTGAAACGACCCTCGTTGAACGCAAGCACATGATCCTGCAACTCAGAAAATGTGGACAATGCATGCTTTCGTTCCGTTTTCCGAAGGATGAGTTATCTGAAAATAATAGCTTTTATCAAAATGCTTATCGCGAAAGTACCGTTACCGACCTCCCAGCCACGTCAGAGCTACCCGGGCACATCAAGAACAACTTCAGAAATGTTGGCCGCGACCTCACCGACCACTTGCAAACCATAAAGGCCATCGCACCTTCTGGAAAACTCCTGGATTATGGAAGCTCCTGGGGTTACTGCGTTCACCAATTTCGCGATGCGGGCTATGATGCTTATGGATTTGAGATATCACGAACGCGAGTCGAATATGGTCGAAAGATGTTACAGGTTGAACTCAGCCACTCCGTTGAAACGTTTGCGGATGCTTCTTTCGATGTCATCTATTCGGCTCATTGCCTGGAGCACATTCCAAATCCCGCCATTCCGCTCGTTCAATTCGCGCGCTTATTGAAGCCTGGCGGTCATTTGTTCATTTACGTTCCCAACTGCGGCGGAGCGGAAGCACGTAAATTGGGTGTTCGCTGGGGTCCGATGATCGGCGAGAAGCATGTTCTAGCCTTAACTGCGGAGTTCTTTCACAACAACTTGCCAAACTATGGTTTTGAAAACCTTTGTTTTGCCAGTTCACCTTACGCTTCTGCACCGCAACGTTATGAGTTATCCGCGCTGGAAGGCGAGGAATTGCTCGTGGTCGGCGTTCGAAGTTAGGAGAGTGCATTGTATTTCAACAAGCTCCTGAAGAATAAGTCGGGAGTTTGACTGAATTGTCTGCGCTGCCAAACCCAAAGCATCTGATTACCGAACACGTCCCTGAGCCTCAAACTTCGGCTCTGATAGTCGCCCTGCAGCGCTGCGCTCAGGAGCAGCATCCGGAGTCAATCGTCGGTGCCGGTCTCCGGCAGTTCCGTGCGCGGCTCGGCGAAGCCAAATCCTAGAGCGTGTTTCCTATATGCCACTGTGACTTCGTCGGAGTGCGTCAGCCCCGCTTCAGCGGCGGGTCTGATACGGGTCGTCTCGGCCTACGCTTATTTATGAAACACGCTCTCCGTCGAGCGAATATTCGACTTTCCGGAGCTTGGCCCGCTCAGCCCTGCCGAGGCGCGAAATGCCAAGGTACGACCGTGGAAATCGCAAATGGCATTGGATCCCGATCCTCGGCAACACTGCCCTCACCGTCCCGCTCTTCGTCGAGCGCATCCCTTGACTGTCCTCAAGCCGCTGAGTTTGCCCCGCATTTTCCCGCTGCCCATCGTACCGTTTCCCTGCTACAATCCCGTAGTTCCAGCACGCGCCTCCGATTCCGTCACAGAATCGCGCGCCACGGAGTCTGCCATGAAGCCGTCCCCGCTCCCCTTGCGGTTTTCCCTCCTTGCGCTCGCCTCGCTTGCCGTCCTCACGCTCTCCGGCTGCGGCGGCAGCAGCTCCAGCTCCACCACCCCACAGTTCACTCAGATCGTCTCCTTCGGTGACAGTCTCAGCGACGTCGGCACCTATCGCGTCGGAGAAGTGGCGGCGCTCGGCGGCGGCGAGTTCACCATCAACGGCCCCAACAACGAAATCTGGGTTCAGGACATCGCCACCGCGCTCAGCCTGCCCGCGCCCTGCGCCGCCGAAACCGGCCTGAACGGCTCCGCAGCGGACGGCTTTTCCGTCGCCGTCGCCATGCACGCCGGCTGCTATGACTTCGCACAGGGCGGCGCGCGCGTCACCAATCCCGTTGGCCCCGGCAACGCCCTGCTTGGCGGCTCCAACGCCATCATCGGCTTGCTCACCGTTCCCGTCGCCACACAGATTCAGAACTATCTCGCGGCCAACAACGGCGCATTCACGGGCAAGGAACTGGTCACCGTCTGGGCCGGTGCGAACGATCTCTTCATCCAGGCCGACACCATCGCCGCCGGCGCCGAGACGCCCACCCAGGCCGCGCTGGCCATGGGTCTGGCTGCCACCCAACTGGCCACCTACATCCAGACGGAAATCCTTGGCAAGGGTGCCAACTACGTCATGGTCCTCAACCTGCCTGACGTCAACCTCACCCCTTACGCGCTCGCGCTGCCCAGTGCCGACCAGCCGCTCATCACGGCACTGGTCACCACCTTCAACCAGACGCTCCAGGCCGCGCTCGCCTCCGCACCACCCGCCAAAGTAATGCAGGTCGATGTCTACACGCTCTCCCAGACCGAGGCTGCCGACGCCACCGCCGACGGCCTGACCAACATCACCACCCCGGCCTGCAATCTCTCGCCCGCCGCAAACCCGCTTGCCTCGTCGCTCGTCTGCAGCTCGGCCAATCTCTCGGGCACCAACGTGCTCAACTACGAGTACGCGGACACCGTCCACCCCACACCCTACGCCCACGCACTTCTGGCCAAGGGCGTGCTCATGCAGATGACCACCCAGGGTTGGTACTGATTTGGCTCATACGGATTTGCCAGATACGAATCCCGGTGCCGCAGGCTCATCGCATCGCAGACCCGGAGTCCCGGCTGGCAGGCGGCGCAAGCCGCGCTGGATGCACCTCGCCGAGATGATACTGCTTTCCGCAGCCGTCCTCGCCATCGCGCTCTACGGCGGCGACTGGGCCGTGTTTCTGCTTCGCGGCCAGCCGCGCAGCGCCGTCACCGTCGAGCGCTACCTCGTCGTCCCGCTCAAAGGCAAAAAGACCGAGTACGACGACGAAGGCCAACGCTCGGTTCCCTGCGCCCGCTCGCTCTTTCCGCAGGGTGCCTGGTCGCCCTGCTGGTATCTGCGTCAGCATCCGATCGCCGCTGACAATCTCTGAGACTTACGGCTGAGGCGAGCTGGGCGAGCCGCTGGATGGCTGCGTCGCCGGGTTTGGCGTCGCGGCCGCTCCCGGCGGCGCATTCGCCTTCGCAATCCGTTCATGCAGGCTTTCGTCGCGCGTGTGATTCAGCGTCTTGGTCTTCTCAAACTCCGCCTGCGCCAGTTTGCGCTGCCCCATCTGCTGATAAATCCTCGCCAGCCGGAAATGCGCGTTCACGCTGCCCGGATTCAGCGCAACGGTTTCCTTCAACTCGCGCAGCGCCACCGCCGGATGGTTCGTCTCCTGCGCAATAATCCCCAGGTCCAGATGCGCCAGCGGCTCCTTCGGCTGCCCGGCCTCGGCCCTCAACAACTCCGGACGAGCCTGCGCATACTGCTGCAACTGCAAATACGTATCTCCCAGGTAGAGCCGTGCCTGCCAGTTTCCGGGATCATTCTTCAGCTCCGCCAGAAACTCCGGAATCGCCTCCTCATACCGTTTCTGCGCCCAGAGCAGATACGCCAGGCCAAAATGCACCTGCGGCTCATTCGGATTCGCCTTTTCCGCCGCGCGAAACTGGTCCACCGCACCGGCATTGTCGCCCTTTTCGTCCATCGCCTCGCCGGCAATCATGTCTGCCGCCGCCGAGTTCGGATTGATTTCCAGAATCTCCCTGTACACCGCCAGCGTCGCCTCCAGTTGATGCGTCCACAGCAGGCAGTGGGCCAGCGTCAGTCGAATCTGCTCATTCTGCCGGTCCATGGCCGCCGCCTGCTTCAGATATGGAATCGCCTCGGCAAATTTGCGCTCGCCATAGTAGGACATTCCCGCCAGCACCAGCACCTGTTCATTGCCCGCATGCTCGGCCGCCATCCGGCTGAAGACCGGCACCGCCTCGCTGAAGTGATCGGTCTTGAAAAGCGCCAACCCCAGATTCAGCTCCAGGCCGGGGAGATTGGGCGTAATCGACTGCGCCTGCCGATAGGCGCGCACCGCCTCGTCATAATGTCCCGCGCGCGACTCCATCAGTCCAAGCTGCGCCCACGCCTGCCCATTGCCCGGCTCTTCGCTTACCACCTTTTTCCAGGCGACAATCGCCTCCGCCGTTCGCCCGGCGCGCTCCAGCGCCAGCGCCTGCATCACGTCCGGCGGCATCGGCTGCATCACGCTCCGCTGCGCCGGAGCCAACGCCGAGCCACACAACGCAGCCGCCAGCAGAATCCGTTCCCCTCGCAACCGCAAAACATCACTCCTTCTCAGCATCCGCTCGTGAGTGGCAGACACATTTCCATTCTGGCAGCAAAATAAAAAACGCGCCGCGGAGACTGGCTCCGCGGCGCAGGGTTGTGGTTGCGAAAGTTAGAACACGAACTTGCCGCCAAGCTCCAGGACGCGGCCGGCGTGCGCGCCGGAAGCCACGCCGTAGTACGATCCGCCCTCGGTCGTGCCGATGAAGCTCAGTTCCGTGTGGTTGAAGGTGTTGAAGGACTCAGCGCGGAACTCGAAGTAGGAGCTACCCTTCACCGCGAAATCCTTGTAGAGCGAGGTTACGAAGTTGACCTCATCCGGTCCCAGGAACGTGTCTTTGCGACCGTTGCCGAAACCGAGATTGGGCCCGCCCGCATAACCTGCCACGGGAACCGCCAGAGGATCGGCTCCGCCATCCGAGTTCGGAGTGCTGAACCAGTCATCCGGGGTTTTGTGATAGTGGATCTTGCCCACCACATCGGCGCGGTCAGTGTATCCGCCACCCAGACCGACCGGATCAACCGGCGTCGAGAGTCCGGCGCTGAACGGCAGACCGGATTCGACGATCCAGTTGCCAGCCAGCTCCCAGCCGCCCAGCGCGGTGTGCAGCATGCCGCTGTCCTTGTTGAAGATTGGCAGCTTATAGATGTAGTTGCCCTGCAAAATCTGGCGACGATCATAGGTGGTGTCGCCACCCTTGTCGTACTTGAAGTTGTAGGGGTTGCTGACCGTTTGCAGATCAGCATCGGTGATGTCGATCATGTGCGAGTAGGTGTAGTCGATCTCACCCGTCAGCCCCCACTTGTCCTGCAGACGAACCGCCGCCTGAAGGCCGTTGTAGTTGCTGTTCGTGGTGTTCTCTTCCTCGCTGATGCCGCCGTATCCGGCATAGGTGCGATAGGCGTTGGCGTTGCCGTTGTTGGTCAGCGTGCCGTTGGCCGACGCCATGCGAATGCTGTTCGGCGTGGTCAGCGGGAAGTTGTTGATCGGGTCTTCGATGTTCTGGTGCCAGGCCAGGTTGCCCACGTACTGCACGGTCATGATCACCGAGGGAGCGAGCTGGTGCTGCACACCCAGGCTGAACTGCGCCACGGCCGGAGCCTTGTACGTGGTATCCAGGATCGTCAGACCCACCGGCACAACCGGCAGGTTGGTCGCGCTGAGGCAGGCGCTGGTGGACGATGCCCACGTGCAGTGCGGGTTGCTCAGGTAGACGTTGTTCAGGTTCGGAATGTTCTGGAACGGGCTGTTGTTGGCAATGTTGTAGATATCGTTGCCCTGCATGCGCTCGTAGAACGTGCCGAAGCCGCCGCGGAGTACCGTCTTGCCGACTCCCGTCAGGTCATACGTGAAGCCAACGCGCGGCTGCAGCGTGTTGTAGTCGTTGTTGACCACGCCACGCGGAACGCCGTTGGTTCCAGGGAAGACCATGCCGTTCAGGTAGAAGGCATTGGTGGCACCCATTGGAGTGTAAACACCGGTGCTGCTCGGGTTGATCGAGCCATCCGCATTGAAGATGGGTGCGATGTTGAGGTACTGCGACGGCTCGAAGTTCGAAACGTCGTTGTTCCGCTCCCAGGCATGTGGCAGCGCGTCATAACGCAGGCCAAGCTGGAGATTCAGTCTCGGGGTCGTCTTCCAGTTGTCGTACACATAGCCGGAGACTGTGTTGTTCACCCAGTGCCGCGTCGGCAGCGACTGCGCCTGCGAGTAGCTCTGGGCCAGACCCAGCGCCATGCTCATCCAGGCATCTCCGCTCTGGTTTGCGGAGAAGCTGAAATCGCCTTCCGGATCCGCCTGCAACTGCTGGTTCTTGGTGTAACGCATGTAGCTGAAGCCGAACTTGAACTGATGATTCCCGCGAATGTAGGAGATATCCGTCTTCGGTTCATAGTCTTCCGCCGCGTTGTGCCAGGTTCCGTACCCAAGCTGTTCCGACTCGTAGGCCGGACCATTCCAGTTCATGCCCGGGAACTGCGGACTGCCGTTCTGGAAGAGGGCGTTCTGCGCCTCGGTCCAGCCGGTCGGGAAGCTGGCGTCGCTGGAGTTGACGATGTTGATGATGTTGCCGTCGTAGTTCATCGACGCTTCCACCAGCAGGTTCGGCGTGATGTTTCCGGTCATCTTGATGACGGCCGAGTTTGACGGATTGCTCAGCGTGCTGGAAACCGTGTTGTACGACTCCCAGTTCCAGCCCAGGTCAGCGTCGGGATAGCCCTGCGTCACGCCATCGTGGATGAAGTGCGCCAGCAGTTGCCACTTGTCGTTCACCTTGTGGTCGACGCGGGCAACTTCTTCCGTCACGTAGGTCGGGTTGGAGACCGACTCGACGTTGGTGTCGTTGTTCGCGTTCACTTTGGGCACCAGCGGCGAGGCATAATAGATGACCGCGTTCGGGTCGATCAGGTTCGCGGGAATCGTGTTGTTCGGGAATGCCTGACCCGGTGTGAGTCCATCCGCCGTTTCTTTCGCCGTATAGTTCGGATCGGCGACAACTGGCGCATGGATCGTCGTACCCGAGGCATAAGCGGGGGCCACGTAATGCAACGGCTGACCCGCCACCGGACGATCCGCATTTGGGATCACTTCCTGCGAGTTCGGCTGGCTGCCCTGAATGATGCGACGGCCTTCCATGTTATAGAAGAAGAACGTCTTCTGCCGATCCGTGTTGTAGACATGCGGAATGAAGATCGGTCCGCCCAGGTTGCCGCCGAAGATATTCTCATGCAGCGCGGGCACGGGAATGTTCGCGCCATTGTGCTTGCTGAAGTAGTTGTTGGCATCGAAGTCATTGTTACGGGCAAACTCATACAATTCCCCGTGGAACTTGCTAGTGCCGCTCTTCAGCGCCATCGAGAAGGTCGCGCCGGAAGAGATACCGTAGTCCGGCGGATAGTTGCTGGCCAGCACCTGGAACTGCGAGATCGCATCCATCGAAGGCATCAGGTCCGCGCCACCACCCGCACCGCGGTCGTCCATCTCGCCACCGTCGATCAGCCAGATGTTGTGGCTTTCGCGCAGGCCGTTCACGCTGATGCTGAAGCTCGATGCAATCGAGGTCGGCAGGTTGTTCGACGGCAGCGCCGAGCTGACGCCCAGACCCAGCGCGGCCAGGGCCGCGAAGTTCCGGTTTTCCGTCGCCAGTTGCGTCACTTCCTCGCCGCTGATCAGCGTCCCCACCGTGTTGGTGTCCGTCTGGACGGCCAATGCATCCGCCGTGACCGTCACCTGCTGCGTGTCCGCGCCGACAGCCAGCTTGACGTTGGCTGTTTCCGAGTCAGAGACGTTCACCACAATGCCGGTCTTCAGGTAGCTCTGAAATCCCTTGGCCATCACCTCGAGGTTGTAGGTGCCAACGTTCAGGCCCGGGAATACAAATCCGCCCGTTGCGTTGGACACACCGTGATACGCAAACCCAGTTTCCGTCTGGGTCAGGGTTAACTTCGCCCCGGCCACCGCCGCTCCGGTCGGGTCTGTGATCGTACCGCTGATCTGTGAGTTCTGCTGCGCCAGCGCGGCGAAGCAGGCAAACACTAAGAACAACGGCACAAGGAGAAATCTATACTTCGCGAGTCTCATGTGACCTTCCTTGGTAAAAGAAGTTGCTGTTTTGGTGCCTTCGAGTTCTGCGCCTGCCGCTTTCTGATGAAGCCGTATGACTTTGCTCGGCAATCTTCGGCAATCCGCAGTCCCTGTATTCGGGCTCGTTCAGCATCCCTTTTTGATTCATCCCACCGGGCTTATGCCAACGCCTGGCCCGGTTCTTCGCAAATGCGGCTGGCCTACATTCCCAGCCCAACCCAGTTAAACTGATTTACTACACGGCGGAAATACACGTCTTCCCGCGACGAACATGAATTAAACAGATTTTCCAAACGGTTTGTCAAGTGACAATTTTTCCTTCCGCGTCCAACCTGTCGTTGAAAGACCAATCCCACCTGAGTCCGGTCGCCCGTTCCCACTTTGGATTGACCCTCCTACCCACGCCCCGGCTCATCTGAGCCATCCGTGAATGGCAGATTCACGAACAGCACAAACGCTTGCACTGCGCCGTGGAGCATTACAAGCGAGTGAACATACGTTTGTCAATCCGAAGCAGGCAGTTTTTTTCGTCATGTGCCATCCGCCTCAACCGGCGACGGCAATGAGGGTTCCATCGCTTCTCGGGACAATCTTAAACCTCAACAGATACAATCACTTAAAGGAATGCCGGGAGGGTCCGCAAAATGGAAACGCTTCCATTTTGAGTGCAATTTTTTTCTCCGTGGTCCGACCTCAAGCCGACATCCCTGTCCCACCTCCCACTTTTCAACTTCTTCCCGCCGCATTACTCTGTCTCCACCATGCGCAAGCCCCTTTTTGCCGTCCTCGCCGCCGTCCTGCCGCTCACCGTCCTGTACGCCTCAATTCTCCCGACGGCCTACGCCAAAACTCCCACCCCAATCGCCGCCCAGCCATCGACTCCGGCTCACGGCCGACGAACGACTCCCAAATCCACCCAGGCACCCATGCTCGCGCCCGGCCTCGACCAGTCCGCCGAGCCGTTCTCCTACTTCGCCCAGCCCACCGATGAGATCGGCGTCATGAACGCCCAGGCCGCCACCGAGATCACGCCCGAAGGCTACCTGCGCACCGGCTCCGCCGAACTGCTCTTCTTCACCGGCCCCGGCAATGGCCGCCTGCTCGTGCCCGTCCGCGCCCGCCTGCGCACGCTCACCGGCGGCCATCTGCCCATCGACCACTACCACGTCCTGCGCAATGGCATCGACTACCGCTTCACCGTCTTTGCCGCCACGCTCGACGGCCGGGCCGCGCCCGATGGCAGCGGCACGCTCGTCAACTTCATTCGCGTCCGACTGGTGAACTCGACCGACCAGCCCACGCGCGCCATCTTCGCCGCCGCCACGCGTTACGACGCAGAGCCAAACACCGGCTCCGACCAGCACGGCGAGTTCCGCTTCAACCGTCCCGTCACCGGCCGTTTCCCCGGCGACTATCGCCAGCCCGGCGAATCCTTCGACCCCAACTGGGTCTACTCCTTCGCTTCCTCGCCCAGCGGTTCCGAACAGGCCGACTCGGAGCAGACCGGCACCGGCCGCTTCCTGCGCTCCGGCGAACTGATCTACAGCTTCCCGTCGCGCGTCGGCAACGCCGCCGTCTACCGTTCCCTCACCCTCGCCACGCGCTACAACTATCCCCCCGACCTCACCCCGCGCACGCTCCCCGTGAACCCCACCACCGCCGTCGGACTCGCGCGCTGGATGCCCGTTCTCGCGCCCGCAGGCCAACCCGGCTCCACGCTCACGCTCGACCTGAAGATGCCCGTCCAGCCCACGCGCGATCCGGCCACCATCGCCGCCATCGAAGCCGCCAGCTTTGACCGCTCGCTCGCCAGCACCACCGCCTTCTGGCAGCAGATTCTCGCCCAGGGCATGCAGCTTACCCTCCCCGAGCCAAAGGTCACCGACACCTTCGCCATGAGCCTCGTCTACGACCTCATCGCCCGCGACCACATCGGCCCGAATTACATCCAGACCGTCAACAAGCTCCACTACCACAGCTTCTACCTGCGCGACGGAGCCGACATCGCCCACATGTACGACCTCACCGGCTACCCCGTCATCGCCCGCCAGACGCTCGACTTCTTCGCGCTCTCTCAAAAACCCGACGGCAATTTTCTCTCGCAGCCTCAGCAATACGACGGCTGGGGCGAAGCCCTCTGGGGCTACGGTCAGCACTACCAGATGACCCACGACGCGGCCTTCGCCGCCTGGGCGCTGCCCCAGATCGACCGCGCCGTCGACTGGCTCATCGCCGCGCGAGCACAGGATCCGCTTCACCTCATCCCGGCCTCGAATGTCCGCGACAACGAATACATCCCCGGCCATCTCACCGGCTACAGCTTCCTCGCGCTCAGCGGCCTCCGCGTCTCCATCGCCATGGCCCGCTCCACCGGCCGCGACGACCTCGCCCGCAAGTGGCAGCCCGTCTATGACAGCTACCGCTCGACCTTCCTCGCCGTGCTCGACAAAGAGACCGCCGCCAACCACAACATCATCCCGCCCGCGCTCGACGGCGACATGAGCGGCCAGTTCTGGGGCAACCTGCTCGCCGTCGTCCCCGAACCAACGCTCGCGCCCTTCGATCCGCGCGTCACCGCCACGCTCCACGCCGCACAGGCGCGCTACGCCGAGGGCATCATGACCTACGGCGACGGCCGTTTCCTCCACCACTACCTCACCATCAAGAACACCCTCACCGAAGTCGTCCGCGACGACCCCGCCGACCAGCTTCAGGCCACGCGCGAACTCTACGCCCTCCTGCTCCACACCAGCTCCACGCAAGCTGGTTTTGAGTTCGCCATACGCCCCTGGGGCGAGCGCAACTTCCAGGACAATCTCGCCCCGCACGGCTGGTTTGCCGCCGAATACCGCACCCTCCTGCGCCAGATGCTCGTGCGCGAAGACGGAGCCGATCTTCATCTGCTCAGCGTGCTCTCGCCCGCCTGGATCGGCCCCGGCAAAACCATCGCCGTCCGCCAGGCTCCCACGCAGTTCGGCCCCATCGCCTTCACCCTCACACAGCCCGACGCAACCCACGCCACGCTCACGCTCGCCCCACAGTTCACCACCGCCCCGAACCTCACCACCACGCCGCACCAGCTCATCCTGCACATCCCGTGGTTCCTGCGCCTCGACGCAGCACAGGCCGACGGCCACCCGCTCCACCTCACTCCGGCAACCACCGAATCCGGCGCAACCCTCACCCTGCCCGCCACCACGCACACCGTCACGCTCACCTGGTCCCCGCTCGCCAGCGCACCCGGCTCCAACCTCAGTTACAACGCCGCCGTCGCCGCCTACAAAGCCGAATACACCCGCCGCTACAACGCCTGGCTCCACGGCGAAGCTCCCCAATAACTTCACCCCGCGAGCACAGCGCCCAGCTTCTGCTCACGCCGTCGTTGTTCCGTTTGCCTTTCTTGTTGTCCCTCCCTTGTTGTCATTCCCGAAGGGAATCTGCTTTTCTTGGTTGTCATTCCCGAAGGGAATCTGCTTTTGCTCTTCCCGCCCTCTACCACCCGCACGCCGCCGCACGCGCACGACCAGCGGGCGAAAGCCTATCCACCGGCTGCATGCCATGCCGACCACCGGAAGCCAACGGCTGTCGCCCCGCTGCCGCTCCCACGCGCAGCCCATTGCGGTCCCAGGCAACAAACAGCGCCCCACACCCATCCGCTCCACCGATTTCTCGCCTCACAAACGCTGACGGCAACCGTATCCTGGCTGGCTGAGCGACTTGGCGATTTGTCACTCATCGAAACCGCAACTGACGAAAACAGCGTTTGTCAGGACTTATGGTGCTGCTGATGGTCTGAAAGATTCAACGAGCGAATTGTCTATTGCCGCCAGCCGACACTCTCAGTGCAAAGATGGAGTATAGGTCACAGCTCAAGGTATAAAATATCAACCGTACAATCCCTCTCAAGCGGTGCGCGTTATGGCTAGAAGGCCGGTAATGAAGTACTGGCTCAATTGGGGCGAGATAAGCGGTAATGCCGGTACAGCGGAGGAATTCAGGAAAGCCCTCGGCAAATATGCTCGCAAAGGGCTTCTGATTGCGTGTGGGCGGCTCACCGTAGAGTTCAACTACGGGACTGAGGGCAAAACCGTCGCAAAAGATGAAGTGACGAAGCAGTTCATTCCTCGTCTATTCCCTCCAGACCTTGCGGCAAAAGTGCAGCGGGCATTCGAGCTTGACCGCGTCATTTTCTTTCAAGGACAACTTAGGTATATCGCTGCAGAAGCGACGCGGCTTCCCGCCGTAGATGATCTTCCTGAGATTGAGAATCACGAAATTGGTGAACTTCTACTCAGGGCGGCCGAGCTTATGGTGTTCCAACCTCTAAAACCGCCTTCTCAGATGGACGCGCTGGCGAGCCGAGTCGCGGAGTTTGTGCCGCTCTACGAAATAGACACCCCAACCGATCCCTTCGATAAGCTGATGCGGATATACATCATGTTGACGGTGAACATCCCACGACTGGCTAGCAAGGAGCCACTGCAATTTGACGTGCCGGCTGAATTCGAAAGTGTATTTGGCTTCTCGCTCGCCGACTACACCAATTTCATGTTCTCCCTGCTACTACATGCCATGATGGACCGCGATGCACGCCAGACGAATGTCGATCCTCCAAGTCCTGTTGGTCCCTACTGGCTGAAACATACGGAGCTATCCGAAGAAACAATTCACAAGGTTCTCGCAACCGTATCATTCACGCTGGATACCATTAACCCTCCCAAAGAGCCGCGCAGGTATGCGGACTTCACATTCCTACGCGATAAACCTTATCTCCGCGACGGCGAACACTATTTTTGCCTGGACTATGAATTCGCGCTTGGCAAGCTGGAAAGCGGAGTCATTTATAGGGTTCTCGACAATCTTGAACCCGATAGGAAGGATCCTTATCTCTCCTTCTGGGGCCCGGTCTTTGAAGATTATCTCGCGTGGCTTTTCGAGTCTTACGTTTCCACCAGATACAACACTTACCATTCATCGCCGACATACGCCGACGGAACTCAAGTGTGCGATGCCATCGTCATCTGCGGTGCTACGGCAATTCTGATTGAAGCGAAGATAGCAACATGCAATATCCAAACCAAATACTCCGGCGATTTCGAACTCATGAAGAAGTATCTGGAGTCTAAGCTGGTCGGGACTCCAACGAATAGAAAAGGTGTTTGGCAGTTGGTGAAGGTCATTGAGAATCTGAAGATCGGGCAAATCAGTTTCCTACCGCCATGTCTTGCGAAGGTAAACAAGATCATTCCCCTCATCGTGACGAAGGACGAGATAGGGTCGAGTTTCTTCATCAACACGTATTTGAATGAACGCTTCGAATCGCATTTCAAAAGAAAAGACTACCGTTCGCTCGTAATTACGCCTTTGGTCACAATGAGCGCAGGGTCTATGGAGCGCGCGATGAGACCTCTGGCGAAGATGGCTTTCAGTACGATTCTGGAAGATCGCATCACTGCGGATCACCGATGGGGACGCCCCTTCGAAGCGGCCAGTAAGTATGTTCTTAAAGGGACTGCCAGAAGTCTGCCGAAACATATGGAACTGTTGAAGGGTGCATTGGATGGCCTCATGAAGGAATTTGGAATGAAGGAGGAGGATGGTTCTCCGGCAAAGATGACGCCGGATTAGTACCGACAAGTCGGCTTTGCGTCAGTAATCCGTTCGCACGGTTCAATTGACGACTCCTGGCCAAAGCACTGCACCGACACCGGCATGGATCGCCGGGCGGATCAGAACGCGAAACGCTCCTCTCTTCCCACGCATCCGTGCAAAGTCCGACTGTTGTCCAGCCGACTCCGCTTCCGAGAATGGCCAAGCAGGAATTTGCCGTCGTAACACGGTATGACCGGCTCACCCGAAGAAGGCAGCCGGTTGACGGGGTTTCCGCCGCAACCTTACGCCGTCGTCCCCGCCTGAAAAAACCGCCGCGAAGCGGGCAGAAACAGCAGCACCGCAATCACCGCCAGAATCACCAGATGCGCCACCAGTTCCCTCGGCACCGGATAGCTGATGGCCACATGCAGCGCCATCCAGGCCAGCGCCAGCCACCGCGCCCACCGCGCGCCCATCGGCAGATACGCCCCCACCACAATCGCGACCAGACCCAGCGCGCCGCTGGCCAGATTCGCGCTGCGATGCCCCAGCAGCGCCGCCAGCGCCTGCTCCGCCGTAAAGATGCCCACGCCCAGAAACAGCAAGCCCACCAGCCAGACCATCCACGGTCGCTTCGTCTCGCTCATCGTCGTCCCTCCGTCGCCAGCGGCCAGCCCGGCCGCTCCAGTCCAGCAGCCCGCGCGCAGCCGCCGCGTCCATTCGGAATCAGCGTAGCACGATTTCGACGCTTCTTATCCCACCCTCACCGCGCTACTCCGCGCCGCATCAACTCCCCGCCGTCAGCAGTTCACCACCATCACCGAGCACCCCGCGCGCTCCGGTCGCCACCGCACCAGAAACTGCGTCACCGCCGACGCATCCAGCTTCCGCATCGACTCAAACTCTCCCTGCTTCTGGCTATAGAGCAGCTTCCCATGCTCATCGAGCACCGCCACCGCCGGCACGCCCCGCTTCAGCGGAATCTGATATTTTTCCGCCAGCGCCACATTCCGGTCATACTCGCCGATATTCACATCCACCAGCTCAAAGTTCTTTTTGAGCAGCGCGGCATTCTGCGGCTGATGCAGGTAGTAATCCAGCACCTTGCAATCTCCGCACCAGTTCCCGCCAAAATCCACCAGCACGCGCTTGTGCTCGGCCGCCGCACGATGCAGCGCCGCCGTCAGGTCCGCCTCGGCCTGCTGCGGCGGAGGATAAATATCCCGCGCCCACTCCTGCGCCAGAGCGCTCCCGGCCAGCGCCACGCACAGCGCCACCAGCAACCATCCACTCCCGTTTGACCACCCGCCCAGCCTTCGCATTCCCGTTCTCCTCCGTCTTCTCTCGCTCGCGCCCGCCCGGGGCCGACATTCTTCCGATGCGCCACCCACCCCGCCGGTTCCGCTTTTCTTCTCTTTTACACCGGAGTCCCCCTTGAATGCCTCACTTTCGAGCGGTAACGCGACAAAATCCCAACATGCGTTTCCTCGCCCTGATCGGCCCCCTTTTTCTCATCCACGCACAAACATTTTTGTACTCAGACAACACATCTGCCGCCGCGCGATATTTACTCGACAGTGACGGATTTGGCGAGGTTGCGCGGCTGGTCGACGTCGCAGCCGCGGCGCACGGCAATGTGGTAGGCGAGGAGCTGAAGCGGGACGATTTCGAGCAGCGGCAGCAGCATCTCCGGTGCCCGTGGAATCTCGATGACGCGCTCAACGAGGCTGGCGATCTCGCCCTGGCCCTCAACCGCGACGGCGATGACGCGGCCCGAGCGGGCGGTGACCTCCTGAAGATTGGAGAGGGTTTTTTCGTAGCGGAGTTTTGAGCCGGCGTCGGCGGAGTCCTGGGTGGCGAGCACGACGACGGGCAGGGATTCGTCGATGAGCGCGTTGGGTCCGTGCTTCATCTCGCCGGCCGGATAGCCCTCGGCGTGAATGTAGCTGATCTCCTTCAGCTTGAGCGCGCCTTCGAGAGCAATGGGGTAGTGGATGCCGCGTCCGAGGTAGAGAAAATCGCGCGCATGACTGAAGGTTTTTGCCAGTTCCTCGCACTGCGCCGAGATGCGCGGCAGCATCTCTTCGATGCGCGCCGGGATGCGTCCCAACTCTTCGACCAGGCGCAGGCTTTCCGTGTCGCTCACCGAACCGCGCGCCTGCGCCAGACGCAGCGCGAAGAGCAGCAGGGCCGTGATCTGCGCGGTGAAGGCCTTGGTGGAGGCGACGCCAATCTCGGGACCGGCGTGGGTGATGATGGTGCCGGTGGCCTCGCGCGTGACCATGGCTCCGACGACGTTGCAGATGGCGACGGTGGGCAGGCCGAGGGCGATCATCTCGCGCTGCGCGGCGAGCGTGTCGGCGGTTTCGCCGGACTGTGTGATGACCATGCCCAGCGCGTTGGCGTCGGCCAGCGGCGCGCGATAGCGATATTCGCTGGCGTAATCGACTTCGACGGGCACGCGGGCCAGCCGTTCGATCATGTACTTGCCGACGATGGCGGCGTGCCAGCTTGTGCCGCAGGCGGCGATCTGGACGGAGGAGACGGCGCGAAGCTGCGCATCGCTGAGGCCGGCTTCATCGAGAAAGACGTGGCCGGACTCCTGCGAGACGCGGGCCATGGTGGTCTCGCGGATGGCGCGCGGCTGCTCCCAGATTTCCTTGAGCATGAAGTGCTTGAAGCCGCCTTTTTCGGCCTGGATCGGATCCCAGGTGATGCGCTGGAGTTTGCGCTCGACGGGCTGGCCGTCGAAGTCCGTGAGCCGGACGCCGGAGCGCGTGAGTACGGCCATGTCGCCGTCGTTGAGGAAGTAGAGGTCGCGCGTGTGATGGAGGATGCCGGGCACGTCGGAGGCGATGAAGGCTTCGCCATCGCCGACTCCGATGACGACCGGCGGGCCGAGTCGCGCGGCGACGATCTTGTCCGGCTCGGCAGAGGAGAGCACGCCGAGCGCGAAGGCTCCGCTGAGGCGGCCGACGGCGCGACGGACGGCGTCTTCGAGAGCGAGCGGGTGGCCGCAGTCTTCGGCTTCGCGGGCGATCTCTTCGATGAGGTGAGCGATGATTTCGGTGTCGGTTTCGGTGACGAATCGATGGCCGCGCGCGGTGAGTTCGTGCTTCAGTTCGAGATAGTTTTCGACGATGCCGTTGTGTACGACGACGAGCCGTCCGGTGCAGTCGCGGTGAGGGTGAGCGTTCTCTTCGGTGGGGCGGCCGTGCGTGGCCCAGCGCGTGTGTCCGATGCCGTAGCTGCCCTGGAGCGGCTGTGTGCGCAGGGCGTCTTCCATGTTGCGCAGCTTGCCGGGCGCGCGCAGGATGGCGAGCTTTTCCGCTCCTGCGGATCCCACGGCAATGCCGGCCGAATCATAACCGCGATACTCGAGGCGGCGCAGCCCCTCGACGATGATGGGCACGACTGGCTTCGGGCCTACGTATCCAACGATTCCGCACATGGTTTCGTCCTGTGCCTCCGTATGCGCCTTGCGAAGAACCGGCGCGCGATTTTCAGACTGTTGTCGCGGTGCGAGAATCTGCGGTGCGAGAATCTGCGGCGTGGATCGCTCGTCGGGTTGACGGCTCTTCCAGTCAGCTACTCTTCGAGCCGGTAGGTGAACTCCTCGATGACTGTGTTCGTGAGCACCTCGCGCGCGATGCGCTCGACCTCGGCGCGGGCGGTGTCGGCGGCGAGTCCGGGAGCGAGGGTGAGCGTGAAGAATTTTCCCTGACGAACGCCCTGCACGCTGCTGACGCCCATCTTGCGCAGCGCGTTCTGGATGGTCTGGCCCTGGGGGTCCAGCACAGAGGACTTCAGCGTGACATAGACATAAGCCTTCATTTCTCGTAATTATAGTAGTCCGAGGGTATCTCAGAGGAGAGTTCCTCGGGACTGCCACTGTTTCGTCTGTTCTTTTTGCAGGCGCTCTTGTTACCCCGGAAGCATCCACGTCACCATCAGGAGAATATGCAAGCCATGATCAATTACCTCGAGTTGCCGGTAGGCGACAAGGCCCCGGAGGTCTTTCGGGTCGTCATTGAGATTCCCAAGGAGGGCACGAACAAGTTTGAGTACGACAAGGAGCTGCATGTCTTCAAGCTGGATCGGAATCTGCATTCGCCGGTGCATTATCCGGGTGACTACGGGTTCATTCCGTCCACGCTGAGCGATGATGGCGATCCGCTGGACGTGCTGGTGCTGGTGCCGACGCCGAGCTTTCCGGGCTGCGTGCAGGAGGTGCGTCCGATCGGGCTGCTGGAGATGCTGGACCAGGGCGTGCTGGACGAAAAGGTCATTGCCGTGGGCAAGAACAATCCACGCTATGCCGATGTGTGGAACTACACGGATGTGTATCCGCACATCATGAAGGAGATTACGCACTTCTTCGCGATCTACAAGGATCTGGAAGGCAAGCGCGTCGAGGTGAAGGGCTGGCATGACGCGGCGTATGCGCGCGACCATGTGGTGCGCGCGATGAGGTGCTTCAATGAGGACAAGGCGCGCAAGCAGAGCAACGGATAATGCAGGACCAGCAACGTGGGGCCTGCAACGTGGCGCGAGCGCAGAAAGAAACGGTTCGACCAGAGTCGGACCGTTTCTGTTTTCCTGCGAACGGACTCTGGTTTATGGCGCGGGCTGCGCCAGGGCGGCGCGGATGCCGGCATCGACCAGCGGATTCATGATGGCGTATCCGGCGTGGTTGGGGTGGACGCCGTCGAGGCTGAGGCTGGGCTGCATGCCGCCGTCGGGCGTGGCCAGCGCCTTCCAGAAGTTGACATAGACCAGCCCGTGATCATCGGCGTAGCCCGCGATCCAGGCGTTCAGCGAGCGAATGGTCTGGGCGGGCAACAGGCCCTTGTGCCAGGGAAAATCAGCCGTCGGCGGCACCGAGCAGAGCACCATGCGGATGTGATGGACGCGGGCAAGATCGGCCATAGAGGCGAGGTTGTTTTCCGTGTCTCCCGGCGTCATCACGCCGGTGTTCCCGGCAATGTCATTGGTTCCGGCCATGAGGACGACGACGGTCGGTTTCAGGTCGATCACATCCTGACGGAAGCGGATGAGCATCTGCGGCGTGGTCTGGCCGCTGATGCCGCGATTGATCTCGACCCAGGGATGGCCGGGAAACGTGGGCACCATTGGTATGCCGTCATGCTGCCAGTTTTCGGTGATGGAGTCGCCCATGAAGACGACGCGCGTCTCGTCGGCGGCTGGCTCGGGCAGCGCGGCATCCATGTCTCGAAAGCGCGCGAGCCAGGCGAAGTCTTCGAGAAGCTGTTTGTCGTGCTGCGTCTTCCAGTCGGTGGCGGAGCTGGCCTGCGTCGTCGGCGCAGTCTGCGCGGTTTGTGCCGACGCGTGCAGACCGCCGAGCACGAGGCACGAAGCAAGAACCACCACTCCCATTGGCTGAATGCTCTGCATGGCATTTCCCTCCCGCAAATCGTCTTTCTCGATCACGATATCGGTTTTGCCGGTGCGCGGCAAACGCGGTTCACACTGCTGGCTGGGATGCGCTGACTGTGGCATGAGTTGCGTGGATCGTTGGCCATTGCTCACTTGCCGAGCGCGCGGTGGGCGATGTCGCGTCGGAAATAGATGCCGTCGAACTGGATGCGGCTCATGGCTTCATACGCCCGCGAGAGCGCCTCGCGCAGATCGCCCGCCGTGGCCGTGACGCCGAGCACGCGACCGCCGGAGGTGACCAGTTCGCTGGCGCGGCGCGACGTGCCGGAGTGAAAGACGACGACGCCCTCGACGCGCGCGGCCTCGTCGAGGCCGTGGATCGGCTTGCCGGTTTCGTAGCTGCCGGGATAGCCGCCGGAGCTGGCGATGACGCAGACGCTCGCACCGGGTTTCCACCGGAGCGTGATCCCGGCGAGGCGTCCGTCGATGGCCGCGTCGAGCGCATCGGCAAGATCGCTTTCGAGGCGCGCGAGGATGGCCTGTGTCTCCGGATCGCCGAAACGCGCGTTGAACTCCAGCACCTGCGGGCCGCGCGGTGTCATCATCAAGCCGATGTAGAGCACGCCCTGGAACGGCGCGCCTTCGGCGGCCATGCCGCGCAGCGTTGGCTCGGCGACGTGACGCACGAGCCACTGGCGCATCTCGGCGTCGAGGATCGAGTCGGTCGAGTAGACGCCCATGCCGCCGGTGTTGGGGCCGGTGTCGCCTTCGCCGATGCGCTTGTGATCCTGGGCGGCGGCCAGCGGCAGCGCGGTTTTGCCGTCGCAGAGGCAGAGAAAGCTGACCTCGTCGCCGGTGAGGAACTCTTCGACGACGACCTGGCGTTCGCCGTCGGCTCCGAGCAGCTCGCCGGAGAACAGGCCCTGAGCGGCTTCGAGCGCGGCGCGGCGCGTCTGGCAGATGACGACGCCCTTGCCGGCTGCCAGGCCGTCGGCCTTGACCACGATGGGCGCGTGAAACAGTTCGAGGGCTTTTTCCACGTCTGCGGCGCTGGTGCAGACGGCGTAGTTGGCGGTGGGAATCTGGTGCCGCTGAAGAAAGCGCTTGGCGAAGGATTTGCTGGTCTCCAGCATGGCGGCGGCCTGAGTCGGCCCGAAGACGCGAAGGCCGCGCTCGGTGAGCGCATCGACGAGGCCGAGCGCAAGCGGCAGCTCCGGCCCGACGACGACCATTGCGGGCTGCTCGCGCAGGGCAAGCTCGACCATGCTGTCCAGATCGGAAAGCACGACCGGAGCCAGACGAGCGACCTGCGCGATGCCGCCGTTGCCGGGCGCGCAGACGACCTCGGTGACGCGCTTGCTCCGGGCCAGCGCCCAGGCCAGCGCGTGCTCACGACCACCCGATCCGATGACCAGTACTTTCATTGCAAACCCCTTGCAGCGCTGCATCGCAAGCAGCCACCATTCGCTTAGATTTCAGTGTACTCGTGCGCGCAGACGGCGTTTGACACGCTGGCGTTCGCTATACTGCCAGAGCGCGCGCATGCGGCTTCTGCTGTTGCGCGGTGGGACGCGGTGCGAATGAGGGAAGACGGCTCCAAAGCGAAACGCGGGCGAGCGAATCGCGGCCATGCCAATCGACTGGCCATGCTGCGCAGCCAGCGCGTGGGGCTGGTGCTCGTCGCTCTGGCTGTGCTGGTGTGGCGGCTGGCCCATGTACCGCGCGGATGGTGGTTCCCGGCGGGATGGTGGCGGCTGTGGTAGCTGCGACGGAATTGGCCTCCAGCGCGGGCGCGGAGGGCCGCGAGCCGCTGGCGGTGATCCTGCTGGGGCCGACGGCGAGCGGAAAGACGGCTCTGGCGCTGGCGCTGGCTCGGCATCTGGGCGCTGAAAGTCCGGGCGTGGCCGGTCTGGGTGTGGAGGTGGTCAGCTGCGATTCCGTTGCCGTCTATCGTGGCATGGATATTGGCTCGGCCAAGCCGAGCGCGGAGGAGCGCGCGTGTGTGCCGCACCACCTGCTGGACGTGACCGATCCGGACCGGGATTTTACGGCGGGCGACTACGCGCGGGCGGCGCGGGCGGCGATGCTCGCGATTGCGGAGCGCGGCGCTGTGCCGCTCATCACCGGCGGCACGGGGCTGTACCTGCGCGCGCTGGTCGATGGGTTGTTCACTGGTCCGCAGCGTGACGCTGGGCTGCGGGAGCGGCTGGCTGCGAGTCATGCGCGCCACGCGGCGGGATGGCTGCATCGCATTCTCACGCGCCTGGATGCGGCAGCCGCAGCCCGCATTCACGCCAACGACACGCCGAAGCTGGTCCGTGCAATCGAGGTCACGCTTGCGGCGCGGCGGCCGATGAGCGATCTCTTTGCCGAGGGGCGCGAGGCGCTGACGGGATTTCGCCTGCTGCGCATCGGGCTGGATCCGCCGCGTCCGGCGCTCTACGCGCGCATCGACGAGCGTGCGGCGCGGATGTTTGCGCGCGGTCTCGCGGCGGAGACGCAAGGGCTGCTGGATCGCTTCGGCGCGGTGCGGCCGCTGGGTGCTCTGGGCTATCGTCAGGCGCTGGCGCTGGTGCGCGGAGAGATGACGGAGAGTGAGGCGATTGCCGCCGCGCAGCAGGGCCACAGGAACTATGCCAAGCGGCAGATGACGTGGTTTCGGCGCGAGCCGGGGGTGCGCTGGATTGAGGACTTCGGCGACTCCGCGCAGGCACAGGAAACGGCGCTGCGCGTGGTTCGCGAGGCTTTGCGGTAAACGCGCCGGCCCGGATTTCATTGAGCAGCGTCTCAGGCAGGGGTCCGTCGCTGGTTGCGGTGGATCAGGCCGCGAGCGGCAGCCACAGCTCGACCGTGAAGCCGCCGGGAATGTTCTGCGCGTGGACTTCGCCGCCGTGCAGGCGGATGGCGCGTTCCGTGATAGCGAGGCCGACGCCGTAGCCACCGGTCGAGCGCTGGCGCGCATCGTCCAGGCGATGAAACGGACGGAAGATGGCCTGCAACTGATCCTCGGGCACGCCGGGACCGCAGTCCCTGACGGCAATGACGACCATCTCTCCGAGCAGGCGATCCTCCCGGCGCAGGCTCACGCTGACGGTTGAGCCTTCGCTGGTGTAGGCGATGGCGTTGCGGACGACGTTCTCGACGGCGCGCTTGAGCAACATGCGGCTGCCCAGCACGGTCGGATGAAGATCGTCGCCTTCAGCATAGATGACGCAGCAGCCACGCCTCCTCGCCTCGTATTCCATATCCGGCAGCAGTTCGCTGACGATCTCCCGCAGGCCGACAGTTTCGGTTTCGGGCAGCCTGCGCGTGGACTCCAGCGAAGAGAGTCCGAGCAACTGGCCGATCAGGTCGTTGAGCCGTTCGGCCTCGCGGCCAATGCGACGCAACTGCTCGCGAAGCAGGGCGCAGGACTGCTCCGGCTCTGAGCTATTGATCTTTGCCGCTGCGGCGTCAGCCTCTTCGTGGGCCAGCTCCAGCGCCACGCTGAGCCGGGCGAGCGGCGAGCGCAGCTCGTGGGAGACATCGCGCAACAGAAGCTTCTGCGCGTCCACCAGTTGCTCCAGCCGCTCGGCCATCTCGTTGAAGTCGAGCACGAGGCCGCGCAGTTCGTCCTTTTCCGCGCGCGCATCGCGCGGTGGCGCCGCGCCGCGCCGGGGCCACTGGACGCGCGCGCGCAGATTGCCCTGCGCCAGCTCGCGCGCCGCCGTGCGCAGCAGGCCGATGGGTCGGGTCATCATGAGCGTGATCACAAACGTGACAATCAGCGAGACGATGAGGCTGATCGCCAGGCGCGGCAGCATCTCGCGATAGGGAATGTAAATCTGGCGCGGATAACTGCCGCGCAGGATGTAGACAAAATGGCGGCCCTGCGCGTCGTCGGCCAGGACGCCCTGCATGTAGCTCTCGGAGTTCTGGCCATGCACCATGTATCCGTAGCGGCGAATTTCGGCCACGCGGCGCGCGTAGGGAGTCGGCTCAATCGACTGGCAGAGCAGGTGGTTCTGCGGATCAAAGAGCAGCGCGGGCTGGTCACCGGGCGCGGGCGTGTCGATGGGAAAGACGCTGGGCACAGCCTTCAGCGCGGCGCAGCCGCCGGTCTCGTAGGCCTTGATCGACTGCCGGGCGTTTGATTCCATCTGCGCGAAGGTGGAGGTGTAGACGGCCTCGGTGGTCCGGAAATCATTCATCAGGAAGAGCAGCGTGGAGACGAAGACCAGCGCCTCGATCGTCCAGAAGGCCAGGAACAGCTTCAAAAACATGCTTCGCATCGATCACCGTCCTCGCCGCGCGCTTGCGGTCGGCAGGGCAAGCTGGTAGCCGATGGCGCGGATGGTTTTGATTCGCTCGCCTTCCCCAGCCGCGTCTTCGAGCTTGCGCCGCAGTCGGCTGACATGCATGTCAAGGCTGCGATCAAAGGGGTGGAATCTGCGATCAAGCACGGTTTCGGTGAGCGCTTCGCGCGCCAGCACCTGGCCCGGCGCGCTGACCAGCGCGCGCAGCAGTTCAAACTCGACATCGGTAAGATCGAGCGCCACGCCCTGGCAGCTTGCCGTGCGCGCGCCGGTGTCGAGGGCAATCCCGGCTGCCTCCAGAAATGCTGCGCCCGACTCAGCCGTCTGGCGCGCCGCGCCGCGCCGCAGGATGGCCCGCACGCGCGCCAGCAGCTCGCGCGGGTTGAAGGGCTTGGGCAGGTAATCGTCGGCACCGATTTCGAGGCCCACGATTCTGTCCACATCGTCGCCACGCGCGGTGAGCAGCAGGACATTCACCAGGGAGCGCGCACGCAGACGGCGCAGCACCTCAAAGCCATCCATGCCGGGCAGCATCACGTCCAGCAGGATGAGGGCGAACGACTCGCGCAGCGCGCGATCCAGGCCGGTTTCCCCGTGGTGCTCGGTGCGCACGGTGAATCCGTGGCGGCCGAGGTAGTCCTCAAGCATTGCCGACAGCTCCGTGTCATCGTCGATCAGCAGAATGGGTTCCACCGGATGTGTTTCCGCAGCCATTGTTTCATTTCTACGCCGCGCCTCCGTGTTGTGCCGTAACACTTTGTAACACATGCCGGTTATCAGCTTTACATTTCGTTACAATTTGTGACGTATCGTGACCGCGCTCCCCCACGTCCAATGGTCAACTGAATTCACAGGAATGTCAGTGCTCGTCCTGAGGGGAAGATCGGTTTCGCCTTTCTTCAGATTCGTTCGAGGCAAGGTTTTCGGGCAACTTTCGCACACCGGATCGCGAGTCTCATGTGCACGATCTTCCTCGGTTTTTCTGCCGTTGCATTCGGTGCGCATGGTTGACGCGCAACGGTCGAACGGCTTATCCGCCAGTGGTTCCGCTGTTGAACTGGCAGCCGGTAGCTTTCGTCACGCGGTGAAGCAAGCGGGCAACAGGCCCATGGCAAGGAGATCTCCGATGCAACCTTCCCCACTGAAGCTGATTGAAGCCTGCCGCCGCGGCGACAGCGCGGCCTGGTCGGAGCTGCTGCGCGGCTCGCGCGGACTGGTTTACTCGATCTGCGCGCAGTATGCCCACGCGCCGGAGGATGTCGAAGACCTTATGCAGGAGGTTCTGCTGCGCGTCTGGCAGCGGCTGGGCGACTTTGACCCGTCGCGCGGCGAGCTGAAGGCATGGATCGCCACGCTGACGCGCAACCTCTGCGTGGATTCATGGCGACGGTCCGGGATGCAGCGGGCGACGGTTTCGCTGGACGCGCCAACGAGCGCGGTCGAAGAGGAATCGCCGGCGTCGTTTGCGCAGCGCATTCCAGATACCCGACCGACACCGGAACAGAGCGCGTCGCGGGCCGAGATGCATCGCATCGTGGCGCGTTCGATTCGGCACATTGCGCCGGAGATGCAGTCGGTGGTGCGCATGCGGATGATCGACGATCTGGAAAATGACGAGATCTCCGCGCGGCTGCGCATTCCAGCGGGAACCGTGAAGTCCCGCATGAGCCGCGGGCGCTCGCAGCTCATGGAACTGCTGCCGATTCGCGCGGCCTTTGGCGCGGCCTGATCCGGCGACTGGGCAAACAGAAACGGCAGCGCCTCGGCGCTGCCGTTTCTGTCTTCTGTGCGTTTCCTGTTGCGCGCTCAGTGTGCTGCGTACTGCTTCGTGAAGCCGGTGCGGTCGTTGGTCACTGAGAAACTGCCGTCGCGGCTGACGACGAGGTCAATGCCGTAGCCAGCATCCTTGGCCTGCGGGTCTTTGGCGCGGTCAAGATTGGCAATGTAGGCGTCCGGCGGATTCAATGCCGCACTCTCCACGGAGTAGTGCAGCTGCCACCAGTTCTCGATGCCCGGCGAGCGCTTCAGTGTCTTCAGCGTGGCCGGCGAGCCTCCCTTCAGCGCGCCGTTGTCCATGATGGCCACGCGCGGATGGAGCGCGTAGACCAGGGCCGGACTGGAGCTTGGATACCAGCCGTGATGGCTGACGACGAGAATCTGCGCCGTGCCCAGCTTGTTCACCGGACACATCAGCTCGACCTCCTTGTCGCTGGTCAGGTCGCCGAGATCGACGATGCGCGCCTTGCCAAACTGGATCACGCTGCCCAGCGAGCGCGAGTTCTCGGTCTCGTCGTGGGGATACTTGGGCAGATTGGCGCAGTAGGGATTGGGCTGGCCCGCGCCGGGCAGCGGATGGTCGATGACCTTCCAGTCCGCGGTCACGGCTGTCGCGTACAGGGCAGTCGAGTCGAAGCCCGGCACCGGCAGCTTTTCGCCCGGCTTCATGACCACACGCTTCACGTGATACTGGGCCAAAGCATTCAGGTAGGCCGCGTAGTTTCCGGCCACATCCTTTGTCTGCTCGCGATAGGGGCCGTGATCGAGAAACTCACCGACCGGAATCCGCGCGAGCAACTGCGGCACGCCGCCGACGTGGTCATCGTGGAAGTGGGTGATGAGCACGGCGTCGATGCGCTTCAGCCCGGCGCGATGAGCGGCGGCCACGATCCGGTCGGCGTCGCGGCCGTCGTGGTCGGCCCAGCCGGTATCGATGAGCAGGCTCGCGCCTGCGGGCGAGACGAAGAGCGTGGACTGGCCGCCCTCGACATCCATGAAGTAGATCCGGAGCTTGCCGCTCGGCATCGTCTTTGCTGCCTGCTTCGCTGCCTGCGCAACGCTGGTTATCTGCATCCCGGTCGCCAGTATCGCGGCCACGGCCAGACCCGCCGCAGCCCTGCAAATCCATTCGCTTCGCATTCCCATCCTCCTGAATCGTTTCACTCGCGCCTGGCAGGCGTTCGGCCCGGCACACCGATTCTAGCTCGACTGGTGCCGTGAGCGCGCCCGTGCCAGCGGCCATTTAGACTATCAGTGGCTTGGATGGAGGATGGGGCGTGATGGCGGACGGGACGGTGTATGACATTGCCATACTGGGTGGTGGTCCGGCGGGGTATACGGCGGCGATTCGCGCTGGGCAGTACGGGCTGAAGGTGGCGCTGATTGAAGCGACTGACAAGCTGGGCGGGACTTGCCTGCACTGGGGCTGCATTCCGACCAAGGCGCTGCTGTTCAATGCCGAGCTGTGGGAGCATATCCAGCATGCGGCGGAGTTTGGCATCGAGAACCTGGGCACTCCGACGCTGAACTGGGAGCGCGTGCTGGCGCGGAAATCCTCGATTACGCTGAAGCACACGAAGGGCCTGGACTTCCTGATGAAGAAGAACAAGGTCACGGTGATTCGCGGCTATGGTCGGCTGACGGGTCCGGCGCGGGATGGCGTGCATACGGTGACTGTGACGAACGCGGACGGCGTACAGACCGTTCAGGCGCGGAATCTCTTTCTGGCCACGGGATCGGACGCGAAGCTGCTGCCGGGGCTGAAGCCGGATGACCGCATCCTGACGAACATGGAGATTCTTGCGCTCACCGAGCCGCCGAAGAGCCTGATCGTGATTGGCGGCGGCGCGGTTGGCGTCGAGTTCGGCTCGATCTTTCGCAGCTTTGGCGCGGAGGTGACGCTGGTGGAGTTTCTGCCGCGTCTGGTGCCAAACGAAGACGCGGACGTGAGCAAGGAGCTGGCGCGGGTGTTCAAGAAACGAGGCATCGACGCCTGGACCGGGGCGCGTGTGGAAAGCGTGGAGCGGACGGAGACGGGTGTGCGCGTCGCCTTCACCGACGCCAACGGCAAGGCGCAGGCGAAGGAAGCCGAGAAGGTTCTGGTGGCCGTGGGGCGCGCGCCGAGGACGGCGGATATTGGCCTGGAAAACGTGGGACTCGCGACGGATCGCGGTTACCTGGTGGTGAATGAGTGGATGGAGACGGCGGTGGCCGGGATATATGCGCTGGGCGACATTGTGGCCGGGCTGCCGCAACTGGCGCATGTGGGCGCGATGGCGGGGATGGTGGCCGCGGCGCGCGTGGCTGGTCATGCGGCGCGACCGATACGGCGCAACCGGATTCCGGCCTGCACCTACGCCGAGCCGCAGATCGGGTCAGCCGGGCTGACCGAAGAGGCTGCGCGCGCGGCAGGTCACGAGGTGAAGGTGGGCAAATTTCCGTTTGCCGGAAACTCGAAGGCGACGATTCTTGGCTCGCATGACGGCTTCGTGAAGATTGTGGCCGAGGCGAAGTATGGCGAGATTCTCGGCGTACACATCCTCGGGCCGGGCGCGACGGAGATGATTGCCGAGGCCGTGGCGGTGATGGAACTGGAGGCGACGGTGGACGATCTGTTGTTTACGATTCACGCGCATCCGACGCTGGCCGAGGCGATGCTGGATGGATACGCGGCGGTCGAGGGTCTGGCGATCAACGCCTGAACTGCGCGGGCCTGAACTGCGCTGACGAGCCTGAGCCGCGCGGGGTTGAAGGCGCACGGGCCACGAACGGATTGCATAAAAAAACCGCCGCCAGGAACGCGAGGTTCGCGCGCTGGCGGCGGTTGGTTTTTTGGATTGTGCGAGAAGCGTCAGGCGACGCGGCTGGCCTCCGCGCCCTGAAGGCGGACGCGGTAGCGGGTGGACTGGATGGTGAGCGCGCGCTCGATCTTGCGCAAGGCATGGGTTTCGCCGGGTGCCGCGAAGGTGGAGGCGATGCCGTGGCTGGAGGCGCGACCGGTGCGCCCGACGCGGTGGACGAAGTCCTCGGCCTCGTGAGGCAGGTCGTAGTTGACGACGTGCGCGACGTCGGCCACGTCGATGCCGCGCGCGACAACGTCAGTCGCCACGAGGACGCGGTGACGGCCCTCGGCAAAGCCGCGCAGAGCCGAGCTGCGCTGACTCTGGGTGCGGTCGCCGTGGATGGGCGCGGCGGCAAAGCCGGCACGGGCCAGGCGACGCGCGACGCGGTCGGCGCCGTGCTTGGTGCGGACGAAAACCATGAAGCTGCCTTCGTTCGAGCCGAGCAGATGCTCGAGCAGGTCCTGCTTGCGGTCGGCGGGAACCTCGAAGGTTTGCAGCCGGACGTTGGGCGAGGGCTTGAGCGTGGTCGAGATGTCGATGCGCCGGGGATTGCGCAGATAGAGGCTGGCGACCTCGCGGATGGCCGGGCTGAGCGTGGCCGAGTAGCAGAGCGTCTGGCGCTCCTGCGGCAGGTGGCCGGCGATGCGCTGGATGGCCGGCTTGAAGCCCATGTCAAGCATGCGATCCACCTCGTCGAGGACGAGCATGCGGACACTGGCAAGAGAAACGAGGCGGCGCGAGAGATAGTCTTCCAGACGGCCCGGCGTGGCGACGATCAGGCGAGCGCCCTTGCGCAGGGTGGCAAGCTGCGGACCCTCGGGCATGCCGCCGCAGACGAGCGCGGATTTGAGCTGGCCGCGGGTGAGGTTGCGGCAGGCGTCGAGCACCTGCATGGCAAGCTCGCGCGTGGGCAGCAGGACGAGGGCTTTGGCGTCGGCTGGTGCCGTGGCCAGGCGCTCGATGAGCGGGACGAGAAAGCTGAGCGTCTTGCCGGTGCCGGTCTGTGCGGTGGCCAGAATGTCATGACCCTCCAGCGCGGGCGGAATGGCTGCGGCCTGCACGGGCGTGGGTTCGGTGAAATTGGCGGCAGCGAGCTGGCGCTGCATCGCCGGAGAAAGCGGAAGTTCCGAGAAAAGTTTCAAGACAATGTCCTTGTGCCGCAGGCGTCGCCCGGCGATATTCCGTCGCCCAGAGTTTGCTCTGGAGTTCATCCCGGAAGATCGATCCCATAAGGATCAGGCGGATGCGGCAGGTCTGTGGCCCGTGCGCGCAGCCCGCAGGACGGGCGTGGCGCAGAGCTTGAATACAAAAAGTGAGGCGGAAGACCCAGCGGCTGAAAAGCCGGACTACGGGAAAAAGAAGCCACACACGTCGCGTCTTCGACTGGCGCACGCCCAAGTGAGGCGAGCCGGTCTGGTCCGGTCAGTTGCCTGCGGGAACGAATCCCGGACGACCTTGACTGCAATGGACCATCACGCTGAGGGGCCTGGGGAAATTACCGTGGAAATCTGCGGATGATGCGAGAACGACGCACGACCAAACAACTAAGCGTAAATTCAGTGTAACAGGAACGCTCGGCGCGCGCCACGCGGCATCGGTGGCCGCTCCCGTTGGTTGCGGGTGAGGTTTGGAGGTCTGTGAGGACGCGGAATCGATGATTGTTGGATAAGGGTATATTATTCATAGGTTTGAGCGGTTTTTTGCGGGTTACTGGTTTGCTATTAACCCGGTTACCCCCCCAGGGGGGTGGTATTAATTTTCCTGCCAACAGAAATCTGGCGAAATGATTACCAGATAGTAATTATTCCGTCGGCCCGGATCGCGCGGTTGCGGCGCAGGCCCGGTGTTGGAATTGCAGTATGGCATAAAGGGTGGTAATTGCATGCCATTGCATGGAGCAGCCGCGCGCCCGGCGCGCCACGACCGTTTGTGGCGCTCGCGTTGGTCGCGGGTGGAATGGGCTTGGCCTGTTCCTGGAGCGTGTTTCCCATCTGCCTTTGTGGCTTCGTCCTGATTCTTCAGCCCCGCTTTGCAGGCGGGTCTGATTCGGGTGATCTCGGGTTTCATTTCGTTTATGAAACACGCTCTATGGATTTCGCTTCAGGAAAGCTGCCTTTATGGCTGGGGACATTCGGAAGTTGCTTTGTTCCAGTTTGCCGAGTGCCTGGCGGAAATCGATCTTGCCCAATCTGGCTCCCCGCTCCAGAATCCCAAGCGTTCCGCGCACCTCCAGATGGAGGTTTTCCGCCTCGCGTCGGCCGTCGGTTTCATCGAGAAGCACGGTGCTGATTCCAAGCTCCAGCGCCAATTGAATGGCCTCGCGTTCGCCGATATCCAGTTTCATCAGTGCGGGGCCTGGTGCGGATGCAACGGTGCGCACTTCCAGCCACGCCGGGAGATGGCTGATCCACTGCTGTACTTTGGCGGGGGTTTTGGGATGTTTCAGTTCCTGAAAAACGGCTTGTGGAATCAGCACCTCGCCAAAAAGTGCGGGCAACAAATCCACTTCGTCAATCAGTACGAGGTAATTGAGAGGTGAGCTATCGGCAACAACGATCATGCCGTTCGCTCAAAAGCCTCGGCATCCTTTTCGAGGTCCGCGACGCTGTAAGCGCGCTCCCAGACTCCATGCGCCTTGAGGAATCCATCCAGTTCATAGCGAGTCTCAAAGCCGAGAAGTGTTCGCGTCTGGTATGCGGAAAGCGCGCCGGAGCGATAGCCTTCGATGACGAACGCCTCCAGTGCTGCGCGCGCGGGATCGGGGCGCTGAGCGAGATCATCGGGAAGCTGCACAGTGATCTGCATAGCTCTGAGCGTAGCACGGAATGAGGGCGAAGACGGCTACGAATGAGGCGCTGCGCCCGGCTTGCAGAATCTGATGCGGGATTTTGGTTCGGAAAAATCGGTGAGCGTGAGGAATGGTTTGAATTGTTCGGGCAGCTTTTTGAGGTGCTCTTCGGGGATAAGGTATTTGGCCTCACATAGAGTTTCCGATTTTTGAAAATATATTTTTCTTACTGAGTCCGCGAGAGTATTTTTTACTGGCTCATGTGCCTCTGTGTAGCCTATATTCCTGATAACTTCTTCGTGGATTCGATGATAAAGATGTTCGAGATAGCCCTTGAAGTGATTGTCTTCGTTGAATAGAAGTGGAACTTCGATGAGAGCTTTCCCGGCTGTTTGGTAGGCAAGTTTTATTTCTTTATTTGTTCCATCCGCGAGAGAAAACAGAAGCTCGCGGAACGTCTCGTAGACGCGCATTCTGCGGTCGTAGAGTTGATGGCGGAGTTGTTCTCGTGCGAGGCGTTTTTGCCAGCGGTTGAAGGACCGGGTGACCAGAAAGACCGCTATGGAGACGGCTACGGTTGCCAGTGAGGTCAGAGCCGTTGCTACCGGGGCGAGTTCGCCGATGACGCAGAGGATTCGTTCGAGCATGAGGGAATTATCGCGCGACTCGGAAGCGGGTGCGTGGGCAATTCTCTGCGTCAGTTGCTGTCGTCGGCGGGGGTGGGGATGGCGTAGTAGCCCTGGCGGACCTGGATGTGGAGGTTCTGGGCGCGGTCGGCTCCGGAGGGTTCGCTCTGGCAGGTGACGGCGACTTTGCGGTATTCGCCGTTGAAGTGCTGGTTGGTGGGCGTGTAGGTGGCGATGTACTGGGTGCGGAGTTCGTCTTCGATCTGCTGGAAGGCGGCTTCGAGTTTTTTGCCGTTGTTGCCGACGTCGATGAGGCGTCCGCCGGTTTCGTTGGCGATGCGGCGCATGGCCATGTCTCCGCCGTAGCCGAAGCCGTTGTAGAAGCCGCGGTCGGCGATGAGGATGACGTAGACGATGACGTTGGCCTTTTGTGCGGCTTCGATGGCGTCGGCGATCTTCGCCGTGCTGCCCTGGTCTTCGCCGTCGGTGAGGAGGATGATGGCTTTGCGTCCGGTTTGTACGCTGAGCTTGTCGTCGGAGGTTTGTGCGACGGCGTCGTAGAGGAGGGTTCCCTTGGGCGCGCCGCTGGTGGGCACGGGTCCGCCGCCGATGCCGGGGATGCCATACGAGCCGCCGCCGATGTTGATCTGGGCCTTGTCCATGGCGCGTTCGAGTTCGTGGGCGTTATTGGTGAAGTCCTGCAACAGATCGACGTTGACGTCGAAGCTGACGAGGAAGGCTTCGTCCTGACGCTTGAGGACGCGGTCGAGGAATTCGCTGCCGAACTGCTGTTCGAGCGGGAGGACGCGCTGCTGGCTGCCGGAGGTATCGAGCAGGAGGCCGAGGGTGAGGGGCTGGTTGGTGACGGCCTGGAAGGTTTTGAGGGTTTGCGGAACTTTGTCCTCGGCGACTTTGCAGTCCTGGCGGGTGAGGTGGGGGACGAGTTCGCCGTGGTCGTCGGTGGCGGTGAAGTAGAGGCTGACGAGGTTGACGTTGACCTGGAGGGTGGTCATGGGTTTCTGGTTCTGGGATTGGTCGGGAGCGTTGCTGATGGGCGAGGCGTCGGGCGAGGGCGCGAGCTGGGCGCGGAGCGGGGTGACGCCAGCGGCCAGAACGGCTAAGAGGATGGCGAGAACGGGAAGCGAGCGAAAAGGAAGACGCGCCGGAGGCAACATTTTTCGTTTCTCCGATTCTAAGGGAGTAGACGTCTGGTGCCGAGAGTGGAAAGCAGAGCCGAGGGTGGGAAGCGGAATCGCGGCGCGGAGTTGCCTGCGCGCGTGCCGGGCGTGGCGATTCTGATACTCTGAGCTTTACGGAAGAATACGGAGCAGGGAGAGTGGACCGCGCGGAGCGGTGGCGATGGGATTGATGCGAGGAATTGGGCTGCCGGATGGGGCAGAATACGTTTGGAAGACAAGGGACAGCGAGTGAAGCGAAGCAGGAGTTCGATAGCGGGTTGTGTGGCGGCGGTTTTGTTGATGGCGGCGGGCGCGGCGAGGGCGCAGCAGACGAGCGTGCCGGATGCTCCGACGCCGACGGTGGCGGCTCCGTTGTCGGATGTGAAGAGCCAGATTGCGCCGGGGTCGGGGATGCCGGCGCTGCCGAATCCGGACGATGCGCCGACGACGGCGAAACCGGCGCAGCAGCCGGCTGCGGGCGGGGCAACGCCAGCGGCGACGGGCAGCGGGCAGTTGTCGAGTTCGGGCGGGAACGGGCTGGACAGCGTGCAGAAGGCTCCGCCGGAGATGCCACCGCCGGGACAGGGGAATCAGGCCGTGGTGACGACGCTGCGGGCGTATACGAACTTTGTGATTGTGCCGGTGACGGTGAAGGACAACAAGGGCAATCTGGTGGCGGGGCTGACGTTTCGGGATTTCGAGGTCTTCGAGAATGGGCAGCGGCAGGCGCTGCGTCTGTTCACGGTGGATCCGGCACCGCTGTCGATTGCGTTTGTGATTGACCAGAGCCTGACGGAAGACGTGATGAAGAAGGTGAATGACTCGCTGGGCGCGATTCAGGGCGCGCTGACGCCGTATGACGAGGTGGCGGTCTTCACGTATAACAACGGCGCGCAGGAGGCGACGGGCTTTACAGGCGCGCAGAGCCATCGGCTGGAGGCAGTGCTGGCGCTGACGAAGGCGACGGGACGGCAGGAGGGTGTTCCGGTGAACTCGGGGCCGCTGGCCGGGTGCAGCATCACGTCGAATGGGAATTGCAGCGATCCGAATCTGCAGCAGGGGCGCAGCGCGGGCGGGACACAGTTCATGATGTTGCCGAAGGAGATTCATACGCTGAATGACGCGATCCTGCTGGCGGCCGAGAGCCTGTCGCGCAGGCCGCCGGGACGGCGGCGGATTCTGTATGTGGTCTCCGACGGCAAGGAGTATGGGTCAAAGGCGACGACGAAGGAAGTGATCAAGTATCTGCAGACGAACCAGATTGCGGTGTATGCGACGCTGGTGGGGGACTCGGCGCGGTGGGGCGAGGGATACCTGAGCCGGTTCCATCTGCCGTTCCAGATGACGGACAACATTCTGCTGAAATACTCGCAGGCGACGGGCGGATCACTGGATTCGGAGCGCTCGGTGAATGGCATCGAGAAGAGCTACATGCACATTGCCGAAGAGGCGAGGACGCAGTACACGCTGGGATATCTGAGCCACGAGCCGATTATCGACGGGAAGTATCGTTCGATCGAGGTGAGGGTGGACAAGCCGAATGTGGAAGTGACGGCGAAGCCGGGATATTATCCGACGGCGCAGTACTTCCATTGATCGCGCGGCCGGGTTTGCGCTGGATGGCCGGTCCGTTTTCGGGCTGGCTGTCGGCGGGCGCTGTCGGGATGGGTCTGACGGCGGCTGCGCAGTGGGGTGAGTTGGACTTTGCAGGCGGGCTGGGCGCGCTCCGGCGCGGGTTCTGCTGAGCGTGTGAACCGGGCAGAGCGTGGCGGCGCAGAAGACGGAAGGACAGGGCGCAGAACAGGCTATAAAGGAAAAACGCCGGGGGATACCCGGCGTCTCCTTTGCGCGGGCCTGGTCGGGTGGGCGACCGGCCACAGCGGCAACTCAAGAGCTATTTTTGTTCGACCGGCTGAGCGGGCGGGGGAGTCTGCTGCTGCTGCATGACGGGCGGCGCCGTGGGCTGCGGAGCGGGCGCTTCGGAGACGCCCTTGATGCCTTCCTTGAAGCCTTTGAGACCCTCGCCGAGACCCTTGCCCAGCTCCGGCAGGCGCTTGGCGCCGAAGAGCAGAAAGACGATGACGCCGAGGACAAGCAGATGCGTGGGTTGAAACAGATCGCCCATGATTCCCTCCCCGGAGCAGGATTTCTTGCCTGGTGCTTTGCTCCGAGACTCCGCCTCCGGCACAGGCCGGAAGATCGATACATGTATTATCGCACAGTTGCCGCCTTCTGCGCATCCCGAATGCAAGCTGCGCCGAGGTGGGCGCGCGCTGTGCGCCATTTGCGGGAGGTTTTGCCGGGTATCAGGGCGCGAACTGCTTTTCGGCAAATGCGGGGAGTTTACCGATGCGCCGCGTTCGTTGTTGACTTTCCTTGGTCGAATCTCCGCCATCGGTCGCGGACGAGGGTCGAATGACTTCCATCGGACGCTACGTCAACTTCTGCAACACCGCAAGACCACACTCGCTCTTCGGTGGGCGCGGGTGGGCGATGGTGTAGGTTGATGCGAACAACAGATTCCCTGCGGGAATGAGCATTGCATGCAGCGGACGCGCGCTTTGCGCGCCACGGCCTTCTGTGGCCGCTTCCGTTGGTCGCGGGCCGGGTTTTGAGAATGGCGCAGGGGCGGGATCGGCGATTTGACGATAACAGTCTATTATTCAATGCTTTGAGCGGATTTTTACCGGGTTACTGGTTCGCTATTAACCCAGTTACCCCCCCCAGGGGGGTGGTATTTATTTTCTTGCCAACGAAAATATGGCGAAATGTTTACTGATTTGCTATCTTTTCGCGCTTGCCCCGGTGGCCAATCCGGGCGCAGGGCTGGCGTTGGAAGCTCAGTATGGCATAAAGACGAAGAATTGCATGCCATTTTGGGGAAGATTTTTTTGGGTTGGGTGTTGGGGGGAAGTTGTCAGGGGTCAGGGGTCAGTCGTCAGGGGGATGGGTGGCGGGCGACCTGGATTCGTTCCGCGCAAATTGCCGGAGGCTGCGCGCAGGCTGTCATTGTCCTTGCCGCCGACGGTTGACGCAGAGCAACGCAAATCATCGGCAGGGGTCGAGGGTACGCTCCCGCTTTTCGATGCGCCCGCTGAAGCGCGCGCCGACAAGCCCAAAGGGGCGTTGGTGTGGGATGAGTCCGGAGGTATGAAGTGGCGAGAATGGCGTTTACCGGGAGTTGTGACTCGCTACTGGTATCAAGCCCGTTTATTATGTACGCGTGGCACTCGACCTCAATCAGTTCGCAACAAAGCTGCTCCGCTGCCGAATGCAGTTGCAGCTCTCTGTGGCTGAAATTGCCGAAGCCACAGGTCTCACTATAAGCAGGCTCGAAGGGTTCGAAGCCGCTTCGATGCAACCCAATGGCGACGACATTCTCGTGCTAGCAGATTTTTTCGCCTGTGACTACCGCTTCTTCATCTCGAACGAGCGGCTGGCCGCATTCGAGCAGACGGATTCTCTTTACCGTATGCACAGCGGAGAGTTCTCAAAAGAAGATAGGCGGAGTATCCTCGAATTCATCTTTCTTTGTGAATGCGAGGATCAGCTCGAGCGAGAACTTAGGCCGCGTAGAGAACCGTTCGAGTTCACACCGCGGGGTTCTTTCTATAAAAGACACGGGGAAGATGCCGCTCAGGCTCTTCGCGCTCATTTCAACTATGCCCCGAATGTTGTGCCAAACGATGTTTATGCGGACTTCCGTAAGCTGGGATTCCATGTGTTCCGACGGCGACTTGCAAATTCGAATATTTCAGGTCTTACGATCCGTCATCCGTTCGCTGGTACCTGCATCCTCGTTAACTATGTTGAAGACGTCTATCGCCAGCGTTTCACGGCTAGCCATGAGGCCGGACATGGGATTATCGACCGCGATCAGGATGTCGTGGTGTCCTTTGCGAGCGAATCTACACGTAACCGTAACGTCGAAGTGCGAGCGAATACTTTCGCTTCACGCTATATTCTTCCTCCCTCTGTGATCAAAAGCATTCCAGTAACCAACTGGAGCGGCCAAGAGGCGGTTCGTTGGGCAACTCGTCTCAAAGTCAGTACTTCGGCCCTCGCAATCTCCTTGAAAGAGGCGGGCTGCATAGATGACGGATCGGTGAGCCTCATACGCAAAAGCCGCGTTCCAGACGACCAGAAGGTCGATCCTGAATTGAATGGTCTTCAAGGAAAAAGCCTCCAAAGGAAGCGATACTTACTGGAACGCGGTCTATCCACTTTCTATGTGGAACTGTGCCTAGAAGGTGTACACGCCGGAATCATCTCGGCGGGACGTGCAGCTGAGATGATGCTGATCAATGATTTCGAATTGGGCGAAATCGCCTCTCTTTTTGGACTAAGAGCACAATCGGAATGAGAGACATCTCGCAGTTTCGGCTCCTGAATGTCGGTGACACCTGCTCGCTTTGGAATCTCCTGGCGTCTCCGTTGCTTTACGTCACATCTCGCGCGGCGGGTATGAGAGTCTGCTGCACCAACGTCGTGATCTACGAGTGCTTACACAAGCGGAGTCAACACTGGCCTGAAAGGCTAGTGTTGCAAGGGCGATTGAAGAGCAAGCTCGGGGACGGCTCGATCACAGCTTATCCAATTGAGCTTGAAGATCTACAGCAAGTCCATGTACTTCAGAATCGCAAGAAATTGAGTATTGGCGAATTATCGGTACTGGTGTTTGCAGGCAAGACACAGCAAGCAATGCTCACCGATGATAAGGGAGCGCAAAAGCTGGCACTCACGCACTTGGCAGCAGGCGCAGTTCAAAGCACACCTCACTTGATTGCATGGCTCTACTTCACCTCGCTGCTTGGGGACGCAGATGTCGCTCAGGTGAAGGCAGAACTAAGCGGATTAGCTCGAAACCTCGATCCGCACTTCGACAACTTCTACCACGAAGCGCAGCAATGCCGCGCCGTTGCCGCACTAGGAGCAAGGCTGCAGACTCCGCAACCTCCGCGAGAGTGATCTTAACGCTGGCCCTTGCCAAAAGCTCCTCATATGTCGGCTTGCAGTGAGCGAGGGGTTTGCGGTTGCTCCCCGTGCTGCTGGAAGCTTCGCAGGTGCGGACGCGGCGTGAGCGGGAGTTTGCCTTGCAGCGGCAGGACAACCGGAGCCGCGACCTTCGGTCGCCACGAGCGGCTGTGGCCGCTTCCTTTGGTTGCGGGTGGGCTTCGGTGTAGGTTGATGCGAACAGCAGATTCCCTGCGGGAATGACAACAAGAAAGGCAAGAGCAACGACATTCCTGACGGCTGACGGCTGACGACTGACGACTCAAAAGCAGATTCCCTGCGGGAATGACAACAAGAAAGGCAAGAGCAACGACATTCCTGACGGCTGACGGCTGACGACTGACGACTCAAAAGCAGATTCCCTTCGGGAATGACAACAAGAAAAGCAAGAGCAACGACATTCCTGACGGCTGACGGCTGACGGCTGACGACTCAAAAGCAGATTCCCTTCGGGAATGACGACAAGAAAGGCAAGAGCAACGACATTCCTGACGGCTGACGGCTGACGACTCAAAAGCAGATTCCCTTCGGGAATGACAACAAGAAAAGCAAGAGCAACGACATTCCTGACGGCTGACGGCTGACGACTGACGACTCAAAAGCAGATTCCCTTCGGGAATGACAACAAGAAAAGCAAGAGCAACGACATTCCTGACGGCTGACGGCTGACGACTGACGACTCAAAAGCAGATTCCCTTCGGGAATGACAACAAGAAAAGCAAGAGCAACGACATTCCTGACGGCTGACGGCTGACGACTCAAAAGCAGATTCCCTTCGGGAATGACAACAAGAAAGGCAACGGCAAGAGCAAGAACAAAAGCAAGGAAGAAGCAGATTCCCTGCTGGCATGACGGCAGGAAAAGCCAGGGTGAGAACAAAAGTTGGGTTGCGGTGTCGGCGCGGGGGTGTTTTGGGCGTCGGATTGCGTAAGCTGGTTGCTGAGATTGTTTCGGGGATGGGTGTGGGGTCGGGCCGGAGATGAAAATGGGTGTGAAGGTGGTGGTGGTGGGTGCGGGGCCGTATGCGCTGTCGTTGGCGGCGCATCTGCGGGCGCGCGGGGTGGAGCATCAGGTGGTGGGCCGGTGCATGGATGCGTGGCTTCGGCACATGCCGGAGGCGATGGTGCTGAAGTCGGAGGCGTTTGCCTCGGACCTGTTTGCGCCGGGCGCGGGGTATCGGCTGGAGGAGTATTGTCGCGAGCGCGGGTTGGCGTATGAGCCGATCGGGTATCCGGTGCCGCGCAGGGTCTTTGCCGCGTATGGGCGGGAGTTTCAGCGGCGGTTTGTGCCGGAGCTGCGCGAGGAGCATGTGGCAAGGATTGAGCGGGCCGTGGCGGGCGATGCGTCCGGAGTGAGGCCGGGTGCTCGGTCTGGCGGTGCGTCTGGCGCGGGGTTTCGCGTGACGACGGAGAGCGGGTGGAGCGTGGTGGCGGAGCGGGTGGTGCTGGCGGTGGGTCTGCATCCGTTTCCCTATATTCCAGCCGCGATGCGGGGATTGTCGGCGGCTTCGCACAGTTTTGACCATGGGGATGTGAGCGGGTTTGCGGGCAGGCGGGTGATGGTGTGGGGCGCGGGCGCGTCGGCGATCAATCTGGCGATTGACCTGAAGGATCATGGGGCTGAGGTGGAGGTGGTGGCGCGCGCGGGGCGGATTGTGTTTCATGATGCGCCGGTGGTGCGGCGCGGACTGAGGGAGCGTGTGAGGAATCCGCGCTCGGCGCTGGGGCTGGGATGGCGGTCGTGGCTGGCGGCGGAGCTGCCGGGGGTGTTTCGGCGGCTGCCGGTGGAGCTGCGGCATCGGGTGGTGGCGCGGCATCTGGGACCGGCTCCGAACTGGACGACGCGGGCGGAGTTTGAGGGACGGATTCCGGCGCGGCTGGGCCTGGAAGTGGAGCGGATGGCGGAGGGTGAGAATGGCGTGGAGGTCTGGTGTCGCGCGGCGACGGGCGAGCGGCAGGTGCTGCGCTATGACCATGTGATTGCGGCGACGGGGTTTCGTCCGATGGTGGAGCGGATGACGATGCTGGAGCCGGGGCTGGCGGGGTCTCTGGCGACGGAGATGGGCGCGGTGAAGCTGGATGGGAACTTTGAGAGTTCGGAGCGTGGGCTGTATTTTGTTGGGCTGGCGGCGGCAAATACCTTTGGGCCGCTGTTCCGGTTTGCGTGCGGGGCGAAGTATGCCTCGCGGCGGCTGAGTCGGCATCTGGCGCGGTGAAGGCTGCCGGGCCTTGCGGCCCGGCTGGGTTTGCTGATGCGGCTGGGTTTGCTGATGCGGCTGGGTTTCTGGTCTGGCCGGGTTTTATGGCGTGGTCATGTGGTTGTTGGCGCGGTTGTCGTCGGGCAGGACGTGGTCGGGATCGACGGTGACCGAGGCGATGGGCGAGCCGGATTCGGCGGTCCAGGTGTAGGTTCCCTTGGTGAGCCAGGTTTCGACGGGCAGGGTGAAGCGGGTTTTCGCGCCGTTCCGGAAGGTGACTTCGACGGGGGTGGGAAGGACGAGGCGACCGAGGTTGGTGAGGGTGACGGACGGGCCGTCGATCTTGCTGACGGCGACATCGTAGGTCCAGTTGTGCATGTACCAGCCGCGCCAGAACCAGTTGAGGTCTTCGCCGCCTTCGGATTGCATTTCGCGGAAGAAATCGGATGGGGAGGGATGTTTGTAGGCCCAGTCGCGGATGTATTTGCGGAAGGCCCAGTCGAAGCGCTGGGGTCCGAGGATCTGTTCGCGGAGCAGGACCATGCCGTAGGCGCCTTTGAAGTAGCTGATGGGGTGGCCGAGGGTCCAGCCGAGGGCGTCGGCGGGCATGAGAAGCGAGGGCGCGGCGGGGTTGTCGAGGACTTTGAGGATCATGTCGGGCGGTTCGCCGCCGGCGGAGTATTCGGAGTCACGCTTGGGCCCGAATTTGCCACCGGCGTAGTCGGCGGACTCCTGAATGTCGATGAAGGTGTTGAAGCCCTCGTCCATGAAGGCGTGGCGTCGCTCGTTGGAGCCGACGATCATGGGGAACCAGTCGTGGCCGATCTCGTGTGCGGTGACCCAGAAGAGGAATGAGCCTTTGTCGGGGATGCCGTCGAAAACGATGCCGGGGTACTCCATGCCGGTGGAGAATCCGGCGACGTTGATGGCGCAGGGCCAGGGGTAGGGATACCAGCGTTGGGAGAAACGCTCGACAGTGTCTTTGACGTATTGGGTGGACTGATCCCAGGCGTCGGGGCCGACGCTTTCCGGCGGATAGACGCTCATGGCGAGGGCGGATTTGCCGTTGGGAAGGTTGATGCGGGCCGCATCCCAGACGAAGACGGGCGAGGCGCTCCAGGAGACGTCGCGGGTGTGGTCCATGTGGAAGTGCCAGGTGAGGTTGCCGGTGGATTTCGGGCGGCTGGCGGGGTCGTTGACCTCGGATGGTTTGCGGATGTAGAGGGTTTTGTCGCTGAGTTTTGCTTTGGCCAGGCGCGCGATCTGGGTCGGGGTGAGGACTTCAGAGGGGTTCACGAGTTCACCGGAGCCGGCGACGATCATGTTCGACGGGACGGTGACCCAGTAGTCAAAGTTGCCGTATTCGAGATAGAACTCGTTGCCGAGGTAGGGGAGGGTGTCCCAGCCGCGAAGGTCGTCGTAGACGGCCATGCGGGGATACCACTGGGCCATGTCGTAGATGTCGCCCTGTTTGGAGCGGCCCCAGGAGGTGCGTCCGCCCCAGATGCCGGGAATCTGGTAGTGGTACTGGATGTGGATGCGGAGCTGGCCGCCGTGGCCGCGCAGGGGCTGGGGCAGGCGGATCTGCATGCGTGTGTCGTTGATGAGGTAGTCGACCTTGACGAGCTGCTTGCCGGATTCGATCCGTACCGAGTCAAAAATGAAGCCGTCCGTCCAGGTTTGTTCCGGTGCCTGGTCGGGGGTTTGCGCTGCGGCCGCGTTGGGTCGGCGACGGCGCATGAGGCCGCCGATGAGGACCTTGGCGCGGGAGTCCTTGCGGTAGATGTTCTGCTCAAGCTGAATCCAGAGGCTGGGCAGCAGGTCGGGACTGTTGTTGGTGTAGGTGATGATCTCGGTGGTGCGAAGCTGTTTGGCGGCGGTGTCGAGGGTGGCGTGAAGCTGGTAGTCGGCTTCGTTCTGCCAGTAGGCAGGGCCGGGCGCGCCGTTGCTGGAGCGGTATTCGTTCACTGGATCGGGCAGCGAGAGCGGAGCGAAGGTGACGCGAGGGTCGAAGGCTGGCTGGGCTGGGTTGGTTTGGGCGCGAAGCAGCGCGGGAGCAAGCGCGAGAACGAGCGGCGCGAGCAGGAGGAAACGAAGGGTCGCGGGACGGAACGAAGGTTGAGCAGTGTTCACAGTGAGCCTCTTCTCTGGGAGTGGAAATAGATAAGTGGTGCGGTGGTGAATTAGAGACAGCTTACGCCGTGAGGCTGGTTTGGCGAAGGGAATTTTTTGCACGAGGGGTGGGATCGGCTCTGAGGTTTGCAGCGGGTTGCGCGGGCTGCCGGTGTGTCTGCGGCAGCACCGCGCGGGTTTGCGTTGCGGTTGAGTTACGGCGGGAGTCAGGATGAGTTACTGCGAAGTTATGGTGTGGCGCTGACGACGGGCAGCGAGAGGAAGCTGGCGTGGTCGGGTGTGTGCCAGATGCGCTGGGTGGCGGGGCGGAAATCCTCGGGCTTGGCGTAGAAGATATTCGGCACGTAGGTTTGCGGATTGCGGTCGTAGAGCGGGAAGAGCGTGGACTGGACCTGGATCATGATGCGATGGCCGGGCAGGAAGGTGTGATCGACGTTGGGCAGCGCGAACTGGTATTCGAGCGGCTGGTTGGCGGCGATGGGTTGAGGATGAGAGAAGCTGGTGCGGTAACGGCCGCGGAAGATGTCGGTGCCGATGGGCAGCTCGTAGCCGCTCATGTCGGGCTGCTGGCCGAGCGTGCCGGGGAATGTGCCGGCGGTGTCGTCGCGCGGGGTCTGCTGGTTGGGATAGACGTCGATGAGCTTGACGACCCAGTCGGAGTCGGAGCCGGTGGTGGAGGCGATGAGGTGGACGATGGGTTCGCCGGCGATCTTCATGGGCGAGGTGAGCGGGGCGGTCTGGTAGGTGAGCACGTCGGGACGGCCGTCGACGAAACGCTGGTCGGTGAGCAGCCAGGTGCGCCAGCCGGTGCCCTCGCCGACGACCGGACGCGGACGGTAGGGGACGGGATTGGCGGGGTCGGAGACGTACTGGTCATATTTCGCTGCATCGGGCTTTGCATTGTCGGAATTGGACCCGGCTGATTTCGGTGCGTCAAAGGAGAGCGTGCCGTTGGCTTCGAGATAGAGCGGACGGGCCTGACTGGGGCAGCCGGAGTCGCAGCTCTGAGGCCATTTGGCGTAGGTGTCCCAGTGGTCGGTGCCGGTGTTGTAGATCCAGACGGGCGGCGTGGAGGGAGTGGGCGAGCCGGGTTTCAGGTACTGGTTGAAGAATGGCAGCAGGACATCGCGACGCCACTGCTCGGCGGTGTCGGTGGCCCAGACGAAGGGTCCGATGGCGCGACCCTGGCGGTTGATCTGGGAGTGGAACCAGGGGCCGATGACGAGGAAGTTCATGGTGTTGGTGGTGTCCTGCGGCTCCCAGGCGCGATAGCTGTGGTTGGTGCCGTACATGTCCTCCTGATCCCACTCGCCCTGCTCCCACATGGTGGGGACGGTGAGCTTGGTTTTGGCGATGAGCTTGTCGAGGGCCTGGGCCTGCCAGAAGCCGTCGTAGGCGGGATTGTCCTCGATGTCTTTCCAGAAGGGAAGCTGGTCCATGTTGCGGGAGCGGGCGAAGTTTCCGGCTGTGCCGGCGGCGAGGAAGTTGGTGTAGTCGTCGCCGAGGTCGGGGACACGGACGCCGTTGCCGCGACGGGTGGTCTGCGAGAGGACGTAATCGATATTCGGTTCGCGGAAGGCTCCGTAGTGGAACCAGTCATCGCCCATCCAGCCATCGACCATGGGGCTTTCCGGCGCTGTAACTTTGAGCGCGGGATGAGGGTGAAGCAGCGCCATGACGACGGTGAATCCCTCGTAGGAGCTGCCGATCATGCCGACGCGGCCGTTGGATTCGGGGACGTGCTTGACGAGCCAGTCGATGGTGTCCCAGGCGTCGGTGGTGTCGTCGGCGCCGCTGTTGTTGTAGCCGGAGCCGAGCGGCGGCGGAGTCATGAGATAGACGCCCTCGGAGCCGTATTTGCCGCGCACGTCCTGGTAGACGCGGATGTAACCGGCGCGGACGAAATCCTCGTCGGAGAGCGGGACGGCGTCGATGAGGTGAGCGGCGTTGGGGGTGCCGATGCGGTGGGCGGCGTCGTAGGGCGTGCGGGTGAGGACGATGGGCGCGTCGTGCGCGCCTTTGGGAATCCAGATGACGGTGTAGAGCCGGACGCCGTCGCGCATGGGGACCATCTCGACGCGCTTGGTGTAATCGCGGTCGGCGACGGGCGGCTGGTAGTTGTCGTTCCTGTCGTTGGTGTAGGGCTTCTGTTGCGCGCGGGCCGTGGGTGCGGACGCGGCCAGAGTGAGCGCGCCAAGACTGAGGACAAATGCCGTCTTCACCAGATTCATCGGAATTCCTTTGCCGGGATTTTGCGCGAGCGAGTGCTGCGCAGAGAGGTGCAACCAGTATGCAGGAAGCGGCAGGCGGGTGCCAGTGTTTTTGTGGTGGCCGTCGGGGTGGCCGGGGATGCGGGTGTTCGATCCAATTCGATCCATGAGGATGAAAACGCTCCAGAGTAACGGGCGAGTGACTTGATTTGCGACGCGGCGAGTGGATTTGTTTGCAACCGGGTTTCATTTCGCAGTACGATGGCTGCGATTCGGTACGACTCTGCACGAGGACAACCCTGCATGCGATGGAAGCTCCCCGCTCATCTGCTCCTGCTGCTTTCCGCGATTCCCGCCCATGCGTTTCAGGCCAGTGGCTTTCAGACTGGATGTACGCCGCCGCAACCGAAACTGAGCGTCAACCGCCCGAATATATTTTCTGAACAACAGGAGCAGTGGCTCGGCGATTTGCAGGCCGAGATGGTGGAGCCGCGCTATACGCTGCTGCCGACGGCCGAGAGCGCATATCTCGATGCTCTGGGCCAGCGGATTCTTGAGCAGCTTCCGCCGACTTCGATTCACTATACGTTTCGCGTGTATGAGTCGCCGTATCTGAAGGCGTTTTCGCTGGCTGGCGGGCACGTCTATGTGAGCCGCAAGCTGATCATGGACGTGCAGAACGAGGACGAGCTGGCGGCGATTCTGGCGCAGGAGATTGGGCGGGTCTACATTCACCACACGGCGAGCGCGATTACGCGGCTGATTGAGAGCACGCTGCATGTGAAGCATCTGGGCGACGAGGCGAATGTGGACGACACGTTTGAGCGGATGCTGAATATGCCGACGGATCGCTTCTACTCGTATCTGTCGTTTGACGAGCAGCGTGATGACGAGGTGATGGCCGACGCGGTGGGGTTGTATGCGATGATCCGCGCGCACTTCAATCCGCAGGCGTTTCCGACGGTGCTGGATCGCATCAACGACAACGGCGGGTATACGGGAAATGTGCTGACGGATGTTTTTGAGCTGACGCCGATCATCAGCATACGCGTGCGGATGGCGAAAAAAGCCGTGGCCGATCTTCCGGCGGGGTGCGTGGCGACGGCGGACTCGAAGCCGAAGGATTTTGAGAAGTTTCAGCAGGCGATCGAGAACGAGCGGATCGACCCGTTTGTGGCACCGACGCCGGGCTTGCTGTCGCTGGCGCTCGAACCGATGGAGCCTGCGCTGAGCGGTCTGGTGCTGAGTCCGGATGCGAAGTACGTGCTGGCGCAGGACGAGTATCAGATTCACGTGCTCTCCGCGCAGCCGGTGAAGCTGTTGTTTTCGATCCATGCGTATCATGCGGAAAAGGCCCAGTTCACGCCGGATTCCGGGAGCGTGGTCTTCCACTACAACGACATGCACGTGGAGAAGTGGAGCATTGCGACGGAGCAGCCGACGAGCGTGCAGGATTTTATCGACTATGCCGGGTGTTTGCAGACGAGCCTGTCGCCGGATGGCAACGCGATGGCCTGCGTGAGTCCCTACTACGGGCTGACGGGCAATACGGTTTGGCTGAAGCTGGCCGATATTGCGAATGGGAAGATGCTGTATGAGAACAGGGATTTTTATAACGATTTCCAGGGCACGAACATCAATGCGACGATGCGCTGGACGCGCGACGGGCGCTACTTTCTGGCGACCTCGGGCCTGGCGGCGATGGCGTATGACTCGACCACGAAGCACACGGTGAAACTGGATGGCGATCTGGGCAATCTGTGGCAGCAGCGATCAGCGTTTGTGGGGTCGGACAGGATTCTGTTTACGTGCGACTGGGCTGTGCGCACTGGATCGTGGCAGCAACAGATCAACATGTGTTATACGACGTTTCCGGGCGGGCAGAAGCTGAAGCAGTTTCCGTTGCCGTTTGGAACGCTGCGGACAGTGGCCGACAGCAGTCATGTGCTCTTCGGGCCGCTGGAAAACGCCGCGGTGGCAGTGATCGATCCATCCACGGAAAAGGTTCAGAACGAGTTCCCGGAAAATTCGGTGGACGTGAACGGCAAGACGATTGCGTATGAGCTTCCGTCGGGCGGGATCGGAGTGGGCGAGATGGGTGGGAAGATTTTCGGCGCTCCGCTGCCATTTACTCCGCTGACGGCGATTACGACGAGCGCGTTCAGCCCGAATGGGAATTATCTGGCGATCTCCAATCGCGCGCGCGGCAGCGTGTGGGACTTGCGGACGGGAAAGCGGATCGCGGCGACGATGCCGTTTCTGACGGCGTGGGTGGATGACACAGGCAAGCCGCATACGATCCCGCTGCCGTATGAGGGTACGCGGTCGTTCAACCCGGCGCAGTTTCCGATGCAGTCGGGCAGCGTGCGGCTGCAATTTACGGCGAACAACGTGATGCAGAGTTATACGGGCTATGACCAACTGACGGTGAGCGACGCGGCGACGCATGCGAAGCTGTGGTCGCGGAATTTCATACAGGGCGTTCCGCAGGTGGTTCCGGCCGACGATGACCAGACGCTGCTGGCGACCTGGTACAACAGGTGGAGCGGCGGCGGGAAGCTGACGTATACGTCGGATCAGCCGCTGATTACGCACATCAATACCGAGGGCACGGTGGTGGAGGTGGTGGACAATCGCACGGGAAAAGTGAAGCACCAGTTGCTGATTCCGGAGTTTTTCCCGGCCGATTGCCTGTGCCAGTATCATCCGGCGGATTTGTATGGATCGATGCTGGCGGTTCACAGCGTTCACAACGAGACGACGGTCTATCGCGTGGATACGGGGAAGCGCATGTTTGCGTTTTTTGGTTATGCGCTGGCGGGCGACGAATCGCTGGGAATGTTGGCGGCGACGGATCGCATACAGGAGCTGAACCTCTATGACACGGCGAGCGGACGACGGCTGGCACATCTGATGCTGGATCAGATACTGGTCTCGGCGCGATTCCTGCCGGAGCAGAAGGTGCTGCTGGTGACGACGGCCTCGCAGACGGTGTATCGGATCGGGCTTGGGCCGATGATGGCGGCGCGGGCGGGTGGGGCGAGCTAAAAGCTGCTCGCCGCTGTCTCTCAATGAGCTATTCCGAGGATTTCCGCCGATGATCGTCCGGAGTGCAAGGTGAACCGAGCGTCTTCCGGGTTAGCTTTCCAGCAAGGCAGTTCGAACGTATCGTCCAAGGGATATTCCGCAGCGGGATTGAGATAGATTTGCAGAGTCTTATCTCGCATGGACCACGGATTGATTTGAACCCCGACGAGTATTGCGCTTACCTGTCGGTTGCGGGGTGATTGCGAAGTTCCCCAGAAGCTCTCGCCGCCAATCAGTGTACTTTCAAATTCTTCTTGCGCGCAGTATTTTCCAATGTTCAGCGCAATTATGTATGGGGCGTTTAGATGTTGATATTTTGTTGACTTGGCGTTAAGTGAACCCAAGGTTTTAGAAAGCGTGTTCTCCCACACAAATTTTCTTGTAAACATTTGTAGGGTCTTCAGCCCTTCGGTGTCCGCCGTGAAGAGACTCTTATTGATCGCACGCAGGCATATAATCCAAGTTTTGCTATGGCTGTCTATTTGGTCGCATTCCTCAATCGATTCATTCCATGCGCTTCCGTTCCATACGAATGTTCTCTGCTCGCTTGGCGATTGCGGATGCTGTCTGTCGATCCATGCTCGTAAGCACGTATGGAGACCGTCAAATCCAGGATTCTCTGGGCCTACTTTGTAAATATGCAAACCTAAGCAAAATTGCTTGAAGGTCCATGAGTTGATCGCATCCATCAATTCCGACGCGCGTCGATCCTGGCCTAGAGCCAAGCTCGACTTCGATCCAACCCATACTGCTTCCACATACGCAATCGTGTTGTCGTTGCGTATCAAGCGGAAGTCGGGGCGCTTGCCAGATGCTGCAACTGTGTGGTGTATTTCAATGCTGTAATTGCTTTTCCGAAATAGCTCATGGAGATAAAGCTCCCAGAATGCGCCGATATGATTGCTGGCGAGCCTATTACGAAAGCGCCCTCGCAGGTCTCGCTTTTCTTTTCCTTCTGGATGGTTAGAGAACCAGTGTTCGATAGCGTCTTTGCTTTTCATGGCAGCTGGACTGCTCGAATTTTCTAATGCTAAAAATTCGGTTGTGGCGTACCGCTGTGGCTTGCACGCGTCGAGATCGAATTGTTTGAACATACGCGGATTCGTCATGCTTCGACAATGCGCTCGATGTGAGTTGCAATGCAAGCGCTTGATGAAGTTGCCCCGAAAGTTGTGTGGAATCGATAATTTTCCAATCCGCTGTGAACCCGGAGACGGCTGCGGCGATTGACCGGGTGGGCGCAAGCTGCGAGGATGGGCGGCGGGAGTGGTGCGCGCCGGATGCGTGTGCCGGAGGGTGGCCGCGATGTTTGAGCCGCAGAGCTATGGGTGGGCGCTGGTGTGCATGGGGTTGACCATGCTGTGCTGGGGTTCGTGGGCGAATGCGCGGAAGCTGACGCCGGGATTTCGGTTTCCGCTGTTCTATTGGGATTATGTGAGCGGGCTGCTGGCGGCGACGGTGGTGCTGGGGCTGACGCTGGGCACGATGGGCAGCACGGGGCTAGGACTGACAGACGATCTGGCGCAGGCGGCGACGGGGAAACTGGCGCTGGCGGTGGCGAGCGGGGTGGATTTCAACGTGGCGAATCTGCTGCTGGTGGCGGCGATTGAGGCGGCGGGGCTGGCGGTGGCGTTTCCGGTGGGGATCGGGCTGGCGCTGGTGGTGGGCGCGGTGTCGAGCTATGTGGTGGCTCCGGCGGGGAACGCTGTGATGCTGTTTGGCGGCGTGGGGCTGGTGTTGGCGGCGATTGTCTGCGATGCGGCAGCGTACCGCATGCGCGAGCGCGAGCGGGCGACGCGGCGCGGGATTGGGCTGAGCCTGGCGGCGGGGCTGATGATGGGCACGTTTTATCCGCTGGTGGCGCGGGCGATGCGGGGCGAACATGCGGCGGGACCGTACAGCGCGGCGATGTTTTTTTCGCTGGGCGTGGCGCTGTGCGCGCTGCCGACGAATGGGGCGCTGATGCGCTGGCCGATCGATGGCGGGAAGCCGACGACGATGCGCGCGTATGGGGATGCGCCGATGCGGTGGCACGTGTGGGGTGCTGTGGGCGGCGCGGTGTGGGCGGTGGGCGCGACGCTGAATTTTGTGGCGGCGGGCCGCGTGGGGCCGGCGGTTTCGTATGCGATGGGACAGGGCGCGACGATGGTGACGGCGGCGTGGGGCGTGTTTGTGTGGCGGGAGTTTGGCGGCGCGCCGCGCGGGACGCGGTGGCTGCTGGGGGCGATGTTTGCGCTGTTTGTGGCGGGGCTGACGCTGGTGGCGCTGGCTCCGCTGCACTGAGCGGGCTGGAGCGGGGAATGACGAAGAGACCGATTGTGGTGGTGGGCAGCATCAACATGGACCTGGTGGTGCGCGCGGCGAGGATTCCGGCGGCGGGCGAGACGCGGCTGGGGAGCGGGTTTGCGATGCACGCCGGCGGCAAGGGCGCGAACCAGGCGGTGGCGGTGGCGCGGCTGGGATGGCCGGTGGAGATGGTGGGGATGCTGGGCGGAGTTAGCGGGAATCCGGACGCGATGGGAGCGGCGCTGCATGCGCACCTGGCGAGCGAGGGAGTGGGCATGGGCGGCGTGGGGATTGCGGAAGCTGCGACGGGCGTGGCGCTGATTACCGTGGCCGACGGCGGGGAGAACACGATTGTGGTGGCGCAGGGAGCGAATGCGATGCTGACGCCGGAGCGCGTGGAGGCGGAGGCTGCGCGGCTGCGCGGGGCGGGGATGGTGCTGGCGCAGTTGGAGATTCCGCTGGAGACGGTCCTGCGCGTGGCGGAGATTTGCGCGGAGGCGCGGGTGCCGCTGATGCTGGACCCGGCTCCGGCGCGGGCGCTGCCGGAGCCGCTCTTTCCGCTGGTGACGTGGATGACGCCGAATGAGACGGAGGCGGCGTTCTATGCCGGACTGGGGCGGGATGGTGCGCTGCATGATTCTGCGCCGCGCGGTTGTGCGTTGCGCGATACTGCGCTTCTCGACGCAGGGGCGATTGCGGCGACGCTGCAGGGGCGCGGCGTGGCGGGAGTGGTGGTGAAGCTGGGCGAGCGCGGGGCGTTTCTGGCCGATGGCGAGGGGTATGCGGCGCGCGTGGAGCCGTTTGCGGCGGAGGCTGTGGATACGACGGCGGCCGGGGACGCGTTCAATGCGGCGTTTGCGGTGGGGCTGCTGGAGGGTCATTCTGCGATGGAGGCCGCGCGATTTGCGGCGGCGGCGGCGGCGGTGTCGGTGACGCGGGCCGGTGCGCAGGAGTCAATGGCGACGCGGGATGAGGTGATGCGGCGGATGGCGGCGGGGTGAAGCTTCCGCTCAGGTTGACATTCGACCTGCAGGGGGACAGGCTCGGGTCGAATGGCGAATGTCGGCCTGCGGCGGAGTGCCTGGCGGCGGCGGCAAGATTGGCATCGCTCCGATTTGGCCTGAACCCGTAGGTTCGCAGGCAGCCGAATACGATCTCGCAACGAGCGCTTGTGCGATCTGCTGCCCGCTGAGAAGTTGTAACGAGCCACTTCGCCGCAATCACGGGTCGGAATGGACGGTTTTAGGGCCAGGTGAAATGGACTTGCATCTTCTGTGCGGTTTTCCGCGACGCCTGGAACGCTACGACAGGGACTCGGTTGGGAGCGCTTGTGACAGACAGGCGAGCCAAATCGGCTGTTGCAGTTCGGTCCAGTCTGATGTTCTGCGAGCGGAGATTGTTCTCAAGCTGGTGCAGCCTGGCCGTTCCCGGCATGGGAGCGATCCACGGCTGCCGCGCCAGCGGTCCAGATTCGCTTCCGCGCGGGCCACACCGCGAGATTGACGAACCCGCCAGCCTCCGGCGACAATGGGAGAGCAGCATGTGGGCCTGTGGCGCAGCTGGGAGCGCGCTTCCATGGCATGGAAGAGGTCATCGGTTCGATCCCGATCAGGTCCACCAAAGCATCAACCGTTTACGAGTCGCCGCAAGGCGGCTTTTCTGTTTTACGGGTCCGCTATTGATCCGGCCCTGAGTCATTGCCGAAGCGACAAGGCATCCGTCGTCGGTGGTCAGTCAAAACGCATCTTCCGCTTTTGCCTTTGCTCATCCCGCTGCCATTTCCGAAGGAAAGCTGCTGTTTCTGTTGCCTCCAACAGGAGCCAGCCGCGACCTTCTGGAGCGTCACGGCGCGAACGCGCGGTTGCCCATGCAATGCCTGCTGGATGAAATGCCGGTGAGGAATACCGCCGTTGATATATGATTCCTCACGAACGACGCATACGCTGCCGAAGCAAGCATCCGGCGCGCCATTGACCCCCACGCAAAGGAGTTCCTGAGATGAATTGTCTTACTCGCCGCAGCATGCTTCTTCGTTCCGCCGCCGCTCTTGCCGGAGTGCAAGTCGTCGGCCTCCCGCGACTATGGTCGGCGGATTTTCGATTGAAGCCCGGCGTGCAGATGTTCATGTTCGCCGCCGACTACCGCAAGGATCCCGCAGGCACACTGAAAGGTCTCGCGTCCATCGGCTACGGCTACGTCGAGGCGTATACGGCCATCATTCCGAACATCGCTGACTTCAAGAAAATGCTCGGCGATGCCGGTCTTGGCTGTCCTTCCGCTCATTTTCCCTTCGGTCCGGCGGACTCGACGGAAAGACTTCTCGATCAGGCCGGCGTTCTCGGCGTGCGCTACGTTGTCAGCTCCACGCTGCCACCACGGCAGGCGAAGGGCGGCAATTTCGCCGATGTCCTGCAGACGCTGAATCACATGAACGCTGATGATTTTCGCCGTGTCGCCGCCCTGGCCAACCAGATCGGCGAGAGCGCGCACAAGCGCGGCATGCAGTATGCCTATCACAACCACAACTTCGACTTCCGCAAGGTCGAGGGCAACACGACGGGCTACGAGATTCTGCTTCGGGAGACTGATCCGAAGCTTGTCAAGTTTGAACTCGACGCCGGATGGGCTGCCGTCGGCGGCGCCGATCCAGCGGCAATCATTCAGGCCAATCCCGGTCGAGTCCGCCTGCTCCACTTCAAGGACTTCAGCACCATCACACCGCCCATCAACGAACTCGGCGGCAAGGCCGGAGCCAACATCGTCGATCTCGGAACCGGAGTCGCTCCGTTGAAGGCAGCGTATGAGGCGGCGCGCAAGGCCGGCGTCCGGTACTTCATTGTCGATCACGACCCGCCATTCCACGGCCAGACCACCCTGCAGGCGGCTAAATCCGACTATGAGTTTGTCGCGGGCCTGATGGCTTCGTAACAGCCATCCCTCAGCGTTGCAACGTCGCTTTTGCTCACTCCCCGTTTTCGGCCAAATCCCGCCCGCGCCCAACGGAAGCGGCCACAAATCTCCGTGGCGCGGCGCAAAGCGCGCGTCCGCTGCATTGCATGCCCGGATGCGATGCTCGTGCGGTACACTGCCGTGGATGGGGGAGGTTTTTGTGAGCGGATTTCGGAAGCAGCGGAAGTTTTTTTGTGCGCTGGCCTGTGCGGCGGCGCTTGGTTGGTGGAACGCGGCGTCGGCCGGTGCCGCGGACACCGGCAAGCCGCTCACCGTCGAAGAGATCTTCGCTCACGGCTCCATGATCGGCCACGTACCGAGCGGCCTGAACTGGTCGCCCGACGGCTCGCGGCTCACGTTCATGGACGCGCAGGGCATCCTGGAGATCGACCTCACCACGGGCAAGCCTCGCGTCCTCGTGAGCGCGCGCCAGTTGTCGTCGCTCAGCGGCGGCACGGCCAACGAGCAGGCCGCCGACCATCGCAACCGCTACCATCAGGCGGCGTATCTGTGGACGCCCGACGGCAGGAGCCTGCTGCTTGACCAGGACGGCGTCTTCTGGCTCTACAACCTGGCCACGCGCCACGCCGTTCAGGTCGCCTCCGCCGGGGAAGCCTCCGAGGATTCGCCCACCATCTCGCCCAACGGCCGCGCGCTCGCCTTCATCCGCTCGCACGGCGTCGCGGTTGTCGCCCTGCCCGATGCCAACGGCACGGCCAGCTCGCCCAGCGCAGCCGCTCAGCCCGTCCGCGCGCTCACGCCCGGCTCCAGCGCCACTCTGCTTGACGGCCAGGTGGACTGGGTCTACGAAGAAGAGCTTGGCGTCCGCAGCAATCTCTTCTGGTCGCCGGACTCAGCACGCATCGCCTACCTTGAAATGGACGAGGCCAAAGTCCCCGAGTACCCCATCGAAGACTGGCTGCCCACGCACGCCGGCGTTGCCATGCAGCGCTATCCGCAGCCGGGCGACCCGAACCCCGCCGTCCGGCTCGGCGTCGTCTCCGCCAGTGGCGGCGCGACGACATGGATCCAGCTTCCCGTCCGTCCCAACGAGGACTACATCCCGCGCTTTGGCTGGGTTGATGCCCACACCGTCTGGGCCGAGACACTCACCCGCGACCACCAGCACAAGACTCTCTGGTTTGCGGACGCCACCACCGGAAAATCCCGCGCCGTGCTGACCGAAACCGATGCAAAGTTCTTCGACGAGCGTTACGATCTCTTCGTCGGCGACGGCCACATCCTGCTCACAAGCTGGCGCGACGGCCACACCCACCTCTATCTCTACAGCTACGATCCTGCGCAGCCGATGGCCGCCGACGCCCGGCTCGATCGCCAGCTCACCCGCGGCGACTTCGAGGTGACGAAACTGCTCGGCGTGGACTCCGCCCACCAGATCGTTTACTTCCAGTCGAACGAGGGCGACTGGACCCAGCGCCAACTCTGGCAGGTCAGCTTCAGCGGGCAGAAAAAGCCGCTCACCACCGACGCCGGCACTCATGACGGCCACTTCGCGCCCACCGGCGGAGCCTTCAGCGACCAGTTCTCCACGCGCACGCAAACGCCCGAGGTGCGCGTCTGCCGCGCCGCCGGCTCGTGCTGCGTCGTCTGGCAGACCACGGCTCTGGCCGACTACGCACTGCCCGCGCCGCAACCGTTCACGGCCAAGGCCGCCGACGGCACCACGCTCTACGCCACCATCCTGCTGCCGCCCGGCAAGACCACCCCCGCAAGCGTTCCGCTCATTCTGAATCCCTACGGCGGCCCCGGCGTCATGTCCGTCACCAACCACTGGGGCAACGACGGCTACCTTTTTGACATCGTTCTCGCCGAGCATGGCTTCGCCGTGATCCACGCCGACAACCGCGGCATGGACGACCGTGGCCGGGACTTCCAGCAGGTCGCGTATCACCACTTCGGACCCACGCAGCTTGCCGACCAGCTCGCGGTCGCCGACGCCGCGCTCGCTGAGTTTCCGCAGCTTGATCCGAAGCGCCAGGGCTGGTGGGGATGGAGCTGGGGCGGCACTTTCACCCTCTGGACGCTCACTCACTCCACGCGCTTCCGCGCCGCCGTCGCCGTCGCACCCGTCACCAACTGGCGCGACTATGACTCCATCTACACCGAGCGCTACCTCGGCGACCCGCGCACCGATCCCCAGGTCTACCACGATTTCTCGGATGTAAATTTTGCGGCGAATCTTCACGGGCACCTGCTGCTCGTCCACGGCACCGGCGACGACAACGTCCACATCGAAAATTCGATCCAGTTCATCCAGCAGATGACCATTCACAACGTGCCGTACTCGTTCAACGTCTATCCACGCAAAACCCACTCCATCGCCGGCGCCGAGGTTCGCCCGCATCTTTACAACAGCATCCTCGACCACTTCGAGCAGTACCTCATGCCGCCCGTCACCGCCACTCCGGCCACCGGAGCCACCGGGCAATGAAAACGGAGTGCTCCGCGAAGACCGAGCCGATGACAACCGACCTGCGCCACGAGATCGGACTCGGCGGTCGCGCACCGACAGCCGCCGAGCCGCATCCAGCCGAGCGGCCCGACACCGGCCATCTCATCCGAGGCCACGCGCGCGTCGGCGAATGGGACGTGACCATCCTGACCGATGGCTTCTTTTACCTCGACGGCGGAGCCATGTTCGGCGTCATCCCCAAGCCGCTCTGGGAGAAACGCTCGCCCGCCGACGCCAGCAACCGCGTCCTGCTCGGGACCAATACTGTTGTGCTGCGCGACGGCAAACAGACCATCGTCATCGAAACCGGCATCGGCGACAAGCTCACCGCGAAGCAGCGCGAACTCTTCGCCGCGAAATCGCTGCTGCCCTCAGCCTTTGCCGAGGCTGGCATCGCGCTCGACTCGGTCGACATCGTCATCAACTCGCATCTACACTTTGACCACTCCGGCTGGAACACGCGCCGCGACGCCAGCGGACAGCTCGTCGCCACCTTCCCACGCGCACGCTACTTCGCACAGCGGGGCGAGATCGCCGACAGCCGCCTCCAGCGCGAGCGCGACGGTGTCAGTTACATGGCCGACAACTACGAACCGCTCGTCGCCACCGGGCAGATGACCCTGCTCGACGGCGCGGCGGAGATCACGCCCGGCATCCGCGTCGAGCTGTTCCCCGGCCACACGCCACAGCTTCAGGGCATTCACATCGAAAGCCACGGCCAGCACGCCTGCTACATCTCTGATCTCATCCCCACCACCGCGCATCTGGACCCCGTCTGGGGCATGGGCTACGACCTCGACCCGCTGCGCGTCATCGAAGAACGCAAGCGATTCCTCGCGCGCGCCATCGCCGAAAACTGGCTCGTCCTCTTCACCCACGACCACCACACCCCATTCGCGCGCCTCGCCTGGAACGACCGCGGTCGGCCGATCGTACGAATGCACGAGCCGAGCGCCTGAACGTGCGGATACCCGACCAGCATGAAACCGATCCCAAATCAAAATTCCCTGCGCGAACACCTGCTCGATCTCGAACTATCGCTCATGGAGCCTGCGCTCCGCCGCGACCCGGCGCGCGTCGCCGCGCTGCTCGACTCTGACTTCGTCGAGATCGGTTCTTCTGGGTGCCTCTGGTCGCGCGAGGAAATCCTTTTGCTGCTCGCCACGGAATCCGACTACCAGCCGCCCACGGTCGAGGACTTCCACCTGCGCCCGCTCACGGCTGACCTTGCGCTCGTCACCTATCGCACGCGCCGCGACAACGGCAGCCAGGCGCTGCGCAGTTCCCTCTGGCGACGCCACGGAGCCGACTGGCGCTGCGCGTTCCACCAGGCCACGCCGGCCCCTTGACCTGCCTGTGACAACCGCCCTCGCCACGCTCACAAGCCTCCACAATCCCTACTCGAAGATCGTCTGAATAGGCCTTTGGTCGGCTTTGCGGTCGGAAATCGGTCCGCAGTGGCGAAAATCAAGGCAGGTTGCAGAACGAAAAGCCGAAAAAAGCGAGGCTCCGGCGCGCAACATCACCATCGGGAAGAGACTTTTCTTCAGCCGCAAAAAATGGATGGTCGGATCTGATGGTCGGATCAGAGATTCCTCAGAGCCGTTTCGTGATTCCCATGCACGAGCCGACATCGCGAGGTGCAACTTTTCCTGAGGAAAAGCTGCGCGAAGTTTCAGCCTCGCTGGGTACACCTGTCGTGAAGCTGCTTCAGCTTCCGGGAACGACATTGACCGTGAGATAGGCGTGGTTGCTGACGGTGACGTTGTTCACGTAGGCTGCGCCGGTGATCTGGAGCGTGGCCGTGCCGAGCGGAGTGCCGCTGGAGGTGGTGCCGGTGCCTGAGGGTGAGGAGCTGCCGCAGCCGAGCGAGGAGAATGTGGCTCCGGCGAGCAACAGCGCGGCGAGAAGCAGCATGCCGACTGAGCCTTGCAGCCAGCGCAGTCTGCGTCGGCTGAAGGGCAGCAGCAGCAAGGCTGCGAGCGCGACTCCGCCAGTGGCACGAGCCAGGCCGAAGGGTGAGCGTGGCGCTCGATTGGCGGCTGTGATGAGGCCGGGGTAGGTGGTGATGGTGAGCGTGGTGGCTTCGGTGCCGTTGACGATGGCGGGGTTGAAGGCGCAGTTAATGGCTCCGGCGGTGGGCGGGTTCTGTTCGGCGCAGAGAATCTGAATGGGGCCGGTGAGTCCGCCGGTGGAGGTGATGGTGAAGGGCACGGTGGCGGTCTGCCCCTGAATGATGCTGATCGAGGTGGTGGTGGAGCTGATGGTGAAGCTTTCGACGGCAAAGCCAAGCTGGTTGGAGGTTGCCTGGCCGTAGACCGTGTCACCGGAGTAGATGGCGGTCAGCTCATAGGTTCCGCCGGGCAGGGTGGGCACGTTGAGCGAGGCGACGGCGGTGTCGGCGATGCCGATGGAGAGCGTGCTTTCGCCGATCAACTGGGTGCCCGCATAGAAGAAGACGTTGCCGGTCGGGTTCTGTTCGATGCCCGCCGCGGGCGCGGTGACCGGGGTGACGGTGGCGGTGAGGTTCGCGGCCTGGCCGGGCGAGAGCACGGCCGAGGTGCTGGTGAGCGTGACGGTGACCGGCTGCAGGACCGGCTCCAGCACGAGCGGGCTGCTGGTGCTCGAAGCCCAGGTCGTATCGCCGGAGTAGACGGCGGTGATGGTGTGTGCAACGGCGGCGGAGATGGCGATGTCGGCCAGGGTTGCTGAGTTGTTGGTGACGGTGGCCGTGCCGAGCAGCGTGGTGCCTCCGTCGTAGAACGAAACGGTGCCGGTGATGGTGTAGGAGGTAGTCGTCGTTGCTGCGGGTGCAATGGTCGCGGTGAAGCTCTCCGGCGTGCCCTGGGCGAGTTTGCTGGGCGTGGCGCTGATGGAGACGGTGGTCGCCTGCTTGGCGACGGAGATGGTCACGGACTGCGAGGTGGACTGGTTGTAGTTTGTGTCACCGGAGTAGATGCCCTGAAGTGTGTGCGAGCCGGAGGTTGGAGCAGTCATGTTGAAGCTGGCCGTGGTGACGTTGGTGGTGGTCGAGAACGTTGCGGTTCCCTGCGGGACTCCGTCGAGATCCACGGTCATGGTGCCGGTGGGCGGCGAGTTGCCGGGATTGGCCGAGGTGACGGTTCCGGTGACGGTGATGGTGGCGCCAGCGGCGGGGGTGGTGGTGGAGGGCGCGATGACCAGCGTGGTGGCGCTGGGCTGGATGTTGAAGGTGACGGGCAGCGAGGTGCCGGGCGCGTAGTTGGAGTCGCCGCTGTAGATGGCCTCGATGTTTTGGCCGCCGATGGTGAACTGCGCAGGCTCGACGTAGGAGGCTGTGCCATCGGCGGTGAGCGTGACCGGCGAGCCTGCGTTCTGCTGGCTGGTCTGGTCGTAGAACTGAACTGTGCCGGTGGGCACGGAGCCGCCGGAAAGCGAGGTGACCTTGGCGGTGAGGTCAATGTCGGTGGACGGGTTGTAGGTCAGCCCGTTCTGGTTGGTCATCAGCACCTGGTCCTGCTCGGTGCCTGTCGCATCGGGCCGCGTCCACTGAGCGACGAGGGCCGCGCCGTTTGCTGCTCCCAGGCCGGTGGCGAGATCGAATCCAGCGGCAGCGGCGTAACCGACGCGGCCTGCGGAAACAGCGCCGGAGTTCGCCGTGCTCTCGGCGTTGCCGCAGGTTCCGGCGGCGCAGAAGAGGCGATTGCCGCCCGTGGTCACGTCGGTGAAGACCGGCTGCGACGCAGCGCTGGCAGGCGAAGCGTCTGTTGTCGAAATGCCGACTGTCGAAGCGCCGTTCGCGGAAGAGTTGGTCGCGTCCTCGGTGCTTGTGGCAGCGCCGGAAGCTGCGCCCGAGGAGGCTTCTGACGTGCTCTGAGCCGCGCCTGTCGCATTGGCCGCTGGAGTCATCCGCGCCAGGCGATAGAGATTTGGCGCGAGATTGCCCTGCTGACCGTAGCTCGCGTCCAGGCTTGCCGCGAGGCCAGCCATCATGGCCGCTGCAATCGCGCTGCCGCTGGCCGTGGCTGCGTTGCACGAGGAGGCGAGGTTGGCGCCGCTGAGGCAGAAGGCCGCGCCGGGCAGAGCGGTGGACGATGGGGCGGTGGACGATGAAGCCGCCGGAAGGACCATGTCCGGCAGGTAGCGATGGTGCTGCGCGCCGGAGCCGGGGGTCAGGCCGGGGTCGCTGGTGGGCAGGCCCTGCGCGCTCTGCCACTGCGGCGTCGGGTAGAGCGCGCTGACGCCGCCGCCGGTGGCCAGTGCGGGAGCCGAAGCGGAAGCCTGCTCCCAGCCCGCGAGAGTGGATTGCTTCGCGCCGGCGGTGGTGATGGTCGCGGCTCCGACGGCGAGATTCCACGGCGTGGAGGCGAGGGCGTTCATGCCGGGCTGTTGGCCCGGAGTCTGCACCTGATCGGGAACGGCAGCGCACTCGGCTGCGCCGTGGTCACCGCTGGCGGCGATGACGGCGATGCCTTCGGCGGCGGCAATCTGATCGAGCGTCGCGTAAAAGGCGGCGTGAGCCGCGCTGACTGCGGTCTCGCAGGATTCGTAGCCGAGCAGAATCGTCTGCGCCGCTGCGCTGTTGACGGCCGCGGCAAAGGCAAGATCGATGCCGTCCGTGGCGCGCGTGCCTGCGGCGGGAATGACGCTGACCTGGGCACCGGGTGAGGCGGCCATCACCCAGTCGGTCATCGCCGTGGTCACTGCTTCGTCGGTGGTGCGTCCGGGGTCGGCGCCGTCGGGCTGCACGGCGAGCAGTCCGGTTCCGTCGCCGAGGCTGAAGGTTGAGCGGAAGTAGGCGACATCCTCCTGGCGAAGATTGCTGCGCGTGGGAATGGCCACGGTTGCGCCCGCGCCGGCGGCCTGCACGCTGCCCTGGTTGCTGGCTTCCTGTGTGCCGGATTGACCGCTGGTTGCCGGAGTCATTTCCGGAAGGCTGCCAAGCTGGGCGAGCGTTGCGGGTGTGAATGGCTGAGCGGGTTGAATGGTCGTGGCCAGGGCCAGGGCCTGCGCGGTGACGCCAGCAGCGGCGGCCTGAGACAGAGCGGCTGTGGCTCGCACGCCATCGAGCGAGACGAGTCCTGCCACCTGCGCCGAGAGCGAGGCCGGAATCACGGGCGGCGCGGCGAAACGCAAGACCGGCTGACCGTCGGCATCTGTTCCCGCCGAGACAAGCCGCGCCTGAAAGGCTGACTGCAACTGAGCGCGCGAGCCACTGAAGACAATCCACATGCGGCTGGCGGGCAGCGGCTCCAGTTGAAAGCCCTGCGCGGTGAGCCAGGTGGTGACGGCGCTGAGCTGGGCGACGGTGGGCGCGAACTGCGCGGCGAACTGCGCGGGCGTGAGCCACTGGTGGAACTGCGCGTTGCCCGGTGTCTGCTGCGCATCGAGCAGCGAACGAAGGGATTTTGTCTGCGCCGCCGAGCCGCGCAGAAGCAGGATCACGCGGCGGACGCCGAGGGAGTTGCCGCCAGGGGATGCTGTGCCGCTGGTGGTGACGCGCTGCGCGAGGCCAGATGTGGCGCAAAGAGCGAGGACGAGCAGCAGCGCAGCGCGCGCAAGCCGTAGCGCGTTTTGGGCAGGAACCCGGCGCGCGGTTTTCTTCAGCAGCAGGCAGGCGGCAATCAGCATCGGTGGCAAGCATGATTGTAAAGCCGGGCAGCCCATGCTTTGCCAGAAGTTTTCTTTCCCTCCCGCGACAGGTTCGCCGCAGGCCACACGGTTGGCGTCCTGAGCTGCCGGGCTGGCGCGCACTCCCAGGCACTCCCGCGCTGCGCGGTGCGGCTATGGCTGTTTGTTGCTGGTGAAGATGGCTTTGGGGCAGATGGCGTGGACGCCGACGCTGCCATCCACCAGTTGTGTGATGTCCACATCGACGGCGACGCTGGTCAGCATGTAGGCGTCATCGGCGCTCAGATGCTTTTCGGTTTCGAGGAAGCGGATCATGTCGCGGACGGCGAGTTTGGTGGCCGTGTTCAGGTCCGGGCTGAAGCCCATCGTGATGAAGCTGGTCGGCGTCTCGGCGCGCGGCCAGAGCAGGTGCTGGTGCTTGTGGACGACGAAGCGGAAGGTGCCGGTCAGGAAGGTTTCCAGCGCGGTGATGTCCACCTCGCCATTGCCCTGTCCGGCGTGGCCGTCGCCCACTTCAAAGAGCGCGCCGGGCGCGTGTACGGGCAGATAGAGCGTGGTTCCGGCCACCAGTTCGCGGTTGTCCATGTTGCCGCCGTGCATCCACGGGGGCGCGCTGTCGATGCGTCCGGCGGACTCCGGCGGCGCGTCGCCCATGCTGCCGAAGAAGGGATGCAGCGGAATCTGGATGCCCGGCGCGAAGTCAGCCAGCATGCGCGCGCGGTTGAGCGGAATGATCTTCGTGCGCCCATAGGGATAGTCGTTGGGCAGGAAGCCGCGGCCGGCACCGAATCCGTTGCAGGCAAAGGGCGCGTCAAGGTTGATCTTCAGAATATCGACCTCCAGCACATCGCCCGGCTCGGCTTCGGCAATGGCAAGCGGGCCGGTGAGGATGTGGCCGCCGGGTCCGCGATCCTTCACCTGCTGGAAGATGGCTTCGTTGTACGGGGGAATATCGGCTGCCGCGACGCCTTCGCTTTTCAGACGCTCATCGGAGCCGCAGGTGGAGAGCGTCTGGATGGTGACGGTGTCGCCGGAGTGAACGGTCATCACCGGCTTGGCGTGCGCCCAGTAGTAGCCCCAGGCCACGGTCTGCGGCGTTGCCAGGAGCGTCTTCGCAGCCTGCTGCGCGCGGACAGCGAGGTTTGTAAGCATGATGGCCGCAACACAGAACAACCGAACTGCGATGATGCTGTCTTTTCGCATCTTGTCCTCCCTGGATTTCTCGCTGCAAACTTGGATTTGCGGAGCCGGATTCGCCGAGCCGGAGCATGAGCTGATTCGTGTTCGTCCGGCCTTTGCAGCGTCAGACCTTCTGCGCGCGCTGCACCTCGCGCACGCCGGGCAGGCGACGCAGCCCGGTGACCATGCGATTCAGATGGCGCACGTCCTCGGCCTCCACCACAAACTCCACAATCGCCTCGCCGTTAGCGCCGTCGCGCGTTTCCACGGCGCGGATATTGGTGTCGTCGCTGGAGATGATCGCTGTCATCTCCTTGAGCATGCCGGAGCGGTCGTCGCAGTGAACGGTGATGCGCACCGGATAGCGCTGCGCGCGACCGGCGACCTCGGAGGCCGTCGGCGCCCACTCGACAGCGATGCGGCGGTCGCTCTCGTAGAGCAGGTTCTGCACATTCGGGCAGCTTCGCGCGTGGACGGCCACGCCCTTGCCGCGCGTGACGTAGCCCACAATCTCCTCGCCGCGAATCGGATTGCAGCATCGCGCGCGATAGACGAGCAGATCATTCTGGCCCTCGACCTGAAGCGAGTCCGAACCGGTCAGATGCAGCCGCCGCACGGCCTCGGACATCGCCGCAGCGCCGGTTTCCGGTGTCTCCTCGGTCTCTTCGGCTGTCGTAGCGAGTGTGAGTTCGGGCGCAAGACGATTCAGAATCTGTCGCGCCGACTGCTTGCCAAATCCTATGCCGACCAGCAGGTCAGCCGCCGTGGCCAGTCCGTACTCGCCCGCCAGTCGCGCAAGGTCCGTATCGTCGATGCGGTTCATTGGAACTTTGAACTTGCGCGCCTCGCGCTCCAGCAGTTTGCGGCCCACTTCCATCGCGCGCAGGCGCTGGTTTTCGTTGAGCCAGTGCTTGATCTTGTTGCGTGCGCGCGGACTTTTGGCAAAGGTCAGCCAGTCGCGGCTGGGCGTGTGTCCGTTTTGCGTGACGATCTCGACGATGTCGCCGTTGCGCAGCTTCGTGCGCAGCGGCACCATGCGCCCGTTGACCTTCGCGCCCACGCAGGTGTGGCCCACTTCGGTGTGCACGGTGTAGGCAAAGTCCACCGGCGTGCCGTCGGCGGGAACGATCACCACCTTGCCGCGCGGCGTGAAGGTGTACACCTCCTCCGGATAGAGGTCCATCTTGAGGCTGGAGAGGAACTCATTCGGATCGGTCATCTCGCGCTGCCAGTCGACGAGCTGTCGCACCCAGGCCAGCCGCTGCTCGTCGCGCGCCGAGATCACGCTCTCGCCGGCCTTGTACTTCCAGTGCGCGGCGATGCCTTCCTCGGCGATCTTGTGCATCTCCTCGGTGCGAATCTGCACCTCGAACTGATGCCCGTTCTCACCCATCACGGTCGTGTGCAGCGACTGGTAGAGGTTGGCGCGCGGAATGGCGATGAAGTCCTTGACGCGCCCCGGCACCGGACGCCAGAGCATGTGAATCAGCCCCAGCGCCGCGTAGCAGTCCGTCTTCGTCTCGGTAACGATGCGAATCGCCAGCAGGTCAAAGACCTGATCGACGCCGATCTGCGATTTCTGGAGCTTCTGCCAGATGGAGTAAAGCCGCTTGATGCGCCACTCGACACGGGCCTGGACGTTGTGTTCGCGCAACTGCTCGCGGATCGTCTCCTCGACCTGCGCCATGAACTGCTCACCGTCCGCGCGACGCGCCTCCACGGCCTCGGCCACCTGCTGATAGCTGACCGGGTCGGTGTAGCGAAAGGCCAGATCCTCCAGCTCGCCGCGCACCTTGCCCATGCCCAGCCGATGCGCCAGCGGGGCGTAGATGTCGAGCGTCTCGCGGGCAATGGCCTCGCGCCGCTCCGGCTTCAGATGCTCCAGCGTGCGCATGTTGTGCAGCCGGTCGGCCAGCTTGATGAGCACGACGCGCACGTCGGAGACCATCGCCAGCAGCATCTTGCGCACGTTCTCCGCCTGGCGGTCCTCGCGATTGGCAAACTGAATCTTGTCAATCTTGGTCACGCCCTCGACGATGTGCGCCACCTGCTCGCCAAACTCGGCGGCAATCTCATCGGTCGTCACCGGCGTGTCTTCCACGGCGTCATGCAACAGCCCGGCGGCAATCGCCGTCGCATCCAGCTTCATCTCGGCCAGAACTTCGGCCACTTCCAGCGGATGAATGATGTACGGCTCACCGGAGGCGCGACGCTGCCCCTCGTGGAAACGAACGCAGAAATCCCAGGCCTTGCGGATGGGTTCAGGATTTTCCGTGGGACGGTGCTCGCACACCTGCTGAATCAACTGCTCAAATCGCTGCGCAATCGCACTCTCGCTGGTGGAAATACGCTGTGACGCGGAAGCAGACGCGGCAGAACGCATATCCGTGATCCCGTTCGGATTCGGTTGCGGAGCCGCCATGCTTCATTATAGGCATGGATTGTAACAATCGCTCACTCGGCCAGGCTCTCCTCCAGGGCCGACGCCTCTTAATTTTCCACTCCGAGCAGTCGTAGCAGGCATGGATGGTCCCATGCGGCAGCGAGTCGCTTTCCGTGGATGCCCGGTTTGCAGGTTTTGTCCCGTTTGAGCAGATTGAGAGCGATGCGGTTGAGCAGGGGGAAGTTCTGCGCGGAGAAGTTCTGCGCGGCGTTTCCGGCGCGCTTGCGGCTCAGATTCTCGCCGAAGGCCACGTCCAGCACCCATTGCAGTTTGTTTTCGATGCTCCAGTGCCGGCCTACGAGTTGGTTCAGTCGTGCAGCATCCGTGGGCAGGCTGCTGATGGAGTGGCGGGTTTTCTGTTCGGTTTTGCCACGATGGCACGCTGACAGCCCATGGCGTCGATGGTCACCACGGTCCCGCTCAACTCCAGCGCCGCAAGCAGCTTGGGAATCGCCGTAATCTCGTTGGACTTTTCCTCCACCTTGCGCTGGCCGAGCACCCGATTGTTGGCCCCGGCCCAGGCTGAAACCATGTGCACAAGTTGCTTTTTGCCCACCTGGCGCGTGCCGCACAGCGTCTTTCCGTCGATGGCCACCACTTCGCCAGCCGTCAGCCTGGCGATCGACGCGACCCAGGTGGCGAATCCCTGCTCGAACTGCTCCGCGTCGAGCGCGGCAAGGACGCGGTTGAAGGTGTCGTGCGAGGGGATGCCACCCGGGCAGCGTGAGAAAGGTCTTGAGCCAATCCCGCTTGGTCTTGCCGTAATGCTCGATCTCATTCCAACTGTTGGCACCGCTCAATACTGCAGCAATGGCGATCAGCAGAATCTCTTCCAGAAAATGCTCGCGTGTCCGCACTACCCGCGGATCACGCAACTCGGAGAAGTACTTCAAGGGATTTCCCATATCCCCATCCCACCGCCAGAATCGATCCCTGCATACAGCATCCCTGAGGATGGCGACCCGGATGCCACCTATCCTGATCCCAGCGCAAATTTGGATGCGTCGGCCCTGAATGAAATCACTGTAGACGACGATAAGTCCACGGACTTTGCGTATCATTGCCTGTCAAGAAATTTCAGAAGAACTTTCCAAACTGCAGGCGACTGGTCAATCTCAACAAGAAACGGGTATTGGTCGATGCGTAGTGTGTCTGCGGGAGGCAAAAAGGTCTCTGACTGGAAAACAAACAATCCCAGCAACAGCAAACCACCACTGCTTATTTATAAAGACCAACTTGGGAGGTGCAGCCTTGTCACGCAATATTATTCCTTAATCGCCGGTGGCGAGCGCTGGGCGGCGGGTGCGCAGGCGCTGGGTGAGCCAGTAGAAAAGTGGGCCGAGCAGGGCGATGGCGAGCGCGAAGGCGAGGGCTGAGATGTGGCCGAGTTGTTCGTCGCGCGCGGCGTAGAGCGCGTAGGCGATGAGCGCTGCGGGGCCGAGGCCGAGCGCAGTGGCGAAGGCGAGATTGCCGGCGCGGAATGGGCGCTCCAGATCGGGTTCGCGCAGGCGCAGGACGACGAGAGCGACGAACTCCAGCAGCAGGCTCGCGCCGTAGAGGACGAGGTCGATGGAGATGAGGCGCTCGAAGCGGAGGTTGAGCGCGAGCGCCCAGGCAAGGCCGCAGAGCAGCACGGAGACGATGGGGACGCCGCGACGGTTGCGGCGGGCGAGCGCGCGGGGCAGCATGCCGTCCTCGGCCATCGCCAGGGGCAGCCGGGTGTAGCTCATCATGAGCGCGTTGAACATCCCGAAGCCGTTGATGGCTCCTCCGGCGACGACGGCCAGGCCAAGCAGCGGACCGCCGAGCAGGCGCGCGGCGTCGGTCCAGGAGCCGGTGGTGAAGTGGGCGACGGAGATGCCGGCGCAGGCCACGGCGGCCAGCGGCAGGATGTAAGTGAAGGCGACGAGCAGGGCCGAGGCGAGCATAGCGCGCGGGTAGTTCCGCTGCGGGTCTTCGACCTCCTGGGCGACGGTGGAGGCGTTGTCCCAGCCCATGTAATTCCACATCGCGACGAGGATCGCGGTGCTGAGGGTGGTGCTGGCTCCGGCGTTGCTCCACTGCACGGCGGGATGCGTGGCGAAGGCGCGCCAGAAGCCGAGCGCGATAAAGACGGCGAAGGGCGCGAGCAGCAGCAGAAACAATCCGACAGTGCCTTCGCCGACGGCGGGCGCGCCACGCAGGTTCCATGCACAGCAGACGACGACGACCAGAAGCGACCAGAGATAGGCGCGCGGGCCGGCCATGAGCGCGGGCGAGAAGCGGCCAAGGTATTCGACGAAGATGGTGGGGTAGATGGCCATGTCAAAGACGCTGGCGGCGAGCGAGAGCCAGCCCTCCTGATAGCCCCAGAAGGGGCCGAGCGCGCGGCGAACCCAGACGTAGAAGCCGCCTTCGGCGGGGATGGCGCTGGCCAGTTCGCCGATCATGAGCGTGGTGGGGATGCTCCAGAGAAACGGGAGCAGGAGCAGGATGACGATGGCTTTGGCGAAGCCGGCTCCGCCGAGGATGTCTTCAATGCCGTATGGGCCGCCGGAGACCATGAAGTAAGTGGCGGCGATGAGCGGGATGATCCGCAGCTTGCGGCGGGCCGGCTGGCGTCGGAAGCGCATACGTGTGACTGTAACAATGATTGGGCGCTGACCCAAGGGAAAACTGCGCTGTTGCATCGCCGGGCAGTGAATCGGGCAGCGGGTCGCGGCATCAGATAGTCATGCTGCTGGAACCGGCGCGCCGCGAAGGTCGGCGCTTTCTGAATCCTGTGCCGACGATGGTGGGCGATCCGCGCACGATGTACAAAGTGCTGCCCAAGTTTTTCTTCGGCGGGAAGGCGCGCAGGCCGAGCCAGCCGCTGGGACCGTTTGTGACGGATACGCGAGTGTTCGACACGGCTCCGGCGTCGGGACTGCGTGTGACGTGGATGGGCCACTCGACGATGCTGATCGAGATGGACGGCGTGAGGGTGCTGGTGGACCCGATGTGGGATGAGCGGGCTTCACCGAATCGATGGGTGGGGCCAAAGCGATTCTTCGCGCCGCCACTGCCGCTGGACCAGTTGCCGAAACTCGATGCCGTGCTGATTTCGCATGACCACTATGATCATCTGGGCGAGCGGACGGTGCGCAGGCTGGCACGGTTGCAGCCGAAAGTGGAATGGATTGCGCCACTCGGCGTGGGAGGCGTGCTGGCGGGGATTGGTGTTCGCCGCTGGCGCGAGTTGGACTGGATGAGCGAAGCTGTCGTTGGCGAGGTCGGCGTCGGCGAGGCGCGGGCCGACGAGTCACGGGTGAGCGACGTGCGAGCGGGCGAGCTGCGAGTAACGGCGTTGCCGACGCGGCACTTCTCCGGGCGCGGGCTGTGGAATCGGTTTGAAACGCTGTGGGCCTCCTTTGCGCTGGTCGGGCCGCGGCATCGTGTCTACTACGGAGCAGACTCAGGGGAGTGGGCTGGGTTTGCGGAGATCGGTGCGCGCTTTGGGCCGTTTGACCTGACGATGCTGGAGATTGGCGCGTCGGACCCACTGTGGGCGGAGATTCACATGGGGCCGGAGGGCGCGGTGAGGAGCTTTCGCGCAATGGGCGGCGAGGGGTTGCTGATGCCGATTCACTGGGGGCTGTTTGACCTGGCGCTGCACCACTGGCGTCAGCCAATGGAGTGCGTGTCGAGCGTGGAGGGATTGCCGCTCTGGTCGCCGACGCCGGGCGAGCCGACGGAGGTGATACCGGGCGTGGAAGTGCGATCCGAGTGGTGGCGCTGAAGGTGCTTCGAGGGTGGACGTTGGTGCGGGCGTCAGGTGGGCATGGCGCGGACGGCTTCATGCTAATCTGTTGATACCGACGCGGAGAGATGGCCGAGAGGCTGAAGGCGGCGGTTTGCTAAACCGTTATAGGGTCAAAAGCTCTATCGAGGGTTCGAATCCCTCTCTCTCCGCCAGCAACCCTTCCAGCGCCATTCTAGAACGTCCAGCCTGAAGTTAAATTCCTCTGAAAATAAATAACTTCCTGCTTTAAGCCGTCCATCTGGATACCATGAAAGCCGGATTCCAGCGGGGGTATCTTTGGGGGTATCCTTCTCTTCCCCTGGGGGTATCTTCCCTGGCGAGCAATTGGAGGGCTTACGATGGCGCTCACTGACACTGAAATCCGCAAAGCAAAGGCCAAGGGCAAGCCGTATCGTCTGAGTGATGGCGGCGGTCTGTATCTTTTCGTCACTCCGGCAAGCAGCAAGCTGTGGCGCTGGAAATACCGCTTTGAAGGGCGCGAAAAACTGATGACCTTCGGGAGCTATCCCGATGTATCGCCGTCTTTGGCCCGTGAACGACACGCGGCGGCGCGCAAGCTGCTAGCAACCGGCACAGACCCTATGGCCGAACGGAAGGCCGAGAAAGCAGCGGCAGAGGATTCCTTTCAAAGCGTTGCCCGCGTCTGGTGGGAGCACTGGCGGGATGGCAAAAACCCGCGCCATGCTGACTATGTGAAGCGCCGGATGGAAGTTGACATTCTTCCCTGCCTGGGCGCGCGGCCCGTCGCGGCCATTGAAGCGCCGGAACCAGTGAGCATGGTCAAAGCGACTGAGGCACGCGGCGCGCGCGACATTGCCAAGCGCGCCCTGGAGACGACCGGACAACCGCCTGCCAGAACCAATGGCAGCCTGAAAGCAAAAACTGTCCGAACTACCGGAGCCACCTCTGGGGAAAGCGCCGATTTTTTTATTTTTTCGCGCTCATAGCCTCGCTGCGCGCATCCTCCTTTCGCCACCATCCCATCCTGCCGCCGACCCGCCTCCGGGTTGCCTCGGCGCGCGGAACACGCTAGACTGAAAGAATTGCAGGAAAGGTTCTTCTCGAACATGCCCAAACCAGGTATTCACCCCGACTACGCCGCCGTCAAGGTTCACTGCTCCTGCGGCAACAGCTTTGAAACACGCTCCACGCACAAGGGCAACCTCAGCGTCGAGATCTGCTCCAACTGCCACCCGTTCTTCACCGGCAAGCAGCGCCTCGTCGACACCGCCGGCCGCGTGGAGCGCTTCCGCCGCAAGTACGCCGAAAAGGCAGCCACGAAGTAACGCGCGGCGTCCGCGCGCACATCCGGCCTCCGCTGCGGCGGAGGCCTTCTTGCATCCATCGGCAGCAATCCGAGGGCATCATGGCAGGCAAGGGTTTCACCGTGAAAAAAAACTGGGACAATCCGATTGAGCACGCAATGCCCGCCTCGGCGCGCGTCCCGGCTTCGTTTGCCATCGGCTCCGTCACGGTCGCTCCGGCCACCGTGCTCGCGCCGATGGCCGGCGTCACGGACACCGTCTTTCGTCGCTTCATCCGACACGCCAGCCTGTTTTCCGCCGCGACCACCGCCAGCGAAACGAGTTCCGCATCGGTCGAGGACGCCGTCACCAACCAGCAATCCGGCTGCGGCCTCCTGATGACCGAGTTCACCTCCGCCGACGGACTCTCGCGCATGCGCGAGTCGAAGCGCAAACGCTATCTGACGTTTTACGAGGACGAGCACCCCATCGCCGCGCAGATCTTCGGCTCCAACCCGGAGACGCTCGCCGAGGCCGCGCGCATCATCGAGCAGACCGGCTTCGATACCGTCGATCTCAACCTCGGCTGCCCGGCCAAGCGCGTCGTCGGCTGCAATGGCGGCTCCGGCCTGCTGCGCGATCTGCCGCGCATCGCGGAAATCTTCCGCGCCGTGCGCGACGCCGTCGCGATTCCCTTCACGGTCAAGTTCCGCCTGGGCTGGAACGACACCTCAATCATCTGTGTCGAGCTTGCCCGCATGGCTGAATCCGAAGGGCTGAATGCCGTCGCGCTGCACGCGCGCACCCGCGAACAGGCCTACACCGGCCAGGCACGCTGGGAGTGGATCGCCGCTGTCAAACAGGCCGTCACCATCCCCGTCATCGGCAACGGCGACATCCGCACGCCCGAGGACGCCGCGGCCATCGTCGACCAGACCGGCTGCGACGCCGTCATGATCGGTCGCGCCGCACCGTCCAATCCGTGGATCTTCCGCCAGATCGCCGAATACACCGCGACCGGCGCCTACTCGCGGCCCACCGAAGCCGACCGCTGGCTCATGATCCGCACCTACTTCCAGATGCTGCTTGCCGAAGCGGAAGCCAGCCAGTCGCAGCCTCGCGACGCGCGCCACGGTGAGACGGCGGGCAGGATGAAGCAGTTCGCCTCGTGGTTCACTCACGGCGTCGCCAACGGAGCGAAACTCCGCCAGCAGGTCTTCGTCTGCAAGACGGGCCGCGAGGTTCTCGATGCCGTGGATCGCTTCTTTGAGTCGCGCCTGACCGCAAACGGCGATCACCCGGAGATAGCGACTGCTGCGGAGGAACGGACGGACGGCGAGCATGCAAATGACGCTCAAGCGCTCACGGCTGCGGCATTCACCTGCTCCGGTTGATGCAGCTTTCTGCGCTTCTGCGCCGCGTTATGGAATCGCCTCTGCCTTCACGCTGATCTCCATCCTGCCGTCGGCAAGATCGAGGGTCCCGATCGAAAGGTTTTTGCCTTCGACCAGCGGCGAGCGCTCGTCAAGCGTGACCTGGCGAATCGCCGGGTCCGGCGGAACCGTGGACTTCTGGTCGGCGATGCTGGAACGCTCGATCTTGCTGCGCAGCTGAACTTCCCGCCCCATGCCTTCAAGCGAGGCTTCGATGCGCAGTCCAAGATCGATGTACTGAATCCGCGTGCTCGTATCGTTTTTCTCTGTCGTGCCTGTCACCAGCGGCACGCGCACTCCCTGTCGAAGCACGGTTTCCGCATGCGCGGTCAGCATCACCGTCTCGTGCTCGGTCTTCGTCGTTCCGTTCGCGGCTGTTTCGGTCAGCGTATACGTCAGCCGATATATCGCTCTTGGCTTGTCGAGGGCTGTGACGACGGTTTCAATCAGCCGCATCTGCTGCGGATCGGCATAGACAGCCAGGGCATTGGCGGTGGTGTCGTAGTAAATCTTCGCACGCGGCAGCAGGTTGCGCAGCGTCGTTTGCACATCGTTCGCCTGATAGTTATCCGTGAACGAGTGAAGCGGAAACAGGCGAAAACTCGCTTCCGTATCCGTACCGCTCTGCGCCCGCAGGCTTGGCGTGGGCAGGCACAGGGCCACCGCGCCGCAAAGAACCATCCATTTCCAGCCACAAAACACAACTCCGTCACCAGGCAGCCTCATCTTTGGCAGCATTGCTCCTCCTGATATTTCCCACAGTTTCAGTGATTGTACGTCTATGTCACCGGACGCGGCACCGCCGACAAGCGCTCGAAGATCGTGAAAAATATTCGGCGTGTAAACTCTTCCCTCTTGAACTTGCAGCGGATTGAATTGCTCAGCCGAAACCGTCGGCAGCGGATCAGGAATCTGAGAGCATACCCAAGAAACGCCAGATGGGATACGGCCTTCTGTGCTACGCTTCAGATCAACTGGCCTGTCTCCACAGAGATCTTTGCATTCTTGTCGGAGTCGGATAACGGAAACAATGCAGCCGAGGGAAGACCGATGCGCCGACAGCTTCCAATCGCCTTGCCCATTTGTATTCTCGCCCTCGCGTCGTCACTCGGTCGCGCGGCCAGCCCCGCCGTCGACCACACGACCGCGACGGCCAGCGCATCAGCGACTCAATGGAACGCGGCGGCGGCGACAAAATACCTGGACGACCGCGAACTCTGGTGGCAGGACTGGCCCCGCGCGCAGAAGGATCACGGCACCCTCTGCATCTCCTGCCACACGCAGCTTCCCTATGCGCTGGCAAGGCCGCTGCTCAGCCGCCAGCTTGGTGTAACGGCGATCTCCGCGCCGGAGCAGGCGATGCTTGCCAGCATACGGAAGCGCGTTGCTCTCGGCGGCGAAGCAAAGACCTTTTATACTGACGCCGACAACGGCCCCGGCAAAACACTGGAGGCGCGCAACGCCGAGCAGGTGATGAACGCGCTGATTCTGGCCAGCTACGACGCGCAGACCGGCCACCTGCAAGCCTCGACGCGCGAGGCGCTCGACCGCATGTGGACGACGCAGGTGGCGACCGGGCCGAAGGCCGGCGCGTGGGTCTGGCAGGACTTCCATTTTTCGCCTTGGGAAGCGCCGGAATCGGAGTATTTTGGCGCGGTGATGGCCGCCGTGGCCGTCGCCATGGCGCCGGACAACTATCGCGCAACGCCAGCGATTCAGCCCCATCTGGCCCTGCTGCGCGGCTATCTGCGACGCGAGGCCGCCGCTCAGCCGTTGGCCAACTCCGCACTGCTGCTCTGGGCCTGCTCGCGCTGGCCGGGAATGATCCCACCCGCTCAACAGGCTGCGCTGGAACGCGCCATCGTCGCCCGGCAACAGGCTGACGGCGGATGGTCCCTGACCACGCTCGGCGAAGGCACCTGGAAGCGTCGCGATGACTCGCCGTTTGAAACCCGCAGCGACGGCTACGCCACCGCCATCGCCGTGTTGGCGCTCAAGGAATCCGGCCACGCCGCAGCGCTGAAAATGCCGTTGCAACGCGGCGTTCAGTGGCTGCGGACAAACCAGAATCCAGCCACCGGACAGTGGACGGCCTGGTCGGTGAACCGCCGTCGCGATCCGAACTCGGATGTGGGAAAGTTCATGAGCGACGCGGCCACAGGCTTCGCCGTGCTGGCGCTCGACGACCCCGTCGGAAGACAGAAGTAGCGCCGCGAGAAGACAACCGTCAGCCGCGCCGCTTGCGAAAAACCATCTTCAGCGCTGTGCGCCAGTCCTCACCCACGGCAATCAACTCCCAGTCGATTTCGGGAGCCAGGTAGCGCAGGACGACTTCGTTGGCCGGATGAATACGCAGCGCCGGAGCGACAAGCAGAAGCTTCGGCGACGCGCCAGCCAGCTCCACGCCCGCAAAATATCCGCTGCGCTGGAAGGCATCGAGCGTCTGCCCGGTTGCGGCGTGTGTGCTGCGATCCGCATGCAGCGCGCGCACGCGCATCCAGTAGTCCAGACCCTGCAGCGGCAGGTGCAGGTCTTCCTCAGCCTTGACCTCAAGAATCACAAGGCGCCCGCCGCGATCCACCGTCAGCAGGTCCATCATCCCGCGCTCGCCGCTGGCCATCGCCGGTACCTGCGAGTAAAGAAACTCCTGACGCAGCGCAGGCAGAAACTCCGCGATGCCGGTGCGAATCCGCGACTCCAGCCACCCCTCGGTGCGCAGGCGAAAAAGCGCGTCCTTCACCGTCCCACTCGGGTGACGCGCCGCGAACAGCCGCTCCAGCAGCGAACCGCAGAGCGCTTCGGTCTCCTCGTTCAACGGTGTCTCGTTCACGCCCGCGCCAAAGGTGATCTCCACCTCGCGCGAGAACGACTGCGCCGACGCCTGCTGACGGACGCGCGCAAATTCGAGACCATCCAGCAGCAGCGCGACCTCCGTCGCAGCCGTCGCGCGCTGCTCCACGCGCGCCGCACCACCCGGCGGCACCAGCGCCAGCACGCGCTCCACACCCGCCTGCGCGCGCTCGATGGCGGCGCGCGCATCGAAGGCATGCGTCAACCGCTGGCTCTCGTTTCCGTTCTCCGCGATCTCGACCGCGCACAACTCTTCCGTCTTTTCGTTCAGCGTGAAGAGCCGCCAGCCGGCAACACCCGGATGCAACCAGCGCATGCGCGTCGCCGTGGTCTGCTCCATTCCTGCGGGCACGATCACGCGCAGCGCGCCGTAGTGACGCTGACGCGCCGACTGGCCGACGCTGTGACTTCTGCAATAGTCCAGCCAGAGCAGCCCGACCGTGAGCACACCGTCGACGGTGGACTTTGACTCCGCTGTGCCCACGCCAATCACCGCTTCGGCGTTCATGCCGCGGCTGCCCTGCAGGAGTTGCCCGCGCACGTACGCCGGGCCGAAGCTGTGCTCGAGATCCGCCGCCGAGCGAAATCCATCCGGCGTCCAGTCGGGAAAAGTTCGCCGCAGCACACGCTCCAGCAGTCGCTGATACTGCCTGCGCTCGCTTTCGCGCACGCTCGGGGATCGGCGATCCTTCTGCGCCACAATCTCCAATGCGCCGGGCTTGCTCGCGCCCATGCGTCGCGTCGTCAGGCGCAGTCCATCCGCGCGCACCTGCGCAGCCACCACCGTGCGCACCAGATTGCGCTCCTCGCTCCAGAACTGAAGCAGGCAGCGCCCGTGCGCCAGCGAAAGAGAAAACTTCGCTGCGCGCAGATCGAAAAGCATCTGTCCATCTTCGAGAATCACCGCTTCCGGGTGGTCCGCGATGTAGGCGTCGATGATCTCGGCCAGTTTTTCAGGCGACTGCTCGGCGACTGGGACGCCGTGCCTGGCAACCGGACGCAAGGCTGCTCACCAGCCTCGGGACTGACGCAGACGCACGATGTGCGCCGTGTGATGGCGGCTGTGCCAGTCATAGATGCCAAGCGCAAGCGCAAGGGACTGGCGACCACTCTTCGGGTGCGTGTAACCACGCTCCAGAAATTGCTCTTCGCTCATCTGTTCGAGCAGCGCAGTCCACCGCGCATGAAGAGAGTCGATGAGCGCCAGCGAAACCTCCACCGGAAGCAGCCTGCCGTCGCTCAGCTCGGCCCATGCGGCCTCATCGTAGGCGGTAATCGCGGGCCAGTCCTCCGTCAGCGCCAGCTTGAAGCGCACGTACGAATTCATGTGGCTGTCCGCCACATGATGAACCGTCTGGCGCACCGTCCACCCGCCTTCGCGATAGGGCGTATCGAGTTGCTGGTCGTCCAGTCCCTCGACCGCCTTGCGCAGCGCGCGAGGCAACTGGCGCAGCGTTTCGATGCTCGACGCGCGCGACTCCGGCGTGCTTTCGGACGAGCGCGAAAATTTTCCAATCGGGTATTTCTGTTCTTCCAGTGTCATGGCTCTCCTCTTGCTTCGGCTTTCTCACTTCGCTGCTGTCTGCGTCTTCGCCGCAGCGGCTGTTTTTGCTCCGCCGGATTTCGCCGTCGAGCGATGCGCGTTGTGATGTCCGTGGCGGTGATGTTTGTGGTGAAAGAGATGATGCTTGCGGCCAGCCGCAAAACCCGGCGAAGCGCAAAGAACGAGAGCGAGCAGGACGAGCGCAATTCGTTTCATGTTGAGCAGCGTACCACGCTGCGCCCCGGCGCCGCATCCCGATCCGGAACCTGCCCCATCGAGCAAGGCCGCGCCTGCCGCGCTGCCAAATCCAGAGCAGGCGTACACTGAGAAGATGGGAATCGCGCCGCAGGCATCCACTCCTCCGCTGACCGAAACGGACAATCATCGCCGCTATTTTTTTGAGAAATTTGGCCTCACCGAGCGGCTACTGGAGCGGTGCCTGGGTGAAGCGCTGAGCGCTGGCGGCGAATTTGCCGATCTTTACTTCGAATCCGTCACGGCCACCTCGCTCGGCATCGAGGAACAGATTGTGAAGTCAGCAAGCACGGGAACCAGCGTTGGCTGCGGCATTCGCGTCATAGCGGGCGAGCGCACCGGCTACGCCTACACCGACAACCTGAGCCAGGAGCGGCTGCTCCACGCCGCGCGCACGGCGGCGATGATTGCCAGCGGCCCGGCAAAGCAGCCCGTGGTGGGCTTCGAGGATGCTCGCTCCACGGACCTCTATCCAGTTCCACTCGGCGGATTCGATCTCGATCTGGCCGCGCGACTGGAGTTGATTCAGCGCGCCGACCGCGCTGCACGCAGCTTTGATCCACGCATCGTGCAGGTGCGCGCGAGCTTCGCCGAGGAACTGCGCCGGATTCTGGTGGTCGGCTCCGACGGAGCCTTTGCCAGTGACACGCAGCCTCTGGCCCGGCTCAATGTCTTCGTCATTGCGCGGGACGGAACCATCACGACGCGAGGCTCGGCGGGTGGTGGCGGACGCGCAGGCGTGGAACAGTTCACCGGCGGGAAAAGCCCGGAGCATCTGGCGTGCGAGGCAGCGCGCGGAGCTGTGCTGCAACTGGGCGCGCGGCCCGCTCCAGCAGGCGAGATGGAGGTCGTGCTCGGGCCGGGATGGCCGGGAATTCTGTTGCACGAAGCCGTCGGACACGGCCTGGAAGCGGACTTCAATCGCAAAGGAACATCGGCTTTTTCCGGGCTGATCGGCCAGCGGGTGGCCAGCAGCAAGGTGACCGTGGTAGACAACGGAACGATGGCCGGGCGCCGCGGTTCGCTCAATGTGGACGACGAGGGATCGGCGACGCAGGAGACCGTGCTGATCGAGAACGGCATTCTGAAGGGCTACCTGACCGACAAGCTCTCCGCGCGGCTGACCGGCGCGGCCAACACCGGCTCCGGGCGGCGGGAAAGCTACCAGTGCATTCCCATGCCGCGCATGACGAACACCTACATGCTGGCCGGCGAGGACGACCCCGAGGATATTCTGCGCAGCGTCAGGCGTGGCCTGTATGCGGTGAACTTCGGTGGCGGGCAGGTGGACATCACCAATGGAAAATTTGTCTTCTCGGCGTCCGAGGCTTACCTGATTGAGGACGGAAGGATCACCGCTCCCGTTCGCGACGCCACATTGATCGGCAACGGACCGGAGGCGCTGCGTTACGTCTCGATGGTCGGCCACGACCTGCGGCTCGATGAGGGCATTGGCACCTGCGGAAAGGCCGGGCAATCCGTGCCCGTCGGCGTGGGAATGCCGACGATCAAACTCGACCGCATGACCGTCGGCGGAACGGCGGGCTGACTCGCTGGCCGCGTCGCTCAGGATCTTTTCGCGAATCCATCCATCGCCTGCGTCTTGAGAATTTTTCCACCTTCCTGAATCACGTACAGCCTGTTTGCGGCCAGCGCCTTCAGTGTGTCCACCGTGCCCGATGGCCAGCGGATCTCCAGCGTCTCGACGGTCTTCGCCTGATCGAGGCCAAAGTGCAGGCGAAGATCATTCTGCGAATAGTAGCTGCCTCCGGAGCGTACCTCGTCGATCAGCAGCATCGGCTTCGCAGCTTTGGGATCAACCTGCGCTGTCAGCCGCAATTGCGCGCCAATGCCCGTGCGATTGCTCTTTGTGCCCACCAGGCGAATCTTGATCCAGTTGCGGCTGGTCCACGTCGAGTCGCAGCGCAGCAGTTGCGGCAGGGCGTTGATGCAGTTGACGACCACATCCATGTCGCCGTCGTTGTCGTAATCGCCAAAGGCGCAGCCGCGCGCCGGAGCCGCAGCCGTGATGCCCGGTCCGCCTTCTTTGGTCACCTCTTCAAACTGTCCGTTGCGCAGGTTGCGGTAGAGATATTTGTGCTCGGCGTAGGGTGCGTCAATCGCCGTTCCATCCACCTCCGGATAGACGTGGCCATTCGAGATCAGAATGTCGAGCCAGCCGTCGTTGTCCATGTCGAAGAAGCCAACGCCCCATCCCAGATAGCGCGTGTTCACGCCGAGTCCGGAGAGATAGGTGTGATCCTCGAAGGTTCCGTCGCCGAGGTTCTGATAGAGCGAATCGGTGTCGCCGGCGAAGTTGGTTTTCACGATGTCCATGAGGCCGTCGCGATTGAAATCGCCAATGGAGACACCCATCCCGGCCTGTGGCTTGCCATCCGGCGAATACGCGATGCCGGACTCGATGGCCACGTCCTTGAAGGTTCCATCCTTCTGGTTCTGATAAAAAGTCGCAGCGGTCGAATCATTCGCAACGTAAATATCCGGCCATCCATCGCCGTCGAGATCAGCCACGGCAACCGACAGAGCGTACGTTCCAATCGCCGTGTTCATGCCAGCCTTTTCGCTCACGTCGGTGAAGGTTCCGTCGCCGTTGTTGTGATAGAGAATGTTGTGGCCGCCCTCCAGTCCCGGCGGTCCGCAGGCAACCGTGATGCCTTTGTACGAGCAGCCCGCGTCAGCCGGATCGGGCGCGGTCTTGATGTCGAAGTCGATGTAGTTGCCGACGAAGAGATCCAGATGGCCGTCGCGGTCATAATCCAGAAACGCGCAGCCGGAGTTCCAGCGCAGCTTCGGCTGCATCAGGCCGGCTTCCTTCGTCACCTCGGTAAACGTGCCGTCGCCATTGTTGCGATAGAGCGCGTTCTGCCCGTAGTAGCTGATAAAAAGATCGTTCCAACCGTCATTGTTGTAGTCGCCCACGCAGCAGCCCTGTCCCCACCCGGAGCGCGCCAGACCCGCCTTCTGCGTCACGTCGGTAAACGTGCCGTCGCGATTGTTTTTGAAGAGATGACAGATCGGCTCCTGGCCTTTGGGAAAGCCGTCAAGCCGCCATCCATTCACCAGAAAGATATCCAGCCAGTCATCCTGGTCGTAGTCATAAAACGCGACGCCGCAGCCTGTGGTTTCGAGCAGAAATTTATTCCTGTGCTCGTTGCCATAGATGGTCTTCACGTTCAGCCCGGACTCGCGCGCGACATCGACAAAGCTCAGGCCGAGCGGCGTTCCGGCGATCGGCGAATGCAGCCCGCCGGTGGCTCCGCGCGCCTGCGCCTCATAGGCTGGCCGAGCCATGCCGCCGGGCGTCTGTGGCTGCTGCGCAAATACGGGCCGAGCCAGCGAAAGCACGTCTTCCAGAGACAGCACCAGCGCCGTGCGCGAAAGCGAACGGAGAAATCCTCTGCGGGAAAAGGTCAAGCAACACTCCTCGCGAACCGGCGGACGGTAAGGGACCGGATCACGCCTTGCAGTATACCCGCTGCGCAGGTGGGCTGAGCCTCCACCGAAGGGTGGAGACCGCGCGGCCCGCTCCTGCGAACGCATTTGTTCCTCTACGGCTATTCAACTCGTTCGTAGCATCAACATCATCTTCTGCAATTTTGCTTTCGCGCTTGCCTGTTCTCCGCGGCTTGCCCATATTGAGTGGATGGACACGTTCCTGCCCTTGCGACGGAGCATCTGTTGGATTGCCCTGCTGGGCGCATGGGCACTGACCGCTATGCCCAAGGTGACTGCCCAGCCAAACTCTTCTGCGGACCGCACGCCCTCGTCGCTGACGTTTCCCATCCTTGTCCGCAATGACAAGATCTACGTGCAAATGAAGACCTCCATCGGCAGATTTTTTCTGCTCATCGACTCCGGCACGGAACGCACGTTGATCTTTCGCCAATCGGTTCCCCGCACCTATCTGAATCTCGAACCGTTTCGTACCCGGCTCTTTGGCATTGGTGATTCCAGCCGCGTCGTGACCATCGGCCAGATGCCTTTGGCCATCGATCTGCCGCCGTGGAGTTCCTTTCACACGCTGGCTCTGCTGGGTGATCCGCTACCTGTCGATGCTGGTCCGTATGACGGGATTCTGGGCCTGGATTTCTTCCGCGCCTATTGTGTCCTTCTTGATCGCGGCGCACTTCGGATGCAGATATTTCCCGTTGGCCAGTGCGCCGCGAACACGGAGACCTGGACGACCGTGCATGTGGACTGGACGCGGCACGCCATCCTGGTTCCGCTTCGTGTGCAATTCACCCAGACCCAGAGCGAGGCCCGCACGGAAGCAATCCTCGACACGGGTGCCAATCTCCCGCTTCTGCTCTCGAATCAATATCGGCAAGCGGCGGGACTCAAAGTGAAACACCACTACAAAACCGGCACCGTAAAAACCTACGGCGCAAACGGAGTGGTTCGCGCCGATGTTGTTCCGGGCGCACAGTATCGGCTGGGCAACAGTACGATTCTTATCACGACCCGCGTCGCCGTGGCACGCGGCAGGCTTCACCCCAAGGCGGGGATATTCGCCAACAAAGCCCTGCGCTTTCAATCCGTGCTTGGCAATGAGGTGCTTTCCCTGGTTGCCATCAAATTCGATGCCCTGCACCGCTGCATTTATCTGCAAGTGCCGAAATTGAACTAGACTAGGGAACGTGAAAAATGCAACCGTTCGGTCTTGTCCGTCCGCTTCCGTTAACACCCTCGTTCGCCGCATCACGCGCGGACTTCTGTTCGCCAGCCTGATCTTTGCGAGTGTGCCGCCTGCGGCTCTCGCGCAGCGGCTGCATCCGCTCGATGCCTTTCCGCTCGACGCTCCGAAGCAGGACGATCCGCTCGTGATTCGCCGTCCCGTGCGCACCCGTGAGCCGTTCACCGTGGCTGGCGAGCGCGGCATGCTGGTGGGCCGCGAGGCGGGATCGTTTGAGGCCTGGATTCTGCCCATCAAGCTCATCAGCCACATGGCCATCACCGCGCAGATCGAGGGCTACCCGGTGCCGATCGACGTGAACCAGCAGGCGGCCTCGATCCAGGTGCATCCCGACCACACCGTCCTCACCTACGCTCACATCGGCTTTACGCTGCGCCAGATCATGTTCTCGCCGAGTGAGCCCCTGAACAACGATGCCGCAGAGCAGCCCGCGACCGGCCCCGTCGTGCTCTTTCAGATCGACGCGCGCCACCCGGTGGACCTGACCTTCCGCTTCACGCCGGAGATGCTCTGGATGTGGCCCAAACGCAACAGCGGCGTGCCCTCGCCGGAGTGGGTTGAGCACGGAGCACCCTCGACATCGGGCGCAGCGGCGAATGCCGACGCTGACGGCTACTACGTGCTTCATCTCGACTATCCCGACCTTGCCGGAGCGGTCACAATCCCCGGCGCGCAGCCAGGCGTGATGACTCCCTATCAGGAGCGACCGCAGGTGCATCCGCTGGAGCTGCATCTGCACTACGATCCGAAGCGTGACGGCAGCCGTTACTTCCCGCTGCTGATGGCCGTGGGAGCTACAACGCAGACGGCCACCAACGCCGCGCTGGGCCAGACGCTGGCCGAGTTGAACGCGCGCATCCCCGCGCTCTACGCCAGTGAGCAGGCTGCATATCAGTCTGTGCTGAAGACGGCGACGAGTATCGAGACGCCCGACCCCACGCTCAACCGCGCTTTTCGCTGGGCCGAGGTCTCGATCGAACAACTGAAGGCGCATGGCTACGATGCGATCCCCGGCGCGGGCGAAACGGCGCTCGTCGCCGGCTACTACGAGAGCGGTGACTCGGCGCGGCCGGGCTTTGGATGGTTTTTTGGCCGTGACGCGCTCTACACGCTCTACGCCGTGGACGCGATGGGCGACTTCGCCCTCACGCGCGACGAGCTGAATTTTCTTGCCGCGCGCCAGCGCGCCGACGGCAAGATCATGCACGAGTATTCGCAGACCGCCTACGATCCCGACGTTCACTGGCGCAGCTTCCCGTACATGTACGCAGCAGCCGACGCGACACCGCTCTTTCTGCTTGCCGTGCGCGATTACCTGCGCTCCTCCGGCGATGTTGCCTGGCTGCGCGCGCACCGCGCCGTAATCGATAAAGCGTGGGCCTTTGAGACGGCTCCAACGTCCGACACTGACCACGACGGCATCTACGACAACTCGCAGGGCACCGGATGGGTGGAGAGCTGGCCGGGCGGAATGCCGCATCAGGAGGTCTATCTCGCGCTGCTGGATGAAGAGGCCAGCCTCGCCTACAGCGATCTGGCCTCTGCGCTTGGCAGCACAGACGCGGCAAAGCAGGCAGCCACGCGAGCGACGACCATTCGCGCAACGATTGAGCGCGAGTATGCCGACGCGCAGAAGGGTTGCTACGCCTTCAGCCACGGAATGGACGGCAAGCCCGACCGCACGCGCACCGTTTATCCGGCGATGGCCTGGTGGGACGCGACGACCAACCCGCAGCAGCCTGTCGATCATTCCGCTTCCTGCCTGCGCCAGATGGCCGCGCACACGCTTGAAACCGACTGGGGACTGCGCGACGTTGCCTCCGACGAGCCAATCTTCGACGGCATGAGCTATCACCAGGGTTCGGTCTGGCCGCTCTTCACCGGCTGGGCCGCGCTGGCTGAGTATCGCGGCAACCAGCCGCTGGCCGGCGAACAGATGCTCATGGAAAACATCCATCTCACGTGGGCGTCCGATCTCGGTGCCGTCACCGAGCTGCTCTCCGGCGATACCTACGTTCCCTTTGGCCGCTCGACGAGCCACCAGCTCTGGTCCAGCACCATGGTCATCGAACCGACCCTGCGCGGCATGCTCGGCATCACGCCCGACGCCGCGCATGCGACGCTCACGGTCAATCCGCACCTGCCCGCAAGCTGGCCGCGCATGACGGTGGACAAACTGCATCTCGGCGCGCGGACGGTGCGCGTGACGATGGAACGAAAACCGGACGGCCTGCTCGTGACGGCAACTGCGGACGCGCCGCCTGCGCTGCGCAGCGATCTTCCTGGCGCGCGCAGTCTCCGCGGCGACGCGCACACTGCTTCGCTGCTCATTCCACTGCCCGCCGTCGAGGTCGTCGATCCCATCTTTGAGTTGCCAGAAGCTGGCGCTCATTCCACTGCGCCGCGCGTGGTGGAGGCCAACTACGGGGACAAGACTCTGCGCCTGACGCTCGAAGCGCCGGCCGGCACTGAGGCGGATTACGCGCTCGTCGTCAACGCGAAGGTCCATCCGCGCCTTGCCACGCAAGCCGGGGCTGGTAACGCAAGCCTGCTTCGCGCCGACGATGGCAGCCGGCATCTGCATGCCGCATTCTCCGGCGGCGCAGACTGGCAGACAATGACCGTGACGCTCGCCTGGTGAGCGCGGGCAGGATGCACAAAACGAGAGTGGATGCAGAACGCGAAGAGGCACAGTCGAGCGCTCCGCGCCGCTACTCGATCGGAATCGCTTCCTTGGGGCGCGATGGCGGCCTTTTCATCAGGTACGCGATCGGAATTAGGCAGACCGTGAGAATGACCAGCATGTGAATCGTGTCGATGTAGGCAAGAATCTGCGCCTGCTGCATCATCGATTCGTAGAGCCTTCCAGCGGCGTGCGTCGCGGCTCCGGCAGCCGAATACCCCTTGGTCTGAAGCGTACCCACCAGTCCACCGCGCATCGACTGATAGAGCGAAGAGGCAGGCGTCGCGTGCGCGGCCAGATACTGCTGGTGCACCTGCGCGCGTCGCACCAGCATTGTGCTGATGAACGAGACACCGACACTGCCGCCCAGGTTGCGCGCCAGCGCCGTCAGGCCGGAGACCTCGTTGTTTTTCTCGCGTGGAACGCCGACAAACGACATCACGCTGATGGGCACAAAAAGAAACGGCATGCCCAGCACCATGATGACGCGCCAGCTTGCCGCCGTCCAGAAATCGATGCCGAGATAGAGGTCCGAGATGCGATAAACGCCGAAGGAGACCATCGCGAATCCGAAGCAGATCAGCGCGCGCGGATCGACCTTCTGCCCAATGAAGCCGACGATGGGAAGCAGCACGATGAGCACCAGTCCGCCGAGCGAAAGCACGGAGCCTGCCTGCGTGGCGGAGTAACCCATGACCTCCTGCAAGAACTGCGGAATCATCACGGTCGTTGCGTAGAGCGTCGCGCCGATGACGAGCATCACAAACTGCGTCGTGGCGAAGGTTGGATTCTTATACAGCCGCAGATCGAGGATCGGGTGCTCTGCCGTCAGTTCGCGCCAGACGAACGAAATGAAACCCACAGCGGCAATCGTGGCACAGGCGATGATCAGCCCGGAGCTGAACCAGTCCTTTTCCTGGCCCTTGTCCAGCATGATCTGCAACGCGCCAATCGTCAGCGCCAACAGGCCGAGTCCGAAGCCATCCACCGAACCAACCTTGTCACGCATCCGCTTCAGATACGGCGGGTCTTCCACAATTCGCGCGCTCAGGAACAGCGAAAGAATGCCGACCGGAATATTGAGGAAAAATATCCAGCGCCAGGAGTAGTTGTCCGTGATCCAGCCGCCGATGGTCGGCCCGATCGCCGGCGCCACCACCACCGCCATACCATAGAGAGCGAAGGCGACGCTGCGCTTCTCCGGCGGAAACGTATCGGCCAGAATCGAACGCTCACTCGGTTGAAGTCCGCCACCGGCCGCGCCCTGCAGGACGCGAAAAAAGACCAGCATGAAGAGCGAGTTGGCAAAGCCACAACAGAGCGAAAATACCGTGAACAGGGCCACGCAGACCATGTAAAACCGCTTGCGCCCATAGCGGTTGGCAATCCATCCGCTGATCGGCAGAATGATTGCGTTAGAAACCAGATATGAGGTCAGAACCCAAGTCGCCTCGTCGTAGCTTGCGCCCAACGCGCCGGCGATGTGCGGCAAGGCAACGTTGGCAATCGAAGAGTCCAGCGCCTCCATGAACGTGGCCAGCGTCACCGTGAAGGCAACCACCCAGGGATTGAAGCGCGGCTTCCAGTGGTCGTCGTGAATTTCCTGCTGGGCGGCACCCTGGCTCGCGTGCTGAATCGCGTCCTGACTCGCGCTCTGGTCCGGCTGCGAATTGGAATCGGCCATCTCGGTCGACTCTGCCATGAATTCTCCTGCGGGCCGCGCGCACAGGCTCGGTTCCCGGCTTGCCGTGCCGCTCGGTCATCTCAAAAAAAACAGCCAACAGCAGACCGCTGGCCGCGCTTGCAGTGAATACCACAATCTAGATGCGCGGCCACCGGGAAAGGCGCAGAATTTTGCGCCCTCGTCCTCAGTCCGCCGCGTGGCTGCCCGCCGCCCGATGCATCATCTCGGTCATCTTCAGGTAGACGGCATTGCTCCACCCGAAGCCGATCTGGTTTGCCTTGTAACCCGTCAACACATGCACGGAGCTGTCGCCAGCCGCCACGTTGTATTTCTCCAGAATCGTCCCGTCCTGCGCGTAGCCGCGATCAATCGTCGCCGTGAATTTGCGCGCAATACGCAGCGCGTCTTCACGGTATCCGCTCGCATCCAGCCCGGCGACGGCAACCCAGTTCGTCGGTGCCCAGCCAAACGGCTCGTCCCACTGCAGACCCGTATTCGTCGCGCTCATCGACAGTCCACCTGGGCGCTCAATCACGCCGAGGTGGTGCACAATGCTGGCCGCCTGCGAACGCGTCGCCACCCCGGCCCACAGCGGATAGAACCACGAGATGTACGCATAGTGCGACGAACGATTGTGGATGAAATCGTAGTCGGCAAAGACGCCCTGATCCGCGCGCCACAGAAAACGGTTCATGTCCACGCGCCGCCGGTTCGCCATCGCACTCCAGTGCTTCGCATCCTGCGGCCTGCCAAGCAGATGCGCAAAGTGGGCCAGATCTTCCTCGTAGCGGAAGAGCAGGCTGTTCAGGCAGACAGGCGCGTAGTGGTGTGTTGCGCCGGAAAAAGCCTCGAAGCGAAAGCTGGGATCAAAACCCGACTCGCGCATCGCGCGGTCACCCTCATAGAAATCCCGCGTCAGCCGGTAGCCCTTCACCACGGCGCTGGCGCAGACTGCCGAGCGCGTAATGTCGCAGCTTGTCCTCCGCAGCCGCTCAATCTCCGCCTCGTCCGGATGCTCGACGGATTTCTCCAGAAAGCCATGATCCTGATCCGGGTGCGCCAGCAGCCAGCGAATGATGTCGGGATAATACGTACTGTCGTCAGCCATCTCCGGCACCGGGCCGCTGCCGTAATCGTAGTAGCGCGCCAATCCCGTATTGCCCGCCCGGTGCTCAGGCCGCATCCAGGTCGCGTGATCCTTCTCGGCCATTTCATAAGCTTTTGCCAGCCACTTGTCCGCCTCGTGGCGGCTGGAAAACGCCGACGGATCCTCATAAACGGCGCGAATCATCGAGGTCAGAAACGGCGCTTGCGAACGCGTCAGGTAATAGGTGCGGTTGGCGTTCAGCGTCGCGCCATAGTGCTCGATCTCGAAGAAGAAGTTGTCCACCATGTTGCGCGCCATCTCCGCGCGATGGTCGGCCACCAGCCCGAGAATGATGAAGTAGCTGTCCCAGCCATACATCTCGTTGAATCGCCCGCCGGGCACGATATACGGTCGCGGCAGATACAGCAGGCCGTTCTCGCCCATCTCCTCCGGCATCACGTCACCGAGCTTGTGTATCGGGCGCGGCAGCCGACGGATGGTCACGCCGCAGTGCTCGGCCGTCTTCATCACCTCATCCGGCGTCGTGAAATCCGCGGGCAAATAAAGAACCGGGCGCGTCGTCACCTTGCTGTCCACCAGCGAGTGGCAGTCTGTCATTGAGCGCGTGAGCGTGTTCCAGGTCTCGTGAATATAGGCCAGCGTCGCCGCCGGGTTGGGCGCAGGAGTGCTATGCGCGGGAGATGGATTTGCGGTCACAATCATTGCGATAGATACCACCAGAGACGGAAAAAGCTGCAAGCATTTCATAACACCGGAGTGTACCGCACCGAAAGACTCCGCGGCACACCCAAGGCACGCTCATGCCGCACGCGCACCGCGCAGCTTGCCCGTAGGATGCAAACTGAGGCGGAAAAGCAACCCGCGTCGCGCAGTTCGCCAACACCACTGCTTACGAACGAGCGCCAAAATTTTCGAGGGATTACAAATTCACAGAGCGAGGCAAAACAAAACCGCCTGAAACTGGAACTGAGTCTTCCAGGCCCAGGCGGCAAGCCGTCCTGATGGCAGGCTCTTGTTTTCGGTCCTTCCCGGCGCAGGCAGTGTGCTCCTCAACACGGCTGCTCGCGCACAACTTCAGTTGAATGGGTCAGCAAGAGACCGCAATTGCTGGAAACCCACCAGTTCCTGAAATTGCCTGGTACTGGACGGTATACCTGCTCCCTTCGCCACGGAGGTCTTGGCGAAGTACAACATAATCCTAAATTTTCCAATATCTTACGCAAGTCCTATCGGGTAGATCGAAGGCGTATCATACCCTCACGCAAGCCGCTGTTTTCAGGCATCGTTCCCGCTGAAACAGTTACCCGTCAAGAGCTTTTGATCACCAGCCCCAACTTCCGATCAAATTCCCGCAAGATTGTATAGACAAGCGCGAAGGCGCCACGTATCATACGTTGCCAGGAGAAAAACCTGTTGCCGGGTGTCGCGAAATCACAAACTGACGCTTCCGAGTCCGTCTCCAGCGGGCAGCGCGGCATTCCCTTTCAGCCTGAATCAGCCGAAGACTTCGCCGTCGTTCGCGAGCAACTGGATCGAATCCTCGCCCATCCGCTTTTTTCGAACAGCAAGCGCTACCCCAGCCTGCTCCGCTTCGTCGTCGAGCAGACACTTGATGGCAATGCGGATCAGCTCAAGGAGCGACTGATTGGCATTGAGGTCTTTGGGCGCGCGCCGGACTACGACGCCAATGCCGACCCGGTCGTGCGCGTGACGGCGGGCGAGACCCGCAAGCGTCTGGCGCAGTACTACTACGAGCCGGAACACGCGGGCGAACTGCGCATCGAGCTCCCGACCGGAGCCTATCTGCCGCAGTTTGTCCGCCCCGCCGCAGAGGCCACGAGCCAGGAAACGCAGAGTCAGAATCTGCTGAGCCAGAATTCGTCCAATTCAACGTCGCCCAGCCAGCAAACCCCATCGCGGGCAACTGAGCCGCTGCTCATGCCCGCTCCGCAGTCCTCACACGCGCATCCGCTTGCCGGGCACATGCCGTGGGACTTTCCTCAGTTCTGGCATCCTCGGCATCCTCTGCAGCCTGGGCGTGGCAGTCATCACTACTCGGGAACGACGGTTCACCTTGTGGTCACTGTGTTGATGGTGGTGGCCGCCCTGGGAGCGGGTATTTTTGCCGGATACCGCCTGCATGCGCCCCGTCCGCAGGCACCTGTGGATCACACGGTGGAAGACTTCTGGCAGCCGGTAACGGTCGGCGACTCCACCGTGACCATCTGCCTCGGCGAACCGGCGCGCGACACCAGCGACGACGGTGACTGGTCCAAGCCAATCCCGCATACGGTTTCCTCCGAGCCGCTCTACGTCCACATTCATCTTTCCGGCCTCTTTGCGCTGGCCGACGTGGTCACGCTCACGCGGGTCGAGGTGCCGCTGCTTGCCCAACACAAGCCGTTCCGCGTCTCCGCAGCCTCTGAGGCCAGCTTTGGCGAGCTGCGCGAAGGCCCGGTCGTGCTGATTGGAGCGTTTGACAATCTCTGGGTCATGCGTCTCAGCCGCGATCTCCGATTCGGCTTTGACTCCAGCAACGGCACGGCGCTGATCGTGGACCGAAAGAGCAACAAGCGCACGACATGGGCATCGGACTGGGATCAGCCCTTTGAACGGCTCTCAAAAGACTACGCGATCATCGCGCGCTTCCGCGATCAGGTGACAGGGCAGCCGGTGATGATGGTCTCCGGCATCTCGGAAGAAGGGACAGAAGCCGCCGGCGAGCTAATCTCGAACGCAAACGACCTAAAGCAGTTGCTGAAAAATGCGCCGCCCAACTGGCGCTCCATGAACATGGAAGCCGTCATCGAAACCCAGGTCATCGAGGGCCACGCCGGACCGCCAACGGTACGCGCGGTCGAATTCTGGCCCTGATTCCGACGCAAACTTTCGCCCAGCCAACTCAACCTCACTGGCGAGCCAGCCGCCGCAGGCCCATCGCTGACTGGCCGAGCTGATTCCGGCTGCGCATTTTTTTGCACAGAACCCTTGCTTCCCACTGCGGCAAATGTTAACTCTTAAAGCAACACAACCGGCCCGACAGCTTTGTCGTGTGCCCAGCTTGATTCAGGGGGCCTTGGTAATCCATGCAGATTGGTGCCGTTATCCGTGAATTTCGCCAGAGCAAGGGCATGTCGCAGGGCGACATCGAAAAGCAAACTGGCCTGCTCCGTTGTTATCTCTCTCGCGTTGAAAATGGCCACACCGTGCCGTCGCTCGACACGCTGGCCAAGATTGCCGATGCGATGGATATTCCGGTCGCGCAGTTCTTCAGTGAAGGCCGCATGTCTTCAGAGACCACTGCGCCGAAGATGGCCGACGACGAGCTGCGCTTCATGAACCAGATTCGCCGTTACTCGATGAACCTGAATGAGAGCGACCGCAAGCTGTTGCTGACGATGGTGAGGAAGTTTGCCTCCACAGCGAGCAAGTAGAGCCGATTCCTTCAGCGCACGACGCCGACCGAACTGAGATAGAAGCCGAAGAGCACCAGCACGCCGCAGACCATCGCCACGGCGAAACGCCTGCGGGTCAGGAACTCCCTGCGCGCCGAGCCGAGCTGCGGCACCAGCGGCAGCGCGAAGAGAATGCCGCCCAGAAATCCGCCCAGGTGAGCCATGTTGTCGATGCGCACGCCCACCGGAACCACCATCGTGCCAAAGCCGATCACGAAGTTGATGGCCGCGAAGTAAATCACATAGCGCCGCAGGCTGGCCAGCTCGCGTGGCGGCATCGGCAGCCGGGAAGATTTGAGCAGGATGATCAGCGCTCCGGCCAGTCCAAAAACCGCGCCCGACGCGCCCACGCCGACGGCATCCATCGAGTGAAAGGCCTGGCTCGCGCCCATCGAAAGCAGGTTCCCGGCCGCGCCGGCCAGAATGTAGGCGCTGAACACGCCCCACGGACCCATCAGCGGCTCGCCCAGCAGGCCCAGATTCCACAGACACCACATATTCGAGGCCAGATGCCAGATGCCCACATGCACAAACATCGCCGTCACGATGCGCCACCACTGCCCATCCACCAGAATCGCCTGAGGATTGTTTGCGCCCCAGTGCATCAGTTGCGCCGCCGTCGGGCTGACGAAGCTGACGCGCGAGGCCACCATCGCCAGAAAGACGAGGCAGTTCATGCCCACCAGCAGATACGTGGCCGGCGCCCAGGCCCAGGATCGCGCACCGCGCCGCTGGCGAAACTCGCGCGCACGCACGGCGCGAAGCTGCTCCTGTTGTCCCGGCGGCAGGCGGTCTTCCGCGCTCTGCTGCTCGGGCGGCAGAATCTCTCCCGGCCGTTCCGGAAAAATTGTCTGGCTGGAATCCCCGTCCATATCTCCACTGTAGAGGCCCGCGCAGGAACTGGCAAAACGCCCGGGTGCCCTCAGGTTGTACCCTGAAAATACGCATTGGCGGGCGCAGGCGTTCCCGCGCAGCCGACGTGAAGCAAAACGTTTTGCGAGGCGACAGGGCGCTTTGCCCATCCTCGGGAGGATTCAGGGTTGCAGCAGGATCAAAGGAAGATTCGTCGGGCGCTGTTGAGCGTAACGGACAAGACCGGGCTGGTTGCCTTTGCCCAGCTTCTTACAGAACTGGGCGTCGAGCTGATCTCGACCGGCGGCACGGCGCGTGCCCTGCGCGAGGCCGGACTCGCCGTGAAGGACATCAGCGAGCTGACCGGCTTCCCTGAAATGCTCGACGGACGCGTCAAGACGCTGCACCCACGCGTCCACGGCGGGCTGCTCTACATCCGCGGCAACGCCGAGCACGAAACTGCCGTTGCCGCTCACGGCATCGAACCCATCGACATGGTTGTCGTCAATCTTTACGCCTTCGAACAGACGGCGCGAACGCCCGGCGTCAGCTTTGGCCATCTCATCGAAAACATCGACATCGGCGGCCCGTCCATGGTGCGCTCGGCGGCCAAAAACTTTCGCGATGTGGCCATCGTCACCCGCGCAGCCGACTATGCAACGCTGGGTGAGGAGCTGCGCCAGAGCGGCGGCAGCCTGAGCCTGGCCACGCGCTGGCGGCTCGCGCAGCAGGCCTTTGCCACCACGGCCGCCTATGACAGCGCCATCGCCTCCACGCTGGAGTCGATCGTCGAAGCAGGCGAGCCGGAGGCGGCCATTGCGCCGGACGCGACCCGCCTGCCCGGCGCGCTGCGCATTCACCTGCCACTCGCCATGACCCTGCGTTACGGCGAAAACCCTCACCAGCGCGCCGCGCTCTACTCGGATGACTCGAAGACTGGCATCGCCGGCGCCGAGCAGCTTCAGGGCAAGGAACTGAGCTTCAACAACCTCGTCGATCTTGACGCCTGCTGGGCGCTGGCTCAGGAGTTTGCCGAGCCAGCCGTGGCCATCATCAAGCACACCAATCCCTGCGGCGCGGCCACCGGCACAACCATCCGCGAGGCCTACGAAAAAGCCCTCGCGGCTGATCCGGTCAGCGCCTTCGGCGGCGTCCTCGGCATCAACCGCACGGTGGACGCCGAAGCCGCAACCGAGATCGCCAAACTCTTCACCGAAGCCATTGCCGCGCCGGAGTTCACTCCGGACGCGCTTGCCATCTTCGCCGCAAAGAAGAACCTGCGCCTGCTGCGCGTCACTCCCGCGGCGCCCGCGCTGGCCATCAAGCAGGTCTCCGGCGGCCTGCTCGCTCAGGATGCCGATCTGGGCCACGTCAGCGCCGACGAGTTGCAGGTCGTTACTCAGCGCAAGCCCAGTGCAGCCGAGATCGCCAGTTTGCTCTTTGCCTGGCGCATCTGCAAGCACGTCAAGTCCAATGCGGTCGTCTACGCGCGCAACGGCCAGACTCTCGGCATCGGTGCCGGACAGATGAGCCGCGTCGATGCGGCACGCTTCGGCGCCATGAAGGCCGTTCTGCCGCTCACTGGCTGCGTCGCCGCCTCCGATGCCTTTTTTCCGTTCCCCGACGGGCTGGAGGTCGTCGTCCAGGCTGGAGCGACAGCCATCATCCAGCCCGGCGGTTCAGTACGCGACTCCGAGGTCATTGCCGCCGCCGACCGGCTCGGCGTGGCCATGGTTTTCACCGGCATGCGCCATTTTCGCCATTGAAAATAGGCCGCAATGACTAAAGATTGAGACTTGCGAAGGATACAATCGTCCAATAAGGAGTGGCGTAACCACCGCAGTGCCGCGCAAGGCGAAGAGCAGCCGCCGCACGACCGGATCAGCGCCCAGGGATGCCGATGAATCAAGCAAGCAAAGAATTTTTGCGCGGACTGCGACTGGTTGCGCTGGGCACGCTGGCGACCGCGGGGCTGATCTCCGCGGCACAAACTCCGCAAACCACGCCCAAGACTGCCGCGCCCAGCCAGGCCGCCATCGTTGCGAATGCGGCAGACTCCTCCACGCAGACGCCAGCAGCCAGCGCTGCCGCGCAGCCAGCGCTGCCGGATCGCGCATCGGCCTATTACCACGCTGCTCTCGCGCATAGCTACGAGGAGATGGCCACCAACTATGGTCGGCAGGACTACGCCACGCGCGCCGAAGAAGAGTACAAGCTGGCGCTCAACGCCGATCCGCAATCGCCTGAACTGGCCGCGCAACTGGCCGAACTCTACTTCCGCACCGGACGCATTCGCGAGGCCGTGGAAACTGCGCAGGCCATCGTGAACAAAGACCCGGACAATCTCGACGCGCACAAGGTTCTGGGCAGCATCTATCTGCGCTCGCTCGGCCAGCAGCAGGATGCCGCATCACAGGTTGCTCCCGCAGGGCAGATGGTCGATCTCGCCATCGCCGAGTACCAGAAAATTGTCTCGCTGGAACCGAACGAGGTCGAAAATCACCTGCTACTCGGCCAGTTGTACACCGTCAAGCACGACACGGCAAAAGCGGAGGCGGAGTTTCGCACCGCGCAGACGCTGGAGCCATCGTCCGAGGATGTGGTCATGAGCCTCGCGCGCCTCTACGCGCAGGACGGCGACCTCCAGCGCTCGGCAGACCTGCTTGCCTCCGTGCCCGAGGATCAGCGCTCGCCGCGCATGGAGTTTGCCCTCGGCGCGACCTATGAACAACTGAAGCAGCCCGCGAAGGCCATTGCAGCCTATCGCAGCGCATCGGAAATGGATCCCGACGACGCGACCATCACCCGCGCCCTGGCCCGCGCGCTCCTCATGGACAACCAGCTTGACGCGGCGCTCGCCGCGTACCAGAAGCTGCGCGCCGCCGATCCGCAGGACATTGACGCCCTGAACCGGATCACTGAGATTCAGCGGCGCATGGGCAAATATGAGGACGCGCTGGCCACGGCGCGCGCCGCGCTGGCCAAGGACCCAAATTCGCTCGAAGCCGGATACAACGAGGGCCTGCTGCTCGACGTGCTGGGCCGCTACGACGAATCCATCGCCGTCTACAAGCAGATGCTCGAGGCGACCAGCCACGCCAACGGCGCTTACACCAACGAGGAAAAAGCCAATCGCAGCATTTTTATTGAGCGCCTCGCCGCCGTCTATCACGAGGACAACAAAACCTCCGACGCCATTGCCACTTATCAGAAGCTCATCGACATGGGCGGCGATTTCGCCAAGCGCGGTTACGAGGGCGAGGCGGAGACCTATCGCGACGCAAAGATGTTTGATCAGGCAACCGAGGTATGCCGCAAGGCCGTCGCGGCCAACCCCAACGACCGCGACCTCAAGCTGTTGCTCGCCTGGGATCTGGGTGACACCGGCAAGCTCGACGAGGGCATCGCCATTGCGCGCAGCCTGCTGAACGGCACAAGCGCCGACCTGGATGTCTATCTTCAAATCTCGCAGATTGAGGCGCGTCAGCACCACTGGAAGGAAGCCGAGCAGGCGCTGGAAAAAGCCGAACCGCTGGCCACCAAAAAAGAGGACAAGGCGAACGTGCTCTTCCAGAAAGGCTCCATCGCCGAGGAGCAGAAGCACATTGATCAGGCCGAGCAGGATTTCCACTCCGTGTTGGAGATCGACCCCAACAATGCGATTACTCTCAACAATCTCGGCTTCATGCTTGCCGACAAAACCACGCGCTACACCGACGCGCTCAAGTACATTCGCAAGGCCGTCGATCTGGAGCCAATGAACGGCGCCTACCTCGACTCGCTCGGCTGGGTCTATTACAAACTCGGCGACTACGAGCCAGCCGAAGAGTATCTGCGCAAGGCCGTCGAACGCACAGCCACCGACCCCACCGTGCATGACCACCTCGGCGACCTCTACGAGAAGACTGGCCGCATACGCCTGGCCGCCTCGCAGTGGGAGATTTCCCTTCAGGAGTTCAGCAAGGCCGCCACCGCCGATGTCGATCCAACCGAGGTGGCCAAAGTGCAGAAGAAACTGGAAACCGCACGCACACGTCTTGCCAAAGAGGACAACCTGATCGGCAGCCCCGACAAGCATCCATGATCCAGGAACAGAAACTTGCAAAAGGCCGCCCGACGACTCGACCCGGACGGCCTTTCATCTTTCCTGCCCATTGCTACTGATGCTGCGCCGCGTCGCGTGCATAAATATCCTGGTTCACCTTGTCCACCAATGCCGCGCCGGTGTCGATGAACACCGGATACCGCGCAAACGCCTCCACGCTGTAGTCGCGCGCAAACTCCTTCGGCTTGTCGTGGTAGATCGTGTCCAGCTCGCGCAGCCCGACATAGGCCATCGTGTACGGCTTCTGCGCGATTGTTGCCTCAATCACTCCATCCTTGATCTCGCTCAGCGTATCCGGCTGCACATCCATCGCGATCACCACGCGATCAGTCGCATGCGAGCGGCGGACGGCATCCGCCACAGCCTTGCCCGACGAAGCCTCCAGGCAGATGAAGGCTGAAACCTTCGTCGGCCCGCTCAGGCTCAGGTACTGCATCGCGTTATCGAAAGCATTCCTGGAGTCGCCCTTGATGTTCACCACATCGATGATTTTGATGTCCGGATGCTGCTCGAATACATCCTTGTAACCTTTCAGCCGAGCATCCAAGTTCGGCTGACCCGTGATCGTGAAGAAAACCACATTTCCGCGACCGCCCAGTCGATCCACCACACGGTCAGCACCCAGGTGCCCGGCCGCAACGTTGTTCGTCCCGATGAAAAACAGTCGATGGCTGCTCGGCGCGTCGGAGTCCATGGTCAACACGGGAATATCGCTGTCAATCGCCGAGTCGATCGCGGGCTTCAGCAGCGCCTCATCGGAAACAGAGATCAGAATTCCCGACGGTTTCGCCGCAATTGCCTTTTGCAGCGCCTCCAGTTCCTGCTGCGGATCGTAGCTGTCCGGCCCGACGACGCGACCGATGACATGATAGCCCTCGGCAGCGCGCTCAAAGCCTGCGGCCGCAGTCTTCCAATACGGCAGGGAAAGGTTCGCGGAGACTAGGTAGTACACCTCCGAGCTGGAGTGGCGCGCACAGCCGCTGAGGATGAGAAGCGCCGAAGAAACTGCCAATGCAGTGAACGTTCTTATCGATGGCATACGGATTCTCCTTGGTCGAGATGATGCTGCGACGGTCCCGATGGCTCGGCTCGGCAGGCGGCGGCGCTCAGGCTCAGCGCGCGCACCGAGGGTCCACCCGAGAACGCCGAAGGATACTCCTCTTCGCTATCAGTGTCCAATCGCGCCTCCGGTTTCGCCCGCGCGGGAAGTGCTTCCTCCCAGCGAAAAGATTTACCCTCAATGCTGGAGGGATCCAGAACAGTGGCGGAATTCCACCAGCAACAGTCAGCCAGAATCGAGAGCAGCGGCAATCCCGCGTCGATCCGACTTGACGCTTCACTCGCTGTCCGCGATGCCTTCGACGAGCCGCTCGCGCAGCGCGACGAGCCTGAGCCGTCGCACGCCTACCGCGCTCCCTTCGTGCGCGACTGCGGCCGCATCCTGCATGCGCGCGCCTTCCGCCGCCTGGCTGGCAAAACCCAGGTCTTCACCCGCAGCCAGACCGAAAGCGACCACTCCCGCAGCCGCCTCACGCATACACTCGAGGTCGCTCAGATCGCGCGCACCATGGCCTCCGCGCTCGGCCTGAACGCCCACCTGGCCGAGGCCCTGGCGCTCGTCCATGACATCGGCCATCCGCCCTTCGGCCACGCGGGAGAACGCGCACTGGACGCGGCTCTGCGCCCGCACGGCCTGCGCTTCGACCACAATCTGCACGCCCTGCGCATCGTCACCAGCTTTGAAGAGCGGCACGCCGGATTCACCGGCCTCAACCTCACTCTGGGTGTGCGCGAAGGCATCCTGAAACACTCCCGCGATTACCGCTCCGTCGAGCATCCCGAGCTTGCCGCTTACTTCCTCGATCAGCTTCCGCCCATCGAAGCGCAATTGATCGATCTCGCCGACGAGATTGCCTACCTGACCGCCGACATCGAGGACGGCCTGGAAGCGGGAATTCTGCGTCTCGATCACGCGCGCGCCGAGTTGCCGCTGCTCCATCGGGCTTTGCTCAACGCTGAGCGCGCTCACCCCGCAGCAGCCGAGCGCCTGCTGCGCAACGACGCGCTGAAGTCCATCCTGAATACGCTTGTCAGCGATCTGTTGGCCGAGGTATCTCGTCGCGCCGCTCAATTTACGTCGCTCGAACAGGTGCGGAACGCAGGTGCGCGCGTCGCCGCCTTCAGCGAAGCTGTCGAGTTGGATCGCCAATCCCTTCGCCGTTTTTTATACCGCGAGTTGTACGAGTCCGCAGAACTGGAGGCCGAACATCAGCGAGCTGCCGAGATCGTCACCACGCTCTTCGACTGGTGGGTTCGCAACCCCGAATCCCTGCCCGCCGACCATGCCGCACGAGCCATGCGCGACGGTGCTCCGCGCGCCGTCACCGATTACATCGCCGGCATGACCGACAGTTATATCGAACAGGCGTGGAATCGTTATGGCCAGTTGCACATGCGATAGCCTCATCTGCGTCACACAGCACGCAGGCCGCTTCAGTCGCCCGCCACCTGCTCCAGTTCTTCACCGATGCGATGCAGCTTCATGAATCGCCACTGCAACCGGTCAAAGAAGAGATACACCACCGGCGTCGTAAACAGCGTCAGCATCTGCGAAACAATCAGTCCGCCCACAATCGTGATGCCCAGCGGACGGCGCAGCTCCGAGCCTTGCCCCAGGCCAATCACCAGCGGCAATCCGCCAAACAGCGCAGCCATCGTCGTCATCATGATCGGGCGGAAGCGCAGCAGGCTCGCCTGATAGATCGCCTCGACCGGCGGCAGCCCCTGCTCGCGCTCGGCCTGCAACGCAAAATCGATCATCATGATCGCATTCTTCTTCACAATGCCAATCAGCAGCAGGATGCCGATCAGCGCGATAATGCTCAGGTCCGTACGCGTCAGCAGAAGCGCCAGAATCGCGCCCACGCCCGCCGATGGCAGCGTCGAGAGAATCGTCAGCGGATGAATGAGACTCTCATACAAAATTCCGAGCACAATGTAGACCGCGACGACCGCCGCCAGAATCAGCCACGGCTCCGTGCGCAGCGAATCCTGGAACGCCTGCGCCGTACCCTGAAATGTTCCGCGAATCCCGGCCGGCATGCCCAGGTCGCGCTCGGCTTTCTGCACAGCGTTCACAGCCTGGCCCAGGGCGACATTCGGCGCCAGATTGAAGGTCTCCGTCACCGCTGGATACTGCCCCTGGTGGTTCACCTGCAACGAGGTATGCGTCCTCTCAAAATGCGCAATGGCCGAGAGCGGAACGATCATCCCAGTGCTGCTCTTCAGAAAAATTCCATTCAGGGAGTCCGGGCTTTTCTGGTACGGTGGAGCCACTTCCATCACCACGAAGTACTGGTTCAGCGCGGTGTACATCGTGGAAACCTCGCGCTGGCCAAAAGCGTCGTAGAGCACCTGGTCAATCGTCGATGCCGTCAAGCCAAGGCGCGAGGCCGTGTCGCGATTGATCACCAGATTCTCTTCCAGCCCCTGATCCTGCTGGTCGGTGGAGACATCGCGCAACTCCGGCAGCGTGCGCATCTTCGCCAGCAGCCGTGGCGCCCAGGTATTCAGTTCCTTGAGATTCTCGTCCACCAGCGTGTACTGATACTGCGCATCCGCGGCGCGCCCGCCCGTCTGGAACTCCTGCTGCACCTGGAGAAACAGCGTCGCACCCGGAACGCTTGTCAGTTTCGAGCGCAACCTGTCCACAACCTGGTCGGCGGAAATCTTCCGCACACTCAAAGGCTTCAACGAGATGAACATCATCCCCACGTTGTTGCTGCCGCCACCCGGACCGGAGCCTCCGGCAAAGGCAATGATCGTATCGACGGCCGGGTCATCCAGCACCATCTGCGCCAGCTTCGTCTGCTTGATCTTCATCGCATCAAAGCTGATGTCCTGCGACGCGCGCGCCGAGCCAGTCAGGCGCCCAGTATCCTGCTGCGGGAAAAAACCCTTCGGCACAATAATAAAGAGATAAATATTCAACAAGAACGTCCCGATCGTCACCATCAGAATCAGCACCTGGTGGCGCAACACCCAGCGCAGGCCAACGGCGTATTCGTGGGCCATCCAGCGAAAGACGCGCTCGCTTGCCTTGTATATCTTTCCGTGCGTCTGTTCCTCGATGGGCCGCAGAAACTGCGAGCACATCATCGGCGTCGTCGTCAGCGAAACCAGAAGTGACACCGCGATGGCCACGCTCAGCGTAACGGCAAACTCGCGGAAGAGAATGCCCACCACTCCACCCATCAGCAAAAGCGGCAAAAAAACAGCCACGAGAGAAGTGCTCATCGAGAGCACGGTGAAGCCAATCTCCTTCGATCCGCGCATCGCCGCATCGAGCGGAGACATCCCCTTTTCCATATAGCGCGCGATGTTTTCAATCACCACAATCGCGTCATCGACCACGAATCCGGTCGAGATCGTCAGCGCCATCAGCGAAAGATTGTCCAGCGTGTAGCCCAGCAGATACATCACTCCGAACGTGCCCACCAGAGACAGAGGCACGGCAATCGAAGGAATGATCGTGGCCCACACCTCGCGCAGAAAGAGGAAGACCACGATCACCACCAGCGCGACGCTGATCAGCAACGTCTTTTCCACTTCTTTCACGCTCTCGCGGATCGTCGTCGTGCGATCCACACCGATGCTCAGAGTGACCGTCGGCGGAATCTCGGCGCGCAGGCGGGGCATCTCCCGCAGCACGTTATCCACGGATTGAATGACATTCGCGCCGGGAACCTTGAAAACCACCAGGGCAATGGCCGGCAACAGCGTCGAACCTGGGCCGACATTGGTTCCTGCCAGTCCGGCTGACTCGATATTCGAAACAGAATTAATCACCTGGCCGAGATCCGAAAGTCGCACCGGCGCGCCTGTCGCCGCGTTGTAACCAACCACCAGTGGCGCATACTCGCTGGCCTTGAATATCTGGTCGTTGTCCGTAATCAGCCAGCGATTATGCTCGTCGTACAGATTGCCCTTGGGCAGGTTCGCATTCGCGTTGCCCAGCGCCGTGCGAATGTCTTCGAGGCCAATGCCATAGGAGCTCAGTTGCATCGGGTTCAATTCGGCGCGCACCGCCGGACTGGAGCTGCCGCCCACGAAGACCTGCCCGATCCCATTAATCTGTGAAATCTTCTGCGCCAGAATCGAGTCCGCCATATCGTACAGTTGCGGCAGCGGAACCACGGGCGAGGTCAGACGCAGAATCAGAATCGGCGCGTCCGCTGGGTTCGTCTTGCGATAGCTCGGATTCTGCGGCAGATACGCCGGCAACTGACTGCGCGCCGCGTTGATGGCCGCCTGCACGTCACGCGCCGCAGCGTCAATATTGCGCGAAATGTCAAACTGAAGCGTGACCGCCGTCGCGCCCAGCGAACTGGACGAGGTCATTTGCGTCACGCCCGCAATACGTCCGAACTGCTTCTCAAGCGGCGCCGCCACATTCGACGCCATGGTCTCCGGACTTCCACCGGGCAGACCCGCGCTTACCGAAATTGTCGGCAGATCAACCTCCGGCAGGGACGCAACCGGCAGCAGCGAATACGCCACCGACCCAGCCAGCAACAGCGCCATGCTGAGCAGAGTCGTCGCGACCGGTCGGCGTATGAATGGTGCGGACAGATGCATCGGATTCGCGTCCCTCAGTCAGCGGAGATGGTTTGCAGTTTTTCGCCTGGCCGTCCCGCCGTGCCCGCTGGTTTTCTGCGCTCACGCCAGTGCGCCAGCCGGTCAAAGTAGAGATAGACCACCGGCGTCGTGTAGAGCGTGAGAAGCTGCGAGACCAACAACCCGCCTACAATCGTGATGCCGAGGGGACGACGCAGCTCCGCGCCAACGCCATTGCCAAACGCCAGCGGCACGCCGCCCAGCAGCGCCGCCATTGTTGTCATCATGATCGGGCGGAAACGCAACAGGCACGCCTGAAAAATTGCCTCCGTCGCCGGCTTGCCTTCCGTGCGTTCTGCCGCCAGCGCAAAGTCAATCATCATAATCGCGTTCTTCTTCACAATGCCGATGAGCAGAATCACGCCGATCAGCGCAATGATGCTGAAATCGGTATGCGTAATCAGCAGCGCCAGGATTGCGCCCACGCCGGCCGAGGGCAGCGTGGAGATGATCGTGATCGGATGAACATAGCTCTCATAGAGCACGCCCAGCACGATGTAAACCGTGATCAGCGCAGCCAGAATCAGGATCGGCTCGTTCGCCAGCGACGCCTGAAATGCCGCCGCCGTTCCCTGAAACGCTCCGTTAATGCTGGCCGGCAAACCAATCTCCTGCTCCACGCGCTTGGTCGCCGCCACGGCATCGCCCAACGATTTTCCAGGTGCAACATTGAAGCTGATCACCGACGCCGGGAACTGCCCCTGATGCCCGATGGCAAGCTGCGCCCGCGTCTGCCGCCAGTGCGCCAGATTGCTCAGTGGCACCTGTGATCCATTCGACGACTTCACATACAAGTCCGACAACACGCCAGGATCGGTCTGAAACTGCGGACTTACCTCCAGCACCACATGGTACTGGTTGAGCTGCGTGAAAATGATCGATATCTGCCGCTGGCCAAAGGCATCATAAAGCGTATTGTCGATATCGGCCATCGCAATCCCCAGCCTTGACGCCGTGTCGCGATCAATCACCAGCTCCGCGCCCAGACCGCGATCCTGCAGGTCGCTGGCCACATCGCGCAACTCCGGCTGCTTTTCCAGCGCAGCCACCATCCTGCGCGTATACGTCGCAAGCTCATCCCCATTCGGATCCTCCAGCGAATACTGGAACTCGGTCCGGCTCACGCGATCAGCCACCGTCAAATCCTGCGAAGGCTGAAGAAAAAGCTGGATGCCCTGCACGCGGTTCACCCGCGGCTGCAAACGCTCAATCACCTGCGGGGCGGAGATTTTGCGCACGCTGAGCGGCTTCAGGTTAATCTGCATCCGCCCGCTGTTCAGCGTCATATTCGTCCCATCCACACCGATGAACGACGAGATGCTTTCGACCGCCGGGTCTTTCAGCACAACCTCGGCCAGCTCCTGCTGCCGCTTTGCCATATCCGTGAAAGAAATCGACTGCGGCGCTTCGGAGATGCCCAGAATCACACCCGTATCCTGCACCGGAAAGAATCCCTTCGGCACAATGAGGAACAGCATGATCGTCGCCACCAGCGTGCTGATTGTGACCAGCAGCGTGAGAAACTGATGCCGCAGCACCAGCTTCAGCGTCCTGCCGTACCACTCGATCACCCACTCGAAGACGCGCTCGGAAGCGCGATAGACCGCGTCCTGCTCCGAATGCGGCTTGTGGCGCAGAATGCGCGCGCACATCATCGGCGTCAGCGTCAGCGAGACCACCGCAGAGACCAGAATCGTCACCGCCAGCGTCACCGCAAACTCGCGGAAGAGCCGACCGACAACATCGCCCATGAACAGCAGCGGAATCAGCACGGCGATCAGCGAGACGGTGAGTGAAACAATCGTGAACCCGATCTGTTCGCTGCCCTTCAGCGCGGCGCGCATCGGGCTGTCTCCCTCCTCGATGAAACGAGAGATATTCTCGATCATCACAATCGCGTCATCGACCACGAATCCCGTCGAGATCGTCAGCGCCATCAGCGTCAGGTTGTTCAGGCTGTAGCCCAGCAGGTACATGACGCCAAACGTGCCCACCAGCGACAGCGGCACCGCAACCGACGGGATGATCGTTGCCGACAGATTGCGCAAAAAGAGGAAGATCACCATCACCACCAGCGCAACAGTGAGCATCAGCGAAAATTGCACGTCCTCGACCGAGGCTCGAATGACATTGGTGCGGTCCGTCAGAATGCGAATGTGAATCGAGGCCGGCATGCTCACCTGCAACTGTGGCAGCAGAGTCTTGATCCGATCCACGACAGCGATGATGTTCGCGCCCGGCTGGCGCTGAATGTTCAGGATCACAGCCGGCTTGCTGCCCATGCCCGGCAGACCCATCCACGCCGCCTGCTGCGCATTCTCCGCGGCATCGACCACCGTGGCCACGTCCGAGGTCCGCACCGGCGCACCGTTGCGGTAGGCAACGATCACCGGCTTGTAATCGCCGCTCGAAAACAACTGATCGTTGTCTCCGATCGTGTACGACTGCGTCGTGCCGTTCAGCGTGCCCTTGGCCTGATCGACGTTCGCGTTTGCCAGCGCCGTTCTCAGGTCTTCGAGACTAAGGTTGTAAGCGGCAAGCTGCGCCGGATTCGCCTGCACGCGCACGGACGGCTTCTGGCCGCCCGCAATTGAAACCAGTCCCACGCCGGAGACCTGTGAAATCTTCTGCGCCAGATTCGTATCCGCGGCGTCCTCCACCTGGTCCAGAGGCAGCGAATCCGAGGTAAGCGCCAGCGTCATCACCGGCGCGTCCGCCGGGTTTACTTTACTGTAGATGGGTGGATTCGGCAGATCTGTCGGCAGAAAATTCGTCGCCGCATTGATCGCCGCCTGCACCTCCTGCTCAGCCACATCAATATTTTCCGACAGATCAAATTCCAGCGTGATAACCGACCCGCCGCCCGAGCTGACCGAGGTCATCTGTTTCAGTCCCGGCATCTGCCCAAACTGCCGCTCAAGCGGTGCCGTCACCGACGACGACATCACCGCCGGACCCGCTCCCGGATAGTACGTCTGCACCTCGATGATGGGATAGTCCACCTCGGGCAGCGCCGAAACCGGAAGCTGCTTGTAGCCCACCGCGCCAGCAAGCACAATCGCCACCATCAGCAGAGATGTGGCGACCGGGCGAATAATGAATGGGCGGGATGGGTTCACGGATGCGTCCTCTTGTTGCCTGCGCCGCCGCGCCCGCCATGCGCACCCTGCGCACGTGTTGTTTGTGCGCTATGCTCCAGTCCCTGCGCCACAGGGCTTAGATTCGGATTCCCCTCCGCGGAAAAACTCGGCTGCGCGGCGCGTGTTGCATTCAGTTCCACCACAGCATCCTGCTTCAGCCGATCCGCGCCGTCGATCACAACGGATTCTCCCGGAGTCACCCCGCCGTCCAGAATTGTCACCTGCCCTTCGGCCAGCGCCACTTTCACCGGTGTCAGCCGCGCATGATCCGTGTTCGTCGCCGCATCGTGACGAATCGTCCATACATACGCGCCCTGATTCCCGCTCTGAACCGCCGAGGACGGCACCACCAGCGCGGCCGGGCGCTGCTGCATAATCAAGTGGATATTCACAAACTGATTCGGAAAGAGCTGCTCATCGGCATTGGTGAATACAGCCTTCAGTCGATCCGTCCCAGTCGTGGTATCGATCTGGTTGTCGGCCGTCAGCAACTCTCCCGAGGTCAGCCGCGTCGTATCACCGCGATCATATGCTTCAGCCACAAGCTGACGATGATCGCGCAGCATATCCAGCACCTGCGGAAGCTGGTTCTCCGGCAGCGTGAAGTACACCGCGATCGGCTGCATCTGGTTAATGATGACCAGATTCGTTGTATTGGCCGTGATAATGTTTCCCGGATCAACCAGTCGCAGCCCAATCTTGCCCGTAATCGGCGACTGCACCGTGCACCAGTTCAACTGAAGCTGTGCAGTTTCGATAGCCGCCTTGTCGGACTCAATCGCACCCTCGTACTGCCCCTGCGTCGCCAGTTCCAGATCGAGTTGCTCTTTCGAGACCACCCCCGCCTCATACAGCGCCTTGTAGCGTCGATACTCCGCCTGCGCATCCGCCAGCAGCGCCTCGTCGTGCGCCAGCGTCCCCTTTGCCTGATCCAGAGCAGCTTTGTAGGGCAATGGGTCCACCACCAGAATCGTCTGATTTTCTTTCACCGTCTGCCCTTCTTTGAAGTTCACGTGATCAAGCTGTCCGCTCACGCGCGCCTTCACCGTCACGCTGTAGTACGGCATCACCGTGCCCAGCGCCTCCAGATAGATCGGCATCGGCTTCTCAACGACCTGTGTCACCTGCACGGGCACCGGGCGGCTCAGCAGCGCATCCGCCTGCTGCGCAGCCAACTGCGCCGCCAGCTTGCGGTTCTGATACACGCGCCACACGCCGACCACAATCAGGCACAGCAGCACCACGTACACCACAGGTCGCACCCAACCCGACTTTCCGGGATTCGGCACTTCGTTTTCGTGCAATATCATCGTCGGCTCAGACACAGAGACTTCGTCCATTCTTGCGAAATTTTGAGAATACGAATCGAGAACTGCGGAACCACCACAGATGGAAACTCCGTCCAGAGTTACGCTTTACTCTTAAGACGGTCAAGCGGAGGATTTTGTTTCCACCGGCGCGCAAGCCATCCTCACTTAAACAGATGCGGCCGCCACGCTCAGGGTTCGCAAATTTTGCGCCTTCCCGCATCTCCGCAATGCATAGCATCGTCATGCGCATTCTCTGCCCGCATATTTTCCCCACACTTCTATTGTCCTCCAGTATTGCCCGCCTACCCGAACCGCCTATGATGGTCTCCAGGATTTTTTCACGCGATGCCCGTCCTCACCTCAACCGAGCCGCTGTCACCAGACCGTCTGATCGAACGTCCATCCCCTTCGGCATCGCGCGCGCCAGGTGCCGGGGATTACTCCGCAACCGCAGCTCCGAGCCGCCATCCGGCACCGGACCCGGTACAGCCGAGCTACGATCCTGTCCCGCTTTGCGTCGATCTCGACGGCACCCTCGTCAAGTCCGACACGCTCCACGATTCCCTGCTGCTCCTGCTGCGCACAAACCCCTGGAATTTCTTGCTCTCACTCTGGCTTTTGCTGCGCAACCGTGCGCACGGCAAGCAATTCATCGCCCGAGTGCGACCACTCGATGTCCGTAACCTGCCCTGGAATCAGGCTGTCGTGCGTTTTCTCCGCGCCCAGCGGGGTCAGAACCGCTGCATCGTCCTTGCCACCGGTGCCGACCATCGGCTTGCCCAGAGTGTCGCTGCGCACCTGGGCTGTTTCGATCAGGTGCTTGCTTCCACAGCAGGCATAAACCTCGTCGGCCGGGCAAAGCTTGCCGCGCTCAAGGCACAGTTTCCCTCCTTTGACTACATCGGAAACTCCCGCGCCGACCTGCCGCTTCTGGCCAGCGCGCGCAACGCAATTCTCGCCAATCCATCCCCGACATTGCAGAGAGCGATACACCGCCGTCGCATCGCCGTCTCCACGACACTGCCTGACCGCGCTCCACGCTCCGCGTCGCTGGCGCGCGCGCTTCGCCTTCATCAATGGGTCAAGAATCTCCTGCTCTTCGGGCCGCTGCTCCTCGCTCACCATCTCAGTGCTCACCGCGCAGCTCCAGGACTGCTGGCATTTCTCGCCTTCGGCTGCGCCGCTTCGGCCTGCTACGTCTTCAACGACCTGCTCGATCTTGAAAACGACCGCCGTCACTCTCGCAAGCGACTGCGCCCGTTTGCCTCTGGAGATTTGGGTCTTCCGCAGGGACTCGCACTCATCCTCCTGCTTCTGCTCCTCGCCGCCACTCCCTGCCTGTTTTTGCCAGCGGAGTTTGGTCTCTGGCTCGCCGCCTACGTCGCCATCACCGCACTCTACTCACTCCGGCTCAAGCGTATTGCCATCGCCGACGTAATCGTACTTTCCGCGCTCTACACACTGCGACTCTTCGCTGGCGGCGCAGCCACTGCCACAGCCATTTCGCTCTGGCTCTCCAGCTTTGCCATCTTTTTCTTTGCCTCGCTCGCGCTCTTCAAGCGGCTCAACGAACTGGAGATACTCCGCCAGCAGGGCGGCACCGAAATTCCCGGCCGCGGCTATCGCGTTGCCGACTCCGACCTCATCCGAAGCCTCGGCTCGGCCGCAGCCTACGCATCGCTGGCCATCTTCGCCCTCTACGCTGCCCACCCCGACGTCATCCAGCTTTACCCTCACCCCGAGCGCCTCTGGCTCGTGCTCGCGCCGCTTGCCTTCTGGCTCCTGCGCATGGGCATGCTCGCCTCACGCGGCCAGCTTCACGAGGATCCGGTGCTCTTCGCCCTGCGCGACCGCACCAGCCTCGCTCTCGCCGCGCTGATTCTCGCGCTTGCCTGGTCCGCCACGCGTTAGCTCGCCCCGGAAAAGACCTCAGCGCGCGTTCTTGTAGATCATCGCCAGCAGCTCGTCATACATCGCCTGCCGTTCGTCCGCTGAGCCATTGCGAATCGCGTGGCTCGCGCAGTGCTCGAGATGATTCCGCATCAGCGACCGCGCCACCGCGCGCAGCGCCTCCTGCGCCGAGGTCACCTGCGTCAGAATATCCGCGCAGTAGCGATCCTGTTCAACCATCCGCTGAATCCCGCGCAACTGACCCTCAATCCGGCTCAGCCGCCGCAGATTCGATGCCTTGATCTCGGCATCCACGCCAACAGCCCTGCGCCCGTCCGCATGCACCGCGCAAACCTCCGCCTGTTTCTTCGTCGCCATCATGCTCCCCCGTCCAGCTTCACTCCATTCAACCGCAGACTGTTCGTCACCACGCTCACGGAACTGAGCGCCATCGCCGCGCTGGCCAGCAACGGACTCAGCAGCACGCCCCAAACCGGATAAAGCACCCCGGCAGCCAGCGGAATCATCACCACGTTGTAGGCAAACGCCCAGAAAAGATTCTGCCGCATCACCCGCATCGTCGCCCGCGAAAGCCGCATCGCCTCCAGCACTCCTCTCAGATCGCTGCGCATCACCGTAACGTCGCCCGCCTCCATTGCCACATCCGACCCGCTCGCCATTGCCACGCCCACATCCGCCTGCGCCAGCGCAGGAGCATCATTCACGCCATCGCCAACCATCGCCACCACGCGCCACTCGGACTGCAAGCGACGAATCGCCGCCACCTTGCCCTCCGGCAGCACGCCTGCAATCACTTCCGACACTCGCACTTCCTCGCCGATCGCGCGCGCCACCCGCTCGTTATCCCCGGTCAGCATCACCACGCGCAGCCCAGAGCGCCGAAATCCCTCCACCGCCTCACGCGATGTCTCTCGTATCCGATCCGCAACCAGAATCAATCCCACCAGTTCGCCGTCCACGGCCACCCACAGCGGCGTTCGTCCATCCGCTGACGCCTGCTCCGCCTGTGCCTCCATCTCCGTCGTCGCAATCCCGTTTTCGCGCAGCAGCAGCGGATTCCCCACCACCACGCGCTCTCCATCCACCACGCCCGTCACGCCTCGACCCGGCCACGCAACAAACTCCTCTGCTCGGCTCAGCTCCACGCCCGTCCCCTGCGCCGCGCGCACCACCGCCTCACCCAGCGGATGCTCGCTCGACCGCTCCAGCGCCGCCGCCAGACGCAATACCTCGTCACGGCCTCGCGCAGCGGCTGGCGCAACCATTACAGTCCGCACCCCAGGCTTGCCCTCCGTGATCGTTCCGGTCTTGTCCAGCACCACGGTATCCACTTTCTCCAGTCGTTCCAGCGCTTCGCCGCCCTTCAGCAGCAATCCCGCCGCAGCCCCGCGTCCGGTCGCCACCATCACGGCCGTCGGCACCGCCAGACCCATCGCGCAAGGACAGGCGATCACCAGCACCGCCACCGCCGACGCAAACGCCTGCATCCGCCCGTTCGCTCCGCCCAGCCAGAACCACGCCGCAAATGTCATCCCCGCAAGTCCCAGCACCGTCGGCACAAAGACCGCGCTCACTCGATCCGCCAGATTCTGAATCGGCGCGCGCGTCGCCTGCGCCTCGCGCAACAGCCGCACAATCTGCGCCAGCGTGCTCTCGCTGCCCAGCGCTGTCGCCCGATATTGCAGCGACCCGCGCTGATTCAGCGTGCCGCCGATCACCCGATCGCCCGTCGCTTTCTCCACCGGCATCGACTCGCCCGTCAGCATCGACTCATCCACGCCGCTGCTGCCCGCCATCACTTCCCCATCCACCGGAACCCGCTCGCCCGGCCGCACCACGATCACGTCACCGAGCCGGATCGACTCAACCGGCAGATCAAACTCCGCATCTCCGCGCAACACACGCGCCATCTTCGGCTGCAACTGCGTCAATCTGCGCAACGCCGCCGCAGTCCGCCCCTTCGCGCGGCTCTCCATCGCATTGCCCGTCAACACCAGCCCCAGAATCAGCAGCCCCGCATCGTAGTACACATCCGGCATCACGCCATTCCGCATGAAAAACCCTGAGGCCGCTGTCGCCGCCGCCGAATACAGAAATGCCGCTCCCGTTCCCAGTGCCACCAGCGTGTTCATGTCCGCCGTTCGATGCCGCAGCGCCGACCACGCCTTCTCATAAAACCGACGGCCTGACCAACTCACCATCGCCGCGCTCAGCACCAGCAAACCCCAGCGAATTGCACTCGCGCTCAGACCATAAAGCCACGGCAACTTTGCTCGCAGCACAGGATCGACCGTATGCGTGAACGAGTCGAGAAGCGGATCCTGGACCCGAAGCAGTGCTCCCCGCACTTGCATCGCGCCTCCCCCGCTCATCAGCGGCACCGAGACAATCATCGCCACCAGGCCAGCGAATACAGTCCCCGCGGCTTTGAGACGAAGATCGTGATACTCCCTTCGCTGCTCCTCGTCGTTTTTCTCCTGTTCTTCGAGCGCCGAATCGAAATCCACCGGCATCTCCGCCTCGTAGCCCACGCCGCGAATCTTCTCCACCAGCGTCGCCACCGCGGTCTCAGCCGGATCAAACGCCACCGTCGCGTTGTGCAGCATCAGGTTCACGCTCGCCTCCCGCACGCCAGTCGTCTCACTCAGCGTCCGCTGCACAAACGACTGGCAGGCCGCGCAGGTCATCCCTCCAACGGGAATCGTCACCCGCCTCAGATCGCTCGTCGTCCCTTTGCGCGCGACTGCTTCCGCCTTTTCGTGCTCCGTCTGGAATTGCATCGTCCCTCCATCTCAGCCATTCCACCGAGTCAGCGCGCGATCTCAGCCTTGAATCCAATTTCACCTACAGCCTGCGCAATCTCCGCGCCACCCACCACGCCCGTGTCGTAGGCCACACTGGCCGAGCCAACCTCCACCGCTTCCACCGTGACGCCGTCCAACTTCTCCAGCGCCAGCGTCACGCGCCTCACGCACGCCCCGCAGTGCATTCCCTCAATCTTCAGTTTTATGGTTTCCATCTCAACCATCCTTCCTTCTTACCAATATATGCCTATGCCCCCCATAGGTATTCAATCTTTGGATGGAAAAAGCGGAATTTTCTTCCACCTTTGCGATTGCCGTCAGTGCGGCAGTTGCGTCGCATCCCAGCCGCCGCCCAGGGCCGCAATCAGCTGCACGCTATTGGTGAACTCCGCCGTTTCCAGAATCGCCAAAGCGCTCTGGTTCTGGATCAGCGCGCTCTCGGCGATCAGCACCTGCAGTTCGTTCACCACCCCGCCCAGGTACTGCTGCCGCGTGATCTGGAGCGTTGTCTCCGCACTGGCCACCGCAGCGCGCTGCGCCACATCCTCCTGCTCCAGGATGCGCTGGTTGGAGAGATCGTTCTCCACCTCGTTGAAGGCCAGAAAGACCACACCTTTGTAGTTGTTTGACGCGGCTTCAAAGTTATCCCGCGCCTGCGCCGTGAAGGCATGCCTGCGACCGCCATCCACCAGCAGCTCCGCCGCCGAAGCTCCCAGCGTCCACAGCGCGCTCGGCCCCTGAATCCAGTTGCCGCCATGCGTGCTTTCAAATCCACCCGTTCCGCCCAGCGCAATCGTCGGATAAAACGCGCTGATGGCTATTCCGATCTGCGCATTCGCCGCCGCCGCCTGCCGCTCGGCAACCGCAATATCCGGCCTGCGCTCCAGCAGTTGCGAAGGCACTCCGAGCGGAATCTTCGGCAGAGTCAGGTCCAGCGGCGCCGGAGGCAAACTGAAATTCGGAATCTTGTAATCGGCAATCGTTCCAACAATGTGCTCCATCTGAGCGCGAACAATGCCCACATCAATCAACTGAGCGCGCGTGCTCTCCAGTTGTGTCTGCGCCAGTGACACATCCGCCGCCGTATCCACGCCTAGATCAAGCCGTTTCTGCGTCAGCTTCAACTGCATGCTCAGCTCATCCACATCCGCCTGCAGCAACTGCGCTTCGAGATCGAGTCCGCGCATCTCCAGATACGAGGACGCCATCTGCGCCTCCAGACTGAGCGAGATATTCTCCTCTTCCGCTGCGCTGGCCTGAGCCTGGGCGCGCGCCGCCTCCACGCTCCTGCGAATCTGTCCCCAGAAATCCGGCTCCCAGCTTGCTTGCCCGACCAGTTGCAGATCATTGAACGACGACGAGCCGCCGGAGCCATTGAAAAATGGTCGGTGAAGAGACAAGCTGTTGTGCGTGAACGACGGCCCCGCCGAGACCGTCGGTGAGAACGCAGACTGCGCCACGCGCACCTGCTCTCGCGCAGCCATGTAAATATCCATCGCCTGTCGCACGGCCAGGTTGTTCGTCGCAATCCGCTCTTCCAGTTGATTCAGCTTCGGATCACCAAAAACCTCCCACCATTTGCCGCGCAGCATTCCGTCCGACGGCGTCGCCGGCTTCCACGCGCCGCCATCCGGCGCTGGCGGCGGCACAACCACTGTCGCCGCTCCCGTCTCCTTGTACAGCGGCGTCGGAGTATACGCCGGGCGCTGATAATTCGGCCCCACCGGCTTGCACCCAGCCGCTGCGGCAACGAGCGCGGCCACTGCAGCCAGCTTCGTCGCCGTATGTGCGGATCGCCGCATCAGATGCCACCTCGCGCCGCTGCCGCCACTTCATCCGGAGTCAGGACGCGCACCCGCTCCCCATCCACGAGGGCATCGGGTGGATCCTGAATCACCAGGTCGTCTTTGTTCAGCCCCGTATTCACCTGCACCGTGCGCCCATCATCCTGTCCGATCGTCACGGTCACCAGATGAGCGACGCCGCTCTTCACCGTCCCCACCTGCAGGCCCGCCGCGCGGAAGATTAGCGCAGAAACCGGAAGCACGAAGACATTGCCCACGGGAGCGACCTTGAAATGCGCCTGCGCCAGGGTTCCCGCCAGCAACTCGCCCTTCGGATTGGCGACATCCACTTCCACGAGAAGCGTTCGCGTCGCCGGATCGATCGCCTGCGCGGTGCGCACCACTTTGCCTGTGTAGTGCTTGCCGGGATGCTCCGGGAAGGTCAGATCGACCGACTCGCCGACCTTGGCCGAGTCAGAGTAGACCTGCGGCACGCTCACATACACGCGCAGCGTGCTCACGGCCTGCATGTGGAACAACTCGTTGCCCGCGCCCACATTGATCAACTGCCCAATATCGATATTGCGCGCCGTCACCACGCCATCGAACGGCGCATAGATTTTTTCAAACGACGTGAGCGCTTCGAGCTGTTGCACATTGGCCTGTGCCGACGCCACCTGTGCCGCCGTTGATTGCGCCTGATAGTTGAGGATATCCGTATTCTCCTGCGACACCGCATGGCTGCCGATCAGGCTGTTGTAGCGATCACTTTGAATCTTCGCATTCTTCGCGTTTGCTTCCGCCGTCTTCAGTTGCGCCCTGGCCTGCGCCAGTTGCTGGTCCACCTCCGGGGTCGAAATCACCGCCAGCAGCGCGCCTTTTTTCACATGCGCGCCAATGTCGTAGTACCAGTGCATCAGATAACCGGGTGTTCGCGAGTAGATCGGGGAATCCGTATACGCCGTCACGTTGCCGGGAAGGACCAGATCAACCAGGGGCTTGCCCGGCGTCGGCGGCGCAACAATTACCGCCGGCCTGGCCAGATCGATCGTCTTCCGCTCCAGCGCGGACTGCGCGTGAATGCGCGGCAGGATCCCCGTCACGGCCAGCACGATCATCGCCAGCACGATGCACACCAGGCCCGCAAGAGCCTTGCCCGCGCTGATTGGCTTGCGCTCTGGCGCCTGGTCCGTGTGCCCGCCGTGACCATGCGCTGGTGGATTTGCTGAGGTTGTCTCCGAATGCTTGCTCATATGGACTCCGGAAATTCTTCGTAGTCGATTTGCGGCCCGTCGCCGCCTTCTTTCGCCTTGCGACGCTCCAGCCAGCCATGCAGCGCTGAGAAAAACGTGGGCACAAACAGCAGCGTAGCCACAGTCGCCAGCATCAGCCCGCCAATCACCGCCCGGCCCAGCGGCGCGTTCTGTTCGCCACCATCGCCCAATCCAAGCGCCATCGGCACCATGCCGATCATCATCGCCAGCGCCGTCATTACCACCGGGCGGAAGCGTACAAAACCCGCATTCAGCGCGGCTCTGCGCGCATCCCCAACCAGCGCCGTCAGTTGCTCGCGCGCAAAGCTCACCACCAGAATCGAGTTCGCGGTCGCCACGCCCATGCACATGATCGTTCCCGTCAGCGCCGGCACGCTCAGGTGCGTATGCGTAAGGAACAAAAACCACGCAATGCCCGCAATCGCCGCCGGCAGCGCGCTGATAATCAGAAACGGATCAAGCCACGACTGAAAATTTACAACGATCAGCAGATACACGAGCAGAATCGAAAACGCCAGCCCCGACAACAGTCCGACATACGACTGCTGCATCGTCTCGCTCTGCCCGCGCAGGATCACCTCCGTGCCTCGCGGCGCCAGCTTCTTGTCGCGCGCAACAATTTCTTCGATTCTGCGTGTCACGCTTCCCAGATCGGTCCCTTCCACATTCGTGTAAATATCCAGCACCGGCTGCACATCGTAGTGGCTCTCCGTTCCCATCTCCACGCCCGGATCAATCGACCCCAAATTGCCCAGAATCTGCGAAGACGCAAGGCTGCCCGGCGCAGCCGTCGTCGGCGCGCCCACGCTCGCTCCGGTAATTCCCGGCGCGCCCGCCGGCGACTCGCTGCCGCTGGTCAACTGCGGCGCTGTTCCATGTGACACCGTGATCGGAATGCTCTGCAACTCCGGAATCGTCTCCAGATCATACTGCGGCGATTGCACGGCAATGTTGTACGAAACACCGTTGTTCGGATCCAGGTAAAAATTTGGTGTCGTCTGGAAGCTGCCGCTCAGCGCCACCAGCACGCTGCCAATCACGTCCTGCTCCTGCAATCCCACCAGCGATGTGCGCGTGCGATCCACATTCACCGTCAATTCCGGCGCGTTGAACGGCTGCTGAATCCTCGCATCCACCGTGCCGGGCACATAGGCGATTTCGCTCAGCAGCTTGTCGGCAAAAATCCGATTCCCCTCCAGGTTCGGCCCGATCACCTGCACATCAATCGGAGCGCCCAGTCCGAAATTCAGAATCTGCGTCACTATATCCGTTGGCAGCGAGTAGAACATCACGCCGGGAAACTCGGTATGCAGCTTCTGGCGCAGAATATCCTCATACATCTTCGACGAATGATGCTTCGGCTGGAGCTGCACATAGATATCCGCGTCCGCCGTCCCAACCGGCTCTGATGTCGTATAGGTGAGCGCATAGCTTGAATACGGCAATCCGATATTGTCGATAATCGTGCTGATCTCGTCCGCCGGAATCACGCGGCGAATCGCCGCATCCACGCGGTCACACAGCGCGGCCGTCTCCTCAATGCGCAGGCTCGTATGCGCGCGCACGTGAATCTTGATCGCGCCCGCATCGCTGTCCGGAAAGAAATCCTGCCCCAGCCAGGGAATCAATCCGAGCGATGCGACACACAGCAACAGGAAGCACGCAATGAAAATCTTCGCATGATCCACACAGAAGGTGAGCACGCCAAGATACCCAAGCCGCAGCCGCTCAAACCCCGCCTCGAAGATCCGCTGAAACATCAGAAACGGATTCCGGCTCGACTTCTTCCGTTGCGCCTCCGCGTCGTCGTGCTCCTTAAGCAGGAACTTGGCCATTGTCGGCACAATCGTGCGCGACAACAGGTAGCTGGCCAGCATGGCAAAGACCACTGCCTCGGCCAGTGGCACAAACAGATAACGCGAAACCCCGGACAGGAAGAACATCGGCACAAAAACGATGCAGATCGAGAGCGTCGAAACAAACGCCGGCACCGCAATCTGCGCAGCTCCGTCCAGGATCGCCTGCTCAATCTCCTTGCCTTCTTCCAGATTGCGATTGATATTCTCAATCTCCACCGTCGCATCATCCACCAGAATGCCGACGGCCAGCGCCAGCCCGCCCAGCGTCATGATGTTGATCGTCTCGCCCAGCGCGGAGAGCACGATCAGCGAAGTCAGAATCGAAAGCGGAATCGAAACAGCAATAATCAGCGTTGATCGCCAGCTTCCCAGAAACACCAGAATCATGATCGCCGTCAGGCAGGCGGCAATCAGAGCCTCACGCACCACCCCATTAATTGCCGCGCGAACAAAGATCGACTGATCCGACAGCGGCGTGATGCGCAACTGACGCGGAAGCTGCGAATGAATCAGCGGCAGCTTGTCCATCACACTCTGAATAATCTTCAGAGTCGAGGCCGAGCCGGTCTTCATGATCACCATCAGCGAAGCTCGCTGCCCATCCACGCGCACAATGTTCGTCTGAGGTGGAAACCCATCCCGAACATGCCCAATATCGTGCATGTAGACGACCGTCCCGTTCACAGACTTGATCGGCAGATCGTTCAGCTCCTGAATCGTCAGCGGCGCGGCATTCGATTCGACCGCATACTCCAGCTTGTCAATCTTGATCGTGCCCGCCGGCGCAATGATGTTCTGCGCGCTCACCGCGTTCACCACGTCGGCCGGTGAGATGCCGCGCGCCTGCATCTCATGCGTATCCAGGTCCACCTGCACCTGCCGCTGCTTGCCGCCATACGGATACGGAATCGACGCACCCTCCACCGTCGCAAGCTGCGTGCGAATGAAGTTCGTGCCCAGGTCAAAAAGCTGCTGCTCGGTCAGTCCCTGGCCGGACAGTCCCAATTGCAACACCGGAACCGTCGATGCGTTGTACTGAATGATGAACGGCGGCACTGTTCCCGGCGGCAGTGCGCGCAACTGCGTCTGGCAGATCGCCGTCACCTCCGCCACAGCGGCTCCAATGCTCACATGCGGGTGGAAGAAAATCTTGATGACCGCAATCCCGTCCAGCGACTGCGACTCGATGTGGTCAATGTCGTTGACTGTCGTCGTGATCCCGCGCTCGTTGTTGTACACGATGCGCGTCGCCATCTGATCCGCGGACAGGCCCGTGAACTGCCAGACCACGCTCACAACCGGAACATTGATGTTCGGAAAGATGTCCGTCGGCATCGTCAGAATGCTGACGACGCCGAGAATCAGAAGCATCAGCGAAAAGACGACGAAGGTATACGGTCGCCGTAATGCAAGCCGGACAATCCACATGTTTCAGGGCGCTCCCAGTTGTGCGCGTGCGACGCAGGTGCGATTTCTCTATCTTACTCGCTGACACTTCGCCCGCTTGCACATGCCTGGGAGGGATTTGCGGGTCTCTTCTTCATTGGACGCCGCAAACCCTTGAAATGATGCAGAAAATACACAGGAACGATCCCTTGGCTCTGTCCACCCGCAGCAGTCCGCCAATCCGCGTCCTCCAGATTCCTCAGTGATTCGTCGCGACGCCGCCTGATGCCAGCGGAAACTCGCTGTCCAGCGCAAGATTCAGTTCCAGCACGTTCACCCGTCGCTCGCCCAGCAATCCGAATGTGCGCTCCTGAGTATGCTGCGCAATCAGTGCCATCATCTGGCTCGGGTCCGCGTGGCGCGCGCGCGCCACCCGCTCCGCCTGATACTCCGCCGCAAACGGCGTGATATCCGGGTCCAGTCCCGACCCCGAAGCCGTCACCATATCCACCGGAACCGGCCCATCCCCGCCGCCAGCCTGCTCCGACTTCACGCTTGCCTCCACGCGCTCGGCCAGCTTCTCGCTCGATGGCGACCAGTTCGACCCGCCCGATGACGTCGCGTCATACCCATTTCCCGCCGCCGATGGTCGCCCGTGAAAATATGCCTCGCCAGTGAACGGCTGCCCGATCCAGTGCGAACCAATCAGCTTGCCGTCCTTTCGGATCAGTTCTCCATTCGCCTTCTGTCGCCACAGAGACTGTGACACCGCTGTCACCAGCAGCGGATACCCAACGCCCAGCAGCACCGTCGTCACCAGCGTGAAACGCAACGCAATCGCAAGCTGTTTTCCCATTCCGATTCTCCTCAATTCCCCGCGTCCAAGGCTCGCGCCCTGTGCAGCCACTCACACCAGGTGCAGCGCGGAGATCAGAATGTCAATTGCCTTGATCCCCACAAACGGTGCCACCAGCCCGCCCAGCCCATAGATCAGCAGATTCCTGCGCAACAGCGCCTCCGCGCCCATCGCTCGATACCGCACACCCTTCAGCGCCAGCGGAATCAGCACCACAATAATCAGGGCATTGAAGATCACCGCCGACAGAATCGCCGACTCCGGCGAGTGCAGCCGCATAATGTTCAGCGCATTCATCACCGGAAACGCAACCGCGAACATCGCCGGCAGAATCGCAAAGTACTTCGCCACATCGTTGGCAATCGAAAATGTCGTCAGCGCCCCGCGCGTCATCAGCAACTGCTTGCCAATCTCCACAATCTCGATCAGCTTCGTCGGATTGGAATCGAGATCGACCATGTTCCCGGCTTCCTTCGCCGCCTGCGTTCCCGTATTCATCGCCACGCCCACATCGGCCTGCGCCAGCGCCGGAGCGTCGTTGGTCCCGTCGCCGGTCATCGCCACCAGTTTTCCGCCCTCCTGCTCGCGCCGGATCAGGTCCATCTTGTCCTTCGGCTTGGCCTCCGCCAGAAAATCATCCACGCCCGCCTCGCGCGCAATCGCCGCCGCCGTCAGCGGATTGTCGCCCGTGATCATCACCGTCCGAATGCCCATCGCGCGCAACTGCGCAAAGCGCTCCTTCATTCCGCCCTTCACAATATCCTTCAGGTGAATCACGCCCAGCGCCGTCGTGTTTTCCGCCACCACCAGCGGCGTCCCGCCCGATCGCGCAATCGTTTCCACCGTTTCGCGCACACTCTTCGGCAGTTCGCTGCCAGCCTCATTCAGATACCGCGCAATCGCATCCGCCGACCCCTTGCGAATCGTCCGATTTCCCAGATTCACACCCGACATCCGCGTCACCGCGCTGAACGGAATAAACTCCGCCTGCCCGGGAGCCATCTCGCGCCCGCGCAGCCCATGCCGCTCCTTCGCCAGCACCACAATCGAACGTCCTTCGGGCGTCTCATCGGCCAGCGACGAAAGCTGCGCCGCATCGGCAAGCTGATCCCGTGTCACGCCCGGCGCCGGCAGAAACTCCGCCGCCTCGCGATTGCCCAGCGTAATCGTTCCCGTCTTGTCCAGTAGCAGTGTATTCACATCGCCCGCCGCCTCCACCGCGCGCCCGGACATCGCCAGCACGTTATGCTGCACCAGCCTGTCCATCCCGGCAATCCCGATCGCCGAAAGCAACCCGCCAATCGTCGTCGGAATCAGGCACACCAGCAACGACACCAGCACAAACGTGCTCTGCGGCGCCCCCGAGTACACCGCAAACGGTTGCAGCGTCACCACCGCCAGCAGAAAAATCAGCGTCAGCCCGGCCAGCAGAATATTCAGAGCAATCTCATTCGGCGTCTTCTGCCGCTCCGCTCCCTCCACCAGAGCAATCATCCGATCCAGAAACGTCTCGCCCGGATTCGACGTGATGCGAATCCTCAGCTCGTCGGACAGTACGCGCGTCCCGCCCGTCACCGCCGAACGATCCCCACCCGCCTCGCGAATCACCGGAGCAGACTCGCCCGTGATCGCCGACTCATCCACCGACGCCACGCCCTCGATCACTTCCCCGTCGCCCGGAATCAGTTGCCCCGCCGCCACCAGCACCACATCATCCAGCCGCAGGTGCGTGCTCGGCACGTCCTCCACGCCGCCACCCTCGTTCACGCGATGCGCAATCGTCTCCGACTTCGCCCGCCGCAGCGAATCCGCCTGCGCCTTGCCGCGACCTTCCGCCATCGCCTCGGCAAAGTTGGCAAACAACACCGTGAACCAGAGCCACAGCGTGATCTGCACGTCGAATCCAATCGCAGGCCGGTGCGCCAGAATGTCGCGCCCGACCAGCACCGTCGTCAACACGCAGCCCGTCTCCACCACGAACATCACAGGATTCCGCGCCATCACGCGCGGGTCCAGCTTGCGCAGCGCATCCACCGTCGCCGTCGCCACAATGCGCCGGTCCCACATTGACTTCTTCCGATTCCGTCCCGTCGAACTCATCGCAACCCCGCTCCTCAGAAGCTATGCCCGGCCATCAGCATCAGGTGCTCCAGCACAGGCCCCAGGCTCAGCGCCGGGAAAAACGTCAGCGCCACCACAATCAGAATCACGCTCACCAGCAGCACCGTGAACAGCGGCGTCGTCACCGGAAACGTTCCCTGCGACGGCGGCGTATAGCGCTTGCCCGCCAGATTTCCCGCCAGTGCCAGCACCGGCACAATCATCAGAAAGCGCCCGGCCAGCATCGAGAATGCAAGCGTCAGGTTGTACCAGTCCGTGTTCGCATTCAGACCCGCAAACGCCGACCCGTTGTTGGCCGTCGCCGACGTATACGCGTAGAGAATCTCCGACAGCCCATGCGGCCCCGCGTTGTTCAGGCTGCTCAGTCCCAGCCGCGGCAACAGCAGCGAAACCGCCGCAAAACTCAGCACAATCAGCGGAAAAATAAGCGTGTAGAGCATCGCCATCTTCACGTCATAGGCTTCAATCTTCTTGCCCAGATACTCCGGCGTCCGCCCCACCATCAGCCCGGCAATGAACACCGCCAGCACCACGAAGATCACCATCCCATAAATGCCGCTGCCCACGCCGCCAAACACCACCTCGCCCAGCAGCATGTTCGTCATCACCACCAGCCCGCCCAGCGGCATGAACGAATCATGCATCGCATTCACCGCGCCAGTGCTCGTGTCCGTCGTCGCCACGGCAAACAGCGCAGAGTTCGCAATGCCGAAGCGAACCTCCTTGCCCTCCATATTCCCGCCCGACTGCGACAGGCTTGCCCGCTGGTCCACGCCGTGCCACAGCGGATTCTTGCCCGACTCCGCCCAGTACGTCGCCGTCACCGCCGCCAAAAACAACACTGCCATTGCGCCAAAAACAGCCCATCCGTGTCGCGACGACCCGGTCATTTTCCCCAGCGTCGCCGTCAGCCCGGCCGGCAAAATCAGAATCGCCAGCATCTCCAGAAAATTCGTCACCGGCGTCGGATTTTCAAACGGATGCGCGCTATTGGCATTGAAAAACCCGCCGCCATTTGTGCCCAGTTCCTTGATCGCCTCCTGCGAAGCCACCGGCCCCTGCGCAATCCGCTGCGTCGCGTTCTGCCCACTCTGCTGCTCGACCAGATGCACCGTCTCATACGGACGCAGATTCTGCACCACCCCCTGAGAAACCAGTCCCAGCGCCAGCACCAGCGCCCCCGGCAACAGCACCCACAACGTCACCCGCGTCGCGTCTACCCAGAAGTTGCCCAGCGTCTTCTGCTCCCGCCGCGCAATTCCGCGAATCACCGCCGCAGCCACCGCCATCCCCACCGCGGCCGATGCAAAGTTGTGATACGCCAGACCGGCCATCTGCGTCAGATAGCTCATCGTCGTCTCCGGCGTATACGCCTGCCAGTTCGTATTCGTCGTGAACGATGCCGCCGTATTCAGCGCCAGCAAACCCGGCACATTCGCCAGATGCTCCGGATTCCCCGGCAGCCACGCCTGCACCCGCTCAAGCAGATAGAGAATCAGCATCGACACCGCGCTGAAGCCCAGCAGCGCCACGCCGTACTCGACCCACGTCATCTCCGTCTCGGCGTCAATCCCGCACAGACGATAGATCAGCTTTTCCACCGGCCTCATCACCCGGTCCAGCGGCGTTGATTCCCGCTCCAGGACGCGCGCCAGATACAATCCCACTGGCCGCGTCAACAGCAGCACCACGCCAAAGAGCAACGCAATCTGCAACCATCCATTCGTCGTCATCAGAACTTCTCCGGACGGAGCAGCGCGTACACCAGATACACCATCAGCAACACCGAAAGCCCCAGTACCACTACCGTTTCGAGCGTCATCCCGATCACCTCAACCGCCTGCACCCATGCAAATATCCCAGCGCCAGCACGAAAAACAGGCCCGTAAACAGAAACGCAAACGCATCCGACATCTCTTCGCACCTCGCTGCCGCGCATGGGCCTGCGCGCCGATCCGGCAAACGCATGCTCTCCGCGCGCTCATCACCCGCCAGCAAAATCCACCCGCAAATTCAAGATGGAATTTGCCGCCGAGCCATTACTGAAAATTGTGCGATAGATGAAATAAAAAATTCATAAAGTCGGCCAGTTCTTCGCAGGCGACAGCCCCGGCTTGCCGCCGCTCTGAAAGCAAACGACCGATTTGAAACTTCGCGCCGATTCGTGCCGCGCGAATCGTCAGCGCGAATCCTGCGTAATGATGTGTACATCCACCTGCGGCGCGCCCTTCAGCAGCCGCTGAATCGCCGAATAGTAAAGATATTTACGAAATCCATGCGCCGATTTCCGTCCCACTATAATCTGCGTTATGCGCTTCTCGCGGATGAAGTCAGCCACCGTGCTGGCCACCGTCTTCCCTTTCAGAAACACCACCTGCGCAGACAGATTCTCCGCAAAGCGAACATTGGCCTGCAAACTGCGCCGTTCCTCCGGTTCCAGTTCCTCGCTGTCGCTCACATGCACCACGAACAGCTCGGCATCGATTCCCTCCGCAATCCGCGCCCCGCGCGCAATCAACTGCTGCGCCGTCGGACTCGCGCTCATGCACACCGCCACCCGCTCCTGCACCTGCCAGTGATCGCCAAACCGCTTCCGCCGCAGATACGCATCCAGGCTTCGATCCACCGTCCGCGCCACCTGTCGCAGTGCCAACTCGCGCAGCGCCATCAGGTTTCCCCGACGAAAGAAATTGGTCAGCGCACGCTCCACGCGTTCCTGCGGATAAATATCCCCGCGCTGCATCCGGGTCTGGAGCGCCTCCGGCGTCAGGTCCGCCATCACCACCTGATCGGCGCGCTCCAGCACCCAGTCCGGCACCGTCTCCCGCACCGAAATCCCCGTAATCCCCTGAATCGTCGGCCCCAGGCTCTCCACATGCTGGATATTCACCGTCGTCAGCACATCGATCTTCGCCGCCAGAATCTCCAGCACGTCCTCATACCGCTTGCGATTCCGGCTACCGACCACATTCGTATGCGCCAGCTCATCCACCAGCACCACATCCGGTCGGCGCGCGAGTATCGCGTCCACATCCATCTCTTCAAAGATGGTCCCCTTGTACTCGATCTTCTTTCGCGGAATGCAATCAATCTGCTGCGCCAGCTCCACCACGCCCTTGCGCCCGTGCGTCTCGATGATGCCGGCGACAATGTTTTCCCCGCGGCTGGCTCGCCGCACAGCCTCGCTCAGCATGCTGTGCGTCTTGCCCACGCCCGGTGCATATCCCAGAAATATCTTGAAAATCCCGGTCGTCTTTTCTTCCGCAGCCTTTTCCAGCCACTCTTCCGGAGTCTTGGTCGATAACCGATCTTCGTCTTTTCCCGCCATGGCTTCCCTCAATACTTCGTACAATACTACGCATGCGGATTGCTCGCCTCTCTCGCGCCCTGCCTTACGCCCTCGGCGCGTTTGCCGTCGTCGCCGTCACGGCCGTTGAATTCCGCATTCCCAACGCCAACCTCAGCACCGTTTCACTCTCCTTTCTGCTCGTCGTACTGCTCACCGCCGCCAGCTCCGGACTGCGCGTCGCCATCTTCACCTCCATCCTCTCCACGCTCGCCTACAACTACTACTTCCTACCGCCCATCTACACATTCACCGTCGCGGACACGCGCAACTGGGTCGCGCTCTTCGCCTTTCTGGTCACCGCCATCATCGCCAGCCAACTCGCCGAGCGAGCGCGTCGCCAGACCGAAAAAGCCAACCAGCGCCGCCACGAGGTCGAGCAGCTTTACAACCTCAGCCAGCAGCTTCTCATCACCGAAAACACCACCGAACTGCTCACGCGCATCCCCGGCGACATCACCCTGCTCTTTGCCCTCGAAGAGGTCGCGCTCTTCGCCAGCAGCCGCAATCGCATCTACCGCTCCAGCGGCAACTCCGTCGATCTGCCCGCGCAGCGCCTGCGCGAAGCCGCCGTCAGCCGCGACATCCTGGTTGAAAACCAGACCACGCTCTACGCGCCGCTCATGATGGGCATGCGCTCCACCGGCGCCGTCGCCCTGCGCGGCACTCTGCCCTCGCGTGAAACCGTCGAAGCTCTCGCCGGCCTCGTCGCCATCGCCGTCGAGCGCGCCGTCGCGCTCGAAAAACTTACCCGCGCCGAAGCCGCGCGCGAAAACGAGCGCCTGCGCACCGCACTCCTCGACTCCATCACCCACGACCTCCGCACGCCGCTCACCTCCATCAAAGCCTCCATCACCAGCGTCCGCCAGATGCCCACTCTCGCAGCCGACCAGCGCGAAGAGCTGCTCGCCGTCATCGAAGAGGAAACCGACCGCCTGAACCGCCTCATCGCCGAAGCTGTCGAGATGGCTCAGCTCGACGCGCGCGAGGTCAAGCTCGATCTCCGCCCGCAGTCCATCCGCGCAGCCATCGATCAGGCCATTACTCAGCTTCACGATCAGCTTCAGGATCAGTTTGCACACCACCCCATCGAAGTTCGCCTCCCGGACGCGCTGCCGATGGCGCAGATCGATCTCGCCTACATCACCAAGGCCATCCACCATCTGCTGGAAAACGCCATCAAGTACTCCGAACCCGGCAGCCCCATCCACGTCAGCGCCGAGTCCGATGCCGGCCTGCTCACCGTCAATGTCGCTGACCGCGGCGAAGGCATCGACGAACTCGAGCAATCCATGATCTTCGACAAGTTCTACCGCGGTCGCAACCGCCGCGGACTCGTCGCCGGAACCGGCATGGGCCTGCCCATCGTCCGCGCCATCATCGAAGCCCATCGCGGCACCATCACCTGCACCAGCCAGCCCGGACACGGCTCCGTCTTTTCCTTTACGCTCCCCGTCGCCTCACGATAAGCAATTCGCTGTGTCACCCAGCGTCGTGTCCGGCTTATCCGCAGTCTTTTGTACGAGAAAAAATCCGGCCCGAATCATGCTCGTGATCCGGACCGCAGGAAAACCGCGAGCATATCGGGTCTCTACGCAGCCTCTGAACAACTCCCCGCTGCGCGTCGGAAGCAATGTGTACCAGCATCGCAAGTGGCTGTTGAAGATGCTGCCCGCGCTGGCTCCGTGCGGGGCGTAGTGTCCCTGCGGGCCGGAAATCAGGCCGCAGAGACGAAAACCAAGGCAGGCTGCAGAACGTAAAGCCGAACAAATCGAGGCCGCAGCAGACGAAATCCCCGCGCGGAGCTGCTTCTCATACTGCACACGAAAAAGATGGCTTGATCAGAGGTTCCCTCAACCTCCGCGCATCCTCTCGCTCCAAACCCATTCGACACAAACAAATCTATAAAGTCGCAGTGTTTACGAGCCGAATCTATAGCCCCGCCTCCGCTCGAGACCCCTCGGCTAGCCGGACGAGTTGTGTTGCGCTGACAATCACCACGCGATGCCCGTGTACCGCAATCACGCCCTGCCGCGCCAGCCGCTGCATCGCACGCGTCACCACCTCGCGCACCGTGCCCAGCCGTGACGCAATCTGCCCATGCGACAGCGGCATCGAAAACGAGTCTCCGTCGCGCAGCGTCACAGGCGCGCGTCCGCTCATCTCCAGGATCATCGTCGCCAGCCGCTGCGGAACATCCCGCAATGCCAGCCGCTCCGCCAGTCCCGACACCTGGCGCAGCTTTTCGGCCATCAGCCGCAGCGCCTCCAGCGCCGCCTTCGGATGCAGTTCCAGAAACCGCATCACATCCTCGCGCGCCAGAAACAGCAGATGCGCATCGATCTCCGCAATCGCCGTCGAAGGGTAGTCGCCTCCGTCAAACACCGCGACCTCGGCCAGCACTCCGCCCTCCGTCTCTACATGGATCGTCTGCTCACGCCCATCCGCATTCACGCGCACCGCCCTAACCGCGCCGCGCAGCACCACAAACAATCCCTCGGCCTGCTCTCCGGCGCTGAATACCACATCCCCTGTCGTAGCATGCCGCTCGCGAGCCTTCTGCGCCAGCCCCATCAGTTCCGCGCGGCCCAGGCCCGCAAAAATCCTCACCCGTGACAGAGCCTCAGCTCGTTCCTCCCACGTCACTCTGCTCTCCTCGCGCCTGCGGTGACTTCAGTCACTGTCGCCGGTTCAGAACCCAACGTAGCATGAATCCTGTCTGGAGGAACGCATGCACATTCAACCGGAAACACCCGTCCGCGAGATCGTCCTCGACGCCCCCTTCGCCATTCCACTTTTCGAGCAGCACGGCATCGACTACTGCTGCGGAGGCGCGCAGTCGCTCGAACAGGCCTGTCAGCGCAGCGGAGTCCCCGTCTCCGCGCTCCTCGACCAGCTTGCGTCGCTTACCCACGAGGAAGCGACCACGCCGGAACCCTGGCTCGCGGAGCCACTGCCCAGCGTGATTGATCACATCGTCGATCACCATCACGCCTACGCTCGTCAGCAGCTTGCCACCATCCTGCCCCTGTCCGAAAAAGTCACCGCGCGCCACGGCAGACTTCACCCCGAACTACCCCAGATCGACGAACACCTTCGCCATCTCGACACCGAGCTTAGCCATCACTTCCTCTGTGAGGAAAACATCCTCTTTCCTGCCATCCGCCGCCGCGCTGGGGGTCACACGCTCCTTCCGGACGTCTTCGGCAATATCGCCCAGCCCATCGCCCGCATGCTCCTCGACCACGAGCAGACCGGAGACGAACTCCGCACCCTGCGCGCGATCAGCAACGAGCTACAGCCGCCTGCCGACGCCTGTACCAGTTGGCGCGCACTCTATAAGGCCCTGCGCGATCTCGAAGCCGACCTCCACCGCCACATTCACCTCGAAAACAACATCCTGTTTCCTCGCGCCCAGCAGCGTGCGCAGGAGGCCCCATGACACACCCGTCTCCACCACCCGCTCCCGACGACACTCGCGCGCTGGAATCCGCCAGTCAGCGCCTCGTAACGGCCTTCATCGCCACGGGATTGCTTTTCCTGCTGTTGCCCGGCACATTTCTCGGTGTCTGGAATCTCATCGGCATCTCCAGCGCGCACTCACTCACCTCCATCACGCCCGCCTCACTTCAGGCTCACGGTCACGCTCAGGTTTTCGGATGGGTTGGCTCCTTCATCCTCGGTATCGGGTTCTACTCGCTCACCAAAATGCAAACCCTCCGCCGCTTCCCAATCCGATCCGGCTGGACAAGCTGGGCCGCCTGGACACTTGGCGTTCTGCTCCGCTGGATCGCAGGCATCACCGCCTGGCACTGGAGAACGCTTTTGCCCGCCGCCGGGATTCTTGAACTCGCCGGATTTCTGCTCTTCTGGCGCGCCGTACGTCGCCATCGCCCGGCTCAGTCCACCACCTCCACGCCTGCCACATCCACGCCTGCCTGGATGCTCGCCGTCCTGCTTGGCACCTTCGCGCTGCTTCTCGTCCTCATCCTGCAATGCTTCGTGCTCATCCACGCGGCTCTGGCGGACTCATCGCCCGCCGTGCCTCACGTCCTCGATCAGCAACTCGTCGTGTTCGCCGCCTGGGGCGTACTCGTGCCCACCATCTGGGGATTCAACGCGCGCTGGCTGCCCATCTTCGCCGGCCTTCGCGATCCCGACAGTAAAACCCTGCTCGCCGCATGCCTGCTCGCTGCGCTCGGTGTCGTCGCCGCTTTCACGCCGTGGCTCACTTTCTCAGCCGCTCTCTTTCTCGTCGCCGCTACGCTCGCCATTCTCGCACTTCACATCTGGGAGCCAGCCCTGCGACCGGCGAAAACAGAGAACATTCACCGCTCATTTCGCTTCTTCCTTCGTCTCTGCTACGTGTGGCTCGTCGTCTCCTGCCTGCTCAATCTCTGGGCGGTTATCGGCGACCACAACGGTGGCTTCTGGGGAGCAAGCCGCCACGCGCTCACCGTAGGCTTCGTCGCCGGCATGATCCTCACCATCGGTCCGCGCATCCTGCCCGCATTCTGCGGCATGCGCACGCTCCACCGACCCTCCTGGATGGCCGTCTCTCTTGTGCTGCTTCACGCGGGCTGCGCCCTTCGCGTCACACTTGAGCCGCTTGCCTATGAGGGTCTCTGGCACGCGGCCTGGAAACTACTTCCCGTCTCTGCTTTCGTCGAGTTGAGCGCTGTCGTCGCCTTCGCGGCCAATCTCTTCGCCACGCTGCTGCAACCCCCGGCTCACATTACCCACGCGCGAACCGCGTAGCGGAGGCAAATCGCGCGACCGTCACCCCAGAGACATCCCTCGCGAACCCATCACCCATGATTCTGAATCCGCGCCATCGGCTCGCAGCCGCCCGGCTGCCGCACCACCAGTCCCGTCGGCAGCAGAATCCGCGTCGTCTGCCGTCCCTGCCCGGTCGCCACCTGCTGCGCCGCATGCGCGCACTGCGAAAAAAACGGATCGCTCAGGCTCGGCACAATCAGCCCGATCATCCTCGACATGCGCCCTTCAGCGTCCGCGCCGCCTCATTCGGCTGGTAGTTCAGCCGCGCAACCGCCTCTTCCACGCGCCGCGCCATCTCCGCGCTCACATGCTTTTTCCCGGTGATCGCGCGCGAAACCGTCATCGTCCCCACGCCCCATGCGCGGGCAACATCCGCAGTCGTGACCACGGATCAAGAGTTGCTCGGCATTCGCATCCATCCTGACCCGTTCACCCTTGCTCGCGCGCTGCCCCACTCGCGTCGCCCAACCCACTCGTCAGGCGGAAGGGAATCACCACGCACAAGCTGCTGGACTGTGTCTTGCACGAGCCTGATTACATATGGCAACTTGCGAGCCCGCGCTTTTCCAGATACCGCTGGTGATACTCCTCAGCCCGCCAGAAGGTCTGCGCCTGTTCCACCTTCGTCACAATCCGCTTCGGCGCAAACCGTCCCGCGGCCGTCAGCTCGGCAATCTTCGCCTCTGCCAGCGCCTTCTGTTCTTCGCTGTGGCAGAAGATCGCCGACCGATACTGCGTCCCCCAGTCCGGTCCCTGCCGATTCATCTGCGTCGGATCATGCAGCGCGAAGAACGCATCCAGCAGCGCCTCATAACTCACGCGCTCCGGATCAAACTCCACCTCCACCACCTCCGCGTGGCCGGTCCGGTCCGTGCAAACATCCTTGTAACTCGGACGCTCCATCGCGCCGCCCTCATATCCGACCGCCGTCGCCGTCACGCCTGGAATCTGCGCAAACGCCGCCTCCACGCCCCAGAAGCATCCTGCGCCAAACGTTGCCTTTTCCATCGTCGCCTCCGATAACTCCATCCTAACTCTCGCAGAGATCGCACACGCGCATCGCGAAGATCGAACAGGCGCGGCGCTCACGCATGCATCTGCCGGATCGCCCTGTCCACGGCCACCTTCCGCTGCGTCAGCGTCGCCACCTCGGCCCAGTCGCCGCGCAGCTCCGCCGCGCGGATCGTACCGCGCAGCTCCCGCTGCTCATGCTCCAGATACGCAAGCTCCAGCCCATGCAGCGCATCCTCGACCGCCGTCGTCTCCGGGGCATCTCCCTCCTGCAACAGTGCCTGCGCCAGCAGCGCGCGCTGTCCGTCGTCCTCAATCGCCGTCATCGCGTCCACACCCTCTGCGCCGGCCAGCGCCAACAGCGCCGGAAAGCTGCCCAACCCCTCAAACCACTCCGCATGCGCCGCAATCGCCTCCGCCGCCAACTGCCAGCTTTCCCCGCGCGAGGCCAGTGCGCGAATCAGCACTCGCTCCACCTCGGTCAACCCGGAGATGCGCGTCTCCACGCGCTCCCGCCGCTGCATCGCCGCCTGCCGCAGCTCCTCGCGCAACACCGCCGAATCAATCCCCAGCTTCTGCGCCGCATCCATCGCAAACTGGTCCCGCTCCAGCCTGTGCCGCATGCGCCGAATATGCGGCAGCAGAAAATTCATTGCCTTGATCTTCTGCTCCGCCGACCCGCCCGGAAACTGCTGTCGCGCCCGCTCAATCAGATAGTCGCTCTGCCGCCGCGCCCCGCGAATCGCCGCCGCATACGCCTCCACGCCGCGCTCGCGTATGAAGCGGTCCGGGTCCAGCCCGCCATCGAGCGTCACAATCTTGATTGCAAATCCTTCTTCCGTCAGCAGCGCAATCGACTTCTCCGCCGCATTCGCGCCCGCCGCATCCGGATCAAAATTCACCACCACATTCGTCGTATGCCGCTTCAGCAGCGCCACCTGGTGCTCGGTAAACGCCGTCCCGCTCGTCGCAATCACTGGATGAATTCCGCGCATAAACACCGAAATGCAGTCCATCTGGCCCTCCACCAGCAGCGCAAACTCCATCTGCCGCATCGCCGCCTTCGCCTTGTCCAGATTGAACAAGACATGCCCCTTGGAATAGAGCGGCGTCTCCGGCGAATTCAGATACTTCGGCCCCGCCTTGTCGCCCGTGGCCAGCGCCCGCGCCGTGAAGGCAATCACGCGCCCGCTCTCATTCGAGATCGGAAACGTGATCCGATTGCGAAAGCGATCATAGAGCCGCCCCGGCACCGCATTCCCCGCTGCGTCCTCCTGCTCGCGCGCGCTGAACAACCCCGACGCCCGCAGCGCAGCCTCGTCGGCCAGCGAACTCAGGTGATCCCGCAGCGCGTTGAAGTTGTCCGGCGCATACCCGATGCGAAACGTCTGCGCCGCCTCGGGCGTCACCCCTCGCTCGGCCAGATACGCCCGCGCCGCTGCTCCCGCCGGCGTCTGCAACTGCTGCTGAAACCACCCCGTCGCCGCCTCATGCAGATCGAGCAGCTTCCGCCGCAGCGCCGCCTCGGCCGCTTCCTCCGCGGAGTGAAACTCACGCTTCGGCAGCGCCACGCCGCACTTCTGCGCGACCATCCTCACCGCTTCCGGAAAACTCACATTCTCCATCCGCGCCACAAAGCTGAAGACATCCCCGGATGCCCCGCAGCCGAAGCAGTGATAGAACTGCCGCGTCGCATGGACAGAAAACGACGGCGACTTCTCCTTGTGAAACGGACACAGCCCGGAGTAGTTCTGCGCACCGGCCTTGCGCAGCCGCAGATATCCGCCGATCACCTGCACGATGTCGGCCCGCTGCTTCACCTCTTGAGTAAAATCCTGCATCGGGAACCAGAATAGCCCGTCCGCCAGCGCCGCGTCGCCACGCTTCAGAGTTGGCTCAGATCGAAACACTCCCGCTGACCAAGGTCACATGCAGAAGCACCCGCTTTACGCCGATAACTGGAATGAGGAGAACTGTCATGGCCCGCGGCAAAGCCTTTGCCGATCGTTGGATGCCCATCCCCATCGCAGGCAGGCCCACCGAAGAGCAGCATGCCCGCCTGCGCGTCGCCCTCGAACAGGCACTCGCCGCCGCCGTGCCCGAAATCGTCCAGCAGCTCGACCGTCGCGGCATCCTCCGCCTGCTCGATGACGAAATGCAACTCACGCGCGAGATGTCCGACCAGATCGGCCAGCTCGTGCGCCAGCGCGCGCTTCGCTTCGAGCAGTTTCCCGCCGAAGAGGTCGCCAGCGATAAGCAATACGGCGCGGGCTATCGCGTCAAGCCAATCCCCGGCCAGGTCACGCTCCTCCGCGAGGCCTTCCCGGAGCTGAAAGATGCCCGCTGCAACGAAATGATGGCCCGTTACGACCTGCCCGACGGAGCCGAAGCCTGGTTCGCCATTCCGCGCTGGCAGACGCTCGCGCCCACCTACACCGCAGCCATCGAACGCGTCTTCGCCGTCCTCGCCACGCGCCGTCGCTTCGAAAATCGCATCTCCGGCAAGATGGCAGCCGAATACCTGCGCGAATCCGACCGCGCCGCCCAGGCATGGAACCTCATCGGCAACTCCCAGGAAGGGGCTGACATTCTCGTCGTCCCCGCTCAGGCCGGCCTTCGCCATCGCGGTCGCAGCGCACGCCGCGCCGCCGCCATGATGGACTCGAACGAATTCGGCCTCGGCGCATTCGCCACCGCCATTCTCCTTCTGCTTCATCCCGAGCGCGTCACCGGCGGCGAAACCCTCATGATCGACGCCAGCGGCGACGAATACTCCCTGCTCGGCAACGGCGAATACACCCGCGTTCCGCTCTTTGACTCCGGCATCTCCGGCCTCGAATTCAGCGTCTTCTACCGCGAACGCGCCCGACCCATGTGGGGCACTCCCTCCGGCTTCGTCGTCCAGATCGTCGCATAACTGCCGTCGGATTTCCTCGCGCCTGAATCCGTTGCCGTTCGCCCGCATCTCTTCTGCGTGGAGCCAGGTTTGCTCCGCGAACCCGACCCGCCTGCGCAATCTGCGTAAGATCAGGTCAGGCACCACTCAGGAGACAGCACCCCATGCCGCTCAGCGCCGAAGAACTGCACGCCAACAAGAAAATCCCCACCCCCGGCATGCTCGCCGCCATCGCTCAGCGCTGGAGTCCGCGCGCTTACTCGGATCACGCCGTCGCCCCCGCCGATCTCAAACTCATCCTCGAAGCCGCCCGCTGGTCCGCATCCAGCAGCAACGGCCAGCCCTGGCGCTTTCTCGTCGGCAGAAAAGGCGACCCAACCTTCGACCGCATCGCCGCGACGCTCGTTCCCTTCAACCAGGCCTGGGCACCGCTTGCTCCCGTGCTCATCCTCGCCTACGCCGTGGCCAAAACCCCGCACGGCAACCCCAATCCCTACGCGCTCTTTGACCTCGGCCAATCCGTCGCCCAAATCTCCATTCAGGCCGCCGCGCTCGGCCTCGCCACCCACTCGATGGGCGGCTTTGACCGCGCCGCCGCGCAATCCCTGATCGGCCCGGCTGAAGATTTCCTGCCCGGCGTCGTCCTCGCTCTCGGCTACCCCGGCGACCCCGCTCAGATCACCGACGCCAACCTCCACGCCTCCGAACTGGCCGCGCGTGCCCGCAAGCCGCTCGAAGAAATCGCCTTCCTCTCACCCGGAGAACCCTTTCAGTTCTAGCCCAGCCACTCCTCAACCCCCGCGCAGGCTACTCTAAAACCAGCCATGCCCGCGCCCCGCAAACCCGCACGCCGACATCCATCCCGCCGCAAGCCGCAAGTCGGTCGCAAGCTCAAATTCCTGCGCGCCGCAGCATTGGCCATCGCAGCCGTCGCCGCGCTGCTCGCGTGGTCCTGGCTCGATCTCCACTTCGCGCCGCAACCAACCGCAGCCGCAGCCGGTCCCGTTGATGCGCTCATCGTCCTCGGCTCACCCGCCGACTCTGACGGCAACCCCAAACCAGCCATGCAGGACCGCGTCAACGAAGCCGTCGCCGAATATGAGCGAGGCACAGCCAACCGCATCGTCTTCTCCGGCGGAGCCGCCCACAACCGCTTTGTCGAGGCCGACGTCATGGCCCGCGCCGCCATCGCTCAGGGTGTGCCGCCCTCGGCCATCTACCGCGACCGCGCCTCGCGGGACACCATCCAGAACCTCTGTAACTCGCTCGCCCTCGCCCGCTCGAACGGCTGGCGCTCGGTCGAGGTCATCAGCGGCCCCGCTCACCTGCCGCGCGTCCGCCTGCTGCTTGCTTCGAGCGACTTCTCAGGCGACCTCCGCTGGCGCACTCACCCTGCGCCGGAGATCAACACTCCGGCCTATTACCGCACGCTCGCTCCGGCTTACGAACTCCTCAGCACCGCGCACTACCTTCTCTGGTCGCGCTGGACTGAATCCTGCCCGGCATTGACCAACTGACACGAAATTATGAGGATGAAAACTCAGGCGCGAACGGTCGATTTCTGTTTTGCCGTCTGCGCCGCGCCCACCGCCGCGCTGTCGGCCACCAGTTCCCCATCCCGAATCTGCAAAATCCGGTCCGCCACCGCAGCCGCTTCCATGTTGTGCGTAATCATCAGCACCGTCTGACCCAGTTCGCGATTCGACCGCCGCAGCATCGCCAGCACCGCGTCTGAGTTCCTGGTGTCCAGATTTCCCGTCGGCTCATCCGCCAGCAGAATCGCCGGCCGCGTAATCAGCGCCCGCGCTATCGCCACCCGCTGCTGCTCCCCGCCCGACAACTCCGACGGACGATGCTCCAGACGGCCCTGAATCGACAGCATCGAGCACAGCGAATCCAGATATCCGCGATCCATCGGCCTTCTGCCGCACCCAATCTCGTGCGCCACCTCGATATTCCCCAGCGCACTCAGCGACTGCAGCAGATTGAACCGCTGAAAGACAAACCCGATCCGCTGCTTCCTCAGCCGCGTCCGCTCCGCGTCCGGCAGCCGACCAAAGTCCACCCCATCCAGAAAAACTGATCCGGAAGTCGCATGCGTCATCCCGCCCAGCAGATAAAACAGCGACGATTTGCCCGACCCCGACGGACCCACAATCGCCACAAACTGCCCGCGCGGAACCTCGAAGCTGATGCCGCGCACGGCCTCCACTTCCAGATGCCCCGAGCGATAGACCTTCCTCAGCTCACGGGCCTCAATCATTGCTGTTGATAACGGCGAATCCACCCTCGTATTGTAAACCGCTACCGCCTGAGTCCCGCCCATCACCCCGTCGCCGTCAGCAGCCACTTCGGAATTGGCTTCTGCCATCGCACCCGCTTTCCGTTCTCATAAACCGCCACGAGACGAAACGGACAGCGCAAGTCCCCGTTGTCAAACACCCACACCTGCGGCACCTCGCGCAATGCGGCTCTCAGATTCGCCATCACGCGCGGATACCGCGACTCCAGCTTCTCCGTCGGAACATCATGTCCGCCCTGCGAAACCCGCATCGCCACCCGCTGCTCGCTCGTCTCCGCGTCCTCAATCCCGATGAAACACAGCAACACTGCATATCCCGCAGCCGCCGCATCCTTCAGAAACGCGAGCTTCCCGCCCGCCGGATCCGAAAACACCGTCTCGAAGACAAAGCTCTCCCGCTGCCTGACCAGTTCCCGCCGGATCGACTCCGCCACCCGCGCCGCCTCATACGCGCCCATCCCCAGCTCGCGCCCCAACACATCCGCGTTCACAAATCGCAAGCCTGCAGCCGCCAGATGCGCGTGATAAAACGTCGATTTTCCCGCCCCATTCGGGCCGGCCAGCGCCACCACCACCGGGCGACCATCCAGCGGCAGCTTCATCCCCGCGCAGCCGCCCGCTTCGCCACCTTTACCGCCTCAAACTTCCGATTCACAAATCGCCCCGTCGTCCGCCGTCCATCCGCATCGGTTCGGATCAGCAGGCCCGCCATCTCCGGGTGCGCCGCATAATGGGGAAACGGCTGGCTCTCCAGATACGCCTCCACCCGCTTTCGTCCCCGCGCGCTATCGGCCTGCTCCAGACACTCCACCAGCGGCCTCGCCGCCGCGCTCCGACACAGCGCCAGCGCCTTCTCGCCCTCAATCAGCGGCTCAATCGAACGCCCCAGCCGCGCCCAGAACTCCACCTGCCCGGCAATCGACCGCTCGACAATCTCCCCGGTAATCCGCGCATCCAGAACAAGAGCATCCGAAAGCTTCACTGGCTGGCTCATGCCCAAATAGTAGCATAATGCTACCGCTTGTCAGCTCTCTCGCAGCAAAATGCCGCCGTCATCCACGAAAATTCTCCGTCCTTGCTGCCGTGCCACCAGCAGGGACGCCGCAATTCCCACCCATCCGGCGCGCAAATTACACTTGAGGCGCGCGTGGCGAGCCGGTCTTCCCGGCTCCGGAAGCAAATGTTCAAAGAAAAGAGACCTGACCTTGGCCCGAGAAACCTTTCCTGCACGTCTGCTGAAAAAGGTGTGCCTTTCTGAATCGGCACAGTGTTACCACTTCGAATTTGAACTCACTGATCGCGAATCCTTCCCCTACACCGCCGGACAATTCCTCTCCGCCGTCGCCGTCGACGGGAACGGCAAAACCCAGACCCGCGCCTACTCGATCGCCTCCGCGCCCAGCGCCAACCGCTTCGATCTCTGTGTGAACCGCGTGGAAGGCGGATTCTTCTCCAACTACCTCGCGGACCTGCCCGAAGGAGCCATCATTCAGATTCACGGCCCTCACGGCCACTTCGTCCTCCACCAGCCGCCCGTCGACGCCATCTTCGTCGCCACCGGCACCGGCATAGCGCCCATGCGCGCCTTCACCCAGCAGCTTTTCCCCGAAACCGGCGAAGACCTGAGCGCTGGTCGTCCCATCTGGTGCGTCTACGGCACACGCCACGAAAGCGAACTCTACTACCGCGACTACTTCGAGCGGATCGCCGCCCAACACCCCAACTTCCACTACATCTCCACCCTGAGCCGCGCCCCGCAGGCGTGGACCGGCAATCGTGGCTACGTCCAGCAGTACGTCGGCAAAATCGTCGAAGCTCGCGAGGCCAGGCTCGGCAAAATGCAGCCTGTGCCCGAGGGCACGGACCCCAAAACCCTCGCATTCGACATCTACACCTACATCTGCGGCCTCAACAACATGGTTTCGGAAGTCCGCGACCTTTTGACCGAGCACGGCTGGCACAAAAAACAGGTCGTCTTCGAACGTTACGACTGACACTCGCCGCGCCGCTCAATCCACTCCCCGGAGCACGCCGATGGAACTCGCCTCACTCGCCGGTCGCCCCGTCTCCCGCATCGGCCTCGGCACCTGGGCCATCGGCGGCCTGGAGTGGGGAGCGATCCCCGAATCCCAGGCCATCGCCACCCTCCTCCGCGCGCGCGAGGCCGGCATCAACTTTATCGACACCGCGCCCATCTACGGCCACGGACGATCCGAAGAACTCATCGGCAAGGCGATCCGCGCCCACGGTCGCCGCGACGATTTCTTCCTCGCCACCAAGGCCGGCCTGGACTGGGGCGAAGACTCGATTACAGATCGAGGCGAAGACTCCAGCCGCCGCAGCGCCATCGTCGCCAACCTCACCCGCCCGCGCCTGGAGCGCGAACTCGAAGCCAGCCTGCGCCGCCTCAACACCGACTTCATCGACCTCTACCAGCTCCACTGGCCCGACCCGCTCGTCCCCATCGAAGAGACCGCCGAAATCCTGCTCGGCTTCCAGCGCGTCGGCAAGGTCCGCTCTCTCGGCGTCAGCAACTTCACCGTCCCGCAGATGCAGCGCTTCCGCGCCGTCGCCCCACTCACTTCCAACCAGCCGCCCTACAACCTCTTCGAGCGCGCCATCGATGAGCCGGGCCACACCGAAGCAGGCCACGCCGAAGCACACGCATCGGCTGAATCCTCCATCCGCGACTGGTGCGCCACTCACTCGGTCGCGCTCCTCTGCTACAGCCCGCTCTGCCGCAGCCTGCTCGGCGGACGCCTCCGCGCAGAGATGCGTTTTGACGACATCCGCCGCGTCGATCCCAAATTCCAGCCCCCGCGCTTCGTCCAATACCTCGCCGCCGTCGATCGCCTCGCCACCTACGCCCGCGAGCGCTACAACAAATCCGTTGCCGAACTCGCTGTCCGCTGGGTGCTCGACCGTCCTGGCGTCACCATCGCCCTCTGGGGAGCCAAAAACCCGGCCCAACTCGACACGGCGCTCGGCGTCCTCGGTTGGCATCTCGATCAGGAAGCCTTCACCACCATCGACCAGATCATCGCCGAGTGTATTCACGACCCCATCGGCCCCGAATACCTGACGCCCGCCACCCGCGCCTGACGCGGCGAAAGCGAAGCCTGTTTGTCACTCCCGCCTGGAATGCGCTTCTTCCGTCATCCTCAGCCAATCCCGCCCGCGACCGACGGAAGCGCCACAACCTTTCGTGGCGACCGGAGGTAGCGTCCGCTGCATGCAATGCCATCCCGCATCCCGCTCCCGCAGCTTCCAGTCCCATCAAAACCCCGTCTTGACACTCTTGCGCGCCGGAGTTACCGTGCGATTAACTCGAAGCAGTTCTCGCACGTCTGGCTCTTCGCGGATTTTTCAGTCAAGAGGTCGGCGTCCGCATGGCATCCCGAAGACTTCCCCTCTCGCCATCTCTCATTCCCCTCGCGCTCCTCGCGCTCACCGGCTGCTCCGGCTCCGGCAACATGAACATGACCACCCCTCCGGCCAACACCTCCGTCACCCTGCTGGCCACCAGCACCGCCAATGACAAGCTCTCCGCGCTCACCCTCTCCATGGAGAGCCTGATGCTCACCTCGCAATCCGGCACCACCGTCACCCTCTTTTCCGCCGAGCAGGGCGAGGAGTTTCTCCACGTCAACGGCCCCATGGAGCCGATCCTCACCGGCAACATCCCGCCCGGCACCTACACCAGCGCCACGCTCACCCTCAACTCCGGCCTGGCCTACTGCGCCGGTGTCGCCGGCGCTCCCGCCAACCTCACCATTGACGGATTTGCCGCCTATCAGACCATCGATCCCGTCGACGTCAGCCTGCCGCAGCCCATCACCATCTCCGGCTCCTCCACCCTGCTCGCACTCAATCTCCAGCTCGCCTCCACCGTGAAGCCCTTCACCTTCTGCACGCCCGGCGTCACTCAGCAGGTCCAGTCCATGACGCCCGACTTCACCCTCACCGCCGTCAACTCCGGCTCGTCCGCCATGCCCGTCTTCGCCGGCATGAAGGGCGTCATCCAGTCCACCACCGCCTCCGGCTTCAGCGTGGGCGGCAATCTCCTCTTCGGCGTCGGCGAATTCAGCCCCTCCTGGCAGGTCACCACCAACAGCGCGACCGCCTTCCACGGCGTCAGCGGCCTCTCCGCCCTCTCGACCGGCATGGCCGTTGACTTCGACGCCTCCGTCCAGCCCAACGGAACCCTCCTGGCCACACGCGTCTCCGTCTACGACACCACGACCTCCAACACCACGCTCACGCTCGGCCCCGTGCTCAACCCCATCCCGGCCCAGAGCATCACCCCCATGCTGCTGAGCGAAACCTCGCCCGTCGTCCCCTACGGCGCCACCTACAACTACGCCAGCCCCACCACGTTCGCCATCTCCACCCAGCTCGCCAACCTCGCGCAACTGCCCTTTCAGCCACGCTTCGACGCCGCACACATCGTCGGCGGCCAGAACACCCTGGCCATCCTGCATCTCGCCTCCACGCCGCCCAGCTATGTCCAACCCTCCACCCTCGTCCTGATCCCGCAGACCGTCGACGGCCTCGTCACCGCCACCGCCACCGCCGGAGCCTTCACCACCTACACCATCACCCTCGCGCCTTACGATCTGTTCCCCAACACCGCCACGCTCGGCGACAGCAACCCGCTCACCCAGCCCAACACGATCATCGTCTACGCCGACGCCTCGGCGTCCATGCAAACCGCCTCACCGATCGCCACCGGCAACACCTACCGTTTCAATGGCCTGGTCTTCGACGACAACGGAACCCTCCGCATGGACTGCGACGCCATCTACGACGGCCCCGCGCTCTGACTCCGAACCAATCGGGCGGGATTACCCCTTTCACGCAGGATGAACACGCGCACCACGCGCGTTCTTCGGATAACGGAAATGACCGCCTGACGAGGGCGGCAAAAATGTCCGAAATTTTCCCGCGAAGCGGACGGTGAGCAGCCGGGCGTGTGATCGGCTGGAACAGGACTGGCCGGCGAATCCCGAAGAGATACGGTGTGCCTGGAAGTAGCCCCAAAACCCAAATTGAAATACCACAGGACCGACTGGAGTGTCGTTGCCTAAGATCGGGATGGGAGCGAAATATCCTTATAACTGCATTGGATACAGCGAGTTGAATCGTTTTTCCCGCGTTAACTGTTTTGCTATTAACGCGGTTACCCCCCAGGGGGGTGGTATTAATTTTCTTGCCAACGAAAAATGGGCGAAATGTTGGCGAATGAGTAATCCATTGGCCACTCACGCGCCTCTGAGGAATTCAGTATGCCACAAACGGAAAGAATTGCCTGCGTGGGAGTGTCGGGAGGGGTGATTGCGGTTGTCGTCGCATTGGGCGCATTTGCCGGGGTGTTACTCTGAGGCCGAAGCAGCCAGAGATGAAGCTGAGGCCAGGCTGGAGATGGAACAGAGCGCGGCAACTGCAAAACGACAGGTGATTCAGGTGGTTTCAGGGTTTCGTCCGGATGTGGACGGGATGGGCGACTATGCGCGGCATCTGGCGGAGGAGATGTGGCGGCAGTCGGGCGCGGAGAGCGAGATTGTGGTGCTGCGCAGGCCGAGGAACGGTGGCGAGGCCGGGAGCAGGGTTGGCTGGCGGGTGATCTATGCGGACTCTGCCACGGGTGAGGGGCTGTCTGGCCTGTTGCGGGAGCGAATGCGGGCGATGCCGGAGGCGCGGGTGCTGCTGCATTATGGGCCGTATGCGTACACGTCGGACGGGTTGCCGCTGCGGTTTGCCAGGGAGATTTGCGAGCTGGGAGCCGGGGAGCGGCTGGCGGTGTTTTTTCACGAGATGTGGGCGCATGGGTGGCCGTGGAGACGGGCATTCTGGACGCGTGGGAATCAGATGCGGGCGGTGCGCGCGTTGCTGGCTTCGGCGCGGATGGGATTCAGCTCTTCGGGGATGTATCTGAGTTGGCTGGAGGGGATGAATGATGCGGCGACTCCGCTGCGGCAGGTGCGGATTTTTTCGAATATGGGCGAGCTGGAGCGACCGCTGCCGCTGAGCGAGCGGGAGCGGCAACTGGTGGTGTTTGGTCAACGGGAGACGCGGGTGGGGTTCTATCGGCAGTACGGTGGTAGACTGGCGCGGCTGTGCCGGATTCTGGGGCTGGATCGGATCGTCGATGTCGGGTCGGGGGTGAGCGCGGGGATTCCCGCGCGGATTGGGGATTTGCCGGTGGAGCGGGCGGGGTTTCTGAGCGAAGGAGACGCCAGCGCGCTGATGGCGACGAGCGTGGCCGGGGTGGTGCGCTACTGGCCCGACAAATGGGAGAAATCAGGGGTGTTGGCGAGCTATCAGGCGCATGGAATGGTTCCCCTGATTGCGCGGCGGGGGATGGAGGGATTTCGTGCGTTTGAGGCGATGCCGTTTGCGCTGGTCGGGGATGTTCTGAGGCGGCGCGAAGCGATGAGTGCGTCCGAGATGCAGACTCTGGCGGATCGCGGGCATGAATTCTATCGGCGGGAAGTGGCGTTGGCGCGCGCGGCGGAGCGGGTGATCGCGGGGCTGGCCGACGGGAAGTGAATTCACGGGAAAATGCATGGAAATGTTAGGCGGGCGAGCTTTTGCCGGTATGGGTTGACGGGTCGATTGAGGGAGTTTAGGCGCGGGTGCGGATGAGATAGAAGGCTGCGGCGGCGAGGTTGGAGAGAGTGGTGGCGAGGATGATTTTGGCGGCGTAGGCGGCGGGGCTGGCGACGGAGACGACGGGCAGGATGGTGACGGCGAGGCTGAAGAGCGTGGCGGCGAATCCGACGGCGGAGCTGAGGGCGAGCCAGCGCGGGAACTGGCGGCGCAGCGTGGCGGCGGCGAGGATGGGAATGGCGAACATGGCCATGTAGGCAAGCGCGTAGTGAGCGACGGAGGCGGCGAGCATGAGCTGGAATGCCTCCTGGATGCGCGTGTTGACCGAGGCCGAGAGCAGGATGGCGGCGACCAGCAGTGCCGTGAAAAGAATGGCGTTCGCAGGCGTGGAGCGGCGCGGGTGAAGGCGCGTGAACCAGCCGGGAAGCAGGTGATGCCATCCGGCGGTGAGCGCGAGGCGGCTGGCACCGGTGAGCACGAGGCTGGCCGTGCCGAGCAGGCGCAACTGGAGCGCGGCGATGGAGGCGATGGCCAGCAGGTTGCCCCAGCCGGAGCTGCCGAGCGCCAGGCGCAGCGTCTGCGGGATGGGCGCGAGCAGGTTGACGGGGCCGCGTGCGAAGGCGAGCACGGAACTGGTGCCGAGAACGAAGAGCAGGCAGATGACGGGGGATGCGATCTGTACGGAGCGACCGATGGTGCGCGCCGGAGACTGCGCTTCCCCGGCGAGGATGGCGATGTATTCGAGGCCCGCCAGGCCGCCGATCATCATGAGGCCGACGGTGGCGAAGGCGTGGCGGCTGAGCACGGGCAGGGCGATGGGCAGCGGCTCCCAGTGAATGGGCTGGTGGCGCAGCAGGGCGAGCGGCGGCAGCAGGATGAGCAGCGTGAAGACGAGGACGATGCCGGTGCCACCGAGGTTGTGGAACCATTTGCCGAATTCAAGTCCGAAGAACGAGGCAAGCGTGAGCAGCGCGAGCACGCCGAGGACGATGGCGGCGCTGGCGAGAGGATTTTCCGCCAGATGAGCGCCGATGGGGCCGAGCAGGTAGCCGATCTCTGACGGCATGGCGAAGAGGATGACGGCGGCGACGCCGAGCGAGTAGACCCAGATGTTCCAGGCGACGAGAAAGCCGAGGAAGTCGCCGAAGGCGATGCGCGCCCAGGAGTAGAGGCCGCCTTCGAGCGGCATGGCGCGGTTGAGACAGACGACAGACGCGGCCATGGGCAGGTAAAACACTGCGATTGCCGTGATCCAGTAAACGGCCTGGGCGCGACCGAGAAGCGCGGCGAAGCCGACCCATCCGGAGCCGACGACGAAGAGGATCTGGCTGAGGACGAGATCGAAGAGCGAGAGCGAGCGGCGCAGGCCGCCGGATTCGGAACTTTGCGTCGAACTGGTCACGGGTGAGGCGAGGCTAGCACGCGCCGGGCGCAAAGCCCAAGAGATTTCTCGCGCGGCTGCGGATGCGCTGTTTGCGATACTGGAAGGCATGAGCGAGCATGGGGAGCGGGTGAAGCGGTGGCGCGTGGCCGAGGCTGTGGCGCGCGAGGCGGGAGCGTTGCAGAGGCGGCGGTTTCTGGCGCGGACGAGCAACGAGGTGGCCTATCAGTTCAAGGGGCCGCAGGATTATCTGACGGCGACCGATGGCGAGGTGGAGCGGCTGGTGCGGGAGCGGCTGCTGGAGGCGTTTCCGACGGATACGATGCTGGGCGAGGAGGGTGGCGGCGAGGTTTCGGCGTATACGTGGGTGGTGGACCCGATTGATGGCACGTCGAATTTTGCGCGGGGAATTCCGCATTTCTGCGTCTCGATTGCACTGGTGGAAGAGGCTGATTGCGGACCGGGCGAGGCGACGGTGGGCGTGATCCATGCGCCGATGGTCGAGGAGTTGTACAGCGCGGCAGCGGGCGGCGGAGCGTGGCTGAATGGGGAGCCGATGCGCGCGTCGGCGACGACGGAGTTGAGCCGCGCGCTGGTGGAGCTGGGGTGGGCCGCGCGGCAGCCGAAGCAGGAGTATCTGGAGATGCTGCGGCGCGGCATGGACTCTGGCCTGGGCGTGCGCGGCGCGGGGTCCGGTTCGTTGGCGGTGGCGCAGGTGGCGGCGGGGCGCGTGGATGCGTGCGTGGAGCTGCATATGTATGCGTGGGACTGGCTGGCGGGGATGGTGATGGCGCGCGAGGCGGGTGCGCGCGTGAACCGCTTCCTCGTTGGCGACGCGCTGCGCAAGGGGAACTTTGTCTTCGCGGCTGCGCCGGGGATTGCCGAGGCGCTGAGCGAGGCGCTGGGTGTGACGGGCAGGATGGAGATGGATGGGGCATTGCCGAAGTAGTTGGCAGGGGTCAGTTGTCAGGGATCAGTTGTCAGGGGTCAGTTGTCGATTGTGGAGGCTGGAGCGAACAGCGGATTCTCTGCGGGAATGACAGCAAAAAAGCTAGGACAACGACAAGAGCGAGGGAAATGGCGAAGCCAGGCACCGGGGGTTTGGCGGCGATGCGGTTTTGTTATTCTGGTGGATGCCAAAAGCGGACGGGAAAAGCGGGAGCGGGCGAAGATGGCGGAACCGAGAAGTCGGATATATCATCGAGGGCGCGTGGCCGAGGGGCTGCGCGAAGAGATCGGGTCGATGCTGGAAGGCGAGCTGACGGATCCGCGGATCGGGTTCTGCCATGTGACGGAGGTGGTGATGAATCCGGCGTCGAAGTCGGCGCGGGTGTTTCTGGCCGTGGATGGCGGCGAAGAGATCGAGGAGCAGACGGTTGAGGCGCTGCAGGCGGCGAAGGGATTTATACGGCATGAGCTGAAGGAGCGGATGGGTTTGCAGCGCGTGCCGGAGCTGACGTTTCATGTGGATCGCAAGGAGAGGTTGCAGGGGCGGATTGACGAGCTGCTGCATCGCGCGGAGAAGCGCGCGCGCAAGGGAACGCAGAGCGGCGGGACGGAGTCGAGCGGTCGCGCGGCGGAATAGAGTGACATGGCGCTTTCTCAGCCAATTCGCAGGGTGAAGACGGGCGCGACGGCTTCCGCCGGGGCGCGGGAGCGCGTGCCGGTGCTGTTGCCTGCCGAGGCGCGGGCGATTCTGGATTTTCTGCGGGCGAATGAGCGGTTTGTGGTCTGTTCGCACTCGCGTCCGGATGGGGATGCGGTGGGGTCGATGCTGGCGATGGGCATGCTGCTGGAGCAGATGGGCAAGCATGTGGACATGGTGACGGCGGATCGCGTGCCGGCGGTGTATCGCGGGCTGCCGGGGGCGGACCGGATACAGACGATGATTGGCGTGCATGGGCTGTATGACGCGGTGGTGGTGCTGGAGTGCGACGGGCTGGCGAGGACGCGGCTGATCGGCCTGGAGGCGTATCCGCAGATCAATATCGATCATCATGCGAGCGGGCGCGCGTATGGGACTCTGAACTGGATTGACCGCACGGCGTGCTCGGTGGGCGAACTGGTGCATCGGCTGGTGGCGGGTGCCGGATGCGCGGTGACGCCGGAGATGGCGACGTGCCTGTATGTGACGCTGCTGACGGATACGGGCGGGTTCTGCTACGGCGGGATCGAGGCCGCGACCTTTGCGCTGGCCGGGGAGCTGACGGCGGCGGGAGCCGATCCGGTGGCGATTGCACGGGATATTTATTTTGCCGTGCCTTTGGCCAAGATGGAGTTGCTGGGACGGGCGCTGGCGACCTTGCGTTGCGAGGGCGGACTGGCGTGGCTGAGCGTGAGCGACGAGGATATGCGCACGACCGGCGCGAGCGAAGAGGACTGCGAAGGAATCGTGAACTACGCGCTGTCGATTGAAGGCGTGGAGGCGGCGATTTTTCTGCGCGAACTGCCGGAGGGTCGCTTCCGGCTGAGCCTGCGCAGCAAGGGACCACGGGCGCGCGTGAACGTGGCGGCGATTGCCGAGCAACTGGGCGGCGGCGGACACGAGAACGCGGCGGGATGCACGCTGGAGGGTCCGCTGAACGAGGCCGAGCAGGTGATCCTGAGCGCGGTGCGCGCGGCGATGGCGACAACGGCTGGGTGAGAACCGCCTAGGATGCGTTATTCCGCAGCGCGCGGTGGTTCGTTTGGGGTGTCCGGCAATACTGTAGCGTTCGCGCCGTCATGGATTTGTGTTGTCGCTTCGCGAGTGGGATTCGTTTCAGCGCCAACAAAGCGCACTGGAAGTGCATTGAGCTTGAGCAACTGATGGAGAGATCGACGTGTCTCTACTTCCATCGTATCCATCTCCGAATGAAACTCTGGACGATATGCGCTTTCCCGGATAATTGTGCGGCTGAATCTGTACTTCAGTACCTTGCTCATCTCGTATAACAAGTCAGCATACAACCCTTCCCGCTCGTTGAATATCTGCTCTTGACTCCCCGGATGAGTGTTCTTCACGTAGTGAGCAAACAATGCCTCCCATGCGTCGAGCACTCCTTGCTGACCGACGAACTCAATAGCGATCATATTAAGAGCATCAATCCGTGCAATCCAGAATTGCCGCCGTCGATTGACCCACAGGGTATTGAAGATAGCTTGCCGACGCAGACGTAGCGCTTTCTCTTCCTCGATTTTTCGCTGAATCTGCAAAGCTGAGACTGGCGCAGCCATTATCGCCACGACGCTCAAAATTGCTGTCACCCATAGGGCTGCTGTATCCGCCATAACTGAAATTATGCCACTTGGTTGCTGTTCGTTACTTGAGCGGCGAAGGAAGAATTGTGTTTAGAATATTATAGTTGAAATAGTCTAAAATTTAGTAGATAATGGAGATCGTGAGGTGAGATATGGCCGGATGGCAGTTGCAGGAGGCGAAGACGCGGCTGAGTGAACTGATCGAGGTTGCTCACAAGGACGGGCCGCAGGTGATTACGCGACATGGGCGCGAGCGTGCGGTGGTGCTTTCAGTGGAGGACTATCGCGCGATGGTGGGCAGGCAGCCAGACCTGAAGGCCTGGCTGCTGGGCGGGCCGAAGGTGGAGGAATGGGTAATTGAGCGGGAGCGCGACACCGGGCGCGAGGTAGAGTTGTGAGCGCTCGGCGCGTTTATTTGCTGGACACGAATGTGATTTCTGAGACGCGGAAGCTGCGACCGGAGGCACGGGTGATGCGGTTTCTGGATAAGGCTGAACCGGAAGAGTTGCGGCTGAGTGTGTTGACGCTGGGCGAACTGCGCAAGGGCGTGGAGACGCGGAGACGGGTGGATGCGTCCGGAGCGACGCTGCTGGCGAGATGGGTGGATGAACTGGAGATGCGGTTTGCGCGGCAAACGGTACCGATTGACGGGCGCGTGGCACGGCTTTGGGGGGAGTGGTCTGCGGTGCGCTCGCGGCCGGTGGTGGATACGCTGCTGGCGGCGACGGCGGCGGTGCATGGGCTGACACTGGTAACGCGCAATGAGAAGGACGTGGCGGATCTGCCGGTGGAGTGGATGAATCCGTGGATGTAGTGCCTCGTAGTGTAGTGAATTGTTCAGGAGCACTGCATTCGGAGCATAGGGCGCAATATAAATTCTGACAGGCTGGGTGCGGACTGGATTTCCCCGGTTTGGCCGAGTCAATTTGTGCGCGAAGCCAGAGGCAGTCCTGAAGTCGGAAGCGAAATGATTGGCGCGAAACTGGCTTCCGTTTTGAACAAATCCAGAACCAGTTTGAGAGGGAGCGGCGGATGGAAGCTGCCGTCGGAGATTCCTTGGCGGGAGACTGCCGGTCTGGTGCGGTTTATGGGGTTTTCACGCTCGATGGCGTGGCGCCGGGTCAGGCGGAGTGGACGAGGCGGCCTTCGCTGAGGGTGTGGCGGATGCGGCCGCGCATGGTCCAGCCGTCGAAGGGTGAGTTGCGGGAGCGGGAGCGCGAGTGGGCTGCCAGCCAGGTCCATTCGGCGTCGGGGTCGAAGACGATGACGTCGGCGAAGCTGCCGACCGAGAGCGTGCCGCGGCCTTTGAAGCCGAGCAGCGCGGCGGGCTGGGCGCTGAGCAGGCTGAGGACGCGGCTGAGCGGCAGGCGCCACTCGCCGTGGAGCCAGTGGAGGCTGAGTCCGAGGGCGGTTTCGAGGCCGGTGATCCCGTTGGGGGCGCGTTCGAATTCGACCTCTTTTTCGTGGGCGGCGTGAGGGGCGTGGTCGGTGGCGATGGCGTCGACAACGCCGTCGAGGATGCCCTGGATCATGGCGTCGCGGTCGGCCTCCGAGCGCAGGGGCGGATTCATTTTGGCGTGGGTGTTGTAGCAGCCGACGTGGTGTTCGGTGAGCAGGAAGTGGTGCGGAGCGACCTCGCAGGTGACGTGGAGGCCGTTGCGGCGGGCCTGGTGGACGGCGGCGACGGCCTGTGCGGTGGAGGTGTGTGCGACGTGGAGGTGGGGTCGCGCGGATTTGCTGTCGCGGGCGAGTTCGGCGACGAGGCGGATGTCGCGTTCGACGAGGCCGTATTCGGCCTCGGGCGGCATGCCGCGCAGGCCGAGACGGAAGGCGACCGGGCCGGCGTTCATGCTGGCGCCTTCGGTGAGGCGGGTGTCCTCGGCGTGCTGGATGACGGGCAGGCCGTGGCGCGTGGCGGCGGCGAGGACTTCGCGCATGATGTTGTCGCGGAGGATGGGATGGCCGTCGTCGGTGACGGCGACGGCTCCGGCGGCCTTGAGGGCGGCGAAGTCGTTGATCTGTTCGCCACGCAGGGCGCGCGTGGCGGCGGCGATGGGAAAGACGCGGGCGCTGGGGTTGCGGTCGGGGGATTGCATCCAGCGGGTGATCTCCGGGGTGTCGTTGGTGGGAACGGTGTTGGGCATCGCCGCGACGGCGGTGAATCCGCCTGCGGCGGCGGCGGCGGTGCCGGTGGCGATGGTTTCCTTGTGGGTCTGGCCGGGTTCGCGGAGATGAACGTGAATGTCGATGAGGCCGGGCGCGACGACGAGGCCGGTGGCATCGAGGATCTGCGTGTGGGCGGCGTCGGCGGGCGAGAGATGGATGCGCGGGGCGACTTCGGCGACGCGGCCATCGCGCAGGAGCAGGTCGCGTTTTTCGTCGATGCCGGCGGCGGGATCGACGAGGCGTCCGCCACGGATGAGGGTGATGGGCGGGGTGCCGGGTGTGTTTGCTGCGCGCTCGTTTGCTGGCCTGGCGTTTTCTGGGCTGGCGTTTCCTGCGTGGTCGTTCATTGCGTGGCTCCGGAGCGGGTGGCGGTGAGGGCTCGTTCGACGAGGGCCATGCGGATGGCGACGCCGTTGCGGACCTGGTCGAGGATGCGGGATTGCGGGCCGTCGGCGACTTCGGCGGTGAGTTCGAGGCCGCGAATGATGGGTCCGGGATGGAGGACGTGAGCGACGGATGGGTGGGCGGCGAGTCGCTCGACAGTGAGTTGGTAGCGCTGGCGATATTCGTCGAGATCGAGCTGGAGGCCGGCGAGGCGCTCGGCCTGGATGCGGAGCATCATGACGATGTGCGACTGAGCGAGGGCATGGTCGAAGTCGCGCTCGATGGTGATGCCGGGGCCTGCCTGAGCGGCGAGATCGGGCAGCAGGGCGGGCGGTCCGCAGAGCTGGACGCGGGCACCGAGACGCGGGAGCAGGAGCATGTTGCTGCGGGCGACGCGGCTGTGGAGGATGTCGCCGGTGATGGTGACGGTGACGCCGGCGAGAGTGTTGGCGGCGATGGCGGTTTCCGCGCCGAGACCCAGGCAAGCGAGGATGGTGCGGAGGTCGAGCAGAGCCTGCGAGGGGTGCTCGTGCATGCCGTCACCGGCGTTGAGGACGGGCAGGCCGGTGGATTGCTCCAGGAGCCAGGGCGCGCCGGAGTTTGGGTGGCGCAGAATGATGGCTTCGGCGCCGAGCGCGCGCAGGGTGAGGCCGGTGTCCTTGAGGGTTTCCCCTTTTTCGATGCTGGACGAGAGGCTGGAGACGAGCGTGGTGTCGCAACCGAGGGATTTGGCGGCAAGCTCAAAGCTGGTGCGCGTGCGCGTGGAGGACTCGTAGAAAAGAAGCGCGATTCGGCGCTTGGCGAGACGATGGGCGCGAGCGAGCGGGTCTTCGGATTCGAGCAGGCTGGCGCGGGTGAGAGTGCCGGTGATCTGGTCGAGCGAGAGGTCGGAGATGCCGAGCAGAGAGCCGGGATGGCCGGTCGAGGCAAAGGGCACGGAGGCTGGCAGCGCGTCGGGGCGGGTGCGCGAGGACTGTATGGATTGACGGAGGGTGGTCATAAGGGTCCCGTCACAGTGTAACGGCACAGAGGCGTTGCATGGCATTGCATGCAGCAGACCCCACTGCATGCGGCAGACCCCACTGCATGCGGCAGCCGCCACTGCGTGGGGCAGACGCCACTGCGTGGGGCAGACGCGCGCTTTGCGCGCCACGATCCTTCGTGGCCGCTTCCGTTGGTCGCGGGCGGGCGACGGCTGAGGACGATGGGAACAGCAAGAACAAAGACAGAAGCGGATTCCCTGCGGGAATGACAACAAAAATACAACAGCAAAAGCAAAGGCAAAGGCTTTGCTGACGACTGACCCCTGACGACTGACGACTGAAAAGCAGATTCCCTGCGGGAATGACAACAAAAAAGCAACGGCAAGGGCAACAGCAACGGCGGCGGCAGGAGCGGCGGCAGGTGTGGAGATGGGGAGTGGGCGGTGTGTCAGTCGATGCGTTCGACGAGGAGGACTTGTTCGTCGTTGTCGACTTCGCGGAATTTGACTTCGATGATCTCGCGGCTGCTGGTGGGGACGGCGCGTCCGACGTAGGTGGCTTCGACGGGGAGTTCGCGGTGGCCGCGGTCGATGAGGACGGCGAGCTGGACGCGGCGCGGGCGGCCGTGGTCAAAGAGCGCATCGAGGGCGGCGCGGACGGTGCGTCCGGTGTAGAGGACATCGTCACAGAGGATGACGTCGCGGCCGTTGACGTCCATGGCTGGATCGACGGTGCGGACGATGGGGCGTTCGTCGTGGGTGCTGAGGTCGTCGCGGTAGAACTGGATGTCGAGGACGCCGGTCGCGATGGGGCGTTTTTCGATGGCGGCGATGAGGGCGGCGAGGCGGTTGGCAAGGGGTACGCCGCGGCGCTTGATGCCGACGAGCATGAGGTCTTCGCCGGCGTTGGTTTTTTCAACGATCTGGTGGGCAAGCCGTACGAGGGTTCGCTCAATCTCAGAGGCGGAAAGCAGGCGGCCTTTTTCGCGCAGACGGGGAGTGGAATCGCTCATCGGAAACTCCGTGGGATGCAGTATTCGGACGGAAATGGAGTCCGAGGAACTGTTTTTGCCATTGTAGCCGGAATGCGCTTCAGACGCGTGGGCGGCGGCGCTCGGCGGGGAGCAGGCGGGTGCCGATGACTCCGCCGAGAATGGCGAAGAGGAGCAGCAGGAATGCGGCGAAAAGGAAGGCGAAGAGCATGAAGCCGGCGCGGCCCTGTGGCGAGGCGAGGAAGCTGGACCAGAGGTGGGTGATCTGGGCGGCGTCGGAGGCGGAGAATCCGGGCTGTGCGGCCATCTGGCGATTGATTTCGGCGACCTGGTCCATGAGCCGCGCGACGAGCGAGGACCAGTCGGCGTCGAGCTGCGCGCCCTGGTGGAGCGGGAAACGCTGGAGCCAGAGCGCGATGCCGTTGACGAAGAGGGTGAGCCAGCAGGCGACGAGGCCGGTGACGAAGCCGATGCGCGCGCCCATGCCCATGGTGATCCATCCGGGACGGGCGCGGCGGGCGTAGAGGACGACGGACCAGGCGGCGGCGGAGAGCATCCAGAGGATGGAGAGCGACTGGCCGATGGAGGATAGGGTGGAGCAGAGCAGTCCGGCGGGGATGCCAAAGAGGATGGCGACACTGAGGGCGAGCCGCCAGGTGATGCCGGTGGCACCGGGTGAGGCGGCTGGCGCGGCGGCTGGGCTGGCGGCGAGGCGGCTGTCCGGTTGCTCGGCTTCGGACTGCTCGATGGGCTGGCAGAGGAGCTGAGGCATGCCGCAGGCGGGGCAGTAGCGGTCAGTGGCTTGGACGGATTCGCCGCAGCGGAGGCAGGCCGGGGTCACGCGATTCTCCTGAAAGACTTCTCTTCAAGTGTATCGTTTGGGGCGCGGACGGGCGGCGGGAAACGCAACGGAAAAACGAAACAGGACGCCGATGGGCTGGCGTCCTGCTGCGGCGTCCTGCGAAGTGACTCTGAGCGAGCGGGGTTATTCGGTGACCTGGACGGCGTGGTCGAGGTGGAAGGTGAGCAGGGTTTCAGCGGGAAGCACGATCTGCTTGTTGCCGGTGAAGGCGGTGCCCGCGGTGCCGGCTCCGCCGCCGACGAGTCCGCCGATGAGCGCGCCCTTGCCGCCGCCGGTGAGGCCGCCGATGAGCGCGCCGAGGCCGGCTCCGCCGCCGATCATGAGGGCGCTGCGCTTGCCTTTGCCTTTTTCCACCTTGTCGATGGTGCTGGTGCGGACGGGGTATGCGCCCCACTGGGTGTGGACGCGGTCAAGCTGAACGGCGAGCAGCGCGCCGCCCTTGAAGCGACCGAGGGGCTTGGCGTCGAGGACGGTGCCTTCGGCGCGGGAGCCGCGCGGGATGATGACCTGGCCGTCGCTGGTCATGACGTCGTCGGCGACGGTGGCGCTGAAGCTGTCACCGGGCTGGCTGATTTTGGAGCCGAGGTCGCTGTCGAGGCTGACGCGGATGCGGGTTCCGGCGGCGAGGTTGACGACGGCGGGCGGCGGCGGCTGAGCGGGAGCCGAGGGTGCCGCGGAGCCTGGCGCTCCGTTGCCTGCTGCTCCGTTGCCGGAGGGTGGCAGATTGGCGGTGTTGCCCTGCGCGCCGGAAGCGGCGGCGGAGCCGGAGGGTGTGGTGGTGGATTTGGATTTGCAGCCTGTGGCGGGGATGAGCAGCGCGAGCGCGAAGGCGGCGGTGAGCGCGAAGGTTCGTTGCGAGGTCATGGGTCGTTCTCCTGAAGTGGGGGGATTGCTCCAGCGCAAGCATATCACCGCGAGCAGGCGCGGATGGAGAACGACGGCAGAAAAAATCGGCCGGGCGGCGCGTCAGTCGGCGTCGTCGCCTCCGGGCAGGTCGAGGACGACGAGGCCGAAGTTGGTGCCGGTGCGTCCGGAGGACTGGCTGTCGAGGGTGACGACGTGCTGGTGGTGGGGCGAGCCGGCCTTGAGGACGAGCGCGTGAGCGGAGGTATCGACGCTGGCGATGTTGTGGCCGCCGTGGCCGGAGTCGCCGTTGCTCTGGCAGGTGAGTCCTTCGGCGGTTTTGGTGGGGGTGCCGACGGGCTGGTTGCCCTGGCAGGTGAGGACGTCGCCGTAGCGGTGCAGGGCTTTCTGGTAAAAGGCCTGGAGTTTGTCGCGGTCATCGGTGCTGAAGTAGTGGGCGGTTTTGACGCGAAGCTGCCACTGGCCGAAGCCCATGTGAACGTCGGCGGACTGGTTGTCGCCGTCGTCGTTGACGGGCGTGGCTCCGGGATAGAGGGGAAGGCCGATGTCGGCGGCGGAGGTCTGGTCGGTGTTGACGTGGAGGCCACCGAAGGGAGTGTCGATGCGGACGCGCTTGTCCTGGCCGTTGGCGCCTTTGTCCGTGCTGACGCGGCAGCCGGTGGCGAGCAGGACGGGAAGAAGCAAGACGGGAAGAAGCAGGACTCGAAAAAACGTGGTGAACGAGGCTCGAGGAGAGACGCGAAGGAACATGAAGACCTCCCGCAGGCAGGAACGATGGAAGCGCAGCCGGGAATGCTTCGGCGAATGCTTCGGCTAAGGATACGACAGGGCTTGTGGTTTTGTTCCTGAAAAAAGCCGGGAAGGCGGAACGGAGTGGGTAGAATCAGGAGCAGGAAAAGGAGCATGAGCGTGAAGAAGGAGACAGTGAGCACGGATCGGGCACCGGCGGCGATCGGGCCGTATGCGCAGGCGGTGAAGGCGGGTGGAATGCTGTTTGCGTCGGGACAGATTGCGCTGGACCCGGCGACGCAGCGGGTGGTCGAGGGCGGGATTGAGGCGCAGACGGAGCGCGTGCTGGAGAACCTGAAGGCGTTGGCCGAGGCTGCGGGCGCGACGCTGGGCGATGCGGTGAAGGCGACGGTGTTTCTGACGGACTTCAACGACTTTGCGGCGATGAACGCGGTGTATGCGCGGTACTTCGCGGGCGGGACGCCGCCGGCGCGGACGACGGTGGAGGTGAGCCGTTTGCCGAAGGACGTGAGGATCGAGATTGACCTGGTGGTGAGTCTGCGCGACTGAGCGCCGGATGGCGCGCGGATCAGACCTCGATCTGATTTCGTCCGCGTTCCCCCATTTCCTCTGTATTCCGGTTTCGGCGGCTCCGCGTGGGTGGGTTTCACTCCTGCACTGCGAGGGGTGGGAATGCGCGGCGGTGTGGCGAGTTTGGCGCGGAAGCTGGCTAGACTGAGGGAGTGAATCGAGCGGCCACAGGCGCGGGCATTGAGCGGGCGGGAATCGAGAGCGTGGGAATCGAAATTGATCGGCTGCGGGAGCTGCTGCTGACGATGGCCGACGCGAGCGCGCCGGGGCGGGAGTTTTCGCTGGCGATTGCGGAGCTGGCGCGGGCCGGTCGGATGGAGCAGTTGCGGGCAGTGTTGCCGGCGGTGGTCTATGAGGAGCTGTGGCAGCGCTATCAGGCTGCTCCGGAGCGGTTTGCCGAGGAGTGGGAGCAGATTGGCCACGAGATGCAGAAGGGATTTGTGGAGCATGCGCGGCAGAGGCTGACCTCGCTGACGCGGATGCAGCAGGCGGGCGCGCGTGGCGAGGCTCCGGCGTGGCAGGCGATTCAGGTGGCGCTGGATGGGGGCGATCTGTTGCGGGCGGCGATGGCCTCGGAGATGATTGACCTGATCGAGCCGGCGGTGGCGCGGGCGCAGCACCTGCGTGAGTGCGTGGTGGAGCAGGCGGCGTCAGAGGATGCGGACCGGTATCTGGATGAGGCGACGCGGTGCTATTTTCTGGGGCTGTTCACGGCCTGCGCGGTGATGTGCCGGTCGGTTCTGGAAGAGGCGATCCGGCAGCGGTTGCCGGAGCCGTTGCGGCGGCAGATTCAGACGCGGTACAGGAATGCGCCGACGCTGGGGAATCTGTTGCACGAGATGAACAACAATCTGAGGGCGACGGGGATTGATGCGGGGTTTCCGCGGCTGGCCAACCAGGTGAATGATCTGGGCAAGCGGGCGGTGCATCAGGGACTGATCGCCGAGGATGAGGCACGGGCGTGTTTGCAGCATGCGCGCGAGGCGCTGGAGATGCTGCTGGCGCAGTGAATGCTGCGCGGGCAAAAGACAGCGCGCGGCTGAGGCGGAAAAACGCGGCGCTGCGCGGGGAAAAAGCTGTGCGCGGGCCTCAGTACTGTTCGTGCTGGGTGTCGAGGTCTTCAAAGCGCGTGAACTGGCTGAGGAAGGCCAGGTGGACGGTGCCGGTGGGGCCGTTGCGCTGCTTGGCGATGATGATTTCGGCTTTGTTGCGGTCGGGGTCTTCGTCCTTGTCGCGGTTGTAGTAGCTTTCGCGGTGGATGAAGGCGACGACGTCGGCGTCCTGTTCGATGGAGCCGGATTCGCGGAGGTCGCTGAGCATGGGCCGCTTGTCGTCGCCGCGACGCTCGCTGGAGCGGCTGAGCTGGCTGAGGGCGATGACGGGAACTTCCATCTCCTTGGCGAGGGCTTTGAGGCCGCGCGAGATGGCGGAGACTTCCTGGGTGCGGTTTTCGTGGCGCCGGCCGCCCTGAGTCGGCAGGCTGGCGGTCATGAGCTGAAGGTAATCGACGAGGATGAGGTCGATGCGGCCCTGGGTCTGGCGCAGGCGGCGGGCTTTGGCGCGCATTTCGGCGAGCGAGATGCCGGCGGTGTCGTCGATGAAGACTTTGGATTCGACGAGGTCTTCGAGGGCGCGACGGAGTTTTTCCTGATCTTCGCGACCGAGGAAGCCGGTCTGGAGCTTGCGCTGATCGACCCAGGCCTGGGAGGCGAGCATGCGGCGCAGGAGAGCTTCCTTGGACATTTCGAGAGAGAAGATGCCGACGACGGCGCCGCTGCGGATGGCGGCGTTCTGGGCGATGTTGACGGCCCAGGCGGTTTTGCCCATGGACGGACGGGCGGCGATGATGACGAGTTCGCCTTTCTGGAGGCCGCTGGTCATCTTGTCGAATTCGGTGTAGTGGGTGGCGAGGCCGGTGACTTCGCGGGCCTGCTGGTAGAGATTGTCGATGGAGCCGAAGGAGTTGCTGACGATCTCTTCGAGGCTGGCGAGACCCTTGCTGATGCCCTTTTCGCCGACTTCGAGCAGTTGCGATTCGGCGGCGTTGAGCACGTCGAGCGCCGGCTCGCTCTGGTCGGCGGCGCGGGCGATGGCCGCCGAGCAGATGAGCATGAGCTGGCGCAGCAGGCTCTTGTCCTTGACGATGCGGATGTACTCGTCGAGGATGGGCCGGCGCGGCAGGCCCTCGGTGAGCGAGGCGAGGTAGGCGACGCCGCCGACGCTCTCGACCTCCTTGTGGCGGCCGAGCATCTCGCTGAGGGTAACGAGGTCGATGGCGTGGCCTTCGGCGCTCAGCTCGGCCATGCGCGCGAAGATGCGCTGGTGGGAGTCGAGGGCGAAGTCCTCGGCGACGAGCTTTTCCTGGGCCTCGGCGAGCAGGGGGTTGTCGAGCAGAATCGCGCCGAGGATGGTGCGCTCGGCGTCTGCGTTCGAGGGCAGACCGGCGTCGAGAGTAAAGCTGGAGGCAGCGGCCATGGTGAGACTTCAGTGTAATGCGGAGGGTGGGCATTGGGATGGACTGTGGAAGGTGTTGAAGTTCTGGAAAAAACCGTGAAAAAGCGGTGAATTCGGACGGAGACGCGCGGGAGGGTGACGGGCAGCACAGGCGTGCTACCGGAAGAACGATTAGAATCGTCAAAGAAGGATGAGTGTCATGAAGCATCTTGCATCGATTGCAACACTGGCGTTGGTTTTCCCCTGTCTGACGGCGGCGGCGCTGCCGGGAGCGATAAACGGGACGATGGGCGGCTCGACGAACGATTCGTCTGGCAGTTCGGCGAATGGCTCGGCGACCAGTTCAACAGCAGCTACTGCTGCGGACGCGGCGACGAATGGCGCGGCGGCGACGGCATCACCGGCGGTGCGCGAGTTGCAGGCGGTCGAGGACAAGTGGTCGGCGGCGTTCAATCAGCGGGACCAGTATGCGCTGGAGCTGGTGCTGTCGCCGCTGTTCATGGATGTTTCGGCGGCGGGCGTGTTTTCGACGCGGGACCAGCAGATTGCGAATCTGATCACGCTGGACGACAAGACGGCTGCGGTGGAGCAGCAGGTGCTGGCGGCGCGCGTGCTGGGCGATGTGGCGATTGCGACGGGAACGTATACGTATCGGCACAGGGCGGGCAACACGGAGGCTCTGGACAAGGGCGTGTTCACACATGTGTTTGAGAAGCGGCGCGGACAGTGGATGTGCGTGAGCGCGCAGGCGACGCAGGTGGCCAGCGAGACGCCGCAGACGAAGAAACAGCAGAAGACACGGTCGCAGGCGGAGATGCCGTTTCATATTCCGTTTTTTACGAAGGGAAGTAATTAGTCGTCAGGGGTCAGTTGGCTGGGAGTGAGGTTGGGGAAAAAAACAAGCGCAGCTTCGGCTGCGCTTTTCTATTGCGTGGCGCTGTCGGCGGATTGGCCGTGGGGCAGGCGCAGGCGCGGTGCATTCGGTGTTGCGGGCGCGGCGGGCGGGTGCGGGACGGCGGGGACGCTGGAGATGGTTGGGCGCGGCGGCGCGGATGGTCCTTTGCTGAGGTGGAGGTCGGCGTTGTCGGTCATGAGCGTGATCTGCGGGCCGCCCTTGCCGATCGAGCCGGTGACGGTTTTGTTCTGGTCGCCGGAGATGGTGAGCGGGAAGTCGGAGACGATGTCGCCGTTGTGGGTCTGGCCGCTGACCTGGAAGTTGAAGCCGGGCGGCAGGGAGATTTCAATGTCGCCCTTGTTGTTTTTGACCTGGGCGGGGTAGTCGCCGGCGAGGCTGAGGCTGACGGTGCCGTCGCTGTCGGTGATGTCGGTGGGGCCGAAGACCTGGTTGAGTTCGATATCCTTGGCGCGGGTGACGAGGTGGAGCTGGCCGAGGGTCTGTGTGGCGTGGAGCGAGTCGAGGTCCATGGACAGGTCGCCGGGCAGGCCGCCGTCGAGGGAGAGGTCGGTGCGCGTGGAGTGGAAGTGGATGGGCTGGGCGACGCGCTCGAGGTGGATGTCGCCGGTGAAGTCGCCGCTGAGCCGGACCTGGCCGGTGATGTCGGAGAGCGTGACGTCGTCGCCGAGGCCGTCGGCGGAGACGTCGCCGGTGATCTGGTGGGCGGAGACGCTGCCGCCTTTGCCGACGAGGTGTTCGTGGACGGAACCGCCGATGGAGGCGGCCTGGAAATCACCGTGGCTGACGGTGGCCTCGACGTTGCCGGCGAGGCCGGTGACGGAGAGATCGCCGTGAGCGGTGTTGACGTTGACGGAGGCTGAGCGCGGCAGGGTGATGGTGAGGTTGGAGCGGAGATTGTCGGCCGGATCGACGAGGATGGTGGCCGAGGAGCCGCTGACGGTGATGCGCGGATGGTGCGAAGCGAAGAGCTTGTCGGCGTCGGAGTCATTGCCGCCGTAGACCGTGGCGTGGGAGATGACCGAAATCTGATTGCTGTCTCCGGTAGCGATCTGGACATCGCCGCGGGGATCCTGAATCTGGACCTGAAGCGTGACTCCGGCGGGAACGGTGGCGGTGACCGGCTCCATGTCGCGGGTATGCTGCGGGCCGCTGAAGGCGCTGAAGAAATCGTCGTCCGAGTTGTTGTTCCAGACGAAGGGTGCCCAGTTGTGGATACGGCCCCCGGCGATGGCGGCAAGGATGAGCAGGAAGATGACGAGGCCGACCGAGCCGCCGGAGGAACGCAGGACAGGGTTGCCAGAGCGGGAATCGAAGAACCACTCCGCAAGCGCGGCGACGCCGAGGGCGACGAGCAGGATGGGCCACCAGTGGTAGTACCAGGTCCAGAAGCTGTCGGCGGCAAGCCGTCCGGTGACCAGGAGCAGGGCGAGGACGCCGATGGCGATGAGCAGGATGGGGCCGGTGATGGACGAGCGACGAAGAGCGCGGCGCTGGTAGCGGTACATTTCGCGCTGGGCGCGCCAGGCCTGGCGCTGCTGGTCGCGCTGGTAACGCCAGTAATTGCGCGGGTCGCCGGTGTAAGGCGGCTGCTGATTCGGCGGATAGGGTGGATAGGGCGGTCTGCCGCCCGGCGGCGGGGTGTTCGGCGGAGTGCTCATCGGTGGCTCTCCTTTTCGTCGTCATTGGGTTCAGGATTGTGGTCGTAACGCGGCTCCGCGGGAGACGCGGCGAGCGAGGTGAATGGGCTGACGGGGACCAATCCGGCCTGCTCCGGCTCGGCGGCATTCCGGGTCCATGCGGGCGAGCCGGATGCTGGCGGGTTGGCTGTGGTCTGGCCAGCGGGCTGTCCGGCTGGCGGGTAGCCGGAGGGGTAGCCGACGCCGTAGGGGTCGGGCGGCATGGCGGCGAGCGCGGCGCGTTCAGCCAGGGCGATGACGCCGAGCAGGATGAGGTAAAGCGGCCAGGCGTGGCTCCAGGTGAGGATGCCGAACTGGTCGAGCAGGGCGATGACGCCTGTGAGCAGGATCATGGCCGGGCCGCGCAGGCGGCGAAGAACGAAGACGCGATTCCAGTCACTCATGAGCGTGGACCTCCGATTCCGGTGCGGCTGAGGATGAGCCAGACTCCCAGGCCGATGAGCAGCAGCGGCCAACTGTGGCTGACGATGTCGCTGACGAAGCCCATGGTTTGAAGCAGGAAGAGAATGCCGAGCGCGATGAGGACGATGGCGCGGACGGGCAGGTTGCCGAGGGGCGACGGCGGGACGGGCGGATAGTCGGGTGTGGGGCCAGGCCACGGCGGCTGCGAGCCGGTGTAGGGCTGGGAGAATGGCTGGGCAAAGGGTGGAGCGGATGCAGTGGAAGCCGGATCTCCGGCTGGCTGCGCGGTGGGATCAGCGGCGGGCGCGGCACCGGGCTGGGCAAAGCCGGATTGGGTGAAGCCAGGCTGCGAGCCAGCGGCTGCGCCGGATGTCGAGCCGGAGTGGCCGCCGAAGTTGAGCCAGCTTCCGAGTTCATTGATGCCAAAGGGATCGGGCAGCGGCAGGCCGTCGCGGCGGGCGCGCGCGGTGTGGAAGGCTTCAAAGGACTGGTAGAGGATCCAGGCGGCGATGAAGAGGCCGACGATGTCGTAACGGTCGGTGAGCGTGACCAGGACGGCGAAGATGACGACGTGGACCATGCCCTTGAAGAACTGGCCGTTGTACATGGCTCCGACGCCGGGAATGAGGCCGAGAAATGCGGCCAGGCCGGGATTGGGCGCGCCTGCGGGCTGGTACGCGCCAGGTGGGTAAGCGCCTGCCGGGGGAACAGCGCCGGACGTGGCGCGGCAGGCAGAGCAGAAGACCTGACCGACGGGCGTGCGTTCGACGCAGGAAGCGCAGAGCGGCCTGCCGCAGCTCTGGCAGAAAGCGGAAGCCACCACCTCGGGATGATTTATGCACTGCATGGCTGGCTCCTTTCGGAAACGGCTGCGGAACGGATCGCAGCTTGTGGATCGGTTTGAGATTCAGTTTGAGGGAAGGTTTGCGATTCCGTTGCGGAGCGGGTTTCCGGGCCGGGTTGGAGCGTGGCCTCAACGGGGTCTTCGCTCTCGATCAGCAGCGGGGGGTTGACCGTCTGCTGAGGAGCGGTGTGAGGGTCCGCGTGATCTCCGGGCAGGAGCTGGCCCGATTTTCCAGGCTGCGCTGTGGGCGAACTGTCGGTGGAGTGCTGCTGCATTTCGTGGACGCGGGACTCGATCTCGTAGAGCAGGCGGAGGTGATCGTAGTAGCGTACGACGGGCGTGGAGGCTGTGGCGATGCGGCGCTCAAGGGCGGCGCGCATGGAGCCGGGGTTGATCTCGGTGGCGTGTACGGCGCGGAGCTGGGCGCGGGTGAGGCTGAGAGTGAGCGCGATGGAAAAGAAGGCCATGGCGGCGGTCATCATCAGGCGCGGCTCGGCGAGCCGACGCAGCCAGGCGAGGCGACCGGCGGGCTGTTGCCAGACGGGGGGCATGGCGACGACCCCGGCGGCAGTGGCAACCGGCGGCGTGGCAAACAGGCTGGGACCGGCGTGGCGCAGGATGCGGTCGACGAGGTCAGCGGGTGGCTCGGGCTGCGCGTCGAGGCAGGCGAGCCACTGGCGGCCGCAGGAGGATTGTTCATAGAGCGCGGCGCAGTTGGCGCAGGCGTCGCGGTGCTGCTGAAAGAAAGCCTGATCGTCGGCGGAGATCTGGTTGTCGAGGGCATCGACGAGCATGGTTTCCCAGCGTCCGCAGGCAGGCGAGGCAGGCAGTTGGATGCGTTCGCGGTTCATGGTGGAATCATGATCGGCCATGGCTACATCACCTCCTTCTTGTTGGACTCAAGCAGACGGGCCAGTTCGGCGCGTCCGCGGCTGATGCGGGATTTGACGGTGCCTTCGGGGATGGAAAGCACCTGCGCTATTTCTTTGTAATCCATATCCTGAAGGTCGCGCAGGATGACGGCTTCGCGGAGTTCGGGCGAGACGAGGGTGAGCGCTCGCTGCACCATCTGCTGCATCTGGCGGCGGGCGAGCTGCTCGTGCTGGCCGGGGTCGTTCGATTGCAGGCGGTCGAGTGGAATCGCGCCACGGTCGTCGGCATCGTCGCTCCAGCCATCATCAAGGCTGGAGGTGAGGCGCTGGTTGCGGGTGCGGCGAAAGTGATCGACGAGGAGGTTGCGGGTGAGGGTGGTGATCCAGACGGGCAGGGAGCCGCGCTCGGGATCAAAGCTCCTGAGGCTGCCGTAGATGCGCAGGAAGACTTCCTGAGTGAGGTCTTCGGCGTCGGTGGCGGAGCCGGTGAAGCGGAAGCAGAGAGCGTAGACGCGGCGATGGTGGGCGCGAACCAAGGCGGCCCAGGCGGCGGAGTCGCCGAGCAGGCACTGCGCAAGGATGGCTGCCGCGTCAGGCTCCACGATTGCTCCCCGCGTGGCGGAGGCTTCGCTGCGGCGGGCGACCGGGTTGTCCATGGCCTGCGCCGGATTCCGCGCTGGGGCCTGTGGTGCGGCCTGCGCCGGGCGCATGTGGGAACCGGTGGCTTTGCCGCTGCGTGAGTCCGCCCGCTGCCAAAGTCCTGAAGTCCAGCTTATTGTAGCCGCAGTCGCCATGGACGAGGGTACGCAGGGCTGGTGGATTTTGTTCCCTGTGCCTGCTCGCAGGCGCAGGATCGAGGCTGCGCAGGGTTGGACGGGATCAAAAAACAGGCCGGAGCGCATGGGCGCTCCGGTCGGGGTGGGGGCTGGCTGGTCAAGGCGCGATTGCGCGTTTTGCAACGAGCGGCATTTGCGGGGCGCAATCCGTGACGGGCGCGATCAATAACGCTCCTGGAACTCCTGCGAGACGGGGTTTTCAAAGAGCGAGCGGTCACGGGTGACGACGGTAAGTCCGGAGGGCGCGACGAAGTAGCGTTTTTTGTCCTCGACAGGGTCGTAGCCGATGACGGTGCCCTCGGGAATCTGGACGTCGCGGTCGATGATGGCGCGGCGGATGCGGCAGTGGCGACCGATGTTGACGTGGCTGAAGATGATGCTGGAGTCCACGTCGGAGTAGGAGTTGACGCGGACATCCTGGCTGAGGACGGAGTTGCGGACCTCGGCGCCGGAGATGATGACGCCGGCGGTGATGATGGAGTTGATGGCGCGTCCGGTGCGGCCCGGCTCGCCGAAGACGAATTTGGCCGGAGGATACTGGCGGACGCGGGTGCGCATGGGCCAGTGCTTGTCGTAGAGGTTGAAGGTGGGCGAGACGGCGCAGAGGTCGAGGTTGGCGTCGTAGTAGGCGTCGAGGGTGCCGACGTCGCGCCAGTAGAGCGCCTGCTGCTTGTTTTCGTCGACGAAGTTGTAGGCGACCATTTTGTGTTTGCCGAGGCAGTTGGGCAGAATGTTGTGGCCGAAGTCGTGTTTGGAGTTGGGGTCTTCGGCGTCGGCGATGAGTTCCTTGAGCAGGGTGTCGGTGTTGAAGATGTAAATGCCCATGGAGGCATCGACGGAATCGGGATTGAAGGGCGAGCGGAAGGTGGTGGATTTGGGTTTTTCTTCAAAGCCGAGAATCTCGCCGCCTTTGCCGACCTCGACGACGCCGAAGCGGGAGACTTCGTCGGGAGCGATGGGCAGGGTGGCCATGGTGATCGCGGCACCGGAGTCAATGTGCTGATGGAGCATGAGGCTGTAGTCCATCTTGTAGATGTGGTCGCCGGAGAGGATGATGACGTATTTGGGCTGCTCGGAGCCGATGGAATAAATGTTCTGGTAGACGGCGTCTGCGGTGCCCATGTACCAGTTGGAGCCGGTGCGCTGCATGGGCGGAAGGATTTCAAAGAACTCGCCGAGTTCCTGGGCGACGATGCCGGTCCAGCCCTCGCGGATGTGACGGTTGAGGCTGAGGGCCTTGTACTGGGTCATGATGAAGACCTTGCGCAGGCCGGAGTTGATGCAGTTGGACAGGGTGATGTCGATGATGCGGTAGTGGCCGCCGAAGGGAACGGCGGGCTTGGCGCGATCCCGCGTGAGGGGAAAGAGCCGCTCGCCTGCGCCGCCTGCGAGGAGTACGCCGAGTGTGTCTTTCATGGATGAGTGCCTCTCTTTTTGCTCGCCCCGTTTTGACTGAAAACAGTGACAGGAAATCGGTGCGATGAGGGTATTGTCGAACACTTCCGCGGAGTGGACGGTAAATTTCTCCCCGGACGGGCGAGAATATCACAGCAGGATAAGAGTTGTTTTGCGAAAACTGCGCGAGCGATTGAGGAAGCAGAACGGGCGCGCGAAGAGGCGACGGGAAGAGGCAGAGTTTGCAGGGGGATTTGTAAACACAAAGAAGAGCGTGAGGCAAGCGTGCGGTTCGGCGAAGCAAAAAGCAGACGCGGCGAAGCCTCAGGAGGCTTCTTCGCCTTCGACGGAGATGCGGAGGGACTTGAGAAAATTCAGATCGTTGGGCGTGAAATCGGAACCCTCCAAAGCGGTGGATTCTGCGGGGCTTTCCGAGACATCGTTGAGGCCGATGGTGGCCTCCAGCATGAGCATGACGTCGAAGCCCTGCTGGCGGATGTTCTGGACGACGCCGGCGATCTGTTCGGACTCGAGCACGGAGTCGTGTATGGCTTCGCCGAGTTGCTGAATCAGCTCACGCAAGTGTGGATTCATGAACGTCCCCTTTGCGATGGTCAGGACTGAGCGGGCAGGGAGGAATGCGCCGATGAGCCGGGCCGGTTTCTATTACCTTACTTCTGACGTTGGCGAAGAGCAAATGGTTCCCGCGGGCGCGCTGTGGGAATCCGGGCGGGAATTGAGGCGATGAGGCGCGAGTTGAGGCGCTGGTACACTGAAGTCGAAGCGGCGGGAGCGAGATCAGGCAGCGGGATCGGGAGCGAGATGAAGCCGGAGAAGCTGGGTCGTCTGCTGGGCACGGGAGTGCGCGTGGCGGGCCGCGTGATGAGCGAGCGCGAAGAGGACGCAAGGCGCGCGGTGGCCGCGGGACGGCGGATCGAGGGCGAGATTCGCGGCGAGGTGGAGAATGCCGCGCGCGCGGAGATGGGCCAGGCGGCGCGGAAGGCGACGCGCGTGGTCGGTCGGGCTGCCGGGCGCGGCGCGGGCGGGTTTCTGCGGCCGTTTCGGCGCGTGGGGGGAATTCTGTGGCTGGAGGTGACGGGATTCTTCTTCGGGCTGTTTGCGGTGTATTTTGGCGCGGATGTGTGGCGGGTGCGCGCGGCGCTGCACGGCGGGACGGAGCACGAGCGGCTGTTGTTGTCGGCTGCGGCTGCGATGGGGTTTGCATATCTGTGCGTGAGCGCCTTCTGGCGCGCGCGGCGTCGCTGAAGATGGCGGTGACAGATGCGCTGATGGCGGGAAAAGCCGCGTGGGGCGCGGGGATTGGCTACAATAGAGGCAGGTATCGCTTACCAGAGAAGGAGTATTTGTGGCGGAACGCACGTTCAGCATTATCAAGCCGGATGCGGTGCGCAAGGGCTATGCCGGAGCCATTCTCGCGGAGTTGGACAAGGGCGGGTTTCAGATTTGCGCGATCAAGAAGCTGTCGATCTCGAAGAAGCAGGCGGAAGGTTTTTACGCGGTACACAGCGCGCGGCCGTTCTTCAGTTCGCTGACGGATTTCATGTCTTCGGGGCCGATTGTGATGATGGTGCTCGAAAAAGAGAATGCGATTGCCGATCTGCGCAGACTGATGGGCGCAACGAATCCGGCGAATGCGGAGGAAGGAACGATCCGGAAGAAGTTTGCCGGGTCGATTGAAGAGAACGCGATTCATGGCTCGGATGCGCCGGAGACGGCGGCGTTTGAGATTGGATACTGGTTCGCGGGCTACGAGTTGGTGTAAACGCACGACGCAGAGCGCGAGAAGAACGCAAAACAGGCGGAAGATCGTCCGGAGTTTCGGAGTCTTCCGCCTGTTTTGTTTTTGCGTCCGCGCGTATCGCAGCGGTTGCGTTCTGCTGCGAGAGTTATTTTCCGCTGGTGTCGGCGAGGGCCTGATCGATCAACTGGTAGAGGCGGCTGCGATCGATGACCTCGACGAAGGGTGCGCCTTTGGAGTGGCTGGTGGCGACCCAGATGGTGGGGGTGTGCTCGATGCCGACGCGCTGGCCGAGCGCGTAGTCGGCTTTGACGGCGGCGGCGAGGCGACCCTCGGGATCGATGGCGAAGGGAAGCTGGATATTGTGTTGCGCGGCCCATTTTTCCGTGAACTGGCGCAGGTCGTCGAGCGAGGTGATGGCGGGCTGGTTGGCGAAGACGGAGTTGCGGTACTCGTCGCCGATGGCCTTGGATTTGGTGTCAAACCAGCGGGCGTTGACGGCCGCCTGAAAGCTCCAGGGATGGAAGGGCAGCGGAAAATCGTGGCGGACCCAGGGGATGTGATAGGTTGCGACGGCCTGCATGAGGATGGGGTTGGCGCGGGCGCAGTCGGGGCACTCCATGTCTTCAAATTCGATGATGGCGACGCGGGCGCCGGCGGGCGGACGAAGCGCGGCGGGATCATGGACCTGGGTGACGGGCGGCGCGCCGTACTGGGCGCGGGCACAGCCGGAGACGAGGGCGAGAACGACGGCAAGGACGGCTGCAAAACGCGCGGCGGAACGAGCGGTGCCTGGGCCGGAGAAAAAGTGAGCGGGATTCATGGCAGTGGAAAAGTCCTCGGAATTATTGTAGCGGCTGAGCGGGGCCGACGGGCAGGTGTGTGCTCGCGGTCACGTTGAGAGTTCCGGGAAGCTGTGATACGCTGCGGTTCTTCAGTGAAGACGCCCGACAGCGCGGGTCTGCGCTGAGCGGACGCCTGCCGGAGGGAACCGTATGACGGGTCTCGGCAGATCGAAGACGGAGCCGCGATCCGGCTCACAGCAGCAGGGTGAAGCTTCGCGTGTGTCCGCTGACGAGTCGCTTGCGCGGCAACGGTTGCATCTTCCAGGCATTCCCCTGCCGCATCTGCCACATTTTCACCTGCCGCATATTCCTTTGCCGCGCGCTGGCGGAGCGGGCGAGCATCGGCTGCTGAATGCGCTGACGCAATCGCTCGATCTGGCGGGGCGGGGGTACTGCTGCGCGTCGGATCCGCTGGAGGCGAAGCCGGGGATGACACTGGAGGCGAAGCCGGAGATGAAACCGGAGGCGAAGCTGACGACGAAGTCGGAAGCGGGCGAATCGAGCACTGGGAATTCGAGCGCTGGGAATTCGAGCGCGGGAATGGAACCGATGGACGGGACCGGAAAAGCGGGCACAGGAGGGCGAGATGCGAAATTATCCGGGCAGTGAGATTCGGAATGTGGCGGTGACGGGCCATGCGCGGAGCGGGAAGACGACACTGATTGCCGCGCTGTTGCAGGCGGCGGGAATGACGACGACGCAGGGGCGCGTGGCGGATGGATCGGCGGTGACGGCGTATGACGAAGAGGAGGTTGCGCGCGGGACGACGATGCAGAATGCGGTCGCGTTTGCGGAGTGGCAGGGAGTGAAGGTGAACCTGATCGATACGCCGGGGTTTCACATGTTCAGTCACGAGGCGCGGACGGCGATGCAGGTGACGGAGGCGGCGCTGATCGTGGTGGAGGCGCAGGCGGGCGTGGAGGCGGTGACGGAGCGTGTGTGGCGCTGGGCGGAGGAGTTCAACCTGCCGCGGATGGTGGTGCTGAACCAGATGGATGCGATGACGGGTGCGGGAATGGCCGGGGGGATGGCCGGGGGGATGGAAGCGACGGCGGCGATGGTGGAGGAACTGCGCGAGCGCTGGGGGCGGAACTGCGTTCCGGTGCAGTTGCCGGTCTTTGACGCGGGGGGATTTCGCGGGGTGGTGGATTTGGTCACGATGCAGGCGTTTCTTTACGCGGAGGGCGATGGGTCGGGACGCGGGAAGATTGCCGAGATTCCGCAGGAGCTGGCGCAGCAGGCAAGGGCGGCGCATGAGGCGCTGGTGGAACTGGTGGCCGAGGGCAGGGACGAGCTGCTGGAGGAGTTTTTCGAGGTGGGAACGATTCCGGAGCAGCATTTGATTACGGCGCTGCATGAGGCGATTCGCGAGGACAGGATTTTTCCGGTGCTGTTTGCGAGCGGTCGTGGCGCGGTGGGCGCGGACCATCTGCTGGATTTTCTGAAGGTGTATGCGCCAACGGCGGCTGAGCGCGGGGCCAGCGCGGGGAGCGCGATGAATGGAGCGGGGACGGCGCTTGAGGCCGGATATGGGACGAATGGGCACGGGTCGAACGGCGACGCGAGGCAGGAGAGCGTGGCCAGCGAGTTGGCAGGCAATGGCGGCGGCAATGGTGAAGCGGGTCATGCGACGACGCGGGCCGGCGTGGTGATGCGGGCGGTGGATGACAGCGAGCCGCTGGCGCTTTATGTCTACAAGACGCTGCATGATCCGTTTGCCGGGCGGATCAGTTTTTTCAAGGTGGTGAGCGGGGTGGCGCGGAACGAGGCGACGGTGGAGAACTATGGGCGCGGCGGGCAGGAGCGGCTGAGCCATCTGAGCGTGATGCAGGGCAGGCGCGCGGTGGAGGTGAACGAGTTGCATGCGGGCGACCTGGGCGCGGTGGCGCGGCTGAGAGAGACGCTGACGGGCGATACGCTGGGGCAGCGCGGCGCGGAGATGCGCGTGGAGCCGGTGCAGATTCCGGAGCCGAGCATGACGTATGCGATTGAGCCGAAGACGCGGGCGGACGAGGACAAGCTGGCGCCGGCGATGCACCGGCTGATGGAAGAGGATCGGATGCTGCGGTTCTTTCGCGACGGGCAGACGCAGGAGTTTCTGGTGGCGGGAGCGGGGCAGCCGCATATCGAGACGATGGTGGCGCGGCTGAAGCGGCGGTATCACACGGAGGTGACGCTGAAGGCTCCGAAGGTGCCGTATCGGGAGACGATTCGCGCGCGGGCCGAGGCGCAGGGACGACACAAGAAGCAGTCGGGCGGGCATGGGCAGTTCGGGGATTGCCGGATTCGTCTGGAGCCGCTCGAGCGCGGGGCGGGATTTCAGTTTGTGAGCGAGATTTTTGGCGGGTCGATTCCCAGGCAGTACGTTCCGGCGGTGGAAAAAGGGGTGGTGGAGACGGCGCTGAGCGGGCATCTGGCCGGGTATCCGGTGGTGGACTTCAAGGCGACGGTCTATGACGGGAGTTATCACGAGGTGGATTCGAACGAACTGTCGTTCAGGATTGCGGCGCGGATGGCGTTTCGACAGGCGATGGAGCAGGCGAAGCCATGCCTGCTGGAGCCGGTGATGCGCGTGGAGGTGGAAGCGCCGGAGCAGTATGCCGGTGCGCTGATGGGCGACCTGAATACGAGGCGCGGGCACGTTCTGGGAATGAGTACGCGGGGTCGCGCGGCGGTGATTGAGGCGGATGTGCCGATGGCGGAGATGCTGCAATATGGGGCGACGCTGACGGCGCTGACGCAGGGTCGCGGGAGTTTTCACATGGAGCTGCGCGGGTATGAGATCGTGCCCGGAGCGGTGGCGGAGCGGGTGCTGGCCTCGGCGCGGCGGCCGGCGGCGGTGGCCGAGGAGTAACAGCGTTTGCGCGAGGGTGGATGGGAAATTCGCGAAGACGAGGCAAAAATTGCGGCAATTTTGTCTCTGGCGGAATCCTGTGGCGCTCATCTTCATCTGAAGGAATAGCGATGAAGAGGAAACGGTATCTCCTGAAGACGGCGGCGAGGGTGTTTTTTTGCGTCGGCCTGAGCGTGGCGGCGGCAGGCGCGATGGCGCAGCAGAACTCCGGATCTCTGCAAAATCCTTTTTACGGCAGCATTACGGCGCGTCCAGCGATGGATGCCGTGCTTCCGCTTTCGCTTGACGATGCGGTGCGGCGCGGGTTGCAGACGAATCTGGGGCTGAAGGAAGCTGAAGACGGGGAGACGCTGCTGCATGGCCAGGAGCTGGAGGCGTTGCAGGAGTTTCTGCCGACGATCACGGTCTCCGGCGGGACGGGCGTGCATGAGTACGATCTGGCGGCGCTGGGATTTGGGCCGGGAGTGATCCGGGAGTTCAGCGCGTTTTTTCCGCCGAACACAAACACGGCCGGACTCTCGCTGATTACCAAGGCGGACGTGACGAACGGGCAGGTGAACTATGACCAGACGCTCTACTCCGGGCCGGTGATTAACGGGTACAAGGCGATTCGCGCGGCCGAGCAGGTGGCGCATTACCAGAAGATGACGGCGCGCGGCGAGGTGGTGCAGCAGGTGGCGACGGCGTATCTGGGCGTGATTGCCGACGCGAGCGACGTGGACAACGAGCGCGGACTGCTGGAGGCGGATCGCGTGCTGATGGAGCAGGCGGAGGCAAAGCACGCGGCGGGGACGGCGGCGCGCGTGGACGAGTTGCGAGCGCGAGTGGAGTTTGAACAGCAGCAACAGCGGCTGACGGCGAGCGAGAATGCGCGCGAGAAGGACGAAATTCTGCTGAAGCGGGAGATTGGTGTGGCTCCGGGGCAACGGATTCAGCTCACCGATCCGGCACCGTACAGCGACCTGATGGAGCAGAGCGAGCAGGAGTTGCTGCGGACGGCGTATGCGAATCGGCAGGATTTTCAGAATCTGACGCAGCAGGCGAAGGCGAACTACTACGTGATGAAGGCGCGGCAGTCGGAGCGGCTGCCGACGCTGAGTTTTTCCGGCAACTACGGGGTGACTTCAGTGAGCGGAGTGGGCGCACACGGGACGATGGTGGCGATGGGCAAGCTCCAGGTGCCGATCTTTCGCGAGGCGAGTTTGCGCGGCGAAACGGACGTGGCTCGGGCACAACTGGACGGAGTGGAGCGGCAACTGGCCGGGCTGCGGGCGCAGATTGTGGAGCAGGTGAAGGCGTCAGAGATGGATGCCGAGGCGGCGAAAAAACTGCTGGAGGTGGCGAAGTCAAATGTGGCGCTGGCGCGGCAGGCGCTGGCGGACGAGACGGATCGCTACAAGGCGGGAGTGGACGATACGCTGCCGCTGGTCGAGGCGCAGGCGCAGTTGGCTGGAGCGGAGAGCAATCTGGTGCAGAGTTTGTACCAGTACAACCTGACGAAGCTGGCGCTGGCGCGGAGCACGGGCGTGATTGAGTTGCAGTATCGAAGTTTTCTGGGCGAGAAGTAGGCCGCGCTTACTCGACCGGGATCGTGGTGGAGTCTTCGGGGAGTATCTGGCCGAGGGCGGCGACGGTGAGCGGCGAGCCGGGCGCGGGCGTGTGCGGGACGAGGCGAAAGAGCACGAGGCGATTGCGCTCGGGATCGTCCATGACCGGGTAGACGGCGACCTGGCGCAGGGCGTAGCTGCGATGGATGGCCGCGAGGATGGCCGGGTCGAGATCGTTCCAGGTGGCGAACCATGCGGGGTGGGCGCGGCGAATGCGGCGTTCGGGCAGGTCGGTGCCGAGATCGTCGTTGGCGGCTGCGAGGCCGGTCATGAGCGTGATTTCGTCGCCGCTGGTGGCGAGCAGCAGGCGCGCGTCGGGATGGGCGTGGGCGTCGATATAGGCCGTGAGTGAGCGGGCGGCGGTGATCCAGGTGTATTCGGGGTGGAGCGCGTCGTGGAGGGTTTGCGCGGCGCTGCGGGCTGTGGCGGCGACGACGGCGACGAGCGCCAGTGTGCCCAGGACGCGCGGAATGCCGGGCTGGGCGAGAAGTGCGGCGAGCAGTTGAGCCAGCGCCAGAAAGCTGAAGACGGCGACGACGGTGTAGTAGCGCGGCTGGGTGTGGTTCTGCGCGGCCATGAAGGCGAGGTATCCGGCGACGGCGAGCAGGCTGGCGACGAAGAGTGGATCGCGAGCGAGCACAGCGGCCCAGCGCGGACGCAGGATGGCGGCGAGCAGGATGAGGCCGAGGACGAGCGGCAGGATGGGGTCGATCCAGAGCGCGCCGTGGAGCGACCACCAGAGGCTGGCCAGACGCGCGGCGAGCGTGTGCGGCTGCGGGTAGCGGTTGAGGAAGAAGAAGTAGGTCAGGTCGCCGAGCAGGTGAAGGCGCAGGATGGCGGCGAGCCAACAGGCGAGGATGGACGCTGATGTGAGCGCGGTGACAGCGGCGGCTCGCAGCAGGCGGCGCGGCTGGGCGCGCAGAGGGAATGCTGTGGCCCAGAGCAACGCGGGCAGCAGAAAAACTGCCGTCGTCTTGGTGAGGATCATGGCGGCGATGAGCAGGCCGAGCAGCGCGGCGTTCCGAGTGAGGCGGCGCGCGGTGGACAGCCCGAGCGCGACCGTGAGCGCAAACAGGGTGAGCGTGAGCAGGAGCGGTTCGAGCAGAGCGAGACGGCTGAAGGCGTAAAGGAATGGACTGGTGACGAGCAGCGTGAGCGCCAGCAGTACGGCCCAGCGCGGGACGCGCGGGCGCAGCAGACGCTCCGTGAGAATGAGGTTGACGCAGAAGAGCGCGACGGCCAGAGCACGCACGGCGACGAGCGAGATGCCGGTGACGGAGAAAAGCAGCCAGACGAGCGCGGGCCAGAGTGGGACGGCTACGGCGGGATTGAAGCCGCCGGGATGGTGCCAGTGGCCGCCGAGATGGAGGCGGATGGCGGCGTTCGCGTACCAGCCCTCGTCGGTGAATCTGGCCCAGTCCGGCCAACTCGTGTGGCCGGGGAAATCGGCGGTAAGATGGAGGCCGTGGAGCAGCGCGAAGGCGACGATCAGAGCCGTCCAGAGGGCAATCGCGATGGGGTAGCCGAGGCGTTTGACGAATGCCTTCATCCTGAGCGGAGTATAGACGGCTTCGTCTACTCGTAGGCGAGGGCGTCGATGGGGTCTTTGGCGGCGGCCATGGATGCGGGGTAGGCGGCACCGAGGATGGTGCCGAGGACGGCGATGAGCGAGGCGCGAAGGATCCACGGGCGCGTGATTTCAAAGAAGAGCTGCGGGTAGGCGCGAGCCAGCGCGGCGTGGATGACGGCGATGCCGACGAGGCCGAGCGCGACGCCGACGAGGGCGAGCAGCGCGGATTCGCGCAGGATCATGCCGACGATGGCGGCCCTGGACGCGCCCATTGCCTTGAGGATGCCAATCTCGCGTGTGCGTTCGAGGACGGCGGTGTACATGGAGAGAAAGATGACGAGGAAGCCGACCAGCGTGGCAATGGCGGTGACGACGTTGAGCGAGATGTTGAAGCCGGGAATGTGGTCCGGGGTCATCAGAGACATCCACTCGTGCATGGTCTGGACCTGATAATCGCTGAGGCCGGGCGTGGCGGCGATCTCCTGACGGATGAGGTCGAGGTTGTCCTCGCTGTCGGCTTTGAGAAAGAAGACGGACGCCTTGCCGGGCGAGCCGATCAGGTCGCCGAGCGTGTCGATGGGCACCATCTTGCGACCGCCCTTGCCGGATTCGACGATGCCGCAGATGCGGAAGGGATGGTTGACGATTTTGATGGTGTCACCGACCTGATAGGGACGGGTTTTGCCGCTCTGGGTGAAGACATCATCGACGATCACGTCGTCCGGACCCTGGAACGGGCCGCCGGCGAGGAAGACGAACGGGCGCAGCGCGTTGTAGCTGGGGTAATCGATGCCGTAGATGATTTCAGGGGCTGGATTGAGGGAGAAGTTCTGGATGACGGGCGCGGAGACGGTGACGTGGGCGAGGCGCAGGAACGCGGCGGCGTTGCGGGCCGGGACGGGCGCGCCACCGACGGCATTGATGAAGCTGGCGTTGGCCGGGCGGACGATGATGTCGGCGCCGATGCCGTTGGTGCGGATCTTCTGGCCGTCGAGCTGGCCGAGGAAGATGGCGACGACGGACAGGATCATGACCACTTCGATGGCGATGGCCACGACGGAGATGAGCGAGCGCAGAGGGCGATGGATGAGATTGGCGAAGACGAGCTTGTTCATGGGCTGCGGACTGATTTCAGGGTAACAGGGGCAGCGGATGCGCGGCTGTTACGCCAGAGGTTATATACTTGCGCAAATTCATTTCCCAGGGAGCAGAGCATGCCGAAGAAGATTGTGCGGGATATTGAGATCAAGGGGAAAAAGGCGACAAGAGGAGAAAGAATGACCAAAGGAAGCGGCTGGAAGCTGGCTGCGACAACCGGAAGGAAGCGAGTTTTCTCTGGAACGTTGCTGAGCACGCACAACATGGGAAATGTTCGAATCGCCATCTTCAGCGTTCCGAAGTAATCCAGCTTTGTCCGACAGACGATCCGACTGGCGCGGAAAGGGGTATTTTTTTGCAAACCGCGAATATGCTATCATGATAGCACGAGGTGTGGGATGGCGCAGTTACTGGTGAGGAATGTGGAGCCGCAGTTGAAGGCGCATCTGCAAAAGCGCGCTCGCCGTCACGGCCGAAGCATGGAGGCGGAGGCGCGCGAGATTCTGCGCAGCGCACTGCTGAAGGAACAGGAGCCGCGAGTCGGTTTGGGAACCGCAATCAGCGCCCTTTTCCGCGATCACGGGCTGGAGCAGGATATTCCGGAGTTGCGTGGTTTTCCGGTGAAAGTGGCGGAGTTTGAGCCTTGATCGTACTGGACACGAATGTGGTGTCGGAACTGATGCGACGAGAGCCGGAACATGCTGTCGTCCGATGGCTGGACCGGCAACCGCGGGAGTCCGTTTGGGTGACCTCGGTCACGGTATTTGAAATATGGGCGGGAATTCGGACGATGGAGCCTGGTGTCCGACAAATATCTCTGGTTTCAGGATTCGAACAAATTCTGGCGGAGTTGATCGATGGCCGGGTGGCAGCATTTGACACGGAATCTGCGCGATGCGCTGCGGAACTCATCGCCGAGGGCAGGAAGAATGGACGCGTGATGGATATGCGCGACACGATGATTGCTGGAATTGTGGTCGCGCGCAATGCTCGGCTGGCTACGCGGAACGAACGACACTTTGCGGAGATTCGAAGAGCGGTGGTGAATCCATGGACACAAAATGCGTAGATAGCTTCCCCTTTACCAGACAAGGGGATATGTTCCAGTCCAAGCATACAGTTTAGCGTGGCAAACCGATACACTGGAGTTTCGTGGTGGATGGCGCGCAGGTGTGCACGCGGACCGGGCGAAGATGAGTAGCTGTGCGCGGGGGAGCGGCGATGACGGGCAATGAGATTCGGGAGCGGTTTCTGCGGTTTTTTGAGGGTAAGGGGCACAGGCGCGTGCATTCGTCGTCACTGGTGCCGGCCAATGATCCGACGCTGCTGTTTACCAATGCGGGGATGAACCAGTTCAAGGATGTGTTTCTGGGTGCGGAGCGGCGGGAGTATAACCGCGCGACGACCTCGCAGAAGTGTGTGCGCGCCGGGGGCAAGCATAACGATCTGGAGAATGTGGGGTTCACGCGGCGGCATCACACGTTTTTCGAGATGCTGGGGAATTTCAGTTTTGGGGACTACTTCAAGCGCGAGGCGATTGCGTTTGCCTGGGAGCTGGTGACGAGCGCGGAGTGGTTCGGGATCGACAAGAGCCGGCTGTATGTGACGATCTTCGAGGGCGCGGATGGAGTGCCGCGCGATGACGAGGCGGAGCAGTTCTGGATCGAAGTGGGCGTGCCGCGGGAGCGGATTCACACCTTCGGGCTGAAGGATAATTTCTGGCAGATGGGCGAGACAGGGCCGTGCGGGCCGTGCTCGGAGATTTTTGTCGATCTGGGCGTGGAGGCTTCGGAGACGGGGCGCGACCTGCCGTTTGGCGAGGACGATGCGCGGTATGTGGAGATATGGAATCTGGTCTTCATGCAGTTTGACCGCTCGGCGGTGATCGAGGGCGGCAAGACGACGGGCTACAAACTGACGCCACTGCCGAAGCCGTCGATTGACACGGGGATGGGGCTGGAGCGGCTGGCGGCGGTGTTGCAGGGGAAGCTGTCGAATTTTGAGACGGATTTGTTTACGCCGCTGATTGCGCGGGCGGCGGAGCTGACGGGCGTGGCCAACGACGTGGCGACGGCGAGCCTGCGGATTATTGCCGACCATGCGCGGGCGGCGACGTTTCTGATTCATGACGGGGTGTTGCCGTCGAACGAGGGGCGCGGGTATGTGCTGCGGAAGATTCTGCGGCGCGGGATTCGGCATGGACGGCTGCTGGGGCGGACGGAGCCGTTTCTGCACGCGATGGTGTTTGCGGTGCGCGACCAGATGAAGAGCGCGTATCCGGAGCTGGCGGAGACGGCTGAGCGGGTGGCGCGGGTGATTGAAGCCGAGGAACGGCAGTTTGATCGCGTGCTGAAGCTGGGGATGACGAAGCTGGATGAAGAGCTGCGCGGGGAGTTCACGGGTGAGAAGGCGTTTCATCTGTATGAGACGTTCGGGCTGCCGCTGGATTTTATGGTGGACGCGGCGCGGGACGCGGGCGTGGCGTTTGACGAAGCGGGTTTTGAGGCGGCGCGCGAGGCCGAGCAGGCGCGGGCGCGGGCAAGCTGGAAGGGTGGCAGTCAGAAGTCTGCCGCGCCGGTTTTTCGCGAGCTGGCGAAGACGGTGTTTGAAGGCTATGAGCGGCTGGGGTCGATGGACTGCGAGGTGCTGGCGCTGGTGAAGGACGGCGTGGGCGTGGCTGCGGCTGAGGCGGGCGAGGCGGTGGAGGTGGTGCTGGACCATACGAGTTTTTATGCCGACTCCGGCGGGCAGGTGGGCGACACGGGACGGCTGATGAGCACGGATGGGAATGTGACGGTGGCCGAGGTGTCGGGCTGCGTGGCACCAGTGCAGGGCGTGCGGGCGCATCGCGCGGTGCTGCGGCAGGCGCTGGCGGTGGGCGATCGCGTGAACACGGTGGTGGATGGGGCGCGGCGCGACGCGATTCGCAGGAATCATACGGGGACGCATCTGCTGCATGCGGCGTTGAGGCAGGTGCTGGGCACGCATGTGAAGCAGGCCGGGTCGCTGGTGGACGCGACGCGTCTGCGATTTGACTTCAGCCATTTTGCGCCGGTCGAGGACGAGGACCTGCTCGAGATTGAGCGGATTGTGAACGGCGAGGTGCTGGCGAATGCGCGCGTGGAGACGCTGGTGGATGTGCCGATTGATGTGGCCGTGAATGAGTACAAGGCGATGGCTCTGTTTGGCGAGAAGTATGGCGACCGGGTGCGCGTGGTGCGGGTGGAGGATGGATTTTCGACGGAGCTTTGCGGCGGGACGCATACGCGTGCGACGGGCGAGATCGGGCTGATCAAGATTGTGGGCGAGGGGTCGGTCTCGTCCGGCGTGCGAAGGCTGGAGGCAATCAGCGGGACGGGCGCGCTGGAGGAGTTTCGGCGGGATTTTCGCGTGGCACAGGTGGCGGCGCAGGCAGCGCCGGGCGCGGCTGCGGGGTACGACCTGGCGGCGGCGCTGCGCGGACGGCTGAGCGAGCACGAAGAGGAGATGAAGCGGCTGCGGCGCGAGCTGGACGAGATGAGAATGCAGCAGGCTGCGGCGGGACTGGACGAGGCTCTGAAGCGGGCTGTGACGGTGAAGGGCGTGCGCGTGGTCACGCTGCGCGCAGACGGGCTGGAGCGCGGACAACTGCGGACGCTGGTGGACAACCTGAAGCAGCGCGTGGGCGAGGGCGTGGTGCTGGTCGGCTCTGCGCAGGACGAGGGCAGGGTGGCGCTGATTGCCGGAGTGACGGCGGAGCTGGCGCGGCGCGTGGCGGCGGGCAAGGTGGTGGGCGCGGCGGCCAAGCTGGTGGGCGGATCGGGCGGCGGCAAGCCGGAGATTGCCGAGGCCGGCGGCAAGGACGCGGCGCTGCTGGACGCGGCGCTCGCGGCGGCGGCGGGGATTGTGGGCGAGCTGCTGGGCTGAGCGCGTGCGCGAGGAATCGCGTTCGCAGCCTGCTTGATAGCTGTCACTCCAGTGTGGACTGCGTGTAGGGAACGGCCGAGCGCGCGTTGCGGAGCGCGATGGCCCACCAGTGCAATCGTTGCAGCACGGTACTCATCGATCTGCTGGCGCGCTCCGGACTGCGCAGCGTGCCGGTTTCGTCGAACTGCTCCCATGCGCTGGGAAAACTGACGGAATCGCGAATCGTGACGGCGTGCAGTTCCGCGAAGACCTGTCGCAACTGTTCGACCGCGCGCAGTCCGCCGGAGACGCCGCCATAGGAGACAAAGGCGACGGGCTTGGCGTGCCACTCGGGGCCGACCGAATCGATGAGTTCTTTGAGCGGCGCGGGATAGCCGTGGTTGTATTCCGGCGTAACGATGACGAAAGCATCGGACGAATGAAGCCGCTCCGCGAGTGAACGGGAAGCGTGGCCATCCGTGACCTGAGACGGTTGGGCGGGATCGATCACTTCGATTTGAAATCTGCCGCTGGCCGCGATCCGCTCAACGGCCCAGCGGGCGACGGTATCACAAAACCGACCGGGGCGCTTGCTGCCGAGGATGACGGCGACACGGATGGATTCCGACATTTTTCCTCCCGAACTTTGAACCGGAACTTCAAACCAGAACTCCGAAGCGGGGTTCTGGTATTTACACTAAGACCTCAAGTAAACTTGAGGTCAAGCGTGAAGACGAAAAAAGATTCTCCGCAAGCCGTAGCCTCAGAGCTGACTGTGGGCGAAGTGGCCAGGCGCAGTGGCGTGGCGGTTTCGACGCTCCATTACTACGAGGCTGAGGGGTTGATCCGCAGTTGGCGGAACGAGGGAAATCAGCGGCGGTATGCGCGGGAGGTTCTGCGCCGAGTGGCCGTGATCAAGGTGGCGCAGAGATCGGGAATCTCGCTGGCCGCGATTCGGCGGGCGCTGGAGTCGCTGCCGGGCAGACGCACGCCGGACGCGGAGGATTGGAAGAAGCTGTCGAAGAAATGGAAGGCGGATTTGAATGAGCGGATCGAGCGAATGACGCGGCTTCGCGACCAGCTTGACAGTTGCATCGGCTGCGGGTGCCTGTCGCTGGAGTCGTGTCCGCTGCGCAATCCGTGGGACAGGCTGGGGGAATCCGGTCCCGGTGCGCGGCTGCTGGATCCGGAGTGGGAAGACGGGAAGGCGCAGCGAGATTGAGCGGGGCAGTGCTGTTTCCGTCGAATCGCGGTTCGGATCAGGAGAGTTTTGGCGCGGCGGTGAAGAGCGGGCGGAAGCAGGAGCGGTAGGCCCAGATGAGGAAGATTTCGAGGGCGGTGCAGACGGCTCCGGTGGCGATGCCGGGGGAGTGAAACAGCAGGTGGAACATGAGGATGTTGACGAGGATCGGCCCGAGCAGCACGAGGCCGAGCAGGACGAAGCGTCCGACGAGCAGCAGCAGTCCGCCAACGAGCATGAGGACGGCGAGGACCTTGGTGTAGTGGTGCGTCATCATGAGGGTCATGAAGGCGGTGGCGGCGGCAGGCATTCCGCCCATTTTGCCCTGCTTCAGAAGGCTGAACAGGCCCGAGGCGGCGAAGACGAAGCCGAGCAGGATGCGGGCAATGACGATGGCAATTTTCATGGCGACTCCCATTTGCGCGAGACGAGACGCGGCAAAGTGCATGCGCAGAGTGGGATAAGGATACACAGGCGGTTCGTGGCGGGCAAATGCGCTTTGTCGCGAGCACTTCCCTGCCCTTCGGTCGATCCTGCGATTCCCTTGTTACAGCTCCCGGCGAACTCTATTTCACGCTGTTGTACTCGGCGGCGGTGACGGGCTGGAGCCAGATGGTTGGGCCTTTCTGAGTGGGTGTGACGGCGATGAGGGTATCGCTTTCCCTAGCGGGTTACTTTTCCTGGAAGACTTCGCGGGCGATGGCTACGGCGCTGACGGCGTTGGGCCAGCCGGAGTAGAAGGCCATCTGGGTGATGACCTCGACGATTTCATCGCGGGTGACGCCGTTGCGGAGCGCGAGCCGGATGTGCGAGCGCAACTGGTCGGGACGGTTGAGGGCGATGAGCGCGGCGACGGTGATGAGGCTGCGATCACGCGGGGAAAGTTCCGGGCGTTGCCAGACGTCGCCGAAGAGGACGTTGTCGGTGAGTTCGGCGAGTTTGGGGTCGATGTCGCCCATGAGCTTCTGGGCGGCGGAGGGTTGCTGGGACATGGGTGCGGCTCCTTTGAGTGCTGCTCCTTTGGGTACGGCTCCATTGGATGGGGATGGCGGGGTCGCATACTGCGCATCGCTGACCTTCTCCATCCAGTGGACTGTCTTTCCGTCGAGTTGCTCGACGATGGCGATGTGCGTCATCGGGCTGTTTGGCGCGGCACCGTGCCAGTGCTTCTGTCCGGGCGGAATCCAGACGATATCGCCGGCGTGGATTTCCTCGACGGGATCGCCCCATCGCTGGACCAGTCCGGTGCCGGAGGTGACGATGAGGATCTGTCCCAGCGGATGCGTGTGCCAGTCGGTGCGAGCGCCGGGCGCGAAGGTGATGAGCGCGCCACTGGTGTGCGCGGGTGCTATGGCCGGGAACAACGGCTGGACGCGAACGAGGCCGGTGAAGTGGTCAGACGGTGCCGGACGGGAGGGTTGCGAGCCAGCATGAAGAATCTGGATTGCACCGGGGTCGGTCGCGGTCTGGCCATGCAGATCGGGTGTTGCGATGAGCAGCAGGACTGCAACTGCTGCGACGAGCTTCATGGTGTCCCTTCCTGGGAAGCCGCAGGAAAGCGGCGGTCAGAGGTTGGTCATTTTGAGGACGGCTTCGGGCAGGCGCGCGCCTTCGAGTTTGAGACTGGAGGCCGCGTCGTCGATTTCGCGAAGATCGGCTGGGGTGAGAGCGACGGTGGCCGCGCCGAGATTTTCTTGCAGGCGATGGAGCTTTGTGGTGCCCGGTATCGGCACGATCCAGGGCCGCTGCGCGAGGAGCCAGGCGAGCGCGATCTGGGCCGGGGTGGCGGCTTTGCGCTCGGCGACGGCCTTGACCAGATGGACGAGGGCCATGTTGGTTTTGCGCGCCTCGGGCGTGAAGCGCGGGACGATGTTGCGGAAGTCGGTGGGGTCGAACTGGGTGTTTTCGTCGATCTTGCCGGTGAGGAATCCGGCGCCGAGCGGGCTGAAGGGAACGAAGCCGATGCCCAGCTCTGCGAGCGCGGGCAGAAGCTCGGATTCGGGTTCGCGGTGAAAGAGCGAGTACTCGCTCTGTACGGCGGTGACGGGCTGGACGGCGTGGGCGCGGCGGATGGTTCCGACGGCGGCCTCGGACAGGCCGAAGTGCTTCACCTTACCCTCGGCGATGAGTTCTTTGACGGCTCCGGCAACGTCTTCGATGGGCACGGCGGGATCGACGCGATGCTGGTAGAAGAGATCGATGGAGTCGACGCGCAGGCGACGGAGGCTTGCTTCGGCGACGGCCTTGACGTGGTCGGGGCGGCTGTTGGTGCCGGGGCCGCGTTTGCCGGTTTCGAGGTCGATGTCGAAGCCGAATTTGGTGGCGATGGTGACGTGGGTGCGGATGGGCTGGAGCGCTTCGCCGACGAGTTCTTCGTTGGCGAAGGGACCGTAGGCTTCAGCGGTGTCGAAGTGAGTGACGCCGAGATCGTGGGCGGCGCGGATGAGATGGATCATCGCAGCCTTGTCAGCGGGCGGGCCGTAGCCTGCGGTCATGCTCATGCAGCCGAGGCCGATGGCGGAGACTTCAAGGCCGTTGGTTCCGAGGGTGCGCTTTTGCATCAGGATTCCTTTGCGAGATTGGGGCTGAAGGTGAATCCGCTGCGCTTGATCGGCAGGGTGCGGATGCGCTTGCCGGTGGCGGCGAAGACGGCGTTGGTGATGGCGGGGATGGTGGGCGGCAGCATGGGTTCACCGAGGCCTGTGGGCGAGAAATCGGAGGTTCGGAAGCTGACCTCAATCTTCGGCACCTGACGCATGCGCATGAGAGGCTGCTGGTCGAAGTTTTCCTCGTTGACCTGGCCTTTGACGAAGGTGATCTCCTGCTGCATCTGGCTCATGGCGTCGATGATGCCGCCGAGGGTGAGGTTCTCCGCCGAGCGGGGATTGATGACGTGGCTGCCGACATCGCCGACGGCCCAGATGCGATGGACGGAGATTTGATTCTGCTCGTTGACGGTGACTTCGGCGACCTGAGCGAAGTAACTGAGATGGCAGAAGAAACAGGCGATGCCCATGCCATAGCCTTTTTCGGTTTTGCGATTGCGCCAGTTGGATTTTTCGGCGACCATCTGGAGCACGCCGCGCATGCGCTCCGGATTGAGGCTGGATGGGTTGTCGGGCTGAGGGGTGAAGCCAGCAGCCGGCGTGCGGGAGAGCAGCTCAAGCTGGAGGTCGAGCGGGTCGCGTCCGGCGGCATGGGCAAGCTCGTCGAGAAAGGATTGCAGGACGAAGGCGTTTCCGTTGGCTCCGGGCGCGCGCAGGGGTCCGGTGCGCGTGCGGAAGGGAATGGAGTTGGACAGGCCGAGCAGGAATGCGGGTGTGTATCCGGCGGGGAATTCGTTGGGATCGATGCCGCCGCTGTTAATGGTTCGCTTGCCGTCGCCGAAGGTGACGTAGTGCTGGCGCCAGGCGAGGATGCCGCCCCTGGCATCGAGACCGGCTTTGAGGCCGAAGGTCGCGGCGGGACGGTAGCTGTCGTGCGTCATGTCGTCTTCGCGCGACCAGGTGACTTTGACGGGGCGACCGACCTGCTTGCTGAGCCATGCGGCTTCGACATCGTCATCGTTGACGAAGCGGCGACCGAAGGCTCCGCCGGCGCGCATCATGTGGACGGTCACGGCGGATTCGGGGATGCCGGTGAGGCGCGCGGTGATGCGGCGGAGGGTGGCAGGATCCTGGGTGGTGCTCCAAAGCTCCAGAGTGCCGTCTTTGAAGGATGCGGTTGAGCCTTGCGGCTCCAGAGTGTTGTGCGGGAGGAATGGATAGGAGTAGGTGGCGGTGAGGACTTTTGCAGCCTTCTGAAGCTGGCCTTCGGCGTCGCCGTAGGTGCGGAGCGTCTGGTCAAAAGGCTTTTGAAGCGCTTCCTCGGCCTGTTGCGCGAAGGCTTCGGAACTCTGGAAGGTTCCCGCGCCGTAATCCCATTCGACGTTGAGGCTGGCGCGGGCGTTTTGCGCCTGCCACCAGGTGTCGGCGAGGATGGCCACGCCTGGCTCAAGGCCGGGATTGAGCGGGAGAATGGGATCGCTGGTGAGCGTGCCGTCGACGATGAGGACTTTGCGGACGCCGGGGAGTTTTGCGATGACTTCGGTGTTGGCGGACTTGACCTTGCCACCGAAGACGGGACACTTGTGAAGGATGGCGTGGAGCATGCCGGGAACCTCGACATCGATGCCGAAGATTGGCTCTCCGGTGACGATGGCCGGCGTGTCGACGCCGCTGCGCGAGGTGCCGATGATGGTGTAGTCGGCGGCGCTTTTGAGCTTGACGGAGTCGAGCGCGGGCGGAGTGAGCGTGGCGGCTTTGGCAACCAGTTCGCCGTAGCCTGCGGAGCGACCGGAGGCGGAGTGAAGCACGCGACCGGCCCTGGTGGAGCACTCCGATTCCGGTACGCTCCAGGTGGCGGCGGCGGCGGAGACGAGCATCTGACGCCAGGCGGCACCGACCTGTCGCATGGGGGTCCAGTTCATCGGCGTTGCCATGCTGCCGCCGAGGAACTGAAACCCATACAGTTTGTCTTCGCCTTTTGCTTGTTCCACGCGAACATGCTTCCAGTCCACATCCATCTCTTCGGCGATGAGCATGGGAAGCTGCGTCTTGGCGCCTTGTCCCGCCTCTGGATTTTTGGCCAGGATGGTGACGGTGCCGTCGGGGGCGATGCGGACGAATGCGCGCGTTTCGAGCGGCGGTGGCCCGGAGCGCTTGCGAGCCTGCGCGTGAGCGAAAGGCTGCTCATACAGTCCGAGCACGAAGCCGCCACCGGCGATGGCGGTCAATCGGAGAAAGGATCGGCGGTCGAGGTTCATTGTCCCACTCCCTTCGCGGAGATCAGTCCGGCTGCGTGATGAATGGCTTCGCGAATGCGCGGGTAGGTGCCGCAGCGGCAGAGGTTGCCGTTCATGGCGGCATCGATCTCGGCATCTGTGGGCGCGGGCGTGGTGGAAAGCAACGCGGTGGCGGACATGATCTGTCCAGGCTGGCAGTAGCCGCACTGGGGAACGTCCACTTCCTGCCAGGCCTGCTGGACGAAATGGGTTTCGGTGTCGGCGAGTCCTTCGATGGTGGTGACTTCGCGGCTCTGCACGGAGCTGACGGGCGTCGAGCAGGATCGAACGGCGTGGCCATCGAGGTGGACGGTGCAGGCTCCGCACAGGGAGATGCCGCAGCCGTACTTTGTGCCCTTCATGCCGAGCACGTCACGCAGAACCCAGAGCAGCGGCGTGTCGCCCGCCACATCGACGGTGTGAGACTGTTTGTTCACTTGCAATGTGATCGCCATTGTGCGTCCTCCCGGGTCGCTTCGATTCTTTTTGTTTCCTACGCATCGTTCCTGAGGTGCATCCTGTGCAACCGGCACAGGAATCAGCGATGCCGCCGCTTGGATCTCCGCAGCGTTGTGCTGAGTGAGATACGAACAAAATTAATTTATTCCCAATCCCTGGCATTTGTCGCGCGCAGGCGGTAAATTCTTCACCGATCGAAGTGTAGGCGCGGCGGCGGGCGAAGGGCTAGCCTGATTCTGCCGATCTTTTGCCTGATTCTCTTGCTGAGGAGGTTTGCGCTGGCACCGATGGTGCGTCCGGTCTATGCTTGGACGCAAGAGGATGAGCGGAATGAAACAAGGAGAAAATCGCATTGCGTCGGTGCCACCGGCGGCGCGAACAGTGGAAGACTGGCGGGCGGAACTGGCGGCGAAGATTGCCTGGTTCACCGGTGACAAAGAGCGACTGGTGACGGCGGTTCCGGGAGTGACGCTGGTGCGGAGGACGGCTCCGACGGCTCCGTGTACGGGAACGTATATGCCGAGCGTGATTGTGGTGGCGCAGGGAAGGAAACGCGTGGACCTGGGCCGGACGACGTTCTTCTATGACTCGACGCGGTTTCTGCTCACTTCGCTGGACCTGCCGATTGTGAGCCAGGTGGTGGAGGCGAGCCGGACGCGGCCGCTGCTGGCAATGTGTTTGCAACTGGAGATACCGATGGTGCGCGAGTTGCTGAACCGGGAGGACGTTACGGTGGCTGCGGCACAGGCGAACGCGTCGGCGATGGTGACGGGCGCGGTGACGGCGGAGATGCTGAACGCCTGTTGTCGGCTGGTCGATCTGATGGCGCATCCGGGGGATATTCCATTTTTGAGCGGGCAGATTCAGCGCGAGATTGTGTATCGGCTGCTGCGTGGGCCGGAGGGTGCGCGGCTGCGCGCGATTGCGACGACGGGCGACCAGAGCCAGCGCACGGCGCGGGCGATTGCGTGGATTCGCGACAACTACGCGCGGGCGGTGCGCGTGGAGGAGCTGGCGGAGATGGCGGGCATGGGGGTATCGACGCTGCACCACCACTTCCGGCTGCTGACGCATATGAGTCCGCTGCAATATCAGAAGCAGTTGCGATTGCAAACCGCGCGGGGACGGATGCTGCTGGATGGAGTGGATGCTTCGACGGTGGCCTTCGAGGTGGGATATGAGAGCGTAAGCCAGTTCAATCGCGAGTACAGCCGACTGTATGGACAGCCGCCGATGCGCGATATTCGGGCGCTGCGCGAGAGTAGCGCCGTTTCGCTGCATGTGGCCTGAAACGGTCTCTTTACTGGACGGGAACCTTTGACGCGGGGTGGACGCGATTCGCGCGGCGCGGCGGTGGATGGCGCATTAGAGTCAGAGCAGGGTGACTCGAAGTGAGCGCGCGATGGCGGAACAGATCGGGCAGGGCTGCGTGGGGCGCGGGATGCGTTCTGATGGCGGTGCTGTGCCTGTCGGCGGATGGACGCGCGGTCGGAGTGAACGAAAGTCGGCGCGGGAGTTCGAGCGAAGCGGCGTTTGCGCAGGCCGTGGCTGCGCGCGCGCGGCTGGAGGCTGTGCCAGTCGCAGCGCGCACGCGGGCGCAGTACGAAGCGGTGCTGAATGAATTTCGCGCGGTGTATCACGAGTGGCCGACGGCGGGGAAGGCTCCGGCGGCGGTGGAGGCTGTGGGTGAGCTGCTGGCAGAGGCCGGACGCGAGCGTGGAGTGGGGCGCGAGCGCGGCGCGGGTAGCGAGAACAAAGTCGGGCGCGAGCATGATCTGGAAGCGGCGCGCGGCGAGTTTGCGTTTCTGGTGAAGCAGTATCCGGCGAGTCCGGAGGTGGCTGAGGCGCTGCTGAACGCCGGGGAGCTGTGCGCGAACGATCTTCACGATGCAGGCTGCGCGCGGGAGAATCTGACGGCGGTGCTGCGGCGATTTCCAGATAGCTCGTATGCGGAGCAGGCGGCGCTGGACCTGAAGCCGTGGAGCGCGAACCATTCGACACACAGAGAGACTGCGGACGCAGGCAATGCTGGCGCGAGCAAGCCGGGCACGACGCGCGCGGCAACGCAGGCGGCGATGGCTGACTCGTCCACGACGCGGATGGCTGCGGCAGTTGCGACGAAGCCCACCGATGCGGCGACACCTGCGCCGGAGCGAGTGAGTTCGCGTGGGGCAGCGACAGCGGCGACAGTTGTGGCCAGTGCGGATGCTCCGGTCGAGGGTGTGCGTGGCGGAGCGCGCGGCGCGCAGGTGGCGGAGATTACCGGGATTCGGCACTGGTCGAATCCGGTTTCGACGCGGATTGCCATCGACCTGAGCCGCGAGGTGGAGTATGAGGCGGCGCGGGTGTCGCATCCGGATCGGATTTTCTTTGACCTGAAGGGGGCGCGGCTGGCGCGCGGGCTGAGCGGGCGCGAGGTGGAAGTGATTGACGACGGGTATCTGAAGCGGATTCGCGCGGCGCAGTACAGGCCGGACGTGACGCGCGTCGTGCTGGATGTGACGGATGTGAGCGATTATTCGGCGTTTCTGCTACCGAATCCGTGGCGGCTGATTCTGGATATACATGGCGGGCGCGCGGCGCAGACGGCCAGCCAGGCGGCGACGCGGCAGGCTGCGCAGACAAAAGGGGCGACGCAGCAAGCCGCGCAGGCGACAGAGGCGACGCAGCAGGCGGTGTCGCAAGCCACGATGTCGGCAACGAAGACGGCTGCGGCGGTGACGGCGGCTTTGAAGACCGGACGCGAGGCAGCGGTGAAGTCCGCGCGGAAGGCGAACGCGGGCCAGATGAGTACGGCGGCGGATTTGGCGGGCAGGACGGCGGCTTCGACTCCGGTGGCTTCGACTCCGGCTGCGATGGCGCAGGCTGCGCAGCCGACTTCGACTGGAGAGCGGTCGCTGGTGCGCGCGCTGGGGCTGAAGGTGAATCGGATTGTGATTGACGCCGGGCATGGCGGGCATGATTCGGGAACGCTCGGTCCGGGCGGGATCGAAGAGAAGGACGTGGTGCTGGATGTGGCGCTGCGGACGGGCAGGCTGCTGGAGAAACGCATCGGGGCGAAGGTGATTTATACGCGGGATGACGATACGTTTGTGCCGCTGGAGACGCGGACGGCGATGGCGAACAAGGCGCAGGCGGATCTGTTTCTGTCGATTCACGCCAACTCCAGCCCGGAGCCGGAGGCGCGCGGCGTGGAGACGTATTATCTGAACTTCACGAGCGATCCGCAGGCGTTGGAGTTGGCGGCAAGGGAGAATGCGGTTTCGGATGCGGGCGTGCATCAGCTTTCCGACCTGGTGAGGAAGATTGCGCTGAAGGACAAGATTGAGGAGTCGCGGGAGTTTGCCGCGGATGTGGACGAGTCGCTCTATCACGGGCTGAGTGACGGCGCGGTGGAGTTCAAGGATCGCGGTGTGAAGAAGGCTCCGTTTGTGGTGCTGATCGGGGCGCAGATGCCTTCGGTGCTGGCAGAGATCAGTTTTCTGACGAATCCGGAGGATGCGCGGCTGCTGCGGCAGGCGGCTTGGCGGGAGCGGATTGCCGAGAGCCTGGCGGCGGGTGTGGAGCGCTACCTGAGCGGGCTGAGCAGCACGAAACCGATGATGGAAGCGGGCGGCGAGGCGGTGCAGAGCGAAGCCGACGCGGCAGACGAACGGAGATGAACGCAGGAGACAACGACGGGCAGAATACGGCGATGCGCACCGGGCAGGCCGGGCGCGCGGAGCAGCCGATGCGCGTGGTGCTGACCAATATCGGCACGATGGGCGACGTGCATCCGCTGATTGCGCTGGCGCTGGAGCTGGGTCAGCGCGGGCACGAGCCGGTGCTGGCCGTGCCGGAGGTTTTTCGCGAACGGGTGAGGGGGATTGCGTTTCACGCGGTGAGGCCGGATATTGACCCGGCGGATACGGAGCTGGCGGCGCGGATTTACGAGCCGAAGCACGGGACTGAGTACGGGCTGAGGCGGTTTCTGTTTCCACGCCTGCGAGAGAGCTATGAGGATTTGCTGGCGGCGGTGAGTGGGCCGCGACGGGCGGATTTGCTGGTGACCGGCGAGCTGAACTATGCCGCGCCGCTGGTGGCGGAAAAGACGGGGATTCCGTGGGCCAGCGCGGTGCTGGCTCCGATCAGTTTTTTTTCGGTGTACGACCCGTCGGCGCTGCCGATGTATGAGTGGCTGAGCGCGACGTATGGGCGTGTGCCGGGGATGGGCCGGGTGGTGAACGGGCTGGCAAGGGCGATCAGCCGGAAGTGGCCGGAGCCGATTGTGGCGCTGCGGCGGGAACTGGGATTGCCGCCGACGAAGGTGAACCCGCTGTTTGAGGGCAAGCACTCGCCGCTGCTGGTGCTGGCGCTGTTTGATCGGCTGCTGGGCGAGCGACAAAGGGACTGGCCGGCGATGACAGTCGAGACGGGATTCTGTTTCCACGACGCGGACTGCGGGATGACGGCGCTGCCGGGCGGGATGGAGCGGTTTCTGGACGCGGGCGCTGCGCCGGTGGTCTTCACGCTGGGTTCGGCGGCGGTGATGACGGCGGGGAATTTCTTCCGCGTGGCGGCTGAGGCCTGCGAGCGGATGGGTCGGCGGGCCGTTCTGCTGGTGGGGCCGGACAGGCGAAACTTGCCCGACGGAAATCTGCCGGAGTCGATCTGCGTGGCCGAGTATGCGCCGCATTCGCTCTTGTTTCCGCGCGCGGCGGCGGTGGTGCATCAGGGTGGAGTGGGGACGGTGGCGCAGTGTCTGCGCGCGGGGGTGCCGATGGTGGTGGTGCCGTGGAGCCATGACCAGCCGGACAATGCGTACCGCATGGTGAGGCTGGGCGTGGCGCGGAGCATGAAACGAAACGATCTGACGACTGCTCGGCTGGCGCGGGAGCTGACGGAGCTGTTGGGAAATTCAGGGTATGCGATGGCGGCGCGTGCGGCGAGGCAGGGGATGGCGGGAGTGGATGGGTGTGGCGCGGCTTGCGACGCGATGGAGAAACTGGTGATGGCGCGACGGATTGCCGTCGGGTGAGAGTGGGCGCAAAAAACAATCGGGCGGGATTGCTCCCGCCCGATTCAATGGTTCGATCCGGCAAGCCGGAAGAAGCATGATTAGAGAGGCTGCACGTCGGCAGCCTGCCATCCCTTGGGGCCTTTGACCACATTGAACTGCACGGCCTGGCCTTCCTGAAGGCTTTTGAAGCCATTGGAGTTGATGGCGGAGTAATGCACGAAGACATCTTCGCCGTTCTGACGCGAGATGAAGCCGAAGCCCTTCGCGTCGTTAAACCATTTCACAGTACCTTGTTCCATTTGATTCGTATTTCCTGAACTTTGAATTGCGCTGAAGTGAAACGGAGCGAAGACAGGCAGAAGCTTGCTTGGTTGGGCGAGTACTGCTCACGCCCGATTCGAATCTAACGCTACGCCAATGGTAACACCAGTTGTGGAAATTGCCTGCATGAAAAATTTGCGACAAAGGCAAAGGAGCCAGCGAGTTCGGTTTTGGGGCTGGGGTGGGCGGCGTGCTATGGTGGGCATTCATCATGCTGCGCGATGGCGACAGGGACGAATGGATACGGCTGCTCCAGAGCGGTTTCGACCAGCTTGAGGCTGGTTTTGCCGGGCTGCCGGAGTTTGCAGCGGCGACGGCTTTGGGCGGGGCCGTGGCCGGGAGTTTGGACGGTTTTGCGGCGGTGATTGGCGAGGCTGCGCGGCGGCTCGGCGACAACTATCCCTATTTTCATCCGCTCTATGCCGGGCAGATGCTGAAACCGCCGCATCCGGTGGCGCAGGCGGCGTATGCGCTGGCGATGGCGATCAATCCGAACAACCATGCGCGAGACGGTGGGCGGGCCAGCTCCGAGATGGAGATCGAGGCCGTGGCCGGGATTGCGGCGATGATGGGCTGGCGGGCTGAGCATGGGTTTCTGGGGCATCTGACATCGGGCGGGACGTTTGCCAATCTGGAGGCGCTTTGGGTGGCCGGGCAGGTGATGCCGGGCAGGCGCGTGGTGGCGAGCGAGCAGGCGCACTACACGCACAAGCGGATTACTTCGGTGTTGAAGATTCCCTTTGGCGAGGTCCGGAGCGACGACCGGGGACGGATGGACCTGGAGGCGCTCGAGGACGAGCTGCGGCGGGGCGACGTGGGGACGGTGGTGGCGACGCTGGGCACGACGGCGATGGGTGCTGTGGACCCGCTCGACGGGATTCTCGCGCTGCGCGAGCGGTATGGATTTCGCCTGCATGTGGACGCGGCGTATGGAGGATATTTCCGGCTGATCGGCGCGGCGCTGGGCGAAGCAGCCGCGCGCGCGTTTGCGCGTATCGATGAGGCGGATTCGATCGTGATCGATCCGCACAAGCATGGGTTGCAGCCTTACGGGTGCGGCTGCGTGCTGTTTCGCGATGCGGGAGTGGGGCGATATTACAAGCATGAGTCGCCGTATACGTATTTCACCTCGTCGGCGCTGCATCTGGGCGAGATCAGCCTGGAGTGCAGCCGGGCGGGAGCCTCGGCGGTGGCGCTGTGGGCGACGCAGCGGCTGATGCCGCTGGTCGAGCTGGACGAGCCGGGCGATGAGTTTGCGCGCGGGCTGGCGCTGGGCAGACGGGCGGCGGTGGAGCTGAATCAGAGATTGCAGGCGGATGAGCGTTTTGAGGCTTTCCCCGGCGGACCTGAACTTGATATTGTGGTTTGGCGTGCAGTTGGCGCGGCTGAGCGGGCGCAGGAGGTCTTTGATCGCGCGGCAGAGTTGGATTTGCATCTGGCGCTGGTGCATTTGCCGAGGCGATATTTTGAAGCGGGCGCGAGCGGAATGACGAGCTGTCTTCGTTCGGTGTTGATGAAGCCGGAGCACGCGACGTGGCTGCCGGAGATTTGGAAACGGCTGGATCAGGCGGCATCCTGACAGGGCGGAACGGGTTTGCGAAACGAGTGGAAGAAGAGGTTTGAGGAGAAGCAAACTGGCGGACGAATTTGAAAAGGTTATCATCGCGGCGAAGGGCTGTTCGCTCACTCTGCTGCCGGAGCTGGGCGGCAAGGTGGCCAGTTTGCGCGCGGATGGGCATGAGCTGATGCAGCAGCCGCTGCGTCCGCTGGCGCGGCGTGCGACCGGGATGAGCTTTGAGGCAAGCGATGCCAGCGGATGGGATGAGTGTCTGCCGACGGTGGCCGCATGCGCGCTGGAGACGGCGAGTGGAACGGTGGAGTTGGCCGACCACGGCGACCTGTGGCGCACGGCTTGGCGGGTGACGGCGCGGGAGACGGATGCGGTGACGATGGTGGCGCGGTGCGCGAGCCTGCCGCTGGAGCTGACGCGATCGATGATGCTGGCCGGGACGGACCGGGGATGGCGGCTGCGCGTGCTGTATTCGCTGCGCAATGTTGGCGGCGAGCGCGCGCCGTGGTGCTGGGCGGCGCATCCGCTGTTTGCCTGCGACGGCGGCGACACGGTGAGGCTGCCGGAGAGCGTGAAGCGGGTGAGGGTGGAGTTTTCGCGCGGCGAGCGAGTGGGCGCGGCGGGTGAGTGGATTGACTGGCCGCGCGGGCAGTTGCGCGGCGTTGCTTATGCCCTGGACGAGGCTGCGGAGGCTGCGACGGGATGGGGGGAAAAACTCTTTACCGAAAGGCTGCGGGATGGCTGGTGCGAGATCGATCGGCTGCGAATCGGGTTGCGGCTGCGCGTGAGCTTTGACGTGGCGGCGACGCCGTATCTGGGGCTGTGGCTCTGCCATGGCGGATGGCCGGAGGATGGCGCGGCGCGACAGATGTGCCTGGCGGCGGAGCCGACGACGGCGCCCGTGGATGGGCTGGCGACGATGGGCGAGTGGAGCCGATGGCTGGAGCCGGGCGCGACGACCCACTGGCCGATGGATGTGGAGATTGAGCGCATGACGGCTTGGGCTTGAAAGGGACGCGAGGCGATGGAAGATGTAAAGCGAATGCGGGAGCTGCATCGGGCGCGATTTGACGCAGAGCCTGAGGTTTTTGCCGCGCCGGGCCGCGTGAACCTGATCGGCGAGCACACGGATTATGCCGAAGGGTTCGTGATGCCGGTGGCGATTGATTTTGCCACGCTGGCGGCAATTTCGCCGCGCGATGACGGGCGCGTGGTGATGTGGGCGGAGAACTATGGCGAGGAGCGCAGCTTTGACGCTGCGGCTCTGCCGCCGGAGCGCAGCGGCGAGTGGAGCGATTATCCAGTGGGCGTGCTGCGGATGCTGGCTGAGGCTGGGGTTGCGATTCCGGCCTCAGCGAATTCAGGACTGAGCCTGAGTCTGTGGGGGGATGTGCCGCTGGGGTCGGGGCTGTCGAGTTCGGCGTCCGTGGAAGTGGCGACGGCGACGGCAGTGGTGGCGCTGGTGGGCGCGACAATTTCAGGGCCGGAGCTGGCGCGGCTCTGCCAGCGGGCGGAGAACGAGTTTGTGGGCGCGAACTGCGGGATCATGGACCAGTTTATTTCGGCAAATGGCAGGGCGAATCACGCGCTGCTGCTGGATTGCCGCGACCTGAGCTACAGGCTGGCACCGATTCCGGAGAATGTGGCGCTGGTGATCGCGAACACGATGGTGCGGCACTCGATTGCGGGCGGCGAGTATGGAACGCGGCGCGCGGAGGTGGAGTTGGCCTGCCGGATTCTGGCCGGACACAGGCCGGAGATTCGTTTTCTGCGCGATGCGACGGTGGAGGATCTGGCTCGCTGGGGCAGCGAGATTCCGGAGGCGGCGCGCAAACGGGCCCGGCACATTATTACGGAGAATGCGCGAACGGTGGCGGCGGCGGATGCGCTGGAGCGGCACGACATGAAGCAACTGGGCGAGCTGATGCGCGAAGCGCACTGGAGCTATAGCCGGGACTTTGAGGCGAGCTGCGCAGAAGCGGACAGGATGGTGGAGCTGGCCGAGACGCTGCCGGGGTTGATTGGCGCGCGGCTGACGGGCGGAGGATTTGGCGGCTGCACGGTGAATCTGGTGGAGCAGGAGCAGGCGAACGGCTTCAAGGCTGCGCTCGGGAAGCTGTATGCGCAGGAGACGGGCATTGAGCCGGAGATTTATGTCTGCCACGCGTCGGATGGAGCGCATCGCGTGGCGCCATGAGATGAGTCGTGTTTACGATGACGCATTGCCATGACATTTGTGCGTGCAGTGGTCGGCAAAATCCGTGCGCTGCACAACGCGCGATGCAGGCGGAGCAATCGCGCAGAAAAAGAAGGAGGGATGCGCGAGCGTCCATGGATTTTTCCGAAAGAAGCGAAGTTGCTTCTTGGTACAATCGAATTTCTGAAGGCTTGCGCGCCAACCGCTTCCGCATGGGCTGAAACGTTGGGAAGTGGGTTGATTTCCGTCGCGCTGCCGGATTGATTTCGCCATTACCGGGAGACCTCCATCCCGGCACAGAACGCGGCCTGGAAGATCGCCGCATGGAGCCTTGATTTCATGTTGAAGCCGTCCTCATTCCAACCGAGCAGTTACGAACCGACACCGGCCAACGGGCTGGTGGCTTATTTTTCGATGGAGATCGCCATCGATCCGCAGATGCCGACGTATTCCGGTGGACTGGGCATGCTGGCCGGGGACACGCTGCGCTCGGCGGCGGACCTGAACACACCGATGGTGGCCTTTTCGCTGGTGCATCGCAAGGGCTACTTCCGCCAGATGCTGGACGCCGATGGCAAGCAGACGGAAGACTCGCAGCCGTGGCGCGTGGAAGAGTTCTGCGTGGAGGAGACGCCGCGCGTGACGGTGGCGCTGGAGAATCGCGTGGTCGCGCTGCGCGCGTGGCGCTATGACGTGGTGGGCCGATCGGGGCATCTGTTGCCGATTTATCTGCTGGATGCGGACCTGCCGGAAAACAGCGAATGGGATCGCGGGCTGACGGATCATCTGTATGGCGGCGACGCGAATTACCGCTTGCAGCAGGAGGTTCTGCTGGGGATGGGCGGTGTGCGCATGGCGCATGCGCTGGGGCTGCCGGTGAATGTTTACCACATGAACGAAGGGCACGCGGCGCTGTTGACGCTGGCGCTGCTGGAGGCGCAGACGGGCGGCGGACCGCTGGGGCAGGTGACGGAAACGGACATTGAGGCGGTGCGGCGCAAGTGCGTCTTCACCACGCATACGCCGGTGCCGGCGGGGCATGATCGATTCAGCATGGAGCAGGCGCGGCGCATTCTGGGCGCGGAGCGAGCGGCGCGACTGGAAGCGCTGGGCGGCTGCCATGAAGGCTTGCTGAATATGACGTATGTGGCGCTGCGATTCAGCCGCTACTGCAATGGCGTGGCGCTGAAGCATGGCGAGGTTTCGCAGGCGATGTTTCCGGAGTACCGGGTGGACTCGATTACGAACGGTGTGCATGGGCCGACGTGGGTGAGCAGGCCGTTTGCGGAACTGCTGGACCGTCGGATGGAAAGCTGGCGGCGGGACCACTTGTATCTGCGGAATGCGATTGCGCTTCCTGTGGACGAGCTGACGGAGGCGCATGCGCAGGTCAAGGAAGCGCTGCTGGCCGAAGTGGCGGCGCGGACCGGGCTGGTGCTGAATCCGAAGGTGCTGACGCTGGGCTTTGCGCGGCGCGCGGCCACGTATAAGCGCGCGGACCTGCTGTTTCATGATCCGGAGCGGCTGCTGCGGATTGCGCAGAGTGGCGGCGGATTGCAGATTCTCTACGCGGGCAAGGCACATCCGCAGGACGAGCCGGGCAAAGCGCTGATTCATAGCGTGATTGAGAAGGCGAAGCAGTACTCTGGCGCTGACCTGCGCGTGGTGTATCTGGAGAACTACGACTGGCGACTGGGCGCGGCGCTGACGGCGGGAGTGGATGTGTGGGTGAATACGCCGCGCAGGCCGTATGAGGCGTCGGGCACGAGCGGGATGAAGGCGGCGCTGAATGGCGTGCCGTCGCTGTCGATTCTGGATGGATGGTGGATCGAGGGCTGCGTGGAAGGCGTGACCGGGTGGGCGATTGAGGACGGCGCGGACGACGAGGCGGAAGCGGAATCGCTCTATCAGAAGCTGGAAACGGCTGTGGTTCCGGCGTACGCCGACAGTGAGCGCTGGGCGCGGCTGATGCAGACGACGATTGCGCTGAATGGCTCGTTCTTCAACACGAACCGCATGGTCAAGCAGTACATCCGCAACGCGTATTACCCGCTACAACTGCTGGCTGCGCAGCCGGTGGCGGAGATGGTGAGCGCGGAGTAGATACGCTGACCTGTAGCCAAGCTAAAAAAGTGATGCCGGGCGCCGGGGCATGGGGATGGCGAAGTGCTCGTACGCGAGGCGCGTGGCGACGCGGCCGCGCGGGGTGCGGTCGAGGAAGCCGATCTGGATGAGGAACGGCTCGTAGACCTCTTCGAGCGCGCCTTCGTCTTCGGAGAGAATGGCGGCGAGCGTGCCGAGGCCAACCGGGCCGCCGTCGTATTTTTCGATGATGGTGCGCAGCAGTCGGCGGTCGATTTCATCGAAGCCGTGCGGGTCAACGTCGAGCATGGTGAGCGCGGCGTGAGCGGTCTTGCGGTCAATCTCGCCGTTGCCGCGCACCTGTGCGTAGTCGCGGACGCGGCGCAGGAGGCGGTTGGCGATGCGCGGCGTGCCACGGCAGCGGAGTGCGATTTCAGCAGCGCCGTCGGTGTCTATGGGCACCTGCAGGACTTCGGCGGAGCGCTCGACGATGATGCGCAGTTCGTCTTCAGAGTAAAACTCAAGCCGCAGCAGGATGCCGAAACGCGAGCGCAGCGGCGAGGAGAGCATGCCGAGCCGCGTGGTGGCGGCGACGAAGGTGAACGGGCGCAGCTCCATGACGTGAGTGCGCGCCGATGGCCCCTGGCCGATGATGATGTCGAGCTTCAGGTCTTCGAGCGCGGTGTAGAGTTTTTCCTCGAGCACGGGTTGGAGACGGTGGATTTCGTCGAGGAAAAGCACCTGGCGCTCGCGCAGGTTGGTGAGGATGGCCGTCATGTCACCCTGAATCTGGATGGCGGAGCCGGCGGTCTGCTGGAAGCCGACGTCGAGTTCGTTGGCGATGATGGAGGCGAGAGTGGTTTTGCCGAGTCCCGGCGGGCCGGAAAGCAGGACGTGATCGAGAGCTTCGCCGCGGGATTTGGCGGCTTCAAGAGCGATGGCGAGCTGCTCTTTGGCACGGGTCTGGCCGATGAATTCGCGGAGCCAGCGCGGACGGAGCTTGAGTTCAAAGCCGTCCTCTTCGCCGGAGCGCGCGGCGCTGATGAGCCGTTCGGGGGAGTCGCTGGAGTCTTTCTCGCGTGCCATGCTGAAGGCAAGTGTAACGGCAGCGGGGGCGGCGGGCAAACAGATCGATATCTTGCGGAAAATGGAGCGCGCTAAACTGAGCGATATGAGCTTCGACGAGATTCTGTTGCTGGTGGAGTACAACCACTGGGCGTGTGATCGCGCGCTGGATGCTGTGAGCGCGATTTCCAGCGAGCAGTTTCTGCGACCGATGGGGAACAGCTTCGGATCGATCCGCGATACGGTGGCGCATATCTGCGCCGCTGAGCGGGTGTGGATTGCGCGGCTGAAGGATGAGCCAACCGAGGGACTGGCGGGGCCGGAGCGCATGCCGGATGCGGCGGCGGCGCGCAGGGAGTGGACGGAGCTGGAAGCCGAGATGCGTGCGGCGATTGCGCGGCTTGGCCCGGAAGGGATGGAGCGGAGGATCGATTACAACGATCTGCGTGGGAATCCGCAGTCAGATCCGGTCTGGCAGATTGTGCAGCATGTGGTGAATCATGGCACGTATCATCGCGGGCAGATCACGACGATGCTGCGACAGGTGGATGCTGCGCCGCCTGCTTCGATGGACCTGATTGCGTTCCATCGTGAGCGGAATCGAAAGGCGTGAACGAAAGCTGCGGGCAACGAAGCGCGGGCCAGTCTTCGCTTGCCTGCGCTGACGAAAATTGGCGGTGCGGATGGCTCCGGTAGACTGGAGCTTGACGGATATGTATCTGAGCTTGCTGCGCCGGGTTGGGATGGGTAAATTTCGGTTGAGCGGATTTCGGTTTTCGGCGCCGCAGCGGGTGGCTGCCGGGCTGTTGCTGCTGTTTCTGGCGCAGGGGCTGTGGCTCGCCTCACGGCAGACGCTGAGCGAGCGGGATTATGCGTATGCGCGGTGTGGGCGCGAGATGTGGGAGCATGCGCCGCCGCTGGCGGGCTATTTTACGAGCTGCGGGAATATTCACGACGGAGTGCTGGCGTATCGGCTGGCGGGGCTGCCGCTGTCGCTCTATGTGGACTGGGAGCGGGTGGCGGATCACTTTCGCAAGGCTGAGGATCGCGTGATGGCGACCAGCAATGCGCCGGTTTCGGCCTGGGAGCTGCGGCACCAGATGACGCATGTGATGCTGATGCTGCGGCTGCCGTTCATGGCCGCCGGGCTGGTGCTGGGCGGCGTGTTGTGGTGGGTGACGCGGCGGCTCTATGGGAACGCGGGCGGGTATGTGGCGCTGGGGCTGTATTGTTTTTCGCCACCGCTGCTGCGGCTCGCGCTGATGCCGAATCCGGAGATATTGACGGCGCTCGGTTTTTTTGCGGCGATCTATACGGCGATTGGCGTGGCGCATGCGATGCAGGGGCCGAGGCGGAAGTGGCGTCCGCGGATTGTGCTGCTGACGCTGGCGTTTGGAGTGGTGGCTGCGTCGCACATTGCGGCGCTGCCGGTGGCCGTGGGGCTGAGCCTGGTGCTGATGCTGTGGATTGCCGACGGGCGGCGCAGCATGGTGTTGCCGGTGCTGCTGGCCTCGGGCGCGGGGGCGATGGTGCTGCTGTTTGCCTGTTACAACTTTTCGCCGGATGCGTTCAGTTATGTTTTTCGCTCGGACGCCGGGCAGCTTGGCGTTTCTCTGGAGCCGGTGAAGCGGTTCTATGGGGCGATGAGCAATGGCGGGCTGACGGTGGCGGCGGTGGCGGCGGTGTGGCTGTATGTGGCGCTGAAGCGGACGATTTACTTTGGCAATACGACGCCGCTGGTGGTGGCCGCGGTGCTGAGCCTGCTGGTGACGGTGGGCGTTCCGGGCGCGCCGCAGGTGTGGGCGCTGCCGTTTGTCTGCGCGTTTGTGGCGGGGGTTTTTGCCGATGCGTTTGAGATGCCGAAGGGGCGGGTGGGGATGGCGGCGGCGGCGGCGGTGTGCGGGTTGCAGGCGGTCTTCTGCCTGCTGAGCCTGCCGGGGTTGCTGTAGTTTTGTCGGCGGCCGGAGTGATGGCCATAAATAATTGAAAATCATGGCTTTATTTGCGTGTTTTGAGCTTGCCCGATACCCCTCTGACCACCTAAAATAGAGGCAGAAAGCCGCCGAAGCCCAGGCCCAGCATTTTCCCCCAGAGGGATGGCCCCTTCCCCGGCAGATCGAGCCATGGCAGACGAACAGAACCCAAATCTCCCCGCAGAGTCCGGCGACGCGCCGCAGAACTCGAATACTCAGTCCAATATTCAGCCCATCAATATCGAAGAGGAGATGCGGCGATCGTATCTCGACTACTCGATGTCGGTGATCATCGGTCGCGCGCTGCCGGATGTGCGGGATGGCCTGAAGCCGGTGCATCGGCGCGTGCTCTACACGATGAGCGAGATGGGGCTGGAGCACAACAAGAAGTACACGAAGTGCGCCAAGGTGGTGGGGCAGACGATGGGCGTCTACCATCCGCACGGGGACTCTGCGATCTATGACACGATGGTGCGGCTGGCGCAGCCGTTTTCGCTGCGCTATCCGATGGTGGATGGGCAGGGGAATTTCGGGTCGGTGGATGGCGATCCACCGGCGGCGATGCGCTACACCGAGTGCAGGCTGACGCGGATTGCTGGCGAGATGCTGGCCGACATCGAGATGGAGACGGTGGATTTCGTCCCCAACTACGATGAATCGACCTCGGAGCCGGCGGTGTTGCCGACGCGGATTCCGAACCTGATTGTGAATGGGTCGAACGGCATCGCTGTTGGCATGGCGACGAATATTCCGCCGCACAACCTGACGGAGGTGGTGAACGCGGCGATTGAGTTGGTGAACCATCCGCAGGCGGGACTGATTGAGGTGCTGCGGCATATCCAGGGACCGGATTTTCCGACCGGCGGATTCATCTTTGGCAAGAGCGGAATTGCGCAGGCCTATACCAACGGACGCGGGCGATTCCTGATGCGCGCGCGGACGGAGATTGAGCAGATCACGAAGGAAAAGACGGCGATCATCGTCAGCGAGATTCCCTATCAGGTGAACAAGTCGAAGCTGATCGAGCGTATCGCCGAACTGGTGAACGAGAAGATCGTGGACGAGATCTCCGACGTGCGCGACGAGAGCGACCGCGACGGGATGCGGATCGTGATCGAACTGAAGCGCGGATCGCAGCCGGAGATTGTGCTGAACCAGCTTTTCAAGCATACGCAGATGCAGGAAAGCTTTTCGATGATCTTCCTGGCGGTGGTGAACGGGCAGCCGCGCGAGCTGGGCATCGTGGACGCGCTGCGCTGCTTCATCGACCATCGGATCGAGGTGGTGCGTCGGCGCACGGTGTATCTGCTGCGCAAGGCGCGCGAGCGCGAGCATGTGCTGGAAGGCTACAGGATTGCGCTGGACAATCTGGACACGGTGATTCGGATTATCCGTGGGTCGGGATCGCGGGCCGAGGCGCGCGAGAACCTGTATGCGTGGGGCAAGGGCAGCGAGATTGTGATCCGGCTGGATCGCGAGCGGTTGCATGGCGAGGAAAGCGGACTGACGCTGCGGCAGATTGACGCGATTCTGGAGTTGCAGCTTTACCGGCTGACGCAGCTTTCGATTGACGAGCTGATGAAGGAACTGGCAGAGGTGCGGGTGAAGATCGCCGAGTATGAGGGGATTCTGGCGTCGGAGGCGAAGCTGCGCGCGGTGATCGTGAAGGAACTGACCGAGGTGCGCGACAAGTATGGCGACGCGCGGCGGACGATGATCGTGGACGAGACGGCCGAGTTGCAGATGGAAGACCTGATTGCCGACGAGCAGGTGGCGGTGACGGTGAGCCATCAGGGATATCTGAAGCGGACGCCGATCTCGACCTATCGCCAGCAGCGGCGCGGCGGCACGGGCCGTATGGGGATGAAGACGCGCGAAGAGGATCTTGTCGCGCAGCTTATCGTGGACTCGACGCATGCGTATCTGCTGTGCTTCACGAATACGGGCCGCGTGTACTGGCTGAAGGTGTATGAGGTGCCGGATGTGGGCGCGGCAGGCAAGGGCAAGTCGATCCAGAGCCTGCTCAATCTGCAGCCGGGCGAGACGGTGAGGACGATTCTGCCGGTGAGGAATCTGGAGGAGGATGGCAAGTTCATCTTCTTCTGTACGCAGCGCGGAAAGGTGAAGAAGACGCCGCTGAAGGACTTCAGCAACGTGATGGCGCGCGGGATTATCGCCATCGGCATCGAGAAGGACGACGAACTGGTGGCGGCGCGCATCACCGACGGCAGCCAGATTGTCTTCCTCGCGACGCATCTGGGCATGGCGATTCGCTTTGACGAGGCGGATGTTCGCTCGATGGGCCGACCGGCGGCGGGTGTGCGCGGCATTGAACTGGGGCGCAATGATTACGTGGTTGGCTCGGCGGTGACGCCGAAGGAGCATGCGCCGGGAGCTTGCCTGATCCTGTCGGTGACGGAGAATGGATTTGGCAAGCGGACCGATGTGGAGGAGTATCGCTTGCAGACGCGCGGCGGCAAGGGCGTGATCAACGTGAAGACGATGGCGAAGAATGGCCGCGTGAACTGCATTCAACTGGTCGAGGAGCACTCGGAGCTGATGATTATCAGCCGCGCCGGCAAGATGATTCGCATCGACACGAAGACGATTCGCGCGGCGGGCCGCTCGACGCAGGGCGTGAAGCTGCTGAACCTGGAGCCGGACGACAAGGTGGCCGCTGCCGTGGTGCTGGCACCGGAAGACGCAAGAGACGACGGTGAGACGGTGCAGTAAATCGGCGTGTGTGACGAGCGGAAGCAATCCGGGCCCCGGTTGCAGGAAAATTGGCAAGCAGTCTCCACTGCAATCGGTCTGCTGTTCTGCACCCCGGCCTGACGCGTTCCTGTTGCGAAGGATGCAGGGAATTTCCGGCGAGCCATCGGTGCCTGATGAGGACGAAGTTGGCCAGAAACGAACCAGGCCCAAACCAGAACAGGAAATTATCAGACGCAAAGGCATCTGGAATGCTAATGGCAGCGGCCTGCTGGCGCGATAGACTATAGAAGCTCGGTATTACCACGAACTCCCTCTTCGGATTTTTTGCTTATGCGCAGCGCTACCCTGATCGGACTAGCACTTTCTGTCGCTTTTGCCTCCGCGGCACAGGCGAACACGGTGCCTGTGCATCCCTATCATCGACGGGCGCACCACGCTGCGACCGCGAAGCTGCACACGACGCAATCCCGCACGGGAACGACCACGCACGGGACGACGGCGCACGCGGCAAGAGCAAAGTCCACGACAGGAACGACGGCTGCGCAGAGAACGGTTCCACACACGACGAAGGCATCCACAAAGACGGCGGCTGCGCGCACCGCAACTGCGCACCGCGCCACGACAGTGGCGAGGCGTCGGCGCAGGACGACGACGCAGACGGCGGGAATGAGTCGTCGTTATCCGGCGGCGCGGCGGCGTGCATCGCTGCGCGCAGTTTCTTTTCGCTGGGCCTCACCGCTGGCCGGGTCGCGGGAGTCGCTGATTCATCAGAACGAGATGGCCGAGGCCGAGGGGCTGGAGCGGATTCAGGATGATGCCGACCTGAACAATCGGATTGCAGAGGGTGCGCTGGTGCCGGTACCGGTGAGCGAGTCGCTGCGCATCAACGAGGATCTGCCGGACAATCGGCGCTATTGCAGGCCGTGGACGGCGGATTTTCTGCGTTCGCTGGCCGAGGCGCACGCCGAAGCGTTTCCCTCCTCGCCGCTGGAGGTGACCTCGGCGGTGCGGACGGTCGAATACCAGCGCAGGCTCCAGCGCGTGAACGGGAATGCGGCGGCGGCGGATGGCGATCTGGCTTCGCCACATCTGACGGGCGGCACGATTGACCTGGGCAAGAAGGGCATGAGTCGGCGTGAGATTGCGTGGATGCGCAACTGGCTGATGCCGTTGCAGCAGGCGGGCAAGATTGACGTGGAAGAGGAGTTTCGCCAGGCATGCTTTCACATCTCGGTCTACAAGAGCTATGACGGAGATGCTCCCGACCTGACGGAGCCGACCGCGGTGCAGCCGACTACGACGGTGGCCGATGGCCTGGCGGACGCGCCGGGACACTGAATCCGCGATTCCCGCTGAAGATTCCAGTTGACAGCGTTCTCTGAGCTTGTTTGTCTTCTGCCTGTCGGTTCTCTGAAACCGACGCACCGGAAGGATGCCTGCCACAAGATTCAACCGGCGGCAGGGACGGGCGCGCGGGGTGCGGGAGCTGCGACGAACTCCGCCTGCCAGACGTAGACGGCCAGGTGACGCGAGTAATAGAGAAGCGGTTTTCCGCCGGGCAGGTTCAGGCCAACGGCGCGGGCCAGATCGTTGCAGGTGATGTCGGCATCGGCCTCTTCGAGCGTCCACGGAATGTGGCGGATGGTGGAGCGCAGCAGGCGGCCGAGCGGGTCCTGGGTGAAGAGCGAGTAGCGCTCCGTGAGGAAAAACTCGATGGAGCCGGGGCGGCTCTCGGCGAGCTGGCGCGAGGGTCCGAGTCCGCGATAGCGCGCGGCAAAGCGAACCGGGCGGCGTGTGAGCAGGCGGCTGCTGGAGAAGGAAAATTCGCGGTCGCTGACGGGCCTCATGCGCATCTGTGCCCAGTAGTAGGGCAACTGGAAGAAGCCGCGGGCGATCATGACGGCGACGGGATTGGCGGCGTCGAGCGAGAAGAAGTAGACGCCGGGTGTGCCCGTGAGCGCGTCGCGAACGTAGGTGCGCAGATTCAGCTCCGGGAAGCGACGAAAGCCGGGCACGGAAGGCAGGCCGCGCAACTGGATCCGGTCCATGCGAAAGGGCACGACGCCAAGCCAGGCCGAGCCACGACAGAGATCGACATCGAGGCCGTCGGGCAGCAGGGCGGCGATTTTTTCCGGGTCCATGGGCCAGTGGGCGAAAAGCAGGTCGTCCCAGTGCTGGGTCATCGCCCAATCGCGAGCGTGCGAGGCGGCTCCGGGATTTGGCTGATCCGGACCAGACATGCGACTCCCCCACATCATGCTAGACGAAGCGGATCATGTTTTGTGCTGAACGGCACGACGAGAATCCACAGGGAATCGCGAAGGCCACCCGGAGGATACGGCGAAATACCGTATCCTGAACGGCAGGGATTCGAGATGACGAACGATTTGACGCAGGCGTCCGGGCAGCCGGAGATGGAAGTTTTTGCGGTACACGGGGCCGATCCGGAGGTGCTGGCCTATGCGATGGCCAAGTATTCGCGGTCTGCGCTTTCGATGCGACAGTCGCTGGCCGAGATCAGCGCGCAGCGGGCGGAGCAGTTTCTGAATACTTTTTATTTTGCGTACGGGCATCGCTCGATTGCCGACCTGGCGCATGTGGCGTTTGCCGTGGAGCGGCTTTCGCTGCTGGCGGCGATTGTGCTGGTGGACGAGCAGCGCTGGGATGGGCAGGAGCGCTCGACGCGGTATCAGAATTTTCAGAAGTCGGGCTGGCACACGCCGGAGTTTGGCGCGGCAGCCGGGGATGCGCGGGCGCTTTATACGGCTACGGTGGAGCGGTTGTTTGCCAGCTACCAGACGGTTTCGGGCAAGGTGCTGGAGGCGCTGAAGACGCGCGTTGCGCAGCCGGCAGAGATGACGACGGAAGCGTATACGCGGACGCTGAAGGCGCGAGCCTTCGATGTGGCGCGGTATCTGCTGCCGCTGGCGACGAATACTTCGCTGGGGCAGATTGTGAATGCGCGCACGCTGGAGACGCAGGTTTCGCGGCTGCTGACGAGCGAGTGTGCCGAGGTGCGCCGACTGGGCGAAAAGCTGCGCGAGGCGGCGACGGGACCGGCGTGGAATGTGCAGGGCGAGGCAGGCGCGGCGCTCTGCGCGCAGATTACGGAGCAGATTACGGATCCGGCGCTGGCAGCCGAGGCCGAGCGGCTGCTGACGCGCCCCGTGCACGCCGCGCCGACGCTGGTGAAGTATGCGCTGGCGAATCCCTACGAAGCGAAGACGCGCGGCGAGCTGCGGCAGGCGGCATCCGAGCTGTTGCGCGGCGTGGAGGTGGCTCCGGCTCCGCTGGTCGATCTGGTGGAGCGGACGGAGTCACTGGAAATTGAGATTGCCGCGACGCTGCTTTACAGCGTGAGCCAGCACAGCTTCCGCCAGATTCGCGATCTCGTCGCCGGGCTGCCTGCCGCGCGTGTCGAGGAGTGCATTGCGCTGGGTCTGCGCCATCGCGGGCGACACGATGAAGCCCTGCGCGCCTTCCACGCCGGGCAGGGAGTGCGCTTTGACATTCTGATGGACATCGGCGGATTTCGCGATATGCATCGGCATCGGCGATGCACGCAGATCGTGCAGGAGTTCACGGGCGCGCATGGATGGGAGACGCCGGAGGGTGGCGACCTGGGCGCGGACGTGATGCTGCTGACCGAAGCAGGCGCGCGCGAGGAGTTCGACGCGGCCTGTCGCGCGGCGCACGAGGCGAGCGCGACGATTGCGGCGAGTGGGATTGCGGAGGCTGCGCAGTCGGCGCTCTATCTGCTGCCGCTCGGAACGCGCATTCGCTCGCTCTTCAAGATGGATTTTGCCGAGGCGCAGTACATCAGCGAGCTGCGCAGCGGCGTGGCCGGCCACTTCAGCTATCGGCGTGTGGCGTGGGAGATGTATCTGGCGTTTCAGCGGCAGCATCCGGCGCTGGCGCGGCACTGGCGCGTGACGGATTTCACCGAACCGATTGATTTGCTGAAGCGATAGCGGCGGGTTGCGCTTCGGCAATTCCTATCGCGCAAAGAATCGATGCATTACTGGACGACTTGAGGATCGCAAAAGGCTGAATCGCAGGCGAACAAATTGCTGCCAGCGCGTGTCAGTCGCGGTGTGCCGCGCGGGCGATCAATGTGGCGGAGTAGGCTGCGCCGAATCCGTTGTCGATGTTGACGACGGTCACGTTGGGCGAGCAGGAGTTGAGCATGCCGAGCAGCGCCGTGGTACCGCCGAAGCTGGCACCGTAGCCGACCGAGGTGGGAACCGCGATCACGGGCACACCGACGAGTCCGCCGACGACCGACGGCAGCGCACCCTCCATGCCCGCGCAGACGATGACCACATGAGCGGCGGCAAGCTGGTCACGCACGGCGAGCAGACGATGAACGCCGGCGACGCCAACATCGAAGAGGCGCGTGACGGCAGCGCCGAACAGCTCCGCCGTGACGGCGGCTTCCTCAGCCACGGGCAGGTCGCTGGTGCCGGCGCAGAGAACGGCGATCTGTCCGCGCGCGGGCGACGCTGGCGACTGGCGCAGTGTGAGTGCGCGCGCCGTTGTGTGATGCTGCGCGGTGGGCACGGCAGCCTGAACGGCGGCGACGGCGGCGGCATCGACGCGCGTGGCCAGCACATCCGCACCGGAGGCCGCCATCCGCGCGAAGATTTCGGCGGTCTGCTGCGCGGTTTTGCCGGCGGCGAAGATGACTTCGGGAAGTCCGTGGCGCAGGGTGCGGTGGTGGTCAATGCGCGCGTAGCCGATGTCCTCGAAGGGGCTGCGCGCCATCTCTTCCGCAAGCCGGCTGGCGGCGGCATCGGCGGTGAGTGAGCCGGATTCGACGGCGGCGAGCAGCGCAAGCAGCGCGGGACGATTCATCACGCGCGCTCCACGGGCGCGGCGACCGACGACCGCGAATTTTGAGGTGGGGCCATCGCGTTCCAGGCTGCGATGGCTGCCTGATAGACGGTCTTGAGCGGCGCGTTATGCATCTCGGCAGCGCGGCGGCAATCCTCAAACTCCGGCGCAGCGTTTACAACCTCGCCGCGCAGGAGGCCAAGCTTGATCGAAATCAAACCGTAGGCCGTCTCCGCCGCGACGTGACGACGCTCCAGCACGCGCCGGGTTTCGCGCCGCGTGCGCAGGCCGAGCGTCGTGGTCTCGCGGAAGAGCAACGCTTCCATGCGCGCCGCATCCGCAGGCCGGGCGAGCAGCGTGACGAGCGTTCCGGGGCGGCCTTTCTTCATCTGCACCGGCGCGAGCATCACGTCGAGCGCGCCCGCTGCGAGGGCGCACTGCGCGGCGTGAGCGATGATTTGCGGATTCTGATCGTCGAGCGCGGTTTCGAGAACGACCACATCCTCGCTGTCCGTTTGCGCGCTGTCTCCCAGCGACAGGCGCAGCACGTTGGGAAAGTGCCTGGGATTGCGACTGCCCGCGCCGTAACCGATTGCGGAGTAAGCCGTGGGCGGCGGTGTGCTCGTTTGCGGCGCAAGCGCGCGCAGGATGGCGGCTCCGGTGGGCGTGACCAGCTCTTTCTGAACGTGAGCCGAATAGGTGGGCAGGCCGCGCAGCAGTTCCGCCGTGGCGGGAGCGGGAACAGGGAAGGTTCCGTGCGCACACTCGACCATGCCGCCGCCAACGTTGATGGACGATACGTGCCAGGCGAGCGGGCCGGTTTGCTCCAGATATTCGATCGCCGCGCTGGCGGCGACGATGTCCACGATGGCATCGACGGAGCCGACTTCGTGGAAGTGGATGGAATCGACGGGGACGTTATGAATTTTTGCCTCCGCCGCGCCGAGCAGTTCGAAGATCAGCGAGGCGCGCTCGCGCACCGACGGATTGAGCGGCGCGGCCTGAAGCAGCGAGCGAATCTGCGCGAGCGAGCGGCCGTGCGTGTGTGGATGCGTGTGCGCAGGCTCATGCTTGTGCGCGTGCTCGGCATCGTGGCTGTGCGCATGGTCGTGGTGGGGATGGTCACTGTGGGAATGCGGATGATCGTGGGCGTGCTCGTGGCTGTGCGCGGGTTCAGCGACCTCAGCCGGTTTGCCATCGATGAGGACGTGAAATTTTGCCGAGGAAATGCCGCTGCGGTCCACTGTCTCCATTTGCAGAGTAACGCCGAGATTGAGCGAAGCCACGGCCTGCTCGATGACGGGGAACGGGACACCGACATCGATGGCGGCGGCGACGAACATGTCGCCGGCGATGCCGGCAAAACAATCAAGAAAGGCAATGCGCATGATTACGGGGTCTCCGAAGCGGCTGAGGGAGTGGCGATGGCGGCGATGGGCAAAACTGCGTTCATGGAACCGGAGCGGTAGCCTTCGGTATCGAGCGCGACGTAAAGGAAGCCCGCCGCGCGAACGGCGCGAGTGATCGCGTCCAGGGCGGGGAGCGTGAGCGCTTGCGGCAGTTCTTCGCGGGCAATTTCCACGCGGGCCAGCGAGCCGTGATGACGGACGCGGACGCGCGCGAAGCCGAGCGCGTGCAGAGCGTCCTCGGCCTGCTCGACCTGAGCAAGTGCTTCGGCTGTGACCTCGCGGCCGTACTCGATGCGCGAGGCCAGGCATGCGGAGGCTGGCTTGTTCCAGAGGCGCAGGCCAGCGGAGCGGGCGAGGGCGCGAATCTCGGCCTTGGTGAGCTGCGCCTCGGCCAGCGGCGCGCGCGCGGCGTGGAGCGCGGCGGCCTGCTGGCCGGGACGGAAGTCGCCGCGATCATCGAGGTTCATGCCGTAGGCGAGGTGGGCGTAGCCGAGCTGCTGGCGCAGCGCTTCCATCTGCGCGAACAGCTCCTGCTTGCAGTGGAAGCAGCGCTGGGCATCGTTGCGCGCGTAATCGGGGTTGCTGAGTTCGACTGTGGCGAGGACGCGAACCGGGATTCCGTGCTCGTGCGCGAAGTCAAGCGCTGCGGCCAGTTCTGCGCGCGGCAGCGAGGCGGAATCCGCCAGAACGGCGAGCATGCGGTCACCGAGGACGCGGTGCGCAGCCCAGGCGAGGAAAGCGGAATCGGTGCCACCGGAGTAGGCGACGAGCAGGCCGTCCAGACGGGCAAGAATGCGATCCAGCTCGGCGCGTTTGGCGTGGAGTTCCACGTCCTCATGGTATCGCAGGCGTGAGTTCGGCGAACACCGCGCAAGATGAGGGATGGCAGCGGGCAGCGGATCGGCAAGGGGGTAGTCAACGCTTGCAGAAAACGCTTACAATGAGCGCGCCTTCGCTGCCGCATCCTTTGCCGCCGCGAGCAGAATTGAGGAGGAAATGCCATGAGGAGAACGGAGCGCAAAATGAGACTTGCCTGGCGCGGAGTGAACCAGCGCCGACGGGTGCTGCTGACGGCGATACTGACCGCGGGGATCGCGCTGGTGAACATCGGCGCGCAGGCGCAGGAGGCGAGCGCCACGCCGCAGATTGTGCATCGGGATGGGCGCTCCGCGCTGCTGGTGAATGGAAAGCCGTTTCTGGTGCTGGGTGGTCAGATCAACAACTCAAGTTCGTGGCCGACGACCATGCCCGCCGTGTGGTCGATGATGGATGCGATTCACGCCAACACGGTGGAGGCTCCGGTGTATTGGGAGCAGATGGAGCCGAAGCCGGGCGAGTTCGACTTCAGCACCGTCGATATGCTGGTGAATCAGGCGCGCGAGCATCATCTGCATCTGGTGCTGCTCTGGTTCGGAACGTGGAAGAATGGCGAGGATCACTACGTGCCGGAGTGGGTGAAGACCGATCCGGAGAAGTATCCGAGGATGATCGACGAGCGGGGCGAGCCGGTGCAGGTGTTGTCGGCAAACTCGGCGGCGAATCTCGATGCTGACCGCGCCGCGTTCGTCGCGCTGATGCGGCATCTGGCGCAGATCGACGGCAGCCAGCATACGGTGCTGATGATGCAGGTGGAGAATGAGTCGGGAGCGATTGGCGCGGTGCGGGATCACTCGGCTGAGGCGGAAAAAGAGTTCGACGGGCCGGTGCCGCAGGTAGTGCTGTCCGCGATGGGGAAATCGCCGGGAACGTGGCGACAGGTCTTCGGATTCGACGCGGATGAGTATTTCCAGGCGTATTCGGTGGCGCGATATATCAATGCGATTGCGGCGGCGGGCAAGAAGGAGTTTGCGATTCCGATGTACTGCAATGTGTGGCTGGAGTATCCGCGCGGATACCAGATTCGCGGCCATCTGTTGCCGGGATACGACTATCCGAGCGGCGGGCCGGTGCAGTCAAATATCGCGATCTGGAAGGCTGTGGCGACATCGATCGACGTGCTGGGGCCGGATCTCTACAGCGCGGATCGGGGCTTTGAAAAAGAGGTGATGGCGACCTACAATCGCGCGGACAATCCGCTGTGGATACCGGAGACGGGGTCGAACAGGGCGTTTGGCGCGGAGTTTTTCTATGCCCTGGGGCGCGGTGCGATTGGCTTCTCGCCGTTTGGCACGGACCAGACGGGCTGGACCTTCGCGCCGGGCAGCTATCCGCACACGCTTGCGGAGAACTACGCTCTGATTGGCCCGATTGACGCCGAGGTTGCGGCGCTGAATGCGGAAGGAAAAATCCAGACCGCGGTGGAAGAATCTGGCGCAACGGAGGAGACGCTGCATTTCGGCCGTTGGACGGCGTTCGTTGGCTTTGGCACGCGGCAGCCGGATGGCGAAACGCATGCGCCGGGCACGGCGGAACACGACGGACGCGCGCTGATCGGAGAGATCGGGCCGGATGATTTTCTGGTGACCGGAATCAACTGTCGCGTGACGTTTTTCCTGAGCGCGGGCCAGACGGGACACATGCAGATTCTGCGCGCCGAGCAGGGCAGCTACAGCGGGACGACGTGGAAGCCGGAGCGGATTCTGAATGGCGATCAGACGGATCGCGGGCTGAACTTCCGCTCCGATCCGCAGTATGTGCAACTGCATCTGGGCACATACTGAAGCGCCGCTGATGCGCTTGATGCGCGGCGAACAAGCTGGCTCCGGTGAGCGGAGTCACGTAAGCTGGGCCAGCATCTGGCGCATGTTCATGGGTGCTGCGGCGACGGTGTTGCGCGGCAGCGTCGGGCCGATGAGCACAGCCTGATTCTGCGCCTGACTCCAGACCAGACACGCGCTCTGGTCGGCGCCGGTCAGCCGTTGCAGATCGACCCAGGCGTAGAAAGCGCCCATGTCGGCATCGAGCAGCGAACCGGCGGGATCGCTTGTGTTGCTCTCTGTTTTGCCGGAGAGCATTTCGTTCATGTTCAGGCTGCGCTGGCGCGGGGCAAAGCGCAGGACGAGCGTGAGCGGCTGCGCGCGGCGCAGCGCTTCGCGCGCAGCCCATTGGACGAAGGTCGTGCTGAAAATCTGCGTGCCGGAGCCTTGCGTGAGCACGTCGAGCTGGAAGCGCTGAAAGACCGGGCTGCCGGAGGCGGGATCGTCGGCATCCGTTGGCCACTTCAGCGACTCCGGAGTGATGCGCGCCATCGCTGTGCGCAGATGCTCCGGTCCCGCCCCTGCGCTGGAGAGAATCGTTCCGATGCGGTCGAGAAGCTGCGCACGAACCGGAGATAACGCGGCGTAGGAGCTGCTGGCCAACTGCGCGGCGAGCGCATGGTCAGACACTTCGCCATCGAAGTAGAGATGGCCGAAAGGAATTGGAGCTTTGTTTGCACGCTCCCGGGCAAAAGCAACCAGAGTGGGCCATCCGCCTGTGGGATCGACCTGCGGGACGAAGACGCCATGAGGTCGCAGTTTGCGGAAGAGTGGATAGTCGGGCTTCTGTAGTTCCGGCCCGAGCACGACGAGCGCGACGCGCGGCAGGGCGGGCGCTGGGTCTGGCCGCGCCTGGCGCAGATGGTCGGCGTACTCGGTGGCGCTCTGGCGGAAGCTGTCGATCTGGTGAGTGGACCAGAGCGCGGCGGTGAACGCGTCGAGAAACTGCTGCGGGTGGCTGACCCAGTCGATGTGTGCGGCGGGCGCAGGCAGGCGAACGTCGGCGAAGCCCTGGAGCAGGCTGGTGCGCGCGGCAGGAGCCAGCGAAGCCAGAAAAGAAAACTGATCGTCAATGGCGCGCTGTTCGGCGGGAAACTTCCAGTCGTAGTCGCGCGCCTCACGCAGCAGCAGAGCGGCGAAGACCAGCGGCAGCGTGCGCACCAGTTCGAGGTGTTCTGTGATGACGGCGCGGGCGCGAGGCGGATACGCGGCAAAATCGGCAGCAGTGAGTTCCTGCGGCTGCATCAGAGCACCTCGCTGAGCACGCGGCCCTGCGCACGCGGCGTGTCAAAGCCAAGCAGCGCTCCCAGCGTGGGCACCAGGTCGAGGGATTGCACGGGACGGTCGATCATTGCGCCCTGACGGACGCCGGGTCCGAGCGCCATGATCCAGGTGGTGCGCGAGAGCGCGTCGCCGGTGCGGTGATGCTGGAAGCCGTTGCCGCCGGAATCGAAATCAGAGTCGCGTCCAAAATCGGGCAGGATGAACATCGTTGTGCGCCCGGCGTATTCGGGGTCGGATTGAATCATCTGCCATATCTCGGCGCAGAGCCGGTCAGAGCGCTGGATGCCCTCGATATACAGCGAGTACGCGCCGGAGTGCGCGACATCCATGTCGTGGAGCGTGATCCAGAGCAGGCTGGGCGAGAGCTGGCGCATCAACTGCCGGGCGATGAAGACGGATAGTTCGTCGGCGCTGGAAAGCGTGAGCGCGTGCCGGGTGAAGTCAGAGACGGAGAGTTTGAGGATGGAGTCGAGCTGGCTCAGCTCGAACTCGCTGCCGCTCAGGTCCGGTGTGTAATAGGGATCCTCGTAGTTGTCGCGCAGCAGATGCTGAAAGGCGGCATCCGGCTGGCTTGGCATGGACGCGGCGAGCAGATGCTTGGGCAGGATGACGCCCGCGCCGAATCCCTTGCCGTAGCCGCGCGCATCGCTTTCGCCGATGCGATTGAAGCCGTTGCTCGGCGCAACGACCCAGGCGTCGGAGGCGGGCCGATGCAGCGCCTTGCGGTAGTACTCGAAGACGGTCGGATTCGAGGGCGCGGTGGCGACAAAATTATCGAAGGTCTCGTAGACGCCGGTGGCCAGGCTGGCCGTGGCGACGTAGTGACCGAGGATGCCGTGGTTGACGACGCGGCTGTAAAACGCGGCCTGCGGCAGCAGCGTCCGCATCAGGTGAGGAATGTTTTCCTGACCATCGGGCGCGAAGGTCTCCTCATCGCGTGCGCCTCCGCCGAAGGTGACGACGACAACCCTGCGACCGCGTGGCGGGGCGACGGCGCGCAGCGGCTGAAAACCGAGCAGCGGCGCGGCTGTGCCCATCAGCCCGGCGGCGCGCAGAAACTCACGGCGGTTGAGGGCGACGCGCTCGGATGCGTTGCGGAAGAAATCGGAATCGAGATGGCTGCGGCGCGTCATTGCATTTTGACCAGAAAGGTGGTGACCGAACGCAGGCGATTTTCCACTTCCGCGCGGTCGGCTTTGCTGTATTTCAGCTCGAGCGCAATCTGTTGCTGCGCCTTCTGTCTGTCGCCGTCATGATTGTAAGCAAGTGCGAGGCGATAGTGCGCCGTGGCATAGTCGGGCTTGCTGGCGATGGCCTGCTCCAGCAGCGGGATGCTCTGCTTCCACTGGTTTTCCTGCTGCATCAGCAGCGCCATGGCAAACTGCGCATCGGGCATGCGCGGCTCGGCGCGCAGGGCGTGGGTGAGCAGCGTGCGCGCCGTATCAAGCTGCTGCTGCCCTTTGGGCTGATGGAGAATGCTGGTTGCGGCATAGGTGGCGATGACAGCGTTGCGCGGGTGACGCTCGGCAAAGCCAACCAGCGCGGCGCACTCCGGACGAATGCCTTCGGTGAGCACGGTGCAGTCGCGCCCGAGCAGCTCGGCGTAGAGCGCGTTGTCCGGATTTTTCCTGAGCAGTGTGGCGAAGATCGGAATGGCCTTGTCGTAGTAGCTGCCGCCGTAGTAAGCGACGCCAAGACCAAGCTGCATGCGCGTGCTGGCCGGGTAGCGCTTCACTCCCGCTTCAAACTCCTTGATGGCCGGATCGAAGGTCCAGTGCCGGAGAAACTCGATGCCAAGCAGGAAGACATTGCCTTCACTCGGATCGAGATTGGCCGCGCTGGCGTAATGCCGTGCCGCGTCCTCGAATTTTCCCAGGGACTCGTCCACATCGCCGTAAAGCGACTGAGCCTCTGCGGAATCTTCTACGCCAGGCATGCGTTGAAGCAGCGGTTCGGCCTGTGCGGCATGGCCGGATTGATAATCAGCCAGCGCGGCGTTGTAAAGAAGCGATGGGGCAGTGTCGTTCTTCTGGAGGTCGCTCTGCTGGAGCGCGACATGAAACGCGGACGCAGCTTTCGCAGGTTGATGCACGAGCATGTACGCCTGGCCAAGAGCAACCTGAGTGGATGCGTTCGATGGATCAAGCCGGGCACTGGCTTCGAGTGCGTGGATTGCGGGCAGGTTCTGATGCAGTTTCAGGTAAGCGGTGCCAAGGTTGGCCTCGGCAACGGCGGAGGATGGATCATCCTGCGTGGCGGCAAGAAGACTGCTGAGCGCGGACTTCAGATCGCCAAGCTGCGCACAGGCAAGACCCAGTGACTCATCAACGGGAAAGTCATGCGCATGGCGCGCGCGAAGCTGCGTCAGCAGTGTGCGAGCCTGAGCAAACTGGCCAGCCTGCATAGCGGACATGGCCTGCTGAAAGGCCTTATCGTCGGCGGATTGGGCCGCAAGATGAACGGCGGAAAAAGCAAGCAGCACCGGGAGCAGCGCTGCGAGACGAAACGAAGTGAGGCGACAAGCCATTCCGGAACGGCTCCTACGATGCGGAGGCGGTGATTCCGCCCCCACATCGTGAAGTCTATCTCACCACTGATACTTCATTGCGAACTGGAAGAAGCGCGCATCGGGAGTAAAGTTCTGGAAGAAGCGGGGTCCGGTGATCTGGCCGCCGTTGGAGTTGATATTGGTTACGGACGGGATGCCGTACGCTGGCGTGTTCAGCACGTTGAAGATATCGGCGCGGAACTCCAGATATTGCGTCCGGTAGACCGGGAACTGCTTGAAGATGGACATGTTGATGCGCTCGTAGCCAGGACCGTAGACCTCGTTGCGCTTGCCGCCAAGCAGTTGCAGCACCTGGCTGGTGGCCGTGACCTGAGCCGGATACAGGTAGCCAGGCTGTGGCGTGGAATAGCTTCCGTTGTTTGGTCCGGGACTGATCTCCGTGCCGGAGACCGGGTTGGCGAAGGCGCAGGGGTTGTACCAGTTCTGCAGCGTCTTCACCTTAGCCGGGCAGGTCACATTCGGATTGGTCGGGTTGGGCGAGCCACCACCTTTGTAGGGGTCGCCGACGATGATCGCGCGAGTTCCACCGCCAGACGGGCCGGTGTTGTTGGGATAGACGGTGAACGGACTGCCGGTCTGATCGAAGAAGGTCAGGTTGGTGGACCACTCGCCGACCAGAGCATTCAGCACGCCTCCGTGATTCAGATGAGCGCGACCCTTGCCGAATGGCAGATCATAATATCCGTTGAAGGTGAAGCGCTCGCGGATGTCGAAGGGAGAGTTGCTGTAGTCATAGGGGATGGGCAAGAGATTGTTATTGCGGTAACCGCCGTCGCCGTTGCTGCCCAGCGGAGTTGGGGAATCATCCAGAGCGTGCGCCCAGGTGTAGCTGGCCAGGAAGTTCAGCCCGTGGGACATGCGCTTCTGCACCTTGGCCTGGAGCGAGTTGTAGTTGCTTTCGCCTTCGTAGCTGGTGTAGGCAGTTCCGCCGAAATCAGGGAACGGTCGATAGATTTGCGAGTTGATCGACGGGTTGGTGAGAGCAAAGGGATTGTTCGGATCCGGGAAGACCTGGAGGTGACGCGATACGTCGCCGACGTAGGAGAGCGTCATGGCCAGGTTGGGATTGAACTGATGCTCAAAGGAGAGGTTGTAGTCCTCGGTATATGGCGTCTTTGTGTTCTGATCCGAACCTCGCAAAGCAGGCGTGGAGATGAAGTTTGCCAGACCTTCTGCGAGCTGAGTGGTGAATCCGTTTTCCAGCGAGACGCCGCCGTAGGCCGGGTCACTGATGCTGGGGCAGTTGTTGGCCACGCAGTTTGGAGCCGGGAAGGTGTCGGTGAACTGGAAGGGATAGTTTTCACCGAGGTTCGGGTAGTAACCCGTACTTTCCAGGCCGCCGTAGAAGATGCCGAATCCGGCGCGGACGACATCGTTCTCATCGATCGCATAGGAGACGCCGATGCGCGGCGCAAAGTTGGTCTTCTGCGCGTTGATGAGCGCGGGGTTGCTGACGTACTGGAGCGAGATATTGTCCTTGGCCAGCAGGTTGGTGAACAGCGAATTGATGGGGAAGCTCTTTTGCTGCTCGGGAATCTCATACGTGGCCTGACCGAAACCCGGTCCTTCCGCTCCGGTGACGTAGTAGCTTGCCTGGTATCCGCCCACATCCTTGTAGGGCTGATAGTAGTCGTAGCGTAGACCGAGGTTGACGGTCAGTTTGTTGTTGACGCGCCAATCATCCTGGAAGTATCCGGCGCGATACCAGTGAGCGTCGCCGTTTTGAAATTCGTTGGAAATCTGCGCGAAGTTGTTCTGATCGGCGAGGAAGTCGGCGACGCCGTATCCGGTGAAGGCCGCATTCAGGTTGCTGGTATAGGTGCCGTTGAAGCTGTAAGTGCCGCGCGGATAGGGCGGCTGCAGCGTGGAGAATCGGACGCTCTGGAAGTTCACGCCGAAGTGCAGCGTGTGATTGCCGGCGACCTTGGTCACGTTGTCGAGAATCTGGAAGACGTTCTCGTGTTCGTCGGTGACGTAGAAGGTGGTGCTGCCGAAGCTGGAGACGCCGCCGATGGAGACGTTGGGCAGGCCGCCGTTCTGCGGAAAATCAGGGCCGTAGGGAATGCCGCCGAGACCGAGTGTGGCTGCAATGTCCGTGTTCGCATTGGGCTGCACGTATCCGTCGTGCAGATAGTTGTAACCGAAGCGGAATTCGTTGGAGAGCGTTGGGGTGAAGACGTGCGTTTCGCTGAGGACGAAGTTTTCGCCGAGGTTGATGATGTTTCCGTCGTTGCCGAAGCCGCCGCCGTCGAGGATGGGACCGAGCGGCGGGAGATAGTTGCCCGGCTCATGGTAGTAGCTGAAGCGCGCAAACGTCTGATCGCTGTTGGTCGCGTTCCAGTCCATGCGGGTGTCCCACTGGAAGGTGTTGTCGCTGTCGTTCGCGTTGACGATGTAGTTGTTGAAGGTTTTGCCGCCGTTTGCGTTTGGCATGGGATAAAGATTCAGCAGATTCTGCGCGACCTTGTCAATCTGGCTGGAGCAGAAGACGTTCTGTTGCCCGTTGCATTGAAGCAACTGGCCGTTCTGCTTGTTCGGCTCATAGAGATAAATCGGCTGCGCCGCGCCGGTGAGCGAGGGACTGAGGAGTTCGCTGAAGTTGCCCTGGCGCATGAGCGGCGTCGGCACGGTGAGCGTCTGCGTGTTGCCGAAGATGATGCGGTTGGCCTGCGTATCGCCAAAGAAGAAGAGCTTGTTCTTCAGGATCGGGAAGCCGAGCGTGGCACCGAACTGGTTCTCGTGATAGTTCGGGTTGGTGAGCGCGTTGAAGTTCTTGGCATCGAGAACGGTATTGCGCAGGTACTCCCATGCGTCGCCGTGAATTTCGTTGGTTCCTGACTTAATCGTTGCATTCACGACGGCACCGGCGGAGTGACCAAACTCGGCGCTGTAGTCGCTGGTCTGCACTTTGAACTCGGACAGGGCATCCGGCGGGGGCTGAACGACGTAGCTGGCACCATTGGCGAAGTCAACGACGTTCACGTTGTTGTCGACGCCGTCGAGGATGAAGTTGTTCTGTTCGGCGCGCTGGCCGTTGGCTTCAAAATCGCCCTTGCCGCCGCCACGGGAGCCATTGGAGGGATCGGTGCCGGTGGAGAGCTGAGCGATGTAGACCCAGTTCCTGCCATTCAGTGGAACATGGTTGATGGTCTGGGCCGTCATGACCTGGCCGACCGAGCCGCTCTCTGTCTGGAGCAGTGGAGGCGCGGTGGTGACGGTGACCGTCTCGGTGACCGCGCCAGGCTTGAGCGCGATGTTCACGCTGAGGCGCTCCTGCACCTGGATGGTCACATTCTCCTGCTTGGTGCTCTCAAAGCTGGGTGCCGAGGCGGTGACCGAGTAAACACCGATGCGCAGCGGCGAGAAGGTGTATACGCCACCGGAGTCGGATTTGCTGGTGCTGGTGAATCCGGTATCGTTGTTGGTGATGGTGACCGTGGCACCGGGCACGATGGCACCGGAAGTGTCGGTGACGACGCCGGTGAGCGCACCGGAGTCCTGTTGCGCGCGAGCACTGAAGGGAGCAACCAGGACAGCGATTGCCACGAGGATCATGCCTAGCCGGGAGAGTTTCATGTGAGCCTCCAGAAAAACGTTTTCATTGGCACATCGGCGTAACGAGCTTCCGATGCTTTAGCCGAACCGACTGAGACGGCCCAGCCCATGAATGCGTTTACATTCTTCGGTCTTTCAGTTAACGAACAAAGCCGAATTCCAACGCGAGAGAAGTTTAGGGGATGCGAATGCCGCTTGTCAAGATTCTTTCGATGGAAAATTTGAAATATATTTTGCCTTGCCGCCGTCCACCCACCGATGGAGCTGGTATGTGCTTTACTAATTTGATTTATGGGAGAAATCGACGGAAGCAGGACCCGCCCGGAGGGAACGCCTGGGATTTGACTTGGGAAGGCATCCTTCGCCAGTCTGTTGGCTGAGCGCTCCGGCCTGTTGGCGGAAAGCATGCGCGGCGAAGGGATCGAGATGAACGGTGCAAGAACCGGATTGGCAGCCGGAGAAAACCCGGTCGGACAGCAGCGGCTGACGCGGCGCAGGCTGATCCAGAGTGGTGCCGCGCTGCTGGGTTCGGGCGCAGTGCCCGGCTACGGCAGCCAGGACTCCGGGCTGGCAGCAATTCGCAGCAGCCGCATTCGCCAGTCAGCCTGCCGCTGGTGCTATGCGCAGATTTCGCTGGACGATCTGTGTGCGGCTGGAGCGGCGATGGGACTTTACGGCATCGACCTGTTGCAGCCGGACGAGTACGCCGTGCCGCAACGCTACGGGATGGTCTGTACGATGGGCTACGCCGGGGCGGGTGAGATTGCGCATGGTGTGAATCGGCTGGAAAATCACGCAGCGATTGAGCAGGGGCTGCGTAAGAATCTTCCCCTGGCGCAGAAAGCCGGGGTGAAGCGCGTGATCACCTTCTCCGGCAATCGCGATGGACTCTCTGACGATGAGGGCAAGCGAAATGCGATTGCGGGGCTGAAACGACTGAAGCCGATGATGGAGGACTCCGGCGTGATGCTCTGCATGGAGCTGCTGAACAGCAAGGTGAACCATCCGGACTACATGGCCGACCACACGGCCTGGGGCGTCGAGGTCATCCAACAGGTGGATTCGCCATTCGTCCGTTTGCTCTACGATGTGTACCACATGCAGATCATGGAGGGAGACCTGATTGCGACGATTCGCGCGAACATCTCTTCGATCGGCCACTTCCACACCGGCGGCGTGCCTGGACGGCACGAGCTGAACGACGAGCAGGAAGTGCAGTGGGATGGGGTGATGCGCGCGATTGCGGCGACCGGCTATGACGGCTATGTGGCGCATGAGTTTCTGCCGCTGGGCGATCCGCTGGCCAGTCTGCGTCAGGCGGTGAAGCTGTGTGCGGTGTGAGGCGCGAATGAACATCAGGCAGGAAAGCAGCGGGAAGCCGCTCGATGCAAACGGAAAGAGGAACAGCGGAAGATGCGTCGACGAAAATTTCTGAAAACGACGGCGGCGATCAGCGGTCTGTTCTGCCTGCCGCGAGAAATGAAAGCCTTTGCAGCCACAGTCGGCCCGCAGAGCGCCGCGCCAGCAAGCGGGAATGCAATGGCGGGCGCGAAGTTTGTGGACGTGACTGCGGCGCGCGGCGTTTCCTTCCTGGGCAAGGCTTCGCATACGTCACAGAAATATCTGCTGGAGACAATGGGATCGGGCGTTGCACTGTTCGATTATGACAACGACGGCCGACTGGATATTTTCTTTGTGAATGGAGCGCCGCTGGGCGACCCGACGCATCCGGGCACGATTCCGCAGAAGACCGGGCCTGAGTACTGGAACCGGCTCTTTCATCAGCGTGCGGATGGAACATTCGAGGACGTGACGGAAAAGGCCGGATTGCAGGGCATCGGCTACGGCATGGGCGTGGCCGTCGGCGACTACGACAACGACGGGTTTCAGGATCTCTACGTGACCGGCTACGGCGGCAACCGACTCTATCACAACAACGGCGATGGAACCTTTACTGACGTGACGGAGAGCAGCGGCACCGGCGGCGACGGATGGAGCACGAGCGCGATCTGGGTGGACCTGGACAACGACGGACTGCTCGACCTGGTGGTGCTGCGCTATCTGAAGTGGGATTTCCCGGACATCTGGTGTGGCGAGCATCGCGAGGGATACCGCAGCTATTGCCACCCGGATTTGTTTCCGGCGATTTCGCCACTGGTCTTTCACAACGAAGGCAATGGGCGATTCACGGAAGTGTCGGCGAAGCTGGGACTGGCGCAGCCGGGCAAGGGGCTGGGCATCTCGGCTGCGGACTATGACCAGGATGGGCACATCGATCTGTTCATCGCCAACGACTCGATGACGGAGTTTCTCTATCACAACAAGGGCGACGGCACGATGGAGGACGCCGGACTGCTGGCCGAGGTTGCCGTGGACGGCATGGGCAACACCTACGCGGGGATGGGCACGGATTTCCAGGACTACGACAACGACGGGCGACCGGACCTGATTGTGACGAATCTGGCGAACCAGAAGTACGCGCTCTACCAGAACAACGGGGACGGCACGTTCACCTACGCCAGCTACCTCTCCGGTGTGGGCGGAGCGACGCTGCTGCACTCGGGATGGGGCGTGCGCTTCCTGGACTACGACAACGACGGGTGGAAGGACATTCTCGTCACGCAGGGACACGTGATCGACAATGTCGAGCTGACCTTTCCGCAACTGCGCTACAAGGAATCGATGATGCTTCTGCGGAATCTGGGCAACGGAAAGTTCGAGGATATTTCCAGCCAGTCCGGCGATGTCTTTCATCAGCTCTGGGTGGGTCGCGGGCTGGCGCGCGGCGACTTTGACAACGATGGCCGACTGGATGTGGTGGTGACGACGAACGACGGACCCGCGTATCTTTTGCGCAACGAAACCGAGACCGGCAACCACTGGATACGGCTCTATCTGGTCGGGCACAAGAGCAATCGCGACGCCATCGGGGCTGTCATCAAACTGACCACCGCCGCCGGTTCGCAGTGGTGGACGGTTACGACCGCGGGCAGCTACTGCTCGTCCAGCGATAAGCGCGCGCACTTCGGACTGGGCGGGGAAACAGTCGCCGAGACGATTGAGATTCGCTGGCCAAGCGGCATACGCCAGACGCTGCGGAATGTGACTGGCGACCGCGAGGTGCGGATCGAAGAGCCGTCGGCGTAAATCTCGCGAGCAGCGCCAGGATCAGGACGCTGCTCGGGGAATTTTTGCGGACTGAACGAAGGCTGCGACTGGCCTCAGTGAACGACGAGCGAGGTGGTCAGGTCAGCCAGCGAGCTGTCACCGACGAAGATTTTGTAGGTCGTCGGCTCCACGACCTGTTTGCTCTGCGCATTCCAGAAGCTCAGTTCGTCGAAGCCAAGCGGCAGCGTGACGGTTTTCGTCTCGCCCGGTTGCAGAGTGAGGCGCGCAAAACCTTTCAGCTCGCGCACGGGCTGCTCGACGGAAGCGGCCGTGTTGCGGATGTAAAGCTGGGCGACTTCCGTGCCTGCGCGTGAGCCGGTATTGGTGACCGTGAAGCTTACCTCTACCTTCGCCGCATCGCCCGCACGCAGGCTGGCCGCAGCGATCTCCGGCTGGCTCAGCGTGGGCTGGCTGAAGCGGAAGCTCGTGTAGCTCAATCCCCAGCCGAATGGAAACTGCGCCGAGTTGTTCACGTCGAGATAACGCGACTGAAACTTTTCTTCGCCGTTTGCGGGGAAATGATTCAGGTCGCCGTGTGCCGGGCGGCCAGTGGGAAGCTGAGCATAGTAGAGCGGCTCCTGACCGACGGCGCGCGGGAAGCTGGTGGTCAGCTTCGCGCCGGGGTTGGCATCGCCGAAGAGAATGTCGGCGACGGCGTGTCCGGCTTCGATGCCGGGAAACCATGCCTGGACAATCGCGGGGATGTGTTCGGCGGCCCAGGGAATTTCGCTGGGCCGTCCGGTGAAGAGCACGAGCACGACGGGTTTGCCAGTGGCAGCGACGGCTTCCAGCAACTTTTCCTGATCGCCAGGCAGGCTCAGGTGCGCGCGGCTGGAGGCTTCGCCGGTCATGGCCACCGCGCTCTCGCCCAGCGCCAGCACGGCGACATCAGCCTTCTTTGCAATCGCAACTGCGGCAGCGATTCCGTTCTCGTTGTCCCAGACGGGCGTTGTCGGCTGGCCGAGGAATTTGTGCAGATACTCCTCGTTTTCTCCCTTGAGGATGCTTACGCCTTTGGCATAGAGAAGCTGGTTGCCGAGCCGCTGGCTGAGCGCCTGCCGCAGCGTGACCGCGTCCTTCGGATTGCCCAGCGCGCCCCACGAGCCGAGCATATCCTGCTGCGAATCGGCGAACGGGCCGATCAGCGCCACCGTCTTCACGGATTTGCCGAACGGAAGCACTTTGCCCACGCCTTCCAGTGCGTCATTTTTCAGCAGGACGATGGTTTCGACGGCGGCCTTGCGCGCCTCGGCGCGTTTCTCCGGCGTGGCCACGTAAGCGGGCGTGGGCGCGATGTAGGGATGATCGAAGAGGCCGAGCGCGAACTTGACGCGCAGGACGCGTCGCGTGGCCTCGTCAATGACCGACTCCGGAATCACGCCGGAGCGCACCTGCGCCGCAAGCGTCGTTGCGTAGAGACCACCCTCCATGTCCATATCGACGCCAGCCGTGATCGCCTTGCGCGCGACCGTGCTGCCGTCGGCTCCGATCGAGTGATTCAGCAGTTCCGAAACCGCGCCCCAGTCCGAGACGACGAAGCCGTCGAATCCCCATTCGCGGCGCAGAATCTGCGTGAGCGTATACGGATTTGCGCTTGCCGGAACACCATTGATCGAGTTGAACGAACTCATCACCGTGGCCGCGCCTGCTTCAACCGCGGCGTGATAGGGCGGCAGATAAACCTGACGGAGCGTGACGTCAGACATGTCGGTCGCGTTGTAGTCACGCCCGGCGATGGCTGCGCCGTAGGCGGCGAAGTGCTTCACGCTGACGGCGACCGAATCCGGCTTGCTGAGGTCACCCTGCTGGTATCCCTCGACGTAGGCCCGCGCGAGCGCCGAACCCAGATACGGATCTTCGCCGGCGGACTCGACAATGCGTCCCCAGCGCGGATCACGCGCAATATCGACCATCGGCGAAAATACCCACGGCACGCCCTCGGCGCGCGACTCGACGGCGGCGGTGTGCGCGACGCTGCGAATGAGTTCGGGATTCCACGAGCTGGCCAGCGCAATCGGAACCGGGAAGGTTGTGTGCATGCCGTGAATGACATCGAGGCCGAAGAGCAGCGGGATGTGGAGTGGGGATTTCTCCACGGCGATGTGTTGCAGACGGTTCACATCGCCCGAGCCGTGGATGTTCAGCAGGGAGCCGATCTGGCCGCGCGCGACCAGGTCTTCGTAGCTGAGATGGGAGGCATCGGGTCCGGTCGCCGAGCCGTACGAGTACTGGACGAGCTGGCCAATCTTGTCCTCAAGCGACATCTTCTTCATCAGCGCGTCGACGCGGTCATTGATCGCGCGGCTGGCAAGCTGCGGATTCGATGGCGATGCCTGCGCGGGAGCGGGCTTTGTGGCAAGCACAATGAGTATGAGCGGTGCGACGAACAAGAGCGGTCGGAGGACAGAGTTTGTCATAGCCCTGCCATTGTACCGCCGTGAGGGAAGCATCGGCCAAGCGATTGTTTACCTGACGGCTGCGCGCTGAAGCGACTGGGCCAGAGCGCCAGCAGCAGCGCGGCCCAGTCGAATGCAATCGGAGATGCCGATGCCGTCATAAGCGTTGCCGGCCAGATGCAGACGCGGCAGTGCGCCGGCGTATTCGCGGATGCGCGTGATGCGCGCGGCGTGGCCGACGCTGTACTGCGCCATGGAGCGCGGCCAGCGGCGAACTTCAACGACCTGCGGCATGCACGCGATGCTGAGAATGCCGCGCAGGTCTTCGCGCATGCGCCGCACAATCTCTTCGTCGCTTTCCTCCATCATCGACTCGTCTCGCATGCCTCCGGCGAAGCATCGCAACACAGCCTTGCCCGGTGCGGTGCGACCGGGGAATTTGCGATGGACAAAGGTGCAGGCCAGCATCGCGCGGCGTTCAACAGAAGGCACCAGAAAACCGAAGCCGGGCGGCAGCGGCGGAATCTCCGCTTCGTCGTAAAGCAGATTGACCGTGATGGACGAGCTGTAGGGAATTGCCGCCAGCTCCTGACCCAAAGGCCCATGCACCTCTCGCAGGATGCGCGCCGCGACCCACGCCGGAGTGGCGAGGATCACGGCGTCGAAGCGTTCGGTGGGTTCGCCGTGAAAGCGCAGCCGCCAGCCGCTTGCGTCCAGCGTGAGCAGGTCCGCCGAGAAGCCACAGTGCAGCCGCGCCGGATCGATTCGCGCAACGAGCGCATCGACGAGTTGCTGCAATCCACCGCGCAGGGTGGTGAAGATCGTCCGATGCTGGCCGCCGTGCTGCGCGCCTGTCTGCTGTGCCGCATGCTGCTTCTTTCGCGCCGCCAGCATCCCGCGCGTCAGAGAACCGTACTCAGCCTCCAGGCGCACCAGCGCGGGCAACACCGATTGTGCGCTTAACTGTTCGGCGTCGCCGCCGTAAATCCCGGAGAGCAGCGGGTCGGCGAGCCGATCCACGACCGCCTGACCGTAGTGGCGGCGCACAAGGCTCGCCACCGATTCATCCTCACCGCCGGGACGCGCGCGACGCAGCCATCCCATCGCCAGGTACTCCAGGCCCATGCGCAGCTTGGTAATCGGATCGAAGAGCGGCGTGGTGAGCGTGGGCACGAGGCGCGTGGGCACCAGAAACATCAGCCCGTCGGGCAGCGGAACCAGCCGCCTGCCCACCAGAATGAAAGTGCGCCGCTGAGCATCATCCGAGCCAAGAAGCTGATCGCCGAGTCCAAGCTCGCGGCACAGCTCGATGGCTGCTGGCTTTTCCGTCAGAAAAGAGTCCGGACCGTGCTCAAGAACTGTTCCGTCCGCGCAGGGCGAGGGGACGACGCGCGAGGAGATCACGCCGCCCGGGCGCGAAGCCGACTCGTAGATATCGTAGTCCAGCTCCGCGCCCTGCCGCCGCGCCTGTTCCAGTTCATAGGCCGCCGCCAGTCCAGCAATGCCCGCTCCGACAATCGCGATTCGCATCCCGCGTGGCACCTCACACTGATCAGTGTATGCGTTCGCGACTATCGAATCGAAACAAGCGCAGGCGATGCCGTCACCTCCTCGATCCCTTGCAGAGCGACGCTGCGCCGACTCTGTTCCGACTTCCAGCCGCGTGGCTGATAGGTGCAGCAGGGTTCCTCAGCCAGGGGGTCGCCGGTAATTGCGAAGGCTCGGGCACGCGAGCCGCCGCAGATCTGGCGATACTCGCAGACACCGCATTTGCCGCGCAGTTGATCCGTATCGCGCAGAGCACGAAAGATCGGTGCTTCGCGATAAATCTCCGCCAGCGGTTTTTCCAGAATGGAGCCAGCGCGCAGCGGCAGAAAGCCGCTGGGAAAGACTTCGCCGCGATGGGAGATGAAGACGAATCCGCGACCATCGTTGACGCGCCGCGTGGCCCAGCCCAGATTGCGCGATGCCGTTGTCGCCTTCGGCGCGCCAGCCTCATATTCGGCAGTCGCTTGCGCCATGGTGCGGGTCTGGTCGCCATGCGCGGCCTGCCGCTCCTGCAGATTGTGCTGCAACAGGTAGCGCCGATAGTGCATGGCCTCAGTGGTTTTAATCTGAAACGGCGCACGACGAGACAACTCATAGAGATGGCCAAAGATGGCCTCGAACTCCTCGCCGGTCAGCATGTCGGCCTGTTGTCCGCGACCAACCGGGACGAGGAAAAACAGGTTCCACATCACCACCTGAAGCCGCTCCAGCAGCGTCGTCATCGACTCCAGATCGTGGACATTGTGGCGGCTAAGCGTGGTGTGAACCTGAATGGGAAGCCCGGCTTCGGCTGCCCATCCCACGGCCTCAACCGTGCGCTGCCACGCGCCCGGCAGTCCGCGGAACTGATCATGAATCTCCGGCGTTGAGCCATCGAGCGAGATGCCCAACCGCACCAGTCCCGCATCACGCAGCTGGAAGATGGCCTCACGCGTGAGCAGCGGCGTGGCACTGGGCGTGAGCGCGACACGCACGCCGCGCGAGGCGGCATGGCTGACCAACTCGAAGATGTCTGCTCGCTTGAGGGGGTCGCCGCCTGTGAGCACGAAAACAGGTACGCGCATGGCGGCGATCTCGTCAATCAACGCCTTGCCCTGCTCGGTGGTCAACTGCCTGGCATGCGGCTCCGGCTGCGCGGCCGCGCGGCAGTGTTTACAGGCGAGATCGCAGGATTGCGTAACCTCCCAGATGGCAAGAAATGGCGTCTCGTCGTAGTTCAGCGAGCCGCGCGCCGGAAGCTCCACCATGGGCGCGGCAGGCATGTGGGTAACCGGGATTGGCATGGCAGACATCGGATGCACCGACTCGGAATTCATGGACTGACCTCCACATTCACGGTGTACGCCTTCGTTTGAGCATTCGCTGTGACGTGGATCACTCCCGCGAGGTACATCCGAGTGCGAATCTGTTTTCGCATCTTGAAACGATCAGTTCCTCTGCGCCGCAGGAGTGAGTTGGCGCTGTGGACGCGAAGCGCCGTCTGGCGCAGAATGAAGTCAGGCATCAGAGTGCGACAAAGAGGAGCTTGGACACACGGCCCGTCGCCAGGAGAAGAAGATGAACGCCGAGGTCATGCACCGCATCCAGTTTGCCTTCACCGTTACCTTTCACTATCTCTTTCCGCAGCTCACCATGGGGCTGGCGCTGCTGATCGTCGTGCTGAAGACGGTCGCACTGCGCACCGGCGACGAACGCTGGCATGAGGCTGCGCGTTTCTGGGGCCGCATCTTCGGCATCAACTTTGTCTTCGGCGTCGTCACCGGCATCCCGATGGAGTTTGAGTTCGGCACCAACTGGGCGCAGTTCTCGCGCATGACCGGCGGCGTGATTGGCCAGCCGCTGGCGATGGAAGGCGTATTTTCCTTCTTCTTGGAGTCAGCCTTTCTTGGCCTGTTTCTTTACGGCGAAAAGCGGCTCTCACGCACCTGGCACTGGCTCTCGTCGGTACTGGTCTTTCTCGGCTCCTGGCTGTCGGGTTACTTCATCATCGTCACCGACGCGTGGATGCAGCATCCGGTGGCCTACCAGATCAACGCGCGGGGCCAGTTCGAAATCACCAGCTTTGTCGGCCTGCTGACCAATCCCTGGGCGATTCTCCAGTACATGCACAATATGTGCGGCGCGGTGATTACCGGAGCCTTCGTCATGGCCGCGACGGGCGCGTTCTACCTGCTGGAGGACCGATTGCAGGAGTACTCGCGCATCTATCTGCGCGTCGGCGTGACGGCGGGCGTGCTGGCCTGCATTGCGATCATCTTTCCCACGGGCGATCTGTCCGGAAAGTATGTCGCGCACCACCAGCCGGTTTCCATCGCGGCGATGGAAGGCCTGTTTCATACGCAAAAGGGTGCCGGTATTGTCCTGCTGGGTCAGCCGGTCGAGAGTACCGGGCAGATTGATAATCCACTGGTTGTGAACGGCGTGCTCAGTTTCCTGATTTATGGCACGACCAAGGCTGAGGTGCAGGGGCTGGATGCTTTTCCGCGCGACCAGTGGCCGTCCACGCTGCCGCTGCTGTTTTACGCGTATCACATCATGGCCGGACTGGGAACGTACTTCGTCGCGGTGATGGCGCTGGCGGCTTTCCTGCTGTGGCGCGGCAAGCTCTGGTCTTCGCGCTGGATGCTCTGGGCGCTCCTGCTGAGTTTTCCGCTGCCTTACATCGCCAATACGGCAGGATGGATGACTGCCGAGATTGGCCGCCAGCCGTGGCTGGTGTATGGGTTGCTGCGCACCGGGCAGGGATTTTCCGCGAACGTCTCGGCCAGCAATACGCTCTTCACGCTGCTCGGCTTCATGGGCATGTACGCGCTGCTGGCCATTCTCTTCATCGTGCTCATCTATCGCGAGATCAGCCGTGGTCCGGTCGTCACGCATGAGGCCGTCGCCGCGGACTGAGCGCACGAGGCAATCAACGACGAATGGGTGGAAGATCGGGAGGGATCAATGCTGGGCGTTCTCTGGTTCTGGATGGTCGGCGTGATGATCGTGGCCTACGTTGTGCTGGATGGCTTTGATCTTGGCGCAGGCGTGCTTCATCTCTTCGTCGCACGCAGCGAAGACGAGCGCCGGATGGTGGTCCAATCCATCGGCCCGGTCTGGGATGGCAATGAGGTGTGGCTGCTGGCCGGCGGCGGCACGCTCTATTTCGCGTTCCCGTGGCTCTACGCCTCGGCCTTCAGCGGCTTCTATCTTCCGCTGATGATCGTCCTCTGGCTGCTGATGGCGCGCGGCGTCACGCTGGAGCTGCGCAACCACATTGACGTCGGCGTCTGGCGCGCGCTGCTGGATGGCCTGTTCGCGCTGGCCAGCACGCTGCTGACGATCTTCCTCGGCGCGGCGCTTGCCAACGTGATTCGCGGCGTGCCGCTCGATGCGGATGGCTATTTCTTTCTGCCACTGTGGACGGACTGGCGGCCCGGCGTTCATCCGGGCGTGCTCGACTGGTATACGGTTCTGGGCGGACTGATGGCCTGTGCCGCGCTGGCTTTGCACGGCTCGCTGTGGCTGAGCCTGAAGACGACCGGCGAGCTGGAGAAGCGCGCCGGAGACGCGGTCGCGCCGCTGTGGACGGCGGTGCTGCTGCTCACGCTGCTCAGCGTGCCCGCCACAATGGCCGTGCAGCCCTCCACGCTCACGAATTACAACCGCTATCCGATCACCTGCGTCATTCCGCTGGGTGTGTTGCTAACCCTGGTCGGCGCTCTGGTCTTCCATCGGCGAGGCCAGTCCTTGCGGGCTTTTCTCAGCTCCTGTGGCTATCTGGCGCTCATGCTGGTCGGTGCCTGCTGGGGACTCTTCCCCACGCTGCTGCCAGCAACCACCGGCGCTGACCGGAGCATCACACTGAGCAGCGCCATCTCCAGCCCGTACACGCTGCACGTCGGGCTGCTCTGGTGGATATTCGGAATGCTGCTTGCCGCGCTCTACTTCACGATCTCCTACACGATGTTCCGCGGCAAGGTGGACAGCCACGCGCAGCATGGGTGAACGGGCGCAACCGCCTGACCCGCTGGGACACTGCGATCTCAGCGAAGAAAAACTCCAACCTCGGTGGAGTTTTTCGCTGTTTGCCGCAAATTTTCTCTGCCATTGTGATGCGAATCACACCGCGCGACGGCAAATGGGCGCATGATAGTGGCAGCAACAGAAAGCTTCCGCTTCCTGCTCGCCAAGGAGGCAGTCATGAAACCGCTCAAGCCTGCTCTTTCCAGCACAGATCCGCGTTGGATCCGGCCCTCCACGATCCTCTACGCCAGCGAAGCCAAACCGGAGGAACCCGCATTTTCAGGAGCGCTGGCCATGGCGCAGGAGTACGGCGCCAAGCTGATCCTGCTGCATGTCTTCGACGTGCTGGCCACGGCGACCGAGGACGCCAGCGGCATGCGCGCCGTCCATTATGAAAATGCGCTGCATCGCACGGAAGAAAAAATGGAGCCGATGCTCCAGCGCGCACGCGAGAAAAACGTGGAGGCGGAAGTTGTCGTCCGCACGGGAATCGCGGCCACGCAGATTCTGGCCTGCGCCCACGAGCGCGATGTGGATCGCATTGTGATGGGCACGCGCGCGCCCGGGCGACTGGGAAAATTCTTCGTCGGTTCCGTGGCGGAGGAAGTTCTGCGCTCGGCCACTGTTCCCGTAGTCACATTTGGACCAAGCGCCCTTGATCCCAGGGTGCATGCGCACAAGCTCCGCAGACTTCTTTGCACGGTCTCTCATCTGAGCTGTGACCTGGCACCGGCGCTGCTGGCCGGCCAGCTTGCGGCGTTGCACGGAGCGCAGCTTACGGTGCTGCATCTGGTGCCGCCGCGCGCCACGGCACCGCTTGATCCGGGTTGCTCAACGGCGACGCTCGAAGCCGAACTGAAGGCAATGTTGCCGCGCGAACTGCAATACGAGATTCTGGTCCGCTCGCTGCCCGCTGATTCGCTGATGGCGGACGAAATCCTGTTTCAGGCGCAACAGCGACAGAGCGACCTGGTCGTGCTGGGCGCGCATCCGGCATCGCTGCTGGCAACGCTCACGCGCCAGGGACTGGTCAATCAGGTGCTGGGCAAATCGATGTCTCCGGTGATGACGATCCGGCACGCGGTCGAGCAGAAGCAGCGGGAGGTGGATTATCTCTCCGAGTCCACCTGGATGGCGGGCATCTTCTGAAGGCTGTTCCGTCCGATCACCGGCCTCAGCGTTGCACGCAGGGCCTGCCGCCGCACAACGCGCCGGTGATTCCCTTGCCTTCCATGATCGTGTAGATGCGATCCACGGCGGGCAGCTTCACCGTCTCCTTCGCGCCCGATGGCCAGTCGATCTCGGCTGTGCCGGCGTCGGTCGCCTCGCCCAGCCCGAAGTGCGCGCGCTGATCGTTCGAGGAGATGAAGCTGCCGCCGCTCAGAATGTCCTCGCGCTGACGCATGCCATTCGCCGTCAGATACACCGTCGCGCCAACTGCGTCGCGCGGACTCTTCGGGCCGCCGATCAGCTTCATCTCCACCCAGTGGTGATGATCCGGATTCACGTTGCGCAGCAGCACCGCCGGACCATCAACGGGGCTGATGACCACATCGATCTTGCCGTCGTTGAAAAGATCGCCGAAGGCCGCTCCACGACCGGGCGTAACCACGGCCAGCCCGGTGCCTTTGACGGGCGGAATGTACTCGAACTTCTCGCCGTGCAGATTGCGAAACAGCAGTGGCCGCTGTGCGTAGCTGGTGCCCCAGTCATGCTTGTCCACCTGGGGATAGACGTGGCCGTTGACCATGAAGATGTCTTTCCAGCCGTCGTTGTCGTAATCCAGAAAACCAGCGCCCCAGCCGAGAAATGGAATCGGCAGGCTGGAGATTCCCACCTCGTCGCTGACGTCGGTAAAGTTCAGTCCGCCATCGTTGCGATAAAGCACTTTGTAATCGTCCGAGAAATCGGTGATGAGAATGTCCAGCAGTCCGTTGTTGCGATAATCGCCGAGCGCCATGCCCATGGACGCTATCTCGCGGCCATCCTTGTTGACCGCGAAGCCGGAGATGTAACTGTCATCCTCAAAGGTGCCGTCGCCGTTGTTGTGATAGAGATAATTCGGCGTGGAATCGTCGGCGACGAGCAGGTCCATCCTGCCGTTATTTTCCAGATCGGCAAATGTCGTCGTGAATCCGTAGTACGCGCCGGGATCGCTGACGCCGGCCTTTACGCTCACATCGGTAAAGGTGCCGTCGCCGTTGTTATGAAAGAGATGGTCCGGCTCGCCCTTCAGCCCACGCGGGCCACACATGACGGCCATGCCGCGCAACTGACAGAAGGCATTCGGCACGGTGGGATCGCCGAAAGACGGCTGATGGTGCGCGTCGTAGTGAAGATAGCCCGTGACGTAGACATCAAGCCTGCCGTCGCCGTCGTAGTCGCCCCAGGTCACGCCGTCCGACCAGTTGCCAAGCGTGATGCCGGCCTTTTCGCCCACGTCGGTGAAGGTGCCATCATGGTTGTTGTGGTAGAGCCGATTCTTGCCGTAATTGGCGACGAAGATATCCGGCCAGCCATCGTTGTCGTAGTCGGCAATGGCCACGCCGAATCCCCAGCGGTCGTTGGTCACTCCGGCCTGCGCGGCAACGTCGGTGAAGGTCCCGTCGTGGTTGTTGTGAAAGAGCGCGGCGTGCGGCGGCGTGGTCTTTCCATCGAGCGCGTCATAGGTCGATCCGTTGACCATGTAAATGTCCAGCCAGCCGTCGTTGTCGTAGTCGATCAGGCCCACGCCGGAGCCATCGGTTTCAAGGATGTAATTCTTCGCCGGCGTACCCATCACATGCTTCCAGCCTGCCAGGCCGGACTGCTTCGAGATGTCCCGAAAGACAATGGGACCGACGTTTACAAAGCCACCGGCTGTAATCGGGCGATTCTGCGCGTCGTGAATTGGCTTGGATGGAGCGCCGGATGCCGCGCCGCCCATGCCGCTCGACTGCTGCGCCCACGCAGGCATCGATGCAGGCTCAGTGGCAGCCAACAGACACGCCAGACTCATCAGGATGGCACAGGCTCTGCGCATCGCTTTCAATGGCGGACTCCCGCGCGGGCCTGCGAAGCGCGCGCTCGACGCACGGCGCATGGCTTCCCGCCGCTGCACATCTGCGCCGTGATGCCGCGACCCTCCGTGATGGTATAAATCCGATCCACGGCGGGCAGTCGCACGAACTGCTTCGCGCCGGACGGCCAGCGAATCTCCGCCATGCCCGCGCTCGTCGCGTCGCCGAGACCGAAGTGAAGACGCTGGTCATTCGAGGAGATGTAGCTGCCGCCGCTCATCACGTCTCCGCGCTGGCGCATGCCGTTGGCGCGCAGATAAACCGTCGCGCCGATGGCGTCGCGCGGGCTTTTGCGTCCGCCGACGAGCTTCATCTCCACCCAGTGATGATGGTCCGGGTTCACATTCCGCAAGAGCACCGCAGGGCCGTCAATGGGATTGATGACCACGTCGATCTTGCCGTCATTGAAGAGATCGCCGAAGGCCGCGCCGCGACCTGGAATCACGTCGGCCAATCCGGTGCCTTCCACCGCCGGAGCCAGTGCGAATTTGCCGTTATGCAGATTGCGAAAGAGCAGCGGCCGCTCCGCATAGGTCGTGCCCCAGCCGCGCTCGCCCGCGTCGGGATAGACATGGCCGTTTACGAGGAAAATATCCTTCCATCCGTCGTTGTCGTAGTCGATGAAGCCGTCGCCCCAGCCCAGAAACGGCCGCGTTGGCAGCGCAATTCCGGCAGGGTAGCTCACGTCGGTAAATGTTGCGTGACCGTCGTTGTGATAGAGCACCTTGTAGTCATCGGAAAAATCCGTGTCCACAATATCCAGCCGACCGTCGTTGTCGTAGTCGCCGATGCCCAGGCCCATCGAAGCCACCTCGCGGCCATCCTTGTTCACGGCAAAGCCGGACGAGTAGCTGTCATCCTCAAACGTTCCGTTGCCGCGATTGATGTAAAGATAGCTCGGCGTGGAATCATTGGCCACCAGCAGGTCCGGCCTGCCGTCGTCATTCAGGTCAACAAAGACCGCCGTAAAGCCGTAGTAGTGCGAGGGGTCGCTGACACCCGCCTTCACGCTGACGTCGGTAAACGTGCCGTCTCCATTGTTGTGGAAGAGATGGTCCGACTCGCCCTTCAGTCCGCGCGGACCGCACATGCCCACTTCGCCGCGAAACAGGCACTGCGCGTAGCCGACCTCGGCATTGCCGCTGTAAGGCAGATGATTGCGGTCGAAGTGAATGTAGCCGGAGATGAAAAGATCGAGCCTGCCATCGCCGTCGTAGTCGCCCCAGGTCGCTCCCGAGGACCAGTTGCCCAGCGTGATGCCCGCCTTGTCGGCCACATCGGTAAAGGTTCCGTCGTGGTTGTTGTGATAGAGCCGATTCTTGCCCCAGTTCGTCACGACGATATCCGGCCAGCCATCATTATCGAAGTCGCCAATCGCTACACCGTAGCCCCATCGGTCGTTGGTCACTCCAGCCTGCGCGGCAACATCGGTGAAGGTGCCGTCGTGGTTGTTGTGAAAGAGCGCGGCGTGCGGCGGCGTCACCTTGCCATCCATCGCGTCAAACGTCGATCCGTTGACCATGTAAATGTCGAGCCAGCCGTCGTTGTCGTAATCGATCAACCCGACGCCAGAGCCATCGGCGTCGATAATCAGCTGCTTGTCGGCGTTGCCCATCACATGCTTCCAGCTTGCAAGGCCGGATTGCTTCGAGATGTCCTTGAAAATCGTCGGTCCGGCGGAGACGAATCCGCCCGCGGTGATGGGCCTGTGCTGTTCGTCCAGAATCACCGGAGCGGCCTCGCCGGTTGAGTTGCCTGTCGGTCCGCCCATGCCGCTGATTGGCGGCGGTGGCTGGGTCGGCGGCTGGGTCGGCTGCTGCGCCCACGTCGGCGGCGGCAGGCAAAGCAGCAGCGCTGCAACACTCCACGCGAAACTCTGCCCCCTGATCCGCAATTGACCCCTCTGGGCCAAAGTCTATCGCAGCCCGCGCCGGTCTCGCTGCGCGTCAGCCTTGGCCGCGCGTCCACGCCAGCCGCGAAGCGCCGCCGATTCCGCTTGCTCAACCGCAACAACTCAGCTACCGTGGTGAACACACGCACGAGGAGCATCTCCATGCACGAGACCCATCACGCACCCGCCGCCGTCCTGCCCGCATCGCCGCATCGCCTGCTCTCGCTCGATGTCCTGCGCGGCATCACCATCGCCTTCATGATCATGGTGAACAACAACGGCGACGGCCACTTCGCCTGGAGCTTCATGAAGCATGCCGACTGGAACGGCATGACCGCCACCGACCTGGTTTTTCCCACATTTCTCTTCGTCGTCGGCGCATCCATCGTCTTCGCCTTTGAGGCGCGGCTGGCGCGCGGAGCCACGCGGGCGCATCTCGCCGCTCAGGTCGCACGGCGCGCCGTGATCCTCTTCCTGCTCGGCCTCGTCGTCAATGGATTTCCCCACTTCCCGCTGGCCACGCTGCGCATCTACGGCGTCCTGCAGCGCATCGCCATCTGCTACCTCGTTGTCGGACTTTTCTACCTCTGGGATCGTCGTCCAATGACCAAGTTTGTGGTCGCCGTCGCGGCGCTGCTCGGCTACTGGCTGCTGATGACCCATGTTTCCGTTCCCGGCTTCGGCATGCCGGGGCGCGATGTTCCCCTGCTGGACAAAAACGCAAATCTCGTCGCGTGGCTGGATCGCCACATTTTTCCCGGCAGGCTCTACGAAGGCGTGCGCGACCCGGAGGGTCTGCTCAGCGACCTGCCCGCTCTGGCCACCACGCTCTTCGGCGTTCTGGCCGGGCAGTGGCTGCGCACCGTGCATACCAAGACGCAGAAGGCCGAGGGAATGGCCGGAGCCGCCGCTCTCAGCTTCGCCCTCGGGCTGCTCTGGGCCGTCTGGTTCCCGCTCAACAAGAAACTCTGGACCAGCTCCTACGTGCTGGCAGCCGCGGGCATCTCCGCCGGTCTCTGGGCGCTGCTTTACTGGATGATCGAGTGCCGAGGCTGGCGCGGTCGATGGACCTGGCCGTGGGTCGTGCTCGGCTCAAACGCCATCGCCGCCTACATGGTCTCCGAACTGCTGCCCGGAGCGGTTGGTCTGGTTCCGGTCACCGTGGCGGGAAAACGCTCCGACGCGCTGCGCTGGGTCTTTGTCCACATCTTCAGCCGCGTGCCCAATCCGGGGCTGGGATGCTTCCTCTACTCAGCCTGCTTTCTGCTGGTCTGCTTCCTGCCCGTCTGGTGGATGTATCGGCGACGGATTTTCCTGAAGGTTTGAGCTTCGAGAAAACCTGGCGCCTCAGCGGCGGCGAAATCCGCCCGGACGGCGATCGCCGCGCCCACCCCGATCACCGCGTTCGCCCCTGTCGCCGCCGCGTCGCGGCATCGCCGGAATGGGCGCGGGCAGATGAGTTTTGCCTTCGGGGTAGACGACCAGATAGCGCTCGCTGCCCTCGCCGAGTGAGGCTGTCTCCACGCCCTCCATATCGCGAAAGAGCATGTGCAACCTGCGTCGCTCGCGCGAGTGGGTCGGCGGAAAGCTGTACGGCATGCCCGTCTCCAGCACGCGCGCAGCCGCTGTTTCGGCTGCCATGCGCAGCTCCTGCTCCTCCATCGCCTTGAAGTTCAGCGCGTCAAAGCTGAGCAGATAGTGCTCCTGCGGCTCAAGCCGCAGTGTCTGCGTGGCCATGTGTTCCAGCGCGCGCAGCAACTCGCCCTTGCGCTGCGTCAGCAGCGTCGCATCCGGCCCCATGAACTCCACCATCAGGGCTGGCATCTCTTCCTCACCCACGGCGTTGCCGGACATCGCGCGAAACTTCAGCCGAAATCCTCCGTTGTGGATGATCCCGTTCAGCAGACCGGCGACTTTCTGGGCAGACTCTTGCAGATTCTCAATCGGCATCTCGTTATCAGTATCGCAAATCCGCAAATGTATCCCAAATCCGTGCGTGCCGGATCCGGGTCTGGCGGCGTGCGCTCCTGCCAAACAGAACGCGCCGGAGAACGAACTGGTTCCCCGGCGCGGAAAGTTTTCCTTCCGGCGAAAGAATATCGCCGACGCTGATCGAGACGCACGGTTATGCGGCCCGATCCGAGATCGGCTCAGAAGTGGAACTCAAGCGAGCCGTAAAGGCTGACCGGAGCGCCGGGGTAGGCCAGAATGTATCCAGCCTGGGTCGGGTCGGCCGTCGGGCCAAAGATGCCAGCCGAATTCGTTCCGTAGTAGCCGCCCGAGGAGATGAACTCGTAGATGTTGTACTTTGAGTTGGCCACATTCTGAGCGTTCAGAGCAAACTCCATGAACTTCTTATACGGAACTTTCACACCCAGGTTCAGCGTGCCGTAGCTGGACATCTGCTGGTTGCTGGGCTGCGGAAACTGGTTGCCGGCCGAGTCCACGCCGTTGTTGTTGAAGATGTACTGCGCGCCGAGGAACTGGAACGCCACCATCGGTTCCACATGCAGGTCGTCGTTGATCCTCTTGTCATAGAAGAGACCGGCGTTCAGCGTCGAATCCGGCACGTAGGGCACATGCAGACCGTTGAAGTCCTGCTGCGGCGTCGAGGAGTTGATCGCGACCACGGTTGTGTAGTTCGTATAAATCGAAGTCTCCAGGTTGAAGTTGGCAAAGACATGCAGACGCGCGATCGGATCGTCGTCAAACGAGGCGTTGAAGCCCTTGTACTCCGACGTTCCGTTTGCCGAGACGGTATTTCCATTCGCCAGCGTCGTGTCAATCTCCTGATTGGCCCAGCGCTGGTGATAGAAGGTGCCGGTGATGAGCATCGAGTTCAGCACGCCCGTTCCCTCGTGGTGAATTTTGAATCCCGCCTGCCAGTACTCCTGGCGCGAGAGGTGGTAGCTGGCCGGATCGACGCTCTGGAAGAGTCCGCCGCCGCCGCCCATCTGCGGCGCGCGAAGAGCTTCCATGAAGCCGCCGTAGACTTGCAGCCAGGGCAGCGCGCGCACGGTCGCGTTCACGGCAGGCTCCACGCCGCTGCGATTCTCCAGGCCGCCGCACTCGGAACTCTGCACCTTCACGTTGCCGCTGGTCGAGGCTCCCGTCGCAGCGCAGTGGGATGCGAACGTCGCATTCGGTCCAAGCTGGAAATCCTCCGGCACAGCCGAAGAATAGCCTGTGCTGAAGCCGACGTAGCGCAGACTCGGCGTCAGGCTCACGTAGGAGTTGAAGCGAATCTCGTCCTGCGCCAGAATCGCGAAGTCGCCCTGGTTGTAGTAGGACGAGCGAATCTTGCCGCCCACGTTGGCGATGCGCTTCCCGCCGCCATCTGCCGTGTTGAAGAAGTTGTTGCGGCTGTTGTAGAGCGCGCTGATGTAGTAGCCGCCGACGGTGATGTAGTTGTAGGGCAACCGCTTGGTCACCAGCAGCCTGTCGCCCACCGTATCCGTGTATGGACTGTTCCACTCCTCAAGCTGCGGACCGGGATTGAAAAGGTCAAACTGCCGATAGTGCGAGCGCGCGATGTGCATGAACCACGACAGGTTTTCCAGATTCGTCGTCGGGTCAAGCTGCACATGCTCGCGCCCGTATACGAGGCCCATCTCGTTGGTGTCGTACTTTTCATAGCTCAGGTAGGGCAGTGTGCTGTAGTAGCCGGAAGTCTGCTGGCTGTACTGTTGTCCGGTTGGCGTTCCGTCCATGGTTATGAGTGGATTGGCCGTTATCGGAATCACCTGCGAACGATAGCCCGCGCCGTGCGCATAGTAGCCGCCAATCTCAAAGCTGTTCGCCTGATAGCTCTTGATCGCCTTGCCGAAGAACGCCAGATCCTTGCCCGGATTCTGGAAGCCATCCGGCGCGCTGCGGAAGTCGTTGCCATCGCCCACGCCGCCGCCCACAACCGCCGACCAGCCCTTCCAGATGCCGCTCGTGCCCACGACGGCAATGTCCTTCTGGCTGAAGCTGCCGTAGGTCATCGACGCGTTCAAATGAGGTTTGGAAGTCGGCTGCACCGGCGTGAACTCCACCATGCCGCCGATATTGTTGTACCAGCGCGAGTCCGCATCGCCGGGTCCGTAGGTCACGTTGGCATTCTGAATCAGAAACTGCTCCGGCAGTGTCGGCGACTGCCAAAGGTTCGTCGCCGGATCGACAATCGGCACGCCGTCAAAGGTGATCGCCAGCGCACCGCCGCCGGAGTAGCCGCCGTAGCCGCCCCAGCCCTGCGAAACGCCATTCACGCCCACCGTGTACTTCGTCGCGCCGGTATTACCGTAGCCAGTCACGTTCGCGCCCGGCGTCTGGGAGATGATCTGCGCCGCGCCTGCCAGCGGTCCCACGGCCTCCATCTCCTTGCTGTCGAGCACGCGAAGCTGCTGGTCGCTTTCAAAGACCTCCTGCTGCGTCGGCTGCTCGGTCACACCCGGCATCGCCGCCGTCACGTTCACGGTCTCGCCGGTCGAGGCAACCTTCAGCGTCACGCTTTCGGTCAGCGCCTGTCCGGCTGCCAGTTGCAGCGTGTCCAGGGTCGCGGTCTGGAATCCCTGCCGGTTGACGACCACCTTGTAGCGTCCCGCCTTCAGGCCCATGACGCTGAAGCTGCCGTTGGCGTCGCTTGTCGTGTGCATCCCAGTGCCCGAGCCGAGGTTGGTCACCGTCACATCCGCTCCTGAAACGACAGCGCCCGTGTTATCCGTCACCGTTCCCGCGATGCTGCTTGTCGCCTGGGACCACGCCATCGTGGTCGCCAGAGCAAAGCAGGCCATCAGCGGAAAAATGCTGCTCAGAATAATCTTTTTCAAGCGCCAATCCTCCTCAAATTTCCTCAAAGACCCGGAATATGTAACTTCGCGCATGCCAGAGACTCCAGGGCGCGCGCTGGTTACAACTCTGTCGGAACGAGATTGACGCCAGATGACGGATGCGTGAATGCCACGCGAATTGGATGAAGATTCTGTAAATGCGCTCAGGTCATGCCTTGCGCGGAACGATCCGTAAACAGGTGCCAAAAAGAAAAAACGCACCGCGGCGAGCGGTGCGTTTCATTTGAAGGAAATCGTTGGATTGGAAGGCTACACCGGGCGGTGTGCCTCGGCAGTCTGCGACGTCCAGCGCCGCAGCAAAACCGGCACCCCAAAGGCAAGCGCCAGCACCATCCCGGTCGAGATCACATCGCGCTCATAGAACGGAAGCCCGGCCACGAAGCAGGCCAGCAGCCCGCCCGCCGTCTTCGGATAAAGCGTCTGCGCGCCCAGCCACACAGCGAAATTCGAGAGCAGGAAAAACGAGGTCGGCCCCAGCAGCGCGGCCGCCACGCCGTGAAGAACCGTCGCGCGCTCCCGCAGCAGCACATGGCCCAGCGCCATCGCGCCCGCATACCAGGCCCACGTGACCACATACGCCTGCCAGGCAAAGTCATAGCCGAAGACGTGCGTCGTCGTGTAATAGTCCGACGCGGCCAGAACCACCACCGGCACCGCCATCTCCAGCCAGTTGCGCCGCGCGCCAAAGTACAGCAGCGAGCCGCCCACGGCCGTGAATCCATACCAGCCCGCATGCGGCAGAACATGGCTCAGCACAGCGGCCAGCAAAAGCAGATAGGCAAACATGATCACCTCAGAAAACGTGCGTATTCCAGTATTGTCCGGCCCCGAGCCGCGGCGGTCAACTGCAAAGCTGTTGGCCCGATCAACAAAAGCATCCTGGCCAGCGCAGTCTCGGCATCACGGTCACCTCTGCGCGCGCCCGTTCAGGATCATCGCCACCGGCTCGTTTCCGCTCACCAAGTAGACCCATCCCGTCAGCGGCGACTCCATCAGTTGCTGGCTCAGCCGCCCCTCGGCGCTGCCGGCCGTGCGCAGATCCCGATAGGAGTAGGCAAACCGCAGATCGCTGAACTCGATCGTCGTCCAGCTTTGCGCGGGACGACCCACGCCATCCGCCTCCACCGGCCCCACATCCCGCACCACCGGCCACGAGGACCAGTCCTGATACACCTGCCCTAGCATCGTCCGCTTCGCCGCCTCGGTCGCCGCATCCGGCTGCGGTTTGTAGAGCAGGTTGGTCGTCGCATCGCTGTCCACCGAGCCGGTGCGCGTATCGATCTCCGCCGTCTGCCAGGCCTGCGGCAACTCCATGAGCGCATGCCAGCGGAATGGATTCCACGGATACGGCATGAGGGCCACGCGCAGCGGCTCGCTTGCCGTCACATCGGCGGCCATCAGTTTCTGTTGCGCATCCTGCTGCTCGGCCCATCGCCAGCAGCCGATCAGCGCCATTCCGCAGAGCGCGGCAATCGCCAGAGCGCGTCCGCGCGGCTGCCGCGCCCGCGCGCCAATCTCGCCGTCGGCCAGGCCCATCACTGCGGGAATCACCAGCCCCATTCCCAGCAGCAGCAGGAATGCAGGCTCGACGATGAAGACCAGATTTCCCGCGTACCAGTGCCTGTCAAACGGGAAAAACGGTCGCAGCCCGTAGGTATTCGTCCAGTCCAGCAGCAGATGGCTCAGGTCCGCGACAAGCGCCACCAGCCACAGCCAGCCCCAGCGCACCGGCTGTCCGTGTCTGCCCTTGCCGCCCCGCCATCGATCCCACAGCCACACCACGCCGATAACCGCCAGAGCCATCGCCGGCGCGGCCACCAGCGTATGCGTAATGCCGCGATGGTGCTCCAGCCCGGAGACAGGCCCACGCAGACTCCACGCCACATCGATGTCCGGGGCTTCGGCGGCCAGCGTCGCGGCCAGCGTCGCATGGGCCGTCCTGCGGTTCCAGCCCGCGCGGCCCAGGCAGGCTCCCGTCAGCAAGTGCGTCACCGGATCCATCGCGCCTCACCCTACCGGCCCCATTCTATCCGCAACGACTCGTCTACGATGAACTCATGCCCGCAGCGAATTCCAATTCGCCCCGCAAAGCCTCGGCTCACGCCGCTCCGCGTATCGCCTTTTTCGGCGGCAGCTTTGACCCTCCGCACTGCGGCCATCTGGGCATCGCGCGCGCCGCCCGTCAGGCGCTAGCGCTCGACACTGTGCTCTTCGCGCCGGTCGGCCTCCAGCCGCTCAAGGCGGATCATCCCTCACCCACCGACTTTGCGCACCGTCTGGCGATGACCCGCATGGCCATCGCCGACGAACCTGGCTTCGAGCTTTCCCTGCTGGACGCGCCCAACGCCGACGGCGAGCCAAACTTTACCGCGTCCACCCTGGAGCGCCTGCGCGCGGAGCTGCCTTCCGCAGCGGAGCTGTTCCTGCTCATCGGCTCCGATTCCCTTCCGCAGTTCGCGCGGTGGCACCGCGCCGCGGAGATTCCCTTTCTTGCCTCGCTCGTCGTCGCCGCGCGTCCCGGCAAATCGACCGCGATGCTCGTCGATCCAACAATCTGGCTGCCAGCATCGCTGCGCCTGGATGGAGCCAGACAGAGACAGGAAAAATCCGGCCTGCGCAGCCTTCGGATTGCCAATCCTGCTGGCCACGCCGCACAGCTTCATTTCCTCGACGAACCGGATTATCCCGTCAGCGCCACAGAACTGCGCGCCCTGCTTGCCAGTGGCGCCGCATACGGTTTCACAAATCTGCTGCCGCCCGGCGTGCTCGACTATATCCGCGCCCACCGGCTCTATGCGGAGTCTTCCGGCAAGACAATGGCAAGATAGGAACACACGGCAAGCCCAGCCGCGCCGATCATGCGCTCCCGGATTCGCATCCTGCTACCATGAAGCGTGCTCCGCCGCACGCGGACAAGGAGAAACGCAACCGCCATGCCCAACCGGGATACGCTTCTGCAACTGCTCGCCGCCGTGACCGCCTGTGACGACAAGAAGGCCGAGGATACGCGCATCCTCGCGCTCGATCCGATGGACTCCGGTCTGGCCGACTTTTTTCTCATCGCATCCGGTTCGAGCGACCGTCAGGTTCTGGCCATCGCCGACGAAATCGAGCTTCAGTTAAAGCGGAAATTTGGCATCTATCCGCGTTCTGTTGAAGGTCGTCAAAAATCGGAGTGGATTCTGCTCGATTATGTGGATATAGTTGTTCACGTCTTCCTTTCTGAGAAGCGCGCGTACTACGACATTGAACGGCTCCGGAAAAGCGCTCAAACGCTCACCGGCACAGAAGTGGGAATGCTGCTCCAACGCGAAGAACGAGCGCGCAGGGAAAAGAAGACGCTGACTAGCGGTGCCAAATCAAAATCCGTGAAGGGAGAATCATCGATGAGTCCATCGCCCGCAAAACCGGCTGCGAAGAAGGCAGCCGCCAAACCCGCAGCCAAGAAGGCTGCTCCGAAGAAAGCTGCCGCAAAAAAGGCCGCTCCGAAGAAGGCAGCCGCCAAGAAACCGGCTGCGAAGAAGGCCGCTCCGAAGAAGGCTGCTGCAAAAAAGCCAGCCGCCAAGAAGGCTGCTCCGAAGAAGGCCGCTCCAGCGAAAAAAGCTGCTGCAAAAAAGCCAGCCGCAAAAAAGGCTGCTCCAAAGAAAGCTGCCGTGAAGAAAGCGGCTCCCGCAAAGAAAGCCGCCGCCAAGCCGACAGCCAAGAAGGTTGCCATCAAGGCCGCAGCCAAGCCTGCCGCCAAGAAGCCGACGGCTGCCAGCGTGACCATGCCCTCGATGTATCTGGCGCCTCCACGCACCAGCGTCGAAATGCCCGAGTCCATTGCGGCCAGCAGCGACCCCAAACCCGAAAACTAGCTTTCACTTTTCAGGCAAAGCATACGGGCGGGACCAGAAAATGGTTCCGCCCGTATGCTTTTCGCTGACCGGCTTCAGCCTCACCGCCGGGCCGTTGCAGAATCTTCTTCCCTCGCTGCGTCCTCTCGCGCAACAATGAGCCATGCCAGGACTCAAATTGCCGACCCATCCCGCTCTTCGCCGCCCATCCCCGCTTCGCTTCGCCACTCTGCCTGCGATTGTTGTTGCGCTGGCGCTCGCATCCTCAGCCTCAGCAAAGGCACAATCCGCCGCCCGCGCATCGGCCACTCCCGCCACGCTCGACAGCCAGCTCTTCGAGATCACCGTCCCTCAGCTTGAGAGTCTATATACCGCGCGCACCGTCACCGTCACCCAGGTGGTCGACTGGTATTTCGCGCGCATCGACCGCTACAACCCCATCTATCGCGCCGTGCAGACCAGCGAGCGCAGGCAGGCGATGGCCCAGGCCGCCGCACTCGATCAGCAGCTCGCATCCGGTCATCTGCCGCCGTGGCCACAACGCGGATGGCTCTGGGGCGTGCCCATCGTCACCAAGGCCAACACCAGCATCGCCGGGCAGGTGACCACCGACGGCTGGAGCGGCTACAAGCTGCCCGGCCATGAACTCGTCGCTCCGCGCGACTCGACCATCGTCGCCCGCCTGCGCGCCGCCGGAGCCGTCTTTCTCGGCATCACCAACATGCCCGACTTCGCCGCCAGTGACACCAACCGCAGCTCCGCCTACGGACGCACCGGCAACGCCTACGACGTTCGTTTCAGCCCCGGCGGATCGTCCGGCGGCACCGTCACCGCCGTCACCAGCAACTACGCGGTCCTGGGCAACGGCACCGACACCGGCAACTCGATTCGCATGCCCTCGGCCACCAGCGCCGTCGTCGGCTACTTTCCCACGCGCGGCCTGGTCAGCATCGCCGGCATCGCGCCGCTGGACTGGCTGCTGGACAACACCGGCCCCATCGCCCGCACCGTCACCGATGTCGCCATTGCCCTCACCGCGATGACCAATGCCAACCCCGCGCCGCAGCCTGACCCGCTCGACCCGCGCACGGCCGACGCACCAACGAAGGCGCAGCCCGGTCCCTACACGCAGTACCTCAAGCCTGGCGCGCTGCGCGGCAAGCGTTTCGGCGTTCCCGCTTTCATCCTCGCTGGCTCAGGCATTCCCTTCCAGGGCATTCCCGCCGTCGTGCCGCCCGATGTGGCCGCCGCAGAGGAGCAGGACTCCGTGCTGCCGCTGCGCCCGTCCACGCGCAAAGCCTTCCTGGCCGCGCTGGACGGCCTGCGCGCCGCCGGCGCCACCATCGTCTTCGACGACGCCATCCTGCCGCCATCCTTCGCTCAGGTCGTCAGCCGCGCCGGAACCATGCCCTACGTCGAAGAGGGCACCAACCTGTTTCTGAAAGAGTTTGGCCCTGCGCAGTACCACTCCGTCGCCGAATACAAACAGGCCACCGGCCAGAACATTCCCGACACCATCGTCAATCCCACGCGTCGCCGCAAGGACGAGCCAGCCCAGCAGCAGATGCAGATCGAGACCGACCCCGCGGCAAAGGCAAACTACTTCGGCCCGCGCCAGCAGGCGCTTGACGAGTACAACGCGACGCTTGATCGCCTCCATCTCGATGGCTACGTCTACCCGGCCACGCAGATGCCGCCGCCGGACGAAACCATGCCGCAGAGCTACGCCCGCACCGGCGGCATCTCCGGCACCATCAGCGAAGGCCCGCACAGCGACACAAGCTGGGTCAACATTCTCGGCGTACCGGCCATCGTCCTGCCCGGCGGCTTCTATCCCAACGGCCTGCCCTTTGGTCTGGAAATCTCCACCCGGCGCTGGCATGACGGCGACCTGCTCGGCTGGGGATTCGCCTACGAACAAATCACCCACCACCGCCATCCGCCGACCCTCGTCGAACAGGGATTACTGCCCGATATGCCGTAGTTCGGCGGCTCCGCACCCACTGCGCACCACGCCGCGCACTGTCGTTCATCGCTCGCGCAGCCGCGCCATCTCTCGCCGATCCTTCTTCGTCGGCCTGCCACTGGCGGCGGCAAAGACCTGAGGCTCCAGCCTGCGCTGCTCGGCCACCAGCGCGCGCCGCGCACGGCTGGCCTCGGTCTCGCGATAGAGCGTCTGCGCCACCGTCGCCGGTCCGCGCACCTCGCTCAGCGCCACCACTTCCACCTCGTAGTCGCCGCCCTCCGTGCGTATGCGCAGCAGATCGCCCGGCCTCACCTCGCGCGCCGGCTTCACTGCCTGCCCGCTCAGCTCCACACGGCCCAGTTCGCAGCTCTTCACGGCCAGCGCGCGCGTCCGGTAAAAACGCGCCGCCCACAACCATTTATCGACTCTCACAGTTCAATCCTCCGGCGCTGGCCTCCTGTGAGGACGAACGCCACCGCTCAGATTACCTTCCGTATCGTAAGGGCTGCATCCCACCGGACGCGCAAGTCAATCAGGCGATACAATCAGGAACAGACGCGGAGAGGTGGCCGAGCGGTTGATGGCAGCGGTCTTGAAAACCGCCGAGCCTTAACGGGTTCCGTGGGTTCGAATCCCACCCTCTCCGCCAGAATTTATGCAAGTCTTCCATACTTCCCATAATTTCTATCCAGTATCGTTCTTTTCTGCCAGTTTGCATGACCATGTGCGAAATGTATGACCACGGATTATGTGGATCACTTCGGCTTTCCCTCCGGTCAGGACAGGTCGGCTCCAGCAGATGACGAGAGTTCACAATGGTCGTCTCATGCGGCACCGGCGCGCGACCGAGATCAATCCCGGCAAAGCCGCACAGCACAGGCGACCGTGCTGATATGAATTCGAAAATCGCACTCGCTGCTGTGCGGAAATCGGCAAGGGGCTGGCCAGAGAATGCCTTGATTTCGCCGCGTCAGTATGCACGAAAAACGGAGACATTTTCCCCGTCTAAAAGCTACTATGATCGGATGAGCTTCGATTCTTCCCAATCCGGCTGCGGTGCGCCTTCTAAAGGCTGCTGCACCCCTTCTGCCGATCGCGCTGGGGCTGCCGTCACCGCAACGGTGGATACAACGGTGCGCGAGTGCCCCCCGGACCTTCGCGCCGAGATGGTTGACCTTCCGGGAGGCACATTTCTGATGGGCACAGACTACGAGTTTGGCTTTCCAGACGATGGAGAAGGCCCCGTGCATGCTGTGAATCTGAAGCCGTTCGCGATCGATAAATTCCCTGTCACCAATCGTTGGTTCCGCGAGTTCGTCAAGGCAACGGGCTATTGCACGGAGGCGGAACGCTTCGGCTGGTCTTTCGTCTTCTGGGCGCACATTCCCACATCGAAGCGCGCCACCTTCGTCGGAGAGACGGTCTCCGCCGCGCCATGGTGGTGTAAGATTCGCGGAGCGACTTGGGATGCGCCCGAAGGCCCTGGCTCCAACCTCAAAGGCCGCGAGGAACATCCTGTCGTCCACGTCTCATGGAACGATGCGATGACCTTCGCGAGGTGGTCCGGTCGGCGCCTGCCCACAGAGGCGGAGTGGGAATTCGCCGCCCGCGGCGGCCTCGTTCAGAAGCTCTATCCATGGGGAGACAAATTGCGTCCGAACGGCCAACATCGTTGCAATATCTGGCAGGGCGATTTCCCGCACCGAGATACGGCAGAAGATGGCTACGCCGGCACCTGTCCTGTGGACGCATTTCCTCCCAACAACTATGGCTTGTATTCCATGACCGGCAACACGTGGGAATGGTGCGCGGATTGGTTCTCGCCTGAATCGCATCGGCTGTCCGGCGCAGACAACCCAACAGGCCCGGCGACCGGACAGGCCCGCGTCCTGAAGGGCGGATCGTTCCTTTGTCACAAGTCCTATTGCAATCGTTACCGCGTGGCTGCTCGCACTTCGAACACGCCAGACAGCACAACGTCTCACATGAGCTTTCGTTGCGTTCTGTAAATTTGCCCGTGATGCCTTCTACCGGGTTGATGCCTTCATGTGTCGAAGGCTTGGACAGACCGCGGGCTTCTGACGCAGCGCGTTCAGCTGGACCAAAAGTGGGAAGTAATGACCGTAGGGTTGAGAATCGTCGTGCCGACAATCGAGACATGGATCACAGCCTGAAAACTCTTTGTTTGCCAGTCGGTTGGTGCATCCTTGAGCAGTGTGGAGAACAGTGTAGGATTCACAAAGTAACGCGCGGCGGCTTCCGTTCCAAATGTTGTTACGCCGGAGGCTACCAGCACTATCTGCCCAACGCTCTTGTCAAAGAAACGAGTTACGATTCCATAGTCTTCGTCTCCGAAGAATCCATTCGTCCTGACCACAGGACCCCAGACGTGCCCGTTAGAGAGATCACGCACCGCAATGGCTACGCGATCATCCTGCTGCTTTACAAGGGCAAAGCGGAACTCACTATTGAGACGCGTTCGCCAGCCTGAGGGAAAGCCACTTAGCAGAAGTGTTGGTTGCTCGCACATTTGCGAGTAAGTCAGCTCGGCTCCCAGTCGCAGTTGGTAACTGTATTTGCGACGAGCGAGAAAAGCAATCACGTCGCTTGCAGCAATTGATGCCCCAAAGCCGACACGATCTGTCAATTGCCCGCCATCTGTGGTCAGGATGGGGATTGAGATAATCAGAGGGCGACGCGTGGCGAATATGGGCTGCCAGAGACGATCTAGCACATCGCTTCGAACTCGGCTTTTGAGAGGATAGATCGCAGTCACTGCTGCGACTGTGGCCCCCACTGCAAGCAATCGCCGTCGTGACCAGCCCGCCGATTTCTCAGTGCTCCTCGTGTCCGTTACTGCTAGCAGATTGGGTGCTTCCGAAGTTCTCTGCTCGAAGACAGTTGGCAGTGAACTTTCCTCTATGAGAATCAGCGGAGTGTATCCGCCAACGGGAAGATCAATCCGTATTGGATGAGGTGGGTTAGAGGTGTAAAACTCACTGAGGCGCTTGCGTACTTCCCGTGCCCTAACCCGGACAACAGAGTCTTCTCCAGGTTCGAAGTTTATTCCTCTGCCGAAGACCTCCGTCGCGATGGTGCGCTCTTTGAGGGCATCTCCCCGGCCAGCAACAACTTCGAGCACAACAAACCGCAAAAACTCTCGACATTTGGGGCTTGGTCGAAAGACAGGGCTGGCAAGAATCTCCTCCAGATGGGCCAGGGTTTGCGCGTCGCCAGGGAGAAGAGGATGGTTTAACTGCGGTTCTGACACGAATCAGATGATAACACTGGACGTGTCCCTGTCAAGGGCAGAGTGACATAGTTACCCTGTGGCTGATCTGGACTCGCTCGATGGGCAGGCCTTGAAGACTCTGCTGATCCGAGAGCAGCCCTCGAACGCTCACGAGATCAAGCATCTGAAGTAGCTCATCGAGAAGTACCGGCCCGTGCAGTTCGAGATGAAGAGCGAGAAGCTCGCCGACAAACTCGGACAACTGGAACTCCAGCTTGAAGAGTTCGAGACCAGCGAGGCTGCTGAACAGGCCGCATCCCCTGCCACCCCATCCGCCGCATCGTCGGTCCGCCGCCATGGAACTTGGCCGGGAACCTCGACGATCCCACTTTCCAGGCTTCCCGACCACACTTCCCGCAAGGTCTGAGGAAACAATACATGGAGAGTTCGCAGATCGCAAAGACCAGCCTCGACCCTTCAGTCAAGAGGAAATCACCACGCGCGTACGAAATTCACACGCTTACGGCACACTTACAAAAATCCCGTCTGGCTCCCGGCTAGAGCGCCAGACGGGTCTAACCGAGCCGCATCGGTCTGCTTTGTTCGCAGGTGGACTCCTGTCCTTTTTCAAAAATCCACAATCTTACGGCGCGGAAATCTTCACAACGCGAAATACGCGGTTCACTGAATCTGACTCGGTGCCCAAAAAGGACGAAGCCTGGCCTGCATCGACCTTTACAATCTCGACACCGTTGCTTTCATGAGCTGCCGACAGCAACTGGAAGAGGCATTTCTGCAGAGCCGTGGAATCCACCCGGACCCCGCATCATGTTGCAGTTTTCCATGTGGAGAAGACCTCCTTGTGAGTACAGATGAGTTTTTCATCAGCCGGTCACACGAAAACCGAGACTGCGTGTCCGACAGAGTTCACGCCGACAAACCCAGGCCATCATGAACGATCCCCAGTCAGCATGGCCACGATCGGATTCTCCCCTCAGCCGAACCTATGCTCCAGCGCGACGTCGTTTGCAGGAGACAGCACGGCGTACAGCTTCCCGAGATCGTTCAGAGTCCCATCCGAGTTATAAAGCACGGAAGTTGCAAGTGCGTTCGAGTTTGGAGATCCTGTCGGAAACCAGGCATAACCTTTGACCCAAGAAAGATTATCCATTGCCTGACAGACCGTACCCATAAACTCGGCCACTTGCTCGACGGTGTATTGATTCGGCTTTCCATCGACGGCCTGATAGTCAGCGACAGCGAATTCAGTAACATAAATTGGACGCTGATAGAGATCGTGTACTTTGCTGAGCATGCTGAGGAAGGCTTCGGTATCGATGCCCCCATAACTGTGTACAGCGACGGCATCCACCTGAAGGTTTTGCTGTTCGACTGCATTCATGAAGGTCTGCATCCAGGGGCCGAGCGGCTGTGCGGCTGCTGGCGAGACCAACTCTCTCGCAATACCCTGAAGCTGAGGCCATGCCGCGATGGCTGTCTCAACCGGAATGTTGGATTGTTTGACGTTGTCAGGCTCATTGAAGCCGAGAAGGATGGACAAGTGTTCAGAGCTAAGAGTCTGGAGCAACGCTGGAGATGTTTTTGGATACCATCCCCATACCATCGGGAAATATTGGATGGAAGGGCTTGTGGTGGGCATGCCCACTGTGGACGGTTTAGGGCTCCAGTTGTAATACCAGGCTGTGATTAGATTGGATGCCAGGGGAGCAGCCCCGGCAATTCCCTTCTTTCGATCATGGCCATTAAAACTTTTCTGGAATGGTTCACTACATCCAGCGAGCGCGAGCAATGCCGCACTGCCACCGATAAACTTGCGACGAGACATGGACATTTTGGTTTCCCTCGTGGATCAGGTTTTTATGAACTGACACTCTGTGTGCTCATCTGCTGGACCGGCAAGACAACCGCATAAAGCAGACATCCGCTTGTATGGCAGTTATGAACACGTTTTCATTGCGACAACTCATTGCATTCGTTCCCGTGATGATCGGTCTGGCTACCGCTCCACACAAGGAGGTCCCTGGAATGGCGACCCCCTTGTACGTGTTACTGGAGACAGCCTTAGACTACAGATCACTAAAAAAAGAAGTGCGCGGACAACTGAATGACACGTGGACCGCCGCGCGCTCCGGTGATTTTGCCGAAGTTAGCATTTGCCAGACCGTCCGGTGCCGCGAATATCGGATGATTGAGCGCATCGAACGCATCCATCTGGACCACCACGGATGTCTGATCTCTCCATGGAATCCTGGCTTCCTTTTGTAAAGAAATATCCAGATTGTCATAGTTCGGGGCGCGTACGATTGACGAGTATCGGCGCTGGTCGCCGAAGGCGTAAAGCGGGTTGGCTGCTCCGTAGAGTTGCTGCAAATTGCTACTGAATACAAGAGTTCCTGACCAATCAAAGGCCGAGGTATTGAACCACTGATTGAGGCTTCGTTGTGACAGGCTTGGATTTCCCACACGCATCGGACGGGTAGCAACAGTTCTGGCAGGGCTGCCGTAGTGGAAGCCACCATCGTTGATGCCAACGGGTGTTCCCGATGTCAGAGAATAAATCCCGGACACTCGCCATCCGCCAACAACTTTCCCCAGCCAATTCCTGTTAAGATACTTTCTCCCCGTTCCGAAAGGCAGATCGTATATCGGCGCAAATTGCAAGTTCAAGGGCACATCGCCCGCGCTTACAGAACGCTCCTGGCTTCGGTGATAGAAGTCTTGTCCGTAGACATCGAGCGAGCCAATTCCATTCCCGTCGCCGCCGTAGTCAGAGGAAGAATCATCCATCAGACGACTCCATGTAAAAGTCGTCAGGAAGGAGAATCCATCAGAATAGATCTTCTGAACAGTTGCCTGCATGGCGTTGTAAACCGAACTGGAGATTCCCCAGTATCCGGGGAACACATAATCGCCCTCAAATCCGCCAAGTGCTTTGAAGCTGCCTACACCGCAATATGGACCATCCTGAGCACCAGCGCCGGAATCTGGATTGCCCGGAGTGCTTGGGTTTGCCAGGATGTTTGCCTCGGACTGCTGGCAAAGGTTATATTGCCTGTTTACCGGCAGACGGACACCGTGGCTTCCTGTGTAACTTAACCGGAAATCCACGCTCTGACCGATTTGCTGATCAACTGTCAGATTGTACTGTTGAAAATACTGTGTGCCTTGATGATATGGCGTATACGTTGAGGATTCAGCGTCAGCAAATGTGAGTGGAGCTGTCAGGTTAGGCAGATTGATTGCCGGTAGGCTGGCAATATTCGTACCCGATGGGATCGGCGTATTCGCGAGTATGTTCGGAGACACATAGCCATCTCCGGCGCGACCATGGCTGAATACGCCGGGATATGTAATGCCGTACCCGCCCCTGATGATCAGCCCGTTACGCGGATTCCAGGCGAAGCCCACCCGTGGAGCAAACTCCTTCCAATGTGTCTGGATGGAGCCCCGCGGGACACCGTTGACTCCGTTGACCTTCCACTGCAGGACATAGGGATTGAAGCTTGCCATTTGCCCTACGGGAGCTGTCCATGAGGGGTCATACTGCCAGCGTAATCCGAGATTCAGGGTGAGTGTTCCGGATACTTTCCAGTCATCCTGAACGTACAGTGCGTCCTGCCATGTTTGCGGATGGACATACTCGTTTTGGACCTGGACGCTGCTCTGCGCCATATATCCAGTTAAAAAATCTGCGAAGGGATTTCCGGTGTTATTACCAAGAAATCGAAAGTCTCCCGCGACCTGGTTCGGCTGGATATTCTCGATGTATGCGTGTGAAATGCTACCCCCGTACGTGAGGGTGTGCCTGCCCAGCGTTTCGGTAACGTTGTCCAGAAATTGATAAGTCCCTTGATTCTGCACGAGCATTCCAGCGCCAGCTCCGACACCGGTAAAGCCCCCAATAAAAATTGTAGGAGGTCCACATTTTCCGTTCGATCCCGAATAGTTGCAAGCCGGGATTCCAGAAATGCCAAAGTCACTGGGCGCAAACTGACCGTATCCATTTGTTGATCGAAGAGCTGGATTACTGTTATACCCATATCGAAGCTGGTTATCCAGGTTCGAACTGAAGAGATGGTTCCAGCCCACAGTAACAGCATTGTCGGGGCTGGTCGAATAACTGTTCGCATCCGGAAACCCGCTTACCGTGTTCAGCGTCGAGCCGGTATAGTGGAATGCGCCAAAGATCTGGTCACGATCCGTCAGGTTCCAGTCTATGCGCGGATTGGTGCGAGCTACAGATTGCGAATGCGAAACCACTCCATTCCAGTAGTCTCCTCCAACGGTTGGAGATGGCCCGGCATTTCCTGCTGGATAGAGAGCCAGAAGAGCCTGGGCGATCGGACTGACTGGTATCTGGTTGCCTCTGTATGGAAGTCCAGTTTGTGGATCCTTCAGCTGTTTCGTCACAGCAGATAAGTTACCGCTGCGAAAATCTGCATTTGGGACGACCTCATCCACTACGGGTGAAGTCTGTGAAGTTCTTACCCCCTGATAGTCGACAAAGAAGAAAAGTTTGTTGCGAAATATTGGACCGCCGAGAGTCCCACCATATTCGTTGGAGCTATAGGGCAAGATGGGGGTGTTGGGAGCCTGAAAAAAGTCCTTGGCATCAAGCGCTGCATTTCGCGCGTATTCGTATGCGCTGCCATGGAAGTGGTTGGTGCCGGATTTGGTCGTGATGGTGACGACGCCGCCACTCACATTTCCATATTCAGCACTGAAGTCATTCGTCAGTACATGCATTTCTGCCACCGTGTCCGGTGAGGGCGACACGAGCGGACCGCCAAATACACCCGCCTGGACATTGGTTCCATCCAGCAGGTAGGAGTCCATACGTGGACGACCACCATTAATTCGGGCATTGTTCTCTGCAAACCCACCCTGGCCGAGCTGCTGGCTCACACCTGCCGACAGGCCTTCAAGGCCCCAGGCATCCTGCCCTGCACCGCCGGAGACGATCGGCAATTGCTGCAATTCCCTTGTGGAAATGGTTTGGTCCAACATCGATTGCTGTGTTGGAAGAAACGACGATTCAGACACGACTTGAACGCTTTGCGCCGGTTGCCCCACCTGAAGCGCCATGCTTTCTTTCGGGTTTTCATCGACATGGAGGACGATGTTGTCGATGACTCCAGCCTTAAATCCGCTTGCTTCCACTTGCACGCGGTATGTTCCTGGATTCAGGTTGGTGGCGTTATAGACGCCTGCACCGTTGGTCTGCAGCGTCACAGATACGTTTGTCTGCGTATTTGTGACCGTGACCTTGGCTCCAGAGATGACTGCTCCACTGGGATCAGTGATGATCCCACTGATCGTACCGAAGAGGCCTTGCCCGATGAGCGCTGTCGTGGCAAAGCATGCGACCAGCAGCATCAAGCATGAAAGTGCAATGTTCTTACGGATTCCTCGTTTGTTACTCATCTTTCTGTTGACCTCCAGAAATGTTGAAGTTGACTTTCAGACACTACTTTCCAGCTACATCTTTTACTGCTACGTGGCGGTAGTGCCGGTTCTGATGTGTGCATGTTTGTAACTCGTGAGCGCTGCGATCGTTGTACGCGGTAAACGATACGATCACTGTGCACGCGTCCGCTGTAACATTGCCCGCAGTCGAGCAACCACTTTGGGGTACTCTAACGCGACGTTCCTGGTCTCGCCCGGATCGTCAATCAGGTCATAAAGCTCAATGAGAGCCTCCGGGTAGTCCACAGACCCAGGCATAAACCGCTCTTCGTTGGCCTTTGCCTTCGCTGCGGCCTCAGGACTCATCGGGTGCCACTGTGGCCGGATCTTTGTGCCCGGCCGCTGGGTGCGGTCCACCAGTTTCCACCGCTTTGTCCGGATAGACAGAAACAGACCTTCTTCCACGAGGTATTCCCGTCCCCGGGACGTCTTGCCCAGCATGGCTGGCAGTTCATTCAGGCTGTCTGGCCCACCGTTGCTCGGCACAGTGGAATGCGTCAATGCCGCGATGCTTCGGAGCACATCCACCTGGTCTATGAGCGCGTCGGATGTACCTGGCCGTATGACTCCAGGGTAGTAGGTGATGAAAGGTATCCGCGTCCCCCCTTCATAGACTGAATATTTTCCTCCGCGCCACGGTCCGGCTGGCCGGTGGTTTCCAAGATCAGCGACGGAGTTATCGTTATAGCCGTCATTCACGACCGGGCCGTTGTCCGATGTGAAAAGCACAAGCGTGTTTTCTTCTAATCCGTGCTTGCGGAGCGTCTCCATCACCTGCCGCACGCAATCATCCAGCTGCATGATGACATCACAGCGAATGCCACATTCACTCTTTCCCGCGAACTGTTTCGCAGGCGCATGCGGCACGTGGATGTCGCTCGGCGTGAAGTACAACAGAAACGGATGCTCCTTGTGCTTTTCGATGAATTCACAGGCCTTGTTCGTGAACGTCTTGGCCATCGTCTCGTCATTCCATCGCGCAGACTTACCTCCGGACATGTACCCGATTCGGCTGATGCCATCCACGATCGTGCCGTCATGGCCCTCGCTCAGTTTCATCTTCAGCAGTTCTGGATCTTCTCGCCCCGTCGGATCGTTGCCGACCTTGTGACTGTAAGAGACCACGATCGGATCTTTTGGATCGAGGTTGACTACGTGGTGGTTGTGGATATACACGGTTGGCACCCGGTCCGCGGTCGCCGCGAAGAAGAATGCGTCGTCAAAACCCACTTCGCAGGGTCCGGGTTTTATCTCACCGTTCCAATTGATCTCTCCATCCCCCAACCCGAGGTGCCACTTGCCCACCAGTCCGGTTGCGTATCCATTCGCCTTCAATACGGAGGCGACCGTTGGCTGCCCTGGCTGTACCAACGACTTTGCATCGCCAGGCAGAACCTGGATGCCGTCTCGCCGCCACGCATATTGCCCGGTCAACATTGCATAGCGGGAGGGTGTGCATGTCGCCGCATCGGAATGAGCGTCGGTAAACCGCAATCCCTGACGGGCAAGGGCATCGATGTTCGGCGTGCTCACATTCACACCGCCGTAGCACGTCAGATCTCCATATCCAACGTCATCCGACAGAATGATTACGATGTTCGGTTTTTTGGACATCGCCGGTTTGGTCATCGCTTCGCACTTCCCGCCCACGGCAAGTGCTGCGCCTGCCATTCCCATCCGTCTCGTAAACTCTCTCCGATTCATCACTCGATATTTCCTCTTTGCTGGGTGTGGCGTTTCTCCCGCCATGGGGCGAAACGCATTTTTTTGCTTACCTTTTCGCTATCGCAATCTGCCATCAGATTTCCGCCGCGCTAGCTTCGCTCCTGCGCCAGGTCTTTGCAGAAAGACCGAATTCGCCTTCCCGCTCCTGCCTGTTTGACCCCAGCTATGCGTCTCTGATTTGAGCTGCTTTTGAATCCACATGATGCTGCCCCAATGCGCGAGAGGCTGACAAGGTTATTACGCGCTTGTCACTGTTTCTCTTCGTCAACCTGAAGCACGAGACTGTAAACAAAGATTTTGGCTGCGGCTCATAACGGCAGGTTTCACGGAGTTTCGCAACGTGATGCGGATGTTTCGGCCAATATCACGGATCTCGTCATTTTTCGCTGGCAGATAGCAACCTCGCTGCGCAGATTGCCTGCCGGTTGCGTATAAGAGCTGTGGCGGCAAGGTACATCCAGGCACAGCGCAGAACCCGTCAGCGCCAGAAGCTTCCATCTGGCATGTGTTCTGACTGTATGAAAGGGTTTTGCGGGACATCCTCTTACGCGCCCTGCGTTCGACTTCACGCAGAGTGTACCCAGCGCAGACGACAGCACTCGAATCGATTTCAACGCCAGAAATGGCGCGCAATCAACGTAGGCGTCGAAGGGGTCCCATCAATAACAGACAGGTGAATAACAGCCTGAAAGCTCTTCTGAGTCCAATCCGCTTTTTGGTTGGCGATCAGCTGCGAGAACAGCTCCGGCCGCAAAAAGAACCGGGCCGCGCTCTCCGTACCGTACGTCGTGATGCCAGCGGCGATCATAATGATCTGCCCTGAAGCTGCATCGAAGAGCCGACAGATCATCGCATAGTCCTGAGTCGGATGGCTTGCATGGTTATCGATCGGTCCGTACATCTTCCCAGTCTGGTTATCGCGGATCGCTCCCCCATCTTCAAACCCGATTGGAACCATCGTGAATCTCAGGTTGCTCATGATTCGCGTCGTCCATGTCGAAGAAAACCCACCTAGCAGCAGGCTCGGCTGCTCCCTGATCTGGGAGTAGGTCAACTCCGAGCCGAAACGCACATGGTACGGATAGTGATTGCTTCCCAGAAACTCGGTCGTCTCATTGGCTGCTGTCGCCGCGCCCAGACCTACCCTCTCCGTAACCGAACCATCGTCATTCCGTAGCAGTGGAATGGAGATAAGCAGCGGATTGTGCGTGGCAAAAACCGGCTGCCACAACTGATTCAACGGCATTCTGCGCGTTTCAACGTAACGCACCACTGGCCACGTTACCGCCGCCGCACAGGCCGCGATGCTCGCCCGTAATAAAGTTCGTCGGCTCATCAAACCTGCCACCGATGGCATCGGCGCCAACGGCAGCGCCACGACCGCAGCGGCATCCTGAGTCATGCGTTCAAACGTAGGCACATACCCACCCAAAGGCAGCTGAATACGAACGGCATCGTTACGATTCAACTCGTAATAGTCCGCTAATCGCTTGCGCACCTCCCGGGCCTTCACCCGCACCACCGAATCCTCTCCGGGTTCAAACCTGGAGTCCTTGCCAAACACCTCCATAGCGATCGTTCGCTCTTTGATGGTGTCGCCATGTCCCGTCAGGGTCTCCAGCACCACAAACCGCAGAAACTCTCTGCACTTCGGGCTTGCCGCGAACAACTGACTCCTCAGGATGCGTTCCAATTGCTCTCGAATACTGGAATCCGACACTTCAACCGGCGCGGGCTTTCCATCTGCTTGCATAACCGCCGGATTATAACATTACGTAACAGTGCCTTGCACCTGTTGATATCCTCTGCGTTTGCCACACTTTAGTAATGAAACAGTATTGTTGCCTGCCGTAGCCTTGTCACGCGCAACCGTAAGCCCCATCATGATTCTGTCTGCGGATAGTCCTCATCCTTTTCCGCCATCGCGCGACCGACGCAGCACCAAACTACCGGACTTATTCTCACGGAGAACTCATGAGCCTATCTCGCCGAACCTTCCTGTCACACGCAGCAGCAGCAGCAGCCTGGGCTGCAGCACCACCGATCGGAGCATTCGGCTCGTCAATGACCCTGACCGCAAAGAAGGGGCTGGCCGGCATTGCACCGGAAAAATCCGGACTGCTCACGAGCTGGTACTACGACTGGCGGCTGCACCCAGCCACCTCTGGAATGCCTGTGCTCCATCCCGAAATTCAATTCCATCCCATGTGCTGGGGATGGAGGTCCGAAGCCGCCATGCAAGCCCTGGCAGAGCGAGGGCCAAACACCCGGACTGACGACAGTACGGCGCAGGGACTCCTTGCCTTGCGTGCTCGGAAGCCGAAGGTTCTCTTTGGCTTCAACGAACCGGACCAGCCCGAACAATCTCATCTCTCCCCGGAAACCGCCGTCGATGCATGGTCGGCCTTTCAGGGTATCGCACAGGAACTTGTCAGCCCTTCCTGCGCACACCCCCAAAGTCAGTGGATGGAAAATTTTGTCTCCGGGGTCGAACGCCGCCACCTGCAGCTCGATTCTCTTGGCTATCACACTTACCCTTCGGACTCCGTGGACGCCTTCGCCACGCACCTCGACGGCTTCTACCGCAAGTATGGCCGACCCGTCTGGGTCACCGAGTTCGCCGTCGCAGACTGGGCCGCTCGCGACGGCCACACCGTCAATCGCTACAGCGTGGACAGGGTCGCCGAGTTCATGCGTGGTGCCTGCAAGTTCCTGGAAGAGACTCCCTGGATTCGTGGCTACGCATGGTTCCCGCGCGGAGGCAAATTCTCCGCTCGCGATGGGAGGGGCCCACTGGCCTCATCCGTCCTCTTCCATGACGATGACACTCTGAATGAACTCGGCAAGCTCTACCTTTCCATCTAGGAAAGTTCTGAACCAGTTCCGAATGCGCGGGCGATGTATCCGGGAACCTTTTGCAATCGGCACGGATTCTGCGGCGATCCGCAGCGATTGGGCCGTCAGACGAGTATGCGTCGAGACGAGCGGAGACAGAACAGGATGTCCACCCATGTTTCATCAGAGCGGCGTGTGCCGCGGTATCATCCGTTGCGCGCGGCGCGCATGCGCTTGGCAGGTTTTCCTGGGTTCTTGGTTACATTGGAGGAAGAACATGAAGATTCCCCGGATTGCATCGGTTGAAGATTCCCCTGGTTGGGGCGGATTGACGTTGTACGGAAGATGGGGGCAGGTCATTCAAAACCAGAACTTCCACGGAATCCCCTGTCCGAACTTCTGAAACCGGCTCTGCTGGACTCCGTGCCGCTTGTACAAATCTCAGGGCAGATCAGATAGCTGGGCATCTTTTGCAACGCGCCTGGCAGACAGGACGCAATCCCCATGAACGCTCTCACCCGCATCATCGCCACCAATCTGCTCACAGCCATGGCCGCCGCCGCCATCGGTTGCGGAAGCTCCGGTGCCACCGGTACTCCAACACCCTCACCAACACCCACACCAACCCCATCTGCCAATCCCGCCGGAGTTGCCGTCGTCTCCGGAAAACTCGTTGTCGCCGGCACGGCAACCCCGTTCACGCCCACCGGCTTCACCTCCGAGGGCATCGTCTATCCCACCCCCGACGCCGGCACGCTCTGCAGCAGCACATTCCAGGCATCCGCCGCGGCAGCCAGTCTCCAGCAGGCCCAGGCCGCTCTCACCGCGCCGCCGCTGCCCGGCCTCGCCTACAACGCATCCTTTCAGGCCATGGTGAAGAATTGGCACCTCAACAGCGTGCGCATGCAGGTCAGCGAGGGCGCACTCCAGTACGAATCCGTGCACGGCCTGTCGGAATACACCAACCTGGTGCGCAGCGCTGTCGCGCAAGCCCGTGCCGCCGGACTCATCGTCATCCTCTCCATGCAGTCCGAGGTCTACGGCTGCACACCCTACCAGAACGGAGCACTGCAAAAGCTGCCCGACATCAACACGGAACAAGCCTGGAAACAGCTCATCAACCCCACCCTCGCCAACGACACCGGTGTCATCTTCGAGATATTCAACGAGCCGAACGCAATCGTCACTTGTAACTCAGGTTCATTTCAGCAACCCGACTGGACAGCATGGGCCACCGGCTGCGGCACAGAACCCGATCAGGGCATGCTCACGGTTGGCCAGTACGTCCGCACCCTCGCACCGAACAACGTGTTACTCTTCGATGGCGAGGATATTGATTTTGCATTCACTGGCTTTACGCCGCCCAGCGGAATGCCCTCCAACTCCGCCTACACCTTTCATCCCTACAATTACGTCGTCAACAGCAGCCTGACAGACAGCACCAACGCCTGGAACACCCGCTTTGGCAACTTCGCCACAAGCGGCCAGGCCGTCTTTGTCACCGAATGGAATGAGGCTTTTTCCTGCCCCAACGATCCCAATCAGACCATCACTGACAACTTCATCCAGACCTACCTGCCGGCGCACTCCATCGCAATGGTCGCCTACTCCTGGGACGCCCCGGTGCAATCCTCCGGCTATCTGGTCAACAGCTACAACTATCCCGGCAACACCGCCAATTACCAGTTAGTCGACCCCAACAACTCCGGCTGCGCGGAAGACGGAGGTGCAGTCCTGCAAAAATTCTTCCAGACCCAGGCCGCAGGCAACTGACGCCAAGACCCTCTCCATCGAACCCGGTTCTTCGTGGGAGAACGGTTCTTGCGAAAGCTTCAGCCGGGCCTCCAGCGACAGGTCTTCGTCGCTGCGGTGGAATTCAAAGCTGTGCAACGAATTTTTGAAAGACGAAATCTTCCATTCGCTGAAAGAAGTGCGCGTGCTGGCCAAACGCTGGCGCGTTTCCTTCAACTCCGAGCGGCCACATTCTTCGCTGGGCTACAAACCGCCAGCACCGGCAGAGTGGCAGACTGAAGCTTCCCAACGACATGGGAAAGAGGAAAGCAAACAACGCTTCCCTCTTTCCCACACCGCCTGCTACTGCCACGGGCGGATATCTGCCTCTTCCGCCGCGCTACACGAACAATCTCACTGGTGCATAATACCGGGCAGACCGCGGTGTAGGATCAATCCTCAATGCAGTCAGGCCCTGGCAGCCAACTGCATCCCGCGGGTCCGATGCGTAGACTCGCCAATTCGGGATTATAACCAGGATTCGGCGTAGGCATGGCTGCATTCACTGACTCTCTCCATGCAATCAGCTTTTCGTGCAGGACATAAGCTTTGTCCTGATAAGTGGAAGCAAAGTTATACTGCTCGCCAGGATCAAGGTCCAGATCGTATAACTCCAGATGATTGTCTTCAAAAAACTCGATCAGCTTCCAATTCTTCTGCCGGATAGCACCGGATGGAGTGCCTCCCTGATCACTATAGTGAGGGTAATGCCAGTAGAGCGTATCTCTGTCCGGCGGAGGTCCACCCCGAAGGAAAGAAGTCAGATCAAGACCGTCGTGTGGCTCCGGGGGCGCGCCTGCTCCTGCCATCTGCAAAATCGTCGGCATCAGGTCAAGCGCGCTGACGGGAGTGTCAGAGACCACTCCAGCGCGGGTCACTCCCGGCCAGTACACCATGAATGGCTCTCGAATGCCGCCTTCGTAAAGGAAGCCTTTTCCGGCGCGATAGGGTCCATTGTCAGCGATACGATGCAGTCGGCGTCCCTGGAAACCGACTCCGCCGTTATCCGAGGTAAGAATGATGATCGTGTTATCCGCGACGCCCGCTTTTTCCAGTGACTTCCTCAGATTGCCAAGGGCGATGTCGGTGCTCTCAATCATGGCCGCGTAGGTTGGATCTGGTTCATCCTTGCCTCCATTGCGTTTACGATATTGCTCAATCATCGGCTCTTTCGCCTGCAGGGGTAAATGCACCGAGTACTCCGCCATATACAGGAAGAATGGACCTTTCTTCGCGGCATCGGACAAGTAATCGTCCATCTTTGTGGTCAATACATCTGTCAGATAGTTGTCAGGTGTGTAGCCGGTAAGATTATGAAAGTGGAAAGGGCCGAAGTACGAGGGAGGGTTACCGTGATTGTCGCCTGCGACATTGACGTCAAAGCCAAAGTCTTCCGGCAAATACCCATCTCCACCCAAATGCCACTTGCCGATGGCCGCCGTCTGGTAGCCAGACTTTTTCAGCAGCCGCGCGATTGTCGGAACGCTCAGATCGAGATGCTTCGGCGTTGGGGCTTCCAACATTTTCTTGTGTGGATAAAACGTGCCTGGAATCCACTGCGTGAGATGAAGTCTCGCCGGAGCCTGTCCCGTCAGAATAGCCGCGCGGCTGGGGGAACAGACCGGTGCTCCCGCATAGCCATTTGTGAAGCGTATGCTTTCTTTCGCCAGCTGGTTAATGTTGGGAGTGCGATGGAAAGTATCCCCGTAGCATCCCAGATCGCCCCAACCCATGTCATCGATGAGGAAGATCACGATGTTTGGCTTGCGGTCTGTCGTTGCAGCCCGCAGAGCTGAGGGGGCCAGAGCCAGTCCCGTCAAACCGGCTAGTTGTGAACAAAATGTTCTCCGTGTAGACATATTCCTGCTGCTCCCTGAATCGGTTGTAATCATCCGAAGTGCGGATATAAACAAATCAAACTGGGCATTCATGCCCGCTTGACCCATGCAAAGCCACGTTCGATCCACGACTGACCCTATGCGCGGTCGCCGCGCAAGTCAAGTTCCGACTCCAGGGTAACTGTGATATGGAATGTAATATTTGCAAATAGTTGTAAATAAATAACTAACACGAATCGGTCGGACTCTGTTACGTGGGTTTTCTGAGCGGTGGTTCCGTTTGTTCGGACAGTTTTTGTTCTTTTCTTCAGTGGAAGTTCTTGCTCTTGTTTTGGCTTTCAGGCTGCCGAGGGTTCTGGCAGGCGGTTGCAGCATGCCTGATCCGGTGTGAGTGCTTTCAGGCTGGAGTGTGGCCGGGTGGAATTGCAGAACTCCAGGCGCAGTCGATGGAAGTTCGCGCCTCGCCAACTGAGGCGTAGGCGTGCAGGAAGACCTGACTGAAAAACGCTCCGCAAGCATCCGCAACGACCCTTGTCCGGCGTCAAATGCCGCCAGGAGATTACATCGCAAATCATCCGAATATGCCTTCGCCATCGATTCGATGTCGCGGTCCGACTGAGCATATACCGTGTACACCTATTTGGGAAATACTCTAATCGAGATAGGTGCCGAAGATGAGGCGCAGACGCTCGCGCGTGGCGGCGGGAATGAGGTCGCGCTGGGTGAGGATGGCGAACTGCGCGGCGTTGGCGCAGGCGCAGGCGCGAACGCCGACGGGCAGCGCGGCGACGGCGGCGCGGACGACGCGGGCGGCGTTGGCCGAGTTCTGGTGAAGGACGGCGACGATCTGGTCGATGGTGACGGCGTCGTGTTCAGGGTGCCAGCAGTCGTAGTCGGTGACCATGGCGACAGTCGCGTAGCAGAGGCCGGCCTCGCGTGCGAGCTTGGCCTCCTGCAAATTGGTCATGCCGATGACGTCCGCGCCCCAGGAGCGATAGAGGTTGGATTCGGCTTTGGTGGAGAACTGCGGACCCTCCATGCAGACGTAGGTTCCGCCGCGTTTGCCCACCACGCCAGCCTGTTCGCAGGCGACGGCTGCGGCCTCGGCGACGACCGGGCAGACGGGATCACCGAAGGCGACGTGACCGACGACGCCGTTGCCGAAGAAGGTGCTTTCGCGATGGAAGGTTCGATCGATGAACTGGTCGGGAATGACGAAGTCGGTAGGTTTGTGCTCCTGCTTGAGCGACCCGACGGCGGAGACGGAGAGGATGCGCTCGACGCCGAGGGATTTGAGGGCGTAGATGTTGGCGCGGAAGTTCAGCTCCGAGGGCAGCAGGCGATGGCCGCGTCCGTGACGGGCGAGAAAAACGACCTTGCGGCCATCGAGGTCGCCGAGGACGAAGCTGTCCGATGGCGCGCCGAAGGGGGTTTCAACTGCGGTTTCGCGGACGTTGGTGAGGCCGGGCATGGAGTAGAGTCCACTGCCGCCGATGATGCCGATCTCTGCCTGTTGCACGAGCTTCTCCCGGAGCGGACGCCAATGGAAATGAGAGAAAAAACCATGTGCGCCGCAGAGTCTTCAGTATACCGGGCGGAGAACGTTGGAGCAGCTGCGGCGATGCTGGGTGCGGCATCGTCGCGAAGACAGGGAAACGAAGCCTGTCAGAGACCCGGCGGCGGCAGCGGAGCAGGATGCAGGAATCGCTCGTCGCCGTTGCGGAAGGCGTGGCGATAGTCGGCGATGGCCGCAGTCGGGACGGGAGGATTGCGGAAGCGCGGATGGCGACGGATGAGCGGAGAACGACCGGCGGCAACATCGCCGCGCTTGCTCTCGGTGTGCAGCGGCAGGTCGGCGGTCTGCGGGTCGCTCAGGTCCATCGAGACATTGGGCTTCTCGGCCTGGTAGCGGACGCGCACGGCTGCTGCTGCGCCTGCGCCTGTTCGAGCCTCCCGGTGAAGGCCGCAATTCTTTTGTTGGGATCAAGTTTCTGCACGGGTAGGCCCGGCGCATCGCGCGGAGCGGCGGCAAAAGTTTGAAAGCAAGAAGCGAAAAGCTGCTCCGTGCGTGGGCAGTGTGCGAACCGATGAAAACAGGAGCGTCCGCAGCGCGAATGCCTGCCCGCGACCAGCGGGAGCGCCACGACTGGTCGTGGCGCGCAGAGCGCGCGGCTACCCCATGCAATGGCGCGGCGGCTGCATGCAATGGTTAGCGGCGGCTGTTGAGTTTGGAGAGCAGGCGGAGCATTTCCATGTAGAGCCAGACGAGGGTGACCATCAGGCCGAAGGCACCGTACCACTCCATGTATTTGGGCGCGCCCATGCGGACGCCGGTCTCGATCATGTCGAAGTCGAGGACGAGGTTCATGGCGGCAACGCCGACGATGATGAGGCTGATGCCGATGCTGAGCGGGCCGGAGCCGTTGAGTGCCGTCAGATGCATGCCGAAGAAACCCATGACCATTTCGGCCAGGTAGAAGAGCATGATGGTGCCGGTGGCGGCGACGATGCCGAGGCGCATCTTGTTGGTGACGCGGATGAGGCCGGAGCGATAGGCGAGCAGCAGGACGAGCATCACGCCGAAGGTGAGGCTGACGGCCTCGATGGCGATGCCGGGCCAGCGCAGCTCAAACATGGCGGACATGCCGCCGAGGACAAGTCCTTCGCAGAGGGCGTAGGCGGGCGCGGTGACTCCAGCCCACTCTTTTTTGAAGATGGTGACCATGGCCATGACGAGGCCGCCGATGAGACCGAGCATCATCCATCCGCCGACCGAGGCCGGGTTGCCGGTGGCGAGGAACTGATCCCAGGTCCAGTAGGCGGTGACCATGGCGCAGACCAGCAGGATTCCGGTCTTGTTCACGGTGCCGTTGAGGGTCATGGTCTCGCCAAGCTGCATCGGGTATCCGCCGGGATACGGGCCGCCGCCGCGAAACTGCCGCTCACTCAATGCCGGATTCGAGGTTCTCATCAGTCCCATGATTCGTTCTCCAGTCGGAGCGGCCCGCAACCAGCGCCGCGTCCTGTGTCTTCCATTCTAATTGGACGCGCGGCAAAGCGTCGCGGATGCTCCAGCCTGGCGGGTGAATCGGATCATCGTGCGGAGGTCACGCGAGCAGCGCGTCGGAGGTGACGCTGGCGACGCCCGCTGCCGCGAGGCGCTGCTTCATGTGCGAGTCGCCGGGATCGACGGCGCGCGTCGCGTCGGCGATGACCCAGGCCTCGAAGCCGAGCCGGCGCGCGTCCAGGGCTGAGAATCCAACGCAGTAGTCCAGGGCAAGGCCGGCCACAAAGACGCGCCGCAGGCCGCGTTCGCGCAGATAGCCGGCCAGGCCGGTCTGGGTGGAGTGGTCGTTTTCGACGAAAGCGGAGTAGGAGTCCACTTCGCGGCGGAAGCCTTTGCGCAGGATCAGTTCGGCACGGGTCTGGTCAAGCTGCGGGTGGAACTCCGCGCCGGGCGTGCCGATAACGCAGTGCGCGGGCCAGAGGCGCTGCTCGCCGTAGGACATGCGGATGAGTTCAAAGGGCTGGCGGCCGGGATGCTCGGCGGCGAACGAGCTGTGGTCGGCGGGATGCCAGTCCTGGGTGAGGATGACGTGGCGGAAGTGGCTCATGAGCCGGTTGATGGGCGCGACTACGGCATCGCCGCCGGGGACGGCAAGCGCGCCGCCGGGGCAGAAATCCCGCTGGAGATCGACCACCACCAGCACATCGTCTTCGCCGCCCGTCCGCATCGAGTCTCCGCGCCGCTTTGCCGCTGTGAAAACTTTACGGGATGTAAGACGACCGCGCGGCAAAAATTTCCAGGTTTCCCTTGCGGGCAGGACAACTTCCGGTCCGACTTGCCACTCTGACCCTGTAGACTTGCCGTGCGCGTCGCACACCCGGCTTTTCGCGCCCGGTCATCGATTGCTGTTTCGGAGGGATTGCATGTTCTCTGTTCGCTTCCGGCTTCTGTTGCCCGCCCTGCTCGTGAGCACGGCCTGTCTTGCTCAGCCTCCTGCGCAGTCCGCGCCGCAGGCTGCGGCCAAACCCACCTCGCAGATCATCGCCACGGACCTGATGGTGACCGATGCGAGCGGCCATCGCGTGACGAATCTTCAGGAAGGGGATTTCACCGTGCTCGACAACGGCACGCCGCGGAAGATTCTGGCCTTCCAGCAGCCGAATGTCGTTCAGGCCGCAGCGGGCAAGCCAATCACGCCGGATGTCGTCGATATTCTGATCGACAACGTGAACACGCCAGATATTCGCATCGCCTACATCCGTCAGTGCACGGAAGATTTCCTGCGCATGAATGGCGGCAAGCTGAACACTCCGGTCGCCGTCTACCACTTTGACCAGCAGGGTATTGTCCTGATCGCCGGACCCTCGACCGATGGCAACAAGCTTGCGGATGCTGTGGTTGCCTCCGCTGCCGCGGAGCGGCCATTTCTGCGGCTGGAAGGCTTTTACAACGATACGGATCGCCTGCAGGCCTCGCTGAACGCGATGGGAGCCTTTCTGGCGCATCAGGCGACGCAGCCCGGCCACAAGCTGTTTATCTGGATCGGGCGCGGCTGGCCCATCATGATGAACACGCAGACCTTCGCCGACCGCAAGCAGGAGCAGACCTTCTTCTCGACGCTCACGGCGCTGATCTCGGCCTCGCGCCACGGTCGCGTGACGCTGTATTCGGTCGAGTCTGCGCGCACCCCGGACGAGCGCACCGTCGAGTGGACGAGCTACATGATGTACGCGAAGCCGGTCACGAATCCGATGAAGACGCCGGTCGGCAGCTTCTCCGTGCAGATACTCTCGATCAAAACCGGCGGCGTGCCATTTCCTTTTTCCGGAGCCACAGATCTGGCGGGCACCATCGCACGCGGCTACGCCGACGCCAATAAGTCTTACTTCCTGGCCTTCGCCTCGCCGCTTGAGGGCAAACCAGACCAATACCACAGCCTGGAGATCAAAGTGAACAAGCCCGGCCTGTCGGTGCGCACACGCACGGGTTTTTACAGCGGCCAGTAAGCAGGCTGGATAACCGCACCGGGCGCGATCCATATTCGGCGGCAAAGACAGCGCGCGATAGCCGGTTCACGGCTGTCGCGCGCTACCGTTTTATGGCGGGAAAGAACCGCTTCTTCGGACAAACTGCCTCGGTGGCGGGCAGAAGAGTGCTTGCCGATGGTTTCCAGCAGGGAAGGAATCAAAAAAAATCGCCGGACCACAACCCTGCCACGGAAACCTGCGTCTGACGGGATGCAACGCGCCGAGCTGGCCTGCTGTGCCACGCGTTGCGAACGGAGTACGACCAGAATGGCATCCATATCTGGCCGGATGCACTCGATGAATCCGAATGCTTTCTCGCAGCGCCGACAACCCGTGTTTTTCCAATGGAGAATTGCGGATACTTTATGAGCTGCAACCGAATACAGACTGAATTTTTGCGCGAGCCAGTGGCGGCCTGTAGCCGTCGTGGCAGCTTTGCTCCCTGCGCCTTGGTGAACTTCGACTCGACCCAATTCGCACAGGAGACCCTCCATGTTCATGTTTTCCCCCTCCCCCAAACGTTCCATCGTCGCCATCGTCTGCGCCGCAGCGCTTGCCGCTCTGGCCGGATGCGGCAGCAGTAACTCCTCCACCTCAACGACACCGGCGAACACGCCGACAGGCGCATCGTTTGTGACCGGAACGGACGCGCCGATGGCCTCGGTGACCTCGTTTTCCGTGGTTCTGGAAGGCATCTCCGCCACAAACTCCAGCGGTGCTTCGGTGCAGTTGCTGAGCGGCACGCCGACTGTGGACTTCGCCCGCTTCAACGGGCTGAACACGCTGCTGGATATGAATGACGTTCCGGCGGGCACCTACAACAGCGTGACCATCACGCTGGGCAGCGCGACGATTGGTTATCTGAACACAACCTCCGGCGGCGCGCCGACCGTTGCCACGGAGAACGCCACGCTGACCAGCTCGACGGTGACCCTGCCGCTTTCGACTCCGCTGGTCGTCGCCACGGGCAGCGCCCCGGTTGGCATTCATCTGGATTTCAAGCTCGCCAAGTCCATCGAAGTGGACAGCAACGGCCAGATCACCGGCATGGTGGATCCGACCTTTGACGTGACCGCTGTGACCAACACCGATCCCGGCGCGTACATTGATGAGTTTGCAGCGGCAGTGGTCAGCGTGGACGCGAATGCGCAGTCGTTCGTGATCGAGGGGCCGCACGGGCGCCAGCTTACGGTGAACGTAAACGGGCAGACGGAGTGGGATGGCGGCGCGAGCCTGAGCCAGCTCACGACGAGCAGCATCGTGCAGATTTCCGGGCAGATTGACAAGGCCGATGCGACCATCGACGCCGACGAGGTGGATATTCTCTCGCAGCAGGGATTCTTTGCCAGCGGCCAGATCACCTACGTCACACCCGCGTCGGGCGCGGCGACGAGCTTTGATCTCTATGTTCGCGGCCTGTTGCCGACCACCACCGGACTGAGCCTCGGCCAGATTGCGCAGATTGATCTGACCGGCAGTGAGAAATACTCCATCTACTGGATGCACAATCCGCTGACGCAATACTTCTTCAACCAGAGCCAGTTGATGGCCGGGCAGGATGTTGCGGTGGGCGGTCCGGCAAGCGGCGCGACCAACTCGCAGTCGGTTTCGGTGCATCGTGTGGCCCTGCGCGACTGGGGCTTCAACGGAACCGTGGTGGCGGGCAGCGAAAATGACTCCAACCGCAGCTTCCAGATTCAGGTGAAAGGCTTCGCCGGTGTGCTGATCCCGCAGACGGTGACAGTCTACCTGACGGGAGATTCCGTCTTCCGCAACGGTTGGAGCGGGATGAGCGACATCACCGATGGCGCAAGCGTGCGCGTTGTCGGCCTGCTGCTCAAGGATCCGTCGAGCGGGCAGGCGATCCTTGTCGGCCACTATGTGGACGACATGAGCAACTGACGAAGCCGGGCACAAAACGAAAAGCCTCGCCGCATCGCGCGGCGAGGCTTTTCTGTTTCAGTGGCCGACGAGCTGCGGAATGTCGCGGTGGCGAAATGCCGCAGCCGGAATTGGCGCGAGCGGCAGGCTGGGGCCTTCCCACAGCAGTTGCGGAATGCCGACACTGACCGTCTCCAGCGCTTCAATGCGCAGGTGGTGACGACCGGCGCGCAGGCCGATGGTGCCCGTGGCGTAACGCATCGCATTGTTCGGGCTGCCGCAGACCTCGGCGAACTGCGGCCCGGTCGCTGCGACCAGCTCATCGTCCACGAAGACGCGTTCCCCATCGCGAGCCTCGGCGGCGAAGCGGTAACCGCCATCGACCGGGACATCGACGAAACCCTCGTAGGTGACGGCGAAGCGCGTGAAGCCGCCGGGGTCGGCTCCGGCCAGATTAGCCGCGATGCCGGCGCGCATGGGCACCTGCTGGTTGAAGTCAGGAAAATCCGGCCACTCGCCGGGATAAATCTGGTAGGTCAGGCCGGGCGCGGTCGGCAGCGCGTCGGGGCCGCGTGGCTGCGCCTCATGCCAGCGGGCAACGACGGTGACGGCCTGTGCAGCCCAGTCTTGAACAGGCCGGCCGGAGCCGTCGGCCTGCCTTGGATTCTCGACATGCAGCAGCACGCGGAAACTGCCCGCGCCGAGCGGTCCACCGTCGATCTGCGTTCCGAGCGCATCGGGAAAGCGATGTTTCACGCGGCGTCCGGTGGCCGTGGTTCCGTCGCCAAAGAGCCAGGTGTAACGCACATGCCGATGAGGCTGCCTGACCGCTTCCAGGTGAGCCGTCTCACCCGGCACCAGCACCGGCTCGCGGACTGTGAACTGAGCGGAGAGCGCGGGTGCGGGCGCGTAGGCTGGCTCGGCGGCTCCCTCGGCGACACGCAGCGGCATCTCTGCGTCGCTGGTGACGCGCTGCTGGCCGTACTTCACGTTGTCGAAGTGAATGTCGTGGACATCGCCGGAGAGCAGAGAGCCGCTGAGCGGCGGCTGGCCCAGCGCCCATATATTGCGAAAGGTGAAGTCGTGCAGCTCCGGCTGGCGCTGATCCAACTGGGCCAGCGAGTACCAGTCGTCAAGGAAGAGATTCTCAAAGGTGAAGTCGCTGTGGTCGCCTGCGGCACCCTTTGCGCCCCAGTAGGTGAAGAGCGCGAACGGCAGCCCGCACGAGCCGATGCCGCCGTGGAGCACATCGGAGTTGCGCAGCGTGAAGTGGTGGGAGCTGTAGCGTTTCTGAGGCCAGCCGGCGCGGACGATATTGGAGATGCTGGTCGATAGTTCGGAGTCTTCGACCAGGATGTTATCGACCTCGTGACCGGGCTTGACCATCGAGGCTTCGTCGTAGCCGGGCCAGTTGCCCTGCATGGCGAGCACATCGTCGGAGGCGCGAAAAAAGGAGTTGCGCACGACGGCGTCGCCGCCGCCCAGCCAGTCCATGCCGTCCTGATTCGCGTTGCCGGGGTTGCCGCCGATCACGCGCAGGTCGTCGTAGACGAAGCCGGTCGAGTCCTTCATCTGAATCGACCAGGTGCGGCTGCGAACCAGGCAGGTGACGCCGTTGATTTCGATCTGATGCGCGTCGAGCGCGCCGATGCAGTGCCAGTCCGGCCGCTGCATCCAGCCCTGATCGTTGTCCGGATCCTGCGGGCCGTCGTAGAGAACGACGCCTTTGCCGAGCACATGCACATTGCTGACGTGCCAGAGATTGATGCTGCCCTCGATGACCGCGCCGGGTGAGAGATACCAGGTTTCTCCGCTTTTCGGATTAATGCTGCCCTCGTGCACACCAGGCGGAACGACATGAACGGCAGCGCCCACCGGCGCGGGCGGCACCGGCGGCGTGGCGAAGACGAAGATCATGCGCGCGTGGTTGAGAAAGTCGCCCGGTCGGCTGATGGAGAGCTTGGCCGGATGGTCGAGTCGGAAGCGGATCGTTGCGCCGTCCCGCACGGGGCGCAGGCCAAGCCGCCAGGGCTGTATGTCCACGCCGCCATCCCAGAAATGCGGGTCGCCTGCGGTGATCGCGATCTCGACCGGCGCGGTCATGGTGAAGTTCAGGAAGTCGTAGCTGGCGGCGGCGTAGCCGAGCGGCGCGGGCTGGCCGTTGAGCGTAACGGTGAAGTCGTGAGCCAGCAGCAGATCGGGTACGGGAATCGGCTGGGCGGCAGGATGAGAAGCAGATCGAGCCTGCGCCAGCGGCGCGGCGGACGGCATGGCGGCCAGCAGACACACAAGAATCGCGCAGGCGGGTCGCAGGCGACCACGCGGCGCGGGAAGACGCTCAGGCGGCACAGCAAGAGTGTATCCGCTGGCAGCCCGGTTGCGGCAGGCAAAGATGAAAATCGCAAAAGCCAGAAGCCGGAATGGAAACTACGGAGCCGCGGACCCGGTCGCATGCACCCAGCTCGCATCGACGCTGACGGGAATCTCATCCTTGATGGGCACGGTCAGGAAGGATGGGCGGACGATCTTGAAGTCGGAGCAGGTGGCCGGGACGGTGCCGACGATGCGCACGACGCCGTTCTGCTCGGTGCGCTGAAAGGGAACGTGTTTGTACTCGGCGGTCTGGCCGGCGAACTGCACCTGAAGGTCGGCGTAGATGGTGGATGAGGAAGTGGCGGCTGCGGGGAAGCTGGTGCGCACGACGACCATGGGGAACTGGGCACCGCGCGTGACCTGGATCATGTGCAGGTCGCGATTGCTGTCACCGGAGTCGAAGGTTTTCACCGGCGCGGCGATCAGGAAATCGCAGGTGCCAGCGTGGCAGACTCCCTTGCCCTTTGCGGCGTGGCTGGTGCCGTAGACCTCGTGCATGGGATGCGACATGTGATAGGTGAGCGTGGAGCTTTGGAGCAGCCAGTTGGTGTCGGCCTGTGCGTGAGCCTGAGTTGGCAGCGCGGCCAGCATCGGCAGCAGCAGCAGCAGAGCGGCAAGGAATCTTTTCATCCGTTTTTCTCCCAGAACTTCCAGTGAATGGGCCACGAGACGGCGACGATGGAGGCGCAGTACGCGCCGACCGTGACGAAGGCCACCGGACCGTGAGCGGAGGCGATGCCGTGAACTTTTTCTCCGGCATTTTCCTGCTTATAGGCCAGGATGCCGAGGATGGGCGTCGCGATCATTCCCGGCCCGTGAACCCAGACCAAAGCCTTGTGGACGCGAATCGCGCCCTTCGGCTTCACGCCGGGAATGCGCGGCGCGAACATGGCGTAGTAGGCCGTCGTCCAGTACATGCCGGTGGTCAGGCCGCCGAGTGCGATGTGGAAGTCGAGATTGGCCGAGGTCGGCTCGGTGATGGGCTGCCCGTTCTTGCCCTTGGCCTTGGCCATGGGTCCGGTGATGAGCGTGGCCAGCATGGGCGCGGTCGTGATCAGGCCCAGCGTCTGGTGGACCTTGAGCATGTGCGTGCGCTTGTTGAGCAGCGCCTGAAGCTGTGTGTTGGACTGGGTCTGGGTGGGCGCAAAGCCGAGATCGCCCAGCGACAGCGAACTGCTGGAAGCCGGTTTCTGCGCCGTGGCCGGTGTTTGCGCGGAGGCTGCCTGTGCCGACGCTGCCTGCGCGTCCGGCAGATTGGGAGTCGGTGCCGCTGGCAGATCGGCTTCGGCGAGCTGTGGGCTGTCCTCCGGGCTGCGAGCGGAACGATGTGCGGAGTTGTCGGCAAGGCGGCTGGATGCGGCTGCCGACTCTGGTTGCATGGGTGCCATTTGGAGCGAGGTCACCTGTGCGCTGGCGCGACCGGCGGCGAAGAGCAGAGAGAAACAGGCAACCGAGAGGAGCTTTGTATGGGATGTCTTCACTGTAAGGGTCGCCTCGGTGAATATCGATGGCAGGATTGTATGCTCAAGAGCGTGCTATGGATAGGGTGACAGCCTGACCAAATCGGACAGCCGCCGCAATCGTTGTTCTATCACTATGACGCATGGCGCTCCGACAAAGTCATCTCTGAAAAATGAACTCTCCGTCATCTGAGATGGATTGGCCGCAGGCGAACGAATTGCTCCCGGAGTGTAAAACCGGAATCCATCAGAGTCTGTGGATCAGCAGTTCCCGCTCGTAGACCATCTCCGGCGGCAGGTGGTCGTGCAGGTCGAGGAAGAGTTCCTCATGACTGATGACCTCCTGCTTCCACTGTTTGCGATCCACCTGCTGGAGGGCTTCGAAGCGGGCGCGCTCAAAGTCGAGTCCCTCCCAGTGCATATCCTCGAAGCGCGGCGTCCAGCCGATGGGGGATTCGAGGCTGAGGGCGCGGCCACGGACGCGATCGGCGATCCACTTGAGCACGCGCATGTTTTCGGAAAATCCTGGCCAGAGGAAATGGCCGTCGGCGTCCTTGCGGAACCAGTTGACGTGGAAGATGCGCGGCGTGGAGGTGAGATTGCGCTGCATCTTGAGCCAGTGGCGGAAGTAGTCGCCCATGTGGTAGCCGCAGAAGGGCAGCATGGCCATCGGGTCGCGGCGGACCTTGCCGACGGCGCCGGTGGCGGCGGCCGTGGTCTCTGAACCCATCGTCGCGCCGATGTAGACGCCGCTCGACCAGTTGAAGGCCTGATAGACGAGCGGCAGCGTGGTGGCGCGGCGTCCGCCGAAGACAATGGCGGAGATGGGCACGCCTTCGGGGTTTTCCCAGTCGGAGTCAATCGACGGGCACTGGCTGGCCGGCGCGGTGAAGCGACCGTTGGGGTGGGCGGCGGGTCGTCCGGTGGCTGTGCCGATCTCCGGCGTCCAGCGCTCGCCGCGCCAGTCGGTGCATTCGGCCGGCGGCTGGTCTGTCATGCCCTCCCACCAGACGCCGCCTTCGGGCGTGACGGCGACGTTGGTGAAGATGGTGTTGCGGGCCAGCGTGGCCATGGCATTGGGATTGGTGCGCGCGCTGGTGCCGGGCGCGACGCCGAAGAATCCGGACTCGGGATTGATGGCGCGCAGACGACCGCTCTCGTCGGGCTTGATCCAGGCGATGTCGTCGCCGACGGTCCAGACCTTCCAGCCCTTGAATCCCTTCGGCGGAATGAGCATGGCGAGGTTGGTTTTGCCGCAGGCGGACGGGAACGCCGCGGCGAGGTAGGTTTTTTCGCCCGCCGGGGATTCGATGCCGAGAATCAGCATGTGCTCGGCCATCCATCCCTCGTCGCGGGCGATGTTCGACGCGATTCGCAGGGCGAAGCATTTCTTCCCCAGCAGCGCGTTGCCGCCGTAGCCGGAGCCGTAGCTCCAGATTTCGCGCGTCTCCGGGAAGTGGACGATGTACTTGGTGTCATTGCACGGCCAGGGAACATCCTTCTGTCCGGCGGCGAGCGGCGCGCCGACCGAGTGCATGCAGGGAACGACGCGCTTGACATCCTTGTCGATTTCGGCGAATACGGGCTTGCCAATGCGCGCCATGATGCGCATGTTCACGACGACGTAGGGCGAGTCGGTCAGCTGCACGCCGATCTGAGACATGGGCGAGCCGACCGGACCCATCGAGAATGGCAGGACGTACATGGTGCGCCCGCGCATGGAGCCGCGGAAAAGCTGCTTGAGGCGGCGGCGCATGACGTAGGGGTCTTCCCAGTTGTTGGTGGGGCCGGCGTTGTCTTTCGAGAGCGAGCAGATGAAGGTGCGGTCCTCGACGCGGGCCACGTCGTTGGGCGTGGAGCGCGCGGCGAAGCAGCCGGGCCAGAGCTTCGGATTGAGCCGCGTGAAGGTGCCCGCCGCGACCAGTTCCTCGCACAGTCGGTCATACTCCTTTTGCGAGCCGTCAACCCAGTGAATGCGCTCCGGCTCGCAGAGTTCGGCCATCTTCTCCACCCAGCGGATCAGGTGCTTGTTTGTCGTCGGAGGGGTCGCTTTCTTCACGATTGCCGTTCCTTTCCGCGCACGAGGCGCGACTTCTTAGTGTAAGCGTCAGCAGGCAGGGGCTGCCACCTGCGAACGAACGCTGATTTCGCAGGACTTCGTGCAACGGGAAGCCGGGTTGGAATCCGGATGGAATTTTCCATCGATTTGCCTGGCGGATTTCCTGCCGTTTTCTCGCGTTCATGTCCAGAGGCCATTCTGGGCAGTGCGGCGAAAGATCGGCTGCGGACCCAGAGTGACGGGAGGTCGTATGAAATCGTGGGCGGTCAGGTGCGCGTGCATCGGAGTATTTGCAGGACTTTTCCTCAGCGGCTGCGGCAGCAGCAAATCCGGTTCCGGCTCGGGCGGTTCGGGTTCCGGTGGATCGGGATCGGGTGGTTCCGGTGGCTCTGGCAGCGTCAGCCTCACGATCAGCCAGCCCAACTCGCCGCCGACGATTCAGGCCGGACAGAACGTGAACATTACCGCTTTTTTCTCGAATACGGGCGGGGCATCGGAGTCCGTGACCTGGTCGCTGACCGGGCCGGGCACGCTCACCAACCAGACGGCCAGCACGGTGACGTATAACTCGCCGTCCACGGTATCCTCAACCACCACGGCCACGGTGACGGCTACGCTGGTCAGCGACACGAGCATTACCGCTTCGCTGAAGATCACCATCAATCCGGCACCGTCGGTTACGGTGAGCATCAGCAATCCGATCACGACGATTACGGCGGGCGCTCCGGCGGCGAACCTGAGCGCGAACGTGCAGAATGACCCGACGAACAGCGGGGTGAACTGGAAGCTGACTGCTGGTGGCAGCGCCTGCGCACCCACTTGCGGAGCGCTGAGCAACATGACAACGACCAGCGTGACCTATACGCCGCCTGCGTCGGTGCCGGCTTCGCCGAATAACGCGCCGACGATCACGGCGACATCGGTGGCCAGTTCGAGCGCAACCGCGACGGATTCGTTCACGATCACGGCGGCTACCTCGTCTACGGTGATCGTGACGATCACCAATCCAATCTCCACGGTGGGAGCAGGCTCGGCCGCGGTGACGCTGAACGCGAGCGTGCAGAATGACGCAACCAACAGCGGCGTGAGCTGGACGCTGATGGCCGCTGGGGGCGCGTGCTCGCCCACCTGTGGCGCACTGAGCAATATGACGACCACCAGCGTGACCTATACGCCGCCTGCGTCGGTGCCGGCGTCGCCAGACAATACGCCAACGATTACGGCGACATCGGTGGCAAGCACCAGCGCCAGCGCGTCCGATCCATTCACGATCACCGCTTCCGGCACGTCGAACAACAACGGGCTGCTTCAGGGGAAGTATGCATTCCTGGTGGCGGGCTATGACGCGGCGATGGCGGCCAGCATCACGGTGGATGGCAAAGGCGATGTGACCGCTGGCGAAGAGGATTACATCGCGCTGACTCCGGCGATCACCTCCGGCGACCTGCATGCCACGATCACGAGCGGTACGTACCTGATCGGCTCGGATAATCGGGGAACCATTAGCTGGAAGGATTCCAGCGGCAACAGCTTCACCTACACGCTTGCGCTTGGCACGGTCTCGAGCGGAATCGCAGGCGCCGGCGAGATGGTCGAGTTCGACACGAACAAAACGGAGATGACCGGCCAGATCACGTTGCAGAATTCGTCGCAGCTTAGCACCTCGTCGCTCTCCGGCGGCTACGCCTTCGGATTCCCCGGCTTTGACGGCAACCTGAATCCCAATGCTTCGGTTGGCAGCTTTACGGTAACCTCCGGCAACATCACCAACGGTCTGACCGACGAAAATGACGCTGGCAGCGTGACGACGAGCACGGCGTTCACCGGGTCGACGGGATCAGCCGATGCCAATGGCCGCTTCACGCTCTCGCTGACCGTCGGCGGCAACGCGGCCAATCCGATCGAGTGCTACATCCTGTCGGTTTCGGAGATCGATTGCGTGGGATACGAGGGCGGAACGGCGATCACCTACGGGACGATCGAGCAACAGAGCGGTGGACCGTACACGACCGCGTCTCTGTCCGGGAATACGATTCTCTTTGAGCAATCGGAGACCGGAGGATCGCCATCCTATCCGAAGTCACAGCTGGGGATCGTGAACTTCAGCGGCACTGGGAATGCCACCGCCTCGTTCGACACCTACAACGGCAGCGGCGGGCTTTCCACATCGACCGGGACCGCAACCTATGCCGTTGCTTCGGCTGGCAGGGCCGTACTCACGCCATCCGGGGGCAGCAATATTGTCTTCTACCTCTACCGCCCCAATGAGGGATTCCTGCTGGATGAGGGCAGCAATCCGGGCACTGGTCGGATCGAGTCGCAGACCTCTGGCACCTACAGCAACGCATCGCTGACGGGCAACTACTATTTCGGCACCGTACCGATGGCTGCCGCTCCGTCAGGCAGTGGATCGTCGGCGGCCGCGCCATCGCTCAACTACAGCTCCGGTGTGGCAGTGGCGGACGGCTCGGGCAATGTGACGCTTACGGTGGACACGAACTCGTCGGGTGTTGTGGCCTCCGGAACGCCGACGACGGATACCTATTCGGTTGCCTCCAACGGTCGGGGCACGCTGGGAACGAATGCGACGATTACCACCCAGACGATCTTCTACATTGTCTCGCCAACGAAATATTACTACCTGTCGGTTCCCGCAACGACGCCAGGAAACCCAACGATTGGAATCGGCAGGCAGTAAACATACAACGGATCGACGATCCCTCCGGGCTGACCTTTCGGGTCAGCCCGGATTTTTTCAGGCGGGGAGCAGCCAACGAGCCGAGGTGACTGCGACATCTGGAATCGGAGCCTGTAAGCGGCATTCTTCTTGACAAAGCCGCGCTGCCGGGTTTTTGTTAAAGTATCGTTCATCTTTCTCCCCGGAACGCAGGCAACCATGTCCAGCACGAAGGACTGGAAGCAGGTCAAACGGCTTTTCCTGGCCACGCTCGATGTGGACCCGTCTGAGCGGAGGGATTTTCTTACCCGTTCGTCGGGCACGCCGAGCCTCCATCGGCTGGTGGAAGAGCTGATCGATTCGCATGAAAAGGCGGGAGATTTTCTGTGCGCGCCGGCTGCTGTCAGAAACGATCCGGCGCCGAACGAGCCGCATATCTTTGCCCAGGACGACCTGCTCGCCGGGCGTTTTCGCATTGTGCGTTTTCTGGCCGGCGGCGGCATGGGCGAGGTCTACGAGGCCTTTGACTGCGAGCTGCGCGCCGAGGTTGCAATCAAGACGATCCGGGCCGAGATTGCGCGTTCGCCGAAGGTTCTGGAGCAGTTTCGGCGCGAGGTGCAGCTTGCCCGTCAGGTGACGCACCCGAACGTCTGCCGCATCTACGATTTTTTTCGTCATCCCGCCGCATCCGGCGCGAGAGCTGGCGCTGCGTCTGGCTTCGCTTCTGACACAGCGTCTGCTTCTGGAGAGAACGGCGAGGACATTGTCTTCGTCAGCATGGAGCTGCTGCACGGCGAGATGCTGACGGACCGGCTCAGGAGGTCGGGACGCATTCCGGAGCTTGAATCGCTGCGGATTCTGCGCCAGCTTGCCAGCGCGCTGGCGGCGGCGCACGAGGCAGGCGTGCTGCATCGCGACCTGAAGCCGGGCAACATCATGCTGGAGCCGCTGCCGGGCGGAGGACAGCGAGCGGTGGTCATGGATTTTGGCCTGGCCTGGACGCCGACGCGGGTCGAAGATTCGTTTGCTCCGGGCAGCGAGCGGATTCTTTTTGGCACGCCGGATTTCATGTCTCCGGAGCAGATCGAGGGCAAGCCCGTCACGCAGGCCTCCGATATTTATTCGCTGGGACTGGTGGCTTACCAGATGCTGACGGGAGAGCGTCCGTTTGCATCGGAAAGCCCGTTGTACGCCGCGCTGCGTCGGCTGAAGGAGACGCCGCGCGCGCCGGGAAAGCTGACGGCGCGGCTCTCGCCACGCTGGGATGGGCTGATGGCGAGGTGCCTGCATCCGGATCCCACGCGGCGATTTCGCCAGGTGAGCGAACTGCTGGAGGCGCTGGATGCGATCGGCGAGGAGATTGGCGAACCGGCGAAGCGTCAGCGAAATCGAGGAACACCGACAGGAAAATGGCGGTGGACGAGCGTTGCGGCCTTGCTGCTTGTGGTTGCCGCTTCGGCGGCGCTGTTTCCGTCCCGGCAGCCCAGGCTTCCGTGGGTTCAACTTTGGGGTGTTCGACTCTGGCGGAGGCTGCTTCATCGGCCTGTTCCGACGCAGCCGCTCACGGTTGTGCTGGCGGATTTTGTGAATACGACCGGCGATGCGGATTTTGACCACTCACTGAACATCGCGCTGGAGGCTGCGCTGCGGCAGACTCCGTATCTGGTTCCGATGCCGCGCGCGCGCATCCAGCAGGCGCTGAGCTATATGCGAGCTGACTCCGGCGCGCGGATGACCGGCGAAATCTCGCGGCAGGTCTGCGCCCGCGAAGGCGGAAATGTCGTGGTTCAGGGCACGATCTTTCGCAGTGCTCCCGGCTATGGGCTGGAACTGGTGGCGAGGGATTGCGCCTCCGGAAAGACAACGGCAAGCCTGGGAGAGATGGTCGATTCGGAGGGGAGAATCCTCCTTGCGCTGGACCAGCTTTCGGATCGGCTGCGCGCGAGCCTGGGTGAGTCAGCAGCCGGACGCAGAAAATTTGACGTGCCGGTTCAGGACGCGACCACATCCTCGCTCGACGCGCTCTTTGCGTACTCGCGCGGGATTCAGTTGGAGCGCGAGCAGGGCGAGTTTGCCGCCGAACCGGACTTCCGCCGCGCTGTCACGATTGACCCAAATTTTGCACTGGCATGGCTGGTGCTCGCCACGCAGGAGTGGAATCGCGGAGACATTGTGCAGGCGCACAAGGATGCAAAACGGGCCGATGAGCTTTCCGGCCGGATCACGGAGTGGGAGCGGTTCTACATTCGCTCGTCCTATGACGGAATCATCACCGGGAACATTCCCGCCGAGATGCAGACCAACCAGCAGTGGATGCGCGCGTATCCGCGAGACGATCATGCTCCGCTGGAGCTGGCCGTGGACGAGTCTCTGCTTGGCGACTATCCGCAGGCCGAGCATGACCTGCAACTCGTTCTGCGCAACAATCCGGCGCAGGCGGAGGCGTATGGCGACCTGGGTGTGGTGTATCTGAACATGGAACGACCGGACGAGGCGGAAGCCGTCCTGCGGCAGGCCGAGGCGGCGCATCTGCATGAGATCAACATGGACTGGGATCGCTACTGGATTGCGTTCTATCGTCATGACGAGGCGCAGATGCAGCAGATTGCCAACCGCGCCCTGGCCGCGAAACCACCCGATGTGACCATGCTGGAGCAACTGGCGCGGACGGCAGCCGCGCAGGGCAGGCTGCGCGAGTCACACCGGGTCGCAGTGCTGGCGGCGCGCGATGCCACGGGGCCGGATCGAGCCGAGTCCGCCGCGCTGATTCTGGCGCGTGAGAGCCTGTGGGAGGCCGAGTTCGGCATGACGGCGCGTGCGCAAAACTATCTCCAGCCCGTGCTCCAATCCCCGGCGTCGAGGTCAAACAAGGACGTGGAGATTGTGCTGGCTCTCATCTCTGCCACCGTCGGCCAGCCGGATCGTGCCCTGGCGCTGATGACTGCGCTCCGGCAGCAGTATCCGCAGGACACGCTGCTGCTTCAGTACTGGATTCCGGTGATCGAGGCGCGGTTGCAGCTCATGGCGGGTCGCCCGGCGCGAGCACTGGCCGCGCTGGAGCCTTCCGCTCACTATGAGCTGGGTATTTTCAATCCCCTGCCCTGCATGTATTCTGTCTACCTGCGCGGGCAGGCGCACCTGGCGATGGGCCAGAATGCGCTGGCGGCGCGGGACTTTCAATATCTGCTGGCCCATCGCGGGATCGTGCTGAACTGCCCGACCGCCACGCTGGCTCAGGGAGGGCTGGTGCGGGCGCTGGCCGGAGACGCGGCGGCCCGCAGTGCGGCGTATGAGGATCTGTCCGTTCTGCTCAGGGAAGCCGATAAGAATCTGGTATGGATCAGGAAGATAAATCCGGGCGACGGTGGAAATCGGGCGAGCCAATGAGCGATCAGGAAGCAACCGTCAGCGACGCCTCGCAGGTACCCTCGGTCGTGACCGCACTGCTGCATCGTCTGGCCGCTGGAGACAAGACGGTCATCACGCGGCTGATGCCGCTCATCTATGACGAACTGCACCATCGCGCCGAAGGCTACATGCGCGGCGAACGCGCGTGGCATACGCTGCAACCGACGGCTCTGGTGCATGAAACGTATCTCCGCCTGGTCGATCAGCACAGCCCGTCGTTCCGCAATCGCGCTCACTTCATGGCCGTGGCCGCGCGGCTGATGCGCCGCATCCTGGTGGATCATGCGCGAGCGCGGCTGGCGGCGCGACGCGGCAGCGGAGTGACTCCGGAACCGCTGAAAGAGGCCAGCACACCAACCACCGATTCACCGGAGCAACTGCTCGCGGTCAACGACGCGCTCCAGCGGCTGCGCGGCATGGACCCGCGCCAGGAAGAGATCATCGAGATGCGATTCTTCGGCGGAATGACGGTGGAGGAGACGGCGCAAGTGCTCGGCGTCTCCGCGCGCACGGTCGAGCGCGAGTGGACCCTGGCCCGCGCGTGGCTCTTCCGCGAGTTGATGACGGATGGCCTCCGCGGCTGAGCAAACGGCCATGTTCACGCTGAATCCATATCCCCCGCTACAATGAAGCAGGCGCGCAAGCCGCGCGGCAGTCGGGCCTGTAGCTCAACGGTTAGAGCAGGGGACTCATAATCCCTTGGCTGGGGGTTCGAATCCCTCCAGGCCCACCAGATCATCCCTGTAACACAGCAGTAGAGCGTGTTTCATAAATAAGCGTAGGCCGAGACGACCCGTATCCGACCCGCCGCTGAGGCGGGTGCGGGCCGGAGCGTATTTGTTCAGAAGCGGAGCACGGGACCGGTGGAGATGCGTCCGTTGCCGGAGACGAGCTGCGCGGGGTTCTGTTCGTTGCTGCTGATGGAGAAATTGGTGTGCAGGAAGTCGCCGGTGATGCGCCAGGCGAAGAAGCGGTTGAAGGCGCGATCAATGCCGCCACCAACGGCTGCCGCAACGGTGTAGTTGGAGTTGAGCGGGAAGCCGGCGTCATTGCCGGAGACGGAGTTGGTGATGGGATTGGCTCCGTTGAGGTGTGCGATGCCGATCAGGCCGTGTACGAAGAGGTTGTAGCGGCCAAGGTGCTGGGAGACCTGTGGACCGGCAAGGAAGAAGTAGATTTGCGGGTCGGTGTACTGGTGCTGGACGGTGTAGTAGGAGGCGTCGAATTTGAGGCCGACCCAGGGCAGGATGCGGAATTTGTAGGAGGCTTGTCCGCCGTTCATGCCGCCGGAGATGGTGTTGGCCGAGGTCTGGTCGTAGCTTCGGGTGGCGTAGGAGTAGCCAGCGTAGAGTTCGTTGGACGGGACTGCTGTGGTAACACTCGTGATGCTGGGAACGACGGCGTAGGCGGCGATGGAGGCGGTGAGAAGTGAGAGCGAGGTGAGAGATCTGGCGATGAGACGCATGGGGAGCCTCGAAGGCGGAAGTGCGTACTCGCTAACGATAGCATGGCGCGGAGCCGCGCGGATGGGCAGGAGTCAGTGTGAGGGCGTAGAGTGTTCGGGTGCGAAGTTTTCGCTTCGCGAGGGCGCTGAGAGTGAGTGGACGGAAGTGTGCTCCGGCGTGGGAGGCAGTGGTGAGCAAGCGGATGGTTGCCAGCGGCACGCTGGGATTGTTGGGGATGGGATTGTTTGGGGTGGGATTGCTGGCGCAGGTGCCGATCTCGGACTCGGGGATGGGGATGCAGATCTCGGGATCAAATGCGGTGACCGTCCGAAAGACTCCGGCGGCTCCGGATCTGCTGATTCCGAATCCGAAAAAAATGGCCGCGATGGGGACGGTGGATGCGCGGTATGCGTCCTACAACATTGAGATGGTGGAGGTGACGGGTGGGCGGTTCTGGCGGCCCTATGCGGCGGCGAATAGCACCAAGCCAGGCAGCGGAGCCGGTGCCGGGAGCCAGCCGCCGGGGACGAGCGCGAATCTCTATCAGTATCGTCCGCCGATTGACCTCAGCAATCCGAAGCTGGTGCGGCTGGCGCGGGCGCTGGGTCCGGCCTATCTGCGCGTGAGCGGGACGTGGGCGAATCGGACCTGGTTTCAGGACGACGACCAGGCGGCGCGGGCGACGCCGCCTGAGGGGTTTGGCGGAGTGCTGACGCGCGCGGAGTGGCGCGGTGTGCTCGACTTTGCAAAGGCGACCGGAGACAGTCTGGTGACATCGTTCGCGGTGAGCGCGGGAACGCGCGATGCGGCGGGCAACTGGACGCCGAAGCAGGCGCAGGCGCTGCTCGATTTCACGCGCCAGGCGGGCGGGACCGTGGCGGCGGCGGAGTTCATGAACGAGCCAACGTTTCCGGAGGTGGGCGGCGCGCCGAAAGGGTATGATGCGGCGGCGTATGCGCGGGATGTGAAGACCTTTGCCACGTTTCTGCGGGCTGCCTCGCCGGGGACGGTGTTTCTCGGTCCGGGTGGCGTGGGCGAGGGTCCGCATAGCCTGATGCCGCCGAACATGAAGATGCATCTGCTGTCGTCAGAGGCGATCCTGCAGGCGACGGGGCCGGTCTTTGATGCGTTTTCCTACCACTTCTACGGGGCGGCTTCGCGGCGGTGCATGGGCCGTACGACGGTGGCCGAGGCGCTGAGTGACGAGTGGCTGGACCGTTCGGTCGAGACCGAGGCGTATTATGCCGGGCTGCGGGACAAATACATGCCGGGCAAGCCGATGTGGCTGACGGAGACGGCTGAGGCGGCCTGCGGCGGAGACGAGTTTGCGGGCCAGTTTGCCGATCTCTTCCGGTATCTCAATCAGCTGGGTGCGCTGGCCCAGCGCGGCGTGCAGGTGGTGATGCACAATACGCTGGCGGCAAGCGACTACGGACTGCTGGACACGCAGACGCTGGAGCCGAGGCCGGACTATTGGGCGACGCTCGAGTGGAAGCACGAGATGGGGCGGACGGTGCTGAATCCGGCGTCTGGCGCTGAGTCGGGTTTTGGGTCCGGTGTCCGGGTCTATGCGCAGTGCTCGCCTGCGGGCGGTGGCGCGGTCTCCGTGTTGGTGCTGAATCTGCGACCGGAGGCGGTGACGGCGGGCGTGGACGGTCGCGCGGAGCGGGTGACGCTGACGGCGAAGGCGCTGACGAGCGGGCAAGTGATGGCGAATGGCCGGATGCTGGTGGCCGCGCCGGACGGAACGGTGGCGCTGCCCGACCCGGAGCGCGTTCGCGGCGGACGCCTGACGCTGCCAGCCGACAGCGCGACGTTTCTCGCCTATCCGCGAGCGGAGAATGCGGCCTGCCGGTAAGGGGTCTTCCAGAGAAGGTCTTCTCAGAAACCAAATGCCCTGAAACCGCTGCAAATCAGCGAATTACAGAAGTTGGTTTCCTCCTGCGCTTCACAAAATATGGTGTGGCGTTTTTAGCGGCATGTCGCGGACCTCGGAAAACATCCAAATGATTTCAGTGTATGATCCAACGGATCGGAGTCCTTGGATAGGTTCCGAAAGCGACCATCCGGTTGCTCAGTCCATTTGGTATCATTCCCCATCGAGACGCCGTTGGGTTCGTCTGTGGACTGGTCGGCGTGCGCGGCACCGAAAATGGGCGTGTGCGCTGCGCCGCGACTGCCGTATGGGCTGCTCTGCGCAGACTACAGGTGTCGCCAGTGACTGCACGCGCAGTCTCTGGCAACGAATGCGGAACGAAATCCCGTCGTCAGCCACGCATCCCCTGACGACTGACCCCTGACCCCTGAAAACTTCTCCCTGCAGGCAATTCTTTCCATTTGTGCCATACTGTCCTTCACACGCCCGTCCCGCGCCCTCACCCGGCCCGCTGGAGGATCGCAGATGATGGCGGATCAGTAAACATTTCGCCATTTTTTGGTTGGCAGGAAAATTAATACCACCCCCCCCTGGGGGGGTAACCGCGTTAATAACAAACCAGTAACTGACCAAAAAGACAGTCAAAGCATTCAATAATATAGCTTTACCGTCAAAAATCAAATTTCCCGCCGCGCGACGCTCCTGACCGCCTTTCCAGCGATACACTGGACAGCATGATCCACAACGGTCGCCGCAAGCTGCCGTACGACGCCGAAGCGGCGCTCGCCCATCTGGCCGCAGCCGACCGCAAACTAGCCGCGTTGATTGAGCGCGCCGGGCCGTTCACGCTCCGGCTCGGCCACTCCGGAACTCCCTTCACCTCGCTGCTGGAGTCGATCATCTACCAGCAGCTTCACGGCAGGGCCGCGGCCACGATTCACCAGCGTGTACGCGCGCTCTACGGCGACGACGACCCCGCGCCCGAGCTGCTCCTGGCCACGCCGGAAGATCGACTGCGCGGCGCAGGGCTTTCGGCCAACAAGCTGGCCGCCATTCGCGACCTGGCGCAGAAGACGCTCGACGGCACCGTCCCGTCACACCGCGCCATACAGCGCATGAGCGACGACGAGATCGTCGCCCGGCTCACCGAGGTGCGCGGCATCGGTCCGTGGACCGTCGAGATGCTGCTCCTCTTTCGCCTCGGCCGCCCGGACGTCTTCCCGGTCACCGACTACGGCGTGCGCAAGGGCTTCGCGCTCACCTTTCAGCGGCTGCCGGCTTCCGGCGCCATCACCGCCGCTGACCTGCCCGCCGCCGAACCCATGCTGCGTCGCGCCAGACGCTGGTCGCCCTATCGCTCCGTCGCCGCCTGGTATCTCTGGCGCGCCTGTGACCTGGCCCGCGACGGGAAGCCGGAGCAGCCCCGGCAGCCAGAGCCGGACGCAAAACCGAAAAAGGCTTCGGCCAAAAAGCAAACGGCACGCCGATAATGGATTCCATGATCGAGTACCTCTGGCTGGGCCGCGTCGATTACGCCGAAGCGCTTGCGCTCCAGCAGCGGTGCGTCGAGGCGGTTTATGCGAAGCGCGAGGCGCAACGCAGTGGCCATCTGCTCCTGCTGCTGGAGCATCCGCCCGTGCTCACGCTCGGCCGCAACGCCAGCCGCGAAAACATCCTCGCCAGCGACGCGCTGCTTGCCGCTCGCGGCATCACCGTTCACGGGATCAACCGCGGCGGCGACGTCACCTATCACGGTCCCGGCCAGCTCGTCGGCTACCCGATCTTTGATCTGCGCAGCCTCGCGGGACCATCGGGCCGACGTCTCGGTCCGGTCGATTTCGTCCGCCAGATGGAAGAGGCGCTCATGCGGCTCTGCTCCAGCTACGGCATCGAGGGCAACCGGGTCGCCGGACGCACCGGCGTCTGGGTCGGCGCGACGGGCACCGAGCGCAAGATTGCCGCCATCGGCGTGCACGTCTCGCGCGGCATCACCTCGCACGGCTTCGCGCTGAACGTGACCACCGACCCCGCCGATTTCCAGTGGATCGTTCCCTGCGGCATAGCCGACCGCGCCGTCACCAGCATGCGCATCGAATCGGGCAAGCCGACCCAGCCAGCGGCATCCACCAGCCCGTCGCTCGAAATGGAATCCGTTGCTCATCGCGCCGCAGACTGCTTCGGCCAGATCTTCGGCCAGCCGGTCGAGTTCTGCCACAACCTTCCAGGTCTCCTGCGCAGCGCAGAAGCCGTCTCTCATGCCTGACTTATATAATCCGTGTGGGAGATTTCCCCGAAGCGCGGTTTTTTTGAGGCTCCACGGCTGCCCGCGCGCAGGAAGGTCTGAATGCCGACCGATGTCGTCATGCCCCAGATGGGCGAGTCCATTTTCGAGGGTACGATCACGCGCTGGCTCCGTCAGGCGGGCGACCCGGTGCGCGCCGACGAGCCGCTCTTTGAAATCTCCACCGACAAAGTCGATGTCGAGATTCCCGCGCCAGCCGCCGGAGTTCTGTCGGAAATTCTGGTGCCGGAGGGTGCCACGGCCACAGTGAACACCGTCGTCGCCCGCATCACCGCCGCCGGAGAGTCCGCCGCACCGGCCACGAAGCAACCTCCGGCCGCCGCACCCAACTCAGCGCGCACTGTTCCGCCCGCTGCCGCGCCCGTTCCCGCACCTGCGCTGACGGCCACCAGGCAGCCGGCGTCAATCCCCCCTGCGCATGCGGCCACCGCTCGACCCGCTGCCGCCGTTTCGGCACCAGTCGCCAGTTCCTCACCCCTGCGCTCCTCGCCGCTGGTTCGCCGCATCGCTCGCGAGCGTGGTGTCGATCTTTCGCGCGTTCGCGGGACCGGCTCCGCCGGACGCATCACCCGCGACGACCTGCTCGCCTATCTGGCCTCGCCGCAGTCGTCGTCGCTCGAAGCCGACGCGCCGCCGCTCGTCGAGGAGCGCGTGCCCATGGCGCGCATGCGGGCGATGATCGCCGAGCGCATGCTCGCCAGCCGCCGCCTGAGCGCGCACGCGCACACGGTCTTTCGCATCGACATGACGCGCATCGTGCGGCTGCGCGAGCGCGAAAAGGCAGCTTTTGAGGCTCGCCACGGCGTCCGGCTCACCTACATGCCGTTCGTCGCCGCGGCGGCCATCGCCGCGCTGCGCCGCTATCCGATCCTGAACGCATCGATTGACGGCGACTCCATTCAGTACCACGGCAGCGTGAACCTCGGCATCGCCGTCGCCCTCGACTGGGGCCTGATCGTGCCGGTCGTCCACGCGGCGGACCGCATGTCCTTCGCGGAGCTTGCGGGCGCGATTGCCGACCTCGCCGAGCGCGCGCGCGGCAAGAAACTGAAGCCCGAGGAGGTCGCGGGCGGAACGTTTACGCTGACCAACTCCGGTCTCTTCGGCGAGGAGTTTGGCACGCCCATCCTCAACCAGCCGGAGTCGGCGATTCTGGCCATCGGCGGGCTGAAGAAAGCGCCCGTCGTGCTCACCGACGCCGAGGGCAGCGATACGATTGCGATCCGATCCGTGCAGCACTACTGCCTCGGCATCGACCATCGCCTCATCGACGGTGCCGACGCCGGCCGCTTCATGACCGAGTTCAAACGCCAGCTTGAGGAGTGGTCCGCGCCGATCCTCTGAAGCCGCGATCCGCCCGCATCGGCTACTCGAACCGCTGGCGCCGGAGACAGTTCCGCAAAGCCAGGTCGCGAATCCCGCGCAGTTAAGATGGAGACGTGGATTCCCCGCTGCTCACACGTCCCTGCTGGGCCGAGATCGATCTCGCCGCACTCGCTCACAACCTGCGCCTGCTGCGGCGCGTGGCAGGCAGCGCGGCGCTGGCCGCCGTCGTCAAGGGCGACGCCTACGGCCACTCGCTTGCTCTCTGCGCGCCTGCCGCGCGCCGCGCTGGAGCGGACTGGCTGGCCGTCACTTCCGTAGACGAAGCCCGCGCCGCAGCCACGGGCGATCCGGTCTCCGACAGCCGGATTCTCGTGCTCAGCGGCCCGTTCTCCGGCGACGGCGAATCGGTCGCGCGCCACGGATTCGCCTGCTCCGTCTGGCAGCGAAATCAACTGGAAGAAATACAACGCGGAGCACAGGCCGCAGGCCGCGACGCTCTGCCCGTTCCTCTGGAACTCGACACCGGCATGAGCCGCCAGGGCGTGGCTCCGGCGGAACTCGATTCGTTTCTCCACTCCTTGCGCTCGTTTCCGGCGCTGCGCGTTGAGGGCGTGATGACGCACCTCTACGCCGCCGACGAAGGCGACCGCGCGGCCACAGTGCAGCAACTGGAGCGGCTGGCGGGCGCGCTCCGCGTGATCGTCGAGCATCTCCGCGCTGCGGGTCAGCCTGCTCCACTCTGGCTCAGCGTCGGCAACTCCGCCGCGATCTTCGACGCGGCGGTTCGCGACAGGCTCGCCGCGCTGGCCGCTTCGCACACCATGCGCCTGCTGCTGCGCCCCGGCATCGCGCTCTACGGCGTTGCTCCGCGAATCGAGCCGCCACTGCCCGCCCCCACGGAGGCCGCCGGACTGCGGCCCGTGCTCGCGTGGAAGACGCGCATCACCAGCCTGCGCAGCATTCCGGCTGGCGCGGCGATTGGCTACAACGCAACCTTTCGCGCCGCCGAGCCGATGCGTCTGGCGCTGATTGCGGCTGGCTACGCCGACGGGCTGAGCCGCCGCCTCTCGAACGTGGGCCACGCGCTCGTTGCCGGGCATCGCGCGCCGTTTGTTGGCCGCGTCTCGATGGATCAGGCCGTCGTCGACGTCAGCCAGATTCCCGCCGTAAGCCTTGCGCCGGGCGCGGAGGTGGTCCTGCTCGGCAGTCAGGGCGGGCAGCGCGTGACCGCCGACGATCACGCGCAGTGGGCAGGGACGATTCCGTGGGAGATTTTCACCTCGATTGCCTCCCGCGTGCCGCGCATCGCCGTCGACTGAGCGCGAACAGACGAGCGGAGTGGCGTTGGGTGGGTACGCCATCGTGAGGACAACAGAAAGCGGATGGGCCGATTGGATATTTGAAAAAGGATCCGAGTCGGTCAGGGCTTTCGATGCTCCGGGTTGTCCATGATCTCTGTCCTGAGTTTGATTGCCGCCACGCTCATCTCGTCTTTTGTGCCGGATCGAACGCCTGTTTTGATCGCCTGCCGCAATCCACATTTTTCAGGGAATGGGTCACGACCGCTTGGTCCTCTGCGCCTGACAACACTCGCAATGACAGGGATTCCGCGTCTCTCCCGCGTCCGTTCCAGGACAGTCAGCCGTCAGGCTGGCAGCGGATAGAGCCGCCCTCGGTACATGGCCATCGGTTCCACAGAGAGGACGGATATGACCTGGGCCGTGGTGTTGTCCGAGCCGTCAGCGTCCACGGCCGCATCCACCAGTTTTTGCGCTATCTGGTCAAGATCGCCGCGCCGGGACGCGATTGCGCCGATCTCGCGGTCCGTCAGTGCGCCGTGCAGCCCATCGCAGCAAAGCACGAGCCGGTCGCCTGCGCGAAGGCTCACCGTTTTGGTCTCCGCCGTGACAAATAACTGCGATCCTAGCGAACGAGTCAAGACATGCCGGGATTCCGAGCTGGCCGCTTCGGCCTGAGAAATCAGGCCGAGTTTGCGCTGCTCATTCACCAGGGTGTGGTCATCGGTCAGAGCCACGGCCTTGCCGTCGCGCACATGGTAGCAGCGGGAGTCGCCGACATGCGCGATGCAGGCCTGATCGTGGCGCAGTGCGCAGGCAACGACGGTGGTGCCGATGGAGCGGCCACGGCGCTCGCGCGTGAGTCCCTCATCGTAGACAGCGGCGTTGGCATGCTGAATGAGGCGGGGGAGAAGAGCGGGCAACGATGTGCCTTCCTGCGACTCGGCAAAGCCGGCGCAGATCACCTCGACGGCCCTGGCCGAGGCAACTTCTCCGAGGTCCAGCCCGCCCACTCCATCGGCCAGAACGAACAGCCAGCCCCGTGAGCGAGCCTCCTGCCGAGATCGGGGAATGAAGAAGCCGGTGGAGTCCTCGTTGTTAGTCCGAATTTTCCCAGGATCGGTTGCCTGGCCAAACTCGATTTCAAGCATCTGGCAATCACTTACCTGGAGTATCGGTTGATGCAAACAAGCCGGACGCTTTCCAGACGGAGGGAAAGCGCCCGGCAGATCGGGCAGAATCAGGTTCAGAGCAGAATCACAGCCACTCCGCCCAGCGAAGACCATCCGGATGCTGCCGTTCCTCAAAGAACGGCAGCCCGAACAATTGCGAGTCCGGATACACCGACTGGGATTCTGCCTTAGCTGGCAGTTCCCATCTTCTTGTCATGCGCCGCCAGGAGAATTTTCCTTCCCTTCAGCTTTGACGCTCTCATGAAGTACCAGAGGCCGTAAAGGCCCCAGACGAAGGCCACGCTTAAGGCGATCAGTGGCTCTTTCACCGTGCCGTAGCCAAGCGTCGGGCCGATCAGGTAGAAGACCATGCAGCCCAGGTTTGCCAGCAGGCCGAAGCCGGGAATCAGCAGATGGCGCAGCAGACTGAAATCCGAGCGCTTGTGAAATGCCACGATGCAGAGAAAGCAGGTGAGCGCGTACAGGATGAATGTTCCAAAGTTGGAGGTGAGCGTGACGGCGAGCAGCGAGTTCGGCAGTGTCGCCATCCTGTCATGGGAAAAGTAGCCAACGCTTGAGAAGATGCCGTGAGGCATGGCGGCAATGGTGGAGTCGGCAGGCGCGCCGGCATCTCCAAAGGCAAGGGAGACGGCGATGACGCCGATGACCGCCGAGATGCCGGCCAGCGTCCAGATGGCGCGGTGCGGTGTCAGATTCTTCGAGTGCAGCATGCCGAAGTGTTCCGGAGCTTCCTCGTCGCGGCCCATGGCATAGGTGACGCGCGCCCCGGTATTCATGCAGGAAAGCGTGGTGCCGATCAGCGCCAGAAAGACTGTGGCCGCCTCGGCCAGCATGAAAAATTTGCCGTTCCCGTGGCCGAAGAGATAATCGCCGACGATGATCATCTGGTCGCCGATCGGCGCGGCGGAGCTGACAGCCGATCCCGCCGGGTAGACCGTACTAAGAAAATAGTTGGCTGCGAAATACTCGAAGAGATAGCACAGGACTCCCTGAATGAGCAGAGACAGGATCACTGCGATGGGAATGTGCTTTGTCGGATTTCTGGCTTCGCCGCCGAGCGCGGTGCAGGATTCAAAACCGACCAGGATCAGAATGGCCACGGTGGCCTGAATCATCATCCAGTTGAAGTTGTGAATTCCGACCACGGACTTCGCTGACGGGTGACTGACAAAGTGGCCGGTCGAGTCGGAGTAGGGATAGGCGATGGTGAATGGAACCGGATGTCCGGCGGTATCGAGCATTGGCTGGGGAATGTTGTTGGCGTCGCGGAGGATGGTGCCATCCGGCTTGGTGGCGAACTGATAGTTGTATGTAGCCAGGGTGGCGGTGTCGTACTGCGCGGCGGGCGCGCCGGTGGGGTGGTTGAGGCGATAGCCGAGCAGCAGCACGCTGAACAGGACGAGCGCGGAGATCTGCACAATGTTGACGGCCAGATTCACCGCGGTCGAGGCATTTGCGCCACGCTGGGCGATCCATGCGACGCCGAAGGAGAATGTGACAGCCACCAGTCCGGTGAAGACGGGACCGGGATTCGATGCGCTGATAAAGTTCGGATAGAGGAAACCGACGATGTAGCCGACGAAGATGCCGGTCACCGCCACCATCACTCCGGGATAGACCCAATAGTAGAGATGCGATCCCCAGCCCACCACGAACTTCATGAGGCGGGCGTACTTGAACGCCTTGTCCTTCGACAGCATCGCCTGTTCGGCGTAGTAGTAGCTGGACCCCGTTCCGGGATACAGCTTGGAGATTTCAGCGTAAGAGACAGCCGTTGCCAGACACAGCATCAGCGCGGCGAAGATGCCGGCCCACATGGATGGCGCGGTGGATCCCGTTCCCAGTTGGATGACGAATGTGAGCCACAGGAACGCACCCGGAGCAATCAGCGCCATCGCGTTGCTGGTCAGGCCGGTCAGTCCGAGACTTGTTTTCATTTGCCCGCTGGTTTTCTGGTCTGTCATGTTTTCTCCTCTCAAGGTGAGTTCCTGTGTATGGGTGATCCCTTCGCTTACGGTCCGGGAGAGACGATTGCCATCATGCCGATGCTCAGCGTGGACTGCGCATCCACCAGGCTGGTCACGCCTTTGTGGAAGAACGGTTGATCGGACCAGTCGTGCCGATACTCAAGACGCGCGAGAAAGTGCGATTTGAACGCCTTGTGTTCATACGTCATCGTGACTTCCCTTACAGTCTGAGCCAGTCCGGTGCTGAAGCCCTCCTTGTCATCCAGTTGCTCCAGGCGCCCGGCAACTGCCTGCTGCGAAGTGAACTGTTCGTGGGCTGCAAAAGCGACGCCTCCCCAGTTTGCGCTCGCCGCCGGAAGAGTTGCGGTGGCATCCGAATGGTTGTGATCGTAATCCAGGTTGATATACGCGTTGAACTTCGCCGTCGGGGTCAGCAGCAGCGTGGTATCCAGAAGGTTGCGATACATGCCGACTCCCCCGCTCTTTTCAGGGCCAGTGTAGACGTCCGCGGACCAGGTATATTTGGGCCGTGTGACGGTGCTGTTGAGACTGCCGGTTGGTCCGCCTTCGTTGTTGATCGTATTATTCCATCCATTCACCAACTGCGCGCCGACCGTCCAGGATTTGTTGATCGGAGTTGTGGAGCGGAGGCCGAAGTGGTAGTAGGGAGTGGCCCAGGAAAACAGAAGCGAACGAGAATAGTTCCAGTCATCCTTGGCTTCGATCACCTCGGCCCCGGCATAGGTCACGAACTGCCCCAGGTCAAACTCGCTGCCGTGTGACTTGCGAGGCGTCCAGGAGGCGTAGGCCTGTTCCAGATAGTTGTCGTCGTATTTAGTCGTATCGGGATGAAGAATCGCGTTGACACGACCGAAGACGACATCGGCATGAATCCCGACAGGGTTCGGAGCACGATTGAACGTAATTCTGGCCTCGGCCAGATCGAACTGATCCGTTCGATCGTTGAAGTTGTACAGGTCGTTGACGCCGTCGCTGGGATGGTTGTTGTTCAGACTTCCGTAACCGTCGAGATAAGCGCTCCAGTCGACGCCGACATAGTGCCAGTTGGCCGGCGTGGCGGGAGCGGATGCTGGTGCTGGTGAAGGTGCTGGTGGAAGTGCTGGAGCCTGCGTCACCGCAGTCGCAGGAGCGGATGGCAGGCTCTGCGCCTGAGCCGCGATGGACATGCCCAGCGCGGCGCAGGAGCACGCAATGAGCCGAAGGATTCGATCTATAGTCAAATGCAAGCAAATAGTCCTCATCGATGTAAACTTGCCCCACCCATAAAAAATTGCCGGAGAGTGGCCTAAAGCCGTTTACACTTGCTCATGTATCCGGCAGTTTTTAGATTGAGTAGTGCTTGGATTTATATGAACAAGGAAGGCATGAGGAAAACATGAAGACGTCATAGACTGATCGATTGAAATTGAGTTGCGGGATAGAGTACCGTCCGTGAAACAGTTCTTCGGCGGATATTTACGGAAGGTGAACGGAAGATATTTATTTTTGAAGGGCGCGGTCGGCCCGGAGTCTGCGGTATCGCTGCTTCAACCCGGCGCGACAGGAATTCTCCGATTTGATTTGTGTATCCAATCAAGCTCTCGGCGGGAACAGCCCGGCATCGCATCTCTCCAGCAGAACCAGCGCGGAGAGGGTATGTCATCTGGTGGAGCGCGCGGCGGAGCTGGACTTGCATCGCAAGCCAGGCGCAGCGCTGGCATCGCTGATCCATTGCATCTTCGGCTTCGAGGCCGTGGCGATCTTCGATGCGGATGTAAACGAGACCTACCAGTCGGGCGAATGGTTCGCGCCCGTGGAAGAGACGGTGCGGAACATCTTTGTCTTTGAAACCGTTCGCGACGATTCAGAGACCGGGTTGATCCGGCGCGTGCTGCGGGTGAGAAATCTTCCCATCGGCGCGCTGCTGCTGCGCGGCGAGGCGGAAAAGACGATCAGCAGCCAGATAGCGGCGATCATTGCCATCAGTTTTGACCGCTACCATGCGTTCGCCAACCAACGGCGCATCGAGAGCGCCAAGCGCGCCGAAGAGTTGCGCAGCGCGGTTCTCGACAGTCTGGCGCACGCCTACAAGACGCCGCTCACCGCCATACGAGCGGCTGCGACGGGATTGAAGGAAATGGGCGGTCTGTCGGCGACGCAAGGCGAGATGGTTTCATTGATTGCCGACCAGGCCGAGCAACTGAATCAGGTGACGACACGCCTGCTGCGCACGGCGAGGCTGGAAACTCAGAGCCTGCAAGCGGAGCAGTTGGCAGTCGCCACTCTGATTGAGGATGTGATCGAGTCAACCCGGAAACAGATGGCAACCCTGCGGGTGAAGGTGGAGCTGTCGCGGGATGATCTGAGTCTGATCGGCGACCGCAGCCTGCTGGAGTCGATGTTCCTGCACTTCGTGGAAAACTCAGGCAAGTATGCGGACGCGGATACGACAGTGACGATCCGTGCCGCCGAGCGTTCCGGATGGGTTGTAATCTCGGTGCACAATCACGGGCCGGTCATCCCCGCGGTCGAGTGCGAGCGCGTCTTCGACCGCTATTTCCGCTCAGACGCGGCCGAGCAGATGGTTTCGGGAACAGGCATCGGCCTCTCGGTGGCAAAACAGGCGGCGCTGGCTCACGGAGGCCAGGTTTGGGTCACGAGCAATCAGGACGAAGGAACAACTTTCTTTGTGGCGCTGCCGACTGCGCCCCAGGCCAAGAGCCTATGACGGATAAACTGCCCATTCGCATCCTGCTGGTCGACGACGAGGCGGCGATCCGCCGCGCATTGCGCGCGCCTCTGGTGGAGCTTGGATTTGAAGTCGTCGATGCTTCCCGCGGCGAAGAAGCCCTTCATCTGGTCCGCGCGGAGCCGTTCGATGTGGTGCTTCTCGATGTCAATATGCCGGGCATCGGCGGCCTGCAGACGCTCACCCGACTGCGATGCGTGGCTCCGCGCCTTCCCATTCTGATGCTCACGGTGCGCGATGCGGAGCCGGATAAAGTGGAGGCTCTGGAGAACGGAGCCGACGACTACATCACCAAGCCTTTCAGCATTCGCGAGTGCGTGGCGCGCGTGCGATCCGCCGTGCGCCGCGCTCAGGCTCCGGAGCGCCCCAGAGACGCTTCCATCACCATCGGAGAAATCGAGATTTTTCCCGCAACCCGCATCGTGCGCAGATGCGGCCAGCCCGTCCGGCTTACGCCGAAGGAATACGACATTCTGCTCTGTTTGATGAAGCAGGCGGGCCGCGCGGTTACGCATGGCAAGCTGCTCAGTGCCGTGTGGGGTGCCGAATACCGCAGGGAGGTGGATTATCTGCGGACTTTTATCCGTCAGCTTCGTAAAAAGATCGAAAACGACCCTGCGAATCCACGCTACCTGCTCACGGATCCCTGCGTCGGCTACCGTTTCACGGAAGAGATTGAGCCGCTGTGAACCGGCGGCCATCGCACGCCAGACGACGCGATCCTGTCCAACTTCTGAGGACGGATCACGCGCTAGGTCCACAACGGCAACTGCCAGAACCCTCGAATCGTTGCGCTACACTAACTATCTCAACGCACGATAGGACGAGCTGCAAATTCCCCCGAGAGGCTCTGAATGAAACTGGTTGGCTTTGGTCTGTTGCTGTCGGGCTGGGCACTTGTGGTGCTGGCATTGATCCTGCTTCCCTCGCAGGCGGAACGCGGCGCGTTCGTTGCGGCGGCCGTGTTGATTGAAGTTCTTGGGCTGGGCCTGGAACTGCGCGCGCATCGCGGTGGGGAACGCGGTGCCGATCGCGGAGCCGGCGGAGGCGCGCGGTGAATTCACTTCCCAACCAGCTATCCCTGCTCTGTCCGCTGCTGATCCTGATGGTTCCGCTGGCACCCATCGGGCTGGCGCTTCTGAATACGGGGCTGAATCGCTCGCGGAGCGCGGCGCAGGCGCTGCTGGGCGGTGTGTGCGTGATGGCGACGGCGGCGGTTGCCTATTGTGTGGTGGGCTGGTCCATCGAGGGCTTTGCTGGCGGGGCTTTTCACAGCGTCTCGCTCGCGGGCGTCTCGTGGAACTGGATCGCCAGCCAGCCCCTGTTTCTTGGTGGCGTCCGATGGAATGAGCCGGAAGCATGCGCAGTCGCGCTCCAGGTTTTTGCTGTCGGTCTGGCGGCGCTCGTTCCGTGGGGATCGGGAGCGGAACGATGGCGTCTTGGCTCGGCATGCGCGGCCACGGTGCTGCTGGCGGGCTTCGTTTATCCCGTCTTCGCTCACTGGGTGTGGGCGGGTGGATGGCTGGCGCAACTCGGCGCGGCGTTCCACCTGGGAAACGGTTTCACAGACCCCGGCGGAGCGGCAACGATGCAGATGCTCGGAGGGCTGACGGCTCTGGTGGTGGTCTGGCTTCTGGGAGCGCGAAGTGGAAAGTTTTCCGGGGACGGTCCTCCGGCGGCAGTTCCCGCGCACCATATCGTCTATGTTCTTCTGGGCTGCATGATGGCGCTGTGTGGCTGGTTCGCGCTGAACGCTGCGGGAGCGATGCTGTTTGCAGGCGCGGATGCGACGGCGCTGCCGCGGACGGTGGTCAACACGATGCTCTGCGCCTGCGGAGGACTGCTGGCCACGCTGCTGGTGACGCGGCTGCGCTTTGGCAAGCCGGACGCTTCGTTGTGCGCCAATGGATGGGTGGCGGGTCTGGCGGCCAGCAGCGCTGTCGCAGCGCTGGTTTCGCCAGCCGCAGCCCTGTTCACCGGCGTCGTCGTCGGTTGCCTGTTGCCACTGGTGATTGAGTTTATGGAGGTACGCTGCCAGATCGACGATCCCTCCGGCGGCATTGCGGTGCATGGATTCGCGGGGCTGTGGGGATTGCTGGCGTGCAGCTTTCTACGGCACGCGCCAGCGGGCCAGGTGCTGGCGCAGGTGGTGGGGATCGCCACCCTGCTGGGATTCCTGTTGCCGGTAATCTATCTGCTTTATTGGCTGCTGAACCGGATCGCACCTTTCCGCACCCATCCCGAGGGAGATCGGATCGGCATGGATCTTCATGAACTGGGCGCCGGTGCTTATCCTGAATTTCTGGTGCGCAACGACGAGTTTCTGCCGCGCTGAGGGGTGCGACGGGAACCGACTGCGAACCGTTCCGGACGAAGCAAAGAGGGCCGATTCACGCAAGGCTTTAGGAAATATTTATGGAGTGCTCGCTTATACTTTGACAGGCAAGTGCGAATTCGTTCCCGGTGCGGATTCCGGTGAAGTCTCGTCGGCTTGCGGAACAGGTGAGGCATGAGCCTGCTTGCGGAGATCGAAACCGGCCAGCAGATCGATCATTACCGTATCGATGCGCGCGTCGCGGAGAGTGGCATGGCCTCGATTTATCGCGCCACGGACCTGCGCGACGGTCGGCAGGTGGCGCTGAAGATGCCGCACGCGGCAATGGAAGCTGACCCGAATCTCTTTGATCGCTTTCGTCGCGAAGAAGAGATTGGCGCGGCGCTTGATCACCCGAACGTGATGCGGACATTTCCCACTCCTGACCGTTCCCGTGTGTACATGGTGATGGAGTGGGTGCCTGGTCAACTGCTGCGCACGATTCTGACCGAGCAAGGCAGACTGCCGCAGGATCGCGCCCTCGCGATTGCGCGGAAGGTTCTGAATGCGCTTGAGTACATCCACGCCCACGGAGTGGTGCACCGAGACCTGAAGCCGGAGAACATCATGGTCGATGAGGACGACAGCGTAAAGCTGATTGATTTCGGCATCGCATCCAAGGAGGGCGCGCGCAGGCTGACGTACGCTGGATTTTCTCAGGCTCTGGGCACGCCCGACTACATTTCTCCTGAGCAGGTGAAAGGCAAGCGCGGAGATCAGCGGTCGGACATTTACGCCATGGGCGTGATTCTTTATGAAATGCTGAGCGGGAGAACGCCGTTTTCCGGACCGTCGCCGCTGGCCATCATGAACGATCGGCTCATCAACCATCCGCTGCCGCCGTGCGAAGCCAATGCGGAGATCAGCCCGCAACTGCAGGAAGTGCTGTATCGCGCGCTGGAGCGCGACCCCCGCAATCGATATGCCTCCGCCCGGGAGTTTGCCACCGACCTGCAGTACCTGGAACAGGTCGGAGTAGCGGATCGCGTCGAACTCGCGGACTGGCGCAAGCGCCGTTCGGTGCGCGGACGCAAGTGGCTCTATTATGCCGGGCTGGCGTTGCTGCCCTTCCTGCTGTTTGCGATCATGCTGCTGCTGGCGCATCATCGCTGACAGGACCATCGCGGCGGCGGCCTTCGCGCACACACCATCGACATCAATCAAACAGAAAACTTCAGCCGGGCCACGGCAACCGCGAGCATCGAGCACCCCGCACAGTTGGTGACAGGAGAGACCGAATGAACAAGGCAACATCGATTCTGATTCTCGTTCTCGCCGCCGCGCTTGAAGCGGGCGGGGATGCTTTCATGCGAACCGGCCTTCATTCCCACTCCATGTCGAAGAGGATCGGGTTGTTCGCCGTCGCCGCAATCGTTCTCTTCGCGTACGGATGGACAGTGAACGCTCCGCCGTGGGATTTTGGAAAACTGCTTGGTCTGTATGTGGTCTTCTTTTTTCTCTTCGCTCAGTCAATTTCCTGGCTTGTCTTCAAACAGGCTCCCTCGCAGATGATCCTTCTCGGCGGCGGCTTTATTGTGGTCGGTGGGTTTCTCGTTTCTCTGGCAAAATAACCGGGGCCATACAGATTCATGGGTCGTGATTCCTCAGCTATTTCGATGCGGATGGCCTGCTCCGGTCTTCCCATCAAGCGCGGCTTCTGGAAATGTGAAACCGGATTCGCTTCTGGGCCTGGGTCCATGCTCGGGCCGGGGCGAAAAGCAAACCGCCGCAGCGTGAATCTGGCTGCGGCGGCGTGGGTTCCGGGGTGGTTCGTTGATTCGAGCAGAATCACAGTCCGTGTGATTCTGCTTCAGGGCTGCTGACCGATCTGGTAGCGGATGGCCGAGAGATCGGATTCGTAAGTGAAACGCGCGTTCACATCCTGAATGGCGGCCTGGGTCTGCTGGTACTCGGCCTGGCTGAGTTCGACGATGGAGCTGAGGCCGAGGTCGTAGCGTGTCTGGGCGAGGTCGAGGGCCATGTTGGCTTCCTTGAGCAGCTCGGCGGTGACGGCCATCTTTTCGCGGGCGGTGTTGGCGTTGAGCCAGGAGGATTTGACGTCGCGCGTGATCTGCTCGACGAGGTTGCGGGTGCGCTCATCGGAGGCTCGCGCCTGAAGGCGCGCCTGAGCGGCCTGAGCGGTGAAGAGGAAGCCGTTGAAGACGGGCACTTCGACGTTGACGCCGGCGGCTCCGTACCAGTCAGGATTGTAGTATTGGCTGTCGCCGACCGGGGTGGCTCCGAGCAGGCCGATGCCGGAGACGGTGGGGAAAAGCTGGTCGCGCTCGGCTTTGCTGAACTTCACGTCGGCCTGGTGGGTGTAGTTGTAGGCCTGGAGGTCGGGCCGCTGCTGCATGGCCAACTGAAGCAGCGGATCGGGTGTGAGAGCAAGCTCAGGGAGCGGGTCACTTTCGTCGACGAGCTGGTAGTTGTTCGAGGTGGGCAGGCCGAGGATGCGATTCAACTGGGCCATGGCGACATCGGCCAGGTTGTTGGCGTCGAGCAGGAAGAGCTTGGCTTCGGAGAGATTGACATCGGCGAAGCTGAGGTCAAGATCGGAGCGCAGCTTGGAGGCTGTGAGCGCGGCGATCTGGTCCCGGACGGCCTGGCGCGAGGCCAGGTTCTGCTTGGCGACGCGGACGGTGGCCTGCGCCTCCAGCGTGTTGTAGAAGGAGACGTCGGTGGTGAGCACGATCTCGTCGAGCGTGGCGATGGAGTTGGAGGTTGCCGCTTTGGCCTGCAGGACGGAGGTGGCGACGAGGTTGTTGGTGTGGCCGAAGTCATAGATCAACTGGCTCAGCTCGACGCCGGCGCCCATGTGGTTGAGCATGCGCGAGGAGTCAAGCGTGCCAGAGGAGATGCGCGAGGCCTGCTCGGCGGCGACGCCGGTGGCGTTGACGGCGAGAGTGGGCAGCAGCGCGGAACGGGACTCGCGGACGACCTGGTTCTGGGCCAGCGCGAGCAGCTTGTACTGGCTGATGTGCGGGTTGTTCTGGATGGCAAGCTGCTCGGCCTGCTTGCGGGTGAGCGTCTTGCCGATGGGTCCGTTGACCTGTGAGGCCGTTTTTTCCGAATCCGCATTGAAGGCTTCAGCGGCCTGGGCGGCCTGTTTCTGGGCGCTCCGCAGAGCCTGTGTGAAGGCCTGACTTTGCGGGGCGGGCGGCAGCATATCCTGCTGCGCCAGCAGGGCTGGCGCGGGCTGGAGAATGAGCGCGGATGCGAGCAGGAGCGAAATTGGCTTAGTCATGAGAGGCCTCCGTCGAGCCATGCTCAGCGGCTGCGGCCGCTTCGAGGGCTTCTTCTTTGCGGTGCATGAGGTAGTAGGCCGACGGCACAAGGAAGACGGTGACGGTTCCGGAGACGGTGAGACCGCCGAGAATGGCGCGGGCCAGCGGCGCGTACTGCTCGCTGCCCGGCTCCAGAGCCAGAGCCATCGGGATGAGGCCGAGAACGGTGGCCAGCGTGGTCATCAGAATGGGACGCAGACGCACCTTGCAGGCCTCGGCGAGGGCGATCTTGAGCGGACGCCCAAGGCCGCGCAGCGTGCCGACGAACTCGACGATCAGAATGCTGTCCGAGACCACGATGCCGGTCATCATGACCACGCCCATCAGCGACATGACGTTGAGCGTGGTGTGGGTGACGAGCAGGAAGAGGACGACGCCGGACATGCCGGGCGGGATGGCCAGCAGAATGATGAATGGATCAGAGAACGAAGCGAACTGGGCCATGAGGATGAGGTAGACGAGCACGATGGCCAGCACGAGGCCAATGGCGAAGCTGCCGAAGACCACATGCATGTCCTGAACGGCACCGGCGATCTGGACGGTGACACCGCGCGGAGCCGGCATGCTGGCCAGAATTTTTTCCACCTGGCTGTTGATGACGCTGAGGTCTTCGCTCTTGGGCTGGATGTAGACATCGTAGCTGCGGCGAAGCTGATAGTGATCGACTTCGGTGGGCGTGTCGATGGGCACGATGTTGGCAATCGACTCCAGCGGCGCGTAGGACTTGCCATCCATGGCGCGGAGCGGGATTTCCTTGAAGTCGGTGAGGGTTTTGATCTGGTGGTTGTGGTACTGGACGCCGAGGAAGTAGTTGTTTCCGGTCTTGGGATCGACCCAGAAGGTGGGCGCGATCTGCGAGTCGGAGGTGAGCGCGGTGATGACGTTATCGACGGCATCCTCGACGGAGATGTTTTCCAGGCCCGCCTGTTCGCGGTTGATGTCCAGCCGCAGGCCGGGGTAGCTGAGATCCTGCGGGATGAGCACGTCGTTGACGGTTTCGAGCTTGCGGACGCGGGCGGCGACGCGCTGCGCGTACTGGAAGCCGGACTCAAGGTCGCCGCTGCCGACGCGAACATCGAGCGGAGCCGGTTTGCCCTGGTTGACGACCGAGTCCACCAGTCCGCCGGTCTGGAAGTAGAGGTCTATCTCCGGGAAGTCCTTGTGGAAGCGTTGGCGCACGCGCTGCATGTAGACGAAGCTGCTGATTTTGTGGTCTTCCTGGAGGCTGACCTGAATGAAGCCGGTGTGCATGGCGGCGTTGGGAGTGTAAATGGAGGACAGGTCAGGCGTGACGCCGATGTTGGTCACGATCATGTTCATGTCCTGCTTGCTGACGATCTGGCGAATCTCCTTTTCCATCATCGCCGCGTACTCGTCGGAGACTTCGAGTCGCGTGCCGGGCGGGGCTTTGAAGTTGATGACGAACTGGCCGGGATCGGTGCGCGGGAAGAATGCCTTGCCGAGCACGGGGAAGAGGCCGAAGCTGACGACGACGAACGTGGAAAAGGCGAGCACGACAAGCACCGGGCGATCGAGACAGACGACGATGGCCTTGTCGTAAGCGTGCTGGAGGCGGTCAAACTGGGCGTTGAAGCCACGGACGATGCGCTGGAAGAGGCTGATTTTTTCCGGCGCGCCCTTGTGGTGATGGACGGAGTGCTCGGTTTCGGCCAGACCCTCCTCGGCCTCTTCGGCGTTGTGAGCGTGATGGCCGATGTCCTTGATGAAGATGGCGCAGAAGAGCGGCACGACGGTCATGGCGACCATGTAGGACGAGAGCAGCGCCAGCACGACGGCCAGTGCGAGTGCGGAGAAGAGGTATTTGCTGACGCCGGCCAGCAGGATGACCGGGAAGAAAACGATGCAGGTGCTGGCGGTGGCGGCGAGCACGGCGAGCTGGACTTCCTTGCCGCCGTTGACGGCCGCGTCGCGCGAGTTCTCGCCGAGTTCCATGTGGCGGAAGATGTTTTCCAGCACCACGACGGAGTTATCGATGAGTCGGGAGAGCGCCAGTGCGATGCCGCCGAGCACCATCGTGTTGATGGTGCTGCCGCCGAGGTTGAGGGCGATGAAAGCGGTGAGCGCCGAGATCGGGATGGAGAGCATGACCGAGATGGTGGCGCGGAAGTTGCCGAGGAAGAGCAGGATCATGACGGCCGTCAGGAAGAGGCCGATGGTGCCTTCGTTGATGACGTTCTTGACGGCGATCTTGACGAAGACGGACTGATCGAAGACGACGGCTGTCTTCAACTGCTCGGGCACGTCGAGCAGGTGCTTGATTGTCTCGCGGATGCCGTTGACGATCTGAATGGTGTTGGAGCCGCCGCCCTGTTTGAAGATCGGGATGTAAACGGAGTGCTGGCCATCGACGCGGACGAGGTTGTACTGGAGCGCGCCGGTGTCCTCGGCTTCGCCGATGTCAGAGACGCGGACGACGGATTTGACCTGGTTCCGCATGTCGCTCTTGACCGGCATGTTGTTCATGCGGGCAACGATGTCTTCCTGGCTGTTGGCGTAGACGTTGTAGTCCAGCGTGCCGATGCGCACGTCGCCGGCGGGCAGGATGAGGTTGGTGGCGTTGATGGCGTTGACCACATCCATGACGGACATCTCATGCGCTTCGAGCTTGAGCGGATCAACGAAGATCTGAATCTGGCGATAGGTGCCGCCGTAGGGCTGCGGGACGGAAGCGCCGGGAACGTTTGCGACCTGGTTGCGGACCTCGAACTGGGCAAGATCCTTGAGTATGACCTGGTTGAGGCCCTTGCCTTCGAGAGTGATGAGGCAGACGGGCAGGTTAGAGGCGTCAAAGGGCAGCACGACCGGCGGCAGCGTGCCGGGCGGCAGACGGCGCAGATCGGCCAGCGCCAGGCCGGAGATGCTGCTGGCGGCGGCGTTTGGATCAGAGCCGGGCTGAAAGTAGACCTTGATGAGGCTGACACCGGTCAGCGAGCGGGACTCGATGTGCTCAATGTTGCTGCCGAGGGTGAAGAATCGCTCATAGGTGTCGGTGATGTCGGCTTCCATCTGCTCGGGCGGCATGCCGGCGTAAAAGGTGGCGACAACGACAACGGGGATGTTGACCTCGGGAAAAAGATCGACGGGCATTCTGGCGACGGTGGTGATGCCGACCACCACGATCATCAGACAGAACATCAGGATGAAGAAGGGATACCGAATCGCAAAGGACGACATTTATTTGCCTTCCTCCTGCGCGGGGGTGGGAATGAAGGCGGGCTGAGGATCGATGAGATCACCCTCGCGATAGTTGTCCTGGCCGGCGGCGATGACCTTTTCGCCGGCCTTGAGTCCGCCGTCGATGATCTCGATCCGGTTCGGCGTCTGGATGCCGAGCTTCACGTTGCGCTTGACAACGTGGTTGGTGGAGTCCAGAACGAGGATGTAGTAGATGTTGCCGGAGGTGACGACGCACTGAGCCGGGATGTAGATGGCATCGGGCTTGGTTTTGAGATAGAAGGTGGTCTCGGCGTACATGCCCGTCGTCAGCTTGAGGGTCGGGTTGGGCACATCGACCTCAGTGAGCATGGTGCGCGTGGAGGGATCGAGCTGGCGGGTAAAGCGGATGATTTTGCCGGGGAAGACCTCGCCGGTCGAGTCCACGTGGACATCGACATGACCGCCGATGTCGATGTAGGGCACATCGGACTCAGGCACCGGCATGCGGAGTCGGAGCAGGTCGCTCTGGGCGACGCTGACGACGGGCATGGCCTGGGTGTTGGAGTCGGTGCCGGCCTGGACGAGCGCGCCGGTGTCGGCGTAGCGGAAGGTGACGACGCCGTTGAAGGGCGAGAGGATGTCGGTGTAGGCGTAGAGCGCGTTGACGCGGTCCTCGTTGGATTTGGCGAGGCTCAACTGCTGCTGCGCGGCTTCATAGGCGGCTTTGGAGACATCGATCTTGGCCGCCGCTTCGAGGTCGCGAGCCTCGTAGTCGTCGATCTCCTGTTGGGCGATGAGGCCGGGACGCTCCTTGGCAGCTTCGGCCAGGCGGGTGTAGTTAAGGTGGATGGCGCGGTAGGCGGCGTCGGCGTGGGCGACCTCGTCCTTTTCGCGGACGACCTGGGCCTGGGCATGCTGAACGGCGGCGCGAGTCTCTGCCAACTGGTCCCGCAACTCAGGCACTTCCAGCTTGGCCATGACCTCGTTGGTATGGACGATGTCGCCGATATCGACCTTGATCCAGCGGACGTAACCGGCAACCTTGGCGTGGACGGCAACGTTCTGGTAGGGGATGAACTGGCCGGCGACCTGAAGCTGGGCGGTGAGGTCGCCCTGCTGCGCGACGGCAACCGGCGCGGGAAGGGCTTTTTCGGCCACCTCAACCGGCTTGCGGCTGCGCACCACAACCACGACTACAATTGCTGCCACGATGAGCAGCAGTATCCAGAAAGAGCGCTTGCGAAACACGTGTCCACCTTTCAAAAGCTGGAATCAGAGTTGAGAGAACCGGGTGTCAGCTATTTATGCTACCGGAGAAGGAAAACAGGCGGCGATGCTGACGGAAAAATCGTCAGGCCTGCGCCAGCGGCGGAGGACGCGGTGAGCGCAGGTGATGAAGGACGACTCGAACCGCGGAGGGCAGAAGATCGTCGGTAAGGCCGTGCAAAAGAGAATCGGCCTGAGCCAACTGCTGGCGAGCGGGTATGGCGACGCGGATAAGCTGTTGCCGCACCGGCTGAAGGACACTCTGGGCGAGGCCGCGCTCCATGCAGGCGCGGTGAGCCATCAGGCGCGCCGGTGGCAGGGAGTGACGCACAAGACTGCGCGTGGAGTAAAGCGAGGCGCGGTAACCAACACCCCAGGCAACCACCGAGACGGCGACAAAGAGAACGAGCAGACGAAAGAGGCGTTTGCCGCTGACACTGCATCCGGTCGTGAGGGTCATCATGCCGTTGTGATCCTGCCTGTTCATCTGCCAAGTCAATCGTTGGGTGGTGCCGAGCGGCCCTGATCCGCCGACCGCACTGCTGCGCAAAGGGAAGCGCGGCGCGCGCTGATTCCGGAAGGACCGGAGACAGGATGCCGCTTTCTTTTGCTGATGATTCCGATGCCGGGAGGTGGAAAAGCGTTGTATCGGAGAGGGTGTTTTCACAGGATCGTCATCCGGCGGGGAAGATTCCGGCAAAAAAGCCGAAATGGCCGGGAATTTTGCAGCCTGGCGTGCGCGGACTGAAGCCGCTGTTACTGCAAGCCGAGGTCTGCGAGCTGTTTGCGGTTGGTGTCGTCGATGGAAAGCACGTTATGGCAGGTGGAGCAGTCGGACGGGATCGATTTTCCGGAGGCGGTGTTGTGGCTGCCGTCATGGCAGCGGGTGCAGCCCGGGTAGTCGTCGTGGCCAATGTTGTCGGGGTGCGTTCCCCAGGTGACGCGCAGGAACGGAAAGACGTTCTGGCTCCAGATGGCGACCAGGCGCGCGGCAGCCTGTGCGATTTGGGGCTGATTGCTCTGCCATACCTGCGGATAGCGAGTCTGGTAATAGTGATCGAGCGCATCGACAATCCGGGTGCGCGCCTGAGCCGGGCTGGTGTAGGTGGCCCTGAGCAGGGCTACGGATTGCTGGTGAATGTAGGGCAGTTTCGGGCTGATCGCATCGGCGAGCATGCTGGTATCGACGGCGTGCGTGGGCGTGTCAAAGGAGTGGGCGACGCGGTTGTGACAATCGGTGCAGTCCATGGTGCGGCGAATGCCCTTCATGGCGGTCCTGCGGTCGGTGTCCATGAACTCGGTGACGGTGCCGTTTGGTTCGGTTTTGGCGACGTAATGGATGGTCTGGTGCGTCGAGTCGGTGGAGATGTATTCGATGTGGCCGAGGTGAGCGCCGTGGATGCCCGAAAGCTTGCCGTTCAGCGCACGACCGCCGACGGGAAGCAGGATGAGACTGCGCGAGGGCGTGTTCTCTTCGTCGTCGCCGAAGGTGGTCTGAAGCAGGATTTTGTCGCCGATCCAGGTGTCGGCGCGATGGCAGTGGAGGCAGGTCTGGCTGGCCGGAGGCAGCATGTCGTTGGGCATGATGGGCGCAGGATAGTGGTTGCGCAGAACTTCGATGAGCTGTTTGGTGCCGTTGACCTTGGCGTGAAGGTAGCCGGCGACGCCGGAGCCGATGTGGCACTCCACGCAGGCGACGCCGGAGTGGGTGGAGACCGGGTAGGCCGTGCCTTCAGGGGCCATGACGTGGCAGGTCTGGCCGCAGAACGAGACCGTGTCCATGTAGGCGACGCCGCGATAGGTTGCCGTGCCGAGGATGACGAAATTGATGAAAGTGGCCACGAGGACGATGTCCACGCCGTGGCGAAAGACGGGATCGTTGAAATCGATGCGCGGGAAGGCTGCGGGGATTTTGTCCGCGCGGCGCAACTGAGCGCGACGCAGCAGCATGCCGACGGGAATGAGCGCCAGACCGAACAGGAACAGCCCTGGCAGGAGGAAATCGAGCAGGATGCCGATGTAGGGATTTCGAGAGCCGCCGTGGCCGAAGGCGTCCACGAGCCAGAAGCCGATGAGCACGAAGGCCGAGGCGCTGGTGATGGCGCCGCCGATGAGGCTGATGAAGTTGTTGCCGAAGAAGAGCGCGGGACGGACCCATTGTTCGCGGAATCGCGGGAATGCTGGCATGCTCTACCTCCTTTCAGCGGCACGGGCCAGACGCTATTTCTTTTGCAGCGCGCGGATGTAGGCGATGACGGAAGTGATCTGCGCATCGCTCAGCTTCGCCGCAAAGGCGGGCATTTTGTTCTTGCCGTTCTTCGTAGTGGCAATCAGGTTGGCGTCGGATTTTTTGATCACCTCCGGCGTGTCGAGTGGCTGAGCGTGAGTCATCCTGCCGCCGGGCGTGTTGCCTTTGAGATCGGCTCCGTGGCACATCTGGCACTTTGCCTTGTAGACATCGGCACCGGAGCTTTGTGCCTGAGAGGGGAGCGTAGAGAGTGCTGCGGCGACGGTGAGAACGAAGGCTCCTTTTCGGATCGGGAAGAGATTGCGCTTCATGATTGGTTGACCTCCTGGGTGATGGGTTTGCCGTTATGCCTTGCGTTCTTCCGCAAAGCAACTGAAGTGCGAGCGATCAGAATGCGTAGCGCACCGAAAGCGTGTAGACGTTGCCATGAAACTGGCGAGCGAGCACCGGACCGATGGGGCTGCCCTCGCTGTAGCCGTAGTAGTCGTAGTTGGCCCTCCACTGCCAGTTGGTCTGAAGGTCATAGACAACGCTGGTGTAGGGGGTCTGGTAGACGGACTGGAGCGAGCCATCGACCTGGCGGACATTGATCGTGGTCGCGTTGCCGTTGACGGCCGTGGCGCGATAACCGGCGGTCGTGTGGATGCGCTTCCAGGGCGTGTAGACGAGGCCGATGTTGCCGGTCTGCGTGGGCACGTTGTAGAGATCGTTGCTCTGGTAGGGCGTGCCGTTGGCGACACAGGCCGGATTCTGCGCGGCAATCGGATTGGCGGGCGCGGGCGTGACGGTGTAGCACTCGGCGATGGTCGAGTAGGCGCTGGTGTAGGAGTAGTTGGCTTCAAGCGACCAGTTGCCTGCCGGAGTGATGACCGCGCCGACGGAGTAATTGCGGTTGTGCTCCAGATAATTCACATACTGGACGTTGTCGCGGCTTTCAAAGATATTGACTGTCCCGCTGAAGCTCATCCACTTCTCCGGCTTCCAGGTGGAGCGGACGACGTAGTGCTGCGTCTGGCGCGGGCTGATGCGCGTGAAGGAGTTGTCGGCGTACATTGCATCGACGTTCACGTTGACGCGCCAGTTCGCGGCGAGCTGAATGACGCTGCCGAAGAGCAGCCAGTTTTCGTGGATGGGAATGATGTCGCCGCCGCTGTCGGTGATGGTGCGGGTGCGATAACGGTAGCCGAGCGAGAGATCGGCGCGGCGCAGGCCATTCCAGGTGCCGAGGACCGTGTCGGAGGTCCATTTCTGGTTGAGCCACTGGTAGTCGGGAACAGCGGCTGGCGCGCTGGCGGGCGGCTGTGGCGCGGCCAGCATCGAAGCGCCGGTGGAGTTGACGGTGGTGTAGCTGTTGGTGCCTGGGATGCGCCAGTACTGGTAATCGACGACGTTCGAGAGCGTGAACGAGTGAGCAACCTGCCAGAGGACGGCGTAGTCGCCGCTGACGTTGACGCGGCGGATGCGGGCCGAGCCGGTGTCGACGGATTCCAGCAGCTTCGAACGCGTCTCGTTGCCGACGAATGTCTCGTTGAAATTGTCGAGCAGGTTGGTGCTGCCGCTGTAGACGAAGCGACCGTTCATGTCCAGGCGCGGGATGGCTGCGCTGTGGAAGCGAAACTGTTCGGTCGGCGTGAACAGATGCGTGGGTGCCTGACGTGAGTAGGCCGTGAAGCCGTTGCAGGCGGGGTTGAACGCTCCGCCGGGCAGCAAGGGCGAGGCGCAGGGATCGGCCCACGAAGGATCGAAGTCAAGGCCGCCGCTGACGGGCGTGCCGTTGGGCAGAGTGTAGTTGAGCAGGGCGAGATTCCAGGTGGTGAACTCACGGTAGAGCGTGATGATGTGGTCGTAGCTGAAACTGGTTCGGCGAGGCAGCTTCACGTCGAGACCGAGCGTCCAGTTCTGCGTCTGGATGTCCCAGTTCTGATTGAGCAGCGCCTCGGCTCCGAAGTGAGCGCTGCTGAGCGATGGACCTTCGCTGTTGTTCTGGCTGAAGCCGACGCGCAGGCTGACGGGCGAGAGCGGACCAAAGGTGAGCAGCGCGTCGGTCATCTTGCGCACCGTGTTGAAGAGGTGCGGCGAAGTCAGATAGGGAACGTTGCCATTGCCTGCGGGAATGAGCGGGTTGTCCAGCAGGTCATAGTCCATGTAGCTGCGACCGCGCCGGAAGCTGCCCACGAAGTCATAGAAACGGCCCTTCTCAAAGGTGAGAAACGTGGCGCTGTAGGGGTCGCCGCCGTAGCCGTAACTGTTGGTCGAGAGTGAGTCGAAGAGCAGCGGCTTTGCGCCCGCAACGGCACGCATGTCGGTGGATTCGCTGAGGAATCGCGGACCGCTGTGGAGATTGACGAAGGTGGCGTAGGTTTCACCGCTGCCGCCGTAGGGCGCGACGTGGCCGCCGACCTCGATCTCATTGTGAATCTGATACTCGGAGGCAAACTTCGCGCTCTGTTCGGCCTGGGTGAGCGGAGCCGGATCCTGCGGCGCGTCGTAACGGTTGGCGTCGTTGCGGGCGCGAGCAGAGGGCGATGCGCCGTTGGCACCGCCGTTACCGGAGCCGCTGGTGCTGCCTGAAATTGCACTGCTGCTCGATCTTGCAGGAGCGTTTGGCGGCGGTGTGGCGGCTGAGAGATTGAGGCTGACTGAAGCAATCGTCAGAGTGGCTGCGAGCACCGAAACAGAGCACAAGACGGTGCGCGCGAGCAGACGCGTGGAGACTTGTTTTCCAGATGGGGAAGTAATCCGGGGCAACAGGAAGAGGATGGAGCGCTTCATGATTTCCCCCTCGTTACTTGAAGAAAATGTTGCTGGCGTTGGAGCCGTGAATCTGGGTGTGGCAGACGGTGCAGGCCTGAAACTGATTGGCCTGGTTGTGGAAAGACGGCGTGCCGGGCGCTGTGAACAGAGTTGAGGCGGTGTGGCACTGCATGCAGAGGTTATTCACGTTGTTCTGCGTGAGCAGGCGCGCGTTCTGCGAGCCGTGAGGCGTGTGGCAACTGGTGCAGCCCTCGGTTTTGAGCGGCGGATGCTCGTAGATGAACGGGCCCGCAGCGTCCGAGTGGCATTTCATACAGATCTGGTTCTGGTCGGCGGCAGCGCGCAGGTTGTTGCGCTGGAAACTGCCGTGAGGATCGTGGCAGTCACTGCAACTCATGAGGCCTTCGTTGACCTTGTGATGGAACGCCTGCTCAAAGGCCGGTTTTACGTCCGTGTGGCAGCTATAGCAGAGCTGCGGCTGCGGCTCCTTGAGCATGGCCTGTTCCGCCGTGGCGTGATGCGCGCTGTGGCAGCTTGTGCAGGAGACTCCGGCCTCGCCGTGCGCGGTGCGCTTGAAGTTCGGGTGAGCGGCGGCGTGGCAGGAGAGACAGACAGCGTCAGCCTGCGCGGGCTTAGCCTTGGCGAAAGAGAAGATTTTGCTCGCGTCGCCGCCAGAGTCCACATGCTCGCTGCCGGGGCTGTGACAGCTCTCGCAGGTGTCGCCTTTGCCGCCGTGCTGGAGCGCGAGGCGCGCGTGGGCGTTGGAGTCCATCGCCTTCGCCTCGTCGGTGTGACACATCGCGCAGGTGTCGTTGCCGACGGTGTGCGCCCTGGGCGATGGGCCGTTGGGCGTGGAGGCCGACTTCGCGGCGGTCTGCTGCTTTGCCGTGGATGCAGCGGGGGATTTTCCAGCGCCGTATGCTACGACTCCGAGGCACAGAAGAGATGCAACCAGGAGCAGCCGGAAACCTCGCGGCCGTAGGTTGAACGTTGGCAGAAACTCGGCATGGTTGCGTCGCATGGCGTCTCCCCGAACCGGGCTTTGACTCCGGTTCCGCGAAGCTCGGATATCCGCTTCCGCATAGCCTCGCGTGCCGACCGGGGCGGGTCTCAGAGCAGGCGTGATGGCTGGTTCTGGAGCAGGCTTCGATCAACGAAGCCAGTATGGCGGGCTTGCAGAAGGATTTCTGTGATGACGATCACGCTGTATGACAGATGCGTCATTTTCCATGCGATGCCGTGTGTGAAGCCGATGACAGCAGGCGGCAACGGCCAGGCGATGATCCGTGCAAGGTATCCCATCGAGCACCGACGGCAGGAGGCTGAGACATGGTTCCGGGTGCTCAAAATACATCGATTTATGCTCTTGCGTCTTACGAAGCGCGCCTGTTATGTTTCGATGGCTGGCAGAGCGCTACTTAAGAAGTTGTTATACAGAAATTCGCGCTTTCAGCTTCACGCTTTCAGAGAGTCGCGCGCTCGCCCGCTCGGCGGATTTCATTCATCGTCGTTCGGAGGTGTTCCATGTCGTTTCGCGCTCTGCGCCGCAGCTCGGCGGCGATCCTTGCCTTGTCGCTCGCCACGAGTATTTTCACGTTGCCTGCCGAGGCGCAGATGCCCGGCCAGGCGCTGCCCGGCCTGACGCCGGAGACGGTGACACAGACCGCGCATGGTCTGCGTGGCGTAACGGGCAGCGAAGTTCTGGATGTGACTGTCTGCACGGATTCCGTCCTGCACATCGTGGCGCGTCCGGCGGCTGACCACACTGCGCCCGCACCAAAGCCATGGATGCTGGACGCGGCGCAATCCTGCCCCGGCGCGCCGTTTACGTTTGCCGAGGACGCGAAGCAGGCAACGCTGAAGACGGCGCGGGTTCAGGTTGCGCTCAGCGTGGCGCGCGGGAATCTCAGCTTTCGCGCAGCCGATGGCAGCGTATTGCTCAACGAAGGCTCCAGCCTGCCGCAAACCTATACGCCGGTCGTCCGCAACGGGGAGCAGACCTTTCGCGTGACGGACCGTTTTTCGCCCGCCTTCGACGAAGCGGTTTACGGTCTTGGCCAGCATCAGAGCGGGCTTTTCAACTATCGTGGCGCGACGGTCGAACTGGGACAGAACAACACCGATGTTGCCATCCCGCTGCTCGTCTCCAGCCGTGGCTACGCGCTGCTCTGGAACACGGCCTCGCTCACGTATTTCGACAATCGCTTCCCGCTGGAGATGAAGCTGAGCGCCATCGCGGGCCACGCGATCGATTACTACTTTGTTTATGGCCCGGAGATGGACTCGATCCTCCATCGCTATCGCACGATGACGGGCCATGCGCCGATGCTTCCGCGCTGGGCTTATGGATTTTTTCAGTCCAAGGATCGCTATCTCTCACTCGACGAGATTCGCTCGATTGCGGATCGCTATCGCAGTCAGCATATTCCGCTGGACGCGATGGTGCAGGACTGGTTCTGGTGGAAGCATGAGGGCGATCCCGTCTTCAACGACCACTACCACGACGTGCCCGCTGACCTGGCCGCGCTCCACGCCGAGCACGTTCACACGATGATTTCCGTCTGGGGGCTGATGGACCCGGAGTCAAAGACCTACCAGGCGCTGGATGCGCGCCATCTGCTCATTCCCGGCGCGCATGTCTACGACGCCACCAGTGCGCAGGCGCGCGATCTCTACTGGAATCGCCTGCCGGGCAAGCTCCAGCAGATGGGCTGGGATGCCTTCTGGCTGGACAGCGCGGAGCCGGAAGAATACTGGCCGCACCTGGGCGACGCGATTCTGCGCAACAAGCAGCTTGCGATGGGAAACGGCGCGGAATTCACCAACATCTTTCCGTTCCTTCATACGCTCGGCGTCCAGCAGCACTGGAAGGCCGCCATGCCGCAGAAGCGAGTCTTCCTGCTCACACGCTCGGCCTTTCTCGGCCAGCAACGCGTGGGCGCAACGGTCTGGTCCGGCGATGTCTATGGCAGCTACTGGGGGCTGACGCATCAGGTGCCGGCGGGGCTGAATTTTGCGCTCTCCGGTTACCCGTACTGGACGACGGACATTGGCGGCTACTGGCCGCCGCATGACAACCCGCTTGCCGACCCGGCTTATCAGCAGCTCTACGCGCGCTGGTTTGAGTTTGGCGTCTTCTGTCCCATTTTCCGCACGCACGGCCACCGTCCGCAAAACGAAATCTGGTCCTATGACAAGGTCGAGCCGATCCTGATCGCGAATGATCGTCTGCGTTACAGCCTGATGCCGTACATCTACTCGCTGGCATGGATGGTTTCAAACAGCGATTACACGATCCAGCGACCGTTGGTCATGGACTGGCGCACCGACCCGAAGACGTGGAATATCGGCGACCAGTTCATGTTCGGCCCCGCCATTCTCGTCAATCCCGTGTTGCAGGCCGACGCAACCGAGCGCAGCGTGTATCTGCCCGCTTCGCCGCGCTGGTATGACTTCTGGACCGGCGACGCGCAAAAGGGCGGTCGGCAGATTGAGGCTGCCGCGCCGCTTGATCACCTGCCGCTCTTCGTTCGCGCCGGCTCCATTCTGCCGCTCGCCCACAACCTCGAATACGCCGACGAGAATCCCGACGGCCCGCTGGAGCTTCGCGTCTATGCTGGCGCCGACGGCAGCTTCGATCTCTACGATGACTCCGGTGATGGCTACGGCTACGAGCGCGGCGAGCACGCGATAGTGCCCATTCGCTGGAACGATGCAACGCACTCGCTCACGCTGGGCGCGCGCGAGGGCAGTTTTCCCGGCATGGCCAGGACGCGGCAGTTCCGCATTGTGCTTGTCCGACCGGGAGTCGGCGTGGGTGCTGATTCAGCAGCGCACCCCGATGCGGAGATCACGTACACCGGCCAGTCGGTCACAATCCCGTTGAACGTCGGACGCTGAGCAAGCGGTCACGCCGCCGCGACGGAGACGATGCTCCCGAGGCACGATCTCTCTGCGTGTCCATCAACTTTTCAGGCACGTCTCAGGCGTGTCGGAGGCTGCTACTCATTTGTGTAGCCGTGGTGCTTCTGCGCCGTGCCCAGCAGGTCAATCTGGCCGGTGCCGACGTGCGCGTGCAGCGCGTATTCTCCGCCATCGGAGCTGGCCTTGAAGTGGCGAAAAAATCCACCCAGATCCCGGTCATAAGCCGCCGCATTCACTTCGCCAATATCCACCGAAGCGTCGACGGCGCGATAGTTCCACACGCGATGATCGGTGATGGTGATCTGACCGGTTTTCATCTCACAGTCCTTGTCGCCTTCGACGCCGTCAATCGTGATCTGCCCCGCTGCCATGCGCACGCGCAGGCTTGTCCGCTTCGGCACCTCGATGCGCAGTTTCTGATTTCCATGGCTCGGCGCGTCGCCGGTCACGCGCAGCCGCAGACCGCTCGCCTCGCTGCTCAGCTTCATGTGAACGCGTCCGTCCGCATCGTCGCGGTTCGACGCGCAGCTTACGCGCACCACATCCGGCACGACCTTGCCGCTGTCAGCTTCGACGGGCACAATCTCCATGCCCAGCGAAGTGGAATCGATCACGAGGCTCGCGCCGGAGTGGAGCGCCGAGGTCAGCGTCGCGCCGCAGTCGCCCTCCGTCTGGCCCAGAGCGAAATGGTGGAGGGCCAGCAGAAGAGCCAGCAACGGGACGGTTGCGGCAAGGCTTCGATTTCTCATGTTGGCCAGTACGCAGGCAGTCAGCGATTTGTTCCCGCAGCTTCTGCCCGTTCCGGAATGGATTCCCCGCGTCTCACGTTCGCCGTTGTTCGAGGAATGGTTTCGATCACACAGTGGGATAATCAGGTATGTTTCTCGTCGTCTGGCAATTCGATGTGGCAGAGGAAAAAGTCGAGGCTTTTGAAGCGGCCTACGCGCCGGGCGGCACCTGGTCCACGCTGTTTGCCCGCTCGGCGGAGTATCTGGGTACGGAGTTGCTGCGCGACGCCTACGTGCCGGGCCGCTATCTGACCATCGACCGCTGGACCAGCGAAGAAGCCTTTCGCAGCTTCCGCGCCGTGCACGACGCCGACTACGAAGTGGTGGATCGCGCCTGCGATGCGCTCACGGCGGCGGAGACGCGCATCGGCGCATTTACCGCCTGAAAAGCAATTTCGTCACGACCGACGCTGACCACTGGCGACTGACCCCTGACAACTGAACCCTGACAACTCTAAAAAAGATTTCCCGCCACCTGCGCGGCGGCCGTCTCCGCCGTCATGCGCATGGCCTCCGGTGTCATTTGTCCGTCGTGCCGGTCGCTCGTCGTCAGCGTCACGCGAAACCAGTGTCCGCGCACATCGGCCACGGCCTGCGCTCCGTTGCCCGGATGCACCGCGCAGAGCGCCGCGGCAGTGCCGACGCCGGTGAGCGCTTCAGCCTTTGCGCCGCACCGCTCCGCCGCGGAGTCTGTGCCGCTGGCCGCTTCCTGGCTCAGCGTCAGCTTGCGCGTGACGCCGCCGTCGCGCCGCGTGTAGACGCAGACGCCTGGCTGCTTGCTCACGCTGGCGGCACCGCCGAGCAAGCCTTCCGCTGTGGCCTGGTTGATCCAGGTGCAGGGGTCGGCCATCGTCATTCCGGCGGAGTAATCAATCCGCGCGGAGTAGGACTGGACCGCAGCCACCGCTGCTGCGTCCGGCGCAGGCACGGCGTCGCTGCTGTGTACGTGCCAGGGAACGGTTTCGAGCGAAATCTCCGGGTGCGCGCGAATGTAGTCGAGTGCGTATGTCGGCGCGCCGGGATCGATCTTCTCGTCGATCAGCATCGCCTGCTCGCGCTCCGCCGCTTCCTGATGGTGCATGCGCCGGTTGAGCACGGCCAGATTGTAGTGCGCGGCCAGATCGTCTGGGTCGATTTTCTGGAGGGCGACGAACTGCTCCATTGCATGAGGCAGGTCGTTCTCCTGATAGTAGGCAATGCCCAACTCGCGCCGCGCGTCGCGCGATTCCGGATACTGCCGAACCACTTCCAGAAGCTCGGCAATCTCGCGCTCGCGGTCGCCGGATCGCCGCTCCAGTTGCGCCTCATAGTAGAGCGCTCGCGCGTTGGTTTTATCCAGCGCAAGCGCCTTGCGAATGGCCACACGCGCCGACTCGTATTTCTCCCACGCAATCTCCGTGAGCGCCACATTGGTGTAGCCGTCGGGCGAATGCGGCTCCAGGCGCACCACATGCGCGAAGGCATTCACGGCCATTGCGTACTGAAACTGATCGAGCAGCGCGATGCCCGCGTTGTTCCAGCGCATCCACTCCGGATTCTCGTCGGCTCCCGGCATTGTCGAGCCGTTTCTGCCGATCTTCAGCGTGCGCGTCTCGGTGGCCAGCGCCGTCACCGGATAAGCTGGCGGATCGTTGCCCAGCACGCTTTTGAGATAACTCTCGCGCAGGTGGCGATACTTCACGCTGGCCGTGATCGTCAGCGGTCCGCTTGCCTCCTGCGGCACGCGAAAACGATAGCGCACGAGCACGGATCGTCCCGCCTCAATCGTGTTGTCGTAGGCCACGGAGTGAATCTTCCACACGGAGTGGTTGTCGACGAATTCGCCTTGCTCATCCACCGGGCGATTGTTGAAGATGTGTGCATTCGGGTCGAGACTGCCGTCGGCGCGCAACTGGCCGCTCACGTCCACCGCCCTGCCTGCGGCGTCGGTCACGGTGAACTCGACCCAGGCTTCATACAGATCCCGCACCTCCGGCAGCAGCGAGTGACCAATGGCCTTGTTCTGGATCACCACCCAGGCCTCGACGGTCTGCTCCGGCTTCAGGTGGAACGAGGTTCGGCCGAGCGGAGCCGTCAGCCTGCCGGTCTCCACGTCGCGCAGCGCGAAGATGTCCACGTTGAGGAAGCCGGAGCGCAGAAATGCCACGGTCTTTTCCACCTGCGCGTCGTAGCCGTAGTAGAACGGGACGGCCGTGTTGCCGGCCAGCCAGCGATGCGAGGCGAAGGTTCCGCTCTTCGCGCCCGGCTCCTTGCCCACGGCTTCGATGCGCTTCATGTGGCAGCTCTGGCAGGTGTTGAAATCCGCGCGATAGAACGTGAGCGGATTGCGCTGCGAGTATTTCGACAACTGCCACTCGTCATAGGTGGTGAACGCGCGCAGAAACTTGTAGTTATTCAGCGTATTCGGGAAGTTCGCCTTGTGGCAGGCGGCGCAGAACTCCGGCGTGTGCATGAAGTCGTGCATCACGGCCTGAGCGTGCCGTTTCGGATAGCGCAGGATCATTGCATACGGCACTTCGCCCGGAATGCGATTCCCGTCGCCGTCCACCATCACCGACGGCACACCCATGGTCAACTGCGCATTGCCCTCCGGCGCGCCGACCTCGACCACCGAGTGGCAGGTCATGCAGGTCAGCCCGTCGCCGTCCATTTCTGCTCGATTGACCACGGATTTTTCCGTAAGTCCGCCGGCCAGCACGGCTACCGGATTGTGGCAGCTATCGCAGTGCCGGGCGAAGGCGATGCCGCGCTTCGGGTCGTGGATCACCAGGTTCACGCTGCGCCGATAGAACGGGGAGCGAAACGAGTTGGCATGCAGCGACTCGCGCCACTGGCGATAGGCCACCTGATGGCACGCGCCGCAGTATTCGGCGCTGGGATACGCGCCGGGCTGCAGAAATCCCCTGCCCTCCACCTGAATGTTGCCCGGAGCAAATGGCTGGTCCGCGCCGAAGTGGTAGTTGTAGCCCGGCGTTACCTGTGCATTCCAGGCCACGCGCGCGCTGTCCAGCTTCTGCGAGGCTTCGGTCTCCCACTGCATCAGCGCGGCGTGCTCGGCTGGCGTCTCCGCAGCTTCCGCGTAGGCATCCGGCGCAGGCTGCGGCATCATCCTCGGCGCGGTTGTCGCCGGAGTTGGCTGCTGCGTTTGCGCCGACAGCGCAGAAGCAAAGCCCAGGACAAACGCAATCAGCATCCCGGATATGGCACGCATACCCTCCTCGCCGCTTCGTCGGTCGATCATCGTGCGATCTCTTCGCTCCGGCTCACTCGGCCGTTCCATTCTTCGCAGTCGCCTGAGCATGGGTTTCCACGGGGGTCGCCGCATGGATCATCGGATGCGACTTCTGCCCGGCGGCAATCCCGTCGTAGACGCTGGGCACGATGCCCTTGCCCTCGACAATCGCGAAGTAGCGATCGACGCCGGGCAGCGTCACTGTCTGCCGAACGCCATCCGGCCAGCGAATCTCCACCTTCTGCACAGTTGTGGCAGCGCCGAGGCCGAAGTGGAGCCGGAAATCATTGGACGACTCGAAGCTGCCGCCGCTCATCACGTCCCCGCGCTGGCGCATTCCATTGGCCGTCAGCCACACCGTTGCGCCAATCGCGTCGCGCGGGCTTTTTCCCGCGCCCGTCAGCCACAGGCCGACCCAGTGGTTGTGATCGTTGTTCACGTTCTTCAGCAGCACAGGCGTGTGGTCCAGGCAGTTGATGACGACATCAATCTTTCCGTCGTTGAAGAGATCGCCGAAGGCCGCGCCGCGCGCCGGGATCACGTCGGCCAGTCCGGTTCCCTCCACGGCCGGCATGATGACGAATTTCTTTCCATGCTCCTCGTTGTGAAACAGCAGCGGGCGCTCGGCAAAGGACGTGCCCCATTTGTGATCGTCCACCTGCGGATAGACGTGGCCGCTCACAAACATCAGGTCTTTCCAGCCATCGTTGTCATAGTCAAAGAACGCCGTGCCCCAGCCGAGGAATGGATAGGTCGGCTCGGCGATACCCATCTGCGGCGTCACGTCGACGAAGTTCGAGTCGCCTTCGTTGCGATAGAGCGTTTTATAGTCGTCGGAAAAGGTGGTCGTGTAAAGATTCAGCCTGCCGTTGTTGGAGCTGTCGCCGACGGCGATGCCCATGCCGGCTGTCTCGCGCCCGTCCTGATTGAGCGCAAAGCCGGAGTAGAAGCTGGCGTCCTCGAACGTTCCGTTGCCCTTGTTCAGGTAGAGATAGTTGGGCGAGGAATCGTCCGTCACGACCAGGTCCACCTTGCCGTCGTTGTTCATGTCCACAAAGGTGGACGAAAACCCGTAATAGCGCCGCTTGTCGTCCACGCCCGCCTTTACGCTGACGTCGGTGAAGGTGCCGTCGCCGTTGTTGTGGAAGAGATGGTCCGGCTCACCGGGCAGGCCGCGCGGGCCACACATCGTCTTCGCTCCGCGAAACTGGCAGAAGGCGAAACCGACCTCCTTCGATCCGGAGATCGGCATGTGATTCATGTCCCAGTGAATGTAGCCGGGCACAAAAATATCCAGCAGCCCGTCGCCGTCGTAGTCGCCAAAGCTCGGACCCGTGGACCAGTTGCCCAGCGTGACACCCGCCTTTTCGGCCACGTCGGTGAAGGTGCCGTCGTGGTTGTTGTGGTAGAGCCGGTTCTTGCCGTAGTTGGCCACGTAGAGGTCCGGCCAGCCGTCGTTGTCGTAGTCGCCGACGGCGACGCCAAATCCCCAGCGATCGTTGGTCACGCCCGCCTGCTCGGCCACGTTGGTGAAGGTGCCGTCGTGGTTGTTGTGAAACAGCGCTGCCTGCGGCGGCTTCATCTTGCCGGTCTCGGCGTCAAAGGTCGAGCCGTTGACGATGTAAATATCGAGCCAGCCATCGTGGTCATAGTCCAGCAACGCCACGCCGGAACCAATCGTCTCCAGGATGTACTGCTTCTGCGGCGTGCCCATGGTGTGCTTCCACACGGTCAGCCCGGCTTCTTTGGAAACGTCCTGGAAGATCACCGGGCCGGTCTTCACAAATCCGCCCGCTGTAATCGGCCTCTGCTCAGCATCGAGCACAGGAGCAAAGACGCCGCCCGTGGCCGAGCCTCCGGACTGGCCGCCAGCCATCGACGGGTCGTCGGTCTGCTGCGCCGAGCTGGGAAGGCCCGCCAACAGGCTCAGCGCGGCCAGGCAGAAGACTGTCGCAGAGCGCCATCCCGCGCTACGCCGCTGCTCCCGGTTCTGGCCCTGAACAGGCGCATCGATTCGCAAAGACAGCTCAGCCATCACCCGCAAAGACCTCACAAGGGGAAGTTACCGCATTCTCTGTACTCTAGTCACGGCCAACCCCGTTGTCTTCCAACCGATTTACGGCACCGTTTCCATACTTTTGGACGATACGCAACGCATTGCATGCAGCAGACGCAGCATCGCATGCAGCAGACGCAGCATTGCATGCAGCAGACGCGCGCTTTGCGCGCCACAACCATTCATGGCGCTCCCGATGGTCGCCGGGCAGTCGTCGTTGAGGTTGCGAAAGCCAGTGGAAAGCGCGAACTCGCAGGGAAATAGCGCTGCGGACGGCGCGGCGGATTGGAATTCTCTTACTTTCGCTTTTCGTTCTAGTTGTTCGAGTGGGTTTGCTGCTAGAATTCCGGTGAACTGCTAAAGAACTTCTCCCTACAGTTGAGGCGTCGCCTCGGCTCTGGTGGCGGATTCTCGGTGGCAGCAATCAGGACAGGAGACCCACCCCCATGGCAGCAGCCGATGAACGGGCGCGCGCGGTAGAGAATGCGCTTTCGCAGATAGAGAAGCAGTTTGGCAAAGGCTCGGTGATGCGGCTGGGCGCGCGCGAGGCGATTGTGCCGATCTCGGTGATCTCGACCGGATCGATCAGCTTTGACGCGGCGCTGGGCGTGGGTGGAGTGCCGCGCGGGCGCGTGATCGAAGTCTATGGCCCAGAAAGCTCGGGCAAGACGACGATTACGCTTCAGATCATTGCCGAGGCGCAGCGGCAGGGCGGGCTGGCGGCGTTTGTGGATGCCGAGCACGCTCTGGACCCGATCTATGCCAAAAAACTGGGCGTGGACACGGACAACCTGCTGATCTCGCAGCCGGATTATGGCGAGCAGGCGCTGGAGATTACCGAGGCGCTGGTGCGTTCCGGCGCAATCGACGTGCTGGTCGTGGACTCGGTGGCGGCGCTGGTGCCGAAGGCGGAACTGGACGGCGAGATGGGCGATTCGCACGTCGGGTTGCAGGCGCGGCTGATGTCCCAGGCGCTGCGCAAGCTGACGGGCACGGTGTCGAAGTCGCGCACCAGCCTGATCTTCATCAACCAGATTCGCGAGAAGATTGGCGTGATGTTTGGCAATCCGGAGACGACGACCGGAGGACGCGCGCTGAAGTTCTACTCCTCGGTGCGTGTCGATATTCGCCGCATCGCCGCGGTGAAGGAAGGCGATGCGGTGGTTGGCTCGCGGACCAAGGTGAAGATCGTAAAGAACAAGGTCGCCGCACCGTTTCGCGAGGCCGAGTTCGACATTCTCTACGGCGAGGGCATCTCGCGCGAGGGCGACGTGCTGGACCTGGCCGTGCTGCACAATATCGTGGAGAAATCGGGCGCGTGGTACAGCTACGCCGGCGAGCGAATCGGGCAGGGACGCGAGAATGTGCGCACGTTCCTCAAAGACAACCGCGAGGTCTTTGCCAAGATGGACGCGCAGGTGCGGCAGAAGCTGGGCATCGGCGCGGGCGCGAAGGCCGAGGTTCCGCCGGTGCCGGAAGATGGCGCAGCCGAGGCGGCGGCTGTGGTGCGCGGCAAGCGATAGCGGATCGCGATTACAGAAGCAGACGGGCTGGCAACGCGGGCGTTGCCAGCCCGTGCTTGTTTGCGCGCGAAATCAGCGGTAGTGGAAGGCGCGGCGAATCTTCTGGTCGGTTTTGTACTGGCTGAGCGCGTAGACGGACCAGATGGCAGCGGGAATCCAGCCGATGATTGTGACCTGGAGAATCAGGCAGACGATCCCGGCGAAGGGTCTGCCGATGGTGAAGAACTGAAGCCAGGGAATGAGAATGGCAAGGATCAGACGCATGCGTGACTCCGTTTCGCGGTGTGGAACCGATTCTACATCCATTGCATGCAGCGACCGCGACCTTCAGTCGCCACGACCATTTGCCGCCGCTTCCGTTGATCGGCATTGCATGCAGCGACCGCGACCTTCGGTCGCCACGACCATTTGCCGCCGCTTCCGTTGGTCGGCATTGCATGCAGCAGCCGCGCGCTTTGCGCGCCACGACCATTCGCCGCCTCTTCCGCTGATCGCGGGATGGGTTTTGAGGATGACGCCGGACCGGGATCGATGATTTTAGGATAAAAGCATATTATTCAATGCTTTGATCGTCTTTTTGGCGGGTTACTGGTTTGCTATTAACGCGGTTACCCCCCAGGGGGGGTGGTATTAATTTTCTTGCCAACGAAACTTTGGCGAAATAATTACTGGTTAGTAATGATCGCATCGCGCCTGCCGACTGCGCTTACGCGCAGGCCGGGCGAGTGAAAAGACAGTATGGCACAAAGGCGAATAATTCGATGCCACTTTTGGAAATATCCCCCAGCCGAATTTGCGGGACCACTTCTCAAGGAAAGCTATGCACTGAACTGACCAAAGACCGCCCGCGCCGCGCTCACCACCGCGTCCACTTCCGCCAGCCCATGGGCGGCGCTCATAAACGCCGCCTCAAACTGCGACGGCGGCAGCCACACGCCGCGCTCCAGCATCCCGCGATGGAACGCGCCAAATTTGGAAACGTCGCTCCTCGCCGCCTGGTCGTAGTTCGTCACCGGCCCGCTGGTGAAGAACCACGTCCACATCGATCCCAGGCGGTTCAGGGTCACGGCCAGCCCGGCCTCGCGCGCCGCCTGTGCCACGCCCTCGGCCATCGCCCGCGTCGTCGCCTCCAGTTGCGCGTAGATCGTCTCGCGCCGCGCCGCCAGATCGTCCAGCGTCGCACATCCGGCGGCCATCGCCAGCGGATTCCCGCTCAGCGTCCCGGCCTGATAGACCGGCCCCAGCGGAGCCAGCATATCCATCCATCGCCGCCTGCCGCCGAAGGCTCCGCACGGCAGCCCGCCGCCCAGAATCTTGCCCAGCGTGATCAGGTCGGCATCGATGCCATACAGCTCCGTCGCGCCGCCCGGAGCCAGACGAAACCCCGTCATCACCTCGTCCACAATCAGCAGCGCGCCCTGCTCAGCCGTCACGCGCCGCAGCCCGGCCAGATAGCCTTCGCCGGGCAGTATGCAGCCCGCATTGCCCACCACCGGCTCCAGAATCACCGCCGCAATCTCGCCCGCGTACTCGGCAAACGCCGCCTCGACAGCGGCCAGATCGTTATAGGGCAGCGCCAGCGTCAGGCTGGCAATCTCCTCCGGCACGCCGGCCGAGCCGGGAATCCCCAGCGTAGCCACGCCCGACCCGGCCTTCACCAGCAGCCCGTCGGCATGCCCGTGATAGCAGCCCTCGAACTTCACAATCCGCTTCCGGCCCGTCGCCGCGCGCGCCAGACGCAGCGCGGACATCGTCGCCTCCGTGCCGGAGCTGACAAACCGCAGCCGCTCAATGCCCGGATAGACCGCCATCACACGCTCGGCCAGATCGCCCTCCGCAGCCGTCGAAGCGCCAAAGCTGGCCGAATCCCGCGCCGCCCGCGCAATCGCCTCCACCACCGCCGGGTGCGCGTGGCCCAGAATCATCGGCCCCCACGAACCGAAACAGTCGATATACCGACGCCCGTCGGCATCCCACAGATACGCGCCCTGGCCGCGCGCCACAAACGGCGGCTCCCCACCCACCGCGCGAAACGCACGCACCGGCGAGTTCACTCCGCCCGGAAACAGCCCCTCGGCGCGCTCCTGCAGCCGCCTGGACTCCGTCCTTGTCCCCATCTCCGTCGCCATTTCCCCCTCCGCGCGCAAGCTCCAGTCGTCTTTCCTATGCACTCGTTGCTGCTCATCTGCCAGTATCGTTGTTGCTCTACCGTCAGTATAGGTTCGCCGCCGCACCTGCCCTTCGCGCTGCGAAATCCAGACGAATCCGTCTGCATCGCAAGCCACGCCGCCGCCATCCAACGGAGCAGTGACGCACTCCAGACAGTCCGACGCGCGGCAACAGCCAGCCCCGCGCCTCATCGTCCTCTTTGACGGCCGCTGTGCGCTTTGCCACGCTTCCGTGCGCTGGCTGCTGCGCCACGACGCCTGCGACCGTCTGCGCTTCGCCCCGGCTGAATCCCGCGCCGCCTGCGAGATCCTGGCGGCCGCCGGATTCCCCGCAGCAGCCGACGCGGATCCGGCTGCGAGCGACTCCGCGCGTCTCCAATCCATTCTCGTTCTCGCGCCACCGGCAGACGGCGGGCAGCCAGCGCGCCTGCTCACGCGCTCGGAAGCCGTCCTCGCCTGCCTCGCCGCATTGCCCGCGCCCTGGCCCCAGTTTGCCGCGCTCGCCCGCGCCATCCCGCGCCCGCTCGGCGACCTCGCCTACAGCCTCGTCGCGCGCCTGCGCTACCGCCTGGCCCGCCGCTACGACGCCTGCCCGCTGCCCGCACCCGCCGACCGCCACCACTTCCTCAGCTAACCCATCGCCCAAACTCGCTCGCAGCCGCGCGTGCGACAGCCGTCCCGCGCTGCCCCACAGGCGCCACCCTGCTAAAATCAACCTTTCCGGCGTACTTCGCGCCACTCCACTTCCGGAAAGACTCGATGCCGCAGGCCCGCTCCACCGCAAACTCCGCCGCAAACTCCGCCCGTCCCGCCCGGAAGCCGATCCGCTACGCCGACGCCGGCGTGGACATCGCCTCCGGCGACCGCGCCAAGGACCGCATCAAGGCTCTGGCCGCCAGCACGCTCAATCGCAGCGTACTGGCCGGCGTCGGCGGCTTTGGCGCGCTCTATCAGCTTGACCGCCGCAGGTGGAAAGACCCCATCCTCGTCAGCTCCGCCGACGGCGTCGGCACCAAGCTCAAGCTCGCCTTCCAGCTCGGCGTCCACACGACCGTCGGCGCCGACCTCGTCAACCACTGCGTCAACGACATCGCCGTCCAGGGCGCGACGCCACTGTTCTTCCTCGACTACCTGGCCAGCGGACGCCTGAAGCCGACCGTGCTGGAGCAGGTCGTCGAAGGCCTGGCCACCGCCTGCCGCGCCAACGGCTGCGCGCTCATCGGCGGCGAAACCGCGCAGATGCCCGGCTTCTATCAGGACAACGAATACGATCTGGCCGGCTTTATTGTCGGCGTTGTCGAGCGCAGCCGGATGGTGACTGGCGCAACCATACGCCCCGGTGACATCCTGCTCGGGCTGCCCTCGACCGGCCTGCACACGAACGGATACTCGCTCGCCCGCAAACTTCTCTTTGAGGTTGCCGGATACAAGCCGCGCCAGCACGTCCGCGCGCTCGGCGGGCGCGCCGCCGAGGTGCTGCTCACCACCCATCGCAGCTACCTGCCCGTGCTGCAAAAACTCACTCGCGCGGGTCTCGTCCGCGGCATGGCCCACATCACCGGCGGCGGCATCACGGAAAATCTGCCGCGCATCCTGCCCAAAGGCACAGCGGCCCGCGTCCGGCTCGGCTCCTGGCCCGTGCTGCCCGTCTTTGAACACCTGCGCGCGCTCGGCAGTGTGCCCCAGGATGAGATGATGCGCACCTTCAACATGGGCATCGGACTGATCGCCGTCATCCCCGCCGAAAAACTTCGCCGCGCCACGGCACTGCTCGGCCGCCTCGGCGAGGCGCACTACGTCATCGGAGAAATCGTGCGCGGCAACCGCCGGGTGATCTACCGATGAGGCACGCAGCCCAGGCCGAAGCCCGAACTGAACAGACCAACAAGCGGCTCGGCATCCTGCTCTCCGGTCGCGGCTCGAACTTCCTGGCCATCGCAGCCGCCATCGCCGACGGGCGCATTCCGCAGGCCGAGATCGCCGTCGTCATCTCGAACGTCGCCGAAGCGCCCGGCCTCGTCGCCGCGCGTCCGATGGGACTCGCCACGGCAACCTTCGTCTCGCGTGGCCGCCCGCGCGCCGACCACGACGCCGACGTGATCGCCTGCCTGCGCCAGCATCAGGTCGATCTCGTCTGCCTGGCCGGTTACATGCGTCTGCTCTCGCCCGGCTTCATCGCGGCCTTCCCGGACCGCATCCTGAACATACATCCGTCGCTCCTGCCCGCGTTCCCCGGACTCGACGCGCAGACGCAGGCATTCGACTACGGCTGCATCGTCGCCGGCTGCACCGTACACTTCGTGGACGAGCATCTGGACCACGGCGTCATCGTCCTCCAGCGCGCCGTTCCCGTGCTCGACGGCGACGATGCAGACGCGCTGGCCCATCGCATTCTGGAGCAGGAGCACCTGGCCTATCCCGAAGCCATCGCGCGCGTCCTCTCCGGCGAGTACAAAATCGAAGGCCGCCGCTACGTCACACGCGCCTGAAGCCAGCAAATAATCGGGATATTCGCCCGGCTACGGGTTGGCCTTGCCGCTCCCTGCCGGGCCGTCTTCCGGTCCCATCGGCTCGCCGACGCGCGTCCTGTCCGGATCCGGCTGGACGATGAACTCGATGCGGTTTTTCCCGGTGTGAATCTTTGCCACGGGCAGCCAGTCCTGCGGAAATTCAGCCCCATTCCACAGCACATCCTTCACGTAGATACCCGAACCCGCCCGTGTGATCTCCAGCGTGCGGTCTCCGGCCAGTCGAAGCGTGGCGCGGCGAAACTCCGGCGTGCCCAGCGCCACTCCGGCAACCCCCGGAATCGCCGGATACATGCCCAGCGCGTTCCAGACGTATACGCCCGACGTTGCCCCCAGATCGTCGTTGCCGGGAATGCCGTCCGGCGCGGCCTTGAACGTCTCGGCGTCAATGCGCGTGACAACCGCCTGCGTCTTCCACGGCTGACCGGCGAATTCGTAAGCGTAGGGAACCACAAAATCCGGCTCGTTCTCGATGTTGTAGCAGGGTTGGCCCCAGCAGCGGAGCTTGACGAAAAACGAGTCCAGCCGCCGCGTCACCACCTGATCGCCGCCCATTGCGGCAAAGAGTCCCGGATAGTCGAACGGCACCATGAAGCTGTACTGAAAAGTATTGCCCTCTTCAAAGCCCAGCTGGTCGCTTGGCAGCGGCGCGTTCCGGCGCTTGGGCAGGCTGCGCAGAACGTCAAAGCCCGGCAGCCACGACCCATCGCTCAGGCGAGGTCGAATCATCTTCGTCTCCGGATCGAGCAGGTTCTTCCAGTCGGCGGAACGCTGCCGGAAGCGCTGCGCAATCTGCTCGTCGCCGAGCGAGTGGGCCAGCTCCGAGATCGCGAAATCGTCGCTGGCATACTCCAGCGTCCGCGAAGCCGCGATCGAGTCCTTATCCACGGGCACGTAACCGAGCCGCAGCTCGTCGGCCAGGAACGGACGCTCGCGATTGTCCGTCGTCTGCGTCGCCGCCTTCACCAGAAACCGCAGAGCCGCTTCCGCGTCGAACGCGCGCGCGCCAAAGGCATGGGACGAAGCGATCACGGCCGCCGGCGAGTCGCCGCCCATCACGTACGTGGCGTCGTTCGCTGCCGGCCAGCGGGGAATCAGTCGGCCCGACTGCTGCGCGTCGTTCACCAGCGACTGCATCATGTCACTGGCCTGGCGCGGAAAGAAGAGCGCCTGAAGCTGGACCGTATTGCGATAGATGTCCCAGTCCGAAAAATTGGTGTATTGCGCCGTCTGCGGGCCAGCGACGGCGTGTACGCGCTGATCGAATCCCATGTACTGCCCGTTCCCGTCGCTGAAGAGATTCGGTGACAGGAACGAGTGATAGACGCCGGTGTAAAAGATGGTGCGCTGATCCGGCGTGCCGCCCTCGACGGCGAACCGGCCCAGCAGCTCGGACCACTTCGCCTTTGCCGCGCTGCGCACCACATCGAGACTCCAGCCGGGAATCTCCGTCCGCACATTCCTGCGCGCTCCCGCGACGCTCACAAACGAAACGCCAGTCTTCAGCGTGACCTCGCGCGCCTGGCCGAAGTCCAGCCACGCGCCGGTATGAGCGCCGTGGGCCGAATGCGCAGTCGTTTGCAAAGAACCGTCCTGCCAGACGACGGATTTCCGGAACGGCTTGTCGAAGACGCCCGTGACGTAGACGGTGTAACGGGCGCCGCTGCTGCAGAAGTGTCCCGCGGTCGCCGAGCCGGTGAATCCATCCGCGCTCAGAGCGATCTGGTTCGTCTCCCCATCACGCGCCCCGGCGCTGGACGCCGCATTCACCAGCAGGCGTGTCGGCGCGCCGACGGGAAAGGTGAATCGCGCAATCCCGGCGCGCTCTGTGACGCTGATCTCGACGCGCACTCCATTGGCCAGCGTCACGGCGTAGTAGCCAGGATGCGCTTCTTCCTGGCTGTGCTCAAAGCCGACGGCATACGAAGCAAAATCCGTGCCCGGACTGGTCGTGGCTGAACTGGCCGAGTCAGGACTGGCCGCCAGTTCAGCCAACGTCGGCAGCACGGCAAAATCCCCATACAGCGGACAGCCCGCGCCGCTGACGTGTGTCAGCGAAAAACCACGAATCGACTTCTCGTCGTAGTGATACCAGGCATCGCCATTCGTATCCGGACTCCACTGCACCATTCCGAACGGAAGCGTCGCTCCGGGAAAAGTGTTGCCGCCGCCGGCGGTGCCGATGAAGGGATTCACTTCCGCATACGGAGACACGGGAGAGTTGGGGCTGCCCATCAGCGCGGCGGAGCCGACGAGAATCAGTGCCATCGAACAGCCGGATTGAACGAGACGCATACCTCTGTTTTTCATCCCTCCAAGAATAGTCCCGAAAACAGTCCATTCGGAAAGCATCCGGCAAGCTCCCCGGTAAATTTCTCTTGTTTTCGCGCCTCCAGGCGTCTCAATTGGCTCGGACAATTTCGCTGTCAAGACCCCGCACTTCGAGATTTCTCCTAAATCTCTGATTCCATGCGAAATTTTCCTGCCCGAAAATGGCAGGCAATTATGCAGCTTTTTCGTACTCTCTCAACTGTGGCGGGAGTTATGCGCATCGCGCCGCCGGTGACTGGATTGTCGCCTGGCTGCGCGGCGTCCTCCGGCCCGGAAAACTGACCCGGCAAGGCATTCAAAACTCCGGGCGGAATGAGGACACAAGACGATGGCAAATATTCTGGTGAACGTCGAAAAAGGCATCGCAATCGGCGTCGAGGACGCTCTGCGCTGGCTGGGCAAGGCCAAGGTGCTGCTCTCTGCGGCTCCGGCCGTGGTGGCTGCTTTGGCCACTCTGGTCTCGGCCGTGGAAAAACCGCTGACTGATCTGAGCGGCGTCGCGGGCAATCCACTGAACTTCGCGCTCGACTACCAGACAGCTCTGGACCTGAAGGCCGTCTGGCCGGATGTGAAGAGCTTCCTGGAGTCGCTCGGCGTCAAGTTCTGACGCTTGCGCCCTCACACAGCAGGGGGCGGTCAGCGCAACAACGCGCATCCGGCAGGGTCGCAGCCAACCAGCGGCGGCTCTGCGCAACCACCCTCGGAAACTACTCTTCCCGATGATCCATCTCTTCCAAATCGATCAGCGCGTCTTCGCTCACAAGCGCGTTCTCCGGCAGTCGCCAGTCGCGCACCACGGCGTGAATCGCGCGTGCGGAAAAACCCGCAGCGGCCAGACGACGCATCACGCGCGCCGTCTCTTTTTCGTTCTCTGGTTTGCGAATGCGCTTGCGCTCCAGATGCTGTCGCGCCAGTTCCACCTCATCGACCTCGGCAAATCGCTCCTCCACCGTGCGCGCCGCCAGTTCCCGGTCAATTCCCTTCACCGCCAGATCATTGCGCAGCCTGCGCGGACCATGCTTCTGGTTCTGCTGCCGCATCTGCACGAAATTCTCCGCAAACGCCGCGTCATCGACCAGCCCATATTCGCGCAGCCGCCCGAGCACCGCATGCACCTTTGCCGCGCCCGTCTCGTCCGGCTCCACGCGCGTCATCAGCTTGCGCCGCACGTCGGCCATCGAGCGCATCTGCTGGCCCAGCAGCTTCAGCGCGTACTCATGCAGCCCGGATTCGTCCAGCGGTTCACGCGGCTTTTTCGCTCGGGAAAAACTCATGCATGGGCAGTGTAACGCGCTTCGCCCCGGTTCGACCGTGTCGGGTTCAGACGCGCGGCGGAGTCTCGCGCACCGGCAGATCGACCGTAAACAGAACTCCGTGCGGCTCCAGATTCTGAGACGTGATGCCGCCGCCGTACTCGCGCAGAATCTCCGCGGCGAGGCCCATGCCCAGCCCGGTCGTCACGTCGGTTGCGCTCGCCGCATCCAGCGACTGGAACAGACGCTCCGGATGAGCGATCCATGCGCCGCTGTGGCGCAGTTCCATGCGCACCCGGTCGCCGTGCCGCATTCCCTTCACAAGAATTGATTTCCGCATCTGCGCCCGATTGCTCTGCGCCGCCGTGATGGCCGTGTCGAACAGATGCATGAGCACCTGTCGAATGCGATGCTGGTTTCCATAAAGCTGAGGCAGCCCCGCGTCGAGTTGCAGCGAAAACTCAATTGACTCGCGCAGAAAATCCGCGCGATGCAACTGCTCCACATCGGCCAGCAGCCCGGCCAGATCGAACTCCGTGTAGCGCTCGCTCTGACCGCGCGTAAGCTGCGTCAGCCGATCAATGGTCGAGCGCATGCGCCGCGCCTCCAGCAGAATCGCCTCGGTCGCCGTGCGCTCCAGTCCCTGCGGAATCATCTCCTCCAGCAGCGAACCGTAGCCCAGAATCACGGTGAGTGGATTGTGCATCTCCTGCACCAGCCGCATGGCCAGGTGGCAGGTTCCCGTCAATCGGTCGGCATCGATGATCCGGCCCAGCATGAACGATTGCGCGCGCGCCGTGCGCAGACGCTCGGCCAGAATCTCCAGCGGCAACAGGTCTTCGGCTGTCAGCGGCGTGGCGGTCTGCTCGCCAGCCAGCAGGATCGCACCCTCCACGGCTTCATTTGCCGCGCGCATCAGTACGGCGGTGAACCGCGTCTGGCGCAGCCGCTCCAGATCATCACCGGGCAAAAGCCACGGGGTCAGGTCGAGATCGCGCGCGGCGGAGTCCTCCACGCGCGGCGGCAGTGGACCGCCGAGCGCCTGCTCGGGCACGCGCTCCAGAACGGAGTTGAGCGCAGTCACGGTGGCACGATCCATTCCCGCGCTGCCCACGACCGCCAGATGCGCGGCGCGGCTGCGCAGCAGTAGGGCCACGCGCGGGAATCGGCTCTTCGATGCAACCAGGGCGCAGACTTCCTCCGACTGTCGTTCAAACTGAGCCAGGCTGCGCGCGGTCAACTGTCGGCGCGCATAAAACTCCAGTTCGGTGCGGATTCCGCGCTCGCGGCGGCTGACAAGGACGTTGGTGTCAATCTCGTCCTCCATGGCCAGCAGCAGCAGGCCCACGGCGAAGAGAACCTTGCTCAGAATCCAGGCGCGGTCGAGCGAAACGAGCATGCTGCCCGAGGCGTATGACTTCAAACACAGAAACGGCGGGATCGCCCAGACCACCAGGCCAATCTTCGTCAGCAGCACGCCGGGCGTGGTGCGGCGATAGGTGTAGATCACCAGCAGCGAGGTCATGAGCAGGTTGCCGGAGATGCCAATCCACATCGGCCCGATGAAATCGTCGTGCTGAAAATACCAGAGGCAGCCGAGCGCCGCGATGAGCACGATCAGCTCGGCAAACCAGATGGGAATGATGTTGTCGCGCAGGCTCCAGAGAAAGGCGACGAGGATCGTGACGGCGGCAAGCGCGTAGAGAAGGAAGCGCTCCGCACCCTGCGGATGCGCCACCGGTCCGCTGACCAGAATCGTATACGCGACCAGCGGCGCAATATAGGGGATGACGTAGAGAATGCGCCGTCCGCCGAGGCGAAACGAAAGCGGCGAGAGCGAAGCCAGGAAAAATGCCGAAGCCACGATGAGCGCCGTCTGCCCGGCGACGACCATCCAGGCGGAGCCGGGCGCAAGCGTGCCGTGAAAAGGCCAGGCGATGAGCGGGTTCTCGCTCATCGTCACGCGCCAGAAGAAGAGCGCGTATATCTCCGTGAAGACGATGCCAAGCAGCCAGAGCACCGTGCGCGCCCTGCGCACACGAACGGCGAGGTAAACGAAGGCGGGCAGAAGCGCGCCGATGATTGCCGCAGCCGGAATTTGATAATCGTCCAGCACGGGGAAGAACCTTTCGCCGGTTGATTTTGTTCTCGTCGCTTTCGCGTGCCTGCGCGAGGGCAGGAAATGCCAACTTACATCTTCATGACAACCGCTTCAACTGGCTATGCGTCTAAAGTTGTAGCGGACTGGCCCAAAAGTGTACGGTTTCCTTCAGGTTCTCTTCATGAATCCTCTCGCCGAATTCGCGCCGCCCTGCAACCGATATGAGCGGCTGGGGCGCGTCGTTCCGGCCTGCTGCGTACTGGGCTTATGCCTGATGCTTGCGCATACGGCGCTGGCGCGAAGCAAGAAGCAGCAGAACTCCGACCTGAGCTACACGCCGATGCCGCTCGACTCCGGCTTTGGCCCGATGGACCTGTCTGCGCCACCCATGCCGCCGGATCAGATGATCGCCAAGTTCACGGCGAAGGAGTCGGAGTTTCGTGAGGCGCTGAACCACTACACCTATCGTCGCACGGTGACGGTGCAGACCATCGACGACGACAACAAGGTGGACGGGCAGTACCACGAGGTGGACGACGTGATCTTCGATCCGGATGGCAAGCGCACCGAGCGGGTGGTCTACGCGCCAGCGAATACCTTGCAGCGGATCACGATGTCGCCGGCGGATTTTCAGGACATCGAGCACCGGCTGCCGTTTGTGCTGACGACCGAGGATGTGAAGCAGTACAACGTGAGCTACGTGGGCAGGGAAAAAGTGGACGAGGTGCTCTGCTATGTCTTCGATGTCGCGCCGAAGATGATCGAAAAGGGCAAGCGCTACTTCGAGGGCCGCATCTGGGTGGACTCCGAAGACATGCAGATCGTGATTACCAACGGCAAGAACGTGCCCGACGACCTGCGCAAAGGCCACGAAGACCTGTCGCCGCCGTTCACAACCTATCGCCAGCAGATCGATGGCAAATACTGGTTTCCGACCTACACGAAGGGCGAGGGAATCCTGCACTTCAGCGGCGGGAACGGGTATCTGGGCCAGGACGTGCATATCCGCGAGACGGTGCAGTACACGGACTACAAACAGTTCGGCTCGCAGTTCAAGATTCTCTATCAGGGGAGGGCGCAGCCCGGCGTGCAACAGTGATCTGGTGGACACGACTCGGTTTGCGTATGCAGGGGTGGGTGAATACAAAGAAGAAACACCGAAGGACAGTCGCTCCAGGGAACCTCTGCGCAGGAGGGTGATTTTGTAGCGGCGGCTGGACGGCAGATGGTTTCTTGCTTGTGAAGCGGTTTTGTGTCAGAGAGTGCGGGTTGCTGCTTGCCTTTTTCGTCTGTGGGGGGCGGTATTCCGGCCTCTGGAGACACTACGCCGTTTGCGGGACCAGCCGGTTGCGGTGTTGGTACAGGTTCACCAGCGCGAAGGCCGCACACAGCCACGGGTGATTTTTCCAGATGCCGCGGTAGCGCACTTTGGCAAATCCGAAGACTCGCTTCAGGATGCGAAACGGATGCTCGACTTTGGCTCTCACGCGGGCCTTGGTTGTGTTCCTGCGTTTGGCTTCTTCATCCACATAGTCCTTGTACTTCGTCCGACGGCAGGTCATATCCTGCGCCCTGGGCGCGGCCTCATGAATCGCTTCGGTCTGGCCTTGATAGCCGCCGTCGCCCCACACCTTGCGCTCGTCGCCGTGCAACAAGTCGGGCTGCATGATCGCCAGGCCCACCGGCTGCCGACCGTTGCCTGACTTGGGATAGACGGGATCAACCAGAGCCAGCAACTCAGACCACGGAACCACCTGGTTCATCTGGTCAAGAAACAGCTCGCGCTTGCTCTTGCGACCATACTTCGCAAAACTGGACTGCGATGCAAACGTCGGCTGAAAACGCGCCATTCGCTTCATGCTTCCAGCCTGTTCAAATACGACGCAGCTTGCGGGCTTGTGCAGAGGTTCCTCCGGAGCCAAATTCGAGCATGGGACTGGATCAAGTGGCAGCATAAACGGAGAACAGGTGGCAGCAAAAGCGTAGTGCCAACACGCAAAACGCTTCCCACATTCGCACAGCATCTACTACTGCGGGGATTTATCCCTGCTAAACTCAAGTCCGGATACTCTCACTTGCCCGGACTAAACGAGGGGCGCAGGTCACGCGCGTCGGCTTTGCTCCACTGCCTCAGCCCTTGTCGCTGATTGCTTCGCTGAGCGCCTCGGCAACTTCCTGCTGCTGGCTTGTCGTGATCCGGTTGAAGAACGGGAGCGCCAGCATCCTGCAGGCAATCGTTTCCGTAATAGGGAGCCGAACATCTGCGCTCGAATGCTTCCTCCACGTTGGCTGCAGGTGAATCGGCGGAAAATAGCGACCGGTTGCGATCCCGCGAGCCGCCAGCACATTCTGCACGTGCTCGCGATTCACCCAGGTCGGTAACCGAACCGCGTATACAAACCAGCTGATCGAGCGGTGCGGCTGCTCAGACAGTGGTCGCTCAATCCCGGAGACATCCGCAAACAACGCGTCGTAGCGCCTTGCGGCAGCCTCGCGCAGTGCGAGCATCTCGTCAAGCCTGCTCAACTGCACTCGTCCAAGCGCACACGCGATTTCTGACAGTCGATAGTTATAGCCAAACTCGATGTGATCCAGCCACCCCGACAATGATTCACCGACCTCTGCTTCCCCTGCCGGGGATACGCCATCCGCGCTCCGTCCCTGATTTCTGAGGCTCCGCAGTCGCTTTGCATAGCCCGCATCGTGGCAAAGCAAGGCTCCGCCTTCACCCGTCGTAAGCTGTTTGTTCGGATAGAAGCCGAGCACGCCAACATCGCCAAAGCTTCCCACGCGCCGGGCCGCAGGTGGATTGCCGAATCGCGCGCCCACTGCTTCGCAGGCATCCTCAACCAAGGCCAGCCCATGCTGCCGTGCAATTGTCCGCAGCGCATCCATTTCGGCAGGTACGCCAAAGGTGTGAACCACCACCATGGCCCGCGTACGTGGTGTAATCGATTGCGTCACACGCGCAGGATCCATGTTCAGGGTAACTGGATCAATCTCCACAAAGACCGGAACAGCATGTACCTGAAGCACCGCATTGGCAACAGCCACAAAGGCAAAAGAGGGGATCACTACCTCGTCACCTTTACCGACTCCCAGCACCAGCAAAGCCAAATGTAAACCCGCAGTCCCGGAACTTACTGCCACCGCATGATCCACCTCGTGGTAATCGGCCAGTGCCCGCTCAAAGGCTGCCAGTTCCGGACCCAGGCTGAGACGCGGTGTGCGCAAAACCTCTGTAACAGCCGCAATCTCGGCTTCGGTAATGTCAGGCGCGGAAAGCGGGATGGTCACCGTCATCACCTCCCGCATCATCGCCGACAGGAGCCGGCTTCTTGATCAGCAGTCCTTCCAGCGGAACACTTGTCAGTATTCTGGCGATTGTAACTGCGGCAGTGCCTTCGCCATATGGATTGGTCATGCCAGCCAGTTCTTCGCGAAACTCCGGCTTCAGGGCATGGTCAATCGCCGCTCGAATCGAGCCAGCCTCCGCAGGTGTGTCGATCACATTGCGTGCGCGCTCGCGCCCCTGCTGGCGCATCCCCACGTTTACTACGGGTAATGCAAACGAAGCGGCTTCCATAATTCCGCTTGAAGAGTTGCCGATCAGCAGATCCACCTGTGCAAGCAGGCTCCAATAAGTCACGGCTTCCAGGTTGACAAAGATATGTGTATCGGCACGGACTTCCGCCAGCGCCCGTGTGCGCTCCATCAGCACATGGCTACCCGCATCCGCATTGGGATAAACGAAAATCAACCGTCCCGGCGCATCCGCCAGCGCGGCGAAGAACGCATTTGCCTCCGCGTTTGTGTTACGCAGAATGGTAACCGGGTGCCACGCTGCAAGCAGGGTGGGCGATGCGAGCTTCAGACGCATCTGTTCTTCGAGTTCGGCGCGATTCAGCAGCTTCGATCTGCGCAGATGGTCCAGCGACGGTGCGCCTGCGCGATGCACCCGCCAGGGTTCTTCGCCCATGGCAATCACGCGTCTCCGCGCTGTATCGGTCGAAGTGAAGTGGAGATGCGCAAGCTTCGTCATCGCATTACGCACGGCATCGTCGATGGCGCCCTGGCTGACTTCGCCGCCCTCGATGTGAGCAACGGGTATCCGCAGCGCCAGCGCCACGGACGCCGGTGCAAGCATCTCAAAGCGATCAGCAATCAAGAGCAGCACTTCGGGCCGCCACGTCGTCAGGGCATCGGCAAGGCCCAAAATGCCAACTCCTATAGTCTTCGCCATTCCCGTATCCGTGTCTGAGTTGAGTAGACACTCAATGTGCGCCTGGATGGGAAAGCCGTCGCGCTCAATCTCGGAAACTGTCAAACCGAACTGAGGTGAAAGGTGCGGTCCCAGCACGAAAACGCCAAGCTCAAGTTCGGGCCTGGAGGCCAGCTCGCGTAGCGGCCAATACAGATGACCATAATCTGCTCGTGACGTGGTGACGACGCCAATTCGCCGCCTCCCGCGTTGCGCATCGCGCATAATCATGCATTCACCCCTGAATCGCTCCTGCTCACCAGTGACAACAACGTTGCGCTCGGCGTGTAATCCGGAACCAACCCCCGAAGCTCGCTCAGCGCAGAAGCCACGTCCCGCGCGATAAGCGCGTCACGCAGCCGGAGAAGCGCACCTTGCAGGTTCGCGCTTGTGGGCAGTGGCGATTGGATTGTGAGCAACCCCGTGGCCTTTGTCGGCGTCGCTGTCTCTTCCGCAGACCAGAACTGCTCTGTCAACCTATCCCCGGCACGCAGCCCCGTCAACCGGATGGGAATCGCGCGGTCAGGAGCAAGTTCACGCGCCATGAATCGGGCTAGATCCTCCACCCGATGCGGCTTGGGCAAGACAGGAGCCAGCAGAGTCGGTAACTCCAATGCGGCAAAAAGCAACAGATTTACCGCCTCATCCAGAGTGAGAAAGTAGCGGCTGGCCGCCGCATCCGTGATCGTGAGTGGAACGCCCGCCGCAATCTGGCTGGCGAACACCTCGGACGCACTTCCGCGCGAAGATAGCACGTTGCCCAGCCTCAGCGCCGCGCCCCCCGCATTCAGAACGATCTGCTCCGCCACGCGCTTTGTAGCACCCATCACGGAAATCGGCGCAACAGCCTTGTCAGTCGATAGAAGAATTAGGCGCGAGCCGACCGAAGACTTCGCCAAAGCTAGCGTTCCGAAAACATTGTTCTCTATCGCCGCCAGAGGCTCTTCTTCGAGTAGGGGAACATGCTTGAAAGCAGCCGCATGAAATACCAGATCTGGCTTGTGTACTTCAAATATTTCTTCCAGCAGTACGCGATCTCTCACGCTGCCCAGTCGGAAGATTGCGGAAACGGCTGGGTGCGCCTCAGTCCACTTGCGCCGCAGATCGAATAGCTGGCTTTCAGAAGCATCCAAAAGCACTAACTTGGTTGGACGCAATCCGGCCAAACGCACGGCCAGCGCGGAGCCGATCGATCCAGCCGCTCCAGTCACCAGAATCGATGCTCCCCGCAGAACTTCCAGGCTCCTGCCGTCCGGGGCATCCATGCACGGACGGGCCAGAAGTCCGCTCCAGTCCTGAATCTCAGCGCGGGAAATCACATACGAAGTATAAATTGAACGCGGACTGCCAAACTCCGCATAGTGCGGCCCTCCATCCAAATGATGATGTGGCGCGTTTGCGATTTCCATACACTTTAGTGGTTCCGTGGTTTCTCGGAATGGCGCGTCTCCTGTTGCGATCGAGAGTCTTGAAAATACAATGCGGATACGAATTGTCGGAAGTATATGTCTAATTGTTTTTGCTGCCGGGTATGCGAATGCGGCAGCGAGAACGAAAAACGAACTCGAAGCGATACGCATGAATAATCAAGGCGTTGCGCTTATGAGCCAGCAGCTGACGAGGCGCGCGGAAAGCGCCTTTGCGGAATCCTTCAAAACAGATCCAAAGCTGGCGCAGGCCGAGGTCAATGAAGGCATCGCGCTCTTTACACTGCAAAAAATGACACAAGCCCAGCAAGCTTTCGGCCAGGCCATCGCACTCAATCCCGACAATCCGCAGGCCTGGTACAACATGGGGCTGGTGCAACACGCCATCAATGATTTGCCGCAGGCGCTCGCCAGCTTTCGTCATGCGGCCACGCTTGATCCGCACGATGCCGACTCACTCTACTTCGAGGGTGCCTGCCTGGCGGAAATGAAGCAATATGACCAAGCGATTCTGGTCTTCAAGCAGGTGCTGGCCCTGAATCCACTGCACTCATCTGCCGAGTTCGGCCTGGCGCGCGCACTGCAACGCTCTGGTCACAACGCTGAGGCAAGGGAACACTTCGCAATCTTTCGGCATCTAGCCAGCACAAAAATTGGCTCTCCTCTCAGCGTCACATACGGAGAGCAGGGGCATTACTCAACCGTAACCACGGTCAGAGAACCGGACTACATTCCACGGAAGATGATTTCGGTACATCTGGTGGAGGAACCAATCATCACAGCCAAGGCTGCCGATACGCTTAACCTAACGGGCGGAGCCTGCATGATGGACACCACCGGCTCCGGCCAGATGGATCTGCTCCTCATGCAGTCTGGCGCGCAGGCGATCCGCATCCTCCATCGTCGCAGTAACGGCAGCTACGAACAACTCGACGCGCGAGCCATGGGAATCACGGCCACCGGCCACGCTGTGGCTTGTGCGGTCGGCGATTACGACCGCGACGCTCGCAACGACCTCGCTGTTGCGCTCGACAACTCAGTTCTTCTCTTCCATAATCTCGGACACGGCAAATTTCAGGACGTCACGGCGACGGTTGGTCTTGCGCCTCGTAACCGTCCCACCGGAATCACCTTCATCGACTATGACCACGACGGTGACCTGGACTTACTGCTTGTCGGCTCACCCTTGAAGCCTGCTGGGGAATCCAACGTGCTCTGGCGCAACAACGGCAACAACACCTTCACCGAGCAAACCACTGAGACGGGCCTCGGCGGAAGCGGCACGACTGCAGCTGCAATTCTCACGGACTTCAACAATGATCGCGCCGTCGACATGGCCATCACCGGCGACGGGGCTTCGCCGATGCTTTATCTCAATCCCCGGGAAGGCAAATATCCCACGCAACCGCTCTACGTGGAGCAGAAGCTCGCGCCCACCGTCGGCATCACCGTGCTCGACTACAACAAAGATGGATGGATGGACATTGCCGTTACGCATGCAGGTCCGCCCGGACTCACCTTGTGGCGCAATGTTGCAGCTCCGGATCAGATCGGTCGCCGCGTTGAGCAGGTGCGGCTACCCTTGAACGGGGCAGTACGCGGCTGGGGTCTTGCGCCCATCGACATCGACAATGATGGATGGATCGATCTCGCCGCCATCGTGGATACAAAATCCGGATCGGAGGTGCGCATCTTTCGCAATCGCGGAAACGGCACATTTGAGGATGTAAGCGAAGCGCTCGGCCTGAATAAACTCAGATTGCAGTCGCCGCGCGGTCTGATCGTCACTGACGGCGATGGTGCCGAAGACCTGATCGTGACGCAGCAAGGCGCTCGGCCTATGCTGCTGCACAACATCGGTGCCAGCAAAAATCACTTTGTACGTCTCCAACTGATTGGCAACGCCGACAACAAAACCGGATTGGGCGCCAAGGTTGAAGTCTTCGCCAATGGCCTCTGGCAAAAGTGGGAACTCCCCGGTGCCTCCGGTTATCAGACGCAGGGACCGCCACAGATTCTCATCGGCCTCGGCAAGGCCAACGGCATCAGCCTACTGCGCATGCTCTGGCCCACGGGCGTTCTCCAGGACGAAACGAATTTGCCGCACACCGAAACCATCGTCATGAAAGAAGTTGACCGGCGCGGCAGTTCCTGCCCGGTACTCTTTGTATGGAATGGCCATGAGTACAAATTCATAACCGATGTGATTGGAGCAGGCGTGGTTGGCCACTGGTTCACCCCAACGCGACGCAATATCCCTCGCCCAGCCGAGTGGATCAGAATCGATGGCTCTGACGTGGCCACAGTCAACGGCAAGATAAGCCTGCGCTTCATGGAGCCGATGGAAGAGGTGAACTACATCGATCAGTTAAAGCTGGTCGCCGTGGATCACCCTGCAAACGTCGTAGTGAATCCCGACGAGCGCTTTCTCGACGATCCTCCCTTTGCCTCCGGCCGCGTCATCGCCAGTGAAGAAACACGACTTCCCATTAGCGCATGGGATGGCGAGGGTCGGAACGTGCTGAACAAGCTCACTCAGGTCGATCACGCCTTCGTCAGCGGCTTCCGATCGCTGCCCTACGACGGCTTCGCCAATCTTCACGCGCTCACTCTCGACATCGGTCACGTCACTTCGAATGCGCCCTTGCGACTGCTCATGACCGGCTATGTCAATTACTTCAGCGCAACCTCTCTGTATGCCGCATGGCAGAGCGGTGTAAAGCCAATTGCTCCTTACGTGGAAGCGCAACTGCCTGACGGCACATGGAAGCGCGTGACCGGCGAAGTGGGATTCCCAGCTGGACTGGAGCGCACCATCATCGTCAACCTCACCGGCAAACTGCCGCCTGGCGCTCACCTCATCCGCCTGAAGACGAATCTGCAAATCTATTGGGATCAGATACTGATCGACAACCATCCCGCAGGTCAGTTCCGCTCCACTCCGCTGCCCATGGCCTTCGCGACCGAGCAGTTCCGTGGCTATCCCCAGGAGATTGACGGACCGAGTCCCGGTGATCTGAGTTATAACTACGACGTCGTCAGCCTCACTGGTCCCTTCCAGCGAGAGAGCGGAAGTTACACTCGATTCGGCGATGTAACTCCGCTGCTCCAGAGTGTCGACGACCACTACGCCATCTTTGGCAGCGGTGAAGGGATTGCGGCGGAGTTTGACGCCTCCAGACTGCCACCTTTGCCCCCAGGCTGGAAGCGCGATTACTTTTTCTATGCCAACGGGTTCGTCAAAGACATGGACTTTTGGGATGCTTCGCCGTTTACTGTCGCGCAACTGCCGTTCCACAAGATGACGGCGTATCCATATCCTGGCAGCGAGAAGTTTCCCGCAAGTGACAATTCTCTCGCGTACCGGCTCAACTGGAATACGCGCTTCGTCTCCGGCAATTCAGGGCAGTTGCACCATTTCGACTATCAATGGCTACCATCCGCACCGCGCGACGATCACGCAACGGGTGCGATCCAATGAACGACAGGCCGCCTGCGCACACTGGATTCTGGAAATCCACGACCGGCTCTCGCAATCTGGCATGCGCGCGAGCGCATGCCGTGCAGCCTCCCTGCAATTCAAGGCAGAAGTTTTCATTCCGAAAACTGCCGCAAGTTTTTCAGTACGCTATGCGCCAAGAGTGAAAATCATGCACACGGCAGATTCAAACATCGTCCTGTCTTCCGCCACGCAACAGCTTCAGCTTCTGCGCAGTCGAAGGATCTCAATCACTGAGTTGTGTGAAGCGCACATTCGCCAGATCGAACGCCTCAATCCCTCCCTGAACGTGTTCGCGGACTTCAACCCCGACCGCGTCCGCGCCGAGGCTTCACGCATGGACGCATCTGAAAAGATTCGAGGGCCGCTCTACGGCCTGCCCGTCACCGTCAAATCCTCCATCGCCACAGCAGGATTTCGCTGCGAGATCGGCAGCCTGCTCCATCGGGGGAACATTCCACTCGAAGACTCAGTCGTAGTGGCGCGCCTGCGCGCCGCTGGAGCGCTCATTCTCGGCACAACCAACTGCCCGGAGTTTTTGATGGCTTATGAGACTGACAACCTGCTGCACGGCCAAACGCGCAATCCCTGGGACATCGAGCGTACGCCGGGTGGCTCCAGTGGCGGTGAGTCGGCTGCCATTGCGGCCGGAATGTCCGCAGCCGGGCTGGGCAGCGACAGCGGTGGTTCCGTGCGCGTCCCGGCGCACTTCACAGGCATCTGCTCACTCAAGCCGACCCCCGGACGCATACCCGGACGCGGACATCTGCCTCCATGCGTGGGTCCGTTTTCCATACTCGGCGTCATAGGCCCCATGGCGCGCACCATGCAGGATGTTTCTCTGCTCTTCCACGCGCTCTGCGGACAGGACGCCGAGGATCCGGCAAGCCCTCCCTTGGATACCCGTCATCCGACGCTTGATGATTTGCGCCAGAACGGTATCGGCTACTTCGAAAGTGATGAACTGGTTCCCGTAACACCTGAAACGCGTGCCGCCGTCCGTGCCGCCGCGGAGGCACTCCGCGAGGCGGGATTCCGTGTCGTGCCCTTTCGTCCGCACACGCTGGAGTCCCTGCGCCAGCTCTGGTGGAAGTTCTTCGTGCAGTGCGGAGCCATGTTTTATGAGCCTGCAATCCGCGGTAAACGCGAGCAGCTCAGCCCCATCTTCCAGGAGTTTCTCGGCATTGCAGAGTCGGTACAGGCTCTCAGTGCAACCAAGCTTCTCGATGCGTGGGCGGCACTTGATCAGCTCCGCGCCGAAACACTCGCCGCTATGCGGGAGCATCCAGTCCTCATCTGTCCCGTGGCTTCCATTCCCGCTTTTCGCCACGGCGAACGCAGTTGGACCGTCGAAGGCCAAACGGTCAATTATCTGGATGCCGTGCGTCACACGCAGTGGTTCAACGCGCTGGCAGCGCCAGCAGCGGTCGTCCCCGTGGGCAAATCGCCGGAGGGTCTTCCTGTCGGTGTGCAGATAATCGCCAGACCCTTCCACGATGAGACGGCACTCGGCATTGCCGCAATCGTTGATTCCGCATTTGGATACAGCCCGCCCGGAGTCGCCGAGTAGTTCCCGTGCACTTCCGTTTTTGTCATGAACAAGCGCGCATTTTAGAAACAAACGATACTTCCGCGACAAAAAAACTCCTATCTCCAACCATGGATGGACGCATGTTTTTATTCAGCGCGATACTCTGGGCTTTCCCAGATTGGAGCGCGCACGGTGCGCGTAAATTGGCAGCAACAATTCGCAGGATCTCCCGATGTTCTCAGAGGTCCGCGGAAGCAAAACACGATGATTTCCGTGCGGGGCATCACTCTTGGCGCGGACAGGTTCGTTACCATGGCAGGTCCGTGCTCGGTTGAAACCGAAGCCCAGGTCATGGCAACGGCGCATCATGTACGACGTTGCGGCGCCCGCATCCTTCGTGGAGGTGCCTTCAAGCCGCGCAGTTCTCCTCACAGCTTTCAGGGCCTTGGCCTCGCCGGTCTCAGACTGCTCGCCGCCGCCCGCCGGGAAACCGGCCTCGCCATCGTCACTGAGGTCATGTCGGAGTTGGATGTCCCTCTCGTGGCTGAATACGCGGACATATTGCAAGTCGGCTCTCGCAATATGGAAAACTACTCGCTTCTTGAAGCGGTGGCTCGCTCAGGCCGCCCCGTACTTTTGAAGCGCGGGCTGGTCGCCACCTTTGCCGACTTCCTTCAATCCGCGCAGATCATTCTCGCCAATGGCAACCCTCATGTGATTCTATGCGAGCGCGGCATCCGCACCTTTGAAACGGCTTTGCGAAATACCTTCGACGCCGCCGGAATTGTATTACTCAAGCGCGTCTCGCACCTTCCCGTAATCGCCGATCCCAGCCACGCTGCGGGCCATCGCGAAATCGTTCCCGCTCTTGCCCGCATTGCTGTCGCAGCGGGTGCTGACGGCATTCTGGTCGAGGTCCATCCCAACCCCGACAAGGCTTGGAGCGACGGGGAGCAGTCGCTCGATTTTCCCGCATTCGAGGCGATGATGGCGTCCCTCGATCCCTACCTCGCGCTGCGTCCGTTCGCAGATCAGAAGTCGCCTCACGCCCAGTGGTCGGAGGTTGCCGGATGAGAGGTTGGAGAAAGATACTTTTCATCGCATTTTGTGCTGTGCCGATGGTGTCGCTCTTTGCGTACTCTTCGCCGCTCACAAACAAAGTCGGTGCCGATTTCATCGTCACCGCAGCTCCGGTTTACGTGCCTCTGGCGGAACTGCGTGGCCTCGAACGCTTTCCGCGAGGAGCGCATCTACTGTTGGTCCACGATGGCAAGGCTGCGCCTTTGGTGAGCGGCTTTGCGGATACCGCCGATGCCGATGTTTCCTTCGATGCCAAACGCGTACTCTTCGCCGGCAAGCGCGCCGCTGGCGATCCCTGGCAGATATGGGAACTCACACTCAGCGAGGGCTCCGTGCGTAAGGTCATTGACACCCAGACGGACGCCGAGCGGCCACTTTACCTGCCAGGCGGCCGGATGGTCTGGGCGCAGCGCACTCCTGCAGGATTTCGCGTTGAGTCAGCCCGGGACGGTCACCCGCCCAAGGTTCCATTCATGAACCCGACCGGAGGCCCAGGCGTGCTGACGATCACCTATATGCGGGCCAACGCCTTCCCTGCGGCTATTCTGGCCGACGGTCGAATTCTCTTCGAGTCTGGATTCCCTCTCAATCAGGGCGCAATTCCGGAGTTGTATCTGGTATACGCGGACGGCTCGGGCATCGAGTCCTATCGCTGCGATCATGGCCGCGCCCGCTGGGGCGGCTCTCAGTTGTCCTCCGGAGACGTGGTCTTTACTCACGGCAGTTCCCTCGCTCGCTTCAACTCGATGCTTGCGCATGAGGAGCCGGTCGCCGCGCCTCGCGCCCGATACGCCGGTGCCATCACCCAAACCCCCTCCGGCGACTGGCTCATGAGCGCTCGCTCTCCGGCGGAGACGCACTATGCGATTCAGATGTGGAAGCCCGGAAGCCGTTCATTGGAAACGGTGCTGACGAAGAGCGATCAAAGTCTCGTCGAGCCGGTGGTTGTCACTCCGCGCGTCCGGCCCAGGCGTTTTCCTTCTGGGCTGCACCCCTGGAGCTATGCAAATCTCCTGGTCCTCGACTCCAGGCTCTCACTTGCCGGCAATCTGAAGCTGGCTCCCACATCCGTCCGGCTCGAATCGCTCGATGCTGATGGCCATCTCACGGTAAACGGCACCGCACCCGTCGCCCCTGACGGCTCCTTCTTCGCAAAAGTCCCCGGAGATAGGCCAATCCGCTTCGTTCTTCTGGATCGAAACGGTGCCGTCCTGCGTCGCGAACACGGGTGGTTCTGGAGTCGCGGTGGCGAACAGCGCATCTGCGTAGGCTGTCATACAGGACCGGCAATCTCACCCGAAAATCGTGCACCCGAGATATTGCAGCGCAGCACCACTCCATTCGATTTGACGGGCGCTTCACTTCCCACATCGCCGCGGAACTCTTTGCCGGGAGGCTCGTCGAGATGATGATTCGTTCTCTTCTTCTGTTCTTCAGCGCCGTTTCGCTTGCCGCGGCACAAAGTGTCGTCCCACCGTCGCAGCCCGCATCGGGTGCCGGAGTGACTTCGGGTCAGCCCACCATCCGCTTCGAGGACTCGACCCGGCAATCCGGAATTAATTTCGTCCATAGCTTCGGTTCGACCCGCCTTGGATCGCTGCTGGAAGGCACCGGTGCGGGCTGTTTGTGGTTTGACTACAACAACTCCGGCCGCGAGTCGCTCTTCGTCGTCAACGGAACGACGCTTCCCTCGGATATGACTCCGTACCCACTCAAGGTCAAGCCCAGTCCATCGCCCGCCGCGCATCTTTATCGCAATGACGGAAATGGCCATTTCACCGACGTAACCAAGGAGTCGGGCCTTGACCTCGATATCTATGGCGATGCCGTCGCCGCTGCCGATTTCGACAACGACGGCTACGAAGACCTGCTCGTCACCGGCTATGGCAAAGTCGTTCTTTACCACAACAACGGGAACGGTACGTTTACTGATGTAACCAAACAAGCGGGCATAAACGTCAGTGGCTGGGCCATCGGCTCCACCTGGCTCGATTATGACAAGGACGGCTGCGTCGATCTCTTCGTCGGCCGTTATGTCAGGTTCGATCCGAAGTACCGCGCCTTCTATGCCGCCGACAATTATCCCGGTCCGCTTGACTATGCGGGCCGGACCAACATGCTGTTCCACAACAATTGCAACGGCACATTCACCGATGTCTCCGAAAAATCGGGAATCAGCGCCCAGATTGGCCGCGCCATGGGAGTCACTGCCGCTGATTTCGACAACGATGGCTGGGACGATATCTACGTCGCCAACGACAGCACGCCGAACTTCCTCTTTCACAATAACCACAACGGAACCTTCTCGGAGATTGCCAACGACACCGGCTCCGCCTACGGCCAGGATGGCGAAGCAACCTCATCCATGGGTCCGATTGCTGCCGATTTCCAAGGGCGCGGATCCCTCGATCTTTGGGTCACTGACGGAAGCTACAACCGCTTCCTGAAAAACATCAACGCGCCCCAGCTCGGATCATCCTCGCCGCCTGCGGACTGGAAGGGATTCGATGACGTCACCGCAGCCGTCGGCATCTCGCAGACCGAGGCGCAATATACCAGTTGGGGAAGCGGCGTCTACGACTTCGACAACGACGGCCATCTCGACATCCTCATCTTTCATGGCGGCCTCATCCATTTGATCCCGCAGGAGCATACGGTGTTTCGAGGCCTCGGCAACGGGAAATTCGTCGATGTCTCTCGTGAGGCCGGATCGGTGTTGAGCAATCGCACTGTGGCGCGGGGAGCCTGTTTTGCTGACTATGACAACGACGGCAAGGTTGATGCTTTCGTGGTCAATCTGGGCGCGGAGGGAACGCTGATCCACAACGTCTCCACAAATACCGGGCATTGGGCTGCTATCAGGCTCGTTGGCACCAGAAGCAATCGTGACGGCATCGGCGCACGCATCGAGGTCGTCGCCGATGGAACGCATCAGACGGCGGAACGCGTCGCAAGCTCAGGTTATCTTTCGCAGAGCGACGGTCTCGTTCACTTCGGTCTCGGCAATGCTGATTCCATCAGCAAAATCATCGTGCGCTGGCCCAGCGGAGTTGTACAGGAGCTTGATTCACAGCCGGTCCTTCGCGTGCTCACCATCCAGGAGCCGGGCGAAAGGAAGCCGCGATGATCCGAAGCGAACTCCGCAGCCGCCACACCCATTCCGTCACCATCACGATTCTCGCCGCCCTCGCCGCAGTCTTGTGCAGCCAGCTGTGGTGGAGAGTTGGAACTGTCCGAGCGGCCTCTGACTCGGGCAACAATCAGATCCTGAATTATGCATCGCCCATCGAAATGCTGTTTTCCCATAGCGGCTCGCGCCTCTTCCTGCTCTGCCAGAGCGGCGAAGTGCGAGTCTTCAACGCCGCCACCTACGCGTGGAGCAAGACCATTTCCGTAGGTCACGAACCCCGCGGCTTCTCGCTTTCCCCGGATGGCAGTCGTCTTTTTGTAGCCAACTCCTGGGACGACACAATCTCCGTCATCGACACGCGCGCCCTGAATGTGGTCGCCACCTGGCATGTCGGGATGGAGCCATCCAGTGTCCTTGACGGCCCTGCCGACGACCACCTCTACGTCGCGAATCGAATCAGCAATGATATCGCCGTGCTGGACGCGCACACCGGGAGGGAAATCAAGCGCTTGTCTGCCGGGCGCGGTGCCAGTTACATGACCCTGTCGCCGGACGGGAAGAGGATTTATGTAACCCATGTCTACCCTAATAACTCGCCTTACGGCACAGCGCCAGAGTCGGAGATCACGGTCATCGATACACGAAGCAGTGAGGTCGTCAATCGCATGCCCTTGCACAGCATCGCCGGAGTCTTTCACGTTGCGCTTTCCAGCGATAACAGGCTCGGCGTCGCCGCCGAATTGCATCCGAAGAATCTCGTTCCACTCACATCCGTGGAACACGGCTGGGTTTTTCAGGATACGCTCACCCTCTTCGGCGCGGATGCGGGCAACAGGACCGTTGAAGTTTCACTCGACGATCTCGATAGCTACGCGGTTCGTCCTTTTGGCCTGGCCATCATGCCGGATAAATCGCGCCTCTATGTCAGCAGTGGTGGATCGGAGCTGGTGTCAGTCATCGATATTCAGCGCCTCCTGCGTTACATTCACACCCATCGTCCGCCCTTCACTTATAATCTCGCCGCCGCTGGCAACTATGTGATCAGGCGCCTCCCGGTGGGTCACGATCCGCGCGGCTTGGCTCTCAGCCCTGATGGTCGCCGACTGCTCGTTGCCAATCGTCTGGATGACACCGTCAGCGTTTTTGACACGCAGACCAACCAGCTCGTCTCTACCATCCGCCTTGCTGGTTCAACCCATTTGTGGTCGTTGAACACGGCAATGAAGGTCTTCTCAGATGTGAGCTACACTCCCGAAGGACGGAAACGGTGCGCTGACTGCCACATTGACGAGCAGCATCGGAATGCTCAGGAGATGAATCTGAGCAGGATAAAAAAAATTGTAGCTCTGCGCCGCGGCGAACAAATCTTTTACACTGCCGACTACTCCTTCCACGGCGGCTTCGGCTGCGCCAATTGCCACATTGACTCCACCTTCGACGGCCTGAACTGGGATCTGGAACCTGACGGTCTGGGCCGCAATATTCTCGACAATCGGCTGCTGGAAGACATCAGGGACACCGCGCCTTTCAAGTGGAACGGTGGCAATCCCAACCTGCCGACAGAGTGCGGACCGCGCACGGAAAAATTTTTCTGGCGCTCGCAGAATTACAACGTCCGCAAACTCGCGGACCTTACAGCCTATGTCAACAGTATGCCCGCGCGACCCAATCGCTGGCGTCTGCCGGGCAACAACCTCACACCGATGCAGGAGCGCGGAAAGGAAATCTTTGATCGCAAAGTTGATAACTTCCATCAACCTATTCCGCCTGCCAACCGCTGTTCTTACTGTCACAGCGGTCCGCTCGGCACCGACCAGAAAAAGTTCGACGTCGGGACGAAGGGACCTAACGACGATTCCGGCCTCTTCGATACTCCGCAACTGGAGAATGTCGCGCTCACCGCGCCTTATCTGCACGACGGTTCGGCAGCCACGCTCGAGGAAATTTGGACCATGCACAATCCGCATGACCAGCATGGCCGCACCAATGATCTCCAAAAGGACGAATTGAACGACCTGATTGAGTACCTTAAAACCCGATGAAAGGATGGCAGCAATGAGAAGCGCATACAAACATCTCTGGCTGGGCGCGATGCTTGGAGTCGCGTCAACGCTGCTCTTTGCCGCTGCGTCTCATCCACCCGAGATGCCGCGTTACAGGTTCGTAAACTACACCACAGCGAACGGTTTGCCCAATGACCACGTCTACGCTGTGCTGGTCGACGGCCGCCGCGTGTGGGCGGGAACCGACGATGGACTGGCGGAATACGAAAACAACAAGTGGAGGACGTACACCACGAGAGACGGCCTCGCGCAGCAGGCAGTCCTTTCGCTTGCCCTCGACAGCCGCACCGGCGACGTGTGGGTGGGTACCATGGGTGGCCTTAACCACATCTCCGGCGGAAGCATCATTGAAACTTACACCCAACTGAATTCAGGGCTAAGCAATAACATCGTCTACGGTGTATCGGTTCAGGGGGACAATGTCTGGGTCGCCACCGCCGCCGGTGCCTGCCGTCTCAACCTCAATACCCGCCAATGGTCGCTTTACAACGATCGCAATACGCCCATGCGGGAAATCTGGGCATACGGAGTCTCCGCTCAGCCGGACAAGGTCTACTTTGCCGTCTGGGGCAGTGGCCTCCTTGAGTACAACCAGGAAACCCGAGCTTGGGATGTGTACGAAGATCCTGACCATGAGACCGAAATGGTGCTCTTCAAAAACCAGGGCCTCATCCATGACGTCGTCTCCTCGGTAAGTTATGTGGACGGGATTGTCTGGGCGTCCACCTATTTTGGTGACAGTCGTTACGACGGTCGTTACTGGCATAACTTCCTCACCAAAGACAGCGGATTGCCGTCGAATTTCACGAACTATGTGAAGGGGATGGATGCCAATCACGCATGGTTCTGCACTGACAAGGGCCTGGCCTACTACGACGGAAAAAACTGGGCCGTTTACACGCCGTCGCTCACCACCCGAAAGCCGGAAATGCTGGTGCGCGACGCCGAAGGAAATCTGACTCATGTGCCGGTCACCACCGCGCCGGCCAATAACTACATCCTTGGCATTGACTTTCAGGGCCGTGATATCTGGGTTGCAACGGCCGGAGGTCTGAGCCACGGAATACTTCAACCATAAACCGCAGAGCGTGTTTCATTAACAACCTCCGCTTGAGCAGCCCGGAAAGGCCCGGCATCAAAGCCTGACTTGCCGGATTCGTGGAAGACGCGGAGGAATATGCGTAACTCGCTCTCAAAGGAGCCGACATCATGAGCGCAATTCAGGAAATTTTTGACACCATCAGCCACGCAGCCGTTGCAAAGCGCGCCGTCACCAACCACGGTGTGCTCAATGAGGCCTACTGCTATGACAAGCCCAGCTCCTTCTCGCGCGGAATGAGAATTGATCTGGGCAATGTAACGATCCTTTTGATCTCTGGCACGGCGTCCATAGATGAGCATGGCGTGAGCGTCCACCTTGGCGACTTCCGCGCGCAGATGCGGCGTACCCTCTCGAACATCACCGGCTTGCTCGCCGCCGAAGGCTGCACCTGGCACGATATTGTTCGCACCACCTGTTATCTCCGCGACATCGAGCGCGACTACGAGGCATTCAACGAGGAAAGGACCGCGTTTTACAAAGAGCAGGGGCTTGATCCGCTGCCCGCCTCCACCGGCATTCAGGCCATTCTCTGCAGACCGGAGCTTCTCATTGAGATCGAAGCCATCGCCATGTTTCGCACCGATACAACGGCAACCAGCAGGGAGCAGTAGTCATGCGGGATAGATGGTTGGTGGTCGCCGCCTGCCTTTGTGCCGCGACCTATGCGGCCGCGGCTCTGGGCCAGATACCGTCGGGGCGTCCGACTGCTCCGACGGATCAGCCCGTGGCCGGATCGTGGTGTTCGTGCGGCACTCACCCGCCGGGTCCAGAGCCAGTGTGGACGTCCAAACCCTACGCCAATGAGCCGGAAGACATGAGGCCCTACGCCAGATTCGTCAAACCGTACCACCTCAACTATCTCCAGCCAACCATCTGGAACGGGCCTGGGCGAAACATCCCTGCGCCCGAAAATATCCTCGAGGTGCGCATTGGTTTCGTCGGCCCGATATCTCCGCAGGATCCTGACTACGTTTCTGGCCTGCGCATGCTGCATGGCGCGCAGCTAGCCATTGAACAAGCGAATGCGCGCGGCGGATACGGTGGCAGGCCCTTCCGTCTCATGCCCCACGATGATTACAACAACTGGCAGTCCAACTCTGTCGCTGGCTACGCTCGTCCCACCAATTCTCAAATCTGGGGCGCAGCCAGCGACATTGCCGTCCAGTGCATCTACGACGACAAGGACTGGGCCATCTTCGGCTCCATCAACTCCGAGTCCACTCACATCATGCTGCGCGTATCCCTCAAGGCGGAAATCCCCATCGTCAACTCCGCCTCCACCGACCCCACTATCCCGGAAACATCCATCCCCTGGTACTTCACAGACATCCAGGACGACCGCATGCAGTCCTACACCCTCGCACGACACATCTACACCGAGGCTGGTCTCAGGCGTGTCGCCATTCTGCGTATTAACAGCCGCTACGGTCGCATGGGGGTGCCGAAGTTTCGCGATGCCTCACGCCGTCTCGGACATCCAGTCGTCATCGAACAGAAATTCATGCCTGGCGACACGGATTTTTCACGCGAACTCGCGAATATCCGGGACTCGCGCGTCGATGCCATCGTCCTGTGGGCTGACGATGCTTCCACCGCCATGATACTCAGGCAAATGCACGCCATGGGCATGAAGATGCGCGTCTTTGGCTCCTATCGCACTCTCGGTCCGGAACTCTTGACGCAGGCCGGGCCAGCGGCCGAGGGCTTTCAGGCGGTCTTCCCCTATGATCCCAACCGCAGCGATCCTCGCTGGCTCCAGTTCAACACCGACTTTGAAGCCCGTTTCCACCAGCGGCCGGAGCAGTTCGCTTCCCTGGCCTACGACGCCATGAACATGCTGCTCGACTCCATCTGTCGAGCCGGCCTCAACCGGGTCCGCATTCAGGACGCCCTCGATGGCATTCGCGAATACAACGGCGTAACCGGACACATGGTCTTCGACCCCAATGCAAAGAACGTTGCGCCCATGTACATCGGCACAGTTCACAACGGTGCCATCACCTATCAGCCTGCTTCCATGTCAAAGCCAAGCGCGACAGAACGAGTCATCACTGCGCACGCCCGGGCAATCCACATTGCGCCAACACATTCCAGCGCAGCGCCAATCCCTTATGCCCGGGTGGGGGAAGACGGCGTCAACTATTACGGCCCGATGCTGCCGAATATCTCACGCGGCCCTGTGTGCATCGTGCTCTTCGGCCTCAGGGCAGCAACTCTGGCTCAATCATCCGCCATGGAGGCGCAACTGGCGCGTACCACAGCCATGGGTCGACCATGGAAACTCATTCCCATCGACAGCAACCAGAATTGGGGTGTCGCTTCCACCCAACTGGTCCAGGCCCTTTCCACCCAGCACCCACTCGCGATCATCGCCCTCGACCGGAAAACCGCGCATCTGTCCGAGCAAATGGCGCTTAAGACCTTCGTTCCGGTCCTGGCTCTGAGCGACGATGAGACGCTTACCGCTGCAAACATTCCCTGGATATTCCGCCTGCCCAGCGGCACAACTCCTGCATCCGCGCTGCGCTTGCTCGAAGACACCGAAAAGCGCGGTGGCCCGAATCCCCAGCGAATCCGAAGCGTACTCGCCTCAGGACAAGCCATCGATGGACAGGCTTTTCTTCCAACCGGAGATCCGTTTGCCAGATAACCCGTGTCATCCGATTTTCCAGGCGAACACTTCACTTTCAGCAAGAGGCTCCCGCTGAATTTTCCAGCGACAATCGCATCGGAAGAAGACCTCCATCGATTCGCGCCAATACCGTCCGCCCTTACAACATTCACCCGAATTCAAAGAATGAAACACCAGGTTTTTGAGGTCAGTCGGATCGTCTGCGGGAACGACAAGGTGAAGCGGAAGCCGATTCACTTGCTGCAAAGGCGGTCGTACAAAATAGGCATCCTGCGCATTCGGCTACCCGCTGCTGGATTTTCACCGGGCGGCTTTTCGAGGGTTTGCGGCTCCGGATATACTTGACTTAGCAGTCCAATTACGCTCCCGTGTGGAGCAGACAGAGGCATAAAAATGAAACTTCCCCGGTTTCGTTGTTTGAACGCGGCTCTGGTAGTGGCAGCCGCATTGGTGACTCCGCTGGGCGCGCAGGCGCAGCAGGCGGAGCACATTGTTTCCCCCGACGCTTTGCAGCAGGGACTGAACGCCGCCGCAGCCACGCGGCAGCAGAACGAGCAGGAGATGCGCGATCTCTTCGCTCAGCCGCGTGTCCGGCAGGCGCTGCGCGCGGCGCAGATTGCTCCGGAGCAGGTTTCCCGCGCTGTGAGTCAGTTGAGCGACGCCGATCTGGCGCGGCTGGCGGCGCGTTCGGCGGCGGCGCAGAAGGACTTTGCCGCGGGCAATATCTCAGACCACGATCTGCTGATCATTCTGGTCTGCATTGCGGCGCTGCTGCTGATTGTCGCCGTCGTTCACTGAGTTGAGCGAAAGCGGATGCTCACGCAGATTCTGATGGCCGGATGGCTGGCGCTGGGGAGCGCATCGGGGCAGCCATTGCAGGCAACGGACTCGGCAGCAGCGAATTCGCCGACGCAAGCTCACCACGCCGAAGCAGCGAAGTGGATCGACGTGCCTTTTGTGGCGCAGACCACCGACGGCTGCGGCTCGGCAACGCTGGCCATGGTGATTCGTTACTGGCGGCGCGCTGAAAATGAAGCGATGACAGCGGACGCGAACGCCATTCAGCGGCAGATTTTCAGCCGCAGCGCGCATGGCATCTACGCCAGCCGCATGGTCGGTTATCTGCGCCAGGCTGGCTTTGCCGCATACGCATTTCACGGCGAATGGAGCGATCTGGAGCATCACGTTGCGCTGGGTCGTCCGCTGATCGTCGCGCTGCGCGATGACGGAGCGCGCGGGCCTCTGCACTACGTGGTGGTCGTGGGCGTTTCCGCCGATGCGGTGCTGGTGAACGATCCGGCGCGGCAACAGCGGCTGCGCCTGGCGCGCGATGGATTTCTGAAGGCCTGGAGCGCGACCGATGACTGGACACTGCTGGCTGTTCCGCGGAAGGCCTCGGCGAACGCTGACGCGCGTTAGCTCGTTTCGCCTCGTGCGCTCCGTGCAGATTGCTGCGCTACTGGCGGCTCTGTCACTGGTTATTGCAGCGGGATCGACAAGCCACTTGTCCGCCGAACAATCGCGTTCCGATTCTGCTCCGTCACTCGAAGTGGTCCGCCGATTATATGCCGCCGGGGACTGGAGCGGCGTGATTGCGGCTGTGCCGTTGCCGCGCCGCGGCGGGCCGTCTTCCCGTAAGGCAACCCCACTGCCCGATGCGTTGCTCCTGCGCGGCCTCGCGCTGGCTCATCTGAATCGCCTGGACGAGGCGGGCACAACGCTGAGCCTGGGTGCGCGGGTGTACAGCCGCGATGCGCGTTTCCCGACGGAGCTGGCCGGCGTGCGCTATCGCCAGAAAAACTACGCGGCAGCCGCGCGACTGCTGCGGCGCGCGCTGCGGCTCGATCCTGGCAACAATCCAGACAGCCGCTACGCGCGTAATTTTCTGGGAACGGTCGAGATGCTCGAAGGCAACACGGAAGCGGCGCTCGAAGCGTGGAATCCCGTTGGGCGTCCGGTGCTGGCCGACGAGCGCGTAGCGCCCACAGGCGCGCTGCCGCCGCTGCTGCTCGATCGAGTCTTCCCGTTCGCGCCGGGCAGCGTCTGGAGCGAGCGGCAGTATCGGCAGACTGCATCCGAGCTTGCGCTTCAGCCGCTCTTTGCGGCAACGTCCAACGAGCTGCGCCCGCTCGCCGATGGCCGCTTTAACCTGCTGGTGCATGCGGTGCCGCATCCATCCTGGCGCGGCGAGCCGGTGGCAAGCACCATCAGCGCGCTGCGCGGCTTGCCCTATCAGGCCGTTGATCCGGAGTTCTGGAATCTGGGCCACACGGCCACCAGCCTCACAAGCTATCTGCGCTGGGATGCGCAGAAGCGCATGATTCTCGCTTCGCTCGGCGCGCCGGTGCATTCGCCGGATCAGCGCGCTCATCTGGACGTGGACGCGCGCAATGAGAACTGGAATCTGGCGCGCACGCTGGTAGTGGAAGGCACAAGGACGCAGCCCGTCGTTGCCGCGAACACCGGGCTGAATCAGGAGCGCGTCGTTGTCGGCGCGGGGCTGGACGAACTCTTCGGCTGGCGCTGGCTGTGGCGGACCGAGGGTGAGTTTTCGAGCAGACGTTTTCGCTCGGAGGCTGGATTGCCGACGGGCACGGCGTATTTTGTGGACAGCTCCGCCGTGGCGCTGCGCAGCGGACTGCGCGCGCATCTGGTCGATGTGCCGGACGAGCGCCTGCGCGTGGACGCCGAGGCCGCAGTCGAGGCGAATCGCTATTTCACTGCGCCGCTGACGCATGCCGTGCGCTTGACCGGCGGCGTCGACGAGCGATGGCTGCCGGAGTCCTCCGGCGACAGGTATCGGCTGCATGTCCACGAGCGCGCGGGCGAGACGCTGGGGCGGATTCCGTTCGACCAGCTCTGGATGCTCGGTTTTGATCGCGACAATCCGCTGTGGATGCGCGGGCACAACGGACTGGTGAACGGCAGAAAAGGTGCGGCTCCACTGGGCACGCGCTATCTGCTGGGCAACGTGGACTTCGACCGGCTGCTCTGGCGCGATCCGTTTCTCTCCGTGCGCGTGGGGCCGTTTCTGGATACGGGACGGATTTATGGCGCGGCGGAACAGGTGGCCGCGAGCGGCGCAGTCGCGACGAGCGGTGCGATTCCAGCCGCTCCCGCCGGTCCACTCTTCGGTTCTGCTCGATGGATGACCGACACCGGCATGCAGGGGCGCGTGCGGCTCTTCAGCGGATCCGTGCTGGTGATGGGCTGGGGACACGACCTGCGCTCGGGCGGCGACACGTTCTACTCGGCGATCAGCTACTGATGGAGCGCGCCGACGATGCGCGCGCCGAGCGCCGCGCCATCCATCCAGATGCCTGCATCAGCAGCGCCGCCAGCGCCGAGGCAACCACAACGGCGACGAAGTGAGCCTTCTGTTTCTCCTGCGCCTGGTAGCCGAGTCCATGCGCGACGGCCAGCGCAAAGGCTGCGTAATTCCAGCGCTGGAGCCGCTTCCAGCCCGGCGTTCCCAGCCGCCGCAGCGCCCAGTCACTGGAGGTGGCCAGGAGCAGCGCAATCAGCAGCGCGCTCACGAGGCCCGTGTAGTTATTGAAGCCGAAGAGATCGTGGCGCAGCGGAAAGCGATGACCATGCTCCCACGGGCCATAGACGTAGTAAAGCCACGGACGACCGCGCAGGTGGACGCACTGGCCGATGACGGTGTGCGTGAGCGCGAGCAGACCGGCCCAGATGCCCGCATCGCGCCGCAGGTCGCTCGAAACCGGATTCCTGCGGCGCAGCAGCACGTTCCACGGGCCGGTGACAAGCGTGAAGGCAAGCAGGACCAGCGCAGGATAAGCGGTCGAAAAACTGAGCCGCGTGATGCGGTCCGGATACGGTCGCGTGATGGAGAGCGAGGCGACGGCAACGGCGCTGAGCACGGCAAGCGGCAGGTGATGTGCAATCAGCCTGCGTCGCATGCGCGCGCTGAGCCACCGCGGGAACTGCAATTTTGTCGCACTGCCGTTTTGCGCCACAGAACCAGCCTGATGCGAAGGATGTCGAGTGAGTCCACCGGGGCCTTGCGATGTGCTTCGTCTATACCGGATCGTACAACCCGCTCGTGATTCGCGGCCTTCGCAGGGAAGGCCGCAGGTGAGGGAAGGGATCGAAAAAAATCAGGCCGCCGGATGGTCGAGCCGAACCATGAGCACGTCGTGCGCACCGAGTTCGATCGGCATGTTGTCCGTGAGCGTGACCGATTTGCCTGTCCACAGGTCGGTGCCGGTCTGTGTGCCGCGCAGGCCGAGCTTGTCGAGTTGCAGATGGAACGGGTGCGTCGAGTAGCGGCTGCTGCCGTTGTCGATGATGCAGACGGCCATGGCTCCGCCGCTCAGATTGCGCTGCCAGACCTCGAACTCACCCTCGGCGTAGGCGCGATGGCCCTGCTCGCCGAGCTTGTCCTGATCGACGGCGATCACGGCGCGGTTCATCAGGATCGCCGAAACCTCCGGCTTCATGTGCGCCAGATCGTTGCCGGCCAGCAGCGGCGCGGCCAGCATGGCCCAGAGCGAAAAATGGCTGCGATCCTCGGCCAGCGAGAGCCTGCCGTTGCCCACCTCGAGCATGTCGGGATCGTTCCAGTGGCCCGGTCCGGCATAGCGTTCCAGACCATCCTGGCTGAAGCCGATCTTGGCGATGCGGTCCCAGGTGGGGTTGATGTCTCCGGTGGTGCGCCACAGATTGCCACCGACAGACGCGCCCCACTCCCACACGGCATCCCAGCCATACTGGCACATGGAGAGCACCATCGGGCGGCCCGTGGACTCGATGGCGTGGCTCATCTTCGCATACGCTTCGTGCATCAGGCGCATCTGTGCGGCGTGATCGTTCGGCGCCTGCTTCATCATCACGGCGGGAATGAAGCTGCACAGGTCATACTTCACGTAGTCGATGCCCCAGGCGGCGTAGGTCTTCGCGTCCTGCTCCTCATGGCCCAGCGAGCCAGCGTAGCCGGCACAGGTCTTCGGCCCCGGCGAAGAGTAGATGCCGATCTTCAGCCCCTTGGAGTGGACGTAATCAGCCAACGCCTTCATGTCCGGAAATTTGCTGTTGGTCTGGATCACGCCGTTCGCGTCGCGCTGGCCCTCCCAGGTGTCGTCAATGTTCACGTAGACGTATCCGGCGTCCTTCATGCCGGTCGAGACGAGCGCGTCGGCAGCGGCGCGGACATCGGCGTCCGTCACTTTGCCGGCGAAAAAGTTCCAGCTATTCCAGCCCATCGGCGGCGTCTGAGCCACGGGCGTCTGAGCCACGGAAGCCGGAGCGGTTGCCACGATTGCGGCGACCATGCAGGCCGCCACAGCCCAAAGTTTGTAAGTACGCATCGTCGTCAAGCCTCCAGAAAAGACGGTGGAAGAAAAGGTTTCCATCCCGACGCCGAATTGTAGCACCGCGCAGGCTGTGCGCGCCGCTGCCGCGTAATGCGCCGTCAGATTCCGTTACGGTTTCCCGCCCTGCTCGCGCCTGCGATACTCGCCGCTCTTGCCGCCCGATTTTCGTTCGAGCTGGATTTGGCGTATGACGATGGATTTATCCAGCGCCTTGGTCATGTCGTAGACCGTGAGCGCGGCCACCGCGGCCGCCGTCAGCGCCTCCATCTCGACGCCGGTGGGGCCGGTGGTGGCGACGGTCGCCTCAATCCGCACGCCGTCGGCGACGATCTCCGCTGTCACATCGGCGTGGGTGAGCGCGAGCGGATGACACATGGGAATCAACTGCGCCGTCTGCTTCGCCGCCTGGATGCCGGCAAAGCGCGCCACCTCCAGCGGATTGCCCTTGGGATTCCGCGGCAGCGCGCGCAACACCTCGGCGGAAAGCTCCACAAAGGCCGAGGCCGTCGCCTCGCGCCGCGTCGCCAGCTTGTCGGCGACATCGACCATCGCCGCCTGGCCAGCCGCGTCAAAGTGGCTCAGCTTCTCCGTCCTGCCAGCCTTCGATTTGCTCATGATGGCTAGTATAGGAGCTTGCCGCGGAGGCATTCCATTCCACGCAGCGAAGTTGCCAGGAAGTGAAAGTCGGATCGCCATCAGGCAAGGAATTTTGTTGATTTCCCATCCGAACCACGCTACCGTTCAGGCAGTTCGCTCTTGCGGTGTTGTTCGCCTGCGGATGCAAGAGGATGCACGGTATTCCTTTCCCGGGCTGCGCGTTCGTTCCCCTTGGTTCCTTCGCTTGCACATTTTCCGGAGACCCGTGACCGTCCCCCGAGTCCAATTCCGATTTCACACGCTGTTTCTGTGTCTGTTTGTCATCGCCGCATTTGGCCACGCCGAGGCTCATGCGCAGAGGAAGACCCGGCAGACGGACCTTGCGTTGAGCGGCTTCGGAGCGTTTACCGGAGCAGCAACCAATCTGAGCAACGGTGCGGAAGCACAGATCGCCACCAGCGCTGGCGGCGGATTGCTGGAGTTTCGCCAGATTCGCAGTGGACTGGTGGGTTTTGAGGGCACCTATTCGCTGCAACGCGCGAACCAGTTCTTCGACTACCAGGGGGCGATTCCGTTCCTTCCAGCCTGCATTCATGCGCCATGCATCGCAGGGAACACTGGTCCCTTCATGACCTCGGTTTCCGCCATGACCCATGAGGTCAGCGGCGACTGGATATTCTCGACAACAGAGAAGTCGGTGCGGGTCTTCGCGCTGGCGGGGTTGGGCGCGCGGATCACTGTGCCAACCAGCAGCCCGAGTGGCGCGCAGACCTCAACCTCAGCAACCCTGAGCTACATCTACGGCCTCGGCGCGGACTGGCAGTTTCTCCCGCGATGGGGCCTGCGTGTGCAGTATCGCGGAGATATTCACCAGATGCCTGCCGTTGCCAACGCGCTGGTCCTGCCGTATTCGACCAGCGCGGTGGCACCGGGCGCAGCTACGCCGCTGAGTTCTCCCAGCGGTTACGAACACGATGCCGAGCCGATGATCGGCGTCTACTACCGATTCTGAAACATTGTGCGCGCCAGCCTGCGTCAGGCCGTCGCGCTGTCCACCAGCTTCAATCGGCTGGCGGAGCGGCTGGGGCGGTGGAGATAGCTCTTGGCCCGATGGGTGATCGCCAGCTTTTCCCGGCTCAGCAGCTTGCGGAGCTGTGTGCGCGCGTGCTCGCTCCACGGGCCGGTGCGGTCCAGGCGCAGGTACTGGTGCCAGTGTTCCAGCGCCCTGCGCCGTTCGCCCTTGTGCTCGTAGGCCATGGCCAGGTTGTAGTGCGCGTCGGCGTAGTCGGGCGCGAGGCGCAGTGCGGTTTCGTAGGCCAGGATCGACTCTTCGGAGCGCTTCAGCTCGTCGAGGACGTTGCCCAGATCGAAGTACGCCAGAACATAGCTCGGATCGATCTCCGTGGCGCGGCGATACAGTTGCTCGGCAACCTTGAATCGCCCGGCGTGGTAATGAATGGTGCCCAGGTTGATGAGCGCTGCGGGGAAGGCCGGAGCGACTTCGAGGATGTGCGCGTAGAGGTCGATGGCCTGCACGTGGTCGCCGACTTCTTCGGCCTGGATCGCTTCAAAGAAAAGCTGCTGCACGCCGCTTTCGAGCGCACCCGGAGCCTCGGCGATGGCCTGCATCTTCGGCTTGTCGGTCTGCGGCTCGAAGTCAAAGACAAACTGGCGGCGGATGGGATCGACGATCGAGCCTTCGGTGCGGAAGACGAGCCGTCCGCCGGCGGGAACAACTGTCGATTGCTGGAGTGGCTCGGCCAGGCCGCTGACCGCGCGCATCGCCTCGACCGAGCGGCGGATTGAAGCCGGTCGCATGCGCTGACTCTCCAACTGGCGCAGCAGACGAAGCTGGCTCAGTTCGGCGAATCCGTATTCTTCCCTGCTGGCGATAAGTCCTGAACGCTCCCACTGCTGAAGCTGGCGGCGGGTGATGCGCAGAATCCGGAGAACGTCCTGGCGGCTGTAGCGGGTCACGTGTCCACCTTTCGGCCGGATTATCGTCTCCGCCTCAGGCCATGAGGCGATTATGCCAAGAGTATGCTGGCTTGCGCGCAGAGAAACAAGCTGCAAAGCATAAATTTCTGTGGATCACTAGTACCCAACCAGATACACGCTGCGAAAATGCCTGAGCGAAGGTTTGCTCAGGGCAGAGGTCGGTCGGTCCAGAGGGTCTTGTCGGCGATCGTCTGCACCGGATAGAGGCGGCCGGGGAGCAACTGCTCGACGCGGCTGCGGTTGGTGTCCTGCGCAAAGAGCCAGTGTCGCGGACCGTGGCCCCACTGCTGGACAAGCTGGTCTTCGGTGAGGAATATCTTCGGCGCGTCCGGGTAGCACGATCCCCAGAGCAGCGAAGAGCTTGCGCCGTGGACCAGAAGCGCCGGGCGGCCAAAGAACTGGTGCGTATAGAAGATGACGGACGAGCCGTCGGACTGGTCGCCGAAGAGGATCAGATCGTCGGCAGGCGAGGCGTCTCGAAGCAGCGTGTCGGCGATGGGCCGTGAGCTGAGCATCGGCTCAAAGCGGGCAAAGGCGATGTGAGCGGCCACCAGGAACATCGCGCCGGTGAGGGCGACGGCCGTGGTCGCGCCCGCGTTGCGTCCGCGCAGGCGCAGAACCAGTGCGAGCACCGGGCCGACGAGCAGAATGACGGCGGCGAGTGCGGCGGGCAGGCGAAGCGCGGCAAACGAGGGTCCGGTCAGGTCAAACAGGTGCGAGGTCGAAAGCGTGTAATCGCCGACGGCCCGATGCGCCAGCAGCGTGCCGATGTCGGCGACGCGGGGCAGCGTGCGCGAGGTCCAGAGTCCCCAGCCGAGAGCAAGCGCGGCGACCAGGCCGAGCAGGGCGAAAATCTGATGCCCGGCAAGGATCCACGGGCGACCGCCAAGAGTGTCCTGACCACGCTCGATCGACTCTTCCAGACCGGCGAGCATGACGCTGATGAGCATGATCATGGGAATCCAGGCCGGCCAGGTGTAGTACTCCTGATTGGTGGAAAGCGCGAAAAAGCAGAGCGTGAAGACGGCGAAGAAGCCGAGCAGCCAAGCCGAACGGCTGCGGAATTTCAGGCCCAGGACGTAGGTGGCCGCGTCCTCGCGCACAGCATGGTCCAGATAGAAATCGACCGTCTGTCCGGCATCGCGGCGCAGGTGCTGGAGCCAGGCGTGGCGCGTCTTCCAGGCGACCATCAAGGCGGCGGGCAGGAACAGGCTCCAGGGGAAGAGCCAGACCAGATGCGCCAGCCAGTACCAGAGCTGCGGCATGCGGTTGTAGTCGTGCGGATAGCGCGTGCCGAGGAAGCGGAAGACGTGCTCGTTGAGAAAGTAAAAGTACCAGAAGCCGTGGACGTGGCCGGGCGTGGGAATGTTGCCGACGGGATGGCCCTGGTCGGGATTGCGCAGCCCGGCCAGGACGTGCCACGGCGCGGCGATGAGCAGAAACAGCGCGAGGCCGGAGAGCGGCTTCGCGCGCCGCCAGCGCCGCCACTGGCCGCTGACCAGCATCATGGGAACGGCGGCGCCGAGGAAGAAGACGGGAGCGATCAGCCCCTTGGCCAGCATGGCCAGCGCGAGCAAGGCCCAGCAGAGATAGAAGCGCGCCGGGCGCAGGCTCTCAAAGCCCGTCAGGAAGCAGTAAAGCGCGCCAAGCAGCAGAAAGGTGAGCAGCGCCTCCGGGATGTAGAAGCGCGTGTAGAGAAACGGGCCGATGGACGTGAGCACGCCGAGGCCGGCATAAAACCCGGCGCGCTCGCCCCAAGCCCGGCGCGTCCAGAGCCAGGCCAGCCAGGCGCAGCCCAGCACGGCAAGCACGTTGGGCAGGTGAGTGGCAAAGACATTTTCGCCGAAGATTTTGTAGTCGAGCGCGACCAGCCAGTAGGGCAGCGGCGGCTTTTCGAGGTAACGGATGCCGTTGATCTTCAGCGTGACCAGGTCGCCGGTCTCGGCCATGTGCGCCGCAGCCTGCGCGTGGCTGGCGTCCACATCGTCGAGCAGCGGCGGCGTGAAGAGCGACGCGACGTAAACTCCGAGAAAAAGAACGAGAAACAACGTCCAGACACGGCCAGCGGAGAATCGCGGCGCGGGAACTGGCGTCGGCTCGGAGATCACGGAGTTTGCCATCGATAGTCTGTCCTGAATCGCTGCACGGAATCGTAGCTTGAGATCAGTAGCGAATCGATGCGGCTATCTCAGGATAGCAGCAGCGTCAGGATTTTCTGAGCTTGAGTTTGCGGGAAGCCGCCAGCGAGGAAACGGTCAGGCGGAGATTGCCGGAGGCGGGCGGGGAAGACTGGTCGAAGTTGGCTCCGGAGCAGAGATTTCTGCCCACAAGCGCATCGAAAAGGATTCCCAGTCCATCCGGCTGCATGGAGTAAAATCTGGCAAACAGTTGATTATTAGTCAGATAAGTGACTATTTGTTTGCGTTTTCGTCAACAGGAAAGGTTACCCAGGGGGGAGGGGGGTGGTATTTATTTTCTTGCCAACGTAAAATTGGCGAAATGTTTACGAGTTAGTTATCTCGGATCGCCGCCCGGCACGTCGGCTGCGACAGTCGATATGCCGACCCATTCCGCCTGGTGACAGTAAGTATGGCACAGAACGAGTGGGAGGACAATCCTGACGACAGTCTCCTCGTCCATCGGCCTATCGGGCGGACGGCCTTATCGCCAGAACCTGATCCCGTCCCACGCTTCTGAAACCAAACATACGAGGGCGGAGCAAAGGGAACTCCGTAACTTACCCATTCTTTCTGAAACACCCGGCACGCTGAAACTGTGATTTTTCTTTGCCGCAATCCGCTCCGCGTGAAATTCTGGTTTGTTGAGTCAACTGTATGCGACGCAAACCATCCGAGTCCGATCTCGCGCCGGAGTACCCGCTTGATCCGCATCACGCCGACGGACGCCTTCTGCTGCCGCCCGGTGTTTCGCCCTCGGCGCGCGCCGTCATTGTTTCGCCAGCCTCGACGCCGCGCCCGGATCGCGTCGAATCGGGCATCGCCGCGCTGGCCGCGCTCGGCCACTCCGCCACCGTCGCGCCCCACGCCCTCACGCGCGGCCCGCTCTACTTCGCCGGAACGCCCCAGCAGCGCCTCGCCGACCTTCACGCCGCCTTCGCCGATCCCGACGCGGAGATGATTTTCGCCACGCGCGGCGGCTACGGCTCCAATCACCTGCTCGACGGCCTCGACCTCGACCTCATCGCCGCCCATCCCCGGCCATTTTTCGCCTACAGTGACCTCACAGCCATCCATCTCGCGCTCTATCACGCGCTCGGACTGCCCGGCTTCCACGGTCCCATGATCTCGCCCGATTTCGCGCGTGAAAACGGCGTCCACCTGCCCAGCTTCCGCGCCGCGCTCAGCGGCACGCCCTACGCCGTCGGCACCGACGAAGGGCTGCGCATGCTGCGCGAAGGCGACAGCCCCCATCCCGTTCGCGGCATGCTCTACGGCGGCTGCCTCAGCATCCTCACCGCGCTTCTGGGCACACCCTGGGAACCGGCGCCGCCGCGTGGCTCCATTCTCTTTCTGGAGGATGTCTCCGCACGCCCCTATCAGGTCCATCGCATGCTCTGGCAGCTTCGCCACGCCGAACTGCTTGACCATGTCCGCGCCATCGTCTTCGGGCAGATGCTCGACTGCGTCTCGCCCGGCGCGCCCACCGATCTGCTCCACGCCGCCATCCTCAGCGCGCTCGAGGATTTCCCCGGACCCATCGCCATCGGCCTGCGCAGCGGCCACGTCTCCGGACCCAACGTCACGCTCACTCTCGGCGTCGAGGCCGAGTTCCGTCCCGGCGCCAACCCCGTGCTCCACCTGCTCTCGCCGGCCGTCCAGCCCGCCACACCCTCGCTCACGTCCCAGCCATGAACTCATCCCCGCGGCACATCCATCTCTCCGGCATCTGCGGCACCGCCATGGCCTCCATCGCCGGCCTGCTCCGCGCCCGGGGCCATCGCGTCACCGGCTCTGACGCCGCCGCCTACCCTCCCATGAGCGACCTGCTCGCAGCGCTTGGCATCCCGGTCGCGCAGCCTTACGCCGCCGCCAATCTCAACCCGCGCCCCGATCTCGTCATCATCGGCAACGCGCTCTCGCGCGGCAATCCGGAGGTCGAACGCATCCTCGACGAACGCATCCCGTTCACCTCGATGGCCGCCATCCTGCGCGAGGAGTTCCTCGCCCCGTCCGGCCGTCCGGCGCGCAATTCCCTGGTCGTCGCCGGAACCCACGGCAAGACCACCACCACCAGCATGCTGGCCTGGATATTCCAGACCGCCGCCGCCCTCGACCGGGCCGAAAACTCGGCCTTTGAGCCATCCTTCCTCATCGGCGGCGTCGCGGAGAACTTCGGCACCAGCTTCCAGCTTCGACCCACCCTGCCCTTCATCCTCGAAGGCGATGAATACGACACCGCCTTCTTCGACAAAGGACCGAAGTTCCTCCATTACTTTCCCGACTCGCTCATCCTCACCAGCGTCGAGTTTGACCACGCCGACATCTACGCCGATCTCGCCCAGGTCCAGACCGCCTTTCGCCGCCTCGTCAATCTCGTTCCGCAGCGCGGAGTCATCCTCGCCTGGGACGGCAGCCCGAACGTCACCGCCTGCGTCGCCCGCGCCTTCTGCCCGGTCGAGCGTTACGGCTTCGCGCCGGATTCCCTCTGGCGCATCGCCGATCTCCACTTCGCCGAGGGCCATAGCCGCTGGCGCGTCCTGCTCGACGGCCAGCCGTGGGCCGAGCTTGCCCTGCCCGTCGCCGGCGAACACAACGCCCTCAACGCCACGGCCGCCGCCGCGCTCGCCTTCCGCAACGGCGTTCCCGTCGCCGCCATTCAGTCCGCGCTCTCGAGCTTCCGCAGCGTCCGCCGCCGCCTGGAGGTGCGCGACCGCGTCGCCGGCATCACTCTCATCGACGACTTCGCTCACCACCCCACGGCCATCCGCGAAACCCTCCGCGCGCTGCGCCAGATGTTTCCCTCCGCCGATGGTCACGCCGCGCGGCTCTGGGCCATTCTGGAGCCGCGCTCGAACACCCTCCGCCGCAATGTCTTCGAGCAGGAGCTTGGCGAGAGCCTCGCGCTCGCCGACCGCATTCTGCTCGCCAGCATCTACCAGCAGGAGCGCATTCCCGAGTCCGAGCGGCTTCACCCCGACCGGGTCATCGCCACGCTGAACCAGCGCGGCATTTCGGCTGAATTATGCGCCTCCACCGACCAGATCATCTCCACGCTCGTGCGCGAAGCCGCGCCCGGTGACGTGCTCGCCATCCTCTCCAACGGCGGCTTTGACGGCATCTACCAGAAGCTCCCCGCCGCTCTGCGCGCCGCCCACCCGGAAGCCGCCGCGAATGCCTCGTCACGGCCAATCCTGGCGTCAATGCAGGAGCCAGCTTCGTGATCCCCTCACTCACGCTGCTGCTCACCTTCGTCCTGCTCGGACTGCCCGCTGCGATTGTCCTTTTTCCGCTCGCCATCCTCACCGGCAACGTCCTTCCGCTCTACCGCACGGCCATGGCCATCGTCCGCCTCGGCCTGCGTCTGGCCCGCATCCGCGTCGAAGTCACCGGCCTCGAAAACATCCCCGCCGACCGCGCCGTCCTATTCCTGGCCAACCACGTCTCGAACCTTGACCCACCCGTCCTGCTGCCGCTCATTCCCGGCCGCACATCCATCTTCCTCAAACAATCCCTCATGCGCATTCCCGTCCTCGGATGGGGCATGCGGCTCGGTGAATTCATTCCCGTCGCCCGCGACGGCAGCCCGGCCAGCGCCCAACAGAACGTTCGCGCCGCTTCGGCCCTGCTCGCGCGCGGCATCCATCTCACCATCTTCGTCGAGGGCACGCGCTCGCGCGACGGCCGCCTGCTTCCGTTCAAAAAAGGCCCGTTTTTCCTCGCACAGGACTCCGGCGCGCTCTGTGTTCCGGTCACTATTCACGGCACCGCGTCGATGATGCGCAAGGGAAGCCTGCGCATTTATCCCGCCACCGCGCGCGTCACCTTCCACCCGCCCATCGACCCCGCGCAGTTCCCGACGCGCGAAGAGATCATGGCCGCCGTCCGCGCCGCCATCGCCAGCGCCCTGCCGCCCGAACTGCGCGACTGAAGCCAGCCGACGCAGCCCCTCGCATAAAGCCGTCGCGCTCACTTCACAATCGCGTTGTATCCGTCGTTCAGCAGCCTCTGCCGCGTCGCCAGCGCCTCGGCCCGCGTGGCAAACGGACCCACCTGCACATGCATCAGGCTGTCGGTCGCCGCGCGCGCCACCGTCACCGCGTAGCCGCGCTTCCGCAGCGCATCCAACAGCACCTGCGCATCCACCGGATCGCTGACGGCCGCCACCTGCACCAGAAAGCTCCCGGCGCTCGCAGCCATCGGCAGCGCCGCCTGCGGCACGCCCGCGGGCGCTGTCTGCTGCGTCGTCACCGCGGCCTGCGGCAACGCCGCCTGCACGGTGCGTCCGGCCGCTCCGTTGGCCAGTTGCTCGGCCTGCTCGCTCGCGGCCGGCCCCGTCGCAGTTTGTTCCGTCGCAGCCTGCTCCTTTGCAGCCGGATTTGCCCCCGGCTGCCCAGCCGTTCCCGCACCATCCGTCGTCGTCAGATCGTCGGCAATCGGCGCAGCGCTCACCGCCTGGGATGGCGCAGGTTTCGTTTCCTCGCGCGTCACCTGCTGCGCGCCACCTGCCGTCGCCGCCAATGGAGCGGCCTTCGCCGCGTCTCGCTCACCCAGCGAAAATCCCACCCCAAAGCAAAGCCCACACAGCAGCACCAGCGCGAAAAACAACAGCAGCAGCGTGCCCGTGCCCAGCGTCAACTCGCGGTCGGCGCGCGCCGGTCGTTCGTCCTCTTCATCCTCGTCAAAAACCCTGCCGCGCAAAGCTGTCTCCCGCGCGCGCCGCCGATTCGCAGCCGCTCATCCTCAGTCTATTCCGGCTTCTGCCCGCCTGCCTGCGTCTTTGCCGCCAGCGTTCCTTTCGTCACAACATCGCGCACCATCGCCAGCATCTCCATCGGCAGCGGAAAGACAATCGTCGTATTCTTTTCCACCCCGATCTCGGCCAGCGTCTGCAAATATCGCAACTGCATCGTCAGCGGCTCGGTCGCCAGTTGGCTGGCCGCCTCGACCAGCTTCTGAGCCGCCACAAACTCGCCCTCCGCGTGAATAATCTTCGACCGCTTCTCGCGCTCCGCCTCGGCCTGGCGCGCCATCGCGCGCAACATCTGCTCCGGCAGGTCCACCTGCTTCACCTCCACGCTCTGCACCTTCACCCCAAACGGTTCCGTCCGCTTGTCCATGATCTCCTGTATGCGCAGATTCAGCTTGTCCCTGTGGCTCAGCAACTCATCCAACTCCACCTCGCCCAACACCGAGCGCAGTGTCGTCTGCGCAAACTGCGACGTCTGATACGCATAATTGGCCACCTTCACCACCGCGCCAATCGGCTCAATTACCCGCAGCGTCACCACCGCATTCACCTTGATCGTCACGTTGTCGCGCGTAATCACATCCTGCGGCGGAACCTCCATCACCTCCTGCCGCAGCGACACGCGCACCATCTGGTCCAGCGGTCGGAAGACCAGAAAAATCCCCGGCCCCTTCGGCTCGCTGAGTGCGCGCCCCAGACGAAAAATCACCGCCCGCTCATACTCCCGCAGAATCTTGATCGAGTTGAACAGATACAGCGCCACAATCACCACCGCCACCAAAGCCGGAATTCCCATCGTCATCGTCGTTCCTCATTTCGCGCGCATGCTCGTGCTGCCGCGCATCTCGGATTCTACTCCTGCTCCGTTGCTGAAACTTCGGCCCGTCCCACGCTCACACCCGGCTCACGCGCAGCCGATCTCCGTCCGCGCCCGTCACGCGCACCGCCGCCTCGGCCTCAATCCCGCCTTCCGCCACTGCCTCCCAAATCTCACCCTCGACCATCACGCGCCCACATCGCTCGTCGGCCTCAGCCGCCGCGCCAATCCGCTCCATCGCCACGCCCGTCGCGCCCACCAGCGCCGCCACGCCCGTCAGCGCCTTGCGCCGTTTCGCCCGCATCGCCAGCCGCAACAGAAACACCGTCAATCCGCCCAGTCCCGCGCTCACGCCAATCGCCACTCCCGGCCTCACGCGCAACTGCTCCACCGGCGCATCCACCAGCGTCATCAGCCCCGCCGCCAGCGCCGCAATCCCGGCCACCGCCAGCGCACCGTGGCTCGCAAACTTCACCTCCAGCGCCAGCAACACCACTCCCGCCACCAGCAACGCCACCGCCGCATGCCTCACCGGCAGCATGTTCAGCGCAAACAGCGCCAGCAGCACCATCACCGTCCCCAACGCGCCCGGCACAATCGTCCCCGGCACATGAAACTCCACATAGATCAGCAACACGCCCGCCGCCAGCAGCAGCAGCGCCAGATTCGGATTTTCCAGCGCATCCAGCACACGCTCCCGCACCGTCGGCTTGAGCGTCACCACGCGCGCTCCCGCCAGCGCCAGCCGCTGTTTGCTTCCGTCCATCCGCGTCACCTCTCGCCCATCCATCTCGCGCAGCAGCGCCGGGTCATCGCCCGCAATCACGTCGATCAGATGCGCGTCCAGCGCCTCCTCGGCGCTATACGACTTCGAGTTCCTCACCGCATCCTCTGCCGCCGCCACATTCCGCCCGCGCCGGCTCACGTACGAGCGCAGAAACGCCGCCGCGTCATTCTCCATCTTCTGCCGCATCGTCGCGTCCGGCTCCGCACCCTCCACCACCGGATGCGACGCGCCCGCATTCGTCCCCGGAGCCATCGCCGCCACATCCGCCGCCTCCAGCAGAAAAAATCCCGCCGATCCGCCGCGCGCGCCCTCCGGCGCAATATACACCGCCACCGGCACGCGCGAGCGCAGCATTGCGCCCACCATCTCCCGCGTCGAATCGAGCAGCCCGCCCGGCGTATCCAGCTCCACAATCAGCATCGCCGCGCCGTCCGCATTCGCCCGCGTGATCGCCCGCTCCAGCCGCGCCGCGCTCACCGGCTGCACCGTATCGTCGATCACCACCCGCTCGACCAGCGGCCCATTCTCCACGCGCGCGTCGGCTCCATTCGCAAGCACGCCCGTCGCCGCGCAGACCACTCCCGCCGCAAGCAGCAAAAAAGCCGCAATCCGTCGCGGCCTCATTCTCCTTCTCTGTCTTTTTCGCATCTCACTCATCGCCAACCTCTCACCGCGTTGTCTCCCGCGCCGCGGCGTTCTTCCTGTTCTCAATCACCTTCTTCAAATCGCGCGCCGCGCGGCTCTTCGCGTCCAGCCGAAGGGCCTCATTCACGTCCGCCTCCGCCGCGCTCACGTCGCCCGCCGCCAGATTCATCCGCGCCAGCACCAGCTCCGCCCGCGCATCGCCGCCATCCGCCTGCGCCGCCTCCGCCTCTTTTCGCGCGCCCGCCGCGTCGCCCGCCCGCTCCATCACCTCGGCCATTCCGCCATGCGCCTGCGCACAGTGGCTGTCGGCTTCGAGCGCCCGCCGATACTCGCTCTCGGCCTCCAGCAGCAATCCCTCGTCCAGCTTCTCGCGCGCGTCCGCGCTCAGCTTCTCCGCCTGCTCCGTCGGCGGCAGCGTCGCAATCCGCGCCGCCTCCACCGAATCCAGCATCATCGCAGCCTGCCGAAACGCCGCGCCATCATACTGCCGCTTGATCCGCTCCAGAACCTCCGCCGCATCCGCGCGAGCCACATCCGCGTTTGCGGCATCGTCGCCGGATTGGCTGTCGGCAGCATTGCCTGCCGGGCCATTTGCCGCTGCCTGTGACGAATCCGCCGCCACTGTCTTTGCCGCGTCACTCGCAGGCCCGCCCCACACCGCCAGCATCTCGCGCGCCTCGCTGTCCGCGCTGTTCAGCTTCAGCGCCTGCTCCATCTCGCGGCGCGCTTCCGCCGTCTCGCCCTTTCGGTGCAGGCTCAGCGCCAGATTGAAATGGTAGTCCTCATCCTTCGGATCGCTGCCCTCGGCCTGTCGATAGAGCGCCGTCCCATCCGCGCCGCGCCGGCTCAGCGCCACGCCCTCGTTGTTCACCACCTCCGGCAGCGGCAGCACGCGCGCAATCGCCGCAAACGCCGCCTGCGCCTGCTCATATCCGCCGGAATAGATCAGCGCCAGCCCGCGATAAAAATCCGCCTCCAGCGCCGACTGGTGCGCCGCGCCAATATGGGCAAACGCGGCCGCCGCGTCCTCATACTCCTGCTGCTCAAACTCCTCGCGCCCCAGCGCCATCCAGGCCTCGGTCAGCTCCGGACTCAGCGCCACCGCGCGCTTCAGGTGCGTCTCCCGCTCAGCCGGATCGCGCTCCGTCACTCCGCGCACATACTGCTCAAACGCATCGAGCCTCACGCCCTGGCTTGCCGCCACAAACGTCTCCCGGCTCACGTCCAGATTCGGATTCAGCTCTCGCGCCACCTGCCACGCCAACCCATCCAGCAGCGGCAACAGTTGCGCGATCTCGCCATCCTCCACCAGCTCCCGGCTCTCATGCAGCTTCGTCCCGTCAATCACACGCGCCGTCAGGTGCAGCCGCGCGCCATCCGCCTCAAAGCCGCCAATCACCACATACCCGGCGTCCAGCGTCTCGGCCACGCGCATCGCCGTTGCACGGCTCGGCTGAAAATTCTCCGGCAGCCCCAGATGCTCCAGCGCATACTGCCTGTCCTCCCGCGACTGCGCCATGAATCCCACCGACGTCAGCCGCTGATTCAGCACCTCCGCCGCCGCCTCGCGAATCCAGTCCAGATTCACCATCTCGCTGGCCTCGCTCACCGTCGGCCCGCCCGCATGGTCCGCGCCTCCCGCGTTCGCGGTGTCGCTTTTCGCTGCCCCATTCTTCGCCGCGCCCATCGCCTGGGGCATCGTCTGCGGCAGCATCTGCGTCGGGTCCGTCAGATTGTCAAACGGCAGCACCAGCACAATCGGCCCCATCGACGGCATCGCCGCCGAACCGACCGCGCCCGTCGTCGCCGCCGTCGCACTCCCCGTCTGCGCCCGCGCCACGCCGCTCGCGCCCATCGCAACCAGCACCAGCGGCAGCACCGCAGGCAGGGCCAGCGCCAGCGCGCAGACTCCTCCGCAAATCCACTCCCGTCGCTTCACGTCTCCCTGATTATAGGTCGCGGTCGCAGCTCTCGATTACAAGCCGCGGTCCATCGCGCCTCGTCCGCTCACTCGCGGCTCGGCCACTCGCGGCCGTGCAACGCCAGCCTCCACCGCTCGATCAAAGCGCAGAATCGCCGCCCACTCCAGCCCATCCCGCTTCTCCCACACCACTCGTCCATGCAGCAGCGACGCCATCGCGGTCGGCGTCAAATCCCGGTGCTCGCCAAAATACCGTTCTTCCGTCCGGCCCGCGTCCAGCATCCGCTCCAGGCCGCGCGGCAGCCCATGCGGATCGAGCTTCGTCGAAAACACCAGCGCCGCCGAATACCCGCCCGGATCCTCGGCCGCGCGCTCCACCTGGCCCAGCGAAAAATCCTCGATCCGATCCACTTCCATCGGCGTCTTCAGATACCCAAGCTCCGGTCGCGTCAGCTCGTCGGTCGCCGGCCACGCCGTCAGCACCACTGCGCCCGGATACCGCGCGGCCAGCTCCTTCACCGCCGCCTGCTGCACGCGAATCATCCGCGCATAGCTCAGATTGTCCTCCGGCGCAAACCCATAGGGGGGGTCCAGAAAAATCCCCGCCACAAACGCCGCAGCGCTCAGCGCCGCCATCGCCTGCCACCACCTCGTCCGCCGGTGAAACGTTGAAACCGCCACCAGCAGCACCAGCGGATACATCGCCAGCAGATACCGCGTCAGCAGCGCCCCGCCCAGCAGCGAAAACGCCACCGCATTCGCCGCAAGCACGGCATAAATCCGCCACTGCGCCCAGAAGCTCACCCGCTGCCGCGTCCGACCGTCGTGCGCCCTGTCCGGCGCATTGTTCACGGGCTCCTGCTTCACCGGCTCCAGCATCATCGCCGCCGCCATCAGCAGTACCGGCACAAACAGATTCATATGCGCCGTCAGGTGCAGCACGCGATGCCCCAGCGCCGCCAGAAAACGCAAGCCGTCCATCGTTCCCGTCGCGTTGTAGCGCACAAACTCCGGATTGCCAAACGCATACCCCGTCTTCGCGAAGTGATACCCATACCACGCCGCCAGCGGCACCAGGCATGCAAGATACCAGCCCGCGCGCCGCCAGCTTTTCCCGCGCGTCGCTCCGTCCGCCGCGCGCAGCGCCACCACCGCCTCAAACGCCGCCAGCGCCAGCGGCGTCGCCAGCGCCGTCTCCTTCGCCATCACCGCCACGCTGAACCACACCCCGGCCAGCCACCATCGCGATTCCTCCTCCACCAGCGCATAGTTCAGCGCCCAGATCGTCGCCGCCGCCGCCATCAGGTCCGCATGCGCCAGCGTGCTCTGCGCAAACCACACCGGATACAGCCCCGTCAGCACCAGGGTCCACGCCGCCACAGCCGCCGACCCGTTCAGACGCATCGCCAGCCGCCACACGCCCAGCAGCGCAAACGAGGCCACCATCAGCATCGCCTCCCGCGTCACCACCGGCGCATACCCGCCCAGCCGCCACCACAGCGCCAGATACACCGACGGCAGCGGCGGATGCGCATTCGACACCGTCGAAACCGGAATCAGGCTCCCGGTGCGAAAAAAATCCCACGCCGCCGGAATGTAATACCCGGCCTCATCCCAGAAATACGGCAGGTGCATCAGCTTCCAGTGCGCCGCATACAGCGCCGCAAAGATCACCGGAAAGATCCGCCACAGCGCCATCGGCTCCGCGCCACGCGGGCGCAGCATCTCCCGCAGCGGCCCGCGCGAGCCGCCGCTTTTCGACATGCCCGCGCGAACAGCTCCCTGCTTTCGCTCCCGCTCCTTCATGTTCGTGCTTAGTTCACTGCGCCACGCGGAAAATCCCCCACGCGCGGCTCCAGATTCAGCTCGCCAAAGGCCTGCTCATACTGCGCCAGATTCTGCCCCAGCACGTTCCACAGCGCCTTCGCCTGTTGCGGACTCAGATAAATCCCCTGCTGATTCAGGATGCTCACCTGCTCGGGATTCTCCGAGCTGGCCTGGCCGAAAACCAGATGAAAATCCCACACGCTCACACGCATCTGCACGCTGTTGGCATAAGTGTCGCGATAGTTCGCGTCGTTCCGAATCTCCACCCGCGGCGTCGTTCCCTGTCCGTTCATCGTCTTCTCTCGATTCCTGTCTGCGCGCCTTCGCGCCTCATTCGCCGCGCTCACGCCCCCATTCGCTGTCTCTGCGCGGCGCGGCCATCAGTCCGCTCATAAAAAACTGGTGCGGAAGGGGGGATTTGAACCCCCACGCCTTGTGAGCGCCAGATCCTAAGTCTGGTGCGTCTGCCAATTTCGCCACTTCCGCCCGCGCCTCTCGCCAGTGTATACCTGCGCAGGATGCCCGCGCCCCTGCTCATCGCACGCTATCCCAGGAATTCCCTCTTGCCTTCATTCCCGCAGGAATCAGCTTTTGCCGTCGCCCTCAGCAAAGCCCACCCGCGACCAACGGAAGCGCCACAAATGGCGGCGGCGCGCAAAGCGCGCGGCTGCTGCATGCAATGCTCTGAAAGCAGCAGGGCGCTTCGATGGATCGAAGCGCCCTGCCATCTTTCATGATTCCAGCCTTGGCTACGGGAAGTAATACCGGAACGAGGTGAACAGCGTGTTATCCGTTCCCTGCGCGCCGCCATTCGGGTTCAGCGGTCCACCCACGCCGGACCACAGGTCGCGCACGAAGTAGCTGTACTGGATGCCCTGCCGCAGTCCGCCCATCGGCCCCTTGTAGAAGTAGTACCAGTAACCGGCCGTGAACTCGTTGATGTTCTTCGTATTTGCGCCGCAGTTGGCCGGTGCCGCCGGGCTGAACGGCCCGCCCGGCACAGGCTCTGTGTTGCAGCCCGTCATGTTCGTCAGCGGCGACCCGTAGCCCTCGCTGCCGAAGTAGCGCCGTCCCACGTAGTCGCCGCCGTAGTTGAAGTAGAGATACGTGCGGCTGTTGGGGAAGAACTCCAGAGTGCTCAGCGCCGACAGCGTGCGCAGCGGCGCGATCTGCCCATCCGGTCGCAGCGTCACGTCGGCAATCGTCGAGGAACCGTAGCGGCCCATTCCCTGGCCCCACAATCCCTTCAGGCCCACCGAAACCTTCTGGTCGGCAAACGGCACGCGGAATCCGCCGCCAACGCCCGCCGTATACGTCGAGTCGTTATACGCGCCGGTCGAGGACTTGGTTGCCGCATTCGGATAGACGCGGTCCCGATAGAAGCGGTTGATCTCAAAGAGTTCCCAGTGGCCCCAGCCCGGCTCCCACGCGGCCTTCACAATGAAGTCCGGCGCCACGTTGAACGAGTAGTTCGCCGTCGGGTTATACAATCCGCCCGCCGTGCCCGCCGAACCGATCAGCAGATTTGTCGGCAGCCCGTTGCCCGCAAGCAGAATCTGCGGATTCTCCGCCGAAGCGCCCAGGAAGAACTTCCGCCCGAAATCCTTGGTCACGCGGAAGCCATACTGCCGCGTCCACACAAAGCCCGCCTCGTACTGAGGATCGATCGTCGCCGGCAGGATCTCCGATCCGTTCGTCAGCCCCTGGGTCGTCTCCGTCGCGAGCGACCACATCTGTCCGCCGGTGAACCTCCAGCCGTCGTTCAGCGCCGCGCGCGCCCACAACTGCCGCTGCCGCAGCACGTAGCTGTTGCTCTGGTTGTTGTTGCTCGTGATGCCCGTGCCCAGCCAGTCCATCTCGTAGTAGCCGGTCATGGTCATCGCCGGAATCCTGCCCGTCGCCGTAATCGCCACGCGCGACTGACGACCCGTTCCGTCGAACTCGCTTATCTGCGCATCGTCGGAGTTGGCCAGCGGAATCGCGCCAAACGCGGTATTCAATCCGCCGCCCGTCGCCGCGCTGCGATAATCCGTTTCTGCCGCGATGAACGATCCGGTCGGCGAGATCGTGATCCCTTTCACATGAATCGCGTCCGGATGCTCGATCTCCTGCTCCATCGTCTTGTGCGCCGTCTCCAGCTTCGCCGTCATCTCCTGCTGGCTCTGCTTCAGGTTGGCCACCGTCGCGTTCAGCGTGCTCACCGTGGAAGCATTCTCCGTGGCCGCCTGCTGCTGGTCGTTCGCCGCAGCTTCGGCCTTCGCCGCTTCCTGCTGCGCCGCCGCCGCCGCGTCTTCGGCCTGCTTCAGCTTCGCATCGCGATCCGCGAGCGCGCCCTTCAGCGCGTTGATCTCGCCCTCCAGTTCGTCCTTGAGCTGCTGGAGCTGCTCGGCGCTCACCGTGTCCGGCTTCTTCGCGGCCGCGTGATGCACCGTCTTCGTCGTCTGCGCTCCTGCGCGATTCACCGAAGCGAGCATCACGCCCGCCGCCAGCATCACCACCATCGCCGCCTGATTTCGCTTCTTCATTGAGCCTCTCTCTATGCCGTTCTCTTGTTCACGAGCCACTGCGCACACATCCACCCCGTGCGCAGGAAGCCTTGTGGGGGAAATCCTTATTCAGACTCCCAGACAAATGTGAATATTTGGCTAACAGAGAGCAATTCAGATGACGTTCACCTCATCTTTTTACGTGGCTGCAACATGCGCAACACGCCTGTAACATTTGTCACATGGCTGTAACAAATCCACAGGACACAGAAAGGCGCAGACTCGCCGCCTGCGCCGCAAATCTCCGCCCGTTTTTCTCTCGAGTTTCTGCGCGCTGGTTCCGCAGCGTGGCTGTTTATCGCTCTTTTGCGCCGAGGCTCACCAGATTTGCCAGCAGCCGATACGCGCCCGGCACCAGCTCCGGAAACTGCCGATACAGCGCATACGAAACGTAGACAAAATGCCCCTTGCCCACCTGCGCCACCACCAGCCCGCCGCGCTGCGCGTCCTGTCCATGATCCGCCGTCTCCGTCAGCGCCACATACGCCGCGTCCCACGTATCCAGGAACGAATGCCCGCGCTCTTCCACCCATCCATCGAAATCCTGCGGCGTAATCCGGTTCGGCGTCGTCAGCAGCGGATTGTCCGCGTTCAGCAGCTTCACCGGAGCCGTCTCCTCTACCACGCGCTCCGGCATACGCCCCATGCTCAGCGCAAACGGAGCCGGGAAATTCCCGCTCTGATACTGCACAATCACCGTTCCGCCCGCTCGCTCAAACGCCTCCAGCCGCGCCTCGTTCGCCGCCAGCTCCGGCCTCACCGAGTACGCGCGAATCCCGATCAGAATCACGTCCCACGCCGACAGATCGCCCTGCGCAATCTCCTGCGCCGAGAGCAGATGCGGCTCCACGCCCAGGCCGCGCAGCGCCTCCGGCACCGTATCGCCCGTGCCCATCACGTAACCCACGCGCAGCCCGCGCGCCACCTTCACGTCCACGCGCCGCGTCGCCATCTCCGCCGGGCGATAGACGTTATACGGCCGCAGCCCAGGGTAGCCCACGCTGCGCCAGCCGCTCGTGAACGGCTCGCCATTCCACACCGCCTCGGCCTGAATCTCGATCCGCTTTCCGGCGGAAAGATCCTGCGGCGGCGTCATCTCAAAGCTCATCGGCTCACTGTCCCCCGCCTGCTTCCGCGCAAACGTCGCCTCGCTCGGCGTTGCCGTCCAGCCCTCCGGCAGCTTCAGCCTCACCGTCCCCGTCGCCGCCTGCTCGGCATGCACCACCACGCGCACCGCGAGCGGACCACCCCCGGGCGGCAGAATCTCCGCCTCCGGCTCCACGCTCACCCCAATCGGCGGCGTCACCACCAGCGGCTCAAAGACTCCGCCACGTCCCGGCTCACGATGCATCGTCTGCACCACCTCGCCCATCCGCACCGCCACTCCGTCATAGTTGAACTCGGCCCACGCCTCCAGCGGATACGGCGCGAACGGCTCGTCGCGCAGCGTTGCATTCTTCACGTCGTAATACGGCTGCTCCGCCGTCGGGCGCGTAAAATACGGCTCCGTCGGCGGCTCATCGGCGGGCACCGTCGCCGTCAGCGTCGCGTCTGCCGTCGGATTCTGCGCTGCCGGATTCTCCGCTACGCCCGCATTCCAGTTCCGACCATCCGTCCCGCTCAGCCACACCCGCGCGAGCTTGGCCTCCGGCGAAGCCGCATTCGTATGCACCCGCACCAGCAGCTTTTCCCCCGGCACCGCGCTCACCGGCGTCTCGTTGATCCCGCCGCCAAACGGCCCGCGCTCCGCCTGCGCCGTGCGCACCGTGAAGGCCTGCAAATCCAGCCCAAGCGCCTCGCCCAGCGCCGTCTCGAACTGCCGCTCCTTGCGCGCCAGCTCCACGCTCAGGTCGCTCCTGCCCGGCTGCTCCAGCCTGCTCGCCTCGACGCGCCTGCGCAGCGCTCGCGTCTGCTGCAATCCCTCCTTCAGCTTCGGCGCAATCTCCTCCGGCTTCTCCGCACGATATTCCGTCTGCGCCGCCTTCACCGTCAATGCCAGTTGCGCCAGTCCCTGCGTCAGCCAATCCGGAGCCGCGCCGCCGTCATTCCGCGTCACCAGCCACGCCAGCCCTTCAACCCCCACCGGAATTCCCTCAAAAATCCACTTTGAATCCTTCACCTCCACCGCGCTCACCCGCGTAGCCCACAGGTGATACGCGCTGCCGTCGCCGCCGCTCAGTGTCGGATTCCCGCCTCCATACTGCGACCGTTGCTCGCCCCAGCCCGTGCGCGCAATCTGCTCGTAGCTCAGCCCATCCACCGCATTCCACTCCCCGGTCGGAATCCGCACATCCGCCGTCGGAGCCGTATCCGACCACGTCTTCGTCACGTAGTTGTAAAACCGCGCCGGTGCCCACTTGCCCGTCGCATAATCAAACATTCCCTGCGCCGTCACCGGCGCAAACGGCACTCGACCATACACCTTCAGCGGCTTCCACGGCCTCAGTCCCGCCGCAATCTGATCCGGAAACACCTTCGCGTCCCCTGCCGCCTCATACGCCTCCTGCTCAATCTCGCCCGAAACCTGATGCTGCCCGTGGCCATCCGTAATCCCGCCCACAAACGTCGCCATCAGCACCAGCGGACGCTCCCGCCGAATCGCCAGCACCGTGTCATACAGCACCCGATCGTGACCCCACTGCTGAAACGCTTCCTCCTGCGTCTTGGAAAACCCGAAATCCGCCTCCGTCCCGAAGTACTGCCTCACCCCGTAGTACGCATCCGCCGCCAGCAGTTCATTCGTCCGCAACACGCCCAGCGCGTCGTCAGCATCGGCAGACATCGCATTCTGTCCGCCCTCGCCGCGCGTCAGCGTCAGCAGGCTCGCCCGCGCGCCCACTCCGCGGCTCTCATACGTCAGCATCGCGCCATCCTCGTCATCCGGATGCGCCACAATATCCATCACGCTCGCCCACGTCCCCAGACGCTTCAGGCTCAGCGCCAGTCCCGCCGCTCCGCGATCCACCGCCAGCGCCTCGGCGCGCTCCCGCGCCGCCGGGTACGCCGCACCGTCTTTCGCCGTCGCCTGCTGCGTTGCCTGCCCCATCGCCGCCGTCTGCGCCGCGCCCATCCCCGCCAGCGCCGCCAGCGCCATCCATCCCGCCATCCGATTCCTTCGCGTCATCTCTCTCATCTCATCGCCAGTGTACAATCCGTGCAGCCGCCCGCCGCACCGCAATCGCAACCATGTCCCAACCCACCCACCCGACGCGCACACCCGACCCCACCCACACGCACCGCGCTCACCCGGCGCTCGCTCGCCGTCTCGGCCTTCCCACCGCCGTCGCCCTCAACATGATGGAGATGATCGGCGTCGGCCCCTTCGTCACGCTTCCCATCATCCTCGCCACGGCCGGCGCCCGATACTCGGCCTGGGCCTGGCTGCTCGGGGCCGTCATCGCCCTCTGCGACGGCCTCGTCTGGGCTGAACTCGGCGCCACCTTCCCTGACGCCGGTGGCTCTTACGCCTTCCTGCGCCAGCTCTACAATCCACGCCGCGCCGGTCGCTGGATTTCGTTCCTTTACGTCTGGCAGCTTAGCTTCTCCGCGCCGCTTTCCATCGCCTCCGGCTGCCTCGGCGTCGCCACCTTCACCGTCTGGCTCTGGCCCGCGCTCGCCACGCCCATCCTCCCATTCGTCCACTCCACCAGCCTCATCGCCGCCGCCGCCTGCCTGCTTGTCACCGCCCTGCTCTACCGCAACCTCACCGCCGTCGCCCGCATGGCCTGGATCCTCTTCTTCGGCGTCCTCGTCACCATCCTCGGCGTCGTCGCCTCCGGCGCAGCCGTCTCCGCGCGACTCCATCCCGCGCCCACGCTCGCCTCGCTGCTCGGCTGGCCCACGCTCGCTCTCCTGCCCGCGCTCGCTCAGGCCACGCTCATCGCCTGCTACGACTACTGGGGCTACTACAACATCTGCTTCCTCGGCTCGGAAGTGCGCCATCCTCAGCGCACCATCCCCCGAGCCATCCTGCTCTCGCTCGCCATCGTCGCCGCGCTCTATCTCGCCATGAACTTCGCCCTGCTGCCCGCGCTCGGCTCCGGCTCGCTCGCCGCATCCGACTCCACCGGACGCATCGCCCTCGTCGCCGACCTCGCCCGCGTCGCCTTCGGTTCCACCGCCGCCCGCGTCCTCGCCGCGCTCATCCTCTGGAGCGCCTTTGCCAGCGTCTTCTCGCTCCTGCTCGGCTACTCCCGCGTTCCCTGGGCCGCCGCACGCGACGGCAACTTCTTTCGCTCCCTCGACGCGCTCCATCCCCGCCACGGATTCCCTCACCGCTCGCTCATCGCCCTCGGACTCACCGCCACCCTCTTCTGTTTCTTCTCCCTCGGCCAGGTCATCGCCCTGCTCGTCGTCATCCGCATCCTGCTGCAATTTCTGCTCCAGCACTTCGGCCTGCTCGCCCTGCGCCGCCGCCATCCCTCGCTGCCGCGCCCATTCCGCATGCCGCTCTACCCGCTACCCGTCTTCGCCGCCATCGCCGGCTTTCTCTTCATCCTTGCCTTCCGTCCGCATCCCTTCAAAGAACTCGCCGCCGCAGCCGCCATCGCCGCCACCGGCTCCGTCCTCTACTTCCTGCGCGCCCACCGCCTGCGCCACTGGCCCTTCCATTGCATCGAGCAGCCACGCGCTCCGCGCGCCAGCAACCATCCGTAGCACTCCCGCTGCCGTGACGGGCTTGGCTGGAACGGATCCAGATTGAGGGTTGGTTCTGGCGAAAAACTGACCTTGCCCTCGGAATGCGTGCTCCATCAACGCCGTTGTTGAGGGGGAATGTACAGAGCCATCGCCATAACCCCGGATCAAACGCTTGCGATTCTCTTCGGCCTGGACAGCCTTCTTCACCGGATCTTTGAACTGACGTGCGCCGCCACTGCCCTGCGAGCCTCAGAGGTTCCTGGGCTTCGCTGGAGCGACGTTCTTTGGAACGAACGCTGTATCCGAATCTCGAAGCGCTGGGCCAAGGGTGAAGACGGTAACACCAAGACCGAAGGATCGGATGCGGAGGCGCCAATGCACGAGATTTTGGCAAAGGCGCTCAAAAATTGGCAGGAAACAACCCTGTACCACGGGACGAACGATTTTTTGTTCCCCGTCGATGCGTTCTTCGGGGAAGGTTCCGCTCTCCAGTTCAGTGTTCGTGGCGGATCACCTTCGCCCTGCGGCCTTGGCTGCGGGCGTGATGATCCCCGAGGGTATGGCTTCGGCTCTCACAACTAGCGGCATAGCCATTGGCTCGTCCATGCGGCCAGAGAAAATCCCAGGACAGTTCAGGGGATACCGCGCCATGACACGATCGAAACCACGCTCGGCCTGTACACACAGTCCGACATGGAATGGATGATCGCAGCGCAGTGAGCTTATCTCGACGCAATGGGATCTGTTTTGGACCTGGTGAATTCAGTGTGGGCTGGAATGTGGGTGGTCACGGTGGATTGCCATTGACTCTATCTCATTGAGAATCAATGGCGGGGACGACGGGGCTCGAACCCGCGACCTCTGCCGTGACAGGGCAGCGCTCTAACCAACTGAGCTACGTCCCCACTGGAAGCGGCTCCGGGCGAGCCGACGCAGTGTCGGAAGGATTGTAGGCGCTGCATGGGCTGGAACGTGCCTTATCGGCCGCGTCCTTTGCGTAGCGCTTCGCTCGCGCAACTGCAAGCGAGCAAGGTTGTCACCACCTCGCTCACTTGAGTGTATCAGATGAGTGCGAATGGCAAAAACCGATCTCCTGCTCTCCGGTTTCCCCACAGAACCGAATGCGATATTGCGTATTCAGGGGGGTGCTGTCAAGATTCTCTCCTGAAACTCAAGCGTTTTGCGGGGTTCTTGCTTTGCGCCGGAGATCATAGCATCGGGGAATGGTCGGGCCAGTCCTGCGATCCGCCGTGGATTCCTGCCTCCGCCACTTGGCAGCCGTCTTCGGGTTGATGCCATGGCACCGCGCCAGCGCTCTCACGCTCTCTTGACTAGTAGTAATGGTTCCGCAAACGGGCTTCGCTGGCCTGGATCGCAACCTTGTAAGCTCCCCCCATCGCCGATAGTCTCTGGAGTGCCGAACGAACAAGCTCCTCGCTCAACTTTGTTCCTGAGTCGAGCGCCTTCGGCGCTGCCGCCTTTGACATGGCGCGCAGTCTCGGTGCCTCGAATTTCATGGCATCCAGGCGAGCCTGAATTTTTTTGATCGCCAGCGTGTAAGCGTCGTCCTTCTTGGACCATTCGTCGATGTCGAGTTTCCCGTCAGCAAGGGAATCCGTCAGCGCGGCCTGCAGAATCTTCATGCCGATCAGGTTTTTCTTCTCGATGAGAGCCAGCTCAAACGCCGCCTCCTGCTTCACATCATCAATGCTCTGCATCAGCCGATAGTAGATCGCCGTCGTCGTCACCGCCTCATTTCCAAACGTCTCATCGTCTTTGATATTCACCGATGAGGCATACAGGAATGCGAATACGCCGGGCGATAACCGGTTCATCGCAAACGAAAGGCTTGCAGCGGCATTCGATGACGACTTGGCTGCTTCTGCAACCTTGTTGACCAGGTCCGTGTAGGCTTCAATCGCCTCCGGACTCGTCGCCGGCGATTTCACCGACTTATCCGTGGCCTTTTCCAGCGCCTTCAGCGCCGATACAACAACCGCTGCAATCTTATCCAGACTGAATTCACTGGTATATTCCGTCTTGATATCCGAGTTATAAGAAATCTCCCTCGCATCGGTCACTCGCGCATCAGCCAGATGCGCATCAATGTTTTTGAAGAAGGCGGCCTTGTTCTCGCCCTCCTGCGACTTGATCATCTCCATCAGCTTATCGACTTGTTGCTTGGCCCTGACCGTACTGTCGGCCACTCGTTCAACGGAAGCGGTTCTGCATGCCATGACTTGTTCCTCCTATCGCATCGTTTTTCACCCGGAGCGCGTTTCGTAGATCGGGGAACTCCGATAACGACCCGCATGAGATTCGCTATCAGAAGAGGTTTCAGGAAATCGACGGAAGCCACGTTGGCGTATAAGGAATATGCTCTGCACTTCTCTCGCGGAATCCGCGACAGCACTGCGCCAGACTCCGCGGACGAGTCATGGTACAACGACTCCGATGAAAAAAGAAGCTGCCCATGCCGCCTGTCATGGGGTGTTGCTTCCGTTGTCTGAGGCGAAGACGAAGCTGCCTCCACCCAAATGAAAAGACTCCATCGCCGTCCGTCCGAGCGACAGCGGAAAGAGTCTTCATTCACAAGGACATGCGGCAGTGTTTGTCGCTCTGGGCCTTGCTGGCCTGCCTCCGCGCCAAGCAATAGAGTCGGCAGCCCATCAGTGCCATTATGGGAAATCTCTCCCAAAAAACCTTGCAGCCGTGGTTTTCCGTCACTTTCAGGAGTGCGGAACAGCCTCCACAGCCGCCTTCAGCCACGCATACCCAGCCTCCGTCACCGGCCCGGAGACAATCGCGCGCACCCGCCCACCCGCATCCACCACAAACACCACCGCATGGCTTTCATCGGCTCCCTGCGCCCGCGCGCGCCACAACGCGCCGTCCTTCACCACCACGGCCGAGTGCGCCTGCCGAGCTTGCGACATCCCGTGCCGCACCGCCGCCGTAATCATCCCGCGCATCAGCCCCGGCACCGCGTCCAGCACGATCAGGTCATCCACCTCCACCGCCGGAAAATCCTTCGCAAGCCGCGCATTCCACGCCGCCGAATCATTCCCCGAAGCCTGCGTGAACCCGACCATCACCACCGCCTCGTGCCCGTCGGGCAGCGTCAGCGTCCCGCCACTCAGCGCCTTCGTCGTCACCGCCGGAAACGCATCGCCCACGCGCAGCGCCTGCGCTCCCGCCACGCTCGCCGCCATCGCCACCATCCCGGCCAGCACACTCACACCGATTTTCATTCCGACTCCTTCGCCTCGCCTCTGCGCCGCCGCCCGGCTGCGCAGTTCGGTCCCGTTATTTCCTGCGCGCCGTCAACTCACTCGCCGCTTCGCGCACCACGCGCAGCTCCACCTGCCGCGCAATCTCCTCCACCAGCGCCGTCAGCTCCTTCGCCTTGCGACGCCGCATTGCCGCATGCTGTGCCACGCCCTTGCACTGCACCATGATCGCCAGCGCCACCGTCTCGCAGTCCAGCTTCCGCCGAAAAGCGCCCTCGGCCACGCCGCGCTCCAGAATCCCTTCAATCCGACGCTGCCAGAAGTTCTCCCGCTGCGCATCGATCTCGGCAATCTTCGCGTCCCGCTGCGCGCGCAGCGCCAGCTCCGTAATCACAATGAAAAACGCGGGGTCATCCATCACCCTGCGCCCCAGATCAGCAAAAAACTGCCGCAACTGCTCCACAGCGCTCATCCCGTCCGCCGCCGCACCGCTCGACTTCAGTTGCAGCATCAGCCGCTCCGTCAGCCCGCGAATCAGTTCCTCGCGCGTCGGAAAGTAGTAGCACAGCGTCGCATTGTTGATGCCCACCTTTGCCGCCACCGCTGAGAACCGCAAACCCTCCAGACCCTCGGTCGCAATCAGCCGAAACGTCACGTCCAGAATCTGCTCCCACCGCGAGCGTGCGGGTGCAACCTCATGCGCTTTCTTAGCGTTCTTCCGAACCGTCTCCTTACGAACTTCAGCACGCGACATTCCAACCACCTCCATCCTTCCCTTGCCCATTCCGAGCATCCATCCGTGCCGCGGCAACTACGCTGGCACGGCCCTCCACTGCTCGCCCAGCGCCACCAGCATGACCAGAGCATACGCGGTCACAATCCCCACGCGCACCCAGCCGCTCCCATCGTCAGCGGCAAAATCGAGTCTCGATTCATATCCACCATCCAGTTGAATGATAGCAAAAACGAGCAAAAACATCAACTGGTCGGTGGATACAGGCTCATATCCTCGCGCTTGATTCGCACCGCGTCCATCCCGACAGGTGGTTGTTACCTCCGCGCCGGCCTTGGCCCGCGCGTCAATGAACACGGTCGTGTGCTGACTGTCACATCCCTCCGTGCCAACGCACTGAAAGAATCATTCCCATGAAGCAACTTCCCCGCATCCTTCAGGGAGGCATGGGCGCTGGCGTCTCGAACTGGCGTCTGGCTCAGGCAGTTGCACGGCTCGGCCAACTTGGCGTCGTCTCCAGCACAGCCATCGACCAGATTTTCCTGCGCCGACTCGGCAACGGCGATCCCGATGGAAGCATGCGTGCGGGTCTCGAAATGTTTCCCTTCCCCCAGATGGCGCGCCGCGTCTGGCAGGAGTATTTTGTGCCGGGGGGCAAAGCCGCGCAACAACCCTTCCGCGCTACGCCAATGCACACCCAGAACGATGCGCGAAAGCTTGTCGAGCTATGTATCGTCAGCAACTTCGTTGAGGTCGCGCTCGCGCGCATGGGTCACAGTCACGCCATCGGCATCAACCTGCTGGAAAAGGTGCAGACCGTCCATCTGCCCTCGCTCTATGGTGCCATGCTCGCCGGCGTCGGCTATGTCCTCATGGGCGCAGGGATTCCGCTTCACATCCCCGGCGTTCTTGACCGGCTCGCCGTCCACGAGCCTGCCGAGTACCGGCTCAGCGTCACGGACGCGCCCGCGCCCGTCCACATGCGTTTTGATCCCCGGCAATTCCTTGGCGAGGAGTGGCGCCAGGCCGGGTTGCCCGCCCTCGATCGACCAAAGTTTCTCGCCATCGTCTCCTCCAACGCGCTCGCCGCAACCATGCTTAAGCGCTCGAATGGACGCGTGGACGGGCTGGTCGTGGAGACCCATCGCGCCGGGGGCCACAATGCCCCTCCGCGTGGCAGGGAACAGCGCACCTCATCGGGTGAGCCGCTTTACGGTGAGCGCGATCAGGTTGATTTTGCCGCTCTGCGCGCGCTCGGCGTTCCCTTCTGGCTCGCGGGCAACTACGGCAGTCCCGAGCGATTGCGGGAAGCACTCGAACTCGGTGCCACCGGCATTCAAGTCGGAACGCCCTTCGCCTTCGCCGAGGAGTCCGGCATCGATCCCGTGCTCAGGCGTGCCGTGCTGGAGCGCGTCCGCTCCGGCGCAGCCGAGGTTTTCACCGACCCGCTTGCCTCGCCCACCGGATTCCCATTCAAGGTCGTTCGTCTGAACGAAACACTCTCCGAGCCAGATGCCTACTCCGCGCGGGAGCGGCTCTGCGACCTCGGTTACCTTCGCGAGCCGTATTGGATCAACGAATCCGGCACGGCTGCGCAGTCCGGCGCGGCAACTCCCACAGGCTCTGCCAGCCGCATCGGATACCGCTGCCCAGCGGAGCCAGTTTCAGCCTATCTGGCCAAGGGCGGCCAGATGAGCGAAACCGCCGGGAGAAAATGCTTATGCAACGCTCTCCTGGCAAACATCGGACTCGCACAAAGGCGACACGATGGACTCGCCGAACTGCCTCTGCTCACCGCCGGCGACGGCCTCAACGATCTGACACGATTTCTTCCCGCCAACCGCACAAGCTACACCGCCGCGGACGTGCTGGCGCATCTTCTGAGTCAGTGCTCACCGTCTGATCCCGTCCTCAGCGCAGATGAATCGAATGCAGGAAGCTGCTGACGCCCGTCGCCAGTATCTGCACCCCGATGCAGAACAGAATGAACGACGACAGCCGCATCAGCACCACCATCCCCGTGCTGCCCAGCATCCGCGCCGCATTTCGCGCCCATCGGTAGCAGATGTACACAATCGCGCACACCAGCGCGCTGCCCACCAGCGACGCAATCAGCACCAGCGGCGAAAAAAATCCCGCCGCATGCAACTGCGACGGCAGATGTGCGCCCAGCGCAATCGCCACCGAGATCGATCCCGGACCCACCGTAATCGGCAGCGTATACGGAAAGAACGCCCGCGCCAGCACCTCATCCGGATTGGCCACCGCCTGCTCATCCTTCTTCGCGTCCTTGGTCAGCAACTGCCATCCGCTCGACGCCACCACCAGCCCGCCGCCGATCTGCACCGCATAGAGCGAGATCCCGAAGAAGGACAGAATCTTCCCGCCCACAATCATCGAAACCACCAGCAGGCAATAGCTGTAAAACGTAATCCGCCGCGCCAGCCGACGTTGCAGGCCATCCTCCAGCCTGCCCACCATCGACAGAAAAACCGCCGCGCTTCCAATCGGATTCACGATAGGAAACAGCGTCGCCAACACCAGCACCGTCGCCTCGGCCGTTCGCGAAACCATATCCAGAATCGTTGCCACGTTCATCGACATCCCGTTCTCTCACTCCGCTTCTGTGATGCTACTGCGCCACGCCATCCCGGTCGGCTCGCGTCAGGAGGCGACCGCGATCCCCGGAATCGCCATCTGTCGTGCAACCACCGTCGTTGCCTTGCGTGGCCCGCGCTTCCGCGCGCTCATCACGCGAATCCGCTCCATCAGCTCCGCCGCCGACGAGTTCCCCTTGCCCAGAAACGCATCCGCCTGATGCGTCCGCTCGCCGGCGCGCACGCTCTCGCTCGTCAGCAGCATCGGCAGCTCCGGCATCAGTTGCTTCAGTTGCCCGATCACATGGTTGCCGTCAAACTGCGGCAGTCGAAGCTCGGCCACCACCAGGTCCACCTGCTGCGCGCCCAACACCGCCACAGCCTCATGCAGGCTCGTCGCCGTCACCGCGCGAAAGCCCCGCGTCTCCAGCAGAAATCGCCGCACCGCCAGCGCTCGCTCATTCCCATCCACACACAAAATCAGTTTCCTCGGCCGCATCGTTTGTCACAGGCTCCTTACCTCAAAATTGTTCTCGCGCTGCTCCGCGTCAGAAGACAACAACTCCCACGCACGCCTCAAGGGCGTGTTCTTTTGAGCATGGCCACTGCGCCATGCCCGCTTCGCTTGTTGGGAATCAGCGCCCCGGAGTACCCGAAATCTCAACCTCACGCGCGGCCATTTTCCTGCCACGCGCTGGCCTCATTTCGCAGTCAAAACCGTGGACGTGAAGCAGCAACGTTTTCCGAGACTACGGCCACCAGCCTCCGCGCGCAACAGGGAAAAATGAGCGAAAAAGCGCCCACCAAAATCGCGCCTCTGCGGGAAACCCGGACAGGTTCCGCGCAGACAAGCATTTGCCGCACAATCACCCTGTTGAAACCATGTGCAGAAGAGCCGGAAAAGCCCGCCGCCTGCCACAGAAAAAGTGCTGTCAAGGAAAATCTTCGCGCGCCTCTGGCACGGATTTTTGCGGGTGTCCGTCTCGTGCGGACTGTGAGGGAAATAGTCCGCCACTGTTGGCGACGGTCGGCGAAAGAACGAGCGGCGACGCGCAGGGTGCGCGCGTCGCGGCCGCTCTACAGCTCGACCATCGGGCGTGGCAGCCGCGTCCGCGCTCGATCCAGAAACAGCCGCATCCTCAGCGCCTCGGCCCGTTGCAGCGCCACCAGCCTGCGATGCCGTCGCAGGTGGTCCTCATTGTCGAGATGCGCCAGATTCATCTCGTCCGTCGCAGCATCGCGTTCGAGACGCTCGATGCGCTCCTCCACGGTCTTGCGGAATCGCGGGCTGATCTCCATGGCATCGCAGACGGGGAAAGTTGCGGACATCGCACACCTCGCAGAATAATTTTTGGAAACCTTCTAAAGGTCTCTCATCTGCTGCCGATAATAGCGCCAGGCGCAGGCCCGCGCCAGATTACGTACGCCCGCACCACCTGTGCCGGACTGTCCCAGATTCAGTCAATGGTAGTAACAGCTTCCGGTCGCCTGCCCAAATTGCGATCATCTTATATAGCCAGAAGCGTCCTGAGTCTGAATTTCTTATACAAAAGCGAGCGACAGAGTCGAGGATTTGGTCTGCTGTTTTGTGCCAGACGAAGGGCTTTGGCTTCTGGTTGTGATGTTGGATAAAGCTTCCGATGGCGTCTTGAAGTTCTTTGGTAGAGCGGTGAGTGCCGCGACGGAGTTGTTTGTCGGCGAGTGCCGCGAACCAGCGTTCCACCAGGTTGAGCCATGAGGCGGAGGTCGGGGTGAAGTGCAGGTGGAAGCGGGGTCGCTTGGCGAGCCAGTTGCGGATCCTCTGCGTCTTGTGAGTGCCGTAGTTGTCCAGGAATCAGATGCACGTCCAGGTCCGTGGGAACGTTCTTTTCGATGGTATCGAGGAAGTTGCGGAACTCACTGGAGCGATGCCTCTGCTGGGTCTGGCCGATGACTTTGCCTGTTCTGGCATCGAGCGCGGCGAAGAGGCTGGTTGTGCCGTGACGCGTGTAATCGTGGGTTCGCCGCTCGATCTGGCCGGGGCGCATGGGCAGCAGCGGCGCGGTGCGATCCAGCGCCTGTATCTGGCTCTTTTCATCCACGCACAAGACCAGCGCGCGATCTGGCGGCGCAAGATAGAGGCCAACGATGTCGCGCACCTTCTCGATGAACAGCGGATCGCGGCTGAGCCTGAAGGTCTCACAGCGGTGCGGAGCGAGCGAAAAGGCGCGCCAGATGCGGCTTATCGTGGACTGGCTGAGTCCACAAGCCTTGGCCATGTCGCGCGTGGACCAGTGCGTTGCCGCCTCCGGCTGAGTCTCCAGCGTCCGCCTCAACACCTGCTCGATCTGACGGTCGCTGAGCTTGCGCGGGGTTCCGGGACGCGGTTCATCGAGCAGGCCATCGAGACCGAAGTCCAGGAAGCGCTGACGCCACTTGCCAGCCGTCGGCTGGGAACAACCTTGCCTGCGGGCGATCTTCTTGTTGGCCACGCCGTCTGCGGCTAACAACACGATCCGCGAGCGCAAAGCCAGAGCCTGCGCCGTCTTCGCACGACGCGACCAGGACTGCAACTGCTCGCGCTGCTCCAAAGTCAACGTCAGCGGGCATAATGGGCGTCCGATACGCATAACACGGTCCTCCTCACTTTATTCGATGAGAAGAAACCACAATGTTATATATATTATTTAAGACTCGGCACACTAGCAAGGACATCGCATGGCTACATGTTTAACTCATCCAGGCGGAGCGAGATTTTCTACTCTACAGCTTGTAGATTCAGGGCAATTCTTACGCCATTTACTAAAACAATACTCTGATTGATTACATCCTGGCTGGTAACCTTGTCCTCAACAAAGAAATGAATTGACTTCAAGGGACAAACGTAATCGATGGTTTCGGTAGCGGATTTCTCTGACCCGGAACGATTATGCACCGAGAAGTCAATCAGATCGTATTCCGCGTTTGCCGGAAGTGCCTTCATGAGATACTTCAACTCCGGCGCGAGAAATAGATCGAAAGTCTGAGCAGCGCGCTTATAAATTGAACTCGCGCCCCTATCAAAGGAGAGCGTATTCCGCATCGTCATATGCAATAAGATTTGCGCACCGAGGCTTTCAAACATCACTGGCGCATTCTGTTCGAGATGAAACCTTTCCCCATCCGCTGTCCGCATCGCATTGAGTTGCGCCTGAAACTCCGCCTGCAATCGCATTGCATCAGCAGATGGCGGAAGCTTGAAGCCGGGTCTCAATTGCGAAACCACCGGAGCGGCGAGCACAGCGGGAGTTTCACCACTTGGAGTGGCTGCCATTCTTGCAGAGACAGAGGGAGATGAGGTTCGTGCCTGGCGTGGGACCGAGCGCTCAAGGGCCTGAACATTGAAAGGGTTCCTATGGCCTAGCGCAAGACCGAAGTCTTTCCCGTTCACAAAAATGTCCGACCGATTCAGAATCTCCTGCCGCTTTGTATCATCAGGAGTATTCAGAAATGCGAATGCGTCGCTCCGATCGAACACTGCGGTCAGTACTTCCTGACCCTCAAAGTCGTATGTGTTATTTGCATCTCGAGTGTCATATAAGATTTCAAAGCCGATGCCATCGCAGTCAATGTCTGTCGGGATTTGCTGCGTGACGAGTCGGAGGATGGGAACAACCACGTCTTGAAAGGTTCTGCCCGCTCGCTCGTTTTCGGTAAGCAATGTCGAGTTGAAGGCCGCATGATAACTCCCTGATACCTTCAGTACCACCCGACCTTCAAAGTAAACAAATTCGATCCCGTTTCGATCCGACTTTATGCGTTGACCATCTTTCGCGTTCAAATATCGCGCCAGATGGAAGGGATAAGGGAATGTTGTGCCATCAATTGATTGCCGGAGGGATTGAAGCTGCGTCAGATACCGAGCTTCGTCAGTTTTCAATTTTGGATTCAGGATTCCTTCCGGCAATACCTGACTGAATGCAGATGCAGTCACGCCAAGAAGCAGGCTCATCACGACGAATCCGCATACGACACGATTAATCCTGTCGGCGCAATTCATAGAACCTAATCTCCCCTATTCTTTGGGATCCTACCGGACGACCTGCGATATGCCGGAGCGGCTATTGCGCGCATATACGCAACCACATTCCGAATTTCGCTCGGCGTAAGCGACTTGCCATAGGGTGGCATCATGGCCGATTTTCCCATCGCGCGCCCTCCCGCCGCAATGATTTGTTGCAGATACGCATCGCTCATTCCATTGAACATTGTTCCATCATTCATCAATGGAGGAGTCGGTGTCACATTGGAGCGATTGGAAGGTCCGGCAGGTGTGGCGTCAGCATGACACCATACGCACTGTTGGTAGAATACAAGCTTACCTTCTGTTTCAGAATAATTCAGGGGAATAATTCGTTGCGGGTCATTCCAGTCAGTTTCTGTTCCGTAGGAACCGAAGGAGGTGTACTGGCTCGATACCAGATGCGGCACGCTTGTAACGATCATCCCCTGACCGCGGGACCAACACCAGCATGGCGGGTTAGTGTAATGTTTCATCACATATGCGGCTATCCCGAGACATCCAACCGTGACAGAAAAGAAAATCAGCAGGTATTTCATTGTCCCCCTCCCGCTACCTCGGCAGATGTGACGCCTCCCAATGTCTGAGACTGCTTCAGAGTCAGTAAATATGCGGTTATATCTCGGACATCTTCTTCAGAAAAGGAATGTCTCGGCTCAATTGTTCCCGGAACCAACGCCTGAGGATCGCGCAACCACGCCTCCAACCAAGCTGGAGTCAGCCAATTACCCACATTGTTCAGGCTTGGGCCAACATAACCCCCTGATGCGCCGATTGTATGACAAGACTGACACTGATACTTTGCCTCGAAAAGTTGTTTTCCGTGCGCTGCCATCTGCGACGTAAATTCTTTTTCATTAATCGCGCTCGGATCCACGTTCGGATCTCGTAGCGACGCCGATAGGTAATCCGCAATTGTGCTTGCATCTTGCGTTGACATATTGAACTCCGGCATTCTCACTGTAAGTGTTGGACGGAGCGTTTGCGGATTCCGAAGAAATTCGACCAGCCATTCGTGCTGCGACCGGCTACCCTCATACGAGAGACTTGGTGCTAGTGTTCCACCGTATCCATTAAACTCATGGCAGACATAGCACTTATACCGATGGTAAAGCTTTTGAAATTGCCCATCCGGGTGAAATTCCGGGTGGGGACGTGGAATGATCAGAGATTTCCGCGTGTCGCTCTCCATGGGAGGGCCGATCATACTAAGCAAAGCAGTCGTTAGATCATCCAAATCCGCATGACTCATGTGAAATTGCGGCATGTGCGTCTCGGGAGTAACAGAGGCTGGATTCGTTACTTTCTGCTGGATATATGAAATCATGAACTTCGGAATTTCTGAGACGCTGATGTCAAGCTGCGATACGTTGCCTTTAACGAAATGCAGTTGATTTTGTTGTTTACCATCCATCCTGACCTGAATGAGATACGGCTTCGCCGCCATGCCGAATGCGGAAAGATCGGGGCCAAAATTGCTGCGTGGCACAAGTCCTTGGATTACATGGCACTCGGCACAGCCCTTTTCAACGAACAATCTGCGACCAAGTTGTATCTCCGCATCTGTGGGTGCTCCCAGCTTCGGCACATCCTGCAATAGATCCGGATCGGTGAGCCGTCTCATGATGTACTGCGTCACTTCATACAGGTCCTTGTCAGACCACTGATATTGCGGCATCTTGGTATGCTTGAGATAGCCTTCGGGGTCACGCAGCCAGGCCATCAGCCAGGCTGACTTCACTTTACTTCCGACCTTCGTCAGCTCGGGACCGATGTCTCCACCGATGAGCGTGGTCACTCCGCCTCGATCAACGGCGAGCGCGTGACACGTAACACAAAACATCTGGTCAAATCGTATCTTGCCCTGGTCAGCCACATCCCCGTTGCGAGCAGCGGCAGCAACGACAGCTGCGCTAAATCTATACGGTGCGATTGATTTCGTGTGCTGCACACTTAGATACGCCGAGAGAGCGCGCAGCTCCAGATCGCTCAGATTAAATTTCGGCATGCGTGTATCCGTGTCCACACCGTCAATAGTAACGTTCCCATCCGCATCGGTTATTGTGCGCGGCTCCTTGAGCCACTTGTATATCCATTCACGACTTACCTTGTTTCCCACATTGGTTAGGTCTGGACCCAGCATGCGAGGCCTATCAATGTCCTGAAGCTGATGGCATGCGATGCAGTTATACTTTGCGATTAGCAGCCGACCATGATTCAGACGAGGCGTCTGGTTAAGGTCCTCCTGGTGGCATGCACCACAGCTACCCTGCACATACTGGGCAGGCAGTACTGGTTGCTTCCATGCGAGTACACCGGGGCGAATGTCTACCGACCGAACTGGGGTCGGCCCGTGCTCATACCGCATCCAGACGCGCCAATCAGTCCTCGACTGCCAGAAAGTCAGAGCCAGTAAGACGCCTACACAGACGGCAAACAGATAATAAGGAGCCCGGGAAAGCGCCTTTTGCAATTTCTCAGTGGACATATCTGCTCCACGGCGAGGTTGTCGTGTGTCGTTCGTGGGTGATTGGGCGAACTTTTTTGCATCCGCCATCGGATATGAATACGCTCTGGCTCTCAATTCTTCCGGGAACATCCACGCTCACACCTCCATTGTTCTGCGTCGCCATCTCTCGACCCTTCGCACATATGTTGCCCGGAACCGCGGCACACCAAATATCTTCTGTTGCGCGCTAGCGCCGCGAGAGGCGATGTCTTCCAGGGAATGCCCCTATGTGTAGCTTCCTTTCTTGGTGCAGGCCCCGCCTTGCAAGTTGCGTAAGCAGCAATACTGGAAGTGCAGGAACCGTGGCGAGTACGACGGTCTTCTTGTGTTCGAACACCCTAGCGGCTCCTTTCCTTATGCTGCGCAAGTTCCGAGGCCGGGTATGCACTGTCGGACTGTTATCTCTTCACGGTTAAGTTGGCGTTCACAATGCTTCCACCCACAGTTATTACCTGCGACACGGGCTTGGCCTCTTCGCTCCATGTTTTCAAGGTGTAACTGCCGGGCGGAACACTCTTGATGACATAGTTGCCTTCTTTGTCCGTCAGTGCAAAATACGGCGTCGGCGCGACAATGATGTAACCAGACATCTCGGGATGAACGTTGCAGAGCAAGGGAACATCGCCAAGCACATCAAAAGTGAATGGTTTCGAAATTCCCTGCGGCCAGGTGCCCATGTTGTGCGCGAGCTTCCTATTACGACTGATGGCAGGCCAATATATGTTGTGGCCGACGGGGTCCTCGTTTGTAAAATCAACTGTTGTTCCCTTCTGGATGACAAGCACATGAGGAACGAACGCCAGATGGTGCTGGTCCATGACGGCATGTTGAGCCGGAGGAGGAAATGTTTTGCCGGGGATGGCGTCGATATACACGGCGATGTTCTCAGGGGAACGCATACCCTGAGCGGTCACCTTTCCCTTCACATCCCCCGCCCAAACTGGAGTCGAAAGTGCTCCGAGTACCAGCAAAGCCGCGCTCGGGAAAATTATCCTCTTCACAAAATTGCTCATTTCACATCTCCTCTCGTGTTAGTTTGTTGTGTTTGGAACCGGCGTATCAGAGGTCGTCAAAATACAAAATCAACTCCTGATATGAACTTATTGTCGCGATAGAATCTGTTGTTGCTTCCCGGGATAGGCTGTTGGTAGCTGAAGGAATACTGCGTCTCCAATTTAATGTTGGGACGCGCAAAGATCTGCAAACCTGGGCTATAGATGTTTCGAGTGTCGTAACGGGACATGCCATTTAACCGATCCGTCGGAGAGTTAACCCCGTCATAGCGCATAAGACCTATGAGCCAGGGATAAAACCAGTACTCGGCTTCAAGGAACCCACCGGAAAAAGTCACCGGGGTTACAGGCACGAAGCCCGTGCGACCCTCGTTCAATGCTTCATTCGAATCATGTGCGTGCTCCATGAGGCCCCAGAGTTCAAAATCTCCTCTGAACCTGTAGTCAAACGCGCCACCAGCGCGATAGAAAGGCTCGTGAATCGTTGGCAGTCCCGCGTATAAGGTTCCGCCCTGATTTAGGGCATTGTCGCCAAAGTAACCGAAGCCGTTGAATTTTATCCATGTGTGGTCGTGAACGCCAGTCGGACCAGATGCCTGGATTTGTTTGCGGATGGCAGGGTTTCGCTCCAGATTCCATCCTTGCCAAAAATTGATATACACGTCTTTTGAGTTCCGCGCGGACAGTGGCGCCGTCCCATACAAAGCGTTCTCTCCGTCCACAATTGAGACTGTCCACCAGGTATAGCCCTGATGCGGATATCCACCTAACTCAATTCCGCGCTGTGGCGATGCAAATGTAAATGGATTGGCCGTCGTGCCGACGAGTGGCCCGGTCCCACTGGGGTTGACATAGGCCGTCTCATCGTAAATTGCGTAGTCTGTGAGGTTGATCGTGCGCGCCTGTGTAAACGGCAAGTCAAGCTCGAACTGTCCATACCTTACATTGAGATCGTTTTTGGGAACATGCAGATAATAGCCTATAAAGTTATTCGCTTTGATGTAGGCGTCTCCCAGTCCACCATCAGCTCCGGATCCTGCTGTAGCAAGATCGTCGTCAATCCAGAATTCAAGCGAAGGGCCAAGACTGCTGGCGGCAATAATAGTGAAAGTGTTCGGTTCGAAAATATCCGTTTGCGGAACAAATCCCTGCGCGACGGTTACTGCCGATGGCTGCGGGCTGTTGTAATTGAAGTAGCCTGAATAGCGGAATGCGATTGGGAGGATCGGAAGTTCTCCTGGCCACATAGAATGGGGAAATGCCTCTTTCTGAGCTGGCGCGCCGAGCATCAATGGCGGCACCTTTACAAAATCCTCATCATCTTTCGGAAATTTAAAGCCATTTATCTTGAACGCAAGGCCGAAATCATTGAGCTCAGGCCAATTGTTGTGACATGTGGAGCATGCTGTTTTGTACTTCCGCGCGAATGCGGGAATCGCCGCAGCACGCGGAGCTGAAGCCAGAATCACTATCAGAATTGTTGCTGCTAAAAGTGTGGTTCCAGATGAAACTCTGATCTCATGATTCATCGCTGACAGTTCCTCCCGTGTCGTGTTTCCAATCCGATCACTTGCGGTGAATTACTTTGTACTTGATTGCGTTTCATAGCGTATGACAAGTGGATTCACAGATAGTCCCGGATACCCGGCGCATCGGCGACTTTGGAGAATTGTTCGTCATATGCTCGGAAGCCGTGGAGGACTTATCCGCATCAGGCTGCCTGCGGGTTCATAACGCTTGCTGTCCTATTTGCTATTCCCGCCAGATCATTGCCGCATTCGCTGCGCGCTCTCCAACCTCTCTTGCTTCCTTTAGACCACCTTCACCACAGGTATGACTGTGATGACCGTCACATTCTTACGTGCGAGTTATATACAGGCGGCCCCGGGACGTAATATTTTCAAGACTGTGGATTTTCATTGCACGCAGATGCTCCATTGCGTTGTCATGGATATCTCTGCATTTTGGTGGAAAACCTGCCCGCTCCGCGCTGCTGAAAGGCCTGATTCTGGCTAATTCCAGTGTAAGTTCGGTTATATAAAAGCCCCATATCGGGAGAGGGACGTATTCTTGATCCAGCATGAAACGGATGCCTGATTTGAGCGTTTGTGAGGTGTCTGGGTAGAAGCGACGGAAGGAAGTTGTCCGAGGCGGCGTTGAATAAGCGTCGTCGGCTTGCGGTGAAGATGGTTCTGAGCGGGGCGACCATCGCCGCAACGGCGAGGCAGTGCGAGTTGGCTGTGCGCACAGCGTGGGGAACGGTGAAGGCGTATCGGCAGGGCGGCTGGCCTGCGGTGACGGTGCGACATGGGCATCGGCCTCAGGGTGCGGGGCGCGCTCTGAGCCGGGAACAGGAACGCCAAGCGCAGCGACGGATTCGTGACCATGTTCCCGATCAGTTGAAGATGACCTACGCGTTGTGGACGCGCCAGGCGGTGAGCGAGTTGATCGAGGCGGTGTTCGGAGTACGGCTCACAGGGCGCAACATGGGCAAGTACCTGAAGCGCTGGGGATTCACGCCACAACGACCGCTGAAGAAAGCCGATGAGCCGTCGCCGGAAGCCGTTGCGAAGTGGGTCAACGAGGAGTATCCGAAGATCGCCACAGCCGCGAAAGCAGAGGGTGCGGAGATTCAGTGGGGCGATGAGACCGGGCTGCGCTCGGATGATGTGCGTGGCCGCGGTTATGCGCCGAAGGCCAAGACTCCGGTGGTCGTGGCCAACGCCAATCGGTCCAGGCTGAGCGTGATTTCGACGGTGACCAACAAGGGCGAGATGCGCTGGAAGGTCTTCTCCGGCGCGCTGGATGCGACGATCCTGATCGGCTTCCTGAAGCGGCTCGTGCATGGGCGAAACAAGAGGGTTTTCCTGATTCTGTACAACCTGCGCGCGCATCATTCGAAGGCGGTGAAGAAGTGGCTCGCCGACAACGAAGAGAAGATCGCGGTCTTCTACCTGCCCAGCTACTCGCCGGAGCTGAATCCGGACGAGTTGCTCAACGCCGACCTGAAGCAGCGCGTCACCCAAGCTGCTCCGGCAAGAAACAAACTGGCCCTCACCCGCACCGCAATCAGCGCCCTGCGCAGCATCCAGAAACAGCCAGAGCGAGTGGAAAACTACTTCGGCCAGAAAGACGTCGCCTATGCCGCATAAACGCATTCCTTCCGTGCCGGATCAATAAGCAAACTTGCCAAGAGGAATGCGTTCTGAGGGCAAGGGCAATCTGCCACGGATGGTTATTGCACTGTGAGTTTGATGGAGACCGTCTGTGAGATGGAGCCGCTGCTGGCGGTGACGGTGAAGTTCTGAATGTTATTCGGGGAAGTGATTCCCAGTGGGTTGGTGCTGCAGGCCGTCATGGAGCCGATGCCGGCGAGCAGCAGGGCGAGAACGAGCAGGCCGCGCAAGGCGGCGAGACTGAGCCGCCGACGGAAGCGAATGGCGGCGAGCATGAGGCCGAGCATGGCGAGCAAGGCCGCGAGTCTGCCGGTGGAGTCGGCGGGCAGGAAGCTGCTGGCGGAGGTGCGGGATGGTCGAACGGCTGCGGCAGCGGGTACTTCGACGGTGAGTGTGCTGGTCTGGGTTCCGTTGGCGGTGAGTGTGGGCGCGGACGGGTTGAAGGCGCACGAGTAGCCAGGCGCCAGGCCGGAGCAGGCGAGATTGACGGCTCCGGTGAAGCCGCCGGTGGAGACGAGCTTGAGCGTGGTGGTGGCGGATTGGCCGTAGGTGGTCGACAGGCTGGTCGAGGCGGCGGAGAGCGTGAAATTTTGCGCGGCGGCGGCGGTGATGGTGACGGTGATGGGAGAGGATGTGGACGCCGCGTCGGTGGTGGTGGCGGCGAAGGTGGCGGTGACCGAGTCAGAGCCGACGGGCAGGGTGGTGGTGGTGTAGGTGGCCTGGCCGGAAGAGTTCAGCGTGCCGGTGCCGAGCGTGGTCGAGCCGGAATTGAAGGTGACGGTTCCGCTGGTGACGGGGTTGCTGTTCTGGTCCTTGACGGTGGCCGTGAGGGTGACGCTGGCTCCGGCGGTGGCGCTGGTGGGGTTGGCGGAGAGCGTGGTGGTGGTGCTGAGGACAACGGGGGCGGTAGCGGTGCCGGAGAGCGGAATGCTCTGGGTGGTGAAGTTGGGCGCGGCAGCGTTGAGGGCGTTGTCTGTGAGGACTGCGGAGCCCGTGACGGTGCCTGCGGTGGTGGGTGCAAAGGCGATCTGCAGGGTGCAGGTTGCGTCGGAGGCGAGCGCGAACGGCGACATGGTGGAGCCGACCTGGGTGCAGGTGGAACCGCTGGCGTAGGTGAATCCGGCTGGGATGGTCGGATTGTAAGTGCCGGAGGCGGTCGGGGTTTCCATATCAAGCGCGGCGTTGCCGTTGTTGGCGATCTGGACGGTTTGCGCGAGACTGGTAGCGCCGACGCTGGTTGCGGGGAAGGTCAACGAGGGCGGGGTGGCGAAGGTCATCTCGTACAGCAGGTTCGTTGCCGTATCCGAGATGTAGACATTTCCGCTCCCATCGAGTGCAAGGCCCACGGGCTGTGCGAATCCTGAGCCGAGGCTGTAGCTGGGGGATGAGGATGAAACCTGACCGTTGACGGCGACAACCTCCGTTACGGAGGAGTTCACGGAACTTGTAATGAAGAGATCGCCGGCAGCATCGATGGCGACAAAGGTGGGAGAACCCAAGCCAGTTGCGATGACGGTGACGGTGGAAGTGGAATTGACGGTTCCGGCTGGAGCGCCGCCGGTTCCGGCGACGATCTCTTTGACCGCACCATTTCCGGTGTCTGCGACGAAGACATCGCCCTCGGCATCGACGGCGACGCCGTTGGGGAGGTTGAATTGGCTGCCGACCGAGACGACGGTCGAACTACTGTTGACGGTGCCGCTGGCCGCGCCGCCGGTTCCGGCGACGATTTCCTTTACGGCATTGTTGTAGGTGTCGGCGACGAAGACGTTTCCGAAGGCATCGACGGCGATGCCGATGGGAGCGTTGAATCCCGAGCCGACAGAAATGACGGAGGAGGTGGAGTTGACGGTGCCAGGAGCGGCGCCACCTGTTCCGGCGAGGATTTCCCTGATGAGATTGCTGTGGCCATCCGAGGCGAATACGTCTCCGCTGGCGTCGACGGCGACGCCTTCGGGACCGGTGAATCCGGAGCCGACGGTGACGATGGGGGAGCTGGCGCTGATGACTCCGCCGGATGCGACGATTTCCTTGACGGCATTGTTGTTCTGATCGGCAACAAAGATGTCGCCCGAAGCATCGACGGCGACGTCGTAGGGTCTGCTGAATCCACTGCCGAAGGTGTTGGTGGCGGATGGAATGAACGTGGTCGGGCTGGCGCTGGAGAGGGTGCTGAAGGTGAGCTGGGGTGCGATGCCGGAGCCGGCGAGCAGCGCCGTGCCCGCCGGGCCGGAGTTGGCGGTGAGGACGACGGAGCCGAAGCGCTGGCCGGGAAATTTGGGCGTGAAGGTGACGGCGACGACGCAGGTGTCTCCGGCTGCGTAGGCGGTGGTGGTGTTGCAGGTGGTGTCGGTGGCGGCCTGGGCGTAGTCCTTGCCGGAGGCTCCGGCGGTGAGGACGTTGATGCTGCTGAGGGTGGTGCTTGCGGTGAAGTTGAAGGGAACAAAAAGGCTGGAAGTGGTCGAGCCGACGTTGAGCGAGCCGAACCGTGCGGCGGGAAGCTGAACCTGCGTGACGGCACCTTGGCCGGTATCCGCGACGTAGAGATTGCCGAATGGATCGACTCCCACGCCCTCCGGGCTGCTCAGTCCGCTGAGGAGGGTGATGCCGGAGTTGGTGGCGCTGTAGGTTCCCGCCAAAATCTCCCGGATACTGTTGTTGGGGGTATCCGCGACGAAGACGTTGTCATGCAGATCGACGGCAAGGCCCTGCGCATTGTTGAACCCGCTGCCGATGATGTTGACGGTGGAGTTGGCGTTGACGGTGCCTGCGCCCGCGCCGCCGGTTCCGGCCATGATTTCCTTGGCGGAACTGTCCCCATCATCCATGACGAAGACATTGTCGGCGGGGTCGACAGCAACGCTTACGGGCAGAATAAATCCGCTGCCGATGACGGAGACGGTGGAGGTCGAGTTGACAGTGCCCGCGGCCGCGCCGCCGGTTCCGGCGAGGATTTCTTTGACGACGTTGTTGCCGTAATCTGCGACGTACACATTGCCGCTGGCGTCGACCGCGACGCCGTAGGGGGCGCTGAATCCGGTGCCAACGGAGATGACGGTGGAGGTGGCATTGACGGTGCCTGCCGCTGCGCCGCCGGTTCCGGCCAGTATCTCCTTGATGGCGTTGTTGCCGTGGTCGGCGACGAAAACGTTTCCGTTGGCATCGACTGCGGCGGCTGCGGGAAAATCGAATCCGCTGCCGATGGAGACGACGGTGGAGGTCGATTCGATGACACCTGCTGGCGCGCCGCTGGTTCCCGCCAGAATTTCGTATACCTGTTGGCCGTTTGTGCAGACAAAGATATTGCCCTTGCTGTCAGCGGTTACGCCCCACGGTCCGCTGATATTGCCGCTTGCCAGTACGTTGACGCCGGAGTAGACGGCGGACTGAGCGCGAGTGAGCGGACTGAGGCCGAGCGGGCTGAGCGTGGTGGCGAGTGCGGCAACAAGGGCGACAGGACCAAGGGCGGAACGCACGCGAGTGAATGAGATCATCGGTGACAGTCTCCGAGGCAAAGTTAGAGCGCGGTCGAGCTGCGCCGAATGAAGATATGCGGCTGTCCAGATAGGATTCCGCCTGTTTGGAAAATGCGAGACAAGCGGATTCTATATTGGGGGTGAGATGTTGTGAAGCGGAAAAAATATTGAGCAGCGGGATCGATGGCGATGGCTGGAGATGTGGTGCGGGGTGGTTTACGAATTCTCCTGCTCAATCGCAAACAGCGGCGTCGTTCGCACTTCCTCCGTCACGCGATCCAGCAACTGGCGAATCTCGCTTACCAGCGGCACCACTCCGCCACGCGCTTTTGCTTCCGTCGTCGCCTCCGTCCGAATCCATCCCGGCCACGCGAATTCCTGGTTCAGTCCAACGCTCTCCCGCTCGCCCGTCTGCTCCATTGTCTCCACCGCGCGCATCCGCGAAGCGCGATACTGGCCGTCCAGATACGCTGCCAGCGCCTCCAGCCGTCGCGCGCACAGCTTGTCAAAGCCGCTCACCCGCGCGCTGTCCTCCGCGCTCAGCGTCTCGGCGGTTGAAAACGCCGTGTACTGCAACAGCGCAAGCTCCAGCAGAAAATACGTCCGCAGCATCGCCTGCCAGCGCCGAACATGATCGCGCGCAGCCATGTGCTGCGGGCGCGCCGCGCCAATCTCAAACGGAATCGCGTCGGCCTGCGCATTCACTGTCGAGAAGTTGTTGGAGATGGCCGTGCGCAGCCGCCGCACCCGCGCAATCGACTGCTCAGTCGGATGATCCAGAGCCATGGTGCTGAACTGCGCCAGCAGCTTCAGATTCGCCAGAAACGTCTCGATCATCGCCTCCGTCGCCGTCTGCGGATGCAGCCGCTCAAAGACCAGCCACATCATCGAAACGCCCAGCAGCACGCCCAGCGCGCGATCCCGCGCAATTGCAAGCGAAAGCTGAATGTGAAACTCATTCACGTTGATCAGATAAAACGCCAGCGCAATCTGCAACCCGCAGTAGGAAAGCCGCGCGCTCGCCGTTCCAATCCATGCCGCAATCGCCGAAACCACCACAAACAGCACTGTGAATCCGGCAATGCTGTCCAGCCACGGCAACACCAGGATCTGCGCACCCATGCCGAAGGCAAATCCGCCAATCACCGCGCCCGCCAGTCGCAGCACCTGCTTCTGCCGCGAAGCGCCGATATTCGACAGCGCCGTCAACACGCACGTCGTCACCGATGTCGCCAGCCCCGGCCACGCAAGCGTCACATAAAGCACATAGCAGATCATCCCCGCCAGGCAGCCGCCCAGCGCATAGCGCAGATGCTGCGGATTGGTGAACGCGTCGCGCACAAAGATTCTGCTCTCGGGCACGGCGCGCTCCGTGAACGCGTCATAAGCCTCCAGCGATTCCGACCCGGCGAGCACGCGCGGAATCAGCGAAAACATGCCCTCCATCTCGCGCAGCAGCGGCAGTGTTGCTCCGGTTGGCGTCCACTCCGGAGCAAGGCCGCCGACTGCAATCTGTTCGCGCGTGGCCGCAGTCTGCTCGGCGATCTTTCGCGCCGCCGCGCGATCCGTCTCGCTCAGTTGCTTTGTCGTCTGCTCCAGCGCGGCGGCATAGTCCACGCCGCGGCCCACCAGCGAAACCACGGCGTTCATCTGCGCTCGATGCGTTGGCGTAGTATTCGCGCGCGCCGCCATCCGTCGCAGTCCGCCCATGCCAATCATCGCCGCCTGCGTCAGCCTTCGCCGCAGCGCAGGCGCAACAGCCGCCTCCGACGCCAGACAGTCGAGCAGTTCCTCGATCAGCCGCAGGCGGTCGCAGAGTCCGCGCACCAACTCATCCTGCTTGACGATGGCGTGGAAGACGACCTCGACAACAATCGTCACACCCGCTCCAATCGCGGGCGAAACAATCTGCCACAGCGTCAGCTCCACGTTGTGCGCCGCCGGACCGGGCAGATACCAGATCGCCAGCGCCGAGGTCGCCATCAGCCCAATCGCGCTCGCGATGCTGTAGTTGTCCAGCGTGCGAATGAGGAAAAAGATCAGAAAAATGCTCGCCGCTTCCCACAGAAAATGCGTCATCGGCGTTGAACCAAACATGCGCGCGCCCACCGGCACAAACAGCGCGCACAGCCCAAACGCAATCATCACATTGCGCGCCGAGCGAGCCGTCGAGAGCAGATTGTCGCGCGCAATCAGAAAGGCGTAAAGCGGTCCGGTCGCACCATTCGGAATCCGGAAGGTCATCACCAGAATCATGGTCAGCGTGGCCGAGATCACCATCCGCGCCACCAGCAGTCCGCGCCCCGGATACGGCGCCAGCTCGCTGCGCAGAAAATCCACAAACCATGCCGTAAAGCTGCGCGTATCCGTTCGCCCGCGTGCGGCCTCGGCGCTCATCGTCGCCTACAGCAATCCGGGGTGGCCATCGATGACGACCACCGCGGATTCTCCCAGGCGAAAACTCTGCTGCGGCCCATCCACAATGCGAATCCGCACCGGATAACGCGACGCCAGACGCACCCAGTTCAGCGTGCGCTGCACATCCGGCAATCCCTTGGTCAGCCGCCCGATCAGGTCCGCATCCGGCGTCACGCCAAACCCCGTGCTGTCCACCACTCCGTGCAGATGCAGATTCGGATGCGACATCAGGAAAATATCCGCCTTCATGCCCGGCTGGATGTGGCGAAGCTGTGTCTCGCGAAAGTTTGCCAGCACCCACCACGTCCGCGTATCGATCAGCGTGAAAATCTCCTGCCCGGCGTGCGCGTAAGCGCCCTCCGAGATCGTCAGATTGGTCACGCGTCCGTCAAACGGCGCAACCAGACGGCAGTTCTCCAGGTTGTATTCCGCCGTCTCAATCGCCGACTGCCGCCCGCCGCGCTCGGCCACCAGCGGCTCCAGCGTCAACACGGAGTGCTGCGCCTGCTTCACCTGCTCCCGGCTCTGCTCCAGCCGCGCCTCGGCCTGCGTCTGCTGCGCCATCGCGGAGGTAAGGGCCGCGCGGGCCAGTGTCTGCTGCGCCGCAGCCTCGGCCAGCGCCTGCTCCCGCGCCGCCGCCAGTGTGCGCGCCCGGTCCACCTGATCCACCGTCACAAACTGCTTCGCCAGCAGCGGCTCCAGACGATCCCGATTATGTACCGCGTAATCCCGTTCCGCCCGCGCGCGATCCACCGCTGCCTTTGCACCGGCCACCGCCGCCTGCTCCTGCGCCACGGCCGCGCGAGCGTGATCCACAGCCGCCACTGCGCTCTTCACGCCCGCGTCCGCCACGCTCACCGCGCTCGACTGCGAAGCGATCCGCCGCTGCTCGTCCACAATGCTGCCCTCCAGCGACGCCTGCTCCGAGCGCGCCTGTCCCAGCGCATACGCATACGGACGCTCGTCGATATCCAGCATCATCTGGCCCTGCTTCACAAATTGGTTGTCGGCCACCGTAATCTTCATCACCGGCCCGCTCACCACCGGGGCCATCCCGATGAAGTTGGCAAAGACCTCGGCGTCGTCCGTGCGCGGATTTTCCACCATCTGCTGCAACGCGAGCAGTCCCGTGATCGCCGCGCTGACAATCGCCGCCACGCTGATCCCGCGCCCCAGCCTGCGTCGTGTCTCCGCCGTCATCTCCATCGCTTACCCCTCATCGAAACAGCAACAGCCACAGCGCGCAGGCAAAGAACAGCGCCAGGCACGGATACACCACAATTGAGGCCACAATCTCGCGATCCATCCCAACTCGCTTCAGCCCCGCGTAGCTCAGCCCGCTCAGGGCCACGCCCGCGCCCATGCACAGCAGCCACGCTGGAAAATACGAGCCAAGCACATTGAATTCCGGAGCATGATCGCAGCCCGCCAGCATCACGAACAGCGGCAACAGCCCCGCGCCGCACATCACGGACAGCCCCCTTTGCCATTGCTTCTTCGCCAGTTGTCCCTTCATGGCGTCGTCCTCGCATTCGCCGCAGCCATCAGGTCGCCGGTCTGGAAAGCCAGATTCGCCACCTGCAACAAAACCTGCGTCCGTGCCGTCACATCCTCGGCCTCTGCCTGCGCCAGCGCCTTCTGCGCCGCAATCACATCCAGAATATTCCGCACGCCGTCATTGTAGGACTCGCGCGCAGCCGCATACGATTCATCGCTCGCCGTCACCAGCGCCCCGGCCGCCGCTCGCTGCCGCAGCGCCGTCTCCGCATCCGCATACGCATTCCACACGTCATCTGAAATCCGGTCCCTCAGCGCGTCCACCCGCGCCTCGGTCGCCGCTTTGTCCGCGCGCGCCTCGGCCAGCTCATGCTCGCGCCGACCGCCGTCAAAGAGCGTCCAGCGAAGCTCCAGCGCCGCGTCCCACGTCTCGCCTCCGGCATAGGCCGGCGGCAACATATCCTGCTGCCCATACTGGCGCGTCTCGCCTGCGTCGCCGCTCAGCCGCAGCGTTGGCAGCAACGTCGAGCGCTCGCGTCCGATTGCCGCGTCCGCAGCCTTCATCCGCGCCAGCAGCGCCTTCAGATCCGGCCGCTCGCCGAGCGCCCGCTCTGTCTCTTCGCGTACCGTCTCGGCCAGCTTCGTCGGCACCGCCAGCGTATCCACATCCGCCACGCGCAGAGCCGTCTCCGGCGGCAGCTCCATCGCCGTCGCCAGCGCGCCGCGCGCAATCGCCTCGCGGCCCACGGCCGCCTGCACGTCATACTCCGCCTGCGCCCGCGCCGCCTGCGCCTCCAACTGATCCGGCTTCGTCGCCAGCCCGTGCTCCAGCCGCGCACTCGCATCCGCTTCATCGGCCTGCGCATTCTTCAGGCTCACCTCCGCCGCCGCGCGCAGACTCGACGCGTTCAGCAGCCGATAGTACGCCTGCATCACGCGGAAGATCACCCTCCGGTGCGCATCGTTGAAGTTCAGGTCCGCCGCCAGCAGATTCCACTTCGCCTCGTTGATCGCTTCCTCGCGCCCGCCAAAATCCAGAATCAGATACTCGGCATGCAGCTCGGGCGCAAAGTTCCCATACGTCTGCCGATAGAACTGCGAGTTCAGCAGCACGCGCACCCGCGCCGTGCTGGCCACGGCCAGCGCCGCCAGCGTCGGATACCACTCCGAGCGCGCAATCCCCAGCTTCGCCGCGCTCGCCCGCGCCTCGTCCCACGCCAGCCGCGTCTCCGGATTCCGCTCCTCAGCCAGATTGATCAGCTCCGGCAGCGTACATGCCTCCGCACAGGCCGCATGCAAATCCACCGCCGCCACCGGCCCCGCCGCTGTGTGCAGCTTCGCTTCCATCCGGTCGTGCCACGCGCTCTGCGGCGTCGCCGGCGCGCTCTGCGCCATGGCACTGACCGTTGCAACGCAGCAAACCGCCGAGCCGACCATCGCCGTCAGCACCACCCTCAGCGCTCGCCTGCCCTGTCTCGCGCCCTTGCCCATCCTGTCTCCGTCGCCTGCGCAGTTCCATCCCTCCCGCGCGCATCCTCGCCAGTCAGGAAGAGTGGAAGTCTATGCTTCCATTGTATGCAGCCCGCGCCAACGGCATCCGCGCCATTCCACGCCACGCCCAAACTCCGGGACAACACCCGCAGCACGCAAACAGAAAAATCCTGCGCTGAAAAGAATCCTCGACAATCGCCTGAAAGATCGCAGGCTCCAGCCAATCAAAATTCTCCAGTTTCATCCAGGCAAGTCGATCTTGATGAGATACGAATTTGAAAGCAGCAGCCGTTTGTGTCGGTCGGGATTCCGTGCTTAAATTAAGCAGTGGACCAGGGGTGCTCTGCGAATGCAGGGCTGAGAAATACCCTTAGAACCCGATCCGGATAGTGCCGGCGTGGGAAGGTTTCAGCATAGCCCGCAACAGGGAACGAATATGCATGGCCTCCTGTTTCACACTTCACCAGGAGGTCTGACATGCAGGAAGCTGCCACCACATTCGAGACGCTTCGCCTTCCAAAGGTTTTTCCCGCTTCCCAGAAGAAATATATGGCTGGCAGTCGGCCTGATCTTCGGGTTCCTTACCGTGAGATCGCGCTTTCTCCTACAAACCACTCCCGTGGCGTGGAAGAGAATCCTCCGCTGCCCGTCTATGACTGCTCGGGACCATTCAGTGATCCCGATTGCATCGTGAATCTTGCCGATGGCCTTCCGCGGCGGCGCACGAGTTGGATTGAGGAACGGTGCGATACGCAAACGCTGAACGGACCGAGTTCTGAATTTGGTCGCCAGCGCGCCAATGATTTGTTGACGCGTGAACTGCGTTTCCCCGCTGTTCCGCGACCGCGGCGCGCACTGGCTGGGCGCAATGTGACGCAAATGCACTATGCGCGCAAGGGGATCATCACGCCGGAGATGGAGTTTGTGGCGCTGCGCGAGTCCATGCGCCTGGAAGAGCTGCGGTCCGATCCGCGTTACTCCGCGCTGATGAAGCAGCATCCGGGGCGTGATTTCGGCGCCCGGATGCCGAAGCAGGTCACACCGGAGTTCGTGCGCGACGAAGTCGCCGTCGGACGCGCCATCATTCCCGCCAACATCAATCACGCCGAGCTGGAACCGATGATTATCGGCCGCAACTTCAGGGTGAAAATCAATGGGAACATCGGCAACTCAGCCGTTGCATCCTCGCTTGCCGAGGAGGTGGACAAGATGGTGTGGGGCATCCACTGGGGTGCCGACACAATCATGGATCTCTCCACCGGAAGGCACATTCATGAGACGCGGGAGTGGATTCTGCGCAACGCGCCGGTGCCCATCGGAACGGTCCCTGTCTATCAGGCGCTGGAAAAGGTGGGCGGGCGCGCCGAAGAACTGAGTTGGGAACTGATGCGCGATACGCTCATCGAACAGGCCGAGCAGGGCGTGGACTACTTCACGCTTCACGCCGGTGTGCGCCTGCCCTGGATTCCGCTCACGGCCAAGCGCCTGACCGGCATCGTCTCGCGCGGTGGATCGATCATGGCAAAGTGGTGCCTTGCGCACCACCAGGAAAACTTTCTCTACACGCACTTCGACGAAATCTGCGAGATCATGAAGGCCTACGATGTCTCCTTCAGCCTCGGCGACGGCCTCCGTCCCGGATCCATCTATGACGCCAACGATGAAGCACAGTTCGCCGAGCTGCGCACCCTGGGCGAGTTGACGGCCATTGCCTGGAAGCACGATGTACAGGTGATGATCGAGGGACCGGGTCACGTTCCCATGCAGTTGATCGAAGAGAACATGACCCAGGAGCTGCGCCACTGCATGGAAGCGCCGTTCTACACGCTCGGACCGCTCGTCACCGACATCGCTCCCGGCTACGATCACATCACCAGCGCCATCGGCGCCGCGCAGATCGGATGGTTCGGGACGGCCATGCTTTGCTATGTCACGCCCAAGGAACATCTCGGCCTGCCGGACAAGGAAGATGTGCGCACGGGCATCGTGACCTATCGGATTGCCGCTCACGCTGCCGACCTTGCAAAAGGCTGGCCTGCCGCGCAGTTACACGACAACGCACTATCGAAAGCGCGTTTTGAATTTCGCTGGGAGGATCAGTTCAATCTCAGCCTCGATCCGGATCGTGCCCGCGAATATCATGACGCCACACTTCCCCATGAGAATGCCAAGACCGCGCACTTCTGTTCGATGTGCGGGCCGAAGTTCTGTTCAATGAAGATCACCCAGGAGATTCGCGACACCTTCGGAGGCGAGGACGTATCCGAAGCGATGTCCGAAAAGGCGCGCGAGTTCCGGGAATCCAAGGGGGAAGTGTATCAATGACCGAGCCGGATGTAGCAATTGTGGGCGGCGGACTACTGGGCCGATTGCTGGCCTGGCGCGCCGCGCTCAGCGGATTGCGCGTAGCCCTTTACGACGCCAATGACCGTCTGGGAAACGAAGCTACAGCGTGGGTCGCCGGAGGCATGGTGACTCCGCAGGCGGAAGCCGTCGATGCGGATCCGGAACTGGTTTCCATGGGGCGGCGCAGCCTTGCTCTCTGGCCGGAATGGCTGCGCGCGTTGCCCACGCCGGTTCATTTCAGTGATCGTGGAACACTGCTTGTCTGGCAGCGCGCCGACGGCGGCGAGGCGCGCCGCTTCGAGTCACTGCTGAAGGCGCGCGACTCCCAAGCTACCTGTCAACATCTCGATGCCGAGCAGCTTGCGGCAAGAGAACCGCTATTGGAAAACCGTTTTCGTGAGGCGCTTTATCTTCCCGGTGAAGCGCATGTGGACAATCGCCAGCTTTTGCCCGCGCTGGCCGATGCGCTGGATGTCCTCGGCGTGGAGTGTCATTGGAACCGGCGCGTCGAAGACGCCGAGCGTCCGCAGGCGCGCCTGGTGATTGACTGCCGTGGCAAAAGCGCCCAGAGCCGATGGAAACAACTACGCGGCGTGCGCGGTGAGATTGTGCGTCTTCATGCTCCCGGCATCGAGCTTCACCACATGATTCGTCTGCTCCATCCGCGCTACTCGATCTATCTCATCTCGCGCCCCGGCGGTAATCTGGTCGTCGGCGCAACGGCCATAGAGAGCGACGACTGCTCGCCGGTCTCCGTGCGCGGCGCTCTGGAACTGCTCTCCGCCGCATACGCCGTCCTGCCCGACCTGGGCGAGGCGCGCATTCTGGAACTGGACTGCGACTGCCGTCCAGCGCTTCCTGACAACCGGCCCGCGATTCGCTATACCCCGGAGCCTCGCCTGCTGGAAGTCAATGGTCTCTACCGGCACGGATTTCTTCTCTCGCCAGCGGTCGTCGAAGAAGTGCTCGCAATTCTGCCGCGGTTACTCGAACATCCGGACTACCCGCTGGAAGCATCGTCGCGATGGCCGTCTCTTGGCGCACGCGAAGAGGTTCTTGCATGCCACTGAATGTGAATGGCGCTGCGGTCCCGATGCCAGAGCCGCCAACTCTGCAAAATCTTTTATGCGCACTGCAACCGCCGACACCTTATGCCGTTGCGCGTAACGACGAGTTCGTTCCGTCCTCGGCTTATGAACGGTGCAAACTGGCGGACGGTGATCGCATCGATATTCTGCATCCGTTCGCCGGAGGATAGCTGTCATGCAGGACAACCTCACGCTCTATGACAGGTCGTACACCAGCCGTATTTTGCTGGGAACCGCGCGCTACGAGTCCCCGGCTCTGCTGTTGGAGGCGGTCAAAGCCGCCAACCCGGCCTTGCTCACAGTTGCGCTCCGCAAGCAGATGCAGGGTGGCGCAGCGGCAGGTCAGTCCTTCTGGAGCATCCTTCAATCAACCAACCGCCCGATACTCCCCAATACTGCCGGTTGCAACACCGTCAAGGAGGCAGTGAACACCGCCTTGATGGCGCGCGAAGTCTTTGAAACCGATCTCATCAAGCTGGAGGTTATCGGCGACGATGCGAATCTTCAGCCGGATCCATTTGAACTGGTTGCGGCAGCGACCGACCTGATCAAACGCGGCTTCAAAGTGCTGCCGTACTGCACGGACGATCTCATCGTCTGTCGTCGGCTTCTCGATGCAGGCTGCGAAGTTCTCATGCCCTGGGCCGCTCCGATTGGAACCGGCCAGGGTCCGCGCAATCCCAGAGCCTTGCGCGAACTGCGAGAACGCATTCCGGACGTTCCACTGATCGTCGATGCCGGCCTCGGACTTCCCTCCCACGCCTGCCAGGTAATGGAATGGGGCTTCGACGGCATCCTCATCAACACAGCCGTATCGCGCGCCGTTGACCCGGTGCGCATGGCCACGGCGTTTGCCGACGCGGTACAGGCTGGGCACCTCGGCCATCTGGCAGGTCCGATGCCCGTGCAGGAATTTGCCGTACCCAGCACGCCCGATATCGGCAAGCCTTTCTGGGATGAATCGCGTCGCTTCGCGCAGGGGAAGGCATGAGCGTTTCGGTTCATGTTGACGGTCAACCGGCGGATCACTCTCCGGACTACGCGAACGTGCTTGCTTCGCTCGGCCCGCTTCCGCAGGAGTCCAATCACCTCTGCGAAATCTGGACGAGGACGCCGCAACGCGAGCCGTCCCCGCATGCTGTCTGGATCAACCCCGATTCTCCTGCAGCCGCTCGGAACTGGCTGCATCGCGGAGGGACTGCTCTTACCTGTCACATCGATTCTGATCTTTGCACGGACCGCCTGCACAATCACGAGTCGGACATCCGGGTACAAAGCCACTCGGAGACACCAATTGCGCCTCATCTGCTTGCCGCATTTCTTGCCCACGATTTTCCGCTGGTTGACGCGCTCATGCTCGCACGAGCTTATCGTGGCCAGGGATGGCCGTATGATCTCAACCACTACCCGGTCCCGCTCGACGGCCCCGCTTCAGCGAACCCATTTCCGCCGTTCCCGCGCCGCGCTGGACTCTACGCCGTCGTCCCCGCCAGTGAGTGGGTTCATCGGCTGGCGGATATTCGCGTGCCGGTTGTCCAACTGCGCGACAAACGACCAGACGCCGCGCTGCGCTCCGCCGCGGTTGAGCAGGCTGTGCGGGCCGTCGCTGGTTCCGGCACTCTGCTCTTCATCAACGACGACTGGTCGGCTGCCATCTGTCATGGCGCCTACGGTGTGCATCTGGGCCAGGAAGACATTGCGCAGGCAGACCTCGATGCGATCCGCAGTGCCGGTCTTCGCCTCGGCATCTCCACGCACGGAATCTACGAAATCCTCCGCGCGCACGCATGCAGGCCAAGCTATATCGCGCTGGGAGCGATCTACGCGACAACAACCAAAAGCATGCCCACACTGCCGCAGGGATTGCGCCGACTTCGGCACTACGTGCAACTGGTTTCTCCGCATTATCCGCTGGTGGCAATCGGGGGAATTGATCGATCCAGAATTGAAGGCATTTGGGCCACCGGCGTCGATTGCGCAGCCGTGCTTCGCGCCATCGTCGACGCTGCCGACTATCGGCAGGCCGCATCGGAACTTCTCGCCACCAGCCCCGCTTTGGTTGGAGCCTCAGAATCCTCATGAATCAGCGAACGGAATTGCGCCGCATGCTGGTGATCGGAGGATCGGATTCAAGCGGTGGCGCGGGCATTCAGGCTGACATCAAAACCGGCGCGGCGCTGGGCGTCGATGTCTCGACCGCCATCACCGCAATCACCGCTCAAAACAGCCTCGGCGTGCATGCCATCGAACCTGTCCCCGTGGACATGCTGAAGGCGCAGCTTGCGAGCGTCTGTTCCGATATTCCGCCGCACGCCGTCAAGATCGGCATGCTCTACGATGCCCAGCGAGTCAGAACGGTAGGCGATGCGATCCGCAATTACAATCTGCGAAACGTTGTCTGTGACCCGGTGCTCGTATCCACAAGCGGAACAACGCTGCTGGACGAGGAGGGCAGAGCAATCCTGCTGTCGATGCTGCCCCTCTTCACACTCTTCACACCGAACGCGATCGAAGCCGCCGAACTCACAAAAACCTCCGTTCAAAACTCCTCCGACCTGCTCGCCGCCGGACGCATCCTGCTTGAATCCGGAGCACGCGCTGTTCTTCTCAAAGGCGGTCATCTCGGCGGAGAGGATTCCACCGATATTCTGCTTCAGCGCCAGACGCCGGAACCTGTGTATATCTCCACTCCGCGCATCGATACCCGCAACGATCACGGCACCGGTTGCGTCCTTGCCAGCGCCATCGCCGCCGGGCTGGCGTTGAACCTCGATCTTGCAGAGGCCGTATCCCGTGGCTGCGCCTTCGTCTCTTCCGCCTTGCGACAATCCGCCCATCTGTGGAATGGTTCCGGGAGAGGATCCATGGACCTATTGCGCAGTGGCGTCGAGCAGTGTCGATGAGTACGGACGCGAAAGCTCGAAACCAACAACACAAACGGCGAACAAAGGCTGAGCTATATCTGCGTCTGCGCGCCAGGCTGGAACCTGCTGCTCGCCAGTTGCCGCCAGGGCTTCTGGAATGTGGTGGCCAGAGACGGGATCGAACCGCCGACGCCGGCCTTTTCAGGGCCGCGCTCTACCACTGAGCTATCTGGCCTCAGCGCATGAATGGTTTTCAGTCCTGGCGCGGAATGCGAAGGAGGGTACGCTGCGCTCGCCGGGCAACCACAGTCAGTATACCAAGAGCACCAGCAGCGGCAAAGTTTGGTCCGCATCGCAAGCCAGCGTTGGATCGCCCGGTGGCTCCGCAAAACCATCGCGCACGGCCTCACTCTGCATTTGCTCGCTGCGCCGCGCCAGCCTGCGTATACACTGGGGCTACTCCGTGCCAGTGAGGTTTTGCCCCCATGCGGCGTCTTGATTTTTCCCTGTTTGTTGCGATTTTTCTCGTCGCGGCCCCGGCACGCGCGGCTTCGCCCGGCGCTGCCGCCGATCTCCACACGCTGCGCACAGAGCGCGCCTTGGACGCCGCGCGCAAACAGGGTCCGCCAGCTCTGCGCGCATTTCTTGTGCGGATGCCGAAGGGTGCCGATCTGCATGTCCACCTCAGCGGCGCCGTCTACGCCGAAAGCTTTCTCCGCGCCGCTGGCGAGGACGGCCTCTGTATCGACACCGCCGCGCTGCGCTTCGTTCCGCCGCAGCTGGACAAACACTGCGCCGCCGGTCAGGTGGCCGCCGCGCAGATGCTGGCCACCATGCAGCAGCCCGCCAGCCAAACGCTTTACGACAGCCTCATCGATTCCTTCTCCATGCGCAGCTTCGTCCCCAGCTCCGGCTGGAGCGGCCATGACCAGTTCTTCGCCACCTTCAGCCGCTTCAGCGGCACCAGCAAGACACACGTCGGCGAGTGGATCGATGAAGTCGCCACTCGCGCCGCCGCGCAGAACGAGCAGTATCTGGAACTGATGGACACGCCCGCCTTCGGCCACGCCGCAAAACTCGCCGCGCAGATTGGCTGGGACGCCGACCTGCCCGCTCTGCGCCAGCGCCTCATTGATGGCGGCCTCTTTCAGGAAGTCGATTCCGCGCGCGCTGCGGCCGTTGCCGCCCTGAAGAGCCGCGACCAGATCGAAGACTGCCACACCGACCGCGCCAAGGCAGGCTGCGCCGTCACCGTGCGATTCCTCTACCAGATTCTGCGCAATGCGCCGCCCGAACAGGTCTTCGCGCAAACGCTGCTGGGCTTTGAAACCGTCTCGCGTTCACCCGAGTTCGTCGGCATCAACTTCGTCCAGCCCGAGGACGCTTACTTCTCCATGCGCGACTACACGCGCCAGATGCGGATGCTCGATTATCTGCACCGGCTCTATCTGCAGGTGCACATCAGCCTCCACGCCGGCGAGCTGGCTCTCGGCCTGGTCCCGCCCGACGGCCTGCGCTTCCACATCCGCCAGGCCGTCGAAATCGCCCACGCCGAGCGCATCGGCCACGGCGTGGACATCATGGACGAGGACAATGCCGAGGCGCTGCTCAAGGAGATGGCCGCGCGCCACATTCTGGTCGAAATCAACCTCACCTCGAACGACGTGATCCTCGGCATACGCGGACGCAACCACCCGCTGCCGGACTATCTCCGCGCCGGCGTGCCCGTCGCGCTCTCCACCGACGACGAGGGCGTCAGCCGCATCGACCTCACCCACGAATACGTCCGCGCCGAGGACGAGTTCTCGCTCAGCTACACGCAGTTGAAAGACATGGCCCGCGCCAGTCTCGAACACGCATTCCTGCCCGGCTCGTCGCTCTGGTCGCGCCAGGATCACTACACCACGCCCGTCGCCGCCTGCGCTCGCCAGCCGCTCGGCGGGGACAAGCCCACCACGGCCTGCCGCAGCTTTCTCAATGCCAATCCCCGTGCCGCCCAGCAGTGGGATCTGGAGCATCGCTTCCAGGTTTTTGAAGCACAGTGGTGAATCCTCAACCTCAGGAGATTCGGATGCTACGTATCGCTGCTACCTCGCTCATCGCCGCCTGCATGGCCTCGCTCGTCGCCACCGCTCAGGTTCCTGACTACCTGCACGAACAGCCCGTGCGCGCCCCGCACGGCATGGTCGTCAGCATCCACCACCTCGCCTCCGACGCCGGACTGGAGATTCTCCAGCAGGGTGGCAACGCCATCGATGCCGCCGTCGCTACCGGCTTTGCGCTCGCCGTCGTTCACCCCATCGCCGGCAACCTCGGCGGCGGCGGATTCATGCTCCTGCGCACCCATGACGGCCACGCCACCTTCATCGACTTTCGCGAACAGGCTCCCATTGCCGCCTCGGCCAACATGTACCTCGACGCCCAGGGCAATGTCCTCGCGCCCAGCGATCCCCACGGCAGCATCGTCGGCTACCGCGCCATCGCCACGCCCGGCTCCGTCGCCGGACTCGCCTACGCCGAGCGCAAGTACGGCAAACTGGGTCTGGCCCGCGTGATGGCTCCGGCGATCCGCCTCGCCGCTGAGGGCTTCGTGCTCACCGCCGAAGAAACCGGAGCCATGCACGACCCGGACCTCGCTCGCTATCCCGACTCAAAACGCATCTTCCAGCGCGACGGCAACTATTACCAGCCCGGCGAGCGCTTTCGCCAGCCCGAACTCGCCGCCACTCTTCGCCGCATCGCCGCCAATCCCGACGATTTCTACCACGGCAAACTCGCCGCCCAGCTCGCCGCTGAAATCCAGAAAGGCGGCGGACTCATCACCCGCGAAGACCTGGCCCGCTATCAGGTCGTCGAGCGCCAGCCGCTCACCGGCCACTATCACCAGTACACCGTCCTCAGCGCGCCGCCGCCCAGCTCCGGTGGCGTCGTCCTCATCAGCGCGCTGAACATCCTCGACGGCTTCCATCTCGACCAGCTCCACGACCGCTCGCCGGAGTGGATGCACCTGATCACCGAGGCCTATCGCCGCGCCTACATGGATCGCAGCGACTACCTCGGCGACCCCGACTACAACACCCTGCCCGTCGCCGCGCTCACCTCGCCCGCCTATGATGCCGCCTGGCGCGCGAGCATCACCAGCCGCGCCACGCCGTCGGCTGATTTGAAGCGACCTGCCGGATTTCTGCCGCCGCCACCAGCCACCGCCGGCCAGCGCACGGAGTCGCCCGACACCACCCACTACTCCGTCGTCGATGCCGAGGGCAACGCCGTCTCCGTCACCACCACGCTCAACAACGCCTGGGGTTCCGACGTCACCGCCGGCTCGCTCGGATTCCTGCTCAACGACGAGATGGACGACTTCGCCTCAAAGATGGGCGTGCCCAACATGTTCGGCCTCATTCAAGGCCCGGCCAACGCCATCGCCCCGCGCAAGCGTCCGCTCTCGTCCATGACCCCGACCATCGTCCTTGAGGGCGACAAGCTTCGCTACGTCCTCGGCTCGCCCGGCGGCGGACGCATCATCACCACCGTCGCCAACATCTTTCTCTCCGCCGCCGAAGGTGGCCTGAACATCCAGCAGGCCGTCGACGCGCCGCGCTTCCACCACCAGTACCTGCCCGACAAGCTCTATCTCGAACCCGGCTTCGACCCCGCCACGCAGCAGGCGCTCGCCGGCATGGGATACTCGCTGCTCGTTTCTCACGGCGTCTGGTCCGACGGAGAGTGCATCGCCATCGACCCCAAAACCGGCGACAAACTCGGCGGCCAGGACCATCGCCATAACTTCGGAAAAGCCGCCGGCTACTGACACCGGAGGAGGGTTCCTTCGGATAGTATGCAGGTATGAATTCGCTCGACTTATTTCCGCCTCTTCCTCGATTGCTCGAATCGCTGATTCGCAATCAAAACCCCTGGTGGAGAAACGAGCGGCAGGCAAATCTTGCACAGCGCAGGCGCTGGCTGTTTGGAACGGCAATGCGTAGCCTTGTCAACGGACTTGCGCCGATTACCGTTTTGCGTGGTCCTCGACAGGTAGGAAAATCAACACTTCAGAATCAGATCATCGACACGTTGGTTCAACAAGGCGTATCTCCAAAGCGGATTCTTCGTGTCCAGTTCGACGATCTGGGAGAAGTACGCAATCTTCACGAGCCAATACTCGAGATCGCGCACTGGTACGCTCACTCCATTCTGGGTAAAACATTGAATGCCGCCTTGCTTGAAGGTACGCCGATCTACTTCTTTTTCGACGAGGTCCAGAATCTTCCTGACTGGGCTGTGCAGTCCAAGCATCTCGTTGACATCCATAACGGTTTGCGCATTCTGCTCACGGGCAGTTCCGCGCTTCGCATCGAAGCTGGGCGCGACAGCCTCGCGGGGCGCATCTCTACACTCGAAATGGGACCGCTTCTGCTGCGCGAGGTCATGCAGTGGCGATTTGACGAAGATATTTCCCCTTTGCTCACCAACGGACCGGCTCCGATGAAAGAGATCGGCTTTTGGCACGCTTTACGCCAGCAGGGAATTACGGAGACCAGGAAGCGGACGAGCGCGTTTCAGGCTTTCTCTGAACGCGGCTCGTATCCTTTGGCTCAGACCAACGCATCTGCCACATGGGAAGAAGTTGCAGGCGCGCTGAACGAAACCGTTGTGAAGCGCGCCATCCAACACGACCTGCGAGTTGGCGAGCGCGGGAAGCATCGGGATGAAAAATTGCTGGAGAACGTTTTTCGTCTTACTTGTCGTTACACAGGACAGGCTCCAACCATCAAGACTTTAGCCGATGAAATTAACTCGTCGATGCCGTCGGGCATCGGAACGCAGCGTGTCAGAAAATATGTGGAATTTCTGGATGCGACCATGTTGATTCGCTCGATACAGCCGCTTGAACTGCGGCTGAAAAAGCGAAAAGGTGCTGCCAAACTCTGTCTGTGCGACCACGCATTACGCGCGGCATGGATGCAGGAGGTCATCCCGCTGACGCCAGAAGAATTGGCCCTGCGACCCACTCTCAGCGATATGGCCGGACGCATTGCGGAGAGCGTTGTGGGATATTTCTTTCAATCCATCATTGGATTAAACGTGGCTCACTTCCCCGAACGTCCAAACGAGCCGGAGGTTGATTACGTTCTCACGCTGGGCGACACAAGAATTCCGGTCGAGGTGAAATATCGCCGCCGCATCGATGGAAGCGATCTGAGCGGCCTCATGTCGTTTCTCGATAAGCCGCACTACAACGCAGGATTTGGCATCCTGATCACTCTGATGGATGAAGCCGAAGTTTCCGATTCGCGTATCGTGCAGATTCCGCTGTCAACACTTTTGCTCGCGCGATAGATCGATCACATCCTGCCTCACTCCGCCGCGTCCATCATCCCCGCAATCGCCCCGCGAATCCGCTCCGTCAGCGCGTCTACCTCGCGCACCGTCATCCCTGCTGTCGCAATCGGCTCGCCCACCACCATCCGCAGCTGCGTCGGCCAGTAGTGCCGCGTGTGCATCGGCAGCAGATCATACACTCCGCTCAGCGCAATCGGCACCACCGGCACCTGTGCGCGAATCGCCAGATACGCCGCGCCGTTTTCAAACTTCTGCAAGCTTCCATCCGGCGTCCGCCCACCCTCCGGAAACACAAACACCGACATCCCTTCGCGCAGCGCACGCACGCCGCCGCTCAGCGACGAAAGCGCCGCGCGCGCACTGCTCACGTCCACCGGAATCTGGCCCGAACGATTCAGATACCACCCGATGAACGGCAGCTTCCACAGCTCCATTTTCGCCAGAATCCGAAACTGACCTGGAATCGTCGCAAACAACACCGGCGTGTCCATGTACGACGTGTGATTGCAGGCAAACACCACCGGCCCTCTTACGCGCAAATGCTCCCGTCCCACCACCTCAAGCGGCGACCACGCGCTCCACAGCGAGACCCGCGCCCACGCCTGCGCAATCCTGTGCTGCCATCGCCCCGTGCGATCACCCAGCGAAGCCACCAGCGCCATCGATCCGAAGACTGCCGTCGCCATCGCCAGCACGGGCAGTTGCAGCAGGTTGCTGCGCCAGCAGACCCACGCCGGCAGCGGCTGCGGACGATGTTTGCGCGCCGTCACCGCGCCCTCAGCCAATGCCGCGCCTCACCCACCAGATACACCGAGCCACTGACAACAACGCGACCCTCGCCGCCCGCCGCCGCGCGCGCCGCTCGCAGCGCCTGCTCCACGCCGTCCGCCGCTTCCCACTCCACGCCCGTCGCCGCCGCCGCTTCCACCATCGTCTCCATCGCCGTCGCGCGCGGCGAATTCACTCCGACCAGCACCACGCGATCAAACAGCGGAAACAGAATCTGCCCAAGCTCCATCACCGGCTTGTCCCTCAAACAGCCAAAGACCAGCACCTGGCGCGCACGCGGCTCCGCTTCGTTCCGCGCATGCACCGCCGCGCGCAGCGCCCAAGCGCCCGCCGGATTATGCGCCACATCGAGCGTCACCGCAGGCCACCCGTCCGCGCGCAGCGTCTCCAGCCGTCCCGGCCACTCCGTCGCACGAATCCCCGCTTCGATTGCCTCTGCCGAAATCGCAAACCCATGCTCCGTCGCCAGCTCCACCGCTGCTGCAATCGCCAGCGCCACATTCCGCTGCTGGTGCGCCCCGTGCAGCGGCGAATCCACCTTCACCTGCGCGCCCATTACCTCCAGCTCGTAGCCGCTCGCATCCGCCGCGCCGCGCATCGGCATATACGCCGCCGCATTCACCCCGCGCACGCCCAGCCGCACCGCCACCTCGCCCAGCGCCGCATTCGCCTCCGGATGCTGCGGCAGCGTCACCATCACGCCGCCCTCGCGCAATATCCCGGCCTTCTCGCGCGCAATCGCTCCAATCGTCTCGCCCAGCCACTCCTGATGATCCAGCGAAATATCCGTAATCACGCTCAGCAGCGGATTCACAATATTCGTCGCATCCAGCCGTCCGCCCATCCCCACCTCCAGCACGGCCAGATCCACCCGCGCCTCGGCAAACGCGCAAAACGCCAGCGCCGTCATCAGCTCGAAATAGCTCGGCATTCCGCGCAGAGCGCCATCCATCGCCAGCCGCTGCGCCGCGTCATGCACGCGACAGAACTGGCGCGCAAATGCCTCATCCTCGATCTCCGCCAGAAGGCTCGCGCCCGGCAGACCAGAACCGATCCGCACGCGCTCATTCACGCGCTCCAGATGCGGCGACGTATACAGCCCAACGCGCAGCCCCGCCGCCTGCGCCATCGCCGCCAGAGTCGCCGCCGTCGAGCCTTTGCCATTCGTACCAGCAATCAGCACCGACCGAAACCGCCGCTGCGGATCGCCCAGCGCCGCGCACAGCAGACCGATCTCGGCCAGAGTAAACTTCCGCCGCTCGCCGCCCGGCTGCGTATGCAGCTCCGGCATCAGCCTGCTCAACTCCGCCACCGCGTCGCTGTAATTCATCCCCGTCATTGCTTCCTCATTTTACGGTCTGCGCTCGCCGTCACGCGCCGCCCGGTATCCTTGTCTGATATGCAGTCTGTTTCCACCTCAGCGCCGCAGCTCGTGCTCGCCTCCGCCAGTCCGCGCCGCCGCGAGCTCCTCACCCAGGCCGGCTACACCTTCCGCGTCGAAGCCGCCGACATCCCCGAAGACCCGCTGCCCGGCGAAGACCCCATCGCCTACGTCACCCGTCTCGCCCGCGAAAAAGCCGAAGCCATCCGCTCTCGCCTCGCCAGCGAAAACACCGCCATCATCCTCGGTGCCGATACCACCGTCGTCGTTGATCGCCAAATCCTCGGCAAACCCGCATCCGCCGAAGACGCCGCGCGGATGCTGCGCCTGCTCTCCGGACGCACCCATCAGGTCATCACCGGCGTCGCCGCGCTCTCCGCCACGCAGACGCTCACGGCCGCCGAAATCACCGCCGTCCAGTTTTTCTCGCTTTCCGAAGCCGAAATCGCCGACTACGTCTCGACCGGCGAGCCAATCGACAAGGCCGGAGCCTACGCCATACAGGGCCGCGCCGCCTGCTGGATTCCCGCCATCCACGGCTGCTACTTCAACGTCGTCGGCCTGCCGCTGGCGCTCGTTTCCACGCTGCTCGCCGCGCTCTCGCCCGACCAGCCCGCCTGAGCCTCAACAGCGACCCGGCAGCAATCCCGCAACAGCATCACAGCAGGCATCACAACAGCCGCGCCGCATCCTTCGCAAAGTACGTCACAATGAAATCCGCGCCCGCGCGCCGCAGCCCGATCAGGCTCTCCATCATCGCCCGCTCCGGCTCCAGCCATCCTCGCTCAAAGGCCGCCTGCAGCATCGAATATTCGCCCGAAACCTGATACACCCCCAGCGGAATCTCAAATCGCTCCCGCGCCTCGCGCAGCACGTCCAGATACGGCATCCCCGGCTTCATCAGGATCATATCCGCGCCCTCGCCCAGGTCCAGCGCAATCTCCCGCATCGCCTCGCGCGTATTCGCTCCGTCCATCTGATAGCTGCGCCGGTCGCCAAACTGCGGCGCCGAATCCGCCGCCTCGCGAAACGGCCCATAGAACGCCGAAGCAAACTTCGCCGCATAGCTCAGAATCGGCGTCTCCACGAGCTTCGCCGCATCCAGCGCCCGCCGCATCGCCGCCACGCGCCCGTCCATCATGTCGCTCGGAGCCACCACATCCGCGCCCGCCTCGGCCAGGCTCACCGCCGTCCGCGCCAGCAGATCCACGCTCGCGTCGTTGGCCACCGTAAATTCCTCGCCGCGCTTCTCCACCACCCCGCAGTGCCCGTGACTGGTGTACTCGCACAAGCAGACATCGGCCATCAGCACCAGCTTCCGCGCCGCTGCAGTCCCGCGCAGCGCCCGCAGCGCCGTCTGCACGATTCCATTCGCATCCCAAGCGCCCGACGCAACCTCGTCCTTCGCCTCCGGCAGCCCAAACAGCAGCAGCCCGCCCAATCCCAGCTCCGCCGCCGTCTCCGCTTCCTTCACCGCCTCATCCACGCTCAGGTTCGCCACGCCCGGCATCGATCCGATCGCCCGCCGCACACCCTCGCCCGGACACACAAACACCGGCAGCACCATCTGCCCCGGCTCCAGCCGCGTCTCTCTCACCAGCCGCCGCAGCGGCTCCGTCCGCCGCATCCGCCGCATCCTCGTCTCAGGAAAACTCATGCCTTCGATTCTATGCCTTCATCGACGCGGAAAATCGATCGGCAGACTTCAACCTCAATCTGCCTGTCCCTCCAGCAGCGTATGCAGAATCGGACATGGCCTGCCCGTCCTGGATCGCCCACAATCGCTCACCAGCCGCTCCAGCACCCGGCTCACGCGCTTCAGATCGGCAATCCTGCTCCTCACCTGCTCCAGCTTCTGCTCGGCCAGTCTCCGCGTCGTCGCGCAGGCACGCATCTCGTCCAGTCGCAGCAGCGCCTGCGTCTCCTCCAGCGTGAACCCCAGCGCCTGCGCGCGACGAATCGACCGCGTCCGCTGGACGATCCCTTCGTCATAGCGGCGAATGCTCCCCTGCGCACGCACCGGCTCCGGCAGCAGCCCGCGCCGCTGATAGTAGCGAATCGTCTCCACATGCACGCCGCTCGCCTCGGCCACCTCACTGATCGTCATCCCTGAGCGTCCCGCCGATCTCTGAATCGTCTTCATCGCGCTCACCCTCCTTTTCGCAACAGTGCCTCACAGCGGGCCTGACTCCGTATCCGCACTTGACTCCGTACCATGGTACGGAGTGTACGCTGATTTTGTACCGCAACCGGAGCCAATTATGGCCCAAACCACCGACCGCCTCTCACGCAACGCGCTTCTCGCCGCCGTCGCAGCCGCTCTTGGCGCATCCGTCTGCTGCCTCGGCCCATTCCTGCTGCTTCTCGTCGGCGTCAGCGGCGCCTGGATCGCCCACCTCGCAGCCTTCGAGCACTATCGCCCATACTTCTCGGTGCTCGCCGTCGGCCTCATCGCATTCTCCGGCTGGCGCATCCTCGTCGCGCCCCGCATCTGCGCCCCCAGCAGCGCCTGCGCCTCCGCCAGCCGTCGCACCCGCATTCTCTTCCTCCTGCTTGCCGCCTTTGCACTCCTGCTGCTCGTCTCGCCCTGGCTACTGCCTCTCATTTACCGTTGATTTCCCAACGCTGATTCAAGGAGTCTCATCCCATGCGTCGATTCCTCGCCTTCCTGCTTCTTCTGCCGCTGCTCCTGCCCGTCAGGCTCTCGGCGGCCACGCCGCGCGCTACCGTCAGCACAGCCGTACTCGACGTGCGCCAGATGACCTGCCCACTCTGCGGCGTCACCGTGCGCAAAGCCCTCGAAAAATCCCCCGGCGTGCTCAGCGCCTCCGTCGATTACGACCACAAAACCGCCACCGTCCGCTTCGACCCCGACAAAACCTCGCCCACCATTCTGGCTCAGGCCGTCACTCGCGCCGGTTACCCCGCCACGCCCCACGCCGAGGCCAGGCAATGACGCAGCGCACCAGCCCCATCTCGCTTGCATCCACGCTCACCTGCCCTCACTGCGGCGCAGAGACCACCGAAGCCATGCCCACCGACGCCTGCCTCTTCTTCTGGTCCTGCCCGGCCTGCCACGCAACCGTCCGCCCCAAACCCGGCGACTGCTGCGTCTTCTGCTCCTGGGGCACCGTTCCATGCCCGCCCATCCAGTCCGCACGCACGAGCCAGTCATCCCAGCCCGAATCCGCCCAGCCCGGCTGCTGCGCCCGCTGACCGCAGACCAGCTACCCATCCCCGCCGACCGCGTGACCACCCCGTGCGCAGTCCGCGATTTTCTCGCGCAGGCATTTCCACACATCTGTGCTACTGTGCTCCGATGCGGGCTTTTTCCGTAAATCCCCCGCCCGCCAGGAGCCATCATGGACCTCGATCTCGCCGCCCAGTACACCGCTCACTGGGAGGGCACGCGCTCGACCGTGTATCTCGACACCAAAGGCATACCGACCATCGGCGTCGGCTTCAACCTGACCACCGCCAGCGCGCCATCGGAGATCGCCGCCCTCGGCCTCGATTATCAGGCCGTCCGCAGCGGCTCCGTCGCCCTCAACAGCGACCAGATCAACCAGCTTCTCCAGACCACCCTCCAGACCGCCGTCGCCGCCGCCCAGGCGCTCGTCCCCGACTTCGACTCCATCCCCGGCCCGCAGCAGATCGTCCTCACCGACCTCGCCTTCAACATGGGCCAGACAACGCTCGCCGAATTCGTCCACACCCTCGCCTTCGTCCAGCAGCAGAACTGGTCCATGGCCGCCTATAACCTCCGCCAATCCCTCTGGTTCACACAGGTCGGCTCCGGCCCCACACAGCGCGGCGGAGCCGACTGCGCCGTCCTCGCCGGAACCGCCCAGCCCACCGACTTCCTCCCCTAGCACACCCCATCCACACCGAACACCCGCACCGAAAATCCCACCCAAAATGCAGAACGCGCAGCCCCTGGCCATCCCCCATGGCCTCGGGCTGCGCGTCTGTCTCGTGCTCCCCGGCGAGAAATTCCATCGCGCGCGGTGTGCAGCGCCAGAATTTCTCGCCCGGCAAGCAATTCGTTCTGCCGACGAATCACTTACTCAGGATTCGATTCGCTCTTGCCGGAAAAGGATGCCACCACCGCCGGGCAAAAGAGAATCGCCAGAAAAGCCAGTCCAATCAGAAGATCATGCATCGTCATTTCTCCTTTGCGACTGGCCTGTTCACTTCCGGCTCCGTGTCGCTCTTACGTGTCTCTCTTACGTGTCTAAGAATCGCTCACTTCTCATCCCAACGTAATCCCACATCCCGTGTAACTCGCCTCTCATCCGTGTCATCCGCGATCCCACAAACGTGGTACATCCCGCTATCCTGTCTTCAGCCATGTCGCTTCTCGCGCCCATCCCAAGCCCGGTCCCGTTCCTCGACGCCGAAGCCCTCGAATGGCCCGCTCTGCTTGCCTTTCTCGCCGCCTGGGCCGACTCCGACGCCGGTCGCGACGCCGTCCGCGCCCTTGCGCCCTCGCTTGACCGCGCCTGGATCGAGCGCGAGCATCGCCTGGTCACGCAGATCGCTACGCTGCTCACCGCCGAGTCCCAGGTCTCGCTCGCCGCGCTCTTTGATCCCGGCCCATCGCTCGATCAGGCCGCCATCCCCGACTCCGCGCTCGACTCGCCCGCTCTGCTCGCTCTCGCGCGCCTCGCCACGCTGCTCGCCGACTGGCGCTCGCTCGTCCACGACGCACCCGCAAGCCTCGCCGCGCGCATCCCCGATCTCCTCGCGCTCACCCAGCCCATCTCCGGCTCCATGCGCTCGCTCGGCGAATCCATCGCCCGCAAATTTCTCCCCGATGGCTCGCTCGCCGACCACGCCAGCCCGGAACTGGCCCGCATCCGCCGCGAACTCATCCGCCAGCACCAGCTCATCGAGCAGACCCTCCGCTCCGCTCTGCGCCGACTCGCCGCCGACGGCCACGCCCAGGAAGAACTCATCACCGTCCGCGGCGACCGCTTCGTCATCCCCGTCAAAGCCGAGCAGAAACGCCGCCTTCCCGGCGTCCTCCACGGAGCCAGTTCCTCCGGCCAGACCGTCTTTCTCGAACCCCTCGAAACCATCGAGCCAAACAACGACCTCATCCGCCTGCTCGAAGACGAACAGGCCGAAATCCACCGCATCTTCGTCGCCCTCACCCGACAGGTCGCGCAACACACCCCCGCGCTCGCCGCCGGAGCCGCCATCCTCGCCCACCTCGATTCACTCCAGGCCCGCGCCCGCTTCGCCCGCGATTACCGCGCCGTCCCGCCGCGCCTTGACGACACCCTCATCGACCTCGCCGAGGCCCGCCATCCGCTGCTCGAACACCGCCTCCGCGCCAGCGCCAGCTCGATCATCCCCTTCAGCCTCGCCCTCGACGACCAGCATCGCCAGCTCATCCTCTCCGGTCCCAACACCGGCGGCAAAACCGTCACCCTCAAGACCGTCGCCCTGCTCGCCCTCATGGCCCAGTCCGGCATTCCCACACCCGCCGCCCGCGCCACGCTCCCCATCTTCACCGCCTTCCTCGCCGACATCGGCGACGCGCAGTCCATCGAACTCGCGCTCTCCACCTTCTCCGCTCACGTCGCCAACATCACTCGCCTCGCCGCGCTCGCCACACCCTCCGCGCTCATCCTCCTCGACGAACTCGGCTCCGCCACCGATCCCGACGAGGGCGCGGCCCTTGCCGTCGCCATCGCCGACCGCTTCCGCCAACAGCGCGCCTGGTCCGTCATCACCACCCACCACACCGCGCTCAAAATCTACGCCGCCAACACGCCCGGCGTCCTCAACGCCGCCGCCGGTGTCGATCCGCTCACCCTCGCGCCCACCTACCAGCTTCGCCTCGGAGTTCCCGGCGTCTCCGCCGGCATCGCCACCGCCGAACGCCTCGGCCTGCCCGAAGAAATCGTCTCCACCGCTCGCCAGCGCCTCAGCTCCCAACAGCTCGACATCGCCCGCTTCCTCGACTCCATCCACGAGCAGCTTCAGCACCTCGAATCCGACCGCAAAGCCGCACGCGCCGAGCAGTACGCGCTCCACCAGGAACGCGCCCGGCTCGCCCGCGAAGGCGACGCCGAACTCCGCGAACGCTCCCGCCTGCTCGAACAGCAGTTCGCGGCCCTGCTTCGCGATTTTGAATCGCAGATGCGCCAGGCCATCGCCGCCATCGACGACAACGCCGCACGCCTCAAAGCCACGCGCGAATCCCGCAGCCGCATCGAGCGCATGCGCGCCGACTTCGAAGCCCAGTTCCGATCAAGCGTCGCCCGCCTGCGCCAGCCCGCCGAAGCGCAGACAGAAGCCTCAGCGCCCACCCTCGCCGTCGGCTCCCGCGTCCTCGTCCGCAGCCTCAACAAAGCCGCCACGCTCACCCGCCACGTCGAAAAAGACCTCTGGGAGGTCGCCGTCGGCGCGCTCAAAATGCGCGTCCGCGCCACCGACATGGCCGCCCTTGACCCGGCTACGCAGAACTCCACCGGCGAAAGCCCCCTGCGCGCCGCGCGCCGCCGCTCCGGCGTCACCGTCACCGCCGCCGAACCCGACAGCTCCACGGCGTCGGAAATCAACTTCATCGGCTTCACCGTCGAGGAAGCCACCGGCGAACTGGAAAAATATCTCGACCGCGCCTTCCTCGCCGGCCTCCCGCGCGTCCGCGTCATCCACGGCACCGGCATGGGAATCCTGCGCCGCGCCCTCCGCGACTACCTCCGCACCCATCCCCACGTCGCCAGCATCGAAGAACCCTCGCAACTGGAAGGCGGAGCCGGAGCCACCACCGTCCACCTCCGCCAGTAGCCGATCTCCATTGCTGTACGTTGTTTGACCGGGTCGATGGGAGACGATTGAGATCATTCACGCAAGTTAAGAACGCTATGCCTGGGGAGGTGATGCTTTTTCACAAACCCTATGTATAATCCGTGAGTCAAACGAGCTTGCGAATCAACCCTCTCCATCGCAGCGAGAGCAGATCGTCAAGGCCTTTACTCGCAAGAAATGCAAGGCTCTCTTAGCCAGCGATAACATTGCTCGCAGGAAAGGATGTTGATCCCCGTAAATGAAGCGAATTTGCTTTGACACCAGCAGTAACTATTTCCATAGTCCTTTTGATGGATTCCTCAATGATCCAGATGGGGCGCGAACGTATTTTCAAAACCAATCATTCAAATTCCATGCGGCCACAACATTCGACTCTTCCAGCCGCAAGTTCAGAGATTTCACGGATTATAGAAAGCTCTTTGAATACGTAATGAAGGCAGACGAACTTATTACTTTCAATGGTCGGATATGCGACTTCATCGTGCTGGAAAAACTCGTTGGCGCAGAGGATTCGAAACGCCTATGGGAGAAACCGCACTACGACCTCTGCGGATGGAGGAATTACTATTCACTTGAAAGCGCGGTCAGAGGCCTGCTTCCCAAACGAATAGCTGAATCCTTCGAGCAGTTTGAATCAGATCGCCTCTCCAAAATCAAATCGGTTTATAACGAATTTCACGCGCGGCGCTTGGCCAATACCTATCGAGACGCAAAATTCACATTTGCTCTGTTCCGACAATACTTGAAGAGCGGAGATACTGATCGAACGTTCCGAGACGCCTGACTCATTCACCCTCACTTCAAATACGACCGCACCAGCTCAATCATGTCCTCGGCCAGCTCCTGCGGATTTGCCATTGACTTCTTCGCCGGCAGCAGATGCAGCCGTATATGATCCTCCAGCACCTCCGCCATCAGGCTGTTGATCCCGCCCCGCACATTCGCCAGCAGCATCAGAATCCGCGAACACTCATCGCCCTCCGTCAGCGACCGCTCAATCGCATCCACCTGCCCGCGAATCCGCCGCGTCCGCGCCACCAGCTTTTGCCTGTCCTTGTCCGCCTGCTTCTCTTTTCCCATCTGCCCAGCCTCCGTGAACACTTCCTTGTATATCCTACCGGGGTATGGTAAAAAGATAACAGAAAATTCATCCGCGCCGAAATCCTTCCCACCTCCGCAAACGCGTGGAACGCAAATCGGCGTTGAGATTGAAACCGACCTGGCAATCTTCCCGGCCTTTTCACAGAGCCAGGCCAATCCAAACCATAGAATCAAAAAGTCCGCCATGCGTTTCTTCGTCATCCTCGCACTCGCCGTGCTCTCGCCCGTCTCTGTCTTCGCGCAGCAGCCCGACGCACCCATGCCGCAGCCAGTGCAGCCAATCCAGCCGCAGCAGACTCCGCCGCAGCCAGTCATGCCGTACTCAGCCCCGCAACAGCCGATTTCGCAGCAGCCAGTCCTGCAACCTCCGGTCCCGCCGCAGCCCGTCGCAGTGGAGTCACCCGCGCCGCTCCTGCAGATGGCAACCGAAGCCCCGCCGACCCAGACCTGGAACCTCCACGCCCAATACACGCTCACCGGCATGGGCTACCCCTCGTTCTCCGCCCAGTACACCAACCCCGCCTATCTCGTCTACGGCACTGGCAGCAGCCTGCCCACTCAGGGCCAGGCGCGCGAAACCGAATCCACCAACCTCTACTTCGGCTACCGCCTCGCAGCTAGCACCGAGTTCCACGCCGACCTGCTCTCCTGGCAGGGCTTCGGCCTCAACAACACCTACGGCATCGACGACTTCCCCGACGGCGAAGCCTTCAAGGTCGGCGTCCGCTACCCTCACCTGTCCCTCGCGCGCTTCTTCCTGCGCCAGACCATCAACCTCAGCGACCGCGACGGCACCGAACCCGTCGACGACGACCAGCTCACCCTGCGCGGCAGCCAGGACGTGGACCGCATCACCATCACAGCCGGACGATTCGGCGTCAAGGATGTCTTCGACAACAACCGCTACTCCAACGACCCGCGCACCCAGTTCATGAACTGGGCCTTGATGGCCAACGCCATCTACGATTACCCCGCCGACGCGCTCGGATTCACCACCGGCATCGCCATCGCGTGGAACCGCCCGCGCTGGACCCTCCGCTACGGCTGGTTCCAGATGTCCAAATACCGCAACCAGTTCACCGCCGAAAGCCTCTACCTCACCTACCCCACCGAACCCGAGGCCGGCGACGGCAAAATCTTCGAGGACTGGGGCATGGTCACCGAACTCGAGCATCGCCACTCGCTTCGCGGGCAGCCCGGCGCCATCCGCCTGCTCGTCTTCGACGACCGCGCCAACATGGGCAGCTATAAGGCCGCCGTCGCGCTCGCCAACTCCCCCGCCACGCTCGCCGTCTACGGCACGCCCGCCAAGTTCCTCGCCACAGCCAACGGCGTCACCGGCGGCATCGACGACACCCACGCTCTGCGCAACACCTGGGGCGCGGGCCTCAATCTCGAACAGCAGATCACCCCCACGCTCGGCGCATTCTCGCGCATCGGCTGGAACTCCGGCCAGAACGAGTCCTTCGAATTCACCGACTCCAACTGGACCGCAACCTTCGGTGCCAGCCTCCAGGGCGCAGCGTGGAAGCTGCCCAACGACATCCTCGGCGCAGCCTTCATCACCAGCGGAGCCTCAGCCGCCAACCAGGCCTACCTCGCCGCCGGCGGCATCGGCATCCTCACCGGAGACGGCGCGCTCAGCTATCGCCCGGAGAAAAACATCGAGCTTTACTACGACCACGCCTTCGGCGCCCACATCCACGCCGCGCTCGACTACCAGTTCGTCGACGACCCCGCCTTCAACCACCTCCGCGGCCCCATCCCGGCCATCTTCGGCTTCCGCTTCCACTACGAACGCTGAATCCGCCCTCGCCGCATCCGTCGCACATCTCTCGATTCCCGACACTTGCTTCCAACTCCGATCCGAATTCCACTCACTCGGCCCACAGCGTCTCCATCGGGAATAGACTCTTCTTCAGCCGCAAAAAAATGATGGCCTCATTTGAGGTTCCTTAAGACACCACCTGAAATCGTGACCGAAAAACCCGCACTGATAAACTGAGGATTCATGCTGAAACGCCTGTATGCGCGCTGGATGTACGACTGGGAGACGCGGCTGACGACACGCGACCAGAACCGCATCGTCCGCCCACTGGAGTGGGGATTCAACTGGCTGATGCCGTATCTCCACAGCATCGGACTCGACGCCGAGGCTGCGCGGATCGAGCAAAGGCCGGCGACAGGCGAAAATGCGCAGCCGGACGCGCAGGCTGAAGCAAAAGCTCTGATGCGCGCCGTCAACGAAGCCATTCTTGCCGACAGCGACCAGTTTTTCGGCTATCGCAGGCCGACGGATTTTCGGCTGGAAACGCGTGCGCCGCAGCTTTTTCCCACCAACGTGAGGCCAGAGACGCTGCGCCGGGCCGCGCAGATGGAGCAGCGCGCCGCCGAGGGCAAACTGGCAACGGCGCAGTTCCTGCGCTTCACCTCGCCGGTGCGCACGCCGCACCCGGAGAACGATCAGGTGAACGCGCGTTGGTTTCCTGCCGAGCCGAAGCCGGGTCGCCCGCGGCAGGCCATGATCGTCCTGCCGCAGTGGAACGCCGACGCGCTCAGCCACAACGCGCTCTGCTCGATCTTCAACCGCTTCGGCGTCTCCGCGCTGCGGCTCTCGAAGCCGTTCCACGATATTCGCCGCCCGGCGGAGCTGGAGCGCGCCGACTACGCCGTGAGCGCCAACATCGGCCGCACTCTGGCCGCCACGCGGCAGGCCGTGGTCGATATTCGCTGCTGTCTGGACTGGCTCGAGTCACAGGGCTGCGAGCAGTTCGGCGTGCTCGGCACCAGCCTCGGCAGTTGCTACGCCTTTCTGGCCAGCGCTCACGACGCGCGGTTGCGCGTGAACGCCTTCAACCACGCCTCGGCTGCCTTTGGCGACGTGGTCTGGACCGGGCAGAGCACGCGCCACATTCGCCAGGGACTGGAGGACGCGGGCCTCGCGCAGCAGGACCTGCGCAGTCTCTGGGCAGGCATCAGCCCCATGCACTACTACGGCCAGTTCGCCAGCCACAGCCGAGGCGAAGCGGCGATGCGGTCGGCCAAGCGCACGCTGCTCATCTATGCCCGCTACGACCTGACGTTTCCGCTGGAGTATTCGCTGGAGGTGCTGCGCTCCTTTGACGAGCACGGCATCGATTTTGAACGGCGCGAGCTGCCCTGCGGCCATTACACCACCGGCGAAACGCCATTTCAGTACATCGATGGGTGGCATCTCGGCTCCTTTGTCTATCGCGCCTTTCGCGATCTCGCGGCGGAAGCGCAGAATCGCCAAACCCCGCGCTCCGTGGCCGATCCGAACCAGGCCGAAGCGACGCTGCACGAGGGCAGAAAAAGCGCTTAAAATGCTGGTATGACCGACCGCGCCACCATTTCCTTTGCCGCTTCGTTTGCACAGCCTCTGGCTCAGGCCGACCCTGAGGTCGCCGCAGCCCTCGATCACGAAATCCTGCGCCAGCACGAAGGGCTGGAGATGATTGCCAGCGAAAACTTCGTCTCCGAAGCCGTGCTGGAAGCGGCGGGCTGCGTCTTCACCAACAAGTACGCCGAGGGCTATCCGGGCAAGCGCTACTATGGTGGCTGCGAGTTTACTGATATCGTCGAAAATCTGGCGCGCGACCGCGCCAAAGCGCTCTTCGGTGCTGAGCACGCCAACGTGCAGCCACACTCCGGCTCGCAGGCCAATGCTGCGGCCTACATGGCAGTCCTGCAGCACGGCGACACGATTCTGGGCCTCGATCTCGCCCACGGCGGCCACCTGACGCACGGCCACAAGCTCAGCTTCAGCGGCAAGCAGTTCCGGCCCACGTTCTACGGCGTGCGCAAGGACACCGAGACCATTGATTACGACGAGCTGGAGACGATTGCCGAGCGCGAAAAGCCGAAGCTCATCATCGGCGGCGCCAGCGCCTACTCGCGCATCTGGGACTTCGCACGCATGCGCCAGATTGCCGACAAGGTGGGCGCGATGCTGCTCATCGACATGGCCCACATCGCCGGTCTCGTGGCCGGTGGCGCGCACCCCTCGCCCGTGCCCCATGCCCAGATCGTGACCACCACCACGCACAAGACGCTGCGCGGCCCGCGTTCCGGACTGATTCTCTGCGGACAGGAACTTGCCGCAGCCATCGACCGCGCCGTTTTTCCCGGCCAGCAGGGTGGACCGCTCGTGCATATCGTCGCGGCCAAGGCCGTCGCCTTCCGGGAAGCGCTGGCACCCGATTTTGCCCACTACGCGCGTCGCGTGGTAGCCAACGCCCGCGCGCTTGCCGAGGCGCTCCAGGCGGCTGGTTTCCGCATCATCTCCGGCGGCACCGACAACCACGTCATGCTGGTCGATGTCTTCGCCAAAGGCATTCTCGGTTCCGAAGCGGAACTGGCTCTCGGCAAGGCCGGCATCACGGTGAACAAGAACGCAATTCCCTATGACACGAATCCGCCACTCAAGCCATCCGGGATTCGCATCGGCACGCCGGCGCTGACCACGCGCGGCATGGGCGAGACCGAAATGAAGAGGATCGCGGCGTGGATTGCGCGCGCGCTGGAGGCACGCAACGACGACGCGGCGCTGGCTCGAATTCACGGCGAAGTGACCGATCTGGCAAATCAGTTTCCGCTCTACGCGTGGAAGCGTCAGCCAGTGACGGCCTGAGCGCCGGGCGAGATTCGCGGCGCTCACGCCTGCCCTGCGGACAGGCGTGACTTGTCCGGATCGTACGGCCATCCTCACAAATGATTTCATTCGCGCGACCGGATTCCTCACAGAGTCCGGTCGCTGCTTTTTGCGCCCGGATGCGGTGGCCATGTAGGATGGGTTCGCCTGCCGCGCGCGCCATCTGCGGCTCTTCCAAGAATCTTCTCGCGAAGGTGTTGCATAATGCGTTCTCTTTCATTGCCTGGCCATAGACTGTCTCTCCTCTTCGCGCTGTTGCTTGCCACGGGCGCATTCTCTGCGCGCCGCGCCTGCGCGCAGGCACAGCCTGCAACGGCAAATTCCGCTCCGGATACCAATACGAAGCCCATCGTGCTGACCGGAGGCGACGAGCGTCCGGCGTTTTCGCTGAACGGAAGCTGGCACTCGATCCCCGACCCATACAACGCCGGCCTCTATGACTTCCACGGCCACGAAGTGAAGCACGGCTGGTTCATGAACGAGAAGGCGCAGCCCGGCGATACGCGTCCGATCGAGTATGACTTCGCACAATCGCCCATACTGCACGTGCCAGGCGACTGGAACACGCAGGATCCCGAACTGTTTCTCTACGAAGGATCGATGTGGTACGAAAAGGATTTCGACTACACGGTCAAGCCCGGTTCGCGCGTCTTCCTGCGCGTGGGCGCGGCCAACTACAAATCGATCTTCTGGGTCAACGGCAAGCGCATCTGCGACCACACCGGCGGATTCACCGCCTTTGCCTGCGAGGTGACGCCAGCGCTGGTCAGCGGCCACAACTTCATCGTTGCCGTCGTGGATGACACGCGCCACGCCGACGGCGTTCCGACGGTGAAGACCGACTGGTTCAACTACGGCGGGCTGACGCGCGAGATCGGCCTCATCGACCTGCCGCAGTCGTTCATCGACCAGTACGACCTGCATCTGAACCGCGCGGACCGCACCGAGATTGACGGCTGGGTCCACGTCGTCGATGGCAAGCCCGGCGATTCCGTCGAAGTGAGCATTCCAGAACTGCACGCCACCACCACTGGCTCGCTCGACGCAAGTGGCCGCGCGACGATCTCGTTCCATCCCGCCGGCCTCAAGCTCTGGTCGCCGGAGTCGCCCACGCTCTATCGCGTTCGCCTGACCGCGGGGCAAGACTCGCTGCAGGACGAGATCGGCTTCCGCACGATTGAGGTTCGCGGCACCGAAATTCTGCTCAACGGCAAGCCGGTCTTTCTGCGTGGCGTCGCCATTCACGCGGAAGCACCGTATCGCACGGGCCGCGCCTACAGCTACAAGGACGCGGAGATTCTGCTCGGCTGGGCCAAGCAGCTCGGCTGCAACTACGTTCGCCTTGCGCACTATCCGCACGACGAGTCGATGCTGCACACGGCCGACCGCCTGGGCATCATGGTGTGGGCGGAAAACCCCGTCTACTGGGCGCTCCAGTTTGAGAATCCCGCCGTCTACGCCAACGCCGAGAATCAGCTCGACGAGGAGATCAACACCTCGCGCAATCACGCCTCGATCATTCTATGGTCGATGGCCAACGAAACGCCCGCCTACGATGCGCGCACACAGTTCATCACGCGGCTGGCCAATCACGCCCGCTCGCTGGACCCGACGCGGCTCATCACCGCCGCACTGCTGGTGCGCGGCCAGGGCGACACGAAAATCGTGGACGATCCGCTGGGTGCCGCGCTCGACGTGATCGGAACCAATGAATACATCGGCTGGTATGAGCGCCGTCCGGAGGACATCGACAAATTCACCTGGCAGATCGCCTACCAGAAGCCGGTCATCATGAGCGAGTTCGGCGCGGGTGCCAAGGCCGGACTGCATGGCGGCCCGGATGATCGCTGGACCGAGGAGTATCAGGCCAACGTCTATCAGCATCAACTCGTCATGCTGAACAAAATTTCACAGCTTCGCGGCATGAGTCCGTGGGTGCTCATGGATTTCCGCTCGCCGGTGCGCGTGCTGCCCGGCATTCAGGATGGATTCAACCGCAAGGGACTGATCAGCGACCAGGGCCAGAAGAAGCAGGCTTTCTATGTGCTGCAGAAAGCGTATCAGGATCATTCCGTGGGGAAAGCTGACTGATCCTGAAGGCTGTTTCACGATTGGCACACGCGGCGAGGCTGGAGACTCGCACAGCGTTCCCTCAGGAGAAGCCGCGCCGCGCGATGTTGGCTCGTGCGCAGGAATCGTGATTCTTCTTCAAAGCCGCACATCGAGGTTTCTGCTGGCCCGATGCAGAAACCACAGGCTTGCCAGAAGATTGATGGCAAGGCCAGCACAGTTCACACTCAGACCCATCATGAGAACGCCGTGTACCGTGTGGATATTGAAGGCGAGAAGGCTGAGAATCTGAGCGCCGATGCCGACACTGAGACCGATCCAGGCGGGAATGATCCAGCCGCGGCTGGAGTTAATCGTCCATACGGCGCCGAGGAGCGTGGCCACAACAGAAACGCTGACGGCCAGCAGGCAGTCCCGACCGAGGCTTGCATACTGGCTTCCCAGAATTCGGATCACCTGTTCCGGGAACAGTCCCACGGGAATCAGGATGGAACAGACCGCGGCACAGAAGAGAAGAAGAATTTTCAGGAACAATCCGGTCAGACGCTTGTTGTCCTGACAGCGGACGAAACGGGGAATGAGGATGTTTGTCAGCACGCCGGTCATCGCCGCGAAGAGCATGCCGATGCGCGAGAGCGCACCGACATCGGCGACCCTGGAGTTGGTGCCGAACAGCGTCATGAGAAAGATGCTGATCTGGCCAGAGAGTACGCCGTACAGTTCGTAGGGAACCTGTTTGCGCACAATCCGGAGAATCGACCTGCGTATATCGGGATCAGGCGCTGCGGTCAGGTCCACTTGTTTGCGGGCATAGCGCCGGTAAATCCACATGGTGAAGGCAAATGCGGCGCAGTTCATCAGCACCACGGTGAACGAGTTGAGTACGGTGAGCCAGGCAATGGCCAGCAGCGCTGCGCGCAGGAGCGCGGAGTAGAGCGCGACACGCAGCAACAGCTTATAGTCGGAGTGCAACTGCGGAACGATGAGGTAAATGCCCGCGCCGAACTGAAAAAGCACGGAGAGAATCAGCGCTCCTGTCAGGCCCGAAATTTTCATCCCCGTAGCGCCGTTGCGAAAGAGCATCACGGGCAACGAGCAGACGATGAAGACGATGACGATCAGTGTGAACCACTTTCGGATGCTGAAGGCGGTATTGATCAGGCGTCCGAAGCCGATGCGATCCTGCCAGACCCTGCCTCCGATTGCCGTGAGCGCAACGGTTATGCCGCTGTCGGCCATATTGGAGGCGGAGGCGAGAAAGGCGTTGGTAATGGTGTAAAAAGCGTATTCGTGTTTGTCGACCACGCGTACGATCACGATGCCGATGAGGGCCGAGATGGCCTGCACCAGCAGTTGCAGTGAAAAAAAACCCGTCAGAATCTTTGTCCAGGACCAGATGTTCGAGAGCTTCATGCGCGCCTTGCGGGTGAGGTGGGGATCGCCATCATCTGGCCATGAATCCAAGAGTGCGATAGGTTTCCATATACTTTCTTGCCGCTACAGTCCAGTCCAGATGCTCGACGGCAAAGCGGCGCGCTGCGGCTCCAGTGGATTCGCGCAGGGAGGTATCGGCGAGAAAATCGCTGGCCATCTCCAGTAGTGCTTCGTCGTCATTGTTGGCGACGAGCGGAAAGATCGTTCCGCCGCCATAGGAGCGGATGCCTCCGGCATCGGTGGTAAGAATCGGCAGGCCGGAGGCCAGCGCCTCGACGATGGCATTGTTGGCACCGCTGTCCTCCATGGGCATCAGCATGCCGGTGGCCTTCTGATAGAGATTGCGCAGCTCGTCATCGGAGAGATTCTGGTGCCATCGCACGGCCGGGTGATGAAGCAGGGCGGTCAGCGCGGGATCTGTTCTGGCAGGCCCAGGGACGACGAGATCGAAGACGACATCGGGGAAACGCTCGGCAATCCGGGGTACGAGCCGACTGAACATCTGCGAGTTGCGCAGCCAGGTGCCGACATAAAGCAGATGCTTGTGATGGCGGCAGCGCATTTCTTCGTTGGGGCGAAAGAATTCCGCGTTCACGCCATGAGGTAACAGGGTCATCCGCGATCGGGGCAGCACGTCGCTGAACTCGGAGATGAAGTTCTCGCTGAGGACAATCAGCCGAGGCACTTCGCGCAACTGATCAAGCATCTCCGGGGTCCACCAGCGACGCGGCTGATGCAGGGTTGCCACCCAATTCCCGTTGCCTTTCAGGACGCCGGCGAGCGGCAGGTAGTATTCGATATTAAGGACGTGTCCGGCATACCGGAGCATGCGCAGTTTCAATGCAAAGCGCATCTCTGCGGCGGCCGTTGTCTGGTTTCTGGCGGGCAGGCGGAGCGCCGTTGAGTAGGCTTTGCCGATCATTCTGTGGAAGGCCCCTGGCATGGGGTAAATTGATTCCACCGGGCATCCGTTGCGGAGCAGATGTTCTCGCAGCAGCCCGAGACCAGCATGCTTGCCAAACCACTCGAAGGAATGCTCCAGCAAGAGGATCGTCATGGCGGTAGTGTACAGGAGATCAGAAACAAGTATTCGTGTCGAGGGCTGAGCTGTCAGCGGGAGTTGCCGAGGAGAACTCTGAATGCCCGATCACGCCAGGCGTTCCTTCCAGGTCTTGCCTTCAACTTCCACCTCGTCAAGCACTCCCCCACTCCTGCGAGCACCTCAACAGGGCAAGGATCGGGTTCTGGCAGAATAATACTGACAGGTTGACCACGACCTTAACCAACGAGTGACAGTGTCACTCTACAATAATCAGACAGGCAAAGATTGCAGGTTCGAGAACTACGCCGAAGCGCGCCGAGTGACTGCGTCGGAGTGGATACGGGAGAGGATCAGGGATGAAGATTCGTTCGCGGGCGCCGCTTCGCCTGGGGCTGGCAGGTGGAGGGACGGATGTGTCTCCGTATTGCGACACGTATGGAGGCGCAATCCTCAATGCGACGATCGGGCATTACGTGTATGCGACGATTGAGCCACTGGCTGAGGGCAAGCTGGAATTTGTCTCCTGCGATCAGAAGAAATCGGCTCGTTATGAGCGAAGCGGCGGAGCGATTCCTATGGATGGGAATCTTGACCTGCTGAAGCATGTTCACCTTTTTGTCGAGGAGAAATTTGCCGACGAGAAGCTGCTTTCAGTGCGACTGACGACGCGGGCGGATGTGCCGGCGGGTTCAGGGCTGGGTGGGTCTTCGACGCTGGTGGTGGCGATGTTGCGCGCGTACGCGGAGTGGCTGGGATATCCGTTGGATGACTACGAGCTGGCGAATGCGGCGTGGGAGATTGAGCGCACGCGCGCGGGAATGAACGGCGGTCGGCAGGACCAGTACGCGGCGGCGTTTGGCGGGTTTAACTTCATGGAATTTGGCGCTCAGGGGCGAGTGCTGGTGAATCCACTGCGGATTTCGCAGGGGGTGGTGGCCGAGCTGGAGGCTTCGATAGTGCTGTTGTACACGGGGGCATCGCGTGAGTCGGCGGGAATCATCAGCGAGCAGGCGCGAAACGTGGAGACAAACAATGCGGATGCACTGGAGGCGATGCACCAGATCAAGCAGGAGTCACTGCGGATGAAAGAGGCGCTGCTGCGAGGGGATTTTGAACAACTGCACGACGTGCTGCGCGCAAGCTGGGATGCGAAGCGGAGGATGGCGAAGGGAATTGTGAATGAACGAATTGATCGACTGTATCATCGCGCGCTGGAGGCGGGAGCCTATTGCGCACGCATCTCAGGCGCTGGCGGCGGCGGATTCATGATCTTTCTGGCGGATCCGATGCGGAAGCAGGATGTGAGCAGGGCATTGGGGGAGGGCGAAGACGCGGGAGTGGTCTACGGTTGTCACTTTACGCGGGAGGGAGCGCGAGCATGGCGGATGCGATGAGAGAGTTTGCGCAGGAGCAGATGGAGCGGTCGGTGGCTGCGCTGAGCTCGATGCGTGCGGACAAGGAGATTCTGGGGACGCTGATGCGGGAGGCGCGCGAGGTGGCAAATCGCCTGAGCAAGGGCGGCAAGCTGATGATTGCCGGCAACGGCGGCAGCGCGGCGGATGCGCAGCACATGGCGGCGGAGTTTGTGAGCCGCCTGACGAAAGACCGTCCGGCGATGCATGCGCTGGCGCTGACGACGGATAGCTCGATTCTGACGGCAGTGGGCAATGATTATGGGTACGACAAGGTGTTTCAGCGGCAGATCGAGGCGGTGGGACGACCGGAGGATGTGTTTCTGGCGATTTCGACCTCGGGGAATTCGCCGAGCATTCTGCTGGCGCTGCGGCAGTGTCGCGCGATGGGGATACGGAGCATCGGGCTGACCGGGCAGGAGGGTGGCGCGATGAAGGATCTGTGCGACGCGGTGGTGCGGGTGCCGTCGCGGATTACGCAGCATATTCAGGAGTGTCATCTGGTGCTGGAGCATACGCTGTGCGGACTAGTGGAGCGAGCGTGTTTCGGGCTGGAGTATTTTGCGAGTTAGCGAGTCAGGAACAGGAAGGCAGCATGGAAGCGATGATTCTGGCCGGCGGCCTGGGGACGCGGTTGCAATCGCGTCTGCATGGAGTGCCGAAGCCGATGGCACCGGTGGCAGGCAGACCGTTTCTGGAGCTGCTGCTGGATCGGCTGCGAGAGGCTGGATTTGAGCGGGTGATTCTGTCGGTGGGCCATCTGCGAGAGGCGATCACAGGACACTTCGGCGATGCGTGGAAGGGGCTGGAAATTCGGTACGCGATCGAGACCGAACCGCTGGGCACCGGCGGGGCGATACGGCTGGCGATGGAATGTGCGAGCGCTGCGGATGTGTTCGTGCTGAACGGCGATACGTGGCTGGAGTTGGAGTATCGTGCGATGCTGGAGCAGCATGTCGCGTCGGGAGTGGAGTTCACGATGGCTCTGAGCCACGTGGAGGATCGGGCGCGCTATGGAGGCGTGGAAGTTGAGGACGGTCGGGTGATGCGGTTTGTAGAAAAGGGAGTGGCCGGGCCGGGATGGATCAACGGCGGAGTGTATCTGCTGAAGCGCGAGTTCGCGTGGCCGATGGAGATGCCGACGAAGTTTTCCTTTGAGTCAGACCTGCTGTATCCGAGGCTGGCTGCAATGCCGCACGGGGTCTATACAAAGACCGGATTTTTTCTGGATATCGGCATACCAGAGGATCTGGATCGCGCGCAGACGGAGATCGGCGCGAAGCGATAGTGAAGGAACGCCAGAACAACCTGGTGAAAGCCTCGCAAAGACTGGCAAATCCTCTGCCACGGCTTCCATCTTCCAGGCCGCCGCAGGTGATTGCGACGTCGGGCACGGCGGCTGCGCTGGCCGAGGCGCATGGGATTTTCTCGGGCAAGGCTGGGGCGGGCAAGCTGGGCGCGGGCAAGGCTTGGGCTGGGAAATCGGCGCTGGCGAAATCGGCAAGGACGAAGATGAGCGCAAAAAGCCGCGGTGTCGGCGCTGCCCGGGACGGCGTGACGACGCGGGAGGTGAGGCTGCTGGCGCGGCGGCTGCGCAGGATGACACTGGCCGAGCGCGTTGCGGTGCCGGGGATTGGCGTGCGACGCGCGGAGATTATCGTGGCCGGGACGTGGGTCTATGCGGCGCTGCTGGAGTCGTTTCACCTGACGGGGTTTCGCTATTCGACGATGGGGGTGCGGGACGGGATTCTGGCGCAGATGCTGGCCGAGCGCGACGAGCGCGCGGTGACGCATGAGCGGTTTGAGCAGGAGCGGTGGGAGAGCGTGCTGGCGACGGCGGTGCGATTTGGCGTGAACCCGAGGCAGGCCGAGCCGGTGCGGGCGCATGCGGCGCAGCTTTTTGACGAACTGGCCGCGCTGCATCGGCTGCCGGGCGAGTATCGGACGTGGCTGGAGACGGCGGCGGTGCTGAGCGAGACGGGGAAGTTTCTGAATCACCAGGGGCATCACCGGCATACGCAGTACATCATTGCGGCGTCGGAGATTTATGGATTCAGCCAGCAGCAGCGGACGCTGGTGTCAGCGATTGCGCGGTATCTGGGCAAGTCGAGGCCGCAGCCGGATGATCGGGCGATGCGGAATCTGGCGGCGGAGGATCACGAGCCGGTGCGGCGGGCTGTTGTTCTGCTGCGGCTGGCGATTGCGCTGAATCAGGATCGCGCGTCGGATGTGGTGCGAGTGAGGGCGCGCGTGTATCCGAAGCGGGTGATGCTGGAGCTGGAGCCGGGACGGACGGGCGCGGAGCTGGAGCTGTGGTCGCTGCGCAAGGAGGCGGCTTACTTCCGCGAGGTCTTCGGGCGCGAGCTTTTGGTGACGCTGCTGTAGATGGTGCGGGTGAGGCGCGGATCGATGAGCCAGTGCAACTGAGGCGGTCGGCGCGTCATGTCCACGCGGGCGATGGCGCCTTTGCGCAGGCGCAGAGCGGCTCCGCCGTTGCCGGTGAGCAGGCGTCCGAGGAAGAGCTGAAGATTGGGATTGTGGCCGACGACGAGCAGGCCCTCGCTCGATTCAAACTGCGCGAGCATCTCGTGGAAGGCCGCATAATCGGCGGCGGGAGCAAGCGCGGCGGAGACGACGACGGACTGCTCGAAGCCGATCTCGGTGGCGACGAACTGCGCGGTCTGGAGCGAGCGCTTGAGCGGGCTGGAGACGATGGCATCGATCTGCGCGTTCATGGCGCTGAGCACGCCGGCCATGAGCATGCACTGCTGCTTGCCCTCCTTGATGAGGCCGCGTTTGGCATCGAGCGCTGGATTTTCCTTGCGCACGCCAGCGTTGGCGTGGCGCATGAGGTAGAGGTTCATGAGCAGAGTCCGGCAACAGGATACAGCCGATTGCGCGCAAGGAAGATTGTAACATTCCTTTAACAATTCACGGCGCAGCGGGCGGGACGGATGGGCGAGTGGGGAATGTCGGCTGGAGCGCGGGAAGGACGAAGGAATGGAGCCGACGGCCGGAGTTGAACCGGCGACCTACTGATTACGAATCAGTTGCTCTACCAACTGAGCTACGTCGGCCAGCGCCAGAGTCGATTCTACAGGGCTTGGCGGTGGAGGTAAAGGGCGCGCCGGGGGATGGATGCGCGGAGGCGGGAGACAACACAGACCTGGGGAGGCTCGTTTGTTCTGATGTCGGTGCGAGTTTTTGGACCGCAGGAGTGACAGAGGGGAAAACTGGAAGAGCTGTTGCGCTCCGCAACAACCCTTCCCGCAAAGAAGCCGCTTTGGCAGAGGCAAGGCCGCCAGAAGCGGTATGGACCCAGCTTAGGATGGCTGGGACGGGCTGTCAAGCGCGCTTGATCGGGGCATTAAGCGTCGATTTATCAATGTTTTGAGGGATTTTTGCTGGGGCGGACAGGGCGATTTTTGAAGCGGTTTTCTGTGCCGATTCCGCCTGCTGCGAAGGGTTTTTCTGCCGGTTCTTTCGGGTTTTCCGAGAGTGGAAATCAATGCAGATCGAGGCGGGTAAATTCTTCGTCAAAAATCGTCGATGCGGGCTTGCCCTGGGCCATGCGGATGAGCGCGCGACCGCCGCCGAGGAAAAGCGCCAGCGTGAACGCGGACAGGAACAGGACAGCGACGAGCAGGACGATTCCCAGCAGGAGTTGCGCGGTCTTCTGAACCTCGGTGGGTCCGCCGCCGCCGGGCAGGCGCGAGACGTCAGCGTCGTAGTGGACGAGGCCGATGAGCCGCCGGGCGTCGTCGGGAATGGCGTCGCCGCAGACTACGGCAACCAGAGGCCCGCTGCGCTTGACGAGCACCGAGCCGGGGGTGGAGTTGGCGAGCGCGGCGGTCCAGGCCGATCTGCCCGGCTGCTGGGGGCTGCTGCCCGCCTTGATGTAGGCGGCGATGGCCTGTTCGGCGGATTGGGCGATCTGGGGCGTGGGATAGTTGATGAGCGTGAGCGTGGCCGGGCCGGAGCGCAGGGCGTAAGTGGCGGTGACGACCTCGGCGCTGTGGTCAAAGCCGACGAGCGCGGGCGGCAGGACGCCGCCAGAGGCGGTGTAGCCGACGGGTCCGAGGGCGTAGTGCGTGGTCTGGCCCTGAAGCGGGCCGTCGCCGGGAACGTTGGGCAGATCGGCGACGACGGTGGGAGCCAGGGACTCGACAGGTGAGGAGCGCAGCAGGTCCGCAGCCAGTTCGCGCAGGTCGGAGGCGGTCATGGCGGAGACGTGAGAGACGGTCGCATCGACGAAGGTGTCACCCTGCCAGAAGAGAATCCGGTCGTTGTCGGAGGCTGCTCCGGCACCGATCTCGACTTTGGGCCAGCCGGAGTGGCGATAGAGCGTATAGGCTCCGTAAGCGCCGGTGGCGTCGTCGAAGCGCAGCGCGCGCAGGGTAAGCTCTTCCGAGCCGCGCTTGTAGGTGGCGGCTGCGCCGTCGTGGAAGCCGTACTCGGTGAGCGCGGCGGCGTTGGCCGGGTCAACGGTCTTCGGCTGGGCGAGGGTTTGCGGCGCGCCGGAGCGGATCCAGCCGGCGAAAACGTCGGGGAGCAGGACCGCGATTGGTTTTTCCGAAGCGGGCTGAGTGGTGGCGGGCTGAGCGGATGTGGACTGGTTCGCGATGGGCTTTGGCGGGGCTTTTGTGGGCTTTGCCGTGGTCACCATCACCTGTGCCGAGCAGGCGGCGGCACAGAGCGCGACAGCGAACGCGGCCGTGCGCAGAGCGGCGTGAGGCGCGATTTTGTGGGTGCCCGCGGACATTCCATTCCAGCCTATACCTTGAGAGCGGGGACTGTCAGCGCGTCTGCGGCTGGAGTGGAAAAGCGTTATGATCCTGCGCAGGAGGGTCTTGAGATGGCGACGGCAAAGCTGCTGATGCTGGTGGGTGATTTTGTGGAGGATTACGAGGTAATGGTTCCGTTTCAGGCGTTGCAGATGGTGGGCCACACGGTCGATGCGGTCTGCCCGGGCAAGGCTGCGGGCGAAAAGGTTCGCACGGCGATTCATGATTTTGAAGGCGACCAGACGTACAGCGAGAAACCGGGACACAACTTCCATCTCAATGCGGATTTCAGCCGGGTGAATCCGGCTGACTATGACGGGCTGGTGATTCCGGGCGGGCGCGCGCCGGAGTATCTGCGGCTGAATGAGCAGGTGCTGGCGATGGTGCGGCATTTTGCGAAGGCCGCGAAGCCAATAGCGGCGATCTGCCACGGAGCGCAGATTCTGGCGGCGGCGGATGTGATTCGCGGCTGCGAGGTGAGCGCGTATCCGGCCTGTTCACCGGAGGTTGGTCTGGCGGGCGGGCGGTATGCGTCGATTGCCGTGACGGACGCCGTGACCGACGGAAAGCTGGTGACGGCTCCGGCCTGGCCGGCGCATCCGGCGTGGCTGGCGCAGTTCCAGCGGGTGCTGCTGGCTCATCTGGCGGAAGTCCGAAGCGCGGAAGATGGAGCCGCGAAGGGAGCGGCGGTTGCGGTCTGAGGCACCGGGCTTGCGTCGCCCAGTCTGGCTGCGGCTGGATATTTTTCGTCGGCGCTGGCTGCTTTGGATGCTGGCGGCGCTGGTTGCCGTCGGTGCCGCTCTGGCGGGGGTCAGCCTGTGGATGGCGCGTCGCGCGGAGCCGACCGTGCGTGCGGCGCTGATTAGCGCGCTGCAGCGGCGCTTTGGCGCGCGCGTGGAAGTGGATCAGTTTCGTTTTGCGCCCGGTTTGCGCGGGAACTGGCTTCGCTGGGCGGGGTTGACAGGCTCGGTGGATGCCGAGATCGACGGGCTGCGCATCTGGCTGCCGGAGCCGGATGCGGCGGGCCTGGCTCGGCAGGCCGGGCAGATGGAGCCGTGGTTTTCAGAGCCGTGGATTGCGATCGATCACCTGCGATTCAGCGCCGCAACGGAGTTTCTGCGCGGCGGTCCGCTGCGCATTCGCAATGTTCAGATCGACGGGGTTCGGCTGCGGATTCCGCCGCGCGGCTATCGTCCGCGCCTGACGGCAACCGACTCGCCAGCGACGGCGCAGAAGGCGGGTCTGCGTCTGGTCGCTCCGCCGAGGATTGTGGTCGAGCAGATCACCTGCACGCGCGTATGGCTGGAGATGGAGCGTGCTTCCGGCGCGAGCGTGGCACCGATGCCGCCGACTGCCGACGCGCCGAAGGTGCGGCTGGCGAAGCCGCGCGCGGGGACACCGCTGACGGTTGCGGCGAATCCGCCCGAGCCGTCGCCTGCTCCGCTCGCCGCGCCGCCCGTCTTTCAGCCGGCGCGGCAGCCGCTTCAGTTTGCGATCTCCAGTCTCATTCTGCGTCCGGACCCGGAGCATGGGCCGATTCGCTTCGATCTGCGGATGACGAATCCGCGCCCCGTGGGGCAGATCCACGCGGTTGGCGTGGTGGGTCCGTGGCCGCGGATGGCACCCGGCACGGAGTTTGATCCGGGCGCGCTGGCGCTGAGCGGCGGCTACAGCTTCGTCCACGCTGACCTGGCCACGCTGCGCGGGATTGCGGGCAGGCTGGAGGCGACAGGCAGCTTTCGCGGCATCCTGCGACGGGTGGAGGTGACGGGGCGGACGAGCACGCCGGATTTCCGGCTGACGCGGCATGGCGATGTGCCTTCGGCTTCGGTGGGGCTGCCACTCTCGACGCGCTTCACGGCGACGGTCGACGGCACGAACGGCGACACGGTGCTGCATACGGTCGAGGCCACGCTGGGACAGTCGCATCTGTGGGCGAGCGGACGGATTCTTCGCGTGGAGTATTCGCGCGCAGAGCCGGATCACGCGACCGGGTTGGCAGTTGGTCACGACATTCAGCTTGCGCTGCGCGTGGATCGCGGACAGATTGCGGACCTGTTGCAGGCGGCAACGGCCGATCCGGAAACGCTGGTTACGGGGGCGACGATGCTCCATTGCGCGCTGCATCTGCCGCCCGGAGCGGAGCCGTTTCTTGATCGGCTGCTTCTGGACGGGCAGATGCAGGCCAGCGGTGTCCACTTTGTCAGCGCGCGCATCGAGCGGGATATTGCGCAGCTCAGCCTGCGCGGACAGGGCCATCCCGAAGCGCTGCGCAGCGGCGCGGTTGCGCCGGTGGCCTCGACGATGACCAGTCACTTTACGCTTGCCGACGGCGTGCTGGCGCTGCCGGATCTGGCCTGGCAGGTTCCGGGCGCGCGGATTCGGCTGCACGGGACGTATACGCTGGAGGGCGGCGCGCTGGATTTTGCCGGCGACGCCAGCACGCAGGCCGAGCTGTCGAAGATGGTTGGCGGATGGAAGGGATGGCTGCTGAGGCCGATGAATCGCATCTTTGCCGGGAACGGCGCGGGCACCGATATTCCCATCCGGCTGGACGGCACGCGCGCGGCCCCACGCTTTGCCATCGAGCTGAATCGTCTGGGCAAAATCGAGCCTGCCAGCAATGCGGCTGGCTCTCCGGCTGCGACGCCGTCACCCGGCGTCCAGCCCGCGCCACAGCGATGAACTGTCGCGGTGGGATGGCCATATACAAACCGCGCGGAGATGGGTTAACGTTGGCAGGTCAGCCTGTTGCCCACTCCTCATGCAGCGAAAGCCGCACCGGGCGGCGAGCCGATATTTTCGGAGGGAAAATATGAAACGCATGATCCTTACAGCGCGGCTGCGCCTGTGGGTCACGGCGGGGGCTTCGTCCGTCCTTGCCGCGAGCCTGCTGCTGTGCGCCACACCGCTTTCCGCCGCAGCATCTGCCAACACATCGCTGAGCCAGGGACAAGCCTCCGGCTCCAGCGGTGCCGTGGGATCAACCACGGGGCAACTGACCCCGGCGCAGCAGCACCTGCTCAACTGGTGGAAGAACGCCGTCGTTTACGAGGTCTATCCCCGCAGCTTTCAGGACTCGAATGGCGACGGCATCGGCGACCTGAACGGCATCACGGAGCGGCTGGATTATCTGAAGCAGTTGGGCGTGGACGCAATCTGGCTGACGCCGATGTATCCCTCGCCGCAGGTGGATTTCGGCTATGACATCTCCAACTACGAGGGGATCGATCCGCAGTACGGCACGATGGCGGATTTTGACCGTCTGATTGCCGAGGCCAACAAGCGGCATATTCGCGTGATGCTGGACATGGTGATGAACCACTCTTCGGACCAGCATCCGTGGTTCCTGGAGTCGCGCAGCTCGCGCACGAATCCCAAGCGCGACTGGTATGTGTGGAAGGATGGCAAGGGCGAGACGGCAACCAGCCCGGGGCAGCCGCCGAATAACTGGCAGTCGGCCTTTGGACACTCGGCCTGGCAGTGGGATCCGACGACGCGGCAGTACTACTATCACAAGTTTTATATTCAGCAGCCGGACTTCAACTGGAACAATCCGGAAGTGCAAAAGGCGTTTGACGAGATTCTGAATTTCTGGATGAACAAGGGCGTGGCGGGCTTCCGCTTTGACGCGATTACGACGCTCTTTGAAGACCCGTCGATGACGGACGAAAAGGTGGTTCTGGGCAAGGACGGCAAGCCGAGGATCAACGCCTTTGGCGACGTGATGGTGGACGGAAAAAAGACCGACAACCTGCCCAAAAATCACGAGGAGATTGCGCATATCCGCAGCGTGATGGACGCGGCACCGGACAGCTCTTACCCCGGCAAGCGGGTGATGATCGGCGAGACGTATGTGCCGACGATCAACGACCTGCTGCAGATGTACGGCACGACGCAGCACCCGGAGTTTGAGCTGCCGATGGATACGCAGATCGGCTTCATCAACAAGCTGAATGTCGGAATGTTCCGGCAGAAGATCAACGATGCCGAGACGCGGCTGGACGGCAACGTTCCGCTCATCGTCTTTGAAAATCACGACAATCCGCGCCTCGACGCGCGTTATGGCGACGGCGTGCATGACACGGACATCACGCGCGTGATCTCGACGATTCTCTTCGCCACGCGCGGCGCTTCGCTGTTCTACTACGGCAGCGAGATCGGCATGAAGACCACGCCGCCGACGCGCAAGGAGGATGTGCGCGATCCGGTGGGCATCACCGGATGGCCGAAGGAAAAAGGCCGTGACGGCGAGCGCACGCCGATGCAGTGGGACGACTCGAAGTATGCGGGATTTTCGACGGTGAAGCCGTGGCTGCCGATCCCGCCGAACAAGGCCACGATCAACGTGAAGATGGAGCAGGCCGAGCCGAACTCGATTCTGGCCTGGTATGAGGCGCTGATCCGGCTGAAGAAGACGAATCCGGCGTTTCGCGCGGGGTCGAACGTGATGCTGGATACGACGAACACGAGCGTGCTGAGCTGGCTGCGCAAAGCGCCGGGCGGCGAAGCGGTCGTGGTGGCCACGAACTTCACCGCGCAGCCGCGGACGGTGAACCTGAGCGCGGCCTCGGCGGGCGTGAGCGGGACTCACCTGACCACGCTGCTGAAGACGCCCGGATCGGCGGATCCGAAGTCGATCACAGCGGTCTCGCTGCCGCCGTTTGGCGTCTACATCGGGCAGGTCGAGTAACGAGCGGCGATGCCCGCCAGCGGAGCGGCGTCGCGATGCTGCTCACACGAGGAAACGGGCCGGTGATCCACGCGATCACCGGCCTGTTTTTATGATGGGGGCCGCAGCGTATCGATAGAAGCGAAACCCCAGACAGCGAAACCCCGGGCCAGCGCAGTCTTCGGGGCGCGGCAACGTCTTCGGGCTGAGGACCGGAACAGCAACGTGTCTGCGCGAGCGCCCTCACAGCGCGCCGAGAAGCCGCATGAGCAGAACCCCGGCGGTGGCGGCGAGCATTCCCGCTGGCATCACCCATTTCCCCACATGGAAGAACTGGCGCGGGCTGACCTCAATCGATTCGCGCCGCAGCGCAATGAGCCAGAGAATCGTCGCCAGCGACCCGGTGACGGATAAGTTGGAACCGAGGTCGATGCCCAGCATCACCGCCGCGCTCATCATCGCGTGCAGGTGAGCGGCCTGCGCCGCCGACCCGGCGATGAGGCCGAGCGGAAGATTGTTGACGAGGTTATTGCCCACTCCGATGGTGAAGCTCACGGCGAGCGCGCCCACGGAAGCCGGCATCGCCTCAGCGCGCGTCAGCGCATCCACGGCCCAGCGCAGAGCGCCGACGCTGACCACCGCGTCAACGAGAATGAAGAGCGCCGCGACAAGGCCAAGCGTCTTCCAGCTGATGTGCGCAAGCAGCGGCAGCGGATCGCGCCGGGCTGTGAGACTGACCAGCGCCGTCACGGCCAGCGCCAGCAGGCAGGTCGGCCAGCCCAGCGCGTGGCCGCGCGCGCTGGCCACGAGCAGCGCGGCAATCATCGCCGCCAGCCCGGCAAGCACCACGCGCCCGCTCGCGCGCAGCCGAGGCGCGGGATCGGCGGTGCTGACGCGGGCATTTCCGGCTGCGACACCCGCCGTTGCCTCCGCGCCATCGGCCAGACCACCTTCGGCTAAATCGCGGCGAAAAATCACGCGCAGCACGACGTAGGTGGCCGTGATGGACAGCAGCGCCGGCACACCGAAGGCAACCATCCAGTGCCCGAGCGTCGGCATGTGTCCGCGAAAGACGACCAGGTTTGCCGGGTTCGAGATGGGCAGCGTGAACGAGGCGGCATTGGCGATCATCGCGCAGGCGTAAAGATAGGGCAGCGGCCTGCGCATGCGCGCGCGGCGCACGGCCGCGAGCACCGCCGGCGTGAGCACCACGGCCGTCGCGTCGTTCGACATCAGCACCGTCACGGCCACGCCGGACAGGTACATGAGCGTGAACAGGCGCACGCCGGAGACGCGGCCCGTCGCCCGGTTGCTTGCGCCGGCCACAGCCCGCGCCGCCAGCCAGTCAAAGACGCCCTCGCGCTCGGCCAGAGCCGAGAGCAGCATCATGCCGATCAGGAAGAGATAGACGTTCAGCCCCTCGGCCACGGCGTGCGCGGCCAGGCGCGGCGAAATCAGCCGCAGAGCCAGCAGCAGCGCGGCTCCGGCACCGGTCCACCAGACCTCGGCGATGCCGCGCGGCTTCAGCAGCATCAGCCCGATGCTCGCCGCAACGATTGCCACCAGTAGGATTGTGCCCGTCACGCCGCTCCTGTCTCACGCGTTCTCGTTCGTCTCCGCCTGCCGCGCGAAGCGGCCACGGGCAAACCGCGGCGCGAGGATTTTCTCCAGCATACGCAACCGCCCGCGTTCCGCAAATGACGCGCGCCGCGCCTCTCGCGTTGTCATTCCAGTCCTCAACGAACCCCGCCCGCGATCAACGGGAGCAGCAACCACTGTTCGCTGGCGCGCAAAGCGCGCGTCCGCTGCACGCAGCGCCTGCCGCATGCAATGCTCTAGAAATAGTTCGTCAGCGAGACTGTGAACGTCAGAGCGTTGGGCACGCGCGGCGTGATGGCCGGGCCGTAGAGGTAGCTGAGTCCCGCGCCGATGTAGTTGCCTCCGCCGGCGTGGAGCGCGTAGCTGCCGGTGAAGCTGGTGGCTCCGCGCCATACGGTCCTGCCTTGCGCCACCAGGCTGTTCGTCTCCAGGCGGCTATAGCTCGTGTGGGAGGCCACAAACGTAATCAGGTCCGCCGGGCGCGAGGCCAGCGGAGCCTTGTCATAGAGCCGAAACTCCTCGTAGCGCGAATAATCGTTCAGCGAGCCGGGCACGGCCATGAACGAGCCTCCGGCATAGAAGCCGTGGTCCGGGTGCGCCGTGTCGGGCTGGAGCAACTGGCCATCGAGCAGGATGTAGGCGCAGTAGTTGCCCGGCTGCATGGCTCCGGTTGCCACATTCGCGTAGCGTGTCGCATTCCAGAAGTAGCCCATGCGCAGCCAGCGTTCGCGCGCCCGCGCGCTGGCGTCACGCAGATAGCCGAGTTCATTCAGCGAGATCAGCTTGTCGCCGTGCGGATCGAAGCGAAAGCCGGTGGCGTTGCGCGCGACCTCCGCCGGTCCGCCGTTGGGGTCAAGGCTGCGCTGGGCTGCCTCTTTCAGATACCAGTTGCGCGGCCCCTCGATGCGCACCAGCGTCGCCGGCGCGGTCAGCGGAAAGAAGCTCATGCCGACCTCAAACGGCAGCACGGCGTAGACACCCTGGCCGCCATTGGCCGACGAACCGCCGACAAACATGCCGACGAACTCCAGGTTCATCGAGATGTAGCCCGTCTTGAGCTGGACACGATCATGCGCCAGCGATTTGTAGAAGTAGAGATCCCAGAGCTGGATCGTCTTCGGCCCCGCCGGGTTCCATGTGACCCAGTTCCAGATGCCGCCCATGTAAAGCTGCGCTTTGTGCAGGCCGAGCTGCCGCAGGTCGGACACGAAGATCGGCTGCATCAGCCAGGATTCGTACGCGCGCTGGCCGATGTAGGTCTGCTGATCGGCAGGGACAGGCGCATCCAGCGCGTTCTGCGAATAAAACGCCTGCGTCACCACACGCATCGCCACGCCGTGGCGAAAGAGCGACTGTCGCCAGGCGGAGTGAACATCGATCATGCTGTCCTCAAACGTCGGCATCGACGCATCGCCCTCGGTCAGGTTCAGGTCGTCGATGGAGCGAGCAGGCACCGGCGCCGTCGGCAGATCGATGGTCGGCGTCGCGTCCTGCGCCCGCGCTGTACGCGCCACACCGGGCAGGAACGCAACGCTGATCAGCAGAGAACGGAGAACGACAGCGCAGAAGGAAGCAAACTTCCAATCAGGCCGGAGAATACTGCGCATCGCTGACAGGCTCCATCCATTCCACAGTTTTTCCGTCCAGCCGCTCCTGCACGGCGATGTGCGTCATCGCCGTGGTCGGCGCGGCACCGTGCCAGTGTTTTTCGCCCGGCGCGAACCAGACCACATCGCCGGGTCGAATCTCTTCGATCGGTCCATCCCAGCGCTGCACTCGTCCGCAGCCCGCTGTGACGATGAGCGTCTGGCCCAGCGGATGCGTGTGCCAGGCCGTGCGCGCGCCCGGCTCAAAGGTGACGGCTGCGGCGACCACACGCGCCGGGTCCGGCGTGGCCACAAGCGGATCGACGCGGACTGTTCCCGTAAACCACTCCGCCGGGCCGCGCGACGACGACTGGCTTCCAATGCGACGAATCTCCATCCATCTCTCCCTGAATTCAGAACGGCTTGATGAAACAAAAAAACAATCCCTCGGGCAGAAGATTCCGCTGCGCGACCGGGAAGTTTCGATGCATTCCGAATTGTATCGATTTTTTCCGAGCGACCGCGTGGCACACAGCGAGATTGCCCCTTTCAATCGCCGCGCGACAGGCTCGGCAGGCGACGCCGCAGACCGAGCCGACGCTGCCGCAAAGCCGGACGAGCAGCCGTGATCGTTCATTCCGTCCGCTTTTCGCTCCGTTGCTTTTCGTTGTGCGTTTCGGCGTTCTGGGGAAGGATGCGAACCGTGGCGGATCGCGCTCGCTCGCCGATCATGGCCGCAAGATAAGAGCTGCGCCTGTACTTTGCGCGATACGCTTCGTCGATGCGATCCTGAATGCGATCCTGCCCCGGCCCATCCACGGCTTCAAACACCACCGCGCGCGTCATGCCAGCGGCAGTGATCCTGCCCGCTTTCTGTCGCAGCGCCGCCTGGTGCCAGCTCGATTTCCTGCCGTTGTAGGCCCGCGCGTAGAGACCGCCCTCGACGACGACCGACCATATCCATGTCAGCGTCCCGTGCGTCCTGCCATCCTCGCGCAGCGGCGCAACGTGAAGATCGTCCGTCGCGGCAATGCGGGCAAGCTCGGCCTGGGTCCAGTTTGGCAATGGTTTTTCCTCCGTCCCGCGCTGAGGAATGCCGGGATTTCATTTCCGGATTCCTTCCCACGATAGGCAATTCGCTCCTCGTTCGCTTTCCCGATCCTGCCGATTCTTTGCCTGATCCTGTCCATTCATGCGGAAATTGCCGCGCCAAGCCGTCTGCCGGAGTAGTCTTTTCCGCAGGAGGGGACAGGCATGACGCCGAGCACCGGAACACGAGTGACAACGCAAACCACGACGCAGGATCCAACGCGAGCGAAAACGCGGGCTGCGCAGTTGGCATCGCCGTGCGCCGAGCTTGCCGAGGCCATCGCCGCGCGCACGCCGCTGACCGGCAGAAACCAGACCTCCGTGCCCGGGCTGATGCTCTTTCGTCAGGTCGCTCCGTCCATCTGCCATCTCGCCTCGGTCGAGCCTGGCGTGACCCTCTTCGCGCAGGGCGGCAAGCGCATCACCATCGGCGGCGCCGACTATCTCTGCCGCGCGGGATCGTTTCTCGTTGCCTCCGTCGATCTGCCCGTGCAGAGTCAGATTGTGGAGGCCACGCCTGCAAAACCGCAGCTTTCCCTGCGCCTGCTCTTCGACATGAAGACGGTGCGCGACGTGGTCAGCCGCGAGGAGCTGCCGACATCTGTTCCAGCCACAGAGCGTCGCGGCCTTGCCGTGGGCCACGCGACGGCCGAGCTGATCCGCGTCGGCCTGCGCCTCGTCCAACTGGCCGATCACCCCGAGGAAATTTCGTTCTTCCGCCCGCTGCTGGAGCGTGAGCTGATCTATCGAATCCTGCAAACGCCGCAGGGCGAGCGGCTGCGCGCGATTGCCACGGCCGGAAACATCAGCCAGCGAACGGCCAAGGTGATCGCCTGGCTCAGCGCTCACTACGCCAGCCCTCTGCGCATGGAAACCCTGGCCGAGATTGCTCACATGGGCGTCTCCACGCTCCATCACCAGTTCCGCGCGCTCACCGGCATGAGTCCGTTGCAGTTTCAAAAACAGTTGCGGCTGAAGACCGCGCGCGAACGCATGGTCAACGATGGCCTGGACGCGACCCGCGCGGCCTTCGAGGTCGGATACGAGAGCGTGAGCCAGTTCAATCGTGAGTACAGCCGATTCTTCGGCCAGCCGCCGATGCGCGATGCCCGGCTGCTGCGCGAGGGGATGCAGCGCGTGACCGACGCCGCGTAAGCGCAGACGAATCGCAGCACGGATGCGGCGTCAGGAGCTGACGCAACCTCAGCCACGGCTGCGGCGGACACATCGCGCCGCTATACTGGCCTTAGCCGCGAAGACGTTTTTCCGCTGCGACACGCATGCGTCCGGAACTGGAACAAGCCGCCGCGCTCCTGCGCCAGAACACCCCCGAAGCCGTCGCCGAAGCCATCGCGCTGCTCCAGCGCACCGTCTTCGCCTTCAGCATGAAGGTATGCGGCCACGCCGAGGACGCCGAGGACACGATGCAGGAGGTGCTCATGCGCTCGGCGCCGCATCTGGCGCGGCTGACGGAGGCCAACGCGCTCGCCGTCTGGCTATACACCGTGACGCGACACCGCTGCTGGCGGATGCGCCGCAAACCCGCCGCCGCGCCCGCTCACACGCTCTCGCTCGACGAGCTGATGCCCGACGAGCAGGAGCTTGCCGCGCTTGCCGAGCGCGCCACGCCGGAAGACGCCGCCGCAAGCGACGAGATGGCCCGGCTTGTCCATGGAGCGGTTCTTGCCATCCCGCCGCAGTACCGCATCGTGCTTGTTCTGCACGATATGGAAGACCTCGACGTGGAGCAGATCGCACGCGTGCTCGACCTGAAGCCGGGCACCGTCCGCGTCCGCCTGCATCGCGCGCGGCTGGCAGTGCGCCGCGCCATGGCCGCGCGTCTTGGCGCGCCCGCGAGCATCCCTCGCAGCGGGACTGGCAGCGTGGCTGGCTACGCGGCTGGCAAGGCGGCTGGCGGCCCGGCGAAGGCCGCTGCAAAGCGCCGTCGGCCAGCACGCGGCGGCGTGGCAGCGAATCAGGAATCGCGCGCGGCGCGTCTGCCCGCCTGCCGCGAAATCTTCGCCCAGCTCTCGGAGTTCCTCGACGAGCGCCTGCCCCGGCCCGACTGCCAGCGCATGGCCCGTCACATCGACCGCTGCCCCAACTGCGTCCTGTTTCTCAACGACCTGCGCCAGGCCATCGAGCGATGCCGAAGCCTCGATGCCCGCTGCGACGCACAGGTAGGCGCGGCCCTGCGCGCGCAGTTGACGCGCGAATACCTGCGCCTGATCGCCCACTCCGCCGCCTGAAGACCGAAGGCCGCGAAAAAATTCTGCAACCCGTGTAACACTTCCGCGCTTCCGTGGATTCCTCTCAGTGACGGCGCTTCCAACCGCTGCCGCCATCGAGGATTCTTTCCGTGCGAACGCGAAACCTATTGCCGTTTCTGCTTGCCGCTCTTGTCGCCGCGCCCATATTGCGCGCGCAACAGCCGCTCACGCTCACCGACGCCGTCCGGCGCGCGCTCGACCACAGCCCGGAGCGAAAGATTGCTCAATCCGACGCCGCAGCCGCCAAAGTTGCCGCCCGCTCGGCACGCCTGCCGCTGCTGCCCACGGTCGGCTTCGACGAGGCCATCACGCGCGGCGACGATCCGGTCTACGTCTTCGGCTCGCTGCTGCGCCAGCAGCGCTTCACCACGGCAGACTTCGCGCTGAACAGCCTGAACCGTCCGCTGCCGCTCAACAACTTCGCCTCGCGCTTCAGCGGCAACTGGCTGGCCTTTGATTCCTTCCAGACCGAGCTTGCCATGCACAGCGCCGACCATCAGGCGCGCGCGGCGGTGGCCATCGCCAGCCGCGCCGACCAGCAGATTGCCTGGCGCGTCGCCTCGGCCTACATCGGCGTCCTGCTCGCGCAGCGCGAGGCCGATCTGGCAGCGGCTCAGGTGAAGACCGCGCTGGCTCTGGCGGACTCAGCCAGCGCCCGCGTCGAGGCCGGAACCGCGGTCTCCGCCGACGCCCTCAGCGCAGCCACCGCACTGGCCGCGCGGCGCGAGGAACAGATCGCCGCCACTGGCAACCTGGCCACCGCCTGGGCGCAGCTTGAGCAGGCCATCGGCGCGCCCATCCCCGACGCCGAGCGCACGCTCGCGCCTCTTGCCGAGGACGCTGAATACACCGCACCGCCGCTGGCGGACTCGATCGCCGAGGCTCTGCGCTCGCGGCTCGATCGCGCTGCGCTCGCCGAGCAGCTTCAGTCCGCGCGCACCAGCGTCACCGCCGCCCGCGCCGGCTTCGGTCCCACCGTCGGAGCCTTCGGAAGCTGGGAGCAGGATCGCGACGCCTTCACCGGCAACAGCGGCAACAACTGGCTGGCCGGCGTCCAGGTCCATCTCGATCTCTTCCCTGCCGCGCGCCGTCAGCAGTTGGAAGCGGCAAAGATCGCGCTCACGCGCACCCGGGCCGCGAGCGACTCGGCCGACAACCAGATTCGCATGGAGGTCACGCGCACCTGGTACGGCCACCAGACCGCCAGCCAGCAGCGCTCGGTCGCCCGCGCTGCCGTCGCACAGGCCGACGAGAGCCTGCGCATTCTCCGCAACCGCTACGACGCCGGCCTCGCCACCATCACTGACCTGCTCCGCGCCGAGGACGCCGAGCGCGAGTCGCAGAACGCCGCGGCGCAGGCCGTCGCCGCCAACGCCAGCTCCTGGATCGATCTTCAGTACGCCATCGGCACGCTCGACCCGCTCCGCCACCCGCTGGACCTGACCGCCCCTGCTGCAACCGCGTCAGCCGCGCCTGCGACAACGTCGTCGGCAACCGTTTCGCCCGTCAGCTTTTCGCAACTCAGTTCTTTGCAACCCCGTATTTTGCAAGAGGCCCAGTGATGAAAACCACTCCCATTCTTCCCGCATTCGTCTCCGTTCTCGCCTTGGCTCTTCTGGCGCTTGCTGGCTGCCGTGACCAGGCCGCGCCCACGCCGTCCGCGCCGCAGACCGTCACCGGCCTCGCCGTCGCGCAGGCCGTCGCCACGACCATGCCCTCGACCGTGAAGGCCGTCGGCACCATCCGCGCCGCCGAGTCCGCCGCTGTCTCCGCGCAGATCTCCGGCCGCGTGCTTGCCGTGCTGGTCCATGCCGGAGATACGGTTCGCGCCGGCCAGCCGCTGGCCCGCATTGACAGCACTCTGGCCACCAGCGATCTCGCCCGCATGCAGGCCAACGTCGCCGCCGCGCGTCAGGCCGTCGCCGCCGCGCAGTCGCAGGCTGACCTGGCCGCTTCCACGCTGCGTCGCTACGACCTGCTGCGCGAGCGCAAGAGCGTCAGCCCGCAGGAGTACGACGAAGTCAGCCGCCGCGCGCAGGCCGCTCAGGCCGGCTTGCAGGCCGCGCAGGCGCAGCTTGCCGCTGCACAGGCCGCCGCCGCCAGCGCCGCCACCGTCGCCGGTTACGCTGTCGTCACCGCGCCCTTCAGCGGCGTCGTCACCGCGCGCATGGCCGACCCCGGAACGCTGGCCGCGCCCGGCGTTCCGCTGGTCATGCTCGACCAATCCGGCCCGCTCCAGCTTCAGGTCTCCGTCGACGAGTCGCAGATCACCGCCGTCCACCTCGGCCAGTCCTTTGACGCCACGCTTGACGGCCAGCCGCGGACGGTTCCGGCGCGTGTGGTCGAGATTGTCCCCGCCGCTGACCCGGCCTCGCACAGCTTCCTGGTCAAGCTCGCGCTGCCGCCGTCCTCGTCTCTGCGCTCCGGCGTCTACGGCTCGATTGCCATCCCCGTTGGCCAGCGCAACGCCGTCATGATTCCCGCCGCCGCCATCGTCCATCGCGGCTCGCTGGCTACGGTCTGGGCGCTCGACGCAAACGGACTGGCCACGCTGCGCTACATCACGCTCGGCGAGGCGAGCGCCCAAACAACCGGCGCTCAGGTGGAAGCGCTCTCTGGCGTCGCGCCCGGGGAATCGCTCGTGCTCAATCCTGCTGACCGCGACCTGGCCGGCGCGCGCATCGAGACGGCGAACACGCAGGCCGCCGCCAGTTCCGCAGCAGCCAGCCCAGCCACAGCGAGCCCAGCCGCCGAGGTGCGCCAGTGAGCAAACACTCTGCGCAGAATCCGGCAGCAAATCCGGGGAACACCGCCACCCACGCCTCGCTCGGCCTGGCCGGTCGCCTGGCTCACGCCTTCCTGAACTCGAAGCTCACGCCGCTCTTCGTCGCAGCAGCGCTTGCTCTCGGCGTCTTCTCGGTGCTCGTCATTCCGCGCGAAGAGGAGCCGCAAATTCTCGTTCCCATGCTCGACATCGCGACCGCGATGCCCGGAGCCTCGCCGCAGGAGATCGAACAGCGCGTCACCAATCCGATCGAAACGCTCATCCACCAGATTCCCGGCGTCGAATACGTGTACTCGACCTCGATGCCGGGTCAGAGCCTCGTCATTGCGCGCTTCCAGGTGGGCACGCGACAGGAGGACGCGCTCGTCAAGGTCTACGACAAGCTCTACGCGAACATCGACCAGATGCCGCCCGGTGCCACGCGCCCGCTCGTTCGCGCGCGCTCGATTGACGACGTGCCCATCCTCGCGCTCACCCTCTGGGGCGCGCACTACGACGGCGCGCAGCTCCGAGCCATCGCCGCCGAGGTCCAGCACTCCGTCCAGCAGGTGACCGACGTCTCCGAGGTCACGCTCATCGGCGGCCTGCCGCGCACGCTGCTCATCCGTCTTGACCCGGCGAAGCTGACCGCCTACGGTCTCTCGCCCGCAGCCGTCGTCGAGCGCCTGCAGGCCGCGAACGCCAGCCTCCAGGCCGGCAGCTTCGACGAGGACAACCGTGAAATCCGCGTCGATGTCGGCAATCTCTTCACGCGACGCGAAGACGCCGCACAGGTCGTCGTCGGCGTCACCCACGGCGCGCCCATCCTGCTCTCCGACGTTGCCGCCTCCATCACCGACGGCCCGGCTGATCCGACCAACTACGTCCTCTTCGGGACGACATCAGCAAACGCGAAAGGCGCAGCGGCCCAGCAGTACCCGGCCGTCACGCTCACCGTGGCCAAGCGCAAGGGCACCAATGCCACCGACATTGCCAACGCCGTGCTGGCCCGCGTCCACGCCATGCAGGGCGCGACGATTCCCGCCGATGTGCAGGTGACCACGACGCGCAACTACGGCGACACCGCCAAGGCCAAATCCGACGAGCTGCTGGAGCATCTGTTGCTGGCCACGCTCTCGGTCACCTTCCTGGTCGCGCTCTTTCTCGGCTGGCGAGAGTCCGGCGTCGTCCTGCTCGCGATTCCGGTCACGCTCGCGCTCACTATGACCACGTTTTACCTGCTCAGCTACACCATCAACCGCGTCACGCTCTTCGCGCTCATCTTCAGCATCGGCATCCTCGTCGATGACGCCATCGTCGTCGTCGAAAACATGGTCCGGCATTTCCGCCTGCCTTCCAGCCACAGTCGCCCCATGAGCGAGGTCGCCGTCGAGGCCGTCGCCGAAGTTGGCAACCCGACCATCCTCGCCACCTTCGCCGTCATCGCCGCCGTCCTGCCCATGGCCATGGTCCGCGGCCTCATGGGTCCGTACATGCGTCCCATCCCGGTCGGCGCTTCGGCTGCCATGATCTTCTCGCTGCTGGTTGCCTTCGTCGTCTCGCCGTGGGCCGCGCTGCGCCTCGTCGGCAAGCACCTGAAGGGCACCCACCTGCTGGAACCGGAGCAGGAAAACTGGCGTACGCGCGTCTATCGCCGCGTCATGACGCCGCTGATCGCCTCAGCCCGCAACCGCGCGCTCTTTTTCCTGGCCGTGCTGGCCATGCTGCTGGTCTCCGTGCTGCTCGTTCCGATTGGCCTGGTTCGCGTCAAGATGCTGCCGTTCGACAACAAGAGCGAGTTTCAGGTTGTCCTCAACATGCCCGACGGCACGCCGCTCGAACAGACGGCCCGCGTCGCGCAGTTGCTCGGCAACGTCCTCGCCGCGCAGCCCGGCGTCGTCAACTACCAGATCTACGCCGGCACCAGCGGCCCGTTCAACTTCAACGGCCTCGTCCGCCACTACTACCTGCGACGCCAGTCCAATCAGGCCGACATTCAGGTGAATCTGCTGCCTGCTGACCAGCGGAAGGAGCAAAGCCACTCGATCGCCAAACGCCTGCGACCGCTGCTCGATGCCGCTGCCGCATCCTACGGCGCGCGCATCCAGGTCAGCGAAGTTCCGCCCGGTCCGCCCGTCGTCCAGACCCTCGTCGCCGAGGTCTACGGGCCGACAATGGCAGGCCAGATCGCCGTCGCGCGCCAGATCAAAGCCATCTTCCACCAGACGCCCGGCGTCGTCGATACCGACTGGTACGTCGAAGACCCGCAGCCCGAACTGCTGATCCACGTCGATCAGGTCAAGGCCGCCCAGCACGGCATCGCCGTCGCACAGGTTGCTCAGGCTGTGGCGCTCGCCACAAGCGGCGCAACTGCCGGCCTCGAACACGACCCGCGCTCCCGCGAACTCATCCCCGTCGTCGTCGGCCTGCCGCGCGCTGACCGCTCCTCCGAGCAGGCTCTGGAAGACATTCACCTGCCCGCCGGAGATGGTTCGATGATCAGCCTCCGCGAACTCGTCACGGTTGACCACGCCACGCTCCAGCCCAGCATCTATCACAAGAACCTGCGCCGCGTCGTCTACGTCACCGGCGACGTGGCCGGAGCGGAAGAGAGTCCCGTCTACGCCATCCTGAAGATGAACAAGGCGCTCGACCACCTCACCCTGCCCGCCGGATACACGCTCGCACGCTACAACTCCGTCCAGCCCGACACGACGACCCACTACGCGATGAAGTGGGACGGCGAGTGGCAGATCACCATCGAGGTCTTCCGCGATCTCGGCCTCGCCTTTGCCGCCGTGCTCATCCTCATCTACGTGCTCGTCGTCGGCTGGTTCCGGTCGTTCATTGTGCCGCTCATCATCATGGCACCCATCCCGCTCACGCTCGTCGGCATCCTGCCCGCGCACGCGCTGCTCGGAGCCTTCTTCACGGCTACGTCCATGATTGGCTTCATCGCCGGAGCCGGCATCATCGTCCGCAACTCGATCATCCTCGTCGATTTCATTGAGCTGCGCCGCAACGAAGGCGCGCCCCTGGCCGAAGCCGTCATCGACGCCGGAGCCACGCGCTTCCGCCCCATGCTGCTCACCGCCGCCGCCGTCGTCGTCGGAGCCAGCGTCATCCTCACCGACCCCATCTTTCAGGGGCTGGCCATCTCCCTCATCGCCGGTGCCGTGGCCTCCACATTCCTCTCGTGGCCCACGATTCCCATCCTCTACTACCTCGTTCACCGCAAAGAGGAAGCGGCGAACCAAACCCATTCGGAATCGAATCATTCCGAAGAAGGAGAACTCCTGTGACCGTTGAACGCGCCGTACGCATGCTTGCCGGAACGCTGATCCTGGCCTCGCTCGCCCTGGCCCACTTTGTTTCCCTAAACTGGCTCTGGTTCACAGCCTTTGTCGGCTTCAACCTCTTCCAGTCCGCCTTCACCAACTGGTGCCCGGCCATGTCTATTCTGAAGATGCTCGGCCTGCGCTCCGCCGACGCCAAAGGATGCTGCTGAATGACCGACCATCCGGCCACAAACCACACCCATCACCCGGAAGCCAGCGCCGCTGCGCATGACCATCCCCGCCGATTCTCCCCTGCTCTGGCTCACCGCCTGGAAGCGCCCGAGCGCAAGCTCTGGCTGCCCATCGAGCCGGTCCTTGCGCAGATGGATCTGGCTCCGGGCATCGCCGTCGCAGACATCGGCGTCGGCACCGGCTACTTCGCCCTGCCCATCGCTCAGGCCATCGGCGGCTCCGGTCGCGTCGCCGCCGTCGATGTCTCGCCGGAGATGCTCGACCTGCTCGGCCAGAAGATCGTCGCCGCAGGCCTCACCAACATCGACTGCGTCCAGGCTGAATCCGCCTCGACCGGCCTCGCTTCGGCTTCCTTTGACCGCGTCCTGCTCGCCAATGTCTGGCACGAGGTTGATGACCGTCCCGCTACTCTGGCCGAGGCCGCTCGACTGCTCCGCCCCGGCGGACGCGTCGCCATCCTCGACTGGTCGCCGGACGTGGTCGTAACCGACGGTCCGGAGTCCACTCCGCCGCCCGGTCCGCCGCTTGCTCACCGCATCGCGCTGCTCGACGTGCAGCATGAGCTGGTCGAGCACGGCTGGAATCTCGTCTCCGCCGGTCCCACCGGCAAATACTCCTGGCTTGTCCTCGCCACACCGCCTCGCGCCACCACCTGATTCTCTAACGCCGGAAATGCCGCATTCCCACTCAACCCGCTCCGCAGGCCCCCGCCGCGAGGCTGCGCTCTGTGACTCTCTTTACACGGCCATGCTCCGCGACGAAGCACACTTGCCCGGCAGCCTCACGCGGCTCGCTTCGGCGCTGGCCGACTGCTGGAGTTACAGGTATCATCAGGGCACGACCCGTGGCTTTCAACGCTGGCTGGCGCGCGTCACGCCGCTTTGCCTCGCTCGCCTGGCCAGCCCATCCAACACTTCGGGCATCCCAGCTCCCGGTGCCCACCCGGAAAGGACCACCTCCATGGAAGTCATCACCCGCCACTTCGACGGCGTCCGATTCTCCATCGAAACGCGCGGCCACTCGATCCTCACCGACCAGCCCGTCGAAAACGGCGGCCAGGACACGGCCATGACCCCGCCCGAACTCCTGCTCGCCTCGCTCGGCTCCTGCGCCGCTTTTTACGCCGCGCAGTACCTCCGCACCCGCAAGCTCGTCCCGGAAACCGGCAGTAACGGCGTCGAAGTCACCGTCACCGCCGAAAAACTCAAGCCGCCCGCGCGCATCGGAAACTTCGTCATCCGCGTCCACTGCCCCGTCGCGCTCACCGCCGAGCAACAGGAGGCATTGAACCGCTCCGTACACCAGTGCGTCGTCCACAACACACTCACCACGCCGCCCGCCATCGACATTCAACTGGAGATGCCCGTAGCGTCCTGACTCCGCGCGACGGCTCGCGCACGCTGCCTGCCACCCATGCCCAGCCTCGAAAACTTCCGCCTCACCGTCTTCCGCGCCGTCGCCGCCCAGCTCAGCTTCCGCAAAGCTGCCGAAGAACTGTTCCTCACCCAGCCCGCCGTCACCTTCCAGATCAAAGCCCTCGAAGAAGACCTCGGCGTCCAGCTCTTTGACCGCTCCGGCCAGCGCATCGCGCTCACCCCCGCCGGCGCGCAGCTTCTCGACGCCGCGCGCAGTTCCCACGCCCTGCTCGACGACGCCGCCCAGCAGCTTGCCTCGCTCGACGGCCAGCTCGCCGGAGAACTCGTCCTCGGCGTCTCCACCACCATCAGCCAATACCTGCTCCCGCGCCTCCTTCGCGGCTTCCTCACCCTCCATCCGCTCGCGCGCTTCCGCGTCCTCACCGGCAACACCGAAACCATCGTCCAGTCCGTCCTCGACGCCCATTGCTCGCTCGGCCTCATCGAAGGCCCCGCGCGCAGCCGCGAAGTCGTCACCCAGCCCTTCCTGCGCGACGAAATGGTCCTCATCGTTCCCGCCGCCCACGAGTGGACCGAGGACGCCGCCATCTCTGCCCGCGATCTCGCCAGCGTTCCGCTGCTGCTGCGCGAGCGCGGCTCCGGCTCGCGCCGCGTCCTGGAGCTGGCCCTCGAACGCGCCGGCGTCCGCCTCAAATCCCTCCGCGTCGCCATGGAACTGGACTCCGTCGAAGCCATCAAATCCGCTGTCGAGGCCGATCTCGGCGTCGGCTTCGTCTCGCGCTGGGCCGTCGCCCGCGATCTCCGCCTCGGTCGCCAGTTCCGCATCGCGCCCGTCCGCGACCTCGTCGTCACGCGCGACTTCAGCTCGGTCGCCCTGGCCAGCCCCGCGCCACACGGCCTCGCGCTCGAATTCCGCCACTTCCTCGCCACGCAATTCCCGGCCACGCAGTCCTCAGCAACTCAGTCCCCGACCGCGCGCGCGAAATCCGCCCACCCGCAGCCCGCAAAACCACCACGCGCCGGCAACTCCAGCACGACCCGATAAATTCCCTCAATCGCCCATCAGAACTACTGTTTGGACGCGCCCCTCAGCGCCCACGCAGACTACATTCATGGTCAAGAACCTGTTTTTTGTCGGCCTCATCCTTGCCGCCAGCGGACTGATTTCTCCACCGCTCGCGCTCGCGCTCGGCCTCGTCTACGGACTCACCGTCACCCATCCCTTTCACCTCGATGCACGCCGTCTCGCGCGCTTCCTGCTCCAGGTCTCCGTCGTCGGCCTCGGCTTCGGCATGAACCTCACGCAGGTCCTCCGCGTCGGGGCCTCTGGTTTTCTTTACACCGCCGCCAGCATCAGCTTTGCCCTGCTGCTCGGCTGGCTCCTCGGCAAACTGCTGCGCGTCGAAAAAACCGCCTCATTCCTCATCTCCGTCGGCACCGCCATCTGCGGCGGCAGCGCCATCGCCGCCGTCGCGCCCATCCTCAACGCCGACGACGAAGCCATGGCCGTCTCGCTCGGCACCGTCTTCGTGCTCAACTCCGTCGCCCTGCTCACCTTCCCGGTCATCGGCTCCGTGCTCCATCTTTCGCAAAACCAGTTCGGACTGTGGGCCGCGCTCGCCATCCATGACACCAGCTCCGTCGTCGGCGCAGCCGCCAAATACGGTGCCATCGCCCTCGCCGTCGGCACCACCGTCAAGCTTGCCCGCGCCCTGTGGATCGTCCCCGTCAGCGTAGCCACCGCCGCCGCGCGCAAACACAGCGCCCAGATTCAGTGGCCCTGGTTCATCCTCTTCTTCTGCCTCGCCGCCGTCGCCAACACCTACCTGCCCGCGCTCCACACCGCCTACGCGGAAATGAGCCACCTCGGCGTCCTCGGCCTCACCGTCACGCTCTTCCTGATCGGCACCGGCATCAGCCGCCAGACCCTCCGCCAGGTCGGCCTGCGCCCCATGGTACAGGGTGTCCTGCTCTGGATCGTCGTCGGCACCGCCTCACTCTGGCTCATCCGGCACGGCTTCATCCACCTGTAACCCGTTCCGCCAAAAACAAAACGGGCCGCGAAGCCAAATGCCTCGCCGCCCGTTTGCCCTTGCCTTTGCTTTTTGTTGTCATTCCCACAGGGAATCTGCTTCCAAGCCGTCAGGGATCAGTCGTCAGCAGCACCGTTGCCTTTGCTTTTGCTGTTTTTGTTGTCATTCCCGCAGGGAATCTGCCTTCCCCTCGTCGTCTGCAAACGTAAAACGCGACCAACGGGAGCGCCACGGGTGCCGTGGCGACCGGAGGCCGCGTCTGCTGCATCCAAAGCCTACTTCGCCGGAGCCTGCGAAGCGATCACGACGGTTCCGTTCAGCCCTGAATAAGGCTTTCCGTCGTAGTCGTAGAGGATCGTATCGCTCACCTCGGTCGGCTTTCCATCCACCAGATACGGCTGGAACTTATAGCCTGTAACGCAGTCCCCTGCCGCTGACGTCAGTGACGGCGGACCAGAGGGGTGGCCATTCGACTTCACCTTGCCATCCTTCTCGATAATCACCGGCACGGAAACCGTTCCATGCACATCGCCGGAGGTTCCCGAGCTGATCGAAGCGCTCTGCGCATCCATCGGATATTCGCACTCGTGTATGTTCACGGGCACCAGCGGCGGGTCGCCCGGCTCATGCGCCAGCGGAAAATCGGCCGTCTTGCCGCTCGGCTTCACCATCGCCTCGCTGCCGGCTGCCAGCGGCTCCAGCGTGGTAATCTCCAGCTCCGCGCCCAGCCGGTTATATGGCTTCACTTCCACCTTCGACGCCACATTCCGGCTGCTGATCGTCTTGAACGCTGAGAACGCGGTCATCACTGTCGAAGTCGTCTCCACATGCAGCGCGCCCGTCTTGGCCTCGAAGCAGTAGCGCGGAAACAGCAGGTCCGGATTCATCCCGTGCGCCGCCGTCACCGGATACGTCACCGTGACGCAATTCAGCACCTCGCCGCTGAACGTCCCCGCCTGTCCCGTCAGTTCCAGATTCGCCGGCCAGCGCGCCGCCAGATGCAGCGGATCCAACAGCGGCTGCGCCACCTGCTGATCGAGTTGCGACAGATTCAGCCGCGGATTTTTCGTCGAAACACGCTCCGTCGGCGAGGTGCTCCACTCGCTGGCTGAGTTCTTCTTTTCCGCATACTCGCGATGCCACACGCCATCGGCGCTCTGCCACGCCTCCATCGTTCCGCTCTCTGTTTCCTTGCCCGTGCGAATGTCATAGAGCGTGTAATTTGCCTTCACGTGATACGCAGGAGCATCGGCACCCGCCAGCCCGGTCACCTTCATTCCCTGATTCAGAACATCCCGCGCCGAAGGAGTCTGAGCCATCGCCACTGTCATCGTCAGCCCAACCGCCGCCGCCGCAAAAACCATTCTCAAATTCCAATGCATCGGAAACCTCTCCTTTTTCGCACCCCCGCAGTGTACATCAATCGCTTTACCCCTTGCAGGCAATGCGGGCAGGGAATCTGCTTCTATGGATCCGGCGGGGAAGGAATGCGTTCCGGCGGCATGGGTGTTTCGTCCCGGCATTGGATGGATTGGATTGAGGGGAAATTGATCCGGCTGTTGCGTCCCGCCGTCGTGATCTGCGAGCAGCCATGCTCCAGGCGAACGGAACTCTCTTTACGCAGCTCTATTCCTCCAGTTGCAAAACAGGCCTGGGGCGGTGAACAGCGTCTGGATTCCAATCCAGGTTAAGTAACAAGCGACGGCCGTTACGGCGCTAATCCGACCCATGTCAGCCTGTATGGACAGAATAACTCCGATCGCAAATGTTATAGCCGCAAGAAAACATAGCAGGGCTATCTTTCCGGGAGAGGCGCTCGCACTCAACGTGAGTCCGATGTACAAAAGACTCCAGAACAGGCCATACAGTCCTGCAAAAAGAACAAGCAGGCCCAGCGGGGTAGACCTGTACAGCCAAAAATCCATCCAGCAAACAACGGAAAACAAGCCGGCCAGAAAGTAAATATTCAGCTTTCTGCGGCTTCGCGCCGCGCGCGCAAACAGCTTGTCCCAAGCTATCAAGGTCTGGCCGATCAGGCACATGATCGTCAGGAATACGGCCGCTATGTAACCGGCTGTCTCGATTTCGGGCCTGGTCATGAGAGACTCCAGCGACCAGAGCGCTATCCCGACACACAGCGTGATCGTGCCCTGCAACAGCAGGAAGTGATAATTGACTTTCGCTGCTTTCGTCATTCCGAACACCTTCCTTTCCTGACAAGGATTCTTCGGTTCAGCCGGGAGCGGGTGAATCGGCGAGTATCCATGCGACACCATGTCCTGGCATGAGGTCCGGTGGCAATGCAGACAATTTCCCGCATCTTTCATCCGTCTGTTCCTGCCCGCCCCGGGGGGCAGGCTGTTGCATCCTCAAATGGCCCCATGCTGGTTGCCGGACATGGCAATTCCTCACCCCATGTTATTTACAGGTGTTTGCTGTCCGTATGTGACGCGGCGCACGTGCGGGCGTGATGACTCCCGAGTCGGGCGTGAGTGACAGGCCGCATTCCTGGAGAGGTTGTGTACTTTGGGCAGGTTGTTGTCACGGCAAATTTGCGGCGCTCGCGATAGCCGATGCTGACCTCCGACCAGGGCGCGGCTGGTCTTTTCCGCGTTCGATAAGAGTGTCGTAAGGGTAAGCCGTCGGGGACAGTTTCGCTGCGGAGGGAAACGCGGCAGACAGGACAGGCTGCGCCGCGGTGGCGCGCCGCGATCTCGATTGTGCGGAGTGCGCGTTGCAACTTCAGGCGTAATGGAGCAGCATCATGAAGCCGGAGTCCATGTGGTCCTGCTGGTGGCAGTGGAAGAGCGTCCTGCCGGGATTGTTCGCCGTGAAGACCAGCTCCGTCTGCTCGCGCATCGGCAGCAGCACCACGTCCTTGTAAACACCGGAGATCGCGCGCCCATGCATCCGGCTCACCGCAAACGTGTGCCGATGCAGATGCACCGGATGGATGTCATCGCTCTGGTTGTCCAGAATCAGACGATAGCGCGCGCCCGTCTTCAGGTTCGTCGCATGCGTGTGCGGCCAGACTTCGCCATTGATCGTCCAATGATCGAAATCGCCATAGCCCTCGAACTTCGGTCGAATCACCAGCGGAATGGGAATCGCCTCGTCGCTGGGGTACTCGCCGTTCGCCGCCTGGCCGCCGAAGCGCGCGTAGTGAAAGTCGTCCCTGTCCGGATCGCGCCACTGCGGCTCGCCCGTCTGTCCCGCGTACTCGACGACGATGCCCATCCCGGAGCGGCGTATCTGCGCATCGGTTTCGCCCAGAATCCACACGCCCGGTTCTTTCATCTCCACCACGGCATCCACGCGCTCAGCAGGCCCCATGCGAATCGTCTCCACCACGGCCTGCGTCGCCACGGGATTTCCGTCCAGCGCCGTCACGCGAAAGTGATGTCCCGGCAAGGCCACCGTATGCGCGAGGGTCGCGCTCGTGTTCAGCAGATGCACCAGCACGCGCTCACCGGCGCGCACGCGGATCGGCTCGCCGTGGCCGAGCATCCGGTCATTGATCGTCGCATGGTTGTACATCACCTCCTGGTAGCCATCCGACCCGCCGTGGATGTATCCGTTCCAGTCATGGAGCGCGAGAAAAATCTCCTGGTCGTAGCGACCCGGCTCCTCGCGCGCGTCGATCATGAAAAATCCAAACTCGCCGGAAAACGTGGCGCGATCCAGATGATGCCCCGCATAGGTGTGCGTGTGATACCAGCGAAAGCCCGCCGGACGCGCCTCAAAACTGTAGCGCTGGACGCCTCCGTGCGGTGCCGACATCGGCGAGCCTTCCTCATCCGCGCCATCCTCCACGGACGGAATATGCAGCCCGTGCCAGTGAACAATATCCGGGCGATCGGTTTCATTCACCACGTCAATCGTCACGCGCTGGCCTTCGCGCACGCGAATCAGCTCGCCGGGCACGCGCCCGTTATAGGCCGTCGTCTTCACGATCCGGCCCGGCGCAATCTCCAGCTTCAGCGGCGCGATGCGAATCGTGTGATCGGGCGGCGTCTGTGCGGCGATGGTCTGCGCGGCCATCGCCCGCGCGGCATGGCTCTGCGACACGAGACTCTGCGCCATCAGCCGCCGCTCTACCGCCTGCGTCAGCGTTCCAGCCATCGCGCCAGCCAACAACTTCGTCCCACCCGCCAGAAAGTCCCTGCGCCGCATAATCCTCCTGTGCTCGCACTCCACCGTTGGATGCGCGTTACGCTGTCCGAGTGAGAAGATGCGGCAACGAAAGAGACTCGTGCGCAGAGACTGGAATATGCCGCTAACGTCTCACAACCCACGATGCTGCCAATACAATCGCAGAAGCGCGGCTGACGGACGAGAGGATGACGATCAACCACCCACTGAACACTCTGCTTGCCGAAGCGGACTCGGCACCGCTGGACGGCGCGGCGCTCGCGCGTTTCGATGCGTATCTGGCGCTGCTCGTGCGCTGGAATGCGCGGACGAATCTGACGGCGATTCGCACGGCGGACGGGATTCTGCGGCGGCATTTTCTGGAGTCGATTCTGGCCGCGCGCACGCTGCCCGTGGGAGTTCGCACGCTCGTCGACTTTGGCTCCGGGGCTGGATTTCCGGGACTGCCGATCGCCATCTGTCGCCCGGAGATTGCCGTGACGCTGGCCGAGAGCCAACAGAAGAAATCCGCTTTTCTGCGCGAAGCGGTTCGGACGATGGGCCTGACGGTGGCGGTGCATGCTGCTCGCGCGGAGACTCTGACGGAGCGATTCGACTGCGTGACGCTGCGCGCGGTGGATCGGATGGTGCAGGCGATCACAGCGGCGGTCGGTCTGGTGACGCCGGGCGGCTGGCTGGCCGTGCTCACGACGGAGGGTTATGCTGCTTCCGCGCGAGCGGCAGCCGAGGCGAGAGCCTTTGATTCAAATAAAGCGATTTATCGGATTCAATGGAACCCTTCGCCGCAACTGCTGACCGCCACCCGAGAGCAGATGCTTCTGGGGCAAATCGTTTTCGTCTGATTTTCGCTTTTGATTGCAATTCTGTTTTTGCCGCCAGTCTGCGAACAAATACCTTGCTTCCGGTCGGCTTTCGCCGAAGTCTGCCGTACGCATCTTTCCGTGCATAGCCTCTCCGTGTACTCTGGGAAGGCCATGAGCAAAGTCCTGGGAATCGTGAACCAGAAGGGTGGCGTGGGCAAGACGACGACCGCCATCAATCTTGCAGCCAGCCTGGCGATGCTGGGCCAGCGCATTCTGCTGGTCGATTGCGACCCGCAGGCGAACTGCACCTCCGGCCTTGGATTTGCCCGCGACGATGAGCGCGCGTCGGTCTATGACCTGATCACGGGAACGGTTTCGGCTGCGGAGTGTCTGTTGCCGACCGGAGTGGAGAACCTGACGCTGCTGCCGGGCAGCAAGAATCTGACGGGTGCCAATATAGAACTGGCCGGGGAAGACGACCGGGCGACGCGACTGCGGTCGGCGCTTGCTCCGGCGCTTGCGGGCTTTGATCGGGTGATTCTGGATTGCCCGCCGGCGCTGGACCTGCTCACTCTGAACGCGCTTGCAGCGGCCGATAGCCTGATTGTGCCAATGCAGGCGGAGTATTTTGCGCTGGAGGGAATCTCGGAGCTGATTTCCAATTTGGAACGTGTACGCGCTGCGCTCAATCCACGACTGACGATCGAGGGTGTCCTGCTGACGATGTACGACGACCGAACGAATCTGGCGCAGCAGGTGACGGAGACGCTGCGCGAATACTTCAAGGAGCGCCTCTTTCAGACCGTCATCCCGCGCAATATCCGGCTGGCGGAAGCACCGAGTCACGGCAAGCCGGTGATTGCGTACGATCCTCGTTCGCGTGGCGCGGAGGCGTATATGGATTTGGCGGTGGAGTATCTTCGGCGCAATGGGATTTCGAGTTCCCGCGAGTCCGGGGAATAGAAGGCAGGAGGGATGCTCTTCCGGCTCCTTCGTGGATGGTCTGGCCGACTCCTCCGCCCGCCACAACTCACCGTGACCTGCGCATCGACGGGACGGACTTCCCGGAATCTGTTCCACGTGGAACAGATTCCACACGCCTCCACAGCGCTCCACAGCAAAAATCGACCTGGGCAGCGCGATCTCTCCCGTAAGATGGTTCCACGTGGAACCATACGGTCCGTTGCATTGGGAAATGCTTCCCGTGGAACGCGCAGAATCCAAACCCGACCCCAGGATTCCAGCGCAGGAGCTGCCTTTGAATATCCCCAAATCCCCGGTATCCGACAAAAACCGCACCCTCGAACGTCGCGCTCTCGGCAAAGGTCTCGACAGTCTGCTGCCGCGCATCGTGCCGCCAGCCGCTGCCGCTGCTCCCATGCCGACGGACTCCGGCAGACCGCTTGAAATCGCTCTGCGGCAGATTGAGCGAAATCCTTTTCAGACGAGGACCACATACGACGAAGCCGCGCTCGACGAACTGGCCGACTCCATTCGCGCCACAGGCGTCATCCAGCCGGTTCTCGTCCGGCCACTGCCCAACGCGAGGTTCCAGCTTATCGCCGGCGAGCGCCGGTGGCTGGCCGCGCAGCGAGCTGATCTGGAGACAATTCCAGCGATTGTGCGCTCGGTCTCCGATGAGCAGGTGCTGGAAATCACCATCGTCGAAAACCTTCAGCGTGTTGACCTGAACCCGATTGAGCAAGCCAAAGCCTTTCACCGGCTCAGTCGTGAATTTGGGATGACTCAGGAGCAGATGGCGATCCGCACAGGCAAGGACCGCTCGTCGATTGCAAACTTCCTGCGGCTGCTGCGGTTGCCCGAGCCGGTTCAGGAGATGGTCTCAAGCGGTCAGCTTTCGTTTGGCCATGCGCGGGCGCTGCTGGCGCTGGACTCACCGTCAGACATTGAGACTGTGGCGCGGCGGATTGTTTCTGCCGGACTCTCGGTGCGCCAGGCGGAGGCTCTGATCCGTTCGTTTCGGCCTGGGATTCTGGATGACAAGCCTCGCGCTGCCGCGAAGGAGGCTTCGTCGGAGCCTGCCGACCCGAACGTGGCCGATGCGGAAGAGCGCTTGCGCTCGGCGCTGGGGATGCGTGTGCGAATTGAAGACAAGAACGGGCGCGGCCGACTGATTATCGAGTACGCGACGTTGGACGACTTCGATGTGTTGATTGAAAAACTAGGCTAGATCGTAAACACAATCGCTTGTCTATTAATCTTACTCTTCTTTGCGCGAAACTTTCGTTGTTCCGGGGCGGAGATGCGAGAGTCCGTGGGAGGCGCGGCGCGTGAGGCGGATCGCTTCCGGGCGGAACTCGGCGGCAAGATTTGATCCTGCGAGTGCTCCGAGGCTGGTAAGCGTCCGCTGCGTCAGATGGGTTGAATTCTGGAACTGAGGCGCGAGCCAGGTATTGGCCAGTTCCGCCGCTGTGAAGGCTGCGGCCAGGCTGGAGACGGCCAACGTCCGGCGACCTGAAACGCGTCGATCAAAGAGTGTGAAACTGGCCGCATGGGAAGCACGCCGCAGTGCGTTGCCCTGCTGAGCGGGCTGGTAGCGGTCGTCCTCGCGCAGGATCGCCGCGACAGCCGCCTGAGCCGATGTGGCCGCGCTTTGCCGGGCCAGATAACCGGCATAGAGATGCGCGAAGCCCTCGACGCCATCGCTCCAGGCCGGTGGCTGCTGGCGCGGCGGATGCGCCATGGAAAATGCTGCATCGATGCCCGGCATGAGCCATGCGGCTGGATCGACGGAGGACCGCACCCAGAGTTGCGCGCGCAACCTCATGTTGAGCACGGCAGCCTGTCCGGACAGAGGTTCGGCCTGCGAGGGCACGCGCTGGGCCAGCAGCGGAATCGCCGCCAGAGACGCCCACAGAAACAGAAAAGCCGACGCGCGCGTCGGCTGAGAGGCTGGCATGGTTGAACTCCTGAGAGTGAACTGGATCACGAGTATGCCAGAAAAGAGCGAAATTGCCTGCGCGCGATTTATACTTCGCTTCGGGAATCTGACTCGACGCGAGGGAACGATGAAAAGACGATGGAATCGATGGGTCGGCGCACTGCTGCTCGGCGCGGGCATCTGCGTGGGAGCGGCCAGCGCGCAAACCACAGGACAGAGCGGCACGCTGCTCACACCGGCGCAGACGCAGAAACTGCTGCCTGCGGCGGTCTATTTCAAGGGGCAGAGCGCGACCACGCAGATCCGCAACTCGGGCGGGGTGAAGTTTGCCGACGGGGCGTATCTGCTGGCGGTGATGGTGGACACGAGCGGGTATTCGTCAGAGGTGGCGCAGAAGTATCAGGCGTACCTGATTACCGAAGACGCGATCAATGTCGGCGGCAGGGCACTGCCTGCGGGCATTTATGGCGTGGGCTTTGTCGCCGGGCAGTTCGTGGTGATGGACGTGGGCGCGCATACGCTGCTCAGCGTACCTTCGGCCAGCGACGAGGCGATGAAGCGCCCGCGTCCGCTGGAGGTGGTGGCGGATGGCGGCGCGTATCGGCTGTATGAGGGCCGACAGTATGTGACGCTGGGGAAGTGAGGGATTCGTTGTTTGTAAACTGCGGGGCAGCTTGCGCGACCCCATTGTTGTCTGCCTGGTTGCCACATTGCGTCAGTAGCTGTTGGGGAGAAACGCAAGAGGGATAGCGCGATGAGGATGCGACCGGGTGCGGTGACGGGATTTCTGCTGTGTGGGCGGGAGTGGGCGGACGGGGACGCGATGGAGGTGCGTTCGCCGTGGGACGGGGCCGTGCTGGCGCGCGTGGCGGTGGCGACGCGGAAGGATGCGCGGGAGGCTGTGACGCATGCCGTGGCGTCGCTGCGGCGGACGCGGGCGCTGCCGCGCTGGAAGCGGCGGGAGATTCTGGAGTCGGTGGCGGCGCAACTGACCGAGCAGCGGGAGCGGTTTGCGCAGTTGATTGTGGCCGAGGCGGGCAAGCCGATCCGCGCGGCACGTGTGGAGGTTGGGCGCGCGATCACGGTCTTTCGGACGGCCGCGGAAGAGGCTGTGCGGCTGGGCGGCGAATCGATTCCACTCGATCTGGCTGAAGGCAACGAGAGTCGGTGGGGACTGGTGCAGCGTTTTCCGGTTGGCCCGGTGCTGGGGATTACGCCCTTCAACTTTCCGCTGAATCTGGTGGCGCACAAGCTGGCTCCGGCGATTGCGGCGGGCTGCCCGATGATCGTGAAGCCCTCGCCGCAGACGCCGCTGACGGCGCTGGCGCTGGGCGAGTTGGTGCTGAAGGCCGGTTGGCCGGAAGAAGCCCTCGCCGTGCTCACACTGAGCAATGCCGATACGGCGTGGCTGGTCGAGCGCGAGGAGCGCATACGCATGGTCAGCTTTACCGGCTCCGCCGCTGTGGGATGGGCGCTGAAGGGGAAGAGCGGACGGAAGCGCGTGACGCTGGAACTGGGTGGAAATGCGGCGCTGATCCTGCACGGGGACTGGCGCGATCTGGACGAGGCGGCCGAGCGCGTGACGGCAGGCGCGTTCGCTTACTCCGGGCAGAGCTGCATCAGCGTGCAGCGGGTGTATGTGGAGCGGCCGGTGTATCAGAGCTTTGCGTGGAAGGTCGCGGCGCTGGCGGAAAAGCTCGTCGGCGGCGATCCGGCGCTGGAGGCGACCGATGTTGGGCCGCTGATTCGTCGCGCGGACGCCGAGCGTGTGGAGCAGTGGATTGGCGAGGCCGAGGCGGGCGGAGCTGTGCTGCTGGAGGGTGGCGCGCGCGAAGGCGGCGTTGTGCGTCCGACGGTGATGAGCAAGACGCGGCGCGGCATGAAGGTGGTGGACGAAGAGGTCTTCGGGCCGGTCGTTGTGATTGAGCCGTATGACGATTTCGAGGACGCGCTGGCCGAGGTGAATCACTCGCGCTACGGTTTGCAGGCCGGGCTGATGACGCGCGATGCGGGACGGATTCTGACGGCGTATCGCGAGCTGGAGGTGGGTGCGGTGATTGTCGGCGACGTGCCGAACTGGCGCATGGATGCGATGCCCTACGGCGGCGTGAAGGACTCCGGGATGGGACGCGAAGGGCTGCGCTGGGCGATTGAGGAGATGACCGAGCCGCGCATGCTGGCGATGAACGGAATGTGAGTCGAGGCGTGGCAGCGGTGAAGACGCGCAGGATGAATCCGGCAGGGTCGGAGACGGAGTGGGCAAGGCGGCGAGTCATCGCCCGGAACGGGACTCAAGTTCTGCAATCTGGTACGCGGCAGGCGCGCAGGGAACTTTTCCTGCGCGCGTTTCGTTTTCTGAGCATATCTCCTCGACTCGTGCGGCGCAGAATCCACAATATCTCGCGTCTCCGTTTCCTCTCGCGCAATATCCTGTGCCTGACGCGAAGAATTCTTATTTCATCTTCTGGGACGCGCATGGTGGCGCGGGAACCATCGAACACAATCCCGACCAAATCAGTCCATCGCTTCTGCGGATTTATGCCTCACTGGCAGGCAACGCGATCGAGAGCAAGATCATCCTATCCAGTGTTCACGACAAACCTTACGCTGTTATAGTGAGACGCGTAGGGTGCCCGGTTTTCCACACAGGGCAGGCTGGCGCATCGGGGTTGGTTTTCGTAATTCCTGGTAAGACTTCAGACCTTCAGGGCCGCTCCGCGGCAGTGAAGCGCAAGCAAATGACCGGAGCTGTGTGTCCACGCGCACAAGCCGAGGAAAACCGGAAGCAGGGAAAGATTCATGGCACAGATTTTTGATCGCAGCTCGAATGCGCTGGCTCGGATGAGCCTGGTGCTGACGGGCATACTGGTCATCGCGCTTGGAGTGACGCTGAACGAGTTGCAGCGTTCGCCATGGGTGACGCGGCAGGGGCAGCGGGCCGATCAGCCGGTCCCGTTCAGCCACAAACATCATGTGCAGGGTCTGGGCCTTCAGTGCCAGTACTGCCACACGTCGGTGGAGAAGTCGAGCTACGCCGGCATTCCGCCCACCAAGACCTGCATGAACTGCCACGCGCAGATATGGACCAACGCCGCGCTGCTGGAGCCGGTTCGTCATAGCTGGGCGACGGGAGAATCGATTCGCTGGATCAAGGTCCACGACCTGCCGGATTTTGTCTACTTCAACCACTCCGTGCATGTGAACAAGGGCATTGGCTGCGCCTCCTGCCATGGTCGCGTCGATCTGATGCCGCTGATGTATGAACAAAATACTCTCCAGATGGAGTGGTGCCTGAACTGCCATCGCAATCCGGGCAAGAACCTTCGCCCGACGAGCGAGATTTACAACATGGCCTGGAAAGCACCGACCGAGGATCATCCGGTCTGGTGCTCGGTGACAGACGCGAAGACGGGTGTGCCGACTGCCGAGAGCGTGAGCTGCGTGACGAAAGACCCGACCGACAGCGGTCCGGCGATGGCGTCGCTCGATATGCCCGCAACACCGGGCGCGAAGGACGCGGCACCGGGCGCGATGGTGATGCCGGCATCTCTGAGCTATACGAAGTTCACCAGCCAGAAGGCTCTGGGTGATTTTCTGATTGACCAGTACCACATTCGTCCGCCGCGGCAGTTGGCAAGCTGCGAGACATGCCACCGATGAGATTCGAGGCAAACCAGAAGAACCGAGGGGGCAAGATGACCCCGAAGACGGAAGCAGGGACAGGCGCGATGGAAACAGGTAAAGAACAAGGGCTAACACTGGCCGAGGTTCGGCGCAATTTGCAGGGCGTGAAGGGCAAGAAGTACTGGCGCTCGATTGACGAGCTGGCGGGAACGCCCGAGTTTGAAGCCGCCGTGCTCAGGGAGTTCCCGGACGCGGCGCAGGAGTGGGTCGATCCGGTCTCGCGGCGCGGCTTTCTGAAGCTGATGGGCGCGTCGATGGCGATGGCCGGGCTGGCCGGCTGCACCAAGCAGCCGGATGAGCCGATTTATCCCTACGTCAAGGCTCCCGAAGACCTGATCCTGGGCAAGCCCATGTACTTTGCCACGGCCTATCCGTTCGCCAGTGGAAGCGTTCCGCTGCTGGTCAAGTCCGACGCCTTCCGACCGATCAAGGTGGACGGCAACCCGGACCATCCCTACAACCGTGGCACTTCGGACCCGTACACGCAGGGAACGCTGCTGGACCTCTATGACCCGGATCGCGCGCAGGAGACGACCTATCGCGGCGACAACCGCGAGTGGACCGAGTTCATGATGACCTGGCGCGAGAAACTGATCGCGGCCAAAGCGAATGGCGGCGCGGATATTGCGATTCTGAGCACGACCGTGGCCTCGCCGACGCTGGCGCGGCAGTGGAAGGAAGCGCAGGCGCTCTATCCCAAAGCGAAGTTTGTGCAGTATGACCCGGTCAACCGCGACACCGTGCGCACGGTGCTGGGCACCAAAGACGTGCAGTACTCGCTGACCGGCGCAGACGTGATTCTGTCGCTCGATGCGGATTTTCTCTCCGGATCAAGCTTCCCCGGCTTCCATCGGCTGACGCGCGAGTACAGCGAGCGGCGCAAGCTGGCAAGCGGTCCAGAGGGCGCGACGATGAACCGGCTTTACACGGTCGAGTCCTCGACGACGACCACGGGCCTCAAGGCCGAACATCGTCTGGCGCTCAGGCCGAGCGAGATTCCGGCGTTCACGGCGGCGCTGGCGGCGGCGCTTGGAGTTTCCGCGCCGGTTCCGAGCTATGGCTGGACCGACGCGCAGACGCAGTATCTGAAGGCCGTTGCCGCCGACCTGAAGGCCAATGCGGGCAAGTGCGTGGTGATTGCGGGCGAGCAGCAGGATCCCTCGGTTCTATCGCTGGCGCTGCGCATCAACGAGGCTCTCGGCAACTACGGGAAGACGGTCAGCTTCACCGACGCGATCAACCCGATGCCGACGGTGCAGCTTGCCGAGTTGAAGGGTTTGGTCAACGATCTCTGGTCGGGCAAAGTGGACTGGCTGCTGATGCTGAACACGAATCCGGTCTATGACGCGCCCGCCGACCTGAACTTCGTCGACGCGATGCGCCGGGCGAAGACCACGGTGCATCTGGGCAAGCATGCCGACGAGACCGGCAGCATCACCGACTGGCAGATTCCGGCCTCGCATTATCTGGAAAGCTGGAGCGACGCGCGCAGCTACGATGGTGTGGCTAGCGTGGTGCAACCGCTGATCGACCCGCTCTACAAATCGCACTCCGCGCACGAGATTGTGCAGGCGATGCTGGACGAGTCGACGAAGACGCCGTACGATGCGGTGCGCGAGACCTGGCAGCCGCTGCTGGCGAAGTCCACTGACGGCAAGACTGCGGATTTTGAGATGAACTGGCGCAAGGCGCTGCATGCGGGCTGGATCGACGGCTCGGCGCTGCCGACGGCGGCGACGGCGACTGTGGCGGCGATCAACGCTCCGGCGCCAAACAGCAAGGACGCGATCGAGGTTCAGTTCCGGCCCGATCCGACGATCTATGACGGACGCTTCGCCAACGTGGGCTGGCTTCAGGAGCTGCCGAAGCCGGTGAGCAGCCTGAGCTGGGACAACGCGGCGCTGATGAACGAGGCGCTGATGGTGCGCTCCGGCCTGGCCGAGCAGGATATTGTCGAGATCACGGTGAACGGTCGCGCGGTGAAGGCTCCGGTGCTGGTGCTGCCCGGACTGCCGGACAACACGATCACGGCGTATCTGGGATATGGGCGCGAGGCGGCCGGGCGCGTTGGTTCGGGCACAGGCTACAACGCAGCCCTGATCCGCACCAGCGAGACGATGGCCGTGGCCGCGGGCGCAAGCCTGAAAAAAACCGATGGAATCTGGGGATTTGCCGTCACCAAGAGCCACTATCAGGATCATCGGTCCAAGTTCTTTGGCGGCGAGGGCACGGGCAACAATTCGCTCGAAGCCGACGAGGCGCTGACGCGCGGCATCATCCGCGAGGCGACGCTCGGCGAGTACAAGGCCAACCCCGGATTTGCCAACGAGGGCGAGACGCATCCGAAGGTGGAGCGCGAGATTACGCTGTTTCCCAACTGGGATTACTCGACGGGCAACGCCTGGGGCATGTCGATTGACCTGAATAGCTGCACGGGCTGCAATGCCTGCATCGTGAGCTGCTACGCGGAGAACAATATCGCGGTCGTCGGCAAGCAGGAGGTGCGCATCGGTCGGAATATGCAGTGGCTGCGCATTGATGCTTACTTTGAGGGCGACCTGTCGGCACCGAAGGCTCACTTCCAGCCGATGGCCTGCCAGCACTGCGAGAACGCGCCCTGCGAACAGGTCTGCCCGGTGGGCGCGACGGTGCATACGCCCGAAGGGCTGAACACGATGGTCTATAACCGCTGCGTGGGCACGCGCTACTGCTCGAACAACTGCCCGTACAAGGTGCGGCGGTTCAACTTCCTGCTCTTCAGCGACTACGAGACGGAGAGCCTAAAGCTGATGCGCAACCCGGACGTGACGGTGCGCTCGCGCGGCGTGATGGAAAAGTGCAGCTACTGCGTGCAGCGGATTCAGGAAGCGAAGATCACCGCCGACAAGGAGAATCGTCCGATCCGCGATGGCGAGATCGTGACCGCCTGCGAACAGGCCTGCCCGGCTTCGGCGATCACCTTTGGCAACCTGAACGACAAGGGCAGCCGCGTGCGCAAGCTGCACGACAATGAGCGCAGCTACGCCGTGCTGGCGGATCAGAACACGCGCCCCCGTACGCTTTATCTGGCGGCGGTAACGAACCCCAACCCGGCGCTCGAACCAGTGGTCGAGGAGCACGCGCCGACGGCGGGGTGAACGGCAAGGATGGGCCGCAGGCGCCGTTTCCCGCTGGGACTCGGCGGCAAGGCAACAGATGGTTTCGCAGTGAACTTTCAGAGAAGGTCTGACAGACGATGGCGACAAAGGAATTCATAACCAACGATCCGAGGCTTGATCCGGTAACGGGCGAGCTGCGGGTCATCGCTCCGGGGCAGAGCTTCCGCTCGGTGACGGCGAAGATTGCCGACATCGTGCTGACGCCGCACACCTCGCTGGGTTGGCTGCTGCTGCTGGCGGTCTCCGGTTCGGCGGCGACCATGCTGCTGGTGGCCGTGACCTGGCTCTTTCTGAAGGGTGTCGGCATCTGGGCGATTACGCAGCCGGTGGCGTGGGGATTTGCCATCGTCAACTTCGTCTGGTGGATCGGCATCGGCCACGCCGGGACGCTGATCTCGGCGATTCTGCTGCTCTTCAAGCAGGGCTGGCGGAACTCGATCAACCGCTTCGCCGAGGCGATGACGATCTTCGCCGTGGTCTGCGCGGGGCTGTTTCCGCTCATCCATGTCGGTCGTCCGTGGCTGGCCTACTGGCTCTTCCCCTACCCGAACACGATGAACGTCTGGCCGCAGTTCCGCTCGCCGCTGCTGTGGGACGTCTTCGCGGTCTCGACCTACGCGACAATCTCGGTGGTCTTCTGGTACGTGGGGCTGGTGCCGGACTTCGGCACGATGCGCGACCGGGCGAAATCAAAGTTCGCGCAGTATATCTACGGGATGCTCTCGCTGGGCTGGCGCGGCAACGTCAAGCACTGGATGCGCTATGAGACGGCCTCGCTGCTGCTGGCCGGGCTGGCCACGCCGCTGGTGCTCTCGGTGCATACGGTCATCAGCTTCGACTTTGCGGTGGCGATCCTGCCGGGCTGGCACACGACGATCTTTCCGCCCTACTTCGTGGCCGGTGCCGTGTACTCCGGCTTCGCGATGGTGCTCTCGCTGGCAATCCCGCTGCGCAAGGTCTTTCACCTGGAGGGACTGGTCACCGACCGGCACATCGACAACATGGGCAAGGTGATGCTGGCGACGGGCGGCATCGTGGCCTATGGCTACGGCATGGAGGTCTTCATGGCGTGGTACTCGGCCTCGCACTGGGAGTTCTTCATGATGTGGAACCGCATGTTCGGGCCGATGGGCTGGAGCTACTGGGTTCTGATCAGCTGCAACATTGCCATTCCGCTGACGACGCTGTGGGTGCGGAAGTGGCGCACCAATCTCACGTTCATGTTTGTGATGAGCCTGATCGTGAACACGGGCATGTGGTTTGAGCGATTCGTGATCGTGGTGACGAGTCTCTATCGCGATTTCCTGCCCAGCTCCTGGGGCACGTATCGCGCGACCAAGTGGGATTACATGACCTACGCCGGAACGTTTGGTCTGTTTCTGACCCTGTTCCTGCTTTTTGTCCGCTTCGTCCCCATGATTCCCATGCACGAGATCAAGATGATGCTGCCTTCGGCGAAGGTGAAGACAGCAGTCGAGGCAGGTGACTGATGGCATTGCCGAGAGAAGGAATCTACGGCCTGCTGGCCGAGTTTGAGACGCCGACCGAACTGGTCATCGCGGCGAAGGCCGCGCACGATGCGGGCTGGCGTCGACTGGACTGCTACTCGCCCTATCCGCTGGAAGAAGCGGCAGAGGTGATTGGCTTCCACCGCAACCGCGTGCCGCTGGTGACGCTGATTGGCGGGCTGATGGGCCTCTGCGCGATGTTTTCACTGGAGACGTGGATTTCGACGCTGGCCTATCCGCTGAATATCGCCGGACGTCCGACGTACTCATGGCCGGCATTCATTGTGCCAGCCTACGAGTGGACGATTCTGTTTGCCGGTCTTTCCGCGGCCTTCGGGATGCTGGCTCTGAACGGGCTGCCGAGCCTCTATCATCCGCTGTTCAATGCGCCGAGCTTCCGCAATGGCGCGACGGTGGATAAATTCTTCCTTTGCCTGGAGGCCACGGACCCGAAGTTTGACGCGTCTGAGGCGAAGGCATTCCTCGAAGGCTTCCACCCCAACTCGGTGGTCGAGGTGGAGTACTGATGACAACGGAACGCAGGAACACGAAGCAGAAAAAGATGGCCCGACGCTGGATCGGTTTCAGCGCGGCAGCCGTCCTCGCGCTGCTGGCCGCTGGATGCCGCCAGGACATGCAGAATGAGCCGAAGTTTGTGCCGCAGCGGGGGACGACGTTCTTTGCCGACCACCGCTCGGTGCGGCCGCAGGTCGTGGGCACGGTGGCGCGCGGCCAGCTCGACGAGGACACCTACTTCTACACGGGCACGGTGGTTGGCCCGAATGGCTACCGCGAGGAGCGCGACGCGCTGCCCTTCCCGGTGACGATGACGGTGCTCAAGCGCGGGGAAGAGCGCTACAACATCTATTGCACGCCCTGCCACTCGCGCGTCGGCAACGGCCTGGGCGCAATCGTTCAACGCGGCTACATAACTGCGGCGAATCTGAATGACGACGTACATCGTGCGCAGCCGCTGAGCCACTACTTTTACGTGATGACGCATGGCTACGGGGCGATGCCGGATTACTCGGCACAGATAGCGCCCGTGGATCGCTGGGCGATTGCCGCCTACATCCGCGCGCTGCAACTGAGCCAGCATGCGACCACGACAGATGTGCCGTCAGGCACCACGGTACAGGGCCTGAAGTCGGTGGCCGAGGCCAAGGGTCTGCCAGCCAGCTTTGCCGAGCCGTGGGGGTTGCCGACGACAGCAGTCAGTGCACTGCCCCCGGTCGCCAGCCAGGGCACGCCGGCGATGGCGCCCGCGTATCCGGCGGCACCGAAGATACAGGTTCCGCACGAGGCGATGCCGAAGGGCGGCGCAGCAAGCATGACGACGAAATCTCCTGCCGCGGCAGGGACGGGAAATTAAGGGAGCCGGACGATGGGACACGCAAAGACTTTACCCGCCGACCTGAGCGCGCCGGGGTTTGTACGTGGATGGCAGGCGCGATCGCTGGTGGTCGCCGTGCTCTTCACGGTGACGGCCGTGGTGCTGGCGACACTGGACCACTCGGCGGAACACATCTACCGCGCCTGGGTGGTGGGGCTGATGATGTGCTTCGGCTTCAGCGTGGGCGGACTGGCGCTGCTGATGGTGCAGCATGTGACGGGCGGCAAGTGGGGTCTGCTGCTGCGTAGGCCCCTCGAAGCCATGACGCGCACGCTGCCGCTGGTCTTTGTTTACTGGATCGTGACCGGGCTGTGGATGAAGAAACTCTTTCTGTGGGCGCGCTTCTCCGATGCTGCCGCGGCGCTGAAGGCCGGGCTGATCAACGAGACCGAGGCGCATGCGATCGAGTGGAAGCGTCCGATGCTCAATCCGGAGGCCTTCTGGATTGTTGGCCTGATCTGCTTTGCGATCTGGGCGTTCTATACCTGGAAGCTGAACTCCTGGAGCCTCCAGCGCGACGCCGACGGACCTTCGACGACGGCCTACTGGATTCGCAAGTTCGACAACCTCTCGGGCTTCGGGATCGTCGTCTACGCGCTGACCATGACGGCGGCGGTCATCTACTGGGTGATGAGCATGGACGTGACCTGGTACTCGTCGGTCTACGGACTGCTGTTCCTGGTGGGCGAGGGCTATCAGGTGCTGGCTTTGGCCGTGCTGACGGCGCTCTCGCTCTCGAAGGCCGAGCCGATCAAGACCATCCTGCGCAAGACCGAGCAGTATGACCTGGGCAAGTTCATGATGGCCTTCGTCATGCTGAATATCTATCTTGCCTTCTCGCAGTTCCTCATCATCTGGTCGGGCAACCTGCCGGAAGAGATCGTCTGGTACATGAACCGGATCAACGGCCACTGGGGCATTATCATCACGCTGGACTTCATCTTCCACTGGCTGATTCCGTTCTCGCTGCTGCTCTCGCGCGACATCAAGACCAACAAGAAGCGGCTGATGCGCGTGGCGCAGTGGATGATCTTCGCCAAGGCCTTTGACCTGTTCTGGCTGGTGGAGCCGAACTTCAAGGATGCCGCGGGCAACCTTCACTTCAGTTGGGGCATTCTTGAGTACATCGCCGTGCCGGTGGCGATGGTCTCGCTCTGGGTTGCCTACTATAGCTGGCAACTGACCCGGCGTCCGCTGGTACAGACCAACGATCCGCATCTGGCGGAGATTCTGGAGCCTGAACATGCCCATGCATGAGCATCACAGCACGAGCGATCAGCCGCTGGACCCGGCACGCATCGCGAAAGGTTTTGAAGAGTCCGATGTACGCGTCTCCGGTATTGTCGTCTTTCTGACGGCGCTGAGCATCTTTGTCATCGTCTCGGCCTTCCTCTGCGTGGGCATCGGCAAGGTGATCAACTCTCAGATCGCCAAGGCCGACGGCCCGCCGAACCGGTGGGCGCATCCGGTCGATGTGCGCAAGCTGGGCAACCTGGCCAACAGCCCGGATATTCAGCAGCAGTTTTCGACGCTGGTCCAGAGCTTCCCTACGCCGCGACTCCAGATTGATGATGGCTATCAGGAGATTGCCGACCTGCACACCAAGGAAGACCTGCTTCTGAACCACTACACGTGGGCCGACGAGCAGAAGGGCGTGGTGCGCATTCCGATAGATCGCGCGATGGAGCTTGTGGCCCAGCGCGGACTGCCGGTGGCGCAGTTTCAGACCACGGAGCCGTTGCTTGCTCACGACGTGAAGCCGACGGTGCAGATGCCTTTGACGAATGGCTTCGCGCGCACCGGGTATGAGCAGGAAGTGGCGGCGAAGATGGGCGAGATGCAGGCTGGATCGCAGTGAGCGCGGGTTTTCAGCGGGTCGAAACGGGCTGCGCTGACGGGTTGTACGGTCGCTGGCCGAAGGCCGATGATCGCAGTAGCGGGCAGAGGGTGAAATGAAGCAGCGGGGCAAAATTCGAGGCTTGATTCTGGTTTGCGGAGTGGCGCTGGCGGCGCTGTGCGTAACGCTGCCCGGCCTTGCCCAGGTCAGCTCCATCGGCGAGAAGCAGATGGGGCCGGTCAACGACAAGCCATCCCTGCTCAGCAAGGTCACCATCGACCAGCACCTGAACCAGCAGTTGCCGCTGAATCTGCCGTTTGTGGATGAAGCGGGCAAGGCGGTGACGCTTGGCAGCTACTTCGGAAAAAAACCGGCGATTCTCGCCCTGGTCTACTACAACTGCCCGATGCTTTGCTCGGAGGAGATGCAGGGCGTGACCTCCGCGCTGCGCATGGTTCATCTGACGCCGGGCCGCGACTTCAACGTGATTGTTGTCAGCATTGACCCGACAGAGGGTCCGGCTCTGGCAGAGTCAAAGAAGGAGTTCTACCTGAAGCAGTACGGAAAGCCGGAGACCGCGGACGGGTGGCACTTCCTGACCGGGCCGCAGAGTTCGATCGACGCCCTCACGCAGGCGGTCGGGTTTGGCTACGTGAAGATCAAGGGGCCGGATGGCAAGCTCGATCAGTTTGCCCACGCCAGCGCCATTCAGATCGTGACGCCGGAGGGCAAGATTGCGCAGTACTACATGGGCGTTGAGTACAGTCCGAAGGATATGCTGCTGGGGCTGATGGAGGCTTCGTCGAACAAAATTGGTTCGCCGGTGCAGAACATTCTGACCTACTGCTATCACTACGATCCGACGACGAACACGCACAGCCTGATCGTGGCGCGGATTGTGCAGATTGCGGGAGCGATCACGGTGCTTCTGCTCGGTGGTTTCATGCTGCTGGGATTCAAGAAGGATATCGGGAGCAGCAAGAAGGTTTGAAAAGCGGGAAAGATGGATGCGTGCGCTTGCCGCCAGTCGCGGGCAGCGCACGGAACAGGGAAGCCGGAAGAATGGCCGGGTAAGAATCTGAGATGAACGGAAAAGGGAATGGATCATATTAGCCCCGTACTCTGGCAGTTTTTAGTGAAGTGGCTGACGAACTTCGCGGTGATCCCGCCGGAGGCGTCCAAGGTTGCGCCGCAGATGGACGCGTTGCTGCTGTTCATGACGCTGGTCAGCCTGGTTGGCCTTGTGCTGGTCATCCTTCTGGTGGTCACCTTCTCGATTCTCTACCGACGCGAGCGCCATCCGGTCGCGGTCCAGATCGAAGGCTCGACGCTGCTCGAAGCCACCTGGACGATCATTCCGCTGGGCCTGTTCCTGGTCATGTTTGTCTGGGGATCGGTGCTGTATTTCCGCATCTACACGCCACCGCCCAACGCGATGCAGATTTATGTCGTGGGCAAGCAATGGATGTGGAAGGCCGAGCATCCCGGCGGGCAACACGAGATCAACAGCCTGCATGTGCCCATCAACCAGCCCGTGCAGCTTACGCTGATCTCTCAGGATGTCTTCCACAGCTTCTCGATGCCGGCTTTCCGCGTGAAGCGCGAAGCCATTCCGGGCCGCTACACGACAGTCTGGTTCGAGGCCACACAGGAGGGCACCTACCACCTGTTCTGCAGCCAGTACTGCGGCACGGCGCACTCGGCGATGATCGGCCAGATCGTGGTCATGAGCCAGGACGGCTACAAGAAGTGGCTCGCCAGCTCGACGAGCGGCGTCTCGCTGGCCCAGGACGGCGAGCGGCTCTTTGCCAGCCTGAGCTGCAACGCCTGCCACAACGGCACGCCCTCGGCGCGCGGTCCGAATCTGGCTGGCGTCTATGGCTCCACGCTGACGCTATCCGATGGGCAGAGGGTGACGGTCGATGACGAGTACCTCCGCCAGGCGATACTGAATCCCTCGGCTCACATTACACAGGGCTATGCGCCGATCATGCCGACCTATCAGGGTCAGGTCAGCGAAGAGGGCTTGTTCTCTCTGGTCGAGTACATCAAGAATCTGGACTCGAACTACCGCATCCAGCAGACGACGAACACAACCACGCTTGCGCCGGTGGCGACAGCAACAGTTCCAAACGCAGCAACCAAGGGGATGGTGAAGCCATGAGCACAATCCTGAGTCTTCCTGACCAGACGACGGCCCGGATACCCAAGCGCAATTATCTGAACAACGAGAATGGCCTTCTGAGCTGGCTGCTGACCGGTGACCACAAACGCATCGCCATCCTCTACCTGATCTCGATCACCTTCTTCTTCTTCATCGGGGGTGCGCTGGCGGGTCTTATTCGACTGGAGCTGCTGACGCCGCAAAGCGACCTGATGGCCGCCGACACCTATAACAAGGTGTTCTCGATGCACGGCATCATCATGGTCTTCCTGTTCCTGGTGCCGAGCGTCCCGGCCACCATCGGCAACTTCCTGATCCCAATCATGGTCGGGGCCAGGGATCTGGCCTTCCCCAAGATCAACCTGCTGAGCTGGTATCTGTACGTCATTGGCGGCTGCCTGACCCTCTGGGCGATGATCACCGGCGGCGTGGACACGGGCTGGACGTTTACCACACCGCTTTCAACGCATTACCTGAACACGAATGTGGTGACTGCCGGAATGGCCATCTTCATCGCCGGCTTTGCCTCCATCTTCACCGGGCTGAACTTCATTGTGACCATTCACCGGATGCGCGCGCCGGGCATGACCTGGTTCAAGCTTCCGCTCTTTGTCTGGTCCCACTACGCGGCCTCGATCCTGATGGTGCTGGGCACTCCGGTGCTGGCCATCGCACTGGTTCTTGTGGTCCTGGAGCGCACGATCGGCATCGGCGTCTTTGACCCGACCAAGGGCGGCGATCCGCTGCTCTTCCAGCATCTGTTCTGGTTTTACTCCCACCCGGCTGTCTACATCATGATTCTGCCCGGCATGGGCGTCATCAGCGAGGTGATCTCGACCTTCTCACGCAAGCGCGTCTTCGGCTACTCGGCTGTCGCGTTCTCGTCGGTGGCGATTGCCGTCTTTGGCTTCTTCGTCTGGGAGCACCACATGTTCATCATGGGCGTCTCCAACTACTCGACGTTGATCTTCAGCCTGCTGACGATGCTGGTCGCCGTGCCCTCGTCGATCAAGATCTTCAACTGGGCATTCACGCTCTACAAGGGTTCGATCACCTTTGAGACGCCGATGCTCTACGCCTTCGGCTTTATGGGCCTGTTCACGATTGGCGGACTGACGGGCGTCTTCCTGGGGGCATCGGGCACGGATATTCACCTGACCGAGACCTACTTCATCGTCGCCCACTTCCACTTTGTGATGGTTGGCGGCATGCTCATGGCCTTCCTTTCGGGCATTCACTTCTGGTGGCCGAAGATGACCGGACGCATGTACCCGGAGAAGCTTTCGCAGTTAGCGGCCGTCGTCACCTTCATCGGCTTCAACTTCACTTTCTTTCCTCAGTTCCTGCTTGGCATGCTGGGCATGCCGCGCCGCTACGCCGCCTATCCGCCGGAGTTCCAGGTGCTGAACGTCTTCTCAAGCGCCGGCGCTTCGATCCTCGGCGTCGGCTACCTGCTGCCGATCCTCTACCTGCTCTGGAGCCTGAAGTACGGCAAGATCGCGGGCAACAATCCGTGGCAGGCAACGGGCCTCGAGTGGCAGATCCAGTCTCCGCCGCTGACGGAGAACTTCGTCGAAATCCCCATCGTCACCCAGGACGCGTACGACTACGAGTGGCTGGAGCGCCAGAAAGAACGCGAGGTAACCCAAGTTGGATAGCCCGACCGCCGCACTTCACGAAGGCACGCATGCCGAGCATCCCTCCTATCAGCGCCATCATTTTGTCACGATGGCGCAGCAGAAGGAGTCGGCCAGCTTTGGCATGTGGCTCTTTCTGCTCACCGAGATCATGTTCTTCGGCGGCATGTTCACGGCGTACCTGATCTACCGCAACTGGTACTACGCCGCATTTGTCGCCGGCTCGCACACGCTTTCGATCGTCCTCGGCACGACGAACACCGCCGTGCTGATCACGTCGAGCTTCACCATGGCGATGGGCGTATGGTGCGCGGAGACGCGCCGACGAGGCGGACTCATCGTCTCCATCCTGCTCACGCTTGCCCTGGGTCTGGTCTTCCTTGGCATCAAGAGCGTGGAGTATCACGAGAAGTGGGTCCAGCACCACGTTCCCGGACTGCGCTTTGACGCGATGACCTTCGTCCATCCGCACGCCGAGCCGGGCCAGGCCGCCGAGCCGCCACTCTCGCTCGACATGGCCGAGCACACGGAGGTCTATTTCAGCCTCTACTTCGCCATGACGGGCATGCACGCCCTGCACATGATCATCGGCATGGGCCTGCTGATCTTCATGCTCATCAAGGCAATTCGAGGCGCTTATGACAACGGGAATATCGCCTTCATCGAGAACTTTGGCCTCTATTGGCACTTTGTCGATATCGTCTGGATATTCCTCTTCCCGCTGCTTTACCTGATCAGTCGACACCAGTAACGGGCGAGCCAGACGCACCCCCGAACAGAAAACCAGCACAGAACATCGGAGAAGACGCAGATGTCCGACCATCAAAATCACCACGAAGAACAGCACGAAGAGAACCACATCGTCAGTCCGAAGATCTATGCGGTGATTGCCGTCGCCTTGCTGCTCTGCACCGCGCTCACGGTTGCCGCCTCTTACGTCGAGATGGGTCCGTGGAATGCCGTCGTCGCCCTGGCCATTGCCGTCTTCAAGGCCACGCTGGTCGTGCTCTTCTTCATGCACATCAAGTACAGCAGCAAGCTGATGAAGCTGACCGTTGGCGCGGGACTCTTCACCTTCCTCGCCCTGGTGGGCATGTCCATGTCGGACTACATCTCGCGCGCGTGGGGCAGCTTCTGACCCTCAGGCAGCAGGCATTGCAGGAGGCTGCCGCCGAGGCAGCCTCTTTTCTTTGAAGCACACGGCCGGCGACGCGCAAGGCTCGTGGCAGGCGGGGGATGAATGCTCGAATCGCTTGAATCGCTCAGCCAGAGTCCGCGCATCACCGTTCGCCGCGCCGGAGCACCCATGCCCGGCGGTCGATCCGTCGTTTACTGGATGCAGCACGCGCAGCGCGCGCTGGACAATCCTGCGCTGGAGACGGCGCTGGAGGTCGCCAACACGCTCGACCTGCCGCTGATCGTCTACTTCGGCGTGATCGCAAACTACCCCAACGCCAACTGGCGACACTACCACTTCCTGGCGCAGGGCCTGCGCGATGTGGCCACCGATCTGGCCGAGCGCGGGATTCCCTTTGTCATTCGCCGCGCCGTCGATGGCCACTCGCTCGAAGCCTTTCTGGCCGAGGTCAAAGCCGCCTTTCTTGTCGGCGACGAAAACGTCTGTCGCGAGCCGGAGCGCTGGCGGCGCGCGCTGGCCTCACGCCTGGCCATTCCGTACTGGACCGTCGATGCCGATGTCGTCGTTCCCTCGGCGATCTTCAACCGCAGCTTTGTCCTGCTCCATCATTTCCGGCCTCACCTGCGCGCGCAGCTCGAGGACTGGCTTCGGCCCATTCCTGCGATGGCGCCGGTTCGTCGGTGGAGCGCCGCAGTGCCCGGTGGCTGGAATCAGGCAGGCGAAATCACGGACGGCTTTCCCGCAGAGTTCGACCGCTGCATCCGGCCCGTCGACACCTTCACTGGCGGCACGCACGCCGCGCTCACCCGTCTCGGCGAGTTCACCTCCAGCCAGCTTGGCGACTACAATGAGCGGCGCAACCAGCCGGAGGTGCGCGGCACCAGCCAGATGAGTCCCTATCTGCACTATGGGCACATCTCGCCGGTCACCATCGCGCTGGCCGCGCGCGAGGCTGCGGCGCAGGGCAAGGCGGACCTGGCCACGGTCGACAAGTATCTCGACGAGCTGATCGGCTGGCGCGAGCTGTCGGTGCTCTTCGTGCGCCACAATCCTCATTACGACACATGGGAGTGCGCCGAGCCGTGGGCGCAGCGGTCGCTGCTCGCCCACGCGAGCGACCCGCGCCCCTGGCTCTACACGCTCGAACAACTGGAGCGCGCCGAGACGCACGACGAACTGTGGAACGCGGCGCAGCGGGAGATGGTCCGGACGGGCTGGATGCACAACTACATGCGGATGTACTGGGCCAAAAAAATCCTCGAGTGGTCGCCGTCGGTCGCCGCCGGCTACAAGTGGGCGGTCACGCTCAACGACCGCTACGAGCTGGACGGACGCGACCCGAATGGCTACGCCGGGATCGCATGGGCAATGGTCGGCAAGCACGACCGCCCGTGGTTTGACCGGCCCGTCTTCGGCCTCGTGCGCTACATGGCTGGCGGAAGCACGGGCAGGAAATTCGACTCAGAACGGTATATCGCCCAGAATCCGGGTTGAAGCGGCGGCTGGAGTGAGTCGCCGGAAGATCTGTTGGCGAGGCGGGATTGCGATCGGACGATAAGAGCCTGTTATTCAATGACATGGATTGTGTTTTTGGGGGTTACCTGTTGGCTATTAACCCGGTTACCCCCCCAGGGGGGGTGGTATTAATTTTCTTGCCAACGAAACAATGGCGAAATGTTTACTGATTTGCCGCCATGAGCGCTCGGCCGGGGGCTGCGGCTGGACGGAACCGGCGCGGGGCGGGACTGGGAAGGACAGTATGGCATGGATGGGGATAATTGGATGCCAGTTTTTGGGAAAAAGTTTTCAGTCGTCAGTCGTCAGGGGTCAGTCGTCAGGGGGAATTGCTGCTCGGGGGATGGATGCCGAGTGCGGGAGCGCCGCTGGATTGTGAGCGCGGAAGAATGGTGTGGCGGCGTGAGTTGTGGCAAAATGATTGCTCAGACGGGAGCGATCCCGCTGGCGCGGGGCTGAGCCGCGCGGAAAGGATTCTGTATGGGATTGCATGCGTTTCTGCCGTCCGGCGATTTCTGGATTGGATTTGCCATTGGAATTTCGATTGCCGCAGGGGTGGTTGCCCTGCCGTCTGTGCTGCATTCTTTTCACCGCCGCCGCAACGCGCGGCTGGACGGATGAAAGCTGGCGTATACTGGTGGCGTATGAGCGAGCATGTGATCAAAAATCCTGTTCCGACGCCTGAAGAGATGGCGATCCTGCTGGATGTTCCTCAGGAGCGGGTGGAGGCGCTTCGGCGTATTCTGCTTCCGGTCGATACGGTTGACTCGGCATCGGTGCGCGGCATTGCGAGGAAAAGGTCGGTTTCCGGTGTTGCGGCTCCGGCGAAGGGCGGACTGGGAGCGGGAAGGAAGTCTCGTTCGCTTGCCAAGGCCTCATCGCGTTGAATCCGTCTTCCTGAACATTCCCTATGATAAAGAGTTTGAAGACCTTTATCTGGCCTATATTGTTGGTCTTACGTGTTTTTTGAGGGTCGCGTCAAGTTGGAGCCGCAAGGCGCAGCGTTTTGACTCTTCCGTCGTCGTTGAATGCGGCTGGTGGGTAACGGTGGTTGATTTTTGGACGTAGTTAATCCTCAAAATTGCAAAGTGCGATTTCGCAAGGGAAGGAATCCTCCAGATAGTGCTTCCGTCCTCTGCTTAGGGAGTCTGAAAATCTCACATGTCTGATCTGCAGACCCGAAGTCCCGACGTCTGCACTCTAGCGAACGCACTGTTGCGCTTACGAACATAGCGATACATGAGAGAATTGCAGTATGGTTGAATGTAGTATTTCCGGGTGTAGAGGATATCTCAATGGCAATCCTTTCAGCGCCGCTGATTTTAGAACCTTCTGCCGAGCGGAAAACCCCCTCCGGCCAGAAGGTATACCTCCCCTTAAACCAAGTCATAGCCGATAACTCCATTACTTGCATTAGGGAGTTGCCTGATTCTTCGGTTCATTTGATTTTGAGCGATATCCCCTACGGCATTGGTGCCGAAGATTGGGACGTATTGCATGACAATACAAACTCTGCTTATCTAGGTTCTAGCCCTGCACAGGAAAAAGCTGGGGCTGTCTTTAAGAGGCGCGGAAAACCGATTAATGGTTGGTCTCAGGCTGATCGAGAAATTCCCAAACAGTATTACGAGTGGTGCTCTAGTTGGGCTTCTGAATGGTTTCGTGTCTTGAAGCCAGGTGGTACAGCCTTCGTTTTTTCTGGTCGTCGCTTTGCGCATCGATGTATATGTGCGCTCGAAGATGCGGGATTCTCTTTCAAGGACATGCTCTGTTGGGTCCGCGACCATGCCCCTCATAGGGCGCAGCGCCTCAGTATTGTTTTCGACCGCCGCGGGGATGTAATTTCGTCACATGAATGGCAAGGTTGGCGCGTAGGTAATCTTCGGCCGTCATTCGAGCCGATTCTTTGGTTTATTAAGCCCTACAAAATAGGAACTACGATAGCCGATAACGCCCTCAGTCACGGTGTTGGTCCATTCAATGAAGAAGCATTTCTGCGATATGTTAAGGGGGCTGACAATATCATTAATTGCGGGTTTAGCCAAGGCGAGGGCGGATTACATCCTACTCAAAAACCTGTCCGCCTCATGCAGGCTCTGATTGAACTGACAACAAGGCAGGGGCAAATAATTCTAGACCCGTTCGCGGGGAGCGGTTCATCGCTTGTTGCAGCGCAAAACCTCAAGCGGAACTTTATTGGGTACGAGATGGAGCAAAAATACGTCGACCTCTGCCGCAGCCGGCTCGGAGCGAGCGATCTATTACCCTTCATGCGATAGATAAAATGCCGTTGTCCCCGAAGTCGCGAACGATTTGTTCTCGCCCGTTGATATTGCGGCCTTCTATCAAGTGGCGAATAGCATCTTCTTTGCTCATCCGCATAATACTCTCCCGTTCACGCGCCAAAATTGTGAGAGCTTCTTCTTTTAATACTGTGATGGATTCTGTTGTCGCGAGTTTCTCCTCTTGCCATAAAGCCGCAATGGTCCCGTTCCTGCTGAGCATCTCGCGGTTAATGCAAGTCCAATACGCGGCCGCGTCTTGGGTTGGATTGAGTTCACTGGTACAATTGAGAATACACGATAGTAAGTCTTGTGCTTCAGTTGCTCTAGAATTAGTTGAAAACCTCACCAAGACGGATAAATGCGAGTATGAAAAAACACAAACATTCCGTGTAATTGCCTGATGATAAATTTGACTCCTCCTTGTGGGAAGCTGATAGATTGGACAGACAACCATTGCGTGAGGTTTACCGCGTTTCCAAGTGTGCATTGCCTCAATTTTGAAGTCTTTTTGGTTCTTTGCAGTTCTACTCATTCGAAAGGCCTTTGCGTCGGCGACCAGAGAATAACTCCCAGCTACAGCCTCAACATCAGCAGAATTCGCTCTCTCGGCTAAAACCAGACTCGTTAGTCCAATATGTCGATACGCTGAGGCGAGAAGTGAGTCCGTATATTTTGAGTAGAGTTTTTCCTCGCTTGAATCACGTCCATAACGTTCGGGAATAGCACCGCATAATCGCAAATGATCAAGCAATGCGGGAACACCTTCCCTCTCGATCTCGCAAGTCATTTTTCGGTCCACCTCGGCAGTGTCGTTGCCAAATTCTCCACTACTTTCGGCGATGTCTTCTATCCAACGTTGCCTTCTTTGGATAGCAAGCTCTGTGAGAACTTCAAAGGGCATTGGGACTTTGTCTCTCCATTCCAAGATTCGCTAATGGATGGAATATCACATTAGATCGTGGAGAGTCGATGCGAAACGCCTTGGTGAGGGGCATTTTTCGGCAGCGATGGCTGGGAAGGCTTCATGTCTTGAGGATGTTTTTTTGTTTGGGTTGCGTTTTGGGTGGGGGTGGGAGTAGGATTCGGACATGCCTCGATGTCGCTAGTGCCGTGTTGGTGCTTATGCCGAGGCAGTCGTGCGTCTTCCCCTTACATTGAAAAGCTGGTTGTGAAGATGGCATGTTGGGTTTCCTGCCTTGTCCGGGAATGAAAATCGGGTGTTGAAACCTGCGCCCGCCTTACGGACTCCAAGGGAGGGATGGACGATGGCGATTGCAGCGAATGTGACGGAGTTGATTGGGAAGACGCCGCTGGTGCGGCTGAATCGTCTGGCGGCGGGGCTGCCGGGCGAGGTGGTGTTGAAGCTGGAAAGCATGAACCCGATGAGCAGCGTGAAGGACCGGATCGGGCTGGCGATGATTGAGTCTGCCGAGCGGCAGGGACAGATCAGGCCGGGCGAGACGGTGTTGATTGAGCCGACGAGCGGGAATACCGGGATTGGCCTGGCGTTTGTGGCGGCGGTGAAGGGGTATCGTCTGATTCTGACGATGCCGGAGACGATGAGCATGGAGCGGCGCGTGGTGCTGCGGAGCCTGGGCGCGGAGCTGGTGTTGACGCCGGGGCCGAATGGGATGAAGGGCGCGATTGCCAAGGCCGAGGAGCTGAAGGCGGCGACGCCGGGAAGCGTGATCCTGGGCCAGTTTGATAATCCGGCGAATCCGGCGATCCACTACTGGACGACGGGGCCGGAGATATGGGCCGATGCCGACGGGAAGGTGGATGTTTTTGTCTCCGCGGTGGGGACGGGCGGGACGCTGACCGGGACGGGAAGGTTTCTGAAGGAGAAGAATCCGGAGCTGAAGATTGTGGCGGTGGAGCCGGTGGATAGCGCGGTGCTGTCGGGCGGCAAGCCGGGTCCGCACAAGATACAGGGGATTGGCGCGGGGTTTGTGCCGTCGATTCTGGACGCGAAGCTGATGGACGAGATTGTGACGGTGACGAACGACGAGGCGATTGAGACGGCGAAGCGGCTGCCGCGCGAGGAGGGATTGTTTGTCGGGATCAGCTCGGGCGCGGCGGTGTTTGCGGCGCTGAAGGTGGCGGCGAGGCCGGAAAGCGCAGGCAAGCGGATTGTGGCGATCATTCCGAGCTTTGGCGAGCGGTATCTTTCGAGCGTGCTGTTTGATTCGATTCGGGCGGAGATGCAGGCGCTGACGGCGCAGCCGGTGGCGTAACTGGCCACAGGCGGTTGTGTAACTTGTCGCAGGCGGCTGGATAACTTCCTGCGGTCGGTTGGGTAACTGCCGACCGCAGGGGTATAACTCGGCGTGAGTCACTGGCTGCGGAAGAATGGGGCGGGTTTGTCGGCGGTGGCTGGCGAACCCGTCGGCCTTGCCGGAGCGGTGAGCGGCGTGAAAGGTGACGAGAGGATGAGCGTGCTGGGGCGGATGCGGGAAGACATCGAATCGGTGATGCGGCGCGACCCGGCGGCGCAGAGCGGGTTGCAGGTGGTGCTGACGACGCCGGGGCTGCATGCGGTGTGGGCGCACAGGCTGAACCACTGGCTGTGGCGAAGGGGATGGCGGCTCACTGCGCGTGTGTTGTCGCAGGGGGCGCGGTTCTGGACGGGGGTGGAGATTCATCCGGGCGCGAGGCTGGGTCGGCGGCTGCTGATCGATCACGGGATGGGCGTGGTGATTGGGGAGACGGCGGTGGTGGGCGATGATGTGACGCTGTATCAGGGGGTGACGCTGGGCGGGACGGGGAATGTGACCGGCGGCGAGACGGCGAAACGGCATCCGACGCTGTGCAACGGGGTGTTTGTGGGGAACAACGCGAATGTGCTGGGGAATATCACGGTGGGGGAGAATTCGCGTGTGGGAGCCGGGTCGGTGGTGCTGCGGGATGTGCCGCCGAATTCGACGGTGGTGGGAGTGCCGGCGCATATTGTGTATCGGAATGGAGAGCGTGTGCTGATTACGGATCCGCATGAGATCAAGGATCCGCTGAGCGATGCGCTGATTGCGCTGGCGGCGCGCGTGGAGCGGCTGGAGGCGATGAGCGGTTGCGCGGATGAGGCGAATGCGGGCGGGGCGTTTGCGGCCGAGGACGAGGAGCGCGAGGCGTACCGGCTGGAGCGCGAGGCGCAGCGGGAGTGGGTGTCGATGGGCGAGGGAATCTGAAGGGCGCGCGGTTTGCGGCGAAGATGAAGTTTTGCGGTGAGGGCGGAAAATCGCGCGGCGGGTTTGTTTGCGGCCAGTCCGGGCATTTACCATACGAGGTGATGCATCTTTTCAAGCGATATGGAATGAGTGTTTGCGTGGCGGCGCTGGTGGCGTGCGCGGTGACTCCGATGACAGCCCAGAGCACGGGCAACACGGGAACGTCGAGCACGGGTGGCCAAAGCTCAAGCTCGGGCGCGGCCGGGGCGACGACGACGAACGGGTCAGACCAGTCGGGTGTGCCGCATCCGCTGACGGCGGAGAATGGCGGGTATCTGGCGATTGATCCGCTGGCGGGCGTGCGGTATGACAATCGGTGGGACGTGTCGGTGCTGATGGGGTCGGCGCACGTGCATGCGGGGCCGAATCTGCGCGAGGGCGCGGATTTGGGCGGTCTGGATGTTTCGGCTTCTTACTGGCTGACGAAACACTGGGGCATGGAGGGCAGCGCGCGCGGATATGTGGGCACGACGGGCGTGGCTCCGAATGACCTGCATCTGGATGGATTGTTCATTGCGGAGAGCTTCGGGCTGGTGGGTCCGGAGTATCTGGGACCGCATAACAAGCATGCGGACATTATTGTGCATGCGCTGGTGGGCGGGGTTTGGGGGGATTTCAATACGGACCTGCGCGGAGCGATGCCGGGACCGGGCGGACCGGCGGGGATGTATGCCAACCAGTTGACGCTGGGCGCGGCGGTGGGCGGACATATCGACCTGAACCGTTCGCCGCGATGGGTGTTTCGCGTGTCGCCGGAGGCGCTGCTGTCGACGTATAACGGGACGAGCGCGTATCCGAGGACGCAGTGGAACTTCGGGGTTTCTGTGGGCATGGAGTACAAGTTCAAGGGGACGCGGTTCAGGAAGCCGAGGGCGATGCCGAAGGCTGTGAAGTAAGCGTTTTTGGGGATGGGAAACGCGACCGGGCGGCCTGTGCGGCTGCCCGGTTTTTTGCATGGATGCGCCTGCGCCTAATCGGCGCTCTCGTATTCGGCATCCTCTACAGCGGTAAAGCGGTCGGTGTCGACGTCGTACAAGCGGCAAAATCGAGTCGTTCGGCGTATTTTAAGAGCATCAACGTAGTCTATCCATCCCATGATGTAAAGGGACTTCTTCCTGAACGCCAGATATGAGAATTCCTCCGCAGAAACAGGCTGCTGTCGCTCAAACAGGTATGGGCTGGAGCAACCCGGCTTAAGCGTCACATTGCATTTAAGCCCACTTTTTCCCTCCCACGGGCGTTTGGCAGGCAATGGAGACTTACTGTCGGCTATATAAAACTCGTAGAAAACCTCTTGGATTGTCGCCGCCGTCCCGCCCAAGTTCACGATGTAAAACTGGCCGGACATCATAGAGCCTTCAAAAACCCGGTTTGGAACTTGAAACGAAGTGCTTCTATGCTCTTTGAAATAGAAAGTCCTGACCTGAAGCCTGGGCCTTTGGGTTTGAACGAGAGTATCTTCGGCGATCTCTATTTGTCGCTCAAGATTGCCGAGGGTTCGGAAAGCAGCGATAACACCGATAAGGCCGACGACAAACAGTCCGATGTTGGGTAAGTTTTCAGGACTCAGGAGACGACGGAGATAGCCTTGCGGTTCGTCCTTCGGCCAGCGACACTCTATTGCGGTGCCGTTCCCCTCTACTACGCATGTCGCGGCTCCTTGCGGTGCGCTCAGGTGGGGAGTGGATGTGTTGCCATTCGTCTGACTGCCGCTGATTTGTCGACTTTTATCCTGCCCATATCCGGGCAGAACGAGCGCGACGAGCGCGGTGATTACCATACGCCTAAGCATGATCTGATAATCGTACCCTCAAAACCATCCATCCTGCATATTCCAGACCGATTGCGTGGTTGTGGATAACGTTGCCGTTTCGGACCGGGTAATCGCGCACAACTCATCCCTGCCATCGGCGACCATATCGACCACACAAGGCCCATCCAACGCCCTTCCTCTGGATCAGAAGAGTTTCCGAGATTCTGGAAAAGTTTGCTCGCGACCCACTTCCAGAAGGACCATCCGCGTGGCGGACGCGCGCACGCTTCCTCGCTCCAGCGTTTGTCGGCGCCTTCGCGCGCCGACCATGAATGATCCGGCCACGCGGCGCTACCAGATGCCCACCTGTCCGCGCACCGACTCCAGCAGCCGCGCCGGATCGTAGCCCACGCCGTCCTTGAAGACTGTCACAATCTTCTCGATGTCCTCGATATGCAGCGACGGGTCGCCCTTGACCAGGACCAGGTCGGCGTCCTTGCCGGCGGCAATCGTGCCCACATGGCCCATGCGGCCCTCGTAGACGGCTCCGTTGCGCGTGGCAATCGAGATGGCCTCGACCGGCGAGAATCCTGCTTCGACGAGCAACTCCACCTCGCGCTGATCGCCAAAGCCCGGCAACACTCCGCCGTTGCCGGTAGGGTCCGGCCCGGCCAGCAACAGGCCGCCGGCGCGGGCAAAGGCAAGCTCGAAGTCCATCTCCTTGCGAAAGAGCGCGGTCATCGGCGAGTTTTGCGGAATCGCCGCGCGCAGCGTCAGATAGCTGGTGAGCGCCGCCGGAGCCAGGGCATCGGTGAAGCGGCGCGTGAGCGGCGGACGGCCCGGCACCATCGCCTCAAAGACGGGCAGCGTCGAGGTGACGGCCACATGGTGCTCGATGAGCGAGTGAATCAGCGCCTGCACGGCAGGGTCCGTGATCGAGCGGCTCATCCAGCTTCGCTCGCCATCGGTCGGGCAGGCGTCCGGCTTCTTTGTGGTCGAAAACTCCGTATCCGTGAAGATTGGCCCGTGCTCCAGATCGTCGATTCCGAGCGCAATCGCCTCTGGCCAGGTGACCGAGCAGAGATGGCCGGTCAGCTTGTGGTGCTGCGCGTGCGCCTCGGCAATCGCCGCGCCCAGCTCGTCGCGCGAGATGTCCATGTAGGCCTTGAACGAAGTCATCCCCTCCGACGACCAGAAATCGACCATGCGCCGGGCCTCGTCGGCGTCCTTGAGCGAGTGCATCTGGGCAAACTGGGTCGGCGCACCTTCGAGGTAGGGCGCGGAAACATCCATCTTCGGCCCCGGCATCGCGCCGGAGTTGATCTGCGCGGCGATGCGCAGGTCCGTATACGGCTCCACGCTGCCGGTCGTGCGCATGGAGGTGACGCCGCTGGCCAGATAGAGCCGCGGCGCGGTGTAGGGCAGCTCGGTGACGTAAAACCCAGGCCCGCTGCCAAATCCATCGGCGCGTTCGGTCGAAATCGACGCCGAGTAGTAGAGATGGTCATGCAGGCCGACCAGACCAGGAAAAACCGTCTCGCCGGTCCCGTCGATCCGCTTCATGCCCTCCGGGATGGCGGCCTGCGCCTCGGGTCCGACGTAGACGATCGAGCCGCGCTCGACGATGACCGCCTGATCGGCGCGGGCCGCCGCGCCTGTGCCGTCGATGACACGAACGTGCTCCAGCGCAAAACCCGCGTCGGAGATGGAGATCATCGCCTTCGTGGAAAAATCCTGAAAAGAAGAAGGCGGCTGGGCAGAAGCCACAGCCGCGCAGATGCCGAGTACCGCGAAGATTCTCGTTCTCATTCCGCGCACCCCTGTTTCGATTTCCTCGTCCGGTCAGATGCGCATCGGCATCAGCACATAACGATATTTGTAGAGGGAATCCGGATCCTCCGGTCGCATCTGCCCGGCTGACTGCGCATCCTTGAACTCGATGCGAACCTCGCCCTCGTTGCCGATTGCCTTCAGAAAATCCAGCATGTAGACGCTGTTGAAGCCGACGTAGATGGGGTCAAAGTTGTACGGCGTCTCAATCGAATCCTCTGACTCGCCGGACTCTGTCGACTGCGCCTGAATCTTCAGTTCATTCTGCTCCAGACGCAGACGGATCGCGCCCGACCGCTCCTCGGCAAACTGGGCCACGCGGCCAATCGCAGCCGAAAGCTCCGCCGAACGGACAATCGCAAACTTGTTGTTCTCGCGCGGCAGAACGGCCTCGAAGTTCGGGAACTGGCCGGTGAGCTTCATCGAGCTGAGCGAGCGATGCCCAATCGAAAAGAACATCCTCTGGTCATCTTCGGCAAAGGCAAAACTCTCCGCTTCGCTCGACTGAATCAGGGAATAAATCTCCGCCAGCGCCTTGCGCGGAATCAGCGTCCGGCGCTCGCCGGAGATTCCATCGAGCGGCTCTTCCGTCTTCTCGATGAACGAGAGACGATGGCCATCCGTCGCAACCATCGCGATCGAATCCGGCTTCAGAATGAGCAGAGCGCCGTTGAGCGTGTAGCGCGATTCCTCGCTGGAGATGGCAAAGATCGTATGGCTGATCAGCTTCCGCATGACGGCCGTTGGCAGCGAAACCGAAGCACCCGCCGGCATCTCCGGCACCTGGGGATAATTCGCCCGGCCAAGCCCGACCATCTTCGTATTCGACCGTCCGGAGCGAATCTGCACCCAGTGATTCTCCAGCACCTTGATCGATACATCGCCATCGCCAAGCAGCTTCACGTAGTCGAAGAGCTTGCGCGCCGGAATCGTGCAGGCTCCCGGCTTCTTCACCTTCGCGGCGCAGGAGGTGCGAATCGCCTGATCGAGGTCCGTTGCCGTAATCCGCATCGAATCTCCTTCGGCCTCCATCAGCAGGTTGGAGAGAATCGGAATCGTCGTCTTGCGCTCAATCACCGCCTGAATCGCGCTCAACTCGTTCAACAGGTCTTTGCGGCTTACTGTAATCTCCATCGCTGCTCCCCCGGTGGAGTGAGCTGCGGCCTCTGTCGGTAACGCGGTTGTGCTCATGCTTCTCTCCACGACGCCAGTCTCTGCGTGATGCCAAGATACACCATGCCACAGAGTTCCTGCTCTTCACGGCGAATACTGACTTTTCGCCTGCATCGATTGTATGAAAGCCACGGCCATCTGCACAGGTGGAAAAACGCGCGGTTGTGGTGAAAACAACTGCTGGATCATCCGGAGCGGTTCCTGTGCGGCGGATCGGAAGTCGTCAACACATCCGTCCAATCTCGTTGGTGGACGGAACTACGCACCTGCGCGAGAGTACGGAAAAAAGCACAAACATGGAAATACATTCGCAGTCGTAGCCGTAGGCGTGGCAGTAAAAGTGGAAAAACACAGAACAACCGCATGGATACAGGCGAAACCAACCGCCCGGGTTTTCCAAAACCGCGCTGTGGAATTGAGGACAAGAGGAAAACCACCCACAAACCCGGTTTGCATGCCCGTCTTTCTCCACGATCTTCACCGCCAGTCAAAATCCCCCTGTGGAAACGCGGGTCGCATGCGTGCAAAGCGCGTCTGCGAGCAGCCCCGGCGCGCCTTTGCGCAACGCTCGTTTTCCAGCGTCCGGGCACGATCCACCACATCCACAGTCAGGCCGAAGAGCGAGGAAAATCGTATCGCGGCACCCGCAAAGCGTTGCCCGGCGGCGTGTCTTCCGTTTGCCGATTCTTTCAGACGGATTGGGCGTGCAGCTCGCCGCTGACGCGCTCCATTACGCCGGCCCAGTCGCCCGGCGCAGCCTGGCGAAACAGCCGCATCGTCCCGTACCACGGCGTGTGCTCGATCTCCTGCATCCAGCGCCAGTCGCCCTGCCACGGCAGCAGCACCCAGCAGGACTTGCCCATCGTCGCGGCCAGATGCGCAATCACCGTGTCGGTTGTGATCACCCGATCAAGCCGAGCCACCACCACCGCCGTATCCGCCAGGTCGCGCTCCGCGGACGAGGCATCCAGCAGCGGAAAGCCGGTCGGCAGCCGCGCCCGCACGTCGGCAATCTGCTCCGCGGCAGCGCCTTTTTGCAGCGAAACCCATTCCTCATCCGGGTGCGCGAGCAGCAGCGGCAGGAAGCTCTCCAGCCGCGTCGATCGCTCGCGGTCCGCGGCATAGCGCGGATTCCCCGCCCAGCAGATCCCGATCCTCGGCCTGCGTGGCCCACCGCTCGCGGCGCATTCGTCCGTTGCCTGCTCCACCGAAAGCTCCAAAGGCGGCGGAACGGTCTCCAGCGTCGTGCCAAAGATCCACGGCAGGCTGAGCAGCGGCACATGCCAGTCAAAGGCCGGAATCGATTCACCCGCCGCAAGGCACACGCCGCCCAGCCGCTCGATCTCCGGCCGCAGCAGCCGCACCAGCGGCGGCTGCACCTCGACCACCAGTCTCGCGCCGCTCCGCGCGAGCAGCGGCAGAAACCGCGCAAACTGAATCGTATCCCCCAGTCCCTGCTCGTAGTGGACAAACAGCCGGGTGCCAGCCAGTGGCTCGCCGCGCCAGCGGGGCTGCTGAAATCGCCTCGGTCGCGGATGCACGTCGCGAAAATCCAGCCGCGCCTCATAGTTCCGCCAGCCCTCGGCCATCCACCCGGCTCGCAACTGCGAGAGCGCCAGGTTATAGCGCGCGCCCGCGTGCAGCGGATCGAGCGCGACCGACCGCGCATGCGCCGCAATCGCCTCCTCCACGCGACCCACGCGCAGCAGCGCGTTGCCCACATTCGAGTCCGCCGTCCGATGTCCGCGCGCCGCCGCCTGCCGGAAAGCCGCAATCGCATCCTCCAGATGCCGCTGGCCGCCGCTGGCGCTGTGCCGCGCCAGCGCCAGAATCCCGCGCCCGTTGGCCACCTCCGAGTGCGTCGGCTCGGCTTCGGCGGCGCGATCCAGCCAGGCCTCCGCGCGCGCAAACCGCGCCGTCTCCGCGCTTGCCTCCAGCTCCAGATAGCTCATCGCCACCATCACGTCCACGCAGCGGCCATCCACGTCGAGCGCCCGTTCGTAGCAGCCGCGCGCCTGCGGAAACGCCTTGCGCAGCCGCAGCAGATTGCCAAAGTTCAGCAGCGCCGAAACCAGCTTCGGCTCCGCCGCCAGCGCCTGAGCGAAGCATGGAACCGCCAGATAATCCCGCCCATCCGCCACCAGGCAGACGGCCATATTCCCCCACGCCGCCGCAAACCCCGGACGCAGACGGATCGCGCCCTCGTAGCAGCCAATCGCCTCACGATGCCGGCTGAGCTTTGCCGCGCAGAAGCCCGCCGCGAAAAGCCCGTCGGCATGCTCCGGAGCCAGCGCGATCAGCGCGCGAAAGCACTCCAGCGCCGGCGCAAACTGCTCCATCCTCGCCAGTGCCGCGCCCAGCCCGTGCAGCGCCACCGGCGACTGAGGTTCGAGCAGGAGCGCGCGACGAAAACAGGCCAGGGCCGCCGCCGCGCGCCGCGTCGCCAGCATCACCTCGCCCAGCCCCGTCAGCGCAGGCAGAAAAGCCGCGACCGTCGCAGCCGGCAGCGCCAGCGCCCGCTGATACGCCGCCTGCGCGTCGTTCCACTGGCCCAGCGCCTGCAACAGTGAGCCATAGCTGGCCCACCCCACACCCGACGCCGGGTCCAGCTCCAGCGCCGCCTGCGCCAGTCGCAGCGCCTGCGCCGTCTGCCCGCCACGGCGAGCAATCAACGTCAACCCCAGCAGCGCCGAAACCCGCGTCCCGCGCTCGCCTTCGAGCGCCACGCGATAGCTTTCGGCCGCCGCGTGGATGCGTCCCTCGGCCAGATGCCGGTGTGCGTCGCCGAGCGCACGGCTGGGACCGTACTCGCCTGCCGCCACGCTGCGCGCGTTCGCAGCGCCGTCCGCCCGCTCGCCCACGGGCAACGCGACGAAGCCCTGCGCGTCGGGAAGGAAACTCTGCGTCGAAGTCATCGCTGCATACGATTCTCCGCGCTATCACCGCGCAGAGGCGCTTGAAGGCGGCGAAAAACGCAGCCCCGGTTTCAGAATGAATCAGTCGCGCGGGTCAGGTTCCGTTTGCTTCGGGGCCTGCCTCGCGGCAGGTGGCGCGTCCAGCTCCGCGCGCAGCCCGGCCATCGTGTCCAGATAGAAGGCCAGGTTGTGCATCGTTGCCAGCGTCCCGCCCAGCGGCTCGCCGGTCTGCATCAGGTGCCGCAGATAGGCCCGCGAATACCGTCGGCAGGTCGGGCAGGAGCAGGCCGGGTCCGGCGGCAGCTTGTCGTCGGCAAAGCGCCGGTTCTTGATGTTCATGCGCCCCTCGCTGGTGAAGAGCAGCCCGTGCCGCGCCGCGCGCGTCGGAATCACGCAGTCCATCATGTCCACGCCCATGCGCGCGTACTCGACGATCTCATCGGGAAATCCGACGCCCATCACGTAGCGCGGCTTGTCGGCCGGCAGCAGCGGCAGCGTCTCGGCAATCACCTCGCACGTCAGCTCGCGCGGCTCGCCCACGCTCAGCCCGCCAATCGCGTAGCCGTCAAAGTCCATCTCGACCAGCCGCTCGGCCGACTCGCGCCGCAGATGCCCGTACATGCCGCCCTGCACAATCCCGAACAGCGACTGCGTCTGCCCGCCCAGTTCTTCGTGCCAGGGAACCCGGTGCGCCTCGGCGCGAAAGTGATCGAGCGACCGCCGCGCCCACAGCATCGTCACGCGCAGCGACTCGCGCGCCCGCGCCTCGTCCGCCGGATACTCGGTGCACTCGTCAAAGGCCATGCAGATGTCGGCGCCGAGCGCGATCTGCACGTCGATCGAGTGCTCGGGCGTAAACAGGTGGCTCGACCCATCGAGATGCGAGCGAAAACGCACGCCCTCGTCGGTCAGCTTGCGCAGCCCGGCGAGCGAAAACACCTGAAACCCGCCGGAGTCCGTCAGCATCGCGCGCGGCCAGGCGATGAAGCGATGCAGCCCGCCGAGCGAGCGAATCAGCTCATGCCCCGGCCGCAGATACAGGTGATAGGTGTTGCCAAGAATGATCGCCGCGCCCAGCGATTCCAGCGTCTCCTGCGGAATGGCCTTGACCGTGCCCTGCGTGCCGACGGGCATGAAGACCGGCGTCTCGACGGTGCGATGCGGCAGATGCAACCGCGCCCGCCGCGCCCCCGAAGCCGCCGTACCCAAAAGCTCAAATCGCAGGCCCACAGAGAGATTCTACCTGCGCGTTCGCGTCGAATCGGCGACGTGCAGGACAGATTGCCGCGCAGAACTTTTGCACCAGTCAACAAAATATCCGCCACGAAAGACCGAAACGTTGCGGAGTCCAGCGTCGGCAAATTCGCCAGCAATACGTTCGGACTGGTCGTCGGAAGCGATACGATTCGTCAGTTGTAATGGAATCCATTACAGCGTAATATCGAGGCATGGCGACTGCTGCAGCGAGGAAGTCGAAGGTCTACACGATCAGCCTGCCGCCGGAGCTGGCGCAGAAGGCTGAGGCGCTGGCGAAGCGGGACAGTCGCACGATGAGCGAGCTATTCCGGGAAGCCTTCCGCAGCTACTCCGCGCAGCAGGCGCGGGCGACGCTGGATGAGCTGGGCGAGTACGCGGCAGGCCGCAATCCCAACGGCTATACCGAGACCGATGTACCCCGGCTGATCAAAAATGTGCGCCGGACTCTTCATGTGGATGCGCGCAAGGAAGCGCGAAGCGACAAGCCGCGCCGTCGCAGCGCAAGCAGGTGATTGTCGTCATCGACACCAACGTCTGGATCTCCGCGCTCCAGTTTGCGAAGCGTCGCGGCACACCCACGCTGGCGCTCGAAAGAGCAATGAGCGAAGACGTGATTGCCACCTGCGCGGAAATTGACGCGGAAATCATGCGCGTTCTCACGGAAAAGTTCGGCTGGGAGCAGCACCGGGTTGACCTGGCGCTGCAAACCATCCTCGCGCGGGGAATGCGCCTGCGAATCCGCGGCAAAGTCCGGGTTTGTCGCGACCCCGGCGATGATATGTTTCTGGAATGCGCCGCGCTGGCAAAAGCCGATCTGCTGATTGCAGGCGATAAGGATCTGCTTTCCCTCGGCACGTATGGGGGTGCGCGCATCATCACGCCTGCGGAGTATCTGCACGCATGATCGCGGGTGCGGCCCGACTCGCAGGAAAATTCCGCACCCGTTGCGCCGTGTCCCGCCCGCTCAACCCACGAGCTGGCGAATCTTCTGCTCGATCATGTGGCAGGGGATGAACATTGGCTTCTCGGTGCATTGCATTTTCAGCGTGGCCGAGGCTGCGTCGTAGGTCCACTCAAACCGCATCCCCTGGTACTCCGTTGCGTCGGCGTCGCCGCTCAGTTGAATTCCCTCCGCCTGCGCCGAGGCGAGCAGCGAAGCGTACTTCTCCGCCGTCAGGTTGTCGATGGTGATCTCCGGACATCCGCTCATGGTTTTTCCTCCCAATCAGCACAGTAGCAAAAACTCAAATAATTCCCTGCAGCATTGCATGCGGCAGCCGCGCGGCTCACTCCGCGCCGCGCGGCAGTTGCTGCGCTCCCGCTGGTCGCGTGGGTGCCGGGGGTGGAAGACGCCCGCGAAAACAGAAGCAAAAACAACCGCAGCGCCCGTGGGGACGAGCGCTGCGGCTGGAAGTGCGGAGGCTTGCCGATTACAGTTCCTTGACGCCTTACAGTTCCTTGACGCCCTCGACAAAGGCGCGGAGCTTGCGGCTGCGCGACGGGTGGCGCAGCTTACGCAGCGCCTTGGCCTCGATCTGGCGGATGCGTTCGCGTGTGACCTGGAAGCTCTGGCCGACCTCTTCGAGCGTGTGCTCGGAGCCGTCTTCCAGGCCAAAGCGCAGCTTGATGACGCGCTCCTCGCGCGGCGTGAGCGTGCGCAGCACCTGCGAGGTGTACTCCTTCAGGTTGACACCGATCACGGCTTCGGACGGGGAAACCGCCTGCCGGTCCTCGATGAAGTCGCCGAGATGGGAGTCTTCCTCTTCGCCGATGGGGGTTTCGAGCGAGATCGGCTCCTGGGCGATTTTCAGCACCTTGCGCACCTTGGCGACGGGAATATCCATGCGCCGCGCAATCTCCTCGCTGGATGGCTCGCGGCCCAGTTCCTGGACAAGCTGGCGGCTGGTGCGGATCAGCTTGTTGATGGTCTCGATCATGTGCACCGGGATGCGGATCGTGCGCGCCTGGTCGGCAATGGCGCGCGTGATCGCCTGGCGAATCCACCACGTTGCGTAGGTCGAGAATTTGTAGCCGCGCCGATATTCGAACTTGTCGACGGCCTTCATCAGGCCGATGTTGCCCTCCTGAATCAGGTCGAGAAACTGGAGGCCGCGATTGGTGTACTTCTTGGCGATGGAGACGACCAGTCGCAGGTTGGCCTCGATCAGCTCGCGCTTGGCCTTTTCCGCGTCCATGTCGCCCTGGATCATCTCGCGCTGCGTGCGGCGCATCTCGCCCATGGTTGCGCCGGCTTCCAACTCCAGACGCTCCAGATCGCTGCGGCAGTTCTTCTGCTGCCTGCGATACTCCTTGCGCAGATCCTCGCTCTTCGATGCGTCGTACTTCTGGTCCAGGCTCTTGATCTGCCGCTCGAGCGAGCGCATGATCTCGACCGTCTTGTTCACCTTGTCCAGCAGGCGCTTGCGCTCCTGCGGCGTGTACTTCAGCTCGCGCACGATCCGCGACGCCAGAATCTTTTCGCGCGCAATCGTCCAGCGCGTCCGGCGCGCTTCCTTTGCCTTGGTCTTCACGTTCAGCGTGGGCAGTTTTTCCTCAAGCTGCGCGGCCTTTTTCAGGTGCCGCACCATCGCGTCAACGCGGCCCACGGTCGCCTTCACGCGCGTCTGCACGATCTCCTCGGTCAGCTCCTCCTCGTCAAAAGTGACCACTTCCTTCACGTTGCGCACGCCACGCTTCAGGTCTTCGCCCAGCGCGGCAATCTCGCGAATGACCACCGGCGAGCGCGACAGCGACTTCATCACGCGCATCTGCCCGCGCTCAATGCGCCGGGCAATCTCCACCTCGCCCTCGCGCGTCAGCAACGGCACCGTGCCCATCTCGCGCAGGTACATGCGCACCGGGTCGTTGGTCTTTTCCATCGCGCCCGGCGTCAGGTCCAGCTCAACGTCTTCGCCTTCTTCGAGGTCGAAGTCCTTGTCGCCGCCAAACTTCGGCCCGTCCAGCAGGTCAATGCCCTGCGTGCCGATGGTCGTGATCAGGTCGTCGAGGTCGTCGGCGTTGTGCATGTCCTCGGGCAGCATCTCGTTCACATCGTTGTAGGTGAGATAGCCCTTTTCCTTGCCTGCGTCGATCAGACTGGTGATGTCGTCTTCGTATTTGTCGTCGATTGCCAAAGCGCTCGCGTCTCCTGCGCGTGGATATTCCGGGGAAGGCTCCGTGACCGGCAGAAAGCATCCGCCCGGAACCCCGCGCATCCCGTTGGATGCACGTTTCCTGGAGTACGGAAAAGCTTCCGGCCATCGCGGAGGCGATGACTGGTTTCTTTGCTCGGATCAGGATCGTTCGCGCAAGTGGCCTTGTGTGGCCTGCCCCGGAGCCGCAGCTCATCAGGTGGGCGTAGTTGGGCGCACATCCCTTAGTCCTTATAGATTACCACAACCCGGCGCAAGATACAGTATTTTCCTCGTCCGCGTCAAGGAATTTTTCTCTCCGGGCCTGCAGGAGGACAATCAATCCGGAAAAATTGAGAATGAAACCTCGTGCTCGGTGGGCACTGGAGATAGGACTGCAATAAAGTGGATGCAGGCGTCTTCTTTCGCGCGAACCGAGATTCTAAATGGCTGACAAACGACCGATCAACTCGAACTTCAATACATCAAACCAGACATTCCGGCAGCTTCTCGGAAACGGCTTGCGATATGTGGTTCCAAGATTCCAGCGCGACTATTCCTGGGATCGGGACCAGTGGGACGATTTGTGGCAGGACATCGAAAATCTGCTTTCGCCGGAAGGCGATTCCTCGCATTACATGGGCTATCTGGTTCTCAAGACGGAGGACAACCGGGTCTATGATGTTATTGACGGTCAACAGCGGCTAACGACCATCAGCCTGATTGTGCTTGCAGTCATGAAGACCTTGCACGAACTGGCCGCTTCCGGGGTGGACGCGGAGCCGAATAGAACCAGAGCCGAACAAATTCGCAACAGCTACATCGGCTATCTCGATCCGGTCACGCTTCTTTCGCGACCCAAGCTGACACTGAATCGCAACAATGACGGCTACTACAAGGATTACATCCTTGCAATGCAGCCGATCCCGACTCGCGGGCGGAAGGCCTCCGAGCGGGTACTCGGAAGGGCATTCGAGTGGTTTTACGAGAAGATCAGAGGCAAGTACCTGCCCGGTGAAAGCGGAGAAGAAATTGCCAGATTCCTGGAGCAGGTGGTGGACCGATTGTTCTTTACCGTCATCACCGTTCCGTCCGAACTGAATGCCTATCTTGTGTTTGAGACGTTGAACTCGCGCGGCGTCCGGTTGTCTCCGACGGATTTGCTCAAAAACCATCTTTTCTCGATTGTCGACAGGGAAAATAACGATCCGGAAGCGATCAATGATCTGGAGCGGAGGTGGGAGTCAACCGTACAGCGACTCGGCGAGGAAAGCTTCCCGGATTTTTTGCGTACGCACTGGAACAGCCGGAACAGTTTCACTCGAGAATCGGAACTGTTCAAGACCATCCGGATTCAGATTGCGGACCGTAGCAAAGTCTTCGAGCTATTGCGGGATCTGGATGAAGATGTTGACTTCTATGCTGCACTGAAAGATCCTGCCAGTGAGTTCTGGACGCGCGAGCAGAAATCAGCAGTGCAGCATTTGAAAATGTTCAATGTCCGCCAGCCCTGGCCGCTTTTGATGGCGGCGCGCAGAAGCTTCGACGAGGATGGGTTCACGAAGATTTTGAAAGGATGCGCGATCATCTCATTTCGCTACAACGTGATTGGCGCTCTGGCCGGAAATGAACAAGAGCGCCGGTATAACGAGGTGGCTGCGAAAATACACCGGAAACATTACGCGCGCGCCGAGCATGTTTTCCGCGATTTCCGCTCGATTTATATCTCCGATGAACAGTTTGTGGCCGCATTCGCTGAGCGCCAGATGAAAACCACGCTCGCGCGAAACAAAAGCGTGGTCCGCTACATCCTGTTCGAGATTGAGAGCACAATGTCTTCTGCGCACTATGACCGCGAAAATCCGGAATATACGCTCGAGCACATCCTGCCTGAAAACCCCGGAGCAAACTGGCCGCAATTCACAGAGCGCCAGGCGGAGGACAATCTTTACCGCCTGGGAAACATGACGCTTCTTGAGCGAACAATTAACCGCGAGCTGGGCAGCGGTTCTGCAACGGAAAAACTCAAGCAGTTCGCGGACAGCGGTTTTGTTATAACCCAGGAAATCGCCAGTAAGAACGACGACTGGAATCCGGAGCGCATCAGCGCACGCCAGAAACGCATGGCGGAAATCGCCGTCAAACATTGGCGCATTCCGCAGATGTATGAGTAATTTCAGTGAGTCAGAATTTTTGTAAGTTCATCGGTAGTTCAGCGTGGATTGGAAGCACTGAACTGCCGATTCCCCGCTGCTGCTAAACTGGAATTGCGGAACTGCGTGGCCACTTGGCCCTGTTTTCCGCTCCTGTCCATTCCGGCTTCTTGGTCCGGTTTGCTGGTCCGGCTCTTTGGCCGGAAGCACTTTGTCCTGTTGCCGGATCGCCCGGCCAGCGGCGGTCGGGCAGCTTTTCACCCTGCGGGGATAGAAAACAAACCAACAGCAGCAGCGCCTGCGCGCCCTGTTGCGTGAACCCATAAAGGATTTTTCGCTTGAGCCAGACGATTCGCAACATCGCCATCATCGCCCACGTCGACCACGGCAAGACCACCCTGGTCGACGCCATGCTTCGCCAGTCCGGAACCTTTCGCGCCAACGAGCAGGTGGCGGATCGCGTCATGGACTCCAACGATCTGGAGCGCGAGCGCGGCATCACGATTCTGGCCAAGAACACCGCCATCCACTACCAGGGCGGCAAGATCAACATCGTCGATACGCCCGGCCACGCCGACTTTGGCGGCGAGGTGGAGCGCGGACTCAAGATGGTCGATGGCGTCATGCTGCTCGTCGATGCCGCCGAGGGTCCGCTGCCGCAGACCCGCTACGTGCTCTCGAAGGCTCTGGAAGCGCGGCTGAAGCCGATCGTCGTCATCAACAAGATCGACCGCCCGGACGCCCGCGCTCAGGAGGTTCTGAACGAAATCTACGACCTCTTCATCGATCTCGACGCCGAAGAGGATCAGCTTGATTTTCCCGTCCTGTATACCGTGGCCAAGACCGGCACCGCAAGCACCGAGATGCACACACCGGGCACCGATCTTGAGCCACTCTTTCAGGCCATCGTGAACACCATTCCCCCGGCCACAGGCGACCCGGACGCATCGCTCCAGATTCTGGTGACGAATCTCGATTATTCGGAATACTTCGGTCGCATCGCCATTGCGCGCGTCTTTCAGGGCACGCTCAACGTGGGCGACGAGGTGGCCATCTCGCGCCGCGATCTCTCGCTGCAGAAGACGCGCATCACGAAGCTCTTCACCTTCGCCGGCCTGAAGCGCACCGAGACCGCCGCCACTGAGATTGGCGACATTGTGGCCATCGCCGGCGTCGAAGGCATCACCATCGGCGAGACCATCACGAGCCTGGAAAACCCGGCTCCGCTGCCGCTGATCGTCATCGACGAGCCGACCATCGCCATGCAGTTTTCGGTGAACAATTCGCCCTTCTGCGGCAAGGAAGGCTCGCTGGTGACCAGTCGCAACCTGCGCGAGCGGCTGGACCGCGAACTGCTGACCAACGTCTCGATTCGCGTGGAGGAGACCGACTCGCCGGACAGCTTCAAGGTGCTGGGCCGCGGCGAAATGCAGCTCGGCGTGCTCATCGAGATGATGCGCCGCGAGGGCTTCGAGCTGAGCGTCGGACGGCCGGAGATCGTGACCAAAACAGTGGACGGCGTTCGCCAGGAGCCGGTCGAGCACGTCACCATCGATGTGCCGGAGGAGTACACCGGCGTCGTCATCGAAAAGCTTGGCCCGCGCAAGGGCGAGATGACGAAGATGCACAATCACGGCTCGGGGCGCGTGCGCATGGAGTTCCGCGTGCCCAGCCGCGGCATCATCGGCCTGCGCAGCGAGATGCTGACCGAGACGCGCGGCACCATCGTCATGAACACGCTCTTTGACGGCTACATGCCCTATCAGGGTGAGATTCCGCAGCGACCCTCCGGCGTGCTCATCAGCGACCGTCAGGGCGTGACGACGACGTATGCGCTCCACGGCCTGCAGGATCGCGGCGTGCTCTTTCTCGGCGCTGGCGTCGATGTTTATGAGGGCATGATCGTCGGCGAACACTCGCGCGACAACGATCTGGACGTGAACGTCGTCCGCGAAAAGAAGCTGACCAACATGCGCGCCTCCAGCTCGGACGAAGCCCTGCGCCTGGCTCCGCATCGGCTGCTCAATCTGGAGCAGGCCATCGAGTTCATCGCCGAGGATGAGCTGGTCGAGGTCACGCCGAAGAATCTGCGCCTGCGCAAGAAAATCCTGCCCGCCAACCAGCGTCCGAAACGGCGCAGCGAGTAAGGCAACCGTGGCATCCGTTCGGCTCGCCTGGCGGGGACTGTGGTAGGTTCCAGACAGGCGGGCGCAGCGCGCCTCCGCAGCCCGGCTCCACTTTTTGGCTCTCTGATGGCAGATTCACCCTCCAAACCGGCCTGGTCCTCCGCGCAGTCGGCCTCGCGCGAGGAGCAGGCTGCGCCCGCGAGCTACGCTCCGGCCAGCGATGCGCCCATCCGCGGCGTTCCGGCCAGCCATGCGCAGGACAGTCACGCTGCCGCCGTCCCGCGCTGGCTGCGCCAGATCGAACGCATGCTTGCCGTCCTCGTCCGGCTCTATCTCGGCCTCGCGCTCTGCTTCGTGCCGTGGTTCCGTCCGCTGTGGGACAACAATCCGCTGTTTCTCCACGCGCCGTCGCTGCTGCCGCTGCTGACCAGCGGAGCCGTGCGCGGCGTGGTCTCCGGCCTGGGATTGCTGAATCTCTGGCTCGCCATCGACGGCGCGATTCGCTCGTCGAAGGAGTGGGAGTCCTGAAGGGGGAAAGCATGACAGATATGCAGATCGGATTGACCGTGATGTCGGCTGTGGTCGTCGGCGTATCTCTTTTCGGCTTGTTCTGGCTGAAGGTGGAGCGTGCCCGGGCACGAAAGATCAAGCGTCGTGCCGCGGTTGTTCACGCAGACTTCCGCTGATGCAGCGGAGTTGCGGAAAGTTGCAGCCCGAGCGCGCGCACCACGCGCAGCACCGTGGCAAATTCCGGGTTGCCGTCCGCGCTCAGTGCGCGATAGAGGCTTTCCCGCGAGACTCCGGCTTCACGCGCCACGTCGCTCATCCCGCGCGCGCGGGCAACCACGCCCAGCGCGTCTGCGATAAACGTCGCGTCTTCGCTTTCCAACGCTTCGCTCATGTAGGCGGCAATCGACTCGGTGTCGTCCAGATACTCGGCCGGATCAAATGGTCGGGTCGCAAGGGATCGGGTTTTGGTCCTGCTCATTTCTCCTCCTTCGCCAGCATGCGAGCCGCTTCAATATCACTGGCCTGCGTGCTCTTGTCTCCGCCGCAGAGCAGAAGAATCAACACCGCTCCGCGTTGGACGTAATACACCCGGTATCCTGGGCCGTAATGGATTCGCAGCTCGCGGATACCTTCGCCCACTGACCGCGTATCTCCTGGGTTGCCGAAGGCCAGTCTCTGGACGCGCGCTGCAATTCTCGCCCTTGCCTGCGAATCCCGAAGCGCATGGAGCCAGCGGGAGAATCGCTCGGTCTGGCGAATCTCAATCACCCTCACAGTGTAGCCCAAAAGCTACACATTTCGCCAGGATTTCCCGACTACGCCACAGCTCAAGCCGTCACCTCGGAAGCCGACCTCACTGGAAAGTCGCTTTCCTCGCTCGCGTTGCGCCGGATAGACTGGGAACTCGCTGCAAGGCTCGATCCGCAGACGCATCTCAAAAGACAGGGACGAACCGACCATGCCCGAGCTGCACGCCCCAGCCACGCAGACGCCCGAGCCGCTTGAACGAGCGCCGCTTGCCTACGAAAACCCGGATTTCCTCAACAGTCCCGACGGTCGCCTCATCCGCATCCTCGCCGAGTACACCGAGCCGCTGGCCCGCTTTCGTCGCGAGCGCATTCAGGACACCATCGTCTTCTTCGGCTCGGCGCGCTTTCACAGCCACGCCGAGGCCAATCAGGCTCTGGAGCTGCTGGACAACACCGGCTCTGCCCAGCCTGCGCCGCCCGAGGAGCAGCCGGCCAGCGCCCACGCCATCGAGCACGGCGCGGCGAGCGATCTCCAGCGCAGCCGCGCCGTGGCCGCCGTCGAGATGGCCCGCTACTACGAGGATGCGCGCCGTCTGGCCGGGATGGTCACCCGCTGGGCTGCCGACCTGCCGTCGAATCCGCCCGGACGCCATCGCTTCGTCATCACCTCCGGCGGCGGGCCGGGCATCATGGAGGCGGCCAACCGCGGAGCCTGGGAGGCGGGCGGAAAATCCATCGGCCTCAACATTCGCCTGCCCTTTGAGCAGCATCCCAATCCTTACATCACTCCCGAGCTGAACTTCGAGTTCCACTACTTCTTCATGCGCAAGCTCTGGTTTGCTTATCTGGCCAAGGCTCTGGTCGTCTTTCCCGGCGGCTTCGGCACGCTGGACGAGATGTTCGAGCTGCTCACTCTGGCCCAGACCCAGAAGCTGGCCAAGAAGATGACCGTCGTCATCTATGGCTCCGATTACTGGAAGCGCGTGCTCAATCTGAACGCGCTCGTGGACTGCGGCACGATCTCGCCGCGCGACGTTGACCTCTTCCACTTTGCCGACACTCCGGACGAGGCTTTTGCCATGCTGCGCGACGGCCTCACCCGCAATCACCTGAGCGCGGCCAGCCCTGCCGACTCAAATGATTCTCATCCCATCAATCCTGAAGCATTTCCTGGCCCCGAATTTGCCAAAACCAACGTATAGTGGAGGGTAAGGGAAGTTGTCCCTGATGCAGCTGGGTCAATAAAGATGTCCAAAAGACAGGCAAAATACGCGCCGGGCACGGCCAAAGCCCGAAGAAACGCCGCAATTGAACGGAAATTCGCGGGGTTTTCACGGTCTGTTGACGAGTGGGCCGCCATACTGAAGCCGCAGATTGAGCGGATCAGGAGGACGACCGACCCCATGCCAGCCACCGCCATCTCCTATCTTTGGCGCGACCCGCGCGTCACGCAGGGACACACGACCGGCGTCTCGCTGCACAGCCACACCAACCAGTCCGAAGAGACACTTGCCTTCGTCGCCGACTGGACGGCGCAGTACGGCTTCGTGCGGCCGCTCATGAAGTACCTCGACCGCCGCTCCTGGGAGCGCCATCGCATACGCATCGACTGGGCGCGCAGCTACTGGACGCCGCCGCTCACTCCCAAGCAGGCCTGGGATCTGGAATCCGCCCAGATCGAAAAACTCGGCCTTCGCCCGATGGTCTCCATCACTGACCACGACAACATCCACGCGCCGCTCATGCTGCGCACCATGGACGCCTCGCGCCACGCACCCATCTCCGTCGAGTGGTCAGCGCCTTACAGCGAGGTCCAGTCCTTCCACATTGGCGTCCACAACCTGCCCAGCGCGCGCGCCTCGCAGTGGATCGAGCGGTTGAACGCCTTCACGGCCAATCCGGCCGACGACCAGATCGGCGAAATTCTGGCTGACCTCAACCAGGAGCGCGACGTCCTGCTCGTCTTCAACCACCCGATGTGGGATCTCTATCTGATTGGCCGCGACCGCCACGAGTTCCTCGTCAACGAGTTCCTGCTGAAGTTTGGCAATCACTTCCACGCGCTGGAGCTGAACGGCCTGCGCAACTGGGCGGAGAATCGCGCCACGCGCCGACTGGCCGAGCAGTGGAACATGCTGCTCGTCGCCGGTGGTGACCGGCATGGCGTGGAACCGAACGCCAACATCAACCTCACCTCCGCCACCAGCTTCACCGAATTCGTCCACGAGGTCCGCTACCAGCGCCGCAGCGAAGTGCTCTTCATGCCGCAGTACGCCGAGCCGTGGAAGATGCGCATCCTGCAATCGACCATCGATGCCATCCGCGATTTTCCTGAGTTTCCGGTCGGCTCCCGGAACTGGGATGATCGCGTCTACCATCCCGACTGCAACGGCGAAATCCAGCCACTCAGCGCCATCTGGCCTCGCGGTCACTCGCCGCGCTCGATGCAGTTCATCCTGATGATGGCGCGCTCGCTTGGCCGCCGTCCGCTCAGTTCCAGCCTGCGTTACGCCTGGAGCAACGACAGCGATCTGCGCTTCGTTCTGGGTGAGCAGGAAACCGCCTGACCGGAGCGGTTCGCAGCCTCCATCCCATCGCCAAACAACCTGTTCCAGAACCTCCGGAGCAACGCATGCACCCCTGCGTCCAATCCCTGCCGCGCGTCGCCTACTTCCCGGATTCCTTTCATGAGATCAACGGCGTCGCCCACACCAGCCGCCACTTCGAGCTTTACGCGCGCCGCCACGGACTGCCATTCCTTTGCGTTCGCGCCGGGGACCGCACGCCGTCGCTGGAGCGGACGGGCAGCGTGTGGACGCTGGAGCTGCCGCGCGGCCTGCTTTCGTTTGCGCTGGAAAAAGACCTGAGCTTTGACCCCGGCTATCTGCGCCACCTGCCCGTGATTGCCGAGGTTCTGGACGAGTTCGCGCCCACGCTCATCCACATCACCGGCCCCAGCGAACTGGGCATGCTCGGCGCGGCCGTTGCGGCTCACCATGAGCTGCCGCTGGCGGCAAGCTGGCACACCAACGTCCACGAGTATCTGGCGCGCCGCTCGGACTGGCTGCTGCGCCTGCTGCCCGGCGACCAGCCGCACGCCGCCAGTCGCGCCATCGAAGAGTGGACGCTCGCCGCCACGGCGCGCTTCTACGCTCAGGCGCACGTGCTCTTCGCCCCCAGCCAGTCGCTCTGCGAACAGCTTCGCTCGCTCACTGGCCGAACCTGCCACCGGATGCCGCGCGGCGTCGATACATCGCTCTTCACGCCCGCGCGACGGCTCCGCAACCTCGACGACGCGCGACCCTTCACGCTGGGCTTTGTCGGTCGCCTGTCGGTCGAGAAAAACGTCGCTCTGCTGGCCGCGATTCACGATCAGCTTCTGGCGGCAGGCGTGCGCAATACGCGCTTTGTCGTCGTCGGCCAGGGCGCGGAAGAGCCGCATCTGCGCGCGCGCATGCCGGAGTCGGAGTTCGTCGGCGTCCTGCGCGGCGAGGCGCTGGCCCACGCTTACGCGGAGATGGATCTCTTCGTCTTTCCCTCGCACACCGACACCTTCGGCAACGTCGTGCTCGAAGCGCTTGCCTCCGGCGTGCCGGCCATCGTCACGCCCGACGGCGGCCCGGCGGCCATCCTGCGCGACGCCATCGCGACGGGTGCGGGCATCGCGGGCAGAGTCGCGCGCGACGAGGATTTCGCCGCCACCGTTCAATCGCTGCTCGACCACCCCGCTGAGATCGCCGTCATGCGCGTGAACGCCCGCCGCTACGCGCTCACGGCCACCTGGGATGCGGTCTTTGACGGGGTGTATCGCGGATATGGCGATGCGCTGGGCTGCCGCAATGACCACGCAGCGAATCGCACGAACGGCCATTGCGCTGCGTTTCGCGCCAGCCAGCCGCTCAGCGCATGAAATCCAGCGCGCGCTCAATGTAGCTCTTCAGCTCGGCGCGCGGCACCACGGCGTCCAGAAATCCATGCTCCAGCAGGAACTCCGAACGCTGAAAACCCTCCGGCAGCTTCTGCCGGATCGTCTGCTCGATCACGCGCGGCCCGGCAAAGCCGATCAGCGCGCCCGGCTCGGCGATATTCAGGTCGCCCAGCATGGCAAAGCTGGCCGTCACGCCGCCGGTCGTCGGGTCCGTGAGCACGCAGATGTAAGGAAGGCCCGCGTCGTCCATCTGCGCCAGGCCGGTGGAAATCTTGGCAAGCTGCATCAGGCTGACCACGCCTTCCATCATGCGCGCGCCACCCGACGCGGCCAGGATCACCAGCGCGCTCCGCGTGGCCAGACAACGGTCAATGGCGCGGGCAATCGTCTCGCCCACCACCGCGCCCATGCTGCCGCCGATGAAGCTGTACTCCATCGCGCTGACCACCACCGGATGCGGCCCGATCTGCCCCACGGCATTCACAATCGCATCCTTCAGCCCGGTCGCGCGCTGCGCGGCGATCAGGCGGTCCTTGTAGGATTTGCGATCCACAAAGTGCAGCGGGTCGGTCGATTCCAGATTCCCGTCCACCAGCGTGTAGCCCGGCTCCAGCAGCAGCGCGATCCGCTCCCGCGCGCCCATCTTGAAGTGCTTGCCACATTTCGGACACACGCTCAGATTCGCGTCAATATCCGCCTTGAAGAGAATCTGGCGGCAGCCCTCGCACTTCGTCCACAGACCCTCCGTGCGAACGCGCGACTCCTCGTTCTGCGCCGCGCCTTCCACGCTTGCATCCGCTCGCTTGAACCACGTCATAACCTGTCCATTGTACCGGAACCGGATCGCACCGGGCCGCGAGGGCAGAATCTGCCGGAATCCGCCACCTGTTCATGCAGTGCGCCTGTTCCTGCGCACACGCACCGACCGGACAAGCAGCTTCACGGCAGGCGTGCCCGGCGAATCCGAAGGTGAGGCCGCAGGGTCACGCCGAGGAAGTGCTGGCGCTGCTGAAGGGGCGAAGGCGGAACGTTATCGCTTCGCAGCTTTGAGTTTTGTGAGAAGCTTGTCGCGGATAGAATCTCGCTGCTTTCCATGGTGCGCCTCGCGATGGTGATTCGGGCAGATAGCAGCTACGTTTGTTATGTGGTCTGGGCCACCCTCAGACAATGGGATTACGTGGTGGGTTTCAAGATAAATCCTGCCGTCGGCCATTTCGAATCCCCGAATTTCGCAGTACTCACACTGGCCCGCTGCACGTTTTAGCGCTTCGGATCGCACTGCCGGATCCCGATTCCATGCTGTGCCGGTGACGTCGCGCTTCTGGGGTGCGGCTGGTTGCCGAAGTGCGTGCTGGTCCACAAATTTTGGGATAGCTCCGCGAACCAGAATGGCGTCGCCGGATGGCAAATCGAAGCTCTTGATCGACCATGCCTCGTTGTCGAGGAGTCGGAATTTGACCTTAGATGGCCCTGTGTCGGGATTGTCGGTATCTCTTCGAGGACCATCCCCGATGATTAGGCGAATGGGCCACTGATTTTTGTTCGCTTCAGCGATGTTGGCGAACATGGACTCGGCCTCATGGAGCGCGTGGTCTCTCGCTTGCCGTGTCGTAAATGTAACTTTGTTATTGTTTATGCGGGTCGCATACGCTCCGGGTGCGGGTTTGCAATAAATCGGGCCGGATGGATTTTCCTGTACGAGATCGTCGAACCATACGCACAGCGCTGCGATGCCTTTCTGATGATCAACGAAGGACCACTTCCCGCTTTTCGCTCGATTCGCAGCTGGGTTTTTAACGACACCTCTATCTTTGGTTACGCCCCAGTCAGTTACGTCGATTCCAGCTTCCTTCAGGAGGTCGTAAACGCGGGGCGTTCCTTTCGGCCTCAGGTCTTCGAGGGTTGTCACGGCGGAAACTCCTACAGTCACGTATTTTCGATGAGCTTTGTCCCGCAGGCAAAGCTGTGTTGCCCTGGACCCTGCGTTGGCGATTACAGTTCATCCAATCCCGCGCGGATTGTCAACGAGTATCTGGGATCTTCTGCGAGTGCGCGAGTGATTCGCCATGAGTGCTGATGATCTGCTATTTGATCCGCGCGGCTATAATCCGGCCATGAGCAGGGGTGAGATGGGGAGTCCGGAGATTGAGGCGCGGATTGAGGCGCTGCGCGCGGAGTTGCGGCATCATGAGCACTGCTACTACGTGCTGGATGCGCCGGAGGTGAGCGATGCCGAATACGACCTGAAAATGCGCGCGCTGCGGGCGCTCGAAGCGGCGCATCCGGAGCTGGTGACGGCGGATTCGCCGACGCAGCGCGTGGGCGGGCGGTCGGCGGAGGGTTTCCGCAAGGTGGCGCACTCGCGTCCCATGCTTTCGCTGGACAATGCGTACAGCGCCGAGGAGCTTGCGGACTGGGACAGGCGCGTGCGCGAGCTGGCCGGTGAGCTGCCGGTGAGCTACGTGGCGGAGATGAAGCTGGACGGGCTGTCGCTGGCGCTGCGCTATGAGGTGCAGCCGACGGGCGAGGCGCGGCTGGTGAGCGGCGTCACGCGCGGCGATGGGCAGGTGGGCGAGGATGTGACGGGGAATGTGCGGACGATTCGCAGCGTGCCGCTGAAGATTGACGCGGAGAAACTGAGCGCGGCAGGGCTGGGTCCGGCCGGGCTGAGTTCGCCGGAACCGGGTTTAGCAGGGCTGCCCGTCGGCGCCTCGGAGTTTGAAGTGCGCGGCGAGGTGGTGATGCCGATTGCCGCGTTTGAGCGGATGAATGAGGAGCGCGAGCGCGCGGGACTGGCGCGGGCGGCGAATCCGCGGAATGCGGCGGCGGGAACGCTGCGGACGCTGGAGCCGAATGTGGTGGCGCAGCGGCGGCTGGATTTTTATGCGTACTTTCTGCTGGTCGCGGGTGAGTATGCGGCGATGGGCCAGGCGGCGACGCTGCGCGCGCTGGAGGCTCTGGGGATGCGCGTGAGTCGGCAGTGGGCCGTCTGCGCGACGATCAGCGAGGTGGTCGAGTTTCTGGAGCGCGTGGAGGCGATGCGCGCCGGGCTGCCGATGGAGATTGACGGGGTGGTGGTGAAGGTGGATGCGCAGGCGACGCGGGCGCGGCTGGGGTATACGGGACGCGCGCCGAGGTGGGCGATTGCGTACAAATTTGCCGCGCGAGCCGGGGTGACGCAGGTGAGGGCGATTGAGGTGACGGTGGGAAGGACGGGCAAGCTGTCGCCGGTGGCGGTCCTGCGTCCGGTGGGGATTGGCGGAACGACGGTGGAGCGGGCGAGCCTCTTCAATGCCGACGAGGTGGCGCGGCTGGGCGTGCGGGTGGGGTCGTGGGTCGTGGTCGAGCGCGGCGGGGACGTGATTCCGAAGATTACGACGGTCGTTCCTACGCCGGAGGGTGAGACAGGGGTTGCCGAATCCGCCGAGCCGTTTCGGATGCCGGTGGAGTGTCCGGTCTGCGGGACGGCGGTGCGTCAGTCCGAGGGCGAGGTGGACAGCTACTGCGTGAATACGGATTGCGCGGCGCGCCTTCAGCAGTCGCTGCTGTATTTTGCGCATCGCGGGGTGATGAATATCGACGGGCTGGGCGAGGCGCTGGTGGAGCAGTTGACGGCGAGCGGGCTGGTGCGGTCGATTGCCGATCTTTACACGCTGACGCTGGAGCCGCTGGTGAGGCTGGAGCGCGTGGGCGAAAAGTCGGCGCTGGCGCTGCTGCGGGAGATTGAGCAGTCGAAGCAGGCTGGGCTGGCGCGGCTGCTGATGGGGCTGGGCGTGAGGTTTGTGGGCGAGCGGACGGCGGAGCTGCTGGCGGGTGCGTTCGGGTCGATGGAGGCTGTTGCCACGGCGAGCGAGGACGAGCTGATGGCGGTCGATGAGGTCGGCCCGAAGGTGGCCGCGTCGATTCGCGAGTTTTTTGGCAACGAACGGAATCGGGCGCTGGTGGAGCGGCTGGGCGCGCTGGGGCTGAAGATGACGGCGGAGAAAAAACAGCGCTCGACGGAGCTTGCCGGGTTGACCTTCGTGCTGACCGGGACGCTGCCGACGCTGGGCCGCGACGAGGCCAAGGCGCGGATTGAAGCCGCTGGCGGCAAGGTGGTCGGCTCGGTGAGCAAGAAGACGAGCTACGTGGTGGCGGGCGAGGACGCGGGCGGCAAGCTCGACAAGGCGCGGGAGCTGGGCGTGGTGGTGATCGACGAAGCCGGGCTGATGGGAATGCTGACGGCGCGCGGCGGCGATGTCCAGTAACCGGAATCCGCAGAGTCCGCACGCAGGAGCGGGTGGTCAGTAGAAGAGGTATTTGCGCCAGCGGTCGTCGCCGCGGCCCAGCATGCGCATGATCTGGCGGCTGGTGTGGAGACTGAAGGAGCGCGGCTCACGCAGAAGCTGCATGTCGTCGATCTCCGACAGCAGGCGGTTGCCTTTTTTGCGGTTACAGGCGTGGCAGCAGGCGACGAGGTTTTCCCAGGTCGAGTTGCCGCCGCGCGAGCGCGGGACGACGTGGTCGAGGGTGAGTTCGTTGGGCGGCAGGACGGTCGAGCAGTACTGGCAGGTGTTGCGGTCGCGGAGCAGGATGTTTTTGCGCGAGAGGGCGCGGGTCTGGTGGGGGATGCGGCGGTATTCGAGCAGGCGTATGACGGACGGCATGGCCATGCGGCTGCGCTGGGCGTGGAGCAGGACGCCGTGCTCCTCTTCGGTGCGCGCGATGCCCTTGAGGACGAGGATGAGAGCGCGGCGCGCGCCGCAGATATTGATCGGCTCATAGGAGGCGTTGAGCACGAGGACGGGCATCTGCAGAACCTGGCTGGAGTGGGTCCAGCTCTGGGTCCAGCTTTGGCCCTCGGAGTGGACGACACGAGCGGCTTTTGCGAGGGACTTCTGCTTGCGGGCGTGGATCATGGCTTTACCAAGCGACATCGGATTTCCTCGTCAGAGTTTCGTGGTTGCAAGTTCTGGTTGCGCGGTTGTCGGATCGTGTGGGTCTCGTTCTCCATTTGCGAATTTGTTGCTGCGGGCCGCCTCGAATTGCTGGTGCGGTCTGGATGGTTTATGTCGGGTGAGGCGATGCAACGGGCGTGGCGCTGAAGTCGGCGGTGCTGTCTGCGGATCTGTCGGCGAAGGCGCGGTCATCCGCGTCGCCGGGGATGAGTTGCCCATCGCGGCGGACCATCTGGGCGCGGGCCAGCGAGGCGACGAAGACGGATGCGGCTCCGGCGTCGAGCAGGGCGCGGGCGCAGGCGCGGGCTGTGGAGCCGGTGGTCACGATGTCGTCGATGAGCAGGATGGCGCGATCGCGGACCTGAGCGGGTCGCGCGACGTGGAAGGCCAGTTCGAGATTGAGGCGGCGCTCTTCAACGCCGAGCGTGACCTGGGGCGCGGTTTCGCGCTGGCGGACGAGGGATGCGGGCGAGAGCGTGAGCTGCCAGTCGGGATCGGTGCGGCGCAGATTGCGCAGAGCCGAGCCGGCGAGCAGGCGGGCCTGATTGAAGCCGCGCGCGCGCAGGCGGCGCGGATGGAGCGGGACTGGAATGACGAGCATCTGGCGCGGGGCATCGGGTGCCAGTGTCTGGATGGCCTGGGCGAGCAGTGCGCCGAGCGGACGGGCAAGCGGGCGGATGCCGTAGTACTTGAGCGCGTGGACGGCGAGGCGCAGTTTGCCGGAGTAGGTGGCGAAGCTGGCGACGCGGACAAATGGCTGGGGGAATTTCTGGCAGGCGTAGCATTTGTCCAGAACGGGCAATTCATCGGCGGGGATCAGGTAAGGCGATGGGGCGTCGGTGAGCAGCGAGGCTCCGCAGCAGGAACAGGTGAAGTCGGCATGCGGGGTGGAGCGGATGGTTCTCCAGCAATTGCGGCAGACGGTCGAGAGGGTCGGCTCGGCGATCCATTGCTCGCAGAGGTGGCAGCGGGTGGGGCTGAGCGTGGTGAGGACTGCTGTGAAGAGCGCGTTGCGAGCGGAGCGAAAAAGTGCAGAGGCGCGAAGACCGTTTCTCGCCGCGCGGGTGCGGCTCTGGGGCGGGATCGGTTCGAGACGAGGTCTGCTACTGAATTCGCACCTCACAAACCAAGGCTTCTGAGGCCGCAGGCACCGAACGATTGCGGCCTGCGGACAGTATACGCAGAGGTTCGCTGAGAAATCCATCGGGAAATTCCGGTGGCGGGCGGGAATTGACAGGATTTTTTCGCGGCGCGGGCGGCGTGGCGGGATCGGATTGCGTGGCGTAGATTCCCGAAGCGGCAGGCGATCCTCTATAGTCGCAGTGACGCAAGGTGGCGGAGGTTTGCCGCAACCGGCTGAGGAGGCAGGCATTGACCACGTTTCGTCCGTATGTTGCGAGCGAGCAGACCCCGGCGGAGTTTACGTTTCGCGCGCTGCTGCTGGGGTCGATCTTCGGGATCATCTTTGGCGCGGTGACGGTGTATGTGGGGCTGCGCGCGGGGCTGACGGTGGCGGCATCGATTCCGATTTCGGTGCTGTCGATCAGCATTCTGCGGGTCTTTGGGCGGTCGTCGATTCTGGAGAACAACATCGTCCAGACGACGGGGAATGCCGGACAGTCGATCGCCTCCGGGGTGATCTTCACGCTGCCGGCGCTGATTTTTCTCGGCTTCGATCTGGAGTATGCGCGCATCTTTCTGCTGGCGCTGGTGGGCGGATGGCTGGGCGTGCTGTTCATGATTCCGCTGCGGCGGCAGTTGATTGTCGAGGAGCACGGGACGCTGGCGTATCCGGAGGGTACGGCGTGCGCGGATGTGCTGATTGCCGGGGATCGCGGCGGGTCGTTTGCGAGCCGGGTTTTCTGGGGTCTGGGACTGGGCGGGCTGTATACGCTGTTTCAGAATGACAACCTGCTGGCGGCCTGGCCGGCGACGCCGAACTACGAGCCGGACTTCGGGCCGGAGCACATTCTGAAGGGCGCGGCGATTCGCGCGGACGTGACGCCGGAGTATCTGGGCGTGGGCTACATTATCGGGCCGCGCGTGGCGGGGATTCTGGTGGCGGGCGGAGTGGTTTCGTGGCTGGTGCTGATGCCGCTGCTGCGGTTCTTTGGCGGGGCGCTGCATGAGCCGCTCTATCCGGGCACGCGGCTGGTGAGCGAGATGAGTCCGAGCGATCTTTGGGCCACCTACATCCGTCCAATGGGAGCCGGAGCCGTGGCTGCGGCAGGGCTGATCACGCTGCTGAAGACGATGCCGACGCTGGTGGGCGCGCTGGCCGGCGGGGTGCGCTCGATGCGGGCAGGAAGTGGTTCTGCGCGCGCGGCGGCGAAGGCGAGCCGTACGGAGAACGATCTGCCGATGAGCGTGGTGCTGGGCGGATCGCTGGCGCTGGTGGTGATCATGTTTCTGTTTTTGCAGTTTCATCCGGTGCCGGGCGCGTATGTGGGCGCGTGGGCCAACCTGGCGGCGTCGCTGCTGGTGGTGGTCTTCGGGTTTCTGTTTGTCACGGTGAGTTCGCGGATTGTGGGCATCGTGGGCAGCTCGGCCAGCCCGGTTTCGGGGATGACGATTGCCACGCTGATGGCGACGGCGGCGGTGTTTCTGCTGAAGGGATGGACGGCTCCGGCGTATGGGGCGCTGGCGATTACGGTGGGCGGCGCGGTGTGCATTGCCGCGTCCAACTCCGGCGACACCAGCCAGGATCTGAAGACCGGCTATCTGGTCGGCTCGACGCCGCGCTTGCAGCAGATTGCGCTGATGATCGGGGTCTGCGTCTCGACGGTGATTATCGGGTTCACGCTGACGGCGATGAATACGGCGTTTCAGCAGTTTCGGCTGGCACCGCAGGCGTGGGACGTGAGCGTGGGGCATGAGGGCGTGTCGGTGGAGCGCGATGCGCATGCGCCGAAGAACTTCACGGTGCAGGGCGGCGCGGTGCTGCACGGCGAGGACTACATTGTGCTGAACGCGATTGGCTCGCCGGTGCTGGCGGATGGGAAGTATCTGTATTCGCCACGGACGAAGCGGATTGAGGTGATGTGGATTGAGGGGATCGGCAGCGAAAAGGCGGCGGCGCCGCAGGCGCGCCTGATGGCGACGGTCATCAGCGGCATCCTGAGCCGGAAGCTGCCGTGGGGACTGGTTCTGATCGGGGTCTTTCTGGTGATTGGCGTGGAGCTGCTGGGGGTTCGTTCGCTGACCTTTGCGGTGGGAGCGTATCTGTCGATTGGCACGACGCTGGCAATTTTTGTGGGCGGCGTGGTGCGCTGGATGGTAGATCGGGCGCTTGAAAAAACCGGCGAAGCGGCACAGGAAAGCGAGATCAGCGGCGGGTCGCTCTACGCTTCCGGATTGATCGCGGCTGGCGGAATCATGGGTCTGGTGGGTGTGGCGATCAAGGCGTATGAGTCGATCACCGGGCGCGATCTGCCGATTCAGTTGCCGCAGGAGACGTGGCTGCACCATGACGGGGTTTCGGTGATGATGTTTGCGGCGCTGGCGTATTCGCTGTATTACTTTGCGCGGAAGCCGATGCCGAAGTAGCGGCGCTGCGCACGGAATTGAGTGGCGCGTGGCGGATTTGCGGCGCGTTCGGGGCGGGATTCTGGAGCTTGAGATTTCGCGCTGATTCCTGCGGCGAATTTCTCAGGGCAGGCTGCGCAGGCGACGGGCCGCATCCGCTGCGCCGGGACTGGCGGGATCGAGCGTGATGGCTTGCTGAAAAGCTGCGCGTGCGGCGGCGGTGTCGTCGCGATCGACGAGAATGCGGCCCCAGTAGTTGAGCGAAGCGGCGGCGAGCGCGGGCGGCAGATTGCCGTCATGGACGCTGGAGATGGCGTGGCTGGCGAGCCAGGCGAAGTCGGATTCCGACTGCTGGCGGCGATGGTAAAAGGCGGGCAGGTGCCAGCTGGTGGCGGCGCGCAGGAAACGGACCTCGGCATTTGAGGGCGCGGCGGCGACGGCCTGATCCAGCCGCTCAAGACCCTCGGTCGCGTTGCGATGAAGATTCCAGACCTGCCAGTCGTGGGCGGCGTCGAGCAGTTGCAGGCTGCCGTGATAGGCCTCGGCGGTGGGGTCGCCGGGATAGCTCGATTCGAGGCTGGCCAGAGCGGCGTGGGCGGCGCGGTCCGCCGAGCGGCTGCCGGAGGTGAGCACCTGAAAGTAGGCCGTGCGCGCGGCGTCGAGCTTCTGCGCGTAGAGGCTGGGCGGCTGCGCGCGGTTCATGGCGGCAACTCCCTCTGGCGCGGCCAGTGCATTGGCCGCGGCCAGCACAATCGCTGCCAGTCCGGCGGCGACATTGAGCGGTCTGGCTGCGAGCGGTCTGGCTGAACGAAATTGGCCGAGTGTGTTCATGCTCCATCTCCATTTTATCGAGCGGCGAGTTTCAGACATCGCGGAACAGCGCTTGCGCTTCGACGCATTGCAGCACTTCAGCCAGGCTGATAGCTGCGATCCTTCCAGCTTGCCGGTCGACCGAGCAGTTTGCGCACGAATGCCGTCCACTCCAGCACCAGAAGAACGAGGACGCCGACGGGATGGACCAGTGCGCTGCGCATGGGCTGGCGAAAGCGAATGGCCGATGCAACGCGCTGCATGAGTCCGAAGCTGAACGCGGCGAGAGCGAGCTGGTAGACGCGGTTGTCGCCACTCGCGAGCGCCCAGAGCAGAAGCGGCAGCGGCAGAACCTGTCCGTAGAAGAGCAGCACGGTGAAGGGTCCGATGCGGGAGGTCGTGGCGATGCCTTCGGTGGCGTTCTTGCTCAGCCCGCTCCAGACCTCGCCCGCGCTCCGGTACATGCGGCAGACGGCGTCGGCGGTGAGGTCGTAGACGTGGGTCTGGATGCCGTGGCGTCGGAACAACTGCGGCAGCAGCAGGCCGTCGTGCATGGTGGTGCGGATGGCGGAGTGGCCGCCGGTCCGGAAGTAGGCTTCGCGGCGAACCATGAGGAACTGGCCGCATCCGGCGGCAAAGCCGACGCGGCGCGTGTAGCGTTCGCCGGGGAAGGGCAGAAAGCCGAGCAGGAGAAAGTGTATGAGCGGGATCAGCAGCCACTCCATCCATGTTTCGGTCTGCTGGCGGGGAAATCCGCTGATGAGGCCGGTCGAGTCCGGGTGAAGCTCGGTGAGCATGCGCTTGAGCGCAAGCGGGCCGAGCCGCACGTCCGCATCCAGAAAGCAGAAGACCGGATGGCGGGCAAGCGAGGCCAGATGCCAGCAGGCATGCTGCTTCCCGTTCCATCCGGCGGGCAGCGTGGGTGCCTGTTCCAGGCGCAGACGAGCGTCTCTTGCAGCCAGTTCGCGGACGATGGCAGCCGTGCGATCCGTCGAGCCATCGTCGAGGACGATCAACTCCAGCGTAACGTCGTGCGAGGCCAGCACCGACTGCACCGCCGCGGCGATGGAGCGTTCTTCGTTGCGCGCGGGAATCAGCACGGAGACAGGCAGCAGCGTGGGGTTGTCGGTGCAGAGGCAGGGACGGCGAAAGAGCCGCGCGTTGACGAGAAAAAGCACCAGCGGCAGAGCCGCGCAGGCCAGCACGGACCACGCCAGCGCAGGCAAAGTATAGAGAGACCAGACAAATGCGTAATAGTGCGCGGCAAAGCTCATCGATGCAGGCTTCCGTGATCGGGATGATAGGCGCGGCCTGTGCAGGCGCTGAGCAGCCGCTTCCAGAGTTCGTAGACGCCGCTGATGCCCGAGCGACCCTCAACGAGCGGGGCAAAGGCCGCGGGGTCGCGGTCGATGGCGAGCATGGCCAGTTCGTCGAGGGTCGCGGCCTGAGCGAAGGCGAGCAGGTTGGTCCAGGTGCGCGCGTCCTCCATCTGGCCGTCGGCGATCTGCAGCGGCTCGCCGATGTTGACCAGGATCTCTGGCAGACGCTCGTTCCAGAAGGTGTATTCGATGGCCACCGGAACGCAGGTCAGGCGGCCGGTGCGCGCGATGAGCGCGCCAATGCCGGAGCGGAATTCAATGGGGCGATGGCGAACATCCTCAAACTGGCTCTCGGGCGTGATCCAGAGCGCGGAGCCGGGCCGCGCGAGCACCTGTCCGCCGAAATGAAGAAGCTGCGTCGCGCCGCGGCGCGTGCCGTTTTCGACGGGAAAAAATCCGAGCGGGCGAAAGACGCCGTAATGCGCCAGAGCCGTCGCGTCCATCGGCGCGTAGTGGTCGCGCTCCGGCAGCAGGGACTCGGCCAGCAGCAGCGCCGCCAGCGGATCCCACCACGAAGCGTGATTGCCGAAGAGAATCAGCGGGTGAGCGTCGCGCGGAAGGCGGTCGGCGTTGGCCACGCGCAGCGCGTGGAAATGGCGGCGGAGATACCAGCGGGCATAGAGACGAAACCAGGCCAGACGACGCGGCGCGGGCGACGGCAAGGGACGGTTTAAGGGAGTGACGGCGGTCATTTTGCTCATGGCGAATCTTCTGCGACGCGCGTTTTGTGGCGGATGCGGATGGCCGCCGAAGGTGGAATGCCGAAATGCGACCTTGCTGCTTCTTCAAGGATGCCTCAGAAAAAGGAATGTTGCAGCGCCACAGGTGTGAAGTTTCATAGCCTGAAACCCGGGCGCGCAGCCAACGCGTCTTTTCCGGGTCGCGCGACGTCATCCGGCCTGAGACACAGTTCACGCAGCATTTGCAGGATGCAGGCCGAGTCTGCGGAGTTCTCAGGTTCAGGGCGCAGGTTTGCTGCCCGGCATGTTGGCCGGGATTGTGGTTGCGGCAGGATTCCTGCTGATCGGCATGGATGGTCGTGTGCTCGCTGCCCGGTCTGCGGAGAAAACTCAGGAGCAAGCTTCGCAGCAGACTCCGGAAAGTCAGCCAGACGAATCCAGCCCGGATGCCCAGTGCGCGTCCTGTCATCGCGCGATCTATGAGAAGTATGAGCGGACGCCGATGGCGCGCGCCAGCGGCAGGGCGGCTGACGGGCTGATTGCGGCGGATTTTCATCAGGAGTCGACCGGGGTCGAGTACAGGATCCGCCGCGCGGGCAAGGATGCCGAGCTAAGCTTTGCGCGCCCGGCGGTGAGCGCGGACGGAGTGGAACTGCCGCCGCTTGCTGGCTCGCGCACACTGCGCTATTTTGTTGGTTCCGGGCTGCGCGGGCGGACGTATCTGTTCGAGACCGACGGCTACTGGTTTGAGGTGCCCATCAACTGGTACGCGCGCAAGCGGGTATGGGATATGGCGCCGAATTTCCTCGCGGCGAGCGAGATGCCGCTCACGCTGCCGGTCGATCCCGGCTGCCTGCGCTGCCACGCGTCCGGCGCGCAGCCGTCGCTGGCGGCGGCGCGGAACAAATACGCGGGCGAGCCGTTTCTGCAAGGGGGCATCACCTGCGAGGCCTGCCACGGCGACCCGGCGGCGCACCTGGCCTCCGACGGTCGAACGCCGATGATCGAGATTGACCAGCTCACGGCGGAAAAGCGGGACTCGGTCTGCCTGAGCTGCCACATGGAGGGTCAGGCCGCAATCGTGCGCGCCGACAAACATCTGGAGGATTTTCAGCCCGGCGAGAGCATCTGGGATTACGCGAGCTTCTACGTTCATGCGAGCGAGCAAGGCTCCGGCGGGCGCGCGACGGGGCAGTGGGAGGCGTTGCTGGGCAGCCGCTGCAAACAGGTTTCCGGCGACCGGCTGACCTGCACCACATGCCACGATCCGCATGGGAGCGACACGCTGCTGACGCGGGCGGAAAAGGTGAACTGGTATCGCGCGCGCTGCCTGAGCTGCCATGAGACTCCGGCCAGCGCAGGCCAACCGGCGTTCTCCGCCGTCCATCATCCGGAGCAGCGCGACTGCGTGGAGTGCCACATGCAGCGGGCTGGATCGAATGACATTGCGCACGAGCAGGTGACCGATCATCGGATCGTTGCGCGCTTCGCCGGGAAGTCGATTCCACCGGCGAAGACCGGCGCGCTGGTCGAGATTGGCCCGACGGCGGTAACGACGCCGCAGCCGGATCGCGGGCTGGGCCTCGCCTACGCACAGTTTGCCGCGCTGGGCGACCACGCGGCATATGAGCGTGCGCTCGAGATCCTGCGACAGGTGGCCAACGAGCCGACCAGCGCAGCCGATGCGCCCGTGCAAAGCCAGCTCGGGTTTCTGGAGCAGTTGGGCGGCGAGGATCAGGCGGCGGCCAGGCAGTATGCGCAGGCGCTGCAGGAGGATCCGCAGGACAGCTTTGCGGCCGGAAATCTGGGGATGATTCTGGCTCGGCATGGCCGTGCGCAGGCCGCAGTCCGGCTTTGGCAGGCTGCGCTTGCCCTGAATCCGGCGGAAACGACGACGGGAATCAACCTTGCAACGGTCGAGTGCGCGCTGGGCGACCGCGAGGATGCCCTGGCGGCGCTTGATCGCGTGCTGAGCTTTGCGCCGGATGACCGCGCGGCGCTGGCGCTGCGGGAGTCGATCCGCTCCGGACGGCACCCTTGCGGGCGGTGAACAGCCTGGCCGGTTCGTCCTCGGCATTGCAGAGGCAAATGTCTACCTGGCAGGCGCGGGTTTGCCACTCGCGGGTGACGGGCAGATTTGAGCAAGAGAAGGTTGTGCGATTCGCGGCCATGGCGAGCGGAAAATGCGGCGGACGAGTAAAGCAATTTAGTTAGCCTGTAACTGTTCGAGCGACGCGAGTGGTAGGACCAGTTCGGCAAGCCCGCCTGCATTTTCTCCAGGCACCCGGCGGAAATTCGACGCGCATAATTGATATGTCAAATAGGAGAATATTGTCATAGATAATCAATTATATTGTTATAGAAATCTTCTACGGAGAGCGCGCATTCTGGTTGCGGAGCGGCGTGAAAGCGTTTCCTTTGAGCAGAGAAACCCGCAGCAAATCTATTGTTTTCAATAGCCGAACGATATGATTTTTTGTAGACGATCTGCCAGGGTTGGCGCGATTGCCGACGCATATTTGACTATACCGATTCAATCGATTGCTTCCGAAAAAAATCAAACGAAAGGTTGACAAGCGTTTCAAACATTCGGTATTGTTCATCGGTGCTGTGAAATCTGGTTTTCTTTCATCGAAATTTATTTCGGTGGACATTTGTGCAGCCAGGCTTTCGGTCTGCTGTCGGAAGCAGGCCGTGGGAAGAACAAGAGAACGGGACTCGCCAGCGTGGCAGGACTCGTCGGATCGTCGAAGCAGTGATTCAGCGCGAATGCGTGGCAGGCGTCCATACCGGAGTGGATCCGGCGGAGGTATCAGGATGAAGCGTCGAGTTCAGTTGGAGAGCTGCGGAGGGCGAATGAATTTTATTTAACCTGGAGTATTTCTCAGGAGACCGCATGACTAAGTACACGCGGACAGCATATGGATTGGTTCTCCTCACCGTCCTTTGCCTGTTCTCATCGACGATGGCTCGTGCCCAGTCGGTCTACGGATCGATCTTCGGTACGGTTACAGACAAGACTGGCGCGGTGGTACCGGGCGCGACGGTTGTTGTGACCGACGAAGGCAAGGGCACGAAAGTGACCGTGACCACCAATGCAACGGGGGATTACACGGTATCCCACCTCATCCCGGACACGTATGACGTGCAGGTGACGGCGAAGGGCTTCGAGTCCTCGACGGTGAAGGGCATCGTGCTGCTGGCCGATACCTCGCCGCGCTCGGACATTACGCTGGGAGTTTCCAGCGCTGCAGCGGAGACGGTGACCGTGAATGCGGACACCGTGCCGGAGCTACAGACGGATCGCCCGGATGTTGCGACGATTTTCAACTCGCAGCAGGTGAACGATCTTCCGGTCGAGGGCCAGAACTATGCCAACCTGCAGCTTCTGCTGCCGGGCGCTCAGCTTCTGGGCTGGTCGCATGCGGCGGATGAGAACCCGCAGGCGTCGCGACAGATTCAGATCGACGGTCAGGCCTTCGGCGGCGTGGCTTACGAGCTGGACGGCACCGACAACCAGGATCCGATTCTGGGCATTATCGTCATCAACCCGTCGCTGGACTCGATCACCGAGTCGAAGGTGACGACGCAGAACTTTGACGCCGAGCTGGGCAAGGCTGTGGCGGCCGTGGAGACGGTTCAGACCAAGTCCGGATCGAACAGCTTCCATGGCAGCGCGTACGACTGGCGCACGGGCAACGCCAACCTGGCGAAGGATCCGTTTGCTGGCGCGCCTGCTCCGGGCATCAAGAACCGGTTCGGCGGCACACTCGGCGGTCCGATTCTGCGAAATAAACTCTTCTTCTTTGGCGCGTACGAGGCTCAGCGGCAGAAGGTTGGCTCGGTGGCGGTGGATACGTTGCCCAGCAAAATCCTGACGCAGAGCTGTCTCGGCCAGATCACCGGACCCAGCGGCGTTCAGGGCTGCGATTTCAGTGAGTACAAGAACGTGCTTGGAGCCGAAGGCACGATCTATGACAACAGCGCTGCCGGCGGTGGCAATCCCTATCCGGGAAATACCATCCCAGCCTCGCAGGTCAGCAAGCAGTGGCAGAACATGCTGACCTATCTGGAGCCGTTCGTTCTGAAGGAATCCGGCGGCGACCTGAGCGGACTGGACGCGAACTCCACCGAGCAGGGCACGGGCCAGTTCAACAGCAACCTGTGGACGGTGCGCATCGACGACACCATCAACGAAAAGGCCAACGCATTCGTGCGCTTCTCGCGCTGGACCGATTCGCTTACCGGCGCGCAGATGTATGATCCTGCGGGTGGTGGCGTGGGCGCGGGTGGTCCCGGCTTCGGCATTGGCGGATACGGCGGCATCTCGACCAGCGCCGATGACAGCCTGGCTATTGGTTCGGACTATGTCTTCAGCCCGACCCTCGTTGCCGATCTTCGTCTCGGCTACATGCGTTACAACATTGCCGACCAGAAGAATGACCAGAGCACGGAGTTCGCGAACACGCTGGGTATTCCGGGCATCAACTTCGGAACCTTTTACACGGGTGGTTCGCCGGGCTTCTTTGTTCAGACCCTGCCGGGTGGCGCGCAGCAGCCGCTCTATGGTGACGGTCTGAATATCAGCCGTTGTAACTGTCCGCTGACCGAGCGCGAGGACCAGTTCCAGATTGTGAACAACTGGACCAAGACGATTGGCAACCACGAAATCAAGGTGGGCACGGATCTGCGCTATGGCCGCAACCTCCGTGTGCCTTCGGATAACGATCGCGCCGGCCTGATCAACTTCAGCTCCAACCCGACGGCTCTGAATGGTGCCGGCGGCACGGGTCTGGGTTTTGCCACCTTCGCGCTGGGCGATGTGACCAGCTTCAACCGTTACGTCTCGACCTCGACCAACGCCAAGGAATTCCAGAAGCGCATGTTCTTCTATGCGCAGGATACCTGGCGCGCGACGAACAAGCTGACCGCCAACATCGGCATCCGCTGGGAAGGCTACTTCCCGGAGACGGTGAACGGGCCGGAGAACGGCGCGCTGATGAACCTCAACGATGGCTACCTCCACGTTGCGGGCGTTGGCGGCATTCCTTCCGACATGGGCTGGAACTTTGTGGCGTGGAAGATGTTTGAACCGCGTCTCGGACTGGCCTATCAGATCGACGACAAGGATGTGATCCGCGCCGGTTACGGACGCAGCTTTGATATTGGCGTCTTTGGATCGGTCTTCGGTCACACGGTCACGCAGAACCTTCCCGTGCTGGCCAACCAGAGCATCAGCAACAAGGGCGGCACGTCGCAGGCCTTCTGTCTTGGCTCGCCGGCGGACAACCCGGGTTGTAACCCCAGCAATGATGGCAGCGCGAATCCAAGCGGCGGCGGTCCTCTGCCGTATACGCCGGTCACCGTTCCCAACAGCGGCCTGCTTCCAAACCCCGGCGCCCTGGTTACGACCAAGTCGCGCCCGAACCCAATGCAGTATCCGACTCTGGATGCGTGGAACGTTGCTTACCAGCGCGCTCTGACGCCGACCCTCTCGCTGACGGTTGCTTACGTCGGCAACAAGGGAACGCACACGCTGAGCGACGGCGACGGCAACAGCACCAACCCCAACGAGGAAGGCGTCACGATGCCTGGCTCGATGAGCATCAACGGCCAGACGCTGCACTGGGATCCGACGGTTCAGGGCAGCACGCCGAACCAATATGGCGGGACCTCGAACCCGCTGTATCTGCAACGCTACTATGGTCTGAAGCTGCAGGCATGTTCGGATCCGAACTACACGCAGCCGACCGACCCGAACCTGCAACCCGGCGCCTGCGGATGGTCGCAGCCGATCCAGTATGACGGTGACAACCAGAACACCCACTTCAATGCCCTGCAGATCACGATCGCGCAGGCCATGTGGAAGGGACTGGCGGTCAACGCCAACTATCAGTATGCCCGCGCGACGGACTTCGCCAGTGGTTATTCCACCTGGAGCCAGTCGGTGGCATACGGCAACGACAGCAACGTGCGTCACCACTCGGCCACCCTCTACGGCAGCTATGATCTACCTTTTGGCAGAGGCAAGCAGTTCCTGCAGGATGCCAACAAGGCAACGGATCTGATTGTCGGCGGATGGGAGCTGAGCGGCACATACAACATTGCCAGCGGCCTGCCCTTCAGCCTGAGCGTCAACTGCTCGACGGCTTTGGGACCGGACCTGCCGAATGGTCCCAGCCAGGGCGCGCCCTGCTACCCGAACATCGCACCGGGAATCAAGCTGCACACCAAGCTGACCTCGTTCGTTCCGGGAGTGGGCTGGACGTACTACCAGCCGGTATCGCTGGGCAGCAGCGGATTCTCCGATGCGGGCCTGGACCAGATCGGCAACGGTGGTCGCAACCAGTACTTTGGACCGGGCTTCTACAACGCCGATCTGGCGTTGCTGAAAAACATGAACGTGTGGCACAACGTGCTGGCGCAGATTCGCATGGACGCCTACAACGCGTTGAACCACATCAACGCTGGCAACCCTGGCGGCTACCTGCTGAGCGTGGGCAGCATCACGGGGGAAGCACCTGGACCTGGCCCGCGCCAGCTTGTCTTCTCGGCGCGCATCCAGTTCTGAACGAAACGCAATTTCAACCCTTGGAATGGGGAGCTTCGGCTCCCCATTCGAGTTTTTGCGGAATAGACTGAAGTGGGGATGAGAAGGATGATCGGGATGAGGATACGGACGGGATGGGCGATTGCTGCGGCGATGCTGCTGAGCGTGGCGACGGCGCATGGTCAGGCAGCCGCAGGCTCGGTCGGGAGTCCGTCGGCAGTCCTTCAGCAGGCGCGGCAACTGGCGGCGCGCGGGAGTCTGGAGTCGGCGATGGCCCTGCTCGATAAGCTGGCGCAGCAGAAGCCGGAACTGACGGGCGTGGAGCGGCTGCGCGGCGAGATTCTATATCAGAAGCAGATGCTGGTCGATGCCGACATGGCCTTTGCTCACGCCCTGCAGCAGGATCCGACGGATCGAGAAGCGATGGAGATGCGCGGCGTGACGCTCTATCGGCTGGCGCGTCCGGCGCAGGCGATTCCGCTGCTGGAGCGGGCCGACCAGGTGGTCAGCTCGGCCAATGTCGATCCGGAGTACGTGCTGGGGCTTTGCTACATGGATGTTCGCCGCTACGACGATGCGCGCCATGCCTTTGCGCGGCAGTTTGGTTTTGGACCGGATTCGCCGGCGGCGTATGTGGCCACGGCGCGGCTGCTGCTGCGGCGGGAGTTCACCAATGAGGCGATTGTCTTCGTCCGCAAGGCGCTGGCAATCGATCCGAAGCTGCCGATGGCGCACCAGTTGCTGGGCGAGATTGCGCTGGCGCAGGCCGACCTGCCGACGGCGATCCGCGAGCTGGTGGCCGAGGAAAAGCTGGATCCGCTGAATGGAGTTTTGTATGAGCACCTCGGCGACGCGTATGTGCGGAGCCGCGAGTATGAGCAGGCGCGGCGGGTGTTGAATCGTGCGATTCTGCTGAATCCCAACGACACCGGGCCGTATATTCTGCTGGGCGAGGCGCTGACCGGGATGGGCGAGCCTGCCGAGGGGGTGCATTATCTGGTGCATGCCGAGCAGATGGACCCTGGCAACGCGGTGACGCATTCGCAACTGGGCAAGACCTATCGCGCGATGGGCGAGCGGGCGCTGTCGGCGCGCGAGTACGAGATGGCCGTCGCGATCCAGCACAGGAATGATCCCAAACCGGCGGCGAGCCAGTGACAGTGAGCCGATTCGAGTGGCCGACAAGAAGGATGCAGGAGAAGTAGAGTTGCGGCAGCGGCGAGGAGCGATGTGGACGGCGGTGGCGGTCTGCGCCTGGCTTGGCGTGGCCGCCGCGCAGCAGCCACCAAACCAGGCCGCGCAGCAATCCACCACGCAGCAATCCAGCACGCAGCGATCCAGCACGCAGAAACCGGCCGCGTCGGCGGCGGCTGTCAGAGACCTGCAACAGGCGAACGTGGCCTTTCATGCCGGGTACGCGGCGCTCCAGGCGCAGAAGCTGGAGGCGGCGCGCGTGGAGTTCGCGCGGGTGGTCCGGCTGGCTCCGCAGTTGCCGGAGGGTCACATGGCGCTGGGCGCGGTGCTGGTGCAGCTTGGCCGCCTGCCGGAGGCAATCGCCGAGCTGCAAAAGGCGCTCACGCTGCGACCGGACGATGCTGGGATTCGCAGCAATCTGGCGCAGGCGTATCTGGCGGAGGCGAACGCGGCGAGCACGCCTGCCGCAGCCGAGGCGGCGATGGAGAACGCGGTCGCCGCAGACCCCTCGGATGCGGCGCTGGAGGACCGGCTTGGTTCGCTGCTGGGGCAGCAGAAGCAGTGGCCGCGGGCGGAGGCCGCGTTTCGCCGCGCGCTCGCGCTCGTCGGCAACGACGCGCCCGAGGCGGCGCTGGCGCACATGCACCTGGGCGTGGTGCTGGAGCAGGAGCAGGCGATGGCCGATGCCGAGCAGCAGTTGCGGCAGGCGGCGATGCTTGATCCGAAGAATGCCGGGATTGCCTATCAGCTTGGCCTGCTGCTGGCGGGTGAGGGACGCGACGACGAGGCTGCGGAACCGCTGATGCAGGCGGCCAGCGCGGCGACCACGGACGCGCCTTCCGGGGCTGATCTGGCGCTGGCCATGTGTTATCAGCGGCTGGGTCGGCAGTCGGAGGCGATTCCCTACTTCGAGCGCGCGGTGGCGGCCAGCCCGCAGGATGCTTCGGCTCTGAACAATCTGGGCCTGGCGCTGACGGAGACGGGCAAGGCCAAGGAGGCGATTCCGGATTTTCAGAAGGCGCTCGCGATTCGAGGCAACGATCCCGTTTTTCACGAGGATCTGGGCGTGGCGCTGATTCAGACCTCGGATTTTGCCGGGGCCATCCGCGAGCTGGAGACGGCCGAGAAGCTGGACGCAAAGAATCCCGAACTGCACTACGATCTGGGTCTTGCCTATAAATTGCAGGATCGCATGGACGACGCGGTGCGCGAGCTTCAGGCGGCCGCAGCGCTCGATCCGCGATTGCCCGATCCGCCGTATACGCTGGGCGTTCTGCTGATGCAGATGGGGCGTCTGCCGGAGGCTGCCGACGCGCTGCGGACGGCGCTCGCGCTGCGTCCGCAGAACGGCGATGGATGGGCGACGCTGGGCAGCGTGCTGAACCAGTTGCACCAGTCGGCGGAGGCCGAGCGGGCGCTGCGACGGGCGATGGAGCTGTTGCCGGCGCAGCCTGGTCCGCGCATCACGCTGGCAGCGGTGCTGGCCGAGGAGGGTCGCCGCGACGAGGCCAAGGCACTGCGCAAGGAGGCAGCCGACCTGACGCGGATCGCGGTCAGCCGACAGCGGGCAACCTTCAGCATGAATGCGGGGAATCAGCTTCTGCTGCGCGGCCAGATTGCCGACGCGGTCTCGCGCTATCAGGAGGCGATTGCGGCCGATCCGGGATTTGCCGAGGCGCATGAGCAGCTTGCCGTGGCCTACGACCGTCAGGGCCGCGCAAGCGAAGCCGCCGCCGAGCGCGCGACGGCGGCGAAGCTGGAGGCTGCGCCACCATCGAATGCCGCGCCGAATGCCACATCCGGCCCAGCTTCTCCGAAGTAGGCCTCAGGCCGTGAGCAGGTCTTCGACGCGCACCGGCAGCTTGCGCACGCGGACGCCGGTCGCGTGGTAGACGGCGTTGGCGATGGCCGGGGCCACGCCGGCCAGGCCGATCTCGCCGATGCCGCGCGCGCCATACTCACCCATCGCGTAGTCGGGATAGTCGAGGAAATGCACCTCGATCCGCGGGCTGTCGGCGTTGGTGGCCACGATGTAGTCGGCGAAGTTGTTGTTGATGGGGTGCGCGTTGTTGGGCTGGTAGATGGTCTGCTCGAAGAGCGCCATGCCGATGCCCATCATGGCCGCGCCCATGATCTGGTTTGCGCCGGCCTTGGGGTTCAGGATGCGTCCGGCATCGAGGACGCTGACCATGCGGCGGACGCGCACCTGCGCGATGCCGGGATCCCAGGTCACCTCGGCGAAGTGGACGCCGAAGGAGTGCGTCGAAACCTTGCGCGCCTGTGGCAGGGCATAGAGCGCGTCCGACTGGCCCGCGCCGTGGACGGCATCGACGTTGGCCAGGCGCAGAAGCTGCTGGAACGGCTGGCCGGAGCTGGCGGGCTGGGTCTTGATGTGGACCATGCCGCCGGTGAAGGCGAGCGAGCTTGCCGGTTTGCCCTGAAACTGCGATCCGGGCGTGCTGACGGCGAGATCGAGCATGGCGCGCATGGCCTTGTCCGCGCCGTCGGCGATGGCCGGGGTGATGGTCGCTGTGACGACCGAGCCGCCGGAGGTTGGTCCGGGTATCAGCGAGCTGTCACCGAGCACGACCTGGATGCGGTTGAGCGGCAGCCCGGTCTTGTCGTTGATCACCTGCGCGAAGATGGTGTAGGTGCCGGTGCCCACATCCTGCGTGGCGCAGCTTGCGCGCGCCGAGCCGTCGTCGTGGAGCGAGACCAGCGCCTGAGCGCCGCCGCGGAATGCGCCCCAGCTTGCTCCGGCCACGCCCCAGCCGAGCGTGAGGCCGTCCTGCTTCATGGAGCCAACAGCGGGCGTGCGCCTGCTCCAGCCGAACTTCTCCGCGCCAAGCTGGAGGCATTCCTTGTAGTGGCGCGAGGAAAATGGCTTGCCGTTGCTCTCGTCGATCAGCGTGTCGTTTTTGATCCGCAGTGCAACCGGGTCCATGTCGAGCTTGACGGCCAGTTCGTCCATCGCCGACTCCAGCGCAAAGAGGCCGGGCACGGCACCGGGGCCGCGCATCGGCGTGGGCGCGCCGATATTGCGGCGCACCATCGCCGAGGTCACCAGCAGATTCGGCGTGCTGTAGAGCAGTGGCGTGGCCTCGCCGCAGTTCTCATGAAAGTCGTCGCCGAGCGAGGTGGAGTTGCGATAGTCCTGATGGACGCTGACGAGCGTGCCGTCCTGCTGCGCGCCGATGCGCATGCGCTGCTGCGTCTCCGGGCGGTGGCCGACGGCGGTGAACATGAGATCGCGCGGGACGTACACCTTCACCGGGCGCATGAGCTGCCGACTGGCGACGGACGCCATCAGCGAGTGAGGCCACGGGAACAGCTTGCCGCCGAAGCCGGAACCCATGAAGCGGCTGATGACCTGTATGTTTTCCCGCGGCACGCCGAGCATCTCGGCCATCACGTTCAGGTGGTTGACGACGCCCTGTGACGACTCGTAGAGCGTGAAGCGGCTGCCGTCCCACACCGCCACCGTCCCGTGCATCTCCATCGGATTGTGGGTGACGGTCGGGGTCACGTAGGTCTGGTCGACCTGCACCGGCGCGGAGGCGAATCCGGCGACGACATCGCCGCGCTTGCTCTCGGTGTGCAGCGGCAGGTCGGCGGTCTGCGGGTCGCTCAGGTCCATCGAGACATTGGGCTTCTCAGCCTGGTAGCTCACGCGCACCGCTGCCGCCGCCGCCTGCGCCTGTTCCAGCGTCTCGGCCACGACCGCCGCGACGTACTGGCCGTAGTAGCGGACAACGTCATCGGCAAAGAGCGGGCGCGACTCCCCGGCGCGACCGCTGTAACTGCCCGGACCAGTGTGATAAAGCGACGCGATATTGCCGTGGTGGAGCACGAGCAGAACGCCGGGCATCTTCTCGGCCTGCGCGGAGTCGATCGCCAGCACTTTGCCGCTGCCGATGGTGCTGGCGACGGGCCATGCGTAGACGAGGCCCGGAAAGTGATAATCCACAGCGTACTGCGCGGTGCCGGTCGTCTTCAGCGGGCCGTCAATGCGCGGGGTGGGCTTGCCGATCACCGAGGAACTTGAAGAAGCGGGCGTGGATGAGGGCGTGTCAAGAATCGCTTCAGGCATGGTGGAAACTCCCTGTGCGCCGGGCGTGCGAAATTGCGCTTGACCTAACAATAAACCCGTTGCGCTGCGGCGGGGAAGACGCAATCGCCGCGATGGCCGCAATTCTTTTGTTGGGATCAAGTTTTCGCGCGCGGGCTGGCCGCGCAGCCGCATGGCCCGTGAGGTCGGCATCCGGTGGCCAGCGTGCGGCGCATCCGGCGCGCGCACCCACTCAGGCCGCATCGCGCGGAGAGCTTCAGGATGGCCAGCGGAGAAGTCCACGGCGACAACGACGATTCGCCGAACCCAACTTCTCCCCTTCAAAACCCGAAAAACCTGTCCGAACAAACGGGACCGGCCTCAATCCCCGCAAAAAAAAACTTCGTCCTGGGAACCAATTCCTGCGTCTAACCGTTCAGCATGGGTATGTTCTCCACCATCTTCGCCGCCCGCTCCGTCGCCGCCACTCAGGCCGCTGAACGCGAGCTTGTACGCCAGGAAAATCTGGCCATTTCGGCGGGGCTGCGTCGCCAGGACCCCGGTCTGCTCGATCAGTTGATCGTCCGCTTCCAGCACCGGCTCATGCGTTACCTTCTTTATCTCACCGGCAACCGCGAAGAATCCGAAGACCTCTTTCAGGAGGTCTGGATGCGCGTGCTCGTCTGTGGCGGCCAATACGACGCGAAGGCGAGGTTTGACACCTGGCTGCTCACCATCGCCCGCAACCTCGTCATCGACCAGCGCCGCAAGCGCAGCGCCCAGAGCCTCGACGAGATCATCGAGAACGCCCACAACGACGAAAACTCCCCTGAGTTTGAGCTGGCCGCCGAGGGGCCGTCTCCGCTGGAAAACTTTGCCGCCGAGCAGGATCGCACCCGCCTCGCAGCCGCCATGATGCACCTCGAACCCATCTACCGGGAAGTTCTTGTCCTGCGCTTCCACGAGGAACTTTCCCTCGAAGAGATCGCAAATGTGACAAAATCACCCCTTTCCACGGTAAAATCCCGCTTGTACCGTGGCCTGGCTCTGATGAAGCCTGCTTTGGCCAGGGTCTGAGCCAGCACTCATCGTTCGCTTCGAGTCTGGCGCGTCGCCTGAGATTCACCGGGGAACACACTCTCAGCGCGACATTTTGGAGTTGCCGTGCCTCCAGTCGACAATGACGCCACGCCGCCGCCCACTCACCCCGAAGCACGCGGTCCCGAGCCTCGCGCCACGAACCCGGAGCTGATCTCCGCCCTCGCCGGTCTCGACGCCAATCACAGCCGCCACTCCGCCCTGCGCACGCGCCGCGTCGTCACCGGCTCCGCAGCCAACCTCCAATCCCAGCGCCAGAGCAGCGGTCGCAGCCGCAACCTCGCCATCGCCGGCGTCGTCGTCGTTCTTCTGCTCATCACCCCGCTCATCTGGTACTCGGTCGACAGTCTCGTCGGCGACCAGCACCTCACCGATACCGTCAGCCAGCTCAGTCTCCTCGGACTGCTCGTCGGCTCCGCGCTGATCGCCGCCATGCTCGTCGCAGGACGCTGGCGAAACCGCCGCTGAACCCGGCCCCAACCCCGGCTCCAACCCCGGCTCCAACCCAGGCCCCAACCGGCCAGTTCCCCGCCCGCAGAACCACAAAAATTCCCCGCATCGCGCAACTTCCCCACCCGCCCATCCGTCAGAAAATATGTGGCAGGAATCGCCTTTTCGCGGTATCCTTTTCCATCGGACCCGGCGCGCCGCGTCCTCGCCTGTAACCATGCGCAACCACCACTCCATCCCGTTTGAAGACGAAGCCCGGCTCATCCCCATCTGGTCGATGATCGCCGCCGCCATCGCCTTCCTGCTCGTCGAATACTATTTCTGGTTCGTCCTGCCCGCTCACCGCCATCATCCCGGCCCGCCCATCCCCCTGCGCACCTACTTCAATCTCTCCTGGGGACTGCTCGCCGCCGTCTACTGCCTCATGATCGGCTACGTCAGCAAGGACGCCCCGCGCCGCGCCATGGACGCCCGTTTCTGGATCCTCGTCTGCCTTGTCCTTCCCGGCGGCATCGGCTCCGTCATTTATTTCCTGCTGCGCCTGCCGCTCACGGCCAAGTGCCCCGCCTGCGGCACCCACATCCAGAGCGACTTCCACTTCTGCCCGCAGTGCGCCTGGCAGGTCACGGCCAGTTGCGGCCAGTGTCACCGCACCGTCCTCGCGACGGATCAGTTCTGCACCCGCTGCGGCCACGAACTCGCCCGCGACCAGATGCCCGCGCGCCTGCGGATGGTCGTCGACTGAGCGCCGGAATCCCCCATGAGCGCGTTCCCCCGATCCCGCGCAAAATTTACCCCACATCGCTGTATCCCCGCTCCTGATTCAGGAATCCCATACTCATGGCCACTTTCGTGAGCGGTTCGCTTGCCGCCATATCGACTGCACCCCTGCGCGCGCTCATCCTCGACGACGAAGCGCTCGCCCGCGAGGAGCTTCGTTTCCTGCTGGAATCGCTTGGCACCGTCGATGTCGTAGACGAAGCCGCCAACGGCATCGACGGCCTGGACAAAATCGTCCAACTCCAGCCCGACGTTCTCTTCCTCGATGTCCAGATGCCCGGACTCGACGGCTTCGCCCTCATCCGCCATCTCATCGACCACCGCCTCACTCCGCAACTGCCCCAGATCATCTTCGCCACGGCCTTCGACCACTACGCCGTCCGCGCCTTCGACGTCAACGCCGTCGATTACCTCCTCAAACCCTTCGACCCCCGGCGCGTCGCCCAGGCCATCGAAAAAACCCGCGCCCGACTCACCCGACAGCAGCCGTCGGCGCGCGAGGCCGACACCGCCAATCCTGAGGAAGCCTCCGCCTCACGCGAATCAACCGCCCCGCGTGAAGCCGAACTCTCCGCCCTGCTCGCCCTGCTCGACCGCCAGCGCACCGCGCCCACCCCACGCACCAGCAAGCTCATCGTCGAGGTCCAGAACCGGCTCCTGCTCGTCGATCAGTCCGAAATCTGTTTCGCCGCCATCGAGGACGGCTCCATCCGCGTCCTCACGCCCACCCTCGAAGGCCACTCCAAATGCCGCACCCTCGAAGACCTCCTCGAACTCCTCGATCCTCAGCTCTTCTGGCGCGCCCACCGCGGCTTCGTCGTCAACATCAACCACATCCGCGAAGTCGTCCCCTGGTTCAAATCCAGCTACCAACTCCGCATGAACGACCGCGCCCGCACCGAAATCCCCGTCAGCCGCGCCCAGACCCGCCGTCTCCGCGAACTCTTCCGCCTCTGAAAACCTGCTTCTACTGACCTCTGACGACTGACAACTTACCCCTGTCGGCTGTACCCTTATCCTATGAAGCTCCTCGACATGCTCGTGAACGGTTTCATCGACACCTTCGGCATCACACACCCCGAAGCCGGCGAAAAGAAAACCGCCACCCGCGTCATCGTCGCCATGATCCTCGGCACCATCCTCTTCGTCGCCATCATCTTCGCCGCCGTCCTCTACTTCATCAGCCGCTGACCCCCGAGCGACTCCGCTTTTCCCCGCTCTCGCCTTTCCTGTTGTCATTCCCGCAGGGAATCTGTTTGGGAGTCGTCAGGGGTCAGGGGTCAGTCGTCAGCATAACCGGGTGCCCCATCCAGGCTTCGCCTCGGTGGGAAAAACGGATGCCAGCGCTGTCCTGGCCTTTGCTTTTCTTGTTGTCATTCCCGAAGGGAATCTGCTTTTGCTTTTTGCTTCACCCTCAGCCACAGCCAGCCCGCGACCAACGGGAGCGGCCACAGATGTCCGTGGCGCGCAAAGCGCGCGACTGCTGCATGCAATGCCTTTCCTGTTGTCATTCCCGCAGGGAATCTGCTTCTGAGTCGTCAGTAGTCAGTCGTCAGCAAAACCGGGTGCCCCATCCAGGCTCCGCCTGGGTGGGAAAACAGCGTCGTCCTCAGCCAATCCCACCCGCGACCAACGGGAGCGGTAACAACCGTCCGTGGCGCGCAAAGCGCGCGTCCGCTGCATGCAATGCTATTCGTTGCCGACGGCCTTGGTGAATCCGTACATGAACTCCAGCGCCGTGGTGTAGGAGTCGATCGGCAGCCGTTCATCCTGTCCGTGCATCCGTTCGTCGCCGCGTTCCAGCGCAATCCCGGAGAACCCGTAGCAGGGAATTCCGGCCTTCGCGAAATAGATGCTGTCCGACGCGCCGTCTTCCATAATCGGCGTCACCGGCGTATTCGGCCAGATCGCCTCCACCATCGCGTCCAGCGGCTTGAAGACTTCGGGCATCGGAGGTGGCGGCGTCATCGCCTGCCGATCCGGAGCTGTGTCGGAGACGACACCCGCGTCGGAGACGTATTTCACGGTGAGCTTCGGATCGTTGAAGAGCGCAATCAACTGCTGACGAATCTGTTCCGGCGAGTGACCGGGAAAAATCCTGCAATTCACATTCGCCTGCGCCGTCTGCGGCAGAGCATTGTTCGCGTGTCCGCCCGCTAGTCGCGTCGCCACACAGGTGGTGCGGAAGTTTGAATTGAAATCCGGTGACATCGCCGAAAGCCTCGCCGCCGCCGCCATATCCGGCGGCGTCTGCAGGATCGCGCGCATGTCGTCCGCCACCTGTCCATGCTCCTGCTTCGCCATCGCCGTGAAGTACTCGCGCGTCACGCTGTTCAGCTCAAACGGAAAAGTATAGCTGGCCAGTTTATCCAGCGCCCCCATCAGTTCATAGATCGCATTGTCCGGGCGCGGCAGCGAGCTGTGGCCGCCGCGGTTGTAAGCCGTCACCTGAAAATCCGAATACACTTTTTCCGTCGCCTCCACGTCGGCCACGACTGGCTTGCCGTTCTGCAGCTCCACGCCGCCGGAGTCCGGATTGATCACAAACGCCGCGTCCACCAGCTTCCGTTCGTTCTCCACCAGCCAGCTCGCGCCATTCGACTTCCCACCCTCCTCATCGGCCGTCAGCGCCAGCATCAGTCCGCGCTTCGGCCTGTATCCCTCGCGATGGAGCCGCAGAAACGTGGCCACCACCGTCGCGTCCGAATCCTTCATATCCTGCGTCCCGCGCCCGTAGTAGTACCCATCCTGCTCCACAAACTGAAACGGGTCCGTATGCCAGTCCGAGCGCAGCGCCTCCACCACATCCACATGGCAGAGAAACAGCACCGGCTTCTCGCTCGCGTCCGTCCCCGGATAGCTCACCACCAGATTCATCTTCCGCGCATTCGGTCCGATCAGATGCACATCCGAGGCCGGAAATCCCGCGTCCAGAAAACGCTTCTCCATCGCCCGCGTCGCCGTCGTCACGTTCCCCTGCGGCGTGTCGGTCGTGTTGATCTCGATCAGTTGTTTGAAGATCGCGCGCGCCTCGGCCAGATCCGCAGCGGGCACCGGCACCGCCGTCTGCGCCACAGCCGATGCGGCAACCAGCGTCATTCCCAGCAGCAAAGCAAATTCTTTTTTCAGCATGTCGGAGATTATATGCTCTCGCGGCCGGCTCCAGCCCCAGCGCGCGATGCCGCAAAGCGGTAAATAGCTTTACTCTCGCCTTCCGTCGCCCATGCGGCGGATTTTCCGCTTGCCCAAACCGCGCCGCATCGCCTATCGTTCTTGCGAATTCAAAGAGGTGTCGTCCCATGTTTTCTACGCCAGCCATTCCCGCATCCAGCAGCCGCGCCCACCGCGTCGCCAGCCTGCTCCTCTGCCTCGTCGCCGCGCCCGCGCTTCTCGCCCAACAGCGCCCGCCCATCACCAGCATCAGCCATTTGGCCACCTACGCCGCCAACATGCAGGCCACCAACCATTACTACGTGGACATCATCGGCGCCCAGCGCGCGTCCGATCCGGAGAATCCTCACGGCGTCCGCTACATGCTCAGCCCCACGCAGTTCGTCGAAGTGCTGCCGCTGCCCGCCAACGCCGGTGTCAATCGCCTCGACCACACCGCCTGGAACACCACCAACGCCGCAGCCCTGCGCGCGTATCTCGCCGCCAAAGGCTGGAAGACGCCCGCGCATCTGACCCAACTTTCCGATGGAAGCAGGATGTTTCGCGTTCACGATCCCGAGGGCAACCTCGTCGAATTCGTTCAGCCGCCAGCCCATCCGCGCCCCGTCAATGCGCCTCGCGCCATCGGCCACCACATCATCCACGTCGGCTTCATGGTCCACTCGCGCGCCGCGGAAGACACCTTTTACCGCGCCCTGCTCGGCTTTCGTCCCTACTGGTTCGGCGGCATGAAGGACGGCAAGATCGACTGGGTCTCGCAACAGGTGCCCGACGGCCACGACTGGCTCGAATACATGCTCACCAGCGGCCCGTCCGGCAGCGGCATTCCGGCGCAAATGACCCAGCAGGCGCTCGGCGTCCTCGACCACCTGTCCATCGGCGTCGTCTCCGTCCCGGCGGCTTACAAAATGCTCGCCGCACAGAATCGCCTCACCGGCCACGCCGACAAACACACCCAGATCGGTCGCGACGGCAAGGAGCAGTTCAACCTCTACGATCCCGACGGCATTCGCCTCGAACTCATGGAGTTCCACGCCGTCGAAAAACCCTGCTGCTCCCCATTCACCGCACCCGACCCCGCAAACTGATCGGTGGCATTGCACCGCTACTGCGTTTCGGCAGATACTGTTTGTGGAGGAAGCGACATGACGGACCGAAGCACATCTCCCATCAATTCAGACTTGATGCATCGCGATATTCCTGCCAATACGCTTACACAGGACGGCATGCCAGCCTCGCTTGCGACCCGGTTCAAGCCGTCGAAACCGGAAAATCTCCAACGTCCGACAGGAATCAAACCGCCGCCGCCGAAAAAGTAATCCGGCTCAGAGGCCAGGATGCCCGCCACCACGCAAGCCTTCGGAATTCTGCTTCTCCTGATGCCCGGCTTCGCCTGCGCTTACATCGTCGACAAGCTCACAATCCGCAGGAAGCAATCGGATTTTGACAAGGTCATCGAGGCATTTCTCTTCAGCCTCATTCTCTATCTGGTCGTTGCGCCATCTTTCGGCTACACGCTTCCTCTCGTCTGGAACCACGTCGCGACGAATGGTTTCGAGCAATATGTCCTTCATCTGAGATGGCTTTATCTTGCAGTACTAGCTGCCAGTGCCGCCGTGCTCGCCGTCTTGTACAGCGCCAATATCAATCACGATTGGTTACTCAAGCTTCTTCGTAAATCCGGCATCACCCAACGCACCGCGCGCAGCACGATCTGGAACGATGCCTTCCAGGACATCACTGCATCCTACGTTCTCGTGCAGCTTGAAGGAAGCCGCAGGATCATCGGCTATGTGCGCTACTACTCCGATGATCCGGAAGAGAGTTCCCTGTTTCTCGAAGATGCCGCATGGGTCATGGATGACGGCGAGCAGCAACCCATCCCCGGGCCAGGAATTCTGCTGACAAGGCTATCTCACATCGAATCCATATCGTTCCTGAATGCGCTCCAGAGCGAAAGCACAAGCTCGATTCCCCAACCACAATCACCCAGTTAAAATCACCTCATGACCATCGCCGCAGCGCCCCATCCCGACCTCCTCGCCAAATACGAGCCGGTCATCGGCCTCGAAGTTCACGTCCAGCTTCTCACCGCCACCAAGGCCTTCTGCGGCTGCGCCAACCACTACGGCTCCGCGCCCAACACCAACATCTGCCCCACCTGTCTCGGCCTGCCCGGTGCCCTGCCCGTGCTCAATCGCCAGGCCGTCGAATTCGCCACTCTCGCCGGCCTCGCGCTCAACTGCCAGATTCGCGAACGCTCCATCTTCGCCCGCAAAAACTACTTCTATCCCGACTCGCCCAAGGGCTACCAGATTTCGCAGTTCGACAAGCCCATCGCCGAACACGGCTTCCTCGACATCCCCGCCGCCGACGGCTCCCTCAAACGCATCGGCATCACCCGCGCCCACATGGAAGAGGACGCCGGCAAAAGCCTGCATGATGGATTTGCCGACTCCGCCACGCGCACCTACGTCGATCTCAACCGCTGCGGAACGCCGCTGATTGAGATCGTCTCCGAACCCGACCTCCGCACTCCCGACGAGGCCTTCGAATACCTCACCCGCCTGCGCGAAATCCTCCTCTACGCCGGCGTCTCCGACTGCAACATGGAAGAAGGCTCCCTGCGCTGCGACGCCAACGTCAGCATCATGCCGCGCGGCTCGGCCACCTTCGGCAAAAAAGTCGAAGTCAAAAACGTCAACAGCTTTCGCTTCATCCGCGCCGCGCTCGAATACGAGATCGAGCGTCAGATCGAGGTCGTCGAAGCGGGTGGGACAATCGCCCAGGAAACCCGCCTCTGGAACGCGAATGAAGGCCGCACCTACTCTATGCGCTCCAAGGAACAGGCCCACGATTACCGTTATTTTCCCGAACCCGACCTTCCGCCGCTCGTCGTCTCCGCCGCGTGGAAGGCGCAGATCGCAGCCCGTCTTCCCGAACTGCCCGAGCCGCGCCGCCTGCGCATGATCGCCGCCTACGGCCTCACTCCGCAGGACGCGCAGACGCTCACCGCCACGCGCGAATTCGCCGACCGCTTCGAGGCCGCCGCCGCGCGCGCCCGCAGCCCGCGCCGCCTCGCCAATCTCCTGCTCAGCGAACTCGGCGGACGCCTCAAGGCAGCCAATCTCGAACTCACCCAGTCGCCCATCTCGCTCGACGGCCTCGTCCTCGCCGCCGACCTGCTCGAAGAGGAAAAAATCAGCTCCAAACAGCTCAAGCAGCTCTTCGACCTCTGCTTCGAGCGCGCCGAGGATTTCCCCTCCGTCTACGAGCGCGAAAAGCCGCAGCAGATCACCGACTCCAGCGCCCTCGAAGCGCTCATCGACGAGGTCATCGCCGCCAACCCCAGACAGGTCGAGCAATATCGCGCCGGCAAAAAAACCGTCGCCGGATTCTTCGTCGGCCAGGTCATGCGCGCCTCCAAGGGCCAGGCCAACCCCGCCCTGCTCAACGAACTCGTCGCCCGCAAACTCGACGGCTGAGCGAGGCCAGCGACGCGACGCTGCGGAAAGCCCGTAAAGCGGGGCGAAAACGGCGAAACCGCTTCACGAATTGCACGCACGATTCGGAGTGCGTCCCCGCTCCGCTTCGCTCACAATCAACTCCATGCCACTCTCCGCCATCTATCCCGACCACCAGCAAGACGACGACCGGCTCTGGCGCCAGCTTCGTCAGCGCGACCCCTCGGCCAGCTTCTTTTACGCCGTCTCGACCACCGGCATCTTCTGCCGTGTCGGCTGCGCCAGCCGCCTGCCTCGCCGCGCCAACGTCCGTTTCTTCGCCCACCCGGACGCCGCGCTCGCCGCCGGTTTTCGCCCCTGCCGGCGCTGCCGCCCCACTCAACCCACAGCGACTGCTGTTCCGCTTGCTGCTCAGGTCGCCACGCTGCTTCACCAGCACGCAGCCAGTTCCCGTACCGGCCCGCTCCCGCTCGCGACACTAGCCCGAAAGACCACGCGCAGCGCCTTCGCCATCCGCCGCGAATTTCGCGCAGCCTTCGGTCTCTCGCCCGCGCAGTTTCTCCGCCGCCTCCGCGCCGACCATCTCGCGCAGCAGATGCAGACCCGGACCGCGCAAACCATCACCGAAGCGATCTATTCGGCCGGCTACAGTTCCTCCAGCCGCGCCTACACGCACTCGCCGCTCGGCATGACGCCCGGCTCCGCGCGCAACGGCGGCGCTGGCGAAACCATCGCCTACGCCATCGCCGCCTGTGCTCACGATCCTGCTCTCGATCCCGCGCCTGTTGCCACACTGGGCCACGCCATCGCCGCAGAAACCCCGCGCGGCCTCTGCTGGCTCGCCCTCGGCGACTCACCCGACGCGCTCCTCGCCGACCTCCGCCAGCGCTTCCACGCCGCCACGCTCACGCCCTCGAAAACACTCGCCACGCGCCTCGCTCAGGTTCTTCGCGCCGCCCAACACGGCCTCGCGCTGCCTGATCTCCCGCTCGACCTCTGCGGCACAGCCTTCCAGATGCGCGTCTGGGCCGCTCTGCGCCAGATTCCCCCCGGCCAGACCCGCAGCTACTCCGAACTCGCACGCTCCCTCGGCCAGCCCACCGCCACCCGCGCCATCGCCCGCGCCTGCGCCACCAACCAGGTCGCGCTCGCCGTTCCCTGCCACCGCGTCCTCGCCGCCAACGGCTCTCTCAGCGGCTACCGCTGGGGCACAGAACGCAAACGCGCACTCCTCGACGCCGAACGCCAGGCCGCAAATCACAGGCCACCCAAAACCCGCATTTGATTCCGCCAGTTTTGTTGTCATTCCCGAAGGGAATCTGCTTTGAAGTCGTCAGTGGTCAGTCGTCAGCCGTCAGTCGTCAGTCGTCAGAAAATGCCCTTGCCGCTGCTTTTGCTGTTGTTTTTGCCGTTGCCTTTCTTGTTGTCATTCCCGAAGGGAATCCGCTTCTCAGTCGTCAGCCGTCAGCCGTCAGTGGTCAGCAAAGCTGCGCTTGGGTGGGATCACAGCATCCGTCCCTGACGACTGACCCCTGACCCCTGACCACTAACCCCGTGGCATGCAATTATTCGTCTCTGTGCCATACTGTCCTTCACTCGCCCGGCACAGCATTCAGGGCAGGCGCAAATAATTACTATTCAGTAATCATTTCGCCAAAAGTTCGTTGGCAAGAAAATAAATACCACCCCCTGGGGGGGTAACCGGGTTAATAGTCAACCAGTAACCCGTCAAAAACCCGCTCAAACAAGTGAATAATAGGCTTTTAGCTCAAAACCATCGACCCCGTCTGTTCGCAGAAATCCAAACGCCAGCCCGCGACCAGCGGAAGCGGCAAGGCGCGTCCGCGCGTCCGCTGCATGCCATGCTCATTCCCGAAGGGAATCTGCTTCAGAGCCGTCAGTGGTCAGTCGTCAGTGGTCAGTAAAAACCTCGCTCTTGCCTTTGCTCCTGCTGTTGTTTTTGCCTTTGCTGTTGTTTTTGCTTTTTTGTTGTCATTCCCGAAGGGAATCTGCTTCTGTCTTTGCTTTTGCTTGCTCATCAGCCTCAGCCGTCGCCCACCCGCGACCAACGGGAGCGCCACAGCGCGAACGCGCGTCCGCTGCATGCAATGCCGACCATCGGGAGCGGTAACAAAAGTCCGTGGCGCGCGAAGCGCGCGGCTGCTGCATGCAATGCTGCGCAGTGGTTATAGTGTGTTCATGGCTCAGGCTGCTCCGCGCGACTCTGTTTCCTCGGTTCCGATGCGAGCCTGGCTTGCCGGTGCGCGTCGCCTTCAGCCCGATCTCCTCGCGCTCGCCCGTTCGCTCGTGCAGGTCGAGTCGCCCTCCGACGACAAAGCCGCCGTTGATCGCTGCATGGCTCTCGCCGCCGACCATGCGCGTAGCCTCGGCGCGCGCGTCCGCGTTCATCGCCAGCGTGCTCACGGAAATCTGCTGGAACTCCGTTTCGGCTCGCCACGCGCCGCCGCGCGCACGCTTCTGCTCGGCCATCTCGATACAGTCTGGCCCGTCGGCACCCTTGCCACCATGCCCTGCCGCACGGATCGCGAGCGCTTCCACGGTCCCGGCGCGCTCGACATGAAGACCGGCGTCGCCATGGCCTTCACCGCGCTGCAGATGCTTCAGGAGGCGTCGCTGCTCAGCCGCGCCTGTGGCCATCAGATCGTCCTTCTGCTGGTGAGCGAAGAGGAGATCGGCAGCCCCGTCTCGCGCTCCTTCACCGAATCCCTGGCCCGCGAATCGTCGGCGGTTTTTGTGCTGGAGCCAGCGCAGGGTCTCGCGCTCAAGACCGCGCGCAAGGGCACGGGAAATTTCCGCATCGAGGTCACCGGACGCGCCGCTCACTCCGGCGTTGATTTCGCCTCCGGTCGCTCGGCCATACGCGAACTGGCGCGGCTCATCGAGCACGTCAGCCACTGGACCGATCCCGCGCGCGGCATCACCGTCAACGTCGGCGTCGTCCAGGGTGGCTCGCGATCCAACATCGTCCCCGGCCACGCCTGGGCCGAGGTCGATCTCCGCATCGCCCGCCGCGCCGACGGACCACGCATGGAGCGGCGATTCCTGGCGCTGCGTCCCACCCCGCTCGGTCGCGACTGCGCCGTCTTCGTCACCGGCGGCATCAACCGCCCGCCGATGGAGCGAACGCGCGGCACGGTCCGGCTTTTCCGCCTCGCCCAGCGGCTTGCCGCGCAGCTCGACTGGCCGCTCGACGAAGCCGCAACCGGCGGCGCCTCCGACGGCAACTTCACCTCCGCCCTCGGCATCGCCACACTCGACGGCCTCGGTCCCGTTGGAGACGGCGCTCACGCGCCCCACGAATCCGTCCTGCTCGATTCCATCGCCCCGCGCACAGCGCTGCTCGCCGCACTGCTCGCCGCGCGCATTCGCTGATCTGGCAGCGCAGGGATTGTCGCACCGTTCCTGCGCGATCGAATCCGTGCCGTTCGCAGCTATCGATTCCATTCCGCAGCACGTTGGCCGCCTGCGTCCGGCTGGCGCGTGCTCATCAGCCGCTCAATCTCTTCGACGCTGCCAATCCCGCCCCGCGCTCCGGCAGCGGTACAGTTCAGCGCCGCCGCCGCGCACGCGAATGCAAGCTGCCGCTCGAGCGGCCACTCCTGCAACAGCGCGTAGACAAAGCCCGCATGAAAAATATCGCCCGCGCCCGTCGTATCGCGCACCGGCACCGGAAACGCCTCCACATGCAGCATCCGCTCCCCATCCCACGCCAGCACTCCATCCTCGCCCAGAGTGGCCGCCGCCAGCCGATGGCCATAGCGTCGCATCATCGTCCGCAGCGCGGCTTCCAGCGTAGCCTCACCTGTCAGCCGCTGCGGAAAATCCCGGCTCACAATTGCGTAGTCTGTTCGTGCCAGCAGGTTCTCTATGCCCGTATACAGCTCGTCCAGATCTGCCACAGTGGCCACTCGCGCCGCGCGCGCCCACTCCGCCGCCTGCGTGGCAGCCGCTGTGTCATAACCGTCGACCAGCAGCACCCGCGCCTGGCGTATCCACTCTGCGCGCAACTCGGCTGCAAGCAGGTTCTGCCGCTCGTCCCGCCGCCACAGGACTGTCCGCTCGCCGCGCTCGTCCAGCAAAATGATGCTTTGGCGACTATGACAATCCGGCACCGCAATGCAATGCGCCTCCACGCCGAGGCGCGCAAACTCCGCCTCATGCAGACCCGCCGCCGCGTCATCTCCCAGCTTGCCCACATACCGCGTCCGCAACCCCCACGTCGCGCACGCCGCCATCGCCGAAGCCACCTGACCGCCCGGCAGCGTCAGCAACTCGCTGAACTCCACCTTGCTGCCGGCAACCGGAAAATGCGGCAGCGCAATCAGCGTATCCGCAGCATTCAGACCTACCCCGACCACATCGACAAGCGGCACGGCAGGGATCGCGGGGTGGCGATTCGTTGTCAGGCCATTCAGCAAGAAGCCAGTGTAAAACATCTTCGTGTCCTGTTTCAGAACAGCGCCGTCCGCGCATTCCCCATCCTGCGCACAACTCTCATCCCATTCTCATTTTCCTCCCCCATTTGCCTTCGCTCAGGATCGAATGGAATCAGCACTATCGGGAGAGATGCGTGATTCGACAGACCTTCAGTTGTGACATCTGCGGCGCTGACAAGAAAGAAAGCAATCACTGGTTCGTCGCCCTCGAACGCGACGGAGAAATCCGCCTCGGCACATGGGCCGCGCTCGGCCGCCGCCGTCGCGGCGCGCTCCATCTCTGCGGCCAGAAGTGCCTCTACAAGCTCGTCGATGATTTCTTCGTTCGCCGCGCGGTCGACGCGCGCTCACACGCGGATGTGGAGATGGAGCGAAGCCCGGCGAGCAGGCTTGGCACATCGGTGTTGGATTCGGAGGCGGAGTTTGCGGAGGTTGAATCCTCCGCGCGTCTCATTCCCACGCCGCCCACGCGCGTGAATCGCGACGCCACGCCCACGCTGTCGGTCGCCGTCGACACCCGTGCCGCAAACCCGGTCATAAAGCCCCACACAGCCCAGCATAACCCCAACCCGTCGCGAGCCACCGGGTCGCGAATCAGCGGAAAGGAAACTGCCCAGCCGGGCAAATCCACCATCGTTGCCCGCGCGGCCAGCCCACAAGCAGCGCCTGCCATCCAGTCTGTGGCCGCGCGCCGCGCCGCGCCGGTAGCGGCGCCAGCCGCCACGGCTGCGACCCGGTCGAAGCGTCCATCCCGCATGGTCTCGCGCGCGATCTCTCGCGCGGCCGCCATCGCTCCCCACCCTGTCGCGTCCGGCACGGCAGCCTCGGTTTTCTCCGCCTCGCGCGCCCAGGATCGCCCGAATCCGCAACCAGCCGACACAGAGTCGTCCGCTCTTTCTGCGCCGACCGTTTCCGTCCTGCGCAGCCAGTCCGCGCAATCGCGGGAAAATCAACCGGCCATTGCCACGCAGGCCATCGCGGCTCACCGCCAGGAATCCGCCTCGGATCGTCACCGGGCCAGCGATGCCTGGCAGCGCGAACGCGCGCGCGAACGATCCGGCTCGACCGTCCAGCCACGTTCCAATGCAGCCACAAACGAACGCTCCGTTACCGGCTCGCGCATGCTGCCGTCGCGGATCGAGTCGCGCCTTCACCCCATCCTGCGCCCACGCGCACTGGAGGCGTAAGCCGCCCCAACGCGTAACGAATCAGCCGCCGCTGTTTCCGCTCTTGTCGCTCCCGCCCCTGCCAATGCCATCGTCCTCAGCCGCAGCCCACAGGCGGCCAACGGAAGCGGCCAATGCGTGAGCCTGCCCACGCGGTGGCGCTGCTGCTGTTTGCGATGCCTGATACGATGAAGTGTTGAACGACGAAAAACGAAGGACACTCACGCTCATGGAAAAGGAAACCCCCGGCAGTGGCGCGCGCCGCAACGAAGACATCGCGCTGGACCTGTTGAAGTTTGTTGCCGCTTCGACCAGCTTTGGCCGCCCCGCCGTGCCGTCCACGGGATTCAGCAGCACGCATGCCGCGAAGCCCGAGGAACAGGTCAGCCAGCTTCTCGATCTCTACACTCGCTGTCTGGCCGTCGTCAGCGGCGGCAAGGCGTAGATTTGTCTCCTGCCGATCATCCCGTCCGCGTCGCCGTCGTCGGCGCGGGGGCCTTCGGACGCAACCACCTCCGTGTCCTCCACGAACTGCCGCAGGCCGCGCTTGTCGCCGCTGTCGAGCCGGATTCCGAGCGCGCCGCCACGGTCGCGCAGCAATACGGCATTCCGGTTTTTGCGTCCGTGGATGCAGCGCTTGCCGCGGACCTGGCGCTTGCCGCCGCCGTCGTTGCCGTGCCCACCGTTCATCACTGCGCCGTCGCCAGTCGGCTTCTTCGCGCTGGCATCGACTGCCTGGTGGAAAAGCCGCTTGCGGCCTCGCTGGCGGAGGCCGACGACCTGTGTACGCTTGCCGCGCGTCACGACCGCATACTTCAGCCCGGCCATCTGGAGCGCTTCAACCCAGCCGTCCTCGCCATGCTGCAGGATCTGCGTGGCCCCATGTTCTTTGAGGCCCATCGCCTCAGCCTCTTCACTCCCCGCTCGCTCGATGTCGATGTCGTTCTCGATCTCATGATCCACGACCTTGATGTTGTCCTGTGTTTCGCCGCCAGCCCGGTGCGGGAGGTACGCGCCGTCGGGTTACCCATTCTTTCCGGCAAAGTGGACATCGCCAACGTTCGCGTTGAATTCGACTCCGGCTGCGTGGCCAACTTCACCGCCTCGCGCGTCTCCACCGAGCGCGTCCGCAAGCTGCGCTACTTCGAACCGGGCCGCTACGTCTCCATCGACTACGCCCGGCGCGACGCGCTCGTCATCGCCGTCGATCCGAGTTTCCATCTCGAAGCCGCCATGCGCGCCGGTGCCGCCCAGGACTTCGTCAACGGCTTGCCCGGCCTCCATTTCGACAAGCCCGCCATCGTGCCCGGCGAGCCGCTGCGCCTTGAACTGGAGTCGTTTCTCAGCTCCGTCCGGACGCGCTCCGCGCCCGCGGTCAACGCCAGCGAGGGATGCCGGGCGCTGGCGCTGGCACTGACCATCCAGGACGAGATGGCCCGCCACGCGCTCCGCACGGGTCTGGCTGGCCAGGGGAAAATCCCATCTCCTGTGCCCAACGGAGGAAATCAGGATGCTGCCGTTCCGGGTGCCTGTTCTTAACTCTGTTGGAATGTACGGATCAGATTTGTCAGCAGGATGCGTGCGATGGCCAGATAGTGGAGCGCAGCCAATGTCGCCGTCAGCCGTTCGTAGTCGCGAGCCAGGCTTCGCCGCGTGCAATGAGCGTGGCCGGGCCGGTGAGCAGCAGCGGGGAGCTGTCGCCGGGCCAGTGAACGGACTGCATGCCGCCGGGGGCGAAGATTTCGATGGTTGAGGATGAGCCGAAGGCGGCGATCATGGCGGTGGCGGCGGCCGATGTGCCGGTGCCGGAGGAGTGAGTGGGGCCGACGCCGCGCTCGAAGATGCGCAGCGCGACCTGATCGGGCTGATTGCGCGGCGAGGCGAGGCGCTGAATGAATTCGACGTTGGTCTGTTCGGGGAAATCGGGGTGGAAGCAGATTTCTTCGCCGATCTCCTGCCAGGGGCGGCCGTCGAGGGAGAAATCGAGCGAGCCGTCGGGCAGGGGCGGATTGCTGACGAGCAGGACGAAGTGGGGATTGCCCATGGAGACGGAGATGCCGTCGAGGCGCGAGCCGTCGGAGAGTTCGACGACGCGCGGCTCCCAGTCCGGGGTGTCCATGTTGGTGGTGATGAGCGCGGTGGGCGAGCCGGAGGTGCGCAGCTCGACGAGCTTGGAGAAGCGCGGGCCGGCGTCGGTGGTGAGCGTGAGTTCGTCGCCGGGCTGCGCGCTGGCTTCGTGAGCCATCCAGGCGGCGACGCAGCGGGTGCCGTTGCCGCTGATCTCGGCCAGCGAGCCGTCGGCATTGAAGAGGCGTATGCGGGCCGAGAGCGGGCCGAGAGCGGCGTCCTGATTCTGCCAGGAGAAATACTCGACGCCGTCGGCGCCGATGCCGGTGTTGCGGTCACAGAGCGCGATGGCGAGCGAGGAGGGATCGTGGCCGGCGAGGTCGTCTTCGGCGACGATGAGAAAATCGTTGCCGCAGGCGTGGGCTTTGGTGAATGGGATCAAGGCGGTCCTTCCGTGGGTTCTCTGGCTGATGCTATCACTGCGTGGCGTACGCGGGCAGGACGCTGGCGAGCGGGGAAAGCGTGGAGATGTAGAGCGACGCGGCGGGCTGGCCGGGCGCGGAGAAATGGGCAACGAGGCGCAGGCGCTGCGGGTGACGGGCTACGGCGCGGGCGACGGCGTCACCGTTGAAGGCGAGCACGATGCCTGCGCGCTGGGCGGGTGCTGCGAGCGCGGCGCGGAAGAACTGTTTGTCGCTTTCGTTGAGGGTCTGGCGGTAGGTGAGTCCGGCGCGGGGAATGATGGTGGGAAAAGCGGAGGTATCGACAAGCGTGAGCGCGGATGGGTCAAGGGAGTGAAGGCGAGCGAGCGCGGCGGCGAGGGTTTCGGTGTAGGCGCTGCGCGCGGCGAAGTTTCGCGTGGCCTCGATGTAGACGAGCGGTCCCTGGCCGAGCATCTGGCCTGCGTTGGCGATGAGGAAGCAGGCGAGTGAGGCGGCGAGGATGGGCGTGGGCTGTGCGGTGGATCGAGCTGAGGATTGGGAAGTGGGCGAGTGTCGACTGGCAACGGCTAATTGCCGGAGCAGCCAGTCGATGGCGAAGCCGAGGGTGAAGGCGAAGGCTGGGAGCAGTTCCATGCCGTAGCGCGTGTTGTAAAACGAGTGAGGCCACCAGTCGGGCAGGAAGATGGGCACCGATCCCCAGGCGACGGAGTAGGCGTAAAAGGGCAGCGGAAACCAGAGCAGCAGCGGGATGGCGAGCGCGGGGCGACTATCGAAAGCGCGCGGGGATACCGCGCTGTGCCGCAGGCGGCGAACGAGCAGGATGAGGCCGACGAGCGAGAGCGCGAGCAGAAGCCAGCCGACGACGGAGCGAGCGAAGGCGTCGCCGGTGGAGCAGTGCCAGAAGAAGAGAGCCGAGACCCAGGGATTGTGCCAGCCGGGGTGGGGCGGAACGACGCCGACGGAGGTGCGCGCTTCGATGGCGGCGGCGGAGTAGGGGCCGCGCATGAAGTCGAGCCAGTCGCCGAAGTAGACGGCGTTGTAGAGCATCCAGAGCGCGGGCGCGGCGAGCAGGGCGAAGCTGGCGAGGATGAATCGTCGCTGGATGAGCGCGCGGCGGCGGTGGAGCGCGATGGCCATCCAGAGCCAGGCGGCGAAGCCGAGAATCCAACCGTCGTAGCGCGTCCAGGCGGAGGCGATGAGCGTGAGCATGAGCGGCCAGAGATGGCGACTGCCGAGGCTGGCGCGATTGGCGGAGGTGGGTGCTGATTTCGACGCGTCGAGCGCGAGCTGCCAGCGGACGAGCAGGAGAATGGAGCCGATGAGCGTGGCGAGGAACAGCGGCTCGGTCATGGCTGTGGTCTGGAGGTAGAGCAGGTTGGGGTTGAGCGCGAAGAACGCGAGCGCGAAGAGCGAAGGGAGGGCGCGGAGCCAGATGCGAAGCAGCAAATACAGGGCGAGCGCGGCGATGAGGAAACAGAGCGTGGAGGGAAGGACGGCGGCGAAGCCGGAGCGCCACCACGGGGTGATGGCGGCAAAGGGTGCGAGGAGGATGTGCGGCAGCGGAAGCCAGACGGAGCCGAGCTGGCCGAGTCCGGGGCGGTGCGAGTCGAAGAGGCGGCGTGCGATGTGAAGGTGAGCCTCGGCGTCGCCGTAGAAGAGCCAGGCGCGGCGATGGGCGCTCCAGAGATTGGCCGCGAGCGAGGTGAACGCGAGTGCGAGCAGGAGGAGCAGACGCTCGCGCGCAGAGACGGGCGGAGCGTGGCCGGGAGCAGGCTGCGAACTGGCGCGGGAAGTGGGCACGCTGATGAGTTTAGATGCTCTGCCGGGCTATTTCGGATCGGAAGCGGAATCGAGATGAGTGATCTGGCGCAGGGCGGCGAAGCGGGCGTCGATCTCGGCGCGAGTGAGATGCTGGAGGCGCTCGGTGCCGAAACGCTCGACGGCGAAGGATCCCATGACGCTGCCGTAAAAGAGCGCGCGGCGCAGGACGGCGGGAGTGAATGCGGGCTGCGAGGCGATGTAACCGAAGAATCCGCCGGCGAAGCTGTCGCCTGCGCCGGTGGGATCGACGACCGTGTCGAGAGGCAGAGCGGGCGCGCGAAAGACTGGCGGAACAGTGGCTTCCGCACTGTAGGGAAGATCGGAGCCGAAAAGGTCCGGGCCAAGATAGGCCGTCGCGCCGTATTCGCCGTGCTTGACGACGAGGGCGCGCGGGCCGAGGGTAAGGATTTTTTTTGCTGCGCGCAGGGGGTTCGCTTCGCCGGAGAGCAGGCGCGCTTCGGTGTCGTTGATGAGCAACACGTCGAGATGGGCGAGCGTGCGCAGGAGCGCGTCGCGATGATCGTGGATCCAGTAGTTCATCGTGTCTCCGCAGACTAGTTGAGCGCCGGGCAGCGCCTGGCGGACGCGAAGCTGGAGGACGGGATCGATGTTGGCGAGGAACAGGAATTGCGTGTCCTGATAGCTGGTCGGAATCTGCGGATTGAAGTCGGCGAAGACGTTGAGGTCCGTCTGCTCGGTCTTTGCTTCGCTGAGGCTTTGGAGATAGTTGCCGGCCCAGAAGAAGGATTTTCCGGGCGCGCGCTCAAGGCCGGCGAGATCGATGGAGCGCGCGCGAAAGACGGATTCCTCGGCGGCGGTGAAGTCCTCGCCGACGACGGCGACGACGCGGATGGGCGTGAAGTAGCTGGCAGCCAGCGAGAAGTAAGTGGCCGCGCCGCCGAGGCAGCGTTCGCGGCTGCCGACGGGCGTGGTGATGGAGTCAAAGGCGACGGAACCGACGACAGTGATGGACATGAGCGTTTGTTCTCCTGAGACAGAAAGCCAGCCAGTTGCGAAGGCTTAGAGCATTTCTCTTATAGGTATACACAAGTGTCTTTGTGTCTGAACCAAGCTTGAGGGTTCTCTGCTGTGATCTGTGTGAGGTGTTCTGTGAGGGCTTGGTCAAGAGCTTCTCGGGTTCTTGATTTTGCCGAACGGAGCATTGTTTTGAGTTTGGACCAGGCCTTTTCGATTGGATTGAGGTCGGGCGAGCAGGGCGGTGGATAGAGCAGATCAGCACCGGCTCTCAGGATGCGTTCGCGAACCGATTTGAGTGAAATTTTTCGCTCATTATTTCACTGATGAATATTTGAGTGAAGTTTTTCCACGGATTCTTTCACTGGAGAGCGGGTAGAGTGAGACTTGGAAACAGAAGATGCGGTCATCGACTGCAAAGATGGATCATTCCTGTCCCTCGCTCGCCGGGCTTAGTGGCATCCGTTGGGCATGGTTGACCTGCCCCCTTTTTCTCATCCAGTGATAACTGGAGTTTTCTGGGTTTGGCATTCCCTGTGACGGAGTGCCGCATCTCTCTCATCAATCAGAGTAGATACTCCGCCGAGGAGAAATGCTCAGGAGCGTCTGTAGAAATCTCCGCTCTACGGCTTTGGCGGGTAGCGCGGTACGCTCAACGTCGAGTCGCTTACTCTTCGGGATTCACGGAACTCGCTGGACTGATGCCGGTGGGGGTGGGGTCGGTGGTGGCGAGTGCGGGAGCTTCGCCTGTTGAGGACGAGCCGGGTTCGTCCTGCCAGAGGGCGTAGGTCCACCAGAGGATGGCCAGGAGCCAGACGACGAGGCGGGCGTTGTCGAGGCGGTTGAAGAGGTGGAGGATGCGGTCGTAGTCGGCGCGGTTGGTGATTTTGTGCGTGACCTTGATGCGGTCGGTGATGCCTTCGACGGTGAGGCGGGCGACGGCGGTGGTGGACAGGCCGATGATGAGCTGGACGGGATGGCTGCGGAAGCCGTTGCCGAAGCGGCCGCCGAAGAGCATCATGAGCAGGCCGGAGAGGATGGCGAGCATGCTGACGAAGAGTTCGGATTTGAGGGCGATGACGACGGTGAGCAGCAGCGGGTAGGCCTGTGCGTTGGCCTGCATGGCCTTGAGGTCGGGCCACGGACCCCAGTAGTAGAGCGCGGTGAGGGCGATGGCGACGACGAGCAGGCTCCAGCCCTGCCATGCGAGCGGGCTGAGGGGCTTGCCGCGTCGGCAGCCGCGACCGAAGGTGAGCCGGGTGAGTTCGATGAGCACGCCGAGCAGGAAAAGCGAGGCGGCGATGAGCAGGGCGTAGCTTTGCCAGTAAAAGGCGTACGTGGAGAGCTTGCCTTGCAGGAGATGGTCGGTGAGCAGTCGCAGGGCCGAGAGCAGGGTGAGCGCCGTGAACCAGGGCAGGCGCTGGATGCGTTCGCGACCGAGGAGGACGACGAGAAGGACGAGATGGGCGGCGAAGACGAGCGCCCAGAGAATCTGTTCCAGTGAGAAGTGAATCCAGTGCATGGCATCCTTTGTGCGGTTTGCTGTGCGGTTTGCGCCGCCGTTGCGCAATCCAACATAATCCAGTGTAATGCGCGGGCCTCGGCGAGCGGCCGGATGGCCGGAGAATTGCCGGGAGCGGCTGCGCGGTGGATTCAGCGGGGCAGTCGGACGCCGGGACCGAAGACGAAGATGAAGATCAGGCCGAAGACGAGCGAGAGCGCAATCCAGGAGTAGCTGCGCGGGACGAACTGAGCGGGGCCGGGAGTGATCTTTTTGGGGATATAGGGCCGCATCCAGCACAAGCCGCTGAGGCCGCCGGCGGTGGATGCGACGGCGGAGAGCAGCACGTATTTCATTCCCAGGGGATTGAGCAGCCCGGCGAGGGTGGCGGTCACGATTGCCGTGAAGTAAGGGATCAGCGTCAGCCGACGAAAACGAGAGGCATCGCTCAAGGGTGCGCCCATGCGGCGGATCAGGCTGGTGCCGATGAGCAGGATCGAAGCGTAGTAGGCGAGTATGCCGACAACGATGAGTCCAAGATGCCAGAGCCAGGCGGGATGCAGTCCCTGTATGAAATCAGCCCAGTCGCCGAAGTTGCTGACTCCGGAAAAGAAGAAGTAGCCGGCACCGGTGAGCAGATTGAAGGCCATGGAAAGGAGCAGAAAAAGCCGCAGGGCAGGCCGTGGCTGGGTGATTCGCAGCAGAAACCAGAAGACAATTCCTGCTGCGAGGTTGACGAGTGTGCCTCCGGCGAGCACCAGGCGGCTGTCCTGAGGACTGGACCAGGCAAGGGATGTGAGCGTGCCGGAGGCGTGAAGCGTGGCGATGGCAATGGCCGCGTGTCCGATGCCTTCGTGCAGCATGGTGGAGAGCACGACGGCGAGGATGCTGATGGCACACAGGGTTGGCAGGTCATCCTGCGGGGCGAGGGGATCGACGGACGCAGTGTCGGACATGGGGATCATTATGCGCTGGGCTGGGTGCGGCGACAAGAAATACTCTTCAGGCAGCAGTTTTCACGGCTGTGCGCAGGAGGCAGTCGGCACACGGTCGGCGGAATGGGGAAGTTGTGGATCAGGGATGGTGCACCCGGCACGATTCGAACGTGCGACCTAACGCTTCGGAGGCGTTCGCTCTATCCAACTGAGCTACGGGTGCCCTGTTGACAGGATACTATGAGTTGCGGTGGGTATGCTGGTTGCGGATGGGGAACTGAATTTGACGACGAGGGGATGCGGAATGGGGAACGGGATGCGCAGTTGGACGCGGTGGGCAGGGGTGGCCGTGGTTGCTGTGGCCGGAGTGGTGGCCCAGGCGAGTGGCGGAATGCAGCAGACGGCAAAGCAGCCGCCGCAGAGTCCGGCGGCGAAGGCGGCGGTGACGGTGGCTGGCGCGACGATCACGGTGGATTACAGCGCGCCGTCGGTGAGGGGTCGGAAGATTTTTGGCGGGCTGGTGCCGTATGGGGTGGTGTGGCGGACGGGCGCGAATGCGGCGACGACGCTGAAGACCACGGCGAATCTGAAGATCGGCTCACTGACGGTTCCCGCCGGGACTTATACGCTCTTTACGATGCCGGGCGCGACGGCGTGGAAGCTGATCGTGAACAGGCAGACGGGGCAGTGGGGCCTGGAATACCATGCGGATCGCGATCTGGGGCGCGTGGACCTGAAGGTGGGCAAAAACCCGGAGCCGGTGGAGAAGATGGTCATCGATTTTGAGCATACAAAAGGCTCGATGACGGAGCTGCATATACGCTGGGCGGACCTGGATTTGTCGGTGCCGGTGACGGTGGAGAAGTAAAGCTGCTGAGGCGCGGTTCGAGGGCTGGAATGAGGGCGCGCGGGCTGCTGGAAATTATTCGCGCGAGGCGGCGGGTGCAGGTTTTTCTGCTTCGGGTTTGGCGGATTTGGGTTCGGATGCTCCGGGTGCTGACGCTCCGGGTTCAGTGGCGAGCGAGGCCATGACGGACTGGATGAGGGATTTGGCACCGTTGATGCCCTCAAGGACGGCCTGAAGGTCGAGCCGGGGCGCGGCGGGATTGCGGTTGGAGACGCAGTAGACGCCGTGCTGGCCGGTGAGGATGAGGGCGTCGGTGAGCAGGTCGAGGGCGACGGCGAGGCGGCCTCGGTCGGTGCCCATCATGAATTCGTAACGCTCCAGTTCATCGCGTTTTTCGTCGAGGATGGTCATGCGGCAGGTCTCCGAAACTGAACTGACTTCAGAATACGCGGGGATGGTCCGCGGCGCGCTCGACGGGACGAGGCCGAGGGTGGTGAGCCTGTTGGCGAGCGCGACGGAGATTGTTTGCGCGCTGGGGATGGGCGAGTGCCTGGTGGGGCGGTCGCATGAGTGCGACTGGCCGGAGTGGGTGAGGCGGCTGCCGGTGGTGAGCGCGCCGGCGTTCGCGGTGACGGGGACGAGCATCGAGATTGACCGCGAGGTGAGGCGTCGCGTGGAGGCGCGCGAGCCGCTGTATCGGATTGACGCGGCGGAGATTGAGGCGCTGGGCGCGGAGATATTGTTTGCGCAGGAGCATTGCGAGGTGTGCGCGGTGACGCCGGGAGATGTGGCGCGGGCCGGGTGTGTGACGGCGGGCGCGCAGGTGATGGCGCTGACGGCGGGGACTCTGGCGGGGATTTTTGACGGGATGGAGCGCGTGGCCGCGGCGCTGGGCGTGGCCGAGCGTGGGCGTGCGCTGGTGGCGGCCGAACGCGAACGGCTGCGGCGGGTGAGCGAGCGGTGCGCGGGACGCGCGGTTCCGACGGTGGTGGTGATGGAGTGGGCGGATCCGGTGTTTGCGATGGGGAACTGGGGTCCGGAGCTGGTGGAGGCGGCGAATGGGCTGCTGCTGCTGGGCAGGCCGGGCGAGCACTCGCAGGCGATCGAGTGGGCGCGTGTGCGCGAGGCGGATCCGGAGTTTCTGGTGATTGCGCCGTGCGGGTATGACAGGACGCGCGCCGAGGCGGAGCTGCCGCTGTTGCGGGCGCGCGAGGGATGGAACGAGCTGCGGGCGGTGCGCGCGGGTCGCGTGGCGGTGGCGGATGGGAATCGGTACTTCAACCGGTCGGGGATGACGGTGGTGGAGACGGCGGAGATTCTGGCGGAGATGTTGCATGGGGTGGTGGTGCGGGAACGGACGGAGGGTGTGAGTTGGCGATGGGTGAGCGAAAACGGGTGTTGCTGAGCTGGAGCAGCGGGAAGGACAGCGCGTGGGCGCTCCACCGGCTGCGGCAGCGCGAGGATGTGGAAATGGTGGCGCTGTTGACGACGTTCAACAACGCGATGGACCGTGTGGCGATGCATGCGGTGAGGCGCGTGCTGGTGAGAGAGCAGGCGGAGCGCGCGGGGCTGCCGTTGTGGGAGGTGGAGCTGCCGTGGCCGTGCTCGAATGAGCAGTATGAGGCACGGATGGCGGAGGCTTGCCGACGCGCGCTGGACGCGGGCGTGGAGCAGGTGGCGTTTGGCGATCTGTATCTGCGGGATGTGAGGGAGTATCGGGAGCGGCAACTGGCGGGCACGGGACTGGAGCCGGTGTTTCCGCTGTGGGACGTGCCGACGCGCGGGCTGGCCGAGGAGATGATTGCGGCGGGAGTGAAGGCGCGGCTGACGTGTGTGGACCCGCGAAAGCTGGGGCGGGAGTTTGCCGGGCGGGATTTTGATGGCGAGCTGCTGGCGGCGCTGCCGGAGGGTGTGGACCCGTGCGGGGAGAATGGCGAGTTTCACAGCTTTGTGTATGCTTCGCCGGCGTTTTCTGCGCCGATTGCCGTGCGCGCGGGCGAGGTGGTCGAGCGCGACGGGTTTGTGTTTGCGGATGTGTTGCCGGAGTGAGTGGCGAGTATACGCGGCTGGTGGTGGGCACGGTCTGTCAGCGCGGAGTTCAGGCGGATTCTTCGAGCGAGTCGAGCAGGGCGCGCCAGCGGGTGAGCTTGTCGGCGAAGCGCAGCGAGGCGTGGGCGGGACTGGTCGAGGGCAGGGACAGGAAGCGCAGATTTGCGGCGGAAATCGACAACGTGGGCTGCGTGAGCAATGTGGGCAGGACGAGCGAGCGGAAGAGCGATTCGGCGGTGCGCCCGTTGAAGGCGACGGTGCGCAGGGCCGGGTGGGCGCGGAAAAAGGCTGCGAAATCGTTGGGGACGATCGACCGGCGCTCGATGGCGCTGTCAAGGCTGCCCAGGCGGATGCCGGAGCGGCAGACGTCCCAGAGGGCGAGGTGGTGCTGCGACAGGCGCTCGGCGCGTTCGGCGTAAGGCAGGGACGGATCGAAGCCGAGCAGCGCGGCGAGGATGGGCCAGAAGCTGTTTTGCGGCTGGGCGTAGTATTGGCGGCGGGCAAGCGAGGCTGCGCCGGGCAGGCTGCCGAGGATGAGCAGGCGCGCGCTGGCGCGGGCGATGGGCGGGAAGCCGATGGAGGGTGCCAGGCCCGCTGCGTCGGGATGCGCGGCGGGCCGACCTCGATTCACTCGGCGTGAGTTACTTCGATGCGAGTTACTTTGAGGCGAGTTACTTCGATGCGAGTTACCTGGACGCGAGGTCGACTTTTTTGAGGTTGTCATCGGGGATGCGGTCGATGAGCAGCAGCAGCGGATCGACGCCGGCCTTGTCGGGCAGCGAGTCGGTGACGAAGGTGTAGGTGTTGGTGGCTCCGGTGTTTCCGCTCGTGACGTGGACGCGCTCACGGGCGAGCACAGGGCCGTAGTGGAAGCCCTTGGGCGGCGCGCCGAGAGCGCCGACTTCGATCCAGTCATCGACCGGCACTTCGACCTCGTTGCCCTTGGCGTCGGACTTGTATTTGTGGACCTGGACGACGACGGTGACGTTGTATTTGCCGTCGGCGCGCTTGACGGCGGTGGCGCTGAGGTCGCGGTTGGAGAAGATGGTGATGTCCTTGAAGAGATCCTGCATGAGGTACTGGTACTGCGCGGGAGTCTGCGCGGAGAGCGCGTTGACGAGCGCCCAGGAGGTTGGGTAGGGCGCGTCGTGGTAGCCGAATTCGCCGAGGATCTGGCGCAGGGCGGCGTTGACGTGATCTTCGCCGATCATGTCGCGGAGGTAGTACATGACGACGGAGCCTTTGCGGTAGTGGATGTAGCCCTGGCTGGCTTCGACGCGCATGAGCGGACGTTCCTTGAGGCGTTCGGTGCCGCGCGCGCGCAGGTAGGCGTCCATCTCGTACTGGAGGAATTTGCGCATGGCGTTCTGGCCGTACTGCTTCTCCATGACCATGAGGGCGGAGTATTGGGCGAGGGTTTCGGACATGGAGGTTGCGCCTTCCATGTTGGCTCCGATGAGCTGGTGCGCCCACCACTGGTGCGCCATCTCATGCGCGACGACGTAGAAGACCATGTCGATGTCGTCGGGTTTTTCGATGTCGGCGATGAAGCCGATGGACTCCGAGTAAGGCATGGTGCCGGGGAAGGCCTGAGCGAAGCTGGCGACGCGCGGGAACTCGACGATGCGGGCTTCGCGCTGGTAATAGGGGCCGAAGTTGGCGGTGTAGTAGGCGAAGGATTTCTGGACGGAATCGAGCATGCGTGGGACGTTCCACGGCTGCTGGCGGAGGTAGTAGACCTCGATGGAGATGGGCTGTCCGTTGGGCGGGGTCCAGGTGCGGCGGGCGACGGTGTAGTCGGCGGAGAGGAATGAGTAGAAGTTCAACGCGAAGTGGTCGAGTTTGTACTCGTAGTAGTTGCGATTGTCCTGGACCCAGGAGCGGATGAGCGAGCCGGGCGCGATGGCGGTCTGGGTGCGGCTGGTGCTGATGACGGTGTCGACGTTGACCCAGTCGGAGTTGTTGGAGATGTAGGTGTTGCGGCAGTCGGCGGTGCAGTTGACCTCAAGCGTGGGCATGAGGTCTTTTTCCTTGAGGCCGAAGCGATGGCGGACGTTGGGGTCGGTGAGTTCGTTGTCGGTCTGATAGCCGATCTGGGGCAGGATGGAGTTGTTGAAGAAGCTGCCGTTCTGGGCGACGCCGGTCATGGTGGTCTGGTTTTCGAAGCCGCGCGGATGACTCTCGACATCGAGTTGGAGGGTTCGCTGCTCACCGGGCTGCATGGGAGTGGCGAGGTTGTAAATCCGGAAGCCGGTTTCGGTGTCGTCGGTCGAAAGTTGCGCGCCGGGCAATGAAATGTGCGAGGTAAAGTTGCGGTCGGTCGTGAACCAGACCTGAGAGATGGGCGCGGAGGTTTCGTTCCGAATCTGCTCCGTGGAGTGAAGGACGAGGCCGCGATGGCTGGGGTAGATGGCGACGTTGTAGCGGACGTCGGTGATGCGCGGCTGGGGCAGGTTCTGGTACTTCTTCCAGTTTTTCTCGTAGTCGGCCTGACGGCGCTGGGCCTGATATTCGCTGTCGAAGTGGTTGAGGATTTCGGTGTTGTAGAAGACCCAGGAGCCGGTGAGCAGGAATCCGGCGAGGCCGACGTAAGCGGCGACGCGGACGAGGCCGTGGAAGCGCTGCCGGGCGTTGACGAGGCGCGCGCGCCAGCCGGTGTCGCGCCCGCGCTGCCAGAGCAGGACGCTCTTGACCGAGAGCAGCAGGCAGAAGAATCCCCAGTAGAGCGCGAACCAGCGCCAGGAGACGATCCACGGCGCGAAGCCGAAGAAGTCGGAGTAGGTCATGGTGGGCAGCGAGCCGAACTGGAGCATGCTGGAGGCGACGTGAAGCGGACGCCACATGAAGGCGTTGGCGATGAGCACGGCGATGAAGGCGAAGTAGCCGACGTATTTGTTGGGCGAGAGGACGTGGACGAAGAAGGCCAGCGCGGTGAAGAAGGCGAAGCTGACCATGGTGTGATAGAGCAGCGAGTCGGCGTAGAGGCCGAACTGGAAGCGCGTGTAGTGATGAGCCGCCTGGACGACGACGGCGACGCAGCCGACGAGGAACAGAATCGAGAAGATGGAGGCGAGCAGGGCGCAGAATTTGGCGACGAAGCTGGGCCACTCGGGAACGGGCAGCGCGTCCTGAACCTCATCGACGCGGGCATCACGCTCCTCCCAGACGAGGACGCCGACGAAGAAGGTGATCATGGCGATGAGGAACAGGTAGAGCGTGCCGCTGATGAGGGTGAGGAGATAGTAGGTGACGGGGCGCGTGGTGAGTCCGTAGCCGGAGCGCGCGTTGAAGATGAGCGCGGTGACGCAGTTGAGCAGCGCGGCCAGCGTGAGCACGATGAAGGTGACGGTCTTCATGAGGCGGCGCATCTCGATGCGCGTGGAGGCGACGAGCTGACGGATGCGCGCACTGGCTCCGAAATGGAGCGTAAAAGCGGGACGGGCGATGGGCGCGAGGAGGGTTTCGGCGGCGGCGGATTTCTTCTTTGAGGCGCGGGTGGCGCGCTCTTCAAAGCGGAATCGCCAGCAGGCGAAGGCGAAGACGGCGAGGCCGACGGCGACCCAGAGCAGGCGGTTCCAGAGCAGGAGGCCGTCGAAGGTGAGGACGTGGGTGTTGCGCTGGGCGACGGTCCAGTATTTTGTCGCGTAGTTGAAGGCGTCGTTGCCGAAGGGGTCGAGCATGGCAGCGAGCTTTTCGTTCTGCATGTCGGAGGTGAAGGTGCCGGCGACAGCGTCGGCGACGATGAGCAGGATGCCGCCGATGAAGGAAATGATCGTCGAGCGCGTGAGGACGGCGATGGTGAAGAGGATGGCGGCGATGAAGAGCGTGTTGGGCAGCGCGAAGAGCAGGATGCCGGTGCCGTGAGCAGCCCAGTAGACGGGGCCGAAGCGGTCATGATCGACCCAGGGCATGAGCGGTGCGAGCAGAGCGCCGAGGCTGATGCCGAGCATGGGAATGGTGGAGACGACGACGGCACCGAAGAAGCGCCCGAGCAGGAAGTCCATGCGCCGAATGGGCTTGGTGAAGAGGATCTGGTGCATGTTTGCGGCGAACTCGCGCGAGGCGGCGGAGTTGACGAAGGCGACGGTCATCAGCAGGGTGATGAACCACATGATGGAGTAGAACTGCTGGATGACGAAGGGCGCGTTGCGAAAGGTGTTTCCGATGGCTCCGCCGACGGTGACCTGATCGGTGCTGAGAGCGAGCAGGATGAGCAGTGCGACGATGGCGGTGAAGACCCAGAGCATGGTCGAGCGCAGCCAGTAGCGAACCTCAAAGGTGAAGAAACGCAGCATGGGAACTCCTCCGGGTTACTTTGCGCCGAGACCGGCGATGTTGGCGAAGAAGACATCTTCGAGGTCGGGCGCGACGGGGGTGAAATCCGGTTCGGGCGCGGCGCTGGCGAGGACGTGGATCCGGGGCTGGCCGGCGACGAGCCTGTGGGAGATGACGGCCATGCGGGATTTGTACTCGTCGACCTGATCGCGGGCGACGCTGCGCGCCCAGACCTGTCCGGCGAGGCTGGCGACGGCCAAGTCCGGTGCGCCGGCGAAGAGGACGCGACCCTGATGGATGATGGCCATGTTGCGGCAGAGTTCCATCACGTCCTGAACGATGTGGGTGGAGAGGATGACGACGACGTTTTCGCCGATCTCGGCAAGGAGGTTGTAGAAGCGGTTGCGCTCGCCGGGATCGAGTCCGGCGGTGGGTTCGTCGACGATGAGCAGGCGCGGGTCGGCGAGCAGGGCCTGGGCAATGCCAAAGCGCTGGCGCATGCCGCCGGAGAATCCGGTGAGCGCCTTGCGGCGATGGTCCCAGAGGTTGACGCGGTGGAGCATGGCGTGGACGACCTCGCGGCGCTCCTTGCCGTGTGTGATGCCCTTGAGCAGCGCGAGGTGGTCGAGCATCTCTTCGGCGCTGACGCGGGGGTAGACGCCGAAGTCCTGCGGGAGATAGCCGAGGAGCTTGCGGACCTCTTCTTTTTGCGCGAGGACATCGAGGAAGCCGGAGTCAATGCCGCCGAAGCGGATGGTGCCGGAGTCCGGCTCCTGAAGCGTGGCAATGGTACGCATCAGGGTGGATTTGCCGGCGCCGTTGGGACCGAGCAGTCCGTAGAGGCCGCGCGGGATGACGAGCGAGACGCCGTCGAGCGCCTTGACGCCGTTCTTGTAGGTTTTGGTCAGGTTCTGAATGCGCAGCTCAATGGGTTGCTCGGCCACAGAGGATTCTCCTGAGCGGCCGGAGCGCACAGGGATGGGCGCGAGCCGCGATGGTGAAGGTGGGAAATCGAAGACAACAGTTGGAACGCCTGACGCCGCTCGACGCAGGGCAGACGGGGAAACTCCGAGTGCAACTCATATTACGGGATCAGGCGGGAAAGTGTTCCCGGAAATTTGCGTTGGAGGGATTCGGGACGCCGGGATTTCAGTTATAGCGGTCCAGCTCGGCGGAGTAACGCTGGGCGAGCGCGGCGATGTACTCCTCGGCGGTCCAGTCCTCGCGCACGGTGGCGAGATCGAGCAGATGGCAGGCGGCTTCGACGACGCCGTAGGAGACCTCGTCCTGTTGCAGGAGTTCGATGAGGTCGGGCAGGACGCGCAGGTCGTGACGCTTGCCGAGGCCGGCGACGGCCTCTTCGCGGGTGTCGGGGTTGCCGTCGTCGAGCCGCTCGATGAGCGCCTTGCGAATCTCCGGTGAGTCGGCGCTGCCCTGAACGGCGAGTCCGAAGGTGGCCCAGTCGCGAATGTCGGGGTCGGCGTCGCGGGTGAGGTCGATGAGCGGGGCAATGGCTTCGGGGTGATCGGCGAAGCAGCTCAGCCCGAAGGCGGAGGCGAAGCGCACGTCGGGATCGGGATGGCGGCGGTAGCGCAGGATGAGCGGAATGGCGGTGGGATGGGCAAGATGGCCGAGCGCGACGAGGCAGGAGTCGATGACCTCGAGATCCTGTTCGTCGGCGAGGACGGCGGTGACGACGGGGTAGATTTCGTCGGCGAAGACGACGGAGGGATGGTCGGCAGTTTTGCCAAGCTGGGCGAGGATGTCGATGCCGCGCTGACGACGCGCGGGGCGGCGATCGCGCGCCCACTCGATGGCTTTGTCGAGGACTTCGCGGGTGGCGATGGATTGCAGCTTGCCGATGGCCTCCCACGGGCCACCTTCTGCTTCTTCGTCTTCGTAGTCGCCGTGCAGGGTCTGGCGAAAGAGTGCGTCGATTTCGGCGAGATCAGCCATGCAGCCCTCAGAAAAAACTTCCGTTTTGAGAATACGCGATTGCGATGCGGCGGGGAGCGGGTAAGATGACTGGAAAGAATAGCCAGAAATGCGTGCAGGAGGCAAACGGATGCAAATCGGGAAACGTGGAGTGCGGGTCGGCTGGGTTTGCGGCGTATGGGCTGTGGCAGCGGTCTTTGCGGCGGCGTTGCCGATGCGGGCGCAGTCGGCAATGGGCGCGAAGCCGGGCGGAGCGACGCAGCACGGCGAAGCAGGCGGGCACACGTCGGGGTCGATCGCCTTGCGCACGGGCGCGATGCGGCACATGGAGGGCTTGTTTCCGCTGGACTGGGATGAGCACGCGGGCAAGCTGTATCTGGAGATTCCGCGGATGGACGAGGATTTTCTGCTGCTCGATCAGCTTCCGTATGGGATGGGTTCGAATGACATTGGCCTGGATCGCGGACAACTGGGGCGCGAGCGCGTGGTGCATTTTGAGCGCGTCGGCGGGAAGGTTCTGCTGGTGGAGCCGAATCTGCGCTTCCGGTCGAGTTCGACGGACCCGGCCGAGCGGCTGGCCACCGAGCAGTCATTTGCCGAGAGCGTGTTGTGGGGGTTTCGCGTGGAGGCCGAAGATGGCGACCGCGTGCTGGTGGACGCAACGGATTTCTTTCTGCGCGATGCGCACAATGTGGCGGAGACGATCGCATCGACGAAACAGGGCAGCTATCGCGAGGATATGAGCCGCAGCGCGATTGCGCTGGAGGCGACGAAGGATTTTCCGCGCAACACGGAGGTCGAGGCGGTGGAGACCTTTGTGGCGCAGAGCGAGCCGAAGGGCAAGTATCTGGAGCAGGTGACGCCGGATGCGCATGCGGTGACGGTGCGCGAGCACACGTCGCTGATCGCGCTGCCCGACGATGGCTACAAGCCGCGCGTGTATGATCCGCGCTCGGGATATTTTCCGTTGCAGTTTCGCGATGAGGCCGCGGGAGTGAATGAGCGGCAGGACAAGCGGTACATCGAGCGGCACTGGTTGCAGAAGAAGGATCCGACGGCGGCGGTGAGCGATCCGGTGGAGCCGATTGTCTACTACGTGGATCGCGGCGCGCCGGAGCCGATTCGCAGCGCGCTGGTGGAGGGCGCGAGCTGGTGGAACGAGGCGTTTGAGGCGGCGGGATTTCGGAATGCGTTTGTGGTGAAGGTGCTGCCGGAGGGTGCGGACCCGATGGATATTCGCTACAACATGATCCAGTGGGTGCATCGGGCGACACGCGGATGGAGCTATGGGGCGTCGGTGATCGATCCGAGAACGGGGGAGATTATCAAGGGGCAGGTGACGCTGGGCAGCCTGCGCGCGCGGCAGGATTATCGGATTGCCGAGGCGCTGCTGGCGCCGTATCTGGACGGGAAGCCGATTCCGAAGGAGATGGAGGCGATGGTGCTGGCGCGGACGCGGCAACTGGCGGCGCATGAGGTGGGGCATACGCTGGGGCTGGCGCATAACTTTGCCGCATCGAGCCAAGGCCAGGGTGAGTCGGTGATGGATTATCCGCATCCGTGGATCACGCTGGACGCGTCCGGCAGGCCGACGCTGGCAAAGGCGTATGCGACGGGGATTGGCGCGTGGGACAAGGACACGATTCGCTATGGGTACTCGCAGTTTGCGCCAGGCACCGACGAGCAGGCGGCGCTGGAAAAAATGCTGAACGACGAAGCGGCTGCCGGGGTGCGCTACCTGACGGACGAGGACGCGCGGCCGCTGGGCAGTGCCAGTCCGTATGCGCATCTGTGGGACAACGGAGCGGATGCGCCGACGGAGCTGGAGCGGCTGCTGGCGGTGCGGGCGGCGGCGCTGAAGCGGTTCGGGCCGGATGTGATTCGCGTGGGTGAGCCGATGGCGGAGATGGAAGAGACGCTGGTGCCGCTGTATCTGCTGCATCGCTATCAGACGGAGGCGACGGCGAAGCTGATTGGCGGGCTGGACTATCGGTATGCGGTGCGCGGCGACGGCGGGATGGTGACGGAGATGATCCCGGCGGCGAAGCAGCGGCAGGCGCTGACGGATGTTTTGGAGACGCTCAATGCCGGGACGCTGACGCTGCCGGATTCGCTGTTGCAGATGCTGCCGCCGGTGCCGCCGGGCTATCGGCGGACGCGTGAGTCGTTTGGCGGATTTACGGGGCTGACGTTCGATCCGGAAGGGGCTGTGGAGGCTGCGGCGGGATTGACGGTGTCGCTGCTGTTTGATCCGGCGCGGGCGAGTCGGCTGGTGGAGTATCACGCGCGCGAAGCGTCGCTGCCGGGGCTGGACGAGGTGATCGGGCAGACGCTGGAGGCGACGTGGAAGGCTCCGCGACAGACGGGACTGGCGGGGCTGACGCAGGAGACCGTCGAAGACCTGGTGCTGAATGGACTGCTGGGTCTGGCGGCGAATCCCAAGGCCTCGCCGGAGGCGCGCGCGGTGGCGATGGAAGAGGCGATGGGATTGAAGGAGTGGCTTGGGAGCGAGACGGTGAGCGGTGTGACGGCCAAGGCGCATCGGGATGCCGCGGTAAGCCGGATTGAGGATTTCGAGCGGGATCCGGCGAAGTATGTTCCCGCGCCGGTGCTGGTGACGCCGCCGGGGCAGCCGATCGGCGACGGCGAGGATGAAGCGTCGGACTGAGCGCGTCGGACTGAGCCTGGAGGTTTCAGCCTGCGGATTCAGTCTGCGCGGAAGTGTTCCCAGCCGCGCGGGGTGAGCGTGTGGCGCTGTCCGTTTTCGAGCAGGGTGACTGCTGGTGGGCTGCTGCGTTTGTTTCGCGCGGGGGGCAGAACGCGACCGATGACGGTGACGGGAACGCCGACGAGTGAGCGCGGCAGGCGGACGTCGGCGGGGACGGTGAAGAGCAGTTCGTAGTCTTCGCCGCCGTGGAGGGCCTGATTCAGACTGGCTGCGGGAGCGAGCGGAATCTGCGCGGCGTCGATCTCGATGGCGACGCCGGAGGCCGATGCCAGGTGGGCGAGTTCGGTGGAGAGGCCGTCGGAGATGTCGAGCGCGGCGGAGGCGAGTTTGCGCAGGAGCCTGCCCTGGGCCAGGCGCGGCTGCGGGTAGAGGTGAGGATGGCCCTCGGCTGCGGTGGTGAAGCGACGGAATCGCCGGGGATTTGCGGCCAGTGCGGCGAGTTCGGCGGCGGCTCCGCCGAGCGAGCCGGTGACGCAGACGCGGTCTCCGGCGGCGGCCCCGGAGCGCAGCAGGGCGCTGGTGCGTTTGCCTGCGTGGCTGCGCGGCAGGGTTCCGGTCAGGACGATGTCGGCGACGGCGATGGGGGATTGTGCCAGATCGCCGCCTGCCAGCGGCACGCCGTGATGTCGGGCGAGCGCGAAGAAGCCGTCGAGGAAGCGGTCGAGCCAGCTTTTGGCGGCGGCGCGTCTTCGAGTCAGTTCCGGCGGCAGGGCGAGCGAGAGAAATGCGGCAGTTGGCGAGGCACCCATTGCGGCCAGATCGCTGAGTCCGCGCGCGAGGGTGCGATGGCCGATGGACTCCGGCGGGTGCCAGTCGAGGCGGAAGTGACGGCCGGCGATGGACAGATCGGTGGTGACGGCCAGCTCTTCGCCGGGGCGCGGAGCGAGCAGGGCGCAATCGTCGCCGATGCCGAGGCGGACCCGTGTGCTCGGGATGGACGCGGCGCGCTGGCGGATCTGGCGCAGGATTTCCAGTTCCGTGGGAGCGTGGCCGGTGGCCTGCCGCGATCGGTTCCCCATGCTGCTCTCCTTGCTGGTCCCCATGTAGGTGAGGATAGCCTCTGAGCGGGATGGGCGTCAGTGCCCGCAGGTTTTGTCCGGTGCGGATTCTGTCCGGGTCGGGTTACGGCGGCGCAGAAACGCGGTTCCGGCCTGGGAATTGCACTGGAAACCATGCAGATCAGGGATGGAAGCGGCAAGGAATTCCGGGATCGCGGCGATTCCGGAGCGTGGTTTGCATTAAAATGGAGCATGTTGCGTTGCATCCTTGGGTAGCCTGTTCCTGTGGCGGTTACCGGTGTGCGCGTGGCGGTAATCGAAGAGCCGTGTGGTTTGAGGATGCAGCGAAGACGCCGATACATTCTGTTTGTGACCCGGGATGAGGATGGCCGCGTCCGCAGGGTCTCTGTGCCGGTGCAGTATTTTTACGGGTTTGTGGCGGCGGCGCTGGTGGGTGCGTTCACGATCATGGGCCTGGCGGGATCGTATACGCGGATGCTGCTGAAGACGGAGAGCTTCAACCAGCTTCGGCGGGAGCGGGAGCAACTGCGGCAGAACTATCAGCAGATGGCGCAGATTGCGCACGAGAAGGATGTTCAGGTGGCGTCGCTGGGCGCGCTGGCGGGCGAGGTTTCGGCGATTTATGGCCTGAAAACGCGAACGGCGGCGCAGGGTCGGGCATCGGCATCGGCAACGCCGGCCTCGCTGGCGCTGGCGGATTCGATGAGCCAGCAGCAGGTGACGCAGTCGCTCGATACGTTCTATGCGTTGCGCACGCAGGCGATGACGGGCCGCGTGGCGCAGGCGCTGCAATCGGGTTTCGATCCGGATGCGGTGAGCGGGCTGACGGACTGGACGCAGCTTGCCGATGCGCCGTCGATGTGGCCGGTCGAGGGTCCGGTGACGTCGAGCTTTGGCGAGCGCGTGGACCCGTTCAATGGCGAGGGTGAGTTCCATACAGGGATTGATATTTCGGCTCCGAGCGGGACGCCGGTGCGCGCAACCGGGGACGGCGTGGTCAAGATGGCGGGTCAGGAGTCGGGCTACGGGCGGCAGGTGGTGGTGGATCATGGCCACGGCGTGACGACGACGTACAGTCACCTGTCGGCGATCGGAGTGCTGGCGGGGCAGACGGTGACGCGCGGACAGATTATCGGCTATGTGGGTCGCACGGGACGCGCGACGGGGCCGAATCTGCACTATGAGGTGCGGATCAACAACGTGCCGGTGAATCCGCACAAGTATCTGCGCGTGACATACGAGCAGGCCAGCGCGTACGTCCAGCAGAAGTAGATTTCCTTTGATGAATAAAATTTCTTCGTCAGCGTGGTTGCGCAGTGTTGCGCGTCTGGCGACGGGTTGCGTTCGATGGCGAGCGCTGAGGATGCGCATCGAATTCGCCGGTCGCGCATCCATTGGTGGCAGCCCTTTTTGCGGTTCTCATTCTGGCGGCTGCAGACGGAGCGGAACAGGATGCAAATGAGCGGCAATACGATTCTGATTACCGGCGGAGGCAGCGGCATTGGTCGCGGCCTGGCCGAGGGTTTTCATGCGCGCGGCAACAAGGTGATCGTCACCGGTCGGCGCAAGGCGATGCTGGACGAGGTTGCGGCGGCGAATCCCGGCATCGAGACGATGGTGCTGGATATCGATGATCCGGCGTCGATTCGTCGCGTTGCTGCGGAGGCGCTGGAGCGATTTCCGGGATTGAACGCGGTCATCCACAATGCCGGGATCATGCGCAATGAGCGGCTGCTGGACGGCGCGGTTGCGGATGCGGAGGCGATTGTTTCGACCAATCTGCTGGGGCCGATACGGCTGACTGCGGCGTTGCTGCCGCATCTGGCGGCACAGGCGCAGGCGACGGTGATGACGGTGACCTCGGGGCTGGCGTTTGTGCCGCTGGCGCTGACGCCGACCTATTGCGCGACGAAGGCGGCGATTCATTCGTGGACGCAGTCGCTGCGCTACCAGATGCGGAATTCCGGTGTGCAGGTGATCGAGCTGGCACCGCCGTATGTGCAGACGGAGCTGATGGGCGCGCGTCAGGCGACGGATCCGATGGCGATGCCGCTCGGGGACTTTATTCGCGAGGTCTTCGCGTTGCTGGAGAGCCAGCCGGAGGCGACGGAGATTTGCGTGGAGCGCGTGCGGGGCATGCGCAATGCCGAGGCAGGCGGCAACCATGCGGCGCTTTTTCAGCAGCTCAATGATCGCTTCTTTGCGGCTCGCGCCGAGGAGGCAAAGGGCATCTGAGTGCGTGGCCGCGTCGTGGCCGCGTTGGGGCTGGCGTCGTGGCTCGCGGGGTACGATTTCAGTCCCGCGCGGCGGGGGTGAGGGAGTATCGTATTTCCATGAAAACTTTGAGGTACTTCCCTGTCCTGCTGCGTCGCCGACTCACGGCGCGGTCTCGTTGTTTCGGTGCGCTGGCGGTATTGGCTGCGCTGATGGTGGCGCTGCCTGCTGTGGCGCAGAAGCCTGCGGATGCGGGCGAGAAACCGGCTGCGGCGGACAAACCGGCGGCTGCGAAAAACACGCTGCCGCCGCTGCCGCCTGCGGCGCATGTGGACCAGTCGATGGAGCTGAATGGCAGGACGCTGCACTACACGGTGACGGTGGAGCCGTTTCCGGTCTATGACAAGGATGGCAAGGAGGCTGGGCAGGTGGTGGTGACCACCTATGCGGTGCCGGGTAAGGATCGACCCGTGACGTTTGCCTTCAATGGCGGGCCGGGCGCTTCGAGCGTCTATCTGAACTTTGGCGCGATCGGGCCGAAGCATCTGAATATCGGCAATCAGGGCGACAGCCCGTCGGACCCGACGACGCTCTCGGACAATCCGGGGACGTGGCTGGACTTTACCGACCTGGTGTTTATCGATCCGATTGGGACGGGATTCAGCCGGTCGATGGTCTCCGAGGCGGAGACGAAGAAGATGTTTTACTCGACCGAGCCGGACATCGAGTATCTGTCGCGGATTGTCTATGACTGGCTGGTGAAGTATGACCGTCTGACCTCGCGGAAGTATCTGATCGGCGAGAGCTATGGCGGGTTTCGCGGGCCGCGCATCACGTACTACCTGCAGTCGCAGCTTGGGATCGCGATGAACGGCGTGGTGCTGGTGTCGCCGTATCTGAATCCGACGATTGAGCAGAATGGCGACCTGTCGCCGATTCCGTGGATGGTGACGCTGCCGTCGATTACGGCGGCGAATCTGGAGCGCGAGAAAAAGCTGACGCCGGAGGCGATGGCCGACGTGATCGCGTATGCGGAGGGCGAGTACGCGACGACGCTGATTCATGGCTACTCCGACAAGCCGGCGATGGAGAAGATGATTGCGAAGGTGACGCAGATGACGGGGCTTGATCCGGAGTTTGTGCGCTACTCGGGCGGTCGGCTGGAGACGGAGGCGTATCTGCGCGAGGTGCATCGCGAGCAGGGGCAGCTTGGGTCGATCTACGACTCGAATGTGACGATGTTTGATCCGTTTCCGTTTGCGCCGGACCAGCGCGCGAGCGATCCGCTGCTGGCCAGCATCATTGCGCCGACGACGACGGCGATGGTGGATTTTGTGACGCGGGTGGTGGGCTGGAAGGTGGATGCGCGGTACAACGCGCTGTCCTATGAGGTGAATCGGATGTGGGATCGCGACAACGACCTGCGACGCGGCTCGGTGACGCAGCTTCGGCAGGCGGTGGCGGCGGACCCGAAGATGCGCGTGATGATTGTGCATGGATGGAACGATCTGAGCTGCCCGTTCATGGGTTCGGTGCTGAGCGTGAACCAGATTCCGGTGATGGGCGACCCGACGCGGCTGACCGTGCATGAGTATCCGGGTGGGCATATGTTCTATACGCGGGAGTCGAGCCGCGTGGCGCTGCGCGGGGACGTGATGAAGATGTTTGCCACGCACTGAGGCGGCAGAACAAAAACAAACAGGAGCACAGCCGTCGCGCGGGAGGAGATTCGACCTCTGCGCGGCGGCTGTTTTTTTGCGGCGAGGAAATCTTGGCCTGCGACAGGATCAGGCAAAAAATCGGCAGGATCAGCGTCGCGGGGTTCGCTGTTGGTTTTCTATGCTGGGATTGTTCGGGAGAGTCGGCGGCGCGGTTGGCGCGAGACGGCGGACAGAAGGGAAAAGTGTGATGCAGAAACGAGTGTTGGGCAAGAGTGGGCTGGAGGTTTCGGCGCTGGGCCTGGGCTGCATGGGGATGAGCTTCAGCTATGGCGCGCCGAAGGATCGCGACGAGATGATTGCGCTGCTGCGCGCGGCGGTGGATCGCGGCGTGACGTTCTTTGACACGGCCGAGGTCTATGGGCCGTATACGAATGAAGACCTGCTCGGCGAAGCGCTGGAGCCGGTGCGCGAGCAGGTGGTGATTGCGACGAAGTTCGGGTTCAATCTGACGGGCGATACGCGACCGGGCGCGGCGGGAGTGAACAGCCGTCCGGAGCATATCAAGGCGGTCGTGGAGGGTTCGCTGCGGCGGCTGCGGACCGATGTGATCGATCTCTATTATCAGCATCGCGTGGACCCGAATGTGCCGATTGAGGATGTGGCCGGCGCGGTGAAGGAGCTGATTGCGGCGGGCAAGGTGCGGCATTTCGGATTGTCCGAGGCGGGCGCGGCGACGATCCGGCGGGCGCACGCCGTGCAGCCGGTGGCCGCGCTGCAGAATGAGTATTCGCTGTGGTGGCGCAGGCCGGAAAGGGAGATTGTGCCGCTGCTGGAAGAGCTGGGCATCGGGTTTGTGCCGTACAGTCCGCTGGGCAAGGGATTCCTGACCGGGGCGATGGACGAGACGACGGAGCTGGCGGCGAATGATTTTCGCAGCACGCTGCCGCGGTTCACGGCGGAGGCGCGCCGGGCGAACAAGGCCGTCGTGGACCTGCTGGCTGCGATTGCCGGTCGGCTGGGCGCGACGCCGGCGCAGGTTGCGCTGGCGTGGCTGCTGTCGCAGAGGCCGTGGATTGCGCCGATTCCGGGGACGACGAAGCTGCACAGGCTGGAAGAGAATCTGGGCGCGGCGTCGCTGGTGCTTTCCGCCGAGGATCTGCGCGGGCTGACCGAGGCTGCTGACGCGATCACGATTGTCGGCGACCGCTATCCGGAGCATATCGAGAAGATGACCGGGCTTTGAGCGCGGTCATCGACTTCTGCCATCTTTGACGGATTCGTTTGCCGTCCTGATTGCGGGATTCTTCCCCGAAGCTCGCGCACGCCGGACCTTCCGGTGCGCGAGCTTTTTTGTTTGCGGCCGACTTTCCCGGCTTCTGGTTTCGTTTACGCTCGGCCCTATCAGCCTTTGGCCTTGCGCACGGCGGCGGTGAGCGCGGGCACGACTTCAAAGAGGTCGCCGACGATGCCGTAGTCGGCGATCTCGAAGATGGGCGCGTTTTCGTCCTTGTTGATGGCGATGACGCATTGGGAGGCCTTCATGCCGACGAGGTGCTGGATGGCTCCGCTGATGCCGACGGCGAGATACATTTTTGGCGCGACGGTCTGTCCGCTGCTGCCGACCTGGCGCTCCATGGGGAGCCAGCCGGCGTCGCAGATGGGCCGCGAGGCGGCGAGTTCGGCACCGAGCGCGTCGGCGAGTTCTTTGACGATGGCGATGTTGGCCTCGTCTTTGATGCCGCGTCCGACGCTGACGATGAGCGGCGCGGAGCCGAGATCGACGGTCTGGGCGGCGGCGCGGAATGGTTCGCCGGGCTGGGTGCGAATGGTGGCTGCGTCCAACTCCGGCGTGAAGGTTTCGACGGTGGCCGTGGTTGCCGAAGGTGAGTCGGCGCGGAAGGCTCCGGCCTGGACGCTGGCGAGCACGGGCGCGGGCGACGCGGCGCGGTAGTGGCCGTTGAGCTTGCCCTGAAAGAGCTGGCGCGTGAAGGTGACTTTGTCGGCTGTGACTTGGCCGGAGGCGACTTCAAAGCCGATGACGTCGCTGAGCAGGACGCGGGTGAGGCGCGTGGCCAGGCGTGGCACGAAGTCGCGGACCTCGTAGGAGTGGGGAAAGAGAACAAAATCGGGCTGGAGCTTTGCGATGAGTTGCGCGTAGGCCGCGGTGAAGCCGTCGGCGGTGTAGCGGGCGAGCAGCGGGTGGCTGATCGCGTAAATCTGCGCCGCGCCGCCGAGCATCGCGAATCCGCTGGCTGAGGCTGCGCCGACCATCGCGGCGGCGAGTTGAGAGCCGGTTTCGGCGGCGAGTCTTACGCCGGCGGCGAGAGCTTCGAGCGAGAGGCGGGTGGGTTCGTCGGATTTTGCTTCCAGAAAAACAAGAACGGTGCTCATAGGACGCGAACCTCCTGTTGCAGCTTTTCGACGAGCTTTGCGGCGGCTTCGGCGGGTGAGCCGGTGAGCATCTGCGTGGACTTCTGGCGGCTGGGCAGGGCGACGGAATCGAGCGTGACCGAGGGCACGGCATCGACGCCGAGCGAGGCGGCTTCGACCGAGCGCAGTTCTTTGGTTTTGGCTTTTTTGATGCCCATCAGCGTGGCGTAGCGCAGGCGCGTGTTGCCGCTCTGGATGGTGAGCAGCGCGGGCGTGGGCATTTCGATCTGCTGGAACCAGCCGTCCTCCAGCTCGCGCAGGACGCGGATGCCGGTGTCGGTTTTTTCGATTTTGAGGATGAGGCTGGAGTGGGGAATAGCGAGCAGTTCGGCGAGGATGACGCCGGTCTGGCCGAGGCCGAGATCGTCCGATTGCAGGCCGGTGAGGATGAGGTCGGCGGCCTCGTCGCGGATGGCCGCGGCCATGAGGCGGGCGACGCCGAGCGCGTCGTAGCTGGCGAGTGAGTCGCTGAGGATGTGGATGCCGCGATCGGCACCCTTGGCGAGGGCTTCGCGGATGGTCTGGCCGACGCGCTCCGGGCCGGCGCTGAGGACGATGACCTCGCCGCCGTGCGCTTCCCTGAGCAGCAGGGCTTCTTCGAGCGCGTAGGCGTCGGATTCGTTCATGCGGAATTCGATGTCGTCGAGCGCGATCCACTTGCCGGAGCTGTCGATCCGGATGCGGGCGTCGCGCTCGGGAACCTGTTTGATGGCGACAATGATTTTCATGGGTTTTCCTGGAGGGTGTTTGGCTGGCTTGTTTTGGGCAGCGCGGCGGCTGCGATCTGGGCGATGTCGAGAAGCTGGGGTGCGTTGTCGGTGCGGCTGGCGAGCGCGTCGCGGAACATGGTGTTGCAGAAGGGACACGCTGCTCCGATGGTAGTGGCGCCGGTCGAGATGAGCTGCTCGACGCGGGTTTCGCTGACGCGCGCGCCCTGCTCTTCGCCGAGGAAGGCGAGTCCGCCGCCGGCGCCGCAGCAGAAGCTGCGCTCGCGGCTGCGCTCGGCCTCGACGAGGGTGGAGCTGGCGGCGATGACGGAGCGCGGCTCGTCGTAGACGTTGCGGTAGCGGCCGAGGTAGCAGGGATCGTGGAAGACGGTGGTGCCGGTGGTGGGCTGTTTCGGGAGACGGGCCTGGTGGCGTGCGAGAAATTCGCTGTGGTGCTCGATCTCCGGCGGCGTGCCGTAGGCCTTCCAGTCCTCGGCGATGGTGCGCACGCAGTGAGGGCAGATGGAGATGATTTTTTTCACCTTGTTCTGGGCGAGGTTTTCGAGGTTGTTTTCGGCCAGTTGCTGGAAGACGAGATCGTTGCCGAGGCGGCGCGCGGGGTCGCCGGTGCATTTTTCGCGGCGCAGGACGCCGTAACTGGTGCCGAGGAAGCGCATGACCTGGACGAAGGAGCGGATGATTTCGCGGCCTTTGGGATCGTAGCCGCCCATGCAGCCGAGCCAGAGGCAGTACTCCTGGGAGCCGTCGAAGGCGGGGAGTTCTTCGCGGGCGAGAAATTTTTCGCGTTCGGAGTGGGCCATGCCGAGGGCGTTGCCGCTGCGCTCGAGCGCGAGGAAGAGTTTGCCGCCGTGCTCGTCGTCCCACTCGCCGGTGTTGACGGCACCGCGACGCAGGCCGACGATGACGGGGAGGTGTTCGATGCCGACCGGGCACTGGAACTCGCAACTGCCGCAGGTGGTGCACTGGAAGGCGGCCTGCTGGGAGTTGTAGCGGCCGAGCAGCGGCTCTTCGCTGGCGGGGCCGTATTCGTTGAGGTAGCCGCGCAGGCCGAGGATGATCTCGCGGGGGTTGAGTTCCTTGCCGGTGTTGGCGGCGGGGCAGTGCTCGGTGCAGCGGCCGCACTCGACGCAGGAGTAGACCTGGAGGGCGGTGAGCTGGGTGATGTCCTTGCCGGTGACGAGGCCGAAATCCTCATCGTCGGCGAGCGGGGGAATCCGGCTGAAGCCGCCGCGCGAGAGAAAAATCGTGGCCGGGCTGAGGATGAGGTGAAGGTGCTTGGTGTGAGGAACGAGCGGCAGAAAGCTGAGCAGGGTGAGGGTGTGCATCCACCAGAGGACGAGCGCGGCGGCTGAGCCTGCGGGCACAAGGTACGCGCCGAGATAGGTGGCCATGAGCAGGAAGATCAGCCCGGCGATGACGCCGGATTCTGGCGACAGGGTGTTGTCCTTGTGGGCCAGCCAGACGGGGCGCACGACGAAGCGGCGGAAGAATAGCCCGGCGATGGAGATGGCGCAGGCGATGGCGAAGACGGCGGCGAGCAGGAAGTAGATGCTTCCGAAGAATCCTGCCGGGTCGAGGAAGCCGAAGCCGAAGCCGGTGGCGATGTGGTTGGTGGTGACGAGCGCGAAGGCGAGAAAGCTCCAGAAGACGAAGGCGTGGGCGAGGCCGGGCAGCGGACGCTCGCGGATGACCTTGGCCTGGCAGAGGACTTCCCAGAAGAAATCCCAGATGCGGCGGGTGAGCGGAAAGAGATGAAAATCGGCGTCCTTGCGCGCGGCAAGGATTCGCCGGAGGACGATGCCGAAGCGCCGCCAGAAGAGCCAGGCCGAGACGAGGATGAGCGCGGCGAGCAGGAGTTTTTCGGCGAGCGGAAATGGCGACGGCTCGGCGAGCGCGGGCAGCGGGAACGCGGCGAGAGCGGCTGGAGCGGAATGGAGCGAGGCGATGAGCATGGGTGAACGGGACGCGCTGCTACACCATGTTTACGCGATCCGAGGCAGAGTTGTCTTCCACCGCGCCGGGGAAGGTTTGATCGACAGCGCGCAGGGGCCCGGCATTTTGCGCCGGACTGAAAATGCCGGGCGTTACGGTCGAGCGCAGAAGACCGGAATGGTGAAGCAGCAGCACCGCTCACTATACGGCATTCGCGGCAGAAAAGCCTACTCTCGCCTACTCCGGGGCGGTTGGCCGACGGTGTGCGAGGTGCGGTAGAGTGGTGGGGCAAACGCTTGAGCGCGCGAAAGGATGGAGTGCGATGGGTGACAGGAAAAAGGCTGGGACGGCGGTGCTGCTGGCGGTGCTGATCACGGCGCTGGGGATGACGCTGTTTGCGCCGGTGGCGCGGGCCGAGGCGACGGGCTATGTGCATGCCGAGGGACGGAATCTGGTGGACCCGGCTGGGCACAGGCTGCTGTTGCGCGGGACGAACCTGGGCAACTGGCTGATCCAGGAAGGGTATATGTTTCACCTGGATGGCGGGCCGCAGTCGGCGCGGGAGATTGAGGCGCTGACGACTGAGCTGATGGGGCCGGTTGCCTCGGAGCAGTTCTGGAAGCAGTACCGGAAGAACTACGTGACGAAGGCGGATATTGACTTCATTGCGCGGGAGGGATTCAACACCATCCGGATTCCGTTTCACTACCGGTTTTTCACGCCCGGCAACGAGGAGGGATTTGCGCTGCTCGATCCGGTGATTGCATGGGCGAAGGCGGATCATCTCTACGTGGTGCTGGATATGCATGCCGCGCCGTGCGGGCAGAATGGCGCGAATATCGACGACAGCTACGGGTATCCTTGGCTGTACGATCTGCCGGAATGCCAGCAGCAGACGGACGCGATGTGGCGGCGGATTGCGGCGCACTACAGGGACAACGCGACGGTGCTGGGCTATGACCTGCTGAACGAGCCGATCCCGCATTATCCGCGCCTGCAGAAGTACAACGCGAAGCTGGAGCCGGTGTATCGCGGGATTGTGGCGGCGGTGAGGACGGTGGACCGGCACCATGTGGTGATTCTGGGCGGGGCGCAGTGGGATACAAATTTCACGGTCTTCAGCAAGCCCTTCGACGCGAACGTGATGTACACGTTTCACAAATACTGGATGCCGCCCGTGCAGGCGCAGATCCAGGCGTATATCGACTTCAGCGCGAAGTACGATGTGCCGATATGGATGAGCGAGTCGGGCGAGAACAAGGACGAGTGGGTGGAGCAGTTCCGCGAGCTGTTGGATAAAAACCAGATTAGCTGGACCTTCTGGCCGTATAAGAAGATGGACGCCGAGTCGGCGCTGGTGAGCTTTGACCGGCCCGCGCACTGGGACGAGATTGTGGCCTTTGCGGCGCACAAATTCACGATGGGCGACAGCGAAAAGGCGGTGGCGGCGCGGCCGGCGCAGGCGGATATTGACGCGGCGTTTCAGGACCTGCTGGTGAAGGTCGAGTTTGCCAACGCGCATCCGAATCCGGGGTATCTGAAGGCGCTGGGCGCGACGGTGCCGTGAATGTGCCGCGTGTGCGGCATGAATTCACCATCGCTCTGCGATGCACAGCTGTGCGCGGTCGTTAGACTGAAGGCATGAAGGTGCCGGAATGATTGTGAATCTTGCCGAGCGCGCGCACAACCACAACTGGCGCGTGGACCCGATTGTGCGTTCGCTGCTGGATACGGATTTTTACAAGCTGCTGATGCTGCAATTCATCTGGAAGCATTTTCCGGAGGTGGAGGCGCGGTTCACGATCACCAATCGCACGAGCGGGGTGAATCTGGCCGAGCGGATTGCGGAGAACGACCTGCGGATGCAGCTTGAGTATGTGCGCGGACTGCGGTTTCGCCGCTCGGAGCTGATCTGGCTGGCGGGCAATACGTTCTATGGGACGCGCGGAATCTTTGAGCCGAATTTTCTGGAGTGGCTGGATGGGCAGTTCCGGCTGCCGGAGTATTCCGTGCGCTATGAGGATGGGCTGCTGCATCTGGATTTTCGCGGGCCTTGGATGCAGGTGACGCTGTGGGAGGTCTATGCGCTGGCGATCCTGAGCGAGCTGAAGACGCGCGCGGCGCTGGCGGAGCTGAGCGAGTTTGAGCTGGACATTCTCTATGCGCGGGCGAAGGCGCGGCTGTGGGGCAAGATTGAGCGGCTGCGCGGCGTACCGGGCCTGCGGGTGGCGGATTTTGGCACGCGGCGCAGGCACAGCTTTCTGTGGCAGGAGTACGTGGTAAAGGCGATGCGGGATTCGCTGGGCACCTCGTTTACGGGCACGTCGAATACGTATCTGGCGTACAAGCACGATCTGGAGGCGATTGGCACGAATGCGCACGAGCTGCCGATGGCGATGGCGGCGATGGCGGAGACCGACGAGCAGCTTCGTGCGTCGCAGTATCACCTGCTCGAGCTGTGGCAGAACACCTATCAGCGCGAGCTGCGGGTGATGTTGCCGGATACGTTTGGGACGACGCAGTTTCTGCGCGATGCGCCGGAGTGGGTGGCGGACTGGACGGGGCAGCGCGTGGACAGCAAGGATCCCTTCGTGGCCGGCGAGGAGTATATTGCGTGGCTGGTGGAGCGCGGGCGCGATCCGCGCGGGAAGCTGATGATCGCCTCAGATGGCCTGGATGTGGAGGTGATTCTGGGGCTGCATGCGCAGTTTTCGGGCGTGATTCATGAGGGATTTTCGGCGCGGGATTTCGAGCGGGCGGAGGATTTTCTGGATGGGCAGAAATGGAAACCGGAGCGGCGGATTCGCTTCAGCGCGGGCTGGGGCACGCTGCTGACGAATGACTTTCGCGACTGCGATCCGCGCGGCGCGAAGGGAGCGGAGTCGGCATTTGATCCGATTAGTCTGGTGTGCAAGCTGGCGGAGGCGAATGGACGGGCGACGGTGAAACTGTCAGACAACCCTGCCAAGGTCGCGGGCGCGGCGGAGGATGTTGCGCGTTACCAGCGGGTGTTTGGGATGGACGGGATGATGAGTCTGCCGACGGTGGTGTGAGTGTGCGCGGCGGTTGCTTCGACGCCGGACACGCCTCGATTTGCGCGGCGCGTGATTTCATTGCTGAAGGTCGGTCACCACTGGACGCCGGGATAGAGGCTTGGCACGCTGAGTACGCGATATTGGCTGGCGTTCGGTGTGGTGGCGTTCCAGATGATCTGAGTTGCGGTCGGGTCCAGTTCCTGTATGGTTGAGCCGCCGACCTTGGCGCAGAAGTCGACGAGCAGTTGATTGTTGCTGAGCAGTTGGGCGTCGCCGCCGAAGTAGCTGTAAAACGTCGGGCCGGGATTGTAATGCGTGCGCAGCGTGGCGGTCATATTGGATTCGTTCAGCTCGAGGACGGACAGCGTGGAGTAGCACTGCGAACTGGGTGGTTTATTTGGCGTGCAGAAGACGGAGCCGGTGGGGAACTGTCGATCAATGCCGTTGTCCATGAGGCCAATCTCGAAGTCGCCGGTGGTGTTGGGCGTGAAGTAGTTCATGCCGTGCTGGCCGTAGAACCAGTCGGTGGGATCGACGCCGTTTTCCAGCGTGAAGTCGCCGCCCTCGCCGAGATGCCAGAGAATGTCGCCGGAGCCGGTGCCGTTGAGGAAGTTGATTTTGATGATCCAGTTCTGGTGTCGGATGGAGAGCAGGAGGTTTTGATCGTCGGTGGAGTAGAGCAGGGCGTTGGAGTGGGTCCAGTCGGGGAAGTTCATCGGGCGGCGGTTGATGTCGAGGTGGTCAAAGGTGTTCCAGACCCAGTCGGGATTGAGGTTCTGATCGACATCGACGATGGCGTCGCCGATGACGTTGACGGGGCTGGTGTAGCCGCTGAGCGAGGAGAATGTTTTGATGTCGGTGGCGAGCAGAACCCAGTGTCCGTTGGGCAGGGCGAGCACGTCGTGGTGGAAGCTGCCGAGCTGGTAGAGATTGCCGCTGGCGTCGCGGAGATTCGATGCGGCCAGCTTCTGGTTGAGCTGGGTCATGTTGATGCTTTTCACGATGTTGCCGGCGAGATCGATCTCGCGCACATCATCGATGGTGCCGCTGGGAATGTTTGAGGTGACGGAGGAGAGATAGGAGACGACGGTGAGGAAATCGCCGTTGGGCAGCGGATGGATGCTCTGGACGAGATCAACCCCGGATCCACCCTGGAAGCTGTAGGTCCAGAGGACGTTGCCGTTGATGTCGGTGGCGAAGGCATCGGTGATGTCGTAAGGCAGTACGGTGTTCCACATGAGGATGCCGGAGCCGGGAGTGCCACTGATGGGCTGGAGCTGGATGGTGGTCATCGGCGACGGGAGCGAGCCGGTGGTGCAGACGTGATCGATGTCGGTGAAGGTGGCGCCGTTGTTCAAATGGACCTGAGCCTGCATGTGATAGGCGGTATTGGCCAGCATGCCGGCGACGTAGACCATGGCGGTGCCGCCGTTGGGGCTGGGCGTGGGGACAGCCCAGGTGGATTTGCCGTAGGCGGTGGTGGGTCCGAAGTTGACGGTCATCGTGCCGGGCGCGGGCAGGTAGAGTCCGTACTGCGCGACCTGGGGATTGCCAGTGAGGCTGGGACAGTTGACGGCGGCGGGCTGGACAAGCGCAACGGCGGAAGTGGCGTAGTTTTCCGGGCCGGAGTTGGCAAGCGCGGCGGTGACGGTGACGTTGCCGCTGAGGGTGAGCGTGGTGGGCGCGGTGTAGAGTCCGCTGGAGCTGACGGTGCCGTCGGTCGCGTTGCCGCCGGGAACGCCGTTGACGTACCAGTTGAATCCGCCGGCCAGGGTGGAGGTGGCGTGGAACTGGTAAGTCTGGCCAGGCGCGAGCGCGATGTACTGCGGCGTCATCGTGACGGAGCCTTTTTGCACGGCACCGGGTGGTGTGCTGGAGGGTGGATTGGTGGGCAGAGTGGCAAGTTTTGCTCCGCCGCCGCAGCCGACCATGGCTAGCAGGAGACTGAGCATCGTCACGCAGGCGGCGGTGATTGCTCGAAGCGTCTTCACTGGGGAGTGCACTGTCATCTCATTCACCTGCATACGTGGAGGATACGCACAGATCAGATTCTCACGGTTGCGGCGAAGTTGTCTGCGCGCGGGAGTCGGGCTGGAGAGCACGATTTGGATGGCGTCAACAGGCGGGGCGGGAGAAAATTTGGCGCGCGCAGACACTGCGCCGGATCGTTGCTGAAACAGACCCGGCACATGACGCGAAGTTGCGCAGGAAGTTGCGAAGGTAGCTGAGCTATTGGGCGAAGAGTGAGAGCGGAATAGCGTCGGCCATGGCTTTGTAACCGGCGGGCGAGGGGTGGAGATGGTCGCCGGAGTCGAGCGCGGGGAGCATGCGCTCGGGGTCGGCCGGGTCGCGGACGGCGCGGTCGAAATCGACGACGGCGTCGAAGTGGCCGGGAGTGCGAATCCAGGCGTTCAGCGCCTGACGGTCGGCTTCGCTGGCGGCGTCGGGGTGATAGTAGCCGGAGCCGACCCAGGGGGTGAGCGTGCCGCCGATGGCGGTGAGTCCGGCGGCGTGGGCGCGGGTGATGATCTGCTGGTATGCGGCGATGAGACGCGCCTGCAGATCGGTGTGCTGAGCGGGTGTCGCGTCCGGCATGCGACTGAGCGCGCCGAGGTCGTTGATGGCCTCCAGCACGAGGAGATATTTTGCAGCGGGACGCGCGAGGACATCGCGGTCAAAACGAGCCAGCGCATTTGGGCCGAGGCCGTCGGTGAGCAGGTGGTTGCCGCCGATGCCGACGTTGATGACCGAGAGCGAGCGCGTGGTCGGCGAGGCCTGAAGCCGCGCGGCCAGATCGTCGGTCCAGCGGTCGTTGCCGTTGGTGGTGGCGGCGTGGCCGTCGGTGATGGAGTCACCGAAGGCGATGATGGCGGCTGATTGCGGCGCGGCGACATCGACGCCGGAGATGAAGTACCAGTGCTCGATGGTTTTCGCTCCTGAAGTTTGCGTGCCTGAAGCCTGCGCGTCGGGTGTTGTCGCGTCGGTCGTCGGCGCAGCGGAGGTTTGCGCCTCGGGCATTTGGGCGGCGGAGACGGAGACGCCGTGCGCGATCCAGGTGGTGGCGCGTGAGCCGGGATGGCCGGTCTGCTGCGCGGGCGCGTCGGGGATGGAGAGGGTGATGGCGAGCGTGGACAGAGGCGCGACGTTCATTTGGACGGGGTCGGAGACGTATTCGGCTCCGGCTGGGATGACGACGGATGGCTGGCCGGCGAAGAGCACAGGGCGGTCGGTGGCCGGGTCAATGGCCGAGGTTGCCTGGGCCCAGCTTGTTTGGGCTGAATTTGTCTGGGCCGGGTTTGCGAGCGAGATCGCGCGAGCGACGTGGACGGCTTCGAGACGCAGCGGGGCTGTGCCGAAGGCGTTCGAGACGCGGATGCGCAGCAGGCTGCCGCCGAGCGAGAGATGGACGAGCTGGCGCAGCGTGGCGTGGTCAAGATCGGCGGGCGCGAGCGCGTTCTGCGGCTCGGGAATCTGCATGGCCGCGCCCCAGGTTGCGACCCAGTGGGTCGGAGCGGTGCCGGCTGCCGCTGGCGCGGCGAGCAGGCTGGCGGAAAGCGCGGTGAGGAGAAAAAATCCGGTGAAGATGCGAAACCATTTCCCGGTTGAATTCGTCATGATGTACCATTTGGGCGCAAAGTAATTCGGTTTTCTCAAGCCCGAAACAAGATAACAGAAATGAGGTGAGGCGTGACAAGGAAAGCAGGACGAGCGAATGGGGCGGTTGTTCTGGCGGTGTTTGGGCTGGCTGCTTTGGGGATGGGTTCGGCGGTGTGCGCGGCGCAGGCGGCGACCGGCGGCACTGGATGGACGGCGGACCAGGACCACGCGAACATGATGCAGCAGTTGGGCATTGAGGCGCTGCGACCGGGGCCGAGCGGCGACGAGAATGCGCCGAACCACGCCAACTACGATGAGTCGAAGGCGAATCCGTATCCGAAGATTCCCGATCCGCTGACGCTGGACAACGGGCAGAAGGTGACCACGGCGGCCGAGTGGTGGCACGAGCGCAGGCCGCAACTGGTGAAGGAGCTTTCCGAGTATGTATACGGGGACGTTCCGGCGAACGTGCCCACCGTTCACTGGACGGTGACGGCGGTCGATCACGAGCGGATCGGGTTTCGTCCGGTGATTGCCAAGGATCTGATTGGCGAGGTGGACAATGCGGGCGATCCGGCGATAACGGTGAAGATTCACATGACACTGGTGACGCCGGAGAATGCAAAGGGTCCGGTGCCGGTGCTGATGATGTTTGGCCCGGCTGGATTTCCCAGTCCGCATGAGCCGTCGCCGGAGGAGTTTGCGCGGATCAATGCGGCGTGGAAGACGATGATGACGGCGCAGGATGGGACGCTGGCCCAGGTCTTTGCCGATCATCCGGCGTGGGAGCCGTTTCATGCGACGCCGTTCCGGTTTCCGCAGATGAATGCCGATGGCGGATTGCCGAATACCTGGCAGTTGATCAATGACGGCTGGGGGTTTGTGCTGATCGACCCGAACACGATCCAGGAGGATAATGGCGCGGGGATGAGGCGCGGAATTATCGGGCTGACGAACAAGGGCGAGCCGCGTACGCCGGAGCAGTGGGGCGCGCTGCGGGCGTGGGCGTGGGGCGCGGGTCAGGGATTGAATTATCTGGAGACGGACCCGGCGGTGGACGCGAAGCATGTGGGCATCGAGGGAGTGTCGCGCTACGGGAAGGCGGCGCTGGTGACGATGGCCTATGACCAGCGGTTTGCGATGGTGCTGGTGGGGTCGTCGGGCAAGGGCGGAGCGACGCTGCTGCGGCGGAATTTTGGCGAAGCGGTGGAGAGCCTGACGGGCGGCGAGTACTACTGGATGGCCGGGAACTTCATGAAGTATGGGGCGTCGAAGGCGAAGTTCGGGAGCATGAATCCGGGGGATATTCCGGTGGACTCGAACGAACTGATTGCGCTGTGCGCGCCACGGCTGACGTTCATCAGCTATGGCAGCCCGGCCAAGGGCGACGCGAAGTGGCTGGATCACGAGGGAAGCTACATGGCGACGGTGGATGCCAACCGGGTGTTTCTGCTGCTCGGCGCGAAGGGGCTGACGATGGATGGTCAGCCGTATACGGGGCCGATGCCGCCGATTAATAAAGGAATTCTGGACGGGCAACTGGCGTGGCGGCAGCATGACGGCGGGCACACGGACGCGCCGAATATGGTGTACTTCATCGCCTGGGCGGACAAGTGGATTGGCCACGGAGCGCGGCAGTAGTAGTGAATGGGCGCTGGCGGGGCGACGGATGGAAGTGATCGGCTGGTACACTGGTTGCACTCGAAAGGGGTGTGCCAGCCGATCATGGTGGAACTGCTGCCATCGATTCTGTCTGCGGATTTTGCCAATCTGGAGCGCGAGGTGAAGGCTGCCGAGCGCGGCGGTGGCACGGTGATTCACGTGGACGTGATGGACGGGCATTTTGTGCCGAATATCACGCTGGGTCCGCCGGTGGTGAAGAGCCTGCGGAGGGCGACGAGCCTGCCGCTCGACTGCCACCTGATGATCGAGAACCCGAATGACTTTATCGCCGACTTTGCCGAGGCGGGCGCGGATTGGGTGAGCGTGCATTATGAGGCCTGCCCGCATCTGCACCGGACGCTGGAGATGATTGCCGGGCACGGGATGAAGCCGGGGGTGGTGGTGAATCCGGCGACGCGCGTGGACCTTATTGAGGATGTGCTGCCGATGGCGCATCATGTGCTGGTGATGACGGTGAATCCGGGGTTTGGCGGGCAGAAATTTCTGCCGTTCACGCTGGACAAGGTGCGTTGGCTGGGGAAAATCCGCGCAGAACGCGGGCTGACGTTTAGAATTGAAGTGGACGGCGGCATCGCTCACGATACGGTGGGCGCGGCGGTCCAAGCAGGTGCGGAGCTGCTGGTGGCGGGCAACGCCGTCTTCGGCGATGGCCACGCGGAAGAGAATGCGGCGAGCCTGCTGCGGATGGCGCGCGCGGCAGAGTGAGCCGGGGTTGTATGTGCGTGGGTTTCGAGTGGGTTTGCAGGGGGATTTGCGGGATTGTTGACGGGACTGTTGAGGTGTTATGAGTTTTGAGCCGATGAATTGGAATGGCAACCGATGCGGACGGACCGTGGTGGCAGCGAGCCTGCTTGCGTCGGTCGCGCTGCTGCTGCCCGTGCATGCTTCCGCGATGGGCAAGAAGAAAAAGGAGCAGGATCTGAGCGCCAATCCGCTGTCTGGCGTGAACAGCAAGCAGCCGGACAAGGAGCTGTATGACAAGGCGATGCTGGCGATCAAGAAGGGCCGATTCGACCAGGCGCGGCTGGACTTGCAGACGCTTCTGAACACGTATCCGGACTCGGAGTACCAGATGCGGGCCAAGCTGGCGGTGGGTGATAGCTGGTTCAAGGAGGGCGGGACGGCGGCGCTGGCGCAGGCCGAGGCTGAGTATGAGGACTTCATCACATTTTTCCCGCAGACGCCGGAGGCGGCAGAGGCGCAGATGAAGGTTGGCGACATCTACTACATGCAGATGGAGAAGCCGGATCGCGACTTTACGAATGCGCAGAATGCGGAGCGCGAGTATCGCGCGATGATCAACCAGTTTCCGGATTCGCCGCTTGTTCCGAAGGCGAAGCAGAAGCTGCGCGAGGTACAGGAGGTACTCGCCGAGCGCGAGTTCCTGATCGGGCAATACTACGAGAGCCGCCAGAACTGGGCGGGTGCCTTGGCGCGGTTGCAGACGGTGGCCGATACGTATCCGCTTTTCAGCGGAAGCGACCAGTTGTGGATTCTGATTGGAGATTCTTACGCGGGCGAGGCGCAGCAGGTGCGCGCTTCGGCGGCTCTGCCGGCGGCGGTGCGCGAGCGGCTGAATCAGGTGTACATGGACAAGGCGGCGGCAGCCTATGACCATGTGATTACGCACTATCCGCTGGCGCAGCATGTGGAGGATGCGCGGGATCGACTGATCGCGATGAACCGACCGATTCCGGAGCCGACGCAGGAGGAGATTGCGTCCGATGACGCCGAGGAGCGCAGTCGCCAGCCGATGCGATTCACGGACAAGACGCTGGGCGTGCTGAAGCACGGACCGACAGTGGTGGAAGCGGCGCATGTGGGCGAGCCGACGTTGGATTCTCCGCAGCGGATTATTGCGCCGGATATTACGCGCGAGAATCAGCAGATATTCGAACAGGCCTTTAAGGCCGAACAGCCGGGAGCAGCGGCGGCAGCGCCGACCGAGACGGCGAAGAGCGCGGCACCGGCGGCAGCAGGCCAGGGAACGGAACAGCCGGCGACTGCACCGCTTGAGTTTGAGAAGGTTCCGCAGGGCAATGGCGGGACGGGGATCGGCGCGGCGATTGTGAATGCGCCGAATGGAGACGCAAGCGACGTGACGGGTGCGACGTCGCCGCCGCGCTCAACGCCGGAGACGGATCCGAATGCCGTGGTGAAGCCGGTGACGAGCACAACGACCAGCCTGCCTGCGGCCGAAGCGCCGACGGAAGCGCCGTCGCAGGTGAACGATATCAAGCCCGGCCAGGTGCCTGCGCAGCCGGTGACGACCGCGACCAACAGCAAGAAGAAGAAAAAAGCTCCTAAGGCGGATCTGAGCGCGGAGTCCAGCAGCAAGAAGAAGAAAAAGAAGGGACTCTCGAAGCTCAATCCCTTCTGATCCGGGTGCGAGTAAGGCAAACGGAGCGGAGCAGCCAGCGATGGCTGCTCCGCAGTGTTTTTGGGTTCCTGGCGCGGATGTCGGCGATGCAGTGAGCTTGCTGCTTCAGCCGGTGTTGCGCAGGCTGGCGTCAGCCCGTATTGCGCAGGCCGGCGGCGATGCCGCTGATGGTGGCGGCGATGGCGCGGTTGACGGCTGGCGTGTCTTCGCCGGCGCGCTTGCGGCGCAGCATGTCGACCTGGATGAGGTGCATGGGATCGACGTAGGGGTTGCGCAGCCGTATGGAGCGCGCGAGCACGGGATTGGACTGGAGCAGTTCGGTCTGTTCTGTGACCGTGAGCACGGCGGCAACGGTTCGCTCGAACTCCTTCTCGAAGAGTTTGAAGATTCTGCTGCGCAGGGCCTCGTCGGGGACGAGCGTGGAGTAGAGCCGCGCCGTGGCCAGGTCTGCTTTGCCGAGTGCCATTTCGACGTTGCGGATGAGATCGATGAAGAGCGGGAACTCGGTGGCCATGGCGCGAAGCGTGGCCGGGGAACCGGTTTTGGCGACGAACTCTTCGATGGCGTGCCCGACGCCGAACCAGGCCGGAATGAGCAGACGGGATTGCGTCCAGCCGAAGACCCAGGGAATGGCGCGGAGGGTGTCGAGGCTGAGCTGGCCTTTGCGCTTCGAGGGGCGCGAGCCGATCTTGGCGTGTTCCAGCTCGCCCATGGGCGTGGACTGGGAGAAATAGTCGAGCACGCCGGGATCGCGCAGAATGTGTTTGCGATAGAACTCGTAGGCCGAGGCGGAGAGATGCTCGAAGGCTGCCTCCCAGTCGGGATGGAGCCGCCCGGTGAAGTGGCCCTGGGGGTCGCGCGCGTTGGGGCGCGCGAGCGCGTCGAGCGAGGCGGCGACCATGAGCTCCAGATTGCGTTCGGCGAGGATTTCGTCGGCGTATTTGAAGTTGAGCACCTCGCCCTGTTCGGTGAGGCGCAGGCTGCCGTCGAAGGCATCGAGCGGCTGGGCGAAAATGGCGCGATGCGTGGGTCCGCCGCCGCGACCGACCGTGCCGCCACGACCGTGAAAGAGCCGCAATTGAAGTCCGTGGGCGTGAGCGACGCGATGCAGCTCGCGATGGGCTTTGAATATCTCCCAGGTACTGGTGAGCATGCCGCCGTCTTTGTTGGAGTCCGAGTAGCCGAGCATGATCTCCTGCGTATTTCCCCAGGACGCGAGCAGCGCGCGATAGTCTTCGCGGGACCACAGCTCGTCGCAGACGCGCGGAGCATGGCGCAGGTCTTCGATGGACTCAAAGAGCGGCACGGGCATGAGGCCGGGATGGGCCGATGCGTCGTTCTGCGCGCCCTCCGGGCGGACGCCGCAGAGGCGCGCGAGACGCAGGACGGTGAGCACGTCTTCGGCACAGGATGCGCCGCTGATGACGTAGTGGCGGAGCATCTCCGGAGCTGCACCGGACTGAATCTCGGCAATGACGCGGAAGGTATCGAGGACGCTGGCCGTTTCGGGCGAGAGCGGCGCGCTGAGAGCGGGAGCAAGTGTCTCCTGGACGCATTCGCGGAGCGCTTGAGCGTGGAGGCGCGCGTGCTGCCGAATGTCGAGCGTGTGGAGGTGAAGCCCGAAGGTGCGCACGGCGAGCAGGACGGGGTCGAGCAGATTGCGGGCGATGCGCAGGCCGCGATGCTCGGCCAGCGAGTCGCGGACGAGCTGAAGATCGCCGGCGAACTCTGCTGCGCCGCCGTAAGCCGGGAGAATCTGCGCCAGAGACTCCTGGTGCTCGATAGCTGATGACGGCGCGATGGTGGCAGGCGTGATCCCGCGCCTGCGACGGCTGAAGACGAGCGCGGCCTGAAGACGAGCGCGCACGCAGAGCAGGAAGCGGCGATAGAGTTCGTGCTCGAACTGGGGATTGGTTGTCGAGTTGCGCGCCTGGTCGATGCGCGACTGGTACTCGGCGAGGCGCTCGCGCAGGGCGTGGCTGACGGGCACCTGTTGCGCAGAGCTGGTGAGCAGGTCGATCAGCCGCTGGAGGCTCTCCTCGTAAAAGCGCAGAAGGTGAGCGCGGGCGAGCATGACGGCGTCGCGCGTGACCTGGGGTGTCACGAAGGGATTGCCGTCGCGGTCGCCGCCGATCCAGGAGCCGAAGCTGAGCAACTGCGGCAGTTCGGTGACCTCAAGGGCGTGGCCGTAGACGGACTGGAAGGCTTCGGCGATCTCGCGGTAGAGCGCAGGCAGCGAGGCGAAGATGGAGACATCGTAGTAGTCGAGGCCCATCTTGATTTCGTCGTAGACGGTGGGGCGACGGCTGCGAATCTCATCGGTCTGCCAGAGGGAGGTGATCTCGGCGCGAAGCTGATCTTCAAGCTGGGAGAGATTTTGCTGGGAGAGCGGAATCTGGTCAAGGGAGTGAAGCAGCTCGCCGATGCGGCGACGCTTGAACATGACGGAGCGGCGCGCGACCTCAGTGGGATGGGCGGTGAAGACGGGCACGACGTGAACGCGGCGGAGCCAGGCAAGCGCTTCGTCGGCGGAGATGCCGACGCGACACATGGCGCGGAGCGTGCCCGTGAAGGAGCCGCGCTGGCGGTCCGATTCGCCGCGCAACTGCACGGCCAGGCGGCGGCGTTTGCGGTGGTTGGTCTCGGCCAGATTGATCAGCTCGAAGTAGAATCCGAAGGCGCGCGTGAGCAGCAGCGCGCGATCGACGGGAAGCTGGTGAACGCGCTGCATGGCCTGGTCGGTGTGGCCGGCTTCGGCGGCGTGGGCACCGCAGTCGGTGGCCTCGCGGCGGCGAATGGTGGCCTGGCGCAGGGACTCGACCTGCTCGAAGAATTCGTCGCCGCCCTGTTCGCGGAGGACTTCGCCGAGCAGGGCACCGAGCGAACGGACATCACGACGGAGTGGAGCTTCTTTTAATTCCGCCTGGGTTGCTTCTAATTCAGCTAAACGCTGTGACCAGCTTTCAGGACTCCATAGACTTTGCATCTCAATTCGATTATGCCTGATGGAGGCTGCGTCTGGTCACAGCGCGGGGCGTCATTGTCGGGTTTCGGTGATGAGATGCACCGGCCCAAGCAGACCGGAAGGCAGCAGCGGCGTGTCGGCGCGGTAGGGTTTCACGTCGGCGTAGGTGTACTGCGTCGCGCCGGGCTGGAGGTCGCCGACCATGCGATTGACCCAGGCGTTGGTGACTGCGATGGCGATGGAGTTGGCTCCGGGCTTGAGCGCGCGCGTGATGTCCAGCCGATAGGGCGCGTGCCAGACGACGCCGAGCGCGGTTCCGTTAACGGTGATGCCGGCGAGGTTCTTCACCTGTCCGAGATCGAGCAGAATGTGTTTGCCCGCAGCAAGCGCCGATGGCGGAATCTGCACCGAGCGCGTGTAGGTTCCCGTGCCGGAAAAGTACTTCACTCCGGCGTCAGAGTTTTCGCTCCAGGAGGTGAGTTCGGGCAGCGTCACGCTGGCCGGTGCGCCCCAGTCTGGCGGGAAGCTGACGGTCCACGGTCCGGCGAGGGTTTCGAGGACGGAATCGTGAATGGCAGGCGCGGTGAAGCTGCTGGCCGAGGTGGGTTTGCGGAAGACGACGAAGACAGTTCCCCACGGCTCCAGATGGAGCGGGACGGAGGTTTTGCCGTCGGCAATGGTGAACGAGGCGCGGCGCATCGATCCGGAGTCGGCGCGCCAGAGTTCCGGCTCGCGGCCGGTGACGCGGAAGCTGGCGGTTGTGTCGGCGGGATTGTCGCCGCGGTTGTCGACGAAGTAGATGTCGGCATCGGGCAGCTTGCGATGCAGGAATTCCAGATGCGTCGTGGCCTTGTCGCCGGAGTAGTCGAAGTCGGGCGCGACGCGCATCGCTGCAAACGCCTGAGTCGGCGTGGAACCGGCGTAGACCGTTCCCTGGCCGACGTGGTGGATGCCGGTGCCGTCGCCGAAAAGTTCGCTGCGCAGGCGGAGGAATTCCGCGTGGTCGTCGGCGAGGCTGGGGTCATCGACGGGCATGGGGCCGGCGACGGTTGCGCCCTGCTCGACGAGGCGATGGAGCGCGCGGAGGACGGGCAGCGACATGTGCTGGCTGTAGGGGTCGAGGCCGAGCAGGCGATAGGAGACGCCGCCCGGCGTGGTGATGCGTCCGTTACGAACGCCGAGGACGTGAATGAGCGCGTCCGCATTGACGTAATCGAAGCCGTAACCGGCGGGAACGTCAGGCGATTTGTTCGCGAAAATCGCTGTCAGGTTGGAGTCTTCGCCGTAGAAGTAGATGAGGTCGGCGCCGAAGCGGCCCTGCTGGAGCAGGTAACTGGTGCGGGCCAGATAGGTGACCCATGCGCCGGCCTGCCCGGCCCAGGTTTCGTTGCGGTTGAACCACTGGCCGAAGGGTCCGAGCGTGAGGCCGGGCTTTTTGTCGACGAGCGGCTGGTGAGCGGACTCGTGAACGACGATGCGGTTGATGCCGTTCAGGAACTCCTGATCGGCGGTGGGCTTGAGCACGGCCGGATACCAGGCGAAGGGCGCGGCGGCGGCGGTCATGGATTCGGCTGCGGCGAGGTTCTGGCCGTAGATGTGTGCGACGGAGGCGGATTCGCGATCATCGGCGTTGTAGCCGTACTGGATGTGGTTGACGCCTGGCGTCTGCGTCCACATGGCGCCCATCGGAACCTCGTTGAATTTTTTGACCTCCATGCCGTCGGCGACGAAGGCGCGGCCGGACTCATGGGATTCGCCGTAGTGGCCCATGTGCCACTCGTGGAGGACGGACTCCAGTTCGCCGTAGTGCTCGTCGGCGATGAGGTCGGCGATGGTCTTGCGGAAGTCCCAGAGGAACTGGTCGCTGGCGGCGGCGCTCTGGACGATGTGGCCGGTGAGCACGGGCATCCAGGGCGTGGGATCGTAGCCGCGCCGCTTGCGGAACTGCGCGATCATGTCGTCGGTCCAGTTCTGCGAGCCAGCCTCCCAGCTATCGTTGATGACGTAGCGGATGCCCTTCTGGCCCATCCAGTCCGCGCCGACGGTGTTGCGGTAGCTGTCGAGATATTTTTCCATGTAGTCGTGAACGTCGGCGCGGTTCAGCTTGTCGACTTCGAGTCCGGTGGCCTCGGCGGTGGCGGGGTGGTTGGTGATGCCGAGCAGCGAGTAGCCGAAGCGCAGGACGACCCAGTGGCCGGGCGGCGGCGTCCAGTCGAGCGTGCCGTCGGGTTGCATCTTTGCGGTGAGATCGATGACGTCGGATTTGGCGATGGCCTGGTTGGCGTCCTCGCTCGGCGTTGCGTATTGATAGAGATCGGGAACGGGAACGAAGGCAGCCTTTTCGACGAAGTGATTGACGCGCGCGCCGGGATGCAGAACCAGTTCGGCGATTTTGTATTGCGTTGGCCTGGGCGGCAGAGCCAGGCCGAAGGATTTGGGGTCGATTCCCGCGGCCCAGGCTGGCGGCGGTGGCGGTGGATTGCGCTTGAAGCTGACGCGGAAGAAGCGCGCGGTGGTGGCGGGAAAGCTGACGGTGGTCTCCGGAGCGCCGTCACTGTTGAGCGCGGCAACGGTGTGAAAGCTCTGGCCGTCGTCGCTTGCTTCGAGCGTCTTCTCCGGCGCACTGATTCCGGAGATCATGGCGGCGATGCGATTCGGGTCTTCGGTGACGAGCGTGATGGCGCGCAGGGTGACGGGATGGTCAAAGGCGTACTGAATCCAGGCGCTTTTGCCCGCCGGGGGAATGTCGATGCCGGTTGTGTGGACGAGGTCGCCGTCGGTGAGCATGGCCAGATCGGGTGATCCGCCGCTGGTGGTGATGGCAGGATGGAGCGCGCTGAGGTCAACGTCGGCGTCGGGGCGTCGATAGGCGATGACGAGGGAGTCGGCGTAGTATTGCGGTGTTTTCCTGGTGCTTTGCGCGCTGCCGAGCGCATCCTGAATGGCTTCGTTCTGGAATGCGCCGGTGACCGAGGGCGGCGAGGCCAGTTTGCCGGTGAATGGCTGGCCGCCTTCGATCTCCGTCTTGCTCCAGACGTATTTCTTCATGCCGTGCGCGGGCGGAACCCACGGGCCGCCGGATTCGCTCCATCCGGGCGAGCCGGCGATGGCCTCTTCCATGCCGAACTGATTGGCGATCTTCGTGGCATCGACGAAGGCGGCCTTCCACGGCGGGGTCATGTAGATGAGCCGCTCTTTGACGACCTGGGGCGTGTTGAGCGCGGCGTCAAAGGTCTGGAAGCCACCAAGGCCGACGCTGTTCATCCAGTCCAGATCGAGCTGGATGCCCTGCTGGGTGATGTTGCCATTCATCCAGTGCCACCAGACGAGCGGTCGCGCGCTGTGAGGCGGCTGCGTAAATCCGGCAGCGAGGTCGGTGGCTGCGGGTTTGTTTTGTGAGATGGCGGCAACGGTGGTGGTGAGGAGAAGTGCGGACAGCAGCAGACGAGTTCGTCTCATTGTTGGTTCTCTTGTTTATAAAAATGCGCATTCGGGCATCGCGCGCTTCCGTCGAGGCGGCTGATTTAGACGCCTGTCAGGAGCCATATCCGAATGCGGAGTAACGGTATCACGAACGAGGCTAAAACCGAAAGAAAAAAAATTCACGGATTGAATTTATCGAGGAGAATCCGACCGGATAGAATTGCACACTGGCTGGAAATTCGGAATTTCATTCACAGGTGTGGGTAATGAGCATCGGGAGAGATGCATTTGCGATGGTCGGCTGGCGGGCGGTTGCGCTGGCGGCGATTTTTGCGACAGTGACGGGAGCGGCGGCACCATCCCGGCCCGAGCCGACACCGATTGCGGCCAGAACGGCAGCGTCGCGGGGAATGGCGCATTTGCGCAGCGGCTTCCTGCATCCTCCGGCGGACAGTCGTGTCATGGTGCGCTGGTGGTGGTTTGGCCCGGCGGTGACGCGGGAGGAGATTCGCCGCGAGTTGGAGCAGATGAAGGCGGCTGGCATTGGCGGCGTGGAGATGACAAGCCTCTACGCGCAGGCGCTCGATGACTCGGCGACAGGATTCCACAACGCGGCCTACGGTTCCGACGAGCACGTCGCCGCGCTGCGTTTTGCGGCGGATACGGCGCGCGAACTGGGCCTGCGCGTGGATCTGACGCTGAGTAGCGGCTGGCCGTACGGCGGTCCAGAGATTCCGGTGAATCTGGCAGCGGGCGGACTGCGTGTGGAGCTGATTCCGGTTCCTGCGGGCGCAACCGAAGCGAAGGCACCGGAAGTGGAGCAGGGCGAGGCATGGATTGAGGCGTTTCTGGCCAGCAACGGCGCGGCTGCCACGGCGCAGAGGCTGGATGCGCCGCTGGCGGGCAGCTATCACTTCGCAGCCGCTGACAGGGATCGCGCGCTGGTTGTCTTCATCGCCAGCCGCACGGGGATGACGGTGAAGCGTCCGGCGGTTGGCGCGGAGGGATTCGTGCTGGATCACTATGACAGCGCAGCGCTCGGGCAGCACCTGAAGTCCGTGGGCGAACGGCTGATCTCGGCTTTCGGGAAACAGCCGCCGTATGCTGTTTTCAGTGACAGTCTGGAGGTCGATGGCTCAGACTGGACGCCGCAGTTTCTGGAAGAGTTTCAGCGGCGGCGCGGCTATGATCTGAAGCCGTATCTGATGGCGCTGGTCACCGACATTGGGCCGCAGACAGCGGCGGTGCGGCATGACTGGGGCGAGACGCTCACCGAACTGGTGAACGAAAACTATCTGACGCCTCTTGCGGCTTGGGCCAAAGCTCACGGAACGCGCCTGCGCGCGCAGGTTTACGGCTATCCGCCGGTGAATCTGGCCAGCAATGCGCTGGTCGATCTGCCGGAGGGTGAAGGCAATGCGACCTTTCGCATGAGCCGCGAGTTTTCCGATACGCGCTGGGCGGCTTCGGCCGGGCATCTCTTTCATCGCAACGTGATCTCGTCGGAGACGTGGACGTGGCTGCATTCACCCGCGTTTCGCGCGACACCGCTGGATATGAAGGCCGAGGCGGACCTGCATTTTGTGCAGGGCATCAACCAGTTGGTTGGGCATGGCTGGCCGTACTCGCCGGCGATGGCGGGCGAGCCGGGATGGCGCATGTATGCGGCGGCAGCGCTGAATGCGCACAATCCCTGGTTCTTCGCAATGCCGGAATTGATGGCCTATTTGCAGCGTGTAAGCTGGGCCTTGCGGCAGGGAAAGCCTGCAAATGACGTTGCACTGATGCTGCCCGACGACGATGCGTGGGCAAGCTTTCATGCTGTGGTTCGCCGTGGGCCATCGCCGACTTCGGATCTGGGCTTCGATGTCTCCGGCTCCAATGTGACGATCGACCAGCAGATGGGGCAGCGACTGGGCGAGCATCTGCTGGGGCGCGTTCTCGATGCGGGCTTCCAGGTCGACTTCATCGACGCGCAAGCGATGGATCAGGTGGGCATTCCCTATCGCGCGCTGGTGCTTCCGGGCGTGGATCGGATTCCTGTTGCGACCTATGAACGCATTCTGAATTTTGCGCGACACGGAGGAGTGGTGGTTGCGACGCGACGCGAGCCTGCGACCGCGCCGGGACTGTTGAACGCTTCGCAGCAGCGCGCGCGCATTCAGGCGATCTCGCGCAGTCTCTTCGACGGAGAGATTCCCAACGCGCGCTTCCTGCCGGATGAGTCCGCGCTGAGCGCAACGCTGGCCGCGCTGGTGAAGCCGGATGTGCAGCTTGTGGACGCGAAGCCTGAGACGGTGAAAGAAGTTGGCTGGATTCATCGGCGGCTGCGCGAGGGCAATCTGTATTTTCTGGCAAACACGGCGAATCATTCCGTGGACTGCGATGTGCGCTTCCGGGATCGCGGCGCGGCGGCGGAGATGTGGCAGCCGATGGATGGAAGCGTGAGCGCCGTGAATGCGCCGGGCGCGGTTCGGCTGCATCTGGCCGCATACGGCTCGGTGATTCTGTTTTTTCCTTCGAGCGGGGCCACGACCGTGATGCGGCAACAATCGTGGACTGAGCTTCGGCGCATCGATCTCTCGCCGGACTGGCAGGTGAGCTTTGAGGGCACATCGATCCGGCGCAGCTACGGAACGCTGCACTCATGGACGGAGGATCCGGCGACACGCGACTTTTCCGGGCGCGCGGACTATGAGCGCGAGGTGACGATCAGCATTTCGAACAAGCAGCCATCGACGCGGGTGATGCTGAATTTAGGCGAGGGCAAAGCACTGCCGGTGCCCGATCCGCCCGGCGAGCACAACATGAAGGCGTATATGGACGCGCCGGTGCGCGAGGTGGCCGAGGTGTTTGTGAATGGCAACAGCGCGGGAGTCGTCTGGTGTCCGCCGTGGCAACTGGATGTGACGCGGTGGATGCGCGACGGAGTGAATCAGATGCGGATCGTGGTCGCGAATACGGCGATCAACGCGATGGCGGCCCAGCCGCAGCCGGATCTGCGCCTGTTGCGGGCGCGCTATGGCAAGCTGTTTACGCCGCAGGATATGGATCATCTGCGACCGATCCCATCCGGGCTGATGGGGCCGGTCTCGCTGGTTGTTCTGCGATCTCCCGGCGCGTCGGACCGCTGACGCCGGAGGCGATGGGCGAACATCGGCAGGCGTCTTTTCGAGCAGTTTCATGATACCGATGCCCGAGCCGACATCGTGAGGTGCAGCTTTTCTCAAGGAAAAGCTGCGAAGTTCCAGTCTTGCCGGGTACGCCTTTCGCGAAACTGTTTTAACAGATGCGACTGTAGCCCAGTCTGGCGAGCGAGGCGAGTTTTTCCAGTGTGTCGGCGAGGTGGCCGATGCCGATGGCGCAGTGGTGGGCCGGAGCTTCGGCGTTCCAGCGCTGGATGAACTGGCGCGCGGGCAGCGGAAAGCGGTAGCGGCTGTTGGTGTTGCCAATTTCCAGAATCGGGCCGGGGACGCTTGCGCCTTCTGCGACAACGAGCTTGAAGCCATGGGCGGAATCTTCCGCGATGGAGAGCAGGGTGACAGGTCCGTTGCGCACGCTCATCTCGACCGAAAGGCCGCGCCCGACCTTGCCGTGATAGACGCCGAGTGGACGCAGGCGTGGTTTGCCTTCGGCGATGGCGGTGTGGCCGGGTCCGTCGTGGCCCATGAGGACGACATCGTCGCTGAGGTCCATTGCGTAGTACTCGGAGAACGATCCGCCAGCATGGAGCAGGTCAAGGATTTTCATCGCAACCGCATTCTTGACCTCGTATTCGCCGGCGGCGGGAATGTGTTGCGCGGTGAGCAGGCTGGCACCGGGAATGATGGAGCGCAGCGTGGTTTCGTTGGCGGGATTGCCGGAGCCTTTGGCGTAATAGGCGAGCGCATCCAGCCGGTGCGCGGCGACGAATCGGTCAAGCGCGACGGAAGTGCGCGCCGCGAGCCGAATCTCCGCTTCGTCGCAGTCGGAGTCGATGGCGAAGTGATCCGCCATTTCGCAAGCTCTGCGTTCGATTTCTGCTGGCGAGACCTCGGCAGCGAGACCAGAAAGCTCGTCAACTTCGAGCATCTCCGCGTGGAGGCCAAACGCAGCCGCGAGCCGCGTGATGTCGGTGGCGATGTCGAGCATGCCGCTGTAAATGTGGCCCATGAGTCCGACGCGCGACTGGGCGAGCGAGGCCTGAACGCGGACAGCGCAGGCCCACTGGGCGACTTCGGCGCGCGACGCCGGATCACGAAGCGTGCCGTTCGTCTGGCGAAACGGCCAGCCGACGCGCGCGAAGAGATTGGCAATCTCCGGCATGGGACAGGCCGAGCACCAGGCGAGCCACTCGGCGGTCATGGCGGCGCGATCATTCATGGCGTTGATGGCGTTGCAGTCGATGGCGTCATCCGGCTGGAGATTGAGGACGACGACGGGAACGGCGGCGCGGCGAACGAGAGTGAGTACGGTGGATGAAAGCGCGTAGGTGGTGACGTGGAGGAAGAGCGCATCGACCTCTTCGCGGCGACAGAGCGACGCGGCGGCGCAGGCGGACTGATGGCTATCGACCATGCCCAGATGGGTGACGTGGACGCCTTCCAATTCGATCCATTCGGCGGTCTGGCTGACGTAGCCGCAGAGGCGTTCGCGCAGGCCGGGAAACTGCGGCCAGTAAGTGTGAAGGCCGAGTCCGCAGAGGGCGATTCGAGCCGGTGGAGCGGCGTGGCGGAGGCTGTCGTCCAATTCGGTTTCAGGCAAGGTAAAAGACCTCGGCCATCATGGGAAATCGTTCGCCGGGAAGCAGCGGGTCGATCTGGGCGAAGAATGGAGCCATGGCTGCCTGCCAGCGCAGGTTGACAGGATCATTTTCAATCTGATTCCATGTGGCGTCAAAGTCGGCGCAGCGCAGAACCAGAACCAGCAAAAGGTCGCGGCGGAAGATGGAGTAGTCGCTGATGCCAGCGCGCTGGAGCAGCGCGAGCATCTCTGGCCAGACGGCGCGGTGTGCCGCTTCGTAGGCGGCTTCCGCTCCGGGCCGGAGCCGCAGCAGGAAGGCGTAACGATGGGCCGGATTGGTGTTTTCCGCTACCATGCGACGACCGCCACGGCAAAGGGCGCGAGGGTGATTGTCTGCGCATTCACGCTGAGGTTGCGCGCGGGATTTTCTCCGCTGCTTTCATCGACGGCAAGCACGGTGCGCGGCGTGGCGTCGCCGAGACTCAGGATGACAGGCCGCTCCCGTTTGTTGACGAGCAGGGCCATGCGCTGACCTTGCGCGGTGACGAAGCCCTGAGCGGCGACGGCGCTGTCGGGATCGTCCGCGAGGCTGGTCTGCATCATCCGATCACCGGGGTGGAAACTGTCATGGATCAAACGCAGCGCCTGGTAGCGCGCGTTGGGGCGGCGGGTAATCCAGTCCATCATGCTGACGCTGGGAAACTGCGTGGGATAGCCGACGAGCTGCGATTCGCCGATGACGTCGATGCCGAGTTGGGAGAGTTGAATGTAGAGATAGGCGTAGAGCGCGCCGGCGAGATTCCAGTATCCGGCAGGAGGCGGCGTTTTGTCGGCGGCGGTGTTGTCGGTGGGAAGGATGACGCCTAGTTCATCGCAGTCGGTGCGGGTTTCGGGCGAGAGACGTTTGCGAATGGATTCGATGTAGCGGACGGTGGAGAGGAATCCGTCGGCCTGATCGAAGAAGGTGTATTGCCACGTATCGAGCGTTTCGGCTGGTTTGGGCGAGGCGTAAAAGTGATACGAAATCATGTCGAGCGGAATGCCCGGCTTGTGATTGCGGTGGTCGAGAAAATACTCGAAGTACCGCGGCGACTGGCTGGGCATGGCGAGAGCGAGGCCGACGAATTTGGTTTGCGGAGAGACGCGATGGATGGCGCTGACGATGGCGTCGTAGCGCTGGGTGTACTGCTGGGGCGTCATGGAGTGCTCGAAGTCGATTTCGTTCAGCACCTCCCACCAGGGCAGCGCGTAGTGATGGCCGGAGGTGTGGCGCACGCCATTCTCATCGGTGAATCCGCCGTTCGTGTACCAACTGACGAGGCGCGCGTAGTAGTCGCCGAGCGCGGCGCCGCTGGGGTCAACCAGCTCGGTCCCCTGGGTGTAGTGCCAGTCGACCTGATTGGCGTCTGCCGGGTAGGTGACAGGCTTCGCGGTTTGGAAGAGCCAGGCGGGGATGGTGCTGAAGTTGACGATGGTCGAGTGGCCGGCGGTGGCTTGCATCAGGTCCGCCATCATGGGATCGATCTGCGAGAAATCCCACGAGGTTTTTTGCGGGGTGGGCGGCTTGAGTTCCGCGACGGCGAGCCTGGGATAGGGCAGCCAGGGGACGTAGCGAACGTAGTCGGCACCTAGATTGCGCACAGCCTTCCAGGCTGGCGCGCTGAGCGGATCGCCGGGGCGCAGAGGCGGGTTGACGACAACCTGAAGCGTGGCGGAAGAGCGCGAGACGCCGATGGGGTGGTTCCAGTCGATGGCGAGACGGACGGGCGCGGGCTGCGCCGATGCGGCGAGCGGCAGAAGAGCGAAGAGACCAATACGCATGAATTTCATGGAAGCAACCTCCTGCATGGACAGCCTGTCGGGTCTGACGGAAAAACGCTGTACCGCGAAACGAATGCGAACGGGCGTATTTCTTTGTAGCACCTGTCAATTGCTGATTGCAATCATTCTTGTATTGGAATTTGACATTTGAAGGCACCACTTGCGTCGCTGAAGACAGTGGCCTTCGGAGTTTGCTGAGAGTGGATTTCGTCGTAGGCTGGTTCAATGAGTGAGATCGAATTGCATCCGTGGAGATTTCGGGTTGCGAGGATGAGCGACGCGCAGATTCTGAATGAACTGATTTCAGCTTCTGTGCGCGAGCTGAGCCGCGCGGATTATACGGACGCGCAGATGGATGGGGCGATTGGCTCGGCGCTGGGACTGGACACGCAACTGATTGCGGACGAGACGTACTTTGTCGTCGTTTGCGAGGATGCGGCGGTGCCGGGTGGGATTGTGGGCTGTGGCGGATGGTCGTATCGGCGGACGCTTTGTTGTGGCGACGATGCTCCGGGTCGGGATGCGAGCCGGTTGGATGCGGCGCGGGAGGCGGCGAAGATTCGCGCGATCTATGTGCATCCTTCGTTTGCGCGTCGGGGACTGGGCAGGGCGATTCTGCATTTTGTGGAAGCGGAGGCGGTGCGCGCCGGATTCCACATGCTGGAGATGGGCGCGACGGTGACGGGCGCGCCGCTGTATGCGCGCGAAGGCTACTGCGAGATCGAGCGCATGGAGGTTCCGCTCAAGAATGGCGCTGCGCTGCCGGTGATTCGCATGACGAAGACGATCATGGCGGAGTGAGCGCGCGGCATCTATTTGGCGGATGGCAGGCGGAGGGTTTGTGCGCCTGCGCGAAGCGGCAGGATTTTTCCGTGCCAGAGCAACGTGCCGGAGACGCCGGGCGGCAGGTCAATCTGCGCTGACCAGGATGGATTCGGGCCAGAATTTTCGAGGGTGTAATGCACGTGAATCATGCCGTGCGGGTGAGGCATAGAGGCGTTGAGTTGATGGAGGCCGTGGAGGTGCGGGGCGATGCGGACGGTCGAGAATCCGGGGCTGGCAGGGTGGATGCCGGCGACGACGGTGAGCAGGTCGTAGTTGGGGCTTGCGCTCCAGGCGTGGCAGTCGGAGCGGGTCGGTTCGGGGGTTTCGGCCCAGGTGCTGAGGCCGAGATCGAGCATGCCGTACCAGGGTTGGAGCTGCGCGAGATACTCGTCACCCATTCCGGCTGATTCGAGAGCGCGGCTGAGGTAAAAGCGGAAGTAATAGCTCATGGGCGACAGAGGTGGCACGGAGATGCCGTCCACGGTGGTTGCGGTCGTTGGCTGGGCGGCAAGGACGCGGCGCAGGATGGCGGCGCGCTGCGTGACTGGCGACGCGGCGCGCTGTGCGGCGAGCGGCGCGTCGAGTTCGACGGCCATGACGTTGGCTTCGGCGCTCCAGGAGTTCTTCGCGGGCGTGTCGGCGTAGAGGCCGTGCGCGGCATCCCAGCTTTCGCGGTTGAGCGCGTCGATGGCTTTGCGGGCGAGGACGCGGTAGTTGGCGGCGCGCTCGGTGCTGCCGTAGGCCTGCTCCATCTGTGCGGCGTCGCGGAGGGCGGCGACGAACTGGAGGGTGAGCAGGGTGGAGCCGCCGTCGGCCTCCTGCGGCGGTTCGCCGGCGCGATAGTTGGCGGTCCAGTCGGCGAACTCCCACCAGCCGAGATGGCCGAGCAGGCCGTCGGGGCGCAGGCGGCTGGCGAACCAGTCGAGGACGGTGCGCGTGTGCGGGACGGTGGCACGGACGAGGTCGGGATCGTCGACGTACATCCAGTAGTCGTGGACCATGTTGACCCAGTAGAGCGAAAAGGGCGGGATGAACTGCGGCAGTCCGGATGGATAGCGGCTCTCGGTGATTCCTTCGGGCTGGCGCGAGTCGTCGATGTTGGTGATGGCCTGGCGGGCTAGACGCGGGTCACCGGAGACGACGTAGGAGATGAGCGCCTGAATGCGCGTGTCGCCGACATACTGCAACTGCTCCCAGTAGGGCGCGTCCATATAGGTTTCGTGCGCATCGAGCCGCGCGGTGCGCCAGCCGGTCTGCCAGATTTGCCGGAGGCGAGGAATGTCGGCGCTGATGGAGGCTCGTTCTACGAAGGGATAAGCAGTGAACCAGGCGCTCATTTTGTCGAGCGTGAGCGGCTGGTCCTGGGTGGTGATCTTCAGTTGCAGATAGCGCCAGGTGCGCCACCAAAGCGGCGTGAAGAGTTCGTGGTCGGCTCCGCCGCTGATGATTTCGTCGGTGATGCCGGCGATGTGGCGTCCTGCGATTTCGTTGCGATTGCCCTTCTGGCCCTTGGCGTCGTAGAGGGCTTCGGAGTAAGTGAGGTCGATGGTCGCATCGCGTCCGCCGCTCACGGTCAGCTCCGGGTATGCCGTCTCCAGCGTGCGGTGGTCGAGCAGAATGGTGACGCTTGCGTGAGGTGGAATGGTGAGCGCGGCTGCGGGAAAGGCTCCCGCATCAGAGATTCCGTCGCTGCGCACGACGTGGCCGACCGTGACGCTGCGATGCTCCATCGGCGGCAGTGTGTCTTCGACCAGTTCCCATTTGTTGGCTGCGTCGCGGGCTTCGCGCGTGGAGGCGCGGCTGAGCACCTGCGGCGCTTCCCAGTCCGAGGCAGTTGTCTGCGGCTGGTCCCAGTCGGTGTTCAGCGTGCGTCCGTCGATCTTCTCGGCTGGTCCGGCGGCGTAGTAGCCGAATGCGCCGGCGTGACCGAGCGCGCCGCGTCCGGCTTCGAGGCGCACGCGCCAGTCTGGTCCTGTATTCACGATGTCTTCGGCGGCGCTGTCGCCCTGCATCAGGAATCCGGTGCGATCCGACATCTGCGCGACGGGTGCCTGATCGGCGAAGTTCCAGACCTCGGCTGCGAGGACGTTTTTTCCGGCGCGCAGAAAGGGCGCGAGATCGACGGTTTCAAAACGCCAGTGGAAGAGGTCGCCGCGCGCTGGTCCTTCGGCGACGTAGGCACCGTTGACGTGGAGCAGGAAGCGATTGTCGGCAGAGATGTGGACGAGGAAATGCTGCGGAACGGCGGGCAGATCGAGATCGCGGCGAAACTCGAAGACGCCCTGGGTTCGGCCGGGCGATGAGGCGCTGGCGATCCAGGAGGCCGGCCACTGCGTGCTTTGCAGGCGTGGATTCAGGCGATCGGCGGCGTTGCGCGAGGTCTGGGCGAGGGCGAAGGATGCGGTGAGCAGCAGAGCGAGTGAAAGCGCAGTTCGCGAGACGGCGGGCGTGAGGCTGAATCGGCCAGGCATGTTGACCTCTGGAGGACGCTGCGGGTGGACGGAATGGGAATCGTTGCGGAATCAATTGTTCTGTTGCAATCACGCCGCGCCACTCATCGTAGCGAGGCGGACGGTCACTGTCAAAAGGCTGCGGCATGGAGCGACGGTGCGTGGCTAAGGAGTTCGCGAAAGAAAGCCGAGAAGGTGTATCTTCCTTGATATGACGGCAACTACGGATGAAGCGATTCCCGTTGAGCACACCCCTGAGCCGCTGCCGGAGGCGGAGGAAATCTATCGGCGGTGGCTGGCGTTTCTGAATGATGAGTTCACGCGTCACCATGCGCCGGAGCGGCGTGCGGAGATTGTGCGCGACCAGTTGTATCAGCTTTATCTGGGTCGTCCGCATGGCGGCAAGCCGAACATGAGCCTGACGAGCGAGCTGCCGCTCAATGTGCAGCAGATTTCGCTGGACCCGAATAACATTACGCTGGAGGCGGAGCACTATCCGGATGTGGATCGCGAGCGGTTTGCGCAGAGCAAGCCCCTGCTGTGGTTCTGGATCATGTTTGACCGCTCGCCGATCGGGATGAACCACTGGCTGGGTGTACGGTTTCGCTGCATGCTGGGTCGGCACCTGTTTGCGCACATGGGGCGCAGCGTGCGGATCGATCATGGAGTTGAGTTGACGTATGGATACAATCTGCACATTGAAGATGGCGTGATCGTGCGGCATCGTTCGCTGCTTGATGATCGCGCGGCGATACGACTGGGCGCGGGTGCGGTGATTGGAACCTATGCGCGCGTCTATACGCATACGCATGAGATAGAACATTATGGCCAGGTGATCTTTGCGCCGACAACGATTGGATCGCGGGCGCGTGTGGGTGCGCACACGGTGGTGCTGGCGGGAACGGAACTGGGCGCGGGCGAGATTGTGGGTCCGCACGGAACTGCGCAGGGACGGATGTGAGCGGCGCGCGGACTGCCGGAGCTTCGTGGTCGTTTCACGAGCGGTGAAGATGGATTTTTGCTGAGGAGTAATCCATTGAGCCGTTGAAGCTTCGATCTGCGCCCGGGTGGGAAATGCTATAAGCTGAGTTTTTGCCGGGTTGCCGAGAATAATTTGACGGGCTGTGGAGCGTGCGTGTGGGTGTATCGAATCTGGATTGGGTGATTGCTGTTTTTGAGTTTGTGATTCTGCTGTTTTCGCTGTCGGTGCATGAGTGCGCGCACGGCTGGACGGCGCTTCGGCTGGGCGACCAGACGGCGTATCAGCAGGGGCGCGTGACGCTGAATCCGGTGAAGCATATCGACGTGCTGGGGACGTTGGTTTTTCCGGCGCTGATGATCTTTGGTCCGTTGCTTGGTCTTGGTCTGGGCGGGTTTCTGGTGGGATGGGCGAAGCCGACGCCGGTGACGACGCGGAACTTTCGCAACCTGAAGCGCGACGAGACGCTGACGACGCTGGCTGGGCCGCTGAGCAATCTGGTGCTGGTGCTGGTGGGGTTTGTGTTGCTGGCGGGAATCGCGCTGACGGGCAGCGAGGGACGGGTGGCGGTTGTGGCGGCGATGAATATGCAGGTGCTGCTGGAGGGCGCTGGCTGGATGCAGGCGCTGGCTCTGATGGGGTATCTGGCGATTGAGGTGAATCTGGCGCTGCTGTTCTTTAACCTGATGCCGATTCCGCCGCTGGATGGAGGATACCTGCTGCGCAATGCGCTGCCATATCGGGCGCTGGGCGCGTATGACCAGGTGGGCAGGTTTGCGTTTTTTCTGGTGCTGCTGCTGGGCGGGTTCTGGATTCGTTTGTTCATGGAGCCATCGAACCGGATGATCGACAGCGCGATGGCGTTGTTTCTGCATCTGGCGTGAGGGCTGCGAAAGAAAACGAAGCTGGCTGAGAAAAAGCTGACTGACAAAAAGCAGGCGGGCAAAAGGCGAGCAGGGCGATGCGACGAATCGTGGGCCAGTTGCGCGAGACGGTGGTGCAGGCGTTGCAGCACGATGTGCTGAATACGGCGAAGGCGGCGGCCTATTCGGGGATTCTGATGCTGTTTCCTGCGCTACTGCTCTTCACGACGGGACTTGCCGTGATGCCGGAGGGAAATGCGCTGCTGGACCAGGTGCGCGCGGGCGCGGAGCAGTTTCTGCCGATGGATACGATGACGCTGCTGCAATCGTATTTTCAGAGTCGGCGGCTGCATTCGTTTTCGCTGGTGGCGTCGGCGGTGGCATTGAGCGCGTATGCGGCTCTGGGTGTGATGCTGTCGCTGATGGAGGGTTTTCGGCGGGCGTACCGGCTGCCGCAGGATGACTGGAATTTCTGGGCGCGGCGGGTGCGCGCGCTGCTGCTGGGGCCGATTGCGCTGGTGCCGCTGACGGCGGCAACGCTGCTGCTGGTCTTCGGGCATCCGATCGAGCAGTGGATGATTGCGAACTCCGACCACGACCTGCGCGCGATGGTGCTGCTGCTGTGGAGGATGGCGCGGTGGGCGCTGGCGATGGTGACGACCGTGGCCGTGCTGGGCACGATCTATCACTTTGGAACGCGAAGGCGCGAGCACTGGGCGTGGGTGGCTCCGGGTGCGGTGCTGAGTACGCTGATCTGGTTTCCGGAGACGCTGTTGTATGGGTGGTATCTGACGCGGCGCGCGGATTATTCGATGATCTATGGTCCGCTGAGCGCGGGCGTGGCGACGCTGGTGTGGCTGTATATGACTTCGCTGAGCATGCTGCTGGGCGCGGAGTTAAATGGAGTGCTGTACCGCGAGCGTCGCGCGGTGGAAGACGAAGCGGATTGAGGTGGAAGGCAATCGATCCGCGTTTCAAGCCAGGATCAGCGGTGAGCGCGTGGTCAGTCCTGTACAATGAAGCGGTCAGCCGTGGCGCGGAAATGTGCGTTGCGGAAGTGCATTTGCAAAAGCGATTTCGGTGTGGAGATATCGAAGTTCGCCGATGCGTTCGTCTTATTCAATCACCTGAACCGTCCAACGGAATGGAGTATGTGGTCAGATGTCGATGGCTGATTTTATGTCGAATGAGAGTTCTCTTACGCGTCGTGCCAAGATCGTCGCCACCCTGGGACCATCATCGAACACGGAGCCGGTGTTTCGGCAGCTTGTCCGGGCTGGAATCAATGTGGTGCGGTTGAATTTTTCGCATGGAACCCACGAGGAAAAGCTGGCGCTGATTCGGATGATCCGGAAGGTGAGTGAGGAAGAGAAGCGTCCGCTGTGCATTCTGGCGGACCTGCAGGGGCCGAAGATTCGCACGTCGAAGCTGAAGGATCACAAGGCTGTGATGCTGGAAGCGGGCAAGCGGTTGACGATTACGCCGCGCGAGGTGGAGGGCACGGCGGAGCTGGTGGGCACGACGTTCAAGACACTGGCTGAGAATGTGGAGCAGGGGTCGCGGATTCTGCTTTCCGATGGACTGATTGAGCTGCGCGTATCGGAGGTGAATGGCCAGGATGTGGTCTGCGAGATCATTAACGGCGGCAAGCTGGGCGAGAACAAGGGAATCAACCTGCCGGGGATTCCGGTGCGCGTGCCGTCGCTGACGGAAAAGGATGCCGAGGATCTGGAGTTTGCGCTGAAGAACGGTGCCGATGCGGTTGCGGTTTCGTTTGTGCGGACGGCTGAAGACATTAATATCGTGCGCAATCGCGTGGCTGCTTATGGTGGGAGTACGTGGATTGTGGCGAAGCTGGAAAAGCCGCAGGCGATCGACCATCTGGACGCGATACTGGAGGCGACGGACGGGATCATGGTGGCGCGCGGCGATCTGGGCGTGGAGGTTCCGCCGGAAAAGGTTCCGGCGCTGCAGAAGCAGATCATTCGTCGCGCGGCCTACTATCGCAAGCCGGTGATCACGGCGACTCAGATGCTGGAGTCGATGATCGAGAATCCACGCCCGACGCGCGCCGAGGTTTCTGACGTTGCCAACGCAATCTATGACGGTTCGGATGCGGTGATGCTGTCGGGCGAGAGCGCGATGGGCGCGTATCCGGTGGCGGCTGTGGAGATGATGGCGCGCATCGTGGCCGAGACCGAGCTGAATATCCTGAAAACGCATGCCGGGACACATACGCAGAGCGTGCCACGGCACAAGCAGTTGTCGGTGGCGGAGACGATTTGCGAGTCAACAGCGCACGCGGCGCTCGATCTGGATCTGAAGGGGATTGCTATCTTCACGGAGACGGCGGCGACGGCGATCAAGCTGTCGAAGTATAAGCCGGTGTCACCGATCTACGCCTTCAGTTCGGTGGAAGTGACCATCAACCGCATGAATATGCTTTGGGGCATCATGCCGGTGCTCTGTGCGAAGGTGCATGCGGCGGAAGCGATGGTGGAGCTGGCGGAGACGGAGCTGGAGAAGCGCGGCTATGCAAAGAAGGGCGATATCGTGGGCATTATTGCTGGCACCGGCACGCGCTCCGGTTCGACGAACTTTCTGCGGTTGCACAAGCTGGGAGACCAGATCAGCCATCCGTCGTGAGTACGGAGCCGACCAGCGATGAACAGTGACGTCTGCACGAAAAGCCATAACGATAAAAAAGCCTGACGGCGCGAAACACACCGTCAGGCTCTTGTTCCGGTCGGGGTAGCTGCGGGCCAGGGCATTTTCCCGGATACTGTAAAATTCTGGGTTATGCGGAACGTGGATTTTCTTAAGGAAAATCCACCCGGCAATCGTTGATCCCGCCGATATCAATCCGGAAAATGCCTTACTGAACGTTGTACTGGAAGCGAAAGCGCAGTTGCAGGAATGGGCCGTGAAACTCCTGCGGGAGCGGAGGGTAATCCGCGCCTTGGATGGCGCCCCAGGCGGCGCGGTCGAGCGCGACATCGCCGGAGCGACCGACGAGGACCATGGAGTGAGGCGCGACGCGACCGTTGGGCAGGATGGTGAAGACGATGTCAACGACGCCGCGCTTGAGGATGGGCGGATTGACCTCTTCGGGGATGAGCGGATCCCAGGTGCGATAGGTTTCGTGGATGACGCGCTGCATGTAAGGGCCGAAGTCAACGCCCTGGGTATCGGAGAGAATCTCGGCACCGCCGGCGGCACCGGGATGCTGGTTGAGTCCGCCGCCGACGGCCGGAGCCACCGGGCCGGCAGACTGGCTCATGTCGCGAGCGTTGTTGCGCAGAGCCTGCTGGATGAGCGCGTCGGGGTTTTTGAAGGCCTCGGAAAAGTTGGGTTTGGCGGGCACCTGCGCAGGGCGCGGGGATTCGACCGTGGGAGCGGGGGGTTGTGGCGCGGGAATGGGCGGCGGGACGGTGCTGGCCTGCTCTTGCGGCTTCGGCTCAGGGGTTACTGGCTTTGGAGCGGCCTGCGCGGCCTGACGTTGCTTTTCGAGGTCACGCAGCGCCTGGAGCGTCTTGCTGTCCACGTGCGCGTCATTTGGCTTGATGGGCGGAACCTTGCGCGCCTTTTCGACCTGACGGACGGCATCGGGCAACTGGTCAAGGAAAGTGAGGTCTTTGCGCTGCTTGATGGCGTCGAAGGGGTCGATGACCTGCGGCTGGTGGAAGACGTACTTCGGAATCCAGGTGAAGGCGGAAAAGAGCAGGATGTGAAACAGGATGGAGATCCAGATGCCTTCGCGGATGCGCTGCCAGCGACGCTCGTCCTCGTATTCGGCGATGCGCTCGAGCAGTTCGTGGGTGTCGTAGTCGAGGTAGCGCGAGGAGGAATAGCCGCTTGATCCCGCGTCGTCGTTTTCAGACTGCGACGCCGACGAATCAGCGGGGATGGTGGATTCCTCGGCGAGCAGAACGGTGCTGGCCTCGCTCCCGGATTCGTACCGGGATTCGCGCGGTGCGTTGGCCGGATTGGAGTTCGAATCGTGTTCAGACATGCTGGTGAACGGCTGATTCCGTGCAATTGCCGGAACCGATCGAAACCGGGAGGATTTACGCCCGGTGGAGTTGGCCCGGAAAAGCGAAGCGGAGCTGGGATGCAGTCCTGTGCCGCAGGGCGGCGCTTCCGGGACGAGGCATCAATTCATTCTCTCATTCCGCGGGAAGTTTGTGGCTGTGCCGCGTTACGGATGATCTGATCTATAAGACGCGGCGTCATACAATTAGGTTTATCGGCAACGGAACGGATCAGCGATTGAGAGTGTCAGTTTCTGAGTGGTTGGCGCGGGGCAAGGCGGTTTTGCTGCCTGCGATGATGAAGTTCGGGGTGGGTGGTCTGGCGCTGCTCGCGCTGATGGATGCGTCGAGCATTCCGATTCCGATGGACCTGGTGCTGGCGGGGTTTGTGTGGGCCAATCGCGGCAGCTTCTGGCTTTACGTGCTGGCGGCCTCAGCCGGGTCAGCCGCAGGCGGCCTCGTCCCTTATGCGCTGGGCCGCGCCGGGGGGGAGCTGTTTCTGCTGCGGCGGATGGATCGGGAGCGATTCGAGCGGGTTCGGCAGAGGTTTGAACGGCAGGAGTTTTTTGCCGTGATGGTGCCGAGCATGCTGCCACCGCCGACTCCATGGAAGGCATTTGTCTTTGCCGCCGGTGTCTTTGAGATGCGGGTAGTACCGTTTGTGCTGGCGGTGTTTCTGGGGCGCGTGGTGCGCTGGATGACGCTCAGCTTGCTGGTGCTGCGGTTTGGGCCGGATGCGGCGAGCCTAATGGGCGCGGCTTTGCATCGGCATGGCTGGCTGGCGCTGGGTGCGCTGGTGGCGCTGGTGGTCGGGCTGTGCGTATGGATGTGGATGCGGCGCAAATCCGGCAGGGAGTCGGTCATTGGCGACGCAAATCGGTAGCAGCGCAAAGCATTCGAGACGCATGATTTACGGTGCATGAGCCGCACAGCGACCCGGCCTTTGCGGGCTTTCTTCTGACTGCGGACTTCTGGCCGCTGGCCACTGAATTTTCAGGACAGGAATTGTCAGGGCAGCAGGATGGGGACGATGCTGCCGTTGTCGATGGTTTCAGCGTCATCCGCAATGGCGACGAAGCAGTTGGAGCGGGCCAGCGCGGCGAGATCGCCGGAGCCTTGCCAGGGCACGAGACGGACCTGTGGCGAGGCGGAGAAATCACAGGCTGCGGGCAGGAAGCGCGTGAGGCCGGGCCTGCCGCGCCACTCGCCGGTGAGTTGGGCGAGGGCGAAACGCGGCTGCGGGTCAGCGTCTTCGGCCAGTCCGGCGATGAGCGGCGCGGCGAAGAGACGAAAGGTGACCGCGCTGGAGATGGGATTTCCGGGCAGGGCGAGGAATGGCAGTGGCTGCGCGTGCGGCTGGCCCGCTTGCTGCGGGCGTGGCAACTGGCCGAAGGCGACGGGTTTGCCGGGCTGGATGGCGACGCCGCCGAAGAAGAAGCGTGCGCCGACGCGGGTGAGCGCGTCTTCGACTAGATCGTAACGGCCGACGGAGATGCCGCCGCTGATCAGGAGCAGATCGGCGGCCATGGACTGAAGCAGGCTTGCGTCGAGGGCTTCAGCGGAGTCCGGCGCGGGCGGCAGGACGATGGCTTCGCCGCCGAGCGCGGTGACGAGCGCGGCAAGCATGGCGGCGTTGGAGTTGCGAATCTGCGCGGGGCCGGGCTGCTGCGTGAGCGGGACCAGTTCGTCTCCGGTGGTGAGGATGGCGACGCGGGGACGCGGAACGACTGACAGTTCACGGTAGCCGTTCTGTGCGGCGACGGCGATCTGGCTGGCGGCGAGACGCACTCCGGCGGGCACGAGGATGTCTCCGGCATGCGCCTCGGCAGCCTGCGGAACGATGTGGTCCCCCGGAGCGACAGAGCGTCCGTCGATGAGCCGGATGCAGTTGGAGGATTGCTCGCAGTGCTCGACCATGAGGACGGCGTCGGCGCTGGGCGGAACAGCGGCGCCGGTCATGATTTCCCAGGCTTCGCCGGGGCCGAGCGTGCGCGTGGAGGATTCGCCGGCGCGGATGTGGCCGGTGATGAGCAGGAAATGGTGCTGCGCGGCTTCCGCGGCGCGAACGGCGAATCCGTCGCGGGTGGCGCGTGCGAAGGGCGGCTGGTCAAGGTCGGCGCGAATCTCCTCAGCCAGGACGCGACCAGAGACCTGCTCAAGCGGCAGAGGAACGGGCGACCGGCGGGCGGTGTGGAGTCGCGCGGAAATCAGACGGTTCCCAAGAAAATCAGGCAGAAAATCAGGTCGCGTGAGTGGCGGACGAAAGCCGCCGCCGGAGGGAAATCCGTGCCAGGTGCGCACGGCGGCGAAGCTGGCGGGAAGCTCGCCCATCGGCTCGCGGAGACGAACGGTGACGGGATCCGGTTGCGTAGTGGCTGGCTGACCTGGAGCGGGTATGGGTTGCGAGACGGTGTGGAAGGCGAGAAAGCGGTGAATCTGCTCCATCGCGGCCTGAAAGCGGATGAGCGGCACGGCGGACGAAGCTGCATCAAACGGTCGCGGCGATGTCTGTTCCCGTGTGGCCAAGATTGCTTCCTCGCCCTGCTGTGATTGTAGTGCGCGGCTGGGAAAAGCGCAGAGCAGCACAGGCGCGTGCAGAAAAGAAATCCGCCTGCAAGGAAAACGGGCTGCTCGGTTGGGAGCAGCCCGTGTGAGTTGGGTGCGCGGCAGGCTATTTGTGCGCTTTGTAGTGCGACTGGACCTTTTCGCCGGCTGAGGTGAGCACATCGGTTGCGTCCTTGGCAAACATGCCGGTTGGATCGATGGAGAGATAGTGCTGGTAGGCGTCGACGGTGCCCGGAGGCAGAACGATCTTCTGTGTCTTGGCGTCGAAGGTGGCTTTCTGTGTGAGCGCCTGCGCCTTGAGATAAAAGAGAATGGCGTAAGCAGGCGAATTGGAAGCTGGCGTGGCCGCGATGGCCTTGTCGGCTGCCGCAGCCTGAGAATCGGGGTCGCTCATGGCTCCGGTGCTGTTCATCTGGTAGAAGAGCTTGGCCTCATTGGCGTAGTACATGGGAGCCTGGGTGGGAGCTGCTTTGGCTGCTGCATCAAAGGCTGCCAGGGCGTCGGCGGATTTCTTTTCTCGGATGTAAGATTCGCCCATGCCGCTCTGTGCGGCTCCTTCGATATCCGCGTTCGGCTTCTTGGTGGCCGCATCCAGATCAAGCGCTTTCTTGAATGCCGTAATGGCATCGTCGTACTTGCCCAGGCCGTTTTCTGAGTTGCCCAGCTCCAGCCAGAGGATGCCCGCGTCTGGTTTCAGCGCGGTGTCCTTCTTCATCAGTGCTTCGGCGGCGCCGTATTTGTCAGCCTTGATGGCAGCCGCCTTGGCGGCAATGTCGCTCTTGGAGGCGTTGGGTCCGAGGGCCTGAGTGGCGGCGGTCTGCGCCTGCTCCGCGTCATGAATGTCCGCGCGAGCGGTGGCAAGATCAGCGTTCAGAACCTTGACCGCGGCGTTGGACTTCATGATCTCGGCATTCTGCTTTTTGAACTCCTCGACCTGCTTCAGCATCTCCGGGCTGAGTTTTTTCATGAACTCCGGGCGGGTCATGTCAAAGTCAGCGGTCACGTCCTGCCCGGCAGTGATTGCGGTGTTGGGAACCTCATCGACGTACTTGCCGGGAGGCGTGTCGGGGAAGGACAGCAGAATCTGGTAGGTTCCGGGCGCGATGCCGGAGCCTTTGTAGTCGCCGTTGGCGTCGATGGGGAAGGTGTACTTGATGGTCTTGCCGCCATCGGTGGACAGCGATGCCGTGCCGTTGCCACGGGGAACGCCGGTCGGATCGGTGACGTGGCCGTGAATCGAGCCGGTCTGGTCCGGCGTTGTCTGAGCCTGCATGGCCGCGCCAAAGGCAAAGAGGACGCCGAGGAATAGCAGCAATCGAAGTTTCATTTTTCGTCTCCTGGCAGATCGTAGCAAATTGGATCAGTTGCCGCGTCTGCGATCTCCGCAAGGGTTCGGTTCAAGCCTGAGAGTTGTTTACACGGCCACCGGGCCATGCTTTTGATAGGGTATCGGATCGGGCACCCGCGCAGCAGAAAAAGCCCGCAGCCGGAGGACGCAGCTTTCACATACGCCACAGGCAGACTGCGCATCCTTGTAGCAGGACCACGTTAACTCCAGAGGCGCGTTGCATTCAAGTCCGAGGCGGATGATTTCGGTTTTGGACAGGTGAATCAGCGGTGTGACGACCTCAATCGAGCCGTCGCGCGTGCCGGTCCGAATAAGGCCCTGAAAGGCTTCGTAGTAAGCAGGACGGCAGTCAGGATAGCCCGAGCTGTCCTGCTCGACGGCACCGATGTAGACCCGCGAGGCACCCAGAACCTCAGCCCAGCTTACGGCTGCGGCGAGAAAGTGAGCGTTGCGAAACGGGACGTACGTCACGGGTATCGCCGCGCCAATCGCCTCCGCCGGCCCCGCGTCGGGAACCGCGATGGACGAGTCGGTGAGCGCGGAGCCGCCGATGATGCGGAAGAGATCGACGCGCAGAGGCAGGAACTGGCGCAGGCCAAGCCGCTCGGCCACGGCGCGCGCGGAGACAAGCTCGCGTGCCTCGGTGCGCTGGCCATAGCTGAAGTGGATGCCGTAGGCCGCAGTCTCGCGCGCAGCCAGCGTGGCGGTCACGCAACTGTCCATGCCGCCTGAGAGGCAGACAACGGAGCGGAGAGCTGAGGTCGTCGTCGCAGGCGCGGTCATGGTCCTATGGTATCGCTTCGAAGAACGTATATTCGCAGCAAGTCGCCAGAGTTTGGCGGTCAGAGCGCGTGGTGCGTCGTCCGAGATCAGGGATCAGAAGGAGTTGGGACTGTGCGAATGCCACGGCCTAGAATAGAAATGATGCTCCAGTTAAGAGAAGCAACCGAGACCGATGTGCCGCAGATTCTGGCCTTCATCCGCGCGCTGGCCGAGTATGAGCGTGAGCCGGGTGCCGTGGTGGCGACAGAGGCGGGATTGCTGCGCGATGGATTTGGGCCGCGACCTTTTTACGAGTGCCTGATTGCGGACTGGGACGGAAGGCCGGTGGGCTTTGCTCTATGGTTTTACAACTACTCGACCTGGACCGGCAGCGCGGGGATTCACCTGGAAGACCTGTTCGTCTATCCGGAGATGCGTGGCAGGGGAATCGGCAAGGCGCTGCTGGCGCAGGTGGCCGCAGTGGCTCACGAGCGCGGCTGCCCGCGTTTGCAGTGGCAGGTGCTGGACTGGAATACGTCGGCGATTGAGTTTTACCAGTCGCTGGGCGGACGTTTTCTGGACGAGTGGCGGAATGTGCGCATGGAGCCGGAGGCGATTGCGCGTCTGGCCGCGCTTGCTCCGGGCGTGAGCCGAGACGGCGGCACAGGTGGCATCGCGTGAGTGAGCCGCGCATACGCGTGATTGGCGGTGGGCTTGCCGGACCTGAAGCTGCGCTGGCTGCGGCTCGGATGGGTTGCATGGTCGATCTCTTCGAGATGCGCCGCGAGCAGGACGGGCAGCGCGTACTGACGCCCGCTCACGAGACGACCGAATTTGGCGAGCTGGTCTGCTCAAACTCGCTGAAGAGTGAGTCGCCCAACACCGCGCCCTGGCTGCTGAAGCAGGAGATGCGCAGGCTTGGTTCGCCGCTGCTGGCTCTGGCCGACGCGACAGCCGTTCCCGCCGGCCACGCGCTGGCTGTGGACCGCGTGGAGTTCTCGCGCCGCATTGCGGAGGCGATTGCCAGCGAGCCGCGAATCCGCGTGCTGCGCGAAGAAGTCACCTCGCTCGATCCCGGCGAGTACGCGCTGACCATCGTGGCCACCGGACCGCTGACCTCAGACAGGCTCAGCGCCGAAATTGCGCGGCTCACCGGCAGCGAGCATCTTGCGTTTTACGACTCGATCTCGCCGATTGTCGAAGCCGATTCGATTGCGATGGATCGCGTCTACTTTGCCGCGCGCTGGGACAAGGGCACGGCCGATTACATCAACTGCCCGATGACGCGCGAAGAATATGAAGCATTTCATGCGGCGCTGGTGGCGGCTGAGTCGGCGGAGATCAGGGATTGGGAGACGACCTGTTACTTCGAGGGCTGCCTGCCGATCGAAGTGCTGGCGCGGCGCGGCGTGGACACGCTTCGCTTCGGCCCGATGAAGCCGGTTGGGCTGCGTGATCCGCGCACTGGCAAAACCCCCTGGGCCGTGGTGCAACTGCGGCAGGAAAATCTCCGCGCCGACAGCTACAACCTTGTCGGCTTTCAGAATCATCTGAAGTTCGGCGAACAGGCGCGCGTGCTGCGCATGATTCCCGGCCTGGAGCAGGCGCGGTTTCTGCGCTATGGACAGATTCATCGCAACACGTATCTGTGCTCGCCGCGCCTGCTGGAGGAGTGCCTCCGCCTTCGCACTCGGCCTGAACTGCTCTTCGCCGGGCAGATCTCCGGCGTCGAGGGCTACACGGAATCGATCGCGTCGGGACTGCTGGCGGGCATCTATGCCGCTGCCATCGTGCAGGGGCGCGAGCCGCAGCCCGTCCCGCGCGTGACGGCGCTCGGCTCGCTCGCGCACTACATCACACACGCCGACGCGAAGCACTTTCAGCCGGCGAATATCACCTTTGACCTGCTGCCGCATCTGGACGAGGAGACGCGACGGCGTGTGCGTGACAAGAAAGAGCGGCACAGAATGGTCTGCGATCAGGCGCTGGCGGCGCTTGAGGCGTGGCGCGAGGAAACGAAGCCAATTTCTGTGCTATGAATGAGGGAGCATGTTTCGCACTGCTTCCGCTTTGTGGATGGCGATGATCCTCGCTGGCGTTGCTGCGGGTCAGACGACGGTGCTCCAGATGGAGACACGGCGCGTAGTGCTCCCCGTAACGGTGCTGGACAAGAAAACAAAGCAGTCGGTTACATCACTTACGGCGGAAGACTTCACCGTTACCGACGACGGGCAGCCGGTTCGCATCACGCATTTCCGCTCGCCGGAGGCGGCAAGGCCGCTGGCGATTTATCTCCTGCTGCGGAATGATCGCGTCGACCAGAAAACATTGCCGCACATAGAGCGCGGGCTGACAGATGCGCTGCAAACGCTGCCGCAGACGGCGAAGGTGGCAGTCGCGTCCTACAGCATGACCGATATTGCGATCTGGCAGCCGCTGACCCTGGATCGAAATGAGGTGCTGGCCGCGATCCACCGGGTGGTGACGGCGAATCCGGATCTTGCCGCCGAAAAGCACAAGTCAAATGACGCCACGAAAAAGACAAATGGGAACGAGGCAAGCGCAAACAATGCGACGACGCCTGCAAATGGAGACGGTCCGGCGACGGAGCAGCCAATCAGTAACTCGCAGGCGATGAAAAACCTCATCAAGCATTACGACTTCGGATCAAGCGGCGGGCTCGAGATGGTGGAGGCTGACTGGAGTGCGAAGCCTCAGGCGGGATACCAGCCTGCGGTCGTTGTGCTCGATGATGAAATGTCGTTTTGCTATACGTGGCGGGCGACGCATCTGCACAATGAACTGCTGCGCAGCGCCATCACGCTGGATGAGCTTACCGAGGAGCGGAGCAAGCTGTTCACGGCACTTGTGGACTACACCAAGGTGGTTGCGCCCGCAGGGATTCCCCTCAGTCCTGGGGGAGCCATGTTTCGTTATCGCTATGAGACCTATCTGGCGAAGGCAAGCGGCGGCGAGGTTCTCGCAGCCGGCAAGATGGGCTACGGATCGGCTTTTCAGAAGCTATTCAACGACCTGAGCCGCGCCTACGAGATCGAGTTTGAACCGACAGCCAGGGATCGCGACGGCAAACTGCACAAGGTTGAGGTGACGCTGGCTGGCTCGAAGACGGTCAACCCGGAGAAGTATCGTGTGATGGCGCGGGACCACTACTTCGCGGGAATGCCGCAGACCGCGGTGGAGAAGTTGAAGCAGTCTGGAAAGTCTAACGATTCAGGAAAGGACGCTGAAACGCCAGGCCCTTGAAATGCTGGCGGAAAATGTATGGGAGTTTGAGCGGCATGAAGGAGGAGGCATAGTGCACGCGGCTTCAGGTTTGTTCTTTGGAATTTTGCTCGCTGGCGCGACGATAGCGCAACCATCCTCCGCCAAGCCGAGGAGTGCGCAGTCGGACCGCGCCGAGCCTGTCGGCGAGCAGAGAAATCTCAAGATCATGCTCGATTCGGCGCGCACCCATCTTGCAGCCTATTTGCCCCTGCTGCCGAATGTCATCGGTACCGAAACAGGACACTCGGTGGAGTTCCAGGGAAACAGGCAGAAGCGAGATATACGCTTCACCGCGCACATACGCATGGTGCATGCGCCGATGCCGGATGCGCCGGATCGCGTGACCGAGCAGATGGAGTTTCTGACTCGGAATGGAAAACCAGTGGGGCGCAGGCAGGCGGACGTTCCGTTTTATCTGGTGGATATTTTCACCAATCAGAACCCGCAGATCCTGCCTGCGCCGGATCGCTGCATCGCCTATCTGCTGCGTCCGTCGGCACCGGGAACGATCCAGATCGAGCGATGGATTCATCCGCAGAGTCCGATGTTTGCCGCTGCCTGTGCGGATAATCCGGATGTGAACATCGGCGAAAAAGTGGAGATCACGCTGGATGCTGCGACGATGCAGATGATTGCGCTGGACCGTCCGTTGCAACCCCGTCGCGACCTGCATCGCGGCGAACAGCTTGCCTATCACTACGAGTATGCGCCACAGAAACTTGGAGCCATGACGACGCTGCTGCCAGCGCGTCTGCATGCGGAACTGGTCAGCGCGGATTCCAAAACACGCAAGGTCTTCGACGCCAGCTACAGCGACTATCACCGCTACGGTTCAACAGCGACGGTGCTGCCCGCGCCGTGATTCTGCCGGTATTTAGAGCGACCGGCGCAGCAGCAGGAGCGCGACCACGATCAAGGCAAAGTAGAGCAGGTGCTGGAATCTCTCGCGGTCCATCCTTTGATTGAAGTACCTGCCGAGCATCAGTGCGGGAATCAGCACCGGAAGACTGAGCCAATAGTCATGCGTGACAACTGGCGTCCACAGTCCAACAGCGCGATATCCAACGGCAACCATCAGACTCGCAGGCAGGAAATAGGCTTGCAGCGTGGCGCGGAATTGCTGCGCGTTCCAGCGGCGCAGCGTGCCATAGACGACCAGCGGCGGACCGTTCATCCCGCAGGCTCCGCCAAGCACGCCGGCGAAGAATCCACAGAGCAAAAGCAGAAGTGAAGAACTGTGACTGCTATGGGCGGACGGGCGGCGCAGCAGCGACCAGAGGCTATAGAGCAGCAGAAACGCGGCAAGCGCCACGCGGATAGTCGAGGGAGCAACGAAGCGCAGCAGGAGCAGGCCACAGACAGTGCCCGGTGCTGAGGCAAGCAGCAGTCCGCCAGCGCTGCGAAAGTGAATTCTGCGCCAATCCTGCGCAACGACGATGGCAGCAATCGTGATCGACAGAAGAACAGCCAGCGGCGCGGCCTGTTGCACGGGTATCCAGAGCGCCAGCAGCGGCACAGCGACGAGTGCTTCGCCGAAACCGAAAGTGGCTCGGATGAGCGAGGCGACGAAGACGACGCCGAGCATCCAGATCGTTACGGCGTCAAGTGTGACGGACCCGAAGACAGGTACGTGAATAGGCGACTCCGTTTTCCCGCGTGGCGCTCCAGAGCGTTACCGGCTGAACTTCTGCTTGCCGCCCATCAGTCCGGCCATGCCGCCGCGCATCATCTGCTTTGCCATTCCGCCCTTGCCCATCTGCTTGAACATTTTGCTCATCTGCGCGTGCTGGCGCAGAAGCTGGTTCACGTCCTGCACGGTGGTTCCGGAGCCAGCCGCAATTCGCTTGCGGCGTGAGCCGTTGATGAGGTCGGCGTTGTGGCGTTCCTTCGACGTCATCGAGTTGATGATCGCCTCCAGGCGTGTGAACTGGCGCTCGTCCACGGTTTTGCTTGCCTGCTGAAGGCCTGCGAACGGACCGACCGACGGGAGCATCTTCAGGATCGACTCCATCGAGCCGAGCTTGCGAATCTGGCGAAGCTGTTCGCGGAAATCCTCCAGCGTGAAGCCATCGCCGAGCAGCGCTTTCTTCGCCAGCTCCTCGCTTTTGCGCCGGTCCAGCGAGCCTTCGGCTTTTTCCAGCAGCGTCATCATGTCGCCCATGCCGAGAATGCGCCCGGTCATGCGGTCGGGATGAAACGGCTCGAAGGCGTCCGGCTTTTCGCCGACGCCGACAAACTTGATGGGCTGGCCTGTAACGTGCCGGATCGACAGCGCCGCGCCGCCGCGTGAGTCGCCGTCCATCTTCGTGAGCACGACGCCGGTGATGCTGAGGCGGCGATGAAATTCATTGGCGGAGTTGACGGCGTCCTGGCCGGTCATGGCGTCTGCGACAAAGAGAATCTCCTGCGGGTCGAGTTGCTTTTTGAGCCGCTCCATCTCGCGCATCAACTCTTCATCGATGGCCAGTCGCCCGGCTGTGTCGACGATGAGCGTGTCGCAGCCCATGATCATGGCCTCGCGCCGCGCTTCTTTCGCCAGCCGCTCGACCAGCGCCGTGCCCGGCTCTTCGCCGCGCGTGTCGCCCTCGTAGAGCCGCGCTTCGATGGATTTGGCGACGATTTTGAGTTGCTCGCGCGCAGCCGGTCGGTAGACGTCGACGGAGACGAGCATCGGGCGATGGCCACCCTTTTTCAGCCACATCGCCAGCTTACCGCTGGTGGTTGTTTTGCCCGAGCCTTGCAGCCCGGCCATCAGGATCACGGTCGGCGGCTTGGAGGCGAATTTGAACCGCGCCGTATCCCGGCCCAGCAACTCGACCAGTTCATCGTGGACGATCTTGATGACCTGCTCGGTGGGCGAGAGCGCGGTCAGCACGGACTGGCCGACGGCTTTGGCGCGAATATGCTCGATCAGCTCGCTGACGACGTTCAGGTTCACGTCAGCGTCCAGCAGCGCGGTGCGAATCTCGCCGAGCGCCTCGACGATGTTTTCTTCCGTCAGCACGCCCTGGCCGCGCAGGTGCTTGAAGGCGCGCTGCAACTTCTCTGTCAGAGTCTCAAACATGGCTGATTTCAGTGTATCGCGCAGCAGCTTCTGCGGAAGCGGTCGCGCCTGGAGCGTGCCTATTGCACCGGATCGACGAGGAACTGCTCCAGTTTGCCGTCCGGATACGTGTAAGTCGTCAGAGACAGCCTTCGCGTCGGGTACTCGATGAGAAAGCTACGGAAGGTCATGCCGCCGCGCAGTTCCTCATGGGTCTGGCGGAAGCGCAATGGCTCACCGAGCGGCGCAAGGCTGGTGGCGAAGTCCGTGACTGTCTGCGCGGAGAAGTAGTCGTTGAGATTGGGCGAGAGCAGGGAGCGGTCAAGCTGGCCGCGCTGAAGTCCGCGATAGAGGTCCAGCGTCTGCTGCTCGACGGGCGAAAGCGAGCTGGTGCCGGTCAGCGCATCGGCCACCAGGCGGGCGACCTCCGCCGCGCCGCCGGCCATATGGTTGGTGACGGCGGCGACGGCGATGCCCTGATCGGCCAGAACCAGATTGTCGGAGACGAAGCCGGTGACCTCGCCTGAGTGTTCGAGCGTGAGATGACCGCCGCGATGGCTGACCTCGACGCCGAGGCCGTAGCCGGTGTCCTTGCCATCTTTGAGTCGAACGGCGGTGAACATCTGCTCGTAGCTCTCAGGCTTCAGCAGCGAGCGATGGATCAGGCTCTCATCCCACAGCGCCAGATCGTGCGGCGTCATGGCCAGCTCGCCGGCGGCGAACATCCATCCGCGTCCCTCCTTCGGCGCGACGCGCAGCGGCCCCAGCGCGGCGCGCACATACGGCGTCGCGTCGCTCGCAGTTAGTTTCGTCTCATCGGAGTTCCAGACCGAGCGCATGCCCAGCGGATGAAAGATTTGCTCACTTAGAAACTGCATGAGTGGCTCGCCGGAGACGGTTTCGACGATCCGCCCGGCGATCACGTAGTTTGTGTTCGAGTACTGCCACTGGGTTCCCGGCGGAAAATCGAGCGGCTTTTTGGCCCAGCGGTCCAGAATCGCCTGCGCAGTCGTGGGCTGCTCCATTGGCGTCATCAGGTAATCCTCGGGCCAGTAGTCCTGATAGCCAGAGGTGTGGCTCAGAATCTGGCGGATGGTCACCTGATCGCCATCGGTGAGGCCGGGAACGTATTTGCCGACCGGATCGCTCAGGTGCAGCTTGCCCTGCTGGCGCAGAATGAGAATCGCAGCGGCGGTGAACTGCTTGGAAATTGAGCCGATGGAGTAACGCATCGCCGGCGTGGCGGCCAGTGCCGGATCGATGTGCGCGAAGCCATAGGCGCGGGTGTAGACAAGCTGGCCGTGATCGACGACGGCGATGGAGACGGAGGGAAATCCACGCTCGGCCATCACGGCGCGCGCGACGCTGTCGATTCGCGCGGTGACGGCGGGCGGAAGCGTGTCCACGTTCATCGCGTCGGCGGTTGAGGGTGCATTTGCAAGCGCAATGGCGGAGGCAACGAAAACCGGCACGGCGAGAGCAGTGTGTCGCAGAAGTTTCCAGCGCGTTGGCATCGACAGGTATCCTCAGGCCTTCAGCGTATCAGCCCCGCGCTGGCGTGCTTCAGCGGGGTTTGTCGGATTGAACCGCGAGTGAATGCGGCTTGTCAGTAGCTGGGCACGCTGGGGTCGATCTCGCGCGACCAGGCGAGGATGCCGCCGGATAAATTACTGACGCGATGAAAGCCAGCCTTGCGCAGCATCTCGGCTGCCTTCTGGCTGCGCGCGCCGCTGCGGCAGTGGACGACAATCTCAACCTCGCGATCCAGTTCATGCACGCGCAGGTGCAGCTCGTTCAGCGGGATAAGGTGACCGCCGAGATTCGCCGTCTGGTGTTCCCACGCTTCGCGCACGTCGAGCAGAAAGTGGGGTTCGCGAGCGTCGCGGCGACGCTTCAGTTCGTGTACAGTCATCTGCGGAATTTCATTCACAGGCTTGATCTCCTCGTGTTGTTGCGCTTCATTCATCCAGCCGCAAAGTTCGCGATACTCGATCAGTTCGCGGATCGTCGGCGAATCTCCGCAGACCGGGCACTCCGGATTGCGTTTGAGTTGCAGTGTCTGAAAGCGCATCGTCAGCGCGTCCACTGTCAGCAGTCGCCCGGTCAGCGTTCCCGGCAGCTTCAGGGCGACCTTGATCGCCTCGGTGGCCTGAATGGTTCCGATCAGTCCTGGCAGCACGCCGAGCACACCGCCCTCGGCGCAGTCGGGAATCATGCCCGGTGGCGGCGGTTCCGGGTAGAGACAGCGGTAGCAGGGGCCGCCGTCGTGCGCAAAGACGCTTGCCTGCCCGTCAAACCGGAAGATGCTGCCATAGACGTTCGGCCTGCGCGCGAGCACACAGGCGTCGTTGACCAGATAGCGCGTGGCGAAGTTATCCGTACCATCGACGATCACGTCATAGCCGCCGATCAGTTCCAGAGCGTTGGCTGCGCGCAGCATCGTGTCATGCAGCTCCAGATTCACCGCCGGATTCAGAGCATGCAGTCGCCTCTCGGCCGAGTCCACCTTGCGGCTGCCAATATCCTGCGTTCCGTGCAGCACCTGCCGCTGGAGATTCGTCGCCTCCACGAGGTCGGCATCGACCAGGCCCAGCGTGCCCACGCCGGCAGCGGCCAGATAGAGCGCGACCGGCGATCCCAGCCCGCCCATGCCCACGCAGAGCATACGCGCCGCCTTCAGGCGGCGCTGGCCATCCTCGCCGACTTCGGGCAGGATCAGGTGCCGCGCATAGCGCTGCTGATCCTCCGGCGTCAGCTCCGGCAATTCCTCTGCGCTCGGGGCAATATGCTTCATCTGCCTTCATTCTACTTTCCAGCGGAGTCCCTGCATTCCTGCGTTTGCGCAGCGATGATCTCAATCTCAAGTGGTTCGTATCGGATGTTGCTGGTCTCAATGTCGTTTGCGTTCGCCGTAAGCCGCCAGGCTCTGATTTCGCCGCAACTGCCGTTCCGCGTGCTGGCAATCAGCAGGCAATGTTCCGGCCAGGTGGCACCATTTTGCATCGCGACATCTCCGATTTCCCGCGGCAGATCGGCGTTCGAAGGAACAGCCAACGCACCCGGATGGGAGTGGTAAAAGCCGAGAATCTCCCACTGATTCAGCACAGCGCGGGCATGGAAAGCGACCATATCCCGTGCTCCGATCCGAAAAAAATCTGCGCCCGTGGTCGTCTCGGCTCCAGCAGCGAGCACCGCCTCGCAAACCATCTCCTGCCCATCGACAGATCGTCCCAGCAGCGCGCCGCAGCATTCACTCGGCCACGCGGACGCGGCATCCTGTACCACTTTTCGGTATGCCGATTCCTGCATCTTCAATGACTTTTTGTCCATCGCTTGCGCTTTCATTGCGGCTTGCCGGACGTGTATGCGAGAGTAAAGTCTATCGGCGTGGAAGCCGATGCCGATCCTGGAATTTAGATTATCCTGCCTGCGCCCGCTCCAGTAGGGGCGTCAAGCGCCCAACGGAGCAATACACGATGAATCGCAAATCAAACCGGACGAGCGTTGCCAATGCCATCACCTCCCTGCGCGAGCGCTCTTTCGACGTGACGGAAACCCCAGTTGGCATCCGCGTCCAGAAATACGGCTGTGCCGCAGTCCTGTTTCCCCACGAAGGCATGACTCCGGATACGGTTGGCGCGATCTTTGCCTATCGAGAGCGGCCCGGCGTTGTGGTGGCCGGCGAGATTGCCCGGCTGCTGGATCGCGGCTATCAGAAGTTTTTGCAGGTCAGCCGTTATGAACTGCCAGCCACCGCGGAACAACTCCGCGCGATTCACCGCTTCACGGAAGAGTTGACCATTGTCACCGGCGGTGTGAGCCTCTACAACGAGTCGCTGGGCACGACGAGCGATCTGTACCAGTACGACCGCGTGAAGGGTCGCGAAGCGGCTGGAGACGGCCCGGCGCGCCCATGGGAGCTGGCTGGCAGTCACTGATTGCTCGCATGAGCATCGGAAAGTCCTGAAACTATCCGGAGTCATACGGCGCGAAGGTGCGTCTTGAAGAATTTCGGAATGCAGCCGATAGAGATGCTCAGAAGGGTAAGGAGCGCTTGGATGGCTGCAATGACCCAGAACCTTGGCGACAGGAATTCCACAGTCCAAAATCATTCCGCGATCTCCGGAGCGGAGCGTCGCACGGCACCCAGGTACTCTCTTGACGAAGGCGTTCGGGTCCATCCTGTCTCCGGAGCCACTGCGTTGCGTGGTCGCATCCGCGATCTGAGCATGGGTGGATGCAGGCTGGAGATTGATACCCGCCTGTTGACGGGCGCCATGCTCCGTGTCGAGCTTCAGTTCCAGATTCGTGGGATCAGCTTTCGACTCGCCGGAGTGACTGCCGGCAAGCGAACGAAAGATTCCGTCGGAATCCGTTTTGTCGATCTCAATGAGCGCCGCCGAGAGGATATTGCTCAGGTGTTGACAGAGATTTCTGCCGCGGAACAGGCGGCGAAGCTCGACCCACAGCAGAAGCTACAAGAGCAGCCTGGAAGTGTGTCCACTCCGAGATCCGAACTTCGCGCTGTTGCCGTGGATGTGAAGATCAGCGCGGAATCAAGGCCTGAGAAAGCGACTCCGCACCACCATGGCGCAGCACCCGTGACGGCTCCATCCGCTTTGCATCTCGACGAGCGAGGTGTTCACATCGATGTTCCCGTTGCGCCACAAATACTCGATTCCACCGCTGCGCCCGCCAGTCGAGATCGGCGCGCGCATCAGCGATTGAAAGTTGATACGCGCGCGAGACTCTATCTGGTGAATACCGGCATTAGCATGCAGGGTTCGATCCAGGATTTGAGCATGGCCGGATGTCGCATTGTTACGCAGGAGCGATTCAATGTGGGCATTTACATTCGCGCCGAAGCGGAGTTCTATTTGCATGGTCTGCCATTTCGTCTGGCTGGCGTCAGCCAGGCGATCATCAATCCCAACACGATTGGCCTGCGATTTGTGGACATGAGCGAGCGGAAGCGCGAGCAACTATCAGCGCTTATTGCAGAAATCCGCGAAGCCCTGGACGAAAAGTAATAACCGCGTCGGGCAATCATTTTGCGCGCGATGCAGTCGAAGCGCGAAGACGCTGCACTTCGCGATACAGTTCACTTTTCGAGCGGCCCGTATGGCGCGCCAGTTGCTTGAGCGCGTCCTTTTCCGTGATGTTTTCTGTTGATTGCAGGTGTGCAAGCGCGGCCAGAAGGTCGTCGCTCACGGAAGAAGCAGTTGCGCCTGCCTGCGGTGGCGAAAGCAGCAGCGTGATTTCTCCTCGCACGCGTTCCTGGGCCGCTAGTTGTTGCAGCACAGTTGCAACGGATCCGCGCAGAAATTCCTCATGCATCTTGGTAAGTTCGCGTGCAACGACTACTTCGAGCGTGTCTCCCCAGAGATTTTGCATATCCAGCAGCGTGTCAAGAATGCGATGCGGAGCCTCGTAAAAAATCAGCGTAGCGGGAGCGGATTGCCCTGTCGCTGCTTCCACGCGCAGCAATGATGCGATGGAGTCGAGCGCCGAGCGCCGAGCGCCGGACTTCTCTGGGAGGAAGCCATGAAAGCAAAATCGGTGAGTCGGCAGGCCGGATGCGACGAGAGCTGAAATGGCCGCGCTGGGGCCGGGGATCGGATAGACGCGCAGCCCGGCATTCAGCGCAGCCCGCACCAGCAGCGCGCCGGGATCGCTGATGCCGGGTATTCCCGCGTCAGAAACCAGAGCGACGCGCTGACCACCGCGCATCGCGGCAATCAGTTCGTCGGCGCGCTCACGCTCGTTGTGTTCGTGGCAGCTTGCAACGGGCGTGTGAATATCAAAATGTGTGAGCAGCTTTCGCGTCTGGCGCGTGTCCTCGCAGGCGATGCGATCGCAGCTTCGTAACACACGCAGCGCGCGCAGGGTGATGTCTTCCAGATTGCCGATTGGCGTGGCGACGATATAAAGCCCTGGCGCGAGAGGCGGACGGACGGTAGTATCAGGATTCGAGGAAAAATCAGCACGGTCCATCGGCATCGTCCTTTTTCGCGACGGTGTCAGCGTCCCAGACTCATTCGCTCAAGGCGACGTTGTTCATTCAGCAGCGACATGGAAGACATAAGGTTCTGAACGCTCACCACGCCCACAATACGCTCACCGTCGGCGACGGGAATCAGAGTCAGACCATGTCCGGTGGTGATGCGGCGAATGATTGCGCCAAGCGTGTCCTCTGGTCGCGCAATCTGGAAGCTGCGCGTCATGATTCCCTGCACATAACCATTGCCCTCAGTTCGCAGCGAGTCCAGAATGCGCTGGCGATTGACGATTCCCACGAGTTGCGAACCGCGAACGACGGGAAAGTCCTCCTGCAACGTGTGGATACAGCGGCGCAGCGCGTCCAGCAGCGTGTCTGACGGCGAGAGCATCGCGAAGTCGGTCAGCATTACTTCTTTCATGCAGACCGTATCGACGACGGACTGAAACAAGACGCCCTGATCTTCAATCTGCGCTCCGATGAAGATGAAAAATCCAACAGAGGAAAGCAGAGGGTCGTGAAGATAAAAGCCAGTGACGATGGTGCCGAGCGCGATGAGCTGTCCGAGCAGGCTGATCGCGCGATTTGGTGAGGGCTGTCCGCTGGCCTGCGTATAGGAGGCGCGCAGCAGACGCCCTGCGTCCAGCGGGTAAGCAGGCAGCAGATGGAGAAAGCCGAGAAATGCCTGAATCCAGACCGCGCTTCGCAGCAACGCAAGCGGCGTGACGTAGGGCAACGCGAACAGCGGAAACGATGCGCTGGCTCCGGTCATCGTGGCCGCGAGCATGAGCGCGGTGGCGAGATTTGCCACCGGCCCGGCGAGGGCCAGGACATACTGTTTTTCTGAGGAGTTGGCCATCTCCTGGCTCTCCGGATTGGCATAGGCGAACATGCCGCCGATGGGCAACAGAAGGATCGCGCGCAGACGCAGTCCGTACCACGCCGCCACAAGCAGTCGCGCACTCTCACGCACCGCGACGGCGGCGAGGATGAGCAGCCAGAGCGCCAGTCCGGTGTTGATGGAGCCGCCGAGCGACTGGCCATAGAGCATGCAAATGGCGATGAGAATGACGAACAGCGTGTGAATGCGAAGCTCAACACCCATCCATCGCCCCAGTGGCAGTGACCATCCGCGCATGTATTCATTGTAGCGGCAGAACGTGGTTGCAGTTGTCGCAGAATCATTTATGCTCAGGTTCGGGATGCGTGTGATCGGAGGGAAATTCCGTTCTCGTTCGCTGCTGGCGCCGACGGGCTGGCACACGCGGCCCACGTCGGACAGGCTGCGCGAGACGCTGATGAACGTGCTGGAGAATGGCGCGGTCAATCGGATCGATGGCGCGAAGTTGCTCGATCTTTTCGCCGGCACTGGTGCGGTCGGCATCGAGGCGCTCAGTCGCGGTGCGCAATCGGTGACGTTTGTCGAGCGGAATGCGAAGACGATGGCCATTCAGGAGGCAAACTGTGCGCGCATGGGGCTGGGCCGCGAAGCTGTGTCGATTCGTGCTGCCGCAGTCAACTGGCTGCGCCGCGAAGCTGCGCTCTCAGACGCGAATCCGGCATTTGATCTGGTCTTTCTTGATCCACCCTGGGATGACGCCGCAGCCTATGCGCATACGCTTGGACTTCTGGGAGCGGATGCGGCAAGTCTGTTGACTGCGGACGCGTGGGTGATTGTCGAACACCGCAGAAAAACCTCTTTGACGGAGCGGTTTGGTTGCCTGGCGCGCTGGAGAGTGCTGGAGCAGGGCGATGCGGCGTTGAGTTTTTATCGGCGCTCCGCTTCGGACCTGGATTCGAAGATGAATACGGAAACGAATCCGGAAAGCAGTTGATTCATGCCGATCAGTTCATCTGTTTCCCGTGCGAGGCAAGATATTTGCGGAATGGAATTTCAAAGTAGAAGAGTTCCCTGCCATTCGCGAAGCGCAGACTGTGCAGATTAAGTGCGGCGCCCTGCAGCGGATGGCTGATTCCGTCCACATCGTAAAAAAGAAATCCCGCTTCCGTGGTGTGAGGCTTGACGATCAGTGACTGGAACTCAAAGTTGTTGAAGTCCTGCTCGATTGCCTTTGCGATATTTTTATGAGGCAGATGCAGGCCGGGAATCGGAATTGGATTTGGCGTCGGCGTGCTGCTGCCGCTCACGCGCACGATGCGGCGTTCCACGTCGGAAGGCTCGGCGGCCTGAAGCCGATCTCCGGCAGCCGTAACAAAAAGTATGCGCGCGTCTTTCAGCGAAATCGCCTGGTCGCCGGTGTTGGTGATAATCAGGCGAACGGGCATGAATCCATGCGCGACGTAGTTGACGCGGAACAGCTTGAGTCGGCTTGCCGTGTCATAGGGTTCGGCGGCGATGGCGAGATTTTCGGAGGAGTGTACTTCGACGGCGGGAAAATCCGTTGCCGGTTCAACGGCGGGTGGCTTGCGGTCGGATGCAAATCCAGGACTCTGAGCGAAGAACAAGAAACAGCAGATTGCAACGCATCTCCGACTCGGAAAGCGAAATGGCTGGAGCAGAACTCGAATCATCGCGCCGAATTTCCCCTAGGCAGAACGATAGCAGGAACTGCATTTGCTGAGCCAGTCCTGATGAAACGAATCTGCCGATGAGCTGCGTATAAATTCTGTATCCTGAATCAGCATGAGATAGCTGCCGGGTCCATGGATCAGGCGGGCGTGGCATTATGAATCGAATCCTATGGATATACAACCTGCTCCTCCCGCTTGCGTTGCTTCTCGCAGCCCCGTGGTGGATTCTGCGGATGCTCACGACTTCGCGTTATCGAGATGGATTTTGGCAGCGGCTGGGATGGGTTCCTGGTCGTTTTCGGCGACCACCCGACGGACGACCTGTGATCTGGCTACATGCTGTCTCCGTCGGCGAAATTTCTTCCGCACTCAAGCTGATTCAGCATCTGGAATGCGCCTTGCCGGAGATGCGTGTCCTCGTTTCGACCACAACGCGCACCGGACAGCAACTGGCGCAGCAACGGCTTGGGTCGGATCGCGTCTTCTACTGTCCGCTGGACCTGATATGGTCTACGCGCGCGTGGCTTCAGGCGCTTCAGCCGCGCATGCTCGTGCTGATGGAGACGGAGTTCTGGCCCGGCATCCTTAGTGCCTGCTTTCGTCGCAATATCCCCGTGTTCGTGGCAAATGCGCGAATCTCGGATCGCTCCTGGCCGCGATACCAGAGATTGCGGAAACTGTGGCGTCCATTTCTGAGCGGACTCAGCGCCGTGTGGGCCCAAAGCGATCTGGACGCGGATCGTCTGCGGGCGCTTGGCTGCAATCGAGTCGAAACCGTCGGCAGCCTGAAGTACGACCTCAGCGTGGAGACCAACTCCATGATCGTGGATCGTCTGCGCCTGCTTGCGCCTGGGATCGCGTGGCTGGTGGCTGGCAGCACGCTGGAGGGTGAGGAGCAGATTCTGATTGAGGCCTGGAAGCAGCTTACGCGCGATCGTGCGGAGATTGCCCTGCTGCTCGCGCCGCGGCATCCGGAGCGTTTTTCCGCCGTTGCTCGAATGCTCAGTGGCAGCGGCATCCGCTGGAGAAGGCGCAGCGAGATCACGGAGCAGGCGGAGCCGATTCTAGCAGGTGAGATCGTTCTTCTTGACACCATCGGCGAGCTGGCTTCTGCATATTCATTGGCGACCGCCGGGTTCGTCGGCGGAAGCCTGATTCCGGCGGGAGGACATAATCCGCTGGAAGCCGCGTTTCACGCAGTTCCGGTAGTAATGGGAACTCACAGCGAAAACTTCCGTGCAATTGTTGATGAGTTGCGGAAGGAGGACGCAATCGTGATCCTTTCCGTGAATGCCGCGGATGCTCTTTGTCAGCGCCTCGAACAACTCTTCGATGATGCGGCGTTCGCGCGCGCCACCGGCATGCGAGCGCGGCAAGTGCTCGAACGGCACAGTGGATCCACTGCGCGCACCGTCACAATGCTCTGCGCTGCACTGCACGGCGGAAACGGGGAAGCGCCATGAAGCGTCCCGCGCTTGTTCCGCTCGTTCCGTTTTATGCGGCGGCTCTCCGCCTGCGCGAGATCGCATTGCGCATGGGGCTTGAGCCGAAGCAGAAGCTTCGATGGCCGGTCATCAGCGTGGGTAGCATCTCCACAGGTGGAGCTGGGAAAACCCCGGCGATTCTTGCTCTCGCCCGGCTGTTGACTCAACGAGGAGTCGCCGTCGATGTGCTTTCGCGCGGATACGGGCGAAAAATTGCATCGGTACAGCGTGTGGACACGAACGGGAGTGCCGATCAGTTTGGCGACGAGCCGCTATTGATTGCGCGTGAAGCCGGAGTGCCGGTCTTTGTCGCAAAGCGAAGGTGGCTGGCTGGATCACTTGCCGAAGAATGCGCGGCGAATGGCGCGGCTGTTCACCTGCTCGACGACGGAATGCAGCATCGGCAACTTATGCGCGCGCTGGAGATTGTTCTAGTCGGCGCGGAAGACCTTTGCGATCATCTGATTCCCGCCGGCGATCTGCGCGAACCGGTGCTCGCGCTGCGCCGCGCGGATGTTCTGGCCGTATCCGTAGACGATGGTTTTGCGTTGGACTGGATCGGCAGGAAACTTCCCGGACACGAAGTCTGGATATATTCACGCACCATGCAATGGCCGAGGGAAATGCCGCGCAAGGTACTTGCATTCTGCGGCATCGCCCGGCCGAAGCAGTTTTTCGTCGGCCTGCGCGACAGCGGCCTTGAAATCGTCGCAGAGCGAGTCTTCCGCGATCATCATGCCTTCACCGAAGACGACATCGCACAGTTAGCGGTTGCGCTTCGCGGTTCCGGCGCAGAGGCCTTCGTGACAACAGCGAAAGACCTGGCTCGTCTTGGGATCAAAACGCAAACGCTGGCAAAGGTCGCACCGGTACTCCCTGTTACGCTCACGTTTCGGTTCCATGATCCTGATGCCATCCTAGAACGCGTCGGAAGGTTGTTTTTGCAACGGATGGACGGCGCTGACGCTGCTCCGGATCAAATACAGTAGGAGAATCGACTTGCAACGGGTTGCTCCATATCGACTGCTGGTTGTGCGCCTGGGCGCGATGGGAGATATTCTGCATGCGCTACCGGCCATCACCGCTCTGCGTGTGATGCATCCTCTGTGGCGAATTGATTGGGTGGTCGAGCCGCGCTGGCGTTCGCTGCTGAGCAGCGAACATCCGGTTTCAATCCATTCTGACGGCCAGCTTGAAAATAACCGTTCTGCAGCGCGGCCTGTCGTTGACCGCATTGTGGAGGTGGATACGCGCCAATGGCGCAGAGATGGAATCAGTCTGGCGGCTGCGCGTGCCGTGGCAAAGGTGCGCGCGGACCTGCGAGCAGTGGAATATGAAGCCGTGCTGGACTTACAGGGAGCGATTCGCTCGGCGGTCATCGCTCGCTTCGCCGGTTGCCGACGCACGATAGGCGACAGGAATCCGCGTGAGCGAGAGGCGCGATGGCTTTATACCGAGCCTGTCGCAATCCATGCCGAGCATGTGATTGATCGCGCCTGTGAACTGGCATCTGTGATAGCGGCGGATCCACTGGAAATTTGCGCCCCGCAGCTACCCGTGGATTCCGTCGCTGAGGCGTGGTGTGATGCGCTTTTGAAGGAAAAATCAGCCTTCGTTTTAATTCATCCGGGTGCTGGGTGGGGCGCGAAACGATGGCCGCCAGAGCGCTATCGCGCAGTCGCCGATTGGCTGGCACAAAAGGGATTGCGCGTCCTTGTAAATGTTGGCCCGGGTGAAAAGCCACTGGCTAGCGCTGTGATGACGGGCAGCCCTCTGGTACAGGCAGTGCAATCCAGCCTCGCGGAGTTAGTCGCGCTCACCCGCCGCGCGGCTCTTGTGATCGGTGGTGACACCGGGCCTTTGCATCTTGCCTCTGCCGTGGGCCGTCCGGTTGTCGGAATCTACGGCCCGACTGATCCTGCACGGAATGGTCCGTATCGGTTTCCAGGCGGCGCGGAGTGTTCTGTTCTGCGCACTCCGGAGAGCAGGCGCGATCATCGTCGGCTTTCCGATCCTGAGGCTGGCCTGCTGCGAATCGACGTGGCGACGGTCTGCGCGGAGGCGGAGCGGATGCTCGCACAGCGATACAATCAGCAAGGGTAGAGTCTTTTAGAATGCGATTGCTTGTCCGTGAGTGAGATGCAGAACAAGTTCGTCGATGCGCCAGCAGCGGTTGACTGGATGGCGCGATGGCGCAAGGTTGCGCGCCGCATCCGCGTCCCTCTTGGCTTTGCGGCGGCGGCAGTGTATCTCTGGCGCTTGATCGCATCGGAACCTCATCCGTTGGCGATTGTCGGGAGCCTTGCGCTGGTGGTTCCAGGGCTTTGGTTGCGCGGATACGCCGCCGGCTACGTGAAAAAAAATCAGGAACTGACGCAGACCGGCCCATACGCCTACACGCGCAACCCGCTCTATCTCGGTTCGATGCTGATTGCGGCGGGATTTGCCGTTGCTCTCGCGGATGTATGGTTCGCCATTCTCCTGCTCGTTGGATTCTTCGTGATCTATGTTCCAGTGATCGTCGGGGAAGAGGCATATCTGCGCAGCATGTTTGCGGATTATGACGCCTACTGCCGCAGAGTTCCCCGACTGCGGCCCCGACTCCGCACCGCTCAACCTGCGCCGACTGCATCCGCGCAGAGCGCCGGGCGATTCTCGCTGGAGCTTTATCGAAAACATCGGGAGTATCGCTCCCTGCTTGGCGTGGGATTCCTTTATGCCGGGCTGGTGGCGGCATATTTTGCGCACCTGCGCTGGCTTCATTGACGCGCGTTCCCCATAGTCTAAAATCAGTGGAGTAGTTCAGGCCCGCCACCCAGTACCTGCCTGATACAGTACGACTCCATTGCATTTCCGTTGCCTTCCCCCGCATTGTTCTGAGGAGCATATTCTGAAGGTCTGCTTGAGACATTTGATTCCGCTTCTGGCTGTGTTCTTTGTCTGCCCCGCATTTTCCCAGACAAACGCTAGTCAGCCGATGCCGCCGTTGCCTGCGCCGCGAGCGGGATTCGAGTTTCCTCAACATCAGACACTGACCTATGCCGTTGACTGGCGCGTCTTTCCCGCCGGAGTTGCCGTGTTGCGTTTTGATGCCGATGGTGTGCGGGAACGCTTGACGGCTACAGCGGATACGACAGGCGCAATCAATCTGCTCTTTCATGTCGCGGATCGCTTCCAATCCAGCTTTGATCGTGAGCAGGGCTGCACCGCTGAGTTTGACAAGCAGACAGTGGAAGGACGCAGGAAGATTAGTTCTTCCCTGCGACTCGATTACAAACAAGGCAAATCCATTCTCGACGAGCGCAATCTGGTCACGGGACAGAAGAAGCGGCTGGTGTCCAACATCCCCAGTTGCCTCACGGATCTTCTGACTGGCGTTTTCTACGCGGCTTCACAGCCGATGGATATCGGCAAGGATTTTTATCTTCCGGTCGCCGACCCGCTGCGCACCGTCCTGGTTACGATGAAAGTCGAGAGCCGGGAAGAGGTGAAGACACAGGCCGGCAGCTTCAACACGATTCGCGTGCAGCCGACGGCTGACGCTGGAGTGGTGAAAAATCGCGGAGACATCTGGATATGGTACACGGACGATGCGCGTCATCTTCCCGTGCAGATGCGTGCGCGCCTCTTCTGGGGAACGATCACGTTCCGGCTGGTTTCCGTGGTGGGTAAATAGAGGGTCCCAAGCGCGAGCCTTCCGAGCGGGACTGGAGGACAGACTTATTGCGCGGGGCTCAATTGAGCGGAGCATATTTCGCAGAGCCGAATTGATACTTCGGATTGCACATCGGCATTGCCGTCACTTGAGTTCCGTCCAGCGTGAAGCATGTGGTGCCGTCAATATCTGTGCGAAATGTGGTGACATGAGCCTGCTGTAGCTCGGCAAGCACCTCAGGCCGTGGATGACCAAAATGATTCCGCAGGCCACAGGAGATGACTGCCCAGCGCGGAGAGACCGCTGCCAGAAAGGATGGCTGCGTGCTCGTGCGACTGCCATGATGACCAACCTTCAAAATATCGCTCAGCAAGCCTCTGGCTTTCAGCATGTCGTTTTCTTCTGGCGCTTCCGCATCCCCGGCAAGCAGAATCGAATTTGCTCCATACCGTGCGCGCATCACAAGCGAATCGTCATTGCTCGGCGACGCGCCTGGTGTATACGTCGCGGCTGGAGCAAGAACGTGAAAGTCTGCGTGATCCAGATCGCGGGTCTCGCCAGCGTGCAGTTGTTCGATGGAAACTCCATCACCCGTCGCCTCAGCCAGCAGCGCCCGATATTCACCAGTCATAGGATTCTTTCCGATCCACAATTCACGAGGGCGAAAATTGCGGACAACTGCGCTGAGTCCTCCCAGATGATCGGCATGCGCATGCGTGAGCACCACCACATCCAGCCTGCGAATTCCATGGGACCAAAGAACAGGCGAAACGACATTTTCACCGATTTCAAAATCAGACTGCGTCGCCTGTGTACCGGAATGCATCCGACCGAACTGAAGCAGTCCCCCTCCGTCGATCAGCATGCTGTGGCCGCCGGGCGTGAGGATCAGCAACGAATCTCCCTGACCCACATCAATCGCCTGAAAGAGGAGCTGATCGGTCTGCGACTGAACACTCCGAGGCCACAAAAGAATAGGCAGAATCAGCAGCAGAATCGGAAGCGTCCATTGTCGCCAGTGCGCAGACTCATGCACGGCGATGTAGCAGGCAGCCAGCACAATCGCAGCGACCAGGAGGCACTGCCAGAAAGCAGGCGCAGGCAGGCGAATGTCTGCCCAGCGCTGCTGTTCAAAAAAAGCCACGGCACCCTGTGCTGTGTGAAGCAGAAACGCACTGGCCACAGCGGGAACTATCGCCAGCGGCTGCCATAGGAGAAGCGCAAAGAGCATCACCATGGCAAGCGGAAGCAAAACAGACAGCAGCGGCAGAACGATCAGATTGACCGGCAGCGCATAGAGCGTGAAGCGGTGAAAGTAGATTGCCATCGGAAGCGCCAGCGCAAGCTCCACCACGAGGCTCATCCAGATGATTTCGATTGTACGCAGCCCGAACCACGCACTCCACCCGATCAGGCGTTCTGCATTCTTTCGCGAAAGCAACGGAACTATGCGACTCGCAAGCCACCGCAACTGGACGCGAAAGTTAATCGCGCTCGGAGACTGATAATAATCTGCGTCCGAATCAGATAATTTCCGCGTTGCCGTCAAGAATGGTTGCAAACCAATCTCGAATAGCGCCGCTGCGATCCCGCCGATTGCAATCACTGCAAGCAGCGTCATCTGAAGGCTGGCATCCAGAATCGCAGTCGGCTGTTCCGCCAGAATGCAGATTGCCGCAAATCCAATCATGTTCAACGGCAGGCGCTCGCGATAAAAAATTCGCACGATCATGTAGAGCGCAACGATCCAGAAGGAACGCTGCACGGGGATTGCAAATCCAGTGAAAAGAGCGAAGAAAAGCGTGCCAGCAATGACTACGACCGAAGAAACAGCGCGGTATACGCAGATTCGATCCAGGAGCAGGAGAAGAATCGCCGCAAGAATTCCGATGTGCAATCCGGAGACGACGACCAGATGAAAGGTTCCAGTTCGTTCAAAACTATTTCGCAACGGACTGCTTAACAGGCGACGATCACCCGTCAACATCGCCGTCAGCATGGCTGCATCTTCGGCATGAATGCGGAAGATGGCGGGTAGAAAATGGGTGACCGCAGGAAGTCGCTGAATCCGTGTCGCCGTCTGCTGACGCCACCTGTTCAACAGGCATACCGCGCTCTGTTCGCCTTTCTGATTTGTCACGAGAAGCCGGTCTGTTTGATCGGCGGGAACGCTTCCGGATGCTGAAATATTCTGTGACACCAGATATTGCTCGCGGCTCCAGACATCCGGGTCGTGATAGACAGTGATCGGATGGAGTTGCAGAATCACTCGCACAGCATCGCCGCAGTAAATCTGTCGCGCTGCGCTACCGCGCCAGAGGGCGGTAATGCGTATCTGGGCAGTACTGGATTCCGCCACCGGCACCATTGCATCAGTTGCATCCGTAATCTGCTCTGCGCTTGCAACCCGCAGATCAAAACTTTGTGACTTTTCCGCTGATTCCTTGATTGATTCCGCGTCGACGGCCTTTGAGTCCGCAGTCACACTCTCGTTGACGACAGGTTCCGCCGAGACGACAGTCCCGTCGACAGCGCGCAACAGGCCGTCATTCAGCGCTCGAATCGGCTGTGACGGCGTGGGCTGCGGAGATGTCTCAGCCGACCAGACCCCCAAAAACACCCACAAAAGGAACAGCGGCATCCACGCGATGCGTCGCGCGAAGCATGCGCTCAAGAAGGTGACAAGCGCCAGTGCGCAAACCCCGGCGAGCACCGGCCCTGGGTGCAGATACAACTTTTGAGCCACAAAAATTCCCGCCACGAAGAACAATGCTGCGAAAAACAGAGGCGCGTGGAGGCGAAACGAATCTGGTTCTTCGACGTTCTCGTCCTGCTCGGTGTCTTCGTCGGGTTCGATCTCTTCTTCGTCGAGCACGGCACCATCCCTTTCTCAGAGCAGAGCAAATCAGATCAGGGAATACGAACAAGGGAACTTAGCAACAGGAAGAAGAGTCGCTCCAAACCAGTGCCTTCCGATCAGCGGCGTCTGGAAAGCAGCACGACACTCTCGAAGTGGAATGTCTGTGGAAACAAATCTACCAGATGAATGGATTCAATTTGGAATCGCTCTTCCGTCAGTAATTTCAAATCCCTTGCCATAGTCACTGGATCACAGGAAATATAGGTCATGCGTGGCGCGTGAATTGCATTCAGAAGCGAACAGCATTTTGCTCCCAGTCCGGCTCTGGGCGGATCGAAAATGATCCAATCCGGTGCCGGTTCCCGGCGCAATCGATTCTCCTCGAGAAAATGTTGCGTCGTTGTCCGAATGGCCCTGCAGTGTGGCTTGCTTAGCGCAGCCTGGAGTGACGGAAACGATGCCTGGGATGCCTCCACGGCAATCACGCCGGAAAAGTTCCGCTCAAGCGCGCGAGCAAAGAACCCTACTCCTGCATAGAGATCCCAGGCCATTTCTCCGCGAGCCTCCCGCGTCACCAGATCGCGAAATGCCTCCAGTAAGAAGTGATTGATTTGAAAAAATGCGCCTGCTGGAACGGAATAATCAATGCCTCCCACGGAATAGTCGAGAGCACGCTCTCCCGCATGCGCGAGCATGCGCGCATAGTCTTCGCCAGCCTTCACGGCAAGCGCAATGCCCCTGACGTCCGCGCTCTGCTCGCGGAAAACGGCTTCGAGATGAGAGCGAATTTCTGACCCCCGTTCCAGAGAAAGCGTCAGGAGCGTGACCATGACGGTGCCTTCCGTGGGTGCTGTCATCAACTCCATTTCCGCCACGCCATGCAGGCAACCGTGGCGCAGAAGTGATTCCGCAACACGCTGCGCGCAGGGAAACAGTGCGGGCGCAGAGATGGGACACTCCTTGACACCGATAATTTCGTGAGAAAAACGAGCGCGATACCCGAGCCGGAGGGATTCGCTTCCCGCGCCCGCGTCCACGGCAATTCGAATGCGATTACGATAGCCCCAGGCCGGTCCGCTCAGCGTTTCGATCGGCGCGCTTGCGACAACTCCTGACCGGCGCAGAGCTTCCTCCAGGATGATTTTTTTAAATTCAGTCTGCCGCTCCGCTGTCGCGTGTTGATAATGACAGCCTCCGCATCGCCCGAAGTGCGCGCAGCCTGGATCCACGCGATGGGTCGATGCGTTGCTGACAGTTTCCATCCTGCCACGCGCGAAATTGCGCTTCACATCCACAATCTCAACGAGCGTACGTTCCTCAGGAAGCACAAACGGCACAAAAAGGGCCTGTCCATCATATCGCGCTAGGAAGTCTCCGCCGTAGAGCGGCTTCTCAAATCGGAGTTCGAGTCGATCTCCGGCTTTCATCCGAGCCTCATATAAAACAAGCTGAGTCGCTGCAACCCGTACTCTTCGATCAAGCGCTTCTGTGTGTATTGCCGTTGAATCATCTGCAACTGCGCCGCCGACATGCGTGAGCGATGCGCGGAGAGTTCATGCGCGGCCTGCTGCTTCCAAGCAATCAGCAGTGATGCATCTGTTTCGGCAAGTAGTGAGGAAAACAGTTTTTCTTCCAGCGCAGTCAACACAACTTCAAGGTCTTCCGGGTTAGCCTCCCCGCGTTCGGCTGCTGCCGCACTCTCCTCAAGCTGCTGCGCAATCGACACACAAACGCGCTGCGCAATCGGCGAACGAAGCAGGCGATCTGCTGCTCCGCGCAGGTGTTGGGCAATGCGCGACGCGGTGAATCCTGAGTCCCCCTGTTGCGACTCGCGACCCGCACCCGTCGCAGCCTCCATCATTTCCTCTGTCATCGCCATCACAGCCTGCGCACACCACGCCAGGCTGTTAATCCGCCTCGAAGCGCGGTTCTGTCTGCGCGCCTCATGTTTGTCAAACGCATCATCAATGCCGCGCAGTACCACCGCAAGCGGAATACCCGCCTCGCGCCAGCTTTCAATCAGCGCCCAGTCCAGTGTCGAGAGAAGCAGGATCGATCCGCGCCGCCGCTGGTAATGTTCCTCGATTTCAGTGAAGTAATTGAAATAATTCCGCACGGCAGATCAACGAATACGCCGGGGCATGCGCGTCGCGCCACGCTCCGGATGATTTTTTTCAAAGAGCAGGCGCAGCCCTTCCAACGTGAGCATCTCATCGTGATGCTGAAGAAACTCCGAATCCTCGAGGATCAACCCCGCCAGGCCGCCGGTTGCGATAATGCGCAGCGAGGCAGTATCTGCAAGCTGCATCTCGGCAATCATGCGACGCAGGATTCCATCCACCAGCCCAATATAGCCGTAATAGAGGCCGCTTTGCAGGTGAGCGACCGTATTCGTCCCGATCACGCGCTCCGGACGGCGCACGTCGACGCGCCCCAGCCGAGCCGCGCGCGCAAAGAGCGCATCCGCGCTGATACTCAGTCCTGGTGTAATGACTCCGCCAAGATATTCTCCGCGTGCAGAGATCACATCAAACGTCGTCGCTGTTCCGAAGTCCACCACTATCGCTGGACCGCCATATTTCGCATACGCGGCAACGGCATTTGCCAGCCGGTCCGCGCCCAGTTCGGAGGGATTATCCACCAGCACCGGCATGCCTGTTTTGATGCCCGGCTCGACAAAGATCGGTCGTATGCCGAAGTACTGCTCGCAGACGCGCTCCAGCGTGCTGTCCACGGGCGGAACAACAGAAGAAATGATGATGTGCTGCACCTGGCTGGTGGACAGTCCGTGAAGATTGAAGAGATTCACAAACAGAACACCGTACTCATCCGCGGTCTGGGTTCGATGCGTCGTGACTCTCCAGTGCGCCACGAGCGGCGCGCCATCGCGTTTCGCCGACTCGCTCGCAGCAGAGTCGATGCGAAACAGTCCGAGAACGGTATTCGTATTTCCAACATCCAGAGCAAGCAACATATTCGAACTCCAGGCGGATGTCATTTACGCCAACGGCTACAGAACGGTCTCGCGCAAGCCACCCGTCAGAACTGTACGCATTCCCTCCGCTGTCTGCACCTGAAGAAATCCAGTCGCGCTCAGTCCAGCCGTCACGCCGGAGAACTCCTGCGGGCCATGCACCTGAACATTCCTGCCGCGCACCCATGTGGAAATACTCTCTACGCGATCGGGAATTCCAGCAAAGTAATGAGCGCGCGATTTCTGCGAATTCATCTTCCGCAACTCGGCATGAAGCGATTGTAGCAGCGCAATAAACAGCGCCTCCGAGGAGACTTCGCGCCCGGTTTCCAGCTCCAGCGATGTGGCCGGCGTCGCCACATCCGCGGGAAAACTCCGCTGCCGCAGATTCACTCCGATTCCGATCACCGCAAAAGCGGCCTGGCCCGCATCCGTCTGCGCCTCCACCAGGATTCCGGCGCACTTTCGCCCATGAATCAGAATGTCATTGGGCCAGCGCAGGTCCGCATGCAGGCCTGTCGCATCCCCTATCGCTCGATGGAGCGCAAGCCCAGCCATCAGCGGCAACCACACCAGCTCCTGCGGCTGCAACTGTGGGCGCAGCAAAACGCTGACATACAGCCCTTGCCCGGCAGCCGAGTGCCAGCGATGGTCGCCACGCCCTCGCCCGCCAAGCTGCTCATCGGCCAGATACACCGAACCATGCCGTGCCCCGTCGCGCCCTTGCTGCATGGCGTAAAGATTGGTCGAGTCAATCTGCGCGAACCAATGCACCTGATTGGCAAAAATTGTATCTTGAATCGATCTCTCGACCAGCGTCAAGTCTATCATTTTCCGTCTGTCCGTCCACGCGCTCAGAAACTCAGTTCGCGACCGTGATGCGCATGGAAATATCCGCTGATGGTGCCGAATGTGTCAGTGCGCCAACGGAGATGAAATCCACACCCGTCTCGGCGTACGCACGAATATTTTTGAGAACGATTCCACCAGAGGCTTCAATCGGAATCCATCGCTCTTCGGCGCGAATCCGCTTGACGCATCCGCTGATCTGTTTCGGTTCCATGTTGTCCAGCAGAATCGCTTCCGCCCCGGCTTCCAGCGCCTCGTCAAGTTCTTCCATCGAGCGCACTTCAATCTGCACACGCTTGCCCGCAGGTCGCGCCGCCAGGGAGCGCGCCAGAACATTGCGAGCGCCGCCACCCAGCGCAATGTGGTTGTTCTTGATCAGAATTCCATCCGACAGATCCAGTCGATGATTCGTTCCGCCGCCACAGACCACAGCATATTTCTCCAGCACACGAAGCCCTGGAATCGTCTTTCGCGTATCCAGAACTCGCGCAGATGTTCCCGTGATCGCATCCGCATACTGGCGCGTCAGCGTGGCAATCCCGCTTAGATGTTGCAGCAGGTTCAGGATCACGCGCTCGCAACTCAACAAAGCCTGAGCGCGATGGCGAACGACCGCCAGAGGCTGGCCGGAGCGCACCGCGACGCCGTCAAAAATCTCCGGATGGTGAATGACCTCGTAGCGCGCGGACTGCGCAGGATGCAGAGCGGCAAACCGATCCAGAAATGCGGGAATGCAGCCAAGTCCGGCAACCGTCATATCCTGACGCGCAAGAATGGTTGCAGTGGCCCTGAGCGCCGGATCAATGGTCAACAGTGTCGTCGTGTCGCCCGCTGCAATATCTTCCTGCAGCGCGCGATCCAGAAGCGACTCTATCGGATGATTTTTCCACTCCATACGTCAGCCCACCTGAATTTGAATTCGCTTTTCAATACACTCCCGGCTTCACAGAGCCGCAAGCGCCAGCCGAGCCTTGGCCAGCAGAAGCTCGGAATCCGCCTTCTGTGATCTCAGCCCTTCCACCACATGCTGCGGTGCCTTCGAGAGGAACCCCGCATTGCCAAGTTGCGCATTTGCGCTGGCCAATCCTTTTTCCAGTCGCGCAATCTCTTTGCTCAGTCGCTCTCGCTCCGCCGCAACATCCACTTTACGCTGATAGTCGATGGCCAGGTCAAAAACCGCCGTCGAACGTGCGGTAAGGAGGCCAGGCAGCGCGTCGCAGAAATGTAATTCCTGAACGCGCGCCAGCCGCCTGGCGACAATCGCATTCTGTTGCAGCATCTCGGCGATCATTGCCTCCGTGCGCACGAAAACAGGAGCTTCGGCTTTCTCGTCGATTCCAATTTCCTTGCGCAGCGCGCGTGTCTCCGTGATGAAGGATTGCAACTGTTGCATGACGAGCAGAGCAGGATCCTGCGACGCTGCGTGAGTCGATCCGTGAGTCGATCTCGGATACGGAGCAAGCGCAATCGACTTCGTCGGTGCCTGATTGTCATAGAGCGCATGCCAAATCTCTTCGGTCAGAAACGGCATGAATGGAGACAGCAGTCGCAGAGCCGCTTCCAGCACGGCAACCAGCATCTGCAACGCCGCGCGAGCCTGCTCCCGATTATCTTCGGAGCCAAACTGGAGGCGAATTTTCAAAATCTCCAGATACCAGTCGCAAAAGCTGCCCCAGAAAAAGCCGTAGAGCGATTGCGCCGCTTCATCAAAACGATAATTCGTGAGCGCGGTGTTGATTTCGAACGTTGTCCGATTGAGTTCAGCCACGATCCAGCGATCTTCCAGAGGAGCATCGGCAGCAGCGGCAGGCAGTTCCGGTCGCGACAATATTTCAATCTCGATGCCAGCTTCTGCGGCCCGATTCATGTTCATGAACACGAAGCGCGCCGCATTCCAAATCTTGTTTGCAAACGCGCGATAACCCTCCGTGCGGGCCACGTTGAATGCAATGTCCGTACCCGGCGAGGCCATCGATGCCAGCGTGAAGCGAACGGCGTCCGTACCATAGGAGCGCACGGTCTCAATCGGATCGACCACATTTCCCTTGGTCTTCGACATTTTGTCGCCCTGCGCATCGCGCACCAGCGCGTGGATGTACACATCGCGAAACGGCACTGTCTCCGCGAGCGAACGGGCAGAGCCGTCCGGCATAGGAACATCGGCGGAAAACCAGCAGCCGAGCATGATCATGCGGGCGACCCAGAAGAACAGAATGTCGAAGCCGGTCACCAGCAGAGACGTCGGGTAAAAAGCGGCAAAATCCTCCGACGGCTTTCCGTCGCCAAACGGCCATCCGAAAACAGACACCGGCAACAGCCCTGACGAGAACCAGGTATCCAGAACATCGTTGACCTCCGCGATCTCCGCACTGCCGCAGTGAGCGCACTGCGTTGGCGTTTCTCTTGCAACCGTCGCCTCATGGCAGCTCGCGCACTCCCACGCAGGAATTCGATGCCCCCACCACAACTGGCGCGAAAGGCACCAGTCATGAATGTTCGTCATCCAGTTCAGATAAATCTTCCGGTACTGATCGGGCGTAAAGCGGATCGCACCCTGTTTCACCGCCGCAATCGCACGCTCAGCCAGCGGCTTGATCCTCAGGAACCACTGCTTGGAAAGCCGCGGCTCAACGACCGTCTTGCAGCGATCACAAATCCCAACTGAAAGAGCATGGTCCTTTTCAGCAACCAGCAAACCTGCAGCCGTTAAATCCGCTAGAATCCGCTCTCGCGCCGCGTAACGGTCGACCCCGAAATATGGACTATCCTCCAGCGAAATTCGTCCCTGCTCATCCATCACATTGATGGACGGCAGATGGTGTCGCTCCCCAAGCGCAAAGTCGTTCGGATCATGCGCAGGAGTCACCTTCACAGCGCCGGTGCCGAACTCGCGGCTCACCCAGTCGTCGGCAATGATCGGAATCGTTCGCCCCACCAGCGGCAGAAGAATCTGCTTTCCATGCAAGCCCATGTATCGCTCGTCGTTCGGATGAACAACCACGGCGACATCCCCAAGCATAGTTTCCGGTCGAGTTGTCGCAATTACGATGGAGCTGCCCGGTTCGCCAGCGATAGGGTACCGAATCTCCCAAATCTTTCCCTGGCGATCCTCATGGACCACTTCCAGATCACTGATCGCCGTCTGACATCGCGGACACCAGTTGACGATGTACGCGCCGCGATAGATTAATCCCTGCTCGTGCAGACGGACAAAGGCCTCGCGCACAGCTCGCGAGAGTTGGTCATCCATCGTGAAGTATTCGCGGCTCCAGTCAACGGAAGCGCCAAGCCGCTTCATCTGATCAAGAATTGCTCCGCCGTAGAGCTTTTTCCACTCCCACACCCGCTCCAGAAAAACATCGCGTCCAAGCTGTTGCCGCGTCAGGCCTTCGCTGGCCAGTTGCCGCTCCACCATCATCTGCGTCGCGATGCCGGCGTGATCCGTGCCCGGAACCCAGAGCACGCGCTTCTCACCGAGCATGCGCTGCCAGCGCGTGAGAATATCCATCTCCGTCTGGTTCAGCATGTGCCCCATGTGCAGGCGTCCGGTCACATTGGGCGGCGGCAAAAGCAGTGTGTAAGCGCTCCTTCCTGCGGAGACGCCATCTTTTACGGCAGCAGCCTGGTGCGTAGCTCCTTGCGCAAAAATCTGATCTTCCAGCCACCGCTCGGCCCAGCGATCTTCAATCGCTGTCGGATCATAGGCTTTTGACAATTCATGCGGCATGGGGGATTTACAAGATATTCCGGTTCAATTTCCGTTCAGGATCACACATTCCATGTGAGGCGGATGAAAAGCGAAGATTTGGGGCAGCGATCAGCGGGACAGCAGTGCGCCTCCTGCGTGGTCCAAATCGAAACCTGCACGGATTCCGAAGCGGGATATCGAAAGTATAGCAAAGTGACGCCATGCTATCCTGTTGCTACGAGTGCATTGCAACCTCAAAAACTGACCCCCAGCGATAGCCAGGTTCGGTCACCCAGCTAATACATCCTTCATTCTTTAGGAAATTGGGTAGGGCAGAAATGATCAGGGCAATTCAAATTTCACTGGCAACAGCAATAGGCTTCTTTTGTCTGGCGCACGCCTGGAGTCAGAGCGCGCCTGCCGCTGCGAGCAATCTAACGGCTGTCGGATTCGCTCCGGGCGATACCCTTTCTGTTACCTTCTATGATTTGCCCGACCTGAACGGCGGCGTCAATGTGGTAATTGCAGCCGATGGGACGGTGCATCTGCCGTATGCCGGCACAGTGAAAATCGGCGGCATGTCACCGAGCGAGGCGGAAATTGCAATTGAGCACTCCCTGCAGTCGAAAAACATAGTGAAAGATCCGAGTGTTTCAATCAAGGTGCTGAGTTCTTCGAATTATGTTGTCTATCTCACGGGCCAGATTTCAAGGCCAGGCCCGGTGCCGTTGCTGGCTCCCGCTCCACTCAGCTATGTTCTGGCTCAGGGAGGTGCATTCACCGGCGTTGAAGGCAAGCACATCGTCATTCTTCATCGCAACTCCAAGCTCCCGGAAAGCATAGATTACGATTCGATGAACATGACGCAGAGCGCCATGAACACGAAGGTGGTTCCCGGGGATGTGGTGCGTGTTGCGCCTACCGATGTGTATTACATGATCGGCGAAGTTGGTCGACAAGGAATATACCCGCTCACGGGTGGAATCAGCGCTGGAAATGGATTAGTTGGCACAGGCATCATTCGAAACATGACGCTGCTCCAGGCGCTTGCTTACGCTGGCGGCATCACGCAGGTTGCCGCAAGATCCCAAGCCTTGATCATTCGCCCAAAGCCGGATGGCACTCGCGAAATCATTCATTTTGATGTCCTCAAGCTGGAAAAAGGCCAGATAGCCGACCCGCTGATTCAAGCCAATGACATCATCTTTGTTCCATCCAGTTATCTGCGAAATTTGACAAACAATATCTTCTCCAATTTGGTTACCGGCCTTTACGTGCTGCCCATTGTCACCTCTACCATCCAAAACCCTTAGCGGGGATGAAATGACGACCCTCCTATACGAAAAGCCGGTAGAAATCGCAGTTGATCCTGACATTGATCCGCGTCAGGACAACTTATTGAAGTTATTTCTGGCATCGTACTTTTTCACGGTTTTTGCAGGGGCGCTCCGGAAATGGCTTTTCCCTTCCCTACTGGCTTTGTACTTCATTCAGGACATACCGATTTTCATCGCCTACCTTTATGCGGTCCGCTATAAGCTCTATAAACGGGGATATGTACTCTGGAGCGTTTTGTTCGTTACGGCCATTTTGATGGTGCAGAGTTTAGTTCAGGTTTCGTTCATTAATCTTTCTTTAAAGATTCTGCTTGTGGGCTACCACGGATACCTGTTTTACCTTCCAATGCTTGTTATCTTTCCGCTGGCAATGGACTCTCGTGGCCGTTCCAGGTATGTTCGCCTGTATATTCTCCTGAACATTCCGATGTCAGTGCTGGCCATTCTCCAGTCGCGCTCTTCCGCTGGAGCGTTCATCAATCGAACCACCGGGGGTAAGGGATTCGGGGGGCTCGGTGAAGATCTGTCGCGGGTAAGTGGAACCTTCAATTTCGTCCTTTTCTATGCATACTGGCTATCCATCTGCTTCGTATTTTGCATCAGTGAGTGGCTGCTGCCGCAGGCGCGCCGAAGCATCCGGCATCGGGGCATTCTAATGGCCAGCACGCTGGGCTCTTTGCTTTCGCTGGTAGTATCCGGAGAACGCACCGCGCTCGCGCTTGCGATGATCGCTGTGGTTGGCTTCATCTCCGTTGCCGCACTCTTAAAAAACTATCGTGCAATTCTGCTTGTAGTTGTTATGTCTTTGGCGCTTCCAGTGATTGTTGGCATTGCCGTTCTGCTCTCGCCACGTATGCTCAACGCCTTTGAAGCGCGTCTGACCAGTACGCACAACTTAAATAACTCCAAGGGACGAATCGTAGACTTGCTCATGGGCGGCATTCCGCCTACATCTGACCCGATAGGTGTTGGTATCGGCTATGGCGTGGACGGCTCTCATGCCGGAGAAGTAGGATCCTATGATTACACTTATCAGTTGAGCGAACAAGACTTGCCGCGTAACTATATGGAACTTGGTGTTATCGCAGGATCGCTTTATGTCGCCTGGAGGGTACTGTTCTGCCTTGGACTGGTGCTGATATCCATCAAACTGGCTATTGACGAGATATCTCCTCACGCGCTTCCGCTCTCTCTTGTCGTGTTCGCAACGGCATATGTGACTGACTGGACCAGGAACTCTACGATGACCAGCACGCAGATGTTTTTGGCGGCCAGTTTCATCCTTGGCGCTTTTTATTTTCAGGACTACGCTTCACCCAAGGTCCAAGTGGGTTGGAATTTCAGGAAGAGGTTCTTGTGACGGATCGCACAAATGATACGATGGGCAGGCTGAATGACCGACAAATCCGCCCGTCGGAGATTATCCGTGTTATCAAACGATATGGCCTCTATGTCATTGCCTCCAGTGTTGCGACTGCAATTGCCGCCGCCGTCTGGGCTCACTATCAGCAGCCCCTGTACGATGCAAGCGCACTCATTCATCTGGATCAACATAGCTCCATGAGTCTGAGTATCTCCGGAGTGAGCAGCGACGATTATGACCTGAAGATGCGCACCCAGATCATTGGGCTTAACAATCCGGCTGTGATCGCGGAGACAATTGACAAACTGAAACTTGCGTCCAATCCGCTGTTCAACCCCACACTGTTTCGAGACAGCAAGGACCGCGCCGTGCGCGAGATGCTGGTAAAGCAGTTCCAGTCCAAGTTGACCATCACCCGCATTCCGGATACAGAACTCATTGAGGTCCGTTTCCGCAGTCGCAGTCCAGAGTTATCGGCAATTGCCGTCAATACTTTGGTCGACGAATACTTTGCTGAGAATTTCACACTCCGTTACCAGAGCACACAGGATATAGGGGCATTTCTCACCGAGCGGTTGTCGGACCTGCAGTCCAAAATTCAAGTGGAACAAAACGACCTGATGTCGAAAGGGTTGAAGCTGGGCATCATTGACCTTGGAGCAAGCTCCAGTGCCGGAGGCGCAAGTGGGTCTTCTGGAAGCGGATCAGGAATCGGTACCAGCACCCTGGTGGTGGAGACCTCAGGGCTACTCGATCAGCGCGTGAAAGCGCAGGCGTCTCTTTATATGGCAGAGGCAGAATACGAAACTTTAACCAGGAATAAGAATTCCATGCCTCCCGCAGATATTCCAGGCGCTGCCGAACTAACCCAATTACTCAATTCATTATCGGCAGCCAAAAGTCAGCTTGCATTTGTGCAGGAACGATATGGCAACTCCTATCCAGGACTTGCCCAGCAGAAAGCAGAGGTCGGAAGCATCCAGAGAGATATCGATCAGTTCAGGTTGAAACTGATTGACGCAGCTCAACAGAATGTAACCAGTAGTCAGAATGTGGTAGATAGTCTGGACCAACGCATTCATGATTTACAGGAACAATCTGAAGCGTCGACCCCTGAGATTGCAAAATATGAAATTCTGAAATCACAATATGTAAGCGATCAGACTCTATACAACACATTGCTTTCGACATTGGGCAGCAGCGAAATCGAAACCGGTCTGGAGGCTGAGGTGCTCAACCGCTTTGAGGTTGCGCAGCCACCCAGTTTCCCGTCTTTCCCCAACAGCCGTATCATAATCGCGGTAGGCTTTGCCGGAGGCCTGCTGATTTCGATTGTCATTGTAGGAGTCATCGTTGCCCTCAGCGATACGGTGGAGAATGTGGAGGATATAGAAGCTAATCTTCCTGTTCCAGTTCTGGCTTCTGTCCCTGAGTATAAGCAGGAATTGCGGGCAACATCCTCAGATGCACCCATTCCACTTGTATCACTCATGGCCCCGCGTTCAGCCAGCACGGAAGCTTACCGATTGCTTCGCACATCGATCGCACTGATGCCAGGAAGCCAGAAGACCCGGGTGATCGCACTGACAAGCGGCGGCCCGGGCGAAGGCAAGTCGACTACGTGCATGAACCTTGCCGTGGTTCTGGCGACACAATCCAAACGCGTGCTGCTCATCGATGCCGACCTTCGCAAACCGACCATTGCGCAGCGGCTTCAAGTTCAAAACTCCGACGCACCGGGATTAAGCAGATTTTTGAGCGACCCCAATATAACTCCGGAAGAGTGTATCCAGCCGATCATCGATGTTCCAGGCCTGGACATTGTCCCGGTTCAGGAGATTCCACCATTTCCGTCAGAGCTTTTGAGCCAGACCAGGATTGTCGATCTGATTGGGTGGGCGCGAGAGCACTACGACTACGTATTGTTCGATACACCTCCGGTGCTACTGGTAACGGATGCCTTGGTCATTGCCAATCACTGCGATACCATTCTTGTTGTGGCGCGCATAGGAGTAGCTCAGAAGCGTGCGCTGGCGCGTATTCGGCAAGATCTCGCCAAATATCCTGACAAACAATCAGGTGTTATAATCAATGCTCTCCCGTTCTCTGAAACCTACTATCGAGGCTACGGCAACTACAAGAAATACTATGGCGGCGGCTATGGAGGTTATGACGCATATGGCGGCGGTTCCGGTTACTTCCAGTCGGGATATGGTGCTGGTTCCAGTTCTTCTGACGATGCGTCACGAAAAGTCAACAAATAGCTGCAGGAGATCATTTGCAGATGGGCCTCGCGTTCTTCCGCTCTTTGGCCTGCTCCCAGGGCAAAAGCATTTGAAAATCAGTTGAACCACTGAAGGTACTTTGAAGGAACTCGCGCATGCTTGAAGTTACTGATATGACAACTTCGAGGTTTTCGCAAGAGAGTTTGCGCATCAGAGGTTGGTCTGCCCGGTAATTTGTACCGGTGAGATTGTTATTGCTCCGGCACGGAAGGAATGCGTTTATGCGCATAGGTGACGTCTTTCTGGCCGAAGTAGTTTTCCACTCGATCGGGTTGTTTCTGGATGCTGCGGAGGGCTCCGATGGTGGTGCGAGTGAGGGCCAGTTTGTTTCTGGCTGGAGTAGCTTTGGTGACGCGCTGCTTCAGGCAGACGTTGAGCAACTCGTCCGGGTTCAACTCCGGCGAGTAACTGGGAAGATAGAAGACCGCGATCTTGTCTTCGTTGTCGGCGAGGCATTTCTTCACCGCCCTGGAAAGGTGCACGCGCAAGTTATCCACGATCAGGAAAACTCTCTTCTCGCGTCCATGCACGAGCCGCTTCAGGAAGCTGATCAGGATGTTCGCGTTCAGCGCGCCGACGAAGACCCTCCAGCGCATCTGGCCCTTGTTGGTCACCGTTAAAATCACACTCAGCCTGGACCGATTGGCGTTGGCCACGACCACGGGAGTCTTGCCCTTCGGCGCATAGCCGCAGCCACGCACGTCATCGGAACGCAGCCCCGTTTCGTCGCCCCACTCAATCTCCGCGCCCTCAGCCTTCGCGGCCTTTGCGATCTTCGGATACTCCGGGTTGCCCCACCGATCAACAGCGGCGGGGTTCTGCTCATAGGCGTTCGCGCCGCGGCGCTCCCGTTGGTCCAGGTGGGCTGGGGCTGAGGACAGCGCGAACACCGGATTGCCTGCGGGGCGTTGCATGCAGCAGGCGCGAGAGTCGGGTTGGTCGCTTCAGGAAAATAAATCGGATTGCGAAAATAGCGCTTGACATTGCGCGAACAATACACTACCGTATGGTTGTGGATAGATTGGGTACAACCTTCGCGGCTTTGTCGGACCCGACTCGGAGGGCAATGATTGAGCGGCTGAGCCACGGGCCGGCCACGGTGCATGGATTGACGGAGCCGTTTGCGCTGTCGCAGCAGATGATCTCCAAGCACGTTGCGTATCTGGTGCGGGCGCGGATTGTGAGGAAGACCAGGCGCGGACGGGAGAGCGTGTGCACGCTGCGGCCGGAGGCGATCCGCAAAGTGAGCGACTGGGCCGGGTATTACCGCAGGTTCTGGGAAGAGAGTTTCGACAAGCTGGATGGAGTGGTGAATCAGATGAAAAAAGAGAGAGAGGCGGAAGATGACAAGAACAGTGAATGAGACGGACAGGATGACGATTACGCGAATCTTTGATGCTCCGCGCGAGCTGGTATGGAAGGCGTGGACGGAACCGAAGTATGTGATGCAGTGGTGGGGGCCGAAGGGATTTACGTCGCCGGTGTGCCGGATGGACTTTCGCGTGGGCGGACGGTTTCTCTGCTGCATGAAGACGCCGGATGGGCAGGAGTTCTGGAATGCAGGCGTCTACCACGAGATCGTGTGGCACGAGAAGATCGTGTCGGAGATGTATTTTTCCGACGCCGAGGGCAACAAGGTCGAACCGACGCAGTATGGAATCGAGCACGAGGCCATCGAAGGCGCATACGATGTGACGCTCTTCGAGGATCTGGGCAATGGGCAGACGAAGCTGACCTTCATGGGCAACGAGCCGATGGAGAGCGCGAAGGAAAGCGGTCAGGTCGAGGGCTGGAACCAGATTCTGGACAAGATTGCCGAAGTGGTGGCGGGGCTGGTGACGGCGGCGTAAGAGGCTCCGACGGTGGCGAAAGCTGTTTCGGCGCGTTGCTCTGGGCATGGGCGTTTTTCGCCCATGCCCAGGCCGGCATTGCATGCAGCAGACGCGCGTTCGCGCGGTGGCCGCTCCTGTGGGTCGCGGGTGGGGTTTTGTTGAGGACGACGCGAACAGCAGATTCCCTGCGGGAATGACAACCGGAACTGCAACAACAAAAGCAACAGAAGCGGCGACGCTGGCATCTGCTCGTCCCACCCAGGCAAAGCTTGGATGGGGCACCCGGCGCAGGCTGGAACAACGACTATCTATTCCAACTTTTGGAACTATTTTGAAATGCGATTGCCCTGTGAAACGGATGGGTTAGCGTGGCGTGATGGATGGCGTCGAACGTGTTCTGAATCCCCAAATAACAGTAATTATGTTTAGCGGAGCATCCGCTTGTTTTGCAGTAAACGATCCAATGAACGTGATTGACCAACATGACGGAACCTCGAAGCCGCCCGAATAATGGACTTTCCGGTTATGGTTTGCCCCACATCGCCCAAATCGCAAAGATAATTCCGGCGAGGAGCAGCCACCCTACAATCGGATGTGTGGGTTTGGGCTCTGGCTCCTTGTAGTAGCCCATCCAAAAAAGCGGGAGGGGTTCTTTGGGATAGTCTTTCGGGATAATCAGAAAATCCGGTTCTTTCTCCTCTGTCACGATTAGCCTCCCACGCATTTCCGTTATCTCATCCGATAAATGAACAACAGCCCCCTACCAATACACTCTCGCTCCTGGCTGAATCGAGCCTAAATCGTCCAGATTCGTTTTTTGCAGACAGGCAACTAGAATTTGGGGCGGAATGTTACGGCCCGGACTGGACTGAATCGCTGCGCACAACTCATTGATTTGCGTTCGAACGGTCTTGTCTCGGACGTTCTCACGAAAAAATCCGTGAACATCACCTTTCCATGAATGCGGAAACGCTTCGCGCAGCAGAGACTTCATTGCGTAATGCTCAAGGGCAATCCGTTCCAGTTCCAATACGACCGTATCTGTGTCCGTTTTGTCCACCATACAACCTCCCCTTAAATTTTGTGTTCCCGGTTCCGAGGAGTTCGCCTAAACCCCATATATATCTTGACAATCCCGATTTCATCGCGGGAGTAACGCGCAACGTGCTATGCCTACGACGAAAGCGTATCAGAATTGTCCCCAAAAATCACAATATCTTGCTGAACGAGATTTTGCTCCATATTCGTTTTCTCCTCTGAATCCGATCCATCAAATGCCGGGACTAAACACCTAAGTAAATGGCTATACTTCAACGCTCATGGGTGTCGAACACGATACCGTTCAAGAGCACGCTCGATCTTCCGAGGCTTGTGGCTGCCAGTCGTCTAAGGGGACGAAGTGGTGGGTGGGGGTGAATTTTTGGAGCAGGGTTGCGGCGGCGGCGACGGAGGCGGAGCGGTCGACTTCGAGGGAGTGTTGGCCGCCGTCGTGGAGGACGACGTTCGAGGCTACACCTCGCTGCTGGTTGCGCTGGATGAGGTGGGTGAGGCGTGGGGCGACCTGATCGACGCGGGTGGCCTGCCAGTCGGCGGCCATGGCGTTCCAGAGGACGGGCGTGAGGCCGAGGGAGCGTGCGCAGCGGAGGGTGAAAGGTCGGCGCGCGCCGAAGGGTGGACGAAAGAAGCGGATCGGTTCGCCGAGGATGGACTCCAGTTCCTGCTGGGTGCGCAGGAGTTCTTCGCGGGTTTTGCGGTTGCCGGTGAAGGCGAGGTTGGGGTGGGTCCAGGTATGGTTGGCGAGGGTGTGGCCGGACTGGCGCATCTGGCGGACGAGGGGTTTTTGCAGCGCGGCGTATTTGCCGATGAGGAAGAAGGTGGCGCGGGCGTTGTGGCGGGCGAGGATTTCGAGAAGCTGCGGGGTCCAGCGGGGATTGGGACCGTCGTCGAAGGTGAGGGCGATTTCGCCGGGGCGCGCGGGGGCGATGAGCGCGGAGCCGTAGAGCCGGGACGCGGGCCAGTGTGCGGCCTGGAGCAGGCCACCGCCGGCGGCGAGCGCGGCGGTTGCTGCAAGCGGGGCTGCGAGACTGACGGCGTGTGGAGTCATGCGTGTGGCGCGATGCGCGCGGTCGAACCAGGGTTTCAGGGCGTGAAACGCGAGACGAAAATCGGGCGCGACCGCATTGTCATCCTACACCGAAGGGCGTAGACTCAGCTTCGTCAGAGCGTGTTTCGGCTGGGGCTGGTTTGGCTGAAGCTGGAAGCGCGCTGGACGGACGGGTCGCATCCTGTGTGTGCGGAGCGGCACTGGAGACGAAGATGAGCCTGACGAATTTTGCCGCGGGAAATCGCCCGGCGGCAGCACCGGCGAGCGGCGTTCCTGCCAGCTCGCAGACCCTGGCAAAAGTGACGATGCCTGCTCTGGCCGAGATGAAGCGGCAGGGGAAGCCGATTACGGCGCTGACGGCGTATGACTATGCGACGTCGCGGCTGGTGGACGAGGCCGGGATCGACCTGATTCTGGTGGGCGATTCGCTGGCAATGGTGGTGATGGGGCAGGACAATACGCTTTCCGTCACGGTGGACGAGATGCTGCACCATACGCGGGCGGTGCGGCGGGCGGTGAGGCGTGCGCTGGTGGTGGCGGATATGCCGTTTGGCAGCTATCACGGGGCTGTGAGCGAGGGCGTGCGGAATGCTGTCCGGTTTGTGAAGGAAGCAGGCGCGGAGGCGGTGAAGATTGAGGGCGCGCGCGGGGAGCTGATTGCGGCGCTGGTCGAGGCGGAGATTCCGGTGGTGGGGCATCTGGGGCTGACGCCGCAGAGCCTGCACCGGATGGGTGGCTATCGCGTGCAGGCGAAGACGGCGGACGCGGCGGCACGGCTGCGGGCGGAGGCGCGCGAGGTGGCCGAGGCGGGCGCGGGCGCGCTGGTGCTGGAGGGTGTGCCGCGCGAGGTGGCCGGGGCGATTACGGCGGAGGTGGGGATTCCGGTGATCGGGATTGGCGCGGGGCCGGAGTGCGATGGGCAGATTCTGGTGCTGCACGACATTCTGAACCTGACGTTTGCGCCGCATGCGAAGTTTGTGAGGCAGTATGCGGATGTGGCGGCGGTGATGCGGGAGGCGGTGGAGCGGTATCGCGAGGATGTGGAGCAGAGGGTGTTTCCGACGGATGCGGAGAGCTATCATCTTGCGGCGGCGGCTGTTTCGGGTGGTGCGCAGTCGGCGGTTGGGACGGAGCGGCAGGGATAGGCGATGCGCGTGGTGGGGACGGTGGCGGAGTTGCGCGAGTGGTCGCGCGGGGTGAGGCAGGCGGGCGGCGCGGTGGGACTGGTGCCGACGATGGGCGCGCTGCACGAGGGGCATCTGTCGCTGGTGCGCGAGGCGGAGCGGCGCGGTGATCGCGTGGCGGTGAGCGTGTTTGTGAATCCGACACAGTTTGGGCCGGGTGAGGATTTTGAGCGGTATCCGAGGACGTTCGAGGCCGATTGCGCGATGCTGGAGCGCGAGGGCGTGGAGGTGGTGTTTGCGCCGGGGGTCGGGGAGATGTATCCGGCGGGAGCGGCGGCGACGTTTGTCGAGGTTGCCGGATTGAGTGACCGGCTGGATGGGGCGAGCCGACCGGGACACTTTCGTGGGGTGGCGACGGTGGTGACGAAGCTGTTTGCGGCCTCGGAGCCGGAGCGGGCGTATTTCGGGCAGAAGGACGCGGCGCAGGTGGCGGTGCTGCGGCGGATGGTGGCCGATCTGCTGCTGCCAGTGGATCTGGTGGTGTGCCCGATTGTGCGCGAGGCGGATGGGCTGGCGATGAGTTCGCGGAATCGTTACCTGAGCGCGGAGGAACGCGGGCGGGCGCTGGCGCTGAGCCGGGCGGTGCGCGCGGGGGAAGCGGCGTTTCGTGCGGGCGAGCGCGGGGCTGAGCGGGTGGCCGATGCGGCGCGGCGGGAGCTGGAGTCAGCGCCGGGCGTGCGGGTGGATTATGTGGCGGTGGTGGATTGGGCGACGCTGGAGCCGGTGGAGCGCGTCGAGGCTGGGTGTCTGCTGGCCGTGGCGGCGTGGGTGGGCCAGACGCGGCTGCTGGATAATGCGATTCTTGGGTAGGTTGAGACTGGACGGCGGGATGGCGAGACAGAGAGAGCGGCCGCCGGGTGGCTGCCGCTCTGTCTTCGCTGCGAGGTTGTTTACTGGCCGCTGGTGGGCGCTGCCGTGGGAGCTGCGGGCGCGGCTGCCGGAGCTGGTCCGTGCTCCTCATGCCTGGCGGGTACGAACTCCTCGGGGGCAAGATGGCCGCGATGGCAGGTGCCGCAGGTGACGGCCTGGCCGGAGTTGGGGACCATGCTGATGTAGTCGGCGTTGATCTTCTCGGTCATTTTGTACATGAGGCGAGCGGTCTGCTTCTCTTCCTTGGAGTCGTCGGCGAAGTTGAGCATGGGGCGACCGTTGGGGCCGACCTTGGTTTTGTCGACGGCGTGGCAGGTGCGGCAGCCGCTGCCGAGCTGGCCCTCCCACTGCTCCATGATGGCGTGGACCTGCTCGCCGGTGAGGTTTTTGGGCAGGACCTGGAGGTTGGTGGGCGCGGGCGGGTTCCAGTGGCGCGGGGCTGCGCCTGCCTGCGGAGCCGCGTCGGTTTGCGGGGCTGGAGGTTGCGGATTCTGGGCGGCGTGGACGGCGCGGGGCGCGACAGCGAAGGGAACGGCGACGAGCGCGGCGACGGCGAGTACGAGGGATCGGTGCATGCGGGAAATCCTCGAGAGGGAAAGATGACTGCTTACGTTTCCACTATAGACGGAGACGGGAAGCGGGAGGACGCGATAAAAAAAGAGAATTCTCTGTGACGGCGTTGGGTGAGGCCATTGCATGGAGCAGGCGCGCGTTGGCGCTGCGGCCGCTTCCGCTGGTCGCGGGATGGCCGGGGCGAAGGTTGATACGAAGAGCAGATTCCCGGAGGGAATGACAACAGGAAAGGCAACGGCGGATTCGTCGAGGAGCGCAGGGTGAGAAGCGGCGTCAGGGGATCGGGATGGTGGTGAAGATGGGTTCGACGGAGCCGTTGATGACGGCGTAGAGGGCGAAGCTGCGCTGGTGGTCGCCGAGGAGTTCAAAGAGGAGTTCGGCGCGGTTGTCGCCTTTGGCGTCGACGGCGTCGATGAGGCGCGGGCGCGGTGTTTCGTCGAGGTGGGCGGAGTCGGTGACAATTTTTTTGAGGACGATGGGGTTGCCGTAGAGATCGGGCTGTGCGATGACGGTGACGAAGCGCTGGGGCGGCGTGGGCTGGGTGTTGGGCTGGCCGCTGGCGTCGGAATTGGTTTCGTCTGGCGGCGGCGTGCTGGCGCTGAAGACCATGGTGGGTGCTGCGCCGTATTCGAGTTCAAAGCTGCGGAAGGATTCGTGGCCGAGCCGCGCGGGTGGGGTGAGCGGGGTGACAGCGGTCGGCGTGGTAGAGCTTTTGCGGCTGGCTGTGCCGGGCCTGAGAGGCTTTGCGGGCGATGGTTTTGTCGGTGGAGTGAGCGCGGCGCGGGCGATGGCTTCGAGGGCGCGGCGGGCGTTGGCCTGGTCAAAGGGACTGGGCCAGGAGTAGGTCCACGGGTGAGGCGCGGAGGCGGCTGGATCGGAGACGGCGACGAGCTGGTGCATGGCTGGTGGCGCGCCCTGCAGCTCTTCGGCGGCGCGGGCGAGGTTTTTGGGCTTGCCATAGCTGAGGCGCGGACGGTTGGGGTCGGGTGAGTTGAGGCCAGTCTCGCGCAGGGGCTGGTCACCGGGGGTGGTGGTTGCGGAGTTCGCGGCGGCAGGTGGCAGGTGATGGAGCGTGGGACGATCGGGATCGACTGGGCCAGTTCCACCAGGTGCTGTGGCTGAGGGTGCTGTGGCTGTGGAGTCGTTCGCGCTGGCTGCGCTGTCTGTTTGGCGGCGCAGGGTTGGGCGGTTGGGATCGACCGGGCCGGAGCCGCCGGAGGTGGCTGTTCCGGACTTTGTGCCTGTCTGGTTGCTCGTCCGGGCGTCGTTCTGGTCGCTGCCTTTGGGGTGCTTGCGCAGCAGGACCGGCTCGTCTTCGTTGAGGCCGGTGATGTGGAGGCTGCTTGTGTTGAGTCCGGGCGGAGCGGGTTTGGGCAGCGGTCGCCAGGCACCGTAGCCCTGCCAGGAGTCGAGGCCGCCGAGCTGGTTGTGTCCAGCGGAGTGGAGGTCGTAGAGGCCGATGGGCTGACCGGCGGTTTGCAGCTCGTATTCGTTGCCGCTCTCAAGCGCGAGCGGCGCGGGACGGCTGAGGTAGAGCGTGCCGTCGTGGAGATGGTCGCCGTCGAAGACAGTGATGGGAATGAGGCGGCTGGCGGTGGGTTTGCCGGATGGGCCGGTCCACTCCAGGACGGCGATGGCGCGGAGGGTGGAGCCTTTGGCGGGTTTCGTGGTGTCGATGTGGCCGGGGTACTGGGCGCGGGCCGCCGATGGAAACGCCAGGAGCGCCGCAGCAAACAGCGGCATGGCGGCCAAGAGAAGCTCGCGCGCGATCAAAATGCGAAGCATTCGCGCGATGGAAACAGGAACGGCTGCGGCGGTGGGCAGGCTGCGGGCGGCGCGGGTATGCTGGAGTTGGCCGCGAGGGCGAGCGGATGCGCGCCGCTGGCCAGGCAGCGAATCGACGGAGGAATCGACGATGGAAGTGAACGAGAAAGTGGCCAACTTTACGCTCCAGAATGACCAGGAAAAAACGGTGAACCTGACGGACTTTGCCGGAAAACCGGTTGTACTCTTCTTTTACCCCAAAGCGGACACGCCTGGCTGCACGATTGAGGCCTGCGGGTTTCGGGATGCTTTCACGAAGCTGCAGGCGGCGGGCGCGGTGGTGCTGGGGATTTCGCGCGATACGCCGAAGGCGCAGCGAAAGTTTCGCGAGAAGTATGAGCTTCCGTACACGCTGCTGGCGGATGTGGATGAGGTGGTGTGCAACCAGTTTGGCGTGCTGAAGGAAAAGAATATGTACGGGAAAAAGGTGTGGGGGATCGAGCGGACGACGTTTGTGATCGGGCCGGACCAGCGGCTGGTGCATGTGTTTCCGAAGGTGAAGCCGGAGGGTCATGCCGAGGAAGTGCTGGCACTGCTGAAGGGCTGAGGCTCAATCCAGCCGCTCCGCGTGGCAATGGAAAGCAGCCATCAGGGGATCAGAGTGATTCGGAGTCCGGGAGCAGCAGGCTGAGATAGACGATGCCGACGATGAGGAACATTCGGAAGGCAGGCTCCTGTCCGTTCCAGGTCTGGGATTGCCACATGAGGAACCACTCTCCACCGACGCTGAGGAAGGCCACAAGCCACATGAGCAGCGAAAGCGTGAGCGCGAGCAGCGGGATGCGCCTGGCGGCCTGGTAAGCGGCAGAGGTGGCCGAGGCGGCGCGCGCAAGCTGGACGACGCCGACCCAGAGCAGGAGTGCGGTGACGAGTTCCCAGAGAATGATGAAGAAGTAGAACGCGAGATGCCAGTTGTGACCAGGCAGCGCGCGCCATATCCCGTGATTGCCGGGGAGGGTTGTGTCCATGCTGAGGACGTGGCGCACGAACTGGAAGTTGGAGTTGAAGTCAGTCAGGTTGTTGAAGACGACAAGGGTGGAAAAGATTGCCAGCCCGGCGAGCAGCGCGATCTGACTCCATCGTCTCATCGGATTTTTTCTCCGCTCGGGAACATTGCCTGGAAGTAGAGCGTGAGCGCGTGAAGCGAGGCCGCGTCGTAGTCGGCGTGCGCGGGCATCTTTGCCGAGGGCATCACGGATTTGGGCGCGTGGATGTAGGCGGCGAAAAGGGCGGGATCGGTGGTGGCCCAGGCGGCGAGAATCTTCCAGTCGCGACGGGCCATTTGTCCGCCTTCCAGGCCGGCGTTGTGGCAGCGGAAGCAGTCCTGGCGGGCGATGATGTATCCCTGCCAGATGGGAGAATTCCCGGGCCATTTTCCTGGCGGTCGGATGGCGCCGAAGACGCGCGACTGCGAGCGGAAATCGATCTCGATGACGCCGAATGGAATCTGCATTTCGTCCTTGTGGGAGAGGATGGTGAACGAAGGCGTGAAGGTGGGGTGGGAGATCAGATATGGCCCCATGGGACCGCCGTACTCGGACTGCGGCCACCTGTCGCGCAGCTTGCCGTCGATGCGCAGGACGAGCAGCGGCTGATGGTCGCGAATGTAATCGGACGGGTAGTTGGAGCGGTACTTGTCGTAGCAGAGCGCGACGATGAGGTCAGAGGAATCGGGCTGGCCGAAGAGATGGGCAAGCTGAGCGAGCGGAATGCCGGAGATGACGGTGTGTCCGTGGAAGTTGGGATCGTCGTCGATGGTGTAGGTGGTCTGGGGCAGGCGCAGGAGATCGTCGTAGCGCAGGAAGAGAGTGGTGCCGCGCGGCACACCCGCGAGATCGCCGCCGAGCGCGAGGTCGCCAACGGAGGTTCGCTGGGGATGGAGCAGGGTCTGTGGCGAAACGGGCTGAGCGGACGACGGAGCAGAATGGCTGGCAAGGGCGTTGGCAGCGGGCCAGGCAAGCAGGCAGAGCGCGCACAGGGCGAGGGAAGCAATTCGCTGCGGCTCGACGCGTCTCCAGTGATCCAGCATACGTTATGCTATCCCGAAGCAGGCTTCCGGCAAAGGAAATTCTTCACCTGCGCCAGTTGTGTTCGAGCGGGAGTGGAAACCGATGAAAATTGAAGACAAGCTGCGCGCTCTGGGCCTCGCGCTTCCTGCTGCGCCCGCGCCGGGCGGGAATTACCGCTCCGCGAAGCGGGTGGGGGAACTGTTGTATCTGGCTGGCGCGATCTCCTCGGACGGCGATGGCGTGATGACGGGCACTGTGGGTGCCGGGCGCAGCGTCGAGGAGGGTTATGCGGCGGCGCGTGCGTGCGCGCTGACGCAGCTTGCCGCGCTGAAGAACGAACTGGGCACGCTGGAAGCGGTGGTGGAGATTCTTTCGCTGAATGGATATGTGAACGCGGTGCCGGGATTTGCGGATTCGCCACGAGTAATCAATGGCGCGTCGGACCTGCTGGTTGCGTTGTTTGGCGAGGCGGGAAGGCATGTGCGCGCGGCGGTGGGTGTCTGCGCGCTGCCGCGCAATGCGATGGTGGAGATTCAGATGGTGGTGCGCGTTGCGGTGGAGGCGATGGGCAGCGGAGCGGACGCATGAGCGAGCACAGACTGCAAGCGGAGCCGACGCATTCGGTGTGGGATCGTGAGCTGTCGCCGCGGCTGTCTATCGAGTCCGGCGATACGGTTCGCTTCGAGTGTGTGGACGCGAGCGGCGGACAGGTGAGGCCGGGGATGACGCTGGAGTCGTTCCTGAAGATCGACACGACGCGCATTCACGCGCTGACCGGGCCGGTGAGGATCGACGGAGCGGAGCCGGGCGACGTGCTGGAGGTGCGAGTTTGCGAGACACGGCACCAGGGGTGGGGATGGTCGAGCGTTCTGCGCAATCTGGGCTTCCTGAAGGATCGTTTCGTCGAGCCGTATCTTTTTCACTGGGATCTGCGCGGGGATGAGAGTCTCTCGCTGGCTCCGGCGCGCGTGTCGCTGCGTCCATTTCTGGGCGTGATGGGTGTTGCACGCGCGGAAACGGGCAGTTTTCGCACGCGGCCACCGGGCAGCTTCGGCGGGAATCTGGATGTGCGCGAACTCTGCGCGGGATCGCGGCTGTTTCTGCCGGTGCTTGTGCCTGGCGCGCTGTTCAGTTGCGGCGACGGGCATGCGGCGCAGGGGGATGGCGAGGTGTGCATCAATGGCATCGAAGCGCCGCTGGAGGCGACGCTGGAGTTTCATTTGCACAGGGGTCAGAGGCTGAGCGGGCCGTTCGTCGAGACGAGTGCCGCCGACGCAGGTTCGGCGGGCGAGTGGGTGGTTGTGGAATCCGGTACGGAGATGACGGCTGTGGCGCGCGCGGCTACGAGCAGGATGATTGATCTGCTGGTGAGCCGGTGGGGCTTCAGCGAGGTGCATGCGTACGTGCTGTGTTCGGTTGCGATGAAGCTGCGACTAAGCCAGGTGGTGAACGAGCCGATGTACACGGTGAGCGCGGCGATTAGCAAAGCGGTGCTGCCTGAGCGGGCGATTTTTCCCGCGTGATGGCCCGCGTGGTGCGACGCGCGCGGCAAGCGCAGTGTTGCGCAGTGGGTGCGAAGAATCAGTGCGGCTGGGAGACGAACTGGAGCGTGTATGCGGTGGCGGGATCGACGGAGCGCGGGATGACGGCGAGTTGGCGGAGCTGATCGGCAAGCTGCTGCCAGCGCGCGGCCCGCATGAAGCCGATCTGTGAGCCATCGGTGGCTGAGCCGGTGATGAATCCGCCCTGGCGCAGAGCCTGGACGGTGAAGTTCATCTGGTCGGGGTTGAGCGCCGGATTCAGGCGCTGAAGCAGCGCGTTGGTGGGTGCTGGATTATCGAGATACGTGCGCCAGCCGCGAATGGAGGCGCGCACAAAACCGGCGACGGCCTGGGGATGCCGGGCAAGAAAATTGCGGCTGGTGAAGAAGACGCGATAGGGATCGTAGCCGGCGTCACTGATGAGCAGGGTGCGGCAGCCTGCTCCGGCGTGGGTGACAAAATAAGGCTCGCTGGTGACGAAAATCTGCTGGATGTAAGCGGGATCGGCAAGGAAGCTGGCGATGGAAAGCGTGGCGGGAATTTCGCGCACATTTCTGAGGTGGTATTTCTGCACGAGGAAGCGAAACCAGACGGCTCCCGGCTCGACGGCGACGGTGTGTCCGTCGAGATCGGCGAAGCTGTGGACGGGGGAGTCGGTGTGAACCATGAGCGCCTGGGGATCGTGCTGCATGGTTGCGCCGATGGCGAGCAATGGCAGGCCGTTGCTGACGGCCTCCAGTATCTGGTCGCTGGACCCGAGGCCGAAGTCCGCGCGACCGGCGGCGACCATTTGCAGGCCACTGCCGTAGGCGCCGAGCGGAAGAATAGTGACGTCGAGACCCTCTTCGCGATAATAGCCATTTTCGAGCGCCGCGTAGAATCCGCCGTGCTCCGGCTGCGGATACCAGTCGAGTTGGAGCCGCACCGGCAGTAGTCCGTTGCCGCTGGCGGCGGGAGGATGACAGCTGACGAGTAGCATCAACGGAGCGACGGCGAGAAGAACAACGAAGAGCGAAAAGAAGCGATGATGTCTGCGCGGCATAGGTACCCTGATGGCAAAAACTCTAACGCAACAATTCTGTTGAATGGACTGGGAGACGCGAAGCGGACGAGCTTGCACTCACGGTATCACGAGCCGAGGTTTGGGCAATCTGATTTTTTGTTCGGGGATACACCGCTCACTGGCCGACGACAGCTTCTGTCCGAGCTGCTTGCGTCGGGGATAGGCTGCGATTTGCTGTGGCTTTTTCTGCTTCAGTTTCCGCAGCCTTCGTGCTACGTTCAGACATGGAAGCCATTCGCAAACAGTCGCCCGACTCCGGACAGAGCCGTCTGGATGAGGAACGCCTGCTGCAACTGGCCGCATATACGGCGCGCTCTTTTCAGACGCAGCGTCCGGTGCCGTTTGGCTGCGCGATTTATTCGACAGCGACGGGCAAGCTGCTGCTGCGGGCGCGCAACGCGGTTTCGGCTCAGTTTGATCCGAGCGCGCATGCCGAACTCCGCGCCATTCGCCTGGCCGCGCGCAGGCTGCGCAGCATTTCGCTGCGTGGCTACACGCTTTACACGACCTGCGAGCCTTGTCCGATGTGCATGAGCGCGGCGCTGTGGGTGGGCGTGGATCGCGTGGTATACGGCGCGACGATTGCCGAGTGTAACCGGCACTGTCGGCAGATTCAGATTCCGGCGCGGGAGGTGGCGCGGCGCAGCGATATGCCGTGCGAGATTGCCGGCCCGCTCTGCGGCGATGTTTGCTACGCGCTTTTCACGCATCCGGTGATGCTGCGCGCCTTTCGTTCGTGGTCCACGGCGCATCGCAAAATGTCCACGCGAAAGAGCGGTTCGACACGAACAGCGTCCGCCGCAGGTGGCAAGCGCCAGCGCGGAAAGGTGGGCGCGACATGAAGCCCGAAGATCTGCGGAGTGAAGTAGCACGACTGCTGGGCGACGAGACGCGTGTGCTGACGAATGCAGCCGTGGTGGAGCGGCTGTCGAAGGATTTTTACTGGTACTCGCCGGTGCTGCGGCGACAACTGGAGGACAAGCGCGGCGATCTGGTGGCGCAGCCGGTGAGCCGCGACGAGGTGTGCGCCATTGCAGGATTTGCGTGGCAGGCGGGGGTTCCGGTGACGGTGCGTGGGGCGGGCACGGGCAACTATGGGCAGTGCATTCCGCTGGCGGGTGGGATTGTGCTCGATATGTCCCGGATGGATCGGATGGATGAGATTACCGCCGACGGGACTGCCGTCTGCCAGCCGGGCACGCGGTTGGCGACGATCGAAGCCGAGGCTCGCGCGAAGGGATGGGAGCTGCGCATGTACCCTTCAACGCTGGCGAAGGCGACTGCGGGCGGGTTTCTGGCGGGTGGATCGGGCGGAATCGGAAGCGTGAAGCACGGCGGGCTGCGCGACTTCGACAACGTGCGCGGGATCGAGATCGTGACCGTCGAAGAGAAGCCGCGACGGCTGCTGCGCACAGGCGGTGAGATTCACGAGGTGCTGCATTGCTGGGGAACGAATGGCATCTTCACCGAGGTGCGGCTGGCGCTTGCTCCCGCTGTGGAGTGGACGCAGTGCGCGCTTGCCTTTGACAGCTATGAAGAGTGCTTTGATTTCGGATTTGAGATTGCCGCCAATGCGAAGTGGGACAAGCGGCTGGTGACGATCTTCGAGTGGCCGATTCCGTCGTTTTTTTCGCCGATTTCGCAAACAGTGGCCGAGGGCAAGGCGCTGGCTTTTGTGATGATCGCAAGTGCGCAGATGGATGCTCTGCGCGCGGCTACGACAAAAGCGGGCGGCGAGGTGACTTTCGCGGGTGCTTATACGGGGCCGAAGACGCAGCCGCTGCTGAGCGACTATACGTGGAACCACACGACGCTGTGGGCGATGAAGGCGGACCCACTCTGGACCTACATTCAGGCGGGATTCTCGCCGGATCGCGCGCGGGAGCAGTTCCGGACGCTGCGCGAGCGCTTTGGCAGGGAGATTCTCTTCCACATCGAGTTCATGAAAAACGGCGAAGGCCGCATGATCCCCGGGTCGATTCCGCTGGTCTACTTCACCAGTGAAGAACGGCTGAACGAGATCATCGACACCTGCCGCGAGATCGGCGTCTCGATTGCCAACCCTCACATGAACTCGCTCGAAGACAGCGGGCGATTTCGTTCCGACAACCTGCAGATTCGCTCGCGACAGAGTTACGATCCGCGCGGCCTGCTGAATCCGGGCAAGATGATCAGTTACAAATCGGAGGCAGTGGCGCAGTGAAGACCTGGATTCCCGACAATCGGAATTTTGCTTATCTCACCTGGTCGCAGGTGGATGCTCTGCCACGCGAGCAGACGCTGCTGGTACTGCCGACAGCGGCGATTGAGCAGCATGGTCATCATCTGCCGCTGGCCACGGACACGCTCTGCAACAATCTGCTGCTGGGCCACGCGCTGGCGCTGCTGCCGGGCGAGATGCACGTCTACGCGCTGCCGCCGGTCTGTTATGGCAAGAGCAACGAGCACATCGGTTTTCCAGGCACGCTGTCGGTCTCTTCATCGACATTCATGGCCGTTCTGCGTGACCTGGGCGCGAGCATCCAGGCAGGTGGATTTCAGAAGCTGGTGCTCTATAACACGCACGGCGGCAACACGTCGCTGGTGGATGTGATGGCACGCGACCTGCGCGCGGAGTTTGGGCTGCGCACGTTCTCGCTTTTCGGTTCGCCCGGAGCAACGTTTGACACGGTGAGCGCGCAGGAGCGCGCGTATGGTTTTCATGCGGGCGAAATTGAGACGGCGTTTCTGCTGTATGGAACACCGGAGCTGGTGCGGCAGGATCGCTACAGCAGCAACTACATTGCCGACGTGGCTGATCCGCAGCCGCTGAAGCCGGAAGGATCGAGCGCGAACTTCGCCTGGCTGACGCGCGATATAGCGGCGAGCGGAGTGATGGGCGATCCCGCCGCAGCGACGGCGGAAAACGGGCAGAGATGGGTGCGGGAGTCGGCTGCGCGCATTGCCGAGCTGCTGACGGCGATGTACGTTTTTCAGCCGCCATCGCAGGCCTGATCGCAGGAACCATTGCAGAGTTGACCGGGGAGTCGTAACGAATGGCCAAGCGGGTGGATTGTGGCAGCGGAGTGAAGCTGGAGCGCGGGCTGGTCTGCACGCTCTCCGATGGCGTTCGGCTCGTCTCCGATCACTACTACCCCGACACCGGGCGTTTCGGTTCGGGTCCATGGCCGACGCTGCTGATGCGTCAGCCTTATGGGCGTGATATTGCCTCGACGGTGGTGTATGCGCATCCGGCCTGGTTTGCGGCGCAGGGCTATCATGTTGTGATTCAGGACGTGAGAGGTCGTGGCGGTTCGGAGGGCGATTTTTATCCCTTTCGCCACGAGGGTCGCGACGGCGCGGAGACGATTGCGTGGCTGATGCGTCATCCGGCGTGCAACGGACGCATCGGCATGTATGGGTTTTCCTATCAGGGTGTGACGCAGCTGCTGGCCGCTGCGGAAAATCCAGCCGGGTTGGAGTGCATTGCGCCGCACATGGCGGCGGCGGATCTCTATCACGGATGGTTCTATCATCACGGCGCGCTGCGGCTGGCTTCGACGCTTGGCTGGGGGTTGCAGATGCTGCGCGAGGACGCGCGCCGAAGGCAACGGCGCGAGGCGAGCGAAATTCTGGAGGGGGCGTGGCTCGATGTGCGCAGGCAGCCGCAGTTTGCGCCGTATCGCTCGCATCCGGCGCTCGGCGATCCCGCCTTACCCACCTATCTGAGCGACTGGATGGAGCATCGCGAATGGGATGATTACTGGCGCGCTCTCGACATCAGTGATCGCTACGAGGCGATTGGCGTGCCCGCCTTTCACATTGCCGGCTGGTATGACACGTATCTGAACGGAACCATGCTCGGGTATCAGGCGCTTCGTCGCCGGGCTGGCACAGCCTTTGCGCGCGAGCATCAGTATCTGCTGGCCGGGCCCTGGATTCATATTCCGTGGGGCGATCGTGCGGGAGACGCGCGATGGGGCGATGCGGCGAATCTGGACACCAACGCGCTGCTGCTGCGATGGTTTGATCACTGGATGCGCGACGGCGGTGGGTTCCGCGACGAGCCGCGTGTGCGGCATTACGTTCTGGGCGCGGATGAGTGGCGGGCGGCTGACGATCTGCCGGATGGAACAAACTGCGCGCTCTATCTGCACAGCAACGGGTCGGCGAATTCGCGCAAGGGCGATGGCGTTCTTTCGGCCGCCGCGTCGGCGGGCGAGGAGCCGCGCGATTTTTTTGTTTATGATCCGGAGGTGCCCGTGCTGGCTCCGGGCGGAGCACTCGCGCTGAGTGGGCCTGCGGATCAATCCGCGATGGAGCTGGGCAACAATCTGCTCTACTTTGTCACGCCACCCGTTGCGCGCGGCGTAACCATCTTCGGCCAGCCGAGCGTGGTGCTTTACGCGCAGACATCGGCGACGCACGCGGACCTGACGGCGAAGCTGGCGCGCGTTCTGCCGTCGGGGCGAGCGGAGTTTCTGACCATCGGCATCGCGCGTTCCTCATTTCTGTTTGCGGATTCGGGGTATCGCGCCGACGAGGTGAATCGATGGGAGTTCTCGTTGGAGATGACTTCGTTTTCGCTGGAGGCGGGCGACAGACTTGCGCTTGAAATCGCGGGGTCGGCATTTCCGCTGTATGATCGCAACCCATCGAACGCGACGCCGCCCCAGCTTGCCGACGTGTGGAGATGGGAGCGTTCGACGCACCAGATTCTGCACACGGACAAGTACCCATCGGCTTTGCTGCTGCCGGTGGAAGGAGCGATGCCGTGGTGAGGAAAGTTGTCGAAAGCGACTCCGCCCGGAGCCAGCGATCCGCAATTCCGGAGATTGAGCTGAAGGGTATTTCAAAGCAGTTCGACTCGGGGAATGCCAACACGCGCCGGCCAGTGCTCCAGGATATTTCGCTCGCGGTGGAACGCGGCGAGATTGTGACGCTGCTGGGGCCGTCGGGATGCGGAAAATCGACGCTGCTCCGTATTGTGGCCGGGCTGCTGGCACCGTCGGCTGGCGAGGTTTTCGTGAACGGGATTCTTCCGGTCAACGCGCGGCAGATGATGAGCTTCATCTTTCAGGATGCGACGCTGCTGCCGTGGCGGACGGTCGCGCAGAATGTGGGACTGGGCCTGGAACTGGAGCACGCGGCGCGTCCGCTGCGAGCCGAGCGGATTGCAGCGATGCTGCGGCTGGTGGGGCTGGAGGACGCGGGCAAGAGTTATCCGCGACAGCTCTCCGGCGGCATGAAGATGCGCGTCTCGATTGCGCGCGCGCTCGTCCATCGACCGCGCATTCTGCTCATGGACGAACCCTTCGCGGCGCTGGATGAGATCAATCGGGACCGGCTGAACGAGGAGGTTTTGCGGCTTCATCGAGAACAGAACTGGACCGTTCTCTTTGTCACGCACTCGGTGGCGGAAGCGGTTTTTCTTTCCACGCGAGTCGTGGTGCTGGCTGCTCATCCGGGTCGCATCGCGCATATCCACGAGGTGAATCTGCCGTGGCCGCGTGAGAGCGCGATGCGGCTCAGTCCGGCATTTGACGCTGAGGCGGCCAGGGTTTCGCACCTGCTGCGCGAGGCTACGGCAATCTCACGACCGGATGGCGAAGGAGCGTTGGGTTGAGACCGAAGATCACGCTGGCGCTGAACAGCCTGCTCGTGCTGGCTTTCTTTCTGCTGCTGTGGCAGGTGCTGACGGTTCTGCTGCATGTGCCAGCGTATATTCTTCCTGGCCCGATTGCCGTTGCAGCGGTTGTCGGCAGCCGATTCTCTTCGCTGGCTGCTTCGTTCTGGATCACGACGCAGGCGGCGGCAATAGGGCTTGCCGCGAGCATCCTCGTCGGCATTGCGATCTCGTTGATCTTTGCGCAGTGGCGCTGGCTGCGACGGCTCCTTTATCCCTACACGATCCTGCTGCAGACGGTGCCCATCGTCGCCATTGCTCCGCTGATCCTGATGTGGATGGGCAGCGGGATTGGCTCGGTGGCATTCATCGCCTTTATTGTCTGCCTCGCGCCGATCATCGCCAACACGACGCAGGGACTGATCAGTGTGGAGGAAAATCTGGTGCATCTGTTCCACATGCACAACGCGACACCGGCGCAGGTTCTTTTCAAGCTGCGACTGCCGCACGCGATGCCGAGCCTGTTTGTCGGCATACGCATCTCCTCCGGCATTGCCGTCATCGGAGCCATTGTCGGCGAACTCTTTGCCGGATCGAGCCGCGTGGGCCAGGGCGGGCTTGGATACTCGATCACTTATGCCAATGCGCAACTGGAGACCAACTACCTGTTTGCGCTTGTGCTGGCGGCTACGGTGCTGGGATTTCTCTTCTTCTTTCTGGGAATCTTTCTGGAATGGTATTTTCTTCACCAGTGGCACGAATCGCGCCGCGCCGAAAGCGGAAACTGAGCGGCAACAGCGTGGGGATGGAACGGAAGCAGAGCGGCAACGTCGGTGTGGAGGCGGGACAATGTTGAGGATTGAGACGCGGCATGGGTGGTGGCTGATCACGCATCCCGATCACGCGCGGCTTGCCGGTTGTTTTGCGCGGGAGTGGGGCAACGAGCGATTTCGCAGGCCCGAGCCGCGCGCGCGTGTGTTGCACGCCATCGCCAGCCACGATGATGGCTGGTGCGAGCGCGATGCGTCCCCTGCGATCACGCGCGATGGACGGCCTTCAGCTTTTTCGACGGAGCTGGTCGGGAGCTATTCGGCGTTTGAGGAGATTGACCTCGAAGAGTATCTGGCCGTGCGGAGGCGCGCGGTGAGCGCGATTGCGACTGATGATGCTTACGCCGCGCTGTTGATCGCCACGCACACCGGCAACCTGCTGACCAGCCATGTGGACCGCGCGGCGATGACGGACGAGCAGTTATCGATTCTTGACCGATTTCTGAGCGAGCAGTCCGAGTTTCAGCAAACCCTCCGCGATGCCATTCAGAGGGATTCCACACTGGCTGACGACGAAAAGCACGAGGAGGCGATTCGAGAGAACTTTCGCCTGCTTCAGGCCTGCGACAATCTGTCGTTGCTGACCTGTGTCGCCTTTGACAAGCCATCCAGCCTGCTGCACCCGCTGGCACTGCGGGACGGTGGCAGCGCGCCGGTGGATGTTCTGCCGCTTGCACCGCGGCACTTTCGGCTGACTCCGTGGCCCTTTGCCGAGCCGGAACTGCGCTTCGAGTTTCCGGCGCGCCATGTGACGGGCAAATGCTTCCGCAGTTCAGAGTCGCTTGCGGAGGCATTTCACATGGCTTCTGTTGAGACGTTGCTGGTGCGGCTCAGCGCCTGAGTCGGCGATGTGCTTCGTGAAAAATGTTTGGCAAACGACAGCGGGGAAATCCGTGACGGATTTCCCCGCTCGTCGATTCGGAGGTTCTCGCACTCAAAAATCGTAGTGCAGTGCCATCTGGATCTGCCTTGGGCTGCCGATGGTGTGGAGCGTGATTCCGAGACCCGCTGGACAACTGTAGAAGCCGTTGTTGGCGCCAGTGGGATTGGTGGTGCAGTTGTTGGTGGGCAGGGGCGGAGTTCCGGCGACGGGGAAGTTGTTGTAAAACGCATTCTGGGTGACGTTGTTGCCGGTGATGTCAAAGCTGGTGGTGTTGGTCAGGTTGAAGACATCGAAGTTGTAGCGCAGCGCTCCGCCCCGCCGACCGATAGGTGTCAGCTTGGACAGGGAGATGTCCGCTGTGCGCTGAGGCGCCTGGCGAAAGATGTTGCGCTGGCCGCTGACGAGGAAGTTTGTCTCGTAGGGGTCGTTGGACGGAATGGCGCCGCCGAGAGCGCCGGGATGGAGCAGCGGGACGGTGAAGCAACTTGCCTTCAGCGCGGGGTTGCCAAATGCGCCGGAGGCTCCGGTGGTTGCTGACTTTGCCGTGCATCCGGGAGCGAGGGGAACGATCGGATTGGTGATGCCGTCAAAGACGCTGTAGTAGATGCTGCCGACCGCGCCGGAGTAGTCGATGACGCTGAATGGCTGCCCGCTTTGCAGCACCGTGATTCCAGTCAGGCTCCAGCCGTTGGTGAAGAGTCCCTTGACGGTGTCGCCGGTGAAGAAGTTGGGAAGGTTATACGCGTAGGAAAAATTGAGCACATGGGTGCGATCAAAGTCCGAGAGTCCGTAGCCGCTGCGAAGATTGAGTGGATTGTCGCCGTTGTAGAAAAGTCCGAGCGCGCTCTGTTCATCGGTGGCGCGAGAAAAAGTGTAGGAGATGCTTGTCTGGAAGCCATGCGAGAGCCGCTTGTCCACATGCACCTGAAGGCCGTTATAGGAACCGATGCCAACGGTGCGATAGTCCTCCGCCTCCGCGGAGTAGCCGATGTAGGGAACGCGGAGATCGTTGTTTCCGCCCTCATACGTGTTCAGGTACGGAGTGCCGTCGGGAAGCGTGAGCGGATTGAAGTTGCTGTTTACGACGGTGTAGCCGTAGGTGTAGTTCTGGCCGCGAATTGGCCCGGACGGCGAGGCGATATTCGGCTGGTTGAAGGGCAGCGGAATGACCTGATGGCGATCCAGGTTGCCGACATAGCCGATCTCGATGGCCAGGTCGCTGGTGGGCTGCCACTGCACGTCGAGCGTGTAGTCCATTGAGTAGGGAAGGACGTTGTTGCGATCATAGACGCCCATGGAAAACGGGATGGCACCGTTCATGATCTGGTAGGCATTGGGCAGAAACTGGTTGATGTCGGCAACGTTCCCGCTTGGTGCCGGTCCCAGCGTTTTTCCCCATGGGTCGGAGAGATTGGCCACATTGGGATCGCAGGTCGGGATGTAGCCTTTGTAGTATTCCGTGATGCTCGATGCGGGGCAGAGCTGGGTATTCACAAACGGCGGCGCCTGATTCACACCAAACGGTCCGCCGAGGACTTCGCCCGCCGCGTAGCCCGGCGAAAAATAGGCAGACAGTTCGCCGCGGTCATAGTAAATGCCGAAGCCGGTGCGTATGACCACTTTGTTGTTGAACTTCGGCGGAGCGTAGGCGATGCCGAAGCGGGGAGCCATGCCCCACTGGCGTCCGGTGAGCGTGGTGTCGTGGCTGCTCTGCGCGACGATGTAGCCGTTGTTGGCGATGGTTCCGTTGGGATTGTTGGGATCATTTGCCGATCCGGCGTTGAACAACGAGGCATCGAAGTTGAAGATGCGTCGGTATTTTTCGGTGAGGCCGCCGTTCCAGTCATAGCGCAGGCCGAGCGTGAGGCTCAGGCTGGAAGTCGCCTGAAATTTATCCTGCAGATAGAGGCCCACCTGGTTGGCGCGATAGTAGCGATTGCCATTTCCCTGCAGGAAGGTTGTTGTCTGGAAGTTGTCGTTTGTTGTGATCAAGCCCTGGAGGAATTGGCTGAAATCCGCCGACGCGGTTGTGCCCGCGACGTTTGGCCTTTCGTCCCGGCTGTTCAACTGGGTATACGCCCAGCTTCCACCGGCGGACAGGGTGTGTTTGCCCCTGGTCCAGATCGAATTCGCCGACGGCATGAGTCGATTCTGGAAGATGCCGGTGAGAGATCCCTGATTGGAGCCTGGGCCGATGTTGAGCGTCTGGGTTCCGGTCGGGGTGTTGGAGCCAAGAATATCCACGATGGAGACGCCAGGATAGTAGGCCGAGCCGAGCGTGTTCACGCCGACACTGCTCGGGCTGAACGGCTGCTCGTTCGTGCTGTAAATCTTCTCGCGCAGGATGCCCAGATTCTCCGTGACGCTGAAGTTGGATGTGAGGATGTTGGCATTGTTGATCGTCCCGGCCTGGCTGCCATTGTCCATGTGCTGCGTGAAGCCGGGCACATTGGAGTAAGCGTAAGGGGTAACGGTTGGATCGTGCTGATAGTAGTAGCGCAGCGAGAGCGTGTCCGTGGCGCTGGGAACGTAGTCCACGTCGGCGACCGCCTGATCGGCCGTGAAGCGCGCCGTGCCGGGCAGCGAGACGTTATAGGGGTGGGTGACCGTGGCCACGCTTACTGGATTGGGCACAAGCCATTTGCCCGGCTCGCCGTCAATGCTTGGCTCATTCATCAGGGCCAGAGCTACCAGTCCGCCGCCGCCGGGGCTGTTGGTGATATTGCTGGCTGACAGGTTGTTCTGTGACCAGCCGATATTGGATACGGCTGCGAGACCCGCTGCGCTGCGGTCATTGCTGAGGCCCACCGGCACGGAGAAGAACGAATAGCCGGTCTCCTGATCCGAAACATGCACATGCTGGTAGCCGATGAAGCCGAAGAGCTTGTCCTTGATGAGCGGTCCGCCAAAGGTGCCTCCGGCGGTGTAGCGATGCAACTGCGGCACCTTCATGTTGGCTGGGATGTCAGGATCCTGATTGAAGAAAAATGGCGCCGCGTTGATCCAGTTCGTGCCTCGATTCACGTAGAGGTTGCCGTGCGGCGAGTTTGTTCCGGAACGGGTGGTCATCTGGATGTGAGCGCCGGAGGTTGATCCCTCAGAGGCGTCGTAGAGCGACGCATCGACCTGCACCTCCTGAATCATCTCTGGCGCGGGGGTGGGAATGGCGTTGCCGATGGACAGATAGACCGACGCGCTGCTCTGGATCGTGCCGCCGGCCGTGGTGTTGCCCACGCCGGTGTTGTTCACCACGCGAGCCGAGGCCACCTGACTGGTGCTCTTGCCGTTGAAGAGGTTGGCCCCGTCAATGCCGTTCAGCAGAAATGAGTTCGAGGTGTCGCGCTGACCGTTGGCCCAGATGGGCTGATTGCCGAGGCCGGAGTTGGCTCCCGTGCCGCCGGAAAGCTCCGCATTGACGCCCGTGGCCAGGATGGCAAGCCCGGTGAAGCTGCCCGTCGGCAGCGGTGCGGCCTCGATCTGCGCGTGGTCCAGCACGTAGCCGTTGGTCGTGTCCACGGAGTTGAGCAGCGGCGAAGCGTCCACCTCGACGGTCTCCGAGCGCGATCCCACCTTCAGCTTTGGACTGACCGTTTCGGTTCGCGAGCTTTGCACTGCGATGTGCGGCGTCTTCTGCTCGTCAAACCCCTCAGCCGAATAGGTGATCGAATACACGCCGGCCGGAAGGCTCGACAGAAGATAATCGCCCGACCCATTCGATTTTGTTGTGCGCGTCAATCCCGTCTGCTCATCTTTGGCGGTTACCTGGGCGTTGGGAATGACGCCGCCGGTGGAGTCCATCACCGTGCCTGTAATCGCCCCCAGCGTCTGCTGAGCCTGCGCTTTTTCGCTGGCAATGAAGAGGATTACGACTGCAAGCAGGAAAATTCCAAGGAAAAAAAAACAGCTTCGCGCACTCCGAAAGATACTCAAGTTGCCGCCTCGCAAGAAAGAGATTCCCTGTGCATGGAAGACGCTTCCATGCAGGGGTGATGCAATGCGACCCACACGGGTGAGTGAGTCTGAAAAGTGTAAGCGAATCGGAGTTGAAAACCAGTGCGTCCGCAGCCGGAAAATGCATTGTGGTCGTGCGGAATTTAGAGATACATTACAGGACAAATCGGGGATTGCAACAGGAAAGTGAATCCGTCAGGAGGGTTTTTCTCTTTCTGATTGATTGTATTTATGCGCCTCATTGCGATTTGTTTATCGCGCGGCCGACTGCTGGCGCGAATCGCATCCGTCAGCGCGCCTCAGCCTTCCGGCAGCAGCGACACATGAGCGGAGACAATCCGCCAGCCGAATGGAAATCGCACCCAGAGCTGACTCTGCCTGCCGCGCCGCACCCTGTCGCCGCTTCGCCGCTCAAACTCCAGAGTCACGCTTGCCGTGTCGCGCCCAAATGTGACCACATCCAGTCGTTGAACGGCGCGAGCCAGATTTGCCGCTGGACGAGCCTGGCGAAAAGCCAGGATCTCCTCGATGCCGTGAAGATTCTCGGTTGCGCCGAAGCGAACGACGTCGGTGGACGACCAGAACATCTCCATCAGTGTTGCAACATCGTTCGACACCAACGCCTCTTCATAGCGTGGATACAGTGCGCAAACCTCAGCCACGATCTCCGGTATATTGACATCCGCCTGCGGTATCGTCATCAGAGTTCCTGCCCTTCGATCGGTATCAACGTGCCCAAGTGGCTATGGATTTTCCCATGAGATTGTCAGTCTAGCGCATGCCCAGCACAGCTTGCCCAGCGTTGGCCTGAGCCTACCCGTCATCCATTCGTTTGCTCCTTTTCGCTTGCCCTTTCCAGAGGGCCTCAATGCGGGAAAATTTCTGGGTCAGGCGCGGGTGATTCGTGTCTGGGTGGGTGGAGTTTACGTCTTGCGCGGAAAGCCCCAGAGTTCGCTGGTGAGCAGGCCGCGGAGGTGCGGGTGGTGTTCGAGGCGTTGCCAGCCGACGCGAGTGAGCGCGGCGGGATAGTCGGGAAGCTGCTGCGGGTCGAGGCCCGTGAGCAGGCGAAAGGCGCGGTAGAGCGCGGCGACGAGTGAGGCGGCGATGGGTCGCATCCAGCCGCACGCCGGGATGGCGAACTCGGAGATAAGCCAGATTGAGCCGGGTGCGGCGAGAGTGCGCAGGCGGAGGGCGAGCGCGGCAACTTCATCCGTGGTGAGGCAGTCGAGAAAAAAGTGGGTGACGATGAGGTCGGGCGCGGTCGGGCTGGGCTGAGGCTGTTCGTCCGCGGGCCAGCGACGGAGGTCGGCGAGTTCTGTGGTCAGGCGTCCCGCTGCATGGATGTCGGTGACGCGGCGGGTGAGCGCGGCCAGCATGGTGGGGCTGGCGTCGATGGCGTGGACGTGGATTTCAGGGTGATCCGCAAGCAGGCGCGCGGTGAAGCGGCCGTCGCCGTCGCCGAGGACGAGAGCGCGGCGGCGGGCAGCCAGACGCGGCAGGAAGTGGAAGCGGCAGCGCTCCAGCGCGTGACCGAAGCTGAAGTATTCCATCCAGCGGTAGGGCGCGGCGAGACGGTCGAAGTTGGGTGTCTGGCGGCTTCGCGACTCGGGGCTGGCTTCGGGCTTGTCTCCGCCGATGCGCACGGTCAGCGCCATCCGCGCGGCACGGGCGCGAGCAGAAGCAGGGGCGCGAGCAGGATGAGTAGCAGAGGCGTGAGCAGGACGAGATCGGCTGCGGCGCGAAGGTGAAGCCCGGTGAGGCGGAGGCGATGGCGATCAAGAGCGGCGAGCAGGAGCGCGCTGGCGGCGATGGCGAAGAGAAACAGCGCGGCCTGTGGAGCGTGGCAGGCGAACGCAGGCAGGGCTGCGATTGCTGAGGCGGCTGCGAGCGCGAGTTGATTTCCGGTGCCGCCGCTGCGATTGGCGTCCCAGCGCTCGATGAGTCGGCAGTTGAGCCAGGCGAGCAGGAAGCAGGCGGCAACGGGGGCGATGAGCACGGCGAAGCTGCCGGGCGCGCGAGTGGCCGCTGGAGCGGCGCAGACGAGAGCGAAGATGAGTCCGACGAAGGTTTCCTTGGACAGGAACCGAGCGGCGGATTGCAGACGGTTTGCAGGCCTGGCGGGAAATGGCTCGGCATCGGGATCGGTCCCGGGTGTGGGGCGGTTGCGCCGGGTGTGGATGGCGACGAAGTAAACGGCTGCGGCGAGAGCGAGCACGGCGTCGCGGTCGCGGATGGCGGGCGGCATGTTCAGGAGGACCAGAGCCAGCGCGGCGACGAGGCTGAGGATGGCGGCGGGCAGCAGGACACGGCGATGTTGCCAGTGGAACCAGTGGCGTTCGCGGAGCGGGGCGAGTGCGCGCTTTGCGTCCATGAGCCGGTCACCGAGATAGATGGACCAGGTTCCGAGGCCGAGCGCGATGGGTGCCCAGAGCGGCAGGCGAGCGGCGGAGACGCGGGCCAGCGCAAGGGACCAGCAAACGGCGACGGTGGGCGCGTCGAGGCTGGTGAGATGCCACCAGCCGAGGAGTTTGCCGGGCAGGGTGAAAAACTGTGCGACGAGGCCGGTGAGTGGACGCGACGCGTCGGCGACGGTTGGCGTTTTTGACCCGGAGTGAACGGTTTCCCGCAGCAGATCAGCAGCGTGGAGGTCCACGGACTGATTGCGCGGTGAGGGGAAATTGGAAATCAGGGTTTGCGGTTCTGTGTCCATCTGGTGGATTGGATGCGGGAAAAAGCGAAAGGGTCGGACTAAGATAGAGAGACAGCAAATCGAAAGACGGTGGATAGAAAACGATGAGCGAAGCCAGCCAGTTCAGCCGCATACAGCGTCTGCCGCCTTATGTTTTTAACATTACCGGCGAGATGAAGGTGAACGCGCGGCGGCGCGGCGAGGACATTATCGACTTTGGGATGGGGAATCCGGATGGCGCGACGCCTCGTCACATTGTGGACAAAATGATTGAGGCGGCGCAGAAGCCAGTGACGCATCGGTACTCGGTTTCGAAGGGGATTCCGCGTCTTCGGCGGGCGATTGTGAACTGGTATCAGACGCGGTATGGGGTGGAGCTGAATCCGGATCGCGAGGCGATTGTGACGATCGGGTCGAAGGAGGGAATCTCGCACCTGTGCCTGGCGATTCTGGATTCGAATGACACGGTGGTGGTGCCGAATCCGAGCTATCCGATTCATATCTACGGCCCGGCGATTGCGGGGGCGCATGTGGTGAGCGTGCCGGTGCATAATCAGGAGCAGTTTCTGGCGGAGCTGGAGAATCTGATTCCGCGGATGATGCCGAGGCCGAAGGCGCTGATTGTGAATTTTCCGTCGAATCCGACGACGGAGTGTGTGGAGCTTCCGTTTCTGGCGCGGCTGGTGGAGCTGGCGCGGGAGTATGGGTTCTGGCTGATTCATGATCTGGCGTATGCGGATATTGCCTTTGACGGCTACCGGCCACCGAGCGTGATGGAGGTGCCGGGAGCGAAGGATGTGGCAGTGGAGTTCTTCACGCTGTCGAAGAGCTACAACATGCCGGGCTGGCGCGTGGGTTTCATGGTGGGAAATCCGACGCTGGTGGCGGCGCTGGCGCGGCTGAAGAGCTACTTCGATTACGGAACGTTTACACCGATTCAGGTGGCCTCGATTCTGGCGCTGGAGGGTCCGCAGGAGTGCGTGGCGGAGATTTGCGAGACGTATCGGAGGCGTCGCGACGTGCTGGTGGAGGGGTTGAACCGGATTGGCTGGGAGATGGCGCTGCCGCGTGCGACGATGTTTGTCTGGGCGCGGATTCCGGAGCCGTTTCGTCACCTGGGTTCGCTGGAGTTCAGCAAGCTGCTGCTGACTGAGGCGAAGGTTGCGGTCAGTCCGGGCATTGGGTTTGGCGAGTATGGTGACGGGCACGTTCGCTTTTCGCTGATCGAGAACGAGGAGCGTACACGGCAGGCGCTGCGCGGGATGCGACACCTGCTGGCTGTGCCCAGCGGCGCGGGTGAGTGAGCGGCGCGTGGGTATGAGCGGCATGGTGGAGGGTGTGGAATGAATTTTTCGGTCAGGCCGAGGCAGGCGTTTCGAGCCGGAGGGTCATGCCTTCGCGAGCGCAGCATGTGAGCGGGAACTGGGTCTGCGCTTCGGCGAGGATGGCGTCGAGCGTGGCATCGTCGTGCGCCGGGTCATGGTGAAAGAGCACGAGCTGGGGAATCTGTGCTTCGAAGGCGACGGAGACGGCGTCGCGCCAGGTGCTGTGGCCCCAGCCGTGACGCTTTTCGTATTCAAGCGGAGTGTATTGCGCGTCGTAGACGAGCAGGTCGGCGCCGCGAGCCACGGTGTTGAGCCTCGCGTCGGCCTCCGGGTCGCCATGTTCGTGGTCGGTGGCGATGACGATGGAGTGAGCGCCATCGCTGATGCGGTATCCCTGAGAGCGCTGCGGGTGGTGCAGGTCAAAGCTCTGGACGGTGAGTCCGGCGATGGGAAGCGTGGAGTGCTCGATTTGGCGAAATTCGACGTGCTGAGAGACCTGAAGGAAATCGATGGGGAAGTATGGGGCGACCATCTGGCCGGCGAGGATCGAGCGCAGCTTCTCGGGCGGGTGGAAGGAATAGAGAATGATGCGGGCTTCGGGATGGAAGAGCGGCGCGAAGAATGGCAGGCCCTGGATGTGATCCCAGTGGAAGTGAGTGAAGAGCAGGTGAATCTCTGGCAGAGCTGGGCGCGCGCAGAGTTCCACGCCGAGGGTGCGGATGCCGCTGCCTGCGTCGAGGATGAGGATGGCGTCTCCGCGGTCGATGGCGAGGCAGGCGGTGTTGCCGCCGTAGCCGAGATTGGCGGAGACCGGGGTTGGAATGGAGCCTCGCACGCCCCAGAAGGTGATGGAGAGGTTCGAATTTGAGTCAACTTGCGTCATACGGAACCGGATGGGGAGGGTTTAGGAATAGGGTGAAAGTGGTGGCGGAGACGGGAGCAGTTTGAGGGTATGTCTCCGCCCAATCGGGCCAGAGGGCACTATCCATTTCTCAATGGATGAGTTTCCAATCGGCATCGGCGAGGGATTCTGTAGCGCTGACGGAGTTGTAAAGCGTGGCGCGACCGAGAAGTGCTGTCTGATTGGCCGGGTCTTTGGCCAGAACGGCATTGTAGGCGACGACGGCGTCGTACCAGACGCGGTGCTGGACGTATACGGACGCGGGGTCTGTGGTGGAGGCAAGTGCGGACTGGATGGCTGTGCGCTCCGCGCCATCGACGATTACGAAGGTGACCGGAGCGGGTGCGCCGCCGAGCATGTCGTTTTCCGGGATGATCGTCCAGCGGTAGGTATTGCCGGGCTTGAGCGCGGGCGCGTCAGCGGGATAGGTGAGGCTGGTGGCCGAGGTGGTGGCTTCATACATCTCGATGCCGTTGATGGTGCTCAGGCGGAAGGTGACCTTAGTGGCTCCATCGGGAGCGGACCAGAAGAAGGTGGGCGTGAGCGAGTAAGCCTTGCCGCTGGCGGGAGCGTAGATGCGCGGCGTACCCAGATCGCGGGAAGCTCCACCGATCTGGTTGGCGCTCTTGCCGGATTTGGCGGAGAGATCAAAGCCGCTGAGTTTGGCGTGGACGCGCACGGGGTGTGGCGTGGGCGTCTGTGCCGGGAGCGCGAAGGGCGTGAGCAGGGCAACGAGAAAAAGAGCAAGCGTGGCAGGGTGTTTCATGACCGATCTCCTGAGTGAGGCGCGGCGAAAGAAGCAGCGCGTGGTGGTGAAGCAAATTGCCTGGCGAGGACGCGGAGCGTGGAACGCAGTTTCCGCAGGACTGCAAGCTATGCAGGCCAGACGGGGCACGGGTCCGAAACCGGGCAGGTGGGAAAGGAACGACACGAAATGTGGTAATTCGGCGAGGTTCATTGAGCGACACTCTCTTTCGCCGCCACGCCTTCGACGGTTGCCGAGGGGCGAACGGTGAAGATGGGAACAGGTTCTTCGAGACCGGCGACCTTGGCAGGGCCGAGCGGTTCGATCGGATAGTCTGCGCCGACGAGCAGCTCGCGCGTGTCTTCCGAGAAGAGTATCTCAGTTTTGAAAGGCTTGTTCAGACTTTCAAGCCGAGAGGCAAGATTGACGGTAGCGCCGATCACTGAGTACTCCTGACGGGACGCTGAGCCGATGCTGCCGGCCATCAGCGGTCCGGAATGTATCCCAACACCTATACGCAGGGCGGGCTGGGTTGGATCGCCATTATTTTCCTGGTTGAGTGTTTCGACGCGAGCGATCATTGCGAGGGCGCAGTCGAGAGCGCGACGGGCGTCCTGTTGGGGCGAGCCAGAGCTGAGGGGAAGGCCGAAGATGATCATGAGGCCGTCACCGATGAATTTGTTGAGGAAGCCGCCGTGTGCGCGGATGACCTGATCCATGGCGGTGAGGTAGCGATTGAGCCAGGAGAGAACCTGAGCAGGCGGTTGGCCGGCGCTGAGAGCGGTGAAGCCGCGAATGTCGGTGAACATGACGGTGGCGATGTGCTCCTCGCCGCCGAGGGAAAGTTCGTTGCGGCGGCTCCAGATGGTCTCCGCCACGGCGGGATCGACGTAGCTGGAGAACAGTCCCATGAGCTGTTCGCGCTGGGCGCGGGCTTCGCGGGAGGCAAGTTTTTCCTGAGCGAATTGCAGGCCGAGAGCAAGCGGAACGGTGAGCAGCATGGCCAGTTCGGGGGCCAGATAGGGGAGCCAGAAATGAGTGCGCGCATAGAGGATGGTGGGAGCGGCGAAGCTGACGACCATGAGTCCGAGCAGGCGGGCGACGCCGGGGCCAAGCTCAAAGGCGAGCAGGAAGTATGTGGCGACGCAGGTGGAAATGAGGATGAAGGCGATCTGCATCCACTCCGGGGCCAGATGCGCGGTTTTGCCTTCGATGAGTGAACGGATGGCGGCGGCGAGAATGTCGGTTCCGCCCATGCGTTCGCGCAGGCCATCCTTGCCGGCAAGACGGAAGAGCGGCGTGAAGAAGGTATCGCGCGCGGCATCGTTGGACTGGCCGATGAGGACGAGTTTGTCATGAAAGATCGAGGGAGCGAGTTTGCCGGTGAGCACGTCCCAGGCAGAGATGTGGGTGGCCGGATGCTGTCCCCAGGCGCCGATGAGCGCTGTGGAGAGTTCGCGGGAGTGGTAGGGAACATCATGGCCAAGAAAACGGGCGGCGTTCGCATCCTTCGGTTCGATGGTTTTGCCGGTGTACTGCTGGGCAAGAAAGACGGGAAAGCTGACCGAGGGTGGGTCGCCGGCGGAAAAAAGATTGAAGTCGCGGACGAAGCCGTCGGGTTCGATGGGCAGATCGACGAGGGCGTAGCCGAGCGCGCCGGGAGTGCCGTCCTTGCAGTAGCCGGAGTCGGCGCGGGGGTCTTCGGGCTGGCAGAAGAGCGGCAGGGGATGGACGGCTGGCAGACTGGCCGTGGCGGCCTGGCTGGCCAGCACGACCACGCCAGCCTGAGTGAGCACCTGCTGCATCCGCTGGTCTTCGGCGGCGGAGCGCGGCTCGGAGAGAAAAACATCGAGGCCGATGACGCGCGGCTGACCGGAGGCGACGCGCGCAATGGCGTCAGCGATGGTCGAGCGGGGAATCGGGTATTGGCGGATATGGTCAAACGTCGGCTCGTCGAAGTCGACGAAGAAGATGTCCGGTGAGGACGGACTGAGACCGCCGTGATCGATGGTGAAGTCGTAGGTGAAGTGGTCAGTGTCCTGAAAGGCAGGGAGGTGACGAAGAAACAGCACAGCGCCGGACGCGACGGCGGCAAGGATCACGCCAGAGTACAGACGCTGTATGGAACTGTGCATTGCAGATTTTTATATCACCGATGTTGCGAGTTGAGATAGGCTGAAGACGCCTTTTCTCATGGATATTTCGGGGGCAATTTTTCGACAGAAAGTTCCGTTCACGATGCGACGACGTTTGGATTGGTTGCGCGGGTGGTTGGGCTGTGCGAGTGTATGCGGACTTGCGGCGAGCCTGCTGAGCTGCGCCGGGAGCGGGTCCAATCCTGCGGCAGTGCCGCCGTATACACCGAGCACGGCCGACAACGTGTTGACGCAGGCGGAGGTGCAGTCGATTGCGCAGGCGGCGGCGGCGAGTGTGAATGTGCCGCTGGTGATTGCCATCAGCGACCGGCGCGGCGTGATTCTGGCGGTGTATCAGTCGACAGGCGCGCCGACCACAGCGGTGTCGAATTTTGGCAAGATGGTCCCTGCCGATGAGGAGGCAGCTGCGCTGGCGCGGACGGCGGCGTATTTCTCGAACGATCAGGCTCCGCTGAGCAGTCGGACAGTGCGCTTCATCAGTGCGACGCATTTCGCGCCCGGGATTGCGAATACGGCCTCCGGGCCGCTCTATGGCATTGAGAATACAAATCGCGGGTGCAGCTTCAACGTGATTTATTTACCGGGTCAATCGCTGCCGGTGACGGGATTGCTTCATGGCCCGGGGCCGGGATTGGGAATCCAGACGGGCAAGGTGGATGTGCAGGATTCCGACCAGACGGCGGTGAATCCGGGTGGCGTGCCGATCTTCAAAAACAATCGTGTGGCGGGCGGCATCGGAGTGGTGGCCGAGGCGGGGACGGCGAATTACAACGCTGTTGTGGAATATGCGGCGGTCGCGGCAACGATCGGGAATGGATTTGCGCCAACGGTGCCGTATCCCGGTGTCGTGGTGGTGGGCGGATTCGCTCTGCCGTTTGTGAAATATACGACGCTGCCGGGCGGAGTGAGCGCGGGAACCGGAGCCGGGAGCTTCACGCTGGGGCCGATGGCTGGCAGCGGACAGGCTCCGGAGGGTGATCTGATTGCCGAACAAGGCTCGAAGTTTGCCAACGGGCTGACGCTCGCGCAGGTGCAGCAGATTGTGCAGCAGGTGATTGCCACAGCCAATGTGACCAGGGCCGCGATTCGCCTGCCGGTGGGTTCACGGGCGAAGTTTGTGATTTCCGTGGCCGATCTGGATGGGTCGCTGCTGGCTTTGTATCGGATGTCGGACGCGACGATGTTTTCCGTGGATGTAGCCGTGGCCAAGTCGCGCAATGTGATTTACTTCAGCGGGCGGAACGCCGAGGTGGATATTCCCGGTGTTCCGCCGGGAACGGCGGTGACCAACCGCACCATTGGATTTGCGGCGCAGCCGCTCTATCCGAGCGGAATTAACGGGACTGAGCCGGGACCGTTCTTCCAGCTTTTTCTGAACGATCTGGCGCACCCATGTACGCAAGGCTCGCAGCCTGCGAACTCGAATCAGAACGGAGTGGTGTTTTTCCCTGGCTCGTTGCCGCTCTACCTGAACGGGAAACTGGTGGGCGGACTGGGGGTCTCCGGCGACGGCGTGGATCAGGATGACTATGCGGCGGCGGGCGGCGCGGTTGACTTTCAGGCTCCAATGGCGATCCGGGCGGACAACATTATTCTTCGCGGCGTGCGACTACCGTATCAGAAGTTTCCGGAGAATCCGACGAACTGACGAGACCAGGCTCGAGGAATCGGCACAGAGAAGACATCGGGTGAAATCCTCTCAACGAATATTTTCAGCGCAGCGTCTGATGGACACGCTGGAGCTGGGCGGCGAACTGTGGTGCGTTGTATGCGGAGGGGTTGCTGACGAGCTTGTAGAGACCGTCTATGGCGGCGCGAGTTTCCGGATTTTTGCCGCCAGCGTTGGCATCGGCGATGTAGAGCGAGTCGATGGTCATGGTGGCCTGTTCGGCAGTGCGCTCGCCGTCGAGAGAGATGGCGTCGGCCTGGGCCGTGATGGAGCGCAGCAGGCGCTCGGTGCGGGCGCGGTCAAAGGTTGCGTTCTGCAGTTCAGCGGCGAGCCTGGCCGCAAGATTGGCCGCGTGGTTGGCGGCGGCGGTGACGGCAGCGCGGTCGGCGCTCATGCTGGTGACAAGCTGGGCTACGCGGCTGGCGGTCTGGTCGAGTTCAGCGTTGGTGGACGGGTCCACTTGGTCGGCGATCTGCTGGAAGAGCACGTAGCGGGAGAGATTGTAGGGAGGGTCACCGGCGCGATGGCCGGGATAGCCGCTGCGCTGGCGCCAACTGAGCGGTCCGGTGAGCGAGTGATGGCAACTGATGCAGTCCATCTCACTGAATTCAGGCCAGGGACCGGAGTGAGCGGAGCGGGCAAGCCGCTGCATGGAGGCGCGCAGCTCGACGGCCTGACCGATAGCCCAGGCGCGCGTGCCGAAGAGCGTATCGTTCAAGGGCTGACCGGCGGCGTTTTTCTCCACCCAGTGAGGCGGCTCGACGGCGGTGAAGCTGTCCAGTTCAAAGCGGAGATCGGGGTGGCCGGCGGCGATCAGCTCATGATCGACGCTCATGCCGGGAGCGCCGAGGTGGCAGGTGAGGCAGCGCTCGGTGCGCAGGATGAGGTTGCGATTGTCGTAGAGGCCGAGGGCGACCATCTGCGCGTGCTGCGCGTTGGTCTGAATGTGCGGGCCGATCCAGCGTGAGGCTGGTCCGTGGCAGCTTTCGCAGGAGACGCCGTCGGCGATGTCGAATTTGCGCGCCTGAAGTGAAGTGGGGACATCGAGCGCGTGACAGACCAGGCAGCGCGGGGCATTTTCGGCTGGGCCAAGACGGAGCGTCAGTGCGATCTGTTCGCCGAGTGGTTCGGTGAGCGCGGTGTAGGCGTGCGCGTGTTTATCGCGAGTGACCCAGGTGGAATATTCGTTCTGCAGCACGCGCGTGACGGAGCGGGGTTCAATGCCGCCGTGGCAGGCAACGGCGGAGCAGGAGCCGGGGCCGACGTACTGGCCATCGCCGGGGTGAATGTCAGCCGCATTGGCCAGGGAGTGAAGCCGGGGACTGAGAGAAGCCTGTGCTGCGGCGGGAAGCGCGCCGAAGAGAGCTGCCACGAAAAGCAGGAAGGAGGGATGCAGATAACGTCGGAGATCAGAAGCCACGCGCGCTTTCCTTCAGCTAGCAGAGGAGTGAGGTGTTCGCTGTGTTTATAATCCGCGCGACGAGGAATGTAAACCAAAATTATTCTCCGCGCACAGCAGGGTATTCCGATGTACATTGATGCAGAGTCTCCAAACTGCAAAACGACGGGTTGCAAAAGGACAGGTTGCTAACGCCGATGGATGAGTCGCTGGTGCGAACAATTTCGGCCAAGGGGGGTGCGCCGACGGGTGTTTTTGAGGATCTGCACCATGTGCAGTCCAGGCAGGGATTCATCCCCGCCTCCGAACTGGAACGCATCGCCGAGCGGCGCGGGGTGGCGGTGCGCGAAGTGCATACGGTGGCGAGTTTCTACCCGTATTTTCGTCTGAAGCCTCCGGCACCGGTGGATGTGCGGGTTTGTGATGACATGACGTGCCACCTGTTTGGCTCGCACGGGATGAAGGCAGAGCTGGAGCGGCGGTATGCGCACCTGTCCGGGGTGGTGAGGGTCCGCGACATTAGCTGCGTGGGTCGCTGCGATCATGCTCCCGTGGTGACAATCAATGATCGGTATTACCAGAATCTGACGATGGAGGAAGCGTCGCGGCTGGTGGAGCGGGAGATTGCCATTCGTGAGAGCAGCGAAGAGGCGACGCAGGCGCACAGCGAGCCGCCGCGAAGCCCGGAGGAGCAGGGCATCGCGCTGCACTGCAATCCCTATGCCAGCGAGGCGGCGCACTACGGGGTGTTTCGGGAGCTGGTGCGGAGCGGCGATGTGGACGGGGTGATGGCGAAGCTGAAGGACGGGGAGCTGCGCGGGATGGGCGGCGCGGGCTTTCCCACGCATATCAAGTGGGATGGTTGCCGGAAGAGCCGTGGAGAGCCAAAGTATGTAGTCTGCAATGCCGACGAGAGCGAGCCGGGCACGATCAAGGATCGTTTTATATTGCAGTATTTGCCGCATATGGTGATTGAGGGAATGATGGTTTGCGCCAGCGTTGTGGGTGCGCAGCATGGGTATCTTTACATTCGGCATGAGTATGAGTTGCAGGCGGGGATTCTGCGGCGGGAGATTGAGCGGGCGCGGGCGATGGGCCTGCTGGGCAGCGATATTCTGGGCACCGGATTTTCCTACGATATGGAAGTTTTTGTCTCGCCCGGCGGTTACATCTGCGGCGAGGAGACAGCACTGATGGAGGCGATCGAGGGGAAGCGTTCCGAGCCGAGGAACAAGCCGCCGCGCACGGTCAGCTCCGGGCTGTGGAAGTCGCCGACGGCGCTGAACAATGTGGAGACGTTTCTGCATGCGATCACGATTCTGGGCAAAGGAGCGGATTGGTACAAGGGCTATGGTCAGGGCGCGCCGGGCGTGAAGTTTGTGGGAGTGACGGGCCATGTGCGGAACCCGGGTGTCTTCGAGGTGCCGATGGGGATCAGCTACAGAAGGCTGATTGAGGAGTATGCGGGCGGCGCTCCGGAGGGGAAGCGGATCATCGGTTTTGCGCCGTCCGGGCCGTCGTCGGGATATTTGTCGGCGGAGCTGCTGGATACTCCGCTGGACTGGGACAAGGTGAAAGCGCTGGGTTCGATGCTTGGCTCGGGCGCGGTGGTGGTTTGCGGCGAGGATGCCTGCATGCTGGATATGGCGCTGACGGCGGTGCGCTTCTATCGCAACGAAAGTTGCGGGAAATGTTCCCCGTGCCGGATTGGCACGCAGAAATTGGTGGATCTGCTGGAGGCGTGGACGAGTGGGACGGTGAGGGATGGGGATCAGCAGATGCTGAAGGATCTTTCGGCGGTGTTGAGGATGACATCGATCTGCGGACTGGGACAGATTGCCCCCGCTCCGATTCAGAGCGTGATGAAGCACTTTCCGGAGATGATGCGCGAGCATCTGGAGGATCGGTATTGCCGGGCCGGAATCTGTTTTGGAGGTGCGGGGCGATGAGCGAGCACGGACACGACGAGCAGATGACGGTCACCATCGACGGGCACGAGATCGAGGTGCCGCATGGGACGACGGTGTTTGATGCGGCGCGGATGGCTGGCGTGACGATTCCGACGCTGTGTCACCAGCAGAATCAGACGCCCGTGGCGGTCTGTCGGATATGCGTGGTAGACACAGGCGAGCGCGCGTTGCAGGCTGCGTGCATCTTCAAGGCCGAGCCGGGGATGGTGGTCAAGACGGATACCGAGCCGATTCAGGCGGTGCGGAAGACGCTCTATGAGCTGATGCTGAGCGACCATCCGTCGCCGTGCCTGCGTCAGCAGCAGACGGCGGATTGCGAACTGGAGACGCAGGCGTTGCGCGCCGGAGTGACGGAGACGCGGTTTGCCAGACGAGCTGTGCCGGTGCTGGCGGCGGATGATTCCTCGCCTTCGATTCACGTGGATTTTTCGGCGTGCATTCTGTGCGACCGGTGCGTGCGCGGCTGCTCGGAGATTCGGCATAACAATGTGATTGCGCGGCAGGGCAAGGGATATTTTTCGGCCATCAGCTTTGACGCCAATCAGCCGATGGGCAACTCCAGTTGCGTGAGCTGCGGCGAGTGCATGGTGAGCTGCCCGACGGGCGCGCTGACGAACAAGCGCGTGCTGGGCCAGGGAAGACTGCATCCGGCAGGCACGCCGGGAATCTTCGACGTGGAGAGCGAGGAGCTGCTGACGCTGCCGGTTTTTCAGGGCGTTTCCGGAACGTTTCTGGAGCTGAACAAGGGGTCGGTGGTGAAGCGTCGCTATCGTGCGGGTGAGACGATTGTGCGCGAGGGCGAAAACGGGTCCACAGCCTTTTACATTCTGGAGGGAGATGCGGAGGTGTTTATCCGCGCGCCGCGCGAGCATGTGGCGACACAGGCTGCGTCGACAGGGCTGTTTACGCGGATGCGTTCGATGCTGATTCCGAAGAATCGGCAGCCGCGCGAAGAGGAGCGCGCGACGCCGACGCATATTCCAATTGATGCTCCGGTGGACCTGCCGTATGACAATCCGATTGCTGCGCTGCATGCGGGCGATCTGTTTGGCGAGATGACCTGCATGAGCTTCTATCCGCGGTCGGCGACGGTGCGGGCGAAGAGCGACTGCGTGATGCTGGAGATGCTGCGCAATGTGCTGGACGTGATGCAGAAGAACAAGACATTTCGCGCGAAGCTGGAGACAAATTATCGCGCGCGCGCGCTGGCCACGCATCTGCGCAGCGTGCCGATCTTTTCGACGATCAGCGAAGACTTTGTGGATGTGCTGCGTGATCGTGTGGACCTGGTGCGATTTGCTCCGGGCGAGGTGATCTGCGAGGAGGGTGCTCCGGCAGATGCTTTCTATCTGGTGCGGATTGGATTTGTGAAGGTCGCGCAGAAGCTGAATGGCGAGGATATGGTGCTGGCGTATCTTTCGCGCGGAGGGTACTTCGGCGAGATGGGGCTGCTGAGCGAGGGCGTGCGCACGGCGACGTGTGTGGCGCTGGATCATGTGGAACTGGTGCGGATTCAGGCGCGGGAATTTCACCAGATGCTGGAATGTTTCCCGGAGGTGCGGCAGCAGATTGAAAGCACGGTGGAGCAGCGGAGGCGCGAGAATCAGTTGCAGCGGACGCGGGCCAGTGCGCGGGAGCAGAGTACGCCGCTGGGGCAGTTCCTGGAGCAGGGGCTGATGGATGCGCAGAGTCTGCTGGTGCTGGATCTGAAGAAGTGTACGCGCTGTGACCAGTGCGTGAAAGCCTGTGCGAGTGCGCATGACGGGGTGACGCGGCTGTTGCGCGATGGAGTGCGATTTGAAAACTATCTGGTGGCGACTTCGTGTCGGCAGTGCCGCGATCCGCGATGCATGATTGGCTGTCCGGTGGGATCGATCCGTCGGCGCAATTCACTGGAGGTGATGATTGAGGACTGGTGTGTGGGCTGCGGGTTGTGCGCGCAGAACTGTCCGTATGGGAATATCACCGTGCAGGAGTTTGACCAGCGCGGCAACGCGGTGGCGCTGCTGGATGTGCAGGAGGACAAGGACAGTTCCGGATCGGGCAAGGTGAGGAAGGCGACCAGTTGCGATCTTTGTCACGATCTCTCGGAGCCGAGTTGTGTGTATGCGTGTCCGCATGATGCGGCGCATCGGGTGAAACCGAATGAGTTCTTTGCGCAGGTGCTGGGAGTGGACCTGGACAAGGAGGCTGCGTTCGTTGGAAAAAATCGTTGAGCTGCGGATTGGAATGAGGCGGTGAAGATGAGCCGGCGAGGCGGGAACGATGCGCATTGACGCGACGCACAAACCGTGGATGATCGGGACGGCGGTGGCAATCGGGATCGGCGCGGTGATCTATCTTCCGTATGCGGCGCATACGCCGACACCGGGCGGCGGGACGCCGATCGGGCTGATGTTCGGCTCGGTCGCGCTGGGGCTGATGATTTTCGCGGCGTTGCTGAGCCTGCGCAAGCGCTTTCCGATCTGGCGCATCGGACGGGCGAAGATATGGATGCGCGCGCATCTGTGGCTGGGATTTCTGGCGCTGCCGATGGTGCTGTATCACGCGGCGTTCCACGCGCGGGGCGGGCTGACGGCGGTGCTGATGTGGCTGACGGTGGTGGTGGTGGCGAGCGGGATTGGCGGCGCGTGGTTGCAGCATACGCTGCCGACGCGGATCTTTCGCGAGGTGCCATTCGAGACGATCTATGACCAGATTCCGGTGATTTGCGAGCAACTGGTTGCCGAGGCTGAGGGGCATGCGGCAGATGTGACGCAGAGGCTTGCTCCGGCGACGGGCGCGGGCGCGACGGTGGTCGACACGCTGATGGACCTGCCGACGATGGAGAACGAGACGGAGGTTTTTCGACAGTTTTTTGCCGAGTCCGTGCTGCCGTATCTGAGGCAGCGGGGCGCGCGCGGCAGCCGGTTTGCCAGCCGGGATTGGGTGCATGGACGATTTGAGGATCTGCGGCGGGAGTTTCTGCCTGCGGCATGGACTCCGCTGACGGCGATTGAGGAGATTTGCGAGGAGAAGCGGCAACTGGATCAGCAGAGGGTTCTGCATCAGTGGCTGCATGGGTGGCTGCTGGTGCATCTGCCGATTTCCGCGGCGCTGGTGCTGCTGGCAATTGTGCATGCGATTGGAGCGCTGCGGTACTGAGCTATGACCATCCGCAAGAGAACGACGAAGATTGTGGCCAAGCGGCATGACTTGAATTATTTCAAGCGCATGTCGCCGGTGCGCGCCTGGCAGTGGTGGCTGGCTGCGGTGGCGCTGGCTGCGGCGACGCTCTGGTTTGGGACGACGACGCTGGTGCGCGGCGGAACGCTGCTGTCGGCTGGGCCGATGTCGAGCAGCCACGCAGTCTTTGGTGAGCGGTGCGAACTGTGCCATGTGCCGGTGGTGAAGGCGACAAACTGGACTCCAGGATTGGGGCTGCGACGGCGGGTGCCGGATTCGGCGTGTCTGCGTTGCCATGTGGCAGAGCCGCATCATCCGGCGGAGACGACCGAGCATCCGAAGTGTTCTTCGTGCCACGAGGAGCATGTGGGCGCGACGCATCTGGCGGCGACGAAGGACGCGGGATGCACCCAGTGTCATGCGCATCTGGAGGCTCGTGGAGGCGCGGTGACGGTTGCGCGCGAGGTGAGCAGCTTTGCCGGATGTCATCCGGAGTTTCGTCCGCTGCGCACGGAGACGGAGAGTGAGCGTGCGGCGGCGACGGCGCTGGTCTTCAACCATGCCGAGCACATGAAAGCTGGGTTGAAGGGACCGAGCAAGCCGGTGACGCTGGCCTGCTCCACCTGTCACGCGGCGACGATGGGAACGGATGGTCGGCAGGGGGATGGGATGCAGCCGGTGGATTTTGAAAAAAGCTGCCGCAGTTGCCATTCGCTGGAGTTTGACCGGCATCTGACGGCGCAGGCGCCGCACAAGTCGCCGGAGGTGGTGCATGCGTTTGTGGTGGCCTCGCTCGCGGAGTTTGCGCGAAGTCATCCGCAGGTGGTGGCTGCGGAGATTCGTGACTGGCCTCGGCAGCAGCCGTTGCCTGGGATGGTGGCGATGGCGACTCCGCGGAACGAGCAGCAGTGGCTCCAGGTGAGCGTGATGCGCGCGGAAGCGATTCTGTGGCGCGAGAAGTGCGGGCTGTGCCACAGGAGCGATATGGCGCTGCCGACCGATGGCGGACTGCCGAAGTACGAGGCCGTATCGCAGCCTGCGAAATGGCTGCCGGGCGCGGTGTTCCGCCATCCGGTGCACCGGGCGGTCGCGTGCGAGTCCTGCCACACGAAGGCGCTCTCAAGCGTGGGCGAGCACGAGGTGCTGATGCCGACGATTGCCACCTGTCGGCGTTGTCATGATGGGCGCTCCAGCCCGCAGGGACCGGCGCTGGCGGCTGGCCATGCGGAGAGCGGCTGCTTCCTGTGCCATGTCTATCATGGACACGAAGACGCAGCGCTGACTGTGGCGGGGCTGCCGCTGGATCGACTTGCGCGGAAATAGGCCGGTGGTTTTCGGGATTACCGATTCACGAGGGCAGTGGTCGGGTGGTTGCTTTGCGGCGGGCTGGGCGGCGCGTCGGTGACGGTGTAGAGCTTGCCGTTGCGCAGGTACATGCGGGCGAGTTCCCTGGCATTGAAGGGACGCGCGCCGCGACGACCGAAGACGGCGAGCTGATTGCCGCTTTCATCGACGGCGCGGTCGCGGTCAACGCCCTTGGAGATGGCCAGTGCCGGTCCGCTGCTCTTCCATGTGGCGATCAACTGCGGAGTGGGACGCGGGCTGAAGCCGTAAAACTCATGCGTCGATTTGGGAGAAAAAAGCTGAACGATACGCATGCCGTTGCGGCCGTCGGCGACGAAGGCGAACTGGCTGGAGGAGACCATGCCGATCTTGAGATCGTTGACGTCGTTGAGCGCGCCATTGGCGCTGAAGGTCTGGTCGAGGTGCGCGTGTTCGGGCGACTCGACATCGACGATGGCGATGCCGTGAGCGCCGGCGGAGACGTAGGCGTAGGTGCGCGCGACGTAGATGTTGCGGGCGTCGCTGATGGGCACGGTGAGGCCGACCGAACGCGGATGGTCGAGGTAAGTGAGGTCGAAGACCTTCAGTCCTGAGCGATCCGTGACAAAGGCATAGCGGAACTGGACGGCGACGCCGGTCGGGTGGTCGAGGATGGGAGCGCCGATCTCGGCGGTGATCTTCGGATGCAGAGGATCGGCGAGGTTGACGACCTCCATGCCGCGGTCGCAGAGGATGTAGGCGTATGTGCCCGCGATAGTGATGCGGCGCGCTCCGTTGAGTCTGCCGTCGGGATTGAAGGTGACGGCGCGGCGCAGGAAGTTGTTCTGCGGATTGCCGTCGAGCAGAGTGCCGACGCCGGTCTTCGGATCGCCGACGACGATGAGGCCCTCGTATTTGTCGGTGACGTAGAGGAAGGCGTAGAGCGGCGCTATGGACTGCTCTTCGTTCTGCGCCAGTTGTTTGCGCAGTGGATCGAGAGCGAGCGTGGAGGGGGATGCGACGGCGGTGGCGAATTTTGTGTGGATGTAGAAACGCTGGCCGAGCGGGGAGACGGGAGCGGAGCTGACGCGCTGGGAGTTGTCCTTGACGTCAACGTTGGCGACGTCGAAGATGCGAAATCCGCCCGCGCCGACGGCAGCGTAAAGATATTCGCCGCGCAGTTGGAGATCAAGCACATCGTTGCCGCCCTGGGTGTAGGCGGTGTGAAGCTGACGATTGCGTCGGAGGAAGTGCTGGTAATTGTCAGGATAGGCGAGATGCTGGAGATCAGAGCCGAGAACGGCGGGCGGCTCGGAGCTTTCCGCGATGGGAACGGCGGCGAAACCGTGGCTGCCGTTGGCGACGTAGATGTACTTGCCCATGAAGTTGAGGAAGTTGGTCCCCTGCACGAGAAGCTGCGCCATCCAGGCGTTATTGTCGCCGCGCGCGGAGACGTGGCAGTCGGTGCAGGTTTTAGTTTCTGTGGCGCGGACGGTGTGGGGAACGTAGGTGCTGAAGGCCTGTCCGCTGAAGCCGGGAGCGGAGATGGTCTGCTGCTGCTGGTAGAGCCAGTTTCGATTGGCGTTCTGGGAGCTGACGACGACGGCGCAGGCGGAGCGTACCGGGGCGACGCGATGGCCGGTGACGGTGCCGTCGATGCCGAGCATGTAAACATCGTCGCGTAGGACCATGAAGTTGTAATTGGTGTAGTTGCGCGTGGTCTGGCCCTCATAGTGGAGCATGGGCATCTTCTGGTTGGCGGTCATGGAGAGATGGCATCCGAAGCAGGAGGTGGTCCAGGAGGAATGGCAGGAGTAGCAGGTCATGGTGGAGTCGGCATGGGCGAGATGCTTCATGTCGACGGGTTTTCCCCAGGTCTGGCCGTCCTTCTGGAGGGTTTTGGCGAGGCGCGATTTTTCGGAATAATGGGGGTTTCCGGGCGTGATGGTGTCGAGCGTCTGGACGACCTCCCACTCGAGGCCGCGCGTGAGGTTGGAACGCTGGTAAAGGCGGCCGTTGCGCCAGTGGAAACGGGCATCGCCGAAGGGTGTGCGCAGGCGGCGAAGATCGCTGGCCTCACCACCGGCGCTGGCCGGTCCGGAGGTTTTCAGAGTCGCACGGGCGAAGATGGTGCCGTGGCAGTCGATGCAGCCGATCTCGACAGCGTTGCGGGTTTCGCTGTAGAGCTTGCCGTTGCCGTGAACATCCTGGGTGAAGTGGCAGTCGATGCACTGCATGCCCTTCTGGAGGTGGATGTCTTCGAGGTGAACGGCCTTGCCGAGCGAGTCATCGGAGTCGGGAAGCAGATTGCCGTTCTGGTCGAGCAGGTGGCCGTGGCGATCCCGCTTGTAGACGGCGCGGAAGACCCATCCGTGGGAGTGGAAGTCGGCAAACTGTGTGTCGTGGAGGGTGGAGTTGATGGAGCCAGGAACGGTGGCTGGCAGGCCGACCTGCTGGAGGAATGCGGGATCGCTCCACTTGCCGCGCGGGGCCGAGCCTTCGGGATTGCGCAGTTGGACGTCGTGAATCTCCTGCGGGCTGGGGTTGTGCTGGTGGACCGGGTACATGTGGTCGCCGTCGGCTTCGTTGTCCCACCAGGTGTAGCCGTAGTAGGTCGTCTCCATGTTGGTGCCGGGATGGATGTGGCAGGTCATGCACTGGCTGGAGGGAATACTGCGTGTGAAGACGTGCTGGAGCGGATGGCCGCTTTCCTGATGGCTGATGGTCGGGTCGCCGGTGATGCTCTGGCCGTTGTTGCCGTACTGCGAGGTTTGAACGCCGTGGACGGGGTCGCGGTCGTTGGCGTAGAGGACGTGGCAGGCTGAGCATCCGGAGGCGCGGTAGTCACCGGGCTGGTCGTCGGTTCCGGGCATGGAGAGGATGGGATCAAGCAGACGCGTCTTTTGCAGACCGAGAAAGACGGGATCGGTGCGCAGCTCGGTGCCGAGGCCACGGTCAGAGAGCTTGAGATCGGGCTGGCCGGGAGTTTCGTCGGGATTGGGAATACCGATCTCGGCGCGGGCTTCGCCGCCGCGCTCGAAGACGCGCAGCAGGTTGCCGGGTTGCGAGACCTCCCAGCGCTCGAGCGGGTCGAGATAGGGCAGGACGCCCTTGGTTCGGGTCTCCTCCGGTGTGGGCGGCGGAAAGCTGCGCACGCGCGCCGGTTGTCCGTGGACATCGTAGGATTCGCCGAAGCGACCGTCTTTGAGCGGGTATGCGCCGTTGTTGTAGAGCGCAGCCTCCCAGAGCATGGCACCGGTGGTCATCATGCTGGTCTTCACGTTGCGCGTCTCGGCGGAGTGGCAGACTCCGCAGGTGAACGGAGCGACGCGCAGATCACCGGGATTGGCGAAGCGGACGAAGGCCAGGCTCTCATGAATCCAGCGCGTATAGGCGCGGACCGGGTGGCCGGCGCGCGCGGCGTCCTCGGCAAAGCGCGGCTGGATGTGAGCGCGTCGCTCGGCCTCACGATAGGCGGAGGAATTTTGCGCTGCCGCAGTCTGCACGGAGGCGTCTCCGCCGTGGCAATCGGTGCAGCCGAGGACGACAGTCTCTTCCGAGTGCATGTTGGCGTGCTCGATGCCGGTGTGGCAACTGAGGCATCCGATGGAAGTCTGAGCGGCTTGCGCCGGCGTCTCGCCGCGTCGCGGACCGGATGTGTCGGAGGTCGAGGTCATGCCGGAGGCCGCATTCATGCGACTGGCGTGAACGGAAAGCGGCGCGCGAAGCTCCCGCAGCAGCGTGGCGAAGATCACCAGCGACGCGATGCCAAAGATGGCCGCCAGCGTGCGGCGCATCGTTCTGCTGCGGAAGATCAGAGACCGCTTTGTCACAGTTTGCGTGAACCTCTCGGAGATCGTTGCGTCGAGCTTGTCGGATGCGGCGGGCCGAAGTTCGTCACCGCACCATTAAAACTGAAAGAGAATCGTACCAAAGACGGATACCAGAGTTTTGGAAGAGTAGATTTCCTGAAATCCAGGGCCGGGGACAAGCGCCGCCGCGCCGCCGACGAGGACGATGTTGTCGGAGAGCAGCGGGCGATAGATGGCACCGATGCTGGAGTCGGTGCCGATGGTGCGGCGGATGCCGTTTTGCTGGAGAACGAAGATCAGCGGCTGGGTGCGCGCGAACTGGAGAAAGTTGACGTTGCCGACGAGTTTGAGTGTGGGCAGGAGTTTGGCGTCGAGGCCGGCGTTGTAGAGATAGAGGCCTGGATTGTTGAAGTTCGACTGGCCCTCGTCCTTGCTGGAGCGCAGGTCAGGCAGGAAGCTGTCTCCTGCGTTGAGCGCGACGCCGGTTCCGGTCAGGCGGATGCTTTCACGGTTGAAGAAGGAAAACTCACCGCCAGCGAAGCTCTCGGCATCGACGATGGAGCTGAAGCCGCGCGAGACGCCATCGCGCGGCTGATCATCGCCGGAAGCGTAGAGACCGGAGATGCGATAGCGCAGCCAGTTGTGATCGCGCGATAGCTCGACGGCTGCGAATTGTCCGTTGATGCTGTTCGGGCGTTCCGCGATCTGGTTGTACTCGTCGGTTCCGAAGGCCTGATAAAAAGCGTGCGTGATGTTCACGCGACCGATGTGGCCGTCGCCGGTCCAGCCGAGATATTCGGAATCGATGCGATGGGGAACAGGATTGCCGATGGGAGCGGGACGGACGAGGAAGCCGTTGTCGTCGTAGTGGGTGGAGGCGTTGTCACGCAGAAAGTGATAGCTGAACTGCGCGGTGTAGCCCTTGGCAAGGAAATCCTGAATATAGACGTTGGCAACAGCCAGATCGCGGCCTCGGCGGTGGAAGGTGTTCAGGCTGCTGTTGGTGTTCTTTTCCAGAAAATCGAAGGCTGCGAGGTTCCACTGGAAGCGGTTGGAGCGGAGGCTGCCGAAGAGGCGGACTCCGGGTTCTTCGTCGGCGAAGATGAAACCGCGAAAGTCGGAAAGGAATTGCTGGATGCCGACGCGAAGGCTGACAAAGTCGTAGTTGGGGCCGAAGTCGTGAAGCTTGACCTCGCCGAAGGCCTCCTGAAGGCCGACCCACTCGTCAAAGCGGGTGGTGCCGGGGCGAACGTCAGGGTAGACGACGCCGTTCTCTCGCGCGGCAAGGTAATTCAGATTGGCAGCGGTGGAGACGCGGATGCGCCAGTCAACAGGACGAAAGGCCGCTGTGTCGCCGTGGAAGAGATCGAAGGTGGTGCGGAGGGTCTGTGCGACGAAAAACTCGCCGCCGCGACCGAAGAAACCATACTCGCCGGGCTGAGCGGTGGAAATGTCCGATGGGATGGGAAGGCGACGTCCATCGAGCGCTGTGAAGGCGACGCCGGTGAAGTCAAAGAAGGTGCGACCAAAGAGCGGTTTGTCGCCTTTAAGCCGGTTGTTGTTGAACGGGTCATACCAGTGGCTGAGGATGTAGGGAACTTCCATCGTGGCATAGCGATGATAGTTCGGCATCTGGATGTCCCAGCGGTCGGGCATGGCCTGGAAGACCTGCGAATCCGGGGCTTGCGGCGGGGCTTCGGCTACGACGACGGCCCCGTCGGCGTCAGGTCGGCGGCTGATCTCGCTGTAGCTTCCCGCCTGGCTGATATCGACCGGCTGCTGCGGCAGGGGCGCGGGTAGCTGGCTGGCGCTCATGCCTGGCAGCCTGATCCGCACGGACAGGACTTCGTCTGCATGAACGCTGACGTCGGATTGGCGAAAGGGATGGCCGCCGTCAGGTGAGGTCAAAAGCAGAGTGTATCTGCCAGGTGGGACGCGGAGGATACGGAAGATGCCGTCGCCTGTTGTTTTCGCAGCGGGAAGGTCTCCGAGATGAACTTCCACGTCGGGCCACGGCTGACCGGAGTCGTTGAGCACCAGGCCCTGAAGGACGCCAAACGGATTCACGGACTGCTGGGGAATGCGAGTGGACAGGGCCGGGCTGCCCTGTATCTGCATGGATGCAGCGGGAGCCGAGGAGGTATTTGGCTGCTGAGCAAACAAAATTCCAGACACAGTCAGCGCGCACGCTGCGGCAAGTCCGCTAGCCAGGCTCTTATGCATGCCGATCCCTTTGGGAAATTCGGAGTACCGCGCCAGCGTATCGTTCCTGAGTCCTGTGCGCAAGTCTTTTTTGCGCTCAGCGAGACTGCGGAGCTAGACTACCGGGTATGTCAGCGGCAGACACGAACAGCCTCGTGAGCGAATCGGCGAATTACGAGACCCGTCTGGAGTTTCTGTACAAGGCCGTTGAAGACACTCAAAATACCATACGCTTTCTGGACACGAAGGCGGCTTTCAGCGTGACGTTGCTCTCCGGCATGGCTGCGGTCGTGCTGCAATCCAAACATGCCGGACCCGGAATGTTGCCCGTTGCCGCGTTGTCTTTGTTCATTGTGTTCACATCGTTGACGCTGTTCTTCTGCATGCGTGTGATCTTCCCGGTGCTGAAGCCGCCGAGCGATCACTCGCTGCACACGACGCGCACGATCCCGAAATTCTACGTCAGCCACCACAGGTCGCATCACTGGCTGAGGCATACGCTGACCAATGATGCGAAGGATGTGCTGTGCGAAGACCGGGGGAGTTTCACGGCTTCGCTGATGGGCGCCAGTGACAACGATCTGCTGGTGGCGATGTGCGATGAACTGCTGATGGTGTCGCTGGTGCGTCAGATCAAGGCGGATCGGCTGAAGACGGTGCAATACACGCTGGCGGCAGCGATTGTTCTCTTTGCTGTGAATCTTTTTCTCTGAGGCGAAACGCAGCGCAGGGAACTGTTGCGAGTGTTAATTGGAGAGGGCCAGGGCGTGATCGATCATCTGAATATATTTTTGCGAGCGTCCGGCTTCATCCGTGTCCGGATTGGAGGCGACGACAGCCTCGAAGTGTTCTTTTGCGGCGGCGAGAAGGCTGAGCGAGTTGTGCTGGTTGAACTCAAGGGTGTAGACGATGCCGAGGCGATAGTTGGCAAACATGTCTTTCGGGATATAGGTCAGCGCGCGCTGGCAGTCGGCGATGGCCGCGTCGTAGCTTTTCTGCATCCACTCGGAATCGCAGATGCCGAGATAGGCCTGTCCGCGGAGTTCGCGCCAGATGTCGGCCTGCGCGGCGCGTGTCTTTGATCCAGCGCCGAAGAGATAACCTGCGAGGTAGTAGTTGAGCTTGCCGCCGAAGCCGGAGTCGAAGTTGCTGAGTGCGATGTACTGGTTGTATTCCTTCTCGGCATCGGCGGGCATGTTGAGCTGGCGCATGCATTCGGCAAGCCAGAAATGAGCTTCCGCGTTCTTCGGGGTTTTGGCCGTGGCCTGTTCGGCGGCGGTCATGCCGTCCTTGTAATCGCCTTTGCGCGCGAAGGCCTGTGAGAGCAGATACCAGCCCATGCCGTTGTCCGGCTGTCGGTCTGTGACGACGTTGAGCTGTCGGATGGCTTCATCGAGATCGCCCTGATCGAGCAGGGCGGCGGCGTAACTGGCGCGCGCCTCCATGTAATCCGGATCGGCGTCAATGGCCTGCTTGAAGGCCGCGATGGCCGCCTGATCCTCATAGAGTGCGTTGTCCACGCGGCCAAGATAGAGCGCCGCCTGAGAATACTTCGGCGCAATGGCGAGCGCGGCCTTGAACTCTTCAGCAGCTTTCTTGTAGTTGTCCTGGTTGCCCTTTTGGTATAGCTCGATTCCCTTGTCGAAGTGATCGACGGCCGCCTTGGCGGTGTGGCGAACGATGAGGATGCGTATGGAGACAGTGGTGTCCTGACCGGGATAGACCTGCTCCTCGCGTGGCCCGTCCGGCTCGTAACCCATGTGGACGGCCTTGATGGTGTGCGCGCCGGGGGCGATGCCGGGCAAACGCAGCGGCTTGCCCTTGCTGACGATTCCCTGGCTGATGCCATCGACGAAGACCTCGGTGTTGTCCATGTTGCTTTCAATGATGAGATTGCCGTACTGCGGCGGAGGCAGTGCGGCTGCGGTCACATGAGTCGGGTTGTAGGCGAGCACCATATCCGGGTCGAAGCTGCCGCGCTCGGAGGTCGGGTTCTGGCGGGCCTGGGTGGCCAGTCGCACGTTGGAGTGGACGTACTCGGCAAGTTCGTCGGCGGTGACCACGCCATCGCCATTGGTGTCAGCCTCTCCCTGCAAACCTTTGACGACGTAGTAGGTGAAGATGCCATGGCCGCCACCCCAGTTGCTGCTTTCAAAACTCTGCTCGCGATCGCGGCTGGCTGTGAGGGAAAAGAGCGATTTCTGCAGATCGAGAAGCGTGCTGTTGATGGTGCCGCGATCGGACTGGGAATCGGCCTGTGGTGTGATCGCTCCGGAGTGGCAGGCGTCGGTCATGAGTACCTTCCACTTGCCCTTGATCCGACCGCCGATGTCCTTGCCGAGTTGATCCATGGGATAGGCCGTTGCGGTGATGTTGTGGATGTCCACATCGTAGGAGGCGAGGTAGCCGACTCCATTGGAGACGAAGCCATGCCCGGCGAAGTAGATGAGAACGCGGTCTTCGGACTGGGTGACCGACGGCAGCCATACCTCCAGCTCGTGGCGGATGTTGTCGATTGTCGCCTTCTCGTTGATGAGCTTATGCACGTTCTCGGCGGGAAACTGACCACCCTCCGAGCTGATAAGCGTGGTGTACATTTCTTCGGCGTCGCGGTCGGGATACTCAAGCTGGGCGCTGGCGGGAAGGTTTTTGTATTTCGAGATGCCGATGACCAGCGCGTAGCTGCGCGGGATGACGACAGGTTTGGCTGTAGCCGCCGGGCCGATGGTCTTGATGTCGCGGCTGGCGGATGCCGGTGCTGAAGCTCGTGGCGACGGCTGGGCTGGCGGCGTGGTGGTTGTCTGCGCTGCCATTACGGAGCCGAGCCAAACGACGGAAAAAAGCAGGAGCGGGAAACGTTTCATGCGGATTCCTGATGGATGGCTTCCGGCTTCAGACAGAGGGCTGACCGAGGCGCGGGAGGCTAGTTATGTGCCAAGCGAAAAGTGTATATGACCGGAGCGGTTTTGGCACTGTCGGACTGGACGGTGACTTCGTCGTTCCGGCGAACGATGGTGATGTCTCTGGAGGCGGTGCCGGCGATGGGAGCAAGCGGAGCAGGCAGCGGCGCATCGCGCGGCACAGGCATTGGACCGGCGCTGACGTCTTCGCACTCGCCGCGCGCGCGGAAGATAGCATCATTGCAGCGAGGACGCAGCGAGCTTGCTGGTCCGGGAGCGATGAAGCTGCTTGTGGCAGGGGTTGTGAGCGGATTGGGCGAGACAAGGAAGTAGAAAACATCGAATCCCGGCGGTCCGGTGATCTGAAACCAGCCGTCCTGCGTCGCAGGCACGAGATAGGTTTTGCCGCGAACGATGCGGTTGTCGTTTCCGGCGGCGACGGAGGGAAACACCGTGCTGAACTGCCCGGAGGATCCCTGATCCATCATGTACAGAAAACCATCGAATTGGCTGACAAGGCGCAGGCGAATGACATCTCCGGTCTGGAATACGTGAGTGGGAGTCATCATTTCCACCTTGTTGTCGGGAAGTTTTTTCTCGACTACAATCTCCAGCGCGGGTGAGGCGGAAGGTGGCGCGACGGATGGATGAACGGCGGCTGTTATGCGGGCCGGGGTGGTGGCAGCAGTTGCCGTGGCTTGAGGGGCGGCCAGCAAAAGCAAGGCTATGCAAAGGTCGTACATGCAATCTCCTGACGCCGTATGCGGCGAAGGAATCATTCTGCTGCTGGGGAACGGACGAGAAGTAGGATCAGATTGCGGAGAGCGTAAGCACCCCGCAAAAGTTACTTCTAGTCGTGCAGTGGATTCCTCAGCCAACATACTACGCCAGAAAATCTCTCTTGACCGTTGCACTCTGTGGGCGTATCGTCCTCGTATCCATCAGAAGTTCTGTTTTCAGTTTTGAGGTTTGTGAGTTCATGAACGTTTTTGCTCTCACGCGATCCGCATGCTGTGCGGGCGCATTGGTTACCTCGGTCTGTGGCTTGCTGTCCGGTTGCGGCGGTGGGCACTCGGCATCGTCCTCATCCGGCGTGCCAGCAACCTCTGCGAATGCGGCGGTTGCCGAGGATGGACCGCTACTGGGCTATGTCTGGTCAGGGAGCGACCAGTCACTCCGTCCGGTTATGGGAGTTCCCGGAGCATCGCAGTTTGGCCCTTCCGTGATTGCGCCAGGAACGTATCTTGCCGCTGCGGCATCGGCGCAGAGTGGCGTGGCGGTTCTGGTGGACAGGAGCGGAGACGTGAGTCTGATGGGCTTGCCCGCAGGTTCGCCGCAGCCGCTGGCTGGCGTACATGTTTCCGGCAACGCGCAGATTGTTTTTTCTCCCTCCGGCGGAGCCGCGGTGGTGTTTGTGGCAGGCCAGAGCGCTGCGTATTTTCTGACAGGGCTGAGCGCATCGACCCAGGCACAGGTGCAGGTGCTGAGCAGCCCGTTTGCGCCGGTGGCGATGGCGGTGAGCGATACGGGACAGGTGGTTGCCGCGACCGGAGCTTCACCTACGACGTTGACATTGCTTACAGGCAATGATGCGCGCGTGGCCACGCTCGGCGGTTTCGGCGGCGTTGCGTTTCTTCCAGGCGGAAGCAATCTGCTGGCGGTTGACAGTGTGAACAGCACTCTCACGCTGATTTCGAGCAGTGCGGCTCCGCAGAATATCGCTAGCAACGCATTCCGATCTCCTTTTGCGGTTGCGGCTTCGCAGGACGGACGCACGGCCGTGGTGGCAAACGCTGGAGATGCCAGCGTGGTGCGGATTGATCTGACGAACGCTGCAAACCAAATGCGCATTCCGTGCGCATGTCAGCCAGATCGGCTTTCCGCTCTGTCGGGGAATGCTGTTTTTGCCCTTACCGGCCCGGGAACTGTCCCTGCCTGGATGGTCGACGCATCGGCGAGCCAGCCGCAAACACTCTTTATTCCCGCGATTGTGAAGCAATGAAGGGGAAGCAATGAAGACCCGCTTTTGCCTGCTCCGCGCCATTCTCGCCGTGATCGTACTGTTCGCGGGATCGGGTGCGCTGTTTGCGCAGTACAACATTGCGTCCACGACGCCGACTTCGTTTCTGTCGAACGTGACCACGAACCAGACTCTGACGGCAAACGGCTTTCTACCCACGCTCTTCGGGCCAAGCGAGTATGCCTACTGCTTTTACACCGGATATGGTGCCAGCGCGACGCCGATTATTCCGACGACAGCGACGGCAACGTCCTCCGTCATGGTCATACCGGCGAGCACGATCAACTCGATCCCCGCGAGTGCTTTTACGGCAGGATCGTTTCTGGCCAGCCTGACGATTATTCCATATGAGGGCACTTCTACTACCTGCATGGGTGCTGCCTACGCCGTTTCCAACACCTACTACGTGGTCATCGCCTACTCCTCAAGTGGCGGAAGTGGCGGCAGCGGCGGAAGTGGCGGCAGCGGCGGTTCACTGGCTATTACAGGCGAGTCTCCGTCGGAGATTTTCGCAACCAATCCGGCGACAAACCTTCCCGCGCCGCCGAAGAGCATCAACATCAGCGGCATCGGCTTTGTGGCGCCGACGACGGTGAATTTTTCCTGGGGCAGTGGTAGCGGCAGCGGAACCGTGATTTATGAGTCGTACACTTCACTTCAGGTTGGTCTTCCAACGATTCCAGCGGGAGTTGCGTCGATCACGCCGACGGTGTGCAACAGTGGCACGACCTGTGTGACGGGAACGGCGATTCCGGTTACCTCGCTGGCGACCACGAGCCGAACCATCAGTGCGGTGCCGAACCCTTCGATGGTTGGCGTGTCGACGACGGTTTCCGCCACTGTGACGGGCAGTTCCACGGTCGGTGCCCCGTCGGGTGTGGCTTCTGTCAGTGTGAACGGACAGACGCCGACGCCAACGAAGCTTGTCCTTGATCCTGCGACAGGAGCTTTTGTCTCCGGCGGGGGTGGAACTCTGGCCGCACTGCCATCTGCAACGCCTGTCATCGGAGACTTCAACGGCGACGGTATTCCTGACCTGGCTTATACGGACTACTCCAATCCGATTGCACTGCATGTCCTGCTGGGCGGCACTCCGGCGGGGAGTTTTCAGGCGGATACCTCATATACGAATGTCACCAGCGGCTGCTATACGGTGAACGAAATGGTCACGGCAGATTTCAATAATGATGGTATCTCCGATGTGGCAGTCAGTTGCATCGACGCCAACGGTGTTGAGCACGTCTATGTCTCGCTCGGAAACGGGAATGGAAGTTTTCAGAACCCGAATCAACTGGCCAATCCGGCTGGATCTGTTCTGCTGACAGGAGACATGAATCACGATGGCAAAATGGATATCATCGTGGTCAATCTGAATTCCGGATCGAATGTCAGTCAATTTTCGGTGTATCTTGGCAATGGCGATGGAACCTTTACGGCCTCCACGGTTACATCCTTCGGTTTGGCTGCGGGCGCTCTGCCTAACTTTGAAATTGCAGATATAGACGGAGATGGCTACCCGGATTTTGTAGCGTTCAACTACGTTCCAGGTGCGACAACCGGAAGTATTGACATCTATCGAAATCAGAGCAACACGCTATACGGAGTAAGTGGAGGTTCAGGCGCTAACACGCCCACTTATTCGATCAGCCTGCAGGCGTCAAGTTTTGCTTACCAGCAACTGGCCGTAGGCGATGTAAACGGTGATGGCCTGCCGGATTTGGTGACGGACTATGCTGTGACGTCATCTTCTACGCCGGAGTTCGGAGTCACAGCTTACTTGAATGCCAGCAAGCCCGGGAGTATTGCCTTCCAGACCGGCCCGAATGTCACGATTCCGAACCAGGTGATCAATTTCGCCGTGGCTGATTTCAATGGAGACGGACTGGCCGATATCGCATTGGAAATCCCCTGCTCCAGTTGTTCTTTGCCGGGGTCGAACGTGCAGGTGCTGACTGGCGACGGAACCGGCAACTTCACTGCCGCGTACCCAAATCTGCAAACGACAGGCAATACTGTTGGAACTTTTTTCCCTGTCTCGCTGGATGCAAATTCTTATACGGATTTGCTGGCGCTGCCTATCGGCGAGTCCTCGACAATCACTCTTTCCAGCTACATCACGAGCGGCAAAGCGAATGTGACATTCCCTTACGCGCCGACCACGGATGGCACGAATGCCATATCGCTGAGCTATCCGGGGGATTTCAACTACACCGGGACATCGTCCTCGCTTTTGCTGCCAGTGAATGGCGCAGCGGTGACTGTGGGCGTGGGCAGTTCGCTGCTCAGCTCGCAGTATGATCAGCCAGTAACGCTGACGGCGACGGTTGGCTCCGCGTATGCAGGCAGTCCATCGGGAACTATCAGTTTTTATGACACTGGCAAGCTGATTGGACAATCGACAATCGTGTCCGGCACGGCAACACTGACATTGAGTAATCTGGGTGTCGGCTCGCACACGATTACCGCTTCCTACGGCGGCAACATCGTGTATGCCACGGGCGCTTCGACAGGTTCGGTGCCTCTGACCGTGACTCAGGCGCAGCCCGTGGTCACCTGGGTTCCTGCTCCGACGACGCTGACCTACGGGACAGCATTGACTGTGGCGCAACTGGATGCCGTGGTCGCCGACAAATTCGCGACGACCATTCCGGGCACATATCAGTACAGCGTCTCTGCCGGACAGATTCTTGGCGCTGGCAGTCATACACTGCTTGTAACCTTCACTCCGACCGACAGGGTGGATTTCGCGACGGTAACCGGTTCAGTTGTGCTCCAGGTGAATCAGGCAACGCCGTTGATCCAGTGGACAGCTCCGGTGGCGATTGTGGTCGGGACTCCGCTTTCAGCCGCGCAACTGGATGCTACGGCCACGGGACCATTGGGGTTGGTTCCGGGGCAGTTCACTTACGTTCCAGGGGCGGGTACGATTCTTCCGTCGGGAGCAGGCCAGAAGCTCGCCGTCACCTTTGTGCCCACGGATACAACTGACTATGCCAACGGCGCGGGCACCAACACGATTACGGTGATTCCGCTCACCATTACGCAGATTTCCCCCTCCAGCATTCCGCTTGGCGCGGCGGCTACAACAGTTACACTTACTGGGGAGGGTTTCCTTTCTAATTCAGTGGTGAATGTGAATGGGATTGCAACTGCAACAACTTACATTTCGGCCAATAGTCTGAGCGTGGTTGTGCCATCCAGTGTGCTTCAGAAGATTCAGCCGCTTGCAATCACCGTAACTGACCCGACCCAGGCCGAAACTTCGAATGCGATCTCTGTACAAATCGCCGCGCCTACGCCGACAGCCACCTTCAGCGGTCCCTCCACGGCACAGCCCGCGCAACAGCCTACCCTCAGCTTCACGCTGACCTCGGGCTATCCAGTGCCGCTGACTGGAACCCTCACGCTGACGTTCGTCGGAGTTGGCGGTGTGGATGATCCAACGATCCAGTTCGCCACGGGAGGCCGGACGCAGACCTTCACAATACCCGCAAACAGCACAGTCAGCCCTACCATTCAGATTCAAAGCGGAACCGTCGCCGGCACGATTACCGTGAGCCTGTCGCTGACGGCCGGAGGTCAGAATGTGACGCCATCAAGCATTACTCCGGTGAACATCACGCTGCCGACGAGCGCGCCCGGGATTACGAACGTGTCCCTAAGTCAGAATGGAGATACTCTGACAGTGGTTATCACGGGCTATTCCAATTCGCGTGAGATAGACTCGGCGACCTTTAACTTCAACGCAGCTCCAGGGGATTCGCTCACGACTAGTGAAATTGTAGTACCTGTTCTCCACCTGTTTCAGGGCTGGTATGACAGTGCAACGTCACAGGAGTATGGCTCCGAGTTCAAGTACACCCAGATCTTCACCATAAGCGGCGGGGCTTCGTCGATTGGGTCTTTGACAGTGACCTTAACGAACTCCACTGGAACGTCTGCGACGGAAACAGTCAAGTGAAACTTATTTTGTAACAGGAAGAAAAGATGCTTTCAGCGGCCTTTCGACAACCACGCGCACTGCAACGGAGCCTGATCTGTCTGGTATCCGTCCTGCTCGCCTCACAGCCGGTTTTTGCCTGGAGCGGAGAAGGAATCCGCCCGCGCGCAGAAGAGCCGGTTTCAAGCAATTCCCTGCTGCCGACCGCCGCCGAGCCGGAAGGAAGTGGCCAGCCGCTGCAGATTGATATTCTCGATGGCGAAGGCGCTTTGAACAACATTCGTGCGCGTACAGCGCGCGAGCCGATTGTGCAGGTGACAGACAAGAACCATAAGCCCGTGGCAGGCGCGCTGGTGATCTTTGCTATTCAGCCGGGCACCAAGTCCGGGAGCGGATTGCTTCACCGCGCGGCGAGCGCCAGCTTTCACGGTCCCCGGACGCTTCGCCTACGGACCGATCAGAATGGCCGCGCAACAGCTCGCGGACTCACCCCGAATGGCCAGGTTGGAAGTTTTGTCATCGAGGTCACGGCAGTTGCCGGACCTTTGACGGCAACGGCCATCATTCACCAACAGAATGTTGTTGGTCCGAAGCCCACAAACTCCACCGCGCATTCATTTCTTGGACCGCATACCGGTCTGTTTACCTGGACTGCGCTGGGAACGGTTGTTGCTGCTACGACTGTGATCACGATCATCGTAGTAAATGGGAATAGCAGTACCAATATCAGCACCGGAGCCGGAACTGTAGGCAAGCCCTGATGACGAAAGCCATGAAGACAGCGCGCAGGTAAAGATATGCAGATCGGATGCGAGTTCGCCGACTCAGGAGCGTTGCGTGAGTGCGGTGCGGACGATCTCTTCGGCGTGAAGCAGGACTTCTTCCAGCGTCAGATAGGTTGAGTCCAGGATGATGGCATCAGCGGCTGGGCGCAGCGGCGAGACGGCGCGATTGCGGTCGCGTTCGTCGCGGGCGCGCAGTTCCTTGGCTACTTCGTCCGAGGGGCGTGCGGCAGGCGTGTTTCCGGTTTGCTCGAAGCGGCGTTGACCACGCACTTCCGGTGATGCGTCGAGAAAGATTTTCACGTCGGCATGAGGAAAGACGACGGTGCCAATGTCGCGTCCCTCCATGACGACCCCCCCATGCGCGCCAAGCTCTTGCTGGCGCGCGACCATCCAGGCGCGAACCCGGGGATGAACGCTGACGCGCGAGGCCGCGTCGGTGATCTCCGGGGTGCGCAGCAGTGCGGTGACGTCCTCGCCATCGAGCAGCACACGGTTGCCGTCCGGCTGCTGCATCAGAGTGATGATCGTGGAGCCACTCAGCAGAGCCAGCGCATCCTCGTTGTCGAAGGCAGTGGCCACGCGCTGCGCCTTCAGGGCGAAGGCGCGGTACATGGCTCCAGTTTCGAGGTTCAGCAGGCCGAAGCGGGCTGCCAAGTGCCGGGCGACGGTGCTCTTGCCCGCGCCTGCCGGGCCATCAATGGTGACGACCAGTCCACGAGTCGACGGACTGTGGAGGTCGGACTTTCTGGTCGTCTCCGTTGTCACCGCGCGCGATTCCGGGCTGACGGTTTTGCGCCGGTCTTTGATCGCGAGGCGGAGTTGCGAGCCGAGGCACCGACGAGGCTGAAGCGGCGCGAGGCGGAACTGCGTGGCGCACTCTCTGCGCGCCTGACTGCTGGTCGGCGCTCGGTGCTCGGGCGGTCAGCGGGCCGCTGCGAGCCGGTGGATTTTGCTGACGGTCGGCTGCTGCCAAGCCGTGTTCCGGGCCGCGCAGCCGGTTTTGCCGCTGCGCCCGGTCGAGCCGGTTTGCGAGCGGAAGTCGATGCCGCAGCGCGAAAGCCGCGATCCGAAAGGCTGGCCGCGTTGCTGCGACCTGTTCCGCCATTGCCGACACCTCGCTCGCCGCGCTTGCGCGTAATTCCGGAGGGCTTTTCTGCACTCTGAAAACGAGTTGAAGCCGGGCGAGCGATGCGGGCGGCCTTCTTGGTTGTGCGCGAAGTGGCTCCGCTGCCATTGCTGGCCGGGCATCGCCGAGATTCGGCTGGCTTGCGGCCAGAGGTCTTGCTCCCGTTTTGCGAACCAGCGGCATGGGGGCGAGCCGAAGGGCGAGCACTGGAATGATTACCGCAGGCACCCGCTCTGCCGGATTCTGCCCGTTGAGTCGGATCGGAATGCCCTGCGGCGGGACGGTTTGACCGTGAAGCAGCGAACTCCGAGTTTTTCGGCGCGCTGTTGCTTTGGCGTTCAGCAAAAGCAGCCAGGGAGATGGAGTCATCGCTGGCGTGCTCGAAATCGTCGACTGGGCGCGGGTAGCGATGAAGATAGCTCGATCCACTGATGCTGAACGACGGTTCTGCGGGAAACTCCGGCAGCGTGCCGGCGACGTAGTAGAGCGGCAACTGGCCGACGCTCGTCGTGTGCACCTGACGCGTGGCGGCGAGGCCGCGCACGACTTCGCGAATTTTGCTGCGCGAGGTGAGCGCGGAGAGAAACATCTCGATGTCTTCCATGGAGGCGGCGATGACGGCTTGCAGATAAATTGACGCCAGCACGGAGATGGCCGTGACCTGGGACGTGGACGCGCCTTCGGCGATGGCCTTCTGGAAGCGCTGGCGAAGCGGCTGCCAGAGCGCGGGCTTGCCGTGTGCGGGCACGACGGGAATGACGCGAAGCTGGCGCCAGAGTTCATGAAGAGCGCGCAGAGTGGCGGCTTCGGTCACTTCGCGACCGAGAGCGTCGCGCAACTGTGGAGCGGACTGGTTGCCGGATTCGAGCTGTTTGGCGACCTGAACGGCGAGCGGCGAGACCTGACGCGAGCCGGTGAGCTGAGGCGGACGGCGCCAGTCACGGTCGCCACGCAGAGCATAGACGTAGGGCAGCACCCAGCTTGCGACCACATAGTCGGGCTGGTCACCGGGCTGGCCGTTCAGACTCAGGCGCACGGCGACGCCCTCAGCTTCGAGTCGGATCAGAAACCCTTCCGACGAGGCGATCAGATCCAGATGCGGATCGGCGACCCGCTGTCCGGCTACGGCCTCGACGAAGGTGGGGGCAGTGAAGCCCGCTTGAACAGAACGAGGCAGAAAGAGACACAGTCCCGTCTCCTCGATCCACGTACGGACATCCTCGTACTGCATTGCGGCATGTCCGTTATGGCGCATCCTTTCGGAGCGCGCTGCTTCCAGTTGCTCTGCTGTCAAAGAAAACCTCTTTCCAGGCTGATTCGCGCTGAATCCAGACTGGGAGGGCCGGAAGCCGGTGAAAAATCGGTGCTTCGCACGGGGGCAGGCGAAGCAGCGCCGGGCCGGAACTCCAGGAGAATCAACGCGATCTGGCGGAATTGCCGAACGCAGATGCTTCCTTGGAAGCAAGTTCTGCGTCCTCCAGCGGATTCAAATCCGCTGGAATGCCCGCTGGATCTCTATCCAAGAATACCTCAAAGTGATTGGACGTCCATGTGGACAAGAGGTTGGATGGTGAGTTTTTGACAATTCTTCGAGGAGCCAGGCCATTTTTTGCTGTTCCAGGGGGGTGTTGATCTTGATGGCGGAGTGGCAGGCGATGGAGGCGGCGACCCGTCCACGGAGGGTGCGCAGGTCTGCGGGCAGGTCGCGGCGCGGCAGCGGAGCGTCGGGGGAGTTGTCGCGATCCAGCCCGCCGGTCTGCTCGATGACCTGGGTGAGCATGCGCTCCATTTCGCCGCCTTCGAGGCCGATGGGCGCGGCGTGGATGGCGATGGTGCGCCGGCCAAAGGGTTGCGCTTCGAAGCCGTTGCGCTCCAGTTCCTCGGCAATCGAGGCGAAGATGACCATCTGCCAGGGTTGCAGCTCGACCAGGACGGGCATGAGCAGGCGCTGGCGCTGCACAGCCTCCACATCGCGGCTGGCGAGGATTTTTTCAAACAGCACACGCTCGTGGGCAACGTGCTGGTCGATGATCCAGAGTCCCTCGTCGTTGACGGCGAGGATGAAGGAGTTGCGAAGCTGGCCGAGCGGGCGCAGCGTGGCCAGAGCGTGGAGCGTGGCGGCGGTCGCGACGTTTGCCGACGCATCGGCGGCAGGCAAGGCACCGAGCAAGGCGGGCAGCGCGGCCTGCCAGTCGGCAAAAGGCTGTGGCTGAGCGGCAAAGGGCAGCGACTTCGGCACGGCGGTCGGCGGCTTCGGAGCAAGCCGGAAATCGGTTTCGGAATCTGGCCGAAAATCGGGCTGGGATACTTCGCCGATCCTCTCATTCGCCTGCGCGGTCATGGCAGGCTCGCCGGGCTGGCCAGTGGCTTGAATGGGAATATCCGACGGCCCCGGCAGGTGAGAGGCGGCAACGGGCAGCAGCGAAGCGGACGTAGTGGTCGTCTCCAGCGCGGCCAGGAATCCGGCAGCCGGGCGCGACTGCACCAGCGCTGCGCGCAGGCTGTCGCGCAGGAAGTCGTGGACCAGCGACTGCTGGCGGAAGCGAACCTCGGTTTTGGCGGGGTGGACGTTGACATCGACCTCCTCGGGCGGCATCTCCAGAAAGAGCAGGGCGACCGGGTAGCTGGTCGGTGGCAGGATGTTGCGATAGGCCTCGGAGATGGCGTGCAGCAGCAGACGGTCGCGGATCAGTCGGCGGTTGACGAAGAGATAGATCGAGTTGCGATTGAGCTTCTGCAACTCCGGTTTGGAGTAGAAACCGCTCAGGCGCATCTGGCCGGGATTGCGCGGCGGCTGGGCTGGATCGATCTTCCACGGCGGCGGTTCGGGCAGGCCGGAGCGGTCGAGCGCGGTTTCCGCGGCGACGGGCAGCAGATGGCGCAGCGTCTCCGCGCCAAAGACCTGAAAGATGCGCTCCTCGGTGCGCAGCACGGGCGGCGCGTTCAGCAGGGTGTGCGTGCCGCTGACCAGCTCGAAGTGCTTGTCCGGGTGGGCCAGCGCGTAGTGTGTGACCAGCGCGGTGACGTGCGCGGTCTCGGTGGACTCGGCGCGGAGAAATTTGCGCCGCGCCGGAGTGTTGAAGAAGAGATCGCGAATGGTGAAGCAGGCACCGGGCGGCAGCGCGGCGTCCTCGACGGTGAGGATTTTGCCACCTGCGATCTCGACGCGAGTGCCGACAGGGCGCGCGATGGACGTATTGAGAGCTGCTTCGGGCGTGGCGTTGGCAGCGATCTCGGGCGCGGTTTCGAGCGTGAGCCGCGAGACCGAGGCAATCGACGGCAGGGCTTCGCCGCGAAAGCCGAGCGTGGCAATCGAGAGCAGTTCGTCGGCGGTGCGCAGCTTGCTGGTGGCGTGGCGCTCAAAGGCCAGCAGCGCGTCGTCGCGGTTCATCCCGCAGCCATTGTCCAGAATGCGGATGAGCCTGCGGCCGCCGGCCTCGATCTCGATGCGGATACGCGTCGCGTCGGCGTCGAGCGAGTTTTCAAGCAGTTCCTTGACGACCGACGCGGGCCGGTCCACCACCTCGCCGGCGGCGATCTGGTTGGCGACCTGGTCGGAAAGAATGCGTATGCGGCCCATGCTCTGGACCAGAGTATCGCAGCGAATGTGCGCTCAGCAGAGCGGGAAGGCTGAAATTTACTCGGTAATGCTCATCGAGTAGATTTTGCCCGAACTGGCGAGGTTTGAGGTTGTGACGGAGCCGGGAGGCATGATGCCGTACTCACCCTTGCCGAGTTTCTGGTCGAGGGTGAAGGTGTAAACGCGTGGAGCAATCTTCGTTGCCGTGAAGGGGACTTCGTCGCGCGTGGCTCCGCCGGAGCTGTGAATGACACCGCCGGTCATGGAGCGGAACTCGCGATTATTGCTGTTCACGCGCAGGCGCAGCAGCAGGTATTCCGTGGGTGCGGTGCCTTCGGGGACGTAGAGCGCTATGTGTACCGGGAACGTGGTGACGAATTTGGATTGCTTGCCGGGAATATGTCCGTTCATATCGCCTTTGATGATGCCGTCGGTTGCGAGCGACTTCAGGAATCCTCCGGATTTGTAGTTGATGACCTCTGGCATCATCTCGGTCCATGCGCCGGAGGAGTTTTGGTAGTAGACGCCGACCTCGTCGATGCCCGGTGGCAGCGAAGAACCGGATACGGAAGCATTCGTAGCAGCCGCGTTTGCGCTCGCGACCGCGGTCTTCAGGCCGCTTGCCTTGTTCACAATCGCTTCCATCAGCTTGTCATCCAGACCGGCAGACTTGAGCGCGATAAGGCCGGCTGGGGATACGTCGAATTTGGCTTTGGCGGCTTGGATAGTGGTCAGGATCAGGTCGTCGGAGAGCCCAGCCTTTTTCATCTGGATGATGCCGTCGTTGGTGAGTAATTGCTGGGCTGAGGCGGCGAGCCAGAAGGCAGAGAAACAGAGCAGGAGAGCAATTTTTCGCATGGCCGCACGATAGCACGGGGAGGTGCGCGTCGCAATGGAAATTCTGCGGGAATTTGCGCGGCTCCGTTGCCGGGCCGGAGGATTGCCCGCCGCGCGTGGCTGTGGTAGGCTGAAGGTCTGTGCCTATCCCGAAGGCAGCGCGAAAGTGTGCCTGAAGTATGGTTTCGGGGTTGGCGCAGGAGTGGCCTGGGAGACAGGCCAGAGCGGGTTGAAGGGCTGGCGTAGCTCAGCTGGTAGAGCATCTGATTTGTAATCAGACGGTCGGGGGTTCAAATCCCTTCGCCAGCTCCAGAAAGATTGCCGGTGACGCGGGCTTCCGATGCGGTATCGGGGTCTGTGCGCCGGGGTAGAAGAATGGGTTTTTCCGGTTCGGCGCAGCAGTCGGGTGCCGGGCCACATCCTCCGCGGTGATCCCACTGAGGCGCAGGAAGACCAAAGCCGGACGTGCTCCGGAGGGTTTTTGATGCGTCGAAAAATGGCGTAAGAGCCGGGGAAATCCGAGGTTGGTTGAGCGGGTTGTGCACAGGTGGCCGAGTGGTTAATGGCAGCAGACTGTAAATCTGCCGTCCTTTGGGACTACGAAGGTTCGAATCCTTCCCTGTGCACCAGCAAGAGGCCGGAGCGCGGCAGGCCGAAGCAGCACGGGCGTGTCGGCCGGGATGGGTACGATGTCAGGCGCAGGGCGTGTGGAGCGGAAGTATCGAGTGGCTCTGGCGCTGTATGTGGCGCTCGGCATACTGGCCTGGACGACGCTCGGCTCGGACGCGGTGCCGTTGTTTGGCAGGGTTGTACCGCTTCGAGTGCTGCCGATTCTGGTTTTGGGCGGTTTCGCGCTGCGGACCTGGGTAGCGATGCAGGCGGAGCGCATACGGCGCGAGGCAGGGGATCGCGCAGAAGGTAAGGACGAGGCCGAAGGTCGCAGGGTCGTCGGTCGCGAGCAGGGCTGATGTAGCTCAGTTGGTAGAGCACTCCCTTGGTAAGGGAGAGGTCACCGGTTCAATCCCGGTCATCAGCTCCAGAGTTTGAGCCGCCGAGGCTGGCGGCAGGTTTTGAGCGGGAGTAACTCAGTGGTAGAGTCACAGCCTTCCAAGCTGTTGGTCGCGAGTTCGATCCTCGTCTCCCGCTCCAAGAGGTTGGTTCGTTCGCAGTCGGGATGGCAAAGCGTTTGCAGGTGAGGGCGGAGATGTTCGAGCAGGCGGCGATCGCGGTACAGAACGAGGCCGATTACCAGTTGCTGCATGATCGTGTGGCGGCGGCGTTTTCCGGCACCCGCGTGGATCTTTTTCTGGCCTCGGTGAAGGCGCGTCGGCTGCGTGTGCGGCAGTTTGAGCAGATTCTGGCGGCGGGGCTGCTGGGCGAGGATGGAAGCCGGTTGTATCAGGCGCTGCCGGTCAGCGACCAGGCGCTGATGCGAGAGTTTTATCTGGCGCAGGTGGAGCGGGTGCCCGCTGATCTGCGCGCGAGGTTTGCAGGGATTTACGCCTACTACTGAGTGGGCGCACGGGTTCACCCCCGGCGATGCCGACGGGTGCGAATCAAACGACAGGGACGAGCGAGACGAGTCTGGAAAGGATCAGAGGGAGAGATGGCGAAGGAGAAATTTGATCGTTCGAAGCCGCATGTGAATGTGGGTACGATTGGGCACATTGACCATGGGAAGACGACGCTGACGGCGGCGATTACGAAG
>JAJZBZ010000010.1 GCA_021846275.1 Acidobacteriota bacterium
GCTTCTTCTGCTTCTCGTGGAGCATCAACAGCGCCGCGTCGCGCTCGGCGTAGCCATCGGCCTCTGTCACCATCGCGGCGGCGATCAGCCCGTTGCGGTTTTCCACCAGTGCATGGCCCAGAAACGCAAGCTTCGACTCCGTGCCATAACTCTTCTTGTACAGCCGCGCATCGCCGTCCGTGGTGGACTGGTGTGTGCTGTTCGAGCGCTTCTGCCCGCGGAAATCCGTGCCATCGCTGTCGCCATCCTTCGCGCGAAAACTCTTCTGCGAGGCCCAGACATGAATCAGCGTGCCGTCCACCGTGAAATGCTCGTCGCTCATGTACTTCTTCGCCTGTCGATTCACTTCGGCAAAGAACCGCTGCGCCACATCGCTGGTCAGCAACCGGTCGCGGTTCTTCGAAAACACCGCGTGGTTCCACACCGCATCGTCCATGCCCAGGCCCACAAACCAGCGAAACAGCAGGTTGTAGTCTATCTGCTCGACCAGCAACCGCTCCGAGCGCACCGAGTAGAACACCTGCAACAACAGCGCCCGAAGAATGTACTCCGGCGCGATCGACGGACGGCCAGAGTCGGCATACAGCGCATCAAACTCCGCGTCCAACCTCCGCAACACCACGTCCGTCAACTCGCGAACCGCACGCAACGGATGACCCTGCGGCACCCGCTGCTCCAACGACACATAACTGAACATCCCGTCCTGTATCCGCTCGTCTCCACGCATACTCGTTAGACGCTCCACCCCTTGTGGATCGCCGCAAAATCGATGCCTATTTCAACAAGTTCTTAAACGGTATGAAACGGCTTGGACGATGTTGCACCGGTTGCGCCGCGCCATGGTCCGGTCGGGACGTGATCTTCTTACCAGTCGCGTAGAAGTGGACGAATGCTATATCGGCGGCCCGGAAGAGAATCTGCCAGGCAGACTGAATCTGGACAAGACGCTGGTCATAGCCGCCGTTCAGGAAGATGGAAAGAGCATCGGAAGAATCCGCATGCGGCAGATTCCCGATGCATCGGCGGCCAGTTTGATCCCCTTTATCGAGGACTCGGTAGCTGCGGGCAGCTTGGTTCATACGGATGGCTGGCAGGGCTATTCGCCGCTGAAGGGCAAAGGTTTCCAGCACCAGATCACCTATCTCAAAGGGAGACCGGAAGCCGCTTCGGAGTTGTTGCCGCGAGTTCATCGGGTGATCTCACTGCTGAAGCGATGGCTGATGGGAACGCATCAGGGAGCGGTAAGCCACAAGCATCTGGACTACTACCTGGATGAGTTCACCTTCCGGTTCAACCGGCGCACCTCACGCAGCCGGGGCAAGCTGTTTTATCGTTTGGCGCAACAATCTGTGGCCGTCGATCCAGTGACTCGCCATCAAATCGTTCACCCCGGCGAAGAGAAACCGACCGGGAAAACACAACCGCTTGGGGTGTGGTGAGTCAAGCGGATACCCATCTTCCAGCTTTTCAACCCTGGCTTTGATTCTCGACAATTGCCAACTCATTTGCGCCTCAAGTGTTGCGGTAGCTCACCATCGTTAGCAGCTTCAGCCTTTGCAGACTCCAAAGCCTCAATCCTCGCGTACAGTATATTGATCCGGCCCTGAGGCATTTCTGCACAGCCGCGTAACATACATTTTTCTGATCGAAGTAGCTTCTACTCGCTCTGGCTGTTTCTGGAAGCTGCGCAGGGTGCCGATAGAGGTGCGTGTCAGGGCTAGTTTGTTTCTGGCCGGAGCAGCTTGGGTGACGCGCTGCTTCAGGTCGGCGTTGAGCAGTCCATCCGGGATTAATTCCGGCGAGTAACTGGGGAGATAGTAGACGGCGATCTTCGGATACTCCTCGTTGATCTACCGATCCACAGCGGCACGGTTCTGCTCATAGGCTTTTTCAGCGGTCGCTGCGGGGTGAATCCCCAGTGCTTCCGGTATTGGCCCACCGCGCGCGGCTGCCCGCATGCGTGGCTGCTATAGTAGCGGTCATGCGAATTCGATACGGCATTGCCGGTGTAGCTTCCCTTCTTCTTTTCACAATGGTTTCGCACGCACAGGGGCAGCCGGAACAGGCTGCTGCAACAGCGGCTGCGGCATACACGCGCGCACACAATGCGGAGTTGACGGCGGGCTTTGAGCATCTGCTGGCGCTGCCGAATGTGGCGGCTGATCCGGTCGGGCTGCGCGCCAATGCGCAGTATCTCGTCGCTGCCTTGCAGCAGCGCGGAGCGCAGGCGCAACTCCTGTCTATTCCCGGCGCGCCGTCGGTGGTTTATGGCGAGATTCTGACGCCGGGCGCGACGCACACGATCGTCTTCTACGCGCACTACGACGGGCAGCCGGTGACGGCTTCGGAGTGGGCGACGCCGCCGTTTCAGCCAACGCTCGAAACGGTGAACGGCGAGCCAAGAGTCTTTGCGCGCTCGGCCGGCGATGACAAGGCGGCGATCTTCGCGCAGTTGACGGCGCTCGACGCGCTTCGCGCCGCCGGGTTGAAGCCGCGCGCGAATCTGCGCTTTGTCTGGGAGGGTGAGGAAGAAGCCGGATCGCCGCATCTGGAGCAGATTCTGGACGCGCACCGCGAGCTGATCCACGGCAATATCTGGATGATCTGCGACGGGCCGGTGGACCAGAGCGGACGGCAGACGGTGGTTTTTGGCGCGCGCGGCGACACGGGGTTGCAGATCACGGTCTACGGGCCGGAGCATGGGCTGCACAGCGGCCACTACGGCAACTGGGCGCCGAATCCGGCGATGATGCTGGCGCAGTTGCTGGCCGGAATGGAGGACGCGGATGGTCACGTGCTGATCCCGCATTTTTACGATGGGATTGCGCCTCTTTCGGCAATGGAAAAACAGGCGATTGCCGACGCTCCGAACAACGACGCAATGCTGCGGCAGAAGTTCTGGCTGGGGCGCACCGACGGCGACGGAAAGCGCCTGCTGGAGCTGCTCAATCTGCCTTCTCTGAATATCAACGGAATGGCTTCGGCGCAGGTGGGCGCGCGGGCGACGAATGTGGTTCCGTCGATGGCGACGGCGAACCTGGATATGCGTCTGGTAGTGGGCGAGGACTGGCGCGCGCAGCAGCAGAAGGTGATCGATTTCATCCAGTCGCGCGGCTACTTCGTGATCGATCACGAGCCAACCGAAGCCGAGCGCACCGAGCACCCGCGCGTCGCCTGGGTGGTGCGCGAAACCAACAGCTACAACGCCGTGCGCACGCCGATGGACCTGCCCATGGCGCAGGAGGTGATTGCTGCCGTGCGCGCGGCGCGCGGCGAGGTGGTGCTGTTGCCGACGATGGGCGGCAGCGTGCCGCTGGGCGCGATGGAGCGCGCGGCGGATACGCGCACGGTGACTGTGCCGATTGCCAACTTTGACGACAACCAGCACACGGCGAATGAGAATCTGCGATTGCAAAATCTGTGGGACGGCGTAGGCACGATGGCGGCGCTCGAGATGATGCCCTGAGCGACCACCGCCGCAGCGATTCAGGCGAGCGTGAGTCGCGGGTCGGCTTCCAGATCAAGCGCGGCGAAGCGACCGGCGGCGAAGCGCGGCCAGGCAGCGGCGGCGATCATGGCGGCGTTGTCTGTCGAGAGAGCGAGCGATGGAAAAGCGACACTGAGGCCGCGCCGACTGGCTTCCTCGCGGAAGCGAAGACGCAGTTCGGAGTTGGCCGCAACGCCGCCGGTGACGAGCAGGCTGCGCGGGTCTGCTGATTCCGCAGCGGCAAAGGCGCGGTCGAGCAGGTTGTCCACGACCGAGGCCTGGAAGCTGGCAATCAGGTCGAGCGTGGGCTGGTCGCAGAGCGCGCGCACCTCGTCCACGCCGGGCCTGCGTCCGGTCGCAACGATAGCCTGCAACGCTGCTTCGCGAGCGAGTGCGGAGCTGCGCAGGCCAGTGGTTTCGACGTGGCGCAGGACGGCGGTCTTGAGTCCGGAAAAGCTGAAGAGAAAGCGCGGATCAAGCGCGGCGACGGGCGAAGTGACCGCGCCCTTGGTGCGCGGAGTCTTGCCCGCAAGATGCGGCTTGGATTTGACGCGCGTGAGCGGAAACGGAACGGCGCGCGGGTCGCCGAAGGGTGCGAGTCGGTCGATCCATGGACCGCCGGGATAGCCGAGTCCGAGCAGTTTGGCCACCTTGTCAAAGGCCTCGCCGGCGGCGTCGTCGAGCGTTCGCCCGAGCAGCGTGTAGCGCCAGAGCGCGGCATCCGGCTGATCGCCCGGCGGCTCGGCGAGAAACAGATGCGTGTGTCCGCCGGAGACGACCAGCGCAAGCGCCGGCATGGGCAGCGGCGCGGCGGATTGCTGCTTCAATTTCTGCTCCAGCAGCACGGCGTGAATGTGGCCTTCGAGATGGTTGACGGCGATGAGCGGCTTGCCGAGCGCGAAGGCAAGCGCCTTGGCATAGCTGATGCCGACGAGCAGCGCGCCGGCAAGGCCCGGTCCGTTGGTAACGGCGATGGCATCAAGATCGCCGAAGCCGACCTCGGCCTGTCGCAGCGCGGCGTGGACAATGGGTGCGATGTTGCGCAGGTGCTCGCGGCTGGCCAGTTCGGGAACGACTCCGCCCCAGTGTGCGTGCGTCGCGGTCTGGCTGGCGACGACGGAGGCGAGCGTGCGACGACCCTCGGCGACGACGGCGGCGGCGGTCTCGTCGCAGGAGCTTTCAATGCCGAGAATGAGGCCGCGCGCGGCATCGTGCCGGGTCATGCCACCAGTCTATCGGGTTGCGGGCTTTGAGGGGAAAGCGCGTGCTCGCGTACGCTGAAGGCATGGCTGGAGTCAGGCTTCCGGAGACTCGACAGGCGCGGGCGGCGACGGCGATTGCGCGGCGGTTGCATGCTGAGGGCTTTGCCGCGCTGCTGGCCGGCGGCTGCGTGCGCGACCTGCTGCTCGGTGTTGCGCCACAGGACTACGACGTGGCCACGGCGGCCGAGCCGGAGCGCGTGATGGAGATTTTTCCTCAGAGCTACGGCGTGGGCGCGCACTTCGGCGTGGTGCTCGTTGCCGATGAGATCGACGGCGAGCGCGTGGTGACCGAAGTGGCGACCTTTCGCAGCGATGGCAGCTACAGCGACGGGCGGAGGCCGGATGAAGTGCGTTATACGACGAGCGCGGCGGAGGACGCGGCGCGGCGTGACTTCACGATCAACGGATTGTTTCTGGACGTGGAGCGAGCGGCGGAAGAACGAAATCTGCGCGCGGCGGTGATGGACACAGTGGGCGGACTGGCGGATCTGGACGCGGGTCTTGTGCGTGCGATCGGCGATCCGGCGCGGCGATTTGCCGAGGATCATCTGCGGCTGCTGCGCGGGGTGCGATTTGCGGCGCGGCTTGGGTTTGACCTCGACGCGACGACACTGGCGGCAATGCGCGCAATGGCGCACATGCTCGGTCGCGTCAGCCGGGAACGTGTGCGCGACGAGCTGACGCGCATGCTGACCGAGGGCGCGGCGCGGCCTGCGTTGGAGCGAATGGATGAGACCGGGATGCTCGCCGTCGTGTTGCCGGAGGTGACGGCGATGCACGGCGTGGAGCAGCCGGCGGAGTTTCATCCCGAGGGCGATGTGTGGGAGCATACACTGCGGCTGCTGGAGCAACTGGAGCCGGGCGTGAGCGCGACGCTTGCCTGGGGCGCGCTGCTGCATGATGCGGGCAAGCCCGCGACCTTTCGCCGAGCGCCGGATCGGATTCGCTTCGACGGGCACGTGGAGGTCGGCGTGCGCATCGCGGAGGAGGTCGCACGGAGGCTGCGATTTTCGCGCGAGGACGCGGCGCAGATTGCCGCGCTTGTAGCCAACCACATGCGCTTCGGCGACGTGGAGCGAATGAAGGAATCGACGCTGCGACGGTTCTTCCGGCTGGAGCGGTTTGCCGAGCATCTGGCGCTGCACCGCATGGATTGCCTGGCCGCGCACGGCAGGCTGGAACACTGGGAGTATGCGAGGCGGCGCTGGGAGTCAATGCCCGCCGAGGTGGTGCGTCCGCGGCGGCTGATCACGGGCCGCGATCTGATTGCGGCGGGCTTTGCGCCCGGGCCGCAATTTCGCTCCGCGCTCGACGCCGTGGAAGACGCACAGATGGAGGGCGCGGTCGCGACACACGACGCTGCGCTGGAGCTGGCGCGACGCCGCATGAGTGAGCCGAATGGCTGAGCTGCGGCGCGTGGATGCGGTGGTGATTGGCGCTGGAGCGGCGGGACTGTTCTGCGCGGCGCGCGTGGGCGAGCGCGGACGGCGCGTGGTGCTGCTGGAGCATGGCGAAAGGCCGGGGCGAAAGATTCTGATCTCCGGCGGCGGGCGCTGCAACTTCACCAATCTGCACTGCGCGCCCGACCGATTTCTCTCCGCCAATCCGCACTTCGCGAAGTCGGCTCTGGCGCAGTTCCCGCAGCAGGATTTCATCGCGATGGTGCGCAGACGCGGGATCGCGTTCCACGAAAAAACGCTGGGGCAGCTCTTTTGCGATGGCCCGGCGCAGGCGATTCTGTCGATGCTGCTGGACGATTGCGAGCGTGGCGGAGTGGAGATTCTGCTGCGGGCGCGGGAGATTCACGTGGAGCGCATCTGGCAGGAACCGGGCCATCCTGCGGGCCGGTTTCGCGTGGCGTCGTCGCAGGGGGTCTTCGAGGCGGATGCGGTGGTAATTGCCACCGGCGGCCTGTCAATTCCAAAGCTGGGCGCGACGGGATTTGGCTACGAAGTGGCGCGGCAGTTTGGCATTCCTGTCGTTGCGCCGCGTCCGGGGCTGGTGCCGCTCACTCTCGCCGAGCCAGCGTGGACCGCGCTGGCCGGTGTCTCCGCTCCGGTCGTGGCGTGGGCGGATGGGAGCCGCTCGCGCTTTGAGGAAAAGCTGCTGGTCACGCATCGCGGCGTGAGCGGACCGGCAATCCTTCAGGCGTCTTCCTGGTGGCAGCCGGGCGGCGCGGTGCGCGTGGATTTTGCGCCCGGTGAACGGGTTTTCGCCGGGCGGGCGATGACTCGTCGCGACGAGCGCGCGCTGCGTGAGGCTCTGCGTGCACGGCTGCCGCAGAGATTGGCCGATCATCTGGCGTCGGCGTTGCGTCCGCTGCGATGGACCGACGCAGCGCTGGCCGAGGTGGAAGCGCGGCTGCATGGGTTTGCGCTGATGCCAAACGGCAGCGAGGGCTACGAAAAGGCCGAGGTCACGGTGGGCGGCGTGGATACGCGCGCGCTGAACTCGCAGACGATGGAGGCGCGCCGTGTGCCGGGGCTTTATTTTATTGGCGAAGTGGTGGATGTAACCGGGCACCTGGGCGGATTCAATTTCCAGTGGGCGTGGTCATCGGCTGCGGCCTGCGCTCGCGCGCTGTGAAACAAGCGCGTGCTTCGGTCTTCGACGAGCAATGGTGCTTGCGCTCACCTTGCGAGCCATGCGCACTTACCCGGCCGCGCGCAGCAGCAGGCCGGTGACGAGCGCGCCGAGCAGCGGGCCGAGGACGGGGATGGGTGCGTATGCCCAGTCGGACGCGCCCTTGCCCGCGATGGGCAACAGCGCGTGGGCCAGGCGCGGGCTGAGGTCGCGCGCGGGATTGATGGCGTAGCCGGTCGTGCCGCCCAGCGAGAGTCCGATGCTCCAGACGATGACGCCAACCAGGAACGGCGAAAGCGTCGGCGTGCCGGCGGCAAAACTTTTTGCTCCGAGCGCGTGCGTGGTGAGCAGCAGAATGGCGGTGGCCAGCGCCTCGGCGAGCAGATTCCAGAAGGGGCTGCGAATGGCGGGCGCGGTGCAGAAGACGGCGAGCTTGGCCGCCGGGTCCGGCGTCGCGCGCCAGTGGGGAAAGTAAAAAAGCCAGACCAGCGTCGCGCCTAAAAATCCGCCCGCCATCTGCGCGGCGATGAATGGAGCAAGCGATGCGAAGTTCCGCGTTTCGATCGCAAGCGCGAGCGTGATGGCCGGGTTCAGGTGAGCGGCCGGGCTGCCAAAGGCGATGGCCGTGAGCACGCCGCAGAAGACGGCGAAGGCCCAGCCCGCTGTGACGGCCATCCAGCCCGCGTTTTCCGCCTTGGAGCCGCGCAGCAGCACGCCGGCAACGACGCCGTCGCCGAGGAAGACCAGAACAGCGGTGCCGAGAAATTCGCCGAAGAGCGGAGTGTGCATGGAGACCTTTCTGCGATGAAAGTGAAAGCGCCAGCGGAGCGGTCGAAGTGAGTCAGACCGGAAGCCAGTCAAAGGAGCGCGCGATGGCTTTGTCCCATCCGCGACAAAGCCGCTCGCGCTCGTCGGCGGACATTTGCGGCGTCCAGGATTTGTCGATGCGCCAGTTCGCTGCCAGCTCGTCGAGTGAGCGATAGAAGCCCGTCGCAAGCCCGGCGGCGTAGGCCGCGCCGAGCGCCGTTGTCTCGCGCATGGCCGGGCGCAGGACTTCGCGATCCAGAATGTCCGCCTGAAACTGCATCAGCAGCTCGTTGCCGACCATGCCACCGTCGGTGCGCAGTGCGGTGAGCGCGACGCCGGAGTCCTGTTCCATCGCGCGCAGCACGTCGCGGGTCTGGAAGGCTGTGGCTTCCAGCACGGCGCGAGCCAGATGCGCTTTGGTCGAGTAGCGCGTGAGGCCGGCGATGAGGCCGCGCGCGGCATCCTGCCAGTAAGGCGCGTAGAGGCCGGAGAACGCGGGCACAATGTAGACGCCGCCGTTGTCGGCCACGCTTCGCGCAAGCTCTTCGATCTGGTCGCTGCGCGTGAGCAGGCCCAGATTGTCACGCAGCCACTGCACCAGCGCCCCGGCGATGGCGATGCTGCCCTCCAGCGCGTAACAGGCCGGAGCGGAGCCGAAGCGATACGCCAGTGTGGTCAGCATTCCGTGGCGGGAAACGCGCGCCGCGCCGGTGTTCATCAGCAGGAAACAGCCCGTGCCGTAGGTGTTCTTCGCTTCGCCTGCGCGGAAACAGTTCTGTCCGACAAGCGCGGCCTGCTGATCGCCAAGAATGCCGGCGATGGGCACACCGCGAAGAGCCGTCTCGACGAGCGTTCCATACACCTCGCTGCTGGAGCGAATCTCAGGCAGCATCGCGCGCGGAATCCGGAAGAGCGCGAGCAGGTCGGCGTCCCATTCCAGCGTGTGCAGATTCATGAGTTGCGTTCGGCTGGCGTTGGTCACGTCCGTCACATGCAGCCCCTCGCCCGCGCCGCCGGTCAGGTGCCAGACAAGAAACGAATCGATGGTGCCGAAGAGCAGGTCGCCGCGTTCCGCCTCGTCGCGCGCACCGTGGACGTGATCGAGAATCCACTGGAGCTTGAGCGCGCTGAAGTAGGTGCTGAGCGGCAGGCCGGTGAGCGCGCGCAGACGATCCTGCCCGCCGTCAGCGGAGTAGCGCGTGACCGCCTCGGCGGTGCGCGTATCCTGCCAGACGATGGCGTTCGCCACGGGCGCGCCGGTGTGGCGATTCCAGACGACGGTGGTCTCGCGCTGGTTGGTGATGCCAACAGCGGCAATCTGGCCCGCGTCCAGTCCGCTGCGGGAAACGGCTTCGTCGATCACGGAGCGCGTGCGGGCCAGAATCTCCATCGCATCGTGCTCGACCCAGCCCGGCCGCGGATAGATCTGGCGATGCTCCTGCTGCGCGCTGGCGACAATGTGCCCTGCTCGGTCGAGAATGAGAAACCGCGTGCTGGTGGTGCCTTGGTCAAGCGCGCCGAGATAGGATGGTTCTGACATGAAAACGTTCTCCGCAGCGACGTATCGACAAAATTTACGACGCCGGAGGCGCGAATGGCAAGCCATACCCATATCTGTGGGAGACGCGGATCCGTCTCACCGCTCCGCGTCGCTGCCAGGAAAGACGAGGCCGATATGACGCGCGAAGAAAAGTGGGAGCGGCTGCGCGAAGGCTGTGACGTGCTGGTGATCGGCGGCGGCGCAACCGGGCTGGGCATTGCCGTGGACGCGGCCACGCGCGGGCTGCGCACCGTGCTCGTGGAGGCGGCGGATTTCGCCAGCGCCACGTCCAGCCGCGCCACCAAGCTCGTCCACGGCGGCGTGCGTTACCTGGCCAGCGGACAGATGCATCTCGTCTATGAGGCGCTGCGCGAGCGGCGCGTGATGCTGCGCAACGCGCCGCACCTGGTCCACCGCCAGGGGTTTGTGACGCCCGCCTATGACTGGGCTGCGCTGCCGTTTTATGGGACCGGGCTGAAGCTCTACGACCTGCTCTCCGGGCGATCCTCGCTGGGCACCACGCGGCTGCTCGGCGCTCGCGCCACGATCCGGGCCGTGCCGGGCATTCAGACGGCGAACCTCAAGGGCGGCATTGAATACTTCGACGGGCAGTTTGACGATGCGCGGTTCGCGCTGGCTCTGGCGCGCACGGCGGAGGACCACGGCGCGGTGGTGCTGAACTACGCGCGCTGCGTGCGGCTCATCGAGCGCAACGGACGCGTCCGTGGCGCTGCGATTGCGGACGCAGAAACTGGCGAAGAGCGCGAGGTTGCGGCGGGAGCGGTAATCAACGCCGCGGGAATCTTCCTCGACGAGGTGCGTCGGCTGGACCAGCCATCGAGCGCGCCGCTGTTGCGCGCCAGCCGAGGAACACACATCGTCGTGGACGCCGACATGCTGGGCGGCAGCCGCGGGCTGATGATTCCCAAAACGCGCGACGGGCGCGTGATCTTCGCCATTCCGTGGATGGGCCGCTGCCTGATCGGCACGACCGACGTTCCCGTGGATGCGACGGCGATGGAGCCGGGCCACACGCGGGAGGAGATTGATTTTCTGCTGGAAACGATCACGCCTTACCTCGCGCGACCGATTCGCGTGGCGGAGATTCGCAGCGTCTTCTCCGGGCTGCGACCGCTGGTCACCGGCGCTGGCGCGAGCACGGCAAAGCTCTCGCGCGAGCACCATCTGGAGATTTCGCCGAGCGGAATGGTGACGATTGCCGGCGGCAAGTGGACGACCTATCGGCGCATGGCCGAGGACACGCTGGATTTTGCCGCGCGCAATGGGATGATTGAGCGGCGCGCGTGCCGAACGGAGTCGCTGCCGCTGCGCGGCGCGCCGCACTCCCCAGCCGCAGAGCAGGAATTGCCGGAACTGACCTCGCTCGCCCGCTTCGGCAGCGACGCCGATGCAATCCGCCGGATGCAGCGCGAAGATGGCCGCCTGGCCGAGCCGCTGCATCCGCGCCTGCCCTTCACGGCTGCCGAGGTCGTCTACGCGGCGCGCGAAGAGATGGCGCGAACGGTGGAGGACGTGCTCTCACGCCGGATGCGCGCGCTGCTGATGGACGCGCGCGCCGCAGTGGAAGCCGCGCCGCGCGTGGCCGCGCTGCTCGCCGCCGAGATGGGCCGCGACGCTGCCTGGACCGCGAGCGAACAGACGCGCTTCGCGCAACTGGCCGAAAGATACTACGAGATTCGGGAGTAATCGAGACGCCCGGTTTGCAGTCCAGTGCACAGCGTCGTCCTGCGGCCAATGAAAGGGTCGATCTTCGGCACGATTCGCTGGAGAATGTCTTCGCAGCGGCGGGTTTGCGTGCGGGCGGGACTTGAAACCTGTTTTGCGCGGCGCAACTGAATTATCCAATAAAACTATATTTATCCATGAGATAGGTTGATTTTAAGGTGTTAACCTGTTTGCTATTATCTCGGTTACCCCCCCAGGGGGGTGGTATTAATTTTCTTGCCAACGAAAAATTGGCGAAATGTTTACTTGTTTGCCATCATCGCGGCTCGTCTGGCTGGCTGAACTGAGCGCAGGACGAGTGCTGGAATTGCAGTATGGCACGGATGGGAATAATTGCCTGCCAGTTTGGCAAAAATAGTTTTCAGTCGCCGGGGGTCAGTCGCCGGGGGTCAGTTGTCCAGGATCAGTTTCCGGGATCAGTTTCCGGGGTCAGTTGTCCGGGGCTGTCGCGCATGGCGGCGGCGCGTGAAGACTGGCGGCTACTGCGTGGCGACGGCGATGCCGTTGGCCCAGGCTTCGTCCGCGCCGGTGGGCATGGGCAGCAGCGTGGCCGCTCCGCTGTCCACCCAGTAGGCTGCTGCCTGGAGGTTCCCAAGATTGGTATCGTAAAACGATCCGGCCGCGTAGAGATCTGTGCCGACGAGCGCGATCTGGGCGGCTGAGGCGACGGCGAGGGTATTTTGCAGGTTGTTGGGCAGGGTCAGCACCGTGGGCACACCATTCAGCCAGTAGGCTGCTGTAGCGGTGCTAAAACCGGTCGCGCCGCCTCCGGCAACATACACATTGTTATTGGAGACGGTGATCTGATTGGCTCCATACTGTTCGGGTAGAACGCCCAGGGGCAAGGGCAGCGCGGTGGGCGGACCGCTGTTCTCCCAAAGAATCGCGGAGCCGCCACCGGAGTTGGGTTGGGTGTATCCTGCGACGTAGACATTGCCGCCGGAGACGCCGATTCCTGTGGCGCTGTAGTCGCTGGTGTAGCCGCTGGGCGGGGCCAGAATCGTCGGCGCACCGTTGACCCAGTAGACGGCGGTGTTGCCGTTGGTGCCTCCCCAGGCCGTTCCGGCAATGTACACATTTCCGCCGGAGACTGTGATGGCGCTGGCCACGGCGTCTGTGAATCCGCTGGGCAGGGGCAGCGGGTTGGCGACGCCGTTGACCCAGAGCATGGCGTTGCCATCCACTGAATTGTTCGCTTCAAATCCGACGGCATAGACGTCGCCGCCGGAGACGGCGATGGCGTAGGCGTGAGAGAAAGACAGATTCGAGGGCAGGATGATGGGTGAGCCGTTGTGCCAGTAGAGGGCGATGCCGGTGGTGGCGTTGGTTGCCCAGCCGGCGACGTAGACATCGCTGCCGGAGACGGCGACGGACTGGGCCATGGCGCTGGTCATGCCGCCGGGCATGGGCAGGAGCGTTGCCGTGGCGGTGGGAGTGCCGGGAGCAAGCTGCCAGAGCGTGGCGGCCGTGTTGCCAACGGATGAGTTAAGGAATACGTAGCCGACGATGTCGATGGTGGTTCCGGCGGGAATGGCGGGGTTGACGGTGAAGCTTTGCGAGACGGGAGCGGCTGCGGCGTAGGTGGTGTTGGCGGCGATGTTGGCGTTGAGGGTGCAGGTGCCGGCGGCGGTGAAGCTGGCGGTTGCACCGGAGACGGAGCAGATGGCGGGCGTGGCCGAGGTGAAGGTGACGGCGAGGCCGGAGTTGGATTTTGCCGAGAGCGTCTGCGAGGTTCCGGCGGTCTGGGTGCCGGGATTGGTGAAGGTGATGGCCTGCGGGGTGGTGCCGATCTTCGGAGCGCTGGCGCCGCCGCAGCCGATGGCGAGCAGGGTGAGCGCGGTGGCGGCGAAAGCCTGAGTGATTGGGGTGTGGTTCTGATGGCTTCCTGCGGTGTGCTCAGCGAACATGGCTGGAACTCACTTTCTTTCAGAGCGCTCGACCGGGAATTGCGGGATGGTTCACGGGGGAGTGTTCCGGGGGTGAATTTGGGTGTGGCTGCGGGTTGGATTTTGTATGCGTGGGACAGTATACACACGCACCGATGGTCGCGGCAGCCCGCACAACAGGCTCGTGCAGAATCAGAGCAACCGCATGCAGCGGACGCGCGCTTTGCGCGCCACAGACAGTTGTGGCGCTCCCGCTGGTTGCGGGCTGGCGCTTGCTGAGGCTGATGGGAAACAAAAACAAGGACAGAAGCAGATTCCCTTCGGGAATGACAACAAAAAAGCACAGGCTTTCCTGATGACTGACGACTGACGGCTGACGGCTGAGAAGCAGATTCCCTTCGGGAATGACAACAAAAAGGCACAGGCTTTGCTGATGACTGACGACTGACCACTGACGGCTGAGAGGCAGATTGCCTTCGGGAATGACAACAAAAAAGCACAGGTTTTGCTGACGACTGACCACTGACCACTGACGGCTGACCACTGACGGCTGAGAAGCAGATTCCCTTCGGGAATGACAACAAAAAAGCACAGGCTTTGCTGATGACTGACCACTGACCACTGACCACTGACCACTGACCACTGACGGCTGACGGCTGACGGCTGACGACTGACAAGCGGATTCCCGGAGGGAATGGCAAGTGGAGGACGGCGGGGATCAGGGGAGGAGCAGGAGTTTGCCGGTGGTGCGGCGGGAGGTGATGTCGAGGAGCGCCTGTCGCGCCTGGGCGAGCGGGTAGGTGTGTTCCATGCGGACACGGAGCGAGCCGTCAGCGACCCAGGCGAGGATGTCGGCGGCGCGGGATTCGAGTTCGGCGCGGGTGAGGGTGTAGTGGCCGAGGGTGGGCCGGGTGAGGAAGAGTGAGCCTTTGCGGCTGAGTTCGATGAGGTCGAGGGGTGGGACGGCTCCGCTGGAGGCTCCGAAGAGGGCGAGCAGGCCGCGCGGGCGTAGGCAGTCGAGGCTGCCGGTGAAGGTGGTTTTTCCGACGGAGTCGTAGACGACATCGACGCCGCGACCGCTGGTGAGGCGGCGGGTTTCGGCGACGAAATCGGAGTGGGTGTAGAGGATGACCTCGTCGGCTCCGGCCTGGCGGGCGAGGGCGGCTTTTTCCGGGGTGGAGACGGTGGCGAGGACGCGCGCGCCGAGGCGGCGGGCCATCTGTGTGAGCAGCAGGCCGACTCCGCCGGCGGCGGCGTGGATGAGCGCGGTGTCGCCGGGCTTGAGCGGGAAGGTGGAAAAAGCGAGGTAGTGCGCGGTGAGTCCCTGAAGGAAGACGGCTGCGGCCTGGCGGAGATCGAGCGAGGCGGGAACGCGGAGAAGCTGGGCGGCGGGGACGAGCGCGTATTCGGCGTAGGCTCCGAGGACGGCGGCGGAGACGACCGGGTCGCCGATGGCGAAGTCCGAGACGCCCGGGCCGAGCGCGGCGACGGTGCCGCTGGCTTCCATGCCGAGCGTGAAGGGAAGCGGAACGGGGTAGCGACCGTCGCGGTGGTAGTTTTCGATGTAGTTGACGCCGATGGCGGCGACGCGGACGAGCACCTGGCCGGGCGCGGGAGTGGGCGTGGGGATTTCGACGAGATGGACGACTTCAAGGCCGCCGGTGGTGTGGATCTGGATGGCTTTCATGAGGGAAATACTCCTGAACAGGGATGGAGTGGGAGGCCGAACAAAATTAATTGTTCGCTTTTCTATACTTGGCGTCTGGATTGAGTTGATGATCTGGGTCAAGCCAAACGATGTAGAAATGCTCTCCATCAATGAATCCATGAACTCGCCAGGCACATCGATCATAGGTTCCATTTTGATTTCGCAGGCCAAATTGCCAACAATCGTCGGTCCATATTCCTTCGTCGTCGCTCGGATCAATTTCCTGAAACCCGTTAGTCTCTCTGGTTTTGGAAAAATCGATCGGATGCCTGTGCTCTTCCGGACAAGATTCTTTGAATTGATCCACGCTGAGTCCCTGATATCGAACAATCTCCTCGAATAGCGCAACGAAAAAGTCGCTTCCGCAATTTCCGGGATCGAATCTCGGATTGTTGAGATCAAGGTATTCGAGGGAAAACTTTAGGCGCCGCCTGTCTGCAGGACGGACCTGGGCCGAAACTTTCCGTCTCGGCCTTCTAGGCATTGGCAAGTTTGCAAAAATAATGCTGCATCGATTCCTGAGTAATCACGGTGCGGCACGATGCACCGTCGGGATAGCCCTGCCGCGCTTCGATCCAAGGTGACTCCGTATGTGATTGAGTCTCAAGCTGCGCGGCCGTCCATTGCCCGTATACCTTGAGGATTGTCTTCAAATGCTTTGAAACCGACGACGACACGTCGACCGGGGTTGTCTCGACTTGAATTGGCGACCACTTGAAGTCGCGGTAGAGACGAAAAATCCTGGGGACCACTGGGCCGTGCCGCCACGCTTCGATGGGTTCATCGAATAAGGGCTTCGAATAAAGCCCCAGATGCCATCCTTGAGCGTAATAGAGCAGTTTTTGAAGTTTGAGATTCGAAACCCGCTCTGAGTTCTGGATGAGAAATTTAGAAACCACTTGAGCAGATGAAATCGTTTGAGTGGATGTCGGCATATTCGCCACCCCCCATTCGGATGGTTCCATTTGTTGGACGTTACTTCGGTATTAAAGTTGCACAGCGGGGTAATACAAAGCAAGGAAAATCTTCAGGAAAATACCCCTTCCTTTTTCATGATACCGGAATGGTAATGTACTTTAGGTGTGGAGTGAGACGATACCGAATTCAAGCGCAGGTGACGACGCTCAGTAGGTGTGGCTGAGGACGTCGGGGGTGGGGAAGACGGCGCTGCTGCGGCGGATGTTTCCGGCGGAGCCGATGCCGGAGAGTGTGAATCCCCAGAGGAGTTCGGATTCGTCGCGGAGGGAGCCGAGGGCGAAGCGGCGGTAGCCGACGCTGAGGCCGCAGCAGTTCCAGTTGTAGATGGCCTGGGTGCCGCTGTACTGGAGCTGGCTTTCGGCGAAGTCGTAGCTGGCGTTGACGCCGAGGCTGAATCCTGCGTCGGAGGGTCTGCCGTAGTAGAGGAACGGGGTGAACTCGTGGCTTTGTGCGACGGAGGCTGAGGCTCCGGCTTCATCGACGGCGTTGAGCAGGGCCTGGCCGGCGCCGAGGGTCATGCGACCGAGGCTGTAACCGGCGTAGAGGTTGTTGGCGCCGAAGCGTCCGGCCTTGGTGTCGTAGTCCATGTCCCACTCGATGCGCATGTTGGGGATGGCTTCAAAGCGGATGCGGGAGAGGATGGGGGCGACGTTGCGGGCGTTGGTGAGGAAGGCGATGCCGGTGAGGTCGAGGGTGGTGTCGAAGACGTTGCGGCGGTTGGGGATGAGCGCTCCGCCGAAGGTGGGGTTGAAGAAGAATTTCTGGGCGATCCACCAGCTGGCCCATTCGCGCTGAGGGGTGGGGCAGGGGGTGAGTGTGTTGGCGCAGGGAGCGGGGTGTGTGGGGCGGAGATAGAAGCGCTGGGTGAGGGCGAAGCCGGCTTCGTTGGTGTCGACGGCGATGTCGGTGAGGTCGAAGAGGAGCGTGTCCGGCTCGGAGTGGATGCCGGCGACGTAGCGGTAGAACAGCTCGGGCTGGACGACGTGGCGGAGTTGGCGATGGAAGTATGGCAGGAGGAAATCGCGTCCGAAGACGGGAGCGCGGAGGTCGAGGGCGAACTCGGCGTCGGTGCGCGTGAGGGGGTCGTGACTGACGTAGGGAACGCCGTCGTAGTGGGTGCCGGTGAGGTCGGGAGTCTGGCTGCCGGAGTACTGGGTGAGGCGCGCGGCGACGGAGGGCAGGAAATCCCACTGACCGAGGTGAATGGGCCAGGCGAGGCGCGGATAAACGTCAAGGCGTCCGACGTTGTGGGAGTGGAAGTTTGGCTCGGAGCGGCTGAGGTCGGCGACAGAGGAGCCGAAGCTCCAGTAGAACGGGGTTCCGGCGACGGGCTGGTCGATGGCGTCCCAGCGGACGGTGGGCAGCGAGAGGATGCGCACCTCCGGGACGGAGAGCACGGGCGCGCCGCTGCCGTTGCCGGAGGCTCCGTAGCTTTCAAAACGCTGGAGACCGGGAGTGAAGACGCGGCCGTGATGGTCGGCGGTGAGGGTGACGTCGCTGAGGACTTCGGAGCTGGTGGCCTGGGCGAGGTTTTCGTCGAAGGCGAGGCGGAAGATGTAGCTGGAGAGATATTCGGCGTTTCCGGCGAGGCGGGTGTGGCTGGTGAAATCGCGGCGACCCCAGGCCTCGATGTCGGTGCCGCCCTGTTTGACGCGCGTGGGGACGGTGTTTCCGGGGAGCAGCTCTTCGATGCCGCGGTCGATGAGGGCGTCCCAGCGGAGGTTGAAGGCGTCGAGTTTTCGGCCCTTGTAGCGGAAGTCGCCGTCGGGCGCCCAGCCGCGATTGGTCCAGAATTCGAGGCCGATGGTGAGGTCGGCGCTGCGGTTGATGGCCCAGTAGTATTCGTCGCCGAGGACGATGCCTTTGACGCTGGAGTCGGCGAAGATGGGCAGCAGGAGGCCGGAGCTGCGGTCGTTGACCTGGGTGGAGTGTTTGAGTTCGGGGATGTAAAAGAGCGGGATGTGGAAGTAATGGAAGACGCTGTTTTTCATGGCGGCGGTCTGGTCTTCGATGTCGATGGAGCTGGAGACGAACTGCCAGTCGGGCGTGGGCAGGCGACAGGAGGTCATGGAGCCATCGACGATGTGGAAGCTGTTTTCGCCGGTCTGGAGCAGGACGCGGCCGGTGAAGGTGAATGGGTCGGGCGTGGTGTAAATGCGCGCGGTGCCGAGGCTGCGGACGCCGAAGGTGCCGATGACCTGGAAGAATCGGGCGGTGTGCGCGTCGGGATGGATTTCGCCGTGGTCGGCGTCGAGGGAGACATCCTGCGGGCCGCCGTCGAGCTGGACGTGACCCTGAACGAGGACGGTGTCCTTGTCCTGCTGATAGAGGACGCGGTCGGCGCGCATGACGTAATCCTGATAGGTGACGAGGACACCGCCGTCAAGCGTCCAGGTGTCGCCGACGCGCGTCTGATTGCGAGCCTGCCAGTGGAGGATGGTTCCCTTCTGAGGCTGCGGCAGGGGGCGCGCGGTGGGCAGCATTTGCAGGCTGGGGTCGTCGGGGATGGCGGCGGAGTTTTGCGCGGCGGATGCGGCGGAAGACTGGCCTGGGCTGGAATCAGCAGCGGGTAACGCATTGGTTACTAGCTGCGCGTGAATCTGCGCATGACACAGCGCAAGCAGCGTGATACACCAAAAATAGTGAAGTCGCCTCACCGGATTCCTGCTCAGGATAACAAACGCCTGAGTGCTGTGAAGTAAGACGGAAACGGGATGAAAACAGGGGCGTGAGCGGCGCGAGGAAAGGGATGCGGCATTGAATCAACGGGCGAGTCGAGAGTCTGCGGCGCTGAACCTTTTCGAGGAAAGGTTTGACGAGGGGATGGAAACGGAACGGGCTATGGAAGCCCGTGACGCGAAGGCTCAGGACTGGAAGAGTGAAGTGAATCGTCGTCTGGCGGCGCATCGCAGTCGACAGGGCGGCGCGACGGCGGCGCAGAGCGAGCCGCAGGCGACGCGGCAGGCGGGCAACTCGCGCGCGGCGCAGGCGGCGGCGCGGGTGGCGGCGCGGTATGCGAATGCGCCGACGTATGAGGATTTGTTTGCAGGCAACGCCGAGGCGGTGGTGCGCGCGGCGGGAGCTGCCGTGGAGGCTGCGCGCGGCGCGCAGGCGGCGGCGGAAGCCGTGCTGGCGGGGTTGCAGGCGCATCTGCCGCTGGAGGCGCAGCAGGCGGAGTTGACGCGGACGGAATCACGCTGGCAGGACGAACCCGCGCCCGCCGCGGAGCGCACGACACAAGCGCAGCCGCGATGGCACGACGCGATGGCGCCGACGGCGGATGCGTGGGAAGAGATGCGCGTGGCACCGCAGCCGGAGTATGACTATTTTCGTGTGCGCGAGGAGGACGCGATTGAGGATGCGACGGTGGAGCCGGTGCATGCCTCGGCGGCGAACCTGATCGAGTTTCCGCGCGAGCTGGTGGCGATGCACAAGGCGAGGCCGCGACTGGCGGAGCAGCCGTTTGCGCCCGTGGAGAATGCCGGGCCGCAGTTGAACATTTTTGAGGTGGACCCGGCGGAGCTGCCGACCGAGGCTGCGTCGGCTGCGCCGGAGTGGACGAAGCCGGATTGGACACAGGTGGGCGGCGAGCCAGCGTGGCAGGCGAGCGAAACGCCGAGAGATGGCGAGCCGACGGCGCGGACTGGAGTTGCCGAGCACACTGCCGAAGCGCTGGTCGATGATCAGATTGCGCTGCTGCGGCTGCCGGGAATTGAAGCCGAAGAGCCGGTGATTGAGGGACGGATTGACGAAGAACCGGACCATGAACTGTTGACGGCGCAGGCGACGGAGGCTGTCGAGAAGCAGACGCTGGAGATGGACGCGGCGGAGTTGGCGGTCGCGGTCGAACTGTACGTGGCCGGGCGGTTGCATCGCCTGCTGGCGGGGATTGTGGATGCTTCGCTGGTGGCGCTGGCGTTTCTGAGCGCGGCGACGGTGGTGCTGATGGCGGCGGATTCAGTGCCAACGGGCAGGACGGCGCTGATGGCCACGGTTGTGGGACTGGCAATCTTTGGCATTGTGTATCAGGTGATCTTCTTCGCGCTGTCGGACGAAGGGACGCCGGGAATGCGCTACGCGCGGATCGCGCTCTGCACGTTTGACGACGAGAATCCGACGGTGAGCCAGAGCCTGATGCGGATTCCGGCGACGATGGTGGCCGCGCTGCCGCTGGGCGCGGGGCTGCTGTGGTCGATTGTGGATCGCGACGGGCTGGGCGTGCAGGATCGGCTGTCGCGGACGTATCAGCGCAAATACTAGAGCAGAATCAGGCAAGGGAGCGGGATCAGGGGTGGAATTCCCTGCCCTGCTCCAGCATGGCGAGGATTGATTGCATTCGCTTTGCGGCAGCGTTGGCGCGAGGCTACCACTCCTGCTGGGCTCGCAGGGCGGCGACGCCGGCTCCGACGACGCTGATGGCGTCATCGGCGGGCAGAATTTCGAGCGAATAGCTTTGTAGCGGACTCATGCGGACCATCTTTTCCAGATGCTCGCGCAGGAGCTTGAGGTCGAGGAAGCCGATGTTGAGGCCGGTGAAGTAGAAGCGTCCGGGACCGCCGAGATGGATGGCCGTGGCGCAGCCGGCGGCGAGGGCGCGATGCCAGAGATCGACGAAATCGCGGCAGCGCTGGTCGCCGGATTTGGCGTTGGCGAAGATGTCCTCCGGCTCCATGTCCATGAAGCGAAGGCGCATGGCGCGGTTGCCCATGATGCCCTCGATGTGTCCGACGCCGCCGCAGCCGCAGAAGCGCTCTTTGGGGTCAAGCGTGACGACGGTGTGGCCGCCCTCCCAGACGCCGTCGGCGATGGGCCAGCGACCGTAGCCGATGCCGTTGCCGAGGGTCCAGACGCGGGTCATGCGGTCGAGCGCGCCGCCGCGCGAGGCGAGGCCGGCGGCGACCGAGTCGGCGTCGTTGAGGATGTGAACGGGCGCTTCGATGCCGTGGGTGCGCAGGACGGCGGCAAGCTGTTCGCCGAAGCGGATGCCCTTGATCTGGGTGAGGTTGGGCGCGTCCTGGACGACGCCGTTGCGCACGACGCCGGGAACGGCGAGGCCGATGGCGGCGACCGGGGACGCGGCGACGAGAGGCTTGATCTGCGCGGCGAGCTGCTCGTAGAGATCGTTGACGGTGACGCCGATGAGCGCTTCGGTTTCGGATGGGTCAGCGGGAAAGCGCGAAAGCCTGCCGACGAGAACCATCTGTTCGTTTTCCAGTTGCAGGCGACCGGCGACGATGTGCTCTGTCATCACGACGCCAATGGCTGCGCTCATGGCCACTCCTCGGAATCGAGTGTCGGAAAGAAGCTTTCCGAAGGAACGATTGTATGCCCGCCGTTGGGCGCGGGACAAGTGTTTGTCGATCGAATGCGGCGCGTCGCTGTCGTCATCCTGCGAGCCTCCGTCGTCACTGGTAGCGATGGAGCCGACCGATGCCGTTGAAGGCTGCGACCTTGTAGCACTCGGCCAGCGTGGGGTAGTTGAAGACGGTTTCGATGAAGTATTCGACGGTGCCGCCGAGGGTCATGACGGCCTGGCCGATGTGGACGAGCTCGCTGGCGCCCTCGCCGATGATGTGGACGCCGAGCACCTTGCGGGTGTCGCGGTGGAAGATGAGCTTGAGGCGTCCGGTGGTGTCGCCGCGAATCTGGCCGCGCGCGACCTCGCGATAGTAGGCCATGCCGACCTCGTAGGGCACGTCCTCCTCGGTGAGCTGCTCCTCGGTTTTGCCGATGAAGCTGATCTCCGGGATGGTGTAGATGCCGTAGGGGTAGAAGCTGGGGTTGGAGACCGTGTTCATGTCGTTGAAGGCGCGGGCGACGGCGATGCGGCCCTGCTCCATCGAGACCGAGGCAAGCGACGGGAAGCCGATGACATCGCCGACGGCGTAGACGGAGGGAATGTTGGTCTGGAAGTTTTCATCGACGGGGATGCGCCCGCGCGGGTCGGCGTGAATGCCGGCGGCGTCGAGGTTGAGGTCGTCGATGTTGCCCTGGCGACCAACGGCGTAAAGGAGCGCGTCGCCGGAGACTTTTTTCTGGCTTTTGAGATTGGCGACGACGGTGGCGTCGGGGAGTTCCTCGACGCTCTCCAGCTCCTCGCCGAGGCGCATGGTGACGCGGCTGTCGCGGAGGTGATAGCTGAGGGTTTCGATGATCTCCTGGTCGGCGAATTCGAGCAGGCGGTTGCGCTTTTCGATGACCGTGACGCGGACGCCGAGGATGGCGAACATGCAGGCGTATTCGACGCCGATGACGCCGCCGCCGACGACGATGAGCGTGCGCGGGAGTTTGGGCAGGTTGAGGATGGAGTCGCTGTTGACGATGGTTTTGTCGTTGATGGGAACGCGGTCGGAGGTGGCCGGCCGGGTGCCGACGGCGATGATGACGCGCTCGGACTGGAGCGTGGATTCGCTGTCAGGGCCGGTGACGCGGATGGTCTGAGGATCGACGAAGCTGGCCGCGCCGTGGACGATGTCAATGTTGTTGCGCGAGAGCTGGGCCTCGGTGACGTCGATCTCGGTTTTTATGACGGCCTGTACGCGGAAGGAAAGATCGTCCATGGTGATCTTTTCCTTGACGCGATAGTTCATGCCATAGACGGTGCGGTAGTTGTAGCCGGAGAGATGGAGCACGGCCTCGCGCATGGTCTTGGACGGGATGGTGCCGGTGTTGACGCAGACGCCACCGACGACGGAGCGGGATTCGACGACGGCGACGCGCTTTTTGAGTTTGGAAGCGGCGACGGCGGCGCGCTGGCCGGATGGGCCGGAGCCAATCACGATGAGGTCATACTTTGCGGCGCTCATGCCGGATTCTCCAACAGGACAGGAAACTCTACCACTTACGCACCTCTCCTCAAACGGAGGCTAACACACTGAGACGAAAATACGGGTGATGCCCGCGGCGACGATGCATAAGGCATCGCGATTCGGGACGGGCAGAGCTAAAAAGGCTACCGAGCAGTCAGATGGCGGCGGCGGTCGGCTGGTTGCATGATGGGGGATGGGACGGAGTGAGTTTCGCGGTGGAGAACGCTGCGGGACGCTATGCCGAGCGGAGCGCGGGGTTGGCGCGGGGAGCTGCGACGGATCCGCCCCAGCGGCCACCGGGCTGGTGATCCTCGTTGAGATGGAACTGGCGGATGACGCCGTCGAGGTCGCCGGCGAGGACGGTGAGTTGTTTGCAGCCCTCGGCGGTTTCCTCCGACGCCTGGGAGTTTTCGGTGGCGAGCTGGGAGATCTGCGAGGCGGATTCGGAGATTTCACCGGCGGCGGCGGTCTGTTCGGTGGCGGCGGTGGCGATGAGGTGGATCATGTGCTCGACCTCGCGGGCGGAGGCGATGATGGCTTCGAGGCTGGTGCGCGCGCGGGAGGTTTCGTCGATGCCGTTTTCGACGGCGAACTGCGAGCCTTGCATGAGGTCGAGGGTCTGGCGCGTCTCCATCTGGATGCTTTCGATGGTGGCGGAAATCTCTCGCGTGGCGGAGCGTGTGCGCTCGGCGAGGCGGCGAACCTCGCCGGCGACGACGGCGAAGCCGCGGCCATGCTCTCCGGCGCGCGCGGCCTCGATGGCGGCGTTGAGCGCGAGGAGGTTGGTCTGTTCGCTGATCTCCTGAATGACGGTGACGACTTTTCCGATTTCGAGGGAGCGGGTGGCGAGTTCGTTCATTTTGTCGGCGACGGAGGCCGAGGCGGCGTGGATGCGCTGCATGGTTTCGGCGGCGGCCTTCATGACGGCACCGCCTTCGTTGGCCTTTTCGGCGGACTGGCGGCTGGCTCCGGCGGCGGCCTCGGCGTTGTTGCTGATCTCGCCGATGGTGGCGGTCATCTCCTGGGCGGCGGCGGCGATCTGGTTGGTTTTGTCGGACTGGGCGTGGGTGTTGCCGCTGGTTTCGCGGGAGCGGATGCTGAGTTCCCCGGCTGCGGTGGAGAGCGTGCTGACGCCGATGGCGACGGACTCGATGACGCCGCGCATGGCGGAGACGCTGCGGTTGAGAGCGGCGGCCAGTCGACCGAGTTCGTCTTCGCGGCTGAAATCGACGGCGGCGGTGAGGTCGCGCTGGGCGAGTTTTTCCAGTGCGCTTGTGACGGCGGCAAGCGGCGGGGCGATCATGCGCGTGAGGATGAGGCCAATCGAGACGCAGAGCAGGAAAACGAGGACCGAAGCGGCGGCGACGATCCATGTGGAGCGACGGGCGACGAATACGGCGGTGGAGGCGCTGCCGGCGCCGGCGCGGGAACTCATTGTCCGAGCCTGGTTGATGGACTCGGAAGCCTCCGCGTAGGTCCGCATGGTGGAGTCGGACATGACCTGGTCGAGGGCATCTCCCAGATTGTTCGCATTCACGTCAGCGAGAACCTTCGCGGTGATTGCGCCATAGCGATCAGTGCTTTGAGCGATCTGTCGCCGCATGGACCGCTGTTCGGGGGAGTGGACGTAACGCCCGAAGGCGGCCTGCTGATCGGCGTAGTCGGACTGGTTCTTTTCAAGGCGCGCAAGGGCGGCTGTTTTGCAATCCGCAGCCGGACAGAGCAGGAGCGTGAGCGTCTCCCGGCGGATTCCGTTGAAGCTCTCCTGCATCTCGTTGAGAACGGTTATTTCCGGCAGGGCATGATCGCGGACATCGGCGACGCTGGCGGTGACGAGGCGAAAGGCGAAGATGGTGAACGCGGCGGCACCGAGAACGAGCAGGCAGACCAGCCCGAAGGCGATCATGAACTTGCGGGCGACGGGGAGATTGCTGAAGAAGTTCATCGTGGAGGCTCCTGGTCGATGCGTGTGTCGGAGATCGGCGCGTGCGAATGCGTGAGTTGCCTTGCGGCAGCGACGCGGCTGATCCCGGCAACCCCGACTTGCCGATCCGGACAGAGGATCGCGTGTACGGAATTCATCGGCGCAACCGCGGGCGACTTGAGGGATTGGCGGGAACATCGACCGCGAGCGCGGCGCGCAGGACCGGAGAGTAGAATCGAAGTGGGAAGGATTTCCGCCCGGAAGGAGCCTGCGATGCGATTCACTGTACTGGAGCTGGAGCGGGAAGCTGTTGATTATTCGGTGGATATTGCGGCGGGGAGTCTGGACCTGGACGAGGAAACCCGGCAGGTGGGGCCGATGCGCTGCTCCGGGCGCGCCGAGGCGCTGCATGAGCATCGAAGCGCGACCGAGGTGGTGGTGGATGTGCGGCTGCGCGGGGAGTTTTCGGGCGAGTTCGAGGTGCCGTGCGCGCGGTGCGTGAACCCGGTGAGGCATGATCTGAAGGGGGATTTCGACCTGATTTTTCGCCCGGCGGGAGTGGACGACGAGAACGGCGAGGGGTCGATCACCACACAGGAGACGGAAATCGGGTATTATGAAGGAGGCAGTCTGCAACTGGAGGATGTTCTGCGCGAGCAGATCCTGCTTGGGTTGCCCGCCAGAACACTCTGTCATCCGGATTGCAAGGGGCTGTGTCCTGTTTGCGGCCAGAATCGCAACGAGATGGATTGCGACTGCGCAACGCGGCAGATGGACCCGAAGTGGAGCAAGCTGGCCGAGCTGAGCAGCAGGAAAAGCTCCTGAGCCGTGGCAGCGGGAAACGCCGGAAGCCGACGAGTGGAAGTTTGAAAGGAATTGTGTCATGCCGAATCCAAAACGACGTCACTCGAAGCGTCGCACCGCTCTTCGCCGGTCCCACGATCATCTGACGGCTGGCTCGCTGTCGATTTGCCCGAACTGCCAGGAAAAGAAGATGCCCCACCGGGCATGTCCGAAGTGCGGCGAGTATAAGGGACGCGCCGTGCTGGAGAGCAAGACCGCAGTCAGCTAACGCCCCGCCACACTCATGGCACAGCTTATCGACATCGCGCTCGATGCATTCGGTTCGGACAAGGCTCCGGAGCCGGAGATTCGCGGCGCTATTCTTGCGTGCAAAACGATGCCGGTCCGGGTCCATCTGGTGGGTCCGGAGCCGGAGCTGCGCGACCTTCTGGATGAGCATCTGGAAGACGAGGATCTGCCGATCACGATTCACCATGCCTCGGAACGGATTGGCATGGACGAAAAGGCGGCGCACGCGGTGCGCACGAAGCGCGACAGCTCGATGCGCGTGGGGCTGAAGCTGGTGCGCGAGAAGAAGGTGGCCGGGTTTGTGACGGCGGGCAATACGGGCGCGGCGATGGCGACGGCGAAGATGGTGCTGGGCGCGATTCCGGGCGTGGATCGCCCGGCGCTGACGGCGCGGATGCCCACTGTGACCGGCTCGCCCTGCGTGCTGCTGGACGTGGGCGCGAATGTCGATTGCAAGGCGCACAATCTGGAACAGTTTGCCATCATGGGCGAGATGTTTGCGCGCAGCGTGCTGAAGGTGGCGCGGCCGCGCGTGGGTTTGCTGTCGATTGGCGAAGAGGAATCCAAAGGCAACGAGCTGACGCGCGAGGCGTTTCCGCTGCTGCGCGCGCTGCCGATCCACTTCACGGGCAACGTGGAGGGTCGGGATATCTTCAATGGCAGCGCGGATGTGATTGTCTGCGACGGGTTCGTGGGCAACGTGGCGCTGAAGACGGGCGAAGGAATCGGACGGCTGTTTCGCGACCTGCTGCGCGAATCGCTGACGCAGACGGTGACGGCGCAGGTGGGCGCGATGCTGTCGCGGAAGGCGTTCAATAATTTCAAGCGGCGGCTGGATTACAACGAGTATGGCGGCGCGCCGCTGCTGGGCGTGCGCGGCATCTGCATCATCACGCATGGCTCGTCGAACGAGGTGGCGATCCTGAACAGCATACGCGTGGCGATTGAGTTTGCGCGCGCGGAGATCAACGGGAAGATCGAGCAGGAGCTGGCGAGCCGCGCGCCGCGCCCGGAAGCAGCGGCAACCCCTTCGCAGCATGAAATCTCACTCCAGTAATCCGGCGACGGAAGATCGACCGTCGGATGGGAATTTAGCCGCGCCCGTGCCGGATGCGCTGACGCCAGCCGCGCGCGCGGCTGTGCTGGCGATGCTGGCGTGCCCGGCCTGTCGGGGAAAGCTGCGTATCGACGACGCGAAGGACGAGCTTGCGATTGTCTGCGGCGGGTGTGGGCTGCGGTTTCCGGTGGTGGATGGGATTCCGGTGCTGATTGCGGAGTGACTCCCTGAACGCTACAGCCTATGATGAATCGGTTTCGTAGTATCAGGAACTCTTTGAAAGATTCAGCGAAGTGCGACAATGCGGGAATGGGGAAGCACAAGAAAATTGTCACGGGAACCTGCCCGATGTGTCTCACGCTAGATGTGAGATTGCAGTATAGCCATTTCTTGCCGCAGGCCATATACAAAAGCCTCCGCGCTCCTTCGACGAATGCAAACCCAAACCCCGTATCGATGACTCGTTACGAGGTAAAGCAGACCTCATCGCAGCGAAGGGCATACCTGTTTTGTTCGCAATGTGAGGGACGATTGAGCCGGAACGGGGAAAATTGGGTTCTGCGAAATGCGCTGAAGAATGACGGAACCTTCAAACTGCGATCAGTTCTTGAGCGATACCGTTGTCAATTAGACCATTCACGCACAGCCGCGATTTACTATGCTGCCAAGATACCTGAAGTCGATATCTCCGCGTTGACGTATTTCGCAACAAGCATGTTTTGGCGAGGGTCCGTTTATCCGTGGAATGCTAGCAGAACCAGACCTGTGCCGCTCGGCCCTTATGAAGAGCCGCTTCGCCGCTTCCTTATTGGCGAGGCCAATTTCCCAGAAGACGTGATGCTTTCGGTTAGCGTGAGAATACCAAGTCAGATAGAGAAACTCACATTATCGCCAATGGGAGAATGGCGCGACTTACAGTTTTTTGGGAGGTTTTCTATGCCAGGATTTGCCTTCGCAATTATTGCTGGCCCTAAGATTGGCTCCGAGTTGCGGCAATTCTGTTTTGTGCGAGGCGAAGGGAACCCGCTGACGTTATCGGAAAAAGTTGAGCAATACTTTTTGCAGGATTTCAAGAAGCTGCATGATGGCATTCCTGTATATAAGAGAACTCTGGCTCGGCCTGTAGGTTTCAATGAACGAAGTTCAGATGGCGCATGAGTCTCTGAACGCGAAAACGAGCCACTACGGGTCAGATCAGCGCTGGATGTAAAACGGCCAGACGATGGCGGCGGCGAAGGCCATGGCGGCGAGCAGGCCGAGCGCGAGCAGGCTGTACAGCAGGACAAGATTTGGCCCTTTTGCGGGAGTCTCGTCGCCGGGCGATTCCTGGTCGAGTGAGGCGCGTCCGTGTGCGTTGGCTTCCGTTGGCTTCGCAGGATTATTCATATTTGAGGGACTCGACGGGGTCCATCTGCGCGGCGCGCGTGGCTGGGACGGTGCCGAAGACGACGCCGACGATGAGCGAGACGGCGAGCGCGGCGAGGATGGACCAGGGTGAGATGGGGATGACGTAATTGGTGAAGAGGCGCACGCCGAGCGGAAGCGCGAGGCCGAGCAGCGTGCCGACGAGTCCTCCGGCGAGCGAGATCATGACGGCTTCAGCGAGGAATTGCAGGCGTATCTCGCGCGCGGTGGCTCCGAGCGCCTTGCGGATGCCGATCTCGCGTATGCGCGCGCGGACGTTGGCCAGCATGATGTTCATGATGCCGACGCCACCGACGGCGAGGGTGACCATGGCGACGGCGATGAGCACGGCGGTGAGTCCGGTGGCGATGCGGCTGGCCATGGTGAGCACTTCAGAGAGCGTGGTGGTGCGGTAAACGGAGCTGGGCTTGTGGCGGGATTTGACGATGCGGACGATGGCGGCGGCGGCGTCGGGAACGTCGGCCATGGAGCGCATGGAGAAGTAAATCTGCTTGACGTTGTCGGTGCCGGTGAAGTAGCGGGCGACGGAGTAGGGGATGAGGATGGTGTTGTCGGTGAGTTCAGACTGGCCGAAGTCATCGACGGACTCCTTGAAGGTTCCGATGATGGTGAAGGGGATGCCGCTGATGGAAAAACTCTGGCCGACGGCGGCGTCTGGCGAGCCGAACATCTGGCGCGCGAAGGGGAGGGTGACGACGGCGCATTTGATGTGGGCGCTTTCGTCCTCGCCGTCCATGAATCGGCCCTGGGTGACGATGAGGTTGCGGACTTTCTGGTAAGCGGGGACGACGCCGAGCACGAGCGTGTCCTTGACGACGCCGCCGCCGAAGGAGATGCGGTCGTGCATCTCGAGGACGGGTGAGGAATACTGGACGGCGGGAAGCTGCGCCTCGACGGCGCGCTCGTCTTCGCGGGTGAGGAAGTCGTTGTATTCGACGTTTTCGGTGCCGACGGCTCCGCCGCCGGCGTACTCCAGTTCGACCATGTTGGTGCCGATTTTGGAGATGAGGCCGAGGGCGTATTCGCGGCCGGTGAGGCCGATGGTGACGACGAGGATGACCGATGCCGAGCCGATGACCATGCCGAGCGCGGTGAGCGCGAAGCGGGTTTTGTTGGCGCGGAAGGAATCGATGGCGAGACGAATGGTTTCTTCGAGGGCGATGGTGCGGCGCGCGCTGCGCAGCGTGGCGCGAAACTCTTCGAGGCGTGCGTGTTCGGCAGCGGTCATGCTCGGTTCCGGGGAAGCGCGTCGGATGTTTTCGACACGGCGCGTTGTACTCAGCTTACCTGTTCGATGCGGCTGCGGGCGAGCGGGGTGCGGGGGAGTTCCCTGCCGGGCGCGGAAATGGGTTGCCGGGCCGGGCCGGTGAGCAGTCACTGCGGGTCGTAGCGGTCGAGCCACTTCAACTCTTCGCGCAGCTTGATGTAGCCGTGCCAGGGATCGTTGCCGAGGCCGTGACCTTCGCCGGGAAAGACGAGAAAGCTGTGCGGAATGCCGAGTCGCTGGAGCGCGCGTTCGAGCGTGACGCCTTCGAGGTAGCTGACGCGAATGTCGTGGTTGCCCTGAACAATGTGGGTGGGGGTGCGGACGCGGTCCATGCGGAAGAGAGCGGCCTCGGACTGGTACATTGCGGGCTGCTGCCAGGGCGCGCCGCCGAGATACCAGGCGTCGTCGAAGGAGACGTCGTCGTTGCCCCAGTTGGCGGCGTGCTCGACGGCTCCGGCGCCGGTGACGGCGGCTTTGAATCGGGTGGTGGCGGTGATGAGCCAGTTGGTCATGTAGCCGCCGTAGCTGTAACCGCCAACGGCGAGTTTGTCGGGGTCGGCGATGCCGTCGCGGACGAGCGCATCGACGCCGGAGAGGATGTCGTCGCCGGGCTTGGAAACGATGTGCGGGGCGATCTGGAGCATGAAATCGTCGCCGTAGCCGGAGGAGCCGCGATAGTTGGGGCGGAAGACGAGCCAGCCGTGAGCGGCGGCGAGCGTGGCCCAGTCATACCAGTCGGCACCGAAGCGGTTGCCGTCGGCGTCGGCGGGACCGCCGTGGATGAGGGTGAGCATGCGGAGGTGTCTGGCGCTGAGTTGGCCGGGCGGGAAGATGAGCACGCCCTCAACCTCGACGCCGTCGGGAGCCTTCCAGCGGTAGGTGCGCCAGGCGGGCTGGGCGCGCTGGGCAAAGATCGGGTTGAAGGCGGTGATGGCGGTGGCCTGTTCGGGGTGGGCGGCGTCAGCGGCGACGAAGACCTGGGTGGGGACGTTGATGGCCGAGCGCTCGAAGACGAGCGCGTGACCGTGGAGCGGAGCCGAGACGCTGGCAACAGAACCGGCCTGGCCAGAGATGGCTCCGGCGGGCAGCTCGGTTGCGTGCGCGCCGCTGACGCGGTAGAGATGCTGCTCGGTTCCGCGAAGGCCGAGCGCGACGAGCGAGCCGTCGGCAAGCAGGTCGTAGTTTTCCCAGGAGCCGGGAAAATCGGCACCGAGGCGCGTGATGGAGCCGGTGGCGGGATCGAGTTGGTAGAGACGGCCCTGGACGTCGCGATAGGGGCCATCGAGCGAGCCACCGGCGGCGTGGACGATGAAGTGGAGCGCGCGGGAGTCGGCGGTCCAGTGGAGATTGTCTTCGAGCGCCTGATTGTGAGTGAGCTGGCGCGGCGCTCCGCCGGAGGTGGGGACGGTGAAGATTTCAATGGCGGCGGGGTCTTCCATGCGATGGCTCACCGAGTTGGTAATAAAGGCGATCTGCGCGCCGTCGGGCGAGGGCGTGATGTCGTCGATTTCCAGTGGGCTGGTGGCGAGCGCGCGGCTGCTGGCCGGGTAGACAGGTTTGGAGTCGTCGGGCTTCTGCGGGTGCTCGGGCGGGACGGCGCGGTTGCGCGCGAGGGCGGCGGCGAGCGGCAGGGCGAGCAGAGCGTCGCCGCGCTCCTGCTCACGCCAGCGGATGACGTCCTTCCACTCGGCCTGCTGCGCGGACTGCTGGTCGGCGCTGATGGGCTGGCGGATGGAGAAAAAGATGGTTGCGCCGTCGGCGGACCAGGCGAAGCTGTGGGTGTCCATTTTTTCGGTGTAGAGCGGCTGGGCTTCGCCGCCGGTGGCGGCGATGATCCAGATGCGGGTGGCGTCACCGGCCTTGCTGTCCGCGGCGACGGGACGGTCGGACAAGAACGCGATCCACTTGCCGTCGGGACTCCAGCGCGGCTCGGAGTCCGAGGCCGCTTCGGTGAGTGGATGGAGGCCGGAGTTGGCGGTCCAGAGCCAGAGCTGGTCGCGGAAACGATTGTTGCTCCAGTCGGGCACTTCGGTGCCGATGACGACGGCGGAGCCGTCCGGGGATGGGCGCGCGGCAGTGATCGCGGTCGTGTTCAGGAATTCGTCGAGCGAGATGGCGGGCTTTGCGGCGGGCTGCGCGGAAGCTGGCGCGGCAAGCGTGGCAGCGGACAAGGCGGCGATGAGCAGGGAGGATGCAAACGGGATGGTACGCACGGAGACTCCTGTGGACAACAGAGAAAACAGTGGAAGCAGGATAGACGCGGGGATGGGGATTCGTCACGAAGAAAAGAGCCGGGAGATTGCTCTCCCGGCTCTTTGTCACTGGCCTCGGCTGTTTAGAGGGAGTTAGAAGTCGTAACGCAGGCCGAACTGCATACGGCGGAAGTTGCTGGCCGCCGGCAGGGTTGCGCCGTAGGCACCGACGGTTGCGCTGGCGACATCGGCCGAGATGGAGCTGGTGTCGAAGCGGTTGGAGTTTGTCACGTTGAAGACATCCCAGGAGAACTTCAGCGTGCCGTATCGGGAGACGGTCCAGAGCTTGCTGAGCGTGGAGTCGATGTCAAAGTAACCATCGCCGCGGAAGGCGTTGCGCATGCCGGCCTCACCCGGATAGGGCAGGCGGACAGGACCGTTGTTGCTCTGGTAGTTGGCTCCGATCGCCCCAGGGTTGGCGAAGACCTGCTCCTGGCCTGCGGTTTCGTGCTTGTGGGTCTTCACGTAGCCCGTCTGGACGGCGTAACCCTCAAGCTGCCAGTCGGTGGACCATCCCGGCTCAAAGAGCGAGAACGGCAGACCGCTGGTCCAGCGGTAAAGACCGGCGAACATCCATCCGCCGAGGAAGCCATTGACGAGACCGCTGGAGTTGCCGAGGAACTGCTTGCCACGACCGAAGGGCAGTTCATAGACAGTGTCGGCGTTGACGAGGTGACGGGTGTCAAAGTCGGACACGGCCTTGTTCAGCTTGGGATTCCAGGAGTTCTGGATGGCCGAGCCGCCGAGGGCGTCGGCTGAAAATTCACTGGCGCGCTCGGTGTTGGAGTTGAGGTCGAGGGATTTGGACAGGGTGTAGCTGAGGTCAAAGCTGATGCCATGCGCCTCCGGATGGCGAAGTGACGCCTGGAGCGCGTTGTAGGAGCTGGTGCCGATGGTGGACCAGGCGTAGAGCGAGGAGAACTGGCTCTGCCAGAACTTGCTGGTGCCGTTGGCGCAGTAGCCGCCATAAAGGCAGAAGAAGTCGATGTCGGCCAGGGATGTAGTTTCGCCCAGGGTATAGCGATACGGTGCCCATTCGTTGTTGTAGACGCCTTCCGTTGCCGACTCACCCTGGAAGTCCAGGTTTTTCATCTGCGGGAAGACATCCTCGAAGAACTGAATGGTGGGAACCGAGACGGGGGATGTCGCGGTGCCGTTGCCGTATCCGTAGTAATTAGAGTAAAAGGCACCCTGGTGCTCATCGACCAGTTTGGAGAGCTTGTCGGCAGCCGTGAAGTAATCTCCGCCGCCGGAGGGGTCGTTCCAGTCCACCGGCTCGGCGAGGTCAAGCTGCTGGAGCAGGTGACGACCGAAGCGACCGATGTATGCCTCCTCGAAGAGCAAGCCCCAGGGCAGCTGACGCTGATAGGACAGGTTGTAAGCGTAGGAATACGGCGTCTTCAAGCGGTCATCCACGCCGAAGGTGATCAGGAAGCCTCCGGTCGGCGGAAGATAGGGGAAGGTTGCCTTCTGGGCAGCGGACTGGATCGGAATGGGCGGCAGGTTGTGCTCGCCGGTGAAGCGCGGGGATGCCGCGTAACGGGACGAGCTGGTATAGCTGTACTCGCCGGCTGGATTGGTGAGGCTGGTGCTGAGGCCAAATGATCCCTGTGTGCTGAAGTTCTGAGTCAGGGCCTCGCCGTAGTGGTCATAGTAGAGGCCCGCACCCGCGCGAATGGATGTTTTCGAGTCCGGCGACCAGGCGATGGAGAGACGCGGAGCGAAGTTGTTCTTGTTCTCCGGCCAGTAGCCTGGGGCGTTGTTGGCCTTGCCTGCCGGGGCAAAGGGCATGAGCGGCTCGGAAATGATTCCCTTCGACGCTGCGTAGCCGCGCTCCTTGAACCAGTTGTGCGTATTGATGGTGGGCGCGATCTCCTGGCCATTCACCTCATAGGGGGTCTGGAGCAGGACGTAGCGCAGGCCAGCGCCGATGGTGAGACTCGGGAGAATGCGCCAGCTATCCATCGCATACCCTTCCGACTCGTTGGCCAGGAAGTGGCGAGGAATATATGCGCCGGTTCCAAGCAGCGTGGCCTGGGTGGGCGAGCTGACCTCGTAGTTGTAGTTGTTGGTCAGCGAAGGCACCGTGCCGAGGATGGTGGCATAGGCGATCTGATAGGAGTTCTGGAATCCGGCACCAACCGGCGCGAAGTTGCTGCCGAGAGATGTGGGGCTGGGAGGATTGCCGCCAAGCCAGTAGGGGTTGGTGCTGGCGTTGTTGAACGAGGCATTGTCGGACGAGGTGATGTCCTGCACCAGACGCCAGTTCACACCGACCGAGATGGTGTGGTTGCCCTTGGTGATGGTGAGGTTGTCCACAATGTTATGCACGGGGACGGCGTTGATGGTGTTGCGGGTCTGCGCCTCGGGCTGGGTGAGGAATCGGAAGTCAGTGTACTGTCCCACGCCCAGACCTGAGAGTCCATAGCTCTGACGCACGTAGCCGTAACGGAAGTCATTGACGATGTTCGGTGTCGGATTCCAGGTGTGGCCGAATGCGAGGCCCTTGGTGTTGTAGACCTTCTCGGTTGCCGGAGGCTGGCCGGGCAGGTTGGCGTCGCCGGCGTAGGTGTCCTTCTGGTAGTTGCCGCGGGCGAAGATTTGCTGTTTGCTGGTCATGTTGTAGTCCAGCCGGAGGATGCTTGTGTTCTGAGTGGTGGGAATCTTGACCGGGAAGAAGAGTGAGCCGCTGTTGACGCCGTCACCGCTGGCTGAACCAGTGGCGACAGGAACACTTTTGTAGTACGAGAGCACGTTGGGATCGACGCCCGGACCCCAGGGGCAGACCGTCGAGCCGTTGAAATCGCTGGAGGTGCAGTTTGCGTCCAGCGTGGCGATATTTGCCGAGCTGAGCGTTTGGTTGTTGCCCTGCGCATCCTGGTAGACGATGGCGCCGTTCTGGAAGGCGGCGGTGGGAACCGTTGCCGAGGCAACGTCATCGATGGCCTGGCGCAGGCCCTCGTAGTTGCCAAAGAAGAAGAGTCTGTCTTTCTTGATGGGTCCGCCGAGCGCCGCACCGAAGACGTTGCGCAGGTACTTGGCCGGGATGTTCGGCTCTCCGGCGCTCAACTGGGAGTTTTTGAGGAACCAGTTGTTGCTGACGGTGTTGGTGGGGCGGTAATACTCATAGGCCGCGCCGTGGAAGTGGTCGGTTCCGGATTTGGTGACGAGCGAGACCTGGGCACCGGACGAGCGGCCCTCATCGGCGCTGCCGTCGGAGGTGGTGACGCGGAACTCTTGCGTCGAATCGAGCGTGGAACGCAGGACGCCGGTGAAGGCGTATCCGTTGACCTGGCTGTTGTCATCGAGGCCGTCGAGGGTGATGTTGCCCTGGTCGGAGCGGCTGCCGGAGACCGCGCCCTGACGGCTGTCGGTCGCTTCCTGGTTGCCGGTGGCGCTGGTGCCGCCGCCTTCACCGAGGAAGAGCACGCCGGGCTGAAGGGCGAGCAGGGAGATCGGGTCACGACCGTCGGAGGGGATGGCCTGGATCATCTGGTTGCCGATCGAGTTGCCTTCCGAAGCGTCGGTGGTGTTCAGAGTCTGCGCCGAGCCGCTGACGTCGACGGTGACGTTGGTGGCCTGAACGGAGACGGTGAAGTTGATGGTCGCGGGCTGGTTGACGAGCAGCGTGGCGGTCTTGGTCTGCGCGGCGAAGCCATTGGCGTCCACGGTGATGACATAGTGCGCCGGAGGAATCTGCGGAAGCTGATAGTAGCCGGATTTGTCGGAAGTTGCGGTGTAGGTTTTATTGACCGATTGGTCGAGCAGGGTCACTTTTGCGCCGGGAACCAGAGCGCCAGCCTGATCTTTCACAATGCCGCGCAGCGAAGTGGACGCAATCTGAGCATATGCGTAGCCACAGGTCATGAAAATGCAAAGGAGCATCGCTCCCAGATGGGATCGTTTCACGCCATTCCTCCAAAGAATACATCTGCTGTGCGAAAAATCGCGATGGGATTGCAGAAGTTGAAATAATGCAATTTGTGATCACCGGCCGTGATGTCCAGTCGGGGGTACCGGAGCGGAGCGGCCTGCCCGTTCGATGAGTGTCCTCATTTTGCAACAAATTTTTCGGCAATTCAATAAAAATTATTTTGGCGCATTCCGGAAGTGGTTTTTTTCGGATATGGGAAGCTGGGAATCGTGTCAGCGGAGGGCTGCGATTTCGGCGCGTGTGCCGCGGAAAATGTCGAAGTGGAAGGGATTTACTCGCCTTGAAAAGCTTTTCGGATTCTGAGATAGGTGGTGTCGAGGTCTTCCGGGAGGATGCGAGTTTCGGCGAGGGTGGTCATGAAGTTGGTGTCGCCTGCCCAGCGCGGCAGGGCGTGGAGATGAAGGTGTCCGGCGACGCCGGCGCCGGCGGCCTCGCCGAGATTCATGCCGAGATTGACGCCATGCGGACGATAAAGCTGCGCGAAGATGCGTTCCATGCGCTGGGCGAGATCGGCGATCTCATGCGCGGTGGTGGTGGGCAGGTCGGCGAAGCTGGATTCGTGAGCATAGGGGAGGATGAGGACGTGGCCGGAGGTGTAAGGGAATGCGTTGAGGCAGACGAAGCAGGCGCTGGCGCGGTGGACGATGTGAGCGGCGGAGTCGGCGGAGTCAGCGGGCACGCCGCTCTGGATGGCGTGGTCTGCGGCGGCGATGAGATTGCAGAAGACGCAGCCGAGATCGCCGGGCCAGTCGGCGAGCGCGGCGGGCACGCCTTTGCGGGCTTCGGGCGCGGCGCCGGTGACGTAATGGTAGCGCCAGGGTGTCCAGAGATAGTCCATGGGGATGAGTATAAGTTTGCGGCGCGGAGTTTTGCGGGTGGATGCGGATGAGGCGGCGGATTCATTGCACTGAAATTGAGGCAGTCAGGTCAATCTTCGGTTAGAATCGCGCGCGAATCGGGTGGGGATTGATTGACTCTGCCAGCGGCGCGTTGCTACGATAAGCATGAATCTGTGCGCACGGATTTCAGCGTATGGATGAAGCTGTTGGATAGATTCAACCGATGCCAGTCGCGGTGGAGACATTGCTGTTCCGGAGTGGTTTTCGCATCCGATGAGGAATGACGAGGATCGCAACGGAGAAGCGGCAGAAAAGTCGAAACGCAGACAGCTTCACAGAGCAGCCCACGGAAGCCAGCAGTATCTGATGGGATGTTGTGTCTTCCACGCGGTGCCGGAAGCGGCGCAGAGTGGGAAGAATGGAATCCGGAGCTGGCAGTCATGGCAGACGTCCTGAATCTTGAAACCGAGAGCAAACCCCTGAATACCGAATTGGAAACCCCTGAGCTTGAGCCTGCGGCGGAGCAGTTGACTTCGTTGCCCGAATCCACCCCTGAAATCACCCCGGGAATTACGGCTGAAATCTCTGCGGAAAGCGAACTGCCCCGCGCCGAGGAAGTGGCTGCGGCGGTGGCGCACGTGGAGCAGGCAACTGCGGCCACGGAAATCGCTGCGACTCCGGAAATTGCCGCGCCAGAGAATGTGGCTGCGCCGAGCGCTGTTTCTCAAGAAGCTGCTCCTCGCAGCGCGGCTGCGCCGATTGCCGCACCGCATGGAGCGGGCGAGGGCGATGCGGAATCGTCGACTGACTTTGCGGCGTTGCTGGAAGCCTATGAGCGCGAGCAGGCTGCGGAAGCGGCGGCCGTGGAAGCCTATGGCGACAGCATCGTGAGCGGTCGGATTGCGAATCTGACTGAGAAGCACGCGGTTGTGAACGTTGGGCTGAAATCCGACGGGCTGCTGCCGATTGAGCAGATTCTGGATCACACGGGGCAGCCGAAGTTCCAGCCGGGCGACGTGATCGATGTGGTGATCGAGCGCGAGGAGCCGGAGGGTGGCTATCTGGTGAGCTATGAAAAAGCTCAGCGGCTGCGCGTGTGGGACGACATCGAGAAGGCTGCGAACGAGAAGACGACGCTGACGGGTACGGTGGTTGGGCGCGTGAAGGGCGGACTGACGGTGGATATTGGCCTGAAGGCCTTTCTGCCCGGCTCGCAACTGGAGATTCGCCCGGTGCGCAATCTGGATGGCTATCTGGGCCAGCAGCTTGAGATTCGGGTGATCAAGCTGAACAAGAAGCGCGGGAATGTGGTGGTGAGCCGCAAGGAACTGCTGGAAGAGGAGCAGAACACGCGCAAGGAAGAGACGCTGCAACACCTGAGCGAGAACTCCGTGCTGACGGGCACGGTGAAGAACCTGACGGACTACGGCGCGTTTGTGGACCTGGGCGGCATTGACGGCCTGCTGCACATTACGGACATGAGCTGGGGACGGCTGACGCACCCGCGCGATCTGGTGAATGTGGGCGACGAGATTCAGGTGCAGGTGCTGAAGTTTGACCGCGAGAAGCAGCGGGTATCGCTGGGCTTCAAGCAGTTGACGCCGGACCCGTGGCTGGATGCGGTGGAGCGCTATCCGATTGGGGCGCATGTGCATGGCCGCGTGCTTTCGGTGACCGACTACGGCGCGTTCATCGAGCTGGAGCAGGGCATCGAAGGGCTGGTGCATGTTTCGGAGATGACGTGGTCGAAGCGGATGAAGCATCCGAGCAAGCTGGTGAAGCCGGGCGATCAGGTGGAGGCGATTGTGCTGGCGGTGAATCCGTCGGACAGGCGGATTTCGCTGGGCATGAAGCAGCTCCAGCAGAATCCGTGGGAGAACCTGACGGAGCGCTACCCGGCGGGAACGGAAGTGGAAGGCCGGGTGCGCAACCTGACCGACTTCGGCGCGTTCATCGAGATCGAGGACGGCATCGATGGACTGGTGCATGTCTCGAACCTGAGCTGGACGAAGCGGATCAAGCATCCGTCGGAAGTGCTGAAGAAGGGTGAAAAAGTGAAGGCCGTGGTGCTGGGCGTGGAGCCGGAGAATCGGCGTCTTTCGCTGGGCATCAAGCAGTTGCAGCCGGATGTGTGGGAGACATTCTTCCGTCAGCATCGCGTGGGCGATGTGGTGCACGGCAAGGTGCTGCGGACGGCGCAGTTTGGCGCGTTCGTGGAGATTGCCGAGGGCGTGGAAGGCTTGTGCCACGTCTCGGAGGCTGTGGATGCGCAGGGCCATGCGATCACTCTGGAGCAGGGTCAGGAACACGAGTTCAAGATCATCAAGATGAGCGTGGAGGAAAAGAAGGTGGGATTGAGCATTCGCGCGGTGGGCGAAGAGGCCAGCCGCAGCGAGGTGGAGAACTACAAGACTCCATCCAACTCATCGTCGTCTTCTTCCAGTTCGACGACCACGCTTGGCGATCTGGTGAACTGGTCGAAGTTCCGGCGCTAACCTGCGATCTTCTGTGAACCAGAAAAGGCCGCCGTACCGGGCGGTCTTTTCTGTCTCCGGAGACGGCAATCAACGCAGCAGCGTGATTTGCGCTGCGCGTTCATGGAAGGACTCGGCGATGGCGCATCCCTTTCAGCCTGGAACGCAGCAGGCCGCGCAGAATTCCCTGCAATTGCGGGCGGACGGGAAACTGACGCGGCGGACGCTGTTGCGCGGCACGGCGCTGGGCGCGGTCGGGCTGGCGCTGTACGCGGGCGAGATCGAGCGGCACTGGATTGAGCACAGGCGCATCGCGATTCCCATTCGCGGGCTGGCAGAGGCTATGGATGGCTTTCGGCTGGCGCAGGTGAGCGACATTCATCTGGAAAGCTGGACGGAGCCGTTTTTTCTGCGCGAGGCGGTGCGGCTGGTGAACCGCATGAAGCCGGACGCGGTGATGCTGACGGGCGACTTCATCTCAACCGATGAGAACGGCACGACGTTTCCGCTGGAGGCGATGCACACGTGCGCGGAGATTCTCTCCGCGCTGGAGTGTCCGACGATCTACGGGATTCTGGGCAATCACGATGCGCAGGTGAATCCGGCGGCGGTGGTGGAGGCGCTGGCGGAGCGGCGAATTCCGGTGCTGCGCAATCGCGCGGTGGCAATTGAACGCGATGGTGCGCGATTCTGGCTGGCGGGGATTGACGATATGCTGGCGGGCGGGCCGCGGCTGGACGAGACGATACCGGAGAAGATTCGCGGGATTGCCGATGAGCCGGTGATCCTGCTGGGGCATGAGCCGGATCCGGCAGTTGGGATTGCGCGACAACCGGCCGGGCAGTCGGTGAGGCTGATGCTGAGCGGGCATACGCATGGCGGGCAGGTGAGGCTGCCGTTTGTGGGCGCGCTGACGCTGCCGCCGAAGGGCAAGCTATTCGTCGAGGGGCTGTTCACGGTGGGTGCGATGCAGTTGTATGTGAATCGCGGACTGGGCACGGTGGGCGTGCCGTTTCGCTTTGACTGCCCGCCGGAGATTACAGAGATTACGCTGCGGAGCGCGTAGCGTTCACAGGCTGGCCGCAGTTCTGACGCTGCGAGTTCTGACGCAGTGATTCCAGGCCGAGTGAGTTCAGGCTCTGCGCGAACGGAAATCGCTTCCGGCTCTTCGGGCGCGTCTGCAAGCCGAGAGGTTTTATGCAGCGGCAGTGCGGCTGCGCGTGGCCAGGAGCGTGGCGAGCAGCAGCGCGAGCACGACGGCGGCGAGCGCGAAGAGATACATGGCGGGAAATCCCCAGCCGCCGATGATGGCTCCGGCGACGGGGCCGGTGATCATCATGGCGAAGTCCATGAAGACGCCATAGGCGGCGAGCGCGGTGCCCTTGTCCTGCGGCGGAATGGGCCGGACGGCTTCGACGCCAAGCGCGGGGAAGACGAGCGAAAATCCGAAGCCGGCCAGAGCCGCGCCGCAGTAGGCAGCCGGGCGCGTGTGCGCGCTCCAGAGCAGGGCCAGGCCGAGCGACTCCAGCGCGAAGCAGACGATCGAGACGGGGTAGCCGCCGACGCGGTTAATCCAGCCGGCGAAGAGCAGCCGCGCAAAGACGAAGAGCGCGCCGAAGAGCGTGAGCGCCAGAGCCGCGCCGGACCAGTGGCGATGGGCGAAGTCGAGGGTGATGAAGGTGGCGAGGACGCCAAAGCCGATGCTGCCGAGGCCGAGGCCAAGCCCCTGCGGCGCAACGCGGCGGAAGACGTGATGGTAGGGGAGTTTTTCGCCGTGGGCGATGGGCGCGGCGGGCTGGCGCAGGGCGAGCAGGATGGGTCCGAAGCCGAGCACAAGGACGGCGATGGCGACGGAGGTGTATCCGAAGGCCGTGAGCAGGGCGACGCCGAGCGGCGCGCCGAGAGCGACGCCGCCGTAGGTGCAGATGCCGTTCCAGGAGATGACAGTGGCGGTGTTTTCGACGCCCGCGCCCCAGATGCCCCAGATGGTGGCTCCGGTGGCGACGAGACTCTCACTGGCACCGAGCGTGAGCCGCGCGGCAAAGAGCAGCGCGATGCCGACGAGGTGCATGCGCAGCAGCGCGGCACTGGCGAGCATGAGCGCGCCGCTGGCTCCGCCGAGCAACTGGCCGACGAGGACGGCGTAGCGCGCGCCGCGACGGTCGATGATGAGTCCGGCCCAGGGACGGGTGAGCACGGTGGCGACGTATTCGGCGCTGACGACGAGGCCGGCGAGCATGGTGCTGTAACCGAGATTGAGATGAACGTAGCCGGGCAGGACGGCGAGCTGGATGCCGATGGTCAGATAGCAGACGAGACTGTAGCCGACGAAGGAAAAAATTCGAGCATTGAGGGCGAGATTGGTGAGTCCGCTGGCGCTGCGCGGGGCGGCTGGTGGTCGTGACATCGGTAGGACCAGTATACGAAGATTTGCGCTTGAGAATGGGCTTTGGCGCAGCAGGCGAACGAGCCGGTCAGGCTTCGAGCAGCAGGTCGGCGACCGAGGCGGCCTCCACTGCGGCGGCGACGGAGTGGACGCGGACGATGGAGGCTCCGGCGAGGATGGCGGCGGTGAGCGCGGCGAGGCTGGCGTGTTCGAGGGCGGCGCGGCTGCGAACTTCCCTGCCCCGGCGCGCTGCGAGCGCGTGGCGCAGGAAGGATTTGCGCGAAAGGCCGACGAGGAGCGGACGGCCGAGCGCGAGCAGCGAGGACTGGGCGCGCAGCAGGGCGTAATTTTCTTCGCCGCGCTTGCCGAAGCCGTAGCCGGGATCGAGGACGATGGACTCGGCGGCGATGCCGACGGAGTGGGCGCGATGCAATGAGCGGGCGAGGCCGTCGCGGACCGTTGCGACGACGGCTTGAGGAGCGAGCTGCGGCTGCGTGCTCCACTCGTCGGGCCGTCCGCGCGTGTGCATGAGGACGACGCCGCAGGGGGCGGCGGCGCAGGTTTCCGGCATCGCAGCGTCCCAGGTGAAGCCGCTGACGTCGTTGATGATCTCGGCACCGGCGGCGAGCGCGGCGCGGGCTGTGGTGGCTTTGTAGGTGTCGACGGAAATGATGGCTTCGAGCCGCTCGCGGCGCAGCATTTCGAGCACGGGCAGCAGACGATCCTGCTCCTCTGTGGCGCTCACCGTCGCGTGGTCAGGATGACCGGCTTGCGTGCCGGGGCGCGTGCTCTCCGCGCCGAGATCGAGGATGTCGGCACCCTGACGCAGCAGGCGCAGGGCGTATTCGACGGCCTGTTCGGGCGCGGGGAAGCGGCCACCGTCAGAGAAGGAATCGGGCGTGAGATTGACGACGCCCATGACGAGCGTGCGCGCGCCGAGATGGAGCGAGCGCGTGCGCAGACGCCACGGCTGGCGCGGGCGCGAAGCGGGCGGGAACGACGGATGCGCGCGGGGTTCAGTCATGAGCGCACACCGTCAGGATGCCGCGGGGCGCGACGCGGAGATTGGCGCGGAAACAGGCGGCTCGGCGCGCTGCGTGGACTGGATGCGGATGGAGACGTGGACGAGGCTGAGCGCCGCCGGTGTGACGCCGGGAATGCGGCTGGCCTGGCCGATGGTGACGGGGCGGACGCGGGTGAGCTTCTCCTGCATCTCGCGCGAGAGGCCGCTGATGACGGAATAGTTGAGCCAGTCGGGGATGCGGACGGATTCGGCTTCCTTGAGCTTCTGAATGGCGCGACGCTGCTGGTCGAGGTAGCCGGAGAATTTGATTTCGGTTTCGACGGCGCGGAGTTCGTTGCGGCGGATGGCGGCGAGCTGATCGGGCGCGCCGGTGAGCATGGGAGCGAGCGTTGCGACGGCGCGGAGTTTGTCTTCGATGGCGGGCAGGATGCGTTCGAGGGTGACCTCGGGGCGGCGCAGAAGCTGCGCCCAGGTTTGTCCGGCGACGGCGCTGATGGGCAGATCGGGGATGGTTGCGGCGAGGCGGTCGGCGCTGAGCTTTTCGGTTTCGAGCAGGCGCTGAAGGCGCTGCATGCGCTGCTGCTTCTGCTCGAAGGCCGTCCATGCGGCATCGTCGATGAGGCCGAGGCGGCGCGCGTGCGGTGTGAGGCGGCGGTCGGCGTTGTCGATGCGCAGGTGGAGGCGGAATTCGGCGCGCGAGGTGAACATGCGGTACGGCTCGTTGGTGCCCTTGGAAATCAGATCGTCGATGAGGATGCCGGTGTAACCCTCGCTGCGGTCGAGCGTGAACGGCTCGCGCGCGTGGACCTGAAGCGCGGCGTTGATGCCGGCCATGATGCCCTGGCAGCCGGCTTCTTCGTAGCCGCTGGTGCCGTTGATCTGGCCGGCGAGAAAGAGTCCGCGAATCGACTTCACCTGGAGCGCGCGGTCGAGTTCGGTGGCGTCCACGCTGTCGTATTCGATGGCGTAACCGGGGCGGAGCATCTCGGCGTTTTCGAGGCCGGGGATGGAGCGGACGATGCGCCACTGCACCTCCATGGGCAGCGAGGTGGACATGCCGTTGACGTAGACCTCGTGAGTGGAAAGCCCTTCGGGTTCGAGGAAGAACTGGTGCTGCGGCTTGTCGGGAAATTTGACGATCTTGTCTTCGATGGATGGGCAGTAGCGCGGGCCGATGCCTTCGATCTGGCCGGAATACATGGCCGAGCGGCTGACGTTTTCACGGATGATCCGGAGCGTCTCGGGCGTGGTCCAGGCGATGTGGCAACTGATCTGGGGCTGCGCAATGCGCGTGGTGCGAAAGCTGAAGGGAGTGGGGTCGGCATCGCCGGGCTGCTCTTCAAACGCTTCCCAGCGAATGGTTCGCCCGTCGAGACGCGGCGGCGTGCCGGTCTTCAGGCGCGTGGTGCGCAGGCCGAGGCGACGCAGTGCTTCGCCCAGCAGAACGCTGGCCGGTTCGCCGCTTCGCCCGGCGGGGTATCGCTCCTCGCCGCAGTGGATGAGGCCGTTGAGGAATGTTCCGGTGGTGATGATGACAGCTTCGGCGTGGAGTTCGCGGCCGTCGCGGAGCCTGAGGCCGCGCACGCGGCGCGAGGGACGCGCGTGCGCGTCCGACGAGTTGGGAACTTCGTCCACGAGCAGGTCGATGGCTTCGGCCTGGCGGATGTGGAGATTGGGCTGGGCTTCGAGCACCTCGCGCATCTTCACGCGGTAGAGAGCCTTGTCGCACTGCGCGCGCGGACTCCAGACGGCGGGGCCGCGCGAGGTGTTGAGCAGGCGAAACTGGATGCCGACGGAGTCAGCGACCTGGCCCATGACGCCGCCGAGGGCGTCGATTTCGCGGACGAGATGACCCTTGGCGATGCCGCCGATGGCGGGGTTGCAGCTCATCTGTGCGATGAGGTCGAGGTTCATGGTGATGATGGCCGTGCGCAGGCCCATGCGCGCGGCGGCGATGGCGGCTTCGCAGCCGGCGTGACCGGCACCGACGACGGCGACATCGTAGTGTTCGCTGAAACTCATGGCTGTTTTCATTGTACGGAGAAGCGATGCGCATGGAAAACGCAGGCGAACGGAACAGAATCAGCGCAGCCGGGAAGAAGCGGCGCGTGAGTGGTTCGATCAGAAGTGGAAGACGAGGTCGCTGGCGGCGGTGAAGACGGTGGCGTGGCGACCGAGGTCGTAGGCGCTCTGATCCCAGCTGTGGTCGAGCCGTATCTCTGGCCGCAGTTGCACGGTCGTGCCGAACCAGTGCTGCCAGGAGAGCGTGTTTTCCGTGTAGCGCGTGGCGAAGCCGGTGCGCTGGCCCTTCTGGTCGTCGAGCATGTCGCTGCGGAAGGAAAGCATGTCGTGCGGGGATAGCTCGCGCATGAGATAGCTGTCAGCGGCGTACTCGGGCGCGGTGCAACGCGCTTCGCCGAAGGCGCAGGTGGCACCGTTGGTTCCGGTTTCGATGGGCAGCGTGCCGCCGACGGCGGGAACATCGGTCTGGTACATGTAGTACGCTTCGCTGGCAAGCACCCATTTGTGCGGGAAACGGTGATACCAGGTGACGTCGTACTGCTGGAGGTTGTTAAAGGCGTAGCGGCCGCTGTTGATGCCGTTGGCGCAGGCGTAAATGTTGTCGTTGACCGAGGCTGTTGTGTAACTGACGCAGGCGGTGGCGGATGGTTTTGCGTCGGAGGTCCAGGGCGCGACATCGTGGCCGGCGGTGATGCCGGCCTGAAGCAGCCATCGGTCGTTGAGCTTGACGGTGGCGACGGCTCCAGTGTCAGTGAAGGGATCGACGGAGTAGAGCAGCGAGTGGCTGTACATGAAGTTGCCGGGCGCGAGCTGCGCCTCAATGCCGGGCAGGGAGATGAAGCGCCCGATGCGCAGGTTCATGCCCTGTGCGACGCGCGCGAAGTAGAGATCGACGTACTCCATGGTGGGATCGAAGCCGTACTGGTGGTGATCGACGTACCACTGCTGGTAACCGTAGCCCTTGTCAATCGTGTAGCGATAGTCCGTCCCGTAGAGGGCGGTGAGGTGATAGCCCCAGTCGAAGTGTTTCTGCTGGACGGTGTCGGGCAGGCGCTCGACGTAGAGCACCGCCTGGCCGAGTTCGGCGCGGTTGGGATAGGCGTCGTCAGCGATGGGATCGTTGCGGAAGCCAGCCGTGCTGGCGTCGGCGAAGGGATCGACCCAGCCATAAATCTTGCTGCGCGCCGAGGCCGTGCGCGTGTCGCCGAGCCAGGCGGTCATGAGCGGATAGCTGTTGGTGTCCGGCTCGCCGATGACGGGCGCGCCGCTGTAACCCCAGTCAGAGCCGGGAAAAGGCGGTGAATCGAGCGGTGATGGCGCTCCGCGGCGCGCGGGGGCTGGCGCTGACGCGCCTTCTGCGGGCGCGGGCTGCGGATGCCAGTCGGCGCGGTAGTAGTCTGCAAGGCGGCGGAAAAAACCGGGCTGCGGAGCCGCCGGCTGGCTGGCTTCGGGATGACTGGCTGACGGCGTCTGCGCCAGCACGCAACCTGACCCCGGCGCGAATGCCGGTCCATGAACAACGAAGAACAAGAGCAGGACGACGGAACGAAAGATGCGGAGGACGTTGACAGATTGTCGTTTCACGCATGCACTCTGAGATAGACAACGTTAGCTTCTTCTACAAACAAAGCCTATCAGACGAGCGCGACAGGGCCGTTGGGCGAGAGATTTTTTCGCGGGCACGCACCCTGTTTCCGGAAGCGGGCGTGGTTTGCGACGGATGGAACTTTTCGGCAAAATCTGACGTTCTATACTGCATACGAAGATGCGCGCACTTCTTTTGTTCCAAAAAATGCGGCGCGAAGAATGAGCGCGCCAGGCGCGCGCCCGGAGGAAACGATGCAGTCACGGATTGCAGGCACCACGATGCCGGTACTGGAGTTTCAGCTTGACCACAACGATTGCGTGATCTCGGAGGCGGGTGAGCTTTCATGGATGTCGCCGTCGGTCCAGATGACGACGCATACGCAGTTTGGCGGAGGCGGCGGAATCTTTGGCGCGCTGAAGCGCGTGGTCGGGGGCGGATCGCTGTTCATGACGGAGTATCGAGCCTTTGGCGCGCCGGGCGAGGTTGCCTTTGCGACGCGCGTGCCCGGACACATTCTGCCGGTCGAGGTTCGGCCTGGGCAGGAGTACCTGATCCATCGGCATGGGTTTCTGTGCGCGACGGAGCGAATTCAGCTTTCGGTCGGATTCCAGCAGTCGCTCGGCGCGGGCATCTTTGGCGGCGATGGCTTCCTGTTGCAGCGCGTGAGCGGCGACGGCACGGCGTGGCTGGAGTTGTCTGGCGAGGTGATGCCGCGCGACCTGGCTCCGGGCGAGACGCTGCTGGTGCATCCGGGGCACGTGGGCGCGTTTCAGGCTTCGGTGAGCTTCCAGATCACGACTGTGCGCGGGATCAAGAATCTGATCTTCGGCGGCGACGGAATCTTTCTGGCCGCGCTGACCGGGCCGGGCCGCATCTGGCTGCAGACGCTGCCGATTGCCAAGCTGGCGCACCAGATTCAGCAGTACCTGCCGTCGGCGCGACAGGAGAGCGTGCAGGGCGGAGTGGTCGGCGGAATTGTCGGATCGATTCTGGACGGGATGCGCTGAGCTGCGCGCTGTTCCGGCGAGCGGCGCAGACGGGCTGGACTGAAGATGCTGTGCCTGCGCTGGAATACGCTTCGCCTGCGCAGGAATTGTCGCGCGCCTTCAGCCATGCGCTTTGTCCGCGCTGGACAGGGCGCGGCGTCAACTGCGATGGTTGAGTTTGCGGAATCCCATGTCTCGATTGAGAGCGAAATTCAGTTTCTGTCTGCTGGCGATGGCTGCAAGCTGTGCCGCACCGCAGACGACGGCGCTCGCAGCCAGCCCGCAGGCGGTTCACGCGCAGCCCGTTTCCACGCAACCGGCGCAGACGCCGAAGCCCCATCCAAAAAGCGATTCAAAAAGCAATGCACAGGCGGGCGCGCATTCCGTGGGTTCGGCGGTCTGCGCCGACTGCCACATGCAGATTGCGCGCAGCTTTGCGCAGGCGAGCATGGGGCATTCGCTGGTGGCGATCTCGCCGAAGCTGCTCTCGACGCTCGCGCTGCCGGCAAATTACACCGATCCGAATACGCATCACTCCTACTCGGTCTACGCGCAGGATGGCAAGCTCTGGCAGTCGGAGTTTGAGGCCGACGCGAGCGCGCCGGGCGGCGAAGTCTTTCGCTCCACGCACGAGATTCGCTGGATCATCGGCACGGGCGAGAATGGCCTGGGCGGGCTGCTGACGCGCGGCGGATATCTGTTTCAGGCACCGCTTTCCTGGTACACGCAGGCGGGGCAGTGGCGGCTTTCGCCCGGCTACGAGCACGGCGATTACGGCTTCAACCGGATATTGCAGCCAGGCTGCATTTACTGCCACAGCGGACGGCCGCAGCCGATTGCGGGCTTTGACGGGAAGTATGCGGAGCCGCCGTTTTCTCACCTTTCGGTGGGCTGCGAAAACTGCCACGGGCCAGGTTCGGCGCATGTGAGCGCGATGGATCGCGGACAGAAGCGGCACGGGCGCGACGCGACGATTGTGAACCCTGCGAGGCTGACGCGCGAGCTGTCCGATGACATTTGCATGTCCTGCCATGAGATTGGCGACACGCGCGTGCTGGAGCAGGGCAGGACGTATCAGGATTTTCGCCCCGGCGAGCCGCTGCGCAAGACGGTGGCCGTCTTCAATGTGGCGGCGACGCGCGAGCATCCGCCGGATACGGACCATCTGGAGCACTATGCTTCGATGACGCTGAGCAAGTGCTATCGCGCGAGCCTGAATACGACCCAGCAGATGCGCTGCATCACCTGCCATGATCCGCACGTGGAGCCGACGCATGCCGAGGCTCCGGCGTACTTCAACCAGAAGTGCATGCAGTGCCACACGCAGGCGAGCTGCACCGAGCCGCGCGCGCTGCGACTGGCCACCACGCCTGCCGACAACTGCATCGGATGCCACATGCCACGGCGGCCGATTGCTGCGATCTCGCACACTTCGGCGACGAATCATCGCATACTGGCGCGGCCGGACGAGGCGCTGCCCGATGCGGCGTATCCGAAGACTTCGCCGGAGATGCCGGGGCTGGTGGAGGTCGATGGCGACGCGCAGAATCCGGTGCCGACGCTGCGCACGCGCATGCTGGCGTATCGAGCGATGATGGACAAGAGCGCAGCCAGCGAGCAATCTGAGTTTGCCACGGATTGGCGCGACGCGCTGGCGAAGCTGGCGCAGACGGATTCAGAGGACGCGGCGGTCGAGACGAATCTGGGCCATCGCGATCTGCTCGATCAGCAGTACGCGGGCGCGATCAATCACCTGAAGCATGCGCTCAGCCTGGACGTGCAGCAGCCGGAGGCATGGGTCGATCTCTCCGAGGCGCAATCGAAATCCGGCGATATGGCTTCGGCGATCCAGTCCGCGCAGCAGGCCGTGGCGCTTGATCCCTATGCCGCGCCGCTGCAGAAGACGCTGATCGCGCGGTTGATCGACGCGCAGCAGTATGACCAGGCAGTTGCGGCGATGAAGCAGTATCTGGCGCGGTTTCCGGAGGATGATTTCATCCGCAAGGCGCTGGCCATCGCCGAGCAGTAGCCGCCGTGCGGGTGGAGACCGGAAACCCGTTGCCGGAAACTTTTTTCGTCACCCTCTCGTCATCATGAAGTATGACAATTCGCTGGCTTCGCGGGCGCCGTCCCGGGAACCTTTCTGCTCGCTGTGAGCCGGAAGCCAAGCTCATTGTACTGACGGGAGTTTTCTGTCTTCTGTCAGTGGCTGGAGTTGCGCAACGACCTGGTGTCGTTGCGCAACCGGCCCGTTCGCGCGCGCCACAGGACACGGCAACCTACGTCGGATCGGCGGCCTGCCGGAGTTGTCACACCGAGATATTCGTAAAGTTCTCGAAGAGCAGCATGGGGCGCTCGATGACCCTGGGCACGGCTGCGTCGCTCGACCATCTGGCGCCGGATCATTCCGCGCTGCCGCAGAGTTTTTACAACCCGGCTCTGGATCGCCACTACGAGATTTCCATCGTGGATGGATCGCTGATGGAGAGCGAGTGGCAGCTTGCCGCCGATGGTCACGAAGTCTTCCGCGATACGCACCCGCTGCGCTGGATCATCGGCGCGAATGCGAATGGATTTGGCGGCGTGGTGGATCGTGGTGGCTACCTGACGGAAGCGCCGGCGTCCTACTACCCCGTGATTGGGAAGTGGGATCTTTCGCCGGGCTACGCAGGCGGCGATTATGGTTTCAACCGGATCATCGCTCCGGGCTGCATTTTCTGCCATAGCGGCAGGCCGAGGCCGATTCACGGCGAACTGGGCAAGTACGACGAGCCGGCGTTTTCGCAGCTTTCGGTTGGGTGTGAGAACTGTCATGGGCCAGGCTCGGCGCACGTCGCAGCGATGAATGCCGGGAAGCAGTGGGCACCGGGCAGGGATCCGACGATTGCCAATCCGGAGCACCTGAGCCGCCAACGCGCGGATGAGATCTGCATGTCCTGCCATCAGACGGGGGATGCGCGCGCCTTCGAGGCAGGCAAGTCGTATCTGGATTTTCGACCAGGCCAGCCGCTGCGCCGCGTGATGGCGATTCTGATGGTGCCGCCGACGCCGGAGCATCCGCCGACGCGCGACCATGTGCAGCACTACTACTCGATGAGCCTGAGCAAGTGCTATCGCGCGAGCCTTGCGAAGCCGAAAGCGCGGCAGATGCGGTGCATCACCTGCCATGATCCGCATGTGGAGCCGACGCACGCTGAGGCTCCAGCCTACTTCAACCGGAAGTGCATGCAGTGCCACACGCAGACGAGTTGCACCGAGCCGCGCGCGCTGCGCCGCGCCACCACGCCGACGGACAACTGCATCGGATGCCACATGAGCAAGCGGGATGATCTGGCGCTCTCGCATAGCGCGCTGACGAATCATCGCATCACGCGCACGCCGGATGAGCCGTTTCCGGCGGCGACGTATCGGCAGACGACGGCTGCGCTGCCCGATCTGATTTATCTCGACGGCGATGAAGCGGGCCACGCGCAGCCCTCGCCGCTGACTCTGCTCGCGGCCTATGACCAGCTAAGGCACGATCATGCGGAGTATCAGGCGAGCTATGACAAGCTACTGACGAAGCTGGCCATATCGCAGCCGGAGAATGCGAGTGTGCTGGCAAAGCTGGGCCATCGCGAATGGAAGCAGGGCCAGGCGGCGGATGCGCGGACGCATCTGTTGCACTCAGCGTCACTCAATCCGGACCAGCCGGCGGTGTACGCGGATCTGTCGGCAATCAGCGCGCATCTGGGCGATGCGCAGTCAGCGATTGCGTACGCACGACAGGCCGTGGAGCTGGACCCCTTCAACGCCAACCGCAGGCACGACCTGGTGCTGCGGCTGATCGACGCGCAGCAATACGAGCAGGCGGTGACGACGATGAAGCAGTTTCTGGCGGAGTTTCCGGAAGACGAATTTCTGCGCAAGGCGCTGGCGATTGCCGAGCAGCCGTAGTGTGCCGGTTTATCCGGATCGCGCAAAGCCGTGATTGAGCGCGGCGGTAGACTGCGCGCTATTCGTAGTAGGTGGCCGTGGTCGTGTCCGTCTCCCAGATCGTGCAATCTTTCACGCACACGCGACCGGAGGTCATCTCGCGAAGCTGCACGTTGGTTTCGTCATAAAAATAACGCGCGAGATTTTCCGCCGAAGGGTTGATCTCGGTGAACGGCTCAAGGTCGTTGAGCATCTGATGGTCGATGCGATCAATGACGGGCCGCATGACCTGCTTCAGCAGCTTGAAGTCGAGCAGCAGACCGGCTGCGTCGAGTTCGCGACCGACGAGCGTGACGCGGACTTTGTAGTTGTGTCCATGCGGGTTTTCGCACTTGCCGCGATAGTTGCGCAGATAGTGTCCGGAAGAAAATCCTGATTCGACGGTAACTTCGTACATGTTCCTCTTGCCTTCTGGTGCTTTCGATTGCCTTGTATTCAGCGGCTCGGCGCGGGTGACTGACGCGCGCTTCAGCCTCTGCGCCTGCGCGCCCGCTCGGCGATGCGACGCTCCTCGCCGCGGCGGTCCACCTGTTCAAAGAGATGCGTCAGCATGCCGACCAGAGCCGACGCCAGGCTGCCAACGAGCAGCATGAGCGAGAGCGTCTTCCACAGAGTTCCGTTTGCCGGCAATCCGGGCTGGAAGCTGGACGGCACGAAGGCCATTCCGGCGGAAAGAATCGCCAGAATGCCGAGCGTTGCGGCGAGTCCATAGAAGTTGCGCGACATGCGGTGCTCCAGCCTTTATTGTAAGCGCTGCGGGATTTTGCCGCGGGAGTTGGTCTCATCCGCCGCACCGTCGGGAGTACCCATTTCATTTCCATACAAACAGGCCGAAGACAAAGCGCGGCTCGGAGGCATGCTCGCCCGCGAGACGCGCGTACGTGGCCGCGTCGGCAAAGCGACCGTTCCAGGCGAAGCCGAGGTAGGGCGCGAACTTTCGCGTGATCTCGTAGCGCAGGCGCAGACCGGCGTCGGCCTCGGACAATCCGGAGCCGACGCCGCGCGGCGCGTCGTCCTGGCTGTAAAAATTCAACTCGGCCTCGGGCTGCGCGATCAGCCGCTGCGTGAGCAGCAGGTCTTCCATGGCGACGATGCGCCCGGCCACGCGGCCACCGTTGCGCAGATAGAGCGTTGGCGAGATTTCGAAGTGAAACGGCGCAAGCCCCTCGACACCGAGCGCCAGCCAGGCGCGGGCTGGGTCAGAGTCGAGATCGGCGCGCAGGCCGGCCTGGGCGTCGAAGTAGCGCAGGCGCGGAATCGGGCGATCATAGAGCAGTTCGTGATCGCCGTCGGCGACTCCGGTGCCACTTGCAAAACCCTCTGACTTCAGCCAGAGGCGGTTGGTATCACCGCCGTGCCAGGCCTCGCCGTCCCAGCGAAAGGCATTCGACGGGCCGTCGGTTCGGCCTTCGAACTGATCGAGCCAGCCGTGCGTGAAGCGATGCTCGGGCATGGCCATCGGCATTGTCTGAGCGGGCATCGCCTGAGCATGGAGCGCGGCGGGGCAAACAACGGATGCCGCCGCGCAGACTGTGCCTGTGATCACGATTCGCAACAAACGTTTCCGCGCGTTCATCCGACCTCCACGACGCGAAACATGCCTGCTTCCATGTGATAAAGCAGATGACAGTGAAAGGCCCATCGACCGGGCGTGTCGGCGGTGACGCAGTAGCTGACGCGCTCGGCTGGCTTCACGATGACCGTGTGTTTATAGGGGTTTCGCGCGCCGTGGTCGGTCTCCAGTTCGCTCCAGAAACCGTGGAGGTGAATCGGATGCTCCATCATTGTGTCGTTGATGAGCGTGATGCGCACGCGCTCGCCGAGCGAGAGACGGATCGGTTGCGCGTCGGAGAATTTTTTGCCGTCGAATCCCCAGACGTAGCGCTCCATGTTTCCCGAAAGATGGAGCGTGATGGTGCGCGAGGGCGGACGCGGGTCGACGCCGTCGTAGCGCGCGCGCAGATCGGCGTAAGTGAGCACGCGGCGACCGTTGCCGTCGAGGCCGTCGCCGGGCTGATTGAGCCGCTCGCTGACGACTGCGGCCACGTTATCGACCTGCGGGCCGAGGCGCAGCCGCGCGTGCGATTTTTCTGGCTTGCCTGACGCAGGAAATTCAGACGGCGGAGCAACGGCAGGCAGCGCGACAGGGCGCACGCCGGGCGCGGGCTGCGGCAGCGGCTGAATGGCGGCAATGCCCGTCTGCGAGAGAGCATTGGCGTTTGTTTGCGCCGACTGCCGCGCAATTATGGGAGAATCCCCCGTCTTGCCGTTCTTCGCTTCACCGTTCATGACCATTCCGCCCATCGCCATGCCGTTCATCGATCCCATATTCATGCCCATGTCGGTCATCGTGCGCACGGGGCGTGGGTCCATGGCGGGAATCGCCGCGACCATCCCGGCGCGCGGAGCCAGCGTGCCGCGCGCGAATCCGGAGCGATCCTCCGATTGGGCGAAGATCGTGTAGGCGCGTTCGTCGTCTGGCTCGACGAGCACATCGTAGATTTCGGCTGGCGCGATGCGGAACTCGTCCACCTCGACCGGCTCGACGGCGTTCCCGTCGGCTTCGATGACGGTCATGGTGAGGCCGGGAATGCGCAGGTCGAAGAAGGTCATCGAGGAGCCGTTGATGATGCGCAGCCGCAGACGCTCACCGGCGCGAAAGAGGCCGGTCCAGTTGGAGCGCGGCGTCTGGCCGTTCAGCAGATAGGTATAGGCTGCTCCCGTCACGTCGGCGATGTCGGACGGACTCATGTTCATGCGGCCCCACATGGTGGCTTGTTCGGTGGCTGCGCCGAGGCCGCTCGTGTGCGCAGAGCGAAGAAAATCGCCCACCGTTGCGCGGTGATGGTTGTAGTAATCGCTCTGCTGCTTGAGATTGCTGAAGACCGTCTCGGGATTGGTGTCCGTCCAGTCGGAGAGCAGCAGGATGTGCTCACGGTCGGCGGTGAACGGCTCCGGCGAGCGGCCTTCGACGATGAGCGCGCCGTAGAGTCCGGTCTGCTCCTGAAAGCCGCTGTGGCTGTGATACCAGTAGGTGCCGCGCTGTCGCACGGGAATGCGATAGACGAAGCGCTCACCCGGCGCGATGCCGTCAAAGCTGAGGCCGGGCACGCCGTCCATGGACGCGGGCAGACGGATGCCGTGCCAGTGAATCGAGGTCGTCTCGCGCAGGCGATTGGTGACGCCGACTGTGACGGCATCGCCCTCGCGCCAGCGCAGCGTGGGGCCGGGCAGCGAGCCGTTGACGACGGCCGCGCGGCGACGCTTGCCGGTCAGGTTGACCCACTGCTCGTCGATCATCAGCTCGAAGTGAGTGCCGCGCAGCGCGTCTGGCTGCGCGGCTTCGGCACTGAGCCTGCCCAGCGAAGCGGCAATTCCAGTGGCCGCCGCGCCCATCACAAAACCGCGCCGCGTAACCGGCGACAGTGCCTGCCTGATATTCATCGGAACTCTTTCCCACTGCTGCACATTTGCGCCGCTGCTGCGGCGCGGCCAGCGAATCCACAGAAACCTTGCAGGAAGACTGAAAATCCTGCGCGTTTGCTGCTCCGATTGGAGTGGAAACTGGATCAGATGCGCAGCGGGATGGGGCGCACCGATGGAATGCGCGGTTCCCTGCTCTGCGGGCGCGCGGTGAGCCGTGCAACTGGCCGGAACGCGAGCGGCGCAGGAGCGGCATCGACGGCCACCCTCACGCTCTGTTGCGCGGTCGGTCTGGCAGTGCGCCAGGGAGCTGCGAGCGCGTCTCCGGCGCAGAGGCTGCGCAGCGGAGCGGCTGAGGCGCGGGAGTGACTCCAGATTGCGCGATCCGTTCGCAGCATGACCGACGGTGAAGCGGAGTCCATCGTCGATTGCAGTCCCGCGCAGCAGGCGTCGCGCGAAGGCTGTGCGTGTCTGCGATGCATCGCCGCGCAATGGAGGGCGCAGGCCAGCGCCGAACCCTGCGCCAGCGCCAGAACGAGCAAGAGAACGACTGCAATGCGGCGCGCCATCAGGCTCAGCCTATCGCATTTTCGGCTTCACCGCCAAATGCGGGGATGCGGCGAATCGTTGCAGCCTTCGCAACGTTTCCGGCCAGTTGCCAGAAGGCTGGCGCTCAGTTCAATACGACAAAAAGACAATTGAATTGCTCTTTTATTAATTTTATTAATGTTTCTATTGACTTTTTTAATTTCTATGGTCATAATTCAAATCATGGTAGAAAAACCAACTTCCGACTGGCAGGAACTGACTCGGCTGACGCAGGGCGAGCCGATTGTGGTCGAGCGCGTGCGGCTGACGAATCGGAATATCGCGATTGAGGGCGCGTTTGAGCTGCCGCAACTGGCGCGGCTGAGCGCGGAGGATCAGGTGTTTGTGATTGCGTTTCTGCGCGGCCACGGGTCGATCAAGGAGATGGAGCAGGTCTTCGGCGTCAGTTACCCGACGATCAAGGCGCGGCTGGGGCGGATCGCGGCGAGCCTGGAGTTTATCGAGACCAATCCGGCGCCGGCGCGCGCGGAGATTCTGGCGCGGCTGGATCGAGGCGAGATCAGCGCGGAGGAAGCGATTCGCGCGCTGGAGCAGGGACGCGCATGACGCCGAGCCTTGCCATACTGCGCATCTCCAGCCCGTACTGGCGCGGGCTGCGGCTGTGGGTGCCGCTATTTCTGCTGTGGATTCCGCTGGCGCTGCTGGGGCCGCTGCTGCTGGTCGTGCTGGGAATTGTCTGCGCGCTGCGCGGGGTTCCGTTTTTTCGGACGCTGGGCTGCGCCTGGAGCCTGCTGACGGGGCTGCGCGGAGTGGATGTGGATGTTCGCACGCCGGGCAATGTCGTGCAGGTGCGAATCGTATGAGGGATGCAAGGAGGAGGGCGCGATGCACAACCTTCCCTGCCTGATGCTTGCTCCGTTTGCCGCGAGCGGACTGGCGACGGTGGGCGCTGTGTGGCTGGCGGCGTCGGTCGAGAGCAACGCCTTTGCACTTGGCGTTCTGGCGATCAGCATTCTGGCAGCAGCGGGGCTGGCGCGCGCGATTGTCGGCTGCTGGCGGATGGCGAAGAATTCGGAAAAACATTTGGAAGACAAAGGAGATTCCATTCATGGGTGAGGAACGCAAACAAATTCTGGACATGCTTGCCTCAGGGCGCATCAGCGTGGCGGAGGCGGAGCGGCTGCTGGCGGCGATGGAGGCAAACCCTTCGGCGGGCGATGTGCGCACGGGAGCGACGGCAACTGTTGAAACGACGCGGCGGCCAAAATATCTGCGCGTGCTGGTGGAGGCGGATGAGTCGATGACCGGCCTGCGCGGCGGCACAACGACGGTGAATGTGCGGGTGCCGATGCAACTGTTGCGAGCCGGAGTGCGGCTGGCCGGGCTGATTCCCGCGCAGGCGCATGAGCAGGTGGATGCGGCCTTCAGCAAGCACGGCATTCCGGTGACGCTGTCGCAGATACGACCGGAAAATCTGGAAGAGCTGATCGATCATCTCGCCGACCTGACGGTGGATGTGGATGGACGCGACGGCAATGCGACGAAGGTTCGCGTTTACTGCGAGTAAGGGTGCGTGAACGCTTGCTCCGCCGCGCGTTCACACGGCGCTGGATTGCTCTTCGAGCACGAGCATGCTCTGCTCCCACTCGGTTGCAGCCGCTGCCAGTTGCTGGCGCAGTTCGGCGAGCAGTCGCGTGAGCCGTTCGGTCTCCGCCGCGGAGACGAACTGCGCCAGAGCGGACTCGGTGGTCGCAATCGAGGCTTCGATGCGCGGAATCTCTTCTTCGAGGAACGCGCAGCGCTCTTCAAGCTGGCGCAGACGAATCGGGTTCAGGCGGCGCGCGCGCGGTTTGGTTTCGTCGGCAACGGCTGTTCGCGCGATGGCCGGCTCCGGCTTCGCCACGGAGTCAGGCTGCGCGGCGGCATTCTGCGCGATCGGCCGAGTTGCGGATTCCTGTCCCGGGCTGGCAGCGCTCGTTGTTTTCTTTGCATTTGTCGCGTCTGCATCCGCTTCCAGTCGCGCGGCCTGGTCCCGCAGATATTCCGGAAAACTGCCGGGATAGCTGGTCACGGCGCCATCACTCACGTCAAGAACGCGCGTGGCCAGGCGGTCAAGAAAATAGCGGTCATGCGAGACAAAGATGACTGTGCCGGTGTAGTTCTCGATGGCTTCGAGCAGCACTTCCTTGGCGCGCATGTCGAGATGATTGGTCGGCTCGTCGAGCAGGAGGAAATTGGACGGCGAAACGAGAATTCGCGCAAGGGCGAAGCGGTTGCGCTCGCCGCCGGAGAGCACGCCGAGCGGCTTGAAGACATCGTCGCCGCTGAAGAGGAAACAGCCGAGCAGCGAGCGCAGCTCGACCTCCGGCACGCGCAGGGCGGCGCGGCTGATGGAGCCGAGCAGCGTCTCTTTTGCGTCGAGCACCTTGTACTGGTCCTGCGCGAAGTATTCGGGCAGGACGTTGTGGCCCAGCGTGACGCTGCCGCTGGAGGGCGTCTCGGCACCGATCAGCAGTCTGATGAGCGTCGATTTTCCCGCGCCGTTCCTGCCGACGAGCGCGATCCTGTCGCCGCGCTCGATGGTGAACGAGACATCGCGCAGCACCTGCTTCTCGCCGTACTGCTTGCAGACGCGCTCGGCGGTGACGACTGCGCGCCCGGACTGCGGCGGCTGCGGGAAACGAAAGTGTACGACCGGCTCTTCTTCGGGAATCTCGATGCGCTCGATGCGCTCCAGTTCCTTGATGCGGCTCTGCACCTGTCTGGCCTTGGTGGCCTGCGCGCGGAAGCGCTGGATGAATGCCTCCAGATGCTCGATCTGCTCGCGCTGATTGCGATATGCGGAGAGCAACTGCGTGCGCCGCTCCTCGCGCGCCTGGAGGTACTTCGAGTAATTGCCGGCGTAGATGTGCAGCCGCTTGTTCCACAGCTCGACGGTGCGATCGACGGTCACGTCAAGGAAATAGCGGTCGTGCGAGATGAGCACATAACCGAACGGATAGCCGCGCAGATACTCTTCGAGCCAGTTGCGCGTTTCGAGGTCAAGATGGTTTGTCGGCTCGTCGAGCAGCAGCAGATTGGGCCGGGCGAGCAGGAGCTTGGCGAGCGCGATGCGCATCTGCCAGCCGCCGCTGAACTCGTCGGTGCCGCGCGCCCAGTCGTGCTTGTCAAATCCAAGCCCGGAGAGCACGTTGCCGACCTGCGCGTCGAGCGCGTAGCCGTCGAGCAGATGGAGGCGGCTCTGGAGCATCGAAAACCGCTCGGCGGCAGCCGCGTATTCGGCTCCCTGGTGATCGAGCGAGGCAAGCGCCGAGGCCAGATCCTCCATCTCCGTGTGCATGCCGCGCAGTGCGTCAAAGACCGTCAGACACTCCTCGAAGACGGTGCGCCCGGTCATGCGCAGGCCATCCTGCGGCAGATAGCCGATGGTCAGCCCGCGCGTGCGTTCGATCACGCCGCGATCCAGTTGCCCGACAGATTCTTCGCCGGCGAGCAGCTTCATCAGCGTCGATTTTCCCGCGCCGTTGCCGCCGACCAGCGCCGTCCGCTCCTGCGGCGTGATCAGCCAGTTGGCGTCTTCAAAAAGTACGCGCGGGCCAAAGCGCATGGCCGCATTCTGCAAAGAGAGCATACTCTTCCAGCCTATCGCCTCCGGCAAGGGAGCAGGAATCCGCCTGCAAGGCGATGACCCAGGCGGATACCATCCCGCTGCGGTTACAATGCTCAGGTAAACTGATTTTTCTTGAGACAGGCTAAGGGTGGCACAGCAGTATGGCCGCGCAGATATTCAATCTTTCCGGAAAAACGGCTCTCGTCCTCGGGGGCACATCCGGCATTGGGCTGGCGCTGGCTTGCGGGCTTGCCGAAGCGGGCGCTGATGTCGTTGCCTCTTCGCGGCGTGGCGAGCAGGTGGCCGAGACAGCGGCGGAGATTCGCGCGCTCGGCAGGCAGACGCTGGAATGCGCCTCCGACGTGACGGATCGCGATTCTCTTGTCACGCTGCGCGAGGAGATTCTGCGCGCATTCGGCAAGGTTGACATCCTGATCAACTGCGCCGGGATCACGCGCCGCGCTCCCACGCTCAGCTTTGCCGAAGACGAGTGGAACCGCATTCTCGACACCAATCTGACCGGCACGCTGCGCGCCTGTCAGGTCTTCGGCGAGCCGATGCTGGCGCGTGGCTACGGACGCATTGTCAACATCGCCTCGCTCTCCACTTTTGTCGCGTTCTATGAGGTCGCGGCCTACTCAGCCAGCAAGGCCGCCGCCGGCTCGCTGACAAAATCGCTCGCGGTCGAGTGGTCGCGGCGCGGCGTCACCGTCAACGCCATCGCGCCGGGCGTCTTTCGCACAGACCTGAACTCCGCGTTGCTGGACAGCACGCCGCGCGGCCAGGAGATTCTGTTGCGCACGCCCATCGGACGCTTCGGCAAAACTGAAGAGCTGGTCGGCGCGGCCATCTATCTTGCCTCGGACGCAGCCTCGTTTGTGAGCGGCGAAATTCTCGTCGTCGATGGCGGTTATCTGGCCAGCGGCGTCAATCAGTAATTCAGAAAGATTCGGTTCAACCTCATGCAGATTCTCTCGGCAGATTCGGTTCGCTTCGATCTCATCTCACTCGGCGAAGTCATGCTTCGGCTCGATCCCGGTGACAGCCGCATCCACACGACGCGCAGCTTCCGCGCATGGGAGGGTGGCGGCGAATACAACGTCGCACGCGGGCTTCGACGGTGCTTCGGACTGCGCACGGCCATCGTGACGGCGCTGACGGACAACCCTGTCGGGCGCCTGATCGAAGACCTGATGCTGCAGGGCGGCGTCGCGCTCGATCATCTGCGCTGGGTCAGGTACGACGGCGTGGGACGCACCGTGCGCAACGGTTTGAACTTCACCGAGCGCGGCTTTGGCGTGCGCGCCGCGCTGGGCTGCTCAGATCGCGGCCACACGGCGGTTTCGCAGCTCCAGCCGGGCCAGATCGACTGGGACGCGATCTTCGATCCGGCGCGCGGAGGCGGCGCGCGCTGGTTCCACACGGGCGGCATCTTCGCCGCGCTATCGGAATCGACACCGCGCGTGGCCGAGGAAGCGATGCTGGCCGCGCGTCGCCACAGAGTGATCATTTCCTATGACCTGAACTATCGCGACTCGCTCTGGAAATCGATTGGCGGCCGCGCACGCGCGCAGGAGGTGAACCGCACGCTGGCGCCGCTGGTCGATGTCATGCTTGGGAACGAAGAGGATTTCAGCGCCGCGCTCGGCTTTGAGGTGGAGGGCGCGGAGAATCTGGACCGGCAGCAGGGCGCGCTGGACACGACGGCCTTTCGCGCGATGATTGAGCGCGCCGTGGCCGCATATCCCAACTTTCAGGCCGTCGCCACCACGCTGCGCAACGCGCGCACGGCGACCATCAACGACTGGAGCGCCATCGCCTGGCACGACGGTAAATTCTATGAGGCAATCTCGCTGCCGGCGCTGGAAATTTATGACCGCGTCGGCGGCGGCGACTCGTTTGCCTCCGGCCTGATCTACGGCTTCCTCGCGGGCAGGGGCGCGCAGTGGGCCGTCGATTGCGGCTGCGCACACGGCGCTCTGGCCATGACCACGCCCGGCGACACGACGATGGTCACGCTTGGCGAAGTCGAGCGCGTCATGCAGGGCGGCTCGGCGCGCGTGCAGCGTTAACAGCGATTGCAACCTCATTTGTCTGGAGCAGCAAACACCATTGGAGACCGGCCCATGCTGAAACAACAGGTACTCGAACGCATCGCAGGCGAGGGACTGCTGCCCGTCCTTCGCGCGGAATCCGCCGAGCAGGCGCTGGCCATTGCGCAGGCGCTCGAAGCAGGCGGCGTCACCATCCTTGAAATCACGATGACCGTCCCCAACGCGGTGCGACTCATCGAGCGGCTGGCCGACACGGCGGGCGACCGCCTGCTGCTCGGCGCTGGCACTGTGCTCGACGCCGAGACGGCGCGCGCCGCGATGCTGGCCGGTGCGCAGTTCATCGTCAGCCCGGCGCTGGATCGCGCGACGATCGAAATCTGCCGCCGCTACAGCGTGGCTGTCTTTCCCGGCGCGCTCACACCCACGGAAGTCCTTGCCGCCTGGCAGGCCGGAGCCGACGCCGTGAAAGTCTTCCCGGCCAGCGCCATGGGCGGAGCCAAATATCTGCGCGCGCTCAAGGCACCGTTCCCGCAGATCGAGCTGATCCCGACCGGCGGCGTCACGCTGGAGACAGCGCATGAGTTCCTGCGCGCCGGAGCCTGCGCGCTCGGCGTCGGCGGCGACCTCGTCGATCCGACAGCCATCCGCAACGGTCATTCGGAATCAATCACAGCCAACGCGCGTAAATACCTGGAGATCGTCGCCGCGCACCGCGCAAGCTGAGTGAGCGCAAGCATCCGACGACCGCCAATGCGCCAACGCGCCGTCACGTTGACCAGCCGCGAGGACGCTTGTTACACTCTATGAGCGGGGTGGAGCAGCCCGGTAGCTCGTTGGGCTCATAACCCAAAGGTCGTAGGTTCAAATCCTACCCCCGCAACCATCTGTGGCGCAAATCCCGTGCCAAGCAAGTCCCATTCCCCCTCAGCTTTATAGGTTCCATCCGGTTGGGGGTACATGGTGATGCGATCCAAGTGCTCTGCCAGCTTCGCTTTAGCCAGCAGCGGCTCTACTTTGAAAAGTGCGGGGATGTCCTGAAGTGCCTCCCGCACTTTTTTCGTGATTTCCGCTGGCGTGAGTTCCTTACGGTTATTCTTGAGCGCCCGAAGGCCCCGCAATTCCTCCTCCCGTTCGCGAATCCCAGAGCGCAGCGCTTGCGAGCCTCCAATCTGAGCCAATTCTTCAATTAAATTATGGAGTTGGGCTTCCAGTTCCTGAACCCTCCGGGCGGTTTCAGTACCTGCGAGCAATTCTTCTTGAAACCTGGTCAAAGACCCAACAAGCAGATCGAATACTTCTGGCGTATTAAGAACTTGTTGAAATAGGCATCGATTTTGCGGCGATCCACAAGGGGTGGAGCGTCGAACGAGTATGCGTGGAGACGAGCGGATACAGGACGGGATGTTCAGTTATGTGTCGTTGGAGCAGCGGGTGCCGCAGGGTCATCCGTTGCGTGCGGTTCGCGAGTTGACGGACG
>JAJZBZ010000011.1 GCA_021846275.1 Acidobacteriota bacterium
ACAACGTCTACGAGGCCGCCGCGCACGCCAAAGTGCTCGACAACGAGACCCTCGCCGCGCTCAAGCCCTACCTCGAAACCATCAAGCCCATGCCCGCCGTCTTTGACCAGCACTACGTCAAGCGCCTGAACGGCACGCACGTCAAGACCGGCAAAAACAAAATGGACCTCGTCGAGCAGGTCCGCGCCGAAATTCGCGCCTTCCGCCAGACCGTCGATCGCGTCGTCGTCATCTGGTGCGGCTCCACGGAAATCTTCCTCGAACCCACCGCCGTCCACCAGTCCATCGCGGCTTTTGAGCAGGGTCTGGTCGCGAGCGACCCTTCCATCGCGCCCTCGCAAATCTACGCCTGGGCCGCGCTCAGCGAAGGCGTTCCCTTCGCCAACGGCGCGCCCAACCTCACCGTCGATTTTCCCGCCGCCATCGAACTCTCGCGCAAAAACAACGCGCCCATCACCGGCAAGGACTTCAAAACCGGCCAGACCTTCATGAAAACCGTCCTCGCGCCCGCCTTCAAGGCGCGCATGCTCGGCGTCTCCGGCTGGTACTCGACCAACATCCTCGGCAACCGCGACGGTGAAGTTCTCGACGACCCGGAATCCTTCAAAACCAAGGAAGAGTCCAAGCTCGGCGTCCTCGATTACATCCTCCAGCCCGAGCTGTATCCCGATCTCTACAAGGACATCTACCACAAGGTCCGCATCAACTATTACCCGCCGCGCGGCGACAACAAAGAGGGCTGGGACAACATCGACATCTTCGGCTGGCTCGGCTACCCCATGCAGATCAAGGTCGATTTCCTCTGCCGCGACTCGATCCTCGCCGCGCCCATCGCGCTCGACCTCGTGCTCTTCCTCGACCTCGCGCAGCGCACCCCGCAACTGGTCAACCTCGGTGTCCAGGAGTGGCTCAGCTTCTACTGGAAATCCCCGCAGACCGCGCCCGGCCTCTATCCCGAGCACGATCTCTTCATCCAGTCCATGAAGCTCAAAAACACTCTGCGCCACATCATGGGCGAGGAACTCATCACCCACCTCGGCCTCGAATACTACGACTGAGATCGCTGCAACCAAAATGTAAAGGCGCGGCCACCAAAGCCGCGCCTTCGTCTATCTTTGAGCGAGATTCAGGAAGCTATCTACGGTTCCACGACACAGAAAACTGCTCCGGATTATCCTTCCACGGATTGAATACCACCGCCCCGCTCTGCGTCACATGGGCAACATTCCGCGTCGCCAGATAAAGGCCATGCTCGATTGCCGTAGCCGCGAGCAGGGTGTCGATCACGGAAGGGGAATGCGCGGTCAGGCGCTTTGCCTCGCCGCTGATCGCGCCCCATCGCAGCACAGTCGCATCGGAGACGGACAGAACCCGTCCGGCAAACCGCGCCTCCAGCGCCGCAACCGAGCGCACCAGACGCGGACGGCGTTTGTCTCCAGCAGGCAGATGATGAATCCCTTTTTGATACTCGCCCAGCGTCAGAATGCTCAGATACAGCGTGTGCTCCGGCACAGACTCTATCCACTGCGCGACCTTTCGGTCAGGCTTCGCGCCGCTCACCTCGGCAATCACATTGGTATCGAGCAGCCAGCCCTTCACAGCGCAATGTCCCTGCCCGTGTCGCGTTCTCGCTCCACATCAACCCCGGACAAATCAAGCTCCTGAAGAAAGCGAAGCAGCGGTTTATGTCCGTTTGGCCTGGGCAGCAGCCGTTCGTACGTCTCCGGCGCGAGGATCACGGCCGCATCCTTGCCGCGGACCGTCACGAGCTGCGGGCCTGCGGTGCCGGCCAGCCGCACGACTTCGCTCAGCCTTGCTTTCGCGTCTTCCAGCTTCCACCGTTCCATGCTCTTCACGGTGCGCACGGACGCGCCTGCCGCTTTTCTGCGATTGGTTGCAATGCTTGTCATCACAATTCACGCTCTCGAATGACCCGACTATCTGACTAGATTATACTGCCCGACTTGCAAATCCCTGTCGATGATCGAAGAAGGAACCGGCCTCGCCGAATAGAGACCAGAATTACTCGGAGTCTGGCACTGCCTCCGGCAGCAGCGGCACATGAAGCCCCTGTGCCGCCTCTCGCAGTTCGCGATCCAGTGTCGCCAGCGGCAGCATGCGTCGCGCCGCCATCTCCAGATACGCTGCGTCATACGCCGTCAGATTCCACTGGTCGGCAACCGCGATCAGGCGACGCCAATCGATGGCCGTAGTTTCGACAACAATCGGCAGTGTCATCAGGTCAGCCAGCATCCCCGCTCGCTGTGCCGCCGTGATCCGGCCTCTGCGCATCGCGGTGGTCAGCGTCTGCGTAATCTCCACCTGCCACAATCCCGGGGCCACCGCGCCCTCCCGAACGATCCGGGCAATCATATCCTCGTACTCTGGTCTGATTTCATCCGGCAACAGAAATGCGAGGGTCGCCGAGTTGTCCAGTACGAAGCTCAACGCCGCCCCTCATCGCGCAGCGATTTCCATTCTTCCCACTGGAACCTGCCCAATGCCATCGAGCGTGCCCGTTCGCGAATCCGCGCCGCCGCAGCCTCTGGCGCAGGCCGAGGCACCTCGCCCGACAGCGGCATCAGTCGCGCCACCGGCCGCCCGTGCCGCGTAATCAGGATTTCCTCGCCCCGCTCCGCTCGATCCAGCAGGCCGCCCAGGGTATTCTTCGCGTGAAAGGCAGAAATCTGCATCTGGTCCACCTCTACCAATAAAAATCTAGCTTGATCCGGCTTAATCTGCAACTACCTCGCCGCGCTCACCCAGCCTTCGCCATCGCCGCGCCCAGTCTGCGAATCGTCAGCACGGTAATATCGTCTTCCTGCCCGAAGTTCTGTGCCGTGTCCGCGATGAAAAATGCTGACTCCGTGCTGATATTCCGTATCCGATCGAATCCAAACAGCTCGCCCGTAGGTCGCCGCGCCTCCGGGATTCCATCTGAGATCAGCAGCAGCCGGTCGCCCGGGTGCATGTAGAGATGCACCTCGTCATACTGCGTCTCCGGCACCACGCCCAGCGGCAGCCCGCCCGGCATCGCCACCTCCTGGCTGTTCAGATACGGTGCCGGATGCCCGGCCGTGGCCAGTGTCAGTTCGCCATCCGGCGCAAAGTACGCCGCCTCGCACGTCGTGAAGCTCGCGCCGCCTGCCACCACCCGATTCAGCTCCGCCAGAATCTTGCCCGGCGAGGTCGCCCGCGTCAGCCGCAGCGCGCCCATCAGCATCGAGACATTCATCGCCGCCTGCAATCCCTTGCCCGCCACGTCGCCAATCACCACCAGCAATCCGCCCTCGCTCGTCGGGTGTATGTGGAAGAAATCTCCGCCCACCTCGTTGGCCGGCGTGTACACCGTATCCACCTCGAACCCAGGCGTCTTCGGCGCCTCCAGCGGAATCATCACCTCCTGCACGCTGCGCGCCGCCTCCAGCTCGCTGGAGACGCGCTGCCGCTCGCGGTGAATTCGCTGGAAGCGGCCAAAGATGATAATCAGGATCACCACAATCCCCAGAAAGTCGGCCACATCGGAGACATGCACCGGGATCGGCCCCGCGCGAAACGTCAGCGGAGACTCCACCGGCGCAGCCTTCCAGCTTGAAGCCGCCAGCGTCGACGCCAGCTCGACGGCACCCAGCACGCTCAGCAACAGCGGCAGCAGCAGCAGCGCAGCCTCAAAGTTCTTCCGGAAGGCCGCGCGCGTCAACTGCCAGCCCACAAAGATCGTCCACGCGCCCATCCATACCAGCGCAAACAGCCCGGCAAACACCCACGCCAGCGCCACTCCGCTGCTCTTCTGGATATTCATCAGCAGTGGCGCGAAGCTCACCAGCAGCGGAGCCGAAAACCGCATCGCCACCACATACCAGCGCCGCTTCAGATACAGGAAGCTGTAGAGGAACTCAAAGTAGAAATACGCCGAAAACAGCAGCAGTTGCACAGTAACGGCAAACACCACCTTCTGCGACTGCTCGCCCATGCTCCCCGTGTAGCCTACGAACGCCAGCGGCGCTATGAACAACAGATGCACCCCCAGCCACAGATACTCCCGGTGATCCCGCTGCGTCCAGAAAAGCGCCAGCAGAAACACCGCAAGCAGCACCTTCAGTCCGCTGTCCACCAGCGTCGGCAGCCGCTCCATCAGCATCCTGTCGCGCCACACCTGCACATGCGCCGGCAGGTCGCTCGCAGCACCCAGCACAAACGTCCGGTGCGCAAAAAATCCCGTATACGCATCCAGGCCCACCGGCGTAAACGGCACCTGCACCGCCAGCGTCATCACCGTCTCGTTCGCCGGAATCTCCACCGGATAGAGCCTCGTCACCTGCTCCAGAGGGTCGGTCGGCCGACCATTTAGATTCATCGGAAAAATCTGCCTGCCGTCCAGATAGAGATTCATTCCGATATCGCCGCTGAAGACCGCCACCTGCGAACTGCGCGACACCGGCACTTCGACCATCAGCGCCAGCGGCGGATGCTCGGCAGGCAGCTTCACCTTCATCCGGAACCACGCATACGGACGCCCGTGATGGTGCGGATGCGGCGGCTGCGCGCCGCCAGGCGAGGGTGCATTCTCGTCCTTGTCCGCCGCGCTTTCGTCCACCTCGTCCAGCACGTCCTTCGCGTCGCGCATCGGCCACTTCGAATCGTCGAAGTTCACCTGCGCCGGGTCCGTGCCCACCGCAATCCCCAGTCGCCAGTTCCTGTCCAGCGTCACCGGCCCGCCCATCTCCGTCGCGTCAAAAACCGTCACTTCACCCGGCTTCGGAGCCTCACCGCTCGGCGGATGAATCCGTCCGCGCATCAGCCGAGCCTCTGGCGGAGGGCCATGATGCCCGCCATTCGTCTGCTGCGCCCGAGCGGCCAGCGCGCCAGCCAATACCAGCGCCAGCCCCGCCAGCCACGCAACCGCAAGCCGACGCACATCTGTTGCGCGCTGCTGTCGGGTTGCCTGCGATCCGGTCTCCTGCGCTTTGGTCATATGGGCTTCAGTATAGAGCTTCGTCCATCCTCGAATCGGTTGCAATCCCCTCAACCATCGCTTCCACAGTATCGAAATTCCATCCGCAGCCAGTCGACGCCGAGGCGCAGATCGGCGCATACTAAGGCCAAGTCGTTGTGCTCTGCCAGCGACGCCGCGCTTCCCCGGGAATCTCATGACGCAGATGAAATTCATCCCGTGCTCCGTTTCGCAACAGCACTCGCGTTCTCCACTGCGCGGGCTGGCGCTGCTTGCCCCGGCCCTGCTGCTTGCTCCAGCGCTTCTGCTGGCGCAATCTCAGGCAACAACGCCATCGACCGCGCAGTCCCAGCCATCGACGAACTCGCCCGCCAATCTGCCCGACTCGCCACAGCCCACCTCCACGCAGCCGCAGAATCCAGTGCCCGATGCTCCAGCGACGCCGCTGCCTGGCTCGCCGCTGCCAACCTCGGCACCGCCGCAGTCGCCCGCGGCAGCGCAAAGTCCATCCCCAAATCCAGCTTCGGCGCAGTCGCCCGCTCTGGGTTCGGCAAAGACAAGTGCCGATGCCAGGCAGCCCGATACATCCAAAGACAGCAAAACCGCAAAGAAAGACGCAAAGGTCGCCGCCGCCAGCCAGCCCATCGAGATGGCCGAACCTGGAAGCGATCTTGACAAAGTGAAGACCGGCAGCATCGAAGACGTAAACGCTGTCGGCAACCGCAACATCGGCGGGCGCGGCCTCGGCAACTGGTACTCGACCGACTGGGAGATCCGCATGGGTCACACCTACTCGGCTGAGATCGACAAAAGCGCGCGCTTCATCACCGACCCTGTTGTGACGGAATACGTCAACCGCATTGGCCAGAATATCGTCAAAAACTCCGACGCAAAAGTTCCGTTCACGATCAAGGTCATCGACTCCGACGAGATCAACGCCTTCGCCCTTCCCGGCGGATTCTTCTACGTCAACTCCGGACTCATCCTCAACGCCGATGAAGAGGCCGAGCTTGCCGGTGTCATGGCTCACGAGATCGCTCACGTTGCGGCCCACCACGCCGCCCGCGAGATGACCCGCCTCAACTACGCCCAGATCGGCACCGTTCCGCTCATCTTCCTCGGCGGCATGACCGGCTACGAACTCTACGAAGCCTCATCGATCGCCGTCCCGCTCACCTTCCTTCATTTCTCGCGTGAGTTCGAGGCGCAGGCCGACTTCCTCGGCATTGAGTACATGTACCGCGCAGGCTACGATCCGCAGGCCTTCATCGCTTTCTTCGAGAAAATTCAAGCCCTCGAAAAACGCAAGCCCGGCATCATCTCCAAAACCTTTTCCGACCATCCCCAGACACCGGACCGCATCGAGAATTCGCAGTACGAAATTGCCCATTACCTGCCCGCCAAATCCGAATACCTCGTCACCACCAGCGAGTTCGACGACGTGAAGGCGCGCCTCGCGCGCATCGAAAACAAGCGCCGTCTGCTGGACAAGCGCAATCTGAACCGCCCATCGCTGCGCAAGGCCAGCGCCTCATCGCAGGATGGCAATGCGCCTCCAACGAACGGCGACGATCAGCCGACGCTCCACCGTCGCAGCGACGACACCAGCACAGGCACGGGTTCCGGCGGCAGCTCTGGCAGCAATTCCGGCTCCAGCACCGGCGGCAACAACACCAGCACCAACTGACGCTCCGCCTGTTGAGGCTCGATTTGCCTGAGCCGTTGCACCCCCTCAGGGAAGGCGAACCGTGAACCGCCTCAGCCGTTTGGGACACGCGGTGGTGGGTTCATTCCATGCAATGCTGGGTTATGATGATGTGCAGCGGAGTCGTCCACCGCATCTTCTCTTCAAGGCAGTGTCATGAAGCGCATTCTCAGCATCTCCGCCGTCATGCTCTTCATCCTCGTGCTCAGCAAACTGGCCAGCAACGTCGCGCCGCCGCCGCCACCCGGCACCGTCTTCGCGCTCAAGGCCCAGCGCGTCCTGGCCTGTTCGCCCACCGAGGTCATTCTCTCCGACGAGCACAACAACACGGTGCGCCTCGACATTGACAGCTCCTGGCCGGACTGCGATTCGTTCCAGAAGAACGAGATTCTCGACTTCTATCTCTCGCGTGGCGACAAAACTCATTTCATCAGCGACGAACGAACCGCCTGGTGGCGCAAGGTTATGTGATCTGACAGCGCAAAGTCATGTAAGCTGGTATCCGCATCGCGCTTCACCACTTCACCGCCATAGGACTCGTCCATGAACAAGCCGCTCCTATTCGCTCTCGTGTTCACAGCAGCTCTCACCGCCTTCGCCGCCAATCCCGCGCAGGATTCCGCTCCCAATTCCGTATCGATAGCCGGAAAATGGAAGATTCACACCGAGGTCGCCGACAACGAGTACGACGGCGAATGCACGCTCACGCAGGCAGACAGTGTGGTCGGCGGCACCTGCACAACCGTCGATGGAACCAACGCCAAAGTCGCTGGCAAGGTGGATGGTGCCACCGTCAACTGGTCCTATGATTCCGAATATAACGGCACTCCGATGACGCTCACATACAAGGGAACACTGAACACGAAGACAGGGGAGATCAGCGGAACAGTGGATGTCGATCCCTTCAACGCGGAAGGTGATTTCACAGCCGTAGTGGAAAAATAAGCGTCGTGGCGGACGAGCCTTAAATCATTCGGCTGCGGCGGGTCATGCTCAGCAGCCGTTTTTACATCGCGCCACAATGGCAGCGTGCAGCCTGTCTCGCACGCCTTTTGGCAGCGCATACAGCTCGTTCGACCGATAGACTTCAATTGTCTTTCGCGTCGTATTCAGCGTCACCACGCAGTGCGCGCACCCGCCCAGATGCTCCTCAAGCCGCGTCCGCGTCTCCGCCGACACCGTTCCGTCAATCAGCTCGTCCAGCATTGCCAGAAATTCCGTGCACGTCACTCTACACCACCCTTTTTCGAGCGAAAATACCGGCTCAGCCGCTCCCGCAGTTGCAGTCGCGCCCGCAGCAGCCGCGACTTCACCGCCGGCACGCTCAGCCCCAGCATCTCCGCCGTCTCCTCCGTCGAAAGTCCATCCACATCCCGCAAGACAAATACCACCCTGAACCCCGGCGGCAGTCCCTGAATCGTCTTCCGCAGAATCTTCGCCAACTCCGTCTGGCTGTAATTCTGCTCCGGATTCGGACTCCAGTCCGCCAGATCCCGCGGCACGCTGCCCTCGTCGGTTTCGATGTCCTCGTCAATCGAGACCATTTTGCCCGTCCGCCGCTTGCGCAGCCGCATCAGCGACTCATTCACCGCAATCCGCACCAGCCACGTATAAAACTTGCTGTTGCCCTGAAACTGGTCCAGCTTTTCATAAGCTTTCAGAAACGCATCCTGCATCACATCTTCCGCGTCCTCGCGGTTCTGCGTAATGTGCTGCGCAATGCGAAAAATCTGCCGATCGTACTTCCGGATCAGCGCCTCAAACGCATGAACATCCCCGGCCACCGCGCTCGCAACAAGCGCCACGTCCGGATGCTGCTCATTTCCCTCTGTCACTTGGATGGTCGCCATCTCTGTTTGGTCGCGAAAGAATCGCTGCCTTTCAGCGCCGCTTCCATGCCGTCAAAGAAAACGCCGCTACCCCCTAGTGTACCCAACCCCGTCAGCCATCAGCCGTCAGTAGTCAGTGGTCAGCCGTCAGTAAGGCCCTTGCCTTTGCTTTTCTGTCGTCCTCCACCCATTCGGGTGCCCCATCCAAGTTCTGTTTGGGTGGGAAAAACAGATGCCAGAGCCGTTTTTGCCTTTGCTGTTGTTTTTGCCTTTGCTTTTCCTGTTGTCATTCCCGAAGGGAATCTGCTTCTGTCTTTGTTTTGCTTTCCCATCGTCCTCACCCACAACCAGCCCGCGACCAACGGGAACGCCACAAAATTCCCGTGGCGCGGGAAAGCGCGCGTCTGCCCCACGCAGTGGCGAGGCTGCTGCACGAAATGCCGATCAACGGGAGCACCAAGACTGCCCGTGGCGCGCCAAGCGCGTCCGCTGCATGCAATGCCTGCTGCCTGCAATGCGCGATGCTCACTGGGGTGTTGGGATTCGCGCCACCTTCGCGCCCATCAGGTAGGTGAGCCAGACCGACCCATGCGCCACGCGAATGCTGTCACCGCCCGTGCCAACCCACTGCTCGGTCACGCGGTTGGTTGTGGGATCGATGCGCGTGATGGGGAACCCGAAGACCGTCGCCCACACGCTGCCTTCGCCAAAGGCAATCTCGCCGCCCAGTCCCGGAATCCCGGCCGCAATCGTCGCCACTACGCGGCCTGTCTTTGCGTCCACGCGCGTCACGGTCCCGTCGCCCTGGTTCAGCGTCCACACGCTTCCCGCGCCAAAGGTCAGGAAGCGCGGCATCTTTCCGGTCGGCGTCGTGCCCGCGACCGCATTCGTCTTCGGGTCCACGCGCACCAGCGCGTTCCCCTTGTTGCAGGTCACCCACACCGATCCAGCCGCGAAGAGCGGATTGTACGACCCATCCGGCAGCGGAATCCGCGCCACCACGACGCCCTTCATGGGGTCAATCCGGTCCAGCACAACCTTCAGCGGCACAGCTCGGCGTTTGCCCGCCGCAGGCTCCGGCGCGGTGTCCGGCGTTGTTTCTGACTGGGCCGCGCTGACGATCCACACGCTGCCCGCGCCCGTCGTCACGCCGCCTTCGGAGTCCGCCGGGGCCACGGCGACCTCGCGCCACGGCTTGCCTGAGATCGCGTCCACCTCGACCAGTTTCCCGTCACCGCAACTTGGAATCCACAGTCCGCCAAACCCTGTGGCCAGCCCCGAGCACGGCTTCGACACCGTCACCACATGATCCGCCTCGTTGGTCCACACATTCAGCCGAACGACGTGATTCGCGCTCGAACTCGTTACCCAGACTCCATCCGGCGTGACCGCCATCCAGTCCGGACGGCCCTCGATGGCAAACTCCGTCTGCGGGGCCAGCGCCGCCATCGGTCGCTGCACATCGAGCACTCCCGTCTTTGCCGGAAACTGCGCCTCGTCTCCCATCGCGCTCACGCTCAGCAGCGCCACCGCCGCAATCAACCACACTCCGCGTCGCCTCATCCCCGTACTCCTTTCAAGCGCACCGCGCATGACCGGCTCTGTCATCACCGGCCCAATTCGATAGACACGCGTCCACACGATTCGTTGCACTATTTTTGGCTCACCCTGAAGTTCGTTTTACATTCACGCCCTTGCGCCGCAGCGCCACCACCGACGAGTGCGGCGTGCCATGCGTCGCCACTTCCAGAAACGCCTGCGCCGCGCGCGTCAGCACCTTGTCCTTGCGGTAGATCAGCGCCAGATCCCGTTGCACCTTCATGCCCTCCACGCGCATCGTCTTCAGCGTGCCCGCGTCCACATCGGCGCGGACATTCGACTCCGGCAGAAATCCGATCCCCACGCCCGCCTGGATCAGCCGCTTCAGCAATTCGCTGGACTCCAGTTCCATCGCCACTCGCGGCCTCACGTCATGCGTATGAAAGAAGTTGTTGATCTTCTCGCGCAGCCGCCCGTGCTTCATCAGCAGGAGTGGGTATTGCAGGATTACGTCGAGCTTCACCACACTCCGGCTCGCCAGTGGATGCTCGCCACTCACTGCCAGCAACACGTCATCCTGATAGAGCGACATCGACTCCAGCCGCAAATCCTGCACCGGCAGGGAGACCATCCCGAAGTCCACCTCGCGGCTCACCACGGCCTCAATCGTCCGCGACCGCTCCGCCCGCACAATGCTCAGGTTCACGCGATTGTATTGCCTGCGAAACTGCGCAAAGACTCCCGGCAACAGATAGAGGCTCGTCGCCTCATTCGTGCTCACGGAAAGTTCCCCGCGCGGCGACCGATACAGTTCGCTCACCCCGGCCAGAATATGGCTGTGGCACTGCAAGCAATGCTCGGCAAACGGCTCAAACAAACGCCCCGCCGCCGTCAGCACCACCTTCCCGCCCTCCCGGTCAAAGAGCCGTGCGCCAACCTCGTTCTCCAGCGACCGGATCTGTGCCGAGATTGCCGGCTGCGTCACGCCCAGCTTCTCCGCGCAGCGCGAAAAGCTCTTCAGGTTGCAAATGATCTGAAACGTCCTCAACTGCTCGAAATCCATACCCGTTCTCCTTGGTCACCTTCCTCAGGTGGTCAGTTGTCAGTCGTCAGCGGTCAGTCGTCAGTCGCAAGTAAAACCGTTTCTGCCCTCAGTTTCCCGAAGGGGTCACTTCCATTGATGGGAAACTGTCTCCAATCTATGCGGAAACTGCCGGTTCTCATCCTTTTTCTTCGCTGCTCCCGCTGGTTTTTTCTGCTCCCGTCCTCGCGGAACTCCCGCTCGCGGCTCCCGCCAACTCCATCGCGCCGCTGCTGGCGCAGGACAAATCCGGCAAATCCGACAGATCGGAACCCGACAAGACCACCCTCACCGCCTGGGATTTTTCTCTCGTTCGACCAGGCGGTAAGGTCCAGACGCTCTCGGCTAATCGTGGCAAGGTTCTGCTCTTCGTCAACCTAGCCAGCCAGTCCATCTATGCCTCCCGACTTTTCGCGCTGGCCCAGCTTCAGGAGACCTACGCCGCGCGCGGCCTCGTCATCCCGGGCATTCCGTCATCAGCCGTCAGGGGGCAGTCGTCAGGAATACCCCAGGATTTACCGCTTGCATGGGCGCTTAAAGCATTTTCCGGACTGGTATTGACCGGAGCAACGATGGCCGGGTGGAATTTCCTTGAGAAAATACACGCTCAGCATGACCGGAGAGTTGACAGTATTCTGGAAAATGCCTTCAGCACAGCCCGCCCGCGACCAAAGGGAGCGCCACAAAATTCCCGTGGCGCGCAAAAGCGCGCGTCTGACCCGCGCAGTGGCGCGCGCGGCTGCTGCATGCAATGCCAATGCGGATCAGGGTGTGGCTTTGATCTCCGCCGCCCACTGTTGCAGTTCGCTCTCTGTAATATCCGCGTACCCGCCCGGCTGGTTCGTTGCCGTCGAGTTCCACACTTCGATCTCCGTCGGGTGATAGGTGCTGATGCCAAACGGCATGACGGTAGTCCATGTGATTGTCGGGCCAAAAACCTGGAACTCCAGCGGCGAGAGTGTCGGCGGCGATGCCGCCTGTCCATCCGCATAGAGCGCCTGGAACTCGCTGTAAATCGGTCCCAGATTATTCGGCAGCGGATCGTTCAGGTCTTCGTTCGCCACCACGGCGCGCGTGCCCAGCGACTGCCGAAACTGCTCCATCACCTGAAGCGAAAAAGCCGGATCATACTGCTGCGTCTGCATCAGCGGCAGCTCGTTGAACGGAAAGTCAATCGGCGTCTGGGTCCATGCCGCATAGTTCGCCGCCGCATTCGTCAGGCACTGTTCATACTGCGCATCCGTATACCCGGCAGCAATCAGCGTCTGCGCGTCGCCAAACCCGCCCTGTCCACTGTTGAACGGCTCTCCGCTGAACGACGAGCACTACGTTACGGCCACCTCGCCCATCAGTGGATTGCTGTCATACACCGAAGCCAGATGATTCTGCAACTGCGTCCACAGCACGCTGTACTCCGCCGTCCAGAAATCCGGCATCGTCAGCGTCGTCCCCGTGTGCCCGTCCACCAGTTGCACCGAGCCAACCTGCTGCATCACCCACGGTGGCGAATGTACGCCAGGAAACACCCTCAGCTTGCCCACCACCGGCGTCGAAGGATACATCGCGTTATACGCCGCAATATTCTGCAACGCCGCGTCGATCTCGCTGTCGTCAAAGACCCCCGGCTGCGGCTCCAGTTGCGACCAGGCAGCCTGAATCACCACCGCTGTGTACACCCCGGGATGGGTGTTCGCCTCCAGCAGCCGGTTCAGCGGAAACGCTGTCGCGTCCGGCGTCCAGTCCATATCGCCCATTGTCACCAGCCCGATCAGCGTCGGCTTCGCGGCGGGCGCAGTCGCCTGCGAAAACGCCGCCGAAACTGTCTGCGCCTGAGTCATGGTCACCTTGCATCTGGTCGCAGTGCCCGCGCTCGCGCATGCTCCACCCCAACTGCTGAACGTCCCACCCGAAGCCGCCGTCGCCATCAGCGTCACGGTGCTCCCATCAGGAAACCCCGTCGAACAGGTAGTCCCGCAGTCGATCCCCGCCGGACTCGACGTCACACTGCCGCTGCCACTCACGCTCACGCTCAGCACAGAAACCGGAGGCCCGGTGGTCGCCGGCGGCGTGCTGCCACCACCGCCGCCGCAGCCCAGCAACGCCAGACCAGACAGGCTGGTGAAGCATAATCCGCACAGCAGGCGAAACGATGGAAATCGATGCAAGAAGTCAGCCGGTTTGGATCGAGCCATGGGCAGCCTCAGAGCAGGGAATCGAGAACAGAAAATCGAGAACCCGGAATCGATCCCAGTGAATCCATCCCAATCTATCCCGCACGACAAGGATGACGTATACCGCAGTTTCAGGTTTACCCGCGCTTCGAAAATGTTCAGACCCGTTTCCACCCCACGGAAATATCCTTCAATTATCCCGATCCGGTGCGGCCACATGGATACGGATTTCCTAACTCCTCTGATCCGTTCGCTCATACTTCCATCGACGTCCGTGGTGGACTGGCGGGTGCTGTTCGAGCTGATCGGCCTCGACATTTCTGATCCAAGTTGAATGTTAGTCTTCGGCCAGAACCGAGCCTTATAGGGCGGAGGATTGGCAGATGAAGAAGAAGCGTTTCAGTGTGGAGCAGATTGTAGGGGTGTTGAAGCAGGCGCAGGTGGGAGTTCCAGTGGCCGAG
>JAJZBZ010000003.1 GCA_021846275.1 Acidobacteriota bacterium
CGTTGGCAAGAAAATAAATACCACCCCCCCTGGGGGGTAACCGGGTTAATAGTAAACCAGTAACCCGTCAAAAACCCTCTCAAACAATTGAATAATAGGCTGTTAACTCAAAACCATCGACCCCGTCTGTTCGCAGAAATCCAAACGCCAGCCGCGACCATCGGGAGCGGTAACAAATGTCCGTGGCGCGCAAAGCGCGCGTCCGCTGCATGCAATGCGCATCCCCGAAGAGAATCTGCTTTGAAGTCGTCAGTGGTCAGTCGTCAGTGGTCAGTAAAAACCTCGCTCTGCCTTTGCTCTTGCCTTTGTTTTTGCTTTCCCGTCAGCCTCAGCAAACGCCAGCCCGCGACCAACGGGAGCGCAGCAACTGTCCGTGGCGCGCAAAGCGCGCGTCTGCTGCATGCAATGCGCATCCCTGAAGAGAATCTGCTTTGAAGTCGTCAGTGGTCAGTCGTCAGTGGTCAGTAAAAACCTCGCTCTGCCTTTGCTCTTGCCTTTGCTGTTGTTTTTGCTTTCCCGTCAGCCTCAGCAAGCGCCAGCCCGCGACCAACGGGAGCAGCCACAAATGGTGGTGGCGCGCAAAGCGCGCGTCCGCTGCATGCAATGCGCATGCAATGCCTAGTTGGTGCGTCGGAGAAGGCTGTTCAGCAGCGCCCTGCGTCCGCTGATGCGCTGTTCGCGGGCCACGTTGTGCGGGCCGCGCTCAAAGACCGCGATGCTGTCATAGAAGTGCATGGAGAGCGTCGTCCGCGTGAACTCGGTCGGCGGCAGCGCGCCGCGCGTCCAGTCGGCATGCAACTCATCGATCAGCCGTTTGCACAGCTCCAGAAAGCTGCCTTCGCGTCCCACGCCGCCGCCGTATTCGTCCCAGTAAGCCGTGTGCAGGTCTTCCACCATGTAGACGCCATCGCGCGCCGTGCGCGGATAGAGATAGCGAAAGGTCTCGACCACATGCGCCATCTGGTGACTGCCGTCGTCCAGCACAATATCGGGCGTGCCAAACTCATCCAGAACGCTTTGCAAAAATCCCGTATCCGCCTGGCTGCCGATGCGAACCGCGATCTGATCCTCGGCAAACTCCGCGCACTCCGGGTTCACGTCGATGCCAACGATCCGAGCGTGCGGCCCCAGCCAGCGCTTCCACATCTGCGCCGAACCGCCGCGCCCGCAGCCAATCTCCAGAAACAGCACCGGGCGATTCACATAGCGCTGGAAGTGCGCCTCATACGCGGCAAAGTAGTGCGTCCACTTGTGGATGGTGCGCTGCCGGTTGTTCAGGAACTCCGACCACAGGCTCACTCATCCACCGTCCTTTTGCCGCTCTTGCGCTGTCCCTACTGCACCGTCAGCGCCACCGAAGCCGACTGCTGGGAGGCCGTCACTCCATTGCTCGTCTGCGCCGTCACCGTGATCGTATATGTGCCTGTCGGCGTGCCGCCAAAGATCGGCCCCAGATGGTAATACCAGTACTGCGCCGAGCAGCCCGTCGCGCTCACCAGCACAAAACCCGCCAGCAGCGCCAGCATCATGCCGCGCATCATCCTGCGCCGCTTCCGCGCCACCCACGCAAGCCCAAAGACGCCCGGCAGCAGCGCCAGATACGCGCCATTGCCGCGCGCAGTCGGATCGTGATGCCCGCGGCGCAGCAGCGCATCCGTGGAATCCGTCGCCGTCGTCTGGATATTCATCACCGCCGTCTGCGCCGTGGCGGAGGCGATTTCCATATTGGCCGGCGTGTTGTTGCAGGTCACGTAATCAATCGGCAATCCCGAGCAGGAGAGGCTGATGAAGCCCGTGAAGCCATTCTGCGGCGTCACGGTGATGGTCGTCGCCGCCGTTCCGCCAGCCTTCACGTTGAACGTCGTCGGTGCTACCGTGATCGTAAAGGTCGGCACTGCCGCGGACGCATCCGTGCTCAACGTCATTGGTTTGGAACTGGATTGGAGATCCGTCGTTGTTCCGGCAAACTGGGCGTGGAGCAGGTGGTCGCCGGCGGCCAGCCCATCCACGCGAAACGTCGCTTCGCCCTGCCCGTTCAGCGCCGCGCCGGACAGCCAGACAGTCTGGTTGTTCACAGCATCCGCCAGAGAGACTGCGCCGGTCACCGGCTGCCCCGTGTCATCGGTCACCGTCGCCGTCACCATCGAATGCCCGGATGCGTCCTTCGTCACCGGGGACAATGTCGTATACGTGCGCGACTGCGCCTGCGCCAGTCCCGCCGCCAAAACTGTAGAGAGCAGAACTGCTCCTGTGCGCGCCACTCGGCGCATGATCCCACTTCGCATCACCCGCAAACTATCCTCTGCCCGCAAAATCACTCTCGCTGAAAATCACTCTGGCTCAAATCACCCTGACTGGAAACGATCCGTTCCCTTATTGTATCCGCCCCGAACGCCCCGTGACCGAAAAGGCATGTCGAATCCTGACTGCCCTGCCTGACGCCAGCCCTTCGCGCTCAGGAATCTGCCTATTCAGACGCGGCAATCCCCGCTCCGTAAGCCATCAGCCTGTTCGCACGCCATTCTTGGTATGCTTTCCACGAGGATTCCACCCGTGATCGCCCACCTGCGCGGCAAACTCATCCACAAGCAGCCCGGCACGGCCATCGTGGAGACCGGCGGAGGCGTCGGCTACGAGGTCACCATCCCCATCCCCACCTTCACCTCGCTGCCGTCGCTCGGCGACCCCGTCGCCCTGCACATCCACACCCAGGTCCGCGAAGACCAGATCGCGCTCTTCGGCTTCCGCGAGCCGGAGGAAAAACGCCTCTTCGAGCGCCTGATCGGCGTCACCGGCGTCGGTCCGCGCCTGGCCATCACCCTGCTCAGCGGACTCACCCCGGAGCGCGCCGTCACCGCCATTCGCGCCCAGGATCACGCCTCTCTTACGCGCATCCCCGGCGTCGGAAAAAAACTCGCCGAGCGACTCGTTCTGGAACTCAAGGACAAGCTTGACGACTTCGCCGTCGCCCCGGCAATGTCGGTTGCGCGGGGGCCGGCCGTGGACGACGTTCTCTCCGCGCTCACCAACCTCGGCTATCAGCGCGCTTCGGCGGAAAAATCCGTTCAGGCCGCCATCGAAAAGGACGAAGCGCTCGCCGCCGACTTCGACGCGCTGTTCCGCGCCGCGCTCAAGATCATCCGCTGAGGAGGCCAGACCGTGCCCGCAAAGAAAACGCCGAAGAAGACCGTTACGCCAGCCCGTCGGCAATCCGCGCCGGCCGCAAAGACCCCTCCTGCGGCCACTCCCGCTCACCTCACCTCCGCCGCGCTCACCTTTCTGCGCTCGCTCATCCGCGCCAATCGCCGCGACCCCGTCGTCGCCCGCGAATGGTTCACCGAGCACAAAGCCGAGTGGGAGCGGGAACTGAAACTGCCCATGCTGGCCATCATCTCCGCCGTCACCGCCGAGATGGAATCCTTCGCGCCCGCCCACGTCCGTCCGCCGGAGAAATCCTTCTTCCGCATCTATCGCGACACCCGTTTCTCCGCCGACAAGCGCCCCTACAAGGAGCACGTCGCCGCCTGGTGGTCCCACCGTGACCTCGAAAAAACCTCCGGCGCGGGATTTTATTTTCACATCTCGCCCACGGAGATGATCGTCGCCGCCGGATCCTACATGCCCGGCAAGAATCAGCTCGCCTCCATCCGCCACTGGCTCGCCGACAACCACGCAGCCTTCCGTGCTCTGCTCGACACGCCCGCGCTCCGCCGCACCTTCGCCGAGTTCGAGGGCAACGCGCTCACGCGCCCGCCGGCCGGATTTCCCGCCGACCATCCAGCGCTCGATCTGCTCCGCTGCCGCCAGTGGGGGCTCTCCTCGACGCTGCCCGTCGAAACTGCGCTCAGCCCGCGCCTGGTCGCCGAGATCACGCGCCGCTTCCGTCTTGCCGCGCCCGTTGTAGAAGCCCTGAACAACGCGATTCTTGCGCCTTCCGCGCAGTCCGAGCCGCCTCGTCGGCGCGTCCTCTTCGGCTTCGCAGAGGATCAAAAACCGCGAAAACCCGCAAAAAATCGCTAATTCTCGCAAAAAACCAAGAAAAACCTGTGGAAATGGCTCTTTTCTGGTTGACTTTCCTGCCTCAAAAGTCGCATGGTAACCATCGACAGGTTTCTTCGGAGCCGCGTCAAAGCTGAGGTTTCCTCATGCGAAGACTGTGAGGCCGTTGCCGCGCACAGCCTTCAGGCGGTTCACCTTTTTCCGGTGAAGCCAGGCAACACACTTCCAGCCATTCACGGCTGAAAAAACGGAGGATAGAACAACATGGCAGCAGGCATGACCAAAACCGCGCTGATTCGCCAGATGGCGGAAAAACTGGAAATGACCAACAAACAGGCTGGTGCCTTCCTTGACCTTCTGGCCGAGACCGCCATCAAGGAAACCAAGAAGAACGGCCTCTTCATCATCCCGGGCATCGGACGCCTCGTGAAGGCGGAGCGCAAGGCTCGCATGGGCCGCAATCCGCAGACCGGCGCGCAGATCAAGATCAAGGCCAAGACGGTGGTCAAGTTCCGCGTGGCCAAGACCGCCAAGGACGCAATCGCTCCCACCAAGAAGTAGTTTTTCGCAGCACGACGGCAGGCGCTCCCCGCTCGGGAGAGTCTGCCGTTTTTCTATGCCTGCGAGTTTTCCGTTTTGTCCGCGTTCCCCGGCAGCGCCGCGCGCACAATCAGTCCAACGCCGCAGGCAATGAGCAGCGCCTGCTCCAGCAGCCGCGCGTTGTACTGCCAGCTCAGCGCGGCAAAGCATGCGGCCACGGCCAGTGCGCCCGTCTCCTGAGCCAGCGCCCGCAGCCAGTTCCGTCCGCTCGCGCCAGCCACGTCCCGCACTGCCACAGAGAGCACCACCACTTCAAAGGCCACCAGAATCGGCGCAGTCACCAGCGCGCCAAACGGGGGCATCAGCATGCACACCGCCAACCCCATCAGCACGGAGCCAACTGCGCGTACTCGCCGCATCCCGCGCGCCGTAGCCCACAGGCGCAACAGCGCGCCCAGTGCGGTCGCTCCCACGGCCACCCACGTCACCAGGACAATCCCTGTCGTCGAAGTCATGCCCATCGTGCTCTGCCACACGCCAAGCCAAACCCAAAGCGTACGCGGCCCAGTGTAGCTGGCTGGCTGCACTGGTGCCAGAAATCCCACCATCAGCGCCACGGCATAGATCACCCCGCGCAACCGTGCCAGAGACCATCCTTCGTTCATCGTCCACTCACTCCCACTCTCTTCAGAGTAACGGCTGCCGTTCCAGCGCAGAGCCGGAGCGGGGAATTCTCTACAATCAGAATCATGCCCGAGGAGTCCGTTGCCTCCGAGTCTGTCACCGCTGAGTCCGTCCACTCCGCAGCGGAGACCATCGTCGCCATCTCCACGCCGCCCGGTCGCGGCGGCATCGGCATCGTGCGCCTGAGCGGTCCGCGCGCAGCGGAGATTGCCAGCGCGCTCGTTCGACTGCGCGGCGCGCTCGTCCATGCCACAGCCTGCCTGGCCGACGTGCTCGATTCCGACATGCTCGATGCCGACGCATACTCCGCGAAAGCCGACGCTGCGGAAGCGTCCGCTGCGAATCCTGAATCCGCGACAGAAACTTCCGACCCTCAAATCGCCTCCGCGCGCATTGACGAAGCGCTCGTCACCTGGTTTCAGTCTCCGCGCTCCTACACCGGCGAAGACCTCGTTGAAATCGCCGCGCACGGCTCGCCCGTCGTGCTCGATCATCTCCTGCGCAGCGCCATCGCGCTTGGCGCGCAGCTTGCGGCTCCCGGCGAATTCACCCAGCGAGCGTTTCTTTCCGGTCGCATCGACCTCACGCAGGCCGAGGCGGTCCGCGACCTGATCGAAGCGCAGACACTGGCTCAGGCGCGTCTGGCCGCCAGTCAGATGGGCGGCGCGCTCAGCCTTCGCGTTCAGCCCGTCAAGCATGCGCTGCTCGAACTCGTCGCGTTGCTGGAGGCGGGCATCGATTTCGCCGAGGATGATCTGGCCGTTGCTTCCGACCAGGAGATTCTGCGCCGCATCGCGCTCGTCCACTCGCCGCTCACCGCGCTGGCCGCGACCTATCAGCATGGCCACATTCTCCACGACGGGTTGACGCTGGCCATCGTCGGCCGTCCCAACGCCGGCAAAAGCTCGCTCTTCAACGCGCTCGTCCAGCGCGAGCGCGCCATCGTCACGCCCATCCCCGGCACCACGCGCGACCTCGTCACGGAGCGCATCGCGCTCAACGGCATTCCGCTGGAACTGGTCGATACCGCCGGCCTGCGCGAAAGCACCGATGAAGTCGAGCGCATCGGCATCGCGCGCAGCCGCACGGCCATCGCCGATGCCGCGCTCGTCCTGGTCGTGGTCGATTCCACGCTGGGCCTCGACGACGAGGATCGCGCGCTCCTCGCGTTGCTCGAAGATCGCGCCGCAATTCTTGCGTGGAATAAATCCGATCTGCTGCCAAACGGCTCAGAACCTACGCGCGAATCCAACCCGCGCGCCGGAATTCCGGCGTCCATTCCAGTGCTCGCCACTTCGGCGCGAACCGGCTCGGGCCTCGATGAGCTGCGCGCGGCGATTCTGCGCCTGGCCACCGGCGGAGCCGCCGCCGAATCCGGCATGCTCACCACGCTGCGCCATCAGCAGGCCGTCTCCACCGCTCTGGACGCGCTGGCCGACGCGCGCGCCGCCGTTGCCAACGCCACTCCGCACGAGATGCTGCTGCTCGATCTCTATCGCGCGCTCTGGGCGCTCGACGCGCTCACCGGACAGACCACCCCCGACGACGTGCTCCATCTCATCTTCAGCACCTTCTGCATCGGCAAATAACCGCTCCGATAGCCCCGCTGAAAATATCTTTGTCCCGCGCCCGCGCTGCGCTACACTGTCTCTCACGTTGCGGCACACTCATCACCGCGCGTTATATTGCAGCTCTTCAGGATTGGTCCACCATGCAAAGTTGGTTCTCCCGGAAACTCATTGCCCTGTCGTCCATCGCCGTCACGCTCTTCAGCCTCACGCTCGCCGCGCAAACCCCGCTTGACTCCACCTACGCGCGCGACCCCAACCAGCCCATCGACCAGCACTACACCGACCAGATTCGCAAGTACACCACCGAGCCGGAGTTCCTCTCGCCGCTCGTCAGCTACCTGCCCGCGTCCCAAACCGTGCCCACGCCGGAAAAGGTGCTCGGTGACGTTTCCGGCGCGCCCAACATGCTGCCCTACGCCGAGGATGTCTACAAATACTTCCGTCTGCTCGCCGCCGCCTCGCCGCGCGTCCGCGTCGTCACCATCGGCCACACCGAGGAAGGCCGCGAGATGATCGCCGTCGCCATCGCCGATGAGAAACTTCTTGACCAGCAGCAGGCCAACGATGCGCGCCTTGCTCAGCTTGCCGATCCGCGCACCCTCCACATGGATGACGCCGCCGCGCGCAAGCTCGTCGATCAGTCTTTTCCGGTCTACTACATCACCGGAACCATCCACTCGCCAGAGACTGGCGCGCCCACCGCGCTCATGGAACTGGGCTACCGGCTTGCCGTCGATAATGCGCCTTACATTCAGTACATCCGCACCCACATGATCACGCTCATCACGCCCGTCGTGGAAGTGGACGGACGCGACCGCATGGTCGATCTCTATCGCTGGCACCGCGCGCACCTCAACGAGAACTACCCGCGCCTGCTCTACTGGGGGCACTACGTCGCGCACGACAACAACCGCGACGCCATGGGCATGACGCTCGACCTCTCGCGCAATGTCATGAACACGCTCGTGGGCTGGCATGCGCAGGTGCTCCATGACCTGCACGAGTCCGTTCCGTTTCTCTATGACAACACCGTCGGCGACGGCCCCTACAACTCCTGGGTCGATCCCACCCTCGCCGACGAATGGGCCGAGCTTGGCTGGAACAACATCTCCCAGATGCAGTCGCTCGGCATGCCCGGCGTCTTCACTCACGGCGACTTCGACACCTGGAATCCTGGCTACCTGATGTTCATGGCCGCCATGCACAACGGTATCAGCCGCCTCTACGAAACCTTCGGCAACGGCGGCGCGGACACCCAGAAACGCATTCTCTCGCCCGAGGAATACTCGCGCACCTGGTATCGCCAGAATCCACCGCTGCCTCAGGTTCTCTGGTCCCAGCGTGACAACAACAACTACGAGCAGACGGCGCTGCTCACCACGCTCAGCTACTTCTCGCGCCACACGCACCACTTCCTGGAGAACTACTACATCAAGAGCAAGGACGCCGTAAATAAGCCGTCGCTCGAAGGCCCGGCGGCCTACGTCCTGCCTGCCGACGCCGCGCAGACCAATCGCCAGATGCAGCTTCTGCGCTCACTCGCCCGCCAGCACGTTGAGGTAGAAACGCTCACCAGTGCGACCACCACCACCATCCCCGGCGCCAAGCGCGGCGACAAGCCCGTCTCCGTCACGCTGCCCGCCGACAGCATCGTCGTGCGCATGGATCAGCCCTACTCGCGCATCGCCGATGCCCTGCTCGACCACCAGTTCTGGGCGCCGGATGATCCGCAGAAGCATCCCTATGACGACACCGGCTGGTCGTTCACCGATCTCTTCAACCTGAAGGTTGATCGCGTCACCGACAAGAGCATCCTGCACGCGTCGATGAAGCCGCTCACCGATCCAACTGCGCTCATCGAAGCAGGCTCCATCTCCGGTTCCGTGGCCATCGTGCCGAACACCGCACAGGTCACGCTGCTCTCGCTCGTCTTCAAGGTGAAGTCGGCCACCTTCCATGTCGCCGAAAAATCCTTCACCATCAGCGGTCACAACTATCCCGCGGGCACGCTGCTCATCGAACATGCCGACGCAGGTCAACTCAACTCGGTTCTCAGCACTCTCGCGCTCCACGCTGATTTTTCCGATGCAATGCCATCCGTCGCCATGCACGCCGTCACCGCGCCGCGCATCGCCGTCATGCACACCTGGCTGGCCACGCAGAGCGAGGGCTGGTGGCGCTACGCCTTCGATGATCTCGGCATTCCCTACGACTACATCAGCACGCAGACCGCGGCCAAAGAATCCGATCTCCGCGCGAAATACGATGTCATCGTCTTTGCTCCCGTTGGCCGCGCCAGCTCCAGCATGATCCTCGACGGCTACCCGATGTGGAACAACCCCATGCCGTGGCAGAAGAGCGACATCACGCCCAATCTTGGTCGCATCGACTCCACGCCGGACATGCGTCCCGGCCTCGGTTACGAAGGCCTCGCCCATCTGCGCGACTTCGTCCAACAGGGCGGGCTGCTCATCACGTCGGAGGACACGGCGCAGTTCGCCATCGACACCGGCCTCGCGCCCGGCGTCAGCGTCGCGCCTCACGGTGACGCGCGCGTCGTCGGCACCGTTCTGCAGAGCGTCTTCGTCGATGCTGCCTCGCCCGTCGCCTGGGGATTCGGCTCCACAGTTCCCGTCTACAGCGCCAGCGGCATGGTCTTCAATGTCAGCAACACGCTCGGCCGCGCCGGCTTCCGCACGCTCATGGACCCCTACTCCGAGCGGCCCACCGGACGCGGCAATCTCGCCGACAGTGACCAGCCCGTCGCGCGGCCCATCACCCCAGCTGACCCGCTGCCCACGGTCAAACCCTGGCAGGCGCGCCCGCTCAACGAGGATCAGGCCCGCAACAACCTGATGCTCATCCCCGCCAATCTTCGCCCGGACGTGATCCTGCGCTTTGCCGACGGCAACTCCATGCTGCTCGACGGACTGCTCAGCAAGCCCGCTTCCATTGCGCAGCACGCCATCGTCGTCGATGCTCATCTCGGCTCCGGCAACGTGCTGCTCTTCGGCAACGATCCCATCTATCGCGGCGAAACCATCGGAACCTATCCGCTGGTCTTCAACGCCATGCTCAACTTCAACGCGCTGCACTCAACCCCGGCGGCTGCTGCAAAGTAGCTCGGCAGCCCCGAACCACTCACAGTCGAACCCACCTCACCGGGCCGCGGCGGAATCCTCCGTCGCGGTCCGTTTTTCGCTTTCGGCCCGCATTCGCTCCCATGCGCTATCATTGCCAATATCGGCAGTCGTCGCGCATTTGCCGCGTACTGCTGTGCGGAAGTTCTGCCCCGGAGAATGCATGCGTCCACTTTTTCGCCGTCTCGTCTTTGCTGTCTCGTTTTGTCTGCTTCTCGTTCTGCTCGGCGGCGAATACGGCCTGCGCGTCCTCGGCGCGGATACCGGCAAGGACGGTGCCTATCGCCAGATCGATGTCTACTCCGAGGTGCTGCGCAAGATTCAGACCGACTACGTCACGGTCCCCAACGTTCCCGATGTGACGGACGGCGCGCTTCACGGCCTGCTCGACTCGCTTGATTCCGGTTCCAGCTACCTCAGCCCGTCAGAGTACAAAATCTACACCGACCGCCCCACCGGCGGCAGCGCCAGCGTCGGCATGACGCTCTCCAAGCGCTTCGGCTACGCCACCGTCGTCAGCGCACTCCCCGATTCGCCAGCCGCCAAAGCCTCGTTCAAGGACGGCGACGTCATCCTCGCCATCGACGGCCACTCCACCCGCGAGCTTCCGTCTGCCCTGCTCAACCTGCTGCTTGAGGGCAAGCCCGGTACGCAGGTCACGCTCTCCGTCATCCGTCCGGGCAAGAACGATCCCGACAAGGTGCCGCTCACGCGCGCCGACATCCCGACCCCGAACATGCAGGTCCAGCAGCTTGGCTCCGGAGCTGTTCTCTATCTCAAGCCGGTCACGCTTTCCTCGGCGCGCGTGGACACCATCGCCGCGCGCATCCAGGCGATGAAGACCAGCGGCGAGAAGAAAATCCTCCTCGACCTGCGCGACGTCACCACCGGAACGCCCGCCGACGGCCTGCGCCTGGCCAATCTCTTTCTGAACACCGGCACGCTGGCCACGCTCAGCGGCCAGCGCTTCGCCACGCAGACCTTTTCCGCCGATCCGAAATTCGCCATCACCACCGCGCCGCTCACTGTGCTCGTCAACGGCGGCACATCCGGCGCGGCGGAACTCACCGCCGCGGCTCTCGCCGACAACAAGCGCGCCGATCTCGTCGGCCAACGCACCTTCGGCGATGACTCCGTGCAGAAGACCATCACCCTGCCCGACGGCGCAGCCGTCATCCTCACCGTCGCGGAGTACGTTTCCCCCTCCGGCAAAAAGATCATGCGGGATGCGGTCACGCCCACCGTCGCCGTCGATCTTCCCGTAAATCCCGACGGCAGCGCCGCCACGACAACCAGTGCCGATCCGGTCCTCGATAAAGGCCTGTCCGTCCTGCAAGCAAAATCCGCCTGATTTCGCCGCCATCCTCGGTTTGCGTTTCGGTCCTGCACGTCGTGGCGTATTCCTTGCGGAACACCCCCGCAATCGATGGTCGCCGCGACGCTCGATTTGCCTTCCCGCCGTGGTAGCCTCAGGCAGAAGGATTCGCTCTTGCCTCCCCGAGCAAAATCTGGCACTGACACCGGCTTCCATGCGCCGCGTCGTCGCCACGCCGTTTCTCCCGTCGGCCCGCAGCGCAAGCTCGCCGGGCGCATCACGCTGGTCCTGCTCTTCGGCGTGGCCGCAGTCTTCGGCTCGCTTGCCGGGCTGATGCTCGTTTACTCCGTCAATCTTCCGCAGATCAGCGACCTCGAACGCTACCGCCCCGCCTCGATGACCAATCTCTACGACCGCAAGGGCCATCTCATCGGTTCCATCGCGCTCGAGCATCGCGTCGATGTCGGCTACAACGATTTCGCGCCCGTCCTTCGCCAGGCCGTCATCTCCATCGAAGACAAAAACTTCGAATCCCACTGGGGCATCAACGTCTTCCGCATCGTCGGCGCGCTCGTCCACGATCTGCGCTCTCGCGGACGCTCGCAGGGCGCATCCACGCTCACCATGCAGCTCGCGCGCAATCTCTTTCTCTCGTCGGAGCGGACCTACGGACGCAAAATCCAGGAGGCATTTCTTGCCATCCAGATTGAGCGCAGCTTCACCAAGGAACAGATATTCACCCTTTACGGCAATCAGATTTATCTCGGCCACGGCAACTACGGCTTTGAGGCCGCCTCGGAGTTTTACTTCTCCTGCCACGCGCGCGACCTCACGCTCACCCAGGCCGCGCTGCTCGCCGGACTGCCCAAAGGCCCGGTCGCCTACTCGCCGCTGCTCAATCCCGAAAAGGCCCTGCGCCGACGCAACCTCGTGCTCACCGAGATGGAGTCCGACCACGCCATCACCCACGACGAGGCTGAGGCCGCGCGCAGCGCTCCGCTCGGCCTGAATATCTCGCAGCCAGACATTCCCGTCGCGCCGTGGTTTGTCGAGGAGGTGCGCCGAGAGCTGGATCGCCACTTCGGTGCGGACACCGTTCTGCAATCCGGCCTGCGCGTGGACACCACGCTCGATCTCGATCTCCAGCGCGTCGCCAACCAGTCCGTGCTCGACGGCCTCGCCGCCTACGAGCGTCGCCACGGCTGGCGCGGAGACTCAACCAACATCCTCACGCAGGGCATCGATCCCGACAGCTACAAACACCCTGACTGGATCACGCGCGCCCAGCCCGGCGACTACACCCACGCGCTCGTCACCCGCGTGCTGCCGCTCGAGATTCGCGCCCGCGTCGGCAGCCAGCGCATCGTGCTCACTCAGGAAGACTGGCAGTGGACCGGGGAGGCGCACGGCGATTCTCTGGTCAAACCCGGCGACCTCATCTACGTTCGCCTAGAAAGCGCCGTCGAGGGCAACGCAGAGCGCGCGTCCCTCGAACAGGACTCCGGCGTGCAGGGCGCGCTCATGGCGATGGACAACACCACCGGCGACGTGCTCGCCATGGTCGGCGGACGCGACTACGCACTCTCGCAATTCAACCGCGCCACCCAGGCCGAGCGCCAGACCGGCTCCAGCTTCAAGCCCTATGTCTACACCGCGGCCATCGAAAGCGGCCTCACGCCCGACGACACCGTGCTCGATTCGCCCGTTAGCTTCGGCAGTTATCACCCGCATGACTACGAAAACAACTACAAAGGCCGCATGACGCTGCTCGAAGCCTTCGCCGACTCGCGCAACATTCCCGCGCTGCGCCTCGCCGACCGCGTCGGCATCCGCACTGTCATCGACACCGCCCACCGCTTCGGTGTCACCTCCGCCATCCCGCCCTATCTGCCCATCGCTCTCGGAGCCGTCGAGATCACGCTCGCCGAACAAATGCAGTCCTACGCCGTCTTTCCCAACGACGGCATCCGCGTCCAGGCTCACCTCATCCGCTCCGTATCGAGCGCCGACGGCGTTCCGCTCTGGCAGCCGTCCCCAGCCATCTCCCCGGTCATCAGCCAGCAGACGGCGCGCTCCATGATGCGCCTGCTGCGCGCCGTCACGCGCTCCGGCACCGCTGCCACGGCCGTTGCACTCAACCACCCCATCGGCGGCAAAACCGGCACCACCAGCAACTTTACCGATGCCTGGTTCCTCGGCTTTTCGCCGTCCGTCACCTGCGGCGTCTGGGTCGGTTACGACAGCCGCGAGTCACTCGGCGACAAGGAGACCGGCGCGCGCGCGGCCCTGCCCATCTGGGTCAACTTCATGCGCGCGGCCATCGCTGACCACCCGAAGGAAACCTTCCCCGGCGAAACTCAGGACGATACCGCGCATCGCTCGATCACACCGACCAATGCAGTGTCCGCGCGAACCACCGCTGCGCCTCTGCGAAAAACCGCCGCGCCCGCCGCACCGTTCAGATCTCGCCCACCATCCGCCGCGCCCGCGCAAAATACCGCCGCGCCCGGCGTACGTCGCGCTCGATCTGCGCCTTCAGGCTAGCCACATCCGGCCACTTGATCTCCGGCCTCAGCCAGCTTCGAAACTCCACTTCAATCGCCGTGTTCTCACCCAACTCCATCGGCTCAAAATCCAGAACATGCGTTTCCACCGCAAACGACGGCTCGCCCACCGTCGGACGCCAGCCCACATTCGTCACCGCGTCAAACCATCGCTGGCGAAAACCATCTTCCACTCCCAGCCGCGTCACATACACGCCTGCACGCGGAAGCATTCCGTCATATTCCGCCAGATTCACCGTCGCAGCCAGCACTCTGCTCCCGATTCCGCGACCACGCGCCGGATGGGATCGCACCGAGAAGCATCGCCCCAGCATCCACCGCGCCGCATTCACCCGCCCCGCACGCAGCCGCGCGCGAATCATCGAGCTTGAAACCTCCTGTCCGCGCACCACCACCGGCCCATGCGCGCTCAGTGAAAATCCCATCTCCGCGCCCAGCTCGCGCAGCTCCCCGATTCCGGCCTCGGCGCGATGGCCACAGCGAAAATTCATCCCCTCGTGCAGCGCGACCGTCCCCAGCCGCTCCACCAGCACCCGCCGCACAAACTCTCGCGCCGACAGTTGACTCATCGCCTCGTCAAACGGCAGCACCAATGCCGCATCCACACCGGCTCGATCCAACAGCAGCAGCTTTTCCTCCGTCGGTGTCAGCATCTCCGGCGCGGACTCTGGCCGGAGCACCTGCATCGGATGCGGCGCAAAGGTCACCGCCGCCATGCGCGCTCCGCGCATCCGCGCCTCGGTCAGAGCAGCCGCCAGAATCGCCCAGTGCCCGCGGTGAACACCGTCGAAGTTTCCGATGCTCGCCACCGTCGGCCCAAATCCCTGCGGAATCTCCTCGATCGATCGAAAGACCTGCATCGCGTGCCTCATGCCCGGCACCCCGATTCGCACCCATCGCTCCCGCACTCCAGCGCAAACCGCACTTGAAGTCCATCCCAGGCCATCGCCACGCCGTCGGGCAGCATTCCATCCGTCTCCGCGTGGCCCAGATCATGCGAGATGTGCGTCAGCCACGTCTGCCGCGCGCCAATCCGCTGCGCCCACTCGATCGCCTGCTCCACGGTCGCGTGGCTGGGATGAGGCCGATGCCGCAGCGCGGAGAGCACCAGCACGTCCAGTCCCTGTAACCGCTCAAAACTCGCCTCGGGAATCGCACTCACATCCGTCAGATACGCCGCGCGGCCAAAGCGCAGACCCACAATCTCCATCGCGCCGTGCATCACCCTCACCGGCTCAAATCGCAGCCCGCCAACGGTCACGCCGTCGTCGATCCCGCGCAGCTCCACGCGCGCCCTGTGCGAATACGTCGCCCCCTGCGAAAACGTGTAGGAGAAGACATGCTCCATCACCGCGCGCGTCTCCTCGCTCACATACAGAGGAATCGGCTCGCCCGTCCGATCCTCATGCTGAAAGCTGAGCGGCCTCAGATCATCCAGACCCAGAATGTGATCCGCGTGGGAGTGCGTGTAGATCACGGCGTCCAACTCGCGCAGCCCCGCCGCCAGCGCCTGCTCGCGAAAATCCGGCCCCGTGTCGATCACCACGCGCCTGCTTCGCTCCGCGCCGTCGCTGTTGGCTTCGGTCCACTCCACCAGGGCCGATGGCCTCAGCCGGCGATCCCGCGGATCGGCGCTCGCGCACACCGCGCAATCGCAGCCCAGAGTTGGCACGCCCATTGACGTACCTGTGCCCAGGAACCGCAGCGTCGCCTCGGTTCGTCCGGCGCTGTTCTCCATGCTCAGTGCTTTGCTCCGCCCGATGGCGGCGGCGTCTGCATGGAGATCATCCGCGTCAGCTCCAGGAACGTCATGCGCAGCTCATAGAGCGCCGTCTCCAGCGTCTGCTGCTCCGTCTTCGTCAGGTTTTCAGCGGTTTTTTCCTGCAACACGCCCATCAAATCAATCGTCTGTCGCGCGCCCAGAATATCCACACGCGGACGCTGACCCTCCGGCGTTCCCGCGCCCATCTGCATCAGCGCCGACAGATACAACTGCTGCACCAGATGTTCAAATCCAATCTTCTCCATCGCCGGTGCACCCGGATTCTGCGCCCGCACCAGCGTTTCCAGCCGCTCCGCCGACTGCTCATACTGCGCCTTCTGAAAGCGCGATTCCTCGCTCGACGGACCGGCCGTCGCAGCGCCCACTCCATGGTCGACGGCCTGCGTCTCCCCAGCCGATTCCTTCTTCGCGTCCGGCATCTCCACCAGCTTCGGTCGCGGCGTCTCCGCACTCTTCGCCGCTGCTGTCGCCGCAGCATCCTTCATCGGCTCCGTCGTCGTCGCCGCCGTACTTGCAGACGCTTCCGGCGCGGCGACTGACTCGCTCCCATCCGAGCCATCCTCTTCCATCCACTTTCTGCGGTTGATGACAGTAAACTTCGGCGTATCCTGTGTCTCGCTCATCGTCGTCTCATTCCGTTTCCTTCGATTTTGTCATCCACACTGCCGCGCCGCGCAGCACACGCGCTGAACCACCGGCATACTGCAACTCCGCTGCTTCTGCCTCTGCGCGAACCATCCCCAGCGCAAACCATCGCCGCGCGCCATCCATCTCCACGCTGGCCACGCTCGTCACCTTCGCCACCGACTTCTCCGCAGCATCCGTGCGGCTCAGTTCCATTCCCGCCTCCGGATCGCGCTCCACCGGAAACATCTGCAGCGCGCGCACATGCCGATGCACCTGTCCGCGCGAGTGAATCCGCTCCACAATCTCCTGGCCCAGATAGCAGCCCTTCGAAAAGTGAAGAGCCTCATCGAGCGCCGTCTCCTGCGGCAGCGTATCCCCGCCGAAATCCACTCCAAACGCGGGCATTCCCTCCACGATCCGCAGCCGCTCCAACGCCTCGCAGCCCGCGGCAAACGCGCCCGCTGCCTCCATCGCCCGCCATGCAGCCCACACGTCTCGCTCGCGGCACCACAGTTCCCAGTGGCCGCTCAGCCTGCCGGTCTCGCGGCGAATCTCCACGCTGGTTTCCAAGCTCGTCTCCACACCCGTCTCGCTTGCCCCACGCAACGCCGTGCTACGCCACATTCCCGGCTCCATCGCAGACAGATCGATCTCCAGCGCGCGCTGCAACACGGCCGCCGCCTGCGGCCCGGCTAGGCCCAGCGTCGTCCACCCGTCGCGCGGCTTCAACTCCACGTCATCCATGATGATGAACCGCTCCAGATGCGCGACCATCGCCTCGCGCTGATCTTCGTCCATCTCCAGATCCAGACCCCCGTCGCTGCCGCGCCACACGCAGCAATCGCCCTGAATCCGCCCCTGCGCATTCAACACCAGGTTGTAATTGCTCGCGCCAGCCTCCAGAGCAGCCACGTGATTCGTCACCATGCCGCTCAGCCAGCGCAAACGATCCTCGCCCGTCACCGTGATGCGCCGCCGCCAGCCCATATCATGCGCCACCGCATCCGTCAGCGCGGCGCGTAACTCCGCGTCGGAATCTCCAAAACCCGTCACCGTCCGCACGCCATGATAAACACTGCTGCCCACGGCCTGCTCCGCAACTGAGCGCGCCAGCGGCGTCGCAACCGCGACAGACATTTTTTCTGCTTCCCACTCCATCGCTTCCATCCCGCTCACTCCGTCCCACTCGCCGTTTTTGCTGCTGCTGCCAATGCCAGTTTTTCGCTGTCTTTTCGCGCCGTTCGCATTCCCGATTATATCGCCGCTGCGTTTGCGCCGCCGCGCGAACCGCTGCAAACAGGCGAACTCCAGGCCTGTCAGTTCCGTGCTGCTCCGCACCGCCGCCACGAACGCGATAGCATACATTGCAGCAGCCGATTTGGCGCGTGTATTGAAAAGAGCCCACGCTCTCAGGTGCCGCTCTTGCCGACGAAAGGACTCCATGCCCTCTGCCCGCGCCCTGCGCACCCTGTTCGTCTCACTCCTCTGCGCCTCCGGCTTTGCAGCCCTTGCTTTCGCTGCGCAGTCGCCCGCTCCGCAGTCCCCGACAAAGCCTGAGAAGCGCATCACTCCTGAACAGGCGCAGAAGCTCTTCAAGAGCGTCGACGAACTGCTTCAATTCGCCTCCTTCACCACCGGCCTGCCCATCCAGGCTCCCGTCAAGCGCGCCCTTAGCAGCCGATCCGAGGTGGAAAAATATCTCCTCGACAAGCTCAACGATGACCAGGACGCCAAACGCATGCAGCAGGGCGAGGTCGTGCTCAGGAAATTCGGACTGCTCGACCGCGATTTTCACCTGCGTCCGTTTCTCATCGAACTGCTCAAAGAACAGATCGCCGGCTACTACGACCCCAAAACCAAAACCGTCTACATCCTCAACTGGGTCGATCCTGAAACGCAGAAGCCCGTGCTCGTCCACGAACTCACCCACGCGCTTCAGGATCAGCGCGTGCATCTGGAGACATGGAGCGACCAGACTCCCGACACTGTCAGCCAAACCGCCAGCGAGGATAACGACCACATCGCCCGCGACGAGATGGACACCGCGCGCGACGCCGTCACCGAAGGCCAGGCCATGGCCGTCTTCGTCAACTACGAATTGAAGCCCACCGGACGCACACTGCTCAGCGACCCCGCACTCGTTCAGAAGCTCGAAGACGAGATGTCGTCGACCTCCGGCTCGCCCGTGCTCGCTCGCGCGCCGCTGCTGCTCAGCCAGTCGCTCATCTTTCCCTATCAGGAGGGTCTGGGCTTCACCCAGGATCTTTGGATGGATATGGGCCGTAACGCTGCTTTCGCAGGCGCTCTGGACCATCCACCGTCTTCCTCCTGGCAGATCATCAATCCCCGCTTTTATGAGCAGCGCCGTCAGCCGCCCATACCCATCCTGCCGGACATTCACCCCCTCGTCGATGCGCAGTACCGCCCCATCGACATCGGCCAGATCGGACAGCTCGACCTGCGCATCCTCACCACGCTCTACGGCGGACCCGCCGCCGCGCGCTCGCTCAGCTCCGCCTGGAACGGCGGCATCTACTGGGCCGGCCAGCTTCGCTCCGCCACCACGCCCCAGACACAGAGCCAGACCTCGTCCATCGCGCTGCTCTATCTCTCCTCGTGGACAAACTCTGCCGCCGCGCGCGCCTTCGCCACGCTCGATGCGCGCGAGCTTGCGCTAAAGTACGACAACGTTCGGCCCATCCCGCAGAGCGATCCCGACGACCGCGTCTTCTCCACCAGCGAAGGCACCGTCCTGATTCGCATCCACGACCGTTACGTCTTCACCGCCGAGAGCTTCGATCTCGACACCGCGCGCAAACTCGCCGACCTCATCATCGGCGCGCAGGGAACGGGCGAACTGCGCATGGCCGACCTGCAAGACAATCACGCGCAGCCCGACTCCACGCTCACCGCGCCCTACATCCATTTCTTCGCAGCCTGCGGACTGATGAAGGCCGCGCTGATTCGCTGATCGCGATGCCCACACTCCGCCATATTCATCCCCGCATCTCAGTCGGCAGCCTCGACCACTGCCGCCCCGGCTCGTCCGACTGCGCCGTCATCCACGCCTGCAAATCTCCCTGTCATCAGCGTGCCATCGGTTACTCCGGCTCGCTTCCCAAAGCGCATGAGCATTATCTCGCGCGCGCCGACGAGCACGATCTCTGGCTCAATCTCGTCGATCCGCACATCCCGCTCTTTCAGATCGATTCCTTCACGCATTTCCTCGCCTTCGCCGCGCCGCGCCATGACTCCGGCCAGTCCCTGCTGCTCCACTGCAATCTCGGCGAATCCCGCTCACCCACGCTGGCCCTGCTGCTGCTCGCGCGCCATCTCCACTCGCTGCCCGCTCACTCTTACGCCGAAGCTCGCGCTGCCTACGAATCGCTCGATCCGGCATACCGCCCCGGCACCGGCATCGCGCAGTTTTTCACAGAAAACTGGCACGCGCTCACCTGCTCTTGCTCGCATTGCGCCGGACGTGAATCAGACTGACAAGCACTTTTGTGGTTCTTTCAGCGCAATCTAAGACTGAAATTCACGGCAAACATCGCCGCAATTTCGACAGCCCTGTCTTCCCGACCGAGTGAGTGGATTTCTCGAGCGTTCCTAATTCGCGGTTGGCAACCTTCAAGAGCGTGTTTCCTATATACCTTTGTGGCTTCGTCCTGATTCTTCAGCCCCGCTTTGGTGGCGGGTCTGATCCGGGGCGTCTCGGGCTTGATTTCATTTATGAAACACGCTCAAGTCATTGGCAGGTGCGGTGAACTGGATGCGGTCGCCCACGTCGAAACTGTGGGGTTCTTCGCGGTAAACAGACACGCCCCGCTGCCGTTGCAGATACTTGGTCAACTCGGAGCCATTGGCCCGCACCACCGTCAACAGGTTTTTCTCCGCGTCAACGCTCTTGACTCGCGCGTGCTCGCCGCGCTCCATGCCGGTCTCTTTTGACGTGCGGGCACAGTGCAAAACATCGTTGAACTCATAGCGCGCTGCCCATGTGCGCTCCGGTGTAGAACCTGTCGCATAGTGCCTCCTTCTCACACTCTGAAAATTATCCACCATCAAATGCCGGGACGAAACATCTGGCATTCGTCCTCGCCAGACCCCAGACCTCGGACTCAAAATCATTCCCATATCCAACGCGGGTATCGGCGACAACGATCCGGCATCAACTACAGCCTCCAGTTCGCCGCCGGTTACTCCTGGTGGAAGTAGCACGATGCCCGTCACCACCGCATCATGCAGCCCGAGCCGCATGTCTGTCGCGTGGATTATGCCAGCCAAACGAAGCAGCCCGCCGGAAGACCGACGGGCTGGCGGATGCTTCGATTGCATGGAAGAGTCTTATTGGCCCAGGCTCATGGCCTTCATAGCATTTGGATTCATGCTGATCAGGTGAGCCTTCTTGTAGCGATCATCGGCGCTGCTGACAAAAACTCCGAAGACTTCCCCGCGACGCTGGTCCAGAATCTGGTCCCGCGTCTGGTCAAAGTTCTTCGCAATCTCGTCGTCCGTCGGCACCTGCTTGTCGGTGATCTTCGCGACCACGCCGGTGCGCTGCGCGTTGATTGGCCCGCTGAACTGGCCCACGTTCAGCGTCAGCAACTCCGGGGCAACGGTCGAAATCTGCCCCAAGTCCGGGACCTGTCCGCTCTCACCCACCAGGTCGCTGGTCTTCACCGTCGCGCCCACTTCTTTGGCCGCCTTCGCCAGGTCGTTTTCGGCCTTAGCCTTGGCTGCCAGTTCGGCAGTCTTCTGCTGCAAAAGCTCCGGCAGCCGCTCATCGGTGTAGTCCTTGGCGATGGTCGCCTTGTAGTCCTCAAACTTCGGTGCGTGCGCGGGTACGATTCCGGTCACCTGAAAAATCGCGTAGCCTTCGCCGGTGGGCGCAAAGGCTGGAGCCGCTCCCTGCTTGGTGATAAACGCCTTGCCCAACAGTCCCGTGCTGTCCGGCAGCGCCGCGACCACGCCTTCGACGCCGGTCGGAGGTGTCGTCACCAGTGCCAGCTTGTGTGCCGCAGCGGTCTTTGCCAGTCCGTTCTTCGTTGCCTCGTCTGTCAGTTGCTGAGCAAACGCCGCTTCCGCCTTCGCTTCCTTGTCGCGCAGAAGCGAAACCTGAATCGTCGGCAACACCTCGTTCAGCGGCTGCGTGTGCGCCGACTGCCGCTCCTCAACCTGAACGATGTGGTATCCGTACTGCGTTTTGATGATCGCAAGCGCGCCAATCGGCTGTGTGAAAATGGCTTTATCAAACTCCGGAACCATCGTTCCGTGTTTGGCAAAACCCAGTTCACCGCCCTGCGCCGCGCTGCCCGTGTCCTCGGAGTATTTTTTCGCCAGCGTGGCAAAATCCGCGCCGCCCTGCAACTGCTTCAGGATCGACTCCGCCGTCGCCTTTGCCTCGGCGTCGGTCTTTGCCTTGCCGCCGGGATACTTGATGAGGATGTGCCGAGAGCGCGCCTGATCCGGTGTCTGATAGTCGGCGAGGTGGTCGTTGTAGTACTGCTGCATCTCCTGCTGGCTCACCTGCGGCACTCCGCCCGGCACCTGGTCCGCAGTGAACGCGAAGTACTGGATCGTCCGCTCCTCCGGCACGGCGCTCGCATACCGCGCCGCATTCTTCGTGAAGAACGCCTGTAGTTCCGCGTCGGTCGGGTTGATCTGTTTGCGGAGGTCGTCGGCCTCAATCACGGCGTAGTCAAACTTGATTTTGATGTTCTGTTTGCGATAGCTGTCGCGGACCTCGGCGTCGGAGACGGTCACTCCGGACGTGATATAGGCGCGCAGGCGCTGCACGACGATGTCCTCGCGCAACTCCTTCTCAAACTCCGAAGTGGAGAGTCCGAACTGGCCACGGATGAAGCCGGCATACTGGTCCATGCCGACAAACTTTCCGTTGGGAAACAGTAGTTGTCCGTATTCGCCCTTGTGCAGAAAATCCACCACATCCTGCTGGCTCGCCGTAATGCCCAGACGCGCCGCCTCGTCCAGTAGAACGCGCTGCAACACAAGCTGCTGGCCTACGCGCGGCAGCATCAGTTGCAGATAGAAATCCGGCAGACGCTGCTGCTGAAGCTGCTGCTGCGCAATCTCCTGCACCCGCGTCGCGCTGATCGTGTCTCCGGCAAAAACAAACCGGCTGTACCAGTGCGGATAGACCGTGGCGAACGTATCCTGCGTGTTGGAAATATTCTGGAAAATGCCCGGGATCAGTGTAATGACCATCGTGATGACGGCCGCACCAATAATCACAATGAAAATGGACTTGACGAGACGACTGTCTTTCTGCAGAAAACGAATCATGTGTGGGTAGCAACCTCAGGCGTCATAACCCGGCCAGGACGACCGGAAACGCACTTCTCCTGCTGGAATTCCTGTTTCTCTGCGATTATAGACGAGCAGGGGCAGATTCCGCGCAGCAAGGACCATCCCGCCGATGAGCCATTCCGACACCAGCATTTCCGCCTCCACGAGCCACCCGCGCGCCACTCGCCAACACCCCTTCAACAGCGCGCCGACCACCTTCGATCCGAGCGGCGAAGGTCCGCTGCGCATCGACCTCTACCGCGTGCCCGCACCGTCCTCGCTGTGGGAAAAACTGCTGCGCCTGTTATGGATGTTTTTTCAGCTTCCGTTTCTAGCCTGCATGCCGCGCGCGCTCAGCCCCCTGCGCGTCGCGCTGCTCCGACTCTTCGGCGCAAAGATCGGACCCGCCTGCCTGATCGACCCGGGCGTCAGAGTCTGGATGCCGTGGAAGCTCACCATGGGGGAACGCTCCTCAATTGGCGTCAACACCGAGGTCTACAACTTCGCTCCCGTCACCATCGGTCGCCATGTCGTCATATCCCAGTACAACTACCTCTGCACGGCGACGCATGATTACACGGACCCGTTCTTTCGGCTGACGTCGGCGCCGATCCACGTCTGCTCCCAAAGCTGGATCGCCTCCGGGTGCCTGATTTCGCCCGGCGTCACGATCGGCGAGGGTGCGGTCATCGGAGCACGCTCCGTCGTCACCCGCTCGATGCCCGCCTGGACCGTATGCGTCGGCTCACCCTGCAAACCGATGAAGCCGCGCACGGTCCGGCCACTGCCTGGTGCGTCCGGCTCCTGACCCGAGCCATCCGCAAGACTCCAGCCTCAGATTCAGCCGCAGATAGGTGGCCTCGCTGCATGGTGTGGCAAAAAAGACACACTTCCTTCTGCTCCCGCCCGGCGTAAGCTGAAAGTTGGCAGAAGTTTGTGAGGAAGCGTGGCAACGGCAACAGGCCCGGCGACGGGGGCAATCATCGGCGTGAGCACCAGCGCAAACACGCGCATGGAGCAGAGCATCGAGCAGCCGCTTGAATTCTGCGGTATCGGCCTTCACTCCGGTGCCCCCGTTCACATGCGACTCATCCCCGCCCCCGCCGGCTCGGGCATCGTCTTTCGCCGTGTCGACCTCGAAGGCTTCGAGATCCCCGCCACTGGGCGCAACGTCGCCCGCGTCAGCTACGCCACCAGCCTCATGCGTCAAGGTGTACTCATCTCCACAACCGAACACCTGCTCTCGGCACTCATCGGCATGAGCATCGACAACGTCATCGTCGAACTCGATAACCTCGAACTGCCCATCCTCGACGGCAGCGCCCTGCCCTACGTCGCGGCCATCCGCGCCTCAGGCGTCAAAACCCAACGACGCCGGCGCGAATATCTCCGCATCCTCAAAGCCATCGAAGTTCACGAAGGGGAAAAATTCATCGGCGTCTACCCAGGCACCGGCTACAGCATCGAATACGCCATCGACTTTCCCGCGCCCATCGGACGCGACCATTTCGCCGTCGACCTCGCCACCGAAACCTACGGCGTCGAGATCGCCCCTGCGCGCACCTTCGGATACAAGGCCGACGAGCAGCGCCTGCGCGACATGGGACTCATCCGGGGCGCAGGCCCCGAATGCGCCATCCTGGTCACTGAAGTCGGCGTTGAGAACGGCCCGCTACGCTTCCCCAACGAGTTCGTTCGACACAAGGTTCTGGACCTCATCGGAGACCTCGCGCTCGCTGGACGTCAGATTGAAGGCCGCGTTGTCGCCGTCCGCGCTGGCCACGCCATGCATACCGCGCTCGTCCAGCGCCTGCTCAAAGACCGCTCCGCCTGGGAACTCGTCTGCCTTGCCGCAGCGTAGACTTTGCTTTTTCCTGCTGTCAGCTTCGCTGCAATTCCGCAGTTTGTGCCGTGCTCATCGAAAGCCAGCCAGCGGGGGCGGCCACAACCTCCGGTGGCTCGCCATGCGCGCGCCTGCTCCCCGCGAGGGCTTCATGCCATGCCTCAGACAAATCGGATGCACATCGGTCGCGGGCAGGCCACAGACTTCGCTTCGTTCGCCAGCTTGCCCGTCGCTGGGTCGCGGGCAATTACGCTGAGCTGGTCGGAGTCCTGGTTGGCCACCAGAATCCAACGTTCCGTGATGTCCAGCGTGAAGTTGCGCGGAGTTTTGCCGCCGGTGGTCGAGCGCGGGTCGCCGTCAAACGGAGTGAGCTTGCCGGTTGCCGGATCGACGTGGCAACTGAATAGGAAGTTGTTGCCGCGATTGGCGAAGTAGGCAAAGCGACCGTCGCGTGTCAGCACCGTGTCGCATCCTGTTGAGGTCAGCGGCTTCGAGCCTTCCGGTAGCAGGTCCAGCGTCTGGATCGGCGTCAGGCTTCCCCACGCCGGGTCATAACGCATCACCGTCACCTTCGAGACAATCTCGTCCATGCAATAGGCGATTTTTCCGTTGGGATGGAAATGCAGTGTGCGCGGGCCCGAGCCGGGCGGCAGGCTCGCCTCACCCGCCGGTGTAATCAGGGCATCCACGACGTTCAGCTTATACACGTGAATCCGATCCCAGCCCAGGTCGTTCACATAGGCGTATTTGTTGTCCGGCGAGAAGCTGGCGTAGTGCGCGTGAGCCGACTGCTGTCGGCTGGGAACGGGCACTTTGCCCGCTGCGTAGCCATCGTAGTGCTCGCTCCAGACGGGCGGCGTAAGGCGACCGTCGTTCGAGGCGAAGCAGGCGACGCTGCCGCCGCCGTAGTCCGCCGCGACGACGACGTGGCCGGTGGCGTCGACGGCGCACTGGGTGGTGCCGACGCTGACGGAGTTGACCTGAGAGAGGAGTTCGAGCTTGAAGCCGTGTTTGTCGCTGCGCATGTGGAAGCTGGAGACGGCGCCGGTGGGCTGGCCCTGAAACTGATCAAGCTCACTGGCGACGTAGAGGTATTTGCCGTCGGGCGAGGGAGCAAGCCAGGTGGAGTCGGGCAGCGCGGCGGCCATGGACTCCGGCGTCAGTGTTCCGGTGGCGGAGTCCCAGGCGTAGGCGAGAATCGAACCGGATGGGCCGAACTGGCCGGTGGTGCCTTTGCCGGTGCCGACGAGGATGCGATGAGAGTCTTTTGGTTGTTTGGAGAATGCGGCAGCGTAACGAGCAAGCGGTGCGGCGGCGAGTGTGAAGGCTGCGGAGCGGGCAAGAAATGCGCGACGCGTGGAAGGTTGGGAAGAATAGGTTTTCATCACGGCAAAAATTGTCGCCGATGAGGGTCACCTCGCGCCAGTCCCGATGAAAAACGATTTTTCTCCGGCCCACGATCGCATCCAGCCATCGCGCGGAAAACTCAGGCGATGATGGCGGCGCGGGCGCGTTTTCCGAGGCGGACGACGAGGCGCGCGGGCAGCTTGTCCAGCGCGACCGTTGCCTGGGTGGCCGCAACGCCGTCGAGCTTGACGGCGCCTTCGGCCAGTTTGCGGCTGGCCTCGGCACCGGATGCGGCGAGGCCGAGCGCGGTGAGCAGGCGTGGCAGGCGAATGGCAAGCGAGCCGGGCGCGCCGGCAGGCGAGACGAGATCGGCGTAGGCGACGGCGACTTCTTCGATGTCTTCGCTGACCGCGCGCTGCTGGAACATTCGCGCCCAGTTTTCGTCGGCGCGCGCGGCCTCGTCGGCGCTGTGGAAGTCGGCGACGATGGCGCGGGCGAGGCGCTTTTTCGCCTCCATCGGGTGAAGAATTCCGGCGGCGACATCGCTGCGCATGGAGTCGATTTCCGACGCGCGGAGGTCGGTGAGCAAGGCCCAGTATTTCCACATCAGTTCATCGGTGATGGACATCAGTTTGCCGTACATTTCAGCCGATGGCTCGTGGATGCCGATGGCGTTGCCGAGGGATTTGGACATCTTCTGTACGCCGTCGAGTCCTTCGAGGATGGGAGTCATGAGGACGATCTGAGGCGGCTGGTTGTGGACGCGCTGGAGTTCACGACCGCAGAGCAGGTTGAATTTCTGATCGGTGCCGCCGAGTTCAACATCCGAGCGGAGCGCAACGGAATCGTAGCCCTGCATGACGGGGTAGAGAAATTCGTGCAGGCCTATCGGCTGCTCCGCCTGGTAGCGGCGATGAAAGTCGTCGCGCTCCAGCATCTGGGAGACGGTGAAGTTTGCCGCGAGCCGGATCGTGCCCTCGAAGCCAAGTTTGTCGAGCCACTCGGAGTTGAAGCGAACCTCGGTGCGCTCGCGGTCAAGGATACGGAAGACCTGCTGCTGATAGGTGAGCGCGTTTTCGGCGATCTGTTCGCGGGTGAGCGGCTTACGTGTGGCGTTGCGGCCGGTGGGGTCTCCGATGAGCGAGGTGAAATCGCCGACGAGGAAGATGACCTGGTGGCCAAGCTGCTGGAAGTGGCGGAGCTTGCGCATGAGCACCGTGTGGCCGAGATGGAGGTCGGGCGCGGTGGGGTCAAAGCCAGCCTTCACGCGCAGCGGACGCCCGGCGGCGCGGGCAGAGGCGAGGCGCTCGGCGAGGTCGCCGCGGCGGATGATCTCTGCCGTGCCTTTTTCCAGCAGATCAAGCTGCTCCTCGACGGGAGCGAACCCAGTCGGCGCAAGTGACGAGGAATCCTGCATGACTCCAGTATAGGCATTGCATGCAGCAGCCGCGCCACTGCGTGGGGCAGCCGCGCGCTTTGCGCGCCACGAGCGGTTATGGCGCTTCCTTTGGTCGCGGGCTGGCTGTGGGTGAGGACGACAGGAAAGCGAAAACAGAAGCAGATTCCCTCCGGGAATGACAACAAGAAAGGCAAAAGCAAGAACAGCAACAAAAGCAAGAACAACGGCAAAGGCAAGAGCTTTTCTGACGGCTGACGGCTCAGAAGCAGGTTTCATTCGGGAGTGAGCATGGCATGCAGCGGACGCGCGTTTTGTGAGTCGTGGACATTTGTGGCGATCGCAATGGTTGCGAGTGGGGATTTTGAGACGGGTGCGGGTGGCTGGTTGTGGGCAGGTGCCGGGGATGGTTCCAGGGCTTCTGGTCATGCTGCGCGAGCGACCGGAGTACGCGGTGAACATGCGCTACACTGCGAACACGCAAAGACCCATGCCCGTTGCGCCAGTCTCGATGCCGCCTTCGCACGCCACCTCCGACGAGCATCATCTTGCTGTCCTGGATGGATGGCGCGGCATGAGTATTCTGTGCGTACTGGCGGCACATTTGTTGCCGCTTGGGCCGTCGCGGTTTCGGCTGAATTCGAGCGTGGCGACGCTGGGCATGGTGATGTTTTTCACGTTGTCCGGTTTTCTGATTACGTCGACGCTGTTGGCGAGGCCGAACGTTGTGGATTTTCTGATTCGCCGCTTCTGCCGGATTGTTCCGCTGGCGTGGCTTTATCTGATCTTCGCGCTGCCGCTGGCGCGGGTTCCCTGGTCGCATTATCTGCCGCTGTTTTTCTTTTTCAACAATTTTCCTCATTTCTTTTTTGACCCGATTGACGCGACGTTCTGGAGTTTGTGCGTCGAGATGCAGTTCTATCTTTTTGTTGCGCTTCTGGCCGCGATTTTTCCGCGTCGCTGGACTGTGTTTGTGCCGCTGGCGGCGCTGGCCGTTACGCTGGCGCGCGTGCTGACGCACACGGATATTTCGATCCTGACGTGGCTGCGCGTGGATGAAATTCTAGCGGGCGGAATTCTGGCGATTCTGGTGGCGCGGCGCGGACGGAGTGAGCCGACGCGGAAGGTGGTTGAGCAGACGGTGCCTGATCCCGTGCCGACGATCACGATGGCAGGCGGGCAGGCGGCGAGGGCGATGGTGTTTGTCGCTGCGATGGCGCTGCTTTTCGTGGCCTGCCAGCCGGGGTCGGGATGGATTGCGTATCTGCGCCCGTATCTGTCGGCGGGTATGATCGGGATCACGGTGTTCGATCCGCAGCGCGGGCTGTATGCGCTGCTGCGCACGCGGCTGCTGCGGTTTGTGGCCAGCATCTCGTACAGTCTGTACGTTCTGCACTCGACGATGATGGTGGGGTGGTTCGATCCTGCGAGCAAGATTCTGAAATACGAGCGGCGCGCTCTTGGATTTCCAGCGCTGTTTCTCTTTGCGTGGGTCTCGACGCATTTCTGGGAGACGCACTGGATCGCATTCGGGAAAGCGGTGATCCGTCGTCGCCACGGCAGAGCGAGCTGAGGGATCAGGCGCGTTCGGCTGTGCTGCGCTCGATGAGGCGCGTGGTCGAGTGGCCTTCGACGATGGGCACGATGCGTACCTGGCCGCCCCAGTTGGCCATTTCGGCGGCACCGACGACGGTCTCCGGCGTGTAGTCGCCGCCTTTGACGAGCACGTCGGGCCGCGTGGCCAGGATCAGCTCCAGCGGCGTCTGCTCGTCGAAGATGACGACGGCGTCCACGCAGCCGAGCGCGGAGAGCACGCGGGCGCGCTCACGCTGGCCGACGATGGGCCGCGTGGGGCCTTTGAGCCGCTGCACGGAGGCGTCGCTGTTGATGGCGACGATGAGGCGGTCGGCGGTGAGGCGGGATTGTTCGAGCACGGTGATGTGGCCGACGTGGAGCAGGTCAAAGCAGCCGTTGGTGAAGGCGACGCGCTCGCCGCTGGCGCGCCAGGCGGCGACGCGGGTTTGCAGCTCGGCGAGGGAGACGACTTTTTCCGCGGCGTGGAGGCTGATGGCGGGACTGAGCGCAGCGAGCAGTTCATGGCGTTCGATGGGCACGGTGCCGACTTTGCCGACGACGATTCCCGCTGCGAGGTTGGCGAGCTGGATGGCGGTGAAGGGATCGAGGCCGCTGGTGAGCGCGAGGGTGAGCACGGCGATGGCCGTGTCTCCGGCACCGGAGACATCGAAGACCTGGCGGGCTTTGGCGGGGTCAATCTGAATGCTTTCGCGACCGACGAGCGCGATGCCTTTTTCGCTGAGCGTGGCGGTGAGGAAGTCAAGTTCAAGGTCGGCGACGAGCGACTGGCTGGCGGCCAGCAGTTCGGCGAGCGAAGCGGGCGCGTCGGCGGTGCGGAGGCGGATGGCGGCGGTGAGTTCGCCGAGATTGGGGCAGATGGTGGTGGCACCGCGATAGCGGGAAAAGTCGGCGCTCTTGGGATCGACGAGAACGGGAATGCCACGGGCGCGCGCGGCGTGGAGAATGGGCTGGCAGGTCTGGGGCGTGAGCACGCCCTTGGCGTAGTCGGAGAGAATGACGGCGTGGCAATGGTCGAGATGCTCTTCGACGGCGCGGAGCAGGCGCTCGGCGTGATCGGGCGGTCGCGGGGTGAGCCGTTCGCTGTCCAGACGCAGCATCTGCTGGCTGCCGCCGAGGATTCGCAGCTTGGTGATGGTGGGAAATTCACTGTCGGCAAGGAAGACGGTGGCGATGCTGTCGCGGGCGAGCAGGGCGGCGAGCGAGCGCTCGTTGTCATCGTCGCCGGTGAAGCCGATGACGGTCGAGTGAGCGCCGAGCCGGGCGAGGTTCATGGCGACGTTGGCGGCGCCGCCGGGCTGCTCGCTCTGGTGAGTGGCGCGGACGACGGGCACGGGCGCTTCGGGCGAGATGCGGGCGACTTCGCCGCGAATGTAGCGGTCGAGCATGAGGTCACCGACGACGAGGATGCGCAGGTCGGGCCAGGCGTGCTCGACGCGATCGAGGAGCGTGTGAATCTGGGTGATCATTGCGCGGCTCCCGTGGGCTGCGCAATGGGCTGTGCCGCTGGCTGTGCGGCGTTTGCGTGCATCCAGTCGAGTTCGATCCAGTCGCAGAGCATGTGTCCGGCGAGGATGTGCGCCTCCTGAATGCGCGCGGTGTCACGCGAGGGCACGGCGAAGAGATGGTCAGAGAGCGCGGCCATGCGTCCGCCGCCTTCGCCGGTGAAGCCGACGGTTTTCATTTGCTGTGCGCGCGCGGTCTCCATGGCGGCGACGACGTTGCGGCTGTTGCCGCTGGTGGAGATGCCGACGAGCAGATCTCCAGGCTGGGCGATGGCCTCGACCTGACGCGCGAAGACGGCATCGTAGCCGTAGTCGTTGGCGACAGCGGTGAGAATGGACGTATCCGTCGTCAGCGCAATCGAGGGCAGCCCCCTGCGTTCGCGGCGAAAGCGTCCGACGATCTCCGCAGCCAGATGCTGGCAGTCGGCGGCGCTGCCGCCGTTGCCGCACCAGAGGATTTTGCGGCCCTTGCGCAGGGTATCGGTCATGACGCTGGCGATGCGCTCGAGCAGTTCCTGCTGAGCGGGGATGGACTTGATGACTTCGAGATGGTCCGTAATGGCGCGAAAGAAGACGGACTGGATGTTCGGGAGTTCCGACATGTGTTTCTCCATCGCTGGTCTCTCCAGACTGATGCGGAAAAAGATCGCGCGACCGGACTTCGAAGCCGGAGTGCACGGGAATGCTGTTGCTATGATAGCTGCGTGACGGAGACTGCGAAAACAGAGCGGATGTCGGGGAAGAATTTTGTGCGTGGTGTTGTGGTTGAGACGGTGTTTCTGGATCGGGACGGGGTGATCAATCGCAAGCTGGCGGAGGGCGAGTATGTCTCTTCGTGGGAGCGATTTGAGCTGTTGCCGGGCGTGGTGGAGGCGGTGGCGCGACTGAATGGCGCGGGGCTGCGGGTGGTGGTGGTCACCAATCAGCGGGGCGTGGCGCTGGGGCGCTACAGGGCCGCTGATGTGGAAGAGATTCACGCGCGGTTTCAGGCGCTGCTGGCCGAGCGGGGCGCGCGTGTGGATGCGTTTTACTATTGTCCGCATGACAGGCGGCAGTGCGGCTGCCGCAAGCCGCTGACGGGCATGTTCGAGCAGGCGCGGGCGGAGTTTGCCGCGATTGCGGCGGAGACGAGCGTGATGGTCGGCGACTCGCTTTCCGATATAGAATTTGGCCGCGCGGCGGGAATGCGCACGATCTTTGTGAGCGGGGATGCGGCGCATCGCAAGCCGGGATGGGAGCGCGGCGCGGAACTGGCGGACGCTGTGACTGACGATCTGCCGGCGGCGGTCGCGCTGATTCTCGACTGACTCCTGTCGCCGCTGGTCGTCGATGCGCTATTCGCCGATGGCAGCCAGCGTCTGATAGGTTTCACCGATGCCGGTTTCGATCGGCGTCATCGGCAGGGAGCAGCCGAGCGCGCGCAGGCTGGCGAGGTCGGCCTCGGTGAAGTGCTGGTAGCGTCCGTCAAGATCCGCCGGGAACGGGATGTATTCGATCGGAACCTGGCCGTGAATCTCCATGAGGACGCGAGCGACTTCGTTGAAGCTGCGGGCGCGGCCGGAGCCTGCGTTGGCCACGCCCTGATAGCGGCGTGAAGCAGAGCCGCGCGCAGGCGCGTAAGGGCCGATTTCGGCGAAAAACATGTTGAGGCGCGCGAGGTCGCGGACGTAGACGAAATCGCGGCGCTGCTCGCCGTCGGCGTATCCGCCGCTGCCGGCGAAGAGTCGCACTTTGCCGGTTTCCCGCATCTGGCGCGTGAAGTGGTGAAGGACGGAGGCCATGCGGCCCTTGTGCTGCTCGCGCGGCCCGTAGACGTTGAAGTAGCGCAGCCCGACGGCGGTGATGGGCAGCGTGCCCTCGTCGATGCGATGGCGCAGGTAGTGATCGAAGGCGAGTTTGGAGAAGCCGTAGACGTTGAGCGGGCGCTCGTTTTCGAGCGTCGGTGTAAATCGCCCCGGCCCGCTGAGTCCGTATACAGCCGCCGTCGAAGCGTAAACCAGCGGTGCGCCGTGGGCGATGGCGAAGTGGAGGACTTCGCGCGAGTAGGTGAAGTTGTTGTCCATCATGTAGACGCCGTCGTCTTCGAGGGTGTTCGAGCAGGCACCCTGATGGAGGATGGATTCGATCTCGACCGCGCCGAGCGAGTCCGAGGCAATGGCGCGACGGAACTCGGCCTTGTCCATGTAGTCGGTGAAGCGCGCGCCGTGGAGGTTGCGAAACTTTGCGGCGTTGGCCAGATGATCGACGACGAGGATGTCGGTTATGCTGTGCGCGTTCAGTTCGTGGACGAGGTTGCTGCCGATGAAGCCTGCGCCGCCGGTGACGATGTGCATCGGGTCTCCTGTGTGGATGGGCTGCGCGCTGTTGGCAACGGCGAGCCGGGCCGATCTTTTGCTAGCTGCGCAGAGCACGCTCGCAGGCGGCAAACATCTCCTCGGGCGTGATCGAAAGCAGGCAGCGGCGTTGCTGCTCGATGCAGGTTTCCAGATTGCAGCCGTAGCAACTGGTTTGATGATAGACGACCTGGTGTCGGAGGCCGACGGGAAACCAGACGCCGGGCAGTCCGCGAGCGGAAAAGGCAATGACGGCGGGTGTGCCGACGGCGGCGGCCAGATGCATCGGACCGGAGTCCGGACCAAGAAACAGGCGGGCGCGCGCCAGCACAGCGGCGGTTTCGCGCGGGGTGAGCGCGCCGCACAGGTTGACACGCGCGCCGGGCCAGCCGGATGCGGCCTCTTCGGCGCAGGCGTTGTCCTCGGCGGCACCGATGAGCGCTAGGCCGTGGTCCGGATACTTCGCGTGCAACAACGCGAGCAGGGCGCGCCAGCGCTCCGCGCCCCAGTCCTTGGCCTGCATTTTCGTGCCTGGTCCGCAGACGAAAAACGGTGCCTCGCTGAGTGGCTCAATCGCTGCCGCCGCGCGGGCATGCTCGGAGCCGGTGAGGCGCAGATCCCAGTTGCGCAGATCGCCGGGCGCGGCCTCGCCGAGCAGATGCAACAGACTTGCCAGCCGATGTGACTCCGGTTCGAAGAGTCCCGTGGCCAAGTCACGCCGTCGCGTTGACTCCGCTGCGGCGGAGGTGCCGACAATCCGGCGAATGCCGCAGGCCAAGCGAAAAAATGCCAGGTCGCGACTAAGCTGGCGTGGCGAGCGAACCGGCATCAGGTAGACAAGCAGGTCAGGGCGGAAACGGCGAATCTCCATCGCCAGCCGCAACAGCTCCGCCGGACTGCGTGTGCCCACGGCGTAGCGCATGTAGCCGTGTACGAGGCCGCTCTCGCCGAGTACGGCTGCGGCGGCGGGAGCCTTGGCGTGAACAGGGAAATTGGTGAGCAGGCGACGCTCGGCGCGGGGAAAACAGCGCTCGATCAGATGAAAGCTCGGCAGCGCTACGAGCGTGTCGCCGAGACTGCCGAGGCGATAGATGAGAACGCGGGATGACTCGGCGGACACCTGTTTTCTCCTGAATGAATCGCGAGTGGTTTGTGGCTGAATCCCGTGAAACGCGCTGCCTGACTCTATGTTGACACAGCGATGGATGCAGAGGGTGGAACGTATAATCGGCGCATGGGCAAAGCAGAGGAACAATCAGCCATTCCGCCGGTGGTGGGCGTGGTGATGGGGAGCAGGAGCGACTGGGAGACGATGACCTCGGCGGTGGAGATACTGCGCGACCTGGGCGTGGCCCACGAGGCTCGGGTGGTCAGCGCGCATCGTACACCGGATTGGCTCTTCGAGTATGCGGCGACGGCCGAGGCGCGTGGGCTGCGTGCGATTATCGCCGGAGCCGGCGGCGCGGCGCATCTGCCGGGGATGCTGGCGGCGAAGACGCTGGTGCCGGTGCTGGGAGTGCCGGTGGTGGCGACGGCGTTGAACGGGATGGACGCGCTGCTGTCGATTGTGCAGATGCCGAAGGGCGTTCCCGTGGCGACCTTTGCCGTGGGCAGGGCGGGCGCAGCGAATGCGGCGCTGTTTGCGGCGCAGATGCTGGCCGCGGGCGGCGACCGGGAACTGGGCAAGCGGCTGGAGAAGTGGCGGGCGGCGCGACGCGACGAAGCACTGGAGAGCGAGCTTCCGGGCGGGATGGTGATTGAGGAGCCGCAGCGGTGATGGAGACGGGAGCAGCGATCGGGATGGAGCGGGTGTGCGTGGTGGAACCGGGTGGATGGCTGGGGATTCTGGGCGGCGGACAACTGGGGCGGATGACGGCGATGGCGGCGCGGACGATGGGCATTCGCACGCGCGTGATGGACCCGGAGGAGCAGTGCCCGGCGAGCTTTGTGGCCGATGAGGTGGTGGTGGGCCGATGGGGCGATGCCGAGGCTGCGGCGCGGCTGGCGGCGGGCGTGGGCGCGGTGACGCTGGAAATTGAGCAGATCGCCGTCGATGCGCTGGCGCGCGTGGCTGGGATGGCTCCGCTGCGGCCGGGCGTGGAGCCGGTGAGGATCATACAGGACAAGGCGCTGCAAAAAACCTGGCTCGCCGAGCGGGGATTTCCGCTGGGCGCGTTTCGCGTGGCGCGTTCTGCTGATGAGATGGCAGAGGCTGTGTCGGCGCTGGGTGGGAACGTCTTCGCCAAGGTTGCGCGCGGCGGCTACGACGGGCGTGGACAGGCCCGTCTCGGCGCGGACAGGCCAGCCAGCGAAGCCGAAGCTCGCGCGGCATGGACGGCGCTGGGAGCGGAGGCCGTTGTGGTCGAGGCGGCGCTGGAGTTGAAGCTGGAGATCAGCGTGATGGCGGCGCGGAGTCCGGCGGGTGAAGTGAAAAGCTATCCGGCGGCGCGGAATCATCATGAAAGGCAGATTCTGGTCTGGAGCGTGCTGCCGGCGGGCGTGAATCCGCATCTGGAAGCCGAAGCGGAACAACTGGCGCGCGGCATCGCCGAGGGACTCGGCATCGAGGGCCTGGTGTGCGTGGAGATGTTTGTGACGCGCGACGGACGGCTGCTGGTAAACGAGCTTGCTCCGAGGCCGCACAACAGCTATCACCAGAGCGAGCGGGCGTGCGCGACAAGCCAGTTTGAGCAGCTTGTGCGCGCGGCCTGCAATCTGCCGCTGGGCGATTGCGAGCTGGAGCAGCCGGCGGCGATTTACAACCTTCTGGGCGAGGTGTGGCTGGACGCGCCGGGCGGCAGGCCGGAGTTTTCGCGCGCGCTGGCGGTGCCGGGCGTGCGGCTCCATCTGTATGAGAAACACGAGCCGCGAGCGGGGCGCAAGATGGGACATCTGTCGGCGACGGGCGTCCATGGCGACGATGCCTTGGACCGCGTAAAGGAAGCGTATCGTCGACTGCGAGCCTGAGCAGGGAAACGGAAAACGGCTGCGAACTCCATCGAGTCCGCAGCCGTTTGGTTTTGTGTCGATGCTCTGCGCGGGTCTGTTGGTTGAATTACTTGCCGGAAGCGAGCGAGCGCAGGACGTATTGCAGGATGCCGCCGTGCTGGAAGTAGGCGATCTCCTGCGGGGTGTCGATGCGGACGAGAGCAGGGATGCTGCGTTTCGAGCCGTTCGCCGAGGCGACCTCGACGGCAAGAGTTTTGCCTGCGGCAAAGCCGGAGTCGAGCATGGCCTTGAGGCCGGGGAAGCTGTAGGTTTCTTCGCCGGTGAGTCCGAGCGAGTCCACGGTTTCTCCGGGCGCGAACTGGAGCGGCAGGATGCCCATGCCGACGAGGTTGGAGCGATGGATGCGCTCGAAGCTCTCGGCGAGGACGACGCGAACGCCGAGCAGGCGCGGCCCTTTGGCGGCCCAGTCGCGGCTGCTGCCGGAGCCGTACTCCTTGCCGGCGAGGATGACGAGCGGCGTGCCGCGCTCGGCGTAGACGACGCTTGCGTCATAGATCGTCGTCTCGATGCCGTCGGGCAGCAGGCGCGTGAATCCGCCTTCGGTGCCCGGAGCGAGGCGATTGCGCAGACGCACATTGGCGAAGGTGCCGCGCACCATCACCTCGTGGTTGCCGCGCCGGGAGCCGTAGCTGTTGAACTCCGACTGCGGGACGCCGTGCTCGGTGAGGTATTTTCCGGCGGGGCTGCTGGCCTTGATGTTGCCCGCGGGCGAGATATGATCCGTGGTCACGCTGTCGCCCAGCACGGCCAGGACGCGCGCGCCGAAGATGTCTTCGACGGGCGGAGGCGTGAGCGTGATGCCGTCGAAGTAGGGTGCCTGGCGGATGTAGGTCGAGTCCGGCTCCCAATGATAGGTGTCGCCAGTCGGAAAGCGCAGTCCCTGCCAGTTGGCGTCGCCGTCGGCCACGGTCGCGTACTCACGCGTGAAGCCTTCGCGGGAGACGCCGCGCTCGATGGCCTCGGCCACCTCCTGCTGCGTCGGCCATATCTCGCGCAGATAGACGGGCGCGCCGTTTGCGTCGCGGCCAAGCGGCTGGGCGTCGAAGTCGTGGTCGATGCGCCCGGCGATGGCATACGCGATGACCAGCGGCGGCGACATCAGATAATTCGCGCGAACGTCCACATTCACGCGGCCCTCGAAGTTGCGGTTGCCGCTGAGCACACTGACGGCGACGAGGCCGTGATCGTTGATGCTGGACGAGACATCAGCAGGCAGCGGGCCGGAGTTGCCGATGCAGGTCGTGCAGCCGTAGCCGACGACGTTGAAGCGGAGCTTTTCGAGATAGGGCAACAGGCCGGCGCGCTGGTAGTAATCCGTGACGACGCGCGAGCCGGGCGCGAGCGAAGTCTTGACCCACGGCGGAACGGTGAGACCTTTTTCGGCGGCTTTTTTCGCCAGCAGTCCGGCGGCAATCATCACGGATGGATTCGACGTGTTGGTGCAGCTCGTGATGGCGGCAATCACGACGGAGCCGTGGTCGAGATAGCGGTCGGGATCGACGCCGAAGCGCTGCGCGACCGAGGCCGACGTAGCATGCTGGCTGTCGAGCGCGTGATCGGCGACGGCTGTCGCCGGCGACCAAGGCTCGGCCGTGCGCTCGCCGAGCGGCTTCGCCTTCGGCGAGAGCAGCGACGGAAGCTGCTTGCGGAAGCTCGCTCCCACGTCACCGAGCACGACGCGATCCTGCGGGCGCTTGGGTCCGGCAACGGATGGCTCAACGGTTCCGAGGTCGAGCGAAAGCGTCTGCGTGTACTCGGCCTCCGGCGAGTTGGCGGTGTGAAAGAGTCCCTGCTCCTTGTAGTAGGTTTCGACGAGCGCAATCTGCTCTTCGCTGCGGCCCGTCAGGCGCAGATAGCGCAGCGTCTCTTCATCGACCGGGAAGATGCCACAGGTGGCACCGTATTCGGGAGCCATGTTGCTGATGGTGGCGCGGTCGGCCAGCGGCAACTCGGCGATGCCGGGGCCGTAGAACTCGACAAATTTGCCGACAACGCCGAGCTTGCGCAGGGCTTCGGTGACGGTGAGCACGAGATCGGTGGCCGTCGCGCCCTCGCGCAGCCTTCCGGTCAGCTTGTAGCCGACCACCTGCGGAATCAGCATCGACACCGGCTGACCCAGCATCGCAGCCTCAGCCTCAATCCCGCCGACGCCCCAGCCGAGCACGCCGAGGCCGTTGATCATGGTCGTGTGCGAGTCGGTGCCGACGAGCGTGTCCGGGTATGCAACGATTTCCCCGTTCTGCTCCGCCGTGAAGACTACGCGCGCCAGGTATTCCAGATTCACCTGATGACAGATGCCCATCCCCGGAGGCACGGCGGAGAAATTGTGAAATGCCGTCTGGCCCCACTTCAGAAACGCGTAGCGCTCGCGGTTGCGCTGGAACTCCAGCAGCGCGTTGGCGTCGTAAGCCTGCGGCGAGCCAAACTCATCGACCTGCACGCTGTGATCGATTACCAGTTCTGCCGGCTGGAGCGGATTGATGCGCTCCGGGTTGCCGCCGAGGCGCTTCATGGCGTCGCGCATCGCGGCCAGATCGACGACGGCCGGCACGCCGGTGAAATCCTGCATGAGCACCCGCGCGGGCATGTAGGCGATCTCTCGCGATGGCTCGGCGGCGGCGTCCCAGCGCGCCAGAAACGCAATCTCATCGGCGGTCACGTTCACGCCATCCTCGCGACGCAGCAGGTTCTCCAGCAGAATGCGCAGGCTGAAGGGAAGACGAGCGAGGTTGAATCCCTGAGAGGCAAGCGCGGGCAGACGGAAATAAGTGTAGGATCGGCCGCCGGAGGTGAGCGTGGCGCGGCTGTGGAAGGTATTCATGCGAACTGCCTTTCTGTGAGTGTGGGAGCGCAAACTCCGCGAACTAAAACTATGGAGGCACAGGAATCGAGCGCTGCGCCGGACGGAACCATTTTAAGGCATCGCATGCGGCAGTCGCGCACTTCGCGCGCCACCCGCGGTCGTGACGGCTGCTGTTGGCTGCGAGTCTGCAACGGCGCATGACAAGGAACAAGCCACAGTGAATTTCCGCCGCAAGGACAACAGGAAAACCACACCGTCCGGACAGGCGAGGCCAGTACGCCGAGCGCCCGCGTCACTCGGCCGGTGGCTGGCGCAGGGCTTCTGCCGTCAGCGCGTCGGCGCGGCGCAGGTCCGGGAAGAGCCACGCCCACAGGCCCGTCACCGCGAGCGCGCCCACGCCGCCGAGGATGGTGGCGCGGACGGCGCCGAACCACTGCGCCGTGACGCCGGACTCGAACTCGCCCAGTTCATTCGACCCGCCCAGAAACAGTGCGTTCACGGCGCTGACGCGACCGCGCATTTCAGGCGGCGTGGCAAGCTGGAGAACGCTGGAGCGGATGACCACGCTGATCATGTCTGCCGCGCCGCCGATGGCCAGAGCGACGAGGCTGAGCGGCAGGCTACGCGAGAGGCCGAAGATAACGATCGTGATGCCGAAGATGGCGACGCCGACGAAGAGATGGCGTCCGGCGCGACGGCGCAGCGGAAACCGCGCCAGCATCATGGACATCGCCAGCGCGCCCAGCGCCGGCGCTCCGCGAAGCATGCCGAGGCCGCGTGGGCCGGTGTGGAGCACTTCCTGAGCGAAGATGGGCATGAGCGCGACGGCTCCGCCGAGCAGGACGACGAAGAGATCCAGCGACTGCGAGCCGATGAGTAACTGCGTCCGGCGAACGAAGCGGAAGCCAGCCAGCAGCACGTCGAGCGAAGCGGCGCGATGTTCCATGCGACCGAGTCGCACGGTGATGCGGCTGACCTGGACGAGATAAAACGCCTGCATCAGCAGCGTGAAGGCGTAGACGACGGGCGCGCCGACGAACTCGCGCTCCGCGCCGAAGCCGGGGAGGGTGAAGAGCAGTCCGCCTAGTGCGGGGCCGACGATGTTTGCCGTCTGAAAGATGGCCGCGCCCCAGGTGACGGCGTTGACGAAGTGGTCCTCCGGAACGAGGTGGGGAACGAATGCCGTGCTGGCGGGGCCGGAAAACGCGCGGCCGGAGCCGATGAGAAATAGAACCCCATAGATGAGCAGAACGCGATGGCTGCCGGAGAGCGCGATGGCCAGCAGCGAGCCGGTGCAAAGCATCTGCAGCGCGTAGCAGGTGAGCATGATTCGACGACGGTCGACCCGGTCAGCGAGGTGTCCGGCGGGCACGAGCAGAAGCAGGCCGGGAAGAAAGAGCGCGAGGCCGGTGAGTCCGAGATCGAGCGCGCGGTGGGTCATGGCGTAGACCTGCCAGGCGACAGCCACGGCCTGCGCTTCGGCTCCCATGATTACGGCGAGGCGCGCCGACTGATAGCGGCGGAAATTGGGTGAGACAAAGGCCGCCAGACCGCTGCCGGAGCGGTCATCGGAGGGTTCGTGAGCAGAAGTTGGATTCGAGCCGTCCGGTACGCCTGGCAAAACCATACTTCTACCGTTATATCTCAGCATTGTTGAGACAGAGGGCATCGAGAAGGCCGATGCGCGCATTGCACGCGACGCGGCGGCGATCAGGGTGGAGTCGTCAGGGGGGCGACCGCTGCGTTTGTTTTGGGCGAATGTCTGGTTGAGGACGACGCTACAGGCAGAAGCAGATTCCCGGATCGAATCACAATCAAGAGATGGACCAGAACCAGGAGCAGGAAAAGCGACAGCAAGGGGCGATGGAGTTGGTGGGGGGTGGTCAGACCATGAGAGAATCTCTGTTGAATGGATGCGCAGCGAACTGGGCTGGTCAGCGTGAATGCAACTGCCGGTGCAACCACGTCGGCTGGCGGAGTCTCGCGGCCTGAGCCGTCGCGCGCGCCGGGTGAACTGTTGCGCGTTTTGGCTGCGGTGAGTGCCTGTCACCTGATAAATGACATGGTGCAGTCACTGCTGCCATCGATGTTTCCGATTCTGAAGAGGGGGTTTCATCTTGATTTCAGCCAGATTGGGCTGATTGCACTGACGTTTCAGACGACGGCATCGTTGTTGCAGCCGTTGATCGGGCATTTTACGGATCGGCGGCCGCTGCCGTTTTCACTGCCTCTGGGGATGACGACGACGCTGATGGGACTGGTGATGCTGGCGTATGCGCCGACGTTTTCGCTTCTGCTCGTGGCGGCCGCGTTGTTCGGGATTGGCTCGGCGGTCTTTCATCCGGAGTCTTCGCGTGTAGCGCGCATGGCCTCTGGCGGGCGGGACGGATTCGCGCAGTCGTTCTTTCAGGTGGGCGGCAATACCGGCTCGGCGTTTGGTCCGCTGCTTGCTGCCATGCTGGTGCTTCCGCGCGGTCAGGTGGGCGTATTGTGGTTCACGATGGCGGCGCTGGCCGGGATTCCACTGCTGGTGTGGGTGGGGCAGTGGTATCGGCGCGAACTTGCTCGACGAGCCGAGCGGGCGGTGGTGGAGCGGGCGCAGCACGGGCTGCCGCGGGCGCGTGTGGCCGGTTCACTTGCGGTGCTGATGTTGCTGGTTTTTTCCAAGTATTTCTACATCGCCAGCCTGACGAATTACTACACGTTTTATCTGATCCGGCGCTTCGGGGTGTCGGTGGAGAGTGCGCAGTTGCACTTGTTTCTGCTCTTTGGCGCGATTGCGGGGGGAACAGTGATTGGCGGCCCGGTCGGCGACCGGATCGGACGGAAGTATGTGATCTGGGTGTCGATACTCGGCGTTCTGCCGTTCACTCTCGCCATGCCGTATGTGAATCTCTTCTGGACGGGCGTGCTGAGCGTCTTCATCGGAGTGATTCTGGCGTCGGCGTTTGCGGCGATTCTGGTGTACGCGCAGGAACTGGTGCCGACGCGGATCGGGATGATTTCCGGGCTGTTCTTCGGGTTTGCCTTCGGGATGGGCGGAATTGGCGCGGCGGTGCTGGGCCGGATGGCGGACGCGACGGGGATCATTTTTGTTTACAAGGTGTGCGCGTGGTTGCCTGCGCTGGGGCTGCTGACGTGGCTGCTGCCGAATCTGGAACCGGGCGGACTCGGAGCGGGCGCGAACGTGGAAGAGCCGGAGCGGGTGTGAGGCGCGGTTCGCGCGGGCGGATTTGGCGCGGGGAGCAAAGTTCGGTATACTTACGGGAGCGGTCAGAGGCGTTGTGGGGCGATCCGGGAACGGATTCTCAGAGCGCGAAAGCGTTCCGACGCCTGGACAGAGGCATGGTGTCCGGAAGACGCCGGATCAGACGCGCGACAATCTGAGGTTTTTGAGCGGAGCAAGGCAATGGCACAGGAATGCAATGTGTGCGGCAAGAAGCCGCAGTTTGGCAACAATATCTCTCATGCGCACAACGTGACGCGGCGACGGTGGAATGTGAATCTGCAGTCGGTGAAGGCGGATGTGAATGGCGCAGCGAAGCGGATTCGCGTCTGCTCGAACTGTATCAAGAGCGGTCGCGTGGTGAAGGCTGCTCCGCGCGCGGCAGCAAAGGCATAAGTGGACGCGATTGACCGCCAAAGAAACAAGCATGCGAGCCGCGCCGCAGCAGATGATCCGCGATTGACGGCGGGGTCCGGGAAGCGGTAGACTACACAAGTTTGGCGATACTGTCCGTCGCCCCGTCCTCAGCCGGTTCGCCGCGAAAACGCAGCGCAGAGAGACTGAGAATATTCCGGGGCAAACTGATGCTGGCCATTCTGTGAGTTTGAGAAGCATGCGCCCTGTGGGACGAGCGGCGCTGGAGGAAGCATGTACGCAATTATTCGCACCGGTGGCAAGCAATACCGGGTCGCCCCTGGCGATGTGGTCAAGATTGAGAAGCTGGAAGTGGGCGAGGGCGCGCCGCAGACTGTGGAATTCACCGACGTGCTGGCCGTCTCTGGCGAGCCGGGCACGATTGCGCGGCCCGCGAAGGCGAAGGTGACGGCCGAGGTGCTCGATCAGGGTCGTCACGCAAAGGTTCTGGTCTTCCATCTGAAGCGGAAGAAACAGTACAAGAAAATGCAGGGCCATCGCCAGGCATTTACCGAGATACGCATTCAGTCCATCGAGGCCGATGGCGCGCGGGCGGCTGTTTAAGCCATTGCCTCACTCGATTCAGAAAGGATTTCTCTCATGGCACATAAAAAAGGCGGCGGCAGCTCAACCAACGGACGCGACTCGAATGCTCAGCGGCTGGGCGTGAAGGCATTTGCGGGTCAGACCGTGACCGGCGGCAGCATTCTGGTGCGTCAGCGCGGAACGAGGATCAAGCCGGGCGTGAATGTCGGGATTGGCAAGGATGATACGCTGTTTGCCAAGGTGAGCGGGACGGTGCAGTTCCGCGACCGCGGGAACCTGGGACGGTTTGCGTCGATTCTTCCAGCGGCGGAGTGATCGCTCCGTACGCAGTAAATTTTTGCTCCGATGTTGCAGTGCAGTTTCCACGGGGCCGAAGCTCATTCAAGCTTCGGCCCTGTTTCTTTTTCCGCCGATGTATGCGGAGTGGGGCGCGGTAGGAATGGGGACTGGCGCGGGACTCGAGGCCCGGGCGTCGGATTTCACCTCGCATGGTCGAGCCTGGCCGAGGCGGGTGGATGGGTGGAGAGAGACGCTGGGCGGAAGCGGATTTGAAAGCGGTGGGGTTGTGGAAAAAATGCGCGTTGCAAAAGTGTGGCGCCGTTTTACAATTCCGTTAGAAATCAGTAAAAAACTCCGCCGTGGACCGAGGCAAGGATGAAATTTTCGGGATTTTCATCATCCCGAAGCAGGTGAATTCTATCCTGTGCGCAGTTCACATTTTTCCGGGTGGGAGTTCAGCAGTCTGCGTTAGCAGAGCACAGTGTTGATGTGCCGAACAGAGTCTGTTTTGCCCTGAGTATTTCAATTGAAGTCCATGAGGAGACTATGACAGCGAATTTGTGTCGCGGGATGCGGAGTTGTGTGTTTGTGCTGATTGGATTCATGGCCCTGACCGGCGTGAAGGGATGGGCGCAGACGACGCTGGGTGCGATTAACGGCACGGTGGAGGATCCGAGCGGAGCGGTGCTGAGCGGCGCGACGATCACGGTGACGAACGTGGCGACGAGCGTGACGCGCACGGTGAAGAGCCAGAACAATGGCTACTATCAGATTCTTAACCTGCCGGTGGGCATCTATCGGATGACGGTGGAGCGCGACGGGTTTGACAAGACGATCCAGGAGCGTGTGCGCGTGCAGGAGGCGGCAGCGACGACATTGAATCCGTCGATGCGCGTGGGCAAGGCGACGGAGGTGGTGTCGGTGACGGCGAATCCGATGCTGAATGCGACGGACCCGACAAACGGCTACACACTGGACAAGGCACAGATCGAGGAGACGCCGCTGGCGACGGGGAGTTTCACGCAGCTGGCGGTGTTGTCGCCGGGCGTGAATGCGGAGTTTCTGAGCGGGGTTGGCGCGAACGCGGGACTGGGCAACCAGCCGATATGGGCCAACGGGCAGCGCGATACCTCGAACACGTTTCAGGTGGATGGCGTAGATGTGACGAACCTGTTCAACGGGAAGAGTTCGAGCCAGGACGCTTCTCAGCGGTACAACTTCAATATCGGACAGGGAGCGACGGTGGGCGGCGCGATCCAGACGGGCGCATCGGTGTATGGTTCAAACGGCAACGGAATGCCGACGCCGCCTCCGGATTTTCTGCAGGAGCTGCGCGTGAACACGTCGCTGTATGACTCGCAGCAGGGAGCGACGAGCGGCGCGCAGATTGACGCGAATACGCAGACGGGCACGAATCAGTTTCACGGATCGCTGTGGGGCACGCGGGCGACGAATGCGATGAACGCGGCGCCGTTTTTCTTCAAGCAGGCGAATCTGATTTCGCCGACGTCGTTTCCGGCGTCGCTGGTGAATCCGCAGTTGCACAAGGATTATGTGGGCGGGACGCTGGGCGGACCCATTGTGCGCGACCGGCTGTTTTTCTTTGTGGGCTACCAGCAGATGCACACGGCGGACCAGTCCACGGGACTGTCGCAAATGATTGTGCCGTATGGTCTGACGGATGATCGTTCGAATGGTGGACTGCTGAACGCGCTGAACTCGTATGAAACTGCGAGCGGGGACAGCACCGTGTCGTCGGTGACGGTGGATCCGATTGTGGCTGCGCTGTTCAATGCCAAGCTGCCAAACGGTCAGTACATGATTCCGTCGGTGCAGAATCCGGATCCGAACCTGGTGGCGACGTTCACGCCGAACGTGACGCTGATTGGGACGACCCTGTTCAACAGCAAACAGGCGACGGTGGCGATGGACTACAACATCAATCCGAACGACCAGCTTTCGGCCAAGTACTACTATCAGCTTGACCCTTACAACGCGCCGTACGGGGTGTCCAACACGGGAGGATTTCCAGAGAAGGAGGACTCCGGCTCGCAGGTGGCGGCGCTGACGAACAGCATGACGATCGGGCAGCGGATGAACTGGGTGCAGACGCTGGGATTTGCGAGGATCAAGGTTTACAGCAACTTTAACCAGCAGGTGACGGGTGGCAACGGGCCGACGTTCGGGATTGGATTTCCGAATACGACGGGTCTGCCGGGGATGACGTTCAGCAAGTTTGCGGTGGCGAATACGCAGTCGTCACTTTCGACGGGACCGAACAGCGCGTTTGTGGACGACGGTTACTTTCAGAATCGGTTGAATCCGTCGTCGAGCCTGATCTATACGGTGGGTCGGCACACGCTGATTGCGGGCGGCGGATACGACTATACGCAACTGAACATTCGCAACCTGCGCAGCGGAATGGGGCAGTTGACGACGAAGGATTTTCCGCATTTGCTGGCGGGCGACGTGTCGAAGTCGAATTACTTTGACTCGATCAGCGCGCAGGGGCAGAATCTGGCGAATCGCTATTATAGGACGAACGAGGGCGACGCCTATCTGCAGGACAAGTTTCAGGTGTCGGGCAACCTGAACCTGACGGCGGGCGTGCGCTATGACTATCACGGTGCGTTCACGGAGAAGTATGGCAACATCTTCAACTTTGATCCGTCGCTGTACAACGTGTCGGGCAGCACGGTGACGAATGGGGCGAGCGGGTCGGGAACAAGCACGGGTTTCACGGTGAATAATGCCGGGTTTGTGGTGGCGGGGAACAACAAATACTACCCGACAAAGGGTGTGAGCAACTCAACGCAGACTGGGCGACAGTGGGGAATTTCGCCGCGCGTGGGATTTGCGTATTCGCCGAAGCGGGATGACGGGAGGGTGGTGATCTCCGGCGGCGCGGGAATTTACTATGATCGCGGCGAGTTGTTCACGTATCTGTCGCAACCGGCGGGTGGTTCGATTGGCGGGCCGTTCGGGGTGACGGAGGCTCCGCCGCTGTCAAACTACTATACGGGCAGCGGCACGTTTGAGCAGCCGCTGCAGGGCGTGACGATTACGTCGCCGAATGCGAATCCGCAGTTTTTCGATACGCAGTTGCAGCAGATTCTGAACTCGAACCTGCAGAACTGCGGCGGCGTGAACAACCAGGCGACGTTTGGCGCGGGCTGCGAATCGCCGTTCATGTTTGGCGCGTATGCCAGGGACAACAAGCTGCCGTATACGACGGATTTCTCGCTGAAGTTCCAGTGGCAGGCGTCGCCGGATGTGGCGTTTTCGATTGGGTACACGGGCAATCGGGGATTCCACGGAGTGATTCCGATTCCGTTCAACCAGCCGGAGATTGCGACGCCGTCGAACCCGATCAACGGCGAGCACTACAGCTACGGCTATGAGGTGCTGAACGCGTCGGCTCCGCCGGCAGATGCGTATGGGGATTTGCAGCCGATTTCGACTGAGCCGTGGGATGGATATGACGGCGGTAATGTGGACTTTCGCACGCCATACATTGGCTACAGCCCGAACGCGGCGTTGTTCAAGGCGGCGGGAACGTCGGCGTATGACGGGCTGGAGACGCATCTGGAGAAGCGGCTGTCGCACCATTTTCAGGCGGGCGTGAGCTACACATTCAGCCGGTCGCATGACGAGCAGAGCGACATCGGACTGTTCTTCACGGGCAACAACCCGAACAACCTGCGCAGTTCGTATGCGCTTTCGGATTTTGACCGGACGAACGTGTTCACGATGAACTATCTGTTTGAGCTTCCGAATCCGGTGAGGGGCCATGGATGGCTGTCGTATATTGCGAATGACTGGCGGCTGACAGGGATTACGACGCTGCAGAGCGGCGAGCCGTACAGCCTGTATGAGTTCTATGGCGCGGTGGCGAGCATCTACTACGGCAACTTTCCGAATCTGCTGAATCCGATTCTGGGCATCAAGAATCCGACAAACCCTCGCAGCGCGCTGACGGGACACAGCGGAGCCTTCCGGCAGGGGCTGAACTATATTCCGGCGATTGATCCGAGCCAGATTGCGATCAATTATCTATCGCCGGGACAGAAGGGAATTCCATCGTGCTCGAACAACGAGCCTTGCGATTTCTACGAGACGGATTATGCGCCCGGTGACCAGAGGAATATCTTCCGGCAGGCGTTCCAGAAGCGCGCGGATGTTTCGCTGCGGAAGGACTTCCATGTGCGGGAGTCAATCATCGCGGAGTATGAGTTCAACGTGTATAACGTAACGAACACGACGAGCCTGGATATTCCGCAGGACCAGACGCAGATCGGGCAGGCGTTTGTGGGCAGCACGGCGAACTATGGACAGGTGACGGCACCGATCAACACGAACTTCAACAGCCCAACGATTCAGGGGATCATCAACCAGTTGTATATTTCGCCGGCGCTGAGCGCGACTGGAACGGGGCGGAATACGGTGGTTTCGGGATCGAACTTCGGGTCGGTAACGGGAGTGATTGGCAGCGCTCGCATCATCGACATGGGGCTGCATGTGAACTTCTGAGCCGGATGGCGAAGACGGCAGGACGAGTGGGGCGGAATGATCCGCCCCGCTTGCGTTTTGTGACGCGGGGCCGGGGGGAGTGTGAGTGGATGGGGAAGCTCGACCGGCGCGGCGCGGTCCTGTTAGGCTAGGGTTATCGTTGTCGGACGTGGGCAGGCAGGGACGCGCGTGAGTTTGGGCTGCGCGTCGAGGGTCCGGCTGGAAATTTTGCGCGGGAATCAGGAAGGGAATTGTGGATTCACAGACACGACACGCATTGAAGCAGGACAAGTTTGTACACGCGACACAGGAGAGCGTGGGATGGATTGCGGAGAACCGCGCGGCGCTGTTGCGGTATTCGATTCCGACGGTGGTGCTGATCGTGCTGGCGATTGTGGCCGGGGTGCTGTACACGCGGCGGACGAGCGCGGCCGAGGCTCTGGTGGGCCAGGGAATTGACGTTTACAGCACGGCGCTGCTGCCGCCGGGAGCGCCAGCGCAGGCGGGCGCGTATGCCAGCGCGGCAAATCGCGCGCGGGCTGCGACAAAGCTCTTCCAGCAGGTGGTGGATCAGTACGGCAGCCTGCCGGTGGCCTCGCGTGCGCACTATTTCCTTGGGCTGGCGGATGAAGACCTAGGCAACAATGCGGCGGCGGAGACGGAGCTGAAAAAGGCCGCCGAAGCGTGGGACGGAAACCTGAGCAGCCTGGCGAATTATGCGCTGGCGGGACTGTATCACCAGACGGGCCGGGACGCGCAGGCGATTGCGCTCTATCAGCAGCTTGGCGCAGGCAAGGGGACGACGGCGGTGCCGACGTACAGCGCCGAGTTGGCGCTGGCCGATCTGTACAATACGGACGGCAAGAAGGATCAGGCGAAGGCGCTGTGGGCGAAGATCAAGGACGCGGACAAGGCGGGTGCGGCCGGGGAGATTGCCGCGCAGAAGCTGCCGACGCAGAACTGACGGCAGGATGAGGGGTGAAGCAACGAAAGCCCGCGCGTGAGCGGGCTTCGCTGTTTGTTGAGCGCTATTGCGGCGGGCTGCGTCCTGTGAATGATGAGCACAGTGGCGACAGCGATGCCGGGGATGCCGGAGCGAATGAAGGCGAGAGACCGCGAACGAGCGCAGGAGGCGGCGATCGAGGAGCTGGTGAGGGCTTACTCGGGCATGATGTATCGCGTGGCAAACTCGGTGCTGCGGAATCAGGCCGAGGCCGAGGACGCGGTGCAGGAGGCGTTTTTGCGAGTTCTGCGGAAGCGGGAGCAGTTGGCGGAGATTCGTGACGCGCGGGTGTGGCTGGTGCGGATTGTCTGGAACATCGTGCTGGACAGGAAGCGGCGCAGCAAGACGAGGCCGGAGAACGAGGACGTGGCGGATTTTGCGCGGATTCTGGTGGCGCAGGAGATGAGCGCCGAGGAGCGCGCGGCCTCGGCGCAGCACCATGCCAGCGTGGTGCGGGCGATGGACGAGCTGCCGGCGAAGGAACGCGAGGTGATGGTGCTCTGCGCGCTGGAGGAGCTGAACAGCGTGGAGATTGCGGCAGTGCTGCGGACGACGGAATCGACGGTGCGCTCGCGGCTGTTTCGCGCGAGGGCGCTGCTGGCGGAGAAGCTGAAGCGAGGTTCGCGATGAACAGGGAACCGGAGCAGAGGGACGAGATTCAAGCCGACGGGCCGGAGACGGCTACGCTGCGGCTGCTGGCGAGCGAGCCGACGAGCGCTGGGCCTGAAGTGCGCGTGCTGGCCGAGCGCGTGCTGGCGCGGCTGAGCGAGGAACGGGAACGGCGGCTGTGGTGGCGGATGCCGGTGCCACTGGCGGCTGGCGCGATGTGCGTGCTGGTGTTACTGGCGTGGGGTGTGCATGCCGGGTGGACGCGGCAGGCGGTGCACCAGACGGCCACACAGGCTGGGCAGCCCGCCACCCAGCCGTCTGGAGCGCCAGCGCAGACGCGCGCGGCGGGCAGCTTCGGGACGGCGGGATCGATGCGCGTGCCGCCGACGCTGAAGCCGCTGCATGTGCCCGCGCCGCCCCGTCGCAACAGCGGGTCGGCGAAAGCTGGCGCGCCGAAGCATGCTGCCGCGAAGCAAAAGCAGACCACCCCCGACGAGACAACGCAGAAGTAGGCAATGCATGCAGCAGCCGCGTGCTTTACGCGTCACGAACGGATGTTGCCTCTTCCGTTGGTCGCGAGTGGGGATTGGTGTAGGGAGATGCTGTTTCCCACCCAGGCGGAAGCGTGCATGGTGCAGCCGCTGACGACTGACTGCTGACAACTTGTTGCTGGTTGGTTAGTCTGCGGTGAGGGCGCGGAGGAGCAACTGGAGGAGCGCGAAGACGGTGGCTCCCCAGAAAGCTGCGCTGAAGCTGCGGAGGTGGAAGCCGCGAACGAAGCTGGAGGCGACTTCAAGCAGGATGGCGTTGATGACGAGAAGAAAAACGCCGAGGGTGAGGATGGTGAGCGGGAGTGTGACGAGCTTGAGCAACAGGCCGAGCGTCGCATTGAGCAGGCCGAAGACGAGCGCGACGACGAGGGCTGTCGGGATGGAGTCGATCTCAAAGCCGCGCACGAGGCGGGAGACGACGAGCAGCGCGAGGGCGCTGAGGCACCAGTTGCCGAGCATTCTGAGCACGAGCGTGATCTCCTGAAATGGATTGTATGCGGTGGCGCGTGGTGTGTGGCGAACCGTGATAGGCTGGCGGCAGAATGGAGACTTGCATGGCTCTTCGCAACCTTTCTGTTGCCGCCGCTGGTTTTGCGCGCGCGGCGAAGACTTCCATGTGGATAGCGGGCTGGGTCTCAGGCTGGGGCGTGGCGCTGGTGTTGGCGTACGCGACGGCGGCGTTTGCGGCAAACCAGGCCGGGCGGGCTTCAGCGAATGGCGGGCAGCCGACAAAGCCCGCTGCAAAGGCTGCTGCCGCAGTGGCGGCGGATGCGCCGATTCCGGACCTGAAGACGCTGATGGAGCAGGTGAGAGAGCATCAGAAGGCGATGGACAAGCTGGTTGAAAATTGCACGTATCGGTCGGAGACCGTGAACCAGTATCTGGACGGGCACGGGAAGGTGATGAAGACGGAGTCGGAGATCGACGACGTGTTTTTTGTGAATGGGCATGAGATTGATCGGGTGATGGAGAAGAACGGGAAGCCGCTGAGCGGGCACGAAGCGGATAAGGAACAGGAGCGCGTGACGAAGCAGGTGGAAAAGGCGCAGCAGACGCCGCCGGGGCAGTCGCTGCGCAATGGTGGGCAGACGATTACGGTGAGCAAGATGCTGGACGTGATGGAGGTGAGCCAGCCGAGGCGTGTGATGTACAAGGGGCGGAGCACACTGGTCTTTGACCTGGCGGGGCGGCACGACGCGAAGACGCATGGGATGGCTGAGGGCGCGCTGAAGCGGATCGCCGGATCGATCTGGATTGACGAGAAGGATCGCGAGGTGGCGCATCTGGAGATGCGGTTTACGGATAATTTTCGCGTTGGCGGCGGGCTGCTGGCGAATGTGCAGAAGGGATCGGCGTTTCAGTTTGACCAGGGGCAGGTGAATGGCGAGGTGTGGCTGCCGCAGGGGGCGCAGGGGACGGTGGACGCGAAGCTGCTGCTGTTCAAGGGAATGCGGATGCACTTCGTGGAGACAGACTCGGAGTACAAGTGGTTCCATGTGGACGCCGAGCAGGGCAAGAGCGTGGCGGACGCGACGGGTGCGAAGCAGAATCCCTGACGACTCCATGGGCAGCTACACTGAGGGTATGTTTGCGCGGCGGGTTTCGGTCATGCGTGTGGGTGGGGATAACAGGCGTGTGGCTTGTCCGCTGCACTGGATCGACAACTTTGCAATGCGGAACTTTACCAACGACGCGATCTTCGACGATACGCTGCCGGTGAGCGACGGACTGCTGGAGATTGGCAACCGCGTTCCGCTCGACCGACTTCAGACAGCGATGGAGGACTGGTTTCGCCGCAAGGGGTATCTGAAGCCGGAGGATCGGCTGGTGGTCGAGGAGCTGGTGCGGTAGCGCGGGCGGGTTGCCCGGCTATTCGCTGTAGTGGAGCAGGCTGAAGACATCGAGGCCGGGAAAGCGGTCGCGTCCGTGGAGGAAATCGAGTTCGACGGCAAAGCCGAGGCCGACCGGGATGCCGCCAAGCTGTTCCACAAGCTGGAGCGTTGCCTGCATGGTGCCGCCGGTGGCGAGCAGGTCGTCCACCAGCAGGACGCGCTGTCCGGGCTGGATCGCGTCGAGGTGGATTTCCAGCGTGTCGGAGCCGTATTCGAGGTCATAGCTGACGCGGGCGACGGGAGCGGGGAGCTTGCGCGGCTTGCGGACGGGGACGAAGCCTGCGTTGAGCCGGTAAGCGAGCGCGGGGCCGAAGATGAAGCCGCGGGCCTCAATGCCGAGAACGAGATCGATTTTTTTTTCCAGCCAGTGCGAGGCCATGGCGTCGGTGAGGGTGGCGAAGCCGGTGGGGTCTTTGAGCAGGGTGGTGATGTCGTAGAAAAGGATGCCGGGCTTGGGGTGGTCGGGCACGGTGCGGACGAGAGATTTGAGGGCTTCGGCAGGGATGGTGTCGTGGGTCATGGCTTGCTCCGGGTGATTTTGCGGGTGCATGTGGAGATGAGTCGGTCGCGGCGAGCGTTTACCAGACCCCTTCGATCTGGAATGGGGTCAGCGCGGCGGCTTCCGCGTCGTCAAGCCGGTGTTCGATGACCTGATCGACGCGGCTGCCGCGCGGGCCACGGGTGATGGCGCGGTGGAGGTCGGCGAGATCGGATTCCGGACCGGAGGCGAGGACTTCGACGGCTCCGTCGTCGGTGTTGCGGACCCAGCCGAGGAGGCCGAGTTCGCTGGCTTCGCGGTGGACAAACCAGCGGAAGCCGACGCCCTGTACGCGGCCAAGAACGAGGAAATGACGGACCATGGGAGGCTGCTCTCCATATTTATTTTAGGGGTTCGCAGCGGGGCGGGCCAGGGGTGCGGAACTGGCGGCGCGAAAATGGCTTGACGCCCGGTGTGGAGTGGCGGTAAGTTCAGGCTACACGGGAAAGGAGGATGATCCAGCCTATGAATTCAGATTGTTCGAGTTGTTGCATCACGATGCGTGAGGTGACTGCGGCTGAGTAAGGGCTTCGCGCCTGAATCCAGCGGCCTCGCCGGAGATCGACTCCGGCTCCGGCTTTCGCGGCGAGCGCGACAGCCCAGTCAACAACCAGTCAATTTCAACAGATCACCCATTGGCGGCCCGTAACGCGAACAGGCGTTTCGGGCCGCTGGTGCGTTTGGCGGGAGCAGGCACGTTTGGTGGCGCGGATGCGTTTTGTTTGCTGCAAGCGAGAATTTTCGAGGAAAAGCGATCGGGCATGCCAGGTCATACGATTTTCTAGTACACTTTCGCGGTAGCTTGAGGCGCGTGGAATGGCTGCGCCTGTGAATCTGACCTGAGAGGCTCTGTCTTATGAGGAAGTATTCGTTGTTTGCTGTGGCGGCTTTGTTTCTGGCCGCTTTTGTTGCCCACGCTCAGCGCTTTCAGCGTCCGGCGCCGGCCTGGGCGCATGCGGCGTGGATGAATCAGTCGCTGAGCGCGGGCGAGCGCGCCGACCTGGTGCTGAAGCAGATGACGCTGGATGAGAAGATTGGCATGATCCACGGCGAAGGCATGGCAGGCTGGGGACAGCCGAATGCGTTTGCGTATCTGGGCAATGGCGGCGCGGGGTTCACGCTGGGCGTGGACCGGCTGGGGATTCCGATCATACAGATGAGCGACGCGGCGTATGGGGTACGTTCGAGCGCGATGAACGGGCGGTATTCGACGGCGTTGCCGTCGAACCTGGGCGCGTCGTCGAGCTGGGATACAGATGCGGCGTGTGAGTATGGCGCGCTGATCGGGCGCGAACTGCGGGCGCAGGGCTACAACATGACTCTCGGCGGCGGCGTGAACATCACGCGCGAGCCGCGCAACGGGCGCACGTTTGAGTATCAGGGCGAGGATCCGATTCTGGCGGGAACGCTGGTGGGCAATCGGATTCGCTGCGAACAGGCGCAGCATGTGATTGGCGACATCAAGCACTATGCCGTGAACGACCAGGAGAGCGGGCGCAACGAGGTGAATGCGATCATCAGCAAGCGCGCGTTGCAGGAGACGGACCTGATGGCATTTCACATTGGGATCGAGATCGGCAATCCGCAGGCGGTGATGTGCAGTTATAACGCGATCAATGGAGACTTTGCCTGCGAGAACAAGTACACACTGACGGATGTGCTGCGAAAGCAGTGGGGCTTCAAGGGGTTTGTGCTTTCCGATTGGGGTGGGACGCACTCGACGGAAAAAGCCTCCGCCGCTGGACTGGACAATGAGGAGCCAGGCCAGGTGTTCTATGGTGAGGCGTACAAGCAGGCCGTCGAAAGCGGCAAGATTCCGATGAGCGAGCTGGATGAGCATGTGCGTCGGATTCTGCGTGCGGAGTTTGCGGCCGGCCTTGTCGATCATCCCGTTCACAAGAGCGTGGTGGATGTGTTTGGCGATCTGGCGATTGCGCGGCATATCGAGGAGCAGAGCATTGTGCTGCTGCGCAATGAGCACCATCAGCTTCCGCTGAATGCCAGCGCGGTGAAGACGATTGCCGTGATTGGCGACCATGCCGACTCCGGAATGCTCTCCGGCGGAGGGTCGGCGCAGGTAGATCCGCCGGGTCACCATCAGGCGCGCTGGGGCGAGCATGTGTGGTTTCCGACCTCGCCGCTGAAGGCGATCCAGGCGATGGCTCCGAATGCGCAGGTGAGCTTTGATGCTGGCAGCGACCCGCAGGCGGCCGCTACGCTGGCAGCCAAGGCGGATGTGGCGCTGGTCTTCGTCAACCAGTGGACGAGCGAAGGCATGGACCTGAATGACCTGACTCTGGCCAACAACCAGGATGGACTGGTGGAGGCCGTGGCCAAGGCGAATCCGCACACGGTGGTGGTGGTGGAAAGCGGGACGGTGGTGACGATGCCGTGGGTGGATCAGGTGTCGGGAATCGTGGAGGCGTGGTACGCCGGTTCGGATGGCGCGGCGGCGCTGGCCAATGTGCTGTTTGGCAAGGTGAATCCTTCGGCGAAGCTGACTGTGACCTTCCCGCTGAGCGTGGCCGATCTTCCACATCCGACGCTGGTCAAGCCGCCAGCGCACTCCGAGGGCGCGGCGCCGGTGCAGCGGCATGTGCTGACCAGCCCGACCTTCAGCGTGAACTATGACGAGGGCATCGAGGTTGGCTACAAGTGGTATGACGCGCAGAAGAAGCCAGTCCTGTTTCCGTTCGGCTACGGGCTGTCCTATACGACCTACAGCTACTCCGGGCTGAAGGTCACGCCGGGCGCGAAGCCAACAGTGAGCTTCACCGTGAAGAACACTGGTTCGCGGGCTGGCGTGGAGATTGCCGAGGTTTATGCCGCGCTGCCGCCAAGCGCCAACGAGCCGCCGAAGCGGCTGGTGGGTTGGAGCCGTGTCACACTGAATCCCGGCGAAAGCAAGCAGGTGACGGTCTCGATCGATCCGATGTACCTGTCGATCTTTGACGAGGCATCGAACGTGTTCAAACTGGTGCCGGGCAGCTACGGATTCATGGTGGGCGGTTCGTCACAGTCGCTGCCGCTGCACAAGAGCGTGACGCTGGAGTAGGCGGCCAGGCTGAAGACGGGGCAGGAAACAGTGGCGCGAATCGGAACCCGGTTCGCGCCATTGCATGGAGCAGCCGCGCGTTCGCGCCGTGGCGCTCCCGTGGGTCGCGGATGGGAATGGGCGTGAGCGGCTGCGGTCGCACGCGCAGTGTCTCAGTTACAATCGAGGCAGGATACAGCCCTTTGACGCGCCTTGACGGCGGCAGGTTCGGGTATTCCAGAGACAGGCCCGAGATGGGCTATGAGAGCAAGGAGTTTCGTTTATGGCGATCCCCGCCACACAGATGCGTCCGGGCATGATTATCAAGCACAATGATCAGCTTCACCTGGTGTTTGCCGTGGAGCACCGCACGCCGGGCAACCTGCGCGCGTTCATCCAGGCGAAGCTGCGCAACATTCGTTCCAATGCGATGTTTGAGCATCGCTTTCGTTCCGGCGACGCGATTGAGCGCGTGATCGTAGACGAGGTCGCGATGGAGTTTCTTTACAACGACGGCGACGACTACTACTTCATGAATCCGGAAGACTATGAGCAGACGGTGCTGAAGAAGTCGACGCTGGGGGATGCGGTGGAGTATCTGACGCCGAACCTGCAGATCAAGGTGAGCTATTTTGACGGGGTTGCGGTTGGCATTGACCTGCCGACGACGGTGGAGCTGACGGTGGTGGAGACGGAGCCGGGGATCAAGTCGGCGACAGCGTCGAGCGTGACCAAACCGGCGCGGACGGAGACGGGCCTGGTAGTGCAGGTGCCGCCGTTTATCAACGAGGGCGAGCGGATTCGCGTGGACACGAGCGAAGGGACGTACCTGAGCCGGGCGTAAGGATCGCGCCGCGGTGCGCGCGTCAAGGCCGCGCGCCGGGGCGGTCCTGCGCAGCACGGCCCGTGAAGTCGGTCGGAGTTGCGTGTGACGAATATCGGAGCAGTTTTTGCGTTGCCCACGGTGCGGCGAGCTTGCTACCATCCGCGCATGAACTTACGCACGTTTCGCTTCTTCGCCGTTGCCGCTGTTTGCGTATTGTCGCTTGCATTTTTCCTCCAGTTGAGCCGCCCGTTGCATGCGCAACAGTCCTCGCTGCCGATTCATGGCGGGGACGGAATTGCGCTGCCGGCACCTCCGGAGACGCCGAGGCATCCGGTGACGGATGACTACTTTGGCACGAAGATAGTGGACAACTATCGCTGGCTGGAGGATGCTTCAAGCGCGGCGACCCAAGCCTATCTGCGTGCGCAGATCGCGTATACGAATGAGTATCTGCGGCAGGCGAAGATTCGTCCGAAGATTGCGCAGGACCTGACGGGCCTGCTGTATGTGAATCAATGGACGATTCCCATGCAGCGCGGGGACGACTACTTCTTTATGCGGCGGGGTGCGCGCGAGCAGCAGGCGTCGATCTATGTGCAGCATGGCTGGCCACCGGAGAACATGCTGCCGAAGCTGGAGTTGCTGGTGCGCCCGTCAACGTTCAGCAAGGATCCGAATACATCGGTGAGCCTGCTGAATGTTTCGCGGGATGGGCGGCTGGTGATCTTCGGGATTCGACAGGGCGGCGCGGACGAAGAGGAGATCCATTTCCTGGACGCTCGTACGAAGCGGGTGTTGCCGGATTTTTTACCAAAAGCGCGCTATTTTTCTGTTGGTTTCAATGCCAAACACACACGCGTACTGTATTCGCGGTATTCGCCGACGGGGACGCTGGTATATGAGCATGTGCTGATGGCGCACCCGGCGGCGGGAACGGCGGCTGACGTGGCGGCGAATTCCGTACCGGCGCAGCCGGACACGCTGCTCTTCGGGCAGAAGTTTCATGGCGAGACGCTGGGGCAACTGGACCTGATCAGCGCGCGGGTGACCTCGGATGGGCACTATCTGACGATCACGATTGAGCGCGGAGTGCCGGCGCGGCGCGTGGATATTCTGTATCGCGATCTGCGCCGGAAGGACGCGCCGTTCGTGCAACTGGTGTGGGGCGTGGATTCCCGTTTTCGCGTGATGTATGACCGGGACCGTTTTTTTGTGCTGACGGATTACAAGGCTCCGAACGGGCGGATTCTGGAGGCGCATGCGGGCACGATGCCGGATGCGTGGACGACGATTGTGCCCGAGGGCAAGGATGTGATCGACGAGGCGACGATTGTGGACCATCGGCTGATGGTGCATTCGCTGCATGATGTGAATCCGCATACGGAGATATATGGGCTGAACGGGCAGGCGCTGGGCGAGATGAAGTACAACGGGATCGGTACGGCGTCGGGGCTGTATGGCGAGGCGGATTCGCGGTACGGGTTTTATAGCTTTCAGTCGATGATCCAGCCGCCGACGATCTATCGCTACGACCTGAAGACGGGAAAGCAGGAGATTTTCTTCGAGCCGGAGACGACGTTTGACAGCTCGAAGTATACGGTGCGGCAGGTGTTCTATACGTCAAAGGATGGGACGCGGGTGCCGATGTTCATCGCCGGGCGGAAAGACCTGCCGATGGATGGATCGGCGCGGCTGCTGATGACGGCGTATGGCGGATTCGACATCAGCGAGACGCCGGAGTGGAATGCGCAGTGGGCGGAGTGGATGCAGTTGGGCGGCTGGTTTGCGGTGCCGAGTCTGCGCGGCGGCGGCGAGTATGGCGAGACGTGGCACGAGCAGGGAATGTTCCAGCGGAAGCAGAATGTGTTCGACGATTTTTATGCTGCGGCGGAGTATCTGATTGCGCAGAAGTATACATCGCCGGAGCATTTTGCTATTTCTGGGCGATCAAACGGAGGGCTGCTGATGGGCGCGGCGATGACCCAGAGGCCGGATTTGTTCGGGGCGATCTGGTGTGGCTATCCGCTTCTCGACATGCTGCGGTATCAGCATTTTCTGATTGGTCGATTCTGGACGACGGAGTATGGTTCTTCGGAGCACAAGGCGGATTTTGACTGGCTGCTGAAGTATTCGCCGTACCAGAATGTTCACGCGGGGACGCGGTATCCATCGATCATGTTTTTCACGGGAGCGAGCGATACGCGGGTCGATCCGCTGCATGCGCGGAAGATGGCGGCGCTGATGCAGTCTTCGACGGGCGGGGACAGGCCGATTCTGCTGCACTATGGGCTGAAGGGCGGGCATAGCTCGGGAGTTTCGACGACACAACTGGTGCAGGATTACGCGGATTCGCTGGCGTTTTTGTGGACGGAGACGGGCGGACGGTGAGGGTTGCGGGCGGCTCCGAGCGCGCGTTTTGCCGACGCGGGCGGACGCGATAGGCTCAGAAGAGTATGTCGGATCCGATTGTCTGGCTCACGCCGCCTGAGACGCCCGCAGCGCACACGCCGCTGGAGTATGCCGCGCTGTGGATTGCGCGCGTGCTGATGTCGCTGGCGGCGGCTTCGCTGGTCTATACGCTGATGGCGTGGGTGGCTGCGGCGCGGTATCGCGCGGCGCGCAGGCGGGAGCTGGCGCGTGAGCCTGAGTTTGCGCCGCCTGTGTCGATTCTGAAGCCGCTGAAGGGCGCGGATGAGGCGCTGGCGGAGGCGCTGCGAAGCCATTGCAGGCAGGAGTATGCGGGCGAGTTTGAAGTGCTGTGCGGCGTGGGATCGATGGAGGATCCGGCGGCGGCGGTGGTGATGGCGCTGTGCGAGGAGTTTCCGGCGGTGCGGCTGGTGGTGTGTCCGGAACGGCTGGGCGCGAGCGGGAAGGTTTCGACGCTGATCCAACTTGCGCGCGAGGCGCGGCACGAGTTTCTGCTGGTGAGCGACGGGGATATTCTTGTTGGCGAGGGATATCTGGCGCGGGTGATGGATGGCTTCCGCGACGCGGGGGTGGGTCTGGTGACGGCGCTTTATCGCGGGCGCGCGGGGCGATCCATCTGGTCGCGTCTGGAGTCGATGACGATCTCGACCGATTTTATGGCGGGCGTTCTGACGGCGCGGATGCTGGAGCGTGGGGTGCGGTTTGCGCTTGGCTCGACGCTGGCGCTGCGTCGCGAGGCTCTGGAGGCGATTGGCGGGCTGGAGCCGCTGGTGGATATGCTGGCGGATGATTACGAGTTGGGCGTGCGTGTGCATCGCGCCGGATACAGGATTGCGCTGGCACCGGTGGTGGTGGAGACGGCGGTACCGGAGTATCGGTGGCGCGGGTTTCTGGCGCATCAGTTGCGCTGGCTGCGGACGGTGCGCGACAGTCGGCGGTGGGGCTACCTGGGACTGTTGTTTACGCACCCGGTGGCACTGGCGCTGCTGGCGGCGCTGGCTTCCGGCGGCAACGTCTGGAGCGTGTGGCTGCTGGCGATGGCGCTGGCGCTGCGGCTGAGCCTGGCGATGCAGACGGGCGTGGCCACGCTTGGGGATCGCGCGCTGCTGGGGGAGCTGTGGCTGCTGCCGCTGCGGGACGTGGTTGCGTTCGGGCTGTGGCTGACGAGCTTTGCGAGTAACCGGATCGAGTGGCGCGGGCATCGGTTTGAGTTGAAGCGCGGGCGGCTGACGCCGGTGGAGTGATTGCCGTAAGCTGATTGCAGCATTGAGATGAATCCGCTGATCCAGATCGTGACTGAGGGTGCGGCGCGGCCGGGGCCGACGGCGACGCTGATTTATGACGACTGGTATCCGGCGATGCGGGCGTCAAAACTGGCTTCGCGGCTGGGTTCCTTTGCGGGGCGGAATCGGCTGCGGACGACGACGCTGCTGGATATTCCGCTGGTCATTGGTCGGCGGAAGGATGGCGCGGTGTTTGCGCTGAGGGATAGCTGTCCGCATCGCGGCATTCCGCTGAGCGTGGGCTGGTTCGACGGCAACAACCTGACGTGCCGGTATCATGGGTGGCGCTTCGAGCCTTGCACGGGGCGGTGCGAGCATATTCCCTCGCTGACGGCGGCGGACCCGCTGGATGCGACGCGGATCTTTGCGCAGAGCTACCCGGCGGTGGAGCGCGATGGGACGATCTGGGTGTATGTGCCGCGGCCCGGCTCCGGTCGCCGCGTCGATCCCGATCAGCTTCCGGCTGTGCCCGCGCTGGCGACGTTTTCCGCGCGCTTCCGTTCGGCGCACCTGATGGCCGACCTGCCCTGCAACGTGGACCACGGGATCATCGGACTGATGGATCCGGCGCACGGGCCATTCGTCCACCAGGCGTGGTGGTGGCGCAGCCGCGGGTCGATCCGACAGAAGACGAAGCGCTTCGAGCCGATTCCAGAGGGCTTTCGCATGGCCGCGCATGCGCCGAGCGGGAACTCGGCACCGTACAAGCTGCTGGGCGTTTATGGACAGCCGGTGGAGACGACGATCGACTTCACGCTGCCGAACCGGCGGACAGAGATCATACGCTGCGGCGACAAGTGGTTCTCCAGCCTGACGACGGTGACGCCGGTGACCTCCAGCACCTGTCGCATCGATGTCGTCGCCGCGTGGAATGTCTTTCGGCGCGTGCCGCTGGTGACGCCGATTGCAAAATTCTTTGGCGCGCGCTTTGTGCGGCAGGATCAGATCACGATGATCCAGCAGGCGGAAGGACTGCGCCACAATCCCACGCTGATGCTGATTGATGACGCGGACCGACCGGCGAAATGGTACTTCGCACTGAAGCAGGCCCGGCTGGATGGAACAGGAAACCACCCGCTGACAGAACCCGTCGATCTCCACTGGCGCAGCTAAGCATTGCATCCAGGCATTGCATGCAGCGGACGCGCGCTTCGCGCGCCACGACCATCTGTTGCGCTTCCGTTGGTCGGCATTGCATGCAGCAGCCGCGCGTTCGCGCACTTGCCGCTCCCGTTGGTCGCGGGCTGGGTTTTGACGGAGGACGACGGAAAAGCAATCGCAGATTCCCTTCAGGCATGAGCATTGCATGCAGGCATTGCATGCAGCAGCCGCGACCTTCGGGCACCACGGCCATTTGCTGCCGCTTCCGTTGGTCGCGGGCTGGGTTTTGGCGGAGGATTTTTGGATGGAGCGCAGGATTTACTGCAAGTACATATGAATCAATAGCTTGAATGAGGTTTTTGCGGGTTACTGGTTTGCTATTAACCCGGTTACCCCCCAGGGGGGGGTGGTATTAATTTTCTTGCCAACAGAAATCTGGCTGAATGGTTACTGAGTAGTAATTCTTCGGCCAGTCCTGACGGCTGCGTTCCGGCGCAGGTCCGGTGTTGGAATTGCAGTATGGCACAGATGCCAATAATTGCATGGCATTGCATGCGGCAGCCGCGCGCTTTGCGCGCCACGGACGGTTGTGGCCGCTTCCGTTGGTCGCGGGCTTGCTGTGGCTGAGGCTGAAAGCAAAAGCAAAAGCAGATTCCCTGCGGGAATGACAACAAGTAGGGCAAGAGTGGAGCTGGCATCTGACGGCTGACGGCTGATCCCTGACGACTGACCCCTGACGACTATGGCGTGGCTTTGCGGCGATGGTGGTTGCGCCAGGCGAGAAGCGGGCGCGCGGCGAAGAGCGCGGCCATGAGGAGGGTGATGCCGAGCGGGGTGAGGACGCCGGTTTTGACCTGCCACCAGTAGTGGAGCAGGCCGAGGGTGATGCTGAGGTAGACGAGCTTGTGGAGCAGATTCCAGCGGCGGCCGCCGAGGCGGCGGATCCAGCCGGTGGTGGAGGTGATGGCAAGAGGAACGAGCAGGAGCCAGGCGGCGATGCCGAGGGTGATGAACGGTCGCTTGAGGATGTCGGTGAGCATGGTGTGGGGGTCGAAGTAGGAGTAGAGGCCGATGTAGGCGAAGAGGTGAAGCGAGGCGTAAAAGAAGGCGAAGAGGCCGAGCAGGCGGCGAAAGCGGATGAGCCAGGCGAGGCGCGGGATGAGCTGGCGAACGGGCGAGATGGCGAGCGAAATGACCAGCAGGCGCAGGGCGGCGAGGCCGGTCATGAAGGTGATGGTGCGTGTGGGGTCGGGGCCGAGCTGATTGGTGACGGCTCCGTAGACAAGCCGCGCGACGGGCACGAGACAGGCCGCCCAGGTGAGGGTTTTGAGCAGGACGAGCGTGGATTTTTTCATGGTCGTGATGGGCGCGTTCGGGGGCTAGAAGTTGCGGCGCAGGTCCATGCCCTGGTACATGGAGGCGACGAAATCGCCGTAGCCGTTGTACATGAGGGTTTCACGGCGCTGGGCGTAAAAGGGAAGGCCGATGCGGCGCTCGGTTTTCTGGCTCCAGCGGGGGTGATCGACGTTGGGGTTGACGTTGGCGTAGAAGCCGTATTCGTTGGGAGCCATGTCGTTCCAGGTGGTGGGCGGCTGTTTGGAGAGGAATTTGACGGCGACGATGGATTTGGCGGATTTGAAGCCGTACTTCCAGGGCAGGGCGATGCGGACGGGCGCGCCGTTCTGGTTGGGCAGGATGTCGCCGTAGAGGCCGACGGTGAGCAGGGTGAGGGGGTTCATGGCCTCGTCCATGCGCAGGCCCTCGGAGTAGGGCCAGTCGATGTAGCTTTCCGACCACCACTTGTCCACTTTCTTGTTGAAGTAGCTGTAGAACTGGACGTATTTGGCGGTGCTGAGCGGCTGGCACTGCTTGATGAATTCAGAAAAGGAGTACCCGACCCAGGGAATGACCATGCTCCAGGCCTCGACGCAGCGGTGACGATAAGTACGGTCTTCGAGGGCGTGCATTTTGAGAATGGCATCGATGTCGATGGTTTTTTCCTGCTGCACAAGACCAGAGACGTGGATGGACCAGGGACGAGTGGGCAGTCCACCGGCGTTGTGGGCGGGGTCGCTTTTGCTGACGCCGAACTCGTAGAAGTTGTTGAAGGTGGTCACATCCTGGTAGCTGGTGAGCTGTTCGCCGTGAGTGCTGAGCGGGCTGGGGATGGTCTGGAGCTTGCCGGCGGCGTGGACGGCGAGGCCGGGATCAAGGAGGGACTGGACCGAGTGCGCGCCGAGGGCGGCTGCGCCCGCCGTGACGGCAGCGCGAGTGAGGAAGCTGCGGCGAGTGCGCTGCTCAGCAAAGAAACGCTCGTATTCCTGGCGCGGAGTGATCTCGCTGGAGGGAATGTCGGAGCCGTCGAGAGAGTTGGGTTTGCGCAGCAGCATCGGTGACCTCGGAGAAGACGGATTCAGGCGCGACAGCCGGTGAGCCGGAACGCCTGTTGATAAGAGTACGTTTGAGATGGAAAGGGCACAAGGCACGGGAAAAGATTTTTTACTCGCGAGTTGAGTCGATCAAAAGGGCATTGCATGCAGCGGACGCGCGCTTTGCGCGCCACGGACTTTTGTTACCGCTCCCGCTGGTCGCGGGCTGGCGTTTGCTGAGGCCGACGGGAACAGCAAAAACAAAGACAGAAGCAGATTCCCTTCGGGAATGACAACAAAAATACAACAGCAAGAGCAACGGCAAAAGCAAAGGCAAAGGCTTTACTGACGACTGACGGCTGACGGCTGACGACTCGGAAGCAGATTCCCTGCGGGAATGAGAACCAGGAAGCAAGAGCAATGGCAAAAACAGAGGACGCAGCAGTTAGCTGCGTCCTGTGTGGTTTTGCCCGGTGCTGGCGTGGACTGGGGCTGATTAGAACTGCGTCCAGAGGGCCTGGTTGTAGACCTCGTGGTGGTACTGCACCTCGGAGCCTTTGACGAAGGTTCCGAGCGCGCGCGGCGAGCGGTCGGCTGCCGTGCGCTTAAGGTCCACGAAGCGGCTCTGCACATCGGAGCCGAGGATCTCGGCGATCCACTTCGACTTGGAGAAATCCTCAATCGCCGAGTAGATGTTGTCCGGCAGGTAACGCTGAGCCTGGCGCAGGTTCTTGATCTTCGAGACCGAGCCGTCGATGCCGGTTTTGAAGAGCGAGTAGAGCGCGAGATACGGATTGGCATCCGGGCCGACCGAGCGGACCTCGACGCGCATGGACTTCGAGTTGCCGATGGGGATGCGCACCATGGAGCCGCGATCCGTGGCCGAGGCCTTGATCTGGTTTGGGGCTTCAAAGTGAGGATCGAGGCGGCGATAGGCGTTGACGCTGGAGTTGAGCACGAGGCAGATGTCCAGCGCGTGGGTCAGGATGCGGTCCACGAAATCCCATCCGGCGGTGGAGAGCTGTTCCTGGCCGCTGGCATCCCAGAAGAGATTGGTCTTGCCGTGGGTGATGGACATGTTGGTGTGCATGCCGCTGCCGTTGACGCCGACGACGGGCTTGGGCAGGAAGCTGGCGGTGAAGCCCATGTTGTTGGCGATCTGGCGGGCCAGCAGCTTGTAAAGCTGGATCTGATCGGCGGCGGCGACGACTTCGCCGTAACTGTAGTTGATCTCAAACTGGCTGGGCGCGACTTCGGGGTGATCTTTTTCGTTCTGGAAGCCCATGGCGCGCTGGACCTCGGCGGCGGTGTCAATGAAGCGGCGCAGCGGATCGAGCGGCAGGGAGTGATAGTAGCCGCCGGTGTTGACGTAGTGGAATTTGCCGGTCTCGTGGTATTTGCGCTCGGCGTCGGTGCCCTCGAAGAGGAAGCCTTCGATTTCGTTGGCGGCGTTGAGGGTGTAGCCTTTTTCGGCGTGGAGCTTGTCGGAGTAGGTCTTGAGCACGCCGCGCAGGTCGCCGGAGTAGGCGGTGCCGTTCTTGTCGATGACGGTGCCGAAGACGAGGACTTTGCCGGTGCCGAAGACATCGGCGGGAACCCAGTAAAAGGCGCTCCAGTCGATGCCGAGGCGCAGGTCGCTCTCTTTTTGCGCGGTGAAGCCGCGGATGGACGAACCGTCGAAGGTGAGGTTGTCGTAGCTGGAGAGCAGGAATTTCTTGTCGTAGTCGAGCAGGTGGAGGCGGCCTTCGAGGTCAGTAAACAGAACCGTGACGGCCTTGATGCGTTTTTCATCTGTAAGGTATTTGAGGCGTTTTTCGCGGATGGCGTCGGGGGAGACGCGATTGATGCGCTCGGCTTTGGCGGCGAGGTTCAACTCTTCGAGTTCGTCGTAGCTGAGGGCAAGAAAATTGCGGAAACTATCGGACACGGAAGGACTCCTTTTTGAACAAATCAATGTAGGGTGGCCAGAGCCGTTTGGCCCGGACCTTACGAGGCGATTTCGTTTAGATTAAACCGGAACGGCGGGGTGCGCACGGGAAAATCAAGGGGAAAATGAGCGAAATTGGATGGAATCCGGCGCGGGATTCGCGGCGGATGCGCCTGTTAGGATGCCATTCAAGGAGAATTGCACGCTTATGTTTGCCAGAGGATTTGCCGGGTTCCATTTGCCGCGAGGTTTTCGTCTATCCATTGCCTCGACAGTTCTGCTGAGTGTGGCCGCCGCGGCGGCGCAACAGAAGCCGATTCACATTACGGCCGACCTGACCGACGCGCCGCGCAAGCTATATCACGCGGATGTCGATCTGCCGGTCACGGCGGGCGACGTGATGCTGACGACGCCGGAGTGGATTCCGGGCAATCATCGTCCGACGGGGCCGGTGAGCGATATTACCGGGGTGGTCTTCACGGCGAATGGGAAGACGCTGAAGTGGCGGCGCGACAACACCGATCTCTATGAGTTTCACGTCACGGTTCCGGCGGGTGTGACGATGCTGCATGCGCATCTGGACTGCATTGTGACGGCGCGCGTGACGCAGAAGATGGCGGTGCTGGAGTGGGAGAAGCTGCTGCTGTATCCGGCGCACACGCCGGTGAGGGAGATTGCGATCCAGCCGGCGCTGAAGGTGCCCGCGGGGTGGGGTGTGGGCACGGCGCTGCAGCCGGTGGGCGGCGGCGCGTGGCCGGTTCCGGCGGCGGGCGCGGTGACGGAGTTTGCCGCGACGAACGTGGAGCAGCTGGAGGATTCGCCGATCATTGCCGGGGAGTATTTCAAGGAGTTTGCGCTGGCTCCGGAGATTTCGCCGAAGCATTATCTGGACGTGGTGGCCGACGATCCGGCGGACGCGAACCTGAGGCCGAGCGTGCTGGCGGCGGTGAGCAATCTGGTGCGCGAGGCCAGCGTCGAGTATGCCTCGCATCACTATCACGTCTACCACTTTCTGCTGACGCTTTCCGATGTGGCCGGCGGCGAGGGGCTGGAGCATGGGCAATCGTCGGACAACGGGGTGGGCGAAAAGGGATTTGCCGACGACAGGCATCAACTGGCCGAGAGCGATCTGCTGGCGCATGAATTCACGCACTCGTGGAATGGAAAATATCGCCGACCCTGGAACCTGTATCAGCCGGATTTTGCGACGATGCAGCAGGGTTCGCTGCTGTGGGTTTACGAGGGGATGACGCAGTATCTGGGCAACGTGCTGGCGGCGCGCGCGGGGCTGAAGTCTCAGGCGCAGTATCGCGATGTGCTGGCGCTGTCGGCGGCGAATCTGGACGCGAAGCCGGGACGCGACTGGAGGCCGACGCTGGACACGGCGGTGGCGGCCAGCGTGCTGCGCGGCGGGAATCCCGCGTGGTCGAATTGGCGGCGCGGACAGGATTACTACCAGGAGGGCGAGCTGCTGTGGCTGGACGCGGATACGACGATTCGCAAGCTGACGGGCGACAGGAAATCGCTGGATGATTTCGAGAAGATTTTCCTGGCCAAGGGCGGCAACACCGGGCCGCTGATCGTGCCGTATCACTTCGACGAACTGGTGACGGACCTGAATCAGGTTGTGCCGTACGACTGGGCCAGCTTCCTGCATGATCGCATCGACGAGATTCATCCGCGCGCGGATCTCGCGGGCATTGAGCAGGGCGGCTACAAGCTGGTCTATCTGGACAAGCCGACGGCTTCGGAGAAGACGCTGATGACGACGGGACGCGGCGGGCCGAGGATCGATGTCTGGTACTCGATCGGGTTGCGTGTGAATCACGATGGCGGCATCCTGGATGTGCGCTGGGGCGGACCGGCAGACCAGGCCGAGCTTGCGCCGGGATACAGGATTCTGGCCGTCGATGGAAAGCTCTATTCGAGCGACGAACTGTTGCAGGCGATTGGCGACGCGAAGGGAACGACTGCGCCGATTGACCTGATTGTGGCGCGGGATTCGTTTGTCTCCACCTTCCACATCAACTACCACGACGGCTTGAAATATCCGGCGCTGGAGCGCGTGGCGGGAACGCCGGATTATCTGGACGAGATCACGACGCCGCGCGTGAAGGAGACGGGCGCGGCGAAGTAGACGACGAACAATCGGAAACGGATGGTTGCAAGACCGACTGGCATGGGGATGGTGTAACCTGATCGCTCAGGAGAGACCATCCCCATGCCTTTGCGATTTGTGTCTTCGAGGATTGCGCTGTCGGGATTTGCCCGGCCGCTGCGTTCGCTTTGCCTTGCGCTGGTTGCCGCAGTTGTTTTCGCCGCTCCGCTGGTGGCGCAGACGAATGATGAAGCGGCATTTATCGAGTCGCACTACACGAAGTATGAGTACCGGATCGCGATGCGCGACGGCGTGCATCTGTTTACGTCGGTGTACGTGCCGAAGGCGAGCGCGTTTGAGGATCACGGGCCGTATCCGTTTCTGATGGATCGCACGCCGTACAGCGTGGCGCCGTATGGCGAGGACAAGTATCCGCGCCGACTGGGGCCATCGCCGGAGTTTTCGCACGCGGGCTACATTTTTGTCTATCAGGATGTGCGCGGGCGATGGATGAGCGAGGGCACGTTTGTGGAGATGAGGCCGCATATCGACGTGAAGAAATCGCCGCAGGATGTGGATGACTCCTCGGACACCTCGGACACGATTGATTTTCTGCTGAAGCATGTTCCCAACAACAACGGCAAGGTGGGCATCTGGGGGATTTCTTATCCGGGATTTTATACGTCGGCGAGCATGATTGACGGCAATCCGGCACTGGTGGCGGCCAGTCCGCAGGCTCCGATGACGAATCTGTTTCTGGGCGCGGATGATGCGTATCACGGCGGCGCGTTCATGCTGGACGCGAACTTCGGCTTCTATGTTTTTTTTCATCCGCAGACGCATCCGCAGGAGCCGAAGCCGGAGGTGCCATTTGATTTTGGCACGCCGGATATTTACGAGTTCTATCTGAAGGGCGGTTCGTTGTCCGAGATGGAGCAGAAGTATCTGCACGGGATGAACTGGCTCTACACGGACCAGATGAAGCACGATACCTATGACAACTACTGGCAGCAGCGCGATCTGGCTCCGCACATGAAGAACGTTCACTGCGCGGTGCTGGCGGTGGGCGGATGGTTTGACGCCGAAGACCTGACGGGGCCGCTGAAGACATTTGCGGCAACGTCGAAGATGAACCCGGAGACGCCGACGACGCTGGTGGAAGGTCCGTGGGTGCATGGCGGATGGGCGATTTCGTCGGGCGATCACCTGGGCGATGTTTCGTTCCACGCGAAGACGGCGGAGTATTTCCGGCAGCAGATTCAGTTTCCGTTCTTCGAGCACTATCTGAAGGGCAAGCCGTGGACGCAGCCGAAGGCGATTGTCTTTGAGACGGGCACGGATGGCTGGCGGACGTTTGACGCGTGGCCGCCGAAGGCCGCGCAGCCGAAGATGCTGTACTTCCACTCGAATGGCAAGCTGGGCTTCACGGCTCCGACGATGAGCAATTCGTCGGACAGCTATGTGAGCGATCCGGCGCACCCGGTGCCGTTCGTCGGTTACGTGACGGACACGGTGCCGCAGCGGTACATGGTGGACGATCAGCGCTTCGCGCGGACGCGGCCCGATGTGGTCACCTATGAGACGGAGCCGCTGACCGAGGACCTGACGATTGCGGGGCCGATTGCGCCGAAGCTGAGGATTGCCAGCACGGGCACGGACTCCGATTTCGTGGTCAAACTGATCGACGTGTATCCGGAGAATTATCCGAATCCGCCCGAGGAGGCGACGGGCAACAAGCGCATCCTGAGCGCACCGCCGCTGCTGATGGGCGGATATGAGCAACTGCTGCGCGGCGAGCCGATGCGGGCGAAGTTTCGCAAGAGCTGGGAGACGCCGGAGCCGCTGACCCCGGGCAAGATGACCGAGATTGACTTCACGATGGCCGACCTGTTTCACACCTTCCGGCGCGGACATCGCATCATGGTGCAGGTGCAGTCAAGCTGGTTCCCGCTGACGGATCGCAATCCGCAGACCTTTACGGATATTCCGTATGCGAAGGCGACGGATTTTGTGAAGGCGACGGAGACGATCTATCACCAGAAGGACGCGGCCAGCGGCGTGGAGCTGATGGTGCTGCCGAATCCATAGCGCGCGAGGATGCCGATGAGCGAGCATAGTCCGGTTGTCTTTGCGAAGCGAGGCATTGGTCGGAACTGGCAGCGCCCATTGCACGCGCTTGCCGCGCACTGGCTGCTGATGGTCGTGGCCGCGTCGGCTGTTGCCGGACCTGGCGCAGAAGCGCAGGCTGGAAGGACACAGCCGCCGCCGGTCGATGATTTCGTCGCACGGCCGCGTGTGGTCGTCATCAGCGACATTGGCAACGAGCCGGATGACCAGATGTCGCTGGTGCGGCTGCTGCTCTACTCGAACGAACTGGATATCGAGGGGCTGATTGCGGCGACCTCGACGTGGCAGAAGACGACGACGCATCCGGAGACGATGCACGCGCTGATTCAGGCTTACGGCCAGGTGCGCGGCAATCTGCTGCTGCATGCCGAGGGCTGGCCGCGGGCTTCGGCGCTGGACGCGGTGGTCGCGCCGGGGCAGCCGGGTTATGGGATGGCCGCGACGGGCGCGGGCAAGTCTTCGCCCGGCTCGCGCGAGCTGGCGGCGGCCATCCTGCGCAACGACCCGCGTCCGCTGTGGATATGCCTGTGGGGCGGAGCGAATACGCTGGCGCAGGCGCTGCTCGATCTGCGCCAGTCGATGCCGCGGGATCAGTTGGAGGCGCGGCTGCGAAAGGTTCGCGTCTCTTCGATTTCCGATCAGGACGATGCCGGACCGTGGATTCGCCGGGAGTTTCCGTCGATTGTCTACATCGTGACGCCGAGCGAGCCGAACTCGACGAACTACTACGCGGCGACGTGGACCGGGATCAGCGGAGATCGCTACTATCGCAACGGCGAGGGCGCGGATTTTTCATTTGTCACCAACGAGTGGCTGGATGCCAACATTCGCAGCAAAGGGCCGCTGGGCGCGAAGTATCCGAAGTATATGTTCATCATGGAAGGCGATACGCCGAGCTATCTGAATCTGATTGGCAACGGGCTGGACGGAGCGATGCATCCGGACTGGGGCGGATGGGGTGGTCGTTCTCTCTGGTTGCAGCCTTACGGCGAGACACATCCGATCTGGACCCAGGGCGGCGATGAGTTTGCGCGCGCGACGACGCAGGATGCGGTGATCGGCACCGATGGCCGCGAGCATGTCTCCGACCAGGCGACGATCTGGCGCTGGCGCAGCGCGTTTCAGCGGGATTTTGCCGCGCGCATGGACTGGACGATCCGCGATTTTGCGCATGCGAATCATCCGCCGATTGCAGTCGTGAACGGGCAGGGCGGACAGGCTCCGATTGAACTGGATGTGAAGGCCGGCGGGACGGTCACGCTCGATGCTTCGGCCTCGCACGATCCCGATCACCAGCGGCTGCGCTTCCACTGGTTTCTCTATCCCGAGGCCGGGCTGGCCACCGAACACGGGGCCGAGGTCGCGCTCGACGGAGCCGACTCCGCGGTAGCCCACGCGCGCGCGGTTTCAGCCTGTCGTCCGATGTGGATCACGGGACTGGTTCCCTGTCGCGGCACCGGCGTGATGCACATCCTGCTGGCCGTGACCGATGACGGAACGCCGAAGCTGACGGCGTATCGCCGTGTGATCCTGCACGTCCGTGCGGAGAAGTGATTTGGCAAACAACAAACCCGTCGAAGCACATCTCTGCGCTTCGACGGGTCTGTTGTTTTGGGGGATGCTTCGTGAGAAGCTGGCGATTACCGCTGGACGTTGACGACCAGGTTCAGCGGAGCGTCGATTTTGTGGTTGTTGAAGGTGGCAGGCTCAAAGCGAGCGGCGCTGATGGCGCGAGCGACGCGGAAGCTCATCTCCGGCGAGAAGGTGCGGAGGACGCGAATGTCTTTCGCATGGCCGTAGGAGTCAACGTCCACGCGCAGAAGCACGGAGGCATTGGCCGGCACACCCTCGGGCAGATCGCTGGCGCTGACATGCAGGGCCATCGGGCTGACGAGGTGCGGCGCGACGTACTGCGACGCGGCCACGAGGTTGGAGGTGGGGATATCCGTGCTCGGCGCGGTTGCCATGGCCGAAGCGGAGAGTGCGGTGGTGGACAGCAGCAGGCTGGCGATCAGGTGTCGGGACATGGAATTCCTCCTTGATGGTTGTATAGTACCCATCACCATAATGATCCACATTCGCAACAGTTGTCAACAAAAAAAATTACATTCATTTATTTTCAATCACTTGAGTGAAGATTTTTTCAATTTCCCGTGAAAATCGAACTCGACTGACAGATGGAAACCCAAACCAGGCGGCCGGATCGCCGCAGCGGGAAAGAATTCGCAGCTGTGGCGGACTCAAGCAGTTTCGCGGCAGGTGTGCCCGGCGAGAGTGGAACTTCGCGCCGCTTTTCCTCAGGAAAAGCTGCGCCTGACGATGTCGGCTCGGGCATGGGAATCGTGAAACTGCTCTAAGATGGACGATGAAACCGAGGACGGAAATGTCAGGCAACGACGCAGGCAGTCGAGGGCAGGCCATGGAGCAGTGGCTGAGCCAAGCAAACAGCGCGGACGGTATCACCGACGAGACCACCGACGCGGCGAACACCCCGTTTTGTCCTGAATGCGGCGGGGCGGGGATGGTGTTGACGGCGGATGCGGCGGGTCGGCGCAGGGCGCGCGAGTGCGGCTGCCAGCAGAGTCTGCGGCAGCGGGTGAGGCTGCGCGAGGCGCGGATTCCGCGGCGCTATGAGCATTGCGTGCTGGGGAGTTTCGAGCCGCAGTATCCGAAGGCGGATCCGACGCTGGGTATGGCGCTCAGAATGGCGCGAAAGTTTGTCGAGGGCTATCCGGTGGAGACGAGTGGGCGCGGGCTGCTGCTGACCGGCTCTGTGGGCGTGGGCAAGACGCATCTGGCGGTGGGGATGCTGCTGGCGCTGATGGAGCAGAAGGGCGTTGACGGTCTCTTCTGCGACTATCGCGAGCTGCTCAAGCAGATTCAGAACAGCTACAATCCGCAGGTGAACTCGACGGAACTGGAGGTGCTGCGTCCGGTCTTTGAGGCTGAGGTGCTGGTGCTCGACGAGCTGGGCGCGCAGAAGCCGACGGACTGGGTGTGGGACACCGTTGCGCTCGTCCTCAATACGCGCTACAACGACAAGCGGACGACGATTATTACGACGAATTATGCGGACCTGCCGTCGGCGGCGCTGTTGACGGGAGAAGCAGCGAAGCGGGCGGCGCGCGAGGAGACGCTTGGCGACCGGATTGGCGAGCGGATGCGCTCGCGGCTGGCGGAGATGTGCGTGAGGGTGGAGATGACGGGCGCGGATTTTCGACAGGGCGCGGGGCGGGCAAGATTTGGCTGAGCCGCGCTGGCGGCGAGTGCGAGGCAACAAAGGAGCGGAGATGGCGACTGAAAATCATGCAGATCGATCCCGCACCGCGCGTGAGATGGTGGCGCTGGCCGGGCTGGCGGCGATGTGGGCCATTGCCGGTTGGGCGCGCGGGAGCGTTCTGCCGCAGCGCATTCCTGTTCATTTCGGAATCGATGGCCGGCCGGACGCGTGGGGAACGGCGAGCCAGATTTTCCTGATGCCAGCGATTGCGCTGGGACTGTATCTCGTCCTGAGCGTGGCGGTGCGATTTCCGCAGAGTTTCCACTACGGGGTGGCGGTGACCGAGGAGAATCGGGCGCGGCTGCAGGCGACGGCGATCCGGATGATGGGCTGGATGAAAGCTGTTGTGATGTGGGTGATGGCGGTGCTGGTGGTGTTTCAGGTGGAGTCAGCCAGGACGGGGAGTTCGGGTGGGATCGGAGTGGCGGCGACCGTTGCTCCGCTGGCGATCTTCGGCGTGGTTGTCTGGCTTCTGGTGGCGCTGCGTCGCGCTGCCTGACGGCGAAGCCACGCGTGATTGGACTGAGCCGCGAGGCGGCGAAGACTCAGAAACCGGCGAGCAGCAGCACAATGGCGCAGATGACGGCAACGGGATAGAGCCAGAGGCTGGAGCCGGTGCGGGCGGCAAGAGCGGACGCGATGGAAGTCATGAGATGCCTCACTGGGTTGGACGTGACGTGCAGCGAAAACGATGCGGTGTTCACGGAATTTTCATCCCTTCCGACAGCAACACAAGAGGTACGCGGATGAGCGAGGAATGGATGTCATACCGATGGCCGACAGGATGAGGATGCGACGGAAAGCGGTGTAAAATCCGCACCAGGGGCGAAGAAATGCAGCTGGAGGCGCAAAAGCGGAACGAGCAGCGGGGTGAGGACCGAAACTGGCTTCCGGTCGGCATCGCCTTCGCCGTGGTCGCGATGCTGGTGGTGATTCTGGCCGTGAGCCATCGGCACGGCGCTGCGGCCAGCGATGCGGCGTATCGTTCGCAGGTTCGGCTCAGCGATTTTGCGATGAGCGAGTCGGGAAATCTGGCCGGTGGCAAGGTCACCTATCTCGATGGCAAGATAACCAACGCCGGAGCGAAGACGCTGGTCGGCGTCGAGGTGCGCGTGATTTTTCGCAATGCGGCTGGCGAGGTGAGCCAGAACTCGACGATGCCGCTGAATGTGATCCGCGCGCGTGAGCCGTACATCGACACCGAGCCTGTGGCCGCTGCGCCGCTGGCGCCGGGTGAGACGCGCGAGTTTCGGCTGATCTTCGACCAGGTGACGGCGGACTGGGATGGGCAGTATCCGGTTGTCACGGTGGATTCCGCGACGACTCGCTGATCGATTTCAGATCGATTTCATTTGGTGATTGCGCACAGGCGCTCCGGCGCGTTGCCGCTGGCCGTGGCGCATCCTGTGCGCGGATGGTGGGAGTGGTCGGCGGATTGCGGTCAGCGGACGAGGCGCGGGCGCGGTGCGCCGAAGTATTGCTGGTCCTGCTGGTCGAGGTAGCGGACGGCGAGGTGAGCCGGGAGCGGACGACCGAAGCGCCAGCCCTGGACGCGCATGGCGTGGCCGCGCGTGCGCAGGAACTCGACCTGGGCGTCGTTTTCGACGCCTTCAACGATGACGTGGAGGCCGAGCGAGTGGGCGATGAAGAGGATTTGCGGGAGGATGGTGGCGGTGACGGAGTCGGTGCCTGCGGTGCGGGTGAAGCTGCGATCGATCTTGATGGCGTCGACGGTGAGTTCGTGCAGATAGGAGAGGCTGGAGAATCCGGTGCCGAAGTCGTCGATGTGGATTTTGTAGCCACGCTCGTGGAGTTCGTGGATGGCGCGGCTGGCGGTGGCGAGGTCGGCGGTGGAGCGCTCCGTGATTTCGAGGGCGATCTGGCCGGCCTGGATGCCTTCGAGGGCGGCGTAGAGGTCGAGGCGGTCGAGGAGCAGGGAGCCGGTGAGGTCGCTGGGCGCGACGTTGAGGCTCAACTGGAGGTCGGGGTGAGCGTGAAGCAGGTCGCCCATCTCCTCGAAGGCGTGTCGAACGACCCAGTGGGTGAGTTCGTGGATGAAGCCGCGCTCCTCGGCGATGGCGACAAAGATGGAAGGAGCGATGGGGATGCCGTCGCGGTCACGCCAGCGAACGAGCGTCTCAAAGCCGACGCAGCGCTCGGAGTCGAGATCGACGATGGGCTGGTAGACGAGGGTGAGCTTGTCGCGGCGGATGGCGCGGCGGAGCTGCTGGGGCATGCTGCGGCGGAGGGTGAGCGCGAAGACGACGGCCAGAGAGATGATGAGGCCGAGAATGGCGCCGGTGATGGTGAGGGTTGTGATCAGATACTTGCCGTGCGTGCGGACGAGTTGGCTGGATTCGCGGGCAACGACGCAGACGCTGTTGACGGTGGAACAGCGGGCGAGAATGAGGGATTGCTGTGTGCGCAGGTGGCCCTGAGCAAGCACCCATGCGGGATCAACGGGAATGTCGGTGCCGGCGATGCGGACCATTTGCCGCTTTGGCGCGTTGACCATGACGACCATGAAATCGAGGCCGTCGCGGCTGAGGCTGCTGAAGAGGAATGGGGCGAGCACGATGTCCACGGAGCGGATGCTGACGACGACACCACGCTGACCGGGCGCGAAGTAGAGCGGCAGCTTGCCGTAGACGCTGGTGCCGCGGGTGGAGACAAGGAGCGGCGCGTGCATGGGCAGCGGAGTGGGCAGGCGTCCGGCACCGGCTGAACAAACGAGCAGGGGGCCGCGCATGCGGCCAATGTCCTTCACGGCGCTGGAGCGGAACATGAACACGCGCATGGAGGCGAGTTCAGCGTCGGAGCAGAAATCGGGGCCGACGTGATCAAAAGCGTGGAGGATGGTCTCAAACTGAGTGGTCGCATCGTCGGCCCGGCGGATCATCTGGTGGGAGTAATCGCGGAGGACGAACTCGGCGGCCTGAATCGAGGCGTAGATTCCGGCGAAAAATCCGCACACGGCACCGAGCGCCAGCCCGAGAAGCAGGATGCCAGCGATGCGGAGCGATTTCCGTCCAGCAGAGGCCACAGTATTCCATCCTTCAATATAGCCAGATCAGGCAGACACCGGCTCATACACATTTAGAGCTCATGCAAGGCAACCGCATGCGCGGAAAACAAGGGGAGCGACTATGAGTTTATCGTGCGAAAAGACCCAAACGATGCGCCGGAACTCTTCTGTATCTGGACAGTAACATTCCTTTTGCCCCGGTGGCGAGGGTTTTTCCGCTGCGCAACGCTGTGCGGAGCGCGAAAGGCCGGGCTGAAAGCCGGGGAATCTCCGATAAGTCCATCATTTTTTTGCGGCTGAAGAAAAATCTTTTGCCGGTGGTGATGTTGCGCGCCGTGGCCTCGTTTTTTCGGCTTTACGTTTCGTGCAGCGAGACAGGGAGAATGCCGAAAAAGCTGCAACTGTCTGACACGCAGTTCGGTGGAACTGGCAGATGTTGGGCAGTGCATCTCTCGGACAAGGAGCGCGGTTTTATGCGCCAATCCGCGGAAGGCATCGGTTGAGTAGCCCGCCGCGCAGATCGTGTTCCTGCTGCTCACTCATGGGTAATGGACGCAGCCTTTGTCGTTGTTCAGCGGCCCCGGAGACGGCAAGGATCGGTGAAAGAATTCCTCTCGTTCGCCTCTACCGCCGACCGACCAGATACGTGACCCCGCCGGTGATCGACCGCCCCGGCATCGCCACGCCTAAGATTTCCTGGTAGCCCGTATTGCTCAGGTTCGCCAACCGCAGATAGGGCCGCCACTTCTGCCGCGTGCCCGCGTCGTATTCGAACGCCACGTCCCACACCGGATACGCTGTCTGCTGGTAGCGCTGCGCCACCTGCAGACTGTTTCTCACCCTCAGCCGGTTGTGAATGTTCATCGTCCACAGCATGTGCGCATTCTCCACCGGATAGTTGAAGATATACTCCGACTGCAAACCATGCAGCGCACTCTGCGCCCCGTACAGATTCGTCCAGTCCAGTTGCAGTTGCTGCGTGCGCGTCAGCGCAATCGTTGCGCTCGCCTCCGCGCCGGTGAAGCGCAACCCGTTCAGGTTCGTCGCCTGCCAGCGATCCGCCGCACTGGCGCGCACATAATCGATCGTGTTCTGTTGCGGCTCATAAAATCCCGTCGCGGAAAACTCCAGCCGCGCGCCCGGCGTCCAGTCCACGCCAGCCTCGCTGCTCCACGCCGACTCCGCCTTCAGGTTCGGATCGCCAATCGTCGTCGGGTCCGAATAGTACAGGTCCGTATATGTCGGAATGCGAAACCCGTAGCCCACGCTCCCGCGCAGCTTCACGGTCGCGCTCACGCGATAGCTGCCCGCCACATTCGGCGCAAAGACCATCGGAAATCCCCCGGAAAATCCCTCCTCGCGCGCACCCACGGACAATCCCCAGCGACGCTTCCCCGGATTCAGGTCCACGTCCACGTAACCTGCCGCGCGATTTCTGGCGTGATCGCCCAGATTGTTGCTGTGGATGCTGTCGCCATCGGCTTCCACTCCGGCCAGCATTACCGCGCCCGAGCCAAAATTCTCGGTCCGGTGCAGCGAAGCCTGCCACGATCCATCGATGTGATTGTTCTCATAGAGCGCCGGATCATCCCGCACCAGCACGAACTCATCCGTATGCCGCCGATACCCATAATCGGCCTCCGTCTTCGCGCCCAGCTCCTGTCGGATCGATCCAAACCATCCCTTCGTCCGCTCCCACGAGGGATAGTTCCCATAAAACTGATTCGCTCCAAACGAGCGATCGCTGCCAGCCACCAGAATATCCGTCAGCCCCAGCCTGGAAGCGGTCCAAAGCTCATCGGCAGCCGTCTCGTTGCGATAATCGCGGTCAAACATGAACCCGGTGGAAAGATTATGCGTCCCCGTCACGCGCGTGCTCCACCTGTGCCGCATCAGCTCGCCCATCAGCGCCTGTTCATTCTCGCCGAAGCTGCCGAAGCCCGCGCTCGCCATCAGCGAACTGCTGCGCGGCGCGGCCGTCAGAAAATCCACGACGCCGCTCAGAGCGTCCACTCCGTGCAGCGTCGATCCCGCCCCATGCAGCACCTGAATCGAGTCCATCGCATCCATGGGCAGCGGCAGGTCCAGATCATGATGCGCCGTCTGGCTGTCGTTGATGCGAAACCCATTCAGCAGCACCAGTGTCTGCTCAAAGCTGCCGCCCCGCAGCGTGATGTCCGTCTGCGCGCCGCCGGCGCCGCGCTGCTCCAGAAAGATGGACGAATCATTCCGCAGCGGATCGAGCGGCGTGGCCAGCATGAATTGCCCCGGATGCAGCGGCTCCACCTCCACCACGCGCGCCGACTCGCTCAGCGGAATCGGCGTGCCCGCGCCGAGCACCACGACCGTCGTCTCTTCGCCCTTCAGCGATGCGCCCGCGCTCACAGCGCCCGACGCTTTCGCCGTCTTCTGTCTTGGTTTCGGCAGATGGCTCGGCAGCGTATTCGTCTGCGCCAGCCCACACACGCCCCACGCGCCCAGCAGCAGCGCGCACGGCAGGGAAATCCCGCGAAAATTCCTGGCCATTTCTCTTTCGTTTGTCTCGCCTGTTGGGGAAGGTTTATAGGATATAGCGGCTCAGATCCTGACTCTTCACAATCTCAGCCACCATCTGCTTCACATACACGTCGCTCACCACGAACACGCGCTCGACGCCCGTCCCGGTCTCGCGCTCCACATACGGCAGCGGCACCGTCGTCTCGGCCTTCACCATCGCCGCCATCGCGTCCGCCTGCGCCGCGTCCATCTTTGTTCCGTCTGCCGCCGCGCCCTCAGCCTGCGCCGCATTCGCCGCCGCGCGCGCCAGGTCCGGTGCCAGAAAACTGATCTCCTCCAGCACACGCTCCATGATCGTATGCAGCCGTCGCGCGCCGATATTTTCCGTCGTCTCGTTCACACGAAACGCAAACGCCGCCATCTCCCGCAGAGACTCCGGCGTAAACTCCAGGCGAATTCCCTCCGTCTCCAGCAGCGCCGTCGATTGCCGCGTCAGCGACGACTTCGGTTCGGTCAGAATCCGCAGAAAATCCTCCACCGTCAGCGACTGCAACTCCACGCGAATCGGAAACCGGCCCTGCAGCTCCGGAATCAGGTCCGACGGCTTCGACACATGAAACGCACCTGCCGCAATGAACAGAATGTGATCCGTCTTCACCATTCCGTAGCGCGTATTCACCGTCGTCCCTTCCACAATCGGCAGAATGTCCCGCTGCACTCCCTCGCGCGAAATATCCGGCCCATGGCCGCCCTCGCGCCCGGCAATCTTGTCAATCTCATCCAGAAACACGATCCCATTCGTCTCCACGCGCTCCACCGCCGCGCGCGTCACCTGGTCCATGTCAATCAGCCGTCCTTCTTCTTCCTGAATCAGATAATCGAAGGCTTCATTCACCTTCATCTTCCGCTTCTTTGGCGCGCCGCCAAAGATATTCGGCAACATCTCCTTCAGGTTGATGTCCATCTCCTCCGGATTCTGCCCGGAGATGATCCCGAACTGCGGCGTATTCCGCTCCCGCGTCTCCAGTTCCACCATCCGCTCGTCCAGCTTGCCCTCGCGAAACTGCTGCCTCAGCTTCTCGCGCGTCCGTCCGTAGCTCTCCGCGCCCGGCAGCGTCAACTGTCCTTCCCCGTCGCCAGTCTGCGCATCCGGCGGCGGCGGCAACAGCAGGTCCAGCAGCCGCTCTTCCGCGCTCTGCTCCGCCTTGTCCTCCACCTCTTCCAGCCGTTCCTCGCGCACCATGTCAATGGCAATCTCCACCAGATCGCGCACCATCGACTCCACGTCGCGCCCCACGTAGCCGACCTCGGTGAACTTGCTCGCTTCCACTTTGAGAAACGGCGAGTTCGTCAGCTTCGCCAGCCTTCGCGCAATCTCCGTCTTGCCCACGCCCGTCGGCCCGATCATGATGATGTTCTTCGGCATGATGTCGTCGGCCAGGTCCGGCGGCAGCTTCTGCCTGCGCGTCCGGTTGCGCAGCGCCACCGCCACCGCGCGCTTGGCCGCGCGCTGGCCCACCACATGCTTGTCCAGCTCCGCCACAATCTCCCGCGGCGTCAGTTCTTCCAGCACGATCTCGTGATCGTCCGCAACTCCCGGCAACGTAATCGCCATAGCCTCAAAGGCAGGCCGAGCGCAACCTTCGCGCTCTTAAGCCCGCAACTCCTCGATCGTAATTTTGTCGTTGGTATAAATGCAGATCTCGCCGGCAATGCGCAGCGACTTCTCCACAATCTCACGCGCGCTCAGCTCCGTATTCTCCAGCAGCGCCCGCGCCGCCGCCGTCGCATAGCTGCCGCCCGATCCAATGGCCGCAATCGGCTCATCCGGATCAATCACGTCGCCCGAGCCGGAGATCAGAAACGTCTGCCCCGCATCCGCCACAATCAGCAGCGCCTCCAGATTCCGCAGCATCTTGTCCGTCCGCCAGTCCTTGGCCAGCTCCACCGCCGCGCGTCCCAGGTTGCCGCTGAACTGCTCCAGCTTCGCCTCAAACCGCGCAAACAGCGAGAACGCATCCGCCGTCGATCCGGCAAATCCCGCCAGAATCTTCTCCTGATACAGCCGTCGAATCTTCTTCGCCGTATGCTTCAGCACATGGTCGCCCAGCGTCACCTGCCCGTCGGCGGCCATCACCACCACGCCGCCGCGCCGCACGCAGACCACCGTCGTCGAACGAATCCGCGCGCGCGCCTCGGCCGTCGTCGGACCAGCAGTTGCAACGACCGCTTCACGCTCCACTCGATCTCCGCCGCGCTCTGACCTCTTGCTCGCTTTCAACAGAAAAATCTCCCGACCCATCTCGTTTTCGCCCCGTGATTCCTTGCGATTCTCGCGCGAGGCGTAAACTCTGATTGTATCGCAGCCGCTCCCAGCGCCCATCCTGAAACTTCTATCTCCACTTTCACGCCACAGTTGCCGCCGGGGTTGCGCGGTTTGCCACACAGCGCCATCCCGCCGTATCGTCAACTCATCCGCCGGAGCGGCTCGTCCGGCATCCAACGCCGGGAGTCCGCATGAACCCCATGAACCGCCGCGCCTTCGTCCGCAACTCCGCACTGACCGCTGCGGCGCTCGCCGAATCCATCGCCCATCTCCACGCGCTCACCGCGCAGCAGCCCGCTCCCGCGCGCGACTCCAGCGGCATGATCCACCGCACTCTGGGCCGCACCGGCGAGCGCGTCTCCGCCATCGGCCTGGGCGGCTACCACATCGGCAGACCCATCCTCACCGAAGCCGAATCCATCGCCCTCATCCGCCAGTCCATCGACAGCGGCATCAACTTCCTCGACAACTGCTGGGACTACAACGGCGGCGTCAGCGAAATACGCATGGGCAAGGCGCTCCGTGACGGCTACCGCGATCGCGTCTTCCTCATGACCAAAATCGATGGTCGCACCCGCGTGGCCGCCGCCCAGCAGATCGACCAGAGCCTTCAGCGCCTCCAGACGGATCACGTCGATCTCATGCAGCTTCACGAGGTCATACGCCTCGAAGACCCCGACCGCGCCTTCGCGCCCGGTGGCGCCATCGAAGCCCTCGTCGCCGCGCGACAGGCCGGCAAAATCCGCTTCATCGGCTTCACCGGCCACAAAGACCCCTACGTCCACCTCCGCATGCTGGAGATGGCACGCAAACACGACTTCCACTTTGACACCGTACAGATGCCGCTCAACGTCATGGACGCCCACTTCCGCAGCTTCGCCCACGACGTGCTCCCCGTGCTCGTCCGCGAAGGCATCGCGCCGCTCGGCATGAAGGCCTTTGGTGACCACTTCATCCTGGACAGCCACACCGTGCAGCCCATCGAGTGCCTCCACTACTGCCTGAACCTGCCCATCTCCGTCCAGATCACCGGCATCGACAGCGTACCCATCCTGGAGCAGGCGCTCACCGCCGCGCGCACCTTCCGCCCGCTCACCCAGGCTCAGGTCGCCGCCATCCTCGACAAAACCCGCCTCGCCGCCGCTGACGGCCAGTTCGAACTCTACAAAACCACCACCCACTTCGACGGCACCGCCCACAATCCCGCCGAACTCGGTTAACCGCCTCTGCGCGACCGCTTCACCCCTTCGCCTGACCCAGTTTCACCGCGCGGTTACCAGCCCGGCTGACGCTTCTGACGCATCCAGCGCTCGCCCCGCGCGAGTGCCTGTTTCACGCTGCAAAGTCGTCTTCGCTAATATATTCACTCCGTCAAAAATCTTTGAAGTAAATCTCGTTTCGCTCTCTTTCGCGCTGGACACGGATTTTTCCACTGGATACCGTCGAAATGGCGCAGGCTGCGCACGTTCAGCTTTCGCCATATTTGATCAATTATCGAGGTCACCATGCGTCCTGCTTCTCTCCTGAAACTCGCACCCGCCGCTCTCGCCCTCTGCGCCACCGCTATGCTCATCACCAGTTGCTCCGGCGGCGGCATGTACGGCTCCATGACATCCGGCTCCGGCAACACCATGGCAAACAGCAGCGTGCTCAACCAGCTCGTCACCGTACAGACCATCGGCTCCACCGTCGATCCCATGAATGGCGACAACAATCCCTACGGACTCGCCATCGAACCCCTCACCGCCGGCACCGAGACGATGGGCAACCTCATGGTGTGCAACTTCAATAACTCCTCGGGTACATCCGGCGCGGGCACCACCATGGTCCAGCTTGCCCCCACGCCCGGCTCCAAGCCCATGCGCTTCGCCCAGGACGCCAGCCTGATGGGCTGCGACGCCATCGCCATCAACACCGGAGCCGGCTTCCCGTGGGTCGCTGCTTACACCGCCATGGATAACCCCATCGTCAGCACCTCCGGCACCATCAAAACCACGCTCAGCACGAACTGGAAATGGATGCACCCCTGGGGTCAGGTCTACGCCGTTCCCGCCGCCTCGCTCACCATGGCCGTTCCCACCTTCTACATTACGGATGCCGGTAACGGCTCGGTCATCGCCGCCCGCATCACCAGCACTGGCATCATGTTCCAGCAGATCGCCATTGGATTTCCGACGAATCTGACCTCGTCCTACGGCATTCTCGCTCCGGCTGGTCTCACCTATGACCAGCCCTCGGACACGCTTTACATCGTCTCCAGCGACACCAACAGTATCGTCGCTTTCACCAATGCCTCCACGCTCACCAGCGGAGCCATCACCGTCTCCGGCACTGCTTCGACCGGCCTCAGCTTCAGCGGTCCCATGGCCAGCCACGCCAAGGTCATCTACAGCGGCGCGCCACTCAACTACCCCGTGAGCATGGCCGAGCTGTATAACGGCGACCTCATCGTCGGCAACACCGGCGACAACAACATGATCGAGATCACGCCCAGCGGACTGGTATCCGCCACCAAGATCGTGGACAGCGGAGCCGCCGGAGCCATCTTCGGCATCGCCACCGCCGGCACCAGCGTCGATACCCAGGTCATCTTCTTCAACGACGATAACACCAACTCCGTCGTCGCCATCAGCCTCGCCGGCTCCACCGCCTCGATGGGCGGCTCCGGCTCCGGCTCCGGTTACGACAAGGGCTACAACAAGGGCGCATAGCCCAGCGTTCCAGAACAAAAGCGAACGGCGCGGGATCACTCCCGCGCCGTTCGTTTTTTCGCCTGCTCGCGCCCTGCTTCAGAACTCCTCGCTGAACGCGACCTCACCCTCGACCGCCGACTGATACGCCGACACCCTCCGTTCAAAGAAGTTCGTGAGTTCCTGCACATCCTGCAACTCCATAAACGCGAACGGATTCTTCGTCCGGAACACCGGCTCAATCCCCATCCGCTTCAGCCTTGCATCCGCCACATAGCCCAGATACTCGCGCATCTCCTTCAGCGACAGCCCGGCCACGCCGCCCGCCAGCAGATCCTCGGCAAACTGCGCCTCGGCATCCACCGCCTCGCGCAGCATCTCGGCAATCTGCCGCTCCATATCCGCGTCCCACAGGTCCGGCTCCTGCGCCCGCACCACATTCACCACCTCAAAGGCAAACTCCAGGTGGCAGCTCTCGTCGCGAAAGACCCAGTTCGTTCCCGCCGCCAGCCCATGCAGCAGCCCACGCGAGCGGAAGTAGTACACATACGCAAACGCCGCAAAGAAAAACAGCCCCTCAATGCACGACGCAAAGCAGATCAGGTTCAGCAGAAACTCCCGCCTGTCCTCGCGCGACCGCAACTCGTCCAGCTTCTGGATCGAGTCCATCCACTTCATGCAAAAATCGGCCTTCTTGGCAATCGACGGAATATTTTCAACCGCCGCAAACGCCGCCGCGCGCTCGTCGGGGTCCGGCACATAGTTGTCCAGCAGCGTCAGATAAAACTGCACATGCACAGCCTCTTCAAACAACTGCCGCGACAGATACAGCCGCGCCTCCGGCGAGTTGATGTGCTTGTACAGATTCAGCACCAGATTGTTCGACACAATGCTGTCGCCCGTGGCGAAAAACGCCACCAGCCGCTGAATCACATGCACCTCGGCCGGGGTAAACTTCTGCTTCAGGTCCACCAGATCGGTCTGGAAATCAATCTCCTCCACCGTCCACGTATTCTTGATCCCGTCGCGAAACATATCGAAAAACACCGGAAACCGCATCGGCCGCAGCGTCAGACACAATCCCGGATCCAGAATATGCTGCGGCGGCGCCACCGAACTTCGCTTCTGCACTACCTCTGTCGTTGCCATCTCTTCGCTCTCCTCATTTCTTCGTCGTCCTTCGCGCCGCCGTCTCTCGCGCCGCTCCAGCCGCGCCTGCCCTGCTATTGTCCATCCCCGGATCGTCGTGCGTCGTCAGCAACCCCCTGAGCACTGACTACTGACAACTCCGCCTACTGGCACGCTTCGCACGAGCCAGGATTCTCCAGCGAACACGCCACGGCGGCCTGTGCGCTCACTTCCGGTCGCGCAGTTGCAGTCTGCGCTGTCGTCGTCTGCACCGTCGTTTTGGCAATCTTCGTCGCCGGGCGCGAGCGAAGATAATACGTCGTCTTCAGCCCTTTTTTCCACGCGTACATATACATCGAAGACAGCTTGCCGATCGTCGGCGACTCCACAAACAGATTCAGGGACTGCGCCTGATCGATAAACGCCCCGCGCGCCGCCGCCGCGTCAATCAGTCCACGCATCGGAATCTCCCACACCGTCCGATACAGCAGCTTCAGATCCTCCGGCAGCTCCTCAATTCCCTGCACCGATCCCTCGCCCAGCTTCAGCCGCGTGCGAATCGTCTCATTCCACAGCCCGCGCTGCTTCAGCTCCTCGATCAAGTAACGATTCACCTGCAGAAACTCGCCCGAAAGCGTCTCCCGCTTGAAGAGATTCGAAATCTGCGGCTCAATGCACTCATAGCAGCCCACAATCGAGGCAATCGTCGCCGTCGGAGCCACCGCAATCAGCAGCGAATTCCTCACGCCCGACCTCCTCACGCGCTCCCGCAGCGCGTCCCACCGCGCCTCGTCGCGCGGCGTCACGCCCCACAGATCAAACTGGAAATCCCCCTTCGCCAGCCGCGTTTCGCCGAACCGCTCATGCGGCCCCGCAATCTCGGCCAGCTCCACCGAAGCCATCACCGCGTGATAATAAATCTCCTCCTGGATGCGCGCGGAAAGCTCCAGCGCTTCCACCGAATCGAACGGCAGCCGAAGCTGGAAAAACACATCCTGCAATCCCATCACGCCCAGGCCCACCGGCCTCCACTGCGCATTCGACACCGCCGCCGTCTCAATCGGATAGAAGTTGATGTCTATCACACGATCCAGCATCGGAATCGCCGCCGCCACCGTCCGCCCCAGTTTGGCAAAATCAAACTCCGCGCGTCCCGCCGCGTCCACCATCACATGCCGACCCAGGTTGATCGATCCCAGATTGCACACCGCCGTCTGGTCCTTCGACGTCACCTCTGTAATCTCCGTGCACAGGTTCGACAGATGCACCACATTGCCCGCCGCGCCCGTCTGGTTGCACTTCCGGTTCGTCGCGTCCTTGAACGTCATCCATCCGTTGCCCGTCTCGGCCAGCGTACGCATCATCCGCGCATACAGCTCGCGCGCCTTCACCTGCTTCTTCCAGATGCCGCGCGCCTCAACCTCTTCATACGCGCGATTGAACTCCTCGCCAAAGAGATCCGGCAGCGTCGGCGCGTCCTTCGGATCAAACAGCGACCACAGCCCATCCGACTCCACGCGCTCCATGAACAGGTCCGGAATCCAGTTCGCCAGATTCAGGTTGTAGGTCCTCCGCGCGCCGTCGCCCGTATTGTCCTTCAGCTCCAGAAACGACTCCACATCCGCATGCCACGGCTCCAGATACACACAGCACGCGCCCTTGCGCTTGCCGCCCTGGTTCACCGCCGCCACCGACGCATCCAGCGTCCGCAGCCACGGCACAATCCCGTTCGACAGCCCGTTCGTCGCGCGGATCAACGAACCCTCCGACCGCACCCGATGAAACGCCAGGCCAATTCCGCCGGAAAACTTCGACAGCAGCGCCACATCCTTGTACGTCTCGTAAATGCTCTCCAGCGAATCCAGCGGCGAATCGTGCAGATAGCACGACGACATCTGTGCATGCTTCGTCCCCGAGTTGAACAGCGTCGGCGACGACGGCATATAGTCCAGCGAGGCAATCAGCCGATAAAACTCGATCGCCTCCTGCGGACCCTGCGCCAGCCCGCAGGCCACGCGCAAAAAGAAGTACTGCGGCGTCTCCATCACCCGACGCGAAATCGGATCCCGCAGCAGATACCGGTCATAGACCGTCCTCAGCCCGAAGTACTCAAATCTGTCGGAAAATCCCTCATCCACCGCATGGTTCAGCTTCCGCGCATGCTGCTGCACAAACTCCGCCGTCGCCGCGCTCACCACGCCTTCCTGATGTCCGTACGCAATCGCCTGCGAGAACGAATGCAGATTCTGCCCACCCACCTCCTTCACAATCGTGCCCAGCAGCAGCCGCGCCGCCAGCCGCGAATACTGCGGCTCCTCGGCGATCAGCGCCGCCGCCGTATCAATCGAGATCGCGTCCAGCTCCCGCGTCGTCGCACCGTCATACAGCCCGCCAATCGTCTTCGACGCCACACGCATCGCGTCCACATGCGTCAGCCCCACGCAGCAGCGCTCCACCGCGCGAACAATCTTGTTCACGTCCACCGGCTCCAGCGCGCCGTTCCGCTTCTTCACGTGCATCACGGAAACTTCCTCGCGCGCCGGAAACCCGGGGTCCAGCTCGGAAAGGCTCGTCTGCAACTGCGCTGTTTCGGTCATCGTGGCCATCGCTCTCGTCTCCTCATTCGCCGCCCCTCGGGCAGAACGCAACAGAGGCCGCGCGGCCACCTGCTGCATCCCTCCCCTCGGAGGCGCAGTCCCCGGTCCCAATCCGGGCATCCATGGCAGGTCTTCGGACTCGACGGGCCACCTACTCACCTGACTTCCCGGCACCCGCTCATCGCCAGTGTCTTTTCCAGGCTTTCGTTCCCGTTCACCGCTGCGGGGCAGCTCCGGATTCTCACCGGATTCCCTTTTCACTCCGCCCTGAAACCGGAGCACCATGAACATGAACATCCCAACACTATCTTGCGTCCGCCAAAATAGCAAGCTCTATATCTTGCGCTTATTGTGGAAAATCCCTCGACGGCTCGACCCGCGCACGCCGCCCACCCGAATCCATCCGCAAGGGGACGCTTCTTCATATTTTTTGTTGACACGAAAGATTTTTCTGCTATGCTCCATCTTCAGAGAGGCGCGGTTTTCAAGCCTCCGCAGATTCACGCTCTCCTCGCTGGCTGTGCCTGAGTTCTCCCGAATCGAGAGAATCTGCAATCCCACGAGGAGACACATCCCATGAAACCCACATTCAGGTCATTGCTCATGCCGTCCGCTTTTTTCGCATGCGGCCTGTTGATCCTTGCGCTCTGCATCTCCGCCTGCGGCAGCGGCGGCTCCACCACCCCCACCGCCTCCAGCATGGGCACGCTGAACACCTCGCTCAGCGACCCGGCCACCTGCCAGGCGCCCGACGGCCAGTTCTCCCACGTTTACGTCACCATCACGGACATTCAGGCCAACACCAGCGCCACTGCCTCCAGTTCCGACAGCGGCTGGGCCGATCTCACCCCAGGACTGTCCAACGCGCCGAAGCAGATCGACCTCCTCGGCCAGGCCAACAACCAGTGCTTCCTGGCCACGCTCGGTGACAACGTCGAGCTTCAGGCCGGCTCCTACCAGCAAATCCGGCTCATCCTCGCCGACAACAGCGTGAGCCTGAGCAACAACGCCTGCGGCAGCGCCGCCAACTGCGTCGTCCTCACCTCCGACGGCAGCGTTCACACCCTCCAGCTTTCCAGCGAGGCCCAGACCGGCATCAAGATTCCCTCCGGCCAGATCGCCTCCGGCAACTTCACCATCAGCGCCGGCCAGACCGAAGACCTCGACATCGACTTCAACACCTGCGCCTCCATCGTCGAAGAGGGCAACGGCCAGTTCCGTCTGAAGCCCGTCCTCCACGCCGGCGAGGTCTCGACAACCTCCAGTTCCATCAACGGCAAGGCCTATGACTCGGCCACTGGCAACCCCGTCAACGGCATGACCACCGTCTCGCTTGAACAGAAGGACTCGACGGGCGTCGATCGCGTCATCATGTCCACCATGGCCGCCTCGGACGGTTCCTTTGTCTTCTGTCCGCTGCCCGCCGGAACCTATGACGTCGTCGTCACGGCCACGCGCGCCGACGGCACCATTTACGCGCCGTCGATCGTCACCGGCGTGGCCACCGGCAGCACCACCGGCACCGTGATGATGCACGCGCCGTCGGCAGCCGCGCCCACCAGCACGGCCACCATCACGGGCCTCATCACCTCCCAGAACAGCTCGATGGCCGGCACCATCGCCGACATTCAGCTCAGCACGCTGGAGACGGTCAGTTCAACCATCTACACCATCCCGCTGCCACCCACCTCCACCCAGCAGGCGGCCACGCTCACGCTCGAAACCGCCGCCACGGCAGGCACAACCACCTGTCCCACCGGCACGGACTGCTCCGCCTACTCCATCCAGCAGGCCTCCGGCGGCGTCTACATCGGCGCATGGTCAGCCAGCGGCGCTACGCTCGCCCAGAGCACTCCGCTCGCTGCCTACACCCTTGATGCCGAAGCGTTCGTCCAATCCTCCGGCGGCACTCCGGATTGTTCGCCCAGCGAACTGCAATCCACCGCCTACACCCTCACCGGCTCCGGCCCCTACGCCGTCGCCGCAAGCAACCTGGCCTTCACCTCCTGCCAGTAATCAGCACGGGGAAACACCAGGGGGCTGCGCGGCTCCAACCCGCCGCGCAGCCCCAAACACCAGCGGGTGCCTCGAGTCTCGATCCTGAGACCCGGCACCCGCTGCTTCTTTGCCCGTTGCCCTCGCTGCCCTCGCCGTCTGGTTGTCATTCCCGAAGGGAATCTGCTTCTCCGATCAGCCTCAGCAACCGCCCACCCGCGACCAGCGGGAGCGGCCACGGCGCGAACGCGCGGCTGCCGCATGCAATGCTGCAATGCTTATTTGCGCCTGGGCTTTGCCGACCACTTCGGCTTGCCCTTGCTCTTGCCCTCGAAAGAATCCCGCCAGCGCTTTTTCTCGCGCGGCTTTCCGTCCGGACCCATGCGCGGCACGCTATTCCGTCCGCCCGGCTGCGGCTTTTCGTCCTCGGTCTTCCACCGGCCATCCCTCGGACCCGCTCCTGCCCGGTTGCCTGCGCCTGCCCTGCTACCCGGGCTAAACTCCGCGCCGCGACCAAACGCGCGCCCACCGCTGCGCCCGTCGCTGCCGGAGCCAAACCCGGACCGACCATCCCTGCCGAAACCGGCCTTACTGAAACCAGACTTGCCCGCTCCAGACTTGCCCGACGTTGACCGTCCAAAGCCGGGCTTCCCAAACCCAGGCTTCGCAAAACCGGGCCGCGCTGGCCGCGATTCCGGCCCGCGATCTTCCCGGCTCCCAAACCGCCCCGTCGACCTGTTCTCGCTCCGGTTCTCAGGCCGGTTCTCAGGCCGGTTCTCTGGCCGACCAGCCGGTCGCCCGGCAAACTTCCCCGCCCGCGCCGAGCCGCCTTCGCGCCGAAAATCACCCTCGCGCCGAAAATCCCCGCCGCGCTCGAAGCCGCCGCGCGCCGCGTGCTCCGCGCCGCCGCGATCCCGCCACTGCCCACTACCCGCGCGATCCCCCGCGCGATCTCCCGCGCCCGGCCGCTGCCCAAACCGTTCGCCTGATTTCGGCCCGAACTTCGGCCCAGCGCCAGCCCGTCCGTCACCAGCGCGACCACCGGGCCTGCCCGCAAAACCGCCCGGCCTCCCAGAAAACCCGCTTCGCTGGCCGCCGCGCCCACGCTCCGCGCCGCGTCCGTGCTGCACGCTGCGCCCGGCCTCTTTCGGCAGCGCAATCGGCTCGCGCCTCCGCTTCGGCTTCCATTTTCCCTCGGACGCCAGCTTCAGCAGCCGCAGCTCGTCCTCATCCAGCTCCCTCAGCTTGCCCGGCTCCACATCCAGCTCCAGCGGACCATACCCCACCCGCCGAATCTTCTCCACATGGTGCCCAATCTCCTCAAACATCTTCCGCAGCTCGCGATTTCGCCCCTCGATCAGCACCACCTCAAACCACGGATTGTCGCCCTCGCGCACCTTCTGCACCTGCGCCGGAGCCGTCCTCACCCGACCCTCCCCGCTGCCCGGCCTTCCGCGCTCGATCACCACTCCCTCGCGCAGCGAGGCCAGTTCCGCCTCCGTCGGCTCGCCCGACACCTTCACCAGATACCGCTTTTCCACCCCATGCGCCGCCCGCGTCAGCCCATTCGCCAGCTCGCCGTCATTGGTCATCACCAGCAGACCCTCACTCAGATAATCCAGCCTGCCCACCGGATACAACCGCTCCCGAACGCCGCGGAAAAACTCCATCACCGTCGGCCGACCCTCCGGATCGCTCACCGTCGTCACATACCCCTTCGGCTTGTTCAGCACGAAGTACCGCATCCGCTCCGCCGCCTGGATCAGCTTCCCGTCGACGCGCACATGGTCCCGACCCATCACCGCCCGCGTCCCCGGCTCCGTCACCACCTGCCCGTTCACCTGCACGCGACCCTCGGCAATCAGCTCCTCGGCCCGGCGCCGCGAAGCCACTCCGGCCCGCGCCAGCAGCTTCTGCAGCCGCTCGCCCACCGGCTCACTGTCCACCCACTCCGCAGCAGGCTCAGCAACCAGCTCGGCCATCGGCTCAACCTCCGCGGCAGCCGCGCGCCCAGCCTCCAACTCCGCTTCCGCCGTCGGCTCGGCCTCCGGCTTCTTCCTCGGCCTGCGGCTCTTCCCCGTCGGCTGCACCACTTCAGCCTCCAGTTCAGCCTCCAGCTTCGCCGCAACAGCCTTCTTCGCCGTCGCTGGCTTCGCCGTCGCTGGCCTCTCGGCAACTGTTTCCTCGGCTACAGATTTCTTCGCAACCGGCTTTCCCGCAACCGGCTTTTCAGGCCGATCCTTCTTCACAGCCGCCTTCTTCGCCGTCGGCTTTTCCACCACCGGCTCGTCGGCCACTCTTTGCTGCGCAGCTGGCTTCTGCGCAACTGGCTCGTCCGGCGCTGCCTTCTTCGTCGCAGGCTTCTTCGTCGCAGGCTTCTTCATCCCCGGCTCCGCGCTCTTTCGCGCCGCGCGCGCCCGCTCCGGCTCGCCCGTCACTTCCTCCACCACCAGCTTCACCGTCGGAGCGTCCACCCACATCTCGCTCTGCTTCTCAAACAACCCCTGCTGTCTTCGCTTCGCCATCTCTCATCTCCTGACCGTCTCTCGACCGTCTTCTTTCTTTATTCCTGCGTTCCAGCCTCTTCAGCCTTCCACCGGCTCGGCACTCTCTGCCTCCCGGTGCAACGTTTCTTCCGTCTCGCCGCCATCCACAGCGGCAAAAATCTCCGGTTCCTCCACCATCCCTTCGCTCACGCCGTCGCCGACCGCTTCGCCCAGCTCCTCGGCCGCCATCTTCTCAAACTCTTCCATCGATGGCAGCTCGCCCAAATCCTTCAGCCCAAACCGCAGCAGAAACTCCTTCGTCGTCCTGTAGAGCATCGGCCTTCCCACCACCTGCTTCCGCCCCGCCGTCGCAATCAGCTTCCGGCTGATCAGCGAACCCAGAACCCCCGACGAATCCACCCCGCGAATCTCCGCCACCTCCGGTGCCGTCACCGGCTGCTTGTACGCCACCACGGCGAGCGTCTCCAGCGCCGGCAAACTCAGCTTCAACGCCGGCTTCAGCCCCTTCACAAACTGCCTCACCGCGTCATGACACTCCGGCTTGGTCGCAAACCGATACCCACCCGCCACCTCGCGAATCTCAATCCCGCGCTCGGCCGCCTGATACTCCTCCATCAGATCCTCCACCAGCCCGCGCAGCAACTCCCTCACCGCGCGCTCCTCGCGCCGACGCTGCTGCTCCCGCGCCTTCGCCTCGTCGGCGGTCGCCGCGTCGGGGTCAACATCAGCGCCAGCGCCAGCGTCCACAGCAAGCTCCGCGCCCGACTCCGCGCCCGACTCAAACTCCAACTCTGCCGTCGCACCCAACGGCTCAGCCGCCGCAGCCTCACCACCCCCGGCGTCCCGCTGCGCCGCCTCGCGCTCGGCCTTCCACGCCAGCGCCTCAAACGCAAAAACATCCGCCAACTGCCCCAGCGTCACCGGCTCTTCCGCCGCATAGATCACCGCTTCCAGCTTTGCCTTCAGGCTCATTCCACGCTCTCTCCAGTGCCCGCTTTCAACGGCCCGCCCGCGCGCCCAGTCCCGCCGCGCACACTCAGCCCATCCCTCCATCCTACCGGAATTCCTACCATATGATTGTCCTGCGCAGCATGGAACTCGGGAAGAATTCCACGCCGATGCCAGGCAGGATGGAATGATGGCTGATCAGGGATTCTCTGAATTTTTCGGCAAGGATGCGACGCTGCTCACTGAAAATGAGGCTCTCCGCTGTCCGGCTGAGTGTGCGGAGGATGGATTCACCGGACGATGCGGCGCGCAGTTGCGTGGGGGTCGAACTCGTCGGCGGGCAGTGAGCGGTCGTACTCGGCGCCGAGCAGGAAGCGCTCGTTGAGCATCTCGCCGTTGCGGTAGCGGGTGATGTTGTAGGGCGTCTCAATGCCGTCGACGATGCGGTAGTTGTCGTACTCCTCGGCGTCCTCGTCGTAGTCCTTGTAGGTGGGGTTGCGCCAGCGGAAGATGCGGCGCAGCGGAAGGTGAGTTTCGGCGTCAAGCTGGAGGGTGACGGAGTCGTTCGAGGCGGAAATGAGCGTGACCTGGTCGGCAAGGTGACGCTCGGCAAGCTGCTGGCCGTCGTAGGTAAGGATGGTTTGCGAGTCGGGCAGCCAGGTGTGGATGACGGTTTCGATGGAGTGGGCGCGGCGGCGCAGGTAGTCGTCGAGCTGATCCTGGGGCAGCGGCGTGAGGCCGCGATAGGTGATCTCCCAGCCCTCGTGCGCAGTGATGATCTGCACGTCGTCGCGGTGTTTGGTGAACTCCCAGCGGTCGCGGTCGGGCGACTGGTGAAAGAACCAGAAGTGCGTGTTCATGCCGTTGGGCGTGCCGTGGTAGAACTGCGCGATGGTGCCCCACCACTCGTAGTTGGGCATGTCGAGCCAGAGGCCGCCGCCGAGGGCCTGGACCATCTGCTGAAGCAGGCGGCGGGCGTGGGCGGAGTTGGCTTCGGTGGCGGGGTCGGTGGTCGCTGTGCCAGTGGCTGCGCTGGCTGTGCCGATGGCCGCGCTTGCGGAGTTCGGCGCGGCGTCCTGTGTTCGGACGGGCTGTGCGGATGACTGCGCTGAAAGCAGCGCGGCGAGCAGAGCTGTGAAGAGCGGCGGCGCGGGCTTGCGCAGGGATCGCTGCATCAGCCGACCAGGACGGCTCCGCCGTTGACGTTGAGGATTTCGCCGGAGATGAATGCAGCGTGCGGCGTGCAGAGAAAGACGATGGGCGCGGCGATCTCTTCCACTGACCCGGCGCGGCCGACGGGAATGGCCGAGGCGATCCGCGGGCCGCGCACGGGGTCTGTGAGCGCGGCGGCGGACATCTCGGTCGCGACCCAGCCGGGCGCGACGCAGTTGACGCGGAAGCCGCGCGGAGCGAGTTCCGACGAGAGGCTTTTGGTGAGGCTGATGAGCGCGCCCTTGGTGGTGGCGTAGTCGGCGTGAAAGGCTTCGCCGCGCTGGCCGGCGGTGGAGCTGATGAGGACGATGTGGCCGCGGAGTGGGGCGATGTTGGACGATGCCGGGTCCGGCGTCGTGTTTTGCGCGGCTGGCAGGGCTGCGGCCTGGGCGTTCGTTTGCGCGTCCATTTGCGCGACGGCGGCGCGGACGAGGCCGAAGACGGAGTGGAGATTGATGGCGAGGGTGGACTGCCACTGCGCATCGGACATTACGCCGATGGGCGCGTCATGGGGGGGCCAGACGCCGTGGTTGACGATGAGTGAGTCGAGGCGGCCGAAGGCGTGGACGGCGGACTGAACCAGAGCTTCGCCATCGGCTGCCGAAGCTAGCTCCTGGCGGATGGCGACGCAGTGATCGGGACCGCCGCATTCGGCGGCGAGCGCGGCGGCTTGTTCGGCGGCGGCGCGGAAGCTGAAGGCGACGCGCGCACCGGACAGACGCAGCAGGCGCACGGTGGCTGCGCCGATGCCGCGCGAGCCGCCGGTGACGAGGGCGACGCGGCCGGTGAGGTCGAGTGAGAAACCGCTCATGGGGCAACGCTATCGCACGGCGCGGAGGGACTGCAAATGGTGGATTGGATAAGACGTTTGGATATCTGGAATGTTTCCTGTCATGAAAACTTCATTGATGGCGGCGTGGATTCAGCCGATGAGAAAAGTCTAAGATGCAGTCACGTCCGGATCATTGCTGGCAATTTGTTCCCTTCCGGCCCCACCAATCTGGTGCGCGGCCTGCCGCGCACCCATCCAGACAGGAGTACGTGCAATGCAATCCCCCAAGACAAAAATGATGACGAAAACCCTGATGGTCGCATGCGCGGCGGCGATGACGCTGCTGGCTGGATGCGGCTCGAATTCCACGATGACAAGCATGACCGGAGGCTCTGGAACAGCGGCGCCGATGGTGGTGACGGTGAGCGATGCGCCACTTGGCAATATCCTTTCAGCGCGCGTAACGCTTGCGTCGGTTTCACTGAGCACGGGCGCGAGTGGATCGACGCCGGTATCGGCGCTGAGCAGTCCGGTGACGGTGGAGTTGTCCGGGCTGGGCGCGATGCAGGAGCCGATCGAGGTATCGACGATTCCAAGTGGGACGTACACGTCGGTGACGCTGACGGTGAGCGCGGCGACTGTGGTTTATACGAATGCGAGCGGGCAGGTGACGACGGCGACAGCGACGCTGAGCAATCCGACGATCACGGTGCCGCTGTCTCCGAGCCTGGTGGTGAACTCGAATGCGGAGATTCAGCTTCAGCTCGCGTTCAATCTGGCGCAGTCGTTCAGCATCACGGGCACGACGGTGACGTTTACGCCCGCGATCAACACAAGTGGTGCGCAGGTGGGACAGGAAAATCCCGGCGACCGACAGGTGGAGGTGACGGGCAACGTGGTCTCGACCAGCTCCAGCTCGATTGTGGTGCAATCGGGCGACTCGGGAAAGCAGTTCACGTTCACAGTGAACAGCACGACGCAGTTGCCCTCTGGAGTGATGCTGAGCGCGATTCCGACGGGAGCGATTGTGCAGGTGATGGGCCAGACGCAAACGGATGGAACGATTCTGGCGACATCGATCACGGTGGAGTCCACGCAGTCTTCGGCGGGATCGGATCAGAACGGAGCGAAGGGAATTGTGCTGAGCGTGAACAGCAGCGGTGGAACGATCACGAGCTTCACGATGCTGCCGCGTGAGGACTTCGGCACCGGGATGGGCAACGTGACCGGGTCGCTGACGGTGAATCTGTCTTCGGCGACGATGTACGCGCTGCCGGAAGATGCCGTGAATGCGGGTCTGAGCAGCAGTTCGTTCGGCGCGGCGGATTTGTTTCCGGGCGAGGCGGTGATGGTGAGCGGCGGCCTGTCCGGGACGACGAACGCGCCGGTGATTGCGGCAACGCAGATCATGCTGGCGGCCGAAAGCATTCCCGGAACGCTGGTGGCGACGCCGACCGGCACCGCGCCGAATTACAGCTTCTCGATGAGCATCAGCGTGCCGTCTTTCCTGACGACCTATGGGAAGATGGTGACGCTGAATGCGACGACCAGTTCGGCGACCGAGTACGGCAACGGGCTGACGGAGAGCGGGTTTGCGGCTCTGGCGGCCAGCACCAGCATCGAGGTGCATGGCTATCTGTTGCAGACCAGCCCTGGAACCTTCCAGCTTTACGCGACAAAGATCGCGCAGGTGGAAGCGCCGGAGACGCCGGAAGGCGGCAACAGCGGCGGCGACAACTGACAGGCAACCCGATCCTGAAAAGCGATCAAAAAACCGGAATGCGCCGACGCATTCCGGTTTTTTTGTGGTCCGATAAGCGCGTTTGCGATTGGCGTGCGGGTTGGATGAGAGTTCACGAATGACAGGCTGTGGTCGATAACAAAATTGAGTGAGTTGCTGTCATAATTAGGCTAGGGAAAGGGGTCAGAAAAGAATCCATGCCCACGACACAGAACAAGGACTACTACGGCATCCTTGGGGTGAAGAAAGGCGCGTCGTCGGAGGAGATTCGCAAGGCCTTCCGGAAGCTGGCGCGCAGGTATCACCCGGACGTGAACCCGAATGACAAGCGCGCGGAGGAGAAGTTCAAGGAAATTTCAGAAGCGCATGACATTCTGAGCGACGAAAAAAAGCGGAAGATCTACGACCAGCTTGGTTTTTACAGCGACCAGATTGATCCGGCGGCGGCGGAAGCGTATGCGCACCAGGGCGCGGGACGCCGGACGCCGGTGGATTTTGGCGGGTTCGATTTTTCGGGATTTCAGCCGGGTGCGAGCCAGAACGCAAGCTCTTCGTGGGGAAGTTTTCGCGATATTTTCAGCGGCATCTTCAGCGGCAACGCGCCGGGGCAGGCGCAGCGCGGGCCGGTGGCGGGCAGCGATCTGGAGTATCAGGCACCGGTGGATTTCTGGACGGCGATTCGCGGCGGGAATGCGCGGCTCGCGGTGCAGCGGCAGGAGATCTGTCCGACGTGCCACGGACGGGCGTCGTCGGGCGCGCCGATGCAGTGTCCGGAGTGCAACGGGAGCGGACAGGTGACGCAGATGGGCGGGCGTATGAAGTTCAACATCGCGTGCCCGCGCTGCGGAGGTTCGGGACGGATTTCGAGCGCGTGCAACACCTGCCAGGGCGAGGGCGTGGTCTCGCGCGCCGAGCAGGTGGAGTTTCGCATCAAGGCGGGAACCCGAGACGGTCAGCGTATACGGTTGCAGGGCAAGGGCAACGCGGGCGTGAATGGCGGGGCAGCCGGTGATCTGTACGTGATTATCCGCGCGGGCAGCCATCCGCTGTTTCGGCGCGTGGGCGATGACATCCAACTGAACGTGCCGATCACGATTGCCGAGGCGACGCTGGGCGCGAAGGTGGACGTGCCGACGATCGATGGGCGCGCACAGTTGCGGATTCCGCCGGGCACGCAGAGCGGACAGAAGCTGAGGATGCGGGAGCGCGGCGTGGAGAGCGCGCAGGCGGCCGGGCAGCGCGGCGACCAGATTGTGACGGTCGAGATCGTGGTGCCGCAGTTGAGCGACGAGCGCAGCCGGGAGATCATGCGTGAGTTTGCGAAGCTGAACAATCAGGACCCGCGCGTGAGCCTGTTTGACAAGCTGTGAACGCGGTGCGGCGCGAGGCTGAGTTTTTGATTGCGCCCGAGGCGCTGGTCGGGGGAGAATCGAGAGCGGAGAAGCACGGGAACGACGATGGCGGCGAAGCGAAAATCCAAAGGCGCGTACATGATCTCGGCGGTGGCCGAGATGTATGAGATTCATCCGCAGACGCTGCGGCTCTATGAGCGCGAGGGATTGCTGAAGCCGAGCCGCACGGATGGGAATACGCGGCTGTATACCGAGGAAGATATTGAGCGGCTGGAGTTCATCCTGAATCTGGCGCGTGACCTGGGCGTGAACATCGCCGGGATTGCCATCATCCTGCAGATGCGCGAGCGCATGGAGGAGATGAACCGGCAGATGCAGAGCTTTGTGGAGTATGTGCGCACGGAGATGCTGACGCATATGCAGCAGGCTGCGCAGGGCGCGACGGCGGCTATGGTGCCGGCGCGCAGGCCGATGATGGTGCCGCGCGGAGACGCTGCACCGGAGAAGCCGCGGCGCGCGCCACGGAAGTGAAGACCTCTTGATCGCCTTGTCCATCCTGTTTGCGCTGGGCTGCTTTGGCCTGCTGACCTCGACGGTTTTTGCGGGGATGGTGCTGGCGGGCGCGCGGTTTCACTTGCGCTCGCAGCACGAGAAATCGCGGACCGATTTCACGCCGCCGCTGAGCTTGCTGAAGCCGCTGCACGGAGCCGAGCCGGGGCTGGAAGCGAATCTGGCGACATTTTTCGAGCAGGAGTATCCGGAGTTTGAGATTCTCTTCTGCGCGCGCACGGACGACGACGCGGGTCTCGAGATGGCGCGGCGCGTGGCGGCGCGGTATCCGCACGTGGCCGCGCGATTTTTCTGCGCCGGTGAGCGGCGCATGGCAAATGCGAAGGCGCAGTCGATGGAGGTGATGGCCCAGGCGGCGCGCTGCGAGATTCTCGTCGTGAGCGACAGCGATGTGCGCGTGCGGCCGGAGTATCTGCGCGCGGTGGCGACGGAGTTTGCCGACGAGCGCGTGGGCGCGATGACGTGTCTCTACCGCGGCGTGGCGGCTGAGGGCGGATTGTGGTCGCGGCTGGAGGCGGTGGGAATGTCGGTGGAGATGACGGCTGGAGTGCTGGTCGCGAACATGCTGGAAGGGATGCGTTTCGTGCTGGGGCCGACGATGGCCTTTCGCGCCGAGGCGCTGCGGCAGATGGGCGGATTTGCGGTGACTGCCGATTACTGCGCGGATGATTTTGTGCTGGGCAGCAAGGCGTTTGAGCAGGGATGGAAGGTGGCGCTGAGTCCTCATGCGATTGACCATATCGTGCTGCATGCGCGGTTTGTGGCGTCGCTGCGGCACCAGACGCGCTGGATGAAATCGACGCGGTTTTCGCGGCCCAAAGGACACTTTGGCACGGCGCTGACCTTCAGCATGCCGTTTGCGCTGGTGGCCTGCGGCGCGGCGCTGGCGCTGCACCGGCCCGCGCTGGCGCTGGCGACGCTCGCGTGGGGCGTGCTGACGCGCGTGGCGATTGCCTGGGCTGCGGGGCGGCGCGTGGTGGGCGACCGAAGCTGGCTCAATATGCTGGTGCTTTATCCGCTGCGCGACCTGATGGGATTTGGATTCTGGGCGGCGAGTTATCTCTCGGACAAGGTGCTGTGGCGCGGGCGCGTCTATCGGCTGCTGCCGGGCGGACGGATGGAAGCGGCGGACTGAGCAGCGGCTATTTGCCGCGATGGAGATGCGCTGCGAGGCTGGCCATGAGGCTCTCGGAGTGGACGGCGGGAAGTCCGGCGGCGGGCTTTGCGGCGGATGGTTTTGCCGAGGCCGCTGAGTTTGCCGAAGCAGGATTAGCAGGGGAGGGCTTTGCGGGTGCGGCGGATTGCGCAGTGTTTTTCTCGCTGGGCTGCGTGGGCGCGGTGGTGGTGCCGGGCGACTGGATCTGCGGCGTGCCATCGGTGGTGGACCACTCGACGATGAGCGAGATGCGGCGATTGGATGGGTCGTAGGGATTGTTTTTGACGCGCAGCATCTGGTCGGCGTAGCCGCGCACCTGGGAGACCTGATCGGCGCGGACGCCATCCTGCTGGAGCAGGCGGCGCGCGGAGTTGGCGCGGTCGGCGGAGAGTTCCCAGTTGGTGTAGGCGCTGCCGGGTGAGTAAGCCTGCGCGTCGGTGTGGCCCTCAATGAGCAGGCGGTTGGGCAGGGATTTCAACTGGCCGGCAAGCATGGCGAGCAGCTCGCGACCGTTCTGGCTGAGCACGGCGCTGCCGCTCTGGAAAAAGGTTCCGTTCTTGTCTTCGATCAGCTCGATGCGCAGGCCCTCCGGAGTGATGGTGATCTCGATCTGCTTGGCGAGTTTTTTCAGGTCCGGCTGCTGCTGGATGGCTTTCTCGATCTGCGCTTTGAGGTTCTCGACGTTCTTTCGATCAATGGGAATGTTTTCGTCATCGCCGGCAAGCGCGGTGCCGGTTTCCTTCATGGAGCTTTTGGGATCCTGGAAGTATCCGGCGACGGCCTTTTTGACCTGGGGCGTGGAGTTGAGCAGCCAGAGGACGATGAACAGCGCCATCATGGCGGTGACGAAGTCGGCGTAGGCGACCTTCCACGCGCCGCCGTGATGGCCGCCGTGGCCGCCTTTCTTTTTGATGACGATGATGGGTCGCTTTTCCGACATGATGCACGGCTCCTGGGTGAGATCCGGGGTGAGTGGTCAGCGGGTCTCAGGCTGCGGCGGCCGGCGCTGCGGCAGCATCACCTGCGCCGCCGCCCTTGCAGGCTTTTTCCATTTCGTCGAAGCCGGGACGGAGGTGAGCGGGAATGGCGCGGCGCGCGATTTCAAGCGCGATCATGGGCGCGTTGCCCTTGAGAAAAGCCAGCAGCAGGACGCGCAGGACGTGGAGATATTCCTTCTCGGCGTCGGCGATCTTGGTCATGTTTGCGGCGAGCGGGCCGACGACGCCGTAGCACATGAGGATGCCGAGGAATGTGCCGACGAGCGCGGCAGCGACCTTGTGGCCAACCTCGGCGGGTGGTCCGCCGATGGCTCCCATGGTGATGACGACGCCGAGCACGGCGGCGACGATGCCGAGACCGGGCAGCGAGTCGGCGACGGTGGACAGCGCGGCGATGGGCGCGGCGGTTTCGTGGTGATGGACCTCCATGTCGAGTTCCATCATCTGGTCCATGTCGAACGGCTCGACGCCGCCGGTGATGGCCATGCGCAGCGTGTCGCAGACGAAGTCCATGACGTGGTGGTTGTGGATGAAGTCGGGATACTTCTTGAAAATCGCGCTTTCCTTGGGCTTTTCGACATCCATCTCGACGGAGAGCAGACCCTCCTTGCGGACCTTATTGAGAAATTCAAACATCATCTTCAGCGTGTCGAGGTAGCGTTTTTTGCTGAAGGGCGAGCCTTTGAGGACGCCGAGCACCTGACCAATGATGCTCTTGAGAATGTGGATGGGATTGGCGATGAGCAGCGTGCCGAGAGCCGCGCCGCCGATGATGATCAACTCGGCGGGCTGGACGAGGACGAGCAGGTTGCCGTGCTCCATCAGGTAGCCCGCGAGGATGGCTCCGAGCACGACGACGATTCCGATGATGGCGAACATTTTTGAGCCTCCAGATCGAAAGTTTTTCAGGGCGCGACGGCTGCGCCATCGGCGTGAGCGCGACTGACCTGATTGCCGCCGGCGAACTCGCTGGCCTGCATGGCGGACTGCGCCTGGGCGAGCAGATGGGCGAGCGAAACTTCGGGCTGCCACTGCGCGGCACCGACGCTGACGGTGAGCGCGACGCGGTCGCCCCACCAGCGGAAATCGGCGGTGCGCGCAAGGCCGGCAAGCTGGTGGGCGTGGTCGAGCAGCATCTCGACGGTGCGTTCGCGCGAGAGGACAAGGAACTCGCTTTCGCCCCAGCGGCCGAGCATCTCCGACGGACGCAGGCCGTGGCGCAGCGCGCGCTCGACGGACTGCATCATCTCTTCACTGGCGTCGGCACCGTGGGTGCGGCGCAGGGATTTTCCCTGATCGACGGAGAGCCAGAGAATGCCGAAGGGAATGGCGGTGTGAGCGGCCGAGCGCCAGGTTTCTTCCAGCCACTCCCGCATCTCGCCCTGAGCCTGACTGACGCGCGCGTCGCCGCCGCCTTCGCCGTGGGGCAGGCGGTCAATCTCCTCCGCGGGATAAAAGCTGAGCATGGCGCCGATGCGCGTGCCGAGCGCGTCGCGCAGCGGCGACTGGCGCATCATGACGGGAACGGAGTGGCCGTGAGCATGATGGAGCAGGCGATGGACGGCGTGCTCCTGCGCGGCGACTCCGAGGTGCGCCGGATCATCCTGATCGCTCAGCGCGGCGGAGACGGCGGGCGAGCCGGTATAGAAATGACCTTTCGTTGCGGCGGTGCCGGCTGCGGACGGATGCTCGGCGTGAAGCCAGCGCTCGGGCAGCGGATGGCCGATGCGCTCAACGCGCGAGTGGCCGGTGATCTGCTCGGCGGCGCAGTTCCAGAGCACGACGCGGCCATCGCGGTCGAGCACGACGAGCGCGTCTTCGATGCCGTCAAAGGCGGCGTCAAGCAGCGACTGTCGTCGCGTTTGGTCTTCCGCCGCTTGCATGGATTTTGTCTCGCTCACGGATCATCCACCTCGACTGCGCCTGGGCTGCCCGTGGGCAGCGCGACAAGAGTTGTATCGGCGAGGCGGATGGAAACTTGACGCGCGGGAAAATGAGAGAAACGTAAGAAAAGTGCGCGCTGCGGCGCGAATCAGGCCGTGGCGCGCGGCAGGCGCACGAGGAACTCGGTGTGGCCGGGATGGGAATCGAAGGTGAGCGTTCCGTGGAAGTTTTGCGTGACGACGCGGTGAGCGATTTCCAATCCGAGTCCGGTTCCCTTGCCGACGGGCTTGGTGGTGAAGAACGGCTCGAAGATGTGAGCGCGTATCTCTTCCGGAATGCCGGAGCCGTGATCGACGATGCCGACGCAGAAGGCATCGGGTTCGTTCCAGGTGCGGACTTCGATAACGCCCTCATCAGGCGAGGCGTCGATGGCGTTGTCGAGCAGGTTGGTCCAGACCTGGCTGAGAGCGATGCCGCCGGTTTCGATGCCGGGGTCGGTGGCGTCGAAGTGCTTGACGATCTGGATGCTGCGCTGGCGGAGCTTGTGGCCGAGGATGGTGAGCGTGGTCTGGATGTTGTCGTGAACATCGACGCGGCGCAGGGAGCAGCGATCCTCGTAGGCGAATTTTTTGACGGCCATGAACAGCTCGGACATGCGGGCGACGCTTTGCTCGATGGTATCGACGAGCGCGAAGCTGGAGACGAGCGACTCCAGCCAGTTGAGCGCGTCGGAGAGCCGACCGTCACTGAAGGACTGGCGCGTGCATTCCAGTTCGCCGGGAGTGATACCCATCGAGACGAGCTGAGGCGCGATGCGCGTGGCGTTTTTCACTCCGGCGCGCTCCAGCCACTCGATCATGATCTCCTCGGCGTCCATCTGTTCGACCGAACTCATGGCGGTGCAGCAGGTGTGGCCGATGGCCTCCTGTTGCAGGTCGCGCATGCAGGTGAGCTGGTCCTGGCTGACGGGCTGATCGCAGAAGCGCAGGCTCAGATCCTGAAGACGGGTGATGTTTTCGCGCAGTTGCGAGGAGGCGCGGCGCGCGGCGGAGCCGGGATTGTGCAGCTCGTGCATGAGTCCGGCGGCAAGCGTGCCGAGGGAGATGAGTTTTTCCCGATGCAGCGCCCCGACCTGCTTGGCGTACTGACGACGCGCGGCGTCGGCGAGGATGACCCGGCGCACGGCGGGGCAACAGGCCATCATGCGCCAGAAGCTCTCCTCGTCGATGCGCAGCATGCGAGATGGCACCAGCGCATAGACGCGGATGGGAACCGGACGCCCTTCCAGCAAACGGGTTTCCCCAAAGCATTCTCCCGCCTTGGCGACGGCGATGCGCGTGCGCGAGCCATCGGCTTCGTCCTTGTCGGCGACGACTTCGCCATCGAGCAGGACGCAGTAGCCGCTGAGTTGGTTCTCCGGCGAGTAGAGTTCGCCTTCGGCCGGGACTTCGAGGATGTCGCATTCGCCGAGAGAAGCGAGTTCGTCGTCGCTCATCGAAGCGAAGACGGAAAATCGCCGCAGGTTGAGAGCGGGGTCGGCGAGCGAGATGCGCCCGGTGCGCCAGGGAATGGAATCGTCCATTGGCATGACAAAGTCCGGATGTGCCGCGACGAGCGAATGAGCACGCGGAGCGGGCTGAGCGCAATTGCGCGCAAAGCCGCTAAGAGAGTGGATGACGCTCCGGGCCGAGGGATTCGATTTCCTGCGCACCTGGATTCATTTTTTTGCGGAGTGGACATCAGACGGGAAGATTCCGCGCCGACGGTTCCGCTCTGCCAGCACCGACAAGAGTCCGTAGGCAGGACGACGGGGCGGTTCAGAAGCTGGCCAGGTACTGGTGAGCAAACTGGACGGCAATGGAGCCTTCGCCGACGGCAGAGGCCGCACGCTTGACCGATCCGTGGCGAACGTCGCCGGCGACGAGCACACCGGGAATGCTGGACTCCAGCAGATATGGCTCGCGCGGCAGCGTCCAGAGGCGACGGAAATCGGCGGCGGCGCGCAGGTCGGCTCCGGCGAGCAGGAAGCCGTGCTCGTCGCGAAGGATATGCTCGGGCAGCCAGTCGGTGCGCGGGGCGGCGCCGATGAAGACAAAAAGCGAAGACGCACTGCGCTCCCGCTCGCCGCCGGGGCCGAGCGTGCGTATGCTCTCCAGTCGCTCGGAGCCGGAGACGGCGGTGACCTGGGTGCGGGTTTCGACGGCGATGTTGGGGATGCGCTCGATCTCGTCAATGAGGTATTTGGACATGCTGATGGCGAGGCTTTCGGCGCGGACGAGCAGGGTGACGCGGCGGGCGTAGCGGGCGAAGTGAAGCGCGGCCTGACCGGCGGAGTTGGCACCGCCGACGAGGAAGACCTCTTCGTCGCGGCAGGCCGAGGCCTCGACCAGCGCCGCGCCGTAGTAGAGGCCGCGACCGGTGAGCGCGTCGGCACCGGGAATGGTGAGGCGGCGATATTGCACGCCCATGGCGAGCAGGACGACGTGGGCGGAGATTTCGCGTCCGTCGGCGAGTTGGAGGAAGCGATACTGACCCTCGGCGCGCAGGCCGGTGGCGCGCTGTGTGAGGAACTCGGCTCCGAAGCGCACACCCTGCATGTGAGCGCGGCGACCGAGATCGCTGCCGGTGATGCCGGCGGGGAAACCGAGGTAATTTTCGATCTTTGAGGACGAGCCGGCCTGGCCGCCGGGCGCTTCCGGTTCAATGACGAGCGTGCTCAGCCCCTCGGATGCGCCGTAAACGGCGGCGGCAAGGCCAGCGGGACCGGCACCGACGATGGCGAGGTCATAAAAGCTGCTGGCCGCCTGGGTGCGCAGACCGACGCGCGCGGCCACGGCGTCCAGCGATGGAGTGACAAGCGCGTGGCCATCCTCGCAGAGCACGACGGGCAGCGCGGCGGAGTCGAGTCCGCGCTCGGCCAGCAGGCTGCGGGCTTCGTCGCTGGCGGCTGCGTCCAGCCAGCGATAGGGAACGTGATTGCGCGAGAGGAAGCTGCGCAGCTCGTGATCGCGCTGGGACCAGCGATGGCCGATGACGCGGAGGCCCTGGAATGGCGGCTGATGCCGCGCCTTCCAGTCGCTGAGCAGGTCGTCGAGGACGGGGTAGAGCAGCTCTTCGGGCGGATCCCAGGGCTTGGTCAGGTAGTAGTGGATGCGCGCGGAGTTGATGGCGCGGATGGCGGCCTCGGTGTCGGCGTAGGCGGTGAGCAGGACGCGGCGCGCTTCGGGGTACTGCTCGCGGGCGCGCTCCAGAAACTCGACGCCGGTCATGCCAGGCATCCGCTGATCGCTCACGATGAGGGCGAGCGATTCCTGCCGCTCCTGCAACTGGCGCATGGTGTCAAGCGCGGCCTGGCCGCTGGCGGCGCGGGCGATGCGGTACTGCTCGCCGTAACGGGCGCGCAAATCCTGCACGACCGCCTCCAGCACACTGACATCATCATCGACTGCAAGCAGAATGGGCCGTTTCATGGTCGCTGAGGATTCCCTATGGATAGTGTAGCGCCGCGACAATGCGGGGTTTTCTCGGAGCGGGACGCGCGCCCGGCGATGAGCGCGGTCGAACACAGGCTTCTTCATAGGCGGAAATGGATTTCTGTGCCAAAATCAGTTTGAGGCGGTTCGATTCCCTCAGCCGTCATATTTAGCCCCGGATTTTGTCTCAAAATGAGACAGGCGCAAGACCTGTCAATCCACGTCGATAAAACGAAGACAAGGCGTTGTTGCGCTTCGAGAGCTGACCTGTCCTCATCCGGGTCAGATGACGGAGAGTCGCACCGGTAGCCGGAAGCAAGGGCTGTGTCCTATGACGAAACTGATTCTGGCGGATGTTCAGCCGATTTATCGAGCCGGCATCGGCAGGCTGCTGGCGGCGGAAAGTGATTTCCGGATCGTGGCCCAGTGCTCGGATCTGGAGCGGACACTGCACGCCATTACGACGTTTCCGGAGTCGGTGGTGCTGATTGCCTCCTCGCTGCGACCGGACTGGCAGCGCGTGATGATGCTGCTGGAGGCTGCCCAGAGTCGCGCGATTGTGATTCTGGAAAGTGCCGAGGTTGCCGAGCCGTTCATGAAGGCCGGCCTGAGCGGTGTGCTCTATCGCGGATCGAGTGGAACGCTGCTGATGGAGTGTCTGCGGACGGTGGCTGGTGGTGCCGTGTCGAAGCCGGTGATTCCGGAGACGACGCGCCTGGCGACGGAGGATTCCGTGGGCATGAGGGTGCGCGACCGGCTGACGCCGAAGGAGATGCGGATCGTCGCGCTGATCGTCCAAGGGTGCAAGAATCGCGAGATTGCCATACGGCTGAGGACGACCGAGCAGGTGGTGAAGAACTATCTGCGCTCGATCTATGACAAGACGGGCGTGAGCGACCGTCTGGAGCTGGCGCTGTTCACGCTGCACCACCGCGTGCTGGCCGAGGCGGCATCGGAGATGGGCCAGCAGATGGACCGCGAAGAGCACCAAGGCCCGCGCGGCCGGAACAGCCAGGCAATGGATGCGCTGGAAGCCAGCGCCGCGATTCAGAGGACAGGGACGTAAATTCGACGACTGCTATTTGAGCCGCACGGGCGTGACGCCTTCGGGGAAGTTCACATGGAACTGCTCGTCGGTGAGCGGCGGGTTTGCGGTGATGTGCTCGACGCTGACGGTGAGCTGGTAGTCTTCCTCGGGACGCTTGAGGAAGAGCGTCGCGGGATACTGGGTGCCATCAAAATTCTGATAGGGACCATAGATGACCTGGGTTTGCAGATTGCCCTGATCGTCGTAGAGATCCTGTTCGTTGGGCAGCAGGGTGACGCGATCAAACCGCACGACGCGCACCGGGATCAGCCCCTGTTGGGCGCTGCCGCGTCGCATCACGCTGAGCACGTACTCGGGCCGAGCGAGAAGATGACGCTTGGCCGCGTCCTCTTCGGTGAGGGTTTCGGCGATGACCGAGTAGTACTCGTCGGCGGAGACGCCGCGCACGACGAAGGCGCGAAAAAGAAAGCCGGGGCGCAGGTTCTCGTACCAGTTGTGCGAGGTGCCTTTTTCGCGACTGTTGCCGATGTATGCCTTGCCTTTGGGCGGGACCGAGAGCCGGAACTGCTGTCCATCGCTGCCGAGATCAAACATGACGGTTTGCAGAAGCGGAGCCTTGCCGAGGATGCGCAGCATCTCCGGGCGGCGCAGCAGGACGTTGGCGCGGAAGCTGGGATAATCGGTGGCCTCGCCCTGATTTTCGCGCAGGCGGCTGGCGACAATATCGACCGTCGCGGTCATGCTCTGGAAGCTGGCCCAGCGCTGGTTCATGCGCTCGACAAGCTGATCCGCGGTGACGGTCTGGATGATGGGCGGAGCGACGGGAACGGGCAGCTTGCGCTTGGAGGTGACGAGGCTGAGGCAGCCGGTGAGCGCGGGCGCGAACGCGGCGAAGAGCAGACAGGCGAGCAGGCGGCGGTTCATTGCGCACCTCGGCTCTCGATGGCCTTGCGATAGGTGGCCACGTTTTTCTGGTGATCGGCAAGCGTGGCGGCGAAGAGCGAATGGCCCTGGGGATTGTCACCGGAGGCGACGAAGTAAAGATAATCCGTCGCGGCGGGATGGAGCGCGGCCGCAAGTGATGCCGCACCGGGATTGGAGATCGGTCCCGGCGGCAGGCCGGCGTGGCGATAGGTGTTGTAGGGCGTGTCGTGGCCGGGATCGCTGAGGTCCGAGGCGTAGATCGCGCCGCGCCACTGGCCTTGTTCGCGCAGGCCGTAGATGACGGCGGGATCGGTCATGAGCGGCATGCCTTTCGCAAGGCGATTCACGAGGACGCTGGCGACCAGCGGACGCTCGGCGGCGACGGCTGTTTCCTTTTCGATGATCGAGGCCAGCGTGACGATCTCGTGGACGCGCGCGGTGAGCGCGAGTCGGCGAGCCTCTTCGCGAAAGCGGCGGACCATGGCGTCGGCCATCTGCGCCTCAGAGGCGTGACGCGAAAAGCGATAGGTGTCGGGGAACAGATACCCTTCGAGGCTCGCGGCCTCGGGATCGAGATCGCGGATGCGGCTGGCCTCGGTGACGGTGGCGTCAAGAAAACCCTGCGCCGTGCCGAGTCCGGCCTGTTCGAGGCGAGCGGCAATCTCGCGCCGGTCGAGTCCTTCGGGAAGCGTGACGGCGATGGTGAAGACATCGCCGCGCGCGATGCGGTCGTAGACCTGGGTGACGGTGGCGGATCGCTCGAAGCGGTATTCACCGGCCTTGAGCCGGTCGTTGCGCACGAGTCGCTTGACCAGCCGCGCCGCCACAAAGGCCCAGCGCGAGCGGATGACTCCGGCCTGCTCCAGCTGCGTGGCGATGCTGAGAGCAGTACTGCCGGGAGCGATGTCAACGAATGCAGGCTCAGCGGGACGCAGCGGCAGCAGAGCGTAAACAGCGGCGGCGGCAAGCGCGAAGGCGAGCAGAACAAGGATTGCTCCGCCCGACCCCGACCTGCGCCCTGAACTCCGCCTGCTGCGCCCGCTTGCCATCGACTGCACTTCCTCCGAGCGAGAGCCTGCGCGAGTGGCGCGGTTCGTTCGTCCCCTGTGGTGAGATTGAGATGATTCCTGTTACATCCGGATTCGCATTGAAACTGGATTCGCAACGAATATCGGAATTTTGCGGAATCAGAATTCACCGCGAATCCGTTTCCATTGTAACGTTGGCGCAACAAAAACGGGTCTCCGCGCGCGGCTTATCCGGACGGATACTCCGGACTTACTCAGGCATATACTCAGGAACAGAGTGGAAGAGTCACCGACACAGACAAGCCCGGCAGGCACGACGCGACGCGGTGCCGCGCGCTATCTGGCGCTGGACGTGGGAACGAAACGGATTGGCGTGGCCATCTCCGACCCGCTGGGGCTGACGGCGCAGCCGCTGCTGACGATGACGCGCAAGACCAATCCGCGCGAAGACCTGCGCTCGCTCAGCCGCCTGGCGCGGCAACATGGCTGCACGGAGTTTGTGGTGGGCCTGCCGCTGCGCCTCTCCGGCGAAGCCAGCGCGCAGACCGAGCGCGTGCGGCGATTTGCCGCACAACTGGGCGAGTACAGCGGGCTGCCTATTCGCATGTGGGACGAGCGGCTGACAACAGCCGAGGCGCACGCGATGCTGTACGCTGCGGGCAAAAAACGACAGCAGCACGCGGCGCTGGTCGATCAGGTGGCGGCAGTGCTGATCCTGCAATCGTTTCTGGACCATCCCGGCCCAGTGCCAAGCGTAGATGTCGAGCAGCAGTCGGCGCCGGACGCGAGACTGGACGAAACGGCGCATCCCAGGCTCTTCTGAGCACGAAGCCAGGCGCGAACTTCGGCCGCAAAGATCGAATGCAACGACACGGAGCGAAAGCGCGGCGCGATCATTCCGGACCAGCGGCACTGCTCCGGTCAATGGCGAGGGCGAAAGTAGCCTGGCGCGCGTGTAGGCGTTTCCCGGCATCGTATAATCAGGGTTTCAGGGTTTGGACCCAATTCTGCGGGTCTGGCCTGTGTCTGGCGCGTGCGGGCGAGCCGCCGCAGTCCGCAACACAGTCCACACGCACCCGCGCAGATACGGATTGCAATGACGGATCACATCAAGCGACAACTCCAGGAAGAGATCGAAAAAATGGAGCATGAGCTGGCGCACGAACTGCCAGCCGAGATCAAGAAAGCCGTGGCGCTGGGCGATCTCTCCGAGAATGCCGAGTATCACATGGCCAAGCAGCGGCAGGAGTTTGTGAACGCGCGGCTGGGCCAGCTCAAGAAGCGCATGGCCGAGCTTTCGCTGGTGAATCTGGCGAACATTCCGCACGACCGCGCAGCCTTTGGCTCGACCATCACCGTCTACGATTCGTCGAAGGACGAGGAGATTGTCTACAAGCTGGTGACGAGCGAGGAGTCGGACGTGGCCAACGGGCTGATCTCGACCACCTCGCCCATCGGACGCGGACTGATCGGCAAGCAGGTGGGCGACGTGGCGACGATTGTGACGCCGAACGGCAAGCGCGAACTGGAAGTGCTGAAACTGGTCACGATCCACGACGAAGCGGACGCGGAGAGGTAGCGATGGCAACCACCTGGACCAGCGCATTTGGCCGCGCCTGCGGATGGCTGCTGGACCGCATCGTTCACGGACTGGCGCTGACGCGCATCTCGCCCAACACCCTGACCTTCATCGGGCTGATTATCAATATCGCCGCGGCGGTCTTCTTCGGGCGCGCGAACTCCTACAACTCCGTGCGCATGTTTCTCTATGCCGGGCTGACGATCATCGGCGCGGGCATCTTTGACATGGTGGACGGGCGCGTGGCGCGCAAGACAAATCAAGTGACCGTTTTTGGCGCGTACTTCGATTCGGTGATCGACCGCTACTCGGACGTGGTGCTCTTTTTCGGGCTGATTATTTATTACGCGCGCATCAACCATCTGCGTTATGTTTTTCTGGTTGCCTTCGTCATGGTCACGTCGCTGATGGTGAGCTACACGCGGGCGCGCGCCGAGGCGCTGATCGGCTCCTGCAAGGTGGGCTTCATGGAGCGACCGGAGCGGATTGTGCTCATCATTCTGGGCGCGCTCTTTCATCGCTGGGGCGTGATGGCTCCGGTGCTGTGGGTTCTGGCCGTGCTGTCCACGATCACGGTCATCAATCGCATCACGTACACGCACGCGCAGACGCGGCTGATGCCGCCGATTGGCTGATGTTCTCATTCGGCTGCGACCCGCTCAGCGCGGGCGTATGCTGGATGCAGAACTCCGCAACCGCTGTGCGATGCGCTGATCACTGAGGATTGCAGCTTCGATTTCATTTCAGGAAACATCATGACTGACGAACCGATCGCTCCCGCTCAACTGCCCAACCTTCGCGTGGCCGTGCTTGGCACGGGCAAGATGGGCGGCATCCTGTTGCAGGCTTTTCTGAAGCAGAGCCTCTTTGCTCCGGAGCAGATTCACGCGACGGTGGCGCACGCCGACCGCGCGATCGCGCTGGCCTCGCAGTGGGGCGTCGATGTCTCCACCGACAACCTGACGGCGGCGCGCGACGCGGACCTGATTCTGCTGGGCGTAAAGCCGTTTCAGGTGCCGGAGCTGGTGGCGCAGATTCGTCCGGCGCTGAACGCGAAGAAAACTATCGTCTCCTTTGCCGCGTCCGTAAAGACGGCGGCGATTGAAGAGGCCGCCGGAATCGAGCTTGCCGTGATTCGCGCGATGCCGAATACGCCTTCGGCGCTGGGCGCGGGCGTGGCCGGGCTGTGTCGCGGGCGATTTGTGAGTGACGAGCAGATGGAGCTGGCGCGGCGGATTTTTGAAACTGTCGGACGCACCGTGGTCGTGGACGAGAAACACATGGACGCGGTGACGGGTTTGTCCGCCTCGGGTCCGGCGTTCATCTACATCATCCTGGAGGCGCTGGCCGAGGCTGGCGTGAAGGTGGGTCTGCCGCGCGAAACGGCGACGCTGCTGGCGGCGCAGACAACCTTTGGCGCGGCGCGCATGGTGCTCGACACGGGCTACCATCCGGCACTGCTGAAGGACGCGGTGACGACCCCGGCAGGATGCACGATTGACGGCATTCTGGAGCTGGAGGACGGCGGACTGCGCGTGACCCTGATCAAGGCCGTGATGCGCGCGACGCAGCGAGCCAAAGAACTGGCCGCTGGCTGAGGTTGCCCCGTTGAGCACGACCGAGGCTGTGCGGCAGAACCCCGAAACACCTGGCGCGAGCGCTGGCTCGGAGATGGCTGCGGGCCGACCCGCGTGGCTGCCGCGTTATCTGCCGGAGTTGCAGGGACTGCGCGGGCTGGCCGTGCTCGGCGTCGTGGTCTACCACTGCCATCCGCTGCTCACGGGCACGGCGCTCTATGGCGCGTCGCTGTGGGGATGGGCGGGCGTCAATCTTTTCTTTGTACTCTCCGGATTTCTGATCACCTCGATCCTGCTGGAATCACGCGGCAGGGAACATTATTTTCGCAACTTCTATGCGCGGCGCGCGCTGCGCATCTGGCCGGTGTATCTGCTGCTGCTCGCCGTCTGCTACGCGGTGCCGGCGTGGTTTCTGGGCGATACGCTGGCGCACCAGACGCACTGGCGAACGCTGGCCGCGTATGCGCTGTTTCTGCAGAATCTGCGCCACACGCCGCTGCCCGGCACGCTGGGGCCGACGTGGTCGCTGGCCATCGAGGAGCAGTATTACCTGCTGTGGGCGCCGCTGGTTTGGCTGCTGGGCGCGCGGCGCGGCGTGCTGGCTGCCGTGCTCGGGCTGCTGCTGGTCGCCTCGCCCTCGCTGCGGCTGCTGCACCCGCACTGGCTCACGAGCACGCACACGCTCATACATCTGGACGGAATCGCGCTGGGCAGCCTGATGGCTGTGGCGCTGCTGACGCTGCGGCTGCGGCGCGAGACATGGCTCGTCATCGGCTGCGCGGCTGCGCTGGCCGGGTGGCTGGCTGCGGCGACCATCGCGGGTGGCACGCCGTTTCTCGATTCGGCGCTGGCGCTGCTCTTTGCCGGAGTGACGCTGGTGGCGATTGCAGCGGGTGGCGCGCGTTGGCTCAGCCCGCTGCGGCGCGGGCCGCTGGCGTTTTACGGCACAATCAGCTACGGCCTCTACATGACGCACATTCTGGTCTTCGTCTACTTTGGCTCGTTCAGCGCGCGACTGGCCGCGATGGGCACGACCGGGAATCTGTTGATCGTCCTGCTGCGCGTCGCGGCCTCGACGCTTGCGGCGACGGCGCTCTGGTTCGGCTTCGAGTCGCAGATACTGAAACTCAAGGCCCGGTTTTGAGCAGCAATTTTCCACCTGTTCATCACTGCTGCTTTACCATCACGGTATGCGACCCACGGTCATTGTGCTCACCTTCAACTCCGAGGAGACGCTCGCGGCAACGCTCACGCAGGCGGGCAAAGTGGCCGACGCGATCTTTGTCGTCGACTCGTTCAGCACGGACGGAACGGTCGCCGTGGCCGAGCGGTTCGGCGCGCAGGTGGTGACGCACGCCTTTGAACACTATGGCGCGCAGCGCAACTGGGCCATTGACAACCTGCCGATACGGAACGCGTGGCAACTGCATCTGGACGCCGACGAAGTGATGGACGACGCGCTGGTTTCGTCCATCCTGGCGCTGCCCGATGAGCCGGAGCACGACGGCTATTTCCTGCCGCGCTATGTGCGTTTTCTGGGCCGCGTGATGCGCCACGGCGCGATGAGTCCGACCTGGCATCTGCGGCTGTTTCGCTCTGGCGTGGGGCGGTGCGAGGATCGCAGATATGACCAACACTTTCTGCTGCTGAGCGGGGCCGACGGGACAGACGCGACCAGCGGGCAGTTGCGTGGCGTGATGATTGACGACATGGCAATGAGCATCTCGGAGTGGACGGCGCGGCACAATCGCTGGGCCGATGGCGAAGTGGAGGAATTATTCGCCGCGCAGGAGGTGAATCGGCTGAAGCCGGATTTCTTCGGCACGAAGGCGCAGCGCAAGCGATTTCTGCGCGAGCGATACAACCGTATGCCCTTGTTCGTGCGGCCGTTTCTGTTTTTCGTTTATCGCTACTTTGTGCGGCTGGGATTTCTGGATGGCCGCGAGGGCTTCATCTACTGGACGCTGCAAACCTTCTGGTTTCGCTTTCTGATCGACGCGAAGATTTGGGAGCGGCGCAATCGCGAGCGCATTCGCCGCCCGATCGACGCGAGGCTCGTGGTAGGCGGAAAAACAGTGGAGAAAAAATAAGCCGTGAGCACCGTTCTGGTTCTGAATGCGGGATCGTCGTCGATCAAATTTGCCATCTTTGCGGCGGACGAGCGCCAGCAGCGGAGACTCTGCTCCGGCGCGGTGGAGGGGATTGGCTCAGCCAGTCGCGGACGTGTGTGGATGAGCGATGCGACCGGCGCAAAACCCTGGGACGAAGCAGTCGAGATTGCTGACGCCGCGGAAGGATTTGCGCGCATCGTACGGATGCTGGCCGCGCACCGGAAACTGCCGCAGCCAGAGGCGATCGGGCATCGCATGGTTTCGAGCAGCCCGGAGGTGACGGAAAATCAGTTCGTGACGCCGGAGCTGGTCGAGCGGCTGGAGCGCTACGTGCATTTTGCGCCGCTGCACACGCCACCCGCGCTGCATATTCTGCGCCAGACGCTGCGCGCGTATCCGCGCGTGCCGAGTTTTATTGCGCTCGATAGCTGGTTTCATCGCGATCTGCCGCCGGTCGCGCGCACGCTGCCGGTGTCGGCGAGCATCACTGCGCTGGGAGTGCATCGCTACGGCGCGCACGGGCTGTCCTGTGAGTCGATTGTGGATCAGCTTGGAGCGGCGATTCCGGAGCGCGTGATCGTGGCGCATCTGGGAAATGGTTCGAGCATCACGGCGATTCGCAATGGACGATCAGCGGACACGTCGATGGGCCTGACGCCGACCGGCGGACTGATCTCCGCCACGCGCACCGGCGAGATCGATCCCGGCGTGCTGCTCTTCCTGATGCGCGAGGCGGCGCGGACGGCGGCGAGCGCCGAGGATGCCATCGACAGCGTGGAGCGCATGGTCAATCGCGAGTCCGGACTGCTGGGCGTGAGCGGCGTCTCGAACGACATGCGCGCGCTGCGGCAGGCGATTGCGACGGGCGACGCGCAGGCGCGGCTGGCCGTCGATCTCTACACGGCGGCAATTCGCAAATACATCGGCGCGTACATGGCCGTGCTGGGCGGAGCAGACCTGGTGGTCTTCACCGGAGGCATCGGCGAGCACGACGCGGCGACGCGCGCGGAGGTCTGCGCGGGACTGGAGGCGCTCGGCATTGCGCTGGACGCCGGGCGCAATGCGGCGCAGAACGCTGAGCGCATCTCGGCAGACAACTCGCCGGTCGCCGTGCGGCGGATGGCTCCCGATGAGGAGCGGATGATTGCGCGGCACGTTGCAAGATTGATGACTTCGCGAGATTGATGACTTCGCGAGATTGATGTCTTCGTGAGACGGATGGTTGCGCCCGACGGACAGCGCGCGCGACTCAGCCACGCTCCGTCGGCGTGGACTACACTGTAGGGGACGCGATGCCGACAGCCGCCCCATCCCACGCCGCAACGAGACCCGCAGTGCGACGGTTTGCCTGGGGCGTGCTTGGGTATTTCATTGCGACGATCCTGTGGGGCACGGTGGTGCGCGCGACCGGATCGGGCGCGGGCTGCGGCGACCACTGGCCGCTCTGCAACGGGACGGTGATGCAGCAGTCGCCGAGCCTGCAAACGATGATTGAGTTCACGCATCGCATCACGGCCGGCCTTGACGTGATGCTGGTGCTGGCGCTGCTGGTCTTCACCTGGCGCGGCACGGTGCGGCGGCACCTGGCGCGATGGGCCGCAAGTGCAGCGGTCTTTTTCACCTTCACGGAAGCGCTTCTCGGTGCGCTGCTGGTGAAGCTGGGGCTGACTGCGGCCAGCCAGTCGCCGCTGCGTCCGCCGTTTCTGGCGCTGCACCTGAGCAATACGCTGCTGCTGGTGGCGGCGCTGGCGATGACGGCGCACTTCCTGGGCCGCAGCGAAGGCACGCGCTGGCGCGACCTGCGCATCACCCATCCGGTGGGCACGACGATTGGCATGATTGCGGTGATGGTGGTTGGCGTGACCGGGTCGCTGGCCGCGCTGGGCGACACTCTGTTTCCGGCCACGTCGCTGCGCTCCTCGCTGGCGGAGGATTTTTCCGCGCGCAGCACCTGGCTGCTGCGCTGGCGATGGACGCATCCGACCTTTGCCATTCTGGCGAGCATCTTTCTGATCTGGGTGCTCATTCGCGCGAATCGTCGCGGCGGGCCGTGGGACAATCGCAGGCTGTCGGCGCTGGTGGTGGGGCTGCTGGCGCTGCAATACCTGCTGGGCGCGCTGGACGTGTGGCTGCTGGCCCCGGTGTGGATGCAGGTAATTCACCTGCTGGGCGCGGATGTGCTGTGGTCGGCGCTGGTGGTGCTGACGGCGCGGCTGACGATGGTGCCGCGCGCGCATCGCGGCTGAATCCGCAGAGACAAAAACGAAGAGCGCACACGACGGTTCAGCGCGAGCGTTTCGCTCAGAGCGCGAGCACTCCGGCGCAGGTGTATTCCGCGCCCTCGCAGGCGGCGCGCAGGACCGGAAGATCAGGCGTGGCGGTGAGGTTTTCGATCCGGCCATCGCGCAGTAGCACGGTGTCCTCGGCCTTGCCTCCGGCTGCGCTCGGGTTCCACGCGAAAGCCTGGCGATCCAGAACGCGCTCGGTGCCCGAGGGCGTGGCGACCCATTCGCGCTCCCAGTAGCCGGTGGCTCCGCCCTGATGGTGACGCAGCTCTTCGTCGGCAAATCCGGCGTCGGCGTACGCATCGGCTGCGACGCGATACAACTCGGCGGAAGTGGCTCCGACGCGCGTGTGATGGAGCAGCGCGGCGTTGACCTGCGCTGCAACCTCGAATCCGCGTTCGAGCGCGGCAGGCAACGGGCCAGCGTGGGCAAAGCGCGTGATGGAGACGGTGAGTCCCCAGCGGCGCGCGCAGAGGTTGAGCATGGCAAATCGCTCCAGGCGGCGGCCACGCGCGACGGCGTGCTTGTAGCGCAGAATGCGATCATCGACGGCCATCAGATAGACCGAGGGCAGGATGCCGCGGGAGAGCAAAGCAGCGGCGACGCGCGCCTCCATTTCGAACTCGCTCACGCCCGGACGAAGCGTGCGCAGAACTTCCGCCGTGGCCGCAGCCGTCGCCGCGCCCAGCCAGCGAAAGCGGCGAATCTCGGTCTCGGAAAGGCTGGCGCGCAGCGGAGCCATGTGAGCCGGAGCCATGCCCGGCGTGGGCGTGTCGCAGGCGACGTGAGGCCCGGCCAACTCCAGAGCGCGATCCGCCGTCGCATCCGCAGCCCACGGGAAGATGACTGGCTCGAAGCCGAGCGCGCCGAACTCTTCTTCGCTGAGGCGCGGCGCTTCGTTGGCCGTGGTCAGGTAGAAGCAGCGGCCATCGTGAGTGACGAGCACCGAGCCGACGCCCGTCTCTGACGGAGTGAGCACGCGCAGTTCAGCGGCTCCGCCCGTGAGCCAGGCAATGTTTTCGTTGCGCCGCAGCAGCAGGCCCTCGAAGTGCCGCTCGCGCATCCACTCGACGAGCAGCGCGCGTTTGGCGTCAATCTCCGCGCTCCAGTCAGAGGCGGAGACGAGCACCGCTCCATCGACAGTCAGATCCTTTGCAATGCCCATGGCACCTCGTGTTGGCTCAATTGTGCTGCGTTCGCGTCGTTAGTCCTCAAGCTCGGGATGGTAATGGCTCTCAAAGCCGAGGTAGCGCACGGCGGCCTCGTGGACGGCGCGCGAGACATCGCTGAAGTTGGCTGCGACGTGATGCTCGAAGCCTTCGCGACAGATGTAGCGCAGCAGCTTCTGGAGGTGAGGAATCTCGGCCACGCCAGCGCCGCCGAAGGTGGTGAGCGGATCGTCGGTGAAGCGGCCCGGTCCGACGTAGCCGCGAACGACGCCACGACGGTCGTCTGTGGAGAAACGCGCGTAGCTCATCGCTCCGCTCTTCACGCGGCCCACGCAGGTGCCGAAGGTGTTTTCCTTGCCCACCGTGCCGGCAATGATCTCCTGAAAATCCATCTTCACGTCGTTGAAGAAATGCTTGGGCAGGTTGGAGCAGTGGAAGCAGACGCATTTGTTCGGGTCAGCGCCGTAGTTGTTGTTCCAGTCCAGCAGCGCGGACGGCGTGCCGGAGGCAAGCGCCAGCATGTGCATGCTGAGCGTGCCGGGCACGTCCACCTCGCAGGCCGAGGGAATCAGGTCGTTCGACATCATGCTCATGATGGTGCACGGCACGACGCCGAAATACTCTTCGAGCGAGGTCCAGCACTGCACGGCGCTCACGGTGACGGCCGTCTGCTTCATCCAGATGTCGATGACCGCGCCGAGCTTGGCCATCTTGAGCAGCGCGGCCTCGGGAATGCCGGAGGTCGAGACGTAGCCCTTGATCGCGGCCAGCTTCGACTGCGCCGCGTCGTCGGAGTCCTTCATGCGCTCGATGCGGCCCATGATTTCCGACAGGTCAATCGGCTCGACCGAGATGCCGTGCGTCTCCAGAATGCGCTCCGAGTAGCGCACCGTGTTGAAGGCCGAGGGCCGCGCGCCAATCGCGCCGATGCGCAGGTTTTTCAGCCCGCGCACGATGCGGCAGACCTGACCAAACCAGGCAAGGTCGGCGGTGAACTCCGCCGACTGCGGCGACTCGGTGTGCAGCGTGGTGAGCGAGTAGGGAATGCCGTACTGCATGAGGTTGTTGCAGGCGCTCATCTTGCCGCAGAAGCTGTCGCGGCGCGTGGCGATGGTCATGGCGTCGCTCTTGTCCGGCGTGGCCTGAATGAGCACCGGCACATGCAGACCGGCCAGACGAATGGCGTCGGCCACGCCGCGCTCGTCACCGAAGTTGGGCAGCGTGACGATGAGGCCGTCGATCTGGGCCGAGTGTTTGCGGAACAGTTCGGCGCAGCGCTGCGCCTCGGCGAAGGTTTCCACCGCGCCGAACTTCGACTCTTCCGGCGAAAGCACGATGGCCTTTGCTCCGGCCGCTTCGATGGCGCGAACCATCTCTTCGCGTCCGGACTTCGCAAGCTGATCCGGGAAAAATCCGCGATTGCCGACCACCACACCAAACGTCAACTGTCTCTGCGCTGCCATGTTTTCTTCACTCCCTTTTCATTCGTTGATCCTGTTTTCATTCGTTGATCTTTTGCAGTGCCACAATTTCGGCATGCGAGCCAACCGCTTCGATTCGGCCTCGTTGATCAAGCTCGGTTCCAGAGCCGATGGTTTGTGGCCAGTCCTACCGTCCGGGGCGAAACTTCACCAGATAAAACAATCCGAGCACAAGCATGAGCGCGCCCCACCAGACCGGCGCGTGGAGCCGCGCCAGCACGACGTGCGCGACGTTTCCGGTGATCAGCTCCCACAATCCGTAGCCGAAGATCATGACGCCGTAAATCGTCAACAGCACGCCAATGAAAAACCAGATCGGTATCTCGCGGGATCGTTCCATTTTTTACTCCTACCAGAAGATCAGATTCAGTGCCACGAAGACCACGACGGCGATGGCGGCCCAGAAGAGTTCGCTCTTGTAGAACGCGACCTGCTCCTCGACCGGCAGCACCGTGGCTCCGTAGACCAGCCCGTTCAGTTCGCTCTCCGGCCTGGGCCGCGTGAAGAGGCTGACGACGAAGGTGACAACGAGCGTGGTGCTCAGGCTCCAGAGCGCGCGATACATGTTCTCGGCCATGTCGCGCGCGTCCGGCGAGAGCGCGACATAGCGCAGCGCAGACGGGTCGAAGTGTACCCAGGCCCAGAGCGCGACCGAGGTGACGGTGCCGATCAGCAGTCCCCAGAAGCCGCCGGCGCGCGTGGCGCGCTTCCAGAACATGCCCATCAGAATGGCTCCGAGCAGAGGCGCGATGAAGAAGCTGAAGAGCGCCTGCACGTAATCCATGATGCCCTGCGCGTTCATGACCAGATAGGCCGCTCCGATGGAGATGACCACGCCGAGCACGGTGGCCCAGCGTCCGACGGCGACGTAGTGCTCATCGCGCGCGTTGCGGCGCAGCATGGGCTGATAAATGTCATAGGTCCAGACGGCGGCAAAGGCGCTGACGTTGCCGGCCATGCCGCTCATGAAGCCGGCGATGAGCGCCGTGATGCCAAGACCGAGCAGGCCGGGACCGCAGTAGCGGACGAGCATCAGCGGCAGAACTTCGTTGTAGCTGTGAAGGCCCGCGCCGGGGTGAGCGCTGACGACGTTTTCGCCCACCAGGTGCATGAGGCTGCCATCGGGATTCTGAAGCAGCACGAGGCCGAGCAGGCCGGGCAGAATGACGATGAACGGCACGGCCATCTTGAAGAACGAACCGATGACCGGGGCCATGCGCGCCGAGCGAAGGCTGTTGGCCGCGAGCACGCGCTGCACGACGAGGAAGTCCGTCGTCCAGTAGCCGAAGCTGATGGCAAAGCCGAGGCCGAAGATGATGCCGGTCCAGTGAACGCCCATCGGATTGTCATGGAAGTGGCCGAGGCCGCGCCAGAGGTGAAGGTAATCCTGGCCGGGAAAGTTGGTGAGGATGCGCGTCTTCAGCCCGGTCCAGCCGCCGGCGTCGATGAGGCCGAGAATGGGCACCAGCAGCGCGCCGCCCCAGATGAGCACGAATTGCAGCACCTCGTTGAAGATGGCCGAGCGCAGTCCGCCGAGAGCCACGTAAGCGGCGACGGCCAGCGAGGAGACGACGATGCTGAAGGTGATATTCCAGCCCAGCACGACCTTCATCACCAGCGCCATCGAGAACATGTTCACGCCGCTCATCAGGATGGTCATGAAAGCGAAGGAAACCGCGGCCACCGTGCTTGATCCCTGGCCGAAGCGCAGCTTCAGATAGCCGGGCACCGAGTGCGTCTTCGAGACGTAGTAGAAGGGCATCATGATGATGCCGAGGAAGAGCATCGCGGGAATGGCGCCGATCCAGTACCAGTGCGCGGCGAGGATGCCGTACTGGTAGGCCGATCCGGCCCAGCCCATCAGTTCGAGCGAGCCGAGATTGGCCGAGACGAAGCTGAGGCCGGCGATCCAGGCGGTCATCTCTCGGCCCGCCATGAAGAACTCTTCGCTGGTGTTGGCGCGGCTCTTCAGGTAGTAGCCGATCCACATGACCATGGCGAAGTAGACGACGATGACGGCAAGGTCAAGCGCCCCCAGGTGAACCAGGGATGCGGTGGTGAACACCGCGGCCGTGGCGGCGGGCAGAGCATTGCCGAGGGAAAAAACAGGTGCGGTCAGCATGGCGGCATCATAACCTCAGGCTCGGTCGTCTCCGGCTTGCGCACGGCGCGGGGAGACAGTCTTCGCGTCCCCTCAGTAAATTGGTTTAGTAGGAAAGTTGTCAAGTGCCCTATCCAAACAATTCGCGGCGTAAAAACGTTTTCATTCGGGTTGGAACCATTCCACACTCGGACTGGCTGCCACGCGAGGATTGTACAGCCTTGCCATGCCTGCGCGGCGGGCGCGCGTGAAATCGCCGCCACCCCTCCACTTTTTTCTTGATATTCATCCGGCTCAAGGCTACGGTGGGATATGGGGCGCATTTTTATCTCTCCGCTATCTTTCCCTGCCTGGCGTTCCGCCCTCCTGTGCTCCTCATATCCACCTTCCACACACAAGGAGTTCCGTATATGACGTTGCCTACCCTTCCGCAGTCCATCTCCGGCGGACTCTCCCGCCGCAATTTCCTGCGTGCCGCTGCCGCCAGTTCCCTGCTTGCCGGGATTCCCTACGTGACAGAAGCGCATCTGGCCCATGCCGACATTCCGAAGTTCGCGCCTTCGGACCAGGGCATACACATCGACGCCAACGAGAACCCGATGGGACCGTCGGAGGGCGCGCAAAAGGCCATTGCGGCCATCATTCCCAAGGGCGGCCGATACCTCTTTGACAAGGAGATTGGCTTCTCGGATCTGTTTGCGCAGCAACAGGGACTGGACCCGTCGATGGTGATCGCCTATCCCGGATCGAGCGAGCCGCTGCACCTGGCGGTGATGGCATACACCTCTCCGACGCGACCGCTGGTTGTGGCCGACCCCAGCTATGAGGCGCCGATGTATGCGGCCATGGCCACGAAGGCTCCCATCCTGAAGGTGCCGCTTGCCGATCCCAGGGGAGCGGCCATCAATGACATTCCCGCCATGCTGGCCGCCTCCTCGACGCCGGGCCTGATCTACATCTGCAACCCGAACAACCCGACCGGAACGGTCACGCCCTTCGAGCAGATCGAAAAGGCCATCGACAGCGTGCCAAAGGATTCGGTGGTGATGGTCGATGAGGCCTACATTCACTTCTCTGACGCGCCGTCCTGCATTCCGCTGGTGAAGCAGGGCAAGAACGTTGTGGTGCTGCGCACGTTCTCCAAGCTCTACGGCATGGCGGGCATCCGCATGGGCTTCATCGTGGGCCAGCCGGATACGCTGAAGAAGATTGCCGCGCTGGGCGGACAGAATCCACTGCCCATCACGGCCGTGGCCGCGGCCAGGGCCAGCCTGCTTGATCCCAGTCTGGTGCCTACGCGCAAGAAGATCATGGCCGGACTGCGCGAGGAGAATATCGACTTCCTGCGCAGCCAGGGCTACACGGTCACGCCTTCGGTGAGCAACTGCTTCATGCTGGATGTGCGCAGGCCGGGCAAGCAGGTGAAGGCGGCGCTGGCGGCGAAGGAAATCTACATCGGGCGCGTGTGGCCGGCGTGGCCGGATTCGGTGCGCATCACCGTGGGCACGCAGGCGGAGATGTCGGCCTTCCAGAAAGCCTTCGTCCAGGTGATGCAGAGCAACACGGCCGGACTGGAGCCTGCGCCGCTGCATCCCCGGATGCGCGAGATGCCGTTCAGCCAGGTCTCGTAATCGCAGTCAGCAGGCGGCCCGATTCCCAAGCGAACCAAACAGAACGGCCATCGGAGTGATCCGATGGCCGTTCTGCTGTTTGGGCTGTGATCCGCTGCTCGGAACTGCTGTGTTAACCCGCAGCGGTTCCGAGCCGGTGCTTCGCGCCGCCGCTCAGAAGATGAGCTTCAGCGCGAGCTGGGTGTTGAACGGCTCGCCGGCTCCGATGCCCGGCGCGCCGTTGTATGCGCCGATCGTGGTGTTGATGGCGCAGGCTTCGGGGTTCGCCCCGTTGTTGGTGTCGGTGCAGAATCCGTCACCGGGCGGTGCCAGATTCAGGTGATTGAAGAGGTTGAACATCTCCACGCGGAACTGCGCGTTTACCCATTTTGTGACCCTGGTGTTCTTGAAGACCGAGAAGTCCACGTCGGAGTATCCGGGACCGTGCAGGTCATTGCGATGGCTGTCGCCAAACTGCCCGTTGAGCGAGGGCGTGTAGGCGGTGGAGGTCCAGTTGACGAAGAAGCCGGTGGTGCTGTTGCCCTGCACACTCTTCGAGATGCCGGTGTTGGGATTGATGCCGGGAGTGCGGTTGGCGCGCTCGGCAAATTCGTTCGTGCCGCTGCCGCCGCTGTTGCTGGAGTAGATGGTGAAGGGCTGGCCCGTGTGGAAGCTGAGCAGCGCATTGAACTGCCAGCCATTGACCAGCGCCGAAGGACCGTGGTGAAAGACGGGAAGCTGGTAGGTGAAGTAGCTGACCGAGGTGTTATGCACATCGAAGTCGCTGTTGCCGTATTCGCCGCGCAGATCGAAGCTGTTCTGCGGGTTGTATAAAACGATTTGGCTCGACTCATCCAGGGAGTGGGAAAACGTATAGGCCGACTGAGCGGTGAGGCCGTACCAGCCATTGAGGCGCAGCGTGGCCTGGAGCGAGTTGTAGTTGGAGACGGCTTCGGACTGAATCTGGTTGATGACGGAGTAGTTGGGATACTGGCTGTAATAGGGGCGCGTGGAGTTGGCTCCGTTGCTGCCAAGACCCGCCTGGTTGATGTCCACCAGGTCGCGCAGCCGGTGCCCGGCGCTGCCCACATAGCCAAGCTGGATTTCGATGTTGCTGCCCAGCGAGTGCTGGACGTTGAGGTTGTAGTTTTCGATGTAGCTGGGCCGCAGATTCTGTTGAATCGAAAAAACGTTCAGGCTGGAGCAGTTGGGCTGCACGGCGCTTGGGTTGGCCAGGCAGGTGTTGCTGGAGCTGAGCGCGTTGGGAAACATTGGCTGGCCATAGGTGATGTATCCGGACGAGGGCGCGGTGTCGATGGTCTGAACCGAGCCTGCCGGGTTGTCCTGCACGCCGAAGGCTCCGCCGTTGCTGGAGAAGCGCGAGTTGAGGAAGTTGACGACGTTGGGGTTGTCATAGCCGAGGCCGTAGCCCGCGCGGACGACCGTCCTGCCATCGTTGCCCGGCTGCCAGGCGATGCCGACGCGCGGCCCGAGGCCCGCATAGTACTGCTGGTAGAGATTGGCAACATTCACACCGGCCACGGCGAGGCCGTTCGGCGCGCCGGGCAGGAACGTGCTCAGGTCTTTGTTGCCATCGTGAATCGGGCCTTCGTACTCGTAGCGCATGCCGTAGTTGACGCTGATGCGCGGCGTAATCTGAAAGGTATCCTGCGCGAAGATGCCGTAGGAGTTCAGGAAGACCTGGCGCTTGGGATCGCCCTGCACGATGGATGTTGCGCCGGCGTTGTAGCAGCCGGCGAGAAAGTCCGCAAGCTGCATGAAGCGTGGGTCTGTGGTGACGGATGCGGACAGATTGACCGATCCGGGAGCCATTGAACTGAGTGTGTCGCAGGCCGTGCCCGCGTTGCCGGACCACGGACCCTGTGAGCCGTCAAAGACGAAGGTGCCGCGCTGGTCCGCCTGATAGAAATCATCCACCTGCGCCTGGCGGAACTCACCGCCGAAGTGCATCTGGTGGCGGCCCACGGTCCAGGAGAGCGATTCGTCGAGATGGCCGGTGATGTCGTTGCGCCCTGAGTTGGGCGTGCCGCCAACAATGTCGAAACCATCCGACGACGAGCCGAGGCCGCTGCTGGCCGACGGCGCTTCAATCTGTATGCGCGGCGCGCCGGCCAGCGAGAGTGCGGTCGCGCCCGTATCGAGGCCCAGGCCGATCGGGTTGAAGGCTGTGCTTGAGTCGGAAAACACCTGATTGAAGTAGTTCACGCCCATGAATATCTGGTTGCTCAACTGCGGCGTAATCACGGTGTTATAGGTGAGCGAGTAGTTCTGCACATGGATCGGCGCGGCCTCATAGTAGGGCGTGAGCAGCGAGACCGTGGGCGCGACCTGGGTTCCCTGCCCCACGTACCACTTGAACGAGAGATTGTTGTTGCTGTTGATGGAGTAATCGAGCTTCACCAGTCCGTTGTGGCTGAAGCCGAATTCATTCTCCGGATTGGTGTAGTTGAACGGCGTCGCCCCGCCGGTGAGCGCATTCGAGGGCCACAGAGCCTGATTGCTGCCGGAGCCGTGCAGCAGGTTGAACGAAGCCTGGTTGACGGGCACGTTGTAAGCATTCAGGATCGATGTCGCCCCTGCCTGATAAGCCGCCGAAGGCTCGGTCGAAGGCTGGTTGACGCCGATGGTGAAACGCTGATCCTCGTAGGTGGTGAAGAAGAAAAACCGATTCTTCAGGAAGGGTCCGCCAGCCGAGTAGCCAAACTGCTGATTGCGCAGCTCCGGCTTGGTGGTCGACAAGGCCGACATTGCAGCCAGCGCTTCGTTGCGGTTGTAGTAGTAGGCCGAACCGTGAAGCTGGTTGGTGCCGGACTTGATCGACAGGTTCACCGTCGCGCCGGGACTGCGGCCAATATCCGGGCCGGCCTGGGTGACGACGGAAACCTGCTGAATGGCATCCAGCGGCAGCGTGACGCCTGCGATGCCCGAGACGCCGCCCTGGTTGGCGGCGGGAATGTTCCACCAGACATCGTTGTTGTCCGCGCCCTCGATCTGCCAGTTCACCATGTCCGGACGCGTACCGTTCACCGAACCGTAGCCGCCGCCGGAGTAACCCGCGTAGCCGGGCGTGATGGCGATCATCTGCGTGAAATCGCGGCCATTCATCGGCGTATCCTGAACGACCTGCGTGGGAATATCGGTGGTCTGCACGGTCGATGTGGTATCGAGCGCCAGCGCCTCGGCGGAGACCTGAACCGTCTCGCCCGTGGAAGCCAGGCCAAGCTTTACCGGCAGCGTGTAGACCGCGCCGGCTGAGACGGGCACGGACTCCACCGTCTCCGGCTTGAATCCCTGGCCGGTGACCGTGATGTTGTAGTTGCCGATGGGAATGTCGCGGAAGGCAAACTCACCGGCGCTTGAGGTAACCGACTTCAGCGTGACCCCGGTGGCCGCGTGCGTGGCCGTGACCGCTGCGCCGGGAATGACCGCGCCGCTGGGATCGGTGACCGTGCCGTTGATGGCTCCGCGAAAGGTCTGCGCAGCGGCGGGCAGGAGAGCCATCAAGGCGAAAAGCAGCAAAAGAAAAAGCGCACGGGAATGGACGCGAACACTGTCTGGAACCGAAGGACGCGTCGAAGGACTCCATGGGAAAAAAAGCCGACTATAACTGCGGATACCGCGCATGCGAACTACCTCCGAAAATGAAGTAAGTAAAGGCGTGCGCCTCAAGAACCACAGATCAAGAGACGTGGGCTGAATCGAAATTTGGAAAGACCGCCGGGAACTGCGGAGAAACTACCCCGAACCACTTGTGGACCGAATCGACTTACGCGAAAAGGAGGTGTGTCTCGGATTTCGCGTCTGCGATTCGGTGCTGGATGAGCGATCCGGAAGCCGGGGATCCGTGCATGCAAAAAGACCGACGCGCAGGCGCGACGGTCTCAGCAAAGAGAACTATGACAGGGAATAGTGCGAATGAAACAGCTATGGTTGGCTTCCATTCTTAAACATAGTTGGAATGAAAAAAAAAATGCAAGCAAAAACTGCGAGGCTATTACTTCTGTTTATGACGGGCATGGGAAAACGCGCGGAGTCGTGGGGGCTGGGCACGGCGGAAACAGCCGGGAGGCGACAAAAAAACCTGGGAGATTGGACACGGCTTCAGAAACAGCGCGCCGGTTGGCTCAGGCCGTCAGCTTGTCCAGCTCGGCCTCGTTCAGGATCGTCACCCGCGAGCCATGCACGCGAATCCACTGCTGACGGCGAAACTGGCTGAGCAGCCGCGTGATGGTCTCACGCGAAGTTCCGGCCATGTTTGCGATCTCCTCATGCGTGAGCGCCATGGTGAACTTCATCTCTGCGTCGCCGCAGCGCGCCGAGCGCGCCCACTCCAGCAGCAACTGCGCCAGCCGTCCTCCCGCCGTGGTTGAGAGTGCCAGCCGCCGCGCGTCGCGAAAGACAGTTCCGTACTCCAGCGACAACGACTGCGCGGCCTTCATGCTGGCCGGAGCGTGTGTTTCAAGCAGCTTCACAAACTGCTCCCTGCGAATGGTTTTGATGACGCACGGCTCAATGGTTTCGGCGGTGACCTCATGCGGCGTGTCGGCCAGCGCCGCATTCAGGCCAAGCAGGTCGCCGGGCACGGCGATCTTCAGGATCATCGTGCGACCGTCACGCGAGGTGGTCGAGATCTTCACCTGTCCGCTGCACAGCACGAAAACATTCCGCACCGCATCGCCTTCGCTGAAGAGCTTTGCGCCGGGCGCGTGATTGACCAGTACTCCGATGCGGTCAAACTCTTCCAGCGCCGCATCCGGCAGGTTGCAGAACAATCGTACGTACCGGTGTTCACAGTGGAGACAATCCTCGGGCTGAGAGTGAAGCTGGGTGAACGGCGTCATAGCGTTTTGACCTCACACCTGCGGGGGAGTGACCCGGTCTCATGGGGCAGCGTTAGTATACCGCCAACTCCGGCTCGCGAAAGCGGATATTTCTGTCGTGTGAGCGGCGGCGCGCCATTCCGACCCGGGCCTGCGCGGCAACCCGTAACAATCGTTTGTTTCCCCTTGCCACAACGCGCTCCCGCCGTGTACTCTTCCCACGCTATGAAAATCTTCCATTTCCGCTTCGTTTCCCTGTCCAGCCTTCGCACAGCCGCGCAGGCGCTTGCCACTCTCGGCTTTGCAATCCCACTCTGCGCCATTGCGCCTGCGGCGCAGGCACAACAGAACTGGGGGCCTGCTCCGGACTCGCCAGCCATTGAGCAGCAGGCGCACGCGATGGTGAGCAAGCTGACGCTGGAGCAGAAGATTCATCTGCTGGGCGGCGTGGACGAAATGTTCACCCACGCGATGCCGGTGATCGATCTGCCGCGCCTGAAGATGTCCGACGGCCCGCTCGGCGTGCGCTCCTGGGGACCGACGACAGCCTACGCGGGCGGCGCGGCGCTGGCCGCCACCTGGGACCCGACCGTGGCGCGCCGAGTGGGCGAGGGACTGGGCCGCGATGCGCGGGCGCGCGGCGTCGATTTCCTGCTTGCGCCGGGCGTGAATATCGCGCGCTCGCCCGTGAATGGACGCAACTTCGAGTACCTCTCGGAAGACCCTTTTCTGAACGCGCAGATGGACGTGCAGTACATCGAGGGCGTGCAGTCGGAGGGCGTGAGCGCGACGGTGAAGCACTTTGCCGGAAACAATCAGGAGTATGACCGGCACAACGTCAGCTCCGACATTGATGAGCGGACGTTCCGGGAGCTGTATCTGCCGCCGTTTGAGGCGGCGGTGAAGACCGCGCACGTGACCGCCGTGATGGACTCCTACAACCTGATGCACGGCGTCCATTCGACGCAGAACTACGACCTGAACACGAAGCTGCTGAAGCAGGAGTGGGGCTTCAAGGGCGTGCTGATGTCGGACTGGGACGCGACCTATGACGGCGTGGCGGCGGCCAACAGCGGACTCGATCTGGAGATGCCTTCGGCGAAGTTCATGAACGAGCAGACGCTGCTGCCGGCCGTGCGCGCGGGCAAGGTTTCCGAGGCCACCATCGACGACAAGCTGGTGCGACTGTTTCGCGTGGCGCTGCGCTATGGCTGGATCGGCCCCAACGTGCGCCCGCAGCAGATCGACACGCTGCCGCTCTACTCCGTTCCGGATCGCGCCATCGCCCTCCAGGGCGCGCGCGAAAGCCTGACCCTGCTCAAGAATGAACAGAATTTTCTGCCGCTCTCTGCGGCGCGCGAGAAGACCATCGCGCTGATCGGCCCCGATGCCTATCCGGCCGTGCCCGGCGGCGGCGGCTCGTCGCAGGCCACGGCCTTCGATCCGGTCAGCATCCTCACCGGCCTGGCCAATCTTGCCAGCACCGAGGGCATGCACGTTCTCTACGCGCGCGGGCTGCCCAGTGAGCAGGATATCTTCCGCTCCACGCGCTTCGATGCGCCGGTTCGCGTGGAGCACTTTGACAATCACGACTTCAGCGGCTCGCCCTCGTCCGTAACAACGCAGGCGATGGTGGACGATCTGAAGCCGGCGATGTGGGACGTGGTCGATCCGCACAAGCGCGGACTGCGCTACACGGCCAGCTACACGGCGAAGACAACGGGCGATTATCTGCTGCTGGCCGGAGCCTCGGGCGAAGACTCCTACACCGTGAGCGTGGACGGCAAACAGGTGATCGAGCAGCCGCACCGCGAGGGCCAGTATCCGATGTCGGCGACCGTGCATCTGGCGGCGGGCACGCCGGTGACGATTGTCGCCGACTACATTCCGCGTGCGCCGGGCATCCGCATGGCGCTGGGCCTGCGCGCGATCAGCGATCTGATTCCCGCCGACGCGCTGCGGCTGGCCGCGCACGCTGACGCAGTCGTGCTTTCGGTCGGCTTCAATCACGACACCGAAAGCGAAGGCTACGACCGCAGCTTCGCACTGCCGTGGGGCCAGGATGCGCTGGTCCGCGCCGTGGCCGCTGCCAACCCGCACACGGCCGTGGTGCTGACGGCCGGCGGCGCGGTGGATACACGCGACTGGCTGGACAAGGTGCCCGCATTCATCCAGAGCTACTACGCCGGGCAGGAGGGTGGAACGGCGATTGCCGAGGCGCTGCTGGGTCGCATCAATCCCGAAGGCAAGCTGCCGGTGACCTTTGACCGCAGCTTCGAAGACGACCCGACCTTCGCGAATTACTACGCGAAAAAAGAGGCCGACGGCATCCTCCATGTGCATTACAACGAGAAGCTGATGGTTGGCTATCGCTACTGGACGACGACGGGCAGGCATCCGCTCTATCCGTTTGGATATGGCCTCAGCTACACGAGCTTCGCGTTCTCTCATCTCCAGGTGAATCCCACATTCAGGGCGGGCGACGCCGTCGCCGTCAGCTTTGACGTGACCAACACCGGCAAGGTGGCCGGCGCGGAAGTGGCGCAGCTTTACGTCTCCGAACCGAACGCTCCCGTCACGCGACCGGAGCGCGAGCTGAAGGGGTTTGAGAAGGTTCGCCTCGCGCCGGGCGCGACACAGCACGTGACGCTCACGCTCAGCCGACGCTCGTTCTCCTGGTGGGATGTGACCACGCACAACTGGAAGATGGACGATGGAAAGTTCATTCTCCACGTCGGTGACTCGTCGGAATCGACGCCGCTGGAGGCGACCATCACGGCGACAAACTGAGCCGCGCATCGCCGGAAATAATCAGAAAGCACAACGCCCGCCCGCCTGCATCTTTCTGCGAGACCGGCGGGCGTTGCCGCGTCTGCGCGCGACCGCCGCGCCTGGCTCAGCCCTGCGCCGTTTTCTGCGCCTCTTCGAGCAGCGCCGCCACGGCGCAGGAGGTCAGCCGCGTGGCCGCGGAGTCCGCGCGGCTGGTCAGGATGACGGGGACGCGCGCGCCGAGCACGATGCCCGCCAGTTGCGCGCCGCCCAGATACTCCAGTTGCTTGGCCAGCATGTTGCCCGACTCCAGATCAGGCACGACGAGAATATCGGCCCGGCCCGCGACCGGCGACTTCAACCCCTTGATCTCGGCTGCCTTTTCGCTCACCGCCGTGTCAAAGGCAAGCGGCCCGTCGAGCACGCCGCCGGTGATCTGTTTGCGATCGGCCATCTTGCAGAGCGCGGCCGCGTCCAGCGTCGAGGCAATCTTCGGATTCACGGTTTCGACTGCGGACAGCAGCGCAACCTTCGGCTCCGGAATGCCCAGCGCATGCGCCAGGTCAATCGCGTTCTGCACGATGTGAATTTTGTCTTCGAGGTCCGGCTCGATGTTGATGGCCGCGTCCGTGATGAGCAGCGTGCGGTCATAGGCCGGCGTGTCCATCACGAAGACGTGACTGATGCGCTTGCCCGTGCGCAGGCCGGTGTCGCGCGCCATGGCCACGCGCATCAGCTCGTCGGTGTGCAGACTGCCCTTCATCATCGCCTGCGCTTTTCCGCTGCGGCAGAGATCAACGCTGGCCTGCGCGGCTGCGGCCTCGGTTGCGGCCTCGACCATCGGCAGCGCCTCGACGCTCACACCCATCCCTGCAGCCAGCGCGCGGATGGCTGCACCGTCGCCGACCAGCACCGGCTCGATCAGCCCGGCTTCGGCTGCCTCCAGCGCGCCGCCCAGCGCCACATCGGAGAGCGGCCAGCAGACGGCGGTCGTCAGCGCGGGCAGCGCGCGGCAGCGATCCAGAAATTTGTGAAAGACGTGATAATCCTGCGGATGCCCAACCAGCGGATTCACAGTCACGGACTCGGCCAGCGTTGCCAGATCACTCATCGAATTCCCCTCCGGATCGAATGCTCGCCCGATCCCATGCCTTCCGGCTACCGTGCCTTCCGGCCGGAGCTTCCGGACGCGCAAGCCGGATCGCCCACAATCCGACTCTGCTTCCATCATCCAACGTTTTGCCGGTTCCGCGCCTGTGTTCGCGGTCACACCCGTCTCAAAACCAGTCCCCTGACCCACCTCTCGAACCGGAACCGGGCAGGCCGAATCGCGAAGAACCGGAGTCTCCCGCAAAGCTCAAATCGCCGGACAACTGCGGAAAAGCGGCCTCAGTCCCTCTCATCCTGCGCATGGCGGAAAAATCGGTGCTACAGTTTCAGTGCATGAAGACTTTTTTCCGCAATCCGGGTTCTATCCGTTGCAGGACGCGTCCTATCGGATGAACGTAGGTTGCGTGCGCTGATCCATCGACAAAGACGCCAAGAAGCGGATACCCGGATCCGGCCACGCATCGCAGAAAGGAAGCAAGACCCATGAAAGTTCGACTCCTCACTCTTCCCATCATTGCAGCAGTCATGGCCACCGCCGCGCTGGCCGCTGTCGGAATCCCCGCGCAGGCGCAGCAGGACACCAACAGCACCGAGGGCCGCGTGGTCATTACCGTGATGCCCAAGCATGACAAGGCTCCGACTCCGGCCATCTCCGCGTCTGACATCAAGCTGGCCGTGGACGGCAAACCAGCCCAGGTCGCGTCGCTCGTGCAGTCACAGTCGCCCAAGGCCCACATTGAGTTCGTCGTGCTCATCGACGACACGGCGCGCAGTAGCCTCGGCATTCAGTTCAACGACATCAAGAGCTTCATCCAGGGCCTGCCGCCGAATGCGCGCGTCGCGCTTGGCTACATGGAATACGGCGGCGTGCAAATGGCCATACCGCTCACGATGGACCGCCAAGCCGTGCTCAAAAGCCTGCGCCTGACGGCAGGGCCATCGTACTCCAACGGCAGCCCGTACTTCTGTCTTTCGGACCTCGCCAAGCACTGGCCCTCGGCGGACATGACCGCGCAGCGCGAGGTGCTCATGATCACCGACGGCATCGATGACTACGAGCGCCGATTCGACCCCGAAGACCCGTATGTGCAGACGGCCATACAGGACGCGACGCAGGCGCACATCGTCGTCTACACCCTCTACTGGCACGGTCGCGGCGACCCGGGAAGCACCTCCTATGTGGGCTACGGCGGACAGAACCTGCTGGTCGAGATCAGCAGCGCGACGGGCGGATTCTCCTACTGGGAGGGATTCGGCAATCCGGTCTCGTTTTATCCCTTCCTCGACGACCTGAACAAGCGCCTGCGCAACCAGTACGAGATGACCTTCATGACAGCCTACAGCGGCAAGGACGCAATGGCCTCGCTGCGCTTCCACCTGGACAAGAACGACGCCAAGGCGACGGCCCCGCAGCAGGTCTATGTCTTCCATCCGAACGGCGCGCCGGTGGACTGAGCACGGCAGCCGGTTCAGTTTCTCATCGACTCAGAAGTACGCGGGCAGCGCCAGCAGCGCTGCCCGGTTTTTTTTGCGCGGAAGCTGACACGCTTTCTGGTTTTGCCGCGCCGGGCATCGCCTGCTATCCTCACTCTGCGTCGGATTTCCTCGACAGAAAACCGATTTATATCCCGTACGCGAAGAGGTGGGCGATGTGGTTTCTCGGCATGGATATCGGCACCGGCGGCACACGCGCCGTCCTCACGGATGAACTGGGCGCAATCGTCAGCTCCGCCTCCGCCGAGCATGCTCCGTTTCGCACGCCTCAGCCCGGCTGGGCCGAGCAGGATCCCGAGGACTGGTGGCGCGCAGCGGTCGAAGCGATTCGCGGCGCTCTGGCCGCAGCTCCCGCTCCACAGCAGCCCATCGGCGGCGTCGGCCTCACCGGACAGATGCACGGTGCCGTGCTGCTCGACGCCTCGGGCCGCGTGCTGCGCCCCTCGCTCATCTGGTGCGACACACGCACCCAGCCGGAGTGCGACTGGCTCCACGAGCAGATCGGCTACGAGCGCCTGATCGAGCTGACCTGCAACCCGGCTCTGCCCAACTTCACGCTGACCAAACTGCTCTGGGTAAAGAAGCACGAGCCGGAGATCTTCGCCCGCACGGCCCATATTCTCTGCCCCAAGGATTACGTCCGCTTCCGGCTGACCGGCAGCTACGCCATCGACGTGCAGGAGGCCAGCGGCACGCTGCTGCTGGACGTGACGCACCGCCGCTGGTCGGCTGAGGTCGCCGCCGCGGCAGGCATTCCCGCCGCGTGGCTGCCGGAGGTCTACGAATCGACCGACGTCTGCGCCGCCATCTCCACGGAAGCGGCCAGCGCCACCGGCCTCGCTGCCGGAACACCCGTCGTCGCCGGCGCCGGCGACCAGGGCGCGGGAGCTGTCGGCATGGGCATCCTCACGCCCGGCTCGGTCTCGGCCACCATCGGCACCTCCGGCGTCGTCTTCGCCGCCACGGCCAGCCCGGTGCGCGAACCGCGCGGACGCCTGCACACCTTCTGCCACGCCGTGCCCGGCCGCTGGCACGTCATGGGCGTCACGCAGTCAGCGGGACTCAGCCTGCGCTGGCTGCGCGAGACCTTCTTCCCTGGCCAGGATTACGATGCGCTCAGCGCGGCAGCGAACGTGATTGCACCGGGCAGCGACGGGCTGATGTGGGCACCCTACCTGCTCGGCGAGCGCACGCCGCACCTTGACCCGGAGGTCCGCGCGGCCTTCGCCGGCATTCACTCCAGCCACTCGGCGGCCCATTTCACGCGCGCCGTGCTGGAGGGCGTCGCCTACTCGCTTCAGGACACCTTCACGCTCTTCGCCGAGCTGGGCATTCCCGTCACCGCCATACGCCTCGGCGGCGGCGGAGCGCGCGGTCCGCTCTGGCGCAGAATTCAGGCCGCGGTCTACGGCCAGCCCGTCGAAACCCTCACCGCCGAAGAAGGCGGAGCCTTCGGCTGCGCGCTCATGGCCGGCGTCGGAGCCGGACACTGGGCCAATCTCGACGAAGCCTGCCAGTCGGCCATCACCGTGGCCGAACGCATCACGCCGGACGCAGCCGAGGTCACGGCCTACAGCACCGGCTACGCAGGCTGGCGCAAACTCTATCCCGCGCTGGCCACCCTGCGCTGAACAGGCACCGCTATCACAGTCCGCGCTGCATCAGGAGATCACGGTAACTCTCCACGAAACTTGCATACGCTCACCCGCGCCCATGAACCGGGCGAATATCCCAGTGCGAAGTTGCGCCCAGGAGCTGTTGACGCGGGTGAAGTTTTCAGAGCAAAAACCAGATACTGCATCTTTGCGCGGCAAATACAGGCAGCGAATCCAGGCTGCGAAGAGCGCGGTGGCGAGTTTGTAGTACAGGTGCGGAGCGTCGGTGGTATCGTAATCGGCGGGCGGAGATTTCTGCTGGAGTGTGTGTGTATGCGTTTGCTGCGTTTGTCGAGCTGGCTGCGTTTTTCGCGTCGGAGGATTTTGCTGGTTCCGGGATTGCTGCTGGTTTTGGCACTGCTGGCGGGCGCGGGTGCGCGGGCGCAGCAGCCTGGCTCGCGCGAGGCCGGTGTGAGGCTGGCTCGCGAGCATGCGCGGCATCTGCGGCGCGGGATCAATGCTTCGATGTGGTTTGCGCAGTCGCCGGGGGATTACTCCGCCGCGCGGACGAATCGCTACATGGACGACGGGGATTTTCAACTGATGGCGCGGCTGGGATTCGATCACGTCCGGCTGCCGATTGATCCCGATCCGCTGACGCGCGGACCGCTGAATGCAGACGGGCTGAATGCCGAGTTTCTGGGTCGCGTGGACCGCGCCGTGCGGCAGATGCTGGCGGCGAATCTGGCCGTGATTATCGACGTGCATCCAGAGGAGCCGTACAAGTTTCGTCTGCGGCAGGGGACGGGCAACGGTGGACCGGATGTGGATCGGTTTGAGGCGATGTGGGCCGCGCTGGCCCGCCACTTTGCCGCGCTCGATCCGGCACGCTCGCCGTCGATGATCTTCTTTGAAGTGATGAACGAGCCGGAGGTGGAGGACGATCTGCGCTGGGAGGGGATCGAGGCGCGAACGATTGCGGTGATTCGCAAGGCCGCGCCGGAGAATACGATTGTGGCCGTGGGCGCGCACTGGGACAGCCTGCCGGACCTGCTGCGCGTGACGCCGTTTGCCGATGGGAATGTGATTTACAACTTCCACTTCTATGATCCGCACGAGTTTACGCATCAGGGCGCCACGTGGGGCACGGGGTGGTGGCGCTATACGCACAATGTGCCCTATCCGGCGAGCGCGGCGGACGCGGCGGCGATGGGTCGTGTGCTGGCTCAGGTTCCCGACGCGGCGGACCGTCTGGATATGGAGGATTATTTCCTGGACGACTGGAATGCGCGGCACATACGGCTGCTGATGGACGCGGCGTCGGCGTGGGGCCGTGCGAATGGCGTGCCGCTGATCTGCGACGAGTTTGGCGTCTTTCGCGACCACTCCGACCCACAGGCACGCGCGGCGTGGCTGCGCGACGTGAGGACAGCGCTGGAGGCGGACGGGATTGGCTGGACGATGTGGGACTATCGCAGCAACTTTGGCGTGGTGACGAAAGTGGACGGGCAGGCGGCTGTGCCGGATGCGGTTACCGTGGAGGCGCTGGGGCTGAAGATGCCGTAGATGCGGGCGCGGGCGCGGATGCGAGCGCGGCGGCGTTGCCCGGGTCTGCCGAGGTCGGAGTTTCGAGCAGGTCGATGAGGGTTTTTGCCGGGAGTTGCGCGCGGAGGACCACGCGGTCGCGGCGGGTGGAAAGCTGCGCGGAGGCGAGCAACTGTTCGAGGCCGCGATTGGCCGGAGTGGGCGCGAGGCTGGCCGTGGCGCCGCGAGCGAGCGCGAACAGCAGGCCGAGCGTGGCCATCTGGCTGGTGGCGGCCTGGTCGGACGGCGCGATCTCCTCGACCCTCAGGCGGAGCGAGCCGACCCAGCGCAGGCTGGCCAGGAAAGTGGTCTCCGGCGGGAGCGGCAGCGCGAGGCCGAAGATGTGAATCGCGCCGCTTTCGGTGAGCGGCAGGCCGATCTGGCCCATGCCCCAGGCGAAGGACAGGAGCGGAATCTCCGCCCAGTGGCGGGCGAGGAGCGTCGAGCCGACGAAGGGCAGCGCGGCGGTGCGGTGGCGGTCAAGGATGGAGTGAATCTGCTCGGGCGTGGGCGTGTTCGAGATGGCGATGGTGTCGTAGCCGATCTGGGCGATGCGGACGGTGCGTCCGTCGCTGGGCAGGCTGTAGATGATCTGGCCGACGTAGTCTTCGCGCGTGGCGGCGTGGGCCGCCAGCCAGGTGGCGATGCGGCGGCCGTCGAGCCGACCGACGAGGACCATCGAGTAAGCAACCGGCCCGTTGGGTCCGCGCGGGTCAGCCATGCGGTGGAGCGCGATGGCGGCCTGGTCAAGATCCCGCTCCCAGACGAAGCCGGTCGCGTCAAGGAACTGCTGGTAATCGGGCGCGGGCGTGACGGCGGCCATGCGCGGATGGACGAGCGCGCGCAGGGGGCGCAGGTTGACGTAGAGGATGCCGTCGGACTCCGGCAGCAGACGCGCGGCCTCGGGCGGGGACTTGAAGCGCAGGAAGACGGCGACGGCGATGAAGCCGACGACGGCTGCGATGATCCAGAGCAATCGGCGCGTGCGGCGAAGCATGGTTCCGAGAATACCGTATCACCCCGGCACGAGTAGGCAAGATGAATTTTGTAATGCCTTGATCGCCCCGCTAATTTACTTCATGCCACTTGGAATCGAAAGTCGTGCTCGATGCCAACTTTCGACGATCCTCGGGAAAAAACTCTCTTTTGTCCATTTTTGATATCACTCTGTTGGTGCTCACAAAGCCAAGACTTGCGGCCCGTTGAATTAAGGGAGGTAAGTAGGCCATGCTCCAGTTCATCTGCTTGGAGGCGAGTTCCTCCAATACGCACGACTACATAAGCTGAGTCCTGAAGCAACGGCATAATCCCCGCCCACGCTTCGCTCAGAAACAGCCAGTAGTGTTCGACAATACGGTGACGGTCATCTTTTCCTTGCCCGGAAATCGGCGTCATTGGGCCACCTAAGAACCAAAGCCGCAGCCACTGATCTTCGTGATAGTCCGTGATGTCCAGATACGGCGGAGAGGTGATGACTAGCTTGACCTTCTCCTTATACGCGCGAAACATACTGCTGGCCTTCCGCGCATCGCCCTCGACTACGCGACCTTTGATCAATGGAAGAGGCGACTGATAGCGATACGCCGCCGCCGCCGTGAGAATTGAGAACACGTCACGTTTCGGCGGTAGGCAGGCATTCTTCTTCCACCAGCGCACCGAATATGCTGGCTTTGTGCTAATCGTTCTCGGCATCCGATTGCTAAAGCACGCTTCGGTGCGATGGCTTTCACCGTGTAAGCAGCCTAGGGCTAGCGCAGCTATAAAGCAATCCACGCGGGATTCCCGCCAGTCCAGTCTTTTCCTCAGAAAGAGAATTTGCTGTAGCGTTTCCTGATGGAAACAAGCCATGAAAAATTCATCCTTCACTTCGGCTGCTCTCGACGAGAATTGTGCGCTCTTCTTCCGCAGATCGCTGATGCGCGCCAAAACCGCCTTCAAAGCCGGTGGATCAGCCTTCGCCATCGAAAGACATGCTGCAACCGGGTTTGTGTCACAACCAATAGCCTTTCGGCCATTGACGAGGCTTTCGAATACTGTTGTCCCCCGACCCGAAAACGGGTCAAGCACAATGTCATTCCGCTTTGACCAAGCCAGCACGTTCCGCCGGACGAACGCTTCCGGGAACATGGCGAAGTACGGACATATCGAGTGAAATCTGTGTCGCTCGATCATGCAGTCTGAAGCCTCTTGGAATAATTGTTAACCCATCGCGCGATTTTGGGGAGTTCCTTGTGACGTTCAAAGTAAGTTTCTCCCGCCTCCACCACGAGCAAGCCCAGGGAGAAATTTCTGGCTACCCGATCCCTGTAGAACACGTCCCCGAACTTGTAGTTAAGGCTGGCAACGTAATCGGTCAGGACCTCCTGATAGGGCGTGCTATCGTCCGGCAGCTCGGGTTCAAGATTGAACGGAATGAACATGGCATCCGTAGCCTGCGATCCCGGCGCGCGTTCAAACCAGAAGTCATGGAAATGCTTCCGGTCCGTCGTCACGCTCTTCCCCTCCCAATTCGATCCGCTAGCCACTTGCCCGATCAGATAGTGCGTCCCCGGGAGTCTATCCGCCTGCCGCCTCCATGCGATTACGTCGATGCCATTGTCCTTGACCGCCTTCGAGGCACCGGGCCTGGGTGTCTTATGTGGTTTCCCATCACCGAATTCCTTGTAAACGGCTTTCAGCGCCGCCAAGAAATCCTTCCCGCTCGGACGTGGCCATCCGAATGACACGGCCGGACCACCCACATACCCGCCAGCGGCGACCGTCGAGCATGCCTGAAACAGATCGCGAACCCTGTTATCGATCTTCGGCGCGTCTGCCTTCTTGATGATCGTGTGGTCGGCAACCTGTGTGAGATATAGGCAGAATAGATATACGATCCCCACGGGATTTAGCGGTGTCACGAAGCACAGGGCGTTGCCCTTTGGGTCGATGCGGAACGGATATCCGTCCCCAACGCTCGCTTGCCTGCGCTCGATCTCTTCTTGCGCAGCCTGCACCAACCGGTCTTCTTCTGCGTCCTGGTCTGCGATGTTGTCGTCTTGTTCGTTCTCCGTTAGCGTGGCCGCTGAAATCAGCGTTCCGAAGCCCACGCGCGCATCAGGGGATGAAATGGCCTTCAGCTCCAGCCAATCTGCAAACTTCGCCCTGTGATCTGACTCATCGGGGACTGCAAGCACGGGCCTACTTCTTGCCTTTCGGTGAAGTCTTCACCATTGATTTCATGGTGGTGTATATCTGCTTGCTTGTATCCGCAAGTTCCTTCCCAATTTCGAGCAAGGTGGAATCTTCGGAATCATATCCTGTGATCTGCGACAGAGCGGTTTCAGCCTCCTGCTTCGCGTTCACGAGCGCGCTTTCGAACCGCGCGCCTTTCGATTCTATGGAGCTGTGTGCCTCAGCTAGATTGTTGCGGGCCAGCATCATCACGCGAGCACGAGGATGCGATAGTACTGCAGCCAGATTCTTAATGTCCGGATTCTGGGATGTAATGACGGGCTTGATATCGTCGTCTTTTGAACCGTAGAGCCAGACCAGAAGGGTTCTCAGGTTCTCTAGGTACTTTTTCGGCACCGGGTTCAACTGCGGTTCGTCCACACGCCAGTCTTCAGGAAGGCCCAGAAAATTCCTATACCCAGAACGTGTCAGGGCAGTATAGAGGTGCGAGAAAGCAAACTTCCTGCCAGGATACCGGTCCGCGATTTCGAAGATGCCCTCATCCTTCGCCTGATCGAGAACGAACATGCCACTCACGAGCCGAGCGACCGTCGCGTGATTGTCGCCGAGCCGACTGGCGATTTTGTCAAGACTGACGCCCTTTTCCTTCATGTACCAATCGGCTGCAAATCGCGCTTTTGCCAACGCGTCCCACCGATGCGGCCCGTTGATGTGCTTGAAACCAATATAGTCCCGAGCCTGTTCCTTGCTCGTTACGGCATAGACCGAAACTTCCTTCAAGGTCGCTTTGTTTGCCGCGCTTACTTCAGGAACCGTGACACCTGTACCTTTAGCAATCGCAGGATTCTGTAAAATGCGGATTGCGGCTAGACGCCGATTGCCCTCCAGCACTCGCCATTTATTGCCTACCCTCTGACCGATCAGCGGCTCGATATCAAGATAGCCATTCGCAGCAATAGACTGAACAACTTCGGATAAATCAGATGTGTCTGCCAACGCCCGTATGATTTGTTCGTCTGTTGGGTTCGCTATGCCCTCCTCAATCAAGCGCGGGTTCGCAGGATCGAATTCGAGATATTCGGTAGGGACTTTATCGACGGTTTTGGGAGCAATTTTAGGTGCGCTCATTGCTTTCATGGTTGACGCACGGGTTGGGTGCAACAGGTGCCAATCATGCGACAGCTTCAACTAACGATTACCCACATTAACACGCTGAACCAGCATTTCGCATCTAGCCGTTGTGATGCTTCTTCACGAGGTCGCCCCAGTCGAAGTAGCGGCCGAGGATGCCTTTGACGATGAGGTGGTCGGTCGAGGCCGTTGCGCCCCAGCCGGCGCCGATGTTGATCTCCCACTTCGGCGAGACGAAGAGATTGACGACGGGGAAGAACTGCTGCTGCTGGTTGTGGAGTGAGACGAAGTTGCCGAATTCGCCGAAGTAGCCGTAGTACTCGATGCCGAAGTTGTAATACTTGTTGGGCTGGTAGGTGAGCGTGGCGGCAGGGTTGAACGTGACGCCCTGAGGCGAGACATCGCGATAGTAATAGTTGATCTGCTGCTGGGTCTGGCCGGGCGGCAGGGTGGTGGGGTGTATGCCCCAGATGAGCGTGGTGTTGACGGACCAGTACCACTTGCCGATGGTCTGGTCGACGATGGGCATGATCTGCCAGGACCAGGAGGGATTGGCGTAGGCGGCGCGGGCGTAGCCGATCTCATTGGAGACGCTGACGCCGACGGGCCAGTGCCAGCTCTCCGGCACGCGCACGCGCGGGCGGATGTGGTCGCCAACCCACTGGACGCCGGTGCCGTTTTCTTCTTCGGTGAAGATGTAGAAGCCAAGCTCGGACCAGTCGTTGAGGCCCTCGGTCAGCTCAATGGTCTCGTGCTCCTGGCCCTGTGTGGGCAACTGTCCGTACTGCGTGGTGGTGGTGCCTTCGACGGTGTAGTTGCTGTGCAGTTCGGTGAGCAGCGTCTTCGGTGCCATCGTCTCCGACGGATAGACCTGGATCTCGTAGTTATCCTGCGCGCGCGCCGAGACGCAGGTTGCCAGTGCGCCGAGCGCCATCATGGTCAACACCAGCCCGCGTATGCGCCTCATGCGACGCGGCACTCCTCTGCTTCCGCTCATCGGACCCTCATCCCCCTCAACTGTCTGCGTGCCTGTGCGCGGCTGTCTTCATGCGCTCACTCTTACAGCATACGCGGAGCGGTTGTGCCCGAGCAGCCCGCAGAGACGCACGGCATCCCGCGCGATAAATTCGCTCTGGCTTACACTACGGATTGGATGCGCGGCGTTTGGCGGCGGAAGGGATGACGAAAACTTCATTCGCTGCGCGTGGGATCGCATCCCGCTGGCGATGGCGGGATCACAGCCACAGTGGCTGAGCGGAGTCAATCCAGATGCTGCCGTTCCTCGAAGAACGCCAGCCTGTGCAATGGTGAGTCCCGGTACACCGACTGTGATTCTGCTCTAGCTGCTGCCGATGAGGCGACTGAGCGCGGAGAGGTCAAAGCTGAGGCCGAACTGGCCGCGCACATCGCTGGAGTTGAGCAGTTCGGTGCGGTTGGACCACTTGATGGCGAGCGGCAGATCGAGTCCCTGGCGGAGGTGCAGCGTTAGCTTTCCCTGGGCCACGCCGAGCCATCCTGCGGCTCCGGCCAGCACCTGTCCGCTGACGGGAATCGCCGTGCCCGGCGCGACGTTGGACGCGCTGACGTTGAGCACCGACGGCGAGTACTGGTACTGGCCGTAACCGGCCAGGCTGACGGTTGCGCGGGGATTCGCCACTGTTCCAGCTCCCGTGGTTCCGGCTTTCGTGGTTCCGGCTTTCACGATTTCAGCTTCCACTGTTTCACCTTTCACGGTCCCGCCGAGGGGGTAATCCAGTTCGGCGGCCAGTTGCACGTCGCGCAGACGTCCGTAGCTGGCGGCGCGGGGAAGGCTTGCGTACATCTCCGCAGTGAAGTTTCCGGTGATCTGCGCACCCTGCGGAAAGACCTCGGCCAGGCTGAGCGTGGCGCTGTGCGTGGCCGGCGCACTGGTCGGGGTGGTGTAAAGATAGCTCGCCGTGGCCAGCGGTTTGCCGCGCGCCTGGTTCAGCACGGTCCAGGTGGCCTCCTGCTCGACTTCGAGCGCCAGATTGAGCTGGTTGACGGCCTCAGCGCCGGATTCGGATTCGTTTTTGGCTCCGGTCGCGGCCTCTGGCGCATTGCTGGTCTTTGCTGCGGTCTTTCCGCCACTCTGCGAACTGGCCGCCGTTGCGGGTTTTGCATCGTCGCTGCTGAGCACCAAATCTTCCACTGCGTCGCGATATCGCTCGTAGGCGGCGGCGAATGCGACGAAGTCTCCGCTGCGCTCGGCCGCCGCGCCGTCGCTCGCCCACTGCTGCTGCGCGGCCTGGAGCGTCGCCAGTCCCTTGCCGCTGGTCACACGGCTGAGCATCGCGTTGACGGCGCTCGCGATGGCGCTGCCGGCCTTTGCCAGCGTGGTCTGATTGGCCAGCAGAGCGGCCTTCCACGCGGCGGCAAACTTCTTGTCCTGCGGGCTGTAGCGCCGATAGAGCGCGTAGTTCGCGCCGACCGAGTTCAGCGTCGCATTCGTGGCCGGGAGCAGCACGGAGGCAATCGACGACCCTGGCGATACGCTGGACGAGGCCGACGTTGCGCTGGTCGGCACGAAAGTCGCTGCGGCCTGAGCGAGATTGACCGTCACGGTGACGGTGAGTGGCTGGAGCCAGTCGGCGGCGCGCGAGTTGATGCGCGCGAAGACCGGCTCGTTGCGCAGATACTTGGTCATGCCGAGCGCGTTGGCCTGAAGGGTGACGGCGCTACCGTTCTGGGTCTGAGTGAAGCCGCCGGTGGCTTCGGCGATGGAGAGAAAGTCCGTTGTTGTGGGCTTGGCGGCGAGATCGGTGGACCCGCTGGTGGACGCGGTGCCGGTGGTCTGGTTCACGGCGCCGGCTACGCTGATGGCTTGCAGGGCGCGCTGGCCTGCCTGCTCGGCCTGCGTCTTCAGAGCGGACTTCGCCGCAGACTCAAGCGTCATCCGCAGCGCGCGCGGGGCCATGTCCGCGCCCAGCGCGCGGGGGTCGCTCAGGGGCTGCACAATCAGGACGCGGCGGGAAAAATCCAAAGCCAGTGGCCCACACCAGCGCTGGACGTGGTGCGCGGCGCAGGCAGCCTGCTCGGTGCGAGTCACGGTCTGCGCCTTCGAGTAGAGAGGGATTGTGAGCAGTAGCCCGACGCTCAGGATGGCTCGGCGGAAGGCTCGGTCTGCGACACCGCGCACGCTAGACGCCCTCAATCAGCAGCGTGCCCGTGCCGTTGCGTTGGAGAACGGTCGTCTCCGCCAGTACGGTTCCGTCTTGCGTCAGTTGCACAGTGACCTCTTCGTCGCTGGGCGAGATAAGACTATAGGTCAGCGGATTCACGGCTTGCAGGGTCGTCAGTGTGATCGATTGGCCGCCTGGATTGACCGGGACTGGGAGCGGATTATGCTCCGAGTCCTCGCCATAGAAGGCGCTTTCAATCTGCACCGTCGGGGCCGCATTGCCGCTCGCGCTGCCATCTTCGTCAGCCACCGCCTGCACGACGCTCAGCGTCAGCGTCTCGCTTTCGCCCGTCGTATCGGTCGCCCACACGCCCTTTTTCACCAGTGCCATCACGCCTCCCCGCGCGCCTGCCACTTTCGCGTTTTCACCGGACGCATCGCCCGCTGCTCGCCATTCCGCAGCTTGCTGCCGGGCCACTTTTCCGAGCTTGATTTTCCCTGGGTATCGATTGCCGCCATTCTCCCACGCGGCGCGCGCGGACGCAATGGATTTCTTCCGCCCGCGCAATCGGCGGAAGCAGCGAATCGCCGCAGTGTCGCGGCTGGAACGGACCTCGCGGCTGGAACGGACTTCCAGGCTTCGGCTTCGAAGCTGGCTCAGGCGCGGGCGCGGGCGGCGATCTGGCGCAGTGCGGGCAGAATCGCGCCCAGCGAGCCGGACGCGTGTGATGCTGCTGCGCTCTGCGCGCTGCCGAGCGCGAAGTATGCGGCGCGGTAGTGCTGGAACAGTTCCCTGTAGACGGCGACTGCGGCGGGGTCGGGATGGACCTCGCGCAGGGGCAGGCAGACGGCGGCCTGCGCGGCCTCAATCGTGGGATAGACCCCGGCGGCGAGCAGCGCGAAGATGCCCGAGCCAAGGCTTGTCGGCACGCCCGCAGGCACCAGCACCGGCTTGCCCAGAACATTCGCGTAGACCTGGTTGAGGACTTCGTTTTTCTGCGGAATGCCGCCGGCGTTGATGACGCGCGTGACCGGGACGCCGTGCTCGGCCATGCGGTCGAGAATGATGCGCGTGTGCATGGCCGTGCCTTCGATGGCGGCGAAGAGTTCGTCCTGCGCGGTGTGCAGGAGATTCCAGCCCAGCGTGACGCCGCCCAGCTCCGGGTTAACGAGCACCGTCCGGTCGCCGTTGTCCCAGCTCAGGCGCAGCAACCCGGTCTGCCCGGCGCGATAGCCTTCCAGGCCAGCCGAGAGCGCGGCCACGGTCGAGCCGGCGCGGCGCGCGATGGCCTCAAAAATATCTCCCGTTGCCGAAAGACCGGCCTCGATGCCGGTGTAGTCGGGGTGAACGCTGCCGGGAACGACGCCGCAGACGCCGGGAACCAGACGCGGTTCGCGCGCCATGGCGATGATGCAGGTCGAGGTGCCGACGACGTTGACGACATCGCCCTCGCGGATGTGCGAGCCGACAGCGTCCCAGTGCGCGTCGAAGGCTCCGACAGGAATCGGGATCCCGGCGCGCAGGCCGAGTTCGGCGGCCCACTGCGGGCTGAGATGGCCGGCCAGATGGTTTGACGTGAGCACGGGGCTGGCGAGCTTGCTGCGGACGCCGGTGAGCAGCGGATCAACGGCGACGAGGAACTCCTCCGGCGGAAACCCTCCCCAGCGCGGATTCCAGAGCCATTTGTGGCCGATGGCGCAGACGCTGCGGCGGGCCTCATTCGGATTGCTGACGCCGCAGAGCGTGGCCGCAACCATGTCGCAGTGCTCGAAGGCGCTCGAGAAGCGGTCGCGCTTGTCCGGGTTGTGGCGCAGCCAGTGCAGGAGCTTGGCGAATCCCCACTCGTGCGAATAGACGCCGCCGCACCAGTCGATGGCTTCGAGGCCGGTTGCGTGCGCCTTCGCGGTGATCTCGGCAGCCTCGGCGTGGGCGCGATGGTCGCACCAGAGGTAGTAGTCGTCGAGCGGCTGCATCTGGCCGTCGACGACGACCACGCTTGACCCGGTTGTGTCCAGCGCGAGCGCGACAACGCCCTCGCCGGCGATGCCGGTCTGGTCGAGGACGGCGCGCATGGCGCGTGTGAGCGCGCGCATCTGGTCGTGGTGCGATTGCGTGGCGAAGTCGGGGTCTTCGCGGCGGCGGTGGAGCGGGTATTCGGCGGAGGCGGTGCCGATCGGTCCGCGCTCGCTGTGAACGAGGGTGACGCGGACGCTGAGGGTTCCGAAATCGACTCCGGCGACAATGGGCATGGCGGAAGACCTCGCGGCGCGGCGTGAGCCTGAAAACGCTTCTGCGCCGACGCCGTGCATGGAATTGACCGCAGTGTATCGAATCGCCGCGGCTTCTGTCCTCGACGGCATGGTCGGGCTGACTTCGGCAACCTCCGGATTCCACGCGACGGCTTACACTCGGCAGCTTACACTGAATGCGATGCGGATGACGCTGGCACAGATCGGCACGCGCGGGCAGCGCACCGGCGCGAAAAGCGGCAACGCTAAGGCCGGATACGAGGCGCTGACGGCCATGTATGTCGAGCGCGTGCAGCCGTATCAGGCGATGCGCTGCGAGCCGTTCGCCAGCGAAGCCGAGATGCTCGCCTGGCTCGCGCGACAGAGCGGACGCACGCGGGCAACGCTGGTGCTGGCCGATGCGCGCGGGCGGCAGATGACCTCCGAAGAGTTTGCCGCGTGGCTCGGTGCGCGGCGCGACTCCGGCGCGCAACAGGTGGTCATCGCCATCGGCCCGGCAGACGGCTGGACCGACGCAGCACGCAGCGAGGCCGAGCTGCTGCTTTCCTTCGGAAAGATGACGCTGGCGCACGAGCTGGCGCGGCTCGTGGCCGCCGAGCAGATCTATCGCGCATGCACGATTCTGGCGGGACACCCGTACCATGCCGGCCACTAGGCAGCATTGCATGCAGCGGACGCGCGCTTCGCACGCCACGCACAATAGTGGCGCTCCCGCTGGTCGGCATTGCATGCAGCAGTCGCGCGTTCGCGCAGTTGCGCACAATGGTGGCGCTCCCGCTGGTCGCGAGTGAGAATAGCTGAGGGTGGCGGAATAGGCTGGAATGAGGAGATGGACGAATGAGTGAGTCGCGACAGGGATTGGTGCTCATCCATACCGGGCCGGGCAAGGGCAAGACGACGGCGGCGCTCGGCGTGGGGCTGCGCGCGGTGGGCGCGGGGATGCGCGTGCTGATGTTGCAGTTTCTGAAAGGCTCGTGGCACTACGGCGAGCTGGACGCGGTGAAGGCTTTTGGCGAGGATTTTGTCCTGCGGCAGATGGGGCGCGGGTTCGTAAAGATTGGCGGCGCGGAGACCGATCCGGAGGATGTGAGGATGGTGGAAGAAGCGTGGGCCGAGGCGCGCGCCGCGATTCTGTCGGGCGAGTGGGACGTGGTGATTCTGGACGAGATCAACTACGCGATCAGCTACGGAATGCTGGACCCGGCTCCGGTGGCCGACACGCTGCGGCAGCGCCCCGAGATGGTGCATGTGATCCTGACGGGGCGGAATGCGCATCCGTCGCTGGTCGAAATTGCCGACACGGTGACCGAGATGCGCGAGGTGAAGCATGCGTATCAGAAGGGCATTCTGGCGCAGCGCGGGATCGAGTACTGAAGCTGGTTACGAAAGCAGGAGGAACATGATGGACGAGGCAAAACACTACCGATGGAGTGAGATGCCGCTGGAGCCGATGAAGGCGGGAATCGAGCGGCAGTTTGTGGTGGGAACGGCGACGATGGTGGCGCGGATTCTGCTGAAAAAGGGCGCGCACGTTCCGCTGCACAGCCACGCCAACGAGCAACTGAGCTGCATCCTGACCGGCGCGCTGCGGTTTGTCTTCGGCGACCGCGAGGTAGTGGTGCGTCCGGGCGAGGTGCTGTGCATTCCGCCGCATCTGCCACACGAAGCCTTTGCGCTGGAGGATACGGAGAATCTCGACATCTTTCAGCCGCCGCGCGAGGACTGGATCAACGGGACGGATGCGTATCTGCGCGGATGAACCGGGACGATGCGAAAAACATTCACGCGGAGGATGGTCCGTCGGCACACGCTGCTCCAACGAAATCATGACCGAGCATCCCGTCCTGAACACGCTCATCTCCCGCGTACAGGTGAGACGCATGTTGAACTGCATTTTGCGGGATGCGGATTGGCCGCAAGCCTGCCAGATTATCGCCCGGCGTAGTTCGTTTCCATCCACTGGCGATATGCGCCGCTGGTCACTTCCTCGACCCAGTCCTGGTTGTCCAGATACCAGCGCACCGTTTTGCGCAGGCCGGTCTCGAAGGTTTCCCTGGGTCGCCAGCCCAGTTCGCGCTCGGCTTTTGTTGCGTTGATGGCGTAGCGGCGGTCGTGGCCTGGTCGGTCGGCGACTGAGGTCATCAGCCGCGCGTGTGGCCGGTGCGGCGAGTCGGGCAGCATCTCGTCCAGCAGCGCGCAGAGCATCGTGACCGTGTGCAGATTCGCCTGCTCGTTCCATCCGCCGATGTTGTAGGTCTCGCCCGGCTTGCCGCGTTCGAGCGCGACGCGCAGCGCCGCCGCATGGTCGCCGACGTAAAGCCAGTCGCGCACCTGCATCCCGTCGCCATAAATCGGCAGCGGCTGACCGTGGATGGCGCGGTCGAGCACCAGCGGCAGGAGCTTTTCCGGAAACTGCATCGGCCCGTAGTTGTTCGAGCAGTTCGTCACCACCGTTGGCAGGCCGTAGCTCTTGTGCCAGGCGCGCACCAGCATGTCGCTGGCCGCCTTGGACGCGGCATACGGACTGTTCGGTCGAAACGCAAACGTCTCCTCAAACGGCGCATCGCCCGGCTTCAGCGAGCCGTAGACCTCATCGGTCGAAACATGGAGAAAGCGAAATTGCTCGCGATCCTCGGCAGGCATCTCCTGCCAGTAGCCGCGCGCCGCCTCCAGCAGCACGAACGTCCCATGCACGTTCGTATCCAGAAACTCACCCGGCCCGACCAGCGAGCGATCGACGTGGCTCTCCGCCGCCAGATGCACAATCGCGCGCGGACGGTGCTGGCGCAGCAGGCTGTCGACGAGAGCGCGGTCGCGAATGTCGCCGCGCACAAATGTATAGCCCGCGCGCCCGGCCAGCGGCTCCAGATTGCGCAGGTTGCCGGCATAGGTCAGCTTGTCCAGATTCACCAGCGGCGTATCCACGGCGGCAAACCAGTCGAGCACAAAATGCGAGCCGATGAATCCGGCGCCGCCCGTCACAAGCAGGGGACTTTGTTGGTTAAGCATCGTTTCCAGTCTACCGATTTTCCGTCGACCACAAAATGCCGCAGACAAAAATCGGCCCCTGGAGCGTCCAGGGGCCAGGTTGCCTTGGTTCTCTCGTCGTGCGAGAGCTTGTTTGGCGGCCTACGGCCATTGCCGGAGTTGCGCGAGTTCACAGCCTCGGGGGGAGCTGTCTTGCTTGATCTCAACGCAGCTCACTGAGCAGGGTTACCGGGGAGTTGCCCCACCCATGGCCGCCAAAGTGTTTTCCATCAGCCGCACTTTCACCGTGCGTGTCACCGGCCCTGCATCGGAACCCTCCGTTGCATTGCCCAGCGCCACCGCGTGCATGCGATAGATGGGAAGATTGTGCGCCGTGACGAGATACCGTTCGACCATCTCGTTCAACTGCTGCGAATTGCGAATTCCGTAGCTGCCCTTGCCCGGAGCCTCGGCCGACATCTCGACCAGATAACCCTCCTGGCCCTGGATCGCCTGCGCAATCTGGTCCAGTTGCTGCTTCTGCGCCGAGGTCAGCGTCTGCTGCCCGGGCCGGAAGTCCAGCGTCACCGACTGCTTCGCCGCGTACTGGTCGAGGCCGTTCACAGTCGTCTGCAACTGGCCCACCTGGCTCGTCGCCTGCCCGGCCAGCGTATTCGCCTGCTGCGCCTGCTGTCCGGCGGCATTGGCCGTCTGCGCTGCCGCGTCCGCCGCGCCCTGAGCCTTACTGATCCCGGCCTGCGCGCGCTGGTCCACGTCCTTGATGTCGCCCGCGTTCTTCGCAGTTGCCTCGTTCAGCTCATCCACCTGACCCTGAATCGGCTGCAACTGATGCCGCACCCACTTCTTGCGCGCAAAAGGATTGATCCGTCCCCAGAAACCCTCTTTCGGCGTCTGCACGGCCTGCACATTGCTCGCTGCCTGCGTTCCGTTATCCATCGATGTGGCGCTTGAAGTGTTCTGCGCCTGCGCCGCCGCCATGCTCAGGCCAGCCGCCAGCGCGACCAGCGCCGTCTTCTTCGCGAGATTTCCGAATCCGTTCCCCGTGGTTTTCATAATCATCTCCTTGTATGTCAGTCGCCGTCGGTGGCGACACCCGGTAACTACGCTTCTGCCCAATACAGAGCAAGCCCCGTGCCAAACCGCGCAAGCCCGGCGGCCAAAACGGATTGGATTGATTCGCATGGAGTTAGCTGAAGATTCGCGCAGCGGGTTGATGCCAGCCCCTGCTTGCGCGAGGCTCGGAAGATGTAATTTTTACGCTGTCCGGTATTTCTTACGTGTGTAACTTTGCTCCAACCACAGCCTTGCGCGAAGGATACCGGCGGTTCCCGTCGGAGAGAGCCGTCCCGCGTCCAAACGCGAGCGCGACAACAACCCAGCCGTCGCGAACCGGCGCGCAAAGCGCGCGGCTGCCGCATGCGCGCGGCTGCTCCATGCCATGGTTGGATAGAATGGAGCCTATGCTGAAAGTGGTTTTGCTGGATGCGGCGGCGCGGCTGCCGGTGGTTGCTCACGCGGGCGAGGATCTGGGCTATGACGTTTTCGCGCTCGAGGCGGCGACGCTCCCGGCGCGTGGCTGGGCGCGTGTGCGAACCGGCATTTCCGTGGAAGCGCGGCATCCGCGCACCGGCGAGCCGCTCGGCCTGCTCGTGCGCGACCGCTCGTCGATGGCCGCGCGTGGCATTACGACAACGGGCGGAGTGATCGACGCCGGCTATCGCGGCGAGATCCAGATTCTGCTGGCCAATCTCTCTGCCGATCCGGTCCCGATCGCGGCAGGCGACAAGATCGCGCAGATGATTCCCGTCCCCGTCCTCACGGGCGAAGTGGTTTGCGCCGAATCTCTGGGCGAGTCCACGCGCGCGGAAAAAGGCTTCGGCAGCTCCGGCCGCTAGAGCATTGCGGGCTGAGTTTTTCCTGTGCAGGCGGACCGATAAGCCGAATTCTGTCGTGTGCGATCATTCCTCTTGGCGCCGCATTGCTGCGAACGCTCATCAGCGACCTACCCGGAGGTTTCGGCACGAGCTTGAGCCGCCTGTCGCGCACCGGACCGGTACGCCGCGCCGCCCGGCTCTACGGGCACCTGGCGCGTCCCTCCCTATTTGGTCTTGCTCCGTGTGGGGTTTACCCTGCCTCCGGCTTCACAGTCGGAGCGGTGCGCTCTTACCGCACCATTTCACCCTTACCGAAACGCGGCGGGAATCCCTTCCCATCCGGCCAGCGGCGCGTCCAACGGACGCATCCGCCCGCCTCGGCGGTATCTTTTCTGTGGCACTTGCCGTCTACGCGCCTTCCAGCGCGCATCCCGGACGTTATCCGGCACACTGTCCTGTGGAGTTCGGACTTTCCTCTGCCGACCACGCGGCAAGCCGCGCAGCCGACAGCGACCGCATAGTCCGCCTGCACCTTTGATTGTACACGCGATGTGAAAGGATGAGAGCAGCCGCGCGCCGTCGATTGTCTCTCGCATTCCAGCCGCGAAACAGAACCCGATAGCCCCAAAACGAAACCCAATGCCGCAATCCTCCGCCAGCTTCGCCATCGAAAACTTCGGCTGCCGCGCCGCGCGCGCCGATGGCGAAGCCGCCGCCGCCGATCTCCGCGCGCGCGGCCTGCGCGAAGAGCCGCTCGACCAGGCCTCGGTCGTCGTCGTGAACACCTGCACCGTCACCGCGGAGGCCGACCGCGATGCCCGCGCCTTTGTCCGCCGCATCCGCCGCCGCAATCCCGACGCGCGCATCGTCGTCACCGGCTGCTATGCCCAGCGCGCGCCGGAAGAAGTGGCCGCGCTCGCGGGCGTCTCCGCCGTCGTCGGCAACAGCCACAAATCGCTGGTCGGCGAGGTCGCCGCGCGGCTCGCCAGGGACCATGCGGCGCGCAATTCAGAACTCAATCCGGAACTCCATTCAGAACCGAATCCGAAACTCAATCCCGACCCCGGATTCCTGCCCGCCGCGCGCCTGCTCGGCTCGGCCGCACGCATCGATGGCTCGGTCGCCATCTGGGCCGACGACAGCTTCGCCCACACCGGCATCGATTCCGCAGCAACGCCGACGCTCGCTCACTGGTCGCCGGCCAGCGCGCAGACGCGCCCCAGCCTGAAGATTCAGGAGGGCTGCAACAACCGCTGTTCCTTCTGCGTCATCCCGTTCACGCGCGGCTCCTCGCGCAGCATGACCGCAGAGCGCGTCCTCGCCGAGGTTCGCGCCTTCGTCGCCGCCGGTGGTCAGGAACTCGTGCTCTCCGGCATCAACCTCGGCCGCTGGGGTCGCGATCTCCGCAGCGCAGATGCGTCCTCCGAGCGCACCGCCAGCCTCCACTGCCTGATCGCGCGCATCCTCGCCGAAACCAATCTCCCACGCCTGCGCCTCAGCTCCATTGAGCCAATGGACTGGACGCCGGAGTTGATCGCTGCCCTGGCCGAAAGCGCAGCAGGCGACCATCGCCTCGCACCCCACGCACACCTGCCGCTCCAGTCCGGCTCGGATGCCGTGCTGCGCCGCATGCACCGCCGCTACCGTCCGTGGCATTACGCGGCAAAAGTCGAAGCCATCGCCGCCGCCTGCGGAGACGCGCTCGCCCTCGGTGCCGACGTGATGGTCGGCTTTCCCGGCGAAACCGACGCCGAATTCGACGAAACCCTGCGCCTCGTCGAATCGCTGTCGTTCACCTATCTTCATCTCTTCCCGTTTTCTCCGCGTCCTGGCACGTCCGGCTTCGCGCTCCACGCGGCTCATCCCGTTCCAGCCGCTGTCATTCGCGCGCGCATGGATCGCCTGCGCCAGCTTGCCGAAGAGAAATCAGCCACGTTTCGCGAGCGGATGCTCCGCCGCCGGCTGCGCGCGCTCACGCTCCACCCCCCCGCAGCTACGCGCGCCCGCAGCCGCACACTCGCGCTCACCGAAAACTTCCTCGAATACGAACTGGACGCCGCGCTCGACTCCAATCTCCCGGTCCTGCTTCGTCCCGTCTCCGCCACCACTGCCGCATTGGTAAAATCGCAGGGAAACCCTGCCCGATGACCGCACACGGCCACCAATCCGAGCTTTTTCCTGATCGTGACCCCGCTTCGCCATCGGGCCAGCCCGCCGCCGCGCCGCTGCCGCGCTGGCGTCGCGCCCTGCAACTGCTGCGACCCTCGCATCGCCACACCGCTTTTTCCGCGACCGTCATCCTCATGGCCGCCGCCATTCTCTCGCGGCTCATCGGCCTCGTCCGCGTCAAGTACATCGCGCTCGTCTTTGGCCGTGGCATGCAGGCCGACGCCTTCATCGCAGCCTTTCAACTGCCCGACATGATCGCCTACTTCCTCGTCGGCGGCGCGGCGTCGATCACCTTCGTCACCATCCTCACGCAGTACCGCGACGCCAACCGCGAAGCCGACGGCATGCGCTCGCTCAACGTCATCCTCACCACGATGGCTCTTGTCCTCGGCGCGGCCATCCTGCTGGCGGAGTGGACCGCGCCAGCCTGCATCCACTGGCTCTTTCCCGGCTTCGACGCGGAAAAATCCGCGCTCTGCGTCCGCCTCACGCGCATCGTTCTTCCGGCGCAGCTCTGCTTCTTCGCCGGAGGTGTCTACGCCGCCGTCCTTCTGGTTCGCCGCCAGTTCGCCATACAGGCCGTCGCGCCGCTGCTTTACAGCCTGGGCACCATCGTCGGCGGCCTGCTGCTGGCTTCGCGCTTCGGGGTCCAGTCGCTTGCCTGGGGAACGCTCGTCGGAGCCATCCTCGGACCCTTTCTGCTGAACGCCGCCGCAGCCTGGCGACACGGCGCGCGCTTCCGGCCCATTCTCGACCTGCATGACGAAGGCTTCCGCGAGTGGGTCCGGCTCTCCGTCCCGCTCATGGTCGGCGTCTCGCTGGTTACGGCCGACAACTGGATCATCAGCCACTACGCCTCTCACAGCGCCGGAGCCGTCTCGCTGATGAGCTATGCCAAACAGCTTTTCACCGCGCCGATGGCGGTCATTGCCCAGGCCGCCGGTGCCGCGTCCATGCCCTTCTTCGCGCGGCTCTGGTCCACGGGCAAGCGCTTCGAGTTCGCCGTCGAAGTCGCCGACTCGGTCTCGCGCGTCGCCGCTCTCGGTCTGCTCGCAGCCTCGGCCATGATCGCGCTCGCGCCCGCGCTCGTCGAACTCATCCTCGTCGGCGGCCGTCTCCACACCGACGCGGCAGCAGACGCCGCTCGCTACTTCGCCGTCTTCTCGATCTCGCTGTTTCTCTGGTCGGCTCAGGCCATCTACGCGCGCGCCTTTTACGCCGCAGGGAACACGCTCGCGCCCATGGTCGCCGGAACCATCGTCACGCTCGCCTCGCTGCCCGTCTACGCCACGCTCTTCCGGCTCTGGGGGGCGATGGGACTCGCCGTCGCCTCCGACCTCGGCATCGCCGTACAGACGCTCGCGCTCGCCATCCTGCTCCATCGCCGACGCATGGTTTCGCTCGCCAGCCTGGACCACCGCGAACTGCTCCGCTGCGCAACCGCGGGAGTGGTTTCAGGTTTTGCCGCCTGGGTCGCCGCGCGCGCCATTCTCATCGCCGCAGTCCACCTTGGCCTCCACGCCGCACGACTGCTGGACGCAGCAACGATCCTCCTCGGCGGAATCCTCTGGCTCGTAGTCGCCTCCGCCACGCTCACGCGCCTCGGCTCCGCACTGCCCACCATCGCCCGCCGCCGCCTCGGCCTTGCGGCCTGAGCCAATGCGGCTCTGCTCAATGGCCGGGACAAACCCTTTTCAGGGAGCAATTCCGACAAGAACCAGCGGAACTGCTGGAACGCCGCGTCCTTCCCGGATGAGGTTATACAGCTCGCCCTCGTAATAGGCGACGCCGGACGACATGTTTTCCTGAAGCTCTTTCATGGGCAGAATTTCAATGCCCACATCGATCACGTCGCCGACAAAGAAGGCCATGTGTTTGACGAAAAGATCGTAGGCGACAAAGGAGTATTTGCCGAACTGGACCTCGACGGCCACGCGCTCTTTCACAAAGTCCGTCTGGTTGTACGAGTAGATGGGCCGCAGCCCCGCAGCTTCAATCGCGCTCTTCTGCTGTTCAGCGGAAAGGTGCATCGTACGGCGGATCAGTTGCGCGTCCGAGGTCACCCAATATGCCGTGCGCTGTTCGTTCCATCTGTGCTCGCGAAAACGCTGGCTGAAGCTGCTGTTCATCGCGATGGGAGAAAAAAGCTGCTTGCCTTTCGTGCGAATCTCCTTTGAGATTTTCGTTCGACAGGATGCCGCGTCAATGTCGGCAATGACCTGTTGAATCTGCGTCCAGAGCGCAGGCTTGTGAACAAGCAGATACTCAAGTCCGTTCAGATGGGAGTACTTCTCGACAATCCTCACGCGTGTCCGCCCTTGGGCAGCGAGGGGTCATACACGGGCTTGTGCATCGGTCGCGTCCGCAGCGAGCCATCCCGCAGAGCCGCGACGCGTTCCTGAGCCGTCTGAACGTACTCCGGGACAATGTCGCAGCCATAACCGACGCGATCATGCATCAGGGCCGCAACAATGCTTGATCCAACGCCCATGTATGGATCGAGCACGGCATCACCGCGATTTGTGAGGGCAAGCACCAGTCGCTCGACAAGCTCCACAGGAAACTGGCAGGGATGCACGGTTTTTTCGACGTGATTGTTTTTGACGTTGGGGAATATCCATACATCACCGGGATTTTTGCCCAGCGGATTACCCGAAAGCTGCCCGATCTTCGGCCCTTTGAAGTATTTTTTGCCGGGATACTTCGCGGGAACGCGGATGGGATCAAGATGAAAGACGTAGTCCTCAGATTTGGTAAACCAGAGAATGGTTTCGTAGCGTCCGGACAGTCTTTTGGAGCAGTGAAGACCATGCTCAAAATGCCAGACGATGCGATTGCGAAGGCGCAGCCCATGCTCGCGGAAAAGCGGATAGAGGACCAGGTCGAGCGGAAAAATCTCGCCATCCTGCACATGGTTGCCCACCTGCCAGCAGAGCGAACCGGAGGGACGAAGCAACCGGACACACTCGGAGATGACCTGCGCCTGCTGCGCGACATAGCTCTCCAGCGGCTTTCGGCTTTCGTAGGATTTGCCGATGTTATACGGCGGAGACGTGACGATCAGCTGCATGGACCCTGTGGCCAGCGGACGCATGAAGTCGAGATTGTCCTGACACCGCATGTGAGCCTGCGACTCACGATGAAACTGAAACAGGGCGGCGGTTGTCATGGCCGTATTGTACATAGAATCGCAAACCGTCGGAGAGCCGTTACGCGCACGCTGGCAACAGCGACCGGCATCCACTACATATTCGCCTGGCCGGAGCGCATGGCTTCGTTGAAGCTGGGTTTGGTGATGGCCAGTGCGCGGTTGAGCCTTTCGCGGAACTCGTCGGCGCGGGCCATCAGCGCTGGCGTGGCGCTGGCGTACTCGCCTTCAAGCGCGAGCAGGCCCTCGGCGGCTTCATGAGCGGCCATGCGCAACATATCCGCCTCCGTCGTGTTCAGGTACTGGGCATCGCGCGGGTCGGCGATCCAGACGGGCTGATTCCCGCCGAGCACGCCGGAGAGCCAGAAGCATTTCAGCAGCAGATACTGGAGGCGCGCCGCGTCGTCGGTGTCCGTGAAGAAGAACCTGCGCTCCCAGCGGCTGTAGTAGCGCGTCGTGATCGGCACCGGCTGACGGTTGCCGCTCCTCACCAGTTCCAGTTGTCCCTGGTCCAGCGTCTTGCGCACGGCGTTGTAAAGAAACGCTTCGGCGTAGGGCTGCTCCGGCGCTGGCACGATGTCGGCAAAGGTGACCGTCATGGCCGCCGCCACGCGGGCGTGGAGCGGCGATCCGGTTCCATCTTCGAGATGAATTTCGCCGTGAACGATGTAGCTGTCCGCGCCCGACGTGGAGCGATGAAACGGCCAGCGAAAGCCGCGAAACGAGATCGGCAGCCCTTCCAGCGTGACCCCCGCGTTCGGCACCGGATTGCGCAGCCGCATGGCCTCCTCGGCCAGGTGCGCCGTCATGGCGGGCAACAGCTCCGGCTTGTCGAAATCAAACTGTTCGCTCAACTCCAGCCGGAGGGTGCGACCGGAGCCATCACCACTGCGGGCCAGTTCAAAGATCGTCGTGGGATGGCCGTTGAAGTCCGTTCCCTGCGTGGTGGTGACGAGCGTGAGGCCGACGCGCTGCGCGGCCTGAGCCATGGATTCGGTGAGCGAGGTCTTCAGAGTGGTCATTCAGGGTCTTCCGTGCAGCGCAGCGGCGCTGATCCTGTTTCCATTTTATGGCCAGTTCATGGCATTGCACGCCGCCGCCGCGCCACTGCGTGGGCAGGCGAGCGATTTGCGCGCCACGACCGATGGCTGCCGCTCCACCTGCTCGCGGCAGGGGTCTGGCTGCGGTCGAAAAGCAGCAGCGGTGCAAGCCGAATCAGTGCGTGAGCTGGGCCTCGGCCCGACCCGCATCGTTGCGTCCGGCCTCGTTCCGCGAGGCCGGATCGTCGCAGCGACCGAAGATCATCTTCCCGCTCGCGGTCTGCAGCACGCTGGTGACGGTGATCTCGACCGAGCGGCCAATGGCTCGGCGCGCGTGATCGACAACCACCATGGTGCCGTCATCCAGATAGCCGACTCCCTGATCGTATTCCTTGCCTTCCTTCAGGATGTGTATCTGCATCTTTTCGCCGGGCAGGAAGACCGGGCGCAGGGCGTTGGCAAGATCATTCACATTGAGCACGCGAACATGCTGAAGCTGCGCGAGTTTGTTCAGGTTGAAGTCGTTGGTGACGATATGGGCGTTCCACTTGCGAGCAAGTTCCAGCAGCTTGAGATCAACCTCGCGAATGGTGGGAAAATCGTCGGAAGTGATCTGGAGATCAAGGCCAGGGATCGACTGCATCTGCTGAAGAATGTCCAGGCCGCGGCGACCGCGCTGCCGACGCGAGGCGTCAGTGGAGTCAGCGACGGATTGCAGCTCGTGGAGAACGAACTCGGGCACGATGAGCGGGCCGGTGAGGAAGCCGGTTCCGACCACGTCGGCGATGCGGCCGTCGATGATGACCGAGGTGTCGAGAATGCAGGCGGCCGCCTCCTGGGGTTTTTCGCCGGTGAAGAGGTGAGCGAGCGCGGCCGGGTTCAGCAGTTCGCCTTTGCTTGCGCCCACGAGCAACCCGAGATAGGCGAAGAGCAGCAGGACGAAGATCTGGAGCGCCGACGAGGTCGGCGCGTCGGCGAGCGCGGAGTGAAGCACAAAGGCCGAGAGCGCGGCGGCAACCAGGCCGAGCAAGGCTCCAGCGACGGCTCCGAGCAGACGGCGGAGCGGGAGCGAGCGCAGTCGATGCTCAGTCCAGAGAACGAGAGCGGCGGCGATGGCTCCAAGCAAGGCGACGGGTAGCGCGGGAACTGCGAAGGGCTGGAGGGAGTAACAGACAGTGGCGACAAGCAAAACGAAGAGAATGCGTAACAGAATGCGATTCATGGGTACCGCTGCTCCGGCGGAGACTGAGAAACTGCGCACCGCCAATCCAATGCCGGAGTATGCACACTTGCGGATACGGTCGTCAAGGCGAAATGGAAGAAAAAACAGGAATTGTGCGCCGACTGGAACGGGATGCGAGGGGACTCCGCGCGGGCGAAGCAGAATTTTTTCGCGCGTCCGCATCCGCAGCGGGTCAGAAACGCGGTATGAGAAGACAGAGGGCACAGAATGAAGACGCCGCTGGGGTTGCCAGGCGTGGCGACCAACGAAGAGCGGATTTGGCGGCGAACTGAGCCTGTCCAGCCAGAGATGGCGGCAGGGATGATCGAGGAGTCGCGGACGGGTGAGGCGTATCGGGTTGAGACAATCGCCGATCCGACCCCGGGCGAGTGGCGGCTGGAGGTCTGGGTCAGGCGGTATACGTCGATGGTCTATTCGCTGGCGCTGCGTATGACCGGCGACGCGGGATGGGCCGAGGAGTTGACACAGGATGTTTTTCTGGAGCTGGATCGGAACCGCGCGCGGATGCAGGGCGAAGAGCATATCCGACGCTGGCTGCGGCAGGTTGTGATGCACCGGGCGGTGGACGCGATGCGGCGGCGGAACAGTCGCGAGCCGGGATGGCGCGAGGGCCGCTGGATGGGCCTGGAAGATTGGCGGGAAGCGGCGCCTGAGTACGCGGGGCAGAGTGCGCGGCAGGGTGCGAGAGTGGAGCGGTGGCTGATGAAGCTGCCGGAGCGGCAGCGAGAGGCCGTGCTGCTGCGGTATCAGGAGGCGATGACGCCCGAGGAGATGGCAGCGGCGCTGCGCGCGCCGGTGGCAACGGTCAAAAGCCATTTGCAGCGCGGGTTGAGGGCGCTGCGCGGGTTGGCGGAAAAGGAGATGAGCGATGCGCAGTGACGAAAGCGAGCGCGGTGGAAATGAACCCGGTGGGCGACAACGGACGAATGAAGCGCAGCCGATGGAGCGGCTCGAAATGGAGCGACTGGAGGCGGCGCTGCGCAATGGCTTGCAGCGGCGCGCGGCTCCGGAGGGACTGGAAGAGCGGATTCTGGCGCGGGCAATGGCCGGACGCGGCAGCGGTGCGACGACGCGAGCAAGGGCGCTGCGACCATCCGGTCGAATGGCGGGCTTGCTGCGGTTTCCCATTGGCGCGCGGGCTTTGACCGGACGCGGATGGGCAATCCAGCGGATTGCTGCCAGCGTGGCGCTGGGCGCGGTGGTGGCCGGAGCGGCCGCGTATTACCAGACCGAGCAGCGGCGCAGGAGCGAAGCGGCGCAGGCCGAGCAGACGCGGGCGCTGGTGGCGCGCGATCAGGTGATGGAGGCGCTGCGGATTACCAGCCGCACGCTGAACCGTGTGCAGGATCGCTTGAACGACGAGCAGTGAAGGCAGTGCAGCCGAAGGCGGAACGAATGGAGACGAGGACGCGCATGAGCAGAGCGGCAAAGAACAGGGCGGTTAGAAGCAGAGCGGGAATGCGGGCGGCGGGAATGCGGGCAGGAGTGATTGCGTTGGCGCTGAGCTGTGGCGCGGCGTGGGCGCAGTTGCCGACGCCTTCGCCGGTGGAGCAGCGGCTGGCGGCGCAGGCAAAGCATGTGACCGAGGTGACGCTGAACCAGAGCATGTTGCAGTTTGCCTCGAAGTTCATGAGCGGCAAGGACAGCGACAAGGACAGGGACGTGTCGAAACTGATCCAGGGCTTGCAGGGCATCTACGTCCGCGAGTACGACTTCGACAAGGATCACGCCTATACGCAGGCGGATCTCGACGATCTGCGTAAGTATATGCAGGGCGAGGCGTGGTCGCCGATGGTGCGGGAGCGCACGCGCGGCGTCTCGCAGGGGACCGATGTCTTTGTGAAGCTGATCAATGGGCAGATGCAGGGACTCTATGTGCTCGACGCCGAGGATCGGGAGATTGATCTGGTGCTGATTCTGGGCCCGATTGACGTGAATAGCCTGAGCGAGCTGGGCGGAACGTTCGGGATTCCCAAGGACGTGGTAAAGAAGGCGCAGAAGAAGGTGACGCAATGAACGAGCGGGCGGTGCGATGGGTGGCGGCGTGCGGCGCGGCTCTGATGGCGGTGGCCGTGGTCATTGCGGCCACGCCGCAGGGCAGCGTGAAGGCGGCCAGCGAGGATGATCGCAGCTTTCACCAGATGGAGGCAGCCGTTCAGGCTCGCTGGCACGGGCGCGAGCAGCACATTCCAATGCAGTGGCTCATCAGCGGCGTGGCGGGCGTCTACACTCACGGCGGCGTGAGCCACATGCGCGTGGCCGAGATCGACGGACTGCCGCGCCAGATCGACGGCAGCGAACTGGAGGCTATGGCGGCGCGCGAGATGGACGGCGGATGGACACGCATCGTGCGCGAGACCAGCAGCGAAGGCAACGACCACAGCCTGATCTACGTGAAGCCGGAGGGCAAGCGCCTGGCGATGATCGTGGTCAGCTTCGACCACGGCGAAATGGACATGGTCGAGATGGCGATCCACCCGGAAGAACTGTCACGGCAGATTCACCACTGGGAACACGACCGCGATCACGACGACCGCGCCGGCCACGGCGAATGAGCATTGCACGGAAGGGTTTCGGGTGAAAACAGAGCCGCCCGTCTCCGAGCGGCCCGCGTTGCCGATTGTTGCCGCCTCAGCCGGCGGCGACCGCTTCCAGTTCCGCCAGCCGCTTCGCCAGCAGGGTTTCCAGCTTCTCCAGCGCCGCGCTGAAGCCTTCGATTCCCTCTTTCAGCTTGTCGGTCGCCATCCGGTCCGCCGCGTGCATCCGATCAAACGTCGCGCGGTCCATCGCAATCTTCTCAATGGTCAGCCCGTGCGCCGTCTCCGGATTCAGCTTGCGCGGCAGATCGCCCGTCGTCGCTTCCAGCTCCGCCAGCAGTTGCGGAGAAATCGTCAGCAGGTCGCAGCCGGCCAGCTCACAGATTTCGCCGATATTGCGGAAGCTCGCGCCCATCACCTGCGTCTTGTGGCCAAACTTCTTGTAGTAGTTGTAAACCGTCGTCACCGAATGCACGCCGGGGTCGTCCGCGCCCTGGTAATCCCTGCCCGTGTCCTTCTTGTACCAGTCCAGAATCCGCCCCACGAACGGCGAAATCAGCGTGACCTTCGCCTCCGCGCAGGCAACTGCCTGATGCAGCCCGAAGAGCAGCGTCAGGTTGCAGTGAATGCCCTCTTTTTCCAGCACCTCCGCCGCGCGAATGCCTTCCCACGTCGAGGCAATCTTCACCAGCACGCGCTCGCGGCCAATCCCCGCCGCGTCATACTGCGCAATGATCTCGCGCGCCTGCGCAATCGTCGCCTCGGTGTTGAACGAGAGGCGCGCGTCCACCTCGGTCGAAACCCGCCCCGGCACGATGGCCAGAATTTTTTTGCCAAAGGCAATCGCCAGTCGGCGAAACGCGAGGTTGGCAATCCGCGCGTCCTCGGCGCCTTCGCCCAGTTCCCTGCGAGCCTCCAGCAGCACGCCGTCCACAATCGACTGATACTGCGGCAACTGCGCCGCCGCCGTAATCAGCGACGGATTCGTCGTCGCGTCCTGCGGGCGAAACTTTTCCATCGCCTCAATGTCGCCCGTATCGGCCACCACCACCGTCATCGTCCGCAACTGTTCCAAAAGATTCTTTGCCACTCTCGCCTCCTTGGTTCTCATCCTGCTTCGGACCCTGATCTGGATGCTCTCGCCGCCCGCTGCCGGACTGCGGAGAGAATCGAAGCCTTACCGATCAAAGTCTACTCCCTGTTGGATGCAGAAACTTCGCAGCAAGGCAAAAAAGCACCGCTTCCGTTCTCATTTCCCGTTCGTGCTGCAAATCTCGGTTTGGTTATGAAACTGATTCCGGGGCAAATGCAACGGATTACTCTTCCTCGGCGGCAAACCGATTCCGCAGCGAACCGACCCCGGCCACCGTCACTTCCACCTCGTCGCCCGCCGCCACCGGACCCACTCCCGCCGGAGTCCCCGTCAGCAACAGGTCGCCCGGCTCCAGCGTAATTGCCGCCGTGATGTAAACCAGCAGCTCGCGCAGCGAAAAAATGAAATCCGCCGTCGAGCCATGCTGGCGCAGCTCGCCATTCTGCCGCGTCTCCACCACCAGCCCGGCGTCAATCGCCGCCGCCGTCACCTCGGTCGAAACCACCGGACCCACCGGACAGAATCCATCAAACCCCTTGGCCCTCGTCCACTGACCGTCCTTCTTCTGCAGGTCGCGCGCCGTCACGTCGTTGGCCACCGTCACCCCGTGCAGATACGGCTGCACATCCTCATCCGCCTTCAGCCTGTGGATGCGCCGGCCGACGACCACCGCCAATTCGCCCTCGTAGTCCACGCGCTCGGCCACGCGCGGCATCCTGACCACGCCGCCCGCTCCCAGCAGCGACGATGGCGGCTTCAGAAACAGCAGCGGCTCCTTCGGAACCTCATTGCCCAGTTCCTTCGCGTGGTCGCGATAGTTCCTGCCCACGCAGACAATCTTCGTCGGCGCGACCGGCGCCAGCAGCCGCGCCTCGCCCACCGGCACACCCAGAACCGTCGTCGGCTCCATCCGCCACGGCGAAGCCAGCAGCGCCGTGATCCACTCTTTGCCCGCGCGCTCCTCCACCAGTCCCCACTCCGCGCGCCCATCCAGTTCCAAACGGCAATACTTCATCGCTCTCCTCGTTTTCCGGTTACTGAAAAAATCATTTCCATCCGGCCTACTGCTGCGTGCTCACCGTCACCGCCTGCGAGCGCCCGCTCTCGTTGCCATGCTCATCCACCGCGCTCACAGCATACCGATAGACGCGCCCCGCCTGCGCCTCGGCGTCGGAGTACGCCGGAAACTCGACCGGCTCAGCGGACGAAACCCGCGTCCAACTCCCCTGACCGCCATCACCACAATCCTCGCAGCGATAGACAAAATACCCGGCCAGATCCGGCTCCGTGTCCGGCGTCCAGGAGAGATCGACGCTGTGCGTCGCCGCCGTGTACGTCGCCACCACGTCCTGCGGCACCGCGGGCGGGAAGACATCCGTCGTCGCCACCGTGACCGCCGCGCTCGGCGTGCTGTCGATCTCAATCGTCTCCGGCGTGGCCGTCTCCGTATGCTGCGCGCCGCGTCGCACCGGCGCGTGATGCGCCTTCCCGCGCGGCATCGCCGCTCCGGTCTGCGATGCCGCGGCCGTTTGCGCCAGCGCGGTGCGCTCCACGCTCATCACCCGCTCAGCCGCATAGCTGTACACCTCGTCAAAACGCGCCTCGCGATCCACCGCTCCCGCCTGTCCCGCCGTAGCTGGCGCATCCACCATCAAATCCTCATCGACGGCCTCGGCGGGCGCGGACGATGATCCGGAACTCTTCCGCTTCGCCGCGCCGCGCACCAGGTGCCGATGGAGCCGCACCGGCGTCGCCGTGCCGTCCGCCTGCCAGCGCAGGACGACGCCAGCGGCGCTCGCCGTCGCCGTCAGCCCGGCCACGGCCTTGGGAGCCTGTCCCGCCGCGCTCAGGGCCACATTCGACACGCCCGCCGTACGCCCACGCTCGTTGCGCAGCACCACCCAGTACCGCAGCGCGCGCGGCTTGCCCGCAGCCAGCTCCGTCGGCAGCATGTCCGTCGCTGTCGTCGCGCCGCCCGGCTTCACGGTCATCTTTCTCACCGGCGCGCAATCGGCGGCAATCGAAACCGTCTCGCCCTCGGCGCGACAGAGATCCGCCTCCATCTCCGCCTGAAACGACGCAATCTCCGCGCCATCGGTCGTCTTCTTCGGATTCGTCCAGGTGAGCGTCACGGCGTTCCCCGCGCGCGCCGCTGCCAGATCCGCCACCGGCTCGGCCAGCCGCAGCGACGGCGGCTGTGGCGCGCCCGGCGTTCCGCAGCCGGATAGCAGCAGCATCGCGACTCCGCCCACGCAGAGCCACGGCATCGCCCATCCCGATCCTGCGCGCACTCTTGCCCCCATGCGCTTTCAGTCTACTGAACCGCGCTCCAGCGGTTGCGCGCGCAAAGCACTCAGTCCGCGATGACCGCGCGCAGAGCATCCGCCAGCCTCGCATGCTCAAACCGAAACCCCGCCTGTAGCAATCGCGCGGGCACGATGCGCGCACTCGCCAGCAGCGCAGCCTCCGCCATCTCGCCCAGGGCCAGCCGCAGCGCCAGCGCCGGAGCCGGCAGCAGCGCGGGCCGATGCGCCGCGCGCCCCAGCGCCGCCGTAAACTCCCGATTCGTCACCGGCTCCGGAGCCACCACATTCACCGCGCCGCGCAGTGCGCCGTTCTCCATCGCAAACCGAAACGCGCGCACCGCGTCCGCCTCCGCGATCCAGCTCATCCACTGCCGTCCGCTGCCCAGCCGACCGCCCAGCCCGGCGCGAAACAGCGGCAGCATCCGCCCCAGCGCGCCTTCGCCGCGGCTGAGCACAACTCCCAGCCGAAGATGCACCACGCGAATCCCGGCCTCGCCAGCCGCGCGCGAGGCACCCTCCCACGCCGCGCACAGCTCCGGGAAAAACCCCTCGCCGCGCGCCGAATCCTCGTCCAGAACCGCCTCGCCACGGTCGCCATAGAAGCCAATCGCCGAGGCGCAGACCAGCACCACCGGAGGCCGCCGCAGCCGCGCCAGCGCCTCACACAGCACGCGCGTCGACTCCACCCGGCTCTGCCACATCTCGCGCTTCCAGGCCGCCGTCCAGCGCCGCGCCGCTATATTCGCACCCGACAGATGCACCGCCGCCGCCAGTCCCTCCAGCCGCTCGATCTGCTCAATGCCGCCGCCCGGCGTCGGACGCCAGCGCAGCTCGTCCGCAGCGGCGGGCGCGCGCCGAACCAGCCGCAGCACCGGCACGCCGTCCGTCGCCAGCGCAGCCGTCAGCCGCCGTCCCATCAGCCCGGAAGCTCCGCTGACCAATACCGCCCTCGACACGGTATTTGCTCCGCCCATCTGCCCCGCCTCAGCCATTCGCTCCCGCCCGCGCGGAGGGATTTCCCCGCTCCCATCCTCACTGTCTCAGGTTTTTCCTCAAATTCGCTTGTATTCAGCAAAAATAATTGTTGATTTCAGCAACAAATCGCCTTCGACACGCATCTGTATCGTGGAGGCAGAGTTTCGCCATGAGCAAAGCCAAAGCAAGCCCGACCGAAGAAATCCTTCCCACCGAGATCGATTCGCAGACAGCGGAGAACTTCATCTCCGAAAAGCACATCGGCGATCGCATCAAACGCCTCCGCCTGAAGAAATCCATGGGCCTGGTCGAACTGGGCAAACACACCGGCCTTTCAGCCAGTTTTCTGTCCCAGCTTGAGACCGGGCGCGTCGTGCCCACGCTGCGCAACCTGGCTCGCATCGCCATGGTCTTTTCCAAGGATCTTTCCTATTTTTTTGAAACCGAGCCGCACTCGCTCTTCCGCATCCACCGCCAGAAGGAGCGTGTCCGCCTGCCCCAGAGCGGCACCGACGATCCCACCTATTTCTTTGAGAGCCTCGGCTACATGGTCCCGGATCGCCACATGGACCCCTACTACGCTGAATTTATTCCCGTCAAAAAAGGCCAGGATGTCCGCCCGCATGTGCATGCCGGTTTTGAATTTCTCTACATCCTGAAGGGCGAGCTGGAGATTCGCCACGGCGACCAGATTTCCGTTCTGGAGCCGGGCGACGCCGTCTACTTCGACGCCAGCACGCCGCACGCCTATCTGTGCAATGGCAAGGCTCCCGCCGTCGCACTGATCGTTACCATGCACCAGCCACCTGCGGCGCAGCCATCCATGGGCCTGCGACCGATGGGAGCCATCCATCGCCCGCTCGGCGGCTCACCCGTGCGTCCCGCTGGCTCGGCCGCCCCCGTGCGCGCCAACTGACCGCGCATCGCCGCCAGCCATCGCCGCATTTCGTCCCGGTCACTCCTTTTCGCGAACGTCCTCAGCCGCAGCCCACCGCGACCAACGCGAGCGCCACCACTGTCCGTGGCGCGCAGAGCGCGCGGCTGCCCCATGCAATGGCTACCCCATCCGAGCTTCCAGTCGGGTGGGAAAACAGATACCAGCTTTGTCGTTGTATTTGCTTTCCAGTCGTCCTCAGCCGCAGCCCACCCGCGACCAACGGGAGCGCCACCACTGTCCGTGGCGCGCAGAGCGCGCGGCTGCCCCATGCAATGGCTACCCCATCCGAGCTTCCAGTCGGGTGGGAAAACAGATACCAGCTTCGTCGTTGTATTTGCTTTCCAGTCGTCCTCAGCCGTGGCCCACCCGCGACCAACGGGAGCGTCACCACTGTCCGTGGCGCGCAGAGCGCGCGGCTGCCCCATGCAATGGCTAGGCGCCGAGATGTCCCAGCCACAGTCCGATGCCGTAGGTCACAGCGCCCTCGACTGCTCCCACCACGGTCATCTCCAGACCGCTCGACCACCAGGACCGCACTGTAATCAGGCTCTTTGCCGCGCCCACGGCGAAGTGCGCCACCAGCGAGATCGCGGCGGCGGCAATCACCGCCGGAACGCCGCTCATGAAGAAGAACGGCACAATCGGAATCGTCGCGCCCACAGCCGTTGACAGCATCCCGGAGACGGCCGAGACCCACGGCACTTTCAGCCCGTCTTCGCCCGTCTCCAGCCGTTCGGCGGCCAGCCCCTTCAGCAACTGTTCCGGGTCGCGCGCCAGATGATCCACCACGCGCTCGGCATCCTCCTGCGGCAGTCCCTTCACCTGGTAGTAGAGCGACAGCAGCTCGCGCGCCTCGCTCGGATTCATGGCAATCGCCTCGCGCTCCCGGTGCAGTTCGGCCTCATAAATCTCGCGCTCGCTCTTCGCCGCCAGATATGCGCCCGATCCCATCGAGAGCGCGCTTGCAATCATTCCCGCCAGCCCCGCCAGCAGCACGTAATGCCCATTGCCGGCCGTCGCGCCGGAGACGCCCGAGACGATGCCAAAGATCGCACCCAGCCCGTCATTCACGCCATAGACCGCATCGCCAATCCAGCTTCCCGCCTGCGTCCGGCCCTCATTGCGCCGCGCCAGCATCTCGTCCAGCAGTCCCTGCGCGTTCACAATCGGCCTGCCGCTCGCCGTGCTGTGCGGCGCATGCCCGCGCAGCAGCCCGCCCAGCTCGCGATAGTGCTCTTTTTCGTCCTCGATCACATGCTTCAGAATGGCGATCGAGCCTTCGTCGCCCAGCTCCTTGAGCTGGCCTCCGTAGCGTGCAATATCGCGGCTCTCGTCAATCTCCAGACGCCGCAGCGCCACCATCGGGCCGCCCGCGCGATTGGCCAGCGAATCCGCCTCGCCCATCGGACCGCCCGCGTACACCGGCTCGGCCGCGCCCAGCTCCCTCAGTCGACCGGCCCACAGCGCCGCATGCTCCAGCTCGGCCTGCGCCAAGTGCCGCAGCACCTGCGCGCGCATCGCGTCCGGCTCGCGATCCGCCAGCGCCAGATAGGTGTGATAGCCGGTCATCTCCGCCTGCCAGTTGCCAGCAAGGCTCGCGATCACCTTCTTCATCCGCGCATTTTTCCAGGGGTCCAGTTTCCGAGGGTCCAGTTTCCGAGGGTCCAGCTTTCGAGTGCCCAGCGCCACGTGCTTCCTTCCCTTTCTTCTTCTGCCCGATTCTGCTCGACTTCAGCATAGCCCAGTGAGTATCGCAGCACCACCCCATCCTTGCTGTTTGAAATTTATCCAGAGTTTGAAAATTTGAGTTCTATAATGAAACACACATTAGCTTACGGGAAGAGTCCTTCGGAAATTCTCATCCGGCACCCGAACTCCGTGTCTGTCCTGTCATTCCATGAAGACAGGATGGATCACGCGGCTTCGAGGTACACAGACCGGTTTTTCGGAGGGCGGCGAACCATCTGAGTTCGCCTGCGCGCGGTCTCTGCAATGGGACGCCGCGTCAGGCAGATGCAGGCCGCAGACGCTCTTCATGGAAACACCGGATGCACTTCCACCCCAGGCTGCGACCGTTTTCCGGCGGAGACAGCGGCAGATGCGGAGGCAAACCTCGCCAGGGGGTCGGGAACGAGTGCGCGGGCAACGCCCGGCGGCGCTTCGCCAAATCGTGCTCCGCCCGGTGGTGCTCCGCATAGCCGTGCAGCTTCTGCTTTCCTTGCTGATCGCGCCGCTCACCCTGGCCCAATCCTCACTCGCGCCATCCGCCGCGCCGTCGGCTTCCGCATCCCTTCCGGCTTCGCGTTCCCTGCCGCCGCTTCAGCGCGCGGAGCAGTTTTTTCTTGCCAGCCGCGGCTGGCGGCCCGGCCACGCGCCGCCCGCTCACCCCCATCCCGCTCCCTCGCTGCTGCCGCGCGCAAATGGAGGCTCCACCAGCGCCGCATGGACGTCCGTAGGCCCGCAGGCGGTTCAGACCTCGACCTACGGCCTGGTCTCCGGCCGGGTCACCGCTCTGGCCTTCGATCCCGCTGACGCGACCGGCAACCATCTGCTCGTCGGCACCACCGGCGGCGGACTCTGGGAGACAACCCTGTCTCAGGCCACCACCACCGTTCCCTTCACTCCGATTACGGATAACATCGCCGCGCTGGCCAATGCCGCCGACGCAAGCCTCAGCGTCGGCGCCATCAGCTTCCAGCCCGGAGCCACCGGAGTCGTGCTGGCCGGTCTCGGCGACCCCAACGACGCCATGGACAGCTACTATGGCGCGGGCCTGCTGCTCTCCACCAACGACGGCGGCGCGTGGTCGCTCATCACCCAGACCAGCGACTTTGAATCCGGCCTCGCCAACCAGGATGTCTCCTTTGTCGGCGAGGGTTTCGCCGGTTTTGCCTGGAGCGGCTCCAATCCTCTGCTGGTCGTCGCCGCCGTCAGCCATGCCTATGAGAGCGGCCTCGTCAACGGCCTTCAGAACAACCCCGCCAGCTACACCGGACTGTTCTACTCCGAGGACAGCGGAACCACCTGGCACATGGCCACCGTCACCGATCCCAACGGCCAGGTGATCCAGGCTCCGGGCAGCGCGCTCAGCTCGCCCGACGGCAATCCCGCCACGGCCATCGTGTGGAACCAGCAGCGCCAGCTTTTTCTCGCCGCCATTCAATACCACGGCTACTACCAGTCGAGCGACGGCATTCACTGGACCCGGATCGCCAACCAGCCCGGCGCCGGACTGACCACCGTCAACTGCCCAACGCAATCCGGCAGTCCCGGAGCCACCGGCTGCCCCATCTTTCGCGGAGCCATCGCCGTCAATCCCCAGACCGGCGACACCTTCACCTGGACCGTCGATGTCAATCTTCAGGATCAGGGCATCTGGCAAGACCCCTGCACGCTGAGCGGCGGCATCTGCTCCACGCAGCCCTTCACATTTCCCACGCAGATCAACACGGCGGCCCTCGAAACCTCCTCGACCGGCGGCAGCGCCACCATCCTCAGCGGCGATTACAACCTGACCCTGGCCGCCGTTCCGTCCAACCAGGACACGCTCATCTTCGCCGGCGGCGTCGATCTCTTCCGCTGCTCGCTGGCCAACAGTTGCCAGTGGCGCAACACAACCAACGCCACCACCTGCGCCACCGCCCAGGTGGGAGCCTATCAGCACGCCTTCGTCTGGAACACCGCCAATCCGCTGCTCGTCTTCCTCGGCAATGACAGCGGCCTCTGGCGCTCCATCGACGACGTGGCCGAGACGGGCACCGTCTGCAACTCCACCGACTCCACCCACTTCGCCAATCTCAACGCCGCGCTCGGTCCGCTGGCCGAGGTGAGCAACGTGGCCCAGAACGCGGCCACGCCGCTCACCCTGCTCAGCGGCATCGCAGGCACCGGCTCGGTCGGCGTCATCGACGCCACCACCCCGCCCACCGACTGGTCGCAGTTACTCAGCGGCGAAGGCGGCCCGGTCGTCATCAATCCCACTTCCAGCCTCAACAACTGGTACGCCAACGTCGCCGCCGGTGTGGCCATTTATGAATGCGACTCTGCCGCGCTCTGCTCCGGCACCGACTGGGGCGTCAGCCCCACCATCGGCGAGACCCAGGTGAACAACGACGGACTGGCGATGAGCTACCCGGCCGCCTTCGTCGAGGATGCGCTCGATCCCACCCAACTGCTCGTCGCCACCTGCCGCATCTGGCGCGGCGAGGGCAGCGGCAGCAACTGGTCGTCAGCCAGCGCGCTCAGCGGCCCGCTCGACGGCCTGCCAGACTCGGCCTGCGTCAGCAACGCGCTCATCCGCTCGCTGGCCGCCCACGCCAATGCCAACGGCACCGAAACCCTCTACGTCGGCATGGCGGGCAAGGGGGACGGCGGCGGCTCCGTGCCCGGCCATCTCTTCACCACCGTCTTCAATCCGACCACGGGGGTCATCTCCGGCTGGACCGATCTCGCGCTCAGCCCGGTCACCAATTCCCCCTACGGCTTCAATCCCTACGGCTACGATGTGGCCGGCGTCACCATCGACCCGCACGATACCACCGGCCAGACCGTCTATGCCGCCATCGAAGGCTTCTCCGCCGGTCCGCAGGGCACGCCGCAGCTTTATCTCTCAACCAACGGCGGCCAGAGCTGGAATGCCATCGCCTCCAATCTGCCGCTGGCTCCGGCCAGCGCCGTCGTCGTCGATCCCCAGGACGCGAATACGATCTACGTCGGCATGGACACCGGCGTCTACCTCACGCATCAGGTCACCAACTGCGCCACCGGCTCCTGCTTCTCCGTCTACGGCTCCGGGCTGCCGCTTGCGCCCATCACTCAACTGCTGGCCACGCCGCTCGGCTCCACCACGCCCACCCTCACGGCGGCCAGTTACGGTCGCGGCCTCTGGCAGATTCCGCTCTCGGTCACCGCCAGCTCCGTCGCCACGGCCTCGCTTTCGCCCGCTTCGCTCACCTTCGCGTCCACCAGCGTCGGCTCCACCAGTCCCACCCAGCTCATCACGGTCTCGAACACCGGCACGGTTTCCCTCACCATCTCGTCGCTCTCCATCACCGGCACTGACTTCGGCGACTACACCGAGGTTGACTCCTGCGCCGGACAAACCATCCCCGCGGGTTCCACCTGCGCCATACACGTCGCCTTCGCGCCCAGCGCGCAGGGCACGCGCACCGCCACGCTCAATGTCTTCGCCAACGTCTCCGGCGGCCAGCTCCAGGCCTCGCTCACCGGCAACGCCGTCGCTCCCGCCGCCATCACCCTCCAGCCTTCGGCGCTCAGCTTCTCGCAGCAGCAGACTGGCACAACCTCATCCCCGCAATCCATCTCCGTCGAAAACACCGGCGGCAACTCGCTCACCATCACCTCCGCCTCGATCAGCGGACCGTTCCAGATCGTCTCCAATGGCTGCGCCGGTTCGCTCGCCGCGGACTCGGCCTGCGCCATCACCCTTGATTTCGCCCCCACAGCCACCGGCCCCGCCAGCGGAACGCTCACGCTCGTTGACAGCGCCGGAACCCAGACCGCGCCGCTGACCGGCTCCGGCATCGCCGCGCCCACTGACGCGCTTTCCACGCTGAGCCTCAGTTTTCCCGGCACCGTCCTCCAGCAGACCTCGGCTCCGCTGACGGTGACCATGACCAACTCCGGCGGCCTGCCGCTCACCTCCATCGGAACCTCCGTCGCCGGACCGTTTGCCGTCACCAGCACCTGCGGCAGCTCGCTCGCCGCCGGCTCCACTTGCGTCTTCAGCGTGACCTTTTCGCCCACCCTCGCCGGCGCGGCGCACGGCTCGCTCACCGTCAGTGACGCTCTGCGCTCCCAAACCGTCGCGCTCGCCGGAACCGGCCTCACGCCGCCGGTCATCACCCTCGGCACCAGCTCGTTCAACTTCGGCAATCATCAGATCAACACCACATCCACGCCCGTCCGCTTCAACCTCAGCAACACCGGCGGCTCGCCTCTGCTCAACCTCACGCCGACATTCTCCGGCAGCGGCGCATCCAGCTTTCAGGTCTCGTCCTCCTCGTGCGGCACGTCGGTCGCGGCAGGCGCAAGCTGTTACCTCATGGTCACCTTCGATCCCCAATCGACCGGCGCGCAGAATGCCACGCTCACTCTTGCCTCGCCCGCGCCCGGCGTCACGCCAGCCAACATCGCGCTCACCGGCACCGGCCTTTCGCCGCCGTCCATGCTGCCCAGCCCCGCTGCCATCAACTTCGGCCAGATCAAGCAAACCTTCACCAGCGGCCCGTACACCGTCGTCGTCACCAACTCCGGCCAGGAGCCGCTCAATCACCCCACCTTTGCCATCAGCGGCCCCAACGCCGCCGATTTCGCCTTCGCCCAATCCACCTGTTCTCTCAACAGCAGCAACCAGGTCGTTCCCGGCCAGACCTGCACCTTTCAGGGAACCTTCAGTCCCACCATCGTTGGCCTCGAATCCGCCACGCTCACCTTCACCAGCTCGAACGCCATCCCGGCCACAGCCTCCGTCAGCCTCATCGGCACCGGAGCCTCGCTCATCGACTTCACCACCGCGCCCACCAGCGTCAGCTTCCCGGCCACCTTCGTCGGCACTCCGTCCTCGCCCATCACCGTCACCCTCAGCGAACTCACCAAGCAGCCGCTCAATCAGTTCACCCTCTCGCTCAGCGGTCCATTCCAGCTCATTCCCGCCAGCACCACCTGCGGCGCGACGCTCGCCGGCTCCTCCAGTTGCAACGCGGCCCTCATTTACACTCCCACAGCCGTCGGCGCTCAGACCGGCTCGCTCACCATCTCCAGCATCACGCCCGGCTTCACGCCCGTCACCATTCCCCTCGGCGGCACGGGCCTCGCCATCGGCCAGCTCACCCTCAGCGCCCCCGCGCTCGGCTTTGGCAGCGTCGTCCTCGGCACCACCTCCGGCGCGCAGCAGCTCACCATCACCAACTCCGGTGCCGCCGCGCTGGACGGACTCGCCGTCGCCGCCTCGGCGCCCTTCTCGCTCACCGGCAACGGCTGCGGCTCAACTCTCGCGCCCGGCTCACTCTGCACCGTCACCGTCGCCTACGCGCCCACCACGGCCGGCAACTCCACCGGCTCGCTCTCCGTCACCTCAACCAGCGTCGGCGTCAGCCCCATGCAGGTCGCGCTCACCGGCAACGGCCTCGCGCCCGGCGCGCTTGAGGTTTCGCCCAGCTTCCTCGTCTTCGGCTCGGAAACCATTGGCCAGCCCTCGCTCACGCAGCCCGTCACCGTCTTCAACACCGGACCCACCGCGCTCACGCTCCAGCCCGTCTCCGTCACCGGCGATTTCTCACTCGCCACCAGCACCTGCGGCTCCCAGGTCGCCGCCGGAGGCAACTGCACGTTCTACATCCTCTTTTCGCCCACGGAGCCTGGCAGCCGCCAGGGCACAGCCACGCTCACCGCCATCGAAAACAACATCCCCGTCACCATCGCCCTCGGCGGCACCGGCCTCGCCGCCGCATCGCTGGCCGCCAACACCGCCGCCATCGCCTTCACCTCGGTCGGCATCGGCTCCACCTCGGCTCCGCTGCCGCTCGTGCTCTCGAACTCCGGCACCGCCGCCGTCACCGGCCTCACGCTCGCCGCCGCGCCGCCCTTCAGCGTCCAGCCCGGCACCTGCTCGCTCCAGCTCGCCGCCGGAGCCAGTTGCACCGCGCAGGTCTACTTCTCGCCCACTTCCACCGGCTCGCTCACCGGCTCGCTCACCGTCAGTTCGTCCACCGTCGGCGTCTCGGCGCTCACCATCATGCTCTCCGGCACCGGCCTGCCCGGAGCCGCGCTCGCCATCAACCCCAACCCCATCAACTTTCCCTCGACCACCCTCGGAGCCACCAGCGCGCCCATCACCGCCGTCGTCTCCAACCCCGGTGCCAGCCCCATCAACGGACTCGTCCTCGCCGCCACCGGCGACTTCGCCATCACCCAGACCAGTTGCGCCACGCAGATCATCGCCCAGGGCAGTTGCACCGTCCAGCTCACCTTCAAGCCCACCGTCATCGGCGGACGCCAGGGTTCGCTCACAGCTTCGTCCACCACCGCTGGCGTACCCCAGGCCACATCGCTGCTCCTCGGCACCGCGCTCGCGCCCGCTCAGCTTTCCGTCACGCCCGCCTCGCTCAGCTTCCCGGCCACCTATCTCCACCAGAGCAGCCCGACGCAGGCGGTCACCATCTCGAACACCGGCCAATCGGCCATTTCCGACCTCGCGCTCACCGTCGCCGGACCCTTCCAGATCGCCTCCACCACCTGCACCGCCGCGCTCGCCTCCGGTGCCAGTTGTAACGCGTCCATCCTCTTCGCGCCGACGACGGGCAGCTCAGGAGCCACCGTCACCGGCTCGTTTGCCGCCAGCGCTCCCGCAGAATCCGCCTACGGAACCACTCCGGTCACGGCAGCCCTCAGCGGAACCGTCGATCTGCCGCCCACGCTTGCCGCCTCGCCTCAGCTTGTCGTCTCGTTCCCGGTCACCTCCGTCGGCCTTGCCGCGCTCCAGCAGACCATCACCGTCTCGAACGCCGGCACAGCCGGCCAGCTCACCGGCATCTATCCCACTCTGCCGCAAGCGGCTCAGGCCATGGGTTACTTCATCGCTTCGACCACCTGCGGCACCTCGACCGCGCCCGTCTCGCTTGCCCCCGGAGCCACCTGCGCAATTCAGGTCGGCTTCACGCCAACCGCCGCCGGAGTGCTCAACGGCTCGCTCACGCTCTCCAGCGCCAACGGCCCGCTCAACCTCACCCTCACCGGAACCGGCTTTGACTTCACGCTCTCCGGCCAGACCACCACCGCCAGCGTCGTACAGGGCCAAACCGCCAACTTCACGCTCACGCTTCAGGCGCTCGGAGCCACCTCCGGAGCCTTCACGCTCACCTGTCCCAACGCGCCCGCCGGCCTGCTTTGCCTCTTCAATCCCTCCGCGCCAACAGCCATCCCCGTCGGCACGCAGATTCAGTTCGCGCTCGCGCTCTCGACGGCCGCGCCCACTCCCGTCTCCTCCGTCGCACCGGCCCACGGAGCATCCTCTGGCAGCGGAGCCAGCACAGGTGCCACCTCAGCCACCAGCCAGGCGGCTCGCCTCATCTCCGCTTCCCTCCTGCTTCTGCTGCCCTTCGCCGGCCTGCGCCGCGCACGCCGTCGCCTGCGCCGCTTCGTGCCAGTCGTATGCCTCGCGCTCACCGGCCTCGCCTTCACAGGCCTGGCCCTGAGCGGCTGCGCCGGAGCCAGCGGCTCGTCCGGACAGATCCAGACCTCCGGCAACGCCCCGCAAGGCACCTACACGGTTCAGGTCACCGCCGCAACGCAGGGCATCTCCCACACCGTCGATGTCACGCTCATCATCAACTGAGGGCGGACGCAGCCCCTCACGGCGATCAGCGATTCAGCCCAAAATCCAACCATCCCCGGCAGAAAGCCATCCAATCTTTGCACAGATGCCCCACCATTCCCCCAAACGGAGGCACTTTATGCTCAGCAATCCGCTCAGGCGACCCCGTTACTCTGCGTTCTGCCTCACCCTGCTGGCCGCGTTTCTTGCGGCCACGCCCGCCCGCGCCTCGCAGACCGACGCCGCCCTCAGCCTCTACGGAGCCTTCAGCGGCACCACCAGCGACAGCAACGTCAATCAAAGCCCGGCCAACGCCGCCGGAGGCATGATCGAACTGCGCCACCTCGTCCATCCCTGGCTCGGCTACGAGGGCACTTACTCTTTCAATCGCGCCAACCAGAATTACGCCGAGCCTTCGTTTGCCTGTCCCGGACTTCCGTCCGATTGTCCCGCGTCCATCTCTTCTTCCATCTCCGCCAACGCCAATGAATTTACCGGCGACTGGGTCTTCTCACTGAAGCTGCTCAACCTGCGTCCATTCGCCGTCGTCGGAGCCGGTGTCCTGCTCGATGTCCCCGTTGCCGGAACCTACACGAGTTGCAGCAACACCAGCCCATCCTGCTCCAGCGGCACCGCTCCCACCAGCACAGCGACCAAGCCCGTCTTCGTCTACGGCGCGGGCTTTGACTGGGGCCTGCTGCCTCACCTCGGACTGCGCTTCCAGTATCGCGGCAACCTCTACAAGGCCGCCGCGCTCACCAGCGTCATCCAGTCCACCAACGCCTTCACGCAGACCGCCGAGCCGATGATCGGAGCCTATTTCCGTTTCTGACAGCGTCCGCAGGGTGCAAGCGTCGGAGAGGCGTCTGCCGCAGCGCTCGGCATCACCCGCGCCGTCCATGCCACGCTCATCGGATGCCGTCCTCGTTTACGGCTTTTGCAGAATGAGAAACAGTCCCGCGTCGAAGAGATAGCCCAGCAGAATGGACTGGATCACAGCGCGCGGCAGCCGTCCCCACAGGCCCATATCGCAGGCCGAACTCGTCCACGGGGAAGCATATCCGGCCAGCGAAAGTCCCTCCGCGCCCAACTCTTCGCTCACTGCGCAACTCTCCGGCGCAGCCCGAATCTCACGCCAGCGAGGGGGAACCAGGGTCAGCGCCAGACCCACCACGAACGCATCCTTGGCGATGACGACCCAGATCATCATCCAGTCCCCCTGCCGCTCCAGCAGACGCAGGCAGAGCATATCCCAAATAATCGCGTTCAGCGCATGCACCAGTCCGCCATACTCCCGATTGAATTCGCGCCAGCGCATCGCAACCCTCCGCAGTGATTTCGGAGCAACTGCCAGCGATTCTACCCCGAAATCCAACCATCCCCAACGGTGAACCATCCAACCCGCACAGATACACCGCAATACCACGAACGGAGGCACCCCATGCTCAGGAATCCGCTCATGCAATCTCGTTTCACTGTGCTCGGCCTCGCCGTAGCCCTGCTGGCCACGCTTGCCACGCCCGCCCGCGCCGCGCAAAAGAAAGCAGCCGCGCACGCCGAAACCGACGCCGCCCTCAGCCTCTACGGCAGCTTCAATCAGATCCTCAGCGGTGCCGTCAGTGACGGACAGACCCAGAGCCTGTCCAACGCCGCCGGTGGCATGATCGAACTGCGCCACATCGTCCACCCCTGGCTCGGCTACGAGGCCACCTATTCGCTCAACCGCGCCAACCAGGCCTCGACCAGCCTGACGACGATCGGCGGCTGTCCCTTCAGCCCTTGTCCGTACTACCCCGCCACCACGGTCTCCGCCTTTGCGAATCAACTGTCCGGCGATTGGGTCTTTTCCGCCAAACTCGCCAACCTGCGCCCATTTGCCGTCGTCGGCGTCGGCATTCTTCTCGACGTTCCCGTCGGCAGCGCCAATAACACCGAGTTCAATTGCACACCGAATCCCATCTCCTGCCAATATGGCACCGTGCCCACCCAGGCTGCGAGAGCGCCCGTCTTCGTCTACGGCGCGGGACTCGACTGGGGGCTGCTGCCACACCTCGGCCTGCGTGCGCAGTTCCGCGGCAATCTCTACCACGCGGCGGAACTGACCAGGGAGTTTCAGGCACCGGCCTCCCTGGCTCAGACTCTGGAGCCAATGCTCGGAGCCTATTTCCGTTTCTAGCCGCTGCTCACTCCAGCCTGCCGCGCCCGTGCTGCCCTCACCGCGGCAATCTCGTCCAATCCCTGTACCGACGCGCCCACGCAAAATCCGACCCGCGCAAAGTACAATGAGAGACGACGGAGAACCGATGTCTGTGAAATCGACCGCAAGACTGCTCATTGCAGCCCTTTGCCTTGCCTTCCTGCCGATGCCCGCGCACGCCGCGACGAAGACGAAAAAGGCCGCCACGCACCAGCCCACCGGACCGGAGACCGACATCGCTCTCAGCGGCTACGCATGGCTGAACACCACCTCCAACGTCAGCAGCGGACTCACCCAGATTCCCGCCAACTCCGTCGGCGGCATGATCGAGGCGCGCCACATCTCCAGCCCGCTCATCGGCTACGAGATCAGCTACGGCTACAACCGCGCCAATCAGGAGTACAGCAACCCGATCTCCTGCCCCGGCGCAAGCTGCCCGCTCGCTCCCTACGCCGCCAGCGTCTCGGCCAACGCCAGTCAGATTTTCGGCAACTGGGTCATGACCTTCCGGCTCAAGGGCATTCACTTCTTCGCGCTCGGCGGTGGCGGCATGGTCCTCTTCCAGCCCAGCAAGGGCACGCTCTACTCCTACTCGCTCCAGGACAACCCGGCTTTTCAGAGCGCCCCCATGCCCACCAGCGGCACCAGTGCTCCGGCCTTTGACTACGGCGTTGGAGTTGACTGGGCGCTCTGGCATCACCTCGGCGCTCGCTTCCAGTACCGCGGCGTCATGTACAAATCGCCGACTCTGACCTCGTCCTTCAGCTCCACCAACGTCTTCACCCAGAGCTACGAACCAGTGGTCGGCGTCACCTATCGCTTCTGATCGCTCGATTTCCCCGGCGTTTTCGCATCCCCACATCGAAGAGCGCAAAATAAAAACCATGAGTCACGAAGGCATACAGTTCCTCAGCCGCGAAGAGCAGCAGCAGCGAGAGCGCGACGAAGCCCGCGCCAGCCAGCTCAGCCGCCAGGCGCTCACTCCGGCGAAAGTCCGCGTCCTCGTCACCGAAGGCACCGGCATGGAGATCGACTGGCAGGACGGCCATCGCAGTCAATGGAGCTTCGCCTGGCTGCGCCACGCCTGCCCCTGCGCCACCTGCGTCGAAGAGCGCAAAAACGACGGACGCCAGCCCGGCCAGCCCAAAGCCAAACCCTCCCAGCTTCTGCCGCTCTACGAACCGCCCGCGCGCCCATCCAGCGCCCATCCCACCGGACGCTACGCCATCCAGTTCCAGTGGCAGGACGGCCACACCGCTGGAATCTACTCCTGGGACTTCCTGCGCCGCAACTGCCAGTGCGAAACCTGCCGCGCAGAGAGTCGTCAGTAGTCAGTCGTCAGTCGTCAGTGGTCAGCCGTCAGCCATACCGCTGCCGTTGCCTTTCTTGTTGTCATTCCCGAAGGGAATCTGCTTTTGCTTTTTGCTTCAGCCTCAGCCACAGCAAGCCCGCGACCAGCGGAAGCGGTAACAAAAGTCCGTGGCGCGCGAAGCACGCGGCTGCTCCATGCAATGGCTGCATGCAATGCTCATTCCCGCAAGGAATCTGCTGTTCCCGTCAGCCTCAGCCTTCGCCCACCCGCGACCAACGGGAGCGGCCACAAATGGTGGTGGCGCGCAGAGCGCGCGGCTGCTCCATGCAATGGCTATTCCAGCGGCGGGCCGTCTTCCTGCTGCACGCGCACGCCTTCGCCCACATACGGCCAGTTCGGATCGAGCAGCAGCTCTTTTTCCCGCGTCGCCGCCGGAACCTTGTCGATGGTCAGGTTCTCGAAGAAGTGGACGCCGGTCTTGCCCGCCGTCGCCAGGTCGATGTCGCCATCCTTGTCCAGATCGAGCGCCAGAATCTGCGTGCCCACGCCCGCCGTTCCGTTCACGCTGATCGCGTGCCGCGTAAACGTCGCGTGTTTGCGGTCAATCGTGTAGTAGTAGACCACCAGCGGATCGTACGATCCCGGATCATGCCCGCTGTGTCCGCGATAGCGCTTGCCCGCAATCAGTTCCGGCACGCCGTCGCCGTTGATGTCGGCCAGCTTCAGCGCGTGAATCTGCGAATACGATTCGTCAATCACATGCCGCACCCAGTGCCGCGAACTGCCCGTTCCGCGCTGCTCCAGCCAGTAGAGGCCATAGCTGTGTCCCTGGCCATAAATGATGTCCATCTTCCCATCGTTGTTCACGTCGTAGCCCAGAATCGGAAACCCCGCATCGCCCAGATTCCAGTCCGGATGCCACTCCCATTTGTCGTGGTCGGCGTCGATATTGCGAAACCAGCCGTACGGCGTCAGAATATCCGGCTTGCCATCGCCGTCAATATCGGCCACGCCAATCCCGTGCCCGTCCTGCTCGCGCTTGCCCACATGATGCACCTTCGGCACCGGCCCGGAGAAATCCACCCACAGAATCCCCGAATGGTTATAGTGCGCCAGCGCGATGTCCGGCTTGCCGTCGCCATTGATGTCGGCCATCACGCCGCCCTCGGTGTCGTAGCTGTCGGTGATCTTGTGCTCGACCCACAAGCCGCCAGCCTTGCCCGGATTCTCAAACCACCACAGCCCGTTCAGCATCCATCCCGTGGTCACCACATCCGGCCGTCCGTCGTGGTTCACGTCCACGGCCCACTCGCCGCTGTCGGAGACAAACTCGTTCAGGATGCCCACCTGCCGATACTGGTGCCGCTTCCACTCGCCGCCCAGCGGTCCGGGATTTTCATACCAGTAAGCCCCGCTCAGCAGGTCCGGCCAGCCGTCGCCATTCACGTCCATCGTGCAAATCCCCTCGGCATGGTCCATCCCCAGCCGATGCACCAGAAACGTCGTCTGCGGCACACCGCCCGGACCGTTGCCGGGATGAATCAGTCGCGGCTGCACGGGCTTCTGCGGCACGGCCTGCGTGCCCGCCTGTGCCCACGCCGCCACACCAGCCATTGCCACGCCGGCCATTGCCACGCCAGCCAGCGCCACTCCCGCCAGCAGACCGCCAGCCGTCGCCACAGTCGGCCAGCCGCGCCACGCAGCCCGCAGCCCATCTGACCATCCGTTCATTTCTATCCATCCGTTCATCCGGCAACCTCCCTGTCCGCTTCGACGCGCGCGTGTGTCGGCGGCTGACCGCCAAAAAACTGACCCCCGACAACTGGCCCCTGACGACTGACCCCTGACCACTGGCCCCTGTCCGCTACCACGCGCGCGCGTATCGGCAGCGCGACAGGCATCCAGTATCGTCGTCGCGCACCGGGAACGCAACCCGGTTCCAATTCGGCGTTCCGCTCTGCAAAATTATCAAATCCGTAACAAACCACTGCGGATACCGCCTGCCGGAAATGGTTTCCTTTTGACCTCAGCCGATAGATGGACGTATCTTGGTTGTGGAAAACTCTTGCGGGAAGGTTGGGCGCTTCTTCGATGAGTATCGGTTCCTTTGGCGACGATCTGCGCATGGAGCGGCTGAGCCGCGGCATTGCGCTGGAGCAGATTACGGAGATCACCAAGGTCAGCTCCCGCCACCTCATGGCGCTTGAGTCCAACCAGTTTCGCGCCCTGCCCGGCGGCATCCTGAACAAAGGCATCGTTCGCGCCTACGTCAACGTCGTCGGCCTCGACGAGAGCGACTGGATGACCCGCTTCCAGCGCGCCTGCACGGCCAGCGGAGAGTCCATCGAAGACCAGAGCTGGGTCGAGTTCGCTGCCAACGTCGGTCGCGCCCGCATGCGCAGCCACGAACTGCGCCTGCTGCGGCTGAAGTGGATGGGAGCCGCGGCCCTGCTGCTGGTCGTCGCGCTGGCCTCGTTCGTTGCCATCCGCTATTACGGCTTCCGCGCCGGCTGGTGGCCTTCGGTTCTGCCGCTCCACGTCTGGCTCAGCCACATCTCCGCGCAGCTTGCCTCGTTCATCCAGAACCACCCCGCGCAGGGCTAGCCCGCCGCGCCAATCCTGCCGCGCCGTCCAGCCGTCCGCCATTCACCCAGCGCCGTTCACCCCGCGATGCCGCCCTCTGAGCGCGCCGTGCCACCCGTTGAGCCATCCCGTTTTTGCCCTCACCGCCGCAAACCGATACCATAAAAGGAAAGCCATCCGGCCTCCGGCGCATGCTCCGTTTGCAGCGCTTCGCGTCGCCGGACCCCACCGCGACAGTCCTGCGCTCCGGCGCTGCGGCTGAAGGAGTATCGATTTGAGCGACCGTACCCTGTTTACCTCCGAATCCGTCACCGAAGGCCATCCCGACAAGATCGCCGATCAGATATCAGATGCAATTCTGGACGCCTGCCTCACCGAGGATCCCTATAGCCGCGTTGCCGCCGAGACGCTGACGGCCACCGGTCTCGTCGTCATCGCCGGCGAGATCACCACCAAGGCCTACGTCGATTTCCAGACGCTCGTCCGCGGTGTTGTCGCCTCCATCGGCTATGACAACGCCCTCTACGGCTTCGACTCCAACACCTGCGCCGTCATCTCCACCATCAATCGCCAGAGCGGCGACATCGCACAGGGCGTCGACACCGGCGGAGCCGGCGATCAGGGCATGATGTTCGGCTACGCCACCGACGAGACGCCGGAACTGATGCCGGCAGCCATCTCGCTCGCCCACAAGCTCACCCGCCGCCTCACCGAAGTGCGCAAGAGCGGCAAGCTCAGCTACCTCCGCCCCGACGGCAAAAGCCAGGTCACCATCGAGTATGACGAAGCCGGCAAGCCCGTACGCATCGACGCCGTCGTCATCTCCACCCAGCACGCCGAGAGCGTCTCCAACGACGAACTGCGCGCCGACATCCTGAAGCACGTCATTCAGGCCGTCCTGCCCGCCCAGTGGCTCGACGAAAACACCAAGTACCACATCAACCCGACCGGGCGCTTCGTCATCGGCGGACCGATGGGCGACAGCGGCCTGACCGGGCGCAAGATCATCGTGGACACCTACGGCGGCGCGGGCCGTCACGGCGGCGGAGCCTTCAGCGGCAAGGATCCGACAAAGGTCGATCGCTCGGCGGCTTACATGGCGCGCCACATCGCCAAGAACATCGTCGCCGCCGGCCTCGCCAGCCGCTGCGAGGTTCAGCTTGCCTACGCCATCGGCGTCGCCGATCCGGTCAGCGTGCGCGTGGAAACCTTTGGCACCGGCAAGCTCAGCTCCGGCGATCTCACCGCGCTCGTGCGCAAAAACTTCGCGCTCACGCCCAAGGGCATCATTGAGAGCCTGAAGCTGCGCCGTCCCATCTACCGGCAGACCGCCGCCTACGGCCACTTCGGCCGCAACGAAGCCGACTTCACCTGGGAGGCGACCGACAAGGCCGCAGCCCTGGCCGAACAGGCCAGCCTGTTGGCATCCGCGAAGTAAGCGCAGTCGCGATCCGCATCAACTCACAGAAACCGAGGGCCATCCAGCCCTCGGTTTTCATCTTCGATCCAATCTTTTCTTGCGCCCGCTTTGATGCCAACTGCCCCGAATCCCGTCTCAATGCTTAGAATCATTAGGGAGATGGTTACCGGCATGAACAGATGGTTGGCACTGGCAGCACTGGCGCTCTGTTTCGCAGCGCCCGTCGCGCAGGCAAAGAAAAAGCAGGCCGCAGCGCAGACCGCAGGCGCAGCGCAAACCCAGACCCAAACCCAAACCTGGACCTACGACGGCCCCTACGGCGCGCTGCGCTGGGACAAGCTCAACCCCGACTGGCGCGTCTGCGCCACGGGCAAGCAGCAGTCACCCATCAACATCCACAAGGTCCGCCTGAACAAATCCCTGCCGCCGCTTGAGTTCCACTACATGAGCGGCCCCATGAAGCTCGTCAACGACGGCCACACCGTTCGCGTCACCCCGCCCGACGGCAGCTATCTCACTGTCGGCGGCACGCGCTACGATCTCGTCGAGTTCCACTTCCACCATCCCGGCGAAGAGGTCATCGGCGGCCAGCTTTCGGATATGAGCGTCCAGTTCGTCCACCGCAGCGCCCAGGGCAAAACGCTCATCGTCGCCGTCGAGATGAACGAGGGTGACGCCAACACGATCCTCGCCGGCCTCTGGGAGCAGTTGCCCAAAACCACCGGAGCCAGCGGTGCCACCAAGCTGATGCTCAACCCCGACGGCCTGCTGCCCACCGATCGCGGCTACTGGACCTACGCCGGCTCGCTCACCGAGCCGCCCTGCACCGAGGGCGTCCAGTGGTACGTCCTGCAACAGCCGATCACGCTCTCCCGCTGGCAACTGAATGCCTTCGCCGCGCTCTTCCAGCGCAACGACCGCCCGGACCAGCCCGCGCACAGCCGCCGCGTCTACGCCAGCGAATAACTCCGCCCCGACGCGAGCTTCCAGCGCAGCCCGATCCGCGCATCCGTCCGGCAATCGCCGTGCAAACCTCACCCAACGCCGCCCACAAAATCCGCTTCACCTGCGGCGTTTCCCGTTTTGCACAGCCATTGGCGCGGGGTTGTCGCTCGTGGTTCCGCTCAACCACCACAAAATACAATCTGTAGTGGTTTTCGCTTGACGAGCACAAGCTACAGCGTTATTTTTGCAACTACGGCTGCAAACCCCGCAGGCCTGCCAGAGGCGATTCACCCCTCCGCACAGGTGCCCGTCCGGAGTTCACCGCCCGTCACAATCCGGCACGGCTTTCCGCTACCGCCATCTCTTTCAGGAGCCTCCATGTACGAGAACTATTCCGCCTCCACGCCAGCGTCCGCCAGCGCAGGATCTTCGCCAGCATCCACACCCGCGCGAGGCGGCCTCACCTTCACGCGCCGCTTCTCGCGCGTCGGCGTCTCGCCCTATGACGAGGTCCAGTGGGAGACGCGCGACGCGCTCATCACCGACGCCAAGGGCCGCACCATCTTCGAGCAAAAGGCCGTCGAAGTCCCCGTTGACTGGTCGATGACCGCGACCAACATTGTCGCTTCCAAATACCTCCACGGCCAGATGGACACGCCCGAGCGCGAGACCGGCGTCCGCCAGCTCGTCGCCCGCGTCGCCGAAACCATTCGCGACTGGGGCCTGCGCGGCGGCTACTTCGCCAGCGCCCAGGACGCGGCCATCTTCCACGATGAGCTGGTCGCCATGCTCGTCAGCCAGCGTGTCGCCTTCAACTCTCCCGTCTGGTTCAACGTCGGCTGCGACCGCCTCGAACCCAACTCCGACGCGCAGAACTGGCACTGGGATCCCCAGTCTCAGAGCGTCCGCTTCTCCACCACCGGCTACAGCACGCCCCAGTGCTCGGCCTGCTTCATCAACTCCGTCGAAGACTCGCTCGACTCCATCCTGACCCTGGCCAAAACCGAGGGCATGCTCTTCAAGTGGGGTTCCGGCACCGGCACCAATCTCTCCAGCATTCGCGGCTCCATGGAGCTGCTCTCCGGCGGCGGCACTGCCTCCGGCCCCTTGAGCTTCATGCGCGGCTTTGACGCCTTCGCCGGCGTCATCAAATCCGGCGGCAAAACCCGTCGCGCCGCCAAGATGGTCATCCTCAACGTCGATCACCCCGACATCGTCGATTTCATCGAGTGCAAAAGCAAGGAAGAGGCCAAGGCTTTCACCCTCATCCGCGCCGGTTACGACGGCTCCGGTCCCGACTCCGAGGCCTACTCGTCCATCTTCTTCCAGAACGCCAACAACTCCGTCCGCGTCAGCGACGAGTTCATGCTCGCCTGCGAGCGCGACTCCGAGTTCTCGACGCTCACCGTCAAGGACCGCCAGCCTGCCGCAACCTACAAGGCCCGCGAGATCCTGCACAAAATCGCCGAGGCCACCTGGCAGTGCGGCGACCCCGGCATGCAGTTCGACTCCACCATCAACCGCTGGCACACCAGCAAAAACTCCGGCCGCATCAACGCCTCGAACCCCTGCTCGGAGTACATGTTCCTCGACAACTCCGCCTGCAACCTCGCCAGCTTCAACCTGCTCAAATTCGTCAACTCCGCCGGAGCCTTTGACATCGCCGCCTATCGCCACGCCATCTCCGTCGTCATCACCGCCATGGAGATCCTCGTCGACAACTCCGGCTACCCCACCGAGGCCATCGCAAAAAACTCCCACGACTACCGCCCCCTCGGCCTCGGATACGCCAATCTCGGCGCGCTCCTCATGGCCTGCGGACTTCCCTACCACTCCGACGCCGGACGCGACTACGCCGCCTGCCTCACGGCCATCCTCTGCGGCCAGGCTTATCTGCAATCGTCCATCATCGCCGCCACCTGCCCGCCGCTCGGCTCCGCCACCCCGCTCACCGCACAGGTTGATCACCTCGGCGGTGCCTGCCCCGGCTTTTACGTCAATCGCGAACCATTCCTCGACGTCATCCGCATGCACCGCGCCGAGGTCAACAAGATCGGCAAATCCCGCCTCAGCGCCGAGCCATTCACGACTCCCCAGCTCGACGCCCTGCTCGAAGCCAGCCGCGAATGCTGGGACATGGCCCTCATCTACGGCGAACGCTACGGCTATCGCAACTCCCAGACCACCGTCCTCGCCCCCACCGGCACCATCGGCTTCATGATGGACTGCGACACCACCGGCATCGAGCCGGACCTCGCCCTCGTCAAGTACAAAAAGCTCGTCGGCGGCGGCATGATCAAAATCGTCAACCAGACCGTCCCCTCCGCGCTCTTCAAACTCGGCTACTCCGACGATGAAGTCAACGCCATCGTCAGCTACATCGACGCCACCGGCACCATCGAAGGCGCGCCCGGCATCCGCCCCGAACATCTCGCCGTCTTCGACTGCTCCTTCCGTCCCGCCAAAGGCACGCGCTCCATCCACTACATGGGCCACATCCAAATGATGGCCGCCACCCAGCCATTCCTCTCTGGAGCCATCTCCAAAACCGTCAACCTGCCCAACGAGGCCACCGTTCAGGAGATCGCCGAGGCCTACACCGAAAGCTGGCGACAGGGACTCAAAGCCGTCGCCATCTACCGCGACGGCTCCAAAGGCGTCCAGCCGCTCAACGTCTCGGCGGAGACAAAGTCTGCGCCCGCTGACTCCGCGCTCACTCAGGCCGCCACACGCGCTCTCAGCGCCCTCGCCAGCGGCTCACCCGCCGCCACCGCAGACCTCGCCGCGCTCAGCGAAACATCCACCGAGCGCGTCGAACTCGATGCAAAATCCATCCCCGCCGCAGCCCGCGCCTTCGAGGCAGCTCTCTCGCGCCTCACCGCGGCGACAATCGCAGCAGCACCAGCGCCCGCAGCGCCAGCAATCGCCGCGCTCGCCAGCCCAAATCCCGCTCCCAACCTCAGCCAGGACCAGAACGCCCCACCCCGCGCCGTCCGCCATCGCCTGCCCGAGGAGCGAGCCTCCATCACCCACAAATTCTCCATCGGCGGCCATGAGGGCTACATCACCGTCGGCCTCTATCCCAGCGGACAGCCCGGCGAAATCTTCATCCGCATGGCCAAGGAAGGCTCCACCGTCTCCGGCCTCATGGACGCCTTCGCCACCGCCATCTCCCTCGCGCTCCAGCACGGCGTCCCGCTCAAAATCCTCTGCGAAAAATTCGCACACACCCGCTTCGAACCCTCCGGCTGGACCGGCAACGAACAGATCGGCTACGCCAAGAGCCTCATGGACTACATCTTCCGCTGGCTCCAGCTTCGATTCCTCTCCGGCACCCAGCTCTCGCTCTTCGCCAGCGCCGGTTCTGGCGTCGGCACAGCCACGGCGCAGCTCGCCGCGCCCGACCCGGAAGCAGAGATGGAAGCCGCCGCCCAGCCCTCGCCCTACGCCGCGCCTGCTCCGGCAGCAGCAGCAGACCCGGAGTACTCCAATCCAGTCGCGCAGATTCCCGACGCGCCAACTCAGGCCACGCAGAATCAGGCCGCTCGTCAGTCCATGGCCCGCATGGTCGCCGACCTCGCCCGCCGACTCGACAGCGTCAGCACGGCCTCACCCGCCAGCCAGCCTCCGGCGGCACCGCAACCTCAAGCGGCCACGCAACCCCCAGCCGCACCGGAAGCCGAGATGCCCAGACTCCACGACCGCGGCCTCTACCACGCCGCCGACGCCATGCGCTCCATGTACGAGATGGGCGACGCCCCCAGTTGCAGCACCTGCGGAGCCATCATGGTCCGCAACGGCAGTTGCTACCGCTGCATGAGCTGCGGCTCCACCAGCGGCTGCAGCTAACCGGCCGCCCTCCATCGCCCGCACACGACCGACAGTGGAGGCGGCTCTGTTCGTGCGCCCGAAACTCCGCCCGGATGCGCAGTCGGCGTATCATTCGTTTCGAGGACATAGTTGCGGCGGAGACGATTTACACGATGAGCATTTACGACTACAGGGACAGATCAGCATATGGAGGGTTCAGCGCAGATTCAAGATATTGCGAGAATCCACATATCCTGAAATGGTGGACAGATGCGCATGATCAGTTGATTGCTAATCAGATAGAAGCGGAGCAATGGGCTTGGCCCTGGGGCGTAACAGACAGAATTGTTGAGATTTCTTCACCGGAAGCCGTCAAGACATGGAAAGCTGAAGACCCAATCTGTTCAAGATACGCTTGGTACAACGTTCTCATGTACTTTGCCATTTCTCGCGCCAACAAGATGGGACTGGCAAAGTCTATCAGGGCACCAAAACGGAGGCAGTGTCCTCTTTGTTGCGAGACCTTTGTCGAGGATTCCCTCCCTATCCCGCTGATTAAAAGGCTTGGGATTAATCAGTTGGACTTCTGTGCTCCCTGCCTAAGAGACACAGTTCTACAGAACTCAGGAAACGACAAAGCCTCAGAAGCAGAGATAAAAAGCCATCTCAGAAAGCTTGCTGATCTCCTGAAGCGCATTCCTCCGCAGGATTTTGGGGCGGGGGTGCACGACCTGCGGGAGATGAGTACGGATGAAAGGTTGTGCGTGCTCCTGGAGTTGAAGAACAAGCCCACTCAGCACCGCGTAAAGGAACTTTTTGGCACATGGTTCAAGGCTCTCATTGATGCAGAATTGCTAGAAGACGGCGCACGAAGAACAAGTCTCGGCACACAATGTCTTGCGAGGGACGGTCACATGTGTTTTTCGCTTGGTGAAAAAACGATAGACGATCTCCTTCACGCACTGGGAATTCCGCATGAGCGCGAACCGACATATCCTGAAGGGAATTTCAGAGCAGACTTTTTCGTCAACGGTGCGTTTATCGAATACTTTGGACTTGCAGGGGATACTGATTACGATGCGAAATCGAACAAAAAGGTGTTACTATGCAAAGCTCATGGAATAAAGCTGATATCGGTTTTTCCAAAAGACCTTGTCAGCTCAAGGAAACTTGAATCAATGCTGTTGACAAATCTCGGAATAACCAAGTCAGATGTGAAAAATTTTCCAAATTCCAAATAAGAGCAACATCGCGCCTACGAGCGAGAAAATCCAACTCAATAAATCGGGCTTTCGGGAAACACCACTTACGACTGCAGCGCCACCACGGTAAGCGTTTGGAGGCGTGACGAACGAGTATGGCTTATGGCTTTTCCACTCCCCCATGCCGATAAAAAACGCACCACTAGAAATAAGCTGCACCTGCTGACTGGTCAGACCGTGTACTGGTAAAAAAAGAGATGTTGCAAATATTCCTCCACCAAGATACATGACGGCTTTATACCAAGTGTCAATTAATAGGTTCTTGAATACATCCGCAACATTCATGCTTTCTCCTAAAAGTTCGTTTTCGCACATGGAAAACCGCCCATGCTGTGATCTTCTTCGGCCTGCTCTCGCTTTCTCGCTATCGGAGCATTGATTCAATTCATCATGGTTCAAAAGCACGGAAAGAACACTTATGAGCTTCTGACAGCAAATTATAGACCATAAGGACTTCTCGGGCCGGTAAGATCAAGCTAAGCCTGTTGTTATTGAGTGAGTCGAGCTGGCCGCGGGTACGGATTTATTCCATCTCGACCTTCTCAAGATGGATATACTCACGCACCCCCTCACAACAACCGAGCATCGAACGGGTGGTTGTACGTCCGTGTAACTCGCAGCAGGCCCATTTCGTTGTGCCGGGGATTCACCAGCACGTTCCATGTCTCCGGAACCAGAACGCTGGGCACTCGCAGCAGCAGAGACCGTTTTTCCTCCAGCCAGCGGTCGCCCACTGCCTGGGTCGCGGCCATCGCCACGGCCCAGTCTTCCGGCAGGGAGTCCGCCGTTTCCGCCGTCAAAGAATCCGGCCCTTCGATCTTCAACACCCGAAAGCAGCCCGGCAAATCTTCCGCGTCGATCTCCATGTGGACCAGCGTTTCCAGCAGAGCCGTGGCCGGGTTCAGCGCGCAATAGAGCACCGGATGGCCCTTCGTATGCCAGCGCCCTGCCGCATACAAACCGCCCGCCCCATCCAGACTTTCATGGTTGCTGATGCGCCACAGGATCACAGAACGTCCTCAGGCAACGAATCCGTAGTCAAGCTGCAGCAGCATCTCTTCCACCAGTCGCGCTCCAGCTTCGGTGCGCAACATCTCCAGCGGACTGCGCTCCTCGAAACGGGCCTTCGCTTTGCGCAGCCATCGGGCGGCCTTCGCTTCCTCGCCGAAGACTTCCTCAGCCAGCGAAGTGATGCGCGCGATCCGAACCGCTCGGTCCGATTCGTCCTGCGTCAGACACTCGCGCCGACTCCTGCGATGCGCCAGAGTTCTGCGCGGAACAATGAAGCTGTATATCTCCTCATCCGTCATTCCATGGTGAGCAAGAGATTCGACCGAGGCCAGCGGAAGCCGTTCCTGCACCAGTCGCGCCAGATCGCGGTCTGAACGCAGCGAGGCAACACCCAGTTTGACCTCCATCCGGCGATAGAACATCGCAGGTTCCCGCCGTATTCCGACTTCGGCGGATTGGGCCATCGGTCCAGCCATACGATCCTCCCGTGCAATCTGCCATTATTCTAAGGGCAATCTGCCAAATCCGCAACCCTCCGTACCGCAATCCCTGGCATAGCTCTTCGCCAAGGAAGCGCGCGCGCGAACGTGCGTCTGCTGCATGCAATGCTGCCGTCAACTGGCCACCGACGGCTGACCACTCATCTGGCAGGCAATTATTTCCATTTGTGTCATACTTTCATTCCTGCGTCTGCCATGCGCCCTCACTCGGGCAGCCAGCCGAGAGCGCACGATGGCAAATCAGTAAATATTTCGCCACATTTTCGTTGGCAAGAAAATTAATACCACCCCCCCTGGGGGGTAACCGGGTTATTAGCAAACTGATTAGCATTCGCCAATTCCATCCATCTCCATGAAAAACCAATGCTTATACTGATTTTTGCCGCCAATTCCTGATTCGCCCGTGCGCAAAACTTCAGACCGAAACCTCGGAAAAAGTCGTCTCGCACGGGCTTGGTAACCGGAAATCCGCTCTAGTGGCGAGCAGGTGTTGCCGGTGCGGGCGGAGCGCTGGAGACGATGGCGGCGGTCACGTCCAGACGAGCCTTCCAGGGATCGGTTTCGGCCACGGGGCCGTTGTCCGGGGTGAAGTCCATGACCATGTTGGTCTCCGGCGTAAAGCGCGGCCAGGCGACGGGGTTCCCGGTGCTGGGGTCGCCGGTTTTGGCGAAGGCAACCCAGTAGTTGAGCATGGCCCGCGCCATGGCTTCATCCTGCGGGGCCAGATCCTTGCCGTATTTGGCCGCAACGGTGTCGAAGACGTAGGGGATTTCGGTGGCGTGGGGCGCGCCGGGCCATTGTTTGCGCATGGACTGGGCAACATAGCCGAAGCGGTAGATATAGGCCGGCTGGCCCTTCGAGGCGTAAACAGTGGCGACGAAGCGGGCCGGCTCCACCATGAAGCGGTCCATGTTGACGGCGTAGCGGACGGCGGCCAGCGGCGCGTTGCCGGTGGGGTCGTAGGCCTGCATGGCCTGCTGGCGGAATGGGCCGAAGCTGTCAAAGAGGGCTCGTTTGCTGGGCTGGAAGCCAATGCCGATGTCGAGGCTGTTGGTGCCGATAAGAACGGGCACAGGCCAGGAGCCGCCGGAGAGATAGGCAGTTTGCGGGTCGGCCAGGACGACGCGGCCGTCGATCATGGGACCGGCGTAACCGGGCTGGGCCATGGTGGCCATGTTGAGGGTGCCGCGGACCTTTTCGGCGGGAAGTTCGCGCAGGGCTTCGAGTGCCGCTTTGCCGGTGCCCTGGATGCCCATGCTCCGTGCGAATTCGACGCCGATCGATTCGGCCGATGCTGGACCGCCGGGCAGGGTGGTGCTGACGAAGCGCTGGCCGCCGAGATTGCCACGCCCGCCGCCGGATTCAACAATGGCGCGGACGAAAAGCCCCTGTGCAAGCGGGGAGGTGAGCAGCATGTGGACGGAGAAGCCTCCGGCGGATTCGCCGAAGACGGTGACGTTGGATGCGTCACCCCCGAAGGCGGCGATGTTGCGCTGGACCCACTTGAGCGCGGCGATCTGGTCCATGAAGGCGTAGTTGCCGAGCATGCCGTCGGGGTTTTCGCGGGTCAGCTCCGGGAAGGCGAAGAAGCCGAAGCGGCCGACGCGGTAGTTGGCACTGACGAAGACGACGCCTTTGGCCGCGAATTTGCTGCCGTCATAGACGGCGGGCGAGCTGCCACCGTTGACGAAGCCGCCGCCGTATATCCAGAACATGACCGGAAGTTTGTCGCCGGGATGGGTTCCGGCCGGACGCCAGACGTTGAGGTAGAGACAGTCTTCGGCGGGCGTGGTGCCGAGCGGGGCGGCGTCGCTGGGGAATGGAACCTGCATGCAGTCGGCGGAGTAGGCGCTGGCGGAGCGAATGCCGGACCACGGCTTGACGGGCTGCGGAGCGCGCCAGCGGAGTTCGCCAACGGGCGGAGCGGCAAAGGGCACGCCCTTGAAGGATTCGATATTGTCCGCGGTCACGCCACGAAGCTTGCCGGAGTCGATGGTGACGGTGCTGGTCTGCGCGTGGAGGAGCGAGACGGAAAGGGCCGCGAGCGCGGCCAGAGCGAGTTTCTTTCCCGAAATCATTTTAGAGTCTCCAATCATTTCTATGTCGCAGTACGCACGCGACTATATCAATCAACGGCTTTGTCTGTACAACGGTTCCGCGCAGAGCGATCTTGCAGAACCGGGTGATTGCCGGGTGAACCATAATGCTGTACACGAGGTGTTTGCTCGTCCGCTGCCAGGGGCAGCGGTGTCGTTGCCTCGACGTTCGCGCGTTCGAGAGCTATGAAACAGAGTGAGGAGCAGGGATGAAAATTCGTCGGGCGCAGATATTGAAAAATAGATGTTCCGGATGGTCGTAGCGAATTCGGCATCCGGATGCGCATAAAAACGGGGGCCGTGACTCGGCCCCCGATCTGTTCTTTGCCTGGAATCGGCCGTTATTTTTTCTCATCCACGTCCACATACTCGGCGTCGATGACGTTGTCTTCCTTCTTCGCCTCGGCAGTCGGTTCGGCCGACGCGGCAGCGCCTGCGGCAGCCGCATCAGCATTGGCCTTGTAGAGCAGCTCGGCCATCTTGTGGCTGGCCGTCGTCAGCTTCTCTTGCGCCGCCTTCAGTTCGCTGGCCGAACCGTTGCCGTCCAGCACCTTGCGCGCATCGGCCAGTGCGGCCTCCACATCGCCGCGTTCCGCGCCCTGCACCTTGTCGCCGGCTTCCTTCAGCATCTTTTCGATGTTGTAGGCCAGCGAATCCAGGCCATTGCGCGCCTCAATCTGCTCGCGCTGCTCCTTGTCCTCGGCCGCGTGGGCCTCGGCTTCCTTCGCCATCCGCTCCACCTCTTCCTTGCTCAGTCCCGAGCTGGAGGTGATGGTGATGCGCGTATCCTTGCCCGTCGCCTGATCCTTCGCCGTCACGTTCAGGATGCCGTTCGCGTCGATGTCAAAGGTCACCTCGATCTGGGGCACGCCGCGCGGCGCGGGCGGAATCCCGGCCAGCTTGAACTTGCCCAGCGTGCGGTTCTGCGCCGCCATCGGGCGCTCGCCCTGCAGCACGTGAACCTCGACCTCGGTCTGGCTGTCGGCAGCCGTCGAGAAGGTCTCCGTCTTGCGCGTCGGGATCGTCGTATTGCGCGGAATCATCGGTGTCGCCACGCCGCCCAGCGTCTCAATGGCCAGCGTCAGCGGCGTCACGTCCAGCAGCAGCAGATCCTTCACGTCGCCCGCCAGCACACCAGCCTGAACCGCCGCGCCGACCGCGACCACTTCGTCCGGATTCACGCCGCGATGCGGCTCCTTGCCGAAGAGTTCCTTCACCAGTTGCTGAATGCGCGGCATGCGCGTCTGCCCGCCAACGAGCACCACCTCATCGATCTGTCCGGCGCTCAAGTTCGCGTCGGCCAGCGCCTTGCGCGTCGGGTCGAGAGACCGCTGCAACAGGTCTTCGACAAGCTGCTCCAGTTTCGAGCGCGTCAGCTTGCGCACCAGATGCTTCGGCCCTGTCGCGTCGGCGGTGATGAACGGCAGATTGATCTCCGTCTCCATCGTCGTCGAAAGCTCGATCTTGGCCTTTTCCGCAGCATCCTTCAGCCGCTGGAGCGCCATCTCGTTGCCCTTCGACGAGAGGTCCAGACCCTCCTCGGCCTTGAACTCGGCAATCAGCCACTCGACGATGCGCTGGTCCAGATTGTCGCCGCCCAGATGGGTGTCGCCGTTGGTCGACTTCACCTCGATGACGCCCTCGCCGACTTCCAGAATCGAAATGTCAAACGTGCCGCCGCCGAAGTCGTACACGGCAATCGTCTCGTCCTTTTTCTTGTCCAGCCCATAGGCCAGCGCCGCAGCGGTCGGCTCGTTCACGATGCGCTTCACGTCCAGGCCGGCAATCCTGCCCGCGTCCTTGGTCGCCTGCCGCTGCGCGTCGTTGAAGTAGGCCGGAACGGTGATCACCGCCTCGGTCACGGTCTCGCCCAGGTATGCCTCAGCCGCCTTCTTCAACTTCTGCAGGATCATGGCTGAAATCTCCGGCGCGGTGTACTCCTTGCCCTGCGCCACGACGGCCACATGGTCGCCCTGCTGGACGACTTTGTAGGGCACCATCTTCATCTCGTCGTTCACCTCGTCATAACGACGACCCATGAAGCGCTTGATCGAAAAAATCGTGTTTTCCGGGTTGGTGATCGCCTGCCGTTTGGCCACCTGGCCCACCAGCCGCTCGCCGCTCTTGGAAAACGCCACAATCGACGGCGTCGTCCGCGCGCCTTCCTCGTTGGCAATCACCTTCGGCTCGCCACCCTCCAGCACGGCCACGCAGGAGTTTGTTGTTCCCAGATCAATTCCAATAATCTTTGCCATGTTTCGTTCACCCCACTCCGCTGATTGACTTTTCTACAGCTTTCAGTGTCTTAGATGAGTCAGTTATTGTCAAGGATTCTTTAGTGAGAGGTTTATATTGAGAGGCAAGGCAGCCCGCTCGGCTCGCAGGGCCTTGGGATTCATCCCGTGCCTGCTGCCCATGGCTGAACCCGGCGCGCGCAAAGCAAAACAGGCTGGCACGGTGCCAGCCTGTCATTGCTTCTGCGGTTCTCGTTTACTGTCCCTGGCCGAGCGAGTAGCCGGCCTGTCCGTCGAAGGTGTAGAGGTGTTCGGTTTTGATGAAGTCGAGGCCTGCCTCTGCAAATGAGCTGAGCAGCGCGACGATCTGCTGGTGTGTCACGGCGTTGCCCTGGAAGCGGCATCGCCAGTGATCCGTACAGAGCGTTTTGGGATTTCCCTGCGGCCAGACTTTGACGCCCCGATTGGTGATCATTACCAGTTGCGGTCCTCCGGCTGGCGCAGCGGCTTTGAGCCGAGCGGCCAGTTCCTCCGCGCTGCCGTCGCGCCAGTCCAGGAAGACATCCACGCCGACCAGTACCTTCGTCGCGCTTTCGACGCTTCGCTCGCTCAGGTGCGGCAGTCGCATCGGTTCGCTCGGCGCTTCGGCTTCGGCAGCGGTAAACGACTCTGGAACACGCCCTAGCCGCTCAATCACAGCATCGGCAAACTCCCGCGTACCCACTCGCTTCTCCGTCTGCTCGCTTGCGATATCCACCGTGTGAATGCCGTCTTCAAGAGTCGCCAACCAGGCATTCATCACGCGCGCGGCCACAGGATGCTGCCCGATATGTCGCAGCATTTCCACGCCCGCCAGCAGGAGTCCGGAGGGATTGGCCACGTCGCGCGGCAGGTCTGGTGCCGAGCCATGAATTGCCTCGAACAGCGCTCCGCCGTTGCCGATATTGATGGAGCCACCCATGCCGACCGAGCCGGTCATCTGCGCCGCCACGTCGGAGAGAATATCGCCGTACAGGTTCGGCAGCACGATCACGTCATAGCTCTCCGGACGATGCACAAAGTTCGCCATCCCGAAGTCGATGATCTGCACGTTGGTCTCAATCTGCGGATACTCGGCAGCCACTTCTTCAAAGACCCGATGAAACAGCCCATCGGTGATCTTCATGATGTTGTCCTTGACCATGCAGGTCACGCGCTGCCGCCCCTGTGTCCGCGCATACTCAAAGGCGTAGCGAATGATCCGCTCCGAGCCTTTGCGCGTGATCAGCTTCAGACACTGCGCCACGTCCTCCGTCTGCCGGTGCTCGATTCCGGCATACAGATCCTCCTCATTCTCACGGATAATCACCACGTCCATATCCGGATGGCGCGAAGAAACGACCGGCTTCCACGACCGGCAGGGACGAACATTTGCGTAAAGACCAAGTGTCTTGCGCATGGTCACGTTCAGGGACTTGTAGCCGCCGCCCTGCGGTGTCGTGATTGGTCCCTTCAGCAGGACACCGGTTCGGTCAATCGACGCCCAGGCGTCCTCGGGTATTCCGGAGGTGTTCCCGGAGCGGTACACGCGCTCACCCACCTCGACGAACTCGGGCGCAATCGACGCACCAGCCGCCTGAAGAATGCGGAGAACGGCTTCGGTGATCTCCGGGCCGATACCATCTCCGGGAGCGACGGTGATCGGTGTGGCGACTGGTTTCCGAGTACCCGTGGCGTTTCCAAAAATTGGGTCAAGAACAGAGGACATGCAGAGGGCTCCTTTTTCGCGCAGGCGGCGCGGTTCAAATTAGCTTCCTCTGCTAATATACGATATTTATATCGTGTAATCAATAGCATATTTTAAGTTTTTGGCAACTCCAGCAACGGCAGGAATCGGCCTTCCTGCGGCAGATACTCTTCGATGGATCCATTCAGAATGTCGTAGTACCAGCCATGCACGCCCAGTTCGCCGCGTTCGACGGCGGCGGCTACCGAAGGCTGACGTTTCAGGTTCTCCAGTTGAGCAATCACGTTGCCGCGGATCAGTGACGCCAGTTCAGCATGCTCGCCGTCGGCCGGGTTCAGCGGCTGACGATAAAGAAATGCCTCGTCGACATGCGCCAGCCATCGGCTGGCCAGCGGCATCCGCGCAGGGTCGGGTCGGGTGAGAGCGGCCTTCAGAGCGCCGCAGTCGGAGTGGCCGCAGACGATGGCGTGACGCACATGCAGCACCTCGACAGCGTACTCGATGGTTGCCGTCGCGCCATCCTCCACCGTGGCCACGGGGATGATGTTGCCCGCGTTGCGCGTGATGAACAGGTCGCCGGGGCCGGTTTGCAGGATCATATCCGGAACAATCCGCGAATCCGAGCAGGTGATGAAGAGCCAGCGCGGCGACTGCGATTCGGCCAGCAGGTGAAATTGATCCTTCCGATTGGGAAAGATATCTTCGCGGAAGTGTTTGTGTCCTTCGATCAGCCGTTGCATGTCGCCTCGCATTCTCTCAGTTTTGATTCGTGCATCAAGGGCTTCGGTATTCAGCCGGGACACTCCAGCCTACCGCAAAATGGTGCTGCGCAGTTCATGAATTGCAGAGCATGGTAGTGGTCTTCCGGTTCGGTCCGTGGCCAACCTCACGGGATACTTCCGCAGACACGGTCGATGCGAATTTTCTTGAGTCGGTCAAGACCGGGCTGCCATAGTGGGGAAGATTGAGCGCGCGATTCGCTTTCGCGCATCCACGCACCGCCGCAAAGGACCGCCCGCCCGTGTCGCAGGAACCTCGCCAGCCTGAAGTCGCCTCCGCCACGCACGGTCTGCGCCGCGAACTGCGCCTGCGCGACCTGGTGCCGATGCAGATTGTTCTCGTCGTCGGCGTCAACTGGTCGGCGATTGCCGCGCGGGAAGGCTCGACGCATCCGCTGATCTGGATCTTCGGCATTCTGCTCTTTTTCCTGCCGCAGGTCTGGGTCGTCACCTGGTGTGCGCGAGTCTGGCCGCTGGAGGGTGGCGTCTACCAGTGGACGCGCGCGGCAATCGGCCCGATGGCCGGTTTTCTCAGCGCCTGGAACTACGCACTCTATGCGATTTTCACCGTCTCCCAGCTTGGCATTCAGACAATCACCAGCCTCAGCTACGCCTTTGGCCCGCGCGCGGCGTGGCTGGCGGGCAGCCGGGGCTGGACGATCGCACTCGACTTGCTGCTGCTCGGTGCGGTGCTGGGCATCAACGCGGTCGGGTTTCACTATGGAAAGTGGGTTGGGCATTTCGGCACGCTGATGATGCTGGTGCTTACCTGCATCTTTGTCCTGCTGCTCTTCTGGCATCCCACGGCAACGACGCTTCATCCGCACCACAGCCCGCAGCCGCCGTTTGCATTGGGATGGACGGTCTGGAGCCTGCTGACGCTGAACCTCTATACCCGCGTCGCCTTCAACGCCTACAGCGGCATGGAACAGATCGCCGTCTTTGCCGGAGAGACTCGCCAGGCCGGGCGCGCCATCGTGCTCTCGGCCTGGGTGGCCGCGCCGGCCATCGCGGCGATTTATTTCCTCATGACCAGCTCGATGCTCACCTATGTGCCTGCTGCGCAGATTGACCTGGCCGGCTCGATTCCACAGGCGCTTGCTGCCGCTTTCGGACAGGGAACGGGAGCGTGGCTGGGTCGCGTCATGATTCTTGCCCTGGCGACCTTCACTTTCTGCTCGTTCACAACCATCACGGCAGAGACGAGCCGCCTGCCGATGGTCGCCGGCTGGGATCGCCTGCTGCCGGAGTGGTTCACGCGGCTCAATCCGCGCTTTGGTACTCCGGTTCGCAGTGTTGTGGTGATCGTTGTCGTTGCGCTGGTGGCGGCTCTCGCAGCCACGCTGACCTCCGGCCATGAGGAGGCGTTTCAGGTGCTGATCTCTTCGGGCCAATTGCTTTTCGGCCTCTACTATTGCGCGATGTTCGCCGTTCCGTTGCTGGCCGGTCCGAGGCGTAATCTGCCGCGCGCCAGCTTGTGGATCCGCCTCTGTGCCATGTGCGGCCTCGTCATCACGCTGGTAGCCACCGTGCTGGCGCTCGCTCCCATCATCGATGTCAGCAATAGCTGGCTCTTCACGGCCAAGGTCGGCGGAGCCACGCTGCTGCTGAACCTGATCGGGGTGCTGATCTATCGCAGCAGTCGCCGCATGCAGTCAGCGCCGATTAACCGTGGGATGGAATCCGGAGGGTAGAGCATATTGATTGGCGGAGTGACCCTGCCCTCAGAATGCGTACTCGATAAGCGTCGTTGTTGAGGAGAATGATCCCGTTGTAGTTGCCAGGATTTTCAGGCTGCCGCGCTCCACTGCCTGAGCTGTCAGGCTTGTTCGAACTCCGCCGGACTCTGATAGCCAATCGTCGAGTGCGACCGATTCTGGTTGTACCAGGGAATACGTTGGAAGATCGTCTGGTTTGACTCCACCAGCCGCACCGCCTCCAGCTTGAACTCGTACGTGCAGGCCTTCCGAGGTATTCGCTCCATCTGCGCCGCTCCTTCGTGAGCATCTCAGAGCGCCATATGAGAGACGTTTTCCAGGGGCACGGTCAGTCAGTAAGTTGGCGCATCGCGTATCCGAATCTCCTATTGCGTTAGACACAATCGACGCCGCCCGGGGGCTTGATCAGAAGCTACAAGAACCACGCCTGCGATGACTGCTTTGGTGCGCGGGATAAAAACGACTCCGCGGATATTTGCACTGCGGTAACAAAGAATCAGGCACAATAGTCAGATAAGGAGCCTCAGCGTGCCGCGCATACACTTTCAACAGCAACTGGCCGAGCTGAAAGACAAGATACTGGCCATGGCCGCGCTGGCGCAGCAGGCGGTGCAAAGCGCCGTTGAGGCGTATCTGCAGCGCGACGAGGCGCTGTGCGCGTATGTGCGCGAGAATGAGAGGGCGATCAACTCCGCGCAGCGCGAGCTGGACGAGATGGCCTATGAGCTGCTGGCCAAGGAGCAGCCAATGGCGATTGATCTGCGCTTCATTCTGGCGGTCATCAAGATGAACGCGGATCTGGAGCGGATCGGCGACCAGTCGATGAGCATCGCCATTCGCGCGCAGGACGGGATGCGCATGGCCGACGTGGAGCTGCCGGTGGACTTTGCCGCGATGGGCGAGTACGCGGGGCGGATGATTCGCACTGCGCTGCAGGCGCTGATCGATGGCGACGCGCAGTTGGCCGAGACGGTGCGCGAGATGGACGACGAGATTGACCGCATGAACCGGCTCGCGCAGGTGGACCTGCTGGCGCTGATCCAGCAGCGGCCCAACGTGACGCCGCAGGCGCTGCATGCGCTGCTGATTGCGCGGAACCTGGAGCGGATTGCCGACCACGCGACGAATATCGCGACGGACGTGATCTTCTGGATTCGTGGCGCGGATGTGCGCCACGCGCTGAGCCTGGCCTCGGACTGAGCGCGGCGAGAATTGTCCGGCTCCGACGCTGGATTTTCTGATCGAGGATTTGCATACTCTCTAACGACTTTTTATCCTGCGCGATCCTGCGTCCGCGAAGATGAACCTGGGGCGGGCGCCCCACGCGCAGTAATCTGCACCGATTTCCGCATACTGTCGTCTAAGAGGAAGACCAGGCATGCAGAGCATCCGCTGCGATGGAAGCAGCGGCCAGTCGGAACGCATTCGCGTATCGGTGCTGCGAAGTGTGTTCGCATTTGAGTCTGGTGAAAACAGGATGTGCGAAGAACGCGGAAACGCTATGCGCCGCTGTGGCGCAGGGCTGAAACTGGGTGACACAGCCAGAGACAGTGGCACTGTCGGCGGGTTACGGATGGGAAGACAGGAAAGCGGATACGAATGAGAATTGCAGGGACAAGGATGGCGTTTCCGCCGCACTACTTTCGACAGGACGAGGTGGTGGCGGCGCTGAAATCGTACTGGGATGAGGGGATGGAAAATCCAGCCGTGCTGGAGCGGCTGCACGGGCGCACGGGCGTCGATGGTCGCTATTTCAGCCGTCCGCTCGAGGAGTACAAGGCGCTGGACACGTGGGGCAAGACGAACGATGTGTGGATTGAGACGGCGGTGCGGCTGGCCGGGGAAGCTGTTGCCGGGCTGCTCGCGGAGACAGGATTGCCGCCGGAAAAAATCGGCACGATCATCAGCGTCTCGGTGACCGGCGTCGCCTGCCCGACGGTGGAGGCGCGGCTGATCAACACGATGGGCCTGCCGGTGAATATCAAGCGGACGCCGATCTTCGGGCTGGGCTGCGTGGCTGGTGCTTCAGGACTGGCGCGCGCGGCCGATTACGTGAAGGCGTATCCGGACGAGGCGGCGATCCTGCTCAGCGTGGAGCTGTGTTCGCTGACCTGGCAGCGCGGCAATCGGAATATGCCGAACCTGATTGCTTCGGGGCTTTTTGGTGACGGCTGCGGCGTGGCGCTGGTGATGGGCGAGCGGCTGGCGGCGGAGATGAGCGCGGGTGATGCGGCGCGGCTTGGCCCGCGCGTGGTGGACAGCCGCGCGACGTTTTATCCAAACAGCGAGGAGGTGATGGGCTGGGCGATCTCGGAGAAGGGATTTGAGATTGTGCTTTCGGCGGATGTGCCAACGGTGGTGAAACAGCATCTGGGCGCGAATGTGGATGCGTTTCTGGCCGGACACGGGTTGACACGCGGCGATATTGGCTCGTGGATCATGCACACGGGCGGGCCGAAGGTTCTGGATGCGAATGCCGAGGCGCTGGGGCTGACGCGCGAGGATTTTCGCCTGAGCTGGGAGGCGCTGCGGCGCGCGGGAAATCTTTCGTCAGCCTCAGTGCTGATGGTTCTGGACGATGTGATGCGCGCGCACAGGCCGAAGCTGGGCACGCGCAGCCTGCTGGTGGCGATGGGACCGGGATTCTGTTCGGAGATGCTGCTGTTGAGCTGGGATTGAAGCGCGCGGCGACGAGGGTTGTAAAAAAACGGCGGGTACGAAATTGGAGTGGAGCGTATGTTGAGCGTGGACGTGCTGATTGTGGGCGGCGGACCGGCGGGACTGACGGCGGCGCTTGCGCTGCGCCAGCGCGGGGCACGGGTCACGGTGGCCGACGCGCTCCATCCGCCGGTGGACAAGGCCTGCGGCGAGGGGCTGATGCCGGATGCGCTGGCCGAACTGCGGCGGCTGGGCGTGGATCTGAGCGCGGCGGACGGTGGAATTTTTCGCGGCATACGGTTTGCGAGTCACGCGGATCCTGCATTCGGCAATTCGGCGTCAGTCGCGGGCATTGAGGCTGCCGCCGAGGCGCGCTTTCCCGCGCGCGCACCGGAAGCGTGGGATGGAAGCAGCCCGGCTGGTGGACTGGATGGCGCGGCTGCGCTCGGCGTTCGGCGTCCGTTGCTGCACCAGCGACTGGTCGAGGTCGCAGAGTCGGCAGGCGTGCGGCTGCGTTGGAACTCGCCAGTCGAGTTGCTGGCAGCAGGCGAGGTGCGTGTCGCGGGCGAGCCGTGCGCTTACGGCTGCCTGATCGGTGCCGATGGGCAGGGTTCGCGCGTGCGGCGCTGGGCTGGACTGGAGGCGGGCACGGTTCTAAGCCGTCGCTTTGGATTTCGTCAGCACTATCGCGTTGCCCCGTGGAGCGACGTGGTCGAGGTGCATTGGGCGCGCAGTGGACAGGCGTATGTGACGCCGGTGGGCGAGGACGAGGTCTGCGTGGCAACGATCACGCATGAGCCGCAGAACCGCGTGGAGGCGCTGTTGGAGGAGTTGCCGTGGCTGCGACAGAAACTCGCTGGTCGCGCTGAGATGGTGCGCACGGACCGCGAGCGCGGCGCGCTGACGACGACGCGCCGATTGTGCCGCGTGGCCGCCGGTCGCGTGGCGCTGGTGGGTGATGCTTCCGGCTCGGCGGACGCGATCACGGGCGAGGGCATGGCGATGGCCTTTCGGCAGGCGCTGCTGCTGGCCGAGTCGCTCGACACGCTGGCGCTGCCCGAGGCGCTGGCGCGCTACGACCGGCTGCATCCGGCGATTCTGCGGCTGCCGCAGCGCATGGCGCAGGTGATGCTGATGATGGACAGATGGCCCGTGCTGCGACGCCGCGCGATTCGCGCACTGGCCGCTGAGCCGCAGCTTTTTGCGCGACTGCTGGGCGTGCATGTGGGCGCGGAGTCGATGGGCCACTTTGTGGCTACGAGCGGAGCGCGGCTGGCGCTGAGCCTGGCGACTGCTCGCGAAATCCTGTCTCCGGAGTCGGCCTGAACAAGGGCTGCGGCGTTTTCGAGCGGTTTCACGATTCCCATGCGCGAGCCGACATCGCGAAGTTCCAGTCTCGCCGGGAACACCTGTCGTGAAACTGCTTTAGACACCAATCCATATCACCACGCTGCCGCAATCAATGCGTATTGCAACAAGTTCCTAACGCGGTTGCCGGGGAAGCTCGGTGACGGCGAAGCCAGCGGATTTTGCTGCGTGGCTCAGGCGTTGATCGCCGCTGAGGAAGGTCTTTCCCTGTGGACGTTGCTGCGCCCAGACGAGGGCGGCGGCCAGTTGCAGGCTGTCGGCGGCGCGGAGGGAGTAGCTATCGAGCAGCGTGGTGGCGAGGCTTCGCAGCGCGTCGTCAGGAAGAATCTCTCGCCAGCCCTGAGCCAGCAGCGCAAGCCGGGCCAGCGCTCCATCGCGTTCGGTTGAAGCGATGGCGGATTCGCGATGGAGCCGGGCAATGACGCTGTGGACCTCGACGACGCTGCCCCACCAGACGACGGGCGCGAGCCTGCGAAGATGCTGGCGGACCTGACGGGTGGTTGCTTCCTGTATGCAGAGCGGCACCAGCGCGCTGGAATCCCAGAAGGCTGTGGGCTTGCTCGCAGCCCTTCCTCACGGTCGCGCGGCAGCGCGTCCAGAGCATGATTGCGGGCGCGGCTTGAACGCGCCGACCTGGAACGCATTGATCTGGAACGCGCCGGGCCGGTGGGAACCTTCAACAAGGCGCCGGCATCAGGCGGACTGGTGGGCAGGCGCATTTTGTCGGCGGCGACGAGCAGGATTTCGTCTTCGGCGGCGTCTCCGGCGGGGAATGGGAGCGGGCCGTTGCTGTGCGGCTTTTAGCGTGCGAAACAGATGACGGCAACCGGGTGGGATCAGGGTTGTGGTGACCCGTAAGATAGAGGCATGAGTGCGTTGATAGGGAGTGGGGAGTTGCCGCTGGCGATGACGGGTGGGGCGCGGTTTGTGCGGGCTTGTCTGCGGCGGGCGGTGGACAGGCCGCCGGTGTGGTTTTTGCGGCAGGCGGGGCGGTATATGGCCGAGTATCGCGAGGTGCGCAAGCATCACTCGCTGGTGGAGATTTGCAAGCGTCCGGATCTGGCCGCCGAGGTGACGATTACGGCGGCGGAGAAGCTGGATGTGGACGCGGCGATCATCTTTGCCGATCTGCTGTTGCCGCTGGAGCCGATGGGGCTGGATTTCGAGTTTGTGGCCGGGGACGGGCCGGTGGTGCACAGCCCGGTGCGCACGGTGGAGGCGATTGACCGGCTGCGGGCGGACCGCGCCGGGGCGCTCGACTACGTGGCGGCGGCGATCGAAAAAGTGGCTGCGCATTTCGGCGAGCGGATGGGCATCATCGGCTTCTGTGGCGCGCCATATACGCTGGCCAGCTACATGATCGAGGGCGGCGGCTCGCGGAATTACGTGCATACGAAGCAGATGATGTATGGCGAGACGGCGGCGTGGCGGCGCATGCTGGACAAGCTGGTGGTGGTGCTGGAGGCGTATTGCAGGCAGCAGGTGGATGCCGGCGCCGACGTGATCCAGATCTTCGATAGCTGGGCCGGGTCGCTCGGCGTGGCCGATTATCGCGAGTATGTGTTGCCGGTGACGACGCGGCTGGTGCGGGCCGTGCAGGCGATGGGCGTGCCGGTGATCTACTTTGGCGTGGATACGGCGAGCCTGTTGCCGTCCATGCGGGAGACGGGCGCGGATGTGATTGGCCTCGACTGGCGCGTGGAGCTGGATGCGGCGTGGCGCAGCATGGAGTACGGCTGCGCGGTGCAGGGGAATCTGGACCCGATCACGCTCTTTGCGCCAGAGCCGGTGCTGGAGTCGCGTGTGAGGGCGATTCTGGCCCAGGCCGATGGGCGCGCGGGACATGTCTTCAACCTGGGGCATGGCATTGTGCCTGGGACGCCAGTCGAGAATGTGCAGGCGGTGGTCCGGATGGTGAAGACGCTGGGGCCGCAGTTTGCCGCGCGCGGCGCGCAGTCAGGGATGGAGGCGACGCATGGGTAAGCGAGCGGTACTGCTGCTGGCACATGGAACGCCGAATACGGTGGACGAGATTCCGGAGTATCTGCGGAATGTGGTGAGCGGACGCGCGATGCCGCAGCATGTGGTCGAAGAGATTCAGCATCGATATTCGCTCATCGGCGAGCCGAAGGGACATAGTCCGCTGACCGAGTTGACGATGGAGCAGGGGGCGCTGCTGGCGCAGAGGCTGGGCGAGCCGGTCTACGTGGGGATGCGCAACTGGCGACCGTACATTGCCGACGTGGTGAAGCAGATGCGCGCCGACGGCGTGACGGAGATTGCCGCGATCTGTCTGGCTCCGCAGAATTCGCGGACATCGGTGGGGCTGTATCGGCGGGCCGCTCTGGCCGAGGCGGCGGGGATGCGGGTGGACTTCACCGAAGGCTGGGCCGAAGAGCCGTTGCTTGCCGAGGCGTTTGCGGAGCGGCTGCGACCGGCGATTGCGGCGCTGGCTGCGGAGACGGGCGAGCGCGTGCAGGTGCTGTTCACGGCGCACAGCGTGCCGTGCCGGACGATTCAGGCACCGGCGGTTTCGGAGGGCGAGCCGATCCTGTGGCCGACACTGAAGCAGGATGCCGACGGCGCGCCCAATGTGGACCCCTACGCGGTCGAGGCAAAGCGGACGGCGGCGATGGTGGCCGAGCGCGTGCCAGAGGCTGCGGGCTGGTGCTTTGCGTTTCAGAGTCAGGGCGCGAGCGGTGGTCCGTGGATCGGGCCTGCGGTGGAGGCGACGCTGGAGGCGATGGCGCAGAGCGGCGTGAAGGCCGTGGTGTTGCAGCCGATTGGCTTTCTCTGCGATCACGTGGAGATTCTCTACGACATCGACATTGCGTTTCGCGAGCATGCGGCGGGGCTGGGAATCGAGTTGCGCAGGCCGCAGTCGCTGAACAGTTCGGAACTGCTGACGGAGGCGCTGGCGAAGCTGGCGCGGCAGAGTTTTCAGCGGCTGGAAGAGTCGTCGGCCGCGTTGCATCGATGAGACGCAGCGCGAGGCGCTGTTTTTTTGATTGAGCTATAAACCATTGTGACAGGCTGGAATCTTTCGGCTGATGTTGCAATCTTCCTTGAGGAGACTACGTAGATCGCTGGGTGATGGCTGCGCGGGTTAAAGACTGCGTTGGCGGCAGGGATCACAAATACGGGTTGCGGCTGGGAAGGATGAATCGACAGAGTCAGACGCGCAGAGTGGTGATTGTGGGTGCGGGGCCGGGTGGACTGGCTGCGGCGATGCTGCTGGCCAAGGCTGGCGCGCAGGTGACCGTGGTGGAAAAGCGGTCGGTGGTTGGCGGTCGCACATCGACGATGGAGGTCGATGGCTTCCGCTTCGACACTGGGCCGACGTTTTTTCTGTATCCGCGCGTGCTGCGCGAGATTTTCAGCGCGTGCGGATATTCGCTGGATGAGGAAGTTCCGATGATGCGGCTGGATCCGCAGTATCGGCTGGTCTTTGGCGGGCGCGAGGGCGAGTCTGCGAAGCATCTGGACGCGACGCCGGATGTGGAGCGGATGAAGCAGGCGATTGCCGCCATCAGCCCGGAGGACGCGACGCGGCTGGAGAATTATTTTCAGGACAATCGCAGAAAGCTGGAGCGCTTTGCGCCGATCCTGCAGACGCCGTTTGAAAGCTGGACGGACCTGGCGCGCGCGGAGATGCTGAAGCTGCTGCCGCTGGTCAGGCCGTGGCGCTCGCTGGACAGCGACCTGCGCAGGCACTTTCGGGACGAGCGGATTCGGCTCGGATTCAGCTTCCAGTCGAAGTATCTGGGCATGTCGCCGTTCAGTTGCCCAAGCCTGTTCAGCATTCTTTCGTTCCTCGAGTATGAGCACGGCGTCTTCCATCCGATCGGCGGCTGCGGTGCCGTGACGCATGCAATGGCGCGGATTGCCGAGCGGATGGGCGTGACGATTCTGCTGGATCGCGCAGTGGAAGAGATTCACTTCGACGGTCGTCGAGCGGTGGGCGTTCGCACGGATTGCGAAACGCTGGCGGCCGATGCCGTGGTGGTGAATGCCGATTTCGCGCAGGCTATGGAGCGGATGATTCCAAATCGACTGCGGCGCAGATGGAGCGACAAGCGCATTCGCAGCAAGCGGTATTCCTGCTCGACGTTCATGATGTATCTGGGCATCGATGGGCGGTTTGAAGCGCTGCCGCATCACACGATTTACCTGGCTGCGGATTATCGCAGAAATCTGAACGACATTGAGCGGGATCACAAACTGACGCTCGACGACGCGAGCTTCTATGTGCAGAATGCGTGCGTGACCGACGAGACGCTGGCGCCGAAGGGAATGAGCACGCTGTATGTTCTGGTGCCCGTGACGCATGAGAGCCGAAACGTGAACTGGCGCGACGAGGAGCCACGCCTGCGCGCTGCAACGCTGCGGCAACTGGAGAAGATCGGCGTTAACGATGTGGAGCGACGGATTCGCGTGGAGCGCAGGCTGACGCCAACGACGTGGAAGAGCGAGTTCGGATTGCATCTGGGTGCCACGTTCAGCATGGCGCACTCGCTGGACCAGATGCTGCATCTGCGTCCGCATAATCGCTTCGAGGATGTGGACGGGGTGTATCTTGTAGGCGGTGGAACTCATCCGGGCAGCGGACTTCCGGTGATCTTCGAGTCGGCGCGGATCAGCGCGCGACTGCTGCTGGAGGACCTGGAGATGGAGCCGCGGTGGAATGAGTCGCGCCAGATGGATCGGCAGGCCGCGTATGAAGTGGCTCGCTGAGGATGAACGCAAGAGGGCGAGATCAGATGCGGCGAGATGCGGATGGATCAGGCTTGGCTTGAAGAGATGCGCGATGCGCAGCGACGATGGGAGCAGCAGCCGATCTCCCAACGCCTGTGCGTGGTCCGCGCGCTGCGTCAGGCGATTGCTGCGGACCCGCAGTCGATGGCGCAGTCGATTCCGCTGCGGCTGAGCGGGGCGCTACATCGGAGTGAAGCAGAATCGCTGGTAGCGGAGGTGATGCCGCTGCTCGCAGCCTGCCGTCTGCTGGAGCGCGAGGCGGAGGGATTGCTGCGGAAACATAGGCTTGGGTGGCGAGGACAACCACTGTGGCTGGCGCGGGTTCACTCAACGGTGGAGCGCGTTCCTCACGGAGTGGTATTTGTCATCGCGCCGGGAAATTATCCACTGCTGCTGGCCGGTGTGCAGGTCTTGCAGGCGCTTGTGGCGGGCAATGCGGTGATCTGGAAGCCTGCGCCGGGCACGGAATCTGTGGGTCACACATTCGCAGAAATGCTTGCAGAGTGTGGTTTGCCGCCTGTGCTGCTGCGCGTTGTCGAAGGCGATGCGCAGGTGGTCGCACAGGGAATCCGCGCGGGAGTCGATCACATTGTGTTGACGGGTTCGGCGAAGACGGGCACGGCCGTGCTGCATGAGGCGGCGGAGACGCTGACGCCGACGACGATGGAGCTTTCCGGATGGGACGCGGTGTTTGTGTTGCCCGGTGCGGACGCGGCGCGCGCGGTGGACGCGATGATCTTCGGCATGTGTCTCAACGGATCATTCACGTGCATGGCTCCGCGAAGGCTGTTTCTGGTCGGGATCGGGGACGCAGAGGCAGAAGTAATCGAAGCCGAGCTGCGCTCGCGGCTGGCGGATTTGCCCGCAGTTCTGGTGAGCAAAGCGACACGCGCGAAGTTTCGTCGAATCGTGGACGACGCTCGACAGAGTGGCGCGGAGATTGCGCTGGATGGCAGCGGGCGCGAGGAAGATGCTGTCAGCGCGACGCTGATTTTCCATGCGAATGCCGACATGGAGGCGATGCGCGGCGAGGTGTTTGCGCCGGTGCTGAGCGTGATGCGCGCGGCCAGCGTAGACGAGGCTGCGCAAGCGCATGAGCGGTCCGAGTTTCGCCTGTCGGCTGCGATTTTTGGCCCGGAGATCGAAGCTCGGCGGCTGGCTGAAATGCTGCGCGTGGGGCATGTGGTGGTGAATGACCTGATTGCGCCAACGGCTGATCCCAGAATCGGATTTGGCGGAGCGGGGCGGAGCGGTTTTGGCCTGACGCGCGGGCGCGAGGGATTGCTTGCTATGACGCGGCAGCGCGTGGTTCAGGTGCAGCGGAGCCGCTCACGGCGCACGTATGAGCCGGTTGGAGAAGCTCACGCTGGATTGTTTTCCGGAATGATTCGCGGCTTCTATGCAGGCAGTCTCAGTGAAAGATTCAGCGGTTTGCGGCAGATGATTCGAAGCGCGATGGAACTGCGTGAGAGAGAGAACAAGAGGAGATGAAGCCGATGGGGCAACGTGAAAAAATGCGGGTTGCGGTGATTGGTTCCGGACTGGGAGGACTGGCGGCTGCGGCAACGCTGGGTGCGCGCGGATACGCGGTCGAGGTCTTTGAGAAAAATCCATGGCTGGGCGGCAAGGCGGCGGAGATTTGCGAGAGCGGATTCCGTTTCGATATGGGGCCGACGATCCTGATTCGTCCGTCTGTGCTGCGGCGTATCTTTGCCGAATCCGGGCGACGGCTCGAAGACTATCTCGACATGGTGCGGCTGGACCCGCAGTGGCGCTGCTTCTTTGACGATGGGCTGGTGCTCGACCTCAAGGACAACATTGCGGCGATGGCGCGTTCGCTCGACGAACTGAGGCCGGGGATGGGTGATGGTTTCACGCAGTTTCAGCAGCTCTCCGAGCAGTTGCACGCGATCAGCAATCGGTTTTTCTTCTGGCGTCCGGTGGGGACGATGATGGACACGCTCGATCTGAAGGGTGCGTTCTCGATCGACGTGCTACGCGACGTGATGAAGATGCGGCTGGGCAGGACAGTTGCGGGAACGATTCGCGAGTATATTCCTGACGCGCGTGTGGCGCAGATGCTGGATCACTACACGCAGTATGTTGGCTCTTCGCCGGATGCATCGCCAGCGATTCTCTGCGCGATTGGCCACATGCAGTCCGAGGAGGGAATCTGGTATCCGATGGGCGGCACGCGCGCTGTGCCGGAAGCTTTGGTGAAGCTGGGGCGCGAGCTTGGCGTTGTTTACCATCCGTCCACGGAAGTGAAGCGGCTGCTGGTTGAGCAGGGGCGCGCCGCCGGAGTGGAACTGACCAATGGCGCGGCAGTTCCATTCGATGCGGTTGTGTCGAATGAAGACGCGGTGCGCACCTATCGCGAGCTGATCGGCGGCAAGGTGGCGGAGCGTTTTGACAGGGAGCGCAGCTATGAACCGGCGTGTTCGGGCGTTGTTCTTTACCTCGGCCTGAAGAAGCGCTACGAGCATCTGGCGCATCACTGCTTTGTCTTCTCGCATGATCCGCACGAGGAGTTTCGGCATATCTATGAGCTGGGTGAGCCTGCGCCGGACCCGACCTGTTATCTCGCTTCGACGACGCGCACGGAAGCGGCGACTGCGCCAGAGGGTGGTGACGCGCTCTACGTACTGGTGCATACGCCGTATCTGCGTCCGGAGCATGATTGGAAGCAGATGTTTCCGAAGTATCGGCAGGTGATTCTGGACAAGCTGAAACGCACGGCTGGGATGCCGGACCTCGAAGAGCGAATCGTTTTTGAACGGCACCTGACGCCGGTGGATATTCACGAGCGGTACAAGGTGCTGAACGGCGCGATCTATGGACTGGCGAGCCACGGAAAATGGAATGGCGCATTCAAGCCGTCGAACCGCAGGCGCGATGTGGATGGGCTATTTCTGGCTGGTGGCGCGGCGCATCCCGGGCCGGGCATGCCGATGGTGATGATGTCGGGTTGGATTGCGGCAGACGCTGTGGACCAGCGGTATCGCGGCGACGCGGCGGTCGAAGCGCGGCGGCGAGTGGAGCAGCAACTGGCCGCTGTGTAACACTGGCAACAGCGAGTGATGAAGCGCATTTGTGTGGACATGGACGAGGTGATGGCCGATACGCTTGGCGAGCATCTGCGTCGATACAACGATGAGTTTGGCGAAGCGGTGACGCGCGAGGAACTCTTTGGCAAGGGTTTGTGGGAGGTTGTCTCCACGGATCGGCAGTCGAGCCTGAGAGCGTATCTGGACGACGAGGAATTTTTCGCCAATCTTCCGGTTCTTCCGGACGCGCGCGAGGTCCTGGAATCGCTCTCGCAGCGGTTCGATATTTACATTGCGACGCAGGCGATGTCGGTGCCGAGTTCGTTTCGCGCGAAGTACCAGTGGCTCCAGCGGCATTTTCCGTTTCTGCCGCCGTCGCGCTATGTCTACTGCGGCGACAAGGGGATTCTGCGCGCGGACTATCTGATCGATGATCTGCCGCGCAACCTGATGCGTTTTGAAGGAACGGGAATTCTCTACTCGGCGCCGCACAACATGAACGTGACCGGATTTGACCGCGTAAACAACTGGCACGAAGTTGCCGAATACTTCCGGGAATAAGCCGACGTGTGGTCAGACGCGAGGCTGAGCCGCTAGACTCATTTCCGCAGAGGAAGTGCGCCGTGAATGACAAGCCGTTTTATACAGCAGCCGATATCCAGCGGGCGAACGGCCAAGCGGCGGATCATTCCGCGCCGGGTGAGTTTCCGTTTACGCGCGGCCTGCAGGCTGAGGGTTATCGCAAGCGGCTTTGGACGATGCGGCAGTATGCGGGGATGGGCGATGCGGAGGAGTCGAATCGCCGCTACCACTACCTGCTGGCGCAGGGCGCACGCGGGCTGAGCGTGGCCTTTGATCTTCCGACGCAGACAGGATATGACTCCGATGCTTCACTGGCGGCGGGCGAGGTCGGTCGCGTCGGTGTTGCCATCAGTTCGCTGGAAGACATGGAGCGGCTCTTCGATGGAATTCCCGTCGGCGAAGTCTCCACATCGATGACGATCAACGCGACGGCCTCGATTCTGCTCGCGATGTATGCGGTGACGGCGCGACGGCGGGGGATTGCGCTGGATGCGCTCTCCGGCACGGTGCAGAACGACATTTTGAAGGAGTACATCGCGCGGGGAACCTATATCTATCCGGCGGAGGCATCGCTGCGCCTGACGACGGACCTGATGCGATGGGCGGGCGAGCAGGTGCCGCGCTGGAACACGATTTCGATCAGCGGATACCACATGCGCGAGGCCGGCTCGACGGCTGCGCAGGAGATTGCGTTCACGCTGGCCAACGGTCGCATGTATGTGCAGGCGGCGCTTGATGCCGGAATGGAGGTGGATGAATTTGCGCCACGCCTGAGCTTCTTCTTCAACGCGCACTCCAACCTGTTGGAAGAGGTGGCGAAGTTTCGCGCGGCGCGGCGCATCTGGGCGCGGTGGATGCGGGATGAATTTCGCGCGGCAAATCCGCGTTCATGGATGCTGCGTTTCCATGCGCAGACGGCCGGCTCCACGCTGACGGCTCAGCAGCCGGAGAACAATATCGTGAGAACGACAGTCGAAGCGCTGGCCGCGGTCCTGGGCGGAGCGCAGAGTCTGCACACGAATGGGTTTGACGAGGCGCTGGCGCTGCCGACGGAGACGGCGGCGCGGATTGCGCTGCGCACGCAACAGATTCTGGCCTATGAGAGCGGCGTGGCGGAGATTGCGGACCCGCTTGGCGGCGCGTATGCCGTGGAAGCGATCACGGATCGGCTGGAATCCGAAGCAAGCGATATTTTTGCGCAGATAGAGGCACGCGGCGGGATGCTGCGCGCAGTCGCTTCCGGATGGGTGCAGCAGCAGATTCAGCAGTCGGCTTATGCTTGGCAGCGTCGTGTGGATGCCGAAGAAGCCATCGTCGTGGGCGTCAATCGATTTCAGGATGCGCACGAGGCGGAGATACCGCTTCAGAAGATCGATGCGGAGATTGAGCGCAGACAGGTCGAGCGGCTGCGTACCTATCGGCTGCGCAGAAATGAAGCGCCGTGGAAGTCTGCGCTGTTGGCGCTGAAGGACGCTGCGCTGGCGAGCGATAACCTGATGGCCGCGATTGTCTGCGCGGTGGAAGCGGAGGCGACGGTGGGCGAGATTGCCGACACGCTGCGCGGAGTCTTTGGCGAGTATCGCGAGGCGGTGTAATGCTTCAGCCCCGCTGGCGGCGCGTTCCCGGCGCGAAGACGTAGTTCAACTGAACGAGCACGATGGCGAGGATGCTGAGCAGCGGGCGGATGAAGCACAGCGCTGCTGCGCAGGCGTAGAACGTCTGTGCGATGACGATGCGTTTGCAGATCGCGGCGCGAGTCTCGTGCGGCGTGTCGGGGCGAATCAGATGATTGGCTTCGGCGTGTTTCCAGCTCCAGTAAAGTGTGGCTCCGGCGAGGAAGATGTTTGCCCAGTAGACAAGCAGCGCGGCCGGAAAGGCGACGAACTCACCGAGCAGGCGTGTGGAGAGCGGAAGCAGCGTGATGGCAAACAGGAAGCCGAGATGAATCCAGGCGAGGTCGCGGCTGCCTTCGGCGAAGTGATTGAGCTGGGTCTGCTGCCCAGCCCAGAAGATGCCCAGCGTGAGGAAGCTCATCAGGTAGGCGGCCCACTGCGGGGCCATCGCTGCGAGCGAACGCAGCAGCTCCGATTGCGTGTGAATCGACGAGGCCGCGGGCAGGTGAATATCCAGAACCAGCAGCGTCATGGCGACGGCGAAGATGCCGTCGCTGAGAGCGCTCAGGCGTTCGACGCTGCGGCCTTGAATGCGGTTGTAGAGCGTGGTCAAGCCGAGCCTATTTGAGCAGTTCGTCGAGCTTCGATTTTGGATTGCGGCGCAGACGCCATACGCCCAGGCCGATGACAACGACGCCAAGGACGAGTTCAAACCAGACCTGCCACTGGCCGGGTTTGGTCTGGTGGAGATGCCAGCCCTCGTACAGAGCAAAAATGCCCACAAGAATGGCCAGAGTGCCGCGCAATTTGTCGTTCATTGGAAACTCCGCGAGAGAAGATGTGTTTCATCGTATCGCAATCGGACGAGTGATCGGCGGACGACATCTTTTCCTGTCGATTTTTGCATTGAGTGCGGGGTTTGACCGGGCGGGCAGCGCCAACCTATTGTCAAACAGGACGGAGTTTCGATCCGTCGCAGAGGATATGCAATGACCGAGCAAACGCAGCAACTGAAGAAAACCGCGCTGAATGCGACGCATCGCGCGCTGAAGGCGAAGATGGTGGATTTCGGCGGGTGGGACATGCCGGTCGAGTACTCCGGGCTGATTGCCGAGCACATGGCCGTGCGCACGGGCGTCGGCCTCTTCGATGTCTCGCACATGGGCGAGATTCAGTTTCGCGGGCCGGCTTCACTGGACGCTGTGCAGCGCGTCACGATGAACGACGCGTCGAAGCTGGAGGTTGGGCAGGCGCAGTACTCGGCGCTGCTGACCGGGCAAGGCACGTTTGTGGATGACATTCTGGTGCATAAACTGGGCGAAAACGACTATCTGCTGGTGGTCAACGCTGGGACCAAGGACAAGGATTTCGCGTGGATTCGTTCGCAGGTGGGCGCGATGCATGGGATACACCTCAGCGACTATTCGAGCTACTATTCGCAGCTTGCCGTGCAGGGGCCGCGCGCGCTGGAGACGCTGAAAAAGCTGACGAAGACGGATCTGGCCGCGATTCGCAACTATCGCTTTGTCTTTGGTGAGGTCGCGGGCATACACAATACGCTGATTGCGCGGACGGGCTACTCCGGCGAGGATGGATTTGAGATTTATATTCCCTCCGATGTGGCGACGACGGAAAAAGCGTGGGGCGCGGTGATGGAAGCGGGTGCGGAGTTTGGCATTCTGCCGTGCGGGCTGGGCGCGCGCAATACGCTGCGGCTGGAAGCGGGAATGCCGCTGTATGGCCACGAAATCTCCGACAGGACGACGCCGATCGAGGCTGGTCTGGAGCGCTGGCTGAAGATGGACAAGCCGGTGGAGTTTGTGGGGCGCGCGTCGCTGAAGGCGCTGATCGATGCGGGCGGTCCGGCGAATCGTCTGATCGGGCTGGAGATGGTCGAGCGCGGGATTGCGCGCGATGGATACCCAGTGCTGAACGAGGCCGGTGAGACGATTGGCGTTGTCACCAGCGGCTCGCCCGCGCCGTTTCTGAAGACGAATATCGCCTATGCCTACGTGCCGAACGCTGTGGCCGAAAGCAGGGAAGATGTTTTTGTGCAGGTGCGGGCAAATCGTGTTCGCGCCCGTCAGGTGGCGACACCGTTCTATAAACGGCCGAAAAAATAGCGAGGGCTTGCGATGCAGTTTCTTTCCCTGAGTCGAAGAAAAATGGAAAACCCAGCCGCGTTTACCGCTGAGCTGATGGCAGCCGAAACGGCGCGCGTGCGCCAGTTGTATGCGGCGGGCACGCTGCGGCAGATATGGAAGCGTGGCGACCTGGCCGGCGCGGCGATTCTGTGGGAAGCGGCGACGCTGGCGGAAGCGGAGGCGGCGATTGAGAGCCTGCCCATTCGCAAGGCCCGGCTGCTGGAGATTGTGGCGCTGGTGCCGCTGGAGCCGTATCCAGGCTTTGGCGCGTAAGGCCAAAGACAAGCCGCCTGGCTTGCAATTTTGTCAACAGGAAGCGGGAAAACTCCGGCCCACGCCGGGTGCGGCGAGTGGCCCGGCCCGTTTACACTGGAAGGGTATTCCGCGCACAACCGCCGCGTGAGGAAATGAGGACGACGATGGCCTGCCCGACGCACCTGAAGTACACGAAAGAGCACGAATGGATTGCTGTGGATGGCTCGGTCGGCACGGTCGGCATCACCGATTATGCCCAGAGCACGCTGGGCGACATCGTGTTTGTCGATCTGCCGAAGGTGGGCGACGCGGTCGCGGCGAACCAGACCTTCGGTTCGGTGGAGAGCGTGAAGGCTGTGAGCGATCTTTATTCGCCTGTCTCCGGCACGGTGACCGCGATCAACACCGAACTAGCCACGGCTCCCGACAAGGTGAACGAAGACGCCTACGCGGCCTGGATGATCAAGGTCGATCTGGCAAATCCGTCCGAGCAGGATGCCCTGTTGACGGCCGCCGCATACGATGCCTTCATCGCGGAAGAGACCGGAAAATAACGATGCGCTATCTGCCAAAATCGCCCGCCGAGCGCGCGGCCATGCTGGAGCGGATCGGTGTCCGCTCCGCCGACGAACTGTTTCACGTTATTCCCGACGAGTACCGACTGCGGCGCGATCTAGCGATTCCGGCTCAGATGGGAGAGAGCGAGATCATCGAGTATTTTCGCGGCGCGGCGCAGCAGAACGGCTCCGGCTTTGCCAGCTTTCTCGGCGCGGGATGTTATCGGCATTATCGCCCTGTGATTATTGACTCGATCGTACAGCGCGGCGAGTTTCTGACCAGCTATACGCCCTATCAGGCGGAGATTACGCAGGGCACTTTGCAGGCGATCTTCGAGTTCCAGACGATGATCTGCGAGCTGACCGGGATGGACGTGGCCAACGCGAGCATGTATGACGGCTCGACCGGCGCGGCGGAGGCCGTGATGATGGCCTCACGCGTCACCGGGCGCAGCCACTCCGTGATTGCGCAGACGGTGCATCCGGAGTATCGCGAGGTGATGGCGACCTATGCGCAGCATCAGGGATTGCCCTCGACGACGGTTGGCTACGACGCGGAAACCGGACGCGTAAATCTCGACCTGCTGGATGCGTCGATCACCGAAGACACGGCCTGCGTGCTGGTGCAGTCGCCGAATTTCTTTGGCGTGGTGGAGGATATTCCAGCCATTGCGGAGATTGCCCACGCCAAGGGAGCGCTGCTGATTGTCTCGATTGCCGAAGCTGTTTCGCTGGGCGCGGTGAGGCCGCCGGTCGAGGCGGATATTGTTTCCCTGGAGGCGCAGTCGTTTGGAGTGGCGATCAGCTATGGCGGGCCATTCTGCGGCGTAATTGCAACCAAAGAAAAATTCATCCGCCAGATGCCCGGCCGGCTGGCCGGGCAGACACTCGACGCCGATGGCAATCGTGGTTTTGTGCTAACGCTGGCCACGCGCGAGCAGCATATCCGGCGCGAAAAGGCGACCTCGAACATTTGCACAAACCAGGCGCTGGTGGCGCTGATGGCGACGGTGTATCTCACGGTCTATGGCCGCGAAGGAATGCGCGAGCTGGCGATGCAGAATCTGGCGAAGGCCGAGTTTGCGCGCAGAACTCTTGCGGCGCAGACGGGAGTTCGCAGCCTCTTCGACGGCAGTCCGCGCTTCAACGAGTTCGTTCTGGCAACCGAAGAACCAGTGGCGGAGATCCAGGCGCGGCTGCTGGAGCAGAAGATACTGGGCGGGGTGGACCTGAGCCGGTGGTATCCGGAACTGGGCCATGCGACGCTCTGGTGCGCGACGGAGCTGAACACGCGCGCGCAGATGGAAGCGGCAGCGGCGGCGCTGGCGGCAAGAGAAGCGGTGGGGGCGTAAAAGAAAATGGCGACTGAGACGAAGCATCCTGTGGGCGCGCCCACGCCGCGCAATACAACTCTTGGCAAGGTGCGCACGCATCCGACGCAGAACGAAGGACTGATTTTTGAGAAGTCTTCGCCCGGCAAGCGCGCCGTTCGCCTGGCTCCGCTGGACGTGCCTGAAGTGGACGCGGCGACGCTGCTCGGCGATGCCCTGCGCGCCGAGGCAGCTCCGCTGCCGGAGGTGAGCGAGATTGAGATCATTCGCCACTTCACGCGTCTCTCCACGTGGAATTACGCCATCGACCTCGGCATGTATCCGCTCGGCTCCTGCACCATGAAGTACAACCCGCGGGTGAACGAGTTTGTCTCGCGGCTGGAAGGGATTGCCGAGGCGCACCCGTATCAGCCGGAATCACTGGCGCAGGGATCGCTGAAGGTGGTTCGCGAGCTGGAGCAGTGCCTGATGGAGATCACGGGCATGGACGCGATCACGCTGCAACCGGCGGCGGGCGCGCATGGCGAGTTCACGGGCATCCTGCTGGTCAGGGCCTATCACGAGTCACGCGGCAATGCGCGGCGCAAGGTGATTGTGCCGGATTCGGCGCATGGAACTAATCCCGCAACGGCTGCGATCTGCGGCTACGAGGTGCAGAATCTGAAGTCGAATGCGCTGGGCATGGTCGATGTGGCCGAGCTGGAGCGGATTGTGGACGAGGATACGGCGGCGCTGATGCTGACCAATCCTTCGACGATTGGCGTCTTCGAGAGCGAGATTCACAGGATCGCCGACGTGCTTCATGCAAAGGGCGCGCTGCTCTACATGGACGGCGCAAATATGAATGCGCTGGTGGGCAAGGCGCGACCCGGCGACTTCGGTGTGGACGTGATGCACCTGAATCTGCACAAGACGTTTTCGACGCCGCATGGCGGAGGTGGTCCGGGTTCGGGGCCGGTGGCGTGCAAGGCGATTCTGGAGCCGTTTCTGCCCACGCCGGTGCTGGCGCGCAGGAGCGACGGCGCGCTCGGCTGGAACTATGATCGCCCGCAATCGGTGGGCCGTGTGCGCGCCTTCTATGGCAACTACGGAATGTTTGTGCGCGCGCTGGCTTACATTCTGGCCAACGGTCCGGACGGGCTGCGCCAGACAACCGAAGACGCCGTGCTGAATGCCAACTACATTCGCGCCAGTCTCGAAGATTTGTACGATCTGCCCTACAAGACCGCCTCCATGCACGAGGTCGTCTTCAGCGACAGGCGGCAGGCCGCGCGCGGCGTCAAGACGGGCGACATCGCCAAGCGGATCATCGACTACGGTTTCCATCCCTTCACCGTCAGCTTCCCGCTCATCGTCTCCGGCGCGCTGATGATCGAGCCGACCGAGAGCGAATCAAAAGATGAGTTGGACCGCTTCATCGAGGCCATGCGCGCCATTGCGCAGGAAGTGGACGAGACGCCGGAGCTGGTGAAGAATGCGCCGCACTCGACGCGCGTCTCACGGCTGGACGAGGCAACGGCGGCGCGCAAGCCGATCCTGCGCTGGCACCCGGTAGCAGGCTGAACAACTCGCAGACTTTCGCCTTCGAATTTTCTCAGCAGGATTTGCTGGCAGATTTTCGCAGCGCGGATGATCGCAATTCAGAATTCCTTCGTTGACGCAGGTTTTTCCAGTAGAATTGCGGGCAGGTTTCCATCTCACCCTGCAGAAACTGGAGAAACTGCTTCCATGAATTTTCGATTTGACCAGAGGATGACCGCCGCGGCTGCCATGGCTGCGGCTTTGCTTTGCTGGAGCGCCAGTCCGACTGCCCGCTCTCAGGGCACAGACCCCTACGCGGAAAAGCAGCCCACAACAGAGACGCTGGACCTCGGAATGTACCAGCAGATTCGCAACGAAGGCCTGAACAACTCTCACGTCATGGACTTCGCCTACGCGCTGATGGACGGCATCGGGCCGCGTTTGACCGGCTCGCCAAATCTGGCGAAGGCTAATGCCTGGACGCGCGACACGCTGACGAAGATTGGCCTGAGCAACGCGCATCTGGACGACTGGGGCGAGTTTGGCATGGGCTGGCAGCAGCTCAACACCTGGGCGCGCATGACCGCGCCGGATACGGCCGTGCTCATTCTGCAGGCAACGCCGTGGTCGCCTTCGACGCCTGGCGCGGTGACCGGCGATGTGGTCTGGGTGAATATCCAGAGCGAAAAGGATTTTGATACTTACAAGGGCAAGCTCGCGGGCAAGATCGTGCTTTACGGGCCGATGCGTCCGACGCCTCCCGTGGACAAGGCGCTCTTTGAGCGTTACACCGAGCAGCAGCTTCAGGAGATTGCTCAGTTTCCCATCACGGACAGCGCGGGCGGAGGCATTCCTCCGGCGATGCAGCGGCGGCTGGCGGCATATCTGGAGCGGCGCAAGCTGATCGACAAGGTGGCGCAGTTCTTTGCTGACGAGAAAGCCGCTGCGGTGATCGTGCCCAGCCGCGATGCCGAGGACGGCGGCGGCTCCGGCGGAACATTCTTTGACGACAACGGCGCGGCGCTTGGCACCGCTCCCTACAAGGCTGACCATCGCGTAAAAGTTCCCGTGGCCGTTGCTGCGATTGAGAGCTACGGTCGGCTCTATCGGCTCACGCAGGCGCATGTACCCGTGCAGGTTCAGATCGACATTGAGACGAAGTTCACCGGCGAGCACGAGCACGGTTACGACACCATTGCCGAGATTCCCGGCACCGACCCCGCGCTGAAGGATCAGGTCGTGATGGTCGGAGGCCATCTGGATAGTTGGGCCGCAGGCACCGGCGCAACCGACAACGGCGCCGGCACCGTGGTGGCGATGGAGGTGATGCGCATCCTCATGGCGCTGCATGTGCATCCGCGCCGCACCATCCGCATCGCGCTCTGGACCGGCGAAGAGGAAGGCATCTTCGGATCAAAAGGCTACTGCACGGAGCATTTCGGTTCTGCGAAACTTTCGACGGCTCCCGATCAGGTGGCGCTGCCGGAGTTCATGCGCCGCGCCGCAGGACCACTTGAGGTGAAACCTGAGCAGAAGCTCATCTCCGGCTACTTCAACGTGGATAATGGCTCGGGCAGGATTCGCGGCATCTACACCCAGGGCAACACCGCGATTGCGCCCATCTTTGCGCAGTGGATTGCTCCGCTCAAGGATCTGGGCGTGACCACCGTTACCAACCGCAACACCGGCGGCACCGATCACCTGAGCTTCGATGCCGTGGGCATTCCGGGCTTCCAGTTCATACAGGATCCGCTGGACTACGAGACGCGCACACACCACTCGAACGAGGACACCGTGGAGCGGCTTCAGATTGCCGACCTCAAGCAGATTGCGACGGTCGAGGCGATCTTCGTTTACAACGCGGCAATGCGCGACCAGATGCTGCCGCGCAAGCCGCTGCCGGATCCGGTGGCAGAGCAGCAGGATCGCAAACCGCTGGAGGGCATCTATCCCGGCGCTGTGGTGTCGGCGACAACCACGGATAAAAAGTAGCGCTGGCGCGCGGATTCCTTCGCGCATCGGTTCACACAACCGCTCACGCGATGGCTCACACAACCCCGACCGCAGCGACAGGCATCAGAATGGCCAGACGCTGCGGTCGGGATTTCTATTTTCGCACGCTGTAACTTTGAAATACTCGATCATTCATATGCGTATGCAGGGAGATGCTCCTCTTGAGTGTGTTTCATAAATAAGCGAAGGCCGAGTCGACCCGTATCAGACCCGCCGCTGAAGCGGGGCTGACGCACTCCGACGAAGTCACAGCGGCATATATGAAACACGCTCTAAAACTGCCTCCAACACGAGCCGACTATAATCCAAGTTGCCTGGTAAATCGGGCGTGAACGCATCGCCCGGCCCGCGCAGGCGGATCGGCTCAAAAAGCAGCACAGAAACAGCCAGGGAGATGACGCATGACACAGACTCCACTCACAGAGATGACAGCATGGAAAGCTCTCGAATCCCATGCCGCGCAAATGCAGACGAAGCACCTGCGCGAGATGTTTTCGAGCGACCCGCAACGCGGCGAGCGCATGACCGCGGAAGCCTGCGGACTCTTCATGGATTACTCGAAGCATCGCATCGACGACGAGACGCTGCGCCTCTTTCAGGCGCTTGCCGCAGAGTCCGGCCTTGAGGACCGCCGCGCGGCAATGTTTCGTGGCGATAAGATCAACGTCACGGAGAATCGCGCCGTGCTGCACACGGCGCTGCGCGCTCCGCGCGAGGCTGTGATTGAAGTGGACGGGCACAATGTTGTTCCGGACGTGCATGCCGTGCTGGACAAGATGGCTGCGTTTGCCGAGAGCATTCGCAGTGGCGCTTGGACTGGCTACACCGGAAAGCCGATTCGCAACGTCATCAACATTGGCATCGGTGGGTCCGACCTCGGCCCGGTGATGGCGTATGAGGCGTTGCGTCACTATTCGCAGCGCGAGCTGACCATGCGTTTTGTCTCGAATGTCGATGGTTCGGATTTCGCCGAGGCCGTGCACGATCTCGATCCGGAGGAGACGCTGTTCATCGTCTCGTCGAAGACCTTCACGACGTTGGAAACGATGACCAATGCACACTCGGCGCGCGTGTGGGCGCTGGGCAAGCTGAAGCATCGCGATGCCGTGGCGAAACACTTTGTCGCGGTTTCGACGAACGCGGGCGAGGTGGCGAAGTTTGGCATCGACACGGCAAATATGTTCGGCTTCTGGGACTGGGTCGGCGGCCGCTACTCGATGGACGCAGCGATTGGGTTGTCCACGATGATCGCCATCGGCGCGGAGAATTTTCGCCGCATGCTGTCCGGTTTCCACGCCATGGACGAGCACTTCCGCACCGCGCCGCTCCAACAGAATCTGCCGTTCCTCATGGGCATGCTCACGGTCTGGTATACGAGCTTTTTCGGCGCGGAGACCGTCGCCGTGCTTCCTTACGACAACTACCTGAAACGTTTCCCGGCCTATCTGCAACAGCTCACGATGGAGTCAAACGGTAAGCATGTGACGCTCGATGGCCGCCGCGTCAACTACCAGACCTGCCCGATCTTCTGGGGCGAGCCAGGCACGAACGGGCAGCACAGTTTCTACCAGCTCATTCATCAGGGCACGCGGCTGATTCCCTGCGACTTCATTGGCTTTGCGCATTCGCTCAATCCGCTGGGCAATCATCATGACCTGCTGATGTCGAATGTCTTTGCGCAGGCCGAGGCGCTTGCATTTGGCAAGACCGCCGAACAGGTGAAGGCAGAGGGCACGGCGGACTGGCTCGTGCCGCATCGCACCTTCGAGGGCAACCGTCCCAGCTCTGTGATTCTGGCCGAGAAAATGACGCCGGAGATTCTGGGCCAGCTTGTTGCGCTCTATGAACACAGCGTCTTTGTGCAGGGCGTCGTCTGGCAGATCGACTCGTTTGACCAGTGGGGCGTGGAACTGGGCAAGGTGCTCGCCGTGCGCATCATTCCTGAACTGGAGAGCGCAGTTGAGCCGACGCTGAAGCATGACAGCTCTACCAATGCGCTGATCCGCCGCTATCGCCGGATGCGGCGAAATCAGGCGTGACGCAATGAAACGCGCCTCTGCGTGGAGACAAAATGCGCAGGCGCGCCGGACGTACAATGAAGTAAAGGAGCGATGAGCGATGGCTTACGAACTTGCACCTCTTCCCTACGACTACGCGGCGCTGGAGCCGTTCATTGATGCCGACACGATGCACTTCCATCACGACAAGCATCATCAGGCTTACATCAACAACGTGAATGCGGCGCTGGCCAGCCACCCGGACCTCGCGGCGAAGAGCGTGGACGATCTGATCAGCGATCTGAACGCTGTGCCGGAGGCGATTCGCGGCGCGGTGCGCAACAACGGCGGTGGCCACTCGAATCACACGATGTTCTGGTCAATCATGGGTCCGGTGGGCGCGCCGGGCGTGGGCGGCGAGCCGACCGGCGAGCTGGCGGCAAAGATCGCAGCGGATTTTGGCAGCTTCCAGGACTTTCAAAAAGCCTTTAACGACGCAGGTGCCAAGCAGTTCGGCTCCGGATGGGCGTGGCTGATTCTGGCCGATGGCAAGCTGAAGGTCACGAGCACGGCGAATCAGGATACGCCGCTCAGCCAGGGTCATTATCCGATTATGGGCAACGATGTCTGGGAGCATGCCTACTATCTGAAGTACCAGAACCTGCGCCCCAAATATCTGGAGGCGTGGTGGAACGTCGTGAACTGGAACGAAGTGGCGAAGCGCTTTGAGAATGCGAAGAAGTAGTTCATAACCCGGCAGCAGAAAGATCGCGCCCGGCAGGCCAGAAATCAGGCTCTCCGGGCGCTGTATTTTGACCCCAAGCTCATTGTTCGCGTTTCCAGTGTAGCCGCGCAACTCTTTGGATGCTTTCGTGGTCTGTAGTTGCAGGAGAAGTTACGATGAAACTCCGAATGATCAGTTTGGTGGCCGTTGCAATTGCAATTCCCGCTTCCGCGCAGAGTTTTCTCATCAGCCAGAACGGCAAGTCTGTGGGCAGTGCAACATTGACATGGGTGCGAAATGGAGCCGCGTACAGCATCACTTCCAACGCGTCGATCACCATGCAGGGGCTGAATCTCAGCTTTTCGGAATCCGGCTATCTGGGTGCGCACGTCAACCTGCGCAGCATGCAGTTGAACGGCCAGGTGAACGGAACGCCGGCGACCGTTGGCGCGCAGATCAACGGCGGACAGTACCTGATGAAGATATTCGCCAACGCGCAACACATCAACACGCCGCTCGCCTATCACGCGCGAACGGTCTTTCTGCCGGACTTCGATCCCGCCGGATTGCAGGCCATGCTGCGGCTGGGCGCGGCTTACAACAATGCGAATATATGGGCGATGATTCCGAAGCAGACCGGATCGATTGTGCCGATGCGGATTGTGACCGACGCCGACATGCAGGGCACGCTGAATGGAAGTCACATCTCCGTGCATCATTTCACTGTCAGCGTGAACGGCGGAACGATCGAGGTCTTCAGCAGCATGGCCAGCGATCTGCTTCAGGCGGAGTGGACGCAGGAGGGTTTCGCCATCGTCCACCAGGGATTTGTGCTCACGCCACCGAAACATCCGATTGGGACGCCGCCGCCACCGCCGCCGCAGAATGCGCAGCAGGGCACGCAGCAGAACGGGCAACCGCAGCCGCCGCCTGCACAGCAACCTCAGTAGCGCAATCGTTTCGCACAACCAGGGCCGGCCTCAGCGTCGGCCTTTTTGTTTCTTTCCGCGCTTGCCTCGCTTGAGTGCGTTTTTTGGCGGGCGAAATTTGGGCTTCGCAGAATGCGCCTGTGGTTTGTTCCCGGATTGTTTGCGCTTTCCCTGCGCAGCTCCGCGCGGCGAGCTTCCTGGTGCATCCTCCACGATGGCAAACTGAAGCCTGCGCTCGAAGGCCAGCACGCGATCCAGAAAAACATGCAGCCGATCTCCGGCGCGGAAGCAGCGTCCCGCATGATTGCCAACGATCTCCCGCGTGTTTTCGCGATAGGAGTAGCGATCCCCCGGCAGCGTATCGATGGGGATCAATCCCTCGACGAACAACTCTTCGAGTTCGATGAACAGGCCGTATTTCACAGGATTCAGCACGATGGCCTGGAAGTCCTCGCCCACGCGATCCTGCATGAAGCGAAGTTTCTTCCACTCGATCAGCTCGCGCTCGGCCTCGGCGGCGCGACGCTCGGCCTGCGAGGATTCGCGCGCGATATCCGCCAGTTCCTCCAGCGGAATCGGCGCTTCCGGCTTTGTCTCGTGCTGCTTTCCTGGTCGCGCAGTCGGCTCGCCGACTCGTTCCGCGCGCTGTTGCCACGGCGAATGCATGCGATCCCTGCTCAGACTGCGCTCTGGCGTGGCTCCAGCGCCGAGCAGTGCTTTAGCAATGCGATGAATGATGAGGTCCGGGTAGCGGCGAATGGGCGAGGTGAAATGCGTATAGCTGGGCGCGGCCAGCGCGAAGTGGCCTTCGTTCGTCTCCGAGTAGCGCGCCTGCTTCAGAGAGCGCAGCATCAGGTGGTTCAGAATACGCTCCTCGGGATTGCCGCTGATGCGCGCAGTCAGATGCTGATACATCTGCGGCGTGACATCGACTTTTTCCGGCAGTTCGATGCTGCGCGCCTCGCGTGAGTTGTGGCCGCGCCGCTGCTGCTCGCGACGGTCGCCGCGCGGCTGGAAGCGACGAACCGGCAGCGCGCCGATGCCAAGCGTGTAGCCAAATGCTGCCGCAGATTCCTCAAAATCCATCACGCGGCGCGGATCGGGCTGCTCGTGTATCCGATAGATACTGGGCACGGCGAGATATTCCAGCCAGGTGGCCACGCATTCATTCGCCGCCAGCATGAACTCTTCAATCAGCCGGTTGGCCCAGGTGCGCTCCGCACGCGAGACACCCTGCATCTGACCTTCGGCGTCAAATTCAATGACCGGCTCGGGGAGATCGAAGTCGATGCTGCCACGCTCCGTGCGCCGCTCGTTCATGCGTCCGGCAAGTTCGCGCATCTGCTCCAGCAGCGGAACAATCGCCGGGAACTGGCCCCGCATTTCCGCGTCCCTTTCGAGAATGCGATGCACCTGCGCATATGTCGTGCGCGCAACGGAACGGATCATTCCTTCAGCCACGCGGAAGCCGCGTATATTGCCATCGCAATCGAGCCGCATCACGCAGCTCAGCACGAAACGATCCTCCTGAGGACGCAGCGAACAGATGCCCGTCGATAGCTCATGCGGCAGCATGGGAATCGCGCGATCCGGAAAATAGACACTGGTGCCACGCAGCCGCGCTTCCATATCCAGCGCGCTGCCCGGCTTCACGTAATGCGCAACGTCGGCAATGTGAACCTGTAACTCCCAGTCCGCATCGTGCGTCTCGCCCAGTCGCCGCACAAAGACAGCGTCGTCAAAGTCCCGCGCCGTTTCGCCATCGATGGTCAGAATTGGAAGGCTGCGAAAATCCTCGCGTCGCGCAACCTCCACTTCGTCCAGTGTCGGAGGGTAAGGAGCGGCCACGCTGCGCGCCTCCGCGAGCACGCGCTCGGGAAAGATGCGCGGAAGCTGATGCTTGCGCAGCATGATCTCCACATCCACGCCGAAATCATCCGCGCGGCCCAGCACTTCAACCACCTGTCCGCGCGCTGGCTGCGTTGCCGTGGGCCAGCGCGTGATCTCGACATCGACGACCAGCCCATCCAGATCGTCGTACTGCGCTTCGCCGTAAATTGCGTCGTCGAGCACTCGGTCTCTGCGGCTGAGCCTCGCGTCGGGCAGCGGCGCGTCGGCGGGAATGAAGATCGGCTGCGTCATGCGCGAATCAAATGGAATTACCCAACAGCCCTGTCGCGCCATCTCGCGCGGAACGTTCCATGCCGCGGACCGGCCACTTCGCAGTGAGGAGTGGAATGTGCCCACGATGGTTGCGTTGCGCCGCTCCAGCACGCGTGCCACGCGCCCCGAGGCTCGCGTGGACGCTGCGTTGCGGTCCAGTTCCACCAGCACCAGGTCGCCCTGCATGGCACCGTGAATCTCCGTTGGCGGAATGAAGACATCTTTGCGTTGCCCATCCGCGCTCTGCCCCGGCTCACGGCGCACAAACGCAAATCCATCCGGATGCAGATCAATGCGGCCGGTAACGAGCGCCTCGCGCGAACTGCCACCGTCAGGCTGTGCTTCCGGAAGCCGCCACTCGCCGCTGTCTGTTGCAATCAGCCGACCCTGTGCGACCAGCGAATGCAGTTGTTCGCGCAGCACGCGCCTCTCGCCGCCGCCACCCATGCCGAACTCGTGGATGATCTGCTTATACGACGCGCGCTGACCGGGCCTTCGACGGAGGAACTGCAACAGCTCTCGATCATTCATATTCTCAACACAAGGGTAACGCGAACGGCACTGAGCCAGCGGTGATTTCCTTCTGAATTGCGCACGTTGCGGGTGAAGAAATTCAGATCGCTGCGTTGTCCGGTTGCGCACGCAGGGAAACTACGCGATGAGCCTCTTTGAACGCGGCGGCGCGCGCGGGCTTCTCATTCAGCAGAGTCTCGGCGGATTGCACCAGCGGATTCGCGTGGAACCACTCCTGCACCTGTCCGTCATGCAGCAGGTTCAGCAGCGCCAGCAAGGACATGCCCAGGTGATGGGCCATCCACTGTCGCACCGGCTGCGGATCGCGTTTTGAGCGCTGATAATCGATGGCTTCGTAGAGGCCATATCGACCGCTCCAGCCCAAAGATTGCAGGCGCTTCAGATTTTGAATCGCGGCACGGGGATCGATGCTCAGCGCGAGAAACGTGGAGTAGGGCGAGACGACAGGACCGCTTTTTGCCTCCCACGAGAGCGCGATCTCCGGAACGCCCCAGGCAAAGTAGCCGTAATCGCCGGAGGCGTTGCGCTCGGCAAAACCCGACTCCGAGACGCCCCACGGAACACCGTGTTTCCGCGCCCACCTGCGCTGGATGCGCACACAGGCCATCTGCGTCCGCGCGAGCAGGGTATTGGGCCAGGCGCGCATCCACAGCGCGGGCATCAGGTATTCGAACATCGTTCCCGTCCACGACATCAACGCAAATCGACCGAAGGCGCGCGCGTGGTCCCGCGCAAGCCGGAACCAGCCTTGCCGCGGAAGCTCTCCGCGCGCGACGGCGAGAAACGTCGCGATCCTCGCTTCGGACGCCAGCATGTCGTAGCAGGACTCATGCAGTTTTCCTGCCGACACATCCCATCCAATGGAAAGCACTTTGCGACCTGGGTGGACGAGGAAAGAAAATTCAGTCGCATTTGCCAGAGCCTCAGCGTGTTCGACAATCTGCTTCAGACTGCCGATGAGCGCCGTCAGTCGCTGGATGGATTTTTCAGTGGCGTCGGCGCATCTTTCGACGAAAACCCGCTCCTCTTCGCGGCGTGGCGTGGCGATCATCGCCTCAAGCTCGGCCAGAATCGCTGTTGCCTGCGCCAGTACTGCGGGAAGCGCGGGATGCTCGCCTGCGTCCTTGCGGATGCCCAGTCTCTCGCGCAGAAACAGGAACTCAGGCAGCATCCACGGCAGATAGTCCTTCACCTGCTGCTGCACAGCACGATGACGCGCGCGCAACGGAGACGCCGCGTCGCAAGTGAGCGAATCCAGCGCAGTCGATGATTCAAACAGCCAGTCCAGCCAGGACTGTGCGTCTGTGTCGTTCGTCGGAAGCGGATGGTTCTCAAAGAAGACTCTGCCTTCGGGATCGTCCTTGAGCAGCCCTCTACAGATGGCGAACGGATGAAAGGTGTTGGATGAAAAGAAAGGCGCGGCTAACAGGGAACGAGCACCGGCGGCGAGCGTCAACAGAGACGCGACAAAATTGCCGCTGTCCACGGAGGAGACAAACGGCGCGGCCTCCAGCGGTTCGCAGCTTCGCGTGTCATACCAGTTAAGGAGATGGCCACGATATTTCCTGAGCCGATCAATCGTAGCCAGCGTCAGCAGCGTGCGTTCGGCAAACTCCGGAATTGTGAGAAACCCAAAGGCACAGGCGGCCTGTCGCGCATTCAACAGCAGTCCGATATTGGTCGGCGAAACCCGTGCCGCCTCACGGAAGCCATCTTCATCGACGTTGTCTGGAATCAGGTGGTGATGTTCGGCGGAACTGTAGTGATCGAAGTAGCTCCAGATGCGCAGCGCGTGCGCGCGGAGCATTTCGATCTCCGACGACTTCAGTCTGTGTCGCTGCTCATTCGGAGATCGATTCAGCCAGTGAATCAGCGGGCGAACCAGCAGCCAGCCCAGCAACAGCGGAAGCGCGACAAAGAAAGCGTTGCGAGTGGAGGGATTGAGCCACAGCGCAATCGCCAGCAGCAGCGCAAGAGCCGGCACCCACCTCATATACATGTCCACGGGCGTCCGCCGCTGGCTGAGCGTCTCCGCCTGCGCCGCAGTCTCCCACTCCAGCAATCGCTCGCCGGTAATCCATCCGCGCACAAGCGAGCGTAGAACGGCGTCCACGCCGAGCAACGCCTGATGCGGCAGAAGAAGAAGATTCAGCACGGTGATGAGCAGATTTCTACCCAGGCCCGACGAGGCCTCGCCGATCGTTGCCGTCTGCGTTGATGCCAGCGCGATGCGCATCACGCTGACGCAGAACTGTAACACCGGCGGAATTACCAGCAGCGTGAGGATCAACAGTGTCCAATAAAGCGGCTGCCCGGGTAGAACTGTCCATCCCGCAAGCAGAAAGAGGAACAGAAATGGATCGACCAGTGAGCGTCGCAGGTTGTCCAGAATCTTCCAGCGCGAGACAAAGGAAATCGGGTTGGGAACCAGCCGTCCCGATTCCTCGGGAACACGCGAGAATATCCATCGAACAATCTGCCAGTCGCCACGCACCCAGCGATGTTTGCGCCTGCTGTATGCGCTGTAATGCGAGGGGTAGTCATCGATCAATTCAACGTCCGTGATTAGTCCGGCGCGAGCATACGCGCCTTCGATCAGATCGTGGCTGAGCAGCGCGTTGCGCGGAAAACGACGATTGAGAACCGCGTGCAGGGTTTCAATTTCATAGATGCCCTTACCCGTGAAAATTCCCTCGCCGAAAAGATCCTGGTAGGTATCGGAAACCGCTCGCGTGTAGATGTCGAGGCCTGTCTGTCCGGAGAAAATGCTCGCCATGCGGGAACGGATCGCCGAGTGGACTGTGACGCTGACGCGCGGTTGCAGAATTCCGTAGCCTTTTTTCACAATGCGCGTACCCGGATCAACCACGGCCTGATTCAGCGGATGAGCCATCGCTCCAATCAGGCTGGCGGCGGACCCGCGTGGCAGTTGAGAGTCCGAGTCCAGTGTCAGCACGTAGCGAACGCTTTTCAGCGCCTCAATATTTCCAGCCTTGATGGGAAACGCGTCGAACTCTCTTGTGAGAAATTTGTTCAGGTCGATCAGTTTTCCGCGCTTGCGCTCCCATCCCATCCAAGCGCCCTGCCTGCGATTGAAGATGCGGTGTCGATGCAGCAACAGGAATCCTCCTGCGTTGGAAGCTGCGTATTTCCGATTCAATTCATCAGTCAGTTCCACAGCCAGCTCAACCAGCGGATGATTGTCGCGCAGATTCGGCTTGCTCACCGAATCCGGCAGGTCGGTGAGCAGTGCAAAATGAATGTTCCTGTCGCGGTTGGCCAGATAACGCACTTCGAGACTGAGGAAGAGGTCGCGCACCTGATCCGGATTGAGCAAGAGCGTGGGCACGGCAACCAGCGTGGCGCAATCAGGCGGAACAGCGCTGCTGAAATCGAGTCTCGGCAGCGGCGAAGGCTCAAAGGCCGCGCTGACCAGAGTGTTCACAATCTCCACCGCGCACTGCGACGCGGGAAAGATCAGCAGAGCCAGACCGAGCAGCAGGTCTGTCCATACATGCACATATCCGGCGAGCGGAAACAGCGGCAGGGCCGTGAACAGGATGGTCAGAATGACGATGCTGCCGATGTAAAACTCATCGGCCGAAGCACGAATCTTTTCGCGAACGCGCCAGAGCAGCGGCGGATGATAGCCAATTCGCACGCTCAGAGCGGAAAAACCTTCGTCGAAAAGATAGTAGCCAATCTGTCTTCGGCGCAGATTCATCCGCGGCTGTTCGGTTGGCCGGTTCTCGGCAAGCAGGGCCAGATCAAGCGCGGTTTGCGCAACGCGCGTTTCGCCAAAATCAGAATAACCAGCCAGAAACGCGATCTTCCTGCGATAGTGCTCGCGGCTTTCAAAATCCATCCGGAGAAATGTGTTCGTCGGGTCCTGCTGCAAAATCGAGTCGAAGAGAATTCGCGGCTCCAGAATCGAAGCCCAGTCAATGAACGTCGTTTCACGCAGACTGGTTATACAGTTCAACGTCCGCAGCGCCACATCCTCGCAGTCGGCGGCATCAAGCAGCACCGTCGCGTCGCGAAGAATCTTCTCCAGCAATGCGCATTTCAGATGAGCGTTGATCTGCCATATCTCCCTGTAAAGCAGCGGCTCCGACTCCTGAAAAGCATCCAGAAAAAGCAGCAGCGTCTTCGCCGTGAACTGGTAGCCCACCAGCTCCAGGTAGAGTTGTATCAGGCTTGCAATGCGAGGCTCATCGGGAAGCGCGGTAGATGCCTGTCGTGGCAGTTTCTCCGCATCGTGCGGACGATCCGCCAGCGCAGTGTGCAACAGGCGAAGGCTCTTTTGCATCTCCTGAACCGCACGCATCCTCACTGGCTGGTGCGATGGAATGCTGCCGGGCGGAAGCCGGGGAAATGCTTTTTCCGCCTTGCGCAGAGCGGGCTTCATGGAATCCACGCGATCCGAAAATGCGCAGGCGTTTCCGGGCCATGGGATTACATCCCAGGCCGCGGCGGCCTTGGCGCCAGCGCGCAGCCTGCCCTCCAACTCGGAGTCCTCTGCAAAGTCGTTCATGGATGAAACAGTTTCTTCCGTCATCTTTCCTCAGCGATAGCTTGCAGCCTGCATTTCGAACATCGACGCGTAGCGACCCCCCGTCGCCATCAGTTGATGATGCGTTCCTTCCTCCACCAGTCGACCGCCTTCCAGAACCACAATGCGATCCGCCATGCGCACGGTGGAAAACCGATGCGAGATCAGCAGAGCCATTTTGTTCCGCGTCAGGTCGGCAAATCGCTCAAAGACCTCCATCTCGCTGCGAGCGTCCAGAGCAGCCGTCGGCTCATCCAGAATGAGCAGTTGCGCATCGCGCAGATATGCGCGGGCCAGCGCCAGCCGCTGCCATTCGCCACCGGAGAGATCCACACCACCCTCAAATCTTCGGCCCAGCATCTGATCGTATCCATGTTGCAGTTTGGCAACCACGCTCGCCGCCAGGCTCTTTTCCGCCGCCGTCTCGATCTCCAGCGGCGTGTGCGGAATCTCGACTCGACCGACCGCGATGTTTTCGCGCGCTGTCATTTCATAACGCATGAAGTCCTGAAAGATGACACCGATCTCGCTGTGCAGGTCTTCCAGATCGTACTCGCGCAGGTCCACGCCATCCAGCAGAATCTCTCCTTCGGTCGGATCATACAGCCGAGTGATGAGTTTGACGATGGTGGTCTTTCCCTGTCCGTTTTCGCCGATGAGCGCAATGCGCTCGCCGGGGTGAAGCGTGAAATTGAAGTCGCTCAGAATGCGCCGAGTCGTTCCCGGATACGCGAAAGAAACATTGCGAAACTCGAATCCTCGCTGAATCGGTCGCGGCACGCGCCGTCCATCGGCAACAGATTCCACACGCGGCTTCATCTGAAAAAAAGCAAGCAGGTCGGTGAGAAACAGGGCCTGATCCGCGACGCCCGATGCGGTGGAAAACACCATCTGAATATTGCTCATCGCCTGCAGAATTGCCGTCGTGATCAGCGTCAGGTCGCCCACGGTGTAGCGGCCCTGAATCGTTCGATAGATGCTGACGCCGTAGGCCGCGTAGTATCCGATCTGGCCGAGGATGGCAAGTGTTCCGCCCCAGAAAAGCCGCCTGCGATTGAGATTCACGTTCTCGTGATATATCCGCAGCGAAAGCGCGCTGAAGCGATCCGTCAGATATTGGCTCAGATTGAAAAGTTTCAGTTCCTTCGCAGCTTCTTTGCTGGCACCCACCTGTCGCAGATAATCCATCTGGCGCTGCACGGGCGTCTGTTTCAGATTCTTCGCGTAGGAGAGAAATGCAAAGTGGCTTTCGCCCAGAAATGCCGGCACGATGCCGAGCACCAGCAACGCAAGCAACAGTGGCGAGTAGCGAACAAGCACTGCGGAAAAGGCGATCGCCGTCACCGACTGCTGAATCAGGCGACCCATCATCTGGATCATCGCCAGACGGTCCGTGGCCTGTACGCGCGCGCGTTCCAGCCGATCATAGAACACTGGATCTTCGTACACGGTCACGTCCAGCGCCGCTGCCTTCCGCATCACCTCCACGCTCACGTGATGGGTATAGCGATCTGCCAGCAGGCTGTCAAAATAATCCACCAGCCGCAGCAGAACTCCAATCGCGACCGAGAGGATCATCTCGGCGACGACCAGCCACCAGAAGTGCTGCGGCAGCGGCTCGTGCAGGCGAATGCGATTCACGCCATCGATGATGAATCGACCGATGACTCCGATGCCCACCGGCAAAAATGCTACGAGAATCCGGATCGTGATATTCCAGAAGACAACAGATGGACCCGATTGCCAAACGAATTTCAACACAGGCGGAATGTTGCGCAGCGCGTGGATGCGATCCGCCCACGCCTGACCGGACGATGTATCCGGCAGTGGAGCAGAGAGTGATTCCGCAGATGTGCGCTGGGTGTCCTGTGACATGCCTTCCTCAAAAACAAGGGCAACCCGCAGATATCTCCGCGCCAGAAGGAACTGCAACGCGCGGATCGCACAACTCATCCACGCTGAAATTTAATTGTACCGTCCCCACGATGACGCGCAACACATCCGTCATCCGTCCGTCTGGAAGGGAAGCGGGCGCGTATGCACGCTGAATCGAGCAAAAGCCGTCGATCCCCGGAAGTCAGGCGGGCTTTGAATACGGCGCGCGATAATAGGTTTCAAAACCGGCTTTCTGCATGCCGCGCACCGCTTCCTCATTCCGCATGAAGGTGCTCCAGACGAATCCCGTGCGCACATTCTCAGCCATCAGCATGGTGATGCCCGTGTCGATGCCAATCACATCTGTGTCGAACCATCCGGTCAGCGGATTGAAGGCATCGACAAAACCATAACGCGACCACGCCTGAGGATAGTGGTCATGAATCGTGCGCAGCACGCGCATGGTTTCCGCCGGAAGAAACGGAAGCGAACCGGCTGCCGCGCAGGGCACAATCGTGCCGTCGATCGGCCCTGTCGCCGGCGGACCACCCCACACGGTGTAGCCGTGAATCGAATCCGAGGCAGTGATGCCCCACAGCGCGTTGCTGTAGTCCGGAAAGCGCGTGTTCATATCCACGCAGAAGCGCCTATGCGCTTCGGTCGCAAGGATGGAGTTCTCGAAGTAGTCCGCGTAGTGATCGCGCTTGTCGCGAAAATCAAACCAGGCCTGCGAATACTGATTCACAAACAGCGGCGCATAGGAGCCGATGTAGCGCAGCCCGTCGTATTCAAACAGAGTCCGCTTCCACGCCGTCCACGCGTCGCTGTGCAGCGGATGCGTGAGCGACCCCAAGCCGAGCAGATATATCATCATCAGCTCGCTGTAGTCATCCCACCGGCTGGCCAGGAAGCCAAGCTCCGGCGTCCAGCCCATCGGAAGAATCGTCGTATCCTCGGACAACCACGACCAGTCCACGCGGTCATAAATCGCCTTCGCAAGCTGGCGGATATCTGCGTCCTTGAAATGCGCCTTGCACATGAGCACGCCGCAGAGCAGAATCGCCGTATCCACGGAAGACGCTTCCGCGTCCCAGATTCGCTCGCCGGTCGTCAGATTGGCAAAGTGATAGTAGAAGCCGCGATGTGTCGGCAGCCTGTGCCACAACGAAGAAAGAGTCTGAATCACGCGCAGCCGCGCCTCGGCATGGCTGACAAATCCGCGCTTTTCCGCAATGCAGATGGCCGTCAGCCCGAAGCCCGTGGAGGCGATGCTCGCCACAATACTCGTATCCGTCACGCGCGTGTTGCATCGATCCTTGATCAGCCCGGTTTGCGGATGCCCCTGCTCCCAGAAAAATAGAAAATTCGCGCGCTCGATCTGATCCAGGAGCGCATCGTCGTCCGGGCTGAGAGTGCTCTCGATTATCTGGCTCTGCAGGCTGTTTGCGGGCGCAGAGTTCTGTTTGCTTCCCTCCGCGAGCAGTTGCATCTGGTCGCGCCCACTCAGCACCGCCGCTCCACAGCACAGGCCCAGCATGCGCCGCAACGTCTCTCGGCGTGTCATCCCTGGCGAGCCTTCGGATTGCGGAAAATTTTGATCGTGCATGATACTCATGCTCCCAGCGCTCCCGATGAAATCCTCATCACGAGGATTCCATCGCAACACGAAAAAAGAATACACGCTCGATGCCGCTCGCGATGCCTGTCCGGGCATCTGGCGGATTCCCGACAGACCGGCGTATGCTGCATTCGTAGGAAATTTTCAGAGTGCCATATCCTCGTCGCCGAAGAAGAGTGATTCTTGCCGCCAGCCTGATGCTGCTGGCCACGGCGCTCTTGCTTCTGATTCGACGCGATTCTGGCATTGCCTTCGTCACAATTGAGGGTGTGGTGCTGCGTCAGGACAAGGATCTGCGCGGCCAGCAGCCCATCCCCGATGTTCAGATGCAATTGCAGTTTGGGAGCCATTCGTTTTACGCTCACACGGATGAGGAAGGTTATTTCCGCATTCCACTTCACCGAGTTCTGCTTCCAGGAACCAGAATCGTCCTCACGCTCACGCATCCGCAATATCAATCGCAGAAACTTCCCATTGTGGTTCGTCTGCGGTCATCAAGCAATTTGTTGCGCATCATTTTCATGCGGGAAGCCTTATCCGGAAATCAAGCCGATCAGTCAGCGATGCCAGGCATTCAGATGACGAATCTCCGCGTACGCTACGTGGAGAATGGCTCAAGCAAAACGAATATTGGCAGCATCTCGCGCACGTTCGAAATTGCTAATCAAGGCGGCCTTCCCTGCAAAGGCCATCCGCCCTGCTCACCGAACGGGAAGTGGAAGGCAACTGTCGGGAAAATCCAGTTGGATGCCGGGCCTGGTAATGAGTTCCAGCAAATTCGCATCTCCTGCATCGCAGGCCCGTGCCCGTTCACGCGCATCGATTCTTCGCATGGCGAAAAGAACGGCCAGATACTCTATGCTCAGGTGACAAACTGGTCCGACACCGTAACAATACTCGTCGAAGCCGAAGTCTATCACCAGTCTGTCAGCTCCGCCGTCCATCATTTGTTCCCGGTCATCTTCGAGCGAACCCTTAACTTCACGTTGCCTGCGAACGAGGAGGGCGTCAGCCTGGAAGCCAAAATGAATGGTACCAGCATGGTCTTTCCGCTTGGCCCCGAGGGTGATATGAGTTGGGCCAGTTGCGAAGAACGTGATAGCGAAGCCGCGGATCGGGCGCGGGTTTACCACTGCGAGTTAAAACCGGGTTACAGGTTTGATCAGACGATCAAGTAGGTCAGGCACTGCCTTGCTGATCAGGCTTCAACTTTTCTCACCAAGGAACAAGCCATACCAATGATCCGCATCCGTCCAGACAATTTCAAGCGGAAACCCGGCGTCACAAAGCAGGCTTTTAAGCCGCTCGGTGCTTAGCTTGTAGCTATTCTCCGTGTGGACTGATTCCCCTGAATCGAAGTGGAATTTTTCTTCCAGCGCATCGATGCGGACACGCTGCTCCCTGCGGCTCACGAGATGCATCTCGATGCAGGAGGCTGCGGCATTCCATCGGGCTTCATGCTCGAAGCTGTCGAGGTCAAAATCAGCGCCCAGCTCTCGATTCAACCGAACGAACAGATTTTTGTTGAATAGCGCCGTTACGCCAGCGGCATCCTCATAAGCAGCCATCAAATCACGCATCGGCTTGCCACCTTCTTCGGGTGCCAGGTCCATTCCCAGGAGGAGGCAATCTCCTTTGTTCATCGATGCCGTTACTCGACGGAGAATCCGCACCGCCTCCGCAGGTTCGTAATTGCCCGCGCTCGATCCAAGCCACAGCATCAGCTTTCGTCCATCTGCAAAGCGGCTTCCAGGAGCCGGAACAGCTCGCGTAAAGTCGGTCACCTCCGGGCGAACCGGCAGCGCGGGAAGCTCCAGAGCCAGATGCCGCACGGCACCCTCCATTGCATCCAGCGAAATATCCATCGGATGATATTGCGTTGCGCCGGATCGCGCGAGCGCCGCGCGCAGAAGATGCACCGTCTTCCTCGCTGATCCAGCGCCAAGTTCGTAGATGTCCAGATTGCGCGAATCGGCGCAGCGATCCATCACGGCTGATGCGTGATTCATCAGAAGTTCGCGCTCCATCGTCGAGAGATAATACTCCGGAAGCGACGTAATCTGTTCGAAGAGTGCCGAGCCTGCAGCGTCATAAAAAAGCCACGGAGGCAGAGTTTTTTTTCTGGCCGATAAACCAGCTCTCACCACTTCCGCAATCGGGCTGACGAGAGTATCCATCATTCTCCTGACTCAGCCAGACGAATTCCGGCAAATTGCCAGCGAGTTTCCGGCGCGAAAAAATTCCTGTAGCTGGCGCGGATGTGCGCGGCGGGCGTGGCAAATGAGCCGCCGCGAAGAACCATCTTTCCGCTCATGAATTTTCCGTTGTATTCGCCCAGAGCGCCGCCGAGCGGCTTGAAGCCGGGATATGGAAGGTATGCGCTCGCCGTCCACTCCCATGCGTCGCCGAACAACTGCGACAACTCCTCTTCCTGAGCAGGCTGCGAAAGAAATTGCTCCCGTTCCAGCAGATTGCCTTCCACGGGAACTGACTTCGCGGCGTACTCCCACTCCTCTTCCGTCGGCAGCCGCTTTCCGGCCCAGCGCGCAAACGCATCCGCCTCGTAGTAGCTCACATGGCAGACCGGATGACTGCCGATTCCATCGAGCGGCAACTCGCCGCCGAGCGTCATCACTCTCCACTGATCTCCATGCTTGCGCCAATAGAGCGGTGCCTTCCATCCTTCGCGCTGTATTGTCTGCCAGCCATCCGATAGCCACAACTCCGCGCGGGCATAGCCGCCGTCATCGATGAACGCCGCATATTCGTTGTTGGTCACCAGCCGATTTGCCAGTCGAAACGGATCGATCCATTTGCGATGTATCGGCTGCTCGTTATCAAACGAGAATCCATCCGCCGGCGCGGCTCCAATCTCAACCAATCCTTCCGGCCATGCGATGAACTCAGGCGGCGGCGCAGTCGTCCGCAAACTGCTATTCAACGAGCGATATGCCGGATGCAGCGGATTGCTGGCAAAAGCATGGAGCACATCCGTCAGGATCAGTTCCTGATGCTGCTGCTCGTGGTGAATGCCCAGCATGCAACGGAATTGAGCCTCTGCGTCACTCAGGATTCGCTCGGCAAACTCCCCCACCGCCTCATCCACATGGTGGCGATACGCGAAAATCTCATCCACGGACGGACGCGAAAACGAAGCCCGAAGATGCTTCTCCGGAAACGCCGCGAAACTCTGATAATAGCTATTGAAAAGCCACTTGAAATCGGGATGAAACGGTCGATAGGAACTCACGAACGGCGCTAGCACGAAGGACTCAAAAAACCAGCTCGTGTGCGCCAGATGCCACTTCACCGGCGATGCCTCCGGCAGTGTCTGCACCATCATGTCCTCGGCGCTCAGCGGTTCCACCAGCGCCCGCGTCCGCGCTCTCGCAGTCCGAAATGCGGCCAGGGTATCCGCTGAGGCATGTACGGTGGGCGCGGTGTTTTCGCGCTTGATCGGGATATTCATTGTCTCTGTCGCTGCCATGAGTCTAATATGATGCGCCGGATGCAGCCTGCGAATCGAATTTATCGTCTAATGAAATGTTGGAATTGGAGACGGCAAAAGGAGACAGATATGCAAACGCACGCGACGAAATACTTTCTGCGATTCAACAGCGCTCGGGCAGGAGCTGTCCCCGTCATTCTTCTTCTGCTTCTTTGCCCCCTGTTCGGCCATGCGCAGGACGCGCAGCAGCAGATGGGCCCTGGTGGTCGCGGCGCTGGAATGGGTGCCGGAATCGGTGCCTGGCTTCCCGGCGCGCGTGGCGTTCTCGGCACTGTCACCGCATCGACACCGTCTTCCTTCAGCCTGCGCCTGGATAGCGGCGACATCTACATCGTGAATTTCAGTCCAAACACACGCATCCTTCAGCAGCCCGCCCGACCGGAGAGGCGAAGCGGTCAATCCGAGATGCGGCCGCGGATGGAACCGATCGAAGCGTCATCGATTCACGCCGGGGACGCATTGACGGCCGTCGGTGCCGTGGACGATACCGCAAAAACGGTTGGCGCTGTCGCGATCATACGGCTCAATCCGGCCCGCGCCGCTGAACTGAAGGCCATGGAAGCCAATTACGGCAAGACCTGGCTTGCCGGTGACATTACAGCCATCAACGGCACGAAGATCACGATCCTGGGCGCTGTGGATCGAAAACCGCACATCGTTACGGTCGATGAGAACACGTCCTTCCGCAGGATGCGCGATTCCATCACACTCATGGATTTGCAGACTGGTTCAACGATCCGTGTCGCTGGCTCCGAAACAGGGGATATGTTCACTGCGACGGAGATTCGTGTCATGCCCTCGCGGCGCAGGGAGGGCGGAGCACCCGCTTCAGCCAAGCCTATGAATTAAATCTTTGAACTACCGAAGCACCTTAAAGTTGCAGGCAAAACTACGACTCGCTCTCCTCACAGGGCATGTTCTCCCGCGCCCACTGCGAAGACTCGATGTAGAGCTTCGCCAGAATCTCAGGCGTCAGCCCGAAGCTGCCCGCCAGTTCGTCGCTGCGTACCCACTTGCCGTGCTCGTAGCTCTCCAGCCAGTTCAAGGTTCCGCGTTCGGGATTTTCCGCGCCCAGCAACGCATGCTGAATCGGTCGACTCAGAGGAAGATGGCTCACCAGCGATTCAACCGACACGTTCAACAGCGCCGGAACCAGGCTCAGTATGCCGAGCACATACTGCTCGGTTGCATCCAGTCCGCGATGCTCGGCGACCAATTCGCAGAATCTCGCTCGATGGAAGGCGAGCAGCAGCAGTTCCGATGGTCGCCCGCCGACCATCTCGCTCGCCACAGCCAGCGTGGCCATGCGGCGAAACACCGCGTCTCCCACCAGTTGCAGCGCGATTCGGATGGAATGAATTTCATTGCGCACGCCGTAGAGCGGCGAGTTCACCAACCGGAACAGGCGCAGCATCAGCGCCGGATCGCGCTTGACCAGTTCACTCAGCTTGTTCTGGTCCAGCGGTTCTTCCAGCAGCGCGCGCAACAAGTCCAGATGCAGCAGACGATTGGTCGGGATCGTCCGGTTCTCCACGATGGCTGGACGCGCGAAAAAATACCCCTGAAATAACTCAAAACCCTCTCGCCGCAACTGCTGAAACTGCTCTTCCGTCTCCACACGTTCGGCAATCAGGCGAGCCGCACAATGATGCAGGCGCAGGTTCTGCATCAGCGCCATGCGCTCGGTCATATCCGTCTGCTCAATATCCACCTTGATGTAATCGACAAGATGCAAAAACGAAGCCCACGAATCGCTCCAGGTGAAATCATCCAGCGCAAACCGATAGCCTGCGCGATGCAGCCGCGAACACCCTGCCAGCAACTCCTCATCCGGCTCCAGCGTCTCCAGCAGTTCGAGCACGGTTTTTCCCTGCGGCAACACGCGCACCTGCTCCTCCAGAATGGCTTCGCGTGTGCAATTCACAAAAGCCATTCTGCCGTTCGCCAGCGCATCCACGCCGTGCGTCACGCTCTGGTCCAGAATGCTCCGTGTCGCAGCATTCGGATCTCCGCGAAAGTCGGCCTCGCGTCCGGATCGAAAGAGCAGTTCATAGCCAAAAATCTTTCCATGCGGATTCAGGATCGGCTGTCGCGCAAAATATCGGATTGCGCCCGCTGTGTCGCTTTCGGGCGGGACAGCCAATGCCGGTTGCGCGATCAAAGCAGAATCACAGTCGGTGCACCCGCACTCACAGTCGCCTGGGCTGCCGTTCTTCGAGGAACGGCAGCATCCAGATTGACTCCGCTGGGCACAGTAACTGTGATTCTGCTCCAACTCTCCGGCGGCTTCGTGCGCACCGACTGGATGAGCTTCCCTATGCATGCCAATTTCCTCAAAACGGTCATCGGCAATCCGCACGAAAACGTGAAGCCCATTCTGTCGCGATCAACAGAACCTTAGCAAATTTTCATCTGTGTCGAGCGTCCGTCTTCCGCTCAGCCGCCCATGTACATCCCGCCGTTCACGTCCAAAACATGACCGGTCACATACCCTGCGCCTTCGCTGGCCAGATACGTGACGGCATGCGCAATCTCGGCGTCGGTTCCCGAACGACCAAGTGGAATGGAGGTCATCATCGCGGCGCGCTGCGCATCGTTGAGCACCGCCGTCATCGGCGTCTCAATATAACCCGGCGCAACGGCGTTCACGGTGATCCCGCGGCTGGCCACCTCGCGCGCCAGCGAGCGCGTCATGCCGATCACGCCCGCCTTGCTGGCCGCGTAATTCACCTGGCCCGCCTGTCCCGTCTGCCCCACCACGCTGGTCAGATTGATGATTCTGCCCCAGCGATTTTTCAGCATCGCGCTCAGCAGCGCCTGCGTCAGCAGAAACGCTCCCGTCAGATTCGTCGTCAGCACGTCATCCCAGTCCGCGCGCTTCATGCGCAGCACAAGCCCGTCCCGCGTGATCCCCGCGTTGTTGACGAGAATGGAGACCGTTCCCAACCGCTCCAGCACTGCCTTTGCACAACTGCGAATTGAATCCTCGCTCGCAATATCGAGCGCGAACGCCTCCGCCTTGCCGCCCGCAGCAATAATCTCTGCGCTCACCGCAGCCAGGTTTGCCTCGTTCCGCGCGGCCAGGGCAACCGTTGCTCCCTCGGCAGCCAGTGCCAGCGCGCACGCGCGTCCAATCCCCTGCGATGCTCCCGTCACCAGCGCAACACGGCCAGTCAATCCGCTCATCCTCTGTCCTCGATCCGTAGTCCTGCATCATCGGCACTGCAACACTGCGCAGAACCGATCCGTGCTGATTATAAAAGGCCGGGAATGGAAGACCGATCCCGCGACCGAATCGACTCCGCAACCGCGTGAATCAATGCGTTTCCGCCGCCAGCCGGTGCGGGCTTTCGGGCGGACCCAGATAGCTTGGCTTCATGCTGCCCGGTTTCGCCATCACCAGCCGCTCTATCACCAGTCCCGGATCCACCATCGCCACGTGCAGCGTGTGATAGCCCGCCTGCGCCGTCTCCATAGACACGTTGACATGACGAGCTTCATCGCTGACCACTTTGCCCCAGGTCTTTTCCGAGAGATCAGCGAGCGCATCCACAATCCGCGGCTTCTCGTCATCCAGCCACACGGCAAACCGCAAACCGCGACCCGGCACAAAGTTCAGCGACGGCCCAACCGTCACTTCGAGATTCATTTTTCCCGCATCAACGAGATACATCCGGTAATCCATCCTCGGCGCGGACTCCGGAGTCAGCGCGCTGGCTGCGGTCACGGGAAAAACCGTCATCCCGGATCGCGTCAATCCGTAATCCGGAATGCGCCCCCAGTGAGTTGCGCCAGCCGCCACGCGCGAGGTTGTGTCTTCAGCCTCCATCGCCACCACGCCGTCGCTTTCCATGAATCCATCGAGCGTCGCCGGCGTCACACCTGCGGCCACGCTCGCATTCACCGTGATCCGATACACCGGGCCGCGCGCAGCAGGCTGCGTCTGCCTCACCGCGATCGTCCCCGTCGCATTCCCTGCGGGCAGATGCGACCAGTCCACCGTCACCGTCACGCGCTGCTCCGTGCGCGCTCCGCCTGGCGTCACGCTGCCCTGCTCCGTGCTCAGATGAATCCACGGCTGGTCGGCGGATGCCTCGAAATGGAACGCCTGGCTGCCTCGATTAAAAACATCAAAGTGCCGCGTCTGCTGCGCAAAATTGTCAAACTGCAAAATCTGCTTCTGATACGGCGACACCGTTCCCTCGGCCAGCACGCTCATGCGCGCATCCGGCCAAAGCTGGATCTCGCTCACCGCTGGCATCACGTTCACCGGCGGTTCCTGCCACCACGTATAGCCCAGATGCGTCTGGTCCATCATATGATTCCACTTGCCGCCGGCAATCTCGTGATTGTAGCGATGCCGAATCGCCGCGTCTTCGGCAAACAGCGCGCGCGCCTCGTCTGCCAGCGCATTCGTGCTCGCGCGGCCTTCCACCGCATAGAGATGATTTTTCCCCGCCGTAATGTAAAGCCGCGTCACCGTCCCCGACGCCAGGATCGGATGCAGCACCAGCTCGAAATACGCGTCCTGTTCGTCGGTTGGAAGCTCCTTGCCGACCGCGGTCGCCTCGTGCTCCAGCGCCACCCACTGCGCCTCCACGCGATCCGCCTCGTCATAGTTGGTCAGGCTGAATGTCGTCGGATCGATCAACTCCGGCTTGCGCCAGCCGTTCATCTTCGTGTACTCCGCCACCATCGACGCAATCTCGTCGGCATGCTCCGGCCCGAACTCGCGCGCGGCCCACTCCTGCGTGAACTCCTGCAAGCTGTCCTTGCCCCAGCGCTCCGGGTCGCGCGCATAGCTCAGGAAAAACTCAATCGGAAACTCCATCGGTTTCAGGTCGCCCACATTCACCACCCATATCCGCGTCGCGCCGTACTTCACGGCCAGATGCATCTGCTCCCACACCTTCGGAATCGGGTTCGTGTTCAGCCACTTGTAATTGCGCGGATCGCCCACATAGTCGAAATGGTAGTAAATGCCGGCGCCGCCGGTCCGTGCGCGTTCCGCCGCCGTCGGCAGCCGCCGAATGTTGCCCCAGTTGTCGTCGCTCCACAACAGCGTCACGTCGTCCGGCACGCGCATGCCGCTCTCGTAGTAGCCCTGCACCTCCTTGTACAACGCCCAGACCTTCGGATCAGCCTTCAGTGTCGGCGTGCTGTGCGCCGCCAGAATTGCGCGCTGCGCCGCCACAATCTTTTCCAGCAACGCAATGTTCTGTCCGCCCGTCATCGGCATATCGCCATCGCCGCGCATGCCCAGTGTCACCGTGCTCTCGTAGTTTCCGTTGCGCTCAATCCCTTCCGTCCAGAACTTCTCCAGCTCCGGCCCATTGGTGGAGAAATTCCACGCGCCCACGCCGTGCCGCTTCCACTCCTGCTGCGCGCGCAACATCGGTTCATGATGCGAAGTGCCCATCACGATCCCATACATGTCGGCCAGTTTCGGATTCTCCGGATCGTCCTCGTTGAACGCGCTGCCCCACATCGCCGGCCACAGGTAATTCGCGTGCAGCCGCAGCAGCAACTCGAAGACGTGTACATAGAATTTGTGGTTGTAGCCGCCATAGCGCTCATTCACCCATCCCGTCAGCGCTGGAGCCTCGTCGTTCAGAAAAATTCCGCGATAGCGCACCGCGGGCTCGCCGGAGATGTGCGCACCCGCCTGCACATACAGCGCGTCATGATGCCGCACCGGAACATCCGCCCACCAGTACCACGGCGAAACTCCGATCTGCTCCGACAAATCGTACATCCCGTAGATCGTGCCCCGCTTGTCGCTGCCCGCAATCACCAGCGCGCGCCGCACGCCCGGCATCGGATGCTCGACGACGACCGTCAGCGTCGCTTCCCACTTGCCCTCAATGGCGGAGACATCCACCCGGTGCCGCCGCACAAGCGCATCGATCAACGCGCTGTGTCCCAGCGTGCCCACAATCACTGCGTCGTCATAGCGTCCGGCCTTGCCCTTCGCGGCAACGGTCACCAGCGTCGGCGTCAGTCCCGTCACGCGATGAATGTCCTCACGGAAATCTCCCGCCGCGCGCAGCACGCCCGCGTAATCGTCCGCGTCCAACAGCAGCACCGGAGTCTTCCCGGCATCCGCCAGCGGAAACGTTCCGGTCGTCTTCTCGAAGGCAACCATCTTTGGCTGACCGAGTCCGTAGGAAACAGGTCCACAAGCGAGCGTCACGGAGACTCCGCACACAATCAGAGCGCAAACAGAAAGCATCTTCATCGCGCACTCTTTCTATCAGCTAAATCGATGTAATTGCAAGCGCGCGATGCAACTCAGTGCGTCGCATTTCCCGCCGCCGCTTCCACCAGCTCACCCACCGACGCGGCAATCGGCAGCGTCAGCGCGGCCTGCGGCTTCTCTGCTTGTTTCAGTTCGCTCTCCCACTCCGCCGTCATCTCCGGCGTGGAGTGCTGTCCGGCTTCGATCTCCAGCATCGCGTCCAGCCCGATCGCCGCCACGCGGCTCAGCGTTTGCGAAACCGGCACCAGTTCGGCGGTCATCTCAGAGCGGTCGAGCATCGGAGCCAGCGCCTGCTCATTCGCCCGCCACTGCCGCAACATCGACTTCGCCTCTTCACGCTCGGCGAGCGTCGCCGTGCCAGCAGCCACTCGCGCGGCCAGCCCCGCGAATCGCCGCGCCGCCACGCTCTCCGGCGGCACGGCGTCCACCAGCCGATCGAGCGGCGTATAGGTGAAGTACTCGCGCAGTCCGCCGCGCACATACCCCGCGGGTGGCTGCACCACGGAAGCCAGCACGCGCAGTGCCGCGGGATTTCGCTCGCCAGACATATTTTCGAGCATCGTCTCCGTTGTCGCGCGTGGGTTCACACCCCACGCCGCCAGCCGCTCGCTGAAGACGTCCATCCTGCGATACATGCTGTTGACGTCCGTCACGTCCGCAGGCGACCACAGCCGCTCGGCAACTGCGGCCATGCGCGGCCAGATGCGCGAGTTGATCGTCTGCCCATCCACATACTCGCTCCACATCGCAGCCTCGCCGCCGAGGATATTCTTCTGCTGCGCAGGCGTCAGCTTGTCCGCAATCCCCGCCAGTGGATCGACAGCGTAGTGATCCGCCGCGGATTGAATCAAGTCCAGATAGTATCCGGTCGAAAGCAGCGCGCGATACCCGCGCTGTGCCGCGTTCAGCAGTGACTCGCGCCCGCGCCACGACTGAATGACAACCTGCTTTGGCGTCTCCGGCTGCAATACTTCATCCCAGCCTTCCACCGTCTTCCCATGCGCCGCCACCAGCCGCTCCACGCGCGCCGTGAAGTACGCCTGCAGCGCCGCATCGTCCCTGAGATGGTGCAGCTTCATGAACGACTGTATGCGCGGGTTCGCATCCCACGCCTTGCCGTTGCACTCGTCGCCGCCAATGTGAAAATACGCATCCGGAAATAACGCGCTCATCTCGCCGATGAATCGGTTCAGAAACAGATAGGTGCTCTCACGCGTCGGGTCCATCGCGCCATCGAAGATGCCAAAGCGATCCACGATCTGGTAGGGAGCCTTGCCGCTGCCCAGTTGCGGATAGCCCACCAGCCAGCTTGTGGTATGGCACGGCATGTCAAACTCCGGCACCACGCGAATGCCGCGTTCCCGCGCATAGCCGATCACCTCGCGAATCTGCTCCTGCGTGTAGAACTGTCCGTTGGAACCCTTGTCCTGCAACAGCGGGAACACCTTGCTCTCGGCGCGAAATCCCTGGTCGTCGGACAGGTGCCAGTGAAAGACATTCAGCTTCACCGTCTCCATCGCGTCCAGATTCTCCAAAATCACCGGCAGCGGAATGAAGTGGCGCGAGGAGTCGATCATCAGCCCGCGCCACGGAAATCGCGGCTGATCGTCAATCACCGCGTAGGGAATCGCAAATCCCGTCGGCGTCGCTTTCACCATTTGCAGAATCGTTTGCAGCCCGCGCAGCACGCCGAGCGGATTCGCCGCCGTCAACTCGACTCCAGCAATGGAAATCGACAGATGATAGCTCTCATCCTCGCCCAGTTTCTGCACCGGAGCGCTCGCCCGCTGTGTGTGAATCACCAGTCCCGGCGCGCCATCGGGCGCCTCCAGCCCGAACAGAATTCCTGTCTCTTCGCTCAGCCGTTCCAGAAATCGTGCGCGCGCATGCACCAGTCGCGGTTCGGTGTAACCCTTCAACTCCACGCTGAATCGCCCATCCAGGCCAAGCTCGCCGCTCTGCAATTCGATGCTGGCTGGCATGGGCATCGCGGTCAGCGATCCCTGCGTCGCATCCGCGCTCTGTGCCAGAGATTTTGCGGCAACAAGCACGAAGGCCAGCAGGAATATCGAAACCCGCGCGCAAAAACGAAGAGAGGTGGAACTAGGAGACATCGGCAACTCCGGCAGTCGCGAGCTCCCCGCCCGTTGCGCGTGGAAACCCGGCAATCACTCAGCCTGTATCTTAACGTGATCCGCGCAAGGTTGCCCGTCGTCCTCGATATGACTCAGTTCCTGTTCGGTGATATTGCCTGATTGATATCCGGCCAGAACTCCTTCAGCACATTTGCCACCCCATTCACGCCGAGCAGAATGCCCCAGCGTTTTCCCGTCTCCGCCGCTCCCTGATCCGTGCCTGGATAGTAGAGATTCGAGACCGAAGCGGCGATCCCATCACCCAGAACCTCGGAAACATTGGCCGTCGGATTCCCTTCATCATTCCGAGTAATCACAATCATCGACAAGGCGTAGCCAATCCGTCGCAGTCCGCTTCCGTGCTCCAGCGTGTAGTAACGCGGATCCTCATGTGTCGCCCACGGCATCAGAAACTCGGTCATCAGGTTCCCATCGAAAATGTTGGCGTAGTTACGCCAATAGTACTGGCCGTATGCAGGAAATCCGCTACCAAACGAAGGGTTCGTTCCCTCAAAATCCGAGAAACCGGAAAGCACCGCGACCTGGGCAAACGCCGAGTAGTCGAAACTGTCCCCGACAAAAATCCCGAACTTCTCTCGCGTCGTCGTCGGTGGCAGCTTCACATCGGCGGAGACGGAGCGGAAATTCGGGATGATGAAGAAAATCCGCTTCGTCTGTTGCGGCTCGGCTTCGGCGGTTGAATGGGCAGTCGGCGGCTTGGGAGCATCCGGCAGTTGCGTCGACTCTGCCGCTGGCGTTCCACCTGCTCCCTGTGCGAAGGCTGGCATTATCATCGCCGCGTACAGCGCGATGAAGACCAGGAAAAACAAATTGCGAAAGCGTCTTTGGCGGAAGATCAAATGAGGTGATTGCACAGTGGCTGCGACCCCAAACATGAATTTTACTGCCTGACGATTTGATTCCGGTCGAACCTGACGTATATCAACAGCCGAAGATTTTTCTCCAACTCTCTCTCTCTCTCGGCAAATGAGAAGAAAATGCGCGCAAAACTTTCATCCACAGCAAATGCTCAGAGTCACTCAGAGCGATTCAGCCCAGAAAAGCCTTCAGCGCGGCAACGGCTTCACGGATCGCCTCCACCGGAAGTGCATACCCAAACCGCAGGTGACCTTCGCCCTGTGCGCCAAAAACCGACCCTGGAATCGTCGCAATATGCGCCTGATCCAGCAGAATCTCCGCCGCCGTCCGGCTGTTCCTGTGAATCTTCTCGACGTTGGGAAACGCATAGAACGCCCCCGCCGGCGTTTCGCATTCCAGTCCCGCCGCGCGCAACCCCTCCAACAGCAGATCGCGCCTCACCCGATACTGCTCCAGATGCGCGTGGATAGCCGCTTCCGGCGTCTCCAGGGCAGCCAGCATGGCATACTGCACCGGCGTCGCCACTCCGTTCGTCGAATACAGCACGATCTTGCGCAGCGCCGTCATGAACGGCTCCTGCGCCACGGCATATCCGCCGCGCCAGCCTGTCATTCCATAGGTTTTGGAAAACGTGAAGCAGGTGATCGTGCGCTCGGCCATGCCGGGCAGGGAAGCAATCGAAAAATGCTCGCCCTCGTAAACGAGATCCTCATACGCCTCATCAGCAATCACCACCAGATTCCGCGCACGCGCAAACGCAGCCACTTCCTCAGCCTCGGCGCGCGTAAACACCACTCCCGATGGATTCTGAGGCGTGTTGTAGTAAATCGCTCGCGTCTGCGGCGTCGAGAACTGCTCCAGCGTCGCCGCAATCCCATTGCGCCGTGCCGTCGTCGTCGGCACCAGCAGCGGTCGCGCCTGCGCCCCGCGCACCAGGTCGCCAATCGGCGTCCAGTAGGGCGAAAAGACCAGCGCGTCATCGCCTGGATCGAGCACTGCCTGAAAGGCCGCATAGAGCGCCTGCGACCCGCCCACCGTCGCGATCACATGCTCCACTTGTGTCGGAATTTTGTTCTTCCGGTTCACCTTCGCCGCCAGCGCCTCGCGCAGCGGAGCGATGCCCGACGACGGCGCATAGTGTGTCTGGTTTTCAACCAGCGCCGAGATTGCCGCGTACTTAATCGCGTCCGGAGTCTCGAAATACGGCTCGCCTCCGTGCAGCGCATGCACCGTCGCGCCGCCCGCGCGCAGCGCCATCACCTTGTTCCGAATCTGCACAATGTCAGAGAATCCAACCTCGTCCAGTCGGCGCGCCAGTCGCAGTTCCGTGCCAGTTGCCATGAGAAATCCTTTCCGGATCGGGTTTTGCGCATGCTCTTTCCCTTCAGCATAGCGGATACTGAGCCGCATCTCCATCCGATTTCGCGCAGCTTTTTACCATCGCCCGAAAATTGCTTCTGTCGGCACAACCGGAATGTATTTGCCTCCTCGCTCACAAACGATACTCTTGAAATTGAGGTTGTTCTTCATGATTGCCATGCCATTTGGACTGACTCGCCAGACCTTCACCGCCATCGCAACCGTCTGCGGTCTCGTCGGCGTGCTCTTCTGGCGCGTACGCGAGGGCCGCACCGCCGTCACCGTGCGCAAGATCATCATTCCCCCGCTCGGCATGTCCACCGGATTCTGCATGTTCTTCGCGCCGCAGTTTCGCGTGCCCTGGCTCTGGGCGTTGTCTGCGTTCCTCGCCGGAGCCATCCTGCTCGCCTGGCCGCTGCTGGCCACCTCGCGCCTGGAGCATGACGGCTCGGCCATCATGATGCGCCGCTCCAGGGCATTCTTCCTGGTCATCATCGTCCTTGCCGCCGTGCGTTATTTCGCGCGGGGCTACTTTGACAGTCTGCTCACCCTGGAGCAGACCGGCGGCCTGTTTTTCATCCTCGCCTTCGGCATGATCCTGCGCTGGCGGCTCAGCATGCTGCGCCAGTACCAGCAACTGCGCGCCGCGTTGCCTGAGATTCTTCCCGAATCCGCCTGAGCGCGTCCGTCACCCGCGCAGCACAGCCTCAATCTGTTCGATCCCCCAGTCCAGATCCTCGCGACGGATCACCAGCGGCGGCGCAATGCGAATCACCGTCGCATGCGTCTCCTTGCACAGCACACCGCGCTCCTCGATCGCCTCGCAGACGGGCCGCGCCGGCTCGTTCAGCTCGATGGCAATCCACAGCCCGCGTCCGCGCACCTCGCGCACACGCCCGCCCTCGAGCCGCCTCAGCCGTTCCAGCGCATACGCGCCCAGATCCGCCGATCGCCGCACCAGACCTTCGCCTTCGATCACGCGCAGCGCCGCGCGCGCCACGGCGCAAGCCAGCGGATTGCCCCCAAACGTGCTCCCATGATCCCCCGGATGAAAGACGCCCAGAACCTCCCGCGAAGCCAGCACCGCAGACACCGGATAAAACCCGCCCGAAAGCGCCTTGCCCAGAATCACCACGTCCGGTCGAATCCCCTCGTGCTCATACGCAAACAGCCGCCCCGTGCGTCCCAGCCCGGACTGAATCTCATCGGCAATCAGCAGAACGTCATGCTTCCTGCAGAGCGCCGCCGCCTTAGCCAGATACCCCTCCGGCGGCACGATGATTCCGGCCTCACCCTGAATTGGCTCGACCAGAAACGCCGCTGTCCGCGGCGTAATCGCCTGCTCCAGCGCGGCAATATCGCCAAAGGCCACCGAGCGAAATCCCGGCGCGAACGGACCAAACCCCGCGCGATACTGCGGGTCGGACGAAAAGCCCACAATCGCAATCGTGCGCCCGTGAAAATTCCCCGATGCCACCAGAATCTCCGCTTCATTCGCAGCGATTCCCTTCACCGTTTCGCCCCACTTGCGCGCAGCCTTCAGCGCCGTCTCCACCGCCTCCGCGCCGGAGTTCATCGGCAGCGCCATCTCATAGCCCGTCAGCTCATGCAGATCGCGATAGAGCAGCGGCAACTGATCATTGCGAAACGCGCGCGAAGTCAGCGTCACCTTCTCGGCCTGCTCCATCATCGCCTGCCGGATCGCCGGATGACAGTGCCCCTGATTCACCGCCGAATACGCAGCCAGAAAGTCCAGATACCGCCTGCCCTCGACATCCTCCACCCACGCGCCCTCGGCCCGAGCAATCACCACGTCCAGCGGATGATAATTGTGCGCGCCATACTGCTCTTCGAGCGCGATCAGTTGCTCCGCCGTCCGCTCCACTGCCAACGTTGTTCCAGTCATACTCCGCCTCTTGCTTTCCGTCCTCGCGCACCCGACGCGCTGCTGCTATGGTAACGCCGCCGCAATATAGCCGGGAACGGTTCCTCAATCCGCTCGTTCCCGCCTCAGGTTTTCACGCCGTCACCGGAATTCCTTCCAGCTTCGCGCGCAGCTCCTCGGTGGAGTGCCGCGCAAACCACGCGCGCAGATTTTCCGCCTGTCCGTCTTCTCTGCGCCAGCGCTCCGCCAGATACCGCCGCAACAGATGCTCCAGCGCATCCGGCACCTCTTCGGATCGGCACCGGAAGTTCACCTGCCGCGCAAATCCCGCATGCTGGCCCAGCGCGCCGCCCAGCGCAAAATACCACGCGTCCACAAGCTCTCCTTCATGCTTGATCTTCTTGCCTTCCAGCCCAATGTCGCCAATCCACGCCTGTCCGCAGTTGTTCGGGCACCCGGTCACATGCAGCTTCAACTGTTGGTCAAATCCCGGCAGCCGCGCGTCCATCTCCTCGGCCAGCCATCGCGCAAAGCCCTTCGTCTCGGTAATCGCCAGCTTGCAAAACTCCGTCCCCGTGCAGGCCACCGACCCGCGCCAGAACGGCTTCGCATCCACAAACAATCCCAGCCTGCCCAACTCGTTCAACACCGTCTGAAGATGCCGCTCCGGCACATTCGGAATCACAAAATTCTGGTTCACCGTCGTGCGCAGTTCGCCGCCTGCAAACCGCTCCACCACGTCCGCCAGCGCCAGCAGCGTCCGCCCGCTCAGCCGCCCATTGATGACGCTTGCGCCCACGGCATACAGCCCCTGCTGCCGCTGCGCCTGCACGCCGGAGTGATCCCGGAAAACATCATCTGGAACCACGTCCGGAACACCCCGTTCGAGCTTGTAACCGAGAATGGCTTCAACCTCGTCCAGGAATCGCTCCGCCGTCCAGTCCTCGGCCAGAAACAGATACTTCAGCCGCGCGCGATCCCGGCTCTGCCGCAGCCCCTGCTGCCGCCGAAAAAGCTCGGCAATTGCGCGCACCACCGGCAACACCTCGGCCTCGCGCAGAAACGCATCCAGCTTCACCGCCAGGTGCGGCTCCTTGGACAATCCGCCGCCCACGCGCACCGAATAGCCAATCTCGGCCTCGTCGCCCGCGCCGCGCCGCGTCGCCGTAATCGCCACATCGTTGATCTCCGGATAGCTGCACCACACCGGGCATCCCGTCACCGTGATCTTGAACTTCCGCGGCAGATTGAAGAACTCCGCATTCCCGTTCAGCTCGCGCGCAATCGCACGCGCCAGCGGCGAAGCATCCACAATCTCATGCGCATGCAGCCCGGCCAGCGCGCAGCCCGTCACGTTGCGCACCACGTCGCCGCAGGCTCCGCGCGGAGACAGCCCGACCGCTTCAATCGCGTCCACCACCTTCGGCAGCGCGTCAATCGTGAGCCAGTGCAACTGGATCGCCTGCCTCGTCGTAATGTCGGCCAGGTCCCGCGCATGCTCCACCGTCAACTGCCCAATCGCGCGCAACTGCCGCGCACTCAGAATTCCATTCGGCACCGCGATGCGCATCATGAAGTAGTCCGTCGTCACACCCTCGCCGCCCTTGCCGCCCGTCACGCCCGCACCGTCGCCCTGCGTGTAAATCCCCCACCACTTGAAGTAGAGACTCGCCCACTCCGGCAACACGCTCGCGCGACCCTCGGCGGCAAATCGACGGACCTCATCCCATGCCTCCCAGGGATTTTTCTCCAGCTTCAGCCTCTCGGCGCGCTGGGCTTTCGTTTCTTTTAGCGGGGTCTCATTCACCTGGGTCATGGCTCGCTCCTGCATACGTTGAAAAATGGGTATAAAAAAACTCCGGGGCGGATTGCCTGCCGGAGTCGTCTTGCCTGGTTTGTAGTGATTTCTGCTGCTTGCTACACTTGCAGACGCTCACACGACCATGCTCCGGCGTTGTCGTCACACGGGTGACAACACGGCATCGGACACGGCATCGTACGTGGGCACGCGCAGCGGAAGATCATGCCTCCAGCCTACGTGCGAATCCCCGCGAAGTCAACGTCCGCTTGATGCCTCGCGCCCGACTTCGGCCCCAACGGCCCATCCCTCAGAGATGCCTGCAACAAGCAGACAAAATGTACACGATCCGGCCTTCGCGCTTGCCAACAGTACCTTCCGTGCGTATATTCATTTCGTTCCTGAAAACAATTTCCTTATGGTTCTCTGCGTGCTGAGGTCAAATCATGGATCGCTTCAACTTTTTCAGAACAATCGATTGTTCTGAATTTTCTGCAATCTTTCCGTCCTGCTCGTCCGTTCGTCGCTCTTCGCAATCCCGCTCGCTGCCCAATCTCCCACCCGCGCGGCAGTTCGCATCGGGTGCAATGCCCGCATTTCTGCTCCTGCCAGTGCTCGTTTTCCTTGGCGTTTCTCCTCTGCGCGCCCAGCCCGCCGCGCAGCCCTCTTCCATCGCCGTCGCCGGATCGCTGCACGACTCCGGCGGCGCGCCCATCGCTTCCGCGCGCATCACTCTGCAATCAGAAAAGGAATCGGCACCGGAATCGGCACGCGGGAAACGCCTGCGCGCGACCACCGCCGCCGACGGCAGTTTCCACTTTGCCTCCATCGCGCCCGGCGGATATAGGCTCACGATCGAGAGCGGCGGTCGCAGCTACGCTGGCAGCGAGCGCGTCACGCTTCCCTGGGTGCTCACCAACGGAGCCATCGGCGACCTCGCCATCACCATCACCGCGCAGGGCGATATCACCGTCGCCGGCAGCCAGCGCGTCCAGGCCACCAGCGGCGAAGATCTCTCCGGCAAGGAGGTCAGCAGCCTGCCGCTGAACAAGCGTGACTTCAGCCAGCTTCTGTTGCTCGCCGCCGGCACCATGACCGACACCAACGGGGCCACCAACTTCACCCAGCAGTTCGCCATCGACGGCCAGCGCGGCGTTGAGGCCACCTTTGCCATGGACGGAGCCGACATCAGCGACCCGGAGATGGGCGGCGCGACCTTCTCCAACTTCAACGTGGACGCCATCGACAGCATCGAGTCCAGTTCAGGCTGGATGCCGGCGCAGATCGGGCGCGGAGCCTCCGGTTTCACCAACATCATCACCCGCTCCGGCAGCGCCGGTTTTCACGGATCGGTTTTTGAGTTTCTGCGCAACTCCGACTTCGACGCCCGCAATTACTTCGACTACTCCTCGCCCATCAATCCCGGTCGCCTGCCGCCATTCCACCGCAATGAATTCGGCGTCACCAACGGAGGCCCGGTCGTGCTTGGCCATCTCTACAACGGTCGTGGCAGGACTTTTTACTTCGGCCAGTATCAGGGATTTCGTCAGGAGCTTGGCACCACCCAGGTGCTGCCCATGCCCACCACGCAGCAGCGCTCCGGCATTGACACCATCACCAGCGCCTCCGGCCAGCAGGACACGCTCTACGTCCCCATCAACCCCGCAATCGCCGCCATTCTCGCCCGCTATCCGCTGCCCAATCTTCCCACCGGGGCCTACGGCGCGGAGACCTTTGCCACATCCGCCAAGGTCTATACCGACGCGAATCAGTTTTCCCTGCGCCTCGACGAACAGCTCTCCGACAAAACCCAGCTCATGGGCCGCTATGTCTGGGATCACATCACCGGCCCGACCACCAATCCCGACCAGATCACCATCGATCCAGCCTTTGGCATTGAGTACGTCGATCACCAGTCCAACGGCCTCATCAATCTCCGCCACGAGGTCACGCCTCACTTCATCTTCAGCACCTCGCTCAGCGCCACTCGCTCCACGCCCGGCTTTCCCACCGCCGACCACACCGACCCCGCCGTCAAGTTCCTCGATGGCTCCTTTGAGCCATTTGACTCCGCCGGCGGCTCCGTCATGAGCGCCTTCGGCAATCTCTTCCAGGCGCAGCAATCCTTCACCTGGACGCATGGCTCCCATCTCTTTCAGTTCGGCGGCGAAGCCCGTCTCAATCGCGACACCACCTACTTCGGCATCAGCCCCAACGGCGAATACGATTTCGGCGGCGGCACGGCTTACTCGCCGGTGTATATCCGCTCCGCCAGCGGACAGAACGACATCCAGCCCGGCCAGGCGCTGCCCGACACGCTCAGCAGCTTCCTCGTCGGCAGCCCCTTTCAGTACACGATCGCCGTCGCGCCGCCCTACTTTTCCAACGGCGCTCACATCGGCCCTGCCGCCATCAATCGCAACGCCTGGGCCGTCTACGCCCAGGACACCTGGCGCATGCTGCCCACGCTCACGCTCGACTACGGCCTTCGCTGGGAGCTGTACACACCCATCTCCGAGCGCGCCGACCGCACCTCCGGCCTCACCTTCACACCCACGCCCACCGGCATACAGCAGCAGTACGTCATCAATCCCCAGCCCGGCTACCGCTTTCAGAAGGATGGTCTCGGCCCGCGTGTCCAGCTCACCTGGGCCGCGCCTCACGACTTTCAGGTCCACGCCGGCGGCGGCATCACCGTCATCCCGCCCAACATCTGGCAGGACAACTTCCTCACCGGCTCCACTCCCTTCGTCGTCTATCCGCGCCTCACCTCTGCATCCTCCGCGCCCATTCCCTACGGCTTCCAGATCACGCCGTCAGAGCTGCCGAATGTCTACACCCCGCAGGGCGTGAATATCTTTGCCAGCGGCAACACCAAGGCCGTTCCTCCAAACACGGTCATGGACCTGAACCGCTACGAGCAGGATCTCGCCGCGCTCACGCCGTCCAAAGTCGTTTCGCCGCTTGCGCTCAGCTCCATCGATCCCACCTTCGGCAACGCTTGGCTTTACACCTGGACCCTTGGCCTCGAACGAAAGCTCGGCGATCTCGTTGCTGACGCCGCCTATATCGGCACTGCGGGATCGCATCTGCCGCGCGAAAGTTTTCCCAACGCCTATCCCGGCGCTGGCCCGGCTGAAGCGCCCTACACCACCTTCAACAGCAGCGGAAACATCCTCGGAGGCTTCGGCTTCGAACAGGTCATCACCAACACCTCCCACTCCACCTATCACGCGCTGCAAACCTCGCTTCAGGGCACCATCTCGCACGGCGGTCCCGGCATTCAGGCCGGTTACTCCTGGTCGAAATCCATTGACGACACCAGCTCCGTCACCGGAGGCTTCATCTCCGGCGGCACCGGCGCCGTCGCACCAGCCTTCCCGCAGAACCCCACCAACACGCATCTCGAAAAAGGCCCATCCACCTTCGACGTCACCCACAGCTTCACACTCAGCGTTGCTCAGGACATGCACATCGACCGCATCCCCTATCTGCGCGCGCTGCGACGCGGATTCACCGAGGGCTGGGAGCTGCTCAGCATCTCATCCATCCACACCGGACTGCCTTTCACCGTGCTTTCGGGCATCCAGCAAACCGGGTACGGCTCAAACGGCGTCGATCGTCCCGACCAGATCGGTACGCCCGATCTCTCCACCGCGCGCAAGCAGCGCCAGGACTACTTCGGCCTCGGCGCCAACAACGCATCCTACTTCTACATCCCAATTCACATCCCCGGCGGCACCGGGCCAAATCAGGGACGCTTCGGCACTCTGGGACGCAACACCTTCCGCGGCCCGGCCTACTACGACTACGACTTCGCGCTCATCAAGGACACACCCTACGGCCATCGTCGTCGCGGTGGCGAACTGGTTGACCTTCAGTTCCGCGCCGAGTTCTTCAACCTCTTCAACATCGTCAACATGGGCCTGCCCGCCAACACCATCGAAGGCGCGGGCTTCGGCGAGATCAGCCAGACCGCCGGCACCTCGCGCCAGATTCAGCTCTCGCTCAAGCTCATCTACTGACGCGCCGCACCTGTCGTCGCGGCTGTCTTCAACGGATCACTCCAGTGGATCGCCGTCGGGTCCAGCCCCGTCGGCGACCACGCCTTCACCACCGCCGCGCCCACTCGCCCCAGCGTCTTCTCGGCCTCGTTGTCGCCCGTCCAGCGCTGGTCTTTGTTCGCCTGCGTAAACGCCGCAATCACAATCGGCCCCGCCTTCGTCGCGATCACCGCCACGTCGTTTCTCACCGCGTCCAGCGCGCCCGTCTTGTTGCCAATTGCCGACCCCTGCTCGCTTGTGTCCAGCGTCTCCAGATACCGTGGCAGCCCGTCGCGATCCTGCTGCTCGCGCAGCATCGTCAGCATCGCTCCGCAAATCGCGCCATCACCCGGCTTCGCCGCGCCACCGGATAGATCAAGCCTGCACTCCACCAGCCGCGCCATCACCGCCGCCATCTCCCGCGCCGTCGTTTTTCCCAGCCCAAACTTCGGCTGATCGGCCGGCATCGGCTCCGTCGCCGGTCGAAAAACCTTCTTGTACAGCCACGTATCCTTCAGCCCAGCCGCCTCAATCGTCGCGTCGATATTCCGCACGCCAAATCGGTCAATCGCCATATTCGTCGCCGTGTTGTCGCTCAGCACCACCATCAGCGTCAGCACGTCGCGCAGCGACAACCCGAGCGGCGTGTCCAGATCATTCAGCACGCCCGATCCCGGCGCCTGATTCTCCTTCGTCAGCACCAGCTTTTCGTCCAGATTCGCCCGTCCCGCGCGCATCTCTTCCGCCGCATGCAGCAGTATCGTCAGCTTGATCACCGAAGCCGTCTGCACCGGCGCGTCGGCATCGAGCGCCGCCGTCTCGCCCGTCTTCAGGTTCTCGGCAAACACCGTCAATCGGCCCGTGTGCGCGGCGGCAATCTGCGCCAGTTGCGCGTCCAGCGCGTGATCTTCCATCGTCGCCCGCGCCGCGCTCCAAACGGGCAGGCAAAACAGTACCAGCGAAAACGCAATCCACTCTCGTCGAATCATGCTTCGAGCATACCTGCGCGCCTCGCTTCGTGAAACGAAAAAATCCGTCGAAAATCCCCCGCCGCAAAATCAGCGCACCTGCGCCATCGCGGACGCCGCGACGACCATCTCCACGCGATACAGCCCGCGCAGCGCATTGCAAAGCCAGATCGCGTCCGCAGACTCCAGATCAGCAGCCGTCAGCCGCTGTTCCCGTGCGCGCGGATTGCTCTCCAGCACGTGCGCGCGAAAAACCCCCGGCAGCGCGCCCGCGCTCACTGGCGGCGTCAGCAGCCATCCCTCCCGCTCCACAAACACATTGCTGATCGCGCCCTCCGTCAGCTCGCCGCGCTCGTTCAAAAACAGAAAATCCTCTACGCCCGCCGCCGCAGCTCGCGCGCGCCATCGCTCATACAACGCCCGATGCGTCGTCTTGTGCCGCAGAAACCGATCCGTCGACGAAACCCGCTCCGAAGCCATCGCCACACGACCATTCTGCGCCACAGCCGCAGCCGGATTCGCCTCCACATCGCATCGCCCATCGCGCCCCAGCCGCAGCCGCAGCCGGTATCTTCGCCCCGCCTCGCAGCCACGCGCCGCCGCGTAAATCGCCGCACGAATCGCCGCCTCATCGAAGGCAAAATCAAAGTACCGCGCCGAATCCGCCAATCGCTTCATGTGCCACTCCAGCAGCGCAATCCCGTCCCGCCACAGCATCGTCTCGATCAGCGCAAACTCCGCCTCGCTCAGAAAACTCGACTTCAGCCTGCACTCGCGCCACTCCTCGTCCGCGCGCGAGTCCGCCACAATTCCTCCGCCCACGCCCATTCTCGCCGTGCCTCGCGTCACCTCCAGCGTGCGAATCGCCACGCTGAACACAGCCTCACGATGCGGCGCGGCATAGCCAATCGCCCCGCAATACACGCCGCGCTGCTCTCGCTCCAGAGCGGCAAGAATCTGCATCGTCCGCACCTTCGGCGCGCCCGTAATTGACCCGGAAGGAAACAGCGCCCGAAAGATCGCCTCCAGCCCGACCGACGGCGCAATCCGCGCCGCAATCGTCGAGGTCATCTGCAGCAGCGTCGCATACCGCTCCACCGCGAACATCTCCTCCACGCGCACGCTGCCCATCTCCGCAATCCGCCCCAGATCGTTGCGCAGCAGATCGACAATCATCAGGTGCTCGGCACGATTCTTCTCGTCGTCGCGCAGCCGCTCCGCCTGCGCCTCGTCCTCGGCGCAGTCCATTCCGCGCGCCATCGTTCCCTTCATCGGACGCGTCACCAGCCGTTCGCCCCGCCAGCGAAAAAACATCTCCGGCGAAAGCGAAATGATCCGCCGCTCACCCATCTGTTGCTCGCCCAGATTCAGATACGCACCGTAGGCCACAGGCTGCCGCCGAATCAGCCGCCGATAGAGCCGCAGCGCCGCACCCCGCGTCCGCTCCAGCGCAAAGTGAATGATCGTCGTAAAGTTCGCCTGGTAGGTCTCGCCCGCGCGAATTTTTTCCAGAATCGCCGCAATCGCCTGCTCGTACTCCTGCTCGCCAATCGCCATCTGCGGCGCTGACATCCCTCTGTTTTCTTCATCCTCGGAATCAGCTTGCGACTCGCCCAACTCAGCGGCAACTCGTCCCGGATCGCCCGAGGTGAACCTGCCCGTGCCGTGGTCAAAGATCATCGGCTCCGCATAGCAGCCCAGCCATATCAGCGGCAGCGCGCCGTTGCTGAGCGTCGGCGACTGGCAGCCGCGAAGGCGCGGCTCGAAGTACGCGCCGCATTCATACGCGAAGTATCCGGCCACGTGCAGCCCGTCAGCCAGACTCTGTTCCATCCGCGCAAAGACCGCCGAAATCTCCTCCACTCTTTGCGCCTCCAGCACGCGCACCGGGCGGCGAAACAGCAGCGAGCGATGATTCTCCTCCGAACAGCGCGCCGTATGCAGCAGCACGGAAAACGGCTCAGCCTCGGCCAGTGAAAATACCAGTTCCGGCAGTGCGTGCCAACCTTCCATACGGCTTTCCGCCATCCTGCTCCCGGAGCGTGCGTCCTGCTTGCGAAGTGTGTTTTTTGCTCTCGAACTGCCGCGCTTCTCAGCGCCGCTCGAAACTCAGCGACGCCGAGTTGATGCAATAGCGCAATCCCGTCGGCCTCGGCCCGTCCGGAAACACATGCCCCAGGTGTCCGCCGCATCGCGCGCAGGTCACCTCCACGCGCCGCATCCCGTAGCTCCGGTCCTCGTGCTCGGCAATCCCCGCTCCGTCGGCAGGCAGATAGAAACTCGGCCACCCGCAGCCGGAGTCAAACTTCGCCTCGCTCGTGAACAGCAGCGCCCCACATCCGGCGCAGTGATACTTGCCCGTCTCGTGATTCTGTGTCAGCGCGCCCGTATACGGCCGCTCCGTCCCTTTTTCGCGCAGCACATGGTACTGCTCCGGCGTCAGCCGCGCGCGCCACTCCGCTTCGCTCAGTTCCATCTCCGGCTTTGTCATATCGTTTCCGCCTCGCTGCGCCATCCGGTTTTCAGTCTATCGCAACCGATTTTGAGCATCCCGGAAGCATTTTCGCCGCACTCCGGCCCGGCAAGGCGATTTTTGATGCCAGTTCATAGCGAACTGCGTTAATGTGTTGAGCAGCGGGAGTCTTCGGGGGATATTTATTTGGGCAATCTGACCACAGCATTCGCCGTCAACGCGCCGGAGCAGGCGTTGATTCACGAGCTTCAGGCCGGCTCGGAAGAGGCATTTTCCTGGCTCATCACGCGCTATCACCAGCCCATTTACAGCCTGCTCGCGCGCACCGTCCGTGACCCCGCCGACGCCGCCGATCTCACCCAGGAAGTCTTCGTCAAGGTCTTTCGCGGCATCAGCGGCTTCCATCAGGAATCCTCGCTCTGCACCTGGATTTATCGCATCGCACTGCATGAGGGACTGAACCAGCGCCGCTGGTGGTCGCGCCACAAACAGCAGGAGATCACCCTCGAAACCGAAACCTGCTTCGGCGACGGCGATGAGCCACTCCTGCTCAAGGACATGCTCGAAGACCCCGCCGACAAACCCGACGAAATGCTCTTCCAGCGCGAAGCTCGCGAGCGCCTCGAAGCCGCGCTCCTCAAGGTCGCCGAACCCTACCGCATGGCCGTCATCCTCCGCGATGTCGAGGGATTCTCCTACGAAGAAATCGCCGAAGTTCTCGGCGTCCACGTTGGCACCGTCAAGTCGCGTCTCGCGCGCGGCCGCAGCCACCTGCGCCAGGCGTTGCTGCGTGCCTCCGCCATTCCCGCCGCTCGCGCCCTCTGCAGTCAGGAGGCATCATGATCCCTGCGGATTCCACACGAGCCACCTGCTCGACCGTCCGACCGCGCATTCCCGACTATCTCGACGGCGCGCTCTCCGGTCGTCAGATGCAGTCCATCAGCCGCCACATCGACGGCTGTCCGGCATGCGCCGACGAGTTCCGCGAACAGGAGTCGCTCCTGCGCGCTCTCTCGACGCTCGGCCCCGTGCGCGGCCCGCGCCGTGCACCGCGTGACCTGCCGCTGCGCATCCGCGTCGCCATCGAACAGGATCGCCGCGCCCGCCTGCGCAGCCGTCTGCCCGCGCGCGTCGCCGCGTGGAAAATCGCGTGGACGAACAGCATCGGACCGTTTCTCTTTCAGCTTTCCACCGGACTCGCCAGCGCCGTCCTGCTGCTCGGCTCCGTCGCGCTCATGGTCGGCCTCTTTGCGCGGCCGGAGAAAGCCGTCGCCTTTGACGAGCCGCTCGGCGACGCCAGCGCGCCGCACCTGCTCTATCAGTTGCCCGCCGTCGCCAATGACAGTTCCATACAGAACTCCGCCGCGCCGGTCGTGGTCGAGGCCTACGTCAACCCCGACGGACTCGTCTACGACTACCGCATCGTCTCTGGTCCCAGCGACGCGCGCACACGCTCGGCCATTGAGGATCGCCTGCTCTTCAGCATCTTTGAACCGGCGCGCATCTTCGGCAAGCCTGTTCGCGGCCTCGCCGTCCTGTCCTTCGCTGACGTTGCCGTCCACGGATAATCAGCGGTCGTTGCTTCGGCTTCACTCCGCCTGCGCCATCACCCAGTCCCACTCCGCGCCCGCCTGCTTTTCCATGCTGGCGCGATCCGTCGCCAGCACGTAGCGCCCGGCAATCAGACCATCCAGCGCCTGCGTGTACGCAGCCACGTAGGCATCGCGGTCCGCATACCGGCTCAGAATCGGCCTGCGCGGATCATGCTTCGTCGCAGCCTCGGCCGCCGTGCGCGGCAGCGGCACAAACGATCCCAGAAACGGCTGCCGCTCCGTCGGCGCGCCCACTGTTGCCGCTCTCAGATTCCATCCCGTATACGTCGCCAGCGGCGCGTCCAGTTCCGGCAGCCGCACTCCGCCCAGTTCGTTTCCATCCGCATCCACCTGCGGCACGCGAGCCGGATACTCGCCCTCGAGGCGCGGCGGCTGCCTGTCCAGAATCCCCTCCGCCGCGCGCGGGCCAAAATCCAGCTTCCACCCTTCGGCCATCGTCGTTGGAGGCGTCAATCCTGGAATCGCCGGGAAATGCAGATCGGCGCGCCGCACCAGAGTCCCCGACGCAAACGTCGGATAACGGCTCGCAGGCGGCTCCTTGCCCTCACGCACCCACGCGTCCATATTCTCGACCATCGCCCGCCAGAACCAGTGAATCGGCAGCGGACTCATCCACTGCTGGCTGGCCAGCGGACCCACTCCCCGCCGCGGCGGAAACGGCCCGGAAAAATGCTGCAATCCGGCGTAAAAATAGATCCGCACCTCCGGCCCCGGCGCAAAATCCCGACGCCCATCCGCCGTCGTATGCGTCAGCGACTCCGCCCGTCCCCAGTACTCATGCGACGTATTCGAAAAGAATATCTTCGGTGCCACGCCTTGCACACGCGCCCTGTCCAGCAGCCCCTTCGCAGCCGCGCCAGGCGTCAGCGGATCCCGCTCCGGCCTGTCCGTAAAGGGGAAAATATCCGTCGGCCAGTCAATCGACGAACTCGGCTCGGCGTCGCGCGAGGGCTGCGCAAACCGCACATTGAAGCTCCCGCGCCCGGCTCCAGCCACATGCGCCATCACCCCATCCAGCGCCATCCGTCCCTGCTCGTCCGCGTTGAATCCCTCGTACACAAAATCCCGCAGAAACCGCCCGCACTGCGAGATGCCCGCCGCATACACTCGCCGCGCCGGAGCCAGCGCGCCCGCGTCGTGCTTCGTCCACGCCGCAAAATCCCTCACCGCCGCAAATCCCAGCCCGGCCACCACGGGATCATCCACCACGTACACCAGCTCATAAATCCGTCCCGGCTGGAATCCGCCATTCAGATGCACGAACCTGTCACTCGCCACCAGCTTCCCGTTCACGGTATGCGCAAAGCTCCACCGCGCGCGCGGAATCACCGTCCGCTTCCCGTGGTAGCTGTCGCGCACCGTCAGCACATTCCGCCTGTCCTCCGGCGCAGCCGCCGCATACTCCGTCCCGCCAATTCGCCCCACAATCACATGCCCCAGCGGAATCTCATCCTCCACGCGCCACGGCGTGTAATCATCGCGCAGCAGCCCCGAAATGTGCCTGCCATGGTCCATCGCCACCGGAGCGTCCAGCGCCAGCCGTCCCGGCGCGCGCTCCACGTCCCACTGCCAGCCCAGCGAAGCAAAGCTGAATCCCTGCCGCAGCAGCCACGCATCGCCCATCTGCGCCGCCGTCTTCGGCACTCCTGCGCCGCCGTCCACCAGTCCCAGCAATCCCGTCCCGCCGCGATTGGGAATCTCCAGCAGCATCGACCCATTCCCGCCCGTCAGCGGACGAATCACCAGCAAATCCGCGGAAAACTCCACCTCGCCCTGCTTGTCGCGCGGTGCCTTGTCCAGGTCCACAATCCCGTGATTGGCAGCCAGTTCCGGATTCACGGCAAAGTACACCTTCGCCCACACGCGCTCCACCGCCGGTGTCGTCGCCGTCACCACGCTCCGCTCGGTCACCTCCACGCGCGTCACGCGCGCCTCTGCCGTCGTGGCACACAGCGCCAGCACAACCGCGACCATCCCCATCAGCGACACCCGCGTCCATTTCATACTCTGCGCGCCTCCACGCTTTGTCCTGCGAAAGGTGTAGCACACTCCGGCGTAGTACAGTGGGGAAATCATGCTCAACCGCCGCCAGTTCGTCTCCGCCTCCGGCCTGCTGCTGCCCGCGCTTGCCTCGCCCGCCGCGCTCGCTCAATCCGCATCCCAGTCCGCGCCACAGTCCGCGCCGCTGCCAGCTCCGTTTCTCCAGCTTCCCGACCGCGGCTCCGAAGCCCAGCCCATCACGCTCACTGAGCGCGAGCAGCGCTACGAGCGCGCCCAGCAGCTCATGCGCTCGAACAACCTCGACGCCATCGTGCTCGCCGGCGGTTCTTCGCTCGTCTATTTCACCGGCATGCACTGGTGGAACTCCGAGCGGCTCTTCGTCTGCGTCCTGCCGCGCGCCGGAGCGCCCTTTTACGTCGCTCCCGCCTTTGAAGAGGAGCGTGCGCGCGCGCTCATGCAGAACGCGCCCGGCGGAAAATTCTCCCGCGTCTACACCTGGCAGGAGAACGAAAACCCCTACGCGCTCATCCCGCGCGGCCTGGCCGAAATCAACATCCGCACCGGACGCCTCGGCATTGAGGAACGCGTCCCGTTCGTCTTCTCTGACGGCCTGCAAAGCGCCGCGCCCGGCTTCACCCTGGCCAGCGCCACGCCCGTCACCGCCGGCTGCCGCGCCGTCAAATCCGCCGCCGAGCTGGCCCTCATGCAGCTTGCCAACAACGTCACACTCTCGGTCTATCGAGCCGCCTGGCAGTCCATCACGCCCGGCATCACCAATCGCCAGGTCACCGCCTGGATCGCCGCCGCCTACCAGCGTTCCGGCTTCCCCGGCGAGGCAAGCTGCCAGGTGGACACCTGGACCGCTCTGCCCCACGGCGCGCCCCAGCCGCAAACCATCCACGAAAACAGCATCGTCATGCTCGACGACGGCTGCATCGTCCAGGGCTACCAATCCGACATCACCCGAACCTTCGTCATCGGCAAGGCCACCGACGCCATGAAGCACGTCTTCGACATCGTCCACCGCGCGCAGAGCGCAGCCCTTGCCGCCGCGCGGCCCGGCGTGGCCTGCGGCTCCGTCGATGCCGCCGCGCGCAAGGTCATCGTCGATGCCGGCTTCGGTCCCGGATACACCTACTTCACTCACCGCGTCGGCCACGGCATCGGCCTTGACATGCACGAGTGGCCCTACCTCGTTCAGGACAACCCGCTGCCGCTCGTCGCCAACATGACCTTCTCCGACGAACCCGGCGTCTACCAGCGTGGAGCCTTCGGTGTTCGGCTTGAGGACGACATGCACATCACCCCCGACGGCGCGCGCCTGTTCACGCCGCAGTCACCCTCCATCGAGCAACCCTTCGCCGTTTAGCTGTTGTGGCCCGGATCCGCAGCCGCCTGTTCGCAGCTCTCGATTCCAGGTCGCAGATATTCGTCGCCATTCCCGGTTTCCCACTTCGCGCCCAATGGACTAGACTCTGGGTGATGTTGTTTTCTCTTCCATCCGGTCGATTCGCGCCGATTGCAGCCGCTGGCCTCGTCGCCGCCTGTCTGATTTCCATGTCGTTCGCAACGTCGCTGGCCGCTCAATCCAGTTCGTCCAATCCCGCCGCGCAGCAGGGTGCTTCGTTATCCAGCTCCGGGTCGAACTCCGGCTCCAGTTCAGCGCCGCCATCCGGTCAGGTCGCCTACAAACAGGAAAAATCGCCCTCGCTCGTCGATCCCGACGGCCCATCCATCGCTCTGACCACATCCGAGACCGTCTTCACCGTCGCCGCCGCGCTCAACGCCTGCGGCTACAACGACGGCCTCGCCGAAAGCGAGCCGATCCGCATGGAGATTCGCAATTCCGTCGACAAGGTTCTGGCCGGGAGCGAATCCGCGCGGGAAAAGCGCGACAAGGTCTGCCTCTACATCCAGCAGCACAATCTCACCGGCACCATCCGCGACGTCACTCAATATATCTCGCTCGCGCTCTATCTCACGCCGCCACCAGATCTTGAAATCTCCACCGATCTCTACGACATGCCGCCGGACGCCACGCAGGTCGCCGACATTCTGCCCGTCCTGCGCGACTTCGCCGCCGCCGTTGACCTGCACGGCATCTGGCTCATCCACCACCGCGACTACGAACTCATCTCCTCAAGCCTCCATGACAGCCTGACGAAGATGATCCTCAGCACCAGCTACTACCTCAAAATGCCCGTTCCCGGCTACGATGGCCGACGCTTCCTCGTCGTCGTCGAGCCAATGCTCTCGCCCGACACCATCAACGCCCGCATCTACGGCGCCGACTACGTCGACATCGTCTCGCCCCGCCACGGCGTCATTCCCATGAACGAGGTGCGCCACACCTATCTCCACTACCTCATCGAACCGCTGCTGCTCCAGCGCCGCGACTCCATGGATCGTTTCGTGCCCCTGCTCAAGCTCGTCCAGGACGCGCCCATCGATTACCAGTACAAAAGCAACGTCGCCTCGCTCACCATCGAGTGCCTCATCAAGGCCATCGAAGCCCGCACCATGGACACCGGCGTCACCCCCTATGTTCCGCCGCCCGACGCCACGCGCGAGGACTTTGAAAAAATCCAGAGCGCCAAGAACGCCGTCGCCGAAAAGATGGAGCGCGTCCGTCAGGCCCGTGTCGATCACGATATGAACCAGGGCTGGGTCTTCACCAGCTACTTCTACCACGAGATGTTGTCGTTTGAGAAAGGACCGTCCAGCCTCTCTGACGTCATCGGCGAGATGGTCTACAGCATGGATGTCCAGCACGAGGCCCATCTCATTCGCCAGATCGACTTCGACCCAACCGTCGATCCCGACGTGCTCAGCCGCAGCAAGCCACGCCGCATCGAAGGACTTGATCTTGCCGAGAACGACATCGAGCGCGGCGACCTCAAATCCGCCGTCAGCCTCGCTCAGACGGCGCTCGCCAGCCCGTCCTCAGTACCCGGTCAGGGAGCCGGTCGCGCGGACTTCATCCTCGCCCGCGTCGCCATCATGACCGGCCAGCCCACACAGGCCATCGACAACTTCCAGAAGGCCGTCGCCGCTTCTCATGAGCCGCGCATCGTCGCCTGGTCCCACATCTATCTCGGCCGCATGCTCGACCTTGAATGCCGCCGCGACCAGGCCATCGCCGAATACAAGGCCGCGCTCGCCGCCCGAGACGGCCAGCTCGACACGCGCCTCGCCGCCCAGCGCGGCCTGCGCGCCGCCTACGCCGTCAACGGCCACAGTTGCGAGGTCGACCAGAGCGACGACAGCGACAACCCACCCCCGGCCCAGCCGTCGAACAGCGGCGCAGCGCCAGCCACCTCCGACCCCGTCGCCGCTCCCAATTAGCTCTCTGCCCACCGCACAACGACCCCTGTTTCGCTCTTTGCTTTTTTTGTTGTCACACTCGAAGCGAAACTGCGTCGCTCGATTGTCGTCATTCCCGAAGAGAATCTGCTTTTAAGCGGTCCGTCGTCAGCGGTCAGTCGTCAGCAAAGCCGTTGCAATTGTTTTTGCCTTTGCTTTTTGGTTGTCATTCCCGAAGGGAATCTGCTTCTGTCTTTGCTTTCCCGTCGGCCTCAACCACACCCACCCGCAACCAGCGGGAGCGGCCACGGCGCGAACGCACGTCTGCTGCATGCAATGCTCCTGAAAACGATCCCCGCAAATTCCCGCCTGCTGCCACTCACGCCCGTCCGGGGCGGCTACCATTGAATCAGCCCCATTTTTACCCTCGCGTGAGGCCAACGTTTGAGCCGACCTGTCGATCTCAACCCGCTCGAAGCGATCCTGGAGCACCGCTTTCGCTCCCGTGATCTGCTCACGCTCGCGCTCACCCATCGCTCGCTTGGCCACGAGCGATCCTCAGGCGCTCCCCAGCGCCACGACAACGAACGCATGGAGTTTCTTGGCGACGCCGTGCTTGGCCTCGTCGTCTCTCAGGCGCTTTACGCGCTCAATCCAGACTGGCAGGAGGGCGAGCTGACCCGCGTCAAAGCCGAGCTTGTCAGTCGCAAACACATGGCCCAGGTCGCGCTCTCCATCGATCTCGGACGCTACCTCCTGCTCGGCAAGGGCGAGGAGCGCAGCGGCGGACGCCGCAAGCTGACCCTGCTGGCAAACGCCATGGAGGCCGTCCTCGCCGCGCTCTATCTCGACGGCGGCCTCGAGGTCGTGCGTCGCGTCGCCGATCGCTTCATCCTCGGTGAGCTTGCGCGCCAGCTCGCTGCTCGCCTTCAGGTTGACTCCACACTCGGCGACGCCAAATCCGCCCTTCAGGAGCAGCTTCAGGCCGCGCGCCTCGGCTCGCCCACCTACTCCATCGAACAGGAGTCCGGCCCCGACCATCGCAAACAGTATCAGGTCGCTCTGCGCCTGCGCCGCACCGACGGCACGCTCACGGAGGTCATCGCGCGCGGCCTCGGCGGAACCCGCAAGAAGGCGGAACAGGAGGCCGCCCGCGTCGCTCTTCAGCAGATCGCCGCATCCGGGCTGGAATCGCTCTCGCAGTGCTCGTCCGTTGATCGCCCGTCTGATCCTGACGCCGCTGACTCCGAACCTGCGCAACCGCTGCCAGCCGATTCAGAACCTGCGGACCCCGCGCCGATGTTGGTTCCGGCTTCCCGTCCTCGATCCTCGAAATATGGAGCGCAGAAGCGATGAACCCCGACCGTCCCACTTCGAGTTCTGCTGCGACGCACCACGGCCCTGCTGAAGCCATGCAGTCGCTCCTGCGCAGCGCCTTCCTTGCGCTCTTCGTCGTCACCTTCATCGTCCAGCCCGTCGTCATTCCCTCGGAAAGCATGGAACCCACCCTGCTCGTCGGCGATTTTCTCCTCGTCAATCGCATCGCCCTCGCGCCCGACGCGCCGTGGCGTCCGTTGCTCGCCGCCGCCGAGCCAGCCCGGCGGCAGATCGTCACCTTTCGCTCGTCCCAGCATCCAGGCCAATATCTGATCAAGCGCATTGTCGCCATTCCCGGTGACCGCCTGCGCATCGTCGCCGACCAGGTCTGGATCAACGGCCAGCAGCTCCGCGAACCCTGGCTCGCGCCGCAGTCCGTTGGCTCCGCAGCCGCTCTGGCCGACTTTCCCACCCAAACCTACACCGACCCGCGCGTCGATCTCGCCTGGTGGCGCTCCATGCAGACGCTCGTCCACGACGGCCAGCTCACCATCCCGCCCGGCGATTATTTCGTCCTCGGCGACAACCGCACTCACAGCCTTGATTCCCGTTACTGGGGCTTCGTCCGCCGCGACCAGATCGTCGCCTCGCCCGTCCTCATCTACTTTTCGCTGCGCCGCCCGTCCTCGCCGGAACTGGCCGTCACGCAGCCTTCCGATGATAGACTCGGACACGAGGCCACGCTGCCGGAACGCATACGCCACGCCGTGCGCTGGTCGCGCCTCTTGCGCATCGTGCATTAGCACCGCAACAGCGATTTCTCCGAACGCATCTCGCTTGCGCCGGTTAAGCCCAACACCATGAAACTTCACCACCAACACGGCACAGGCCTCTTCCGAACGGATAGCCCAACGATGACCTCTTCCCGACCACAGAAAACACAGCCCGACTCCGGGGAACCAGCCATCACTGCTGCGGCTGCCCGCCAGGAAACCCCGCTCGAATCCCTCTCCGGCATGTGCGCCGTGCTCGTCGTCGGCCTCTTCGTGCTCACCTTCATCGCCCAGAACTTCGTCATTCCCTCCGGCTCCATGGAGAACACCCTGCTCGTCGGCGACCATCTCATGGTCGATCGCATCACGCTCGCTCCGCCCACTCGCTGGATGCCGCTCGTCCACTACCGGGAGCCGCGCCGCGGCGATGTCGTCGTCTTCCTCAAACCCGGCAACCCGGACATGTTCCTCGTCAAGCGCCTCATCGCCATTCCCGGCGACCACATCCACCTGCGCAACGGCGTCGTCATCCTCAACGGCGTCGCACAGAACGAGCCATACGCCCGGCTTCATCCCGAAGACACCTACTCGCCCTACATCGACGATTTTCCATCCGTCTCCCCGTTTGACTCCGGCGACGTCACCTCCGAGTGGGCCGTCGATCTCGCCCACCACGTTCAGGGCAACGATCTCGTCGTCCCGCCCGGCATGTACTTCATGATGGGCGACAATCGCCACAACAGCCTCGACTCGCGCTTCTGGGGCTTCGTGCCCCGCGCCAACATCATCGGCAGCCCGCTCTTCAACTTCTGGTCCTTCGTCACTCCCGATGATCAAAGCGACAAGACCGGCCTCGGCGACCGCGTCGCCTGGATGACCCACGTCGCACTCCATTTCTTCTCCGACACGCGCTGGAAACGAACCTTTCACGTGGTGCGATAAGGCATGAGCGACGCAGCGGCTCCCAGTTCGTCCGGTCTGCTTCGCCGTCGATGGTTTCCTGCCGCCCTGCTCGCCGTTCTCTTGCTCGGCGCTCTTCTGCTGCCGTCGCAGCTCGGCATCAGCCGCTACCAGCGCTCCATCACCTCCGTCATGGCGCGCTCCATCGGTCGCCCCGTTCATCTCTCCGGCGTGGACTGGCGCCTGCTGCCCACCCCAGCCTTCATCCTCCACGACCTCACCGTCAGCGAAGACGCATCCTTCGGTGCCGAGCCGCTGCTCACCGCCCGCACCGTCGTCGCTTCCGTCAGCTTCTATTCCCTCTGGCGCGGCCATCCCGTCTTCAGCAGCATCCACGTCGATCAGGCCAGCCTCAACCTCGTCCGCAACGACGCCGGAAGCTGGAATCTTGAAGCCCTGCTCGCCACTCCCGCCCAGCAGCATCTCGCCGCGTCGTCCGCCTCGCCCCGTCAGCCGACACTTCCTTACCTCGAAGCCACCGAGTCCCGACTCAACCTCAAATTCGGCACCGAAAAAAGCCCCTACTCGCTCGTCAACTCCGACCTGTCCTTCTGGCAGGATCAGCCCGGCCAGTGGCGCATCCGTCTGCGCGGCCAGCCCGTCCGCACCGACATCGCCGAAAACACCGACGCAGCCCAGGACTCCGGCGAAATCCGCATCGACGGCAGCCTGCAATCGGCCCCCACTCTGCGCCAGATGCCCGTCCACCTCCAGCTCGCCTGGCGCGACGCCCAACTCGGCCAGCTCTCGCTGCTTCTGCTCGGCAACGACGCCGGCTGGCGCGGCAACCTCACCGCCGATCTCGCCCTCACCGGCACCGCCGAACAAGCCTCCATACAGGGCCGCCTGCGCGCCACCAGCGTCCACCGCGCCGAGCTTGGCCCCGTCGCGCCGCTCGACTTTGACACCAACTGCGGCCTCGTCTACCAGCACACTCTGCGCGCCATCCACCAGCTCCATTGCGACACCGGCATCGCCGACGGCCACCTGCTCTACGCCGCCGATCTGCCTCCCAATCCGCCCGCCGCCACCGAGCATCCGCCCGCGCAGCAGTCCGTGACCCTTCAGCGAATCCCGCTCCAGGCCACGCTCGACCTCCTGCGCACCCTCCGCAGCAACTTCGCTCCAGGCCTCAGCGCCACCGGCGTCCTCGACGGCACACTGCGCCTCCAGCCGCCAGCCGCGCCACCATCCCCTCGCCACGAACATGCGCGCGAGCGACCAGCCAATCACTCCGTCAGGCATGCAACCGATAACTCCGTCTGGTCCGGATCCATCACCCTCACCGGCGGCAAAATCTCCGGCAACAGCCTCGCGCATCCCTGGTCGCTCGCCCGTCTCACGCTCCAGCCCGATCCATCCGGCGCGCTCGCCGCAACCATTCCCCTGCCCGTCTGCGCCGGAAAGACCACGTCCGCAACCACTTCGGCCGCCAGTACGGCAACCGGGACTATTGCGGCAACCCATAAAGCCAGCCTCGCCGCGCCCGCCATCTCCGCAGCCAATTCCGGCGACTGCTCCGCCGCGCTCGCGATCACTCGCTCCGGCTACCAGATTCGCCTCACCGGCAACGCCTCCATCCCGCGCCTCGTCCGCTTCACCGCCGCCCTCGGCCTGCCGCTTCCTCTACCCGACGGCTTTCAGGGCGGTAGCGCCGAGATGCAGATGCAGGCCATCGGTCCATGGATCATGACCCAGCCTGCCGCACTCACCGACCATCTCACCGGCTCCCTGCGCCTGCGCGCCGCGCGCTGGAGCCATCCCTCGCTGGCCTTCCCCGTGCTCATCCCAGACGCCACCGTCACCCTCGACAGATCTTCCCTCATCCTGCGCGGCACGGTCGCACGCGCCTCTGCCCCGTCCGCCGCCTCAGGCAACCACAGTACACTGCGCGCTCAGGTCGTCTTCACCCAGCCGCTCGCCCCGGCCAGCACCGCTGCCACGCCCGACACTCCCGGCGCAGCCGCGATTCCAACTCTCAGCCTTGCCTTTGACCACCTCGACGCCGCCACCGTCGAGTCAGCGTTTGCACCCTCGAGCGCCCCGTCCGGTCTCTTTGCCGCCATTGCCAGCCGCGTCCACCCCGCGTCCCCGCTGCCGCCGCTGCATCTGGCCGTCACCGCCGCCACCTGCGCCCTCGACTCTCTCAATCCAGACCATTCCACTCCAGCCCGCCTCGCGCTCACTCGCTGCTCCGCCCAGTTGCATCGCGCCGCCTCTGACCCACCGCGCGCCTTCACGCTCGATAGCTTCCACGCCGCCTTCGCCGGAGGATCGCTCGCCGCCTCCGGCCTCATCGACGGCTCCGATGACACCCAGCGCTTCCGCCTGCATCTCACCGCCGAAAAACTCCAGCCCAAGCCGCTTGCCGCGCTCGTCGCCGCGCACTGGACCGGCGGTTCGATCTCCGCCACAGCCGACCTCGCCACACAGGGCGCAACTCCGCCGCAATGGCTCGCCGCCTCCACCGGCACCCTTCAATTCGACTGGACTCGCGGCAGCCTCGGCCCGGCAACCGCTCCCGGAAACACCGCCATCGTCTTCGATCGCTGGACCGGCTCGGCCACCTGGTCTGCCAGCCGTCTCAGCCTCAAAGCCAACACCCTCACCCGCCGCGGAAAATCCACCTCGCTCATCGGATTCATCCCCTACGGCGGACCACCTCACCTGTCCCTCAGCCATCCCTGAAATCGGTCAGGATGCGCGCGGTCACGATACGCGCGACCCGGTCGGCAGCCTCCAGCGCGCAATCCTGATTCCTCATCCACCCAACCCCGTCAGCCCCGAAGGAGACCGTACCAATGCCCGAGCCGATGTCCATGCCGATGACCGAGCTTTTCTGCAAAGGATTCCTCTTCGACATGGACGGCATCCTCATCTCCTCGCTCGGCTCCGTCGAGCGAAGCTGGCGCGCCTGGGCCATCGCCAACCACATCGATCCCGACCTCGCCATCCGCACCGCTCACGGCTGCCGCGCCATTGAAACCGTCCGCAAGCTCCGCCCCGACCTCGATGACCACGCCGAGCTGCGCCGCATCGAAGAGATGGAAATCTCCGACCAGGAGGGCGTCACCGCGCTCGACGGCGTTCCCGCGCTGCTTGCCTCGCTGCCCGCTGCCCGCTGGACCGTCGTCACCTCCGCCACCGAGCGCCTGGCCCGCGTCCGACTCGCCGCCGCCGACCTCGCCGTGCCCGCGCAGTTCATCACAGCCGACAGCGTCTCCGAGGGCAAGCCACACCCGGCTCCCTACCTGCGCGGAGCAGCCCTGCTCGGCCTCAACCCCGCCGACTGTATCGTCTTCGAAGACTCCGGCTCCGGTGCCATCGCCGGACGCGCCGCCGGATCGACCGTCCTCGCCACGCTCTTTTCCCACACTGCGCAGGAGCTGCACGCCGCGCACCACCTCGTCCGCAACCTCACCGCAGTCCATATCGACTGGCTGCCCGAGTCCGAAAATTTCCGTGTCCGCTTCCACCCACTCCCGCGCCCGTAAACCCGCAGCGCCCACCCAACACGCCGCCGCCGTCATCCCCGCCCGCGTAGCGGCCGTTATCCGCGCTGGCCCAGCACGGCCTCCACACGCAGCCGGTCGGCCTCCGTATCCACGCCAATCGTGTCCCCCTCGGCCAGGCCCACATAAATCTCCATCCCGTTCTCCAGCATCCGCAACTGCTCCAGCCGCTCAGCCATCTCCAGCGCCGATGGCCTCAGCCGCGCAAACTCCTCCAGCACCTCGCGCCGATACGCATACAGCCCGAGATGCTTCCACCAAGCCACACGATTTGCCACGCGGCCAGCCTCACCCGCCGCCACGCCACCCGCCTGCCCGCTCGCCCCGTCGCGGTCAAACGGAATCGTCGAACGCGAAAAATACAGCGCCCGTCCATCCCTGGCCATCACCACCTTCACCGCATTCGGATTCTCCACATCCTCCGCCGGACAGGGAACCGCCACCGTTCCCACCCTCACCTCCGCCCGCTCAAACAATCCCAGCAGCGGCTGAAAGTGCTCCGGCATCAGCAGCGGTTCATCGCCCTGTATATTCACATAAATCTCCGCCTCCACCTGCCGCGCCACCTCGCATACCCGATCGCTTCCGCTCGCGCACTCCGCCGAAGTCATCCGCGCCGGAATCCCACGCGCAGCGCAGGCCGTCATCACCTCGTCGGAATCCGTCGCAACGACCACCTCGTCCATCAGACCGCTGCCCGCCGCCGCACGCCACACCCACTCGATCATCGGACGCCCGGCAATATCCAGCAGCACCTTGCGCGGCAGCCGCGTCGAGCCAAGCCGCGCCGGAATCACACCCAAAGTTCGCATCCACTCATTTTATCCGCCACTTCAGACCGCCACCGCCAGGTTTGACCGCTCCCGCACCGCAACGTATCATCAATTCAGTACGCTCTGAACCCGATTTCATCCTCGCAGAGCAGGCTTTCTCCACGCCTCGGCGGAGTAGCTCAGATGGTTAGAGCGACGGATTCATAACCCGTAGGTCGGCGGTTCGATCCCGCCCTCCGCCACCAGCCTCGCAACGGATCAGCCTCGGAAGGGGTTGTCCTTGCACGATAAAGCGCATCTCGTTAAATCGGACCACCGCAGCTTCATGCTCGCGGGGGCCGTTTTGCCTTGTGCTTTTTCAGACGACCGGCCCCTCCTTCGGTGTGACAACACTCTGAAGGAGACCAAACATGGAGACACCGCGAAGTGGCTCTCGAAACTGTCGAGTAGGCCGTGAATTTGCGCCTGCGCTGGATGCGCAGGCGGCGAACCAAGAAACAATTTCGATCACCAGCGCCCGCGAGGTGCAAGTCCTGGGCGCCCCGGTCGGCGTCGGCCGCGAGACACGGAAGACCCGCGACGGATTGATCTGCGAGCTGTTGTTCGCGGTGAAAGCGTACGTGGACTCTCACGTCGACGCTTACGTTGGCGTTGAAACTGCTCGATGCCGCGAATGCGGGTGCCCTGTGCGTCCCGATGGGCAAGCCTACGTGTGCTCCGAGCATGCCGCCTGGTGCCCCACCGGACGTTTCGCGAATCTGCTTGCACAGATACTGGTCACCGAAGACGCCAGAGGCGACGGGGCTGCAAGGCCGTGCGCTGCCGCGCCTGCTCCCATGGATATCGAAAAAAGAACACCCGCCACTCGTGAGGCTGCAGAGCAGCGCACGGAGCTGCCGCTGCTTGGCTTCGAGATGGTGACTCCGCGTCTGGCTGAGATTGTGGCTGTTGACGGCGGCTACCCAGTGGCCACAATGCACGGTGACCCGGACACGGGCCTCAAGCGCGCGCGTGAGATATGCGCGATGGTGGACTTCTTCCGCTGGTTCAGGATCGCGTATTTCACGGCCCGCGCGAAGGAGACGCGTGTCACGGATGCGGAGATTCTGAGCGCGCTCTTCGATGTTGAGGAGGCGGTCGCTGGAGCCCACTCGCACAAGGGGCGCGGAGTCGGAGGCGAGCGATGACGCCTTCAACCCCGCAGAAGGAAGTATTTGAATTCGTCGACGTCGACGCGCTCAGCCCATTTGCCGGCAATCCGCGCAAAGGGAAAGATGGCATGGAGCTCCGGCGACTTTCGATGTCGATTCGCGAAATGGGCGTCTTGGTGCCGCTGAAGGTACGCAGGGTCGAACGCTCGGACGGGGGAGTGGCGCTGGAGGTCGTCTGCGGAAGCCGGCGTCTCGCGGCTGCGAAGGAAGCCGATCAGTCCTTCGTTCCGTGCCTGATCTCCGAGATGCCGTTCGAAGAAGCCAGGGAAGTGGCCATGGTCGACAACCTCCAACGGGCCGACATTGACGCGATCGACGAGGCGCAGCTCTACGGCGAGATGCTTGCCTGGCACGAGTCCGTGGTATCCCTGGCGCTGCGTGTGGGTAAGGAAGTCGCGTACGTGAGCAAGCGCCTGCGCTTGCTGAACCTGCTTCCCGAAGCGCAGATGGCTCTCCGAGAGCAACTGATCACGCTCGATCATGCGCTTGTACTGGCTCCGCTGGGAGCTGACGACCAGGCGCGCGCGCTGGCGTTCTGCATCGGAGGGTGGAGGACGCAGCTGTCGGGCACATCCGGGAAGGAGGCACTGGAGAACGCATTCGAAGCGGTGCAGGAGCGGATTGAGGAGGAAAGATCACGCACCGACGATCCGCGCGCGGAAAAAGACGGCCGCAAACTCGCAAGCCATGATTCGTACGATCCCCCGAGCGTGACAGAGCTGCGAAATTTTGTGGCCAGCAGGTCCGGAATTCCACTCGAACGTGCGCCTTGGGATCTGAATTCGCTCGACGTTCTTCCGGCGGCAGGGGCGTGCTCCGAGTGCAGGTACAACTCGCAGGCTGAGACACCGCTTTTCGCGGAGCTTTCCCTTGTGAGCGCGGTGTGCATGAACAGCGAGTGCTTTGCTCAGAAGTGCGCCGCACACGTAGAAAGCGTGGCTGATCATCTGGAACAGAGTACCGGCAAAGCTCCGCTTCGCGTGAGCTGGACGAGGAGCGCCGGGCGTGCCGGTGCACATGCAGATGGAGACGCGCTGCGCGTCGGCGAATGGGTCGAGGCGAAGCGGAAGTGCGACAGTGCGCGTGCGGCTGTGACGGTTGATTTTCTGGAAGGGAAGCGTCTGCGCAAGCCGGGCGAAGAGATTCTGGTGTGCGTTGACGCGGCGTGCGCGAAGCACCACGCGAAGGCTGATGAGTCGTCGAACGACGCGCCGAGCAGAAAAGGCACCCGCTTGAGCGCGACGGAAGCCAAGGCGCTGGAGAAAGACAAAGCTGAACGCGGGGCTGCGGAAAAGCTAGCTCAAATAGAGGCGCAGATTCGCAATCTCATTCTGAGCCGCGTCTTCGCAGCGATAAGCGATGCCGAAATGATCGCGCTCCTGGCTGAAGACAAGGGGGACATGGAAGAGTTCCGCGAGGTGTTCCCGGACATTCCGGAACATCGAGCGAAGCTGGCCTTTATTTTTGTGGAAACCTTCGAATGGCAGCTTCACGTATCGAGCTACTTGCTGAGAGGTGCTGCGGGCACCATTCGAACGAACGTTGCGAAAAACCGTAAATGGCTGTGGGAGCTGGCCGAGAAAGCAGGCATATCGGCAGATGCTGTCGCGGCGTCGTACTTCCACTCGATTGGCTCTCTCGCGCCAAACGAGGACGCGCTGTACCCGTCGAGCATTCCTTGGCCTGAGCGCTCGAGCGCAGACCGGCCGGGTGCGCAGAACGCGCCAGCGAAGAAGCAGAAGGACAGAGCGCAGGCCGCTTCGAGCAAGCCTAAACCCGCCGCGAAGAAGACGGTGAAGAAGAAGGCTTCGGGCGCGAAGAAGCCGTCTGGCAGCGCGCCGAAGAAGGCTGCGCGAGCAGCTCGGGGGAGGAAATGATTGCCCCCGGTGTTTGTCGTCACTGTGGATGCAGGGATGGCGATCGCTGCCGACTGTATGACGGAGACGAATGCTGCTTTGTCGACCGTTCGCGGCTCGTGTGCAGTCGTCCGGAGTGCGTCCAGGCTGAGGGCCGGCGCGTGAAGGACGCCGCCGCGCAAGCCAGACCAAAGTATCGCGGGTGGGGATACGGGGCAATCGTCGCAGAGAAGCGACGAGAGGACGCAGCGCGCCGCCGCGCTGCGAGGAAGAGTGGTCGCTTATGAAACAAGTGCGCGTACATTTCGGGACCGGAGCGCTGCCTTCGGCGGATCCGCGACAGGTTCGCCTAGGCGAGGGAGCGATCGAGGCGCGAGTTTGCGCGACACGCGGATGCTCCGCCCGCACCTACTCCGAGCACACCGTGTGCGCACGCTGTTATGAGGAGATGCTCGCGCTTTCTGTCGAGGGGAGCCGCGGCGCCGAAGGTGACCAGCGTGCGAGTGGTTTGCAGGATGGCCAGGACGGCTGCGTTACGACTCCGCTTTCGACGACTCGAACGCTCATCTGGTTTCTCGTCTTCTTTGGCTTTCAGGCTGCTGTGGGTATCTGGATGCTTTTCGCGAAATGACGAAGCAGCCGTGATCGGCGAAGGGAGGGTAAATGGAATCGATTTTTGAGACCGAGTTGCTGTGCTCGCTGAGCGAGGACGAAGTGCTGAGCCGGGGCCGCATGCTCGGAGACATGATCGCCAGGGAGGACGAGATCGAAGAGGCGCGGAAGAAGGCGATGACCGAGTTCAAGGAAAAGCTCACGGGCGTCCGCGAGCGCCAACGCGAGCTGGCGGGAATCATCCGCGAGCGCCGGGAGCGACGCCTGGTGAGATGCGTGGTGCAGTACCACATCCCGGAGGAAGGCCGGAAGCGCATGATCCGGATCGACACCGGGGAGGTCATTGACGAGAGCTGGATGACGGATGCCGAAAAGCAGCTCTAGCTATTTCCCGCGACCGGATGCTGAATTGGGGATTGAGATTCACGCTGGGACTTCGCGGCCGGCGTGAACGACGGGGACGCTGATGTCGGGCACACCGACTCACTACGCGCGCAACTGCCTCCGGCCGCGTAGCCCGGAAGGGATGCGTCCCCGGTTGCAACGGAGGCGGTGGAAGGATCGACGATGACGAAGCGCGAGCCGGACTGGACGAAGACGGGAACGATTGCCGGGTACGCCGAGTATCTGCGCAAGAAATCCGGAGCGTTCGCCGTGGTTGTAATCCGGCGTGATGACGCCGTGTTGGCTGCGGACGTCGACATGCGACCGAAGGACGTGTGCGAGCGCATTTTGCTCGACGTGCCGGATCTGGTGCAGGACTTGCCGCAGGCGCGGCTGACGAAACGCGCGGCGCGCGTGGAGCACGGAAGGCTGGAAGAGTGACGAAGGGAGGGGGCGATGAATCTTGAGGTCGAGTTTGTTCCTGGGTTGATGTTCGGGGTGGTCTGGCTCGCAGACGAACGTTGCGTGTACGTTTCTCTGGGCTTTCTGTGCGCGCGGATTGGGCTTCGCGCTGCGTAGTCGGCGTTCGATCTGACATCTGACGAAAGGTTGGGTGGGGTGTTGACACGACAATTTGCAAAACGCGAGAGGCCACCGGGCGGCGGAATTGTCTGGCACGAGAGCGCGCATGCCTTCGAATGCCTGGGAGGGTGCGAGGAGTTCTTCCAGGTGCGCAGGCGCTGCGACCGGGAAAACCCGGAGCGCATGATGGAGCTGAAGGAGATGCTCGTCGCTGACCATGCGGAATGCTGGGAGTTCGACGATCCGGAGATGGCGAAGCGCGCGCGTCGGTTTCGGACGCGGAAAAAGCTGCGCGAGAACCTGGCGCGCCTCGTGCATGATCGCGTGGATAACAAGCATGGGGGACGTGCGTGAACCAGGGAAAAAGATGGTCATGGAGCGATGAAGCGCGCCAGCGTGCCAGCGACCGGCAGAAGGAGAAATGGGCCGATCCAGAGATGCGCGAGCGTCACCGGCTAAGAATTATTCAGGCGCTGGATAACCCGGTGACGCGGCAGCGGCTGAGCGATTCGATGAAGCGCCGGTGGGCAGACCCGGCAATGCGTCAGCAGCTCGTCGAGGGCATCATTCGCGCGAAGGCGGATCCCACTGCTTCTCAGAACAGGAGCGAAGCGCGAAAGCGTGACTGGGCTGACCCGGAGAAGCGGCAGCGCAAGATCGAATCACTCCGGCGAGCGCAGCCAGATTCGGCCATACGTCAGCGGAAGAGCGAAGCGATGAATGCAAGCCATGCTCTCCCACGGACAGAAGGGAAGTCGCAAGCGCATGCCGGTCGCGTGTCGCCTCTCAGCCGCAAAGATGGCGAGCTGATGTGTCGCGCCTGCGTGCGCGGGAAATGTCTGCTCTGTGACGGCGAAGGTTGCCGCTGCGTATGCGCCGTCGAGCTGGACAAAAAGCGCGTCCAGGCGCGATGGACTGCAACCACCGAAAGTGAAGGAAAGGCAAGCCGTGGGTGACAAGACGAAGATCGAATGGTGCGACGCGACGTGGAATCCCATCGTGGGCTGTACGCGCGTCAGCGAAGGTTGCCAAAACTGCTACGCGGAGCGCTACGCGCATCGCTTCGGCGGCGACGGATTGCCCTACGAAGGGCTGACGGTGCTGAGCAATGGGCATCCGTCGTGGACGGGCAAGATTAAGTTCGACGAGTTCGCGCTGCTGCGGCCACTCCGCTGGAAGAAGCCGCGCAGAATTTTCGTGAACTCCATGAGCGACCCCTTCCACGAGAACGTGACAGACGAGCAGCGCGACCGTATCTATGCGGTGATGGCGCTTTGCCCACAGCACACTTTCGTGGTGCTCACGAAGCGACCGGATCGCATGCGGGACTATCTGCGCGATACGCACCTTCAGGACGCAGCGCAGACGCGAATTGAGATTAAGGTCGCCCAAATGATCGAATCGCTCTGGACGCTGCTCCCCGTCATGCCGGATGGGTACAGTTGGCTCTCTTCCGGCGTCGTCGAGGGTAGACTGAATTTCCCGCTGCGACACGTCGAGCACGGCGTCAGCGTGGAGGATCAGTACACTGCGGACTGCCGCATCCCGGTATTGCTGCAAACGCCTTCGGCGCGGCGCATCGTGAGCGCGGAGCCGCTGCTTGGACCCATTCAAATCGATGACTACTTCGTCGATCATGGCGGTCCCCGGTGCCCGGGGTTCGCCCCGACCCCTGGCTACGCGCCTGAATACTGCGAGCACTGCGGTCGTCACATCCGCGACCGGTTTCACCGGCCTCCGTGGCGACGTATCGACCAGGTGATTGTCGGCGGTGAATCTGGACCCGGCGCGCGGCCCATGCACGCGGATTGGGCGCGCAGCCTGCGAGATCAGTGCGTCAGCGCCGGGGTGCCGTTTTTTTTTAAGCAGTGGGGCGAGTGGCTTGCTGCGATGTGCGATGGCGCGCCTGGGGATGGTCAGGTTCTGAACGCGAGCGATGCTGCTATTCGCGTCGGCAAGAAGGCGGCCGGGCGCTTGCTCGACGGACGGACGTGGGAAGAAATGCCGCGCGCGGCGAAAGGAGCCGGGCTTTGAACAAAACAAAGGTGACAGACGTGACAGCGCCAGAGGTCGAACGGGATGTAGCGTTCGGGGGGCCGATATATGCGGCGATCTTGGACGCCGCGCAGGAGTCGGCTGAAAGGTACAGGGTGCCATGGAGCGAAGACGAGCTGCGGCATCTCGGGGAAAACGCATGTGCGAGAAACGTACTTCGGAAAGCGAGAGAGAGGATGCGTGAAAAGATGGAAGATGCCGGTCGCGATTTCAGTCCGACCGAAGTGTTCAACGAAGCACTAGAGATGTTCGGGGGGAAGGTTGCGGCCGATCGTGGCCCGTGGCTCCAGACGTACTCCGGGCGCCGTTTTTATCCCCTCGATCCGCGCGAGGATGAGGTTTGGCTGCCGGACATTGCGCACGCGCTTGCGAACATCTGCCGCTTCAACGGCCACTCGACACGGTTCTACTCGGTGGCCGAGCACTCGCTGCTGGTTGCGAAGAATGTGCCGATGCACCTGCGCGCGTGGGCGTTGCTGCATGACGCCGCGGAGGCATACGTCTGCGACGTGGCGCGCCCGCTGAAGCAAGCGCCGCAGATGGGCTTCTATCGCGAAATGGAGGATCGTATCCTCGCTACGATCTATCGCCGATTCGAGCTGCTCGCTCCTGGTGCGCCGTTGTGGATCCCGGAACAGGTCAAGGTTGCGGACCGGAATGCGCTGGCGACGGAACGTCGGGACTTGATGGTCCGGTGCGAGATGGAGTGGGATCTGGGATCCTCCGTTCCTTTCGAGTGTAGGATCCCGGCCGGCTCAAGGTTTAAAGATTTGGTCGAAGTGGAGTTCATGGAAATGGCCGGATTTCTGGGGCTAGCCGGATGAGGGTGCGGGCTGAGTGTGTACTCTGCAGGCGCGCAGGGCATTCGTGCCCCGCGGTTTCGCGGTCGAAAGGCGCATGGCTCTGCCTGGACTGTGTGCGGGAAGTCCCCTGCGCGGAGGTGCGCGTTGGCGCGAGTTTTCGGGATCGCAGCGGGGTGCATATCGAAAGGAATGCGTTTGGTGAGATTGAACCAATCGCGCAGCCGGCACCGGTGACTCGGTGCGTGCCGGGGGCGCACGTGGCCGCCTGTCCCGAGCCAGTCTCGGACGAGGTACTGGAGTGGCGTCGACGGGTGCGTACTGGCATAGAAAGCACAGGAACGAATAGCGGCGGCGCGAAAGACGCATCACGCGCGCGGGGCGGAAGATGCGTCCCTGCGCGCCGCAAGCGCCGGGGGACGGAACCGATGAGAGACGGGGAGAACAAAGGCGCGATGCGCAAAAGTGCAATCGCGGCCGAGCAGACGGCGGCGCAGCGGCGCGCTCAGGGCCGTGGTGGGCGATACAGCCGTGAGACGGTGGACGCTATTCTGGCTGCGCAGCGGGAAGAGTCCAACCGTTCGATCGCGATGCGACTCGGCGTGTCCGGCAGAGGAGTCGGACTTGTGCGCATGAAAAACGGCGTTCCCGGCTTGAGGCGCGGCGGCCGTCTGCTGAGCGCGGAGCTGCGGGAGGCAATCCTGGCCGCGCCGACGAAGGAATCGACACTGAGCGTATCGCGCAGGCTCGGGGTATCGTGGCCTGCGGTATCGAAGGTCCGGCGCGGGGCGAGTGCGCCTGGAGACGTAAGCGCTGCTCCGCGCATCATGCTCGATCCGAAAGATGGGCGGATGCGGCAAAAGAAGCGCAGCCCTGATCTTGCAGACGAGGTGCGGCTGTGCTCGTCGGCTGCGGAGGGTGCGTCGCAAACTGCGCAAACGGTCCACGGGGAGCCACGAGCTCAGGCGGAGGACGCCGCTGCCGCGCTTGCAAGGATGCGCGGCGCAGTGGAGTGTCTCCGGGTTGTCCTGGCGCAGCTGGGCGATGCAATTACCGAGGCTGCGGGCGCGCTGGCGCGGGAGTTGGCGCAATGAGTGCGAAGGCCACTGGATACGCGCACGAGCTGATTGTCTGCCCGAATGGGGAGTTGATCTCGCGCGGCGAGAAGATGGCGCTGCTGGTCCTTGCGGACGCACACCAGGCGCAGGACGGCCGCTACACCTATCCGTCGATCGACAGCATGGCCCCGCTGGCCCTATCCGACCCGCGCACGTTCCGGCGACACCTGGACGGCCTGGAGCGCAAGGGCGTGATAAAGCGTCTGAGGCCGCCGCGTCAGGGCCGGGGCATGCAGGTTTTTTATTTCTTTGTGGCTCTCGATGTGATCCCGGAAGGCTGGCAAAACGCCACCCTTTTTTGGGAGCGGTCGAGCCGTGAAAAGGAGGGCAAAAGGGGGGCAAAAGGGGGGCAAAAGGGTGACATTTTGAGCACGCGCCCAATGGAACGCGCGCAGGAACGGGAACGGGAACAAGAACAAAAGCAACAACCACCCCCCTACCCCCCGCCAGCGGGGGGAGGAGGTGTCGAAGTTCGAAGCACGCCGAGGTGCGACGCGTCGGCTCAGACGCGCGTTCGTGGTGAGTGCCAGGGAAACGGATCGTGCGACGCCGAAGCTTCAGCGCTTCCGCTCCGGTGGCCGGAGCCGCGCAGGGGTGCGGCGCAGACGACACGCGGCGCGCCGGGAAACAAGCGCTCGGCGCAGTTTCTCGACGAGTTGGAGCGGGATGCTGTGCGGGTGGTGCTCGACGGGTGTGGCATCACGTCGCGCAGCGTTCAGCGCGCCGTGATGGAGGCGATCCGTCAGGAGGTGAATGGCTGCGTCGAGTCGCGTGCTCAGGCGCTGGCGAAGGCCGCGGTGGCAATGGCGACGGCCTGGGAGGAATTCCTGGAAGCCGGCAGCAGTCTTCGTTACCGGTGGACTGCGCGAAGGTTTTTCGCGGAGGGGTACTGGCGCAACCGGGAGAGCTGGCCGTGGGACGCAGCGGAGATGGAGCGGCAGCGGATGGCCATGGGTGCCGCAGTGGGCATGCGGAGGGGATGAGGCGATGAGGCGATTCTGGATTGTTGCGACGCTTGCCGACGGCGTTTTGCCGAAGAGGGAATTGCTGGACGTTGAGAACTCGATCCGGGCGTCGGCGCAGATGGAGATCGACGACTGGAACGAGCGATTTTCGCGCCCCGGATGGTGGGAGCGTGGGACGGGATCGAAGGAAGACGTACACGCTGTTGTATCCGAGCGCGATCCAGAAGGGGAAATCCTGGGCGAGCGTGACCTTCCCTTGCAGGGTTCGGGTCGAAAAAAACTTTATGGCTAGCCGAAGAGGTTGCGGTATAATCCGCGTCTTCGTGTTCGTGGCTTTTGATATATGCGTTTGCAAATGATGACATTGAACATATTGGCTATTTGAGCTGTGTGAGGATGCACAGCGCCGACTTTCGGTCCCGGTGGTTGTGGAGACGAACTACTGTAAGTGATTGTTGTCAGGCGACATGAGCATCTCTTATTTGCGCTGTTGATTTGGGTCTTTTGTTGTGTTGTATGATCTGCGTGATGTGTTCCAGCCGAGCGGCTGGCGTTAGGGTTGCCGATCAACCTGGAGTGCCAAAGAGACGCGAAGTCGCGTCCGCTGGCGCTCTTTGTCGTTTAGCGCGAGGCTTCATCTGGGGGACATGTGCCTGTACGTTGCAAGGGTGACCGTAAGTTTGTTCTGACCGACTCACTGGGTCGCAAGGTGATTCGTCGCGTGACGGCGGTTCAGGCGCAGCCATACCTGGACAGCGGCGCGTGGCGAGCCGAGCGGGATGAGTCGACTGGAGTGTTGATCCGATATTGTCTGGTCTCTGTGGATCGTGCGAAGGGGGACGTCGCGTTGCGGACGCGGCCGACGTGCGCTGCGATCTCTCGCCGCGAGATGGAGCTTAACCTCGGACGATCTCGAACGGCTGGAATGTCCGGGGATGCCCGCGAAAAGCTGGCTGCTTCAGGCAGAGCGCCGGAGGATGATGTGGAACGGGTGCAGGCCAAGGTGCGCGTGTGGCCGCATGTGAGCGGCGGTCCTGGCGACATTCTTCGGGTGTGGCCGCGCGAGGTCTCTCATTGAGCATCGAGCAGTTCGTCATCATGATTCTTTCGGCAGGTGGTGTCCAGCTGCTGATTGCGATTGCCTCTGCTGGCGCGTTGCGCCAGCAGATTGTCGATCTCGTAATCGCGGTGAAGACGCTCACGGAAGACGTCAAGGGCATCCAGCGGCTCCAGACGGATCATGAGGGGCGGCTGTCGCACGTCGAAGGGCGTCTCCAAGTACCGCGCGATTAGGCGAATCGCGCCGAATGTTTGGGAATGATAAGGTCCGCTGCGGCGGAGAAGCGAGGAAGCGATGGGATCAACGGCTGGCGGTGTTCTGGGGAGTGTGCTGGGCGCGGCATCGAGCGCAGTGGCTGCGCCGGTAACGGGCGTGGTAGGCGTGATTGGTTCGCTGGTTTCGAAGGCTCTTGATTTCATTCCGGACCCGGCCAAGAAGATGGAGTTTCAGCAGCACGCACTCGATCTGCAGGCTGCGGCGATGAGTCAGCAGCTTGCAGCGGAGACGCAGGAGGTCCAGGCCTCGGCGCAGGCTCAGGCGGATCAGCATCTGGCGACGGTGCGAGCCGTCTTCTGTTACTCGATCTGCGCGTGCGTGGTGTTCAACCTGATTGGCGTGCCGCTGCTGCATGCGTTGTGGCGCCTGGATATTGCGCCGATCATGCTGCCGACGAATCTTCTGACGATCTTCGCGGTGATCATGCTGGGCCTGGTCGGCGTGCCGCAGGCCTTGTCGGCGGTGAAAGACATCATGGGCATGCCGGGCGACTCATCGGTGAGCGTGCTGGGCGTGAAGGTGGGCAACAAGAACTGAACAATTGGAGGGTGAGATGGGAATCCTTGTTTGTTTTATGGCCGGTTTTGCAGCCGGCTTCCTTGTCGCGCTGCTGGCGAACCACACGATCATGGCGCGGATGGAGTCGTTCCACGAACGCGCGGTGGGGGAGCTGGCCACGCTGGTGACTCAGGCGAAAGAAACGTTGGACCGTCTTCAGGCGAAGCTGTAGAGACTGGCGCGGGATGCGCAGATTGAGGAGTGCGGCATGGCATGGAGATTTGAGCGGTACACCGGGCAGCTTTTCTCGCCCAGTGGGAATTTGTTCGGCATCGGGTATTCAGGTCGCGACTCAGGGATGAATACGCCGCAGTACGAGAACGTGCATGACGTTGGGCCGATTCCGAAGGGCGTCTGGGACATTGGTGAGTTCTTCGACGATCCGGGCGGAAAAGGGCCGTGCGTGGCTCACCTGACGCCGGAACCGGGGTTCGAGACGTTTGGGCGCGACGGCTTCATGATCCACGGCGACAACAGCGAAAGGAATCACACGGCCAGCGAAGGTTGCATCATCCTGGGGCCACAACAGCGTCTGGCGATCAGCTGCAGCGCTGATAAAAAGCTTGTCGTGGTCTGAGGGCGTCGCGTGTGAGCGCGTCAGGCTGGGATTCTCCCGATCGCACCGCTGCTGCGCAGGTCGCGGCAATGCAGTTTGCTGGCGGCCGCAGCGTGGCCGACGTCGCCGCATTGTGGGAGCGGGACGAGCAATGGGTTCTGGACGCGATTCGCGCAGCTATCCTTGCGTCCGTTCCGGTGCGGGACGGGGGCACGAAGACGCCGCGCAGCATCGAGCGCGCAGCGCGGTCCGGCAGCATGGCGGTTGAGCAGGGCGAGTTGTTCGAGGACGGATGAGATGAATCCACGGCAGGCAATTTTTATCGCTGAGTACGAGGTCGATTTCAACGCGACTCGTGCTGCGATTGCCGCAGGGTTTGCGCCGAAGAGCGCCGAAGTCGCTGGTAGCCGTCTGCTGCGACGCCGAGACGTTCAGGCAATTCTGGCGGAGCGCCAGGCGCGGCGCGTGGAAAAGCTCGATATTTCGGTGGAGCGGACGGCGCGGGAACTGGCGAAGCTGGCGTATTTTGACCCGGGCAGGCTGTTCGACGACAAAGGGCGCGTGAAGAAGATCGCCGAGCTGGACGAGGTAACGCGAGCGGCCGTGGAAGGTTTCGACGTGGACCCAAGCACAGGCAAGGTCACGCGGATCGTGCTTGCCAAAAAGGGCCAGAATCTCGAGCGCATGATGCGTTACCTGGGCATGATGACTGACCGGGTCCAGCATTCCGGCACCTTGACGCTGGAGCAGCTGGTGTGCGGCAGCGGAGCCGATGAAGCCGGGTAGCGCGAAGATTGCCGAATGGCGACGTGATCCGGTGCGGTTTGTGTGCGAAGTGTTCAGCGCGACTCCGGATGCGTGGCAGGCGGAAGCGCTCCAGAAGCTGGGCGCGGCGGGAAGGAAGCGGTTGGCGCTGAAAGCCTGTGCGGGACCGGGAAAGACCGCAGTCCTCGCGTGGGCCGGTTGGCACCGACTGGCGTGTTATGCCGCTCCGAACGAGCATCCGAAGGGATTGGCAGTTTCGATCACCGGAGACAACCTCCGGCGCAATCTATGGGCTGAGATGGCGCGCTGGCGAAACGCGAGCCCGTTTCTGATCGCGGCATTTGAGTGGACGGGTTCGCGCATCTTTGCGCGAGACCACTCCGAGACCTGGTTCCTATCCGCGACGAGCTGGCCGAAGACGGCTGATCTGGACACGATCGGGCGCACGCTAAGCGGCCTGCACTCGAGGTATCCGTTTTATCTGATCGACGAAAGCGGCGACGCGCCGCCGAACCTGCTGCGCAGCGCCGAACAGGGATTGGCAAACTGCGAAGACGGCCTGATCATTACCGCGGGCAACACAACCAGCCAGACTGGGCTGCTCTACGAGGTAAGCTCGCGGCTGCGCGGACGGATGGAAGACGGTCGCTGGGAGGTGCTCTCGATCACGGCCGATCCGGATGCCTCGAACCGAACGCCGCGCGTGGATATTGAATGGGCGCGTCAGCAGATCAAAACGTATGGTCGCGACAATCCCTGGGTCATGGCGTACGTACTGGGCGAGTTCCCGCCCGGATCGATCAATGCGCTGCTGAGCATGGACGAAGTCGAAGCGGCAATGGATCGCCGGCCCGATCCGGGCAGTTACGAGTGGACGGCGAAGCGCATCGGCGTGGACGTGGCACGCTTTGGCGACGACCGCACTGTGCATTTCCCGAGGCAGGGGATGGCGGCATTTGAGCCGAAAGTCATGCGAGCGGCGCGGGGTAGCGCGGTGAGCGTGGATATTGCCAACCGGACGATGGCGATGATGAACGAGCTGAGCGCCGAGGAAGCGTACTTTGACGACACGGTTGGATGGGCGCACGGGGCGGTCGACATTCTGCGTGCGTCAGGGCGCAAGGTGTACGCGATCCAGTTTGATAAGCCGAGCGCCAATCCGCGCTACCTGAATATGCGGGCGCAGATGTGGATGGAGATGGCCGAGTGGGTAAAGGGTGGCGGCTGCCTCCCACGCATCTCGGAGATGATTTCCGAGCTGACGATGCCAACCTATTTCTTCTCCGGGGGGAAGTTCCAGATCGAGTCGAAGGATCAGATCAAAAAACGTCTGAGCAGGAGTCCTGACCTGGCCGATGCCCTGGCTCTGACCTTCGCTCTTCCGGACTCGCCGAAAGAAAAGTCGCGATTCGCACGCAGAGCGAGCGCGGACAGCAACCCGCTTGAGTACGACCCTTACGCGTGGATGGGGATATGAAGGAAAAAATCATAGTGCAATGCACGGCGCGCTCTGTGCTGGAGAATCCGGCGTGTGCGGGATTGCTCGCGGAGTACCAGGAGGAGTGCGCCAACCGTGATCTTGGCTTGTCCGATCCGCAGCTCCCGCAGTACGAGTTGCTGGAGAGCACCGGCTCCGCGCAGTGTTTTGCGGCGTACGTCGACGCGCAGCTTGAGGGATTTGCCTTTGTACTGATGTCGCGGATGACGCATTTCGGGAAGGTGGGGGCGGTTGTGGAGAGCTTGTTTGTCAGGCAGTCGATGCGGCGCAGCATGCTTGGCCTGTCGCTGATGCGTTCGGTGGAAGCGTGGGCGCGCGAACACGGATGCGCGATGATTTTCTACAGCGCGCCGCTCGGGGGATCGCTTCAGCGTCTTTTGCAGCGGTCCCGCGAATACGGTCACCATGCCGACGTTTTTTCGAGGAAGCTGGCATGATTCCGTATACATCTCTTTCATGCGACGGGACCATGGCTGATGCAGCGGCAAAGATGCTTACCGCGGCGCCTGACCATGTGCTGAGACGGTTGGAAGACCTCGATGCGCACATGATTGGGAACGAGCCGGTGGACGTTCCGACCGAGCATGTCATCCACGCTGGCATGTACGCGCGCACGATCGTGCTACCGCCCGATCACGTCCTGACTGGCGCGCTGGTAAAGATTGCAACGCTGTTGCTTGTGACTGGAACGGTAGAGATGCTCAACGGCGACGCATGGCAGCGGCTGGAGGGATACAACGTGCTGTGTGGGTTGCCGGGCCGCAAGCAGCTCATCGTGACGCGAAGCAGCGTCGTTCTTACGATGATCTTTCCCACGGCGGCACGAACCGTTGCCGAGGCCGAAGAGGAATTCACTGACGACTTCGAACGGCTGCTTAGCCGGAGGCAGAATGCCAACGCTGTTCGCGTTACGCCTGCGTTGACTGGACGTGAGGCAGAATTGATCGACACGGAGGAGATATGTCCGGAGCAATTTCGCTCGGAACGATAGCCGCGCTTGTGGGTGGCGTCGGCGCGCTTGGAGGCGCGGCCTACGGGATATACAACGGCCAGCAGCAGAACTCGATTCAGAAGCAGGCCCTGGCGCGTCAGAACACTGCGCAGAAGGAGGCGGTGGCCGGACAACTGTCGACAGAGCGTCAGGCGGCCGTGGCCGAAAAGGCTGCTAACGAGCAAGCCCCGAATGTTTCTGCGATTCTGGCTCGCGCTGCGCAGATGGGTAACGCGGGCCTCAGCAGCACGATGCTGACGAGTCCTACTGGCATCTCCAGCCCGCTGGCGCTGGGGAAGAACACGCTTCTCGGAAGCTGACGAAGGAAACGAGCAAATATGCCTGGCGGATTTTCGACGAAGCGCGAGCAGCTCCTGATGCGATGGGGGCAGATGAAGACCGAGCGGTCAAGTTGGTGGGGCCAGTGGCAGGAAATCTCCATGTACGTTCTGCCATGGAGCGGCCGCTACTTCCGCCAGGACCGCGACAAGGGAAACCGCCGTGGAAACTACATCTACGACAACACCGGTATCCGCGCTCTGCGCACGCTGGGAGCTGGCCTGATGTCCGGCGCGACGAGTCCGGCGCGGCCATGGTTTCGCCTGGCGACGCACGATCCCAACCTGGATAAAACGACGCCCGTCAAGCTGTGGCTTGCGGAGGTCGCGCAGCGGATGCACGCGGTCTTCGAAAAATCGAACACCTATCGCGCTCTCCAGCAGGTGTATGAAGAACTGGGCGCGTTCGGGACGGGAGCTTCGCTGGTGTTCCCGGATTTTCGGTCCATCATTCACCACTATCCGCTGACGACGGGCGAGTACGCGATTGCCCAGAGCTGGAAGGGGGAAGTCAATGTTCTCTATCGCGAGTTCGAAAAGACCGTCAGCGATTTGGTTGCGGAGTTTGGTCTGAAGAACTGCTCGTCGACGGTTCAAACCCTGTACTCGAACGGCCAACTTGAAGCCTGGGTTCCGATCATTCATGCCATCGAGCCACGGTCAGACCGCGATCCGAGCAAGCGTGACGCAATCAACATGGAGTGGGGAAGTTACTACTTCGAGTTGAGCGGAAATTCGGACGTCTGTCTGCGCGAGAGTGGATACCGGCGGTTCCCAGGAGTCGTTCCGCGATGGGCGGTTTCAGGCGGGGACATCTACGGCAACTCACCAGGCATGGAGGCTCTCGGCGACATCAAGCAGCTCCAGCAGGAGCAGCTCCGAAAGGCGCAGGGGATTGACTATCAGACGAATCCTCCGCTTCAGGTTCCGGATTCATTGATGAGCACCGAGGTCAATCGGCTCCCAGGCGGCACAACGTTTGTTCCGCCCGGTGGGACTGCGGGGAAAGTCGAGACCATGTTCGAGGTTGAACTGAACCTGCAGGCGCTCTTGGAAGATATCCAGGACGTGCGCGACCGCATTCGCCAGAGCTTTTTCAGCGACGTCTTCATGATGCTCGCGAACTCTTCGAATCCGCAGATGACAGCGACAGAGGTGGCCGAGCGTCAGGAAGAGAAGATGCTCATGATGGGGCCCGTGCTCGAGCGGTTGAACAACGAACTGCTCTTCCCGCTTATCGAAGTCACGTTCGCGCACATGATCGAGATGAACGCGATCCCGCCAGCGCCGCAGTCGCTTGCGGGAATGGACCTGAATGTCGAGTTCATTTCGATGCTGGCGCAGGCTCAGCGGGCAATCGGGACCAACAGCATTGATCGTTTTGTCGGGAGTCTGGGAACGGTTGCGCAGATGAAGCCCGACGTGCTCGACAAGTTCGACTCCGACGCGTGGGCCGACGAGTATTCCGACATGCTTGGCGTTGACCCCAGCCTGGTCCTGGGCAACGGGCAGGTGGCTGTCATCCGGAAAGCCCGCGCGAACGCGCAGGCTCAGCAACAGAAGCTGGCGGCGGCGCAGCAGGTGAGCGCGGCGGCCAAAAACTTTGGGCAAGCCGCCTCTGCCAGCCAGAGCGCGTCGGGGCCAGGCGTGGGTTCCGATGTCCTGAACATGTTCAGCGGCTATCAATCGCCGGCTCCAACGGAGGTATAAATGGCAACCCTCATCAGCATGGAGATGACCAAGGCCGAGGCGAAGGCTGAGGCAAGTCCTGATTCCCCGGACTACAAGTATCCCTGGGGACTGGAAATCTATCTGGACGACGCGTCGCTTTCAAAGCTCGGCATCAACACGCTTCCCACGGTGGGAACCGAGGTGCGAATTCTTGCCAAGGCGGTCATCGAGTCCGTCAACGAAAACGTGACGACCGACGACGGATCGAAAAAGGGCGTCAACCTGCAGATCACCGACATGGCGGTTGAGGGGATGCAGGGCGACCTGCTTGCCAGCGCAGCCGCGGTGCTCTACGGGAAGAAGTGATGCGCAACTACGATCCGACGGACCTCGACAGCCAGCAGCGTGACGCACGCGATGCCAGGATGCGCAAGACAGCCGAGCTTGAGGTCGCAGCGCAGGATATTCGCTGGCTGATGGAGTCAAAGCGTGGACGGCGCATCCTGTGGCGGATTCTCGAAACGGCTGGGCCATTCCGCAGCTCGTTCGATGCGAACGCGCTCAGGATGGCCTTCAACGAAGGACTGCGATACGCAGGCAACAAACTTTTGACGGAAGTGATGACGCTATGCCCGGAACAATACACGGTCATGGTGAAGGAGAACACAGATGGAAACGACGGCAACGGCAAACCTACAAACTGACGCCAGTTCAGCCGACGCGGCGGCCATGCCAGCGGTGGATGCATCGGCATCCAGCGCAGCAGCCAGCACCCAGCAGCCAGTGACGGATCCAACGCCTGCGGCCGCAGCAACGGACGCAACGGTGGAGAGTCAAGGCACAGCGGCACCAGCAGCACCTGTTGCGCCCGAGAACTACTCGTTCAGCGCTCCGGAAGGCGTCACTTACGCTCCGGACGTGATCGAGACGTTCAGCGGCGCGGCGAAGGCAGCGGGGTTGACGCAGGATGCAGCGCAGAAAGTTCTCGACGCGATGGCGCCGGCCTTGGCCGCGCGCCAGGCGGAGCAGATAAAGTCGATCCACACAGAGTGGATGACCGCATCTTCCTCGGACAAGGAATTCGGCGGGGAACGCCTGGCCGAAAACCTTGCTGTCGCGAGAAAGGCGCTCGACACGTTCGGGACGCCGGAGTTGCGCAAGCTGCTGGACAATACCGGACTCGGAAACCATCCGGAGCAAATCCGGATGCTGTACCGGATCGGAAAAGCGATCAGCGAGGATACATTCGTGGGCGGGAGGTCGGCGGCTGCTCCAAAGCCAGCCTCCGCCGCGAGCATCCTCTATGACAAAACTCCGCAGAAAGGATAAGAAATGCCCACACTGATCGATCTGGCAAAGTCCATGGACCCGCAGGGGAAGGTCGCGAAAGTCATTGAGCTTCTCAATCAGTCCAACGAGATCATCCAGTACCTCAACTTCATCGAAGGCAACCTACCCACAGGCCACAAGGGGGTGGTGCGAACCGGGCTTCCAGCCGTGACCCTGCGACGCTTTTACCAAGGCGTCGCTCCGTCGCAGTCGGGTCGCGACACCATCGAAGACGTCTGCGCCATGCAGGAGGGTCGCAACGAGATTGACAAGGCCCTCGCTGACCTGAACGGCAACAGCGCAGCCTACAGGATGTCGGAAGCGCTGGCTTTTGTCGAGAGCATGAACCAGACATTCGCGCAGCAGATCATGTACGGGAACACCTCCACGAACAAGGACGGAATTCTCGGCTTCACGCCACGTTATAACGCCATCGCCGGCGCCACGAACGGGCAAAACATCATCAACGCCGGAGGAACAGGGAACGCCTGCACCTCCGTCTGGCTCATCGTCACGGGAGAGAATACCGTCACCGGCATCTATCCCAAGGGAAGCGCTGCTGGCCTCCAGCAGACCGACCTCGGAGAGATGGACGCGTTCGATTCCAACATGAACCGATACCGCGCGTACGGGGAGATCTGGCAGTGGCAATATGGGCTGCACGTGCGCGACTGGAGATACGCGGTCCGGATCGCAAACATCAGCGTCTCGGACCTCATCAACCAGACGAACACGCAGGCCAACACAGCGAGCACCTGGCTTCCGTATCTCATGATCCGGGCGTTCGAGCGCATCCCGTCCATGGGCATGGGAACCCCCTTCTTCCTGGCCAATCGAACGGTCAAGGAGATGCTCGGCGTCGGCGCGGTGCAGAAGACGGTTTACGGCCTCACGATGGAGCAGGCCGGAAATCAGTTCGGCTCTCTCGGGCCAGGCAGCGTTGCGGGCACCGGCACAGGTATCCGGGGCGGCACGGTGTCTTTCTTCAAAACCCCGGTCCTCACAATGGATCAGATTCTGTCGACCGAATCGGCGATCTCGTAACCCACGCCCGGGTTTCCGGGCTAAACGCTGCGGCGATTGCGTCGCTGAAGGGATGAATCATGGGAATGCTCGACTCTCAACTCGTGTTCTGCCAGGGCCAGGCGGTGACGGCCGTGGGGGACAACGGAAGCACCACGCAGTTCAACCTGGGAAACCCCAATCAGGGCGGCGCCGGTATGACCGGCGAAAACCTCTGGGTGCAGGCGATCTGTTCCGAAACAGCAACCTCCGCGGGGCTTGCGACCGTGCAGGCCGTCCTGCAATCGGCTCCGGACGATGCGACATGGACCGACGCGGTTCTCGGCGAAGCGATCCCGGTGGCACAATTGACCGCCGGAACGGTCATGCTGGAGGTGCAGCCTCCGCCGGCGATGCAGCAGTATTGGCGCATCAGCTGGCGCGTGGCTGTTGCGGCGCTGACGGCGGGGACGTTCGACGCCTTCGTTTCGAACACGCTCCAGCGCAACGTTCCTCGGCCTTCTGGCTTCACCGTCGAGTAGCCGCGCAATAAACCCTCCGGGCCGCTGGACGCTCTATCTGCCCGTCCAGCGGCCCGGAACAACTTTGACGCGTCTTCAGACGCAACACAAGAGAAGGGAGCCAGACAATGCAAGTACGCGCGTTGCGTGACTGCTTCATCGAGGGCGGTCACTACCGGAAGGCGGGAGAGGTGTTCGACTACAAGGGACCGAAAAACGAGAACCTTGAGTCGGTGAAAAAGATGCAGGCCGACAAACTCGAAGCGCAGGCTGAGGAAGAAGAAAAGGCCTCAGAGACGAAGTAGTCCAGCTGCAGCAGGCCGACGGTGTGCGGGAGGGTCACGGACGCTCTCGCACTTCCGCGAGGATAAAAGCTGATGAGTGAAGTTTCGATCTGCAATATGGCGCTGAGCCACCTGGGCGACATCGCGCAGGTGACGAGCATCGCGCCCCCGGATGGAACAATGCAGGCGCAGCTCTGCGCGAATTTTTACTGGTCCGCGCGCAACGCGCTGCTGGAAATGGCTGACTGGGGTTTCGCCACGCAGCGCCAACTGCTCGCGCAGGTGACGAACCCCACCGTGAATACGGTGACGCTTCCAGACGGGACGACGCAGACGAGCTGCGGCACCTGGCGATTTGCGTTTGGCGTCCCGAGCAATATGATCCGGGCGCTGGCTGTCATCCCTGCGCTCGCGGAAAGCGATACGGAAATGTGGTTTGGGCCGATCGTTCCGGAGTTTGGGTTCAACCCTCCGTATCCGCAGGGCTATGTTCCCGTTCCCGGCCAACCCACCTACATGCCGCAGCCGTTCGCGATGGAGACGCTGCCGACGGGCCAGAAAATCCTGCTCACGAACTTGTGCGACCCGGTGCTTCGCTTTACCAGCCTGGTCGAGGACACGACGAAATTCAGCCCGCTTTTTACGGTCGCACTGAGCTATCTGCTGGCATCGATGATCGCCGGCCCGTTGATCAAAGGGGATGCGGGAGCCCAAATGGGGCAGCAGATGCTTCAGGCGCTCGAAGCTTATCTCTTGCGTGCATCCTCAAGCAACGCCAACCAGCAACGCGTGCCGATTACGCCAGCGGTGAGCTGGATGCGGGGTCGCTAAGTGCCGAATACGAGAACGTACTACCGAAGCTTCGCGGGCGGCGAGCTGTCGCCGGAAATGTTCGGGCGCATTGATGATGCGAAATATCAAACCGGAGCAGCCACACTCCGAAATTTCATCGTGACGCCGACGGGTGGCGCAAAGAATCGTGCCGGCTTCGCGTTTGTCAAGGCGACAAAAAACAACGGCCCAGCCCGGCTCATTTCGTTCACCTTCAGCCTCAACCAGACGCTTGCCGTCGAGCTGGGTCCAGGCTATGCACGCTTCCATACGAACGGCGAAACGCTGCTCTACTCTGCCACGCAGCCAGCCTTTGAACCGTCGTTGATGGTCTCCTACACCATCGCCAGCCCGGCGGTGTTCAGCGTCGCTGGGGTTGCGCCGCCGAGCGGGACGAGCGTCACAATGTGCGTTACCGGAACCCCGCCGCCCGGATATTCGGCTGACTACCCGGCAGGGGTCGGCTACGGTCCCTACATTGTGCAAGGCACCGCATACGATAATGAATTCACGCTGATCGATCCGACGACCGGAGCGCCGGTGAACATAACTGCCGGACCGGAGTGGGCCGGGGCCGGCCTCGCTGTTCAGCCGGACTACCAGATCGGTGCTCTGGTGAGCTACAACGGCGCTGTCTATTACCGCTCTCAGGCGACGCCCAGCTATCTGCCAGCGGGGAACATCGACTCGGATCCGGAGAGCGATGGCTACTGGTACGTGCAGCCCACCGATCTGACCTACGAAATTCCGACGCCATTTCAGGCTGCCGACCTGATGAGCATTCACTATGCGCAGAGCGCGGACGTGATGACGCTCGTCCATCCAAACTATCCGCCGCAGGAGCTGGCACGCCTCAGCGCGACGACCTGGACGATGACTCCATTTGTCTTCACGCCGCCGCTGGCCACGCCAACGAACGTCGCCGTCGCGGCTACGCCGGGGTATCTGGCAAGCATTGCATCGGTGACAGACGGACCGTCTCCTCAAACGGGACAGGCGCTGATAACCACGGCGGCGAACCACACGCTGGCCATGGGAGACAGCGTCTATGTTCAGAACCTGACTTTTACGCCGACTTCCGGATCGGCACAGGTTCTGGATGGCTTTTATATGGTGTCCCTCGTTCCTGCGGACTCTTCCGGCAACCTGATCAACAACGAGCTGTATCTTTCGGATTACTCCGGGAACAGCCTGATGTTCAACACGAATGGAACCTATTCGAGCGGCGCGACGATCCAGTATGGCACCCAGATATTCAATATCACGAACCCTTACGCGGTGCAGGCATTTGCCGCCGATGGCGTAACCGCGAGCGCGCTCAGCGCCTCAGTCTCCGTGCTGAATAACCTGGACGTCCCGGGCAGCTACAACACAATCTCCTGGGACGCAGTCGCCGGGGCAACCACCTACTACGTCTACAAGCAATTCAACGGCCTCTGGGGATTCATCGGAAGCACGCAGTCGACGACCTTCGTGGACGACAATATCGCGACCGACATGAGCATCACTCCGGGCACCGATTACGGCGTGTTCAACGCTCCTGGAGACTACCCCTCCGGAGTCTGTTATTTTCAGCAGCGGAAATGCTTCGCCGGGACTCTCAACGCGCCAGATAACGTCTGGATGTCGAACTCCGGAACGGAGAGCCAATTCACCTACTCGATCCCGTCGCTCGCGACCGATGCGGTTGTCTTTCGCGTAGCGTCTCGGCTCGCGGACGTGATTCAGCACCTGATGCCCATGATCGAGCTGATCCTGCTCACCAGTGAAAGCGAGTACGCGCTGCTATCGCAGACCGGCTCGGCGATCACCCCATCGTCGGTCGATGTGAATCCACAGAGCTACATCGGATCGTCCAATGTGCAGCCGACGATCATCAACACCAGCATGGTCTACGCGGCCGCCCGCGGGGGACACGTGCGCGAGCTGGGATACGCCTGGACCATCAACGGCTACATGACGAGTGACCTTTCCCTGCGCGCAGCTCATCTATTCGATACGCTGTCGATCATCGACCAGGCGTACTCGAAAGCGCCGTGGCCAATCGTGTGGTTCGTCTCGAGCAACGGCAATCTGCTGAGCTTCACGTACATCCCGGAGGAACAGATCGGTGCCTGGTGTCATCACGACACAGGCGAGGCGACAGGCGACACCTTCCAGTCCATCTGCTGCGTGGCTGAAGGACAGGAAGACGTGCTCTACGCGGTCATCACTCGCACGATCAACGGTCAGCAGGTCAATTACGTGGAGCGGCTCCAGTCGCGCTTCTTCACCGAACAGAACGACGCATTTTTCGTCGACTCAGGCATATCGCAGACGTTCCCAAATCCCGTGACGCAAGTCAGCGGCCTTACGTGGCTGGAGGGGGCTACGGTGTCGGTCCTGGCGGATGGCGGCGTCCAGACGCAGAAAGTCGTCGCGAATGGAGCCATCACGCTTGACTATCCGGCGAGCACGGTAACGATCGGCCTGCCTTATCTCAGCGACCTCCAGACGATGCCCGCCGTTCTCCAGCTCGACGGATTCGGACAAGGGCGCGCGAAGAACATCAACAACGCATGGCTGAAAGTTTTCCAGTCCAGCAGCATTCTCGTGGGGCCAAACGAAAACAGTCTGTCCACCGTGCCGCAGCGCACGACCGAACCCTGGGGATCGCCTCCGGCTCTCCAGACGTCGGAGCTTCAGGTGCTCACCACTCCGACCTGGCAGCAGAACGGACAGGTCTTCGTTCGACAACAAGACCCGCTTCCACTCGAAGTGGTCGGAATCACACTGGAGGCATCCATCGGTGGGTGATAGCGCGCTCAATTTCTCCCCGTTTTACTCAACTCCGTACAGCGGAACGGACCCCAATGATCCGTTCGCTAATACCACGCTTCTCACCGCGCCGCCCGGATCGTCCCCGGGCATCGGGAACATAGCGGCCTTTGGGAAAAGCGCACAAACGCTCGGGTTTGCGTCGTCTGTCTTGAGTGGTGTGGGGGGCGCGATCAACTCGTTCTACGCGGCCAAATCCGCGCAGTACCAGGATCGATCGCAGGCCTCCAGCATGGCGTATCAAAGCTCCATGCAATCGCTGAGAGCGGCCCGGGATGAAATCAACGCGCAGGCCATTCTGGAAACCGGGAAAGCTCAGGTCGGCGCGTACACGATGCAGGCCGGGCAGCAGAAGGCACAGGCGACAGCGTCGATGGCTGCGCGGGGGATAGCTCTCGGAGTCGGCAGCGCAGCGAGCGTCTCCGCAAGCATGGACGTCGAAAAAGACCTCAACGTGCTCGCGATCAACTCGAACGCCGTACGCAGGGCCTGGGGATCACGCATGCAGGAAGCGGCCGCACAGGGGCAGAGCACCATCGACCGGAGCGAGGCCACAAATTTTCAAGCGTACGCAAGCGGTATTCATCCCGGACTGATGATGGGGAGCACCCTTCTTACCGCTGCCGGGCGCACAGCCGGCCAGTGGAACATGAATCAGTGGCTGAAGCTGCAGATCGCCAATGGCCTACCACTGTCCCAGTTCGATTTTCCGGGAGGACAATAAAATGTCGATGATTCCACGCGTAGGCGTTCCAGGAGGAGTGCCGGACACTTTTGCCCCGGAATTCATCGAGAACGAGCTCCCGATGGCGGATGCGTCTTCCCCGGACGTTCAGCCGATGCGCAACCAGATGCCCGACGAATTAGGTGAATTTGCTAACGCCTTAGGAAATTTTGGGACTACTGCGATCCAAATTGGGAACACAATCGGGGACCGTGTCCAGGAGACGATGGACGACGCGGCTACGAAGGCGGCCGAAAATCAGTTCCTGCAGTCGAGCTTTCAGACGCTGGCCACCTACAAGCAGACCCAGGGCATCAACGCTGTGCAGCAGTTCGAGCCAGCAGCGCAGGCGATCTCGAAAGCCAGAGATGATGCAGCGAAAACGTTGACTAATCCGGTACAGCAGCGCATGTTCGGGCAGCTCTCGAACGAGCACCTTCTCACCTTCGGGCAGCAGATGGCCGATCACCAGGCGACGCAACAGGTCGAGTATGGCAAGGAGCAGTCGAATGCGCGGGCGGATCTGCAATTTGGCATGGCGCAGGCTGCGTATCTCCACGGTGACATGGCCGGCTATGCCAGGTATCGCGCGGCCGCGACCGCTGAGGCAGGCAACCTCGCGGGGCTGAACGGCCTGGCACCGGACTCGGACGCGGCACAGGCGATGCTCAACCAGAAACAGGGCCAGATGGTCCAGGGCATCGTGGCTGGGCTTCACGACAGAAACGCGATCGCGGAGGAAGAGCAGTTCTTTAACGATGAGTCAGGCAATCTCGATATGCGCACCCGCGAGATGATCGGAAACATGGTCCATCAGGACGTGCGCCAGCGAGCGGCCATCACCGATGGCAAGAATGCCATCCTGGCCGCGAAGGGCCTCGGAGGCGGACCCGGAGACCTGCAGCCGCCGATTCCCGCAGCCACCATCACTACGACGGACGGAATCGACGGGATCGACATACATGCCGCGCCCGGAACCAACGTCCACGCGCCTGAAAGCGGCACCGTCAGCAAGGTCTGGACTGACCCGCAGCTTGGCAACTCCGCGCAGATATCGCTTCCGAATGGCTACACGGCCACCTTCAACGGACTTGCGGCGATCAATTACAAGGAAGGCCAGAAGATCACCCAGGGACAGGTGCTCGGCCAGACAGGAACGGACGACGCCGGGCAGGGCGTCATGCACTACGGCATGACCGACGGCGATGGGGCTGCGATCGATCCGCGACAAGCGGCGAGCGCTCCGTTCGATCCACGGAGCTTCTCCAGCCCGAATGATGAGGAGGCGGCCGTCAACTGGATCAACAGCAACATCTCTGACCCGGAAGAGCAGCGGAGCGCGGAACGCTACGTGCGCGGCATCGCCAATATGAACCGGCAGATCGACAATCAGGAGCACAGCGCGGCGCTGAAACAGGCGACAGACTATTCCCTGCAAAACAACGGATCGCTTCAGGGACTCCCTGCGTCTGTGATGTCCCAGCTCACGCCGGAGGACGTCGACGGTTTCAATCAGCAGGCGAAAGCGAAAAACGACGTCAATCTGCTGGCAAGCTGGATCGAAAACCCGCAGAGCATGACTGTCGACGCCGTGCGCCAGGCGTATGCGCAGGGAAGGCTGAGCGACCAGGGATACCTGACGTCGCTCCGGCAGGCGCAGTCCCTGCAGGGCGGCGACACCAGCTCGACCGACCCGAACAAGGTGCGCGCCGTGACTGTCGACCACGATCAGCTCACGGACATACTCGCAGTGAACCAGCTCCCCAATCTTGCGGAGCCGAAGACGCCCGCGGATAAGCTGGCACGCGTGGAGCTGGAGACGGCGGTCAAGCAGGAGATCGACGCGCAACAGCAGCAGGGAAACCGGACGCTGAGCTGGCAGGAAAAGGGCAAGATTGCGCGGGACATGGTGATCGACAAGGTCTACACCAGCGGCATGTGGGGAACAAACAGCGGGCTGAAACCCGTGGCGACGCTGACACCCGAAGAGATGGACAGGGCGACCGTCTGGATCGGCAATCAGAGCGTCCGGCTCAAGGATATTCCGCCGACGGCGACGGTGCGCGCCATGCAGGAACTCGACGCGGCCGGCGCGCCTACGACACAGGCGAACATCGCCGCCTGGTGGCTGAAGTCGGGACGGCCCAGCAAATGACGACGCTACTGGACGGCTGTGAGGTCGGGCTGGACTTTGCGAAGGTCTTTTTCAAACCGATCAGCCATGTCTTTTACGGACTTGTCGGCGATGCAGCCCGGAAAGTCGGCGAAGACGGCCGTCACGAGTGCGTCGCCACCATCGTCACGCACCGATACCCGAGCGGCGTCGCAGCTGTTCGGACGGTGCCATGGCTTGCCGCTTACTTGGATGACGTGCGCGTCTTGGACTGTCGTGACGAGCCGGAAATTCTCGGCTTTCAGCACATTCTGGACCTCTTCATAAGCCCATGCAACAGAGGCATCCGAACGCAGGTAAGAAACGTAGGTTTGCTTCGCGCCGGTGTCGGCCGAGGGATAGGAGGAAATGAGAGTGCTGCGCATGATAAGCGCATCGCCCAGACTGCTCAGTGCCGTGCTGAACTGAGCCAGCGCCGAGGGCCTCGCGCTGTAGGGAATCGTCATCGACGTGGTGGTCGTGGACACCATGGGAACCTGATCCACGGTGTAGCTGGGCGCGAAGGTGCTTGGCACACTGTTGTCCGCGTGCGGCGCAGGAATGACTGCGATCGGGATGACCTGACTGGGAATTTGGGAGTTTGGCACCGACTGGGCAAACGCGCAGAAGGCGCCGATGAGCAACGAGGACAGAACGAGAGCTTTAAGCATGGGGTGGCTCCTTTTTCAGGCGTAACCGAGCCTGCGCAGAATTGTACACCCGCGGAGATGGAAGCATGGCGACGTCGACACTGAATATCGCGCAGCAGATGGTCCAGGATGGATCGCTCCCGGACATGCCACAGGCCCCTGTGCCCATGCGCGCTGTGGTAACGGCAGCGTCAACTCTGAACCCGGACAGCGAAGCCAGGATCCAGCAGGTGGCGCAGCAGTCCGGCATGGCCCCAGAGCTGGCGCGAAGCAATCCGAAGGCAGCGTATCAGGCTGCGACGGCCGCCGACCTGGCCGAGCGCGATCTCGAAAGACGCAATCCGATCCTCGCCGCTCAGCTCCAGAATCCCGACTTTGCCGGAGTCGCCCACGACGACCTCGACAGCCTCTCAAAGATCGAACAGGGAGCGGCAACGCTGCGCGCGGCGGATCCGCCGCCCAGCTTCCTGGGCCGCGCGTGGAACGAAGTAAAATCCGCTGCCGCGAATACAAACACTGCGTTCTTTGACGCGTTCAAGCCGGTGATTGACGCGGCGGGCGTTGCGCTCGAGGCCGGCAGCGAGACTCCTCCGGCTCTGCTCGCGGGGCTGAGCGGAGCTGACCCCGGATTCGAGGGTCTGAAGGACATCTGGGTGCGCCCCAACAACTGGGCTGTCCAGCAGCGCGTCACCGACCCGATTCAGCAATGGCTCTCGCAAAACGTCATTCAGGGGCCATCGCAGTATGCGACCGACCCCGCGACCGGGCAGACGGTGAAGAATCCGGCTTTCCACTGGTATGGCCGGGGCCTCGTGAATCAGGTCGAGCAGGTTCCGGGCGCGCTCGGAGCGTTCATGCTGCTGGGACGCGCTGGCGCTGCGGCTGGAGAAGCAGGCCAGGGCGCCGAAGGCGCGGGCAGTGCGGCGGACGAAGGCGCTGACGGAGCAGGGGCGGCGAAAGCGGCATCCGCTCCGCTGGAGCCAGCGACCGCAGGCGGAATCGAGCGCCAACTCGTGCCAGCCGTGCTCGGGTCCACGAGCGCGCAGAATACCTATGCCGACGCGCGGGCCAAGGGCGCTGACATCAAGACAGCAGTGCTTGCCGCGATCGATTCCGGGCTGAGCAACTACGCCTTCATGGGCGCAATGCCGGAAGCTGCTCCAGCCGAAACCCTCGCCGGCGCAGCTGGGCAGTTCGCCGCTCGAAGCATCGGCCTCGGCGCGGGCATGGGGATATCCGACAACGCGATCGCGCAGCAGTATGATCCACAGCGCGGGATATTTGACGAAGTGCCTGGGTCGATCCTGAACATGGCCGCGTTTGAAGGCGGCGGCGCACTGGCGCATATTGCCTCTGGCGCGCTCGGAGCGACAGCGGACGCGGTGGAGGCCTCCCGGCTGCGCCAGCGCTCGCCAGAAGCCTTCCAATCGTTTCTGGATGCGACTTTCGAGGGCGATGAGAGCCTGCGCATTCCGGCGCAGGATTTTGTCAGCTACTTCCACCAGAAAAATGTCGATCCGGCAAAGGCGGCCAACGACCTGGGCATCACGAACCTGGCCGAAGCGGCCGAGGCCGGCTCGGACCTCGAGATACCGCGCGCCAACTTTTTCGGCAAGCTGCCAACCGAGGACGTCAAAGCCCTGCTTCCGGATGTCGTCAATCCGGCGACGAACATGACCCAGCGGGAGCAGGACGGCTACAAGGACGAGCTGAACGAATGGATGAAGGGCGGCGGCGTCGAAAATCTCCAGCGCGAGTTTGCGACTGCGGACGCGGAGACCCAGTCTGCTCCGGAGTGGAAGCAGGTGTACGACGAGCTCCGAAGTCGCTACGTGGAAGCGGGCGAAAAAGAATCGGTCGCGGACAGCTATGCGACGCTGCATGCCAACGCTATCGCAAACCTTGCCCGCAGCGCAGGCATGACGCCGATGGAGCTGCTGCGAATGCACAACCCACGCATCGTCGCGGGGGACGCTCCCGGCGTTGAGGGACAGACGCTCGCTCCGGCCGCGGCGTCTCCGGCGCTCTACCAGTCGGAGATTTCGGTCCCGGGAGCCGACGGAAAGAGCGCATCCGTGCTCACCCCGTCGGGCTCGCTTGCTGGAAAATACAAGCTCGTCGAGGCGGCGGACCTGGTTCCGAGCCACGACCCATTCACCTTCGCCCAGAACCCTGCGTACCCTCCGGGAGTCCAGGAACGCGCGTACGACACGTCCAAGGAAGCTCAGGCCCGGGTCATCGAGCAGAGCCAGAATTACGAGCCAGCCTACACGGTGAACACGAATCCGGACGCTGTAAACGGCCCTCCGGTCATCGCGGATAACGGGATGGTTCTTGGCGGCAATTCGCGGTCCATGAGCACGATACGGATGTACCGCGACGGCGATGCCTCAGCGTATCGAGCAGCGCTCAAGGCTCACGCGGCGGATTTCGGATTAAGCCCGGACGACGTCGACCGCATGAAAGAGCCGGTGCTGGTCAGACAGGTCAATACGCCAGCGGATAAAGAGTCGCTGCGGCGAATTGGAAGCGACCTGAACAAATCCATGACGGGCGCGCTCGGATCGGCGGAGCAGGCCGTCAGCGCTGGAAAGAGCTTGCGACCGGAAACTCTGCGCTGGGCCGCGCAGACGATGAAAGATGGCGACCTGAGCCTTCGCGATCTGATGGCAGACCACGGTTCCGAGGTGGTGCGGCACCTGGAGCGCGACGGCGTCATTACGAGCCGTGAGCGCCCCGAGTTTGTCGACGCGGAGAGCGGCGGCCTGAATGACACCGGGAAAATCTTCGTTGAAAGAGCGCTCCTCGGCTCCGTGATCGACGAACCCAGGTTGCTTGAGGCCGCTCCGAAGAACGTGCTTCGCAAGCTGGAGCGATCACTTGGCGCGATCGCATCGGTGGCTACCCGACCCGACGAGTGGAATATCCTCCCTGCAATCCGGAGCGCTGTCGGTGAGGCCGCTTCGATCCGGAGCGAAGGCACGAACGTCGAGATGAGGCTGGCGCAAAAATCGTTGTTTGGCGGAGAGCGCAATCCGGTGGTCGACGCGCTTGTACGTTCGCTCGACGGAAGCCCGAAGGCTGTCACGGAGGCCTTCGAAAAGTTTGCGCACGATTCCGACCTCAATGCACCCGGACAGACGCGAATGTTTGCCGGCGCGGATGCTTTTGAGTCGTTCAATCACGCGTTTGGTAGTAACATCACTGAGGAAGGATATCGCCATGGCCTCGAAGAAGCAGCAGGAAGAAGCCCAGCCGTCGAGCGAGATGCAGACGACGCGGAAGATGATGGCGCGGTATCTGGAGCTGCCGCCGTTCGTGCGGGAGGCGGCGGCAAGGAATCTGACGGCGTCGGGAGAGCAGCTGGCGAGACAGGCGGGATCGCCGACACAACAGCCGATGCCGGTCCCGTCTCCGGACCTGACAGCCAGCCAGACGCTGCCGGAGAACATGCTGCCAATGATCGAGTAGTCGAGGGGGCCGGAGCGCAGGAAAAGAGTGAGCCCCGCGGCAAGCGTGGTTGGTTCCGAATGCTTCCGGACGGCAGCTTTGAGATCGGCAAAACGAAGCTGGGCGACTTCAGCACGTTCGTGCATGAGCCTGCGCACGGCTATCTCGAGATGATCCGCGAGCTGGCGCAGCGTCCTGGCGCAAGCGACAGCCTGAAAGACGACTTCAAAACCATCGCGGAGTGGCTCGGCACCAGTCCGGAAAAAGCTGCCGAAGAAGGTTTCTCGCGCGCCGAACATGAGAAGTGGGCCGAAGCTAACGAGCAGTATCTGCGCGAGGGGGACGCTCCCACTGGAAGCCTCAAGCGTGCTTTTCAGAACTTTGCTGTCTGGCTTGGTTCCGTATACCGCCGCGCGACTGCGCTCGGCATTCCGCTCAGCCCGGAGATACGCGGCGTTATGGACCGCATCTATGCCGCCGACGATGCGATCAATCGGGCGCGCGCGATGGACGGGAAGAGCAGTGACGAGCCGCTGTTCAAGTCCCCGGAAGAGGCAGGGTGGACGGATGCCGAGTATAGGCGGTACGCGGCTTCGAAAGGCATCGCCGTCGATGACGCGAAGGCGCAGCTTATCCGCGAGATGCACGATGCCTGGGTGCGCGCACGCACCCAGGAGGCCCTCGAAGCCAAGCGATCCTTCCGCGACGCAGTTACCGAGGAGATCGACGCGCGTCGTGAGTACACGGCGATTCGCTCGCTTCGTCGCGGTGCGCTTGACGACGGGACAGCGCTGACTCTGAACAGGGACGAGCTGGTCCGGCAGTTCGGGGAGGATCGCGTCGAATCCTTGCAGGAGCTGCATCGCGGCCTCTACCGTTCTGTGGGGGGAACGGATGCCGAGACGGCCGCTGAGATGCTCGGTTTTGGCTCTGGCGAAGAGATGCTGCGCGCAATCGAGGGCGCGCCGCGGAGAGCTGCGGCCGTGGATGCTGCGACCAAACAATTCATGGCTCTCAAATATGGCGACATACGCTATGATGGCACTCTGGAAGACAAGGCACTGCTGGCGCTGCGAAACGAGGAAGAAGCGAAGTCGCTGTACCGCGAGCTTGGCGCCCTGCGCCGCAGAGTGACAGTCCTGCAGAAAAAGGCCGCTGACGCGAAAGCAGCGATGGCCGAGATCGCGCTTCAGCCGCTCGATCAGTATCAGGAGGCTGCCCGGCAGATGATCGCCGACAAGTCGGTTGCTGACATCCAGCCCCACCGCTACTTGAATGCAACCCGCATGTTCTCTCGGGAAGCCTTCGACGCTGTGCGGAGAGGGGATGCAAAAAAGGCGGCCGAGGCGAAGAACAAGGAACTGCTCAACCATTTCCTGTTCCGCGAGGCCTCTTCGGCCCGTGACTACGTGGAAAAGTTCGAGAGTTACACAAAGAGGGTTCAGAGCAAGACCACGCAGCAGCGCCTCGGGCTGGCGCAGGAAACCTCCGGTATTGACTATCGCGACCAGTTCAATTTTCTTCTTGCGAGATACAAGCTCGGCACGAGCACGCGAGTGCCGGAGAGCAGCCTTCGCGAGTGGGCGGAAAAGGTGTACGGGGTCGGAAACGAGCCAGCGATCGCACCGGAAATTCTGAATGAGAAAAGGTTCGGCGACTACCGGAATGCACCGCTCAGCGAAATTCGCCAGTTGCATGACGCGCTGGTCAACATCCGGCACTTGGCGATGCGCGAGTTCAAGATGTTCGTCCAGGGCAAGCAGATCGAGTTCGCAGATGCGAAGGCCGCGATGATTGCGAGCGCGCGAGAAAATCTGCGCGAGAGGCCAGAGCATGTATTCGCCGAGAACGACGCCCTGGCTGACAAGGCCGCGAAGGCTCCGCGCTATCTCGACGCGCGCCTCGGAACGATGGAGCGGTGGGTCGAATGGCTGGACGGCGGTAAGACCGGGCCATGGCATGACAACGTCTGGAACCTGGCCGCAGACGCCCAGGGCGATGAGTACGGATTGCAGCATGAGGTGACGAAGACGGTTTTTGACGCGCTCGACGACATGCCGGGGGATATGCGTCGGCGGCTGTGGACTGAGAAGGTGAGCGTAGACGGCGTGGGCGAGCCGATGTCACGACGCAGGATGCTCTCGGTGGCGTTCAACATGGGCAACGAGGGGAATCTTGATCGTCTGCAGAAGACCTTCGTCGATGCCGGATGGGATCCACGCGCGATCAGGGAAATTGGCGGCAAGCTCACGCGCGAGGAGTGGTCGTTTGTCCAGAAGGCGTGGGACAGCCTGAAGCCGATGGGCGAACGGATGCGCGAGCTCGAGCAGAGACTGACAGGGCTTCCTCCCTCCATGGTGAAGGTGACGCCATTTCGTGTGGCTCTTGAAGACGGCACGGAAATGGACCTTGAGGGCGGTTACTTCCCCATCGTCATGGACCCGCGCTTCAGCGAGCGCGGAAGCCAGCAGGACGCGAAGGAAACCGCGCAGAATGCGATGCAGCAGGGCTATGTCCGAGCCACAACCTCGCGTGGCTACACGAAAGAAAGGACCGGCTACGGCGGCCCGCTGCTGCTGGATTACGAACAGGCATTGACGAGCCATGTGGCCAAGGTTGCCAAGGATCTCTCGCACCGCGAATTCATGCTATCGACGCAGAGGCTGCTGCTCGATCCGGAGGTGCGGAAGACGCTGCGGGAGACTCTTGGGCCCGAGTATGAGGCGCAGTTCATGCCGTGGCTGAAGGCAATCATCAATGACAACAATGGCAGTGTCCAGGAGCGTCTGGACGGCCTGAAGTCAGCCATGCAGAAGCTGCGCTCCAACATCGTGGTTGCCGCTCTCTCCTTCAATCCGATTACGTCTCTTCTGCAGGTGTCGCACACGCCGCGCATGTTCCTGTACGCTCAGCCGCGGAGCCTGGCTCAGTCGCTCGTCGATTTTCTTGCGCGGCCCGCGCAAATGACGCAGGAGATCCGCGATCTCTCGCCCAACGAAATGAAATTCCGCGGCGACAACCTCGACCGCGATCTTCGCGCCGTCGTGCTCGATCCCAGATATCAGGGCGGCTACGCGCGCCGGATGGCAGAGGCTGGTCGGTTCGCGCTGAGCGCCGTCGACCATCTCTTCAGCCACACGCTCTGGATGGCCGCCTACCGTGACGCACTGGCGAAATACCCCGACGCTTCGCCAGAGGCGGCCAGCGCAAAGGCCGCGCATGAGGCTGACAGCGCTGTACGGCTCGGATTGGGATCGCAGGCCCCGAAGGATCTCCCCGCGATCATGCGCAACAACGAGTTCAACAAGTTCATCACCACCCTCTACGGCTTCCACAACGGGGTCTACAATCAGATGCGCGATAATGCGCACGCATTCCGCTACGACCGCAACGTCGTGCGGCTTACCCTGTCAACCGTCCTGACGGCCGTCCTGCCGGCGGCGATGGGAGCGTGGCTTACGGGTCACGGGCCGAAGGATGGCGAAAACGTTGGAGCGTGGGTAGCAAAGCGGTCGCTGCTCTTCGCTGCCGACACAGTTCCGATACTCAGGTCCGTCGCGTCCTTCCTGGACGGCGGCGACGACGTGCAGTTCAGCCCGATCGAGCGCATCCTTCAAAACGGGGCTAAGACGGCTATGGACGCGACTTCCGACAAGGACGACAAGGACTGGATCGGCATTGGGCTGAACGCGGCCGACTTCGCCGGCGAAATCGGCGGTGTGCCAGGCATGCACGAGGGCCTGAAGGTATTGCGGTACATTCACAGGGCGAATCAGGGCAACGTAGCTGCGCCGAACGTCCTGGACGCAATCACAGGCCATCCATAGGCCAGCGCATCTTTCGGCAATGTCAGCATCTCCGACGATGTCTTCAAACTAACCACTGAATCCCACCAGGGAAATGGCGGGAACAACTCGCACGCTCCGAGGGAAGCAAATGACAATCAGCTCAACGAATCGCCTCGTCGTTTTTCAGGGGAACGGAGCCGCCTCGACGTTTCCATTCAATTTTGTCGCCTTTGAGCAGACGGACATGTTGCTAATCCAGCTCGTGGTGGCAACCGGGCAGCTCACCGTCCTCGCACAGACGACGAACTACACCGTTTCGCTGAACGCGGATCAGGACACAAGCCCCGGAGGATCCGTCACGCTCGTGGCCGGCCCGCTGCCCACAGGCACTTCCCTCGTGGTTACGACAGCGATGCCCGAGATGCAGGGCGTCAACCTGGCCAATGCCGGGGCCTTTTTGCCCTCGGTGATCAACAATGCACTTGACCAGCTCGTGATCATGGTTCAGCAGCTCCAGCAGCAGCTCACCCTTGCAATCACTGCGCCTTTGACGGACGAAGGGGCAAACCTCGGCTTGCCGCCGGCTGCGCAGCGGGCGGGAATGACGCTCCAGTTCGACGCCAACGGAAACGTGGCGCTTGCGGCCCCCGCTCCAGGAGGGACGACGCCTGGGCCTCAGATAGCTTCCGGCGCCGTCAACGGCGTCAACCAGTCCTTCACGTTCATCGCAGCTTCGGGAACGATGCCTGTGCCGCTGGTGTTCGCCGGCGGCGTATTTCAGTATCCCGTAACCGATTACGACCTGCCGGTCCCGGCCGGGGCTAATCTGTGGCAGATCGTCTTCACTTACGCGCCGACCAACGGCCCCATCGCAGTTGTAATTCTCAGCTAGGAGGAGCAATGAAAAAAAACTGGGTACTCTTTGCCGCTTTCGCGTGCGCAGTCTGCGCCGCCCAGACCACGCCGCAGTATCTCCCGATGAACGGGATCAAGTTGTCGCCAGTCGGTAACACGTCAAACAATGCAGCGACCGCATCCTGCTATGTCACAAACAGCGGCACCATCGTTGTCTATCCGCTGTCGTATGGCAATGGCTACACTTCGGCTCCGTCCGTGACGCTGACGAACGCTCCTTCTGGAGCGACGGCGACCATCACGGCAGCAGCTCCTGTGAATGGGCAAATTACATCCTACAGCGTCACGTCCTCCGGCTGGCCGCAAGGATCGGCGGATAGTTCCGGCGCATGGGATAATTCGACGTGCCCCGCAAACATCGTGGTGGCCGTACCACCCGTTGCGCCCTCTCCTACTCCGGTCCTCAACGCGGCAAACGGGATGAGTGTGTTTCAGCCGACGATCCGCGTAGATGACTTCGGCGCAAAAGGCGACGGCGTGACGGATGATTCGGTCGCCATTCAGCAAGCTATAAATTGGGCCTATAACACCTATCCGAATAGTCACCCGGTGGTAAGTTTCACTACTGGAAAAACTTACTATCTAGGCTCTGTCAACGGCACTTATCCTGCAGCGTTTGACGACGGAACTGTGCCGGTTGCGGCGACACTGAACTGCACGGCGACGAGTGGCGTGGCCACTTGCTCTTTGGCGTCGGGTCTTCAGGGATACGATCTGGCATCGTCCACGAGCTACGTTCCCCTAGTTGTGCCGTCGTCTGTCTCCGGTTCGGGTCTGTCAATCACACCCACCTTGTCGCCGTGCACCGCCGCCGCGTGCGGAGCGAATACAAACGTCGGACACTATGTGAGCGCCATCACAGTAAACAGTGGCGGGTCCGGCTACCCCAGCACCTTCACCGCGTATCTTGGACCCACTTGCAGCAGCGCCCCATGCACATGGCTTGCTCCCGAACCACCGGCTCAGATTGGTTACAGTGTGTATGTTCCTAGTGGAGTGAGCATCGCAGGAAACGGGGCTACAATTGTGGGGGGGTACACGGGCGCGGCGCAGACTGCGAGCAGCTATAGCACAGCGTTTCCTTATGTTGCCGCGTTCTCGGTTGGAGGTTACAGCACAATTTCTGATCTTGTTTTGAGCGGCACTTTCATTGGCTTTGGAAACATCGGACCGTACGTCACCATCCACGACGTACTTGGCTTTGGTCTTGGAATTATGATGCAAAGCCAGAACTCGCAATTCGACACCTTCTACAACATCAACAAACCGAATCAAGGCGGCGGTCCCGGTTCCATGATCGTGCTTGGAGGGCAGTGGGCCTCGCGCTCATGGAAGTATTCGCCTGAAAGCGCTCCTGTTTTGAATGATTTCAATCTCGCCGACAATCTTATCGTCAACAATGCGAATTGGTGGGGGGCGAGTTCTTACATGAATATCCAGAAGCCTCTGGACTGCTGGTTTGACCAGAACTTCTATCATTTGGAAGACCAGGGGTACACGACTTCTCTGGGATGCTACACCCCTCCGGGCGGAGTTACGCGAGCGACCGATCAGGATAATGCTTCTTTGGGTGTAGACCCATCTATGTACTACCGAGGCGTCTTTGGAAATGTGATCGCTCTTTACACGCGGTACGGAAGACCGCTGAATTCGATATTGCTCAAGAGCATCGTATCCAAGTTCAACTCTGGCTACGACGTGATTTTGGGCGGAGCCAACAACGCTACTTCCATCAGCGGCATTTCGGAGGAAGCTACAGGACAGTGCGTGATGAGCGGGACGACTTACCCCTACGGAGCAGCGGCGTGCCCTAATCCGTACGAGCCGTGGGCGACAACGAGCAACGCATCCATCCTCGGGGACGGCGCGGGGACGATCCGTAACATACAAACATCAAACCGAAATTTCATATATTCAGATTCGCTGTTTAACACAGTTTCGTGGACGCCTTTTACAACGGCTCAAGCTTTTGCGGCTACCTCGGACTCCACCACACCGCTTAACAGCAATTCTGCTTCGGCATCGAGTTCTTCTCGAATGGTTTTGGGGCACGAGCCAGAAACCGTCACTCCGCAAGGAAAGGTGCTAGCGTCTTCCCAAAAATTGCTTTTTCAAACCTCCGCAGTGCATAGCTCAAACGGTCCGAGTATCTGGACAATGCAAGCTGCCGGTGGCAACCAGTTCTTCAACTGGCCTGAGCGGTTTGACTTTTCTTTGTGGAACAGCGGAGTCTCCTCGAACGGCTTTGGGTCAGGATACGCCGAGGTCAAGATGCCGGGGCTGCTGATTGACTCCAGAGCAAGCACCACCGGGCAAGTGATTACAGCGTCTGTAACATCTGGAGGGTCCGGGTACGCGCCGAGCAGCGTTGTGGGTTGCACCGTGTCCCAGTCCACAAACACGAGTGTCCTGGTGCCTGGCACTTCCAATCCATATCAGGCCACATGCTATGCGACGACGAATGTTCTTGGCGCGGTGACTGCGGTAAAGATTGTCTCACCGGGACTCGGCTACCTGAGCGCACCCACTGTGACGATTGCAGCCCCGCCGAGCGGCGGAACGCAGGCGACCGCGACCGCAACAATTTCTCCGATCTCGAACGAAATGGCCGATGGGCACCTCATCAACGAACCAGTCTACTTCGGATCAGGCGGAACGGTTGCGCCGTATTCGTCCGTGACTCTTTCGGATATTTCGTGCCCAGATATTTACACCATCGACGGTAGCGGTCCTGGAGCAGGCGACTATCTGACGGTGAATGGCTTTGGATCATCAACGCTGCCTCCGCAAACGGTGACTTTTGTGGCAAGGTCGAGTCGATTCGGGGGTTGCATTCTGACCATCAACAATAACGGAAGCTCTTCGTACACCTACAGCGCGGGAAGTTCCAGCGCGCCGTGGATGATACACGCGGAAGGCGCGGGAGCCACCACTAACGCCAGCACCGGACCTCAAGCCATCTACACGGCGTCTCCGACAGTGTCAACGGCTGGCTTGCCGACGCCGAATTTTTCAGCAACTTCTGGATCGATTGGCGGGTCTGCTTTGTCGGCTGGCTGTACTTCCGAGGGGACTCTCACGGTCAGCGGAGCGACGACTTCTATGGTGTGCCTCATGAGCGGAACAGGCGGCAACCCAGCAAACATCCAGCCGCAATGCTCAGTGACTGCGGCAAACACAGTGACGCTCCAGCTTTGCACGGCGGTGTCGGTGACGCCGACTGCTCAAACATACAATGTGCGGGTAATTCAGTAGGGCGGCTGTGCGCCTGCGCGACGGCGCTCCAGGTATTCAGCGATCGCGCGCTGGATATGCGCGGATCGCTGAACTCCATCGAGACGCTCTAGCACAGAAAGCTCGGCGAGGTGGGTATCGCTGACGCGGAGTGAGATCGGAGTCGTCTTCAGCTTGCTCCGCGCGCGCGTCGGTCCCGGAGCGAGCTTCTTCGGCTTTCCCATATTGAAAACTTTATTCGGAAATTCGACCAAATGTCAAAAAAAGTTGAGTATGGTATTGAATTGAAATTCAATTCGATACAGAATGGAGAGGCACCCCGGGAATTTGCGCGCGGGACATAGGAGACGCCAGGTTCGAGTGCAGCATACGGCTGGTCACATTTTGTGCAAGGCCTGCGAGTTGTCCGACCCGCGGCGTCTGAGGCTGAACGCCGAGATCGTCTTTCCGTCGGCGTTTGAAGAATGGATGCGCCTGCGGATGGTGGGCCACGGCGTCTCAGGCTCTCCACGCTTCCTCGCCTCGAAGACGGTCAAGGATTATCGGGCCTGCGCCGATGCGCTTTCGCGATTCTTTGGGCGTCTTCGGTTGTGTGAGATTCATCCGGGCCACATCGCAGAGTATCAACGTGGTCGAGCTGCCTGCGACGGTTCTTTGGCGTCCTGGGCAAAGCCATGCGGCTCCAACCGTATTCGCAAGGAAGTGGATCTTCTGCTCAGGGTTCTCCGGGATGCGGGAACATGGGGAGAGGAGGAGGAAAGCCGGTTCATTCCGCTTCGCAGAACCGAGCGGGACGTGCGACGAGCGCTGCAGCCAGACGAACAGGAAAGGTTCCTCAGCGCCGCTGGATCGCGCGAGGAGTGGGCCGTCGTTTACTGCTACTCAGTCGTCGGCATACAGACGACTGCCAGCACCTACGAGCTGAGGTCGCTCCGGTTGGGCGACGTTGATCTTTCGCTAGGCACAATCAGCATCCGGGCTGCGAACGCGAAGAACCAGTACCGAGTAAGGACGATTCCGCTGGTGACGGACGAGGTGCGGAAGGCGATTGAGTGGCTTCTTAATCGCGCCTCAAATCTGGGGGCAAACTGTCGCGAGCATTTTCTCTTTCCGGCGCGGGTTGTGCGAAACAGATACGACCCGAAGCGGCCGATGGGCGACACGGGAATCTACAAGCGGTGGAGCGAAGTGCGAAAGGCGGCCGGCGTCGAGTGGCTCAGGCCGTACGACCTGCGCCACACGGCTATCACGCGCATGGCCGAGGCCGGGGTGCCGATCCAGGTGATCATGTCCTTCGCGGGACACATGACCCTGCAGATGCAGCAGCACTACACGGCTATCTCCATGGCCAGCAAAAGAAGCTGGGCCGAGGCGGCATGGGCGAATGACTCCAGAAAAATCGGGCCCCGATCAGACTATGGGGACCAGAATGGTTATCACGAACGAAAATTTTTCCGATTTCGGGCTTGACAAAGGAAAGACCGGACCGCAGTATTGGCTACAGTCACATTGAAGCTGCCCCGTGACGAGACAGTGGTTGCCGAGCGCGCCAGCGCTTAGAGCGACGGATTCATAACCCGTAGGTCGGCGGTTCGATCCCGCCCTCCGCCACCAAAAAAACAGAGCGATCAGATAGTCGTTTCATCAAGATTTCGCCGCAGATGGGAATATCCTTAGTTGCCGACAGAAAACATTCTTTCGGAGGTTCCCCGGAACCATGAGGAAATACTGTCTGCTCCATCTTGCGTTGCTCTGTCCGGTCCTTTATGCCGCCGCCCCGGTCAATTCCCCTCCGCCATTTGAAATCTACGCCGGATACTCCTGGCTCTCCAACTCGTTCAATTCCGTCACCGGCTCACCCCAGCCGTTGAACGGAATCTTCGCCGGCCTCGCTTTTCCCGAGTGGCATCACCTGCGCATTCGGCTCGACTACTCCATGTACCGCGGAACCAACCTCGGCGACCCTCAGAACTCCTTCTTCATCATGAGCGGCGGCCAGTACGGCCGAACCTTTCATCGCGAGCGATTCTACCTCGAAGCCCTGGCTGGCGAAGGCAGCGTGAACGGCACCTGGTTCGGCACCGCCAACTCCGGCTACAAAAACGGCAACACCGGCACCATCGCTTCCTTTGCCGAGTTCCTCGGCGGAGGTTTCGACACTCCCCTCAGTTCTCACACCGCCTTTCGCATCGAAGGCGGCATGCAGCACAGCAACTTTGACCCCATCACTCCAGACACTGCGGGAAGCGTCCCCTACCATCTCGCCGGCATCCCCGATTACTTTGGACGCATCTCCGCCGGCATCGTCTGGATACCGCGTCTCGGATCGCCAATCCAGCCGTCGTCCGAGCACGCGCCCCGTCGCCCGGTGGAAAGCGAATTCATCGCCGAAAGCCTCAACTCCTTTGGCCACATTCACCTCTTCTCCGACGCCTGGTACAGCTACCTCAACGTCGGTGGCGTCGAATACGACCGCCACTCCTGGGGCAGAGTCCTCGGTGCCGACGTGGACTACTCCGCCGAGTTCCTGCCCATCATCATCCTGCGCCAGCCCAGCAAGACCGACATCTGGGGTGACAGGCTATCGCATTCCTACGAAACCATCCCCGGCATTGGCATCCTGCCCATCGGCACCCGACTCATGTGGTTCAGCCACGCCCGCGTCAAGCCCTACTATGTCATCAAGGCAGGCATGACCGGTTACACGAAGAAGGCGTTCTCGCAATACGCCACGTACCAGAACTTCGCGCTCGATCAGAGTGTCGGCTTCCAGTTTCGCCTCAACAACCGCTTTGACTTCCGCACCGCCTTCGGCTTCCTCCACCAGTCCAACGGCTTCGTTGTTCCATCCAATCCGGGTCTCGACGAAATGAACTGGAACATCGGCCTGAGCTATCATCTCGGCCGTCCCAAGCCCGTGGTGTAACGCAAAACTCACTCTCTGTCACCATCTTCCGTCGCTCACTGCCGTACGTGCTCCGCGACCAGCGAAAGCGATCACAAGCGTCCGTGGCGCGTGAAGCGCGCGCCTGCCTTGCGCAGTGTTCGGCTACACTCGATAGCGAAAATGTTTTTCCCCGTCCTGTTGCGTCGAACACTTCCGCTGCTCGTCCTCCTCGCGCCAGCCGCGCTGGCACGCGCCCAATCGACTTCCCTTCACCAGGCCGACTCAGCCTACCGCGCCGGTCTCGCCGCGCTCAGCCGTGGCGACCTCCACGCCGCACAATCCAGCTTCGCCCAGGTCGTCCGTCTCGATCCCGCCGCCGAACAGGGCCACAGCGCGCTCGGTGCCGTCCTCGTCCGTCTCGGCCAGCTTCCATCTGGAATTCGCGAGCTGCAAACCGCCCTGCGCGCCAACCCCGCCGACCACTCCGCCCAGGAAAATCTCGCCCTCGCTTACCAGCAATCCGGCGACAGTGCCCGCGCCATCCCGCTCTTCCGCGCCGACCTCGCCGCCGCCCGCGCGGCTCATCGCACGCTCCCACCCGGCATTCTGGAATCCTACGCGCGCTCACTTGCCTCCACCGGCCAGCTCGCCGCCGCCACGCCCATCCTCGCCGAGGCCGCGCGCGCCCGCCCATCCGACGCCCATCTGCAGGACGAACTCGGCACCCTCTGCGCGCTCCGCCACAACTGGCCCGCAGCCGAAGCCAGCTTCCGCGCCGCCATCACCGCTCAGCCCGATCTCGCCGTCGCCCATCTCCACCTCGGCTCCGTCCTCGCCGCCGAAACGCGCCCCGACGCAGCTGCTGAGTGGCTCGAAGCCGCGCAGCTTGCCCCCGACAACGGAGCCATTCAGTTTGAAGTTGGCAGTTCGCTCGCGCAATCGGGTCAGGATGCGCAGGCTCTGCCCATCCTTCAGCGCGCACACACGCTGCTCCCCGCGTCCCCTCAGGCAGCCTCGCAACTCGCCGCCGTCCTCCAGCGCCAGGGCCAGCTCGCCGCCGCCATTCCGCTCTTTCAGCAGGCGCTCGCCGCCCGTCCCGACGACCCCGACACGCTCATTAACCTCGGCATGGCCTACACCCAGCAGCAGCAGGCCAAATCCGGCATTCCCTACCTGCGCCGCGCCATCGCCCTCGCGCCCACCAACGCCATGGCTCACCAGAACCTCGCCGCCGCCTTTATTCAACTCAACCAGATCGACGACGCCGTCACCGAACTCAAAGCCGCCCTGGTCCTCAATCCCGACTCGCCCGAACTGCACTACAACCTCGGCCTCGCCTACAAAATGCAGGACAACGCCGACGCCGCCATCCCCGAACTCGCCGCCGCCGAAAAGCTCAACCCGCAAGCCTGGGAGCCGGCCTACGTCCTTGGACTGCTCGATCTTCAGGAGGGCCGCTACACTGACGCCGAGCCGCAGCTCGAACTCGCCCTCAAGGCCCATCCCGACAACGGCGAAGGCTGGTCCATGCTCGGCAGCGTCTACAGCAAGCTCAACCAGCTCCCACAGGCACAATCCGCGCTCGAGGAGGCCATCCGCCAGATGCCCGACGCCTCCGACGCTCACCTGCTCCTGGCCACCGTCTACATGGACGAGCACAAACCCGACCTTGCCATCGCCCAGCGCAAACTCGCCGCCGCGCTCATGCGCGCCCACATGAATGAGCAGCGCGCCCTCGTCGCCACTCACTCCGGCAACGCCCTGCTCGCTCAGGGCAAGCTCGACCAGGCCGCCACCGAATTCCGCAACGCAATCGGCTTCGATTCCACCTACGCCGACGCCCATCGCGGCCTCGCCGCCGTCTACCAGCGCCAGGGAAACATCACACAGGCCGCCATCGAAGCCTCGCTCGCCACCCGAGCCGCCAACACAGCAGCCAGCCCGGCCACCAATTCCGCTTCGCCTCAACCGTAACTCTTCCGCAGGAGCAGCCTCATGCGCACCATTCAGGGACCGGCCATCTTCCTCGCGCAGTTCGTCCAGGACCAGCCGCCATTCGACACTCTCGACTCGCTCGCCGCCTGGGCCGCCAGCCTCGGCTACCGCGCCGTCCAGCTACCCACCTGGCTGCCGCATATCTTCGATCTCACCCAGGCCGCCGAAAGCACCAGCTACTGCGACGATCTCCGCGCCCGGCTCGCCACGCACAATCTGGTCATCAGCGAACTGTCCACTCACCTCCAGGGTCAGCTCGTCGCCGTCCACCCCGCCTACGACCCACTCTTTGACGCCTTTGCGCCCGTCGCCCTGCATGGCCGTCCCGCCGAACGCCAACGCTGGGCCGTCACCCAGCTTCAGCTTGCCGCGCGCGCCAGCCGCAACCTCGGCCTCACCGCCCACGCCAGCTTTTCCGGCGCGCTCGCCTGGCCCTTTTTCTACCCCTGGCCGCAGCGCCCATCCGGCCTCGTCGAAGAGGCATTCGCCGAGCTTGCCCGCCGCTGGCTGCCCATCCTCCACGCCTTCGACGATTCCGGCATCGATCTCTGCTTCGAGCTTCACCCCGGCGAAGACCTACACGACGGCGTCACCTTCGAGCGATTCCTCGCAGCCGTCCACCACCACCCCCGCGCCGCCATCCTCTACGACCCCAGCCACATGCTCCTTCAGCAGATGGACCCCGTCCTTTTCCTCGACCACTACCACTCCCGCGTCCGCGCCTTCCACGTCAAAGACGCCGAGTTCCAGCCCAACGGTCGCAGCGGCGTCTACGGCGGCTACCAGCCCTGGATCGACCGCCCCGGCCGCTTCCGCACACCCGGAGCCGGACAGATCGATTTCCGCCGCATCTTCAGCAAACTCGCTCAGTACGACTACCCCGGCTGGGCCGTCCTCGAGTGGGAAGACCCGCTGGAATCCGCCGCCGAAGGCGCGCGCAAAGGTGCCACCTTCATCCGCGACCACATCGTCCGCGTCACCAGCCACGCCTTCGACGACTTCGCCGCCGCCAACCCAGAGCCGGGCACCGACGCCACCCGCAACCGCCGCATCCTCGGCCTCTGAAAACTGACGACTGACCCCTGACCCCGTGACGACCGACTACTGCCCCTTGCCAATATCCATCGAAGCCGCCATCGGATTCCGCTCGTCGATATACGCCTCAATCACCTCGTCCAGCAAGCCCTTGGCCGCCAGAATAAACTCCACCGCATCGCGTCCCGCGCCGTGCCCACCCGCATGCGGCGTCACCCAATGCGCCGCGGCCTTCACCTGTTCCCGCGCATTCGCCACCGCAATCGCCAGCCCGCACTCGCGCAACACCGGCAGGTCGATCACGTCATCGCCCACAAACGCAATCTCCTCCAGCGTCACCTGCTCCGCGGCCATGATCTCGCGCACCGCCTCCATCTTGTACGACTGGCCCATGTAAAGAAACTCCAGCTTCAGGTCGCGCGCCCGCAGCGCCACCGTCTCCGAAATCCGCTTGGTAATAAACCCGCACTTCATCCCGCCCAGCCGCGCCAGTGAAAACGCCGTCCCGTCATGCGCGTGGAATCCCTTCGCCTCGACCATCGTCGTCGATTGAATCCCATACCCGGCCTCGCCATCCTGCCGACTCAGGTGCTCGTGCGTCTCCGCATTCGGCCTCGCCGCCGCAGGAAAAATCCATATCCCGCCATCAGTCATCACGCCGTCCACGTCAAAGAGCACAATCCTGATCCGCCGCGCCCGATCCTCTGCCGTCATCTCTGCCATGGTCTGATTGTAGCTTCGCCCATGCAAACTACCTCGCCCGCCGTCATTGGTTTCTCCACTCTTCTGCGCGACAATCAGAGTATGCCGGATCGCGAAATCACTGCCGCACCAGCCCCCGCAGCTTCCGACTGGTCCTCCACGCCGCGCGAAGGCGAGTTCTACTACGACGGCCCGTACATGGTCTTCACCGCCGCCTACCACCTCCGTCGCGGCTCCTGCTGCCAATCCGGCTGCCGTCACTGCCCGTGGGAGTTCCAGCGCGCCAGCCCGCCGGCCAAATCTCCCTGACCGCGCTCCAAACCCGGCACCCGCTGCAATTTCAACCGATAAACTGTATCCTGATTGCAAACAGCACCGCGATCCGCATTCTCACTCTCGACTCCACGCCCAGGAACTCTCAAGTGCGCCTCTCGCTCTTCATCACCTGCTACAACGACGCGCTCTTCCCCCAAACCGGCAAAGCCGTCGTGCGCGTGCTGGAGCGGCTCGGCCACACGGTCGAGTTCCGTCCCGCGCAAACCTGCTGCGGACAGATGCACTGGAACACCGGCTACCTCCGCGAATCCCTGCCCATCCTGCGCCACTTCGTCCACGTCTTCGCCGATGCCGAAACCATCGTCGTCCCCTCGTCCTCCTGCGTCGCCATGATGCGCGACCACTACACCAAAGCCGCTCAGATGGACAACGATCCCGCGCTCGCCCGCGAAGTGGAATTGCTGCTCCCGCGTGTCTTCGAGTTTTCCGAACTGCTCGTCCGCCGTCTCCGAGTCGAAGACGTTGGCGCGCGCTTCACCCACAAGGTCGCCTACCACCCCAGTTGCCACTCCGCGCGCAGCCTCCATCTCGACGAAATCCCGCTGCACCTGCTGCGCCGCGTGCGCGGCCTCGATCTCGTTCCCCTCGCAAACTCTCAGGAGTGCTGCGGCTTCGGCGGAACCTTCGCCATCAAAAACGCCGACGTCTCCTCGGCCATGCTCGCCGACAAGGTCCGCTGCGTCCTCAACAGCGGCACCGAAGTCCTCACCGCCGTCGATAACAGTTGCCTCATGCACATCCACGGCTCGCTCCATCGCCAGCGCACACACGTTCGTGCTGTTCACCTCGCGGAGATTCTCGCCTGCTCCGAAGACGAATCTGCTCTCGCCGCCGACCAGCACTTCACATTCGCCTCCTCGGAGTTGCCGCGATGAAGCGCGAAACCCAGCCCGGCCAGCAAAACCAACACTGGAACCGCCGCGATTTTCCCGAAGCCGCGCGCCAGGCGCTCGCCGCGCAGCCCGCAGCCGACTCACCCTTCGAGCACTCGCAGACGCGCCGCAACGTCCGCCACGCGACCGACGTCATTCAGGCGAAGCGCAACGCCGTCACCGCCGAGCTGCACGAGTGGCAAGCGCTGCGCCGCGCCGGAGCCGCCATCCGCGCCCACACCCTGGAACACCTCGACCACTACCTGCTCGAATTTGAGGCCAACTACACCCGTCGCGGCGGCCGCGTCCACTGGGCCTCTGACGCCGCCGAAGCCCGCCGCCTCGTGCTCGAAATCCTCGCTCCGCACGCCCCGCGCGAGGTCATCAAAGTCAAAACCATGACCTCGGAAGAGATCGGCCTCAACGCCTGCCTCGAAGACCACGGCATCCGCCCCATCGAAACCGACCTCGCCGAACTCATCGTCCAGCTTGGCCACGACCGCCCATCCCACTTCGTCGCGCCCGCGCTCCACATCAGCCGTGGCCAGGTCCGCGACCTCTTCGCACGCGCCATGCGCCAGCCCAACCTCACCGACTCGCCCGACGATCTCGTTGCCGCCGCGCGCGGCTATCTCCGCCAGAAATTTCTGACCACCCCCGTCGCCATCTCCGGCGCAAACTTCCTCCTCGCCGATACCGGCGGCGTCTGCATCGTCGAGTCCGAAGGCAACGGACGCATGTGCCTCACGCTGCCCGACGTGCTCATCTCCATCGTCGGCATCGAAAAAGTTCTCCCGCGTTTCCAGGACCTCGAAGTCTTCCTGCAAACCCTCCCGCGCTCGGCCACTGGCGAACGCATGAACCCCTACAACTCCATCTGGTCCGGCACGCCCACCGGCGACGGCCCGCGCGAGTTCCACGTCATCCTGCTCGACAACGGTCGCTCGCCCATCCTCGCTGACGAGGAATCCCGCCAGACCCTCCGCTGCATCCGCTGCGCCGCCTGCCTCAACGCCTGCCCCGTCTATCACCAGACCGGTGGCCACGCCTACGAATCCGTCTACGCCGGCCCCATCGGAGCCATCCTCACGCCCCAGCTCCACTCCATGCACGCGGCCCAGTCCCTGCCCTACGCATCCTCGCTCTGCGGAGCCTGCTACGAAGTCTGTCCCGTCGAAATCAACATCCCTGAAGTCCTCATCCATCTCCGCAGCCAGGTCGTCCAGCAGCAGCAATCCACGCTCACCGGCTCGCTCGGCCTCTGGAATCTCGCCATGCAGTCCGCCGCCTTCCTCATGCGCGACAGCCACCGTCTTCCCGCCGCCGTCCATCTCGCACAGCGCCTGCAATCGGCGCTCGTCTCCCGCAACGGCTTCATCGAGTGGCTGCCCGGCCCGCTCAGCGGCTGGACCAAAACCCGCGACCTGCCCGCTCTGCCCGCCGAATCCTTCCGCGACTGGTGGCAACGCACCCGCTCTGCAAATTCCCCATCGTCGCCAGGCGCGCACCCGAATCCGGAGTCGAGTACGGAGCAGCGCCATGACTAACCCCCAATCCAACTCCCGCCAGCTCATCCTCGACCGCATCGCCGCCGCGCTCGGCCGCGACACCGCCGCAGCAGCATCTGCCGCGCCCGCCGACTACGCCGCGCTCCCGCGTGACTACCAGACCGCCACACCCGCCCAGCCTGCGCAGCGCATCCAGAAATTCCTCGATCGCCTCCACGAATACAACGCGGAATGCATGCGCGTCGGCTCTGAATCTGAAATCGCACCGGCCATAGCCGCCACGCTCACGACACGCAGCCAGTCCTCACCCACTCCATTCTGGCTCGCCGTCCCCTCCGGTATTCCCCCGCACTGGCTTCCCGCCAGCTTTGATTTCCCGCTCGCCGACCCGCTCACCCTCGACGAACTCAACCGCCAGCCCGGCATCCTCACCGCCTGCTCGGTCGCCATCGCCGAAACCGGCTCGCTCGTCCTGCAATCCGCCCCGAGCCAGGGCCTACGCCGCCTCACGCTCGTCCCCGACTTCCACCTCTGCGTCGTCTTCGAGTCGCAGCTCGTCTCCGCCGTCCCGGAGGCCTTCGCGCGGCTCAACCCCGATCTGCCCACCACCTTCATCTCCGGACCATCCGCCACTGCGGATATTGAGATGACCCGCATCAAAGGCGTCCACGGCCCGCGCTCGCTCCACGTCCTGCTCGTCGCCGACTGACTCAAACCAAACGCGCGCCCAGCGCCGTCTCTACGTCATCCGCTCCACCGCCGCCAGCGCCCCGCGCAGCTCCGCCAATCCCTTCAGCCTTCCCACGGCCGGATACCCCGGCACGCACTCCCGGTCCAGGTCCGTCAGAATCTTCAACCCATGATCCGCGCGAAACGGAATCGGCCTCTCGTCGCCTGCCGCGCGCCGTCGCCGTTCCTCGCCCACCAGAATCCGCAGCAGCTCGACAATATCCACATCCCCCTCCAGATGCGGAGCCTCGTGAAAATTCCTCGGATTCTCTTCCCGCCTGGTCGCCCGCAGATGCACAAACCACACCCGCTCGGCAAACTCGCTCAGCATCGCAGGCAGATCGTTCTCCGCCCTCACGCCCAGCGAACCCGAGCAGAACGTCACCCCATTCGCACTCTCCGGCGTCGCCGCCATCAGCGCCCGCAAATCCTCCGCCGTGCTGCATATCCGCGGCAGCCCCAGCAGCGAGCGCGGCGGATCATCCGGGTGTATGCACAATCGAACGCCCAGTTCCTCGGCCACCGGAGCCACCGCCCGCAGAAACTCCCTCACATTCTCCCGAAATCCATCCCGCCCCAGCTCCCGATAGACCGCAATCGACTCCCGCACATACTCCAGCGTATACACACCCTTTGACCCCGGCAGCCCCGCCAGCACAATCCCCATCAGCCGCTCGCGATCTCCGTCCGTCATCGCCTGCAATCGCTGCTCCGCCGCCGTGCGCGTCTCCTCGCTCCAGTCCGCCTCCGCACCCTCGCGCCGCAGCACAAACAGATCAAACGCCGCCATCGCCGTCTCATCCAGCCGCATCGTCACCGACCCGTCCTCAAGCACCCATCCCAGGTCCGTCCGCAGCCAGTCCAGCACCGGCATCGCGTTGTAGCAAACCACCCCGATCCCGGCCCGCGCCAGCCTCCGCAGCGTCGTCGTGTACGCCTCAATATGCGCGCGCCAATCCCCCGCGCGCCGCTTGATCGCCTCGCTCACGTTCACGCTCTCCACCACGCTCCACTCGAGGCCCGCGGCCTCAATCCCCCGCCTGCGCTCCTCAATCGCCTCCACCGGCCACGCCACGCCCGGCGCAAACTCGTGCAGCGCGCTCACAATCCCGCGCGCGCCCGCCTGCCTCGCCTCGCTCAGCGAAACCGGATCCTGCGGTCCAAACCATCTCCACGTCGCCAGCATTCCACCGTCCTCATTCCTGTCTTTCGTTCACAGCGAAACGCCGCGCTTCCAAGGAATGAAATCCTCCTGCCGCAGCCGCTCCGCGCACGTCTCCCGCCGTCCGCTCGCCACCTCGATCACCTCGGCCAGAATCCGCTCGCCCATCTCCTCCACCGTCGCCTCGCCGCGCAGAATCGCGCTCGTATCCACGTCGATAATGTCCGGCATATGCTCGGCCAGCCGCGCATTCGTCGCCAGCTTCATCACCGGCGCAATCGGATTGCCCGTCGGCGTTCCCAGTCCCGTCGTGAACAGCACCACCGTCGCGCCCGCGCCCACCTGCCCCGTCACCGCCTCCACGTCGTTGCCCGGCGTACACAGCAGCGTCAGCCCGTCGCGTCTCAGATACTCCGGATAATCCAGCACATCCGCCACCGGAGCCGTCCCGCCCTTGCGCGCCGCACCCGCTGACTTCATCGCATCCGTCACCAGCCCGTCGCGAATGTTGCCCGGCGAGGGATTCATCTCAAACCCCGAATTGACCGCCCGCGCCCGCGCCTCATAAGCCCGCATCAGCCCCGCAAACCGCTCCGCCGCTTCCGCCGTCTCGCAGCGGTCAATCAGCTCCTGCTCCACCCCGCAAAGCTCCGGAAACTCCGACAACACCGTCCGCCCGCCCAGCTCCACCACCATGTCCGACAGATGCCCGATCGCCGGATTCGCCGAAATCCCGCTGAACCCATCCGACCCGCCGCACTTCAGCCCCACCGCCAGCGCGCTCAGCGGAGCAGGCTCACGCCTCACTTCATTCGCCTTCACCAGCGCGGCAAACGTCTCGGCAATCGCACGCTCCAGCAGCGCCTGCTCCGTGCCCGCCTCCTGCTGCGTAAACACCAGCACCGGCTTCGTCCGCTCGCCGCGCTTTTCCATCTCCTCGCGCAACATCGCCGACTGCGCATTCTGGCAACCCAGGCTCAGCACCGTCGCGCCTGCCACATTCGGATGGTGTATGTAGCCCGCCAGCAGCCCACACAGCGCACGCGCATCCTCCCGCGTCCCGCCACAACCGCCCTGATGCGTCAAAAACCGTATCCCGTCCAGATTCTTAAAAACACGATCTTCAAAGCCGCCCCGCGAACTCCCCGCGCCCGTCGCGCTCCCGTCGCCGCCGCGCTCGCCGCCGCGCCAGTCCGCCACCAGACCACTCACCTGCCCCCGATACTGCCGCGTCCGCGCATACCCCAGCTCTTCTTCAAAAGCCTCGCGCAGCGCCTCCACATTCCGGTTCTCGCAGAAGACCAGCGGAATCACCAGCCAGTAATTCCGCGTTCCCACCTGCCCATCCGCGCGCCGGTAGCCATCAAACGTCGCCCCGCGCCATCGCTCCACATCCGGCTTCGTCCACGCATGCCAGCCGCACCTGCCTGCCGAAAATCCCGCCGACTCATGCGCCAGATTCGCCGTCGTCAACAGCCCGCCCGCCGCAATCTCCACCCGCGCACGCCCCACCAGCACGCCATACATCGTCACCGCCGCGCCCGCCGCCAGCGGCTCCAGCGCAAACTTGTGCTTCGCCGGCACCGCATCCACCGTCCGCACCCGCGCGCCGTCCACCGCAATCTCCTCACCGGCCCGCAAATCCTCCAGCGCCACGACCACATTGTCGCGCGCGTCCAGTTTCAGAATCCTCCGCTTCAGAATCTCCGTCGATCCCGTCCCCATCTCGTTGGCTCTTTGCTCTCTCATCGGCCCTGTCATCGGCTCCGCCGTCGGCTCTGGAACTGGCTCCGCGCTTCCCTTCGCGCCGTTCCACTCTGCGCGTAAATCGTTTCCGAAAGCATCCTCATCCTACCAGAATCAACGCTTCATTTCGCCGCGCCGCCGCGCCTCAATTGGCATCCGCGATTGGTATCATGAGCCAGAGTTTTTCTCTTCGGAGTCTCCCACCATGCGCGTCGGCTATCCCGCTTCTTTCACTCCCGATCTGCTCGCCCTGCTCCCGCGCGAAGTCGAGCTTGTTCCCATCCCTTCTCACCCGGAACAAACCTTCGAGATCGACCTCTGGATTCCGCCGCCCGCACCCGCCATCGGCCAGCGCATCTGGCCCCATCTCCGCGGCGTCCGCACCATCCTCAGCCTCATGGCCGGCACCGACTGGCTCATCGCCCTCGCGCCCACCGGCGTCACCATCTGCAACGCACAGGATGCCCACAACATCCCCACCGCCGAGTGGACCCTCACCGCCATCCTCGCCATGCTCAAGTATTTCCCGTGGTACATCGACATGCAGCGCCACGCCGACTGGAAGAGCCGCGCCACCATCCCCGACATCCACGCGCGCATCCACGCCGACCCCAGCCCAACCTTCCCGCCACTCCAGCAGGAAGAGCTGCACGGCAAGCGCGTCCTGCTCGTCGGCTACGGCTCCATCGGCAAAACCATCGAAAGCCTCATCCTTCCCTTCGGCGTCACGCTCACCCGTGTCGCACGCTCGGCCCGCACCGAACCCGTCCCTGTCCACGCCGTCAGCGAACTCCACACGCTCCTTCCACAGGCCGAAATTCTCATCCTCATCCTGCCGCTCACCCCGGCCACCCACCACCTCATCGCCGCGCCTCAACTCGCTCTGCTCCCACAGGGCGCGCTCCTCGTCAACGCCGCGCGCGGCCCCGTCGTCCACACCGACTCCCTCGTCGAAGCCTTGAACGCCGGACGCATCCGCGCCGCCCTCGACGTCACCGACCCCGAACCGCTCCCACCCGACCACCCCCTCTGGCGCTGTCCCAACACGCTCATCACGCCCCACATCGCCGGCATCACCCCGCGCTCAGCCCCGCGCGCCGTCGGCCTCGCCGCCGAGCAAATCCGCCGCCTGCTGCGCAACGAACCACTCCGCCACGTCGTCCACACCGGCCACTGACAGGCCAATCCTGCTTATCCGGTTGTTTCAGCAAGGCCCAACCTGATTGAAGATGATCGGAAAAGCAGAGGCAACCGCGCGGCGCTGCGCTCAGGAGAGCAGGGAGTGGGCAGCGCGAGCGGCGAAATGGGCCAGGAGAGTAATGGCCAGCAATAACTGCATGAGCTTCGCGGCGCGTGCCCATCGGTTCGGACGCTCGTCCCAGCCGGGGATGGCGGGGTCGAGCGCGTTGCGGCTGGCCAGGAAAAGAAGCGTGGACTGGAGCAGGATGACGGCCAGAGTGACGAGCGCGGATTGCAGGCGCGTGAGGACGCCTTCGGTTAGAAATTGAGGCACCAGATAGCAGAGGAGCAGGCTGCCGATCTGTTCATTTCTGAGAGTGCGGTAGAGGGATCTGCGTTCCTGCAACTTTGGGCGGAGACGGTAGCGGCGCGGGTTCTGGATTTCGGTGAGCATGGCGCGTCCTCCTTTGCCAGGGAACTGAGCGGCTACGTGCGAATCCTGAAACCAGCATCGCATGCAATCGGTTGGTTTTTGCTGCTGTAGATGAAAAATCAAGGCCAGGCACAGAACTTTACGGCAGGGTCTGGACTTCGACGGAAAGGACGGCGGGAAGGTTTTCGACGATGGGGTTCCAGTGGTCGCCGCCGTCGGGGGAGACGTAGACCTGTCCGCCGGTGGTGCCGAAGTAGATGCCGCAGTCGTCGAGGCGATCGACGGCCATGGCGTCGCGGAGGACGTTGACGTAGCAGTTGGACTGGGGCAGGCCGGCTGTGAGCGGCTCCCATTCATTGCCGCCGGTGCGGCTGCGGAAGACGCGAAGCTGGCCGTCGAGCGGGAAGTGCTGGTGGTCGCTTTTGATGGGGACGACGTAGATGGTCTCCGGCTCATGGGCGTGTACGTCGATGACGAAGCCGAAGTCGGTGGGCAGGTTGCCGCTGACCTCGGTCCAGTGGTCGCCGGCGTTGTCGGAGCGCATGACGTCCCAGTGCTTCTGCATGAAGAGCGTGTCAGGCCGCGAGGGGTGGTGGGCGATGTGGTGGACGCAGTGGCCGACCTCGGCGTTGGGGTCGGGGATGAACTCCGAGCGCAGGCCGCGATTGATGGGCTTCCAGGTGAGGCCGCCGTCGTCGGTGCGGAAGGCTCCGGCGGCGGAGATGGCGATGACGATGCGGCGGGGATCGGTGGGGTGAAGAAGGATCGTGTGGAGGCACATGCCGCCGGCTCCGGGCTGCCAGTTGGGGCCGGTGCCGTGTTTGCGCAGGCCGCTCAGTTCGCGCCAGGTGGCTCCGCCGTCAGAGGAGTGAAAGAGCGCTGCGTCCTCGGCTCCGGCGTAGACGGAATCCGGGTCGGTGAGCGAGGGTTCGAGGTGCCAGACGCGCTTGAACTCCCAGGGGTGCGGTGTGCCGTCGTACCACTGATGCGTGCCGGCGTCGCCGTCGTAGAGGAAGCTGTTGCCGGTGGTCTGCCAGGTGAGGCCGCCGTCGTCGGAGCGCTGCATGGTCTGGCCGAACCACGACGAAGACTGCGAGGCGTAGATGCGGCTGGGGTCGGCGGGCGAACCTTTGACGTGGTATGTCTCCCAGCCGGGGAAGTGCGGGCCATCCACCGACCACTGGCGGCGCGCACCGTCAGAGGTGAGAATAAACGCACCCTTGCGCGTGCCGACGAGAACACGGACCCTGCTCATGGCACCTCCGATGGTTGGGAAAGAGTTGATGGAACTCTATCGCACACTGGCATCGTATGCAAGGCATTGCATGCAGCAGCCGCGACCTTCGGTCGCCACGGACGACTGTGGCGCTTCCGTTGGTCGCGGGTGGGCTTTCGCTGAGGACGATGGGAAAAGCAGATTCTGTGCGGGAATGACAACAAAAAGGCAAAGGCTTTACTGACGACTGACGGCTGACCACTGACGGCTCTGAAGCCGATTCCCTGCGGGAATGACAACTGGAAAAGCAAGAGCGGGAACAATAGCTACAACGGAGTTCAGTGGGTGGTCGGTGGTGGGGTGGTCGAACTGGCCGGGGCGTGTTCGGTGGGGAAGTAGCCGGTGCGGGTGCGAACGAAGAGTTTGCCGTGGCCTTTCGCCTGAGCAGTCACGGTAATGCGGCGAAAGCCGGGAACACTGCTCGGAAGCGTGGAGTGGTAGTCGAGGGTGTATTGGCTGCGGATGTCGCGTGCGACTTCGGCGGCGATCTCGTCGACCTCTTCGAGTGAGCCGGGGAAGTAGGCGATGCCGCCGGTTTCGTCGGAGAGCAGCTCAAGCGCGCGCTGGGCGCGGTGGGCTTCGGAGCGGGACATTTCGTCGCCGAAGAGCAGGCCGATGGAGTAGATGACGGGGCCGGAGAGCTGCTGGACGCGGCGGATGGTCTGTTCAAGGTTGAGCGTGGAGGCGTTGTCTTCGCCGTCGGTGATGAGGATGATGACCTGCTTGGGGTGTTTGGCGTCGGTCGCGAGCTTGTCGGCGGAGGCAACCACAGCGTCATAGAGCGCGGTGCCGCCGCGGGCTTCGATGTGGGAGAGTCCCTGGCGGAGCTGACTGACCTGAGAGGTGAAGTCCTGGTCGATGTAGGCTTCATCGGCGAAGTTGACGACGAAGGCTTCGTCTTTGGGGTTGGAGGCTTCAATGAGGTCAAGCGCTGCTTTGTTGACGGCCGGTCGCTTCTTGTACATGGAGCCGGAGTTGTCGACGATGATGCCGATGGAGACGGGAACATCGGCGTGCTGGAAGCTGATGAGGGTTTGCGGCTTGTCGTTTTCGAGGACGCGGAAATCGGGTTTCTGAAGATCCTGGACGATGCGGCCCTTGCTGTCGAGGACGGTGACGTTCAGGGAGACCTCTTCGACGTTCTGCTGGAGCAGGAATCCCGATCCGTTGCGCGTGACCTGTTGCGCGGTCGCTGCGGGCGGAGTGGGCGCGTCGGGCGAGCGGATGGGGTCAATATCGGCTGTTGGCGCGGGTGCCTGGGCTGCGGCGGACGCCGACGCTGTTGCAGGCGCTGCCGCCGCGGGCGATTGCACTGCGGATAAGGGAGCCACTGCGGCGGTCGGTGTGGTGGCGGGCTGCTGAGCGTCGAGGGAACAGGGAACAAACGCCAGGAGCAGGATGAGCGTGAGCGCGCGACGGAGGGATGCACGAAGATGAGAAGTCATCGGGAATGAGACGCGACGCAAGACCGGATAGCTCCTGTGCGGGAGAACGCTATCTCCACTTTACGCCACGCGGCGCGAAAACCGCGGCGGAGCGAGTCGGGAATTCATGACGGTCGGATGGCGGAGAAAGCACGGCGTGCAGCAGCGATGAGGCAAAGGGAGGCGCAGGCGCGGCTGGGATACAATCGTCGAGTGAAAACGGCGGCAGATGAGGTCACGAGCAGGCGCGACGGCGGCGGGTGGACGCGCTGGCTGCGGTGGGCGTGGTGGCTGCGGCCGATGGCGCGGGTGAGAGTGTCGCGCGGTGCGGCGGTCTGCGCGCTGGGGCTGGTGGTGGCGGGTTGCGCGCCGACGGGCTGGGCGCAGAATGCGCAGGCGAACGATACGCAGGCTGCGGCGCGGAGGTTTGTGGTGGTGGTGGATGCAGCGCATGGCGGGGCGGATGGTGGGGCTGCGCTGGCGGGAGCGGGCGCTGCGGGAGCGGGGAATGGGACTGCGGATGGCGGCATGGCGGCCGGGACGCAGGAGAAGGATGTGACGCTTCAGATGAGCCAGGCGCTGCGGGCGCTGCTGGTGGCGCGCGGGTTTGCCGTGGTGGAGACGCGGGCGGGCGATGTGGCGATGGATGGCGATGCGCGGGCGACGGTGGCCAATCGCGCGACGGCGCAGGCGTGCGTGGTGTTGCATGCGACGGAGGCTGGCGCGGGAGTGCATCTGTTTGTGAGTTCGCTGGCACCGGGGCAGCGGGCGATGCTGATGCCGTGGAAGACGGCGCAGGCGGCGTGGGTGGCCGAGAGCCTGAAGCTGAGCAGCGCGCTGAACGGGGCGCTGAGCGCGATGGGCAGGGATGACGGCGCGGGGATTCCAGTGACGATGGGAAGGACGACGCTGCCGGGGATTGACAGCATGGCTTGCCCGGCGGTGGCGGTGGAGGTGGCTCCGCTGCGGGATGGCGCGCGGCGGGTGGTCAGCGATGTGACGGACCGCGAGTACGAGACGCGCGTGATGCAGGCGGTGGCGGCGGCGCTGCTGGAGTGGCGCGGCGAAGCGGGTGAGCCATGACGCCGCGTTATCAGAAAATCCTGTTCGCGGTCTTGTTTGTGGCGTCGGTGGGGATGACGGCGGCGCTGGTCAGGCTGCGCGAGCGGGCGCATGAGCAGATGCTGCGCGGCGGCGCGGAGGTGGGAACGACGGCTCCGGCGACGGCTCCGGCGGAGACGGTGACGCTGATGGTGGCCGATGACGGGACGAGCACGCTGCGGGCGGAGTCGATGGCGTTTCCGCTGCCGACGGAGCCGGAGGCGCGGGCGCGCGCGGTGCTGAATCGGCTGCTGGGGCAGTATGCGGGACCGGAGTCGCTGCATCCGCTGCCGGCGATGGCGGAGGCGGTGGATGCGGTGTATCTGATGCCGGTGAAGACGGGTGCGGCGGACCAGGCCGCGAGTGGGGCGCAGGGTGCGGCGGCTGGCGCGGGGGTGAATACGGATCGGATTGCGGTTGTGGACCTCGCGCAGGGGTTTGCAGCCGCGCATCCGTCGGGGCTGGAGACGGAGACGCTGACGGTGCTGTCGATCTGCGCGACGCTGCATGCGAATCTGCCACAGGTCGTGGAGGTGCGGTTTCTGGTGGGTGGCCAGCAGCAGGCGACGCTGCATGGGCATGCCGACCTGACGCAGACCTATCTGACGGCGGCGAGCGCCGCAGCCAGCGCGGCGGCCAGTGCGAGTGAGGACCAGCAATGAGCGGGCCGGTGATCGGGGTGTTTGATTCCGGCTTTGGCGGGCTGACGGTCTTGCGCGCGCTGCTGGAGCGGATGCCGCAGGCGGAGTTTGTCTTTCTGGGCGACACGGCGCGGCTGCCGTATGGGTCCAAGTCGCAGCGGACGATTGCGCGGTATGCGGCCGAGAGCGCGCGGTTTCTGGTGGAGCGGCAGGCGGCGGAGTATCTGGTGATCGCCTGCAATACCGCGAGCGCGCTGGCGCTGGAGGCGATTCAGGAGGCTGTCGCCGTGCCGGTCATGGGAGTGATCGAGCCGGGCGCGGAGGCTGCTGCGGCGGCGACAAAGACGGGCGCGGTGATGGTGATGGCGACCGAGGCGACGGTGGCCAGTCACGCGTATGCGGCTGCGTGCCGACGGCGCGGGTTGCGCGGGGTGGAAAAAGCCTGTCCGCTTCTGGTGCCGCTGGTGGAAGAAGGATGGACGGATCACGCGGTCACGGAGCAGGTGGTGCGGATTTATCTGGACGAGATGCTGGCCGAGTCTTCCGCTGCCGGGCTGCGGCCGGATGCGCTGGTGCTGGGGTGTACGCATTATCCGCTGCTGCGTCCGGTGCTGGAACGCGCGGTGCCGTCGGGCGTGGCGGTGATTGATTCGGCGGAGGCGACCGCAGAGCGGGTGTTTTTGAGTCTGGCGGAGCGCGTGGCTGCGGCTGGTGCTTCTGAGTGTGACGCGGCGCAGATTCGCTGCTTCGCGACCGATTCAGTGGCGAAGTTCGAGCGGCTGGGGTCGCGGTTTCTGGGGCAGGCGGTGGGGAGCGTGGAGTTGGTGGATCTGGGTGGCTAGGCATTACATCGAGCGGATGCATTGCGTCGGAGTGGTCAGGGGTCACAGAACGCTGGTGCCGCGCGGCTTGCGCCGCGCGGCGGATGTGCGGTTCACGACAGCCTCTGGCGGGCGTTGAGCGAAACAGCCGAGCGAGGATGGAGTGCGGATTGCAGCGGGCTGCGGTCTGTCAGCGTTCTGACTCGGCTCCTGTAATCGATTGCAGGGGAAGTGCGTTGACCCAGCCGTAAACGTTGGAGACGTAGAGTGTTCCTCCTACAATGACCGGCGAGGAGGGTCCGAAAGAGCCGCCAATATGCTTTTTCCCGAGCAGCTTGCCATCGCGGATGCGAATTGCTGCGATATCCCCGGAGTGGTAAGGGACGTAGGCTACGCCATCGAGCACGGCTGCACCGGCTCGTATCTGGCTCCCCAGATGAACGGTCCAGAGCATGTGTCCGGTCTTCAGGTCAAAGGCGTGGTAGTTGCCGCTGACGGGACTGCCTTCGTAAACCACTCCGTTATCGATCATGGGAGTGGCGGTCTTCATCGCGGGTGGAACAGGACCATTTGCCATTCGGTACTGCCAGAGGATTTTTCCGGTCTTCGCATCCATGGCCAGCAGGAGATTGGCGACAGGATTGGACGGCTCACCGGATTCAATGGTCGCTTCCTGAACAACGATTCCCGCAGCGTAGGCCGGCGTGCAGTCGCTGATGCCGGTGGCGACTAGGCCCGGGATGGTGGCCTTCCAGACAATTGCTCCGGTCTGCTGGTCAATCGCGTAGAAGTAGTTCGGATAGGTGCCACCGAGGAAGATGTTCCCGCTGCCAGCGACTGGTGAGGACATGCTGACAAAGGATTGAATGTCGGTCTTCCAGATCAGCTTGCCTGTGGCTGTCTCCAGTTTGTATACATGCCCGTCGCCGGTGCCGACGAACAAGGCACCATCCACATCGACGGGTGTCGGCATGACCTCGCCGGGCGTGTGGTAGGTCCAGATTTCTTTGCCCGTTGTGCGATCCAGCGCGTAGATGGAATTCAACCCCGGACCGCGTACTGTTCGCTTGCCCTTCACGTACTGCATGGTCTTCGCGTAGTTGAAGTACGCATTTCCAGTGGAGACGATGACCAGATCGCCATCGATGAGGGGATTGCTCATGTTCATGTTCCAGCCGTAGTGCGCCCATATCAGCTTTCCGGTCAGGGCATTCAGCGCGTAAGTATAGCCATTGTCATCGCCCGCGTAGATGATGCCCTGCGCAGCGGAAACGCCGACAGGCATGCCAATGGTGTAGGCCGTGGTCTTGAAATTGTTATCCAGCGGCGGCCCGTCCAGCGGAATTGCGCCGGCACCGGCGAACGACCACTCAACACCGCTTCTCAGAATCTGCGGAGCGGAATCAGGAAGCGGAAACACCGGGTTCCTGCCGGAAGACGATCCATAGGTATTCCACTCCTTCGGAAACCAGGAGGCGGTTTCGCTGTCGGGCATGTTCTGTGCAAAATGCTGATTGGGAAACTCCAGCACAACGAAGCTGGTTTGTGCGTGCGCTGAGATTGTGAATGGCATTGATGCGACCACCGCCGCGGCAGCCAGAACCATTCCATGGATTCGATGCTCTCTGTGCTTCATCTTTTCTCCTGTTTGGGGTAAGGGTCGGAACCGTGATTGTTGCTGAATGCTTCGTTCTTCGGCATTCGTATCTGGTTTTGTATCTGGCCTGTCAGAACTCTGCCCCGGCTCATCCGGAAACAGGTAAAGGATTCCTCGCGAATAGAGTGGAGGAGCCGAGAACCCGTCGCGGGTGCGGAGTTCCGGTCAGCATTCCACGGTGAATTCAGATCGTTCTCCTGAAACTATACTTACTGGTAAGTATATTATATGTCAAGGCGAAACTACTCCTTCTGGTACCAGAAATCTATTGGGCCGAAGGGGTTTTCTGAGAGAATTTATTATGTAAAGTATTTTTAATATTATGTTTAATTCAATTCCGGTGATGCAATTTGGTTTACGGGAACAGATTGACATTTTTTATACTTTCCGGTAAGTATGCTCTATGGCGCGACGAAAAGAGGCTACTTCGGAAAGAATTGTGGATGCCGCTGTCGCCGTTTTCTCGAAGATTTCTTACGGGACGGCCTCGGTGGAGGATATTGCTCGGGATGCCGGAGTCACCAAGGTCACCGTCTACCAGCACTACAAGTCTAAGGAAGAACTGTTCGTCGCTTGCCTGCAACGTCGACTGGAGCGGCGAGAGGCAGTGCTGGATGAGTTCATTCACAATCTGGCTCCCGATGTCGATCCGCTCCTGGCGGTTTTTGACTGGCTGGAAGACTGGCTGGACCCCGGAAAGTTCAGCGGTTGCGCCTTCGCGAAAGCGGCCAACGAGCTAGGCTCTTCGATGCCGATTGTGCGCGTGATCGCGGCAGTAGCCAAGATGAAGATCACGCAGCGCTTTGCGGAATTGGCGGAAAAATCGGGAAGGCAACACCCAATCCAGTTGGGCCAGGAACTGGCGTTGATCTTCGAGGGTGCGCAGTCGCTGGCGTTCATTGAGGAAAGCGCTCGGCCTGCTCAATTGGCGCGAAAAATAGCTTCGGCGCTGGTCAAGCATGACTAATAGTGCGAGCCGCAGAGCGTTGCATTGATGTGACGCTTCATGGCCCGGTCCAATGCCTCGCAGGTGGCATTTGTGGCCCCCTGACGCTTGTTGTCGATTGGCGTCGTTAGAGAACGCTGGCAAAAGTCAACAACAGATTCCCTTCGGGAATGACAACAGGAAAAGCAAGGACTGGAACAAAAGCTGCGGCGGCGAAATGAGGCACGGCGGGTTTGGGGAGAACTCCGCTCTGGTTGGAGCGCGACCATCGGGAGCGGGCACGGCTGTCGGTGGCGACCGGAGGTCGCGGCTGCTCCATGCAATGGCTGGTAGACTGATGTACGTTGTTGGCAGGGCGGAAGTGATGGAAGTGAGAGGCGCGTGCGATGAGCGATCTGTGGAATCTGAGCGGGAAAACTGCGGTGGTCTTCGGGCTGGCGAACAAGCGCTCGATTGCGTGGGGGATTGCGCAGCGGCTGCATGAGGCTGGGGCGCGGCTGGCGATCTGTTACCAGAACGAGCGGATGAAGGCTGAGGCCGAGGGATTGATTACGGAGTTGGTCGGCGCCGAGGGTTTTCAGTGCGATGTGTCGAGCGACGCGGAGATTGAGGCGCTGTTTGCGCAGTTGAAGCAACGGTACGGAAAGCTGGACGTGGTGGTGCATGCCGTGGCGTATGCTCCGGCGGAGGATTTGCGCGGGGATTTCCTGGACACGAGCCGCGAGGGATTCCGGATTGCGCATGATGTGAGCGTGTACTCGCTGATTGCGGTGACGCGGGCGGCGGCTCCGCTGATGACCGAGGGCGGATCGGTGATTACGCTGACGTATTTTGGCGCGGAGAAGGTGGTGCCGCACTACAACGTGATGGGCGTGGCGAAGGCATCGCTGGAGGCGACGGTGCGGTATCTGGCGTCGAGCGCGGGGCCGATGGGGATTCGCGTGAATGCGATCTCGGCGGGACCGATCAAGACGCTGGCGGCGCGGGGAGTGGGTGCGCTGGGCGACATGCTGAAGGCGCATGCCGAGAAGGCTCCGCTGCGGCGGAATGTGGACCAGATTGAGGTGGGTGGAGCGGCGCTGTGGCTGGCCAGCAGCTTGTCGAGCGCGGTGACGGGCGAGACGATCTATGTGGATTGCGGCTACAACATCATGGGATTCTGAGCCGACAATTGCGCCCGAAGTTGCGCCCGAATTCTGAGCGCGAATGGCGCATCGGCGCGACGGAATGCGCGGGGCTGAGCGCGCAGAGGTGGCAGGCAATCGAGACCATGGCCGCGACGAGGGAACGACATCTGGCGCTGGTGACCGACGCCTGGCAGCCGCAGGTGAATGGCGTGGTGCGCACCTGGCAGGAGATGGTCACGCGGCTCCGGCACCGCGGCTGGCGCGTGACGGTGATTCATCCGGGCGAATTTCGCTGCCGTCCGCTGCCAAGCGATCCGGAGATTGCGTATGCGTGGAATGTGTGGCCGGAGCTGCCGCGACGGCTGCGCGCGCTGCGGCCCGACGCGCTGCATCTGGTGACGGAGGGTCCGCTGGGGATGACGGCGCGCATCTGGTGCGGGCTGCATGGGTATCGGTTCACCAGCTCGTATCACACGCGGTTTCCAGAGTTCATCGAGGAGCGGATGGGAATTCCGCTATGGAGCACGTATGGGCTGGCGCGGTGGTTTCACAATCGCGCGGAGCGGACGCTCGTGCCGACCGAGAGCCTCCAGCGGGCGCTGGTGGCGCGGGGATTTCAGAAGTGCGTGCCGTGGACGCATGGCGTCGATACGGCGCGGTTTCGTCCCGAGCTGCGCGGCGAATTGCCGTATGCGCGGCCGGTGGCGCTCTATGTGGGGCGCGTGTCGGTCGAAAAGAATCTGGAAGCGTTTCTCAGGCTGAATACAGCGGGGACGAAGGTGATTGTGGGGGATGGTCCGGCGCGCGCGGATCTGATGGCGCGGTATCCGCAGGCGCATTTTCTGGGCGTGCGAGAGGGCGAGGCGCTGGCGCAGCTGTTTGCCAGCGCGGACGTGTTTGTGTTTCCGAGCAGAACGGATACCTTTGGGCTGGTGCTGCTGGAGGCGCTGGCATCGGGGACGCCGGTGGCGTGCTATCCGGTGACGGGGCCAGTGGATGTGGTGAACGACGCGTCGGTGGCGGGGCTGGATGAGAATCTGGGCCGGGCGATTGAGCATGCGCTCAACTGCTCGCGCGTGCGGTGTCGGGAGTATGCCGAGGCCAGAAGCTGGGACGCGGCGGAGCGGATCCTGGAGTGTGCGCTGGTGCCGATGGGGTTGTAGGGGATGGACAGCGGCAAGAAGAACAACTAATCAGACTCTCAGATCAAGTCCACGATGCGCGTCGGATGCGTCAAATCGAGAAGAGGATCGAGAAACGCGATCCGCCAGATAACCATTGCCACGCAGCCGAGCTGTGAGAGGTACGCTCGCAACAGGCGCAGGAATCGCACCCGTTCGCGTGTGCGGGCCAGCATCGCAGGCCGCTGCTGAAGATGCTGCCCGCGCTGGCTCCGTGCGCCGGAACCCACGTGAACAGCCATCCGCGTCGCGGCAATTTATCCTGCTTCTATGATCTCTTCGTCTCATCTTTCGTTTGACCCGGCCACGCTCCCCACGCAGGACAGCTACAAGCTCATGACCGGCCTCATCGTTCCGCGCCCCGTCGCGCTTGTCTCCACGGTCGATCCTGCCGGCGTGCGCAATCTCGCTCCCTACAGCTTCTTCGCCGGCGTCGGCTCCAATCCGCCCACCGTGCTCTTCTGCCCGTCGCTGACCAGGCCACCGGAGACGCCGACGCCCGACCACCCCGACGACCGCAAGGACACGCTCCGCAACGTCGAAGAGACGGGCGAGTTCGTCATCAACATCGTCTCCGAGACCATCGCCAACGCGGCCAACCTCAGTGCGGCCACCGTTCCGCCCTCGGTCGACGAGTTCGCGCTCGCCGGACTCACGCCCATTCCCAGCGAAGTCGTCCGCGCGCCGCGCGTGGCCGAGTCTCCCGCTCAGCTTGAGTGCAAGCTGATGCAGATCGTCTTCACCGGCCAGGGCACCGGAGCCGGCGTCGTCGTACTCGGCCAGATCGTCCGCTTCCACATCCGCCCCGACCTCGTCGAGAACTTCCGCGTCGATCCCGAACGGCTCGACGCCGTCGGTCGCATGGCCGGCAACACCTGGTCCACCACGCGCGACCGCTTCGAACTGATTCGCCCGAAGTAGCCGCGCTGATTCATTCGGCGCCGATTCTCGCGCCTCGGCTCTCGCGTCCCAGCGCCGTCACGGCAGCCAGCGCCAGTCCGGCCACAACCACCGTCCCGGCCAGCACCGGACGGAAGCTGCCCAGCCGCTCGGCCAGCCGCGTCTGCAAAACCAGATTGCGCGAGGTCAGCAGATTGCCCAGTTGATAGGCCACGCCCGGCAGCACGGCGCGCAGCGAGGCCGGCGAAAGCTCCGTCAGATACGCCGGCACCACGCCCCACGCGCCCTGCACCATGAACTGCATCAGAAACGCGCCCGCCCCCAGCGCCAGCGCCGAGCGCCCATAGGCGAACAGCGGCACAATCGGCATCGCCAGCAGCGCCGCGGCCATGATCGCACGCCGCCGTCCCCAGCGCTCGCTCAGGCTGCCAAAGACCATTCCCCCGGCCAGCGAGCCGACGTTGTAGACCACGCCAATCACGCCCACCAGCGCCGCCGTGAAGCCCGCGCCCTTCAGCAGAAACGTCGGATACATATCCTGCGTCCCGTGCGAGAAGCTGGTGAAGGCCGTCATCAGCAGAATCAGAAACACAAACACCGGCAAGTGCCCGCGCAGCTCGCGCACGCGCTCGCGCCATCCAGTCTTCGCGGCCCTCCGGCTCCTGCGCTCCAGCCACACCGGCGACTCGCTCACCCCGCGCACCACAAACGGCACCAGCAGCACCGGCACCGCGCCCAGCGCAAACAATCCCCGCCAGCCCAGCCAGTGAAACCCCGCGCCAAAGGCTCCGGCGGCCAGCAGATAGCCAATCGCGTAGCCTTCCTGCAACAGCCCGGAAAAAAATCCCCGACCCTCCGTCGGCAGCGTCTCAAACGCCAGCGCCGCGCCCACGCCCCACACCCCGCCCATGGCCACGCCAAAGACCGCCCGCAACGCCAGCAGCGCGCCCAGTGACGGCGCAAACGCACAACCCAGCTCCGCCGCCGAGTAGCAGAGAATGTTCACCACCAGCGTCGGCTTGCGCCCCCACTTGTCCGCCGCCGCGCCAAAGACCAGCGCGCCCACCGGACGCAGCGCCAGCGTCAGAAACACCGCCTCGGCCACGCGCGCCACGTCGGCGTGAAAACCACTCGCAATCGCCGGCATGCAGAAGATCAGCAGAAAAAAATCCAGCGCGTCCAGCGTCCAGCTCAGCATCGCCGCCAGAAAGGCATTCCTCTGCCCCGCCGTCAGCGCGCTCCATCGCTTCCCTCGTTCCGCCATTGCCCGGAGCATACCAGACGCACATCCCCGCTCGCCGCCCGTCGCGGTCGTCACTCCCGGTTGTCCTGCGCCGCAAAAAATAAATTATTTGTTGCAACGACTATTTTCCTCGTGCATCCTATTTTCAAGCGATCCGTCTCTCGCCCCACGCGGGAAACTCCGGAATCGCAACCCGATTTGTCCTGAAAGGAATCTCATGAAACGCAGTTTTTCCGCCGCACTTGCCCTCGTACTGGCCGCTCCGCTGGCCCTCGTCGCTGCTCCGTCTGCGCGTGCGCAGGCCACCATCTGGAAGTCCGACCCCGTTCACTCCGAGGTCGATTTCTCCATCAAGCACCTGACGCTGACCAATGTTCATGGCCGCTTCGGCGCCGTGAATGCAACCGTCGTCTATGACCCGTCGAACCTGGCCAAATCCAGCGTCACCGCCACCATCGACGTCGCCGGCGTGGACACCGGCGAGGCCGCGCGCGACAACCACCTGAAGACCGACGCCTTCTTTGACGTCAGCAAATACGCGACCGCAACCTTCCAGAGCACCAATGTCGCGAAGGCAGCGGACGGCCTCACCATCACCGGCAACCTGACCATTCGCGGCGTCACCAAGCCGGTCGTGCTCCACGTCGTCGGACCCACGGCTCCCGTCACCGGCATGGACAAGAAGCAGCACGTCGGCTTCTCGGCCACCACCACCATCCGCCGCCAGGACTGGGGCATCGGCACCAGCTTCCCATCATCCATCCTCGGCGACGATGTCTCGCTTGAGATCGACCTCGACGTGGCCCAGCAGTAACAGCCAGCGCGCAGGCGGCGAAGGCCGTTTCGTCTCCTGCGCGCACCGCCCACGCAACAGGAAGAAGCCGCAAGGCGCATGAACCAGAAATCGCAGCCCGGATTCTCCAGCCCGCAGACGGAACTCTTCCTGCGCCTGCTGCGCACCGCCGACCAACTGGAACGCGCTTTTCAGCAGCGGCTGCGCCCCTGGAAGCTCACTCACCCGCAATACAACGTGCTGCGCATCCTGCGCGGAGCCGGTCCAGCCGGACTCACCTGCTCGGCCATCGGTCGCAGCATGATCACCGCCGTGCCGGACATCACGCGCCTGCTCGCCCGTCTTCAGGCGCGACGACTCGTCACGCAGCATCGCGATGCGGCCGACCGCCGCGTCGTCTGGACGCGCATCACCGCGCGCGGCCTCGATCTGCTCGGCTCGCTCGACTCACTCGTCGAGCAGGCTCCACCCTCGCTGCTCCACTCGCTCACCGCGCACGAGGTGCGGGAGATCAATCAGCTTTTGCAGAAAATCGTCGTGCCCACAGTCGATAAGCCGGACAAACCGAATCCAAAAAAATCCGCCGCAAATCAGGCGGCCACCGATCCGCTCGCCTGCCCGTCGGCTCGCGTTACGCGCCCGCGTCGCTCTGCGCGCCAGCGTCGTCAGCCGGAATGATCTTGTTGTGCAGGCAATAGAGCGCCAGTTCCAGCCTGTCGGAGACGCCGAGCTTGTCATAAATCTTGCGCAGATAATTCTTCACCACCTGATCGGACGTGCCCAGCATGTAGGCAATCTCCTTGTTCCGCTTGCCCTGCGTGATCCCGGTGATGATGGCGATCTCTCGCGCCGACAGCTTTGTCTGCGTCCTCGGATTCACCAGCGACTGCGCCTGCGAGCGATAGGCCTCGATCACTCGATTCACCGACTGATTGTCGATCCACGTTTCGCCATGCGCAATCTTGCGCACACACTTCACCAGCAGGTCCGGCGAAATCGATCGCGAGATCACCCCGCGCACGCCGCGCCGATACATCTCCACCGTTCCCGTCTCGTCCGTCTGCGCCGCCTGCACAATAATCTTCAACTCCGGCGCAAGCTCCAGAATGCGGGGAATCACATCCACGGTGCCCGCCAGCAGGCCCGCCTCCATCAGCAGCACATCGCTCGGAAACCGCTCCACCGCCGCATACAGATTCTCAATCGTATCCGCCTGCGCCACCACGCGCAGATCGTCCTCCAGGGCAAATATCTTGCGGATGCCCACGCGATAAATCGCCTGTGAATCCGCCAGGAGAATGCGAATCGCATTCGGATTCACGCCAGTCTCTTCTTCCAGCTCCGCCTCGACTGCTTTCTTCTTCGCTGTCATCGTCTTCCCCGTCTCGTGCTTCTCCATCCCGGATGGAAGCTATTTCTTGAAATCATCTCTATGGTTCCGCAAACCTGTATGCGTCAATCGTCGCCGCAACCTGATAACTGCCCTCGAAAGCCCTGCATCGCACCACGCGACCCTCGCAGTCAATCTGCACATCCTTCGCCGTGCCCATCACCTCGCCCGGCATGCGCAACTGAAACCGAATCCGTTTTCCCGGTTTCACCGACGCGCTCGTCACCAGCGAAATTCCGCTCGCCGACACATTCTCCGTCCTCGCCTCCAGCGTCCTGCCGTCCACGGCCAACTCCACCGCAAGCTGCAGCGGAAACCGCACCGCCGCACGCACTCCCGGAGTCTTCTCCGCCTGAGCGATCTTCAGAACATCCTTAAACCACGGTTTCGTTTCATCCATAGCTGATCTCAGCGCCTCCCAGGTTCTGAAGACACTGTACCGAATCTCCATGTTGCCGCGCAGAAACCGAAGTTTTCCCGCAGCCACCCAAAAGTACTGTATCCAAGGTACCGAAAACAATGCGTCTTTTGGGGCAAAAGCTCACCGAAAAGATGCACTATTTCGCGCCAGCAGGCGGAGACTCAGACGCCAAAGGCCGCCGAAGCACCCACCCACTCCATCTCGCGGTTGTGATCGACGCCCATCATCTTCCCGCGACCCAGCCGCACCAGGCTCATCGCCGCCGTCATCGGCCCGTCGTCCGGCCACGCATACAGAATCCGAATCTCCGCCTGCGTCCGCCCGTGCGGCGTCTCAATCGTCGGCTCAAATCGCATCCGCTGCTGCACCAGATACTGCCAGCGCTCGCCCGCCGGAATCGCCGCCAGCTCGGCATCGCTCGGCGCAAAGACAATCCCCTTGCCCGCAAAGGAAAACAGCGGCTTCAGCAGCAACTCGTCATACACCGCGCCCGGCGACCGATGCTCCGGCAGCGGCACACCGGCCAGTCGCAGCGCCTCATAGCCCGGCCCAACTCCCGGACCCACCCCCGGCCCGTCCAGAAAATCCGACAGAAACGCCGCCGGTGGCACCGCCCGGTGCGCCCGCATCGCGCTGCCCCCCACCGTCCCGCTCAGATACGGCAGCGCAAACTTACTCACGCGAAAATACCAGTTCGGATGCCCGGCCCACTCCACCTCCCAGTCCGCCTCCAGATCAAACGGCAGCCTCACGCACTTCGCCATCATCTCGTCGGCAATCGCGCGATTGTAAATCCGCCGAATCTCCACCCGCCTGCCCGTCGCATCGCGATACGCCAGCCGCCGACCCACCGGCTCCAGCCGCGAGATGTCCACCACGGCAATCCCCAGCCGCTCGGCCGTCACGCGAAAATCCGGCAGCGTCTTCTGCCGCTCCGGATCGACCTCCGTGAGCACCACCTGCTCCGGCCTGTGCCCGTCCACAATCGTCCGCCGCAGCAGCTCCCAGTAGCCAGCCTCGTCCAACCCACTCAGATACATCCGCAGCTCACCATAACGTTCGCCGCCCAGCCCATACGCGCCACGGTATTCCTCGGCCAGAACCGCCTGATAACCGAAGACCGACGGGAAGGCCTGCAACTCGACCAGGCGCGGCGTCAGCTCTCCATCCTCGCCGCGCACCAGCGCAAAATCCGCCGTCATGAAGTGCGGATGCGCGCTCTCGCCCGCCACGCGATACCCGGCGGGAATCGACTGCTCGGCCGCCGCCAGATACCCCGCATCGCCCAGCAAACGCTCCGTCAGTTCGCGGCCCGTCTCCGCCAGCTCGTCCAGCAGCCCCTGCGGCAGAAAGACCGGCGTCTCCGCCACGCGAAACCCGATCGGCATGCCGCAGCGCCGCTCCAGCGCCGCCAGCAGCCCCCTGTAAGCCGCGTCGCTGTACCGCTCGTTGAACTCCCGCCGCAGCCGCTCGATCACGCTCGCCTCCGTTCCGGTCGGATTTTCCGTCCGGCTTCAACCCCGCCCAACCCACTGCGTTCAAAGAGTTTACTCGACCGCCACGGGATTGTATCGCGAAAACCGCCCCCCGTGCCGCAAAAAGGCGCTGAAACGTCACCAAAAGTACAAAAAAATTACCCAAAAGCAGTATCTTGGTTACCACTTTTGGGTTACCCTTGCCTTAGTTTGGCCCAGTTTGGCCAGACAATTTCCAATTTTGATCCAAATTTGATCCAAATTCGATCCAGGAGAACCCCCATGAAATCGACCTTTGTCCGCCTCGCCGCCGTCGCCGCCCTCACCGTCTCCACCTCCGCCGCCTTCGCCGCACCCTCATTCGGCCCTGGAATTCCATTCCCTTGCCCTACAACCGACTGCCCCACCGTTGCATCCACCAGCTTCGGCCCCGGAATCCCCTTTCCTGACCCAACCACCGGCTCGTTTACCAGTGCATCTGTGAAGAGCTTCGGCCCTGGAATTCCCTTCCCTGACCCAACCACCGGCTCCTTTACCAGTGCATCTGTGAAGAGCTTCGGCCCTGGAATTCCCTTCCCTGACCCAACCACCGGCTCCTTTACCAGTGCATCTGTGAAGAGCTTCGGCCCCGGAATTCCCTTCCCTGACCCAACCACCGGCTCCTTTACCAGTGCATCTGTGAAGAGCTTCGGCCCCGGAATTCCCTTCCCTGACCCGACCACCGGCTCGTCAATTTTGTAAGTTCTTAATGTTTTGCACGAGGGTGACGAAGACTGACGATAGTACGAATGCGTTTTAGGGAATTTTTGCGTCGGGGCGCGTTTGGAGCATAATCATGTTCTGGGGTGTTTCCGTTGAGTTTAGAACTCACATCCATCGGCTCAACAGCATTAGCTGAGATGGTTCTTGTCGCAGTTTTTGCTTCTAAAAGGGCATGGGCAGGGAGGAGCATTTTTTTTGCTTACATCGTCTGGTCTCTTCTCAGCGATATCGTCTTCCTATATCTCGACGCAACGAATCGCAATGTAACGCTGACTCCGTACATTGTTGAACTCGCCATCGACTCCGCGCTCCAATTCTGCGTCATTGCGGAGATCGCATGGTCAACCATCAAGCCCTTGCGCAATTCTCTGCCGAAGGGACTGGTTTTCTTCCTGCCGCTGCTGCTCCTCGCGATTGCAGCCCTTTGCTGGCCGTTTGCCACCTTGGTGGTTCCGACACACCTCAGAGCGCACGGTTACGCGAGTCTGGTCCTCAACCAGACGGTCGCCATCCTGCGCATCGCGTTCTTTCTTCTGCTTGCCAGCTTCAGCCAGTTCTTCTCCATCGGCTGGCGGGACCGCGAGATGCAGATTGCCTCAGGACTCGGTTTTTACGCTGCCATCTCGCTCGTCGTGGCCATCATTCACTCGCACGGCATGGTCGGACCACAGTACCATTGGCTCGATCTCGTGACCTCCTTTGGTTACCTTGGTACATTGGCCTATTGGGTCGTCTGTTTCGCACAAAAAGAGCCGGAAGCACGAAAAATCAGCCCACAGATGGTACGTTTTCTGGTATCAATAGGGGGAACGGTTCAGGCAGAAAGACTCGCGCTTGAAACCGCCGTGAAGAAGAAACCGGGCAATCACAATCACTTTTAGGGGATTTGGTAATGTTGCTTCCGTTACTTCAGGTCATCTTCCTCGGTGCCTTGCTCCTTTATCTCGCCAAGTGGCGAGGCAGCATGCGCCGTCGCAGCATCAAAAGCTGGGACCAGCTCTTCTGCCAGCTTCGCACCGACTGGAGCGCGCACGCCGTCTGCGATCAGCTTCTCTGGAGCGAGGGCATGAGCGCGACCCACGAAAATATCTGGGACAAGGTGAACGGTCCTTACGGCCTGTGGGTCATGTATCAGAATGCCCGCGTGCTGCTGGAGATGGCCGACTTCGCCGCCAAACACGCTTCTCCCGATTCCCCGGTCGATCCCCTGCTGCTGGAGTCCATCCGCACCGACGCCATGCAGATTCGCCTCTACGTGCTGATGGCCATCATGCAGTACGGCCTGCACGCGATCACTGCCGGTGCGCGCATCAATGCCTGGCGCGCCGCTGAAACTTACGTCCTGATGTCAGCTCGTCTCACACGGATCATGCAGGAGCACGCCGCATTGCAGCTTCCCACCTTCGTCGCCGCGATGTAGTCCCGCTGTTCGAGTCCTGATCCGCAGAAACCAACAACAAAGCCCCGGCGAGCCGGGGCTTTGTTGTTTCCCTCAGAAGAAATCCTTACGCCACGGGATTCTCCGCAAGAAACGCCTGAATCCGCGCGTACTCCTCATCGCCAATCCGGAAGCTCAGCGCCGGAGCCAGACCCTTCACCTGCTCCGGGCTGCGTCCGCCCACAATGGCCGCGGTAATCGCGGGGTTGTGCAGCGTCCAGGCAACGGCCACCACGCCCGGCTCCACGTTGTGCGGCCTGCCGATCTCGCGCAGCAGTTCCACCAGGCGCAGATTGCGGCTCAGGCGCGGCTCGTTGAACTCAACCGCCCGCCGCCGCCAGTCGTCTGCCGGCATTGCGGCCACGCGCTCGGCCGTCATCCGCCCCGTCAGCAGCCCGCTCACCATCGGCGAGTAGTTGATCACGCCGATCCCCTGCTCCAGGCAGTAGGGCAGAATCGCCTCACCCACCGCCGGGCGCAGCATCGAGTACGGCGGCTGCAGGCTCGTCACCGGCGCAATCGCCTGCGCGCGCTTGAGCTGCTCCACGTTGAAGTTCGAGACGCCGATCCAGCGAATCTTCCCCGCCTTCTGTTGCCGCGCCAGCTCGCCCCAGCCTTCTTCAATTTCAGCTTCAGGATTGGGCCAGTGAATCTGGCACAGGTCAATCGTCTCCGCGCCCAGCCGCCGCAGCGACTCGTCCACTTCCTCGGCCACGCTCGCCGCCCGCAGCGAACGATAAATCTTCCGCTCGCCATCCCAGCGCATCGAGCACTTGGTGAAGAGCAGCGGCCGCTCGCTCATGCCCTTCACCGCGCGGCCCACAATCGTCTCCGAGTGGCCCAGCCCATAAACCGGCGCCGTGTCAATCCAGTTGATGCCCGCGTCCAGCGCCGCGTGAATCGCCTCGACCGAGGCGTCGTCGTCCTGCGGACCCCAGGCAAACTCCCAGTTTCCGCCGCCAATCGCCCAGGCACCAAAGCCAATCGAGGTCAACTCCAGGTCCGAGTTGCCCAGCCGTTTCTTTGCAAAAACATTCTCCGTGGTCATACCAGTTGGATGCTCCCTGTCCCGTTTCGTTGCAGTAAAAACCCCTGTTTTTCGCTGCGAAAAGACCTCGGCGACACGCTCATGCCGGAGCCGACGCACGATCCCAGGCCCTGATCCTATTCCTCAATGAGAAATCGCCCTTCGCGCATGATCTGTTCCTCGCGCAGCGGCTCGCCATCTCCGTACTCGACCCAGATATTGAACCCCAGCCCCACCACGTCGATATGCGTCCCCGAGCGCCACGGCGCGCCCGTGTGCTCCCCGTAGGGATTGCCAAAGGCGATGTGGATGCCGGGAAATTTCTCGTCCTGCAGGATGTTGCCGATCACGCGCTCGACGCCGACATTGGTCCCGATGGCAAACTCGCCCACGCGATCCGAGTTCTCGTCCGTCGCAATGTAGGCGCGAAAATCGGCCTCCAACGCCTTGTTCGCGCTCTCGCAGCTCACCACGCGGTTCCCGGCGATCTTCAGCGTCAGCGGCGCGTCGGCCAGCAGCCCGTAACGCGCGCACAGCCAGTCGCCCACCACGCCATCGACCACGAACCGCCCATTCACCTCGCCCGGCGTCGTGAAGCACTCGCCGCCCGGCAGGTTGCCCCACTTGTCGCGGCTGATGATCCCGCTCGTCTTCAGCCACTTGTACTCCGGATTCAGCTCGGCGGTGATCGCAGTGCCCGCCGCCGTCGTCGCGCGAATCCGCCGCGCGCGCGTCACCCGCTCCATCACGCGCTCCGAGAGCCGGTCCACGCGCGCATAATCGGCGCGCATCCCCTGGCACATGATCTCCGGCGTAATGTTCACCATGTGCGCATGGCGCATGCGGCGGCGATTCACCACGTCGGTCATCTGCATCCGGCTCTTCAGCTCGTTGCGCTGCACCGTGACGGCAAAGATCGAGACATCGGAGGTCTCCATATCGGCCAGCACGGGCAGGGGCATCTCCACCAGCGGACGCGCCGCCAGATCCTCCAGCAGAAACGCGTTCCAGCCGCAGCCCACGCGATCCAGCGCCTCCGCCAGGGAGGCGGCAATCGGCTCCGTCACGCGATCATGAATCAGCGTCACTTTTTCGCCCGCCTCCACGCGCAGGCAGGTCTCAACCGCCTGTCGCGCGCCCGGCGCAAAGGCCTCGGGAAACTCTGTCCGCCGCAATCGCTCTGCCTGCTCGTTCGCCATCCTCGTCTCTTTCCGTCCTATCGCTTCTGCGCTGCGCCCGACCTTGCGCCCGGCCTGCGGCTCACTCTCCTGATCTTAATTGCCCGTCCACAAATCCTGAAGCCAGCGCCCGGTTTCGCGCTACAATTCCAGACATCTCCGAAACTGCTCTTTTTCGCGTCGCACGATCCAACGCCAACCGCTCCCGAGGAGACCTGCCTTGACCGAACCGATTGCCAACTCTGCCAACGAAGCCACCCTTTCCCCGCTCGCCTGTGTGACCGGCGTTTTTTACCGCCCCACGCGCGTCTTTGAGTCGCTCACGCGCCGTCCCTCGTGGTGGCTGCCGTTTCTGCTCTCGGTCCTCGTCATCTACGGCTTTTACTTCACCGTGACGGCCAAAGTCGGCTGGAATCAGGTCTACCAGAACAACCTGCGCCTGGCCCCGAAGCAGGCGCAGCAACTGGAGTCGCTCCAGCCCGAGCAGCGCGCCAGCGCCGAGAAATTCGGCGCCCTCGCCATCCAGTACACCTTCCTCGGGATGCCCCTGCTGTTCCTGCTCTTCACCGCCATTGAAGCCGCCGTTCTGCTCGGCACCATGAACTTCGTCTTCGGCGGTCGCGCCACCTTCTGGAAGGTCTACGCCGTCGCCTGGTACGCCGGACTGCCCGGCCTCATCAAGTTCCTGCTCTCGATTCTCGCCCTGCTCGTCGGCCTCGACCCGGAGAGCCTGCAGATCAACAATCCCGCCGGCACCAACCTCGCCTACTACCTCAGCCCCACCGACACGCCGAAGGCCTTTTACGCACTGGCCACGCAGGTGGACGCGACCATGCTCTGGACGCTCGTGCTGCTCGGCATCGGCGTCTCCATCGTCGCCGGCACCAAACGCAGCAGCGGCCTCACCGCCGTCTTCGCCTGGTGGATCGTCATCGTGCTCCTCAGCGTCGGCTCAGCCGTCGCGTTCTCCTGAGCCAGATTAGTCTCTCAATACAAAAGCAGGCCGGAATCGCTCCCGGCCTGCTTACTTGGTTTCTTCTGTCTTCTGACCGCTCGCGCGCCATCACTCCGTCCATCGGCGCATCACCAGCGAAGCATTGATGCCGCCAAAGCCAAACGAGTTCGACAGCGCCACGTCGATCTTCGCGTCGATGGCCTTGTTGGCCACGTAATCCAGCACGCAATCCTCGCCCGGCGTGCCCAGATTGATTGTTGGCGGCAGCTTCTGCTTCACCAGCGCCATCGCCGTGATACCGGCTTCCAATCCCCCAGCCGCGCCCAGCAGATGCCCGGTCATCGACTTCGTGCTGCTCACCTTCAGCCGGTGGCTCGTCGCGTGCTCGCCAAAGACCAGCTCAATCGCGCGCGACTCGTTGCCGTCGCCGGCCGGCGTCGAAGTGGCATGCGCGTTCACATAGCCTACCTCATGCGGGGCAATCCCGGCGTCCTTCAGCGCGGCTCTCATGCTGCGCTGCGCGCCCGCACCCTCCGGCGCAATTCCGGTCATGTGATACGCATCCGCGCTCATCCCGTAGCCGATGATCTCGCCCAGAATCTTCGCGCCGCGCGCCCGTGCAAACTCCAGTTCTTCCAGAACCAGAATCCCCGCGCCCTCGCCCAGCACAAACCCATCGCGATCCCGGTCAAATGGGCGGCTCGCGGCCTTCGGATCGTCGTTGCGCGTCGAGAGAGCGCGCATCGCGGCAAATCCGCCCACCGAAAGCGGCGTCACCGCTGCCTCCGATCCGCCGGCGATCATCACGTCCGCCTCGCCGTGCTGAATCATGTGAAAGGAGTCGCCAATCGAGTTGGCCGAGGTCGCGCAGGCCGTCGCCGTCGCCGAGATCGGTCCCTTCGCGTTGTAGCGGATGCTCACGTGACCCGCCGCCATATTCACAATCGCCGCCGGAATGAAGAACGGCGAAATCTTCCGCGGGCCGCCCGCCAGCAGGCTCGCGTGCTCGCGCTCGATGATCTCGAATCCGCCGATGCCGGAGCCAATGAAGACGCCAACGCGCTCCTCGATCTCCGGCGTCACCACCAGTCCGGACTGCTTCATCGCTTCTTCCGTGGCCGCAATCGCCAGATGGATGAACCTTCCCATCTTGCGCGATTCCTTCTTGTCCACGAAGTTCAGCGCGTCGAAGTTCTTCACCTCGGCGGCAAATGTCACCGGATACTCGCTGGCGTCAAAGCCCTGTATGGCTTCCACGCCGCTCACTCCGGCCACAAGCTGATCCCACACCGCATCCGTCGTATTCCCGACGCCGCAGATGAGTCCCACTCCGGTGATGACGACCCGTCGCTTCACGCGCTACTTGCCTGCCTTCGCGTTCTTCTCGATGTACTCGATCGCGTCCTTCACGGTCTTGATCTTCTCGGCATCCTCGTCAGGAATCTCCATATCGAAGGCCTCTTCAAACTGCATCACCAGTTCGACCACATCCAGCGAATCCGCGCCGAGGTCTTCCTGGAAGCTCGCGCCCGGTGTCACTTCTGCTTCGTCCACCTGGAGCTGTTCCACAATAATCTGCTTGACTTTTTCTTCCACTGCCATCTTGGCTTCTCCTTGTTTCGGTTAGAGCTTTTGAATCCCGCTTCTGAAACTCCGTAGGCAATCCATTCAAGACCGTGCTTGTTCCGCGCGTCTCCCATGCCGCAGGGCGCGCAGACCACCGCATCGCAGGCTACCACACTTTCCGCTCCCGGCGCGCCAATTTTCGAGCAACAGGTGCGCTGCGCGCGCACTGAGCCGTAATCGAGTCTATCGGCCCCTGCGCCGCCGTGTAAAGCAGCCGACTCCGTCGCCCCGTCCGACTTTCCATCGCCGCCGACACATGCTCACACCCCCAGCCGCATACAATGGAGCCATCCGCCCGCACAGCGCCGGAGTCCGCTCATGCTCACCCTCGTCGTCGGCATCGCCGCCCTGTTTCTCGCCCTGCTGCTCGGCTACGCGCTCGGCCAGCGCATGAGCCGCGCCGCGCAGTCCGCCACAGCCGCTGAACTGGCTCGCGCCAACACCGCGCTCGACGCCGCTCTGACGGAAAAATCCTCCGCCATCGCTGAAAAATCCGCAGCCGAAATCGCGCTGGCCGCTGCAAAGGCACGCGACGAGGAACGCGCCAGTGCGCTCGCTCTCATCACCACCGAACGCGACCGCCTGCACAGCGAACTCTCCGCTCTGCGCGAGGAAAAATCCACTCTCGAAACCAGCCTCACCGCGCGCATCAGCTCGCTGCGCGAAGCGCTCGACGCCGAGCGGACGAAGACAGCGGAAAAGCTCGCCGTGATGGAAAAAGCCGAGCAGACGCTCACCGCGCAGTTCCAGTCACTCGCCGCAAAAGTGCTCGACGAGCGCGCGAAAACCTACTCCGAATCCAGCCGCAAGGAACTCGGCGACCTGCTCCAGCCGCTGCGCGAACAGCTCACCGGCTTCCGCGAAAAAGTCGAGCAATCGCAGCTTCACTCCGCCGCGAGCGTCGCCGGGCTGCGCGAACTGATCGGCAACCTGACCGGCATGAACAAGCAACTGGCCGACCGCACCACCGCGCTCACCGAGGCGCTGCGCGGCTCGGCCAAAGCACAGGGCGACTGGGGCGAGTTCATCCTGCTCGACCTGCTGGAAAAAGTCGGCCTGCGCAGAGACGAGCAGTACAGTTTCCAGCAGCCGTTTGCAGCTGCCGAAACCGCCACCGGACAGGCCGCGCGCACCGACGTGATTCTCCGCCTGCCCGGCGACCGCCATCTAGTCGTCGACTCGAAGGTCTCGCTCACCGCCTGGACCGACTACACCAGCGCCGCTGACGAACCAACGCGAGAAGACGCGCTGCGCCGCCATCTGGCCAGCGTTCGCACCCACGTCAAGGGACTGGCCGACAAAAAATATCACGACCTCAACGGCCTCGCAACGCCGGATTTCGTCGTGCTCTTCATTCCCATCGAGCCAGCCGCGCTGCTCGCGCTCCAGTCCGACGCCGACCTCTGGCAGGACGCCTATCGCTCGAACGTTCTCATCGCCGGACCCACCACGCTGCTCTTCGTCATCCGCATCGTCGACAACCTCTGGCGACAGGAGCAGCAGGCGCGGAACGTCCGCGAGATCGCCGACCGCGGCGCAAAACTTTACGAAAAATTCGTCGGCTTCGTCGAGGATATGCAATCGCTCGGCGACCGGCTCGCACAGGCGCGCAAGAGCTACGATGCCGCCTTTGGCAAGCTCAGCGCCGGCTCCGGCAACCTGATCGGCCAGGTGGAAAAACTCCAGCAACTTGGCGTCAAGCCATCCAAACAACTGCCCGCGACGCTCGTCACGCGCGCGCTGGAATCCGCAGACGCGCCACCGCTGCTCGCGCTCGCCGCCGAAGCAAACTCCGAGACAGATCGCTGAGCCTCACCACTCCACGCCCACCGTCACGGGAATCACCTGGACATTCCGATATGGCGCCAGATCTGAGTTTTCCATCAGGTCTTCATACCGCGCCTCGGCATACGCGCGCCAGCGATGCCCGCGCCAGGGCCGCATCGTAAATCCAAGCCCGCCATCGTAAACCGGCTGATTGCTTGAGTAGTGATACATGAAACCGCCCGGCCCCGGCGTGTTTGAGCAGAAAAAATAGCACTGTGCGCCGGAACTCGGCCAGTTGAATGTCGTCAGTATGCGCGAATACCCTCCGCCGCCCGTCACATATCCGCTGTATTTTCCGCGCTGCCAATACGTGAAGACCGGATCGAGTGTCCCCGTCCACATCCGGTAATTCCCATTGGGAATCAGATCGAACGTCAGCACGTTGCTTCCAATTCCCGCCTGCTGAAACTGCCCGTTCAGCATGAGTCCGATCCGATGCGTGAATCGAAAGCCAACGCCGCCTCCGACATTCCATCCCTGGTCCATGATGCCGCCCGTGCCGCCCACCGGCGCGGTCCAGCCGCCGCCTGCGCGCAACTCCAGATGATGGAGCGGCTCCGTCTTTGTCGCCAAAGCGCCGGTCGCGTTCTGCCCATGCGCCGGGACCATCGCGCAGCCAACCGCCGCCACCAGGCAAACCCCAATCCGGTTCACAACCCTCCGCCGTGCTTCTCCAGACAAACCAGGCATCCCAGTCTCACTCCTCCCTGATGCATCGAACACACTCGTCATCGCAGCACCGCGCGCTGCAAACCGGCTGCGCGGATCAGTCCGTATCGGGTGGCATATTCGAGGGTTTCTCGTTGATGAATTTCACCGTCGGCACGGGCTGCGGCACCGGCACAAACACGCTCGGCGACTGGCTGAAATCGAAGCAGTCATTCAAATTTGTCGAGCGACTGTCGGCGGCGCCCAGCGTCGGCAGCCCAAAAATGCTCTCGATAAACTTCGCCACGCTCGCGCTCTCATACTGCACATGCGAAACGTATCCATGCTTCGCATAGGGCGAGATCACCATCATCGGCACTCGCACGCCCAGCCCCCACACGTCCAGTTGCGGCGGCGGAACATGGTCGTAAAACCCTCCCCAGTCGTCCCAGTAGACAATGATCGCCGTCGAATCCCAGAACTGGCTGTTTCCTATCGCATTCACAATCGAAGCCACCCAGGACGGGCCATTGGCGATACCCGATGCCGGATGATCCGAGTTCTCAAACTTCGGCACCACCCACGTCACCGGAGCCAGATTCCCGCTCTGAATATCGGTCAGCACCGTCGTCTCCGGCGAGACAACTTTCGTACTCCAGTCCGGCCCGTAACGAATCTGTGAAAACGAATCGTAAGACGACCAGATTTCGCCCAGATTCCCGCCAATCGAAGGCGCATAGAACCGCCAGTCAATGCCCTTGGCATCCAGTTCGCTGCCCAGCGTCGGATCATCGTAGCAGGGAAAAATTCCCGGTCCCACCGTGCGGTTCGGCATCATCAGAGGAACCGTCGTCCCGCTCGGCGCATCACATCCCCACGGCAAGGCGTTTGGATTGTTCACAATTCGAGATCTCGCCGCCACCAGAAACACGTGCGCGTCATAGCTGGAATCGACCTGCGAGGTGAAGAAGTTATCGGCCAGCGTGTACTGGCTGGCCATCGTGAAGTAGGGCACAATCTCAGAGTGCTCGACGTAGCTGAACTCCGCATTGGCCGGAACAGCCTCCGGACAGGGAACTCCATCCTTGGCCGAATAACAGTTCGGCAGCGGGCCGCCGTCCTGGTCAAAGCCGTTCATGCGGCCCGTATTCCAGTCGACGATAAAATCCTCCAGTCCATGACCCAGATCGTAAGCCGACTCCAGCGGCAGCGACTGCAACGGCATCGTGCTCCCGTTCGACAACTGCGCCACCGTCGCCGTGTTCGCGCCCGGATACCCATAAAACATGTTGTCGAAGCTGCGATTCTCCTGCACGATCACAACCACATGCTTGATGTAGTTGGACGCCTGAGGCGCCGCCGCCGGAGCCTGCGTACTGCCGGAACTGCCACAACCGAGGATCAATCCGCTGCACGAGCATGCCACTGCAAGACACGCAACACCGATGTATTTCCGCACGATTTCGCCCGCTCCCTCACTTCAGACTCACGTGCGAATCAGAGCAACAGGGACGATACGCATCTGTCACATCGCGTCTGCGAACGGCAGGCACACTGCACCCGCCTGCCTCCACGCGCTGCTTTTTCCCGGATCGAATCCCCTGTGGACCGCGACGAACCTGCCCCTGGCGAAATCAGCCTTCAACGCGTTTACCAGCCGAAAACACTACCCAAATTACTGCACGTCTCCATCGTAGACGACAGATGCGCCTTTGGGTTGACAGCTTGTTAACAAAAATTTCATCCAGGCGAGGAAAACCGATGGAAGGGGCAAAGCAAGACACTGTCTGGAAGCTGAATCCGTCCGCTCCCGCCCGGGCCGCATATGCCGACCGGACGCATCTGTCCTCAGCGATGGCTGGGCATGGGCTGTCGTGCCGGGCTGGGCATGGGCTGCGCCAGCCGCAGCGCGGCCAGCCAGCGCCGCCAGCGCCGCTCCCGCCAGGACGACTCCGCCCGTAAAGGCTCTGCCGCGCCCACGGCGCTTGCCTGCGCTTCGGGCCTGCGCGTGCGCACCTCTGCCAGCACCTGCTTCACCTGCGCCCGCAGTTGATCGGCCTCCAGCACGCACGAGCGCAGATAGTCCGAGACCGACAACTCCGATTCATCCGCGCGTCGGCGCAGCGTCTTCGCCTCCGCCGCGCTCAGGCGCACGGAGATCGTCACGCACTTCCGCCTTGGTCCGGGCCAGCGCCGGGCAGAAGCCGCCGGCGCGGCAGCCTGCTCGGTCGCCGCTGCCAACTCTGCATCCAATAGCGGCGGAGCCGACGCGCCGATGGCCACCGTATCCTCGCCCAGCAACTCTTCAAGCAGCGCAGCCTCCGTCCGCAGTTGAGCCTCACTCGGCTCGACCGCCGAGGCCTGCCATGAACTGTTCCCCACGCGCAGAGACTTCGGCGGCTTCTTCCTCGCCGGGGTCGGCTCCGTCAATTCAGACTCGCGAACGTCAGGCTCACGAACGCTGCGCAGCGCGGACATGGCCCGCTGTTTCGCCGCTGAAAGCGGCTCCGCCCGTCGAAGCTCCTGTTCCACGGCAGGTTTCGTCGCCGGGAACGCAACCGCCTCGCCACTTGCCCCGCTCGCGCGATCCCGCGCCGAGCGAGCCGGGGAAAGTTTTGGAATCTGCGTTTCTGCCTGCCCGGCTCCAGAGAGTCTCGTCCTGCCAAATCCAGTCCCATCCGCCCGATTTGCTGCGGGCTGCGAAACGGACGTCGGCATGGGGGAGGGCCGAGCCGCAGGGAGTTTCGCCGCAGACGCCGCAGACGCGCGCCCTCCGTTCGACCGCGCTGCCTTGCCCAGCACGGCCTCCGGATCAAGCGCCACAGCCTCCAGCAGCGCGGCAAAATCCATCCCCGCCGACGATGGCGGGACGGTGCCCTGCGCTGCGCTTGCCTGCGTCAGACTGCCCATACCCGCAGCCTACGCGCGATTCGAATCAAACTTGAGCGATTTCTCACCCGCTGTTCCGGCCTGCGTTTCAGACTGGGAATCACGCCCCGCGCTGTCCCGATTCAGGCAACCCGCCTCAAGACGCAACTTCGCGCGGCACCGCCGCCTCGCGCCCAAATCCAATCCGCGTCTCCGGCGAGGCCAGCAGAATCCCCATCGCATCCGCATCAAGCGGCTTCGCAAACAGGTATCCCTGTCCATAGCGGCAGCCCAGCTTTTCCAGCATCGCGCGCTGCTCCTCGGTCTCAATCCCCTCGGCCACCACGTCCATGCCCAGCACGCGCGCCAGCTCTAAAATCGTTTTCACAATCTGCAGCGGCTGCGCGCCCATCGTCATACGCTTCACAAACGAGCGATCCACCTTCAGCACGTCAAACGGAAACCGATGCAGATGGCTCAGCGAGCTGTATCCGGTTCCAAAATCATCCATGTGCAGCGAAACGCCCAGCCGTTGCAGGCTGTTCAGCACCCCCAGCGTGCTCGAAATCGATGGAATCAGCGTCGATTCCGTCATCTCCAGCCCCAGATGATGACCGCGCAGCCCCGTCGTCATCAGCAGCGACTGAATCTGATCCGCCAGCCCGGTTCGCGTAAACTGCCGCGCTGACAGATTCACGCAGACGCGCAACGGCTCCAGCCACGGGCGATCCCGCTTCCACGCCTGCAACTGCCGACAGGCATGCGCCAATCCCCAGTCGCCGATGGGCAGGATCATTCCGTTGTCTTCCGCCTGCGGAATAAAGCTCTGCGGAGCCAGCATTCCCCGTCGCGGATGCCGCCAGCGAATCAGCGCCTCCAGCCCGACGATGCGCCCCGTTGCAATCTCCACCTCCGGCTGATAATGCAGCACAAACTGATCCCGCTCCAGCGCATACTCCAGCTCTTCCACCGTCGGCCACGCGGCTTCCTCGGCGGGCGACTCCACCGGACCGCTGTCCGTCTCCGCCGCGCGCTCCGGCTGCGCGACGCGATTCGGCTCCGCGGCACTGCCCTGCCGCTGCCTCAAATGTCGCAGTTCCAGTTGGTCCGTCACCAGGCTGGCCAGATTCTCCAGCGCCAGCAACTCCTCCGGCTGCATCTGCGCGCGCGGCTCATACCCGGCCACGCACAGCGCTCCCAGCACCGTTCCATTCGAGCAGCGAATCGGCACCCCGGCGAAAAACCGCACACGCGCCACCATATCCGGCCGATACAGTCCGCGCTGCCGCCCGGCGGCCTGCATATCGCGCACCACCAGCATCTGGCCCGTCTCAACAATCCACTCGGCAAAGGATTCCGTCCGGGGAAACTCCCGCGGCCTCGCATTCCAGACAGATTTGGACCAGACCCGCGTCGCGTCCACAAAATCAATCGAGGCCACGTCGGCCTGCAACTGCGCCGCCGCCATCCGCGTGATCGCGTCGAAGCGATCCTCCGGCTCCGTATCCAGAATTTGCAGAGCCTGCAAAACGTACATCCGGGTCGGATCCGCCGAGCAGGCCGCGTGCTCCTCACTCCGCAGGGCGCTGTCCGCCGTGGGCGTCAACCTCTGCCTGGACATCGCGTCTGCCATCGGTTCTCCGGAGGTTCCATGTGCGTAAACTCACACTTCGCGAAGAACGGATGCACTCCATCCCCGCCTCCCGTTTATCGACCTTCCGGCGGCAAACTTCAAAAACGCCCCACTGTCTCGAATCGATTCATTTTCGGGGGATCACCGCGCGGGTTGCGTCGGCGGCAGCATCTCGATCGTCCCCAGCCACTGCTCCACCAGGCCCGGCCACCGCGTCACCGGCAGGCTCGTCCGCCGCAGCCCGTAGCCATGCACGCCGTTCGTAAAAATATGCATCTCCGCCGGAACCTCGGCAGCCTTCAGCGCCATGAAGTAGGCAATCGAACTCTCCACATGCGCCACATGGTCGTCCTCGGTCTGCAACAGAAACGTCGGCGGCGTCTGCGAGTTCACAGGCAGGTCCGGATTGAAAGCAAACCGATCCTCGGCCAGCGCCAGATACCCCGGATACAGCACCACGGCAAAATCCGGCGCGCAGCTCTGCCGGTCCGCAGCGTCCACCGCCGGGTACATCCGCTCCGTGTAATGCGTGCTCACCGCCGCCGCCAGATGTCCTCCCGCCGAAAACCCCAGCACCCCCACCTTGTCCGGATCAATCCCCCACTCCCCGGCATGCGCGCGCACCAGCCCCATCGCCCGCTGTGCATCCTGCAGCGCCGACGACGAGCGCGGGTACGGCCCTGAATCCGGCACGCGATACTTCACCAGCACGCAGTTCACGCCAATCGAATTCAGCCACTCGCAAACCTCAGTCCCCTCCAGGTCGATGGCCAGAATCTGGTAACCGCCGCCCGGAAACACCACCACCGCCACGTGCGTGTTCCCAGCTTTCGGCGCGTAGAGCGTCAGCGTCGGCGTCGAAACATTCCCCAGCCGCACCACCGGCCTGCCCGCAATCAACTCGTCGCTCGGCCGCGTCGTGTCGCGCTCCGGCCCTCGCGCCGGATTGCGCGGCCGCCCCGGCTGCGTGCGTCCATCCGGCGGCTCACCCGGCCACAGCGGCAGCGTCACCGTGCCCGGCGCAGGCTGCCAGGCTGGCTTCCCGCTCGCGGTCGGCGCGGTCGGCGCGGTCGGCGCGCTCTGCGCGATTGCGCCGCGAACTACCGCCGCGGCAAACAGCGCAAAGAGCAGAGTCATAAAAATCCCGTGCGCACAACTCCGCGCAGAGAACAAAACCGGAAAACGCAGACGTGCCATCGATTCTCTCCTGTCATGCGCTTGCCTTCGGTCTGTCTTCGGCAAGCCGTGACGGATACAATCTTCTGCGAAGCATTCAGAAGCCTGTATTTGCTGCGAGCATACTGCCAGGGAGATACACAATGCAAAGAAAAACCGTCCTCAAACTTCGCCGCGCGCTGCCCGCGCTGCTGGCCGTCACCTGCCTCGGCGCAGCCATCGCCCCCACGATTGCCCAAACCACCGCGACCAGCGCAAGGAACACGCCCGCAGCCCTGCGCACCGCCGAAGACTCCGTCAGCGCCGCCCGCATCCGCGCCCACGTCAAATTCCTCTCCGACGATCTGCTCGAAGGCCGCTATCCCGGCCTGCGCGGCGGCCAGCTTGCCGCCAAATACATTGCCACCCAGTTCGCCCTCGACGGCCTCAAACCCGCCGGCGACAACGGGAGCTACTTTCAGCAGGTCCGCTTCGTCGGCATGACCGTCAAGCCTGCCGAAACCTCGATGCAGTTCGTCCCGCTCGGCGGCGCGCCCATCCCGCTCCGCTTCGGCGACGACTACGTCGTCAGCAACCGCGCCCTCACGCCGGAGGCCGTCCTCAACGCGCCCATGGTCTTCGTCGGCTACGGCGTCACCGCGCCGGAGTTCCACTGGAACGACTACCAGGGCGTCGATGTCAAAGGCAAGGTCATCGTCTGCATCGTCGGCGATCCGCCCTCCGACGATCCCGCATTCTTCGCCGGCAAGGCCATGACCTACTACGGCCGCTGGACCTACAAATTCGAGCAGGCCGCGCGCATGGGAGCCGTCGGCGCGCTCATCATCCATCGCACCGACCTCGCCAGCTACGGCTGGGCCGTCGTCAAAAACTCCGGCGCAGGCGAACAGTCCTCGCTGCGTGACGATCCCGCGCCCAAGCTCCAGGCCGCCGGCTGGATCCAGCTCGACATCGCGCGCAAGCTCTTCGCCGCCGCCGGTCTTGACTTCGACCAGCAGTTCGCCGCCGCCGGTCGCCCCGGCTTCCGCGCCGTCCCGCTCCACGTCCGCCTGCGCGCCCATGTCTCCAGCACCGTCCGCGACTACGAGTCGCCCAACGTCGTCGCCGAAATTCCCGGCACGCAAACCAGTCCCGACCAGGCCGTCCTCTACACCGCCCACTACGACCATCTCGGCTTCGTCCCCGGCATGCCCGGCGACAACATCTACAACGGCGCCGCCGACAACTCCACCGGCGTCGGCATGATCCTCGAAATGGCGCACGCCTGGTCCGGCATCCATCCGCCGCACTCGATCCTCTTCGCCGCCGTCACCGCCGAGGAACAGGGCCTGCTCGGCTCGCAGTATCTCGGCGAACACCCGCCCATCCCCGCCGGCCAGATCACCCTCGACATCAACTACGACATGATCCTGCCCATCGGCACTCCCCTCGAGGCTAACGTCAACGGCGCGCAGCGCACCAGCTTCTACCCCACCGTCCAGCGCGTCGCCCGCCAGTTCGACCTCGCTCTCGTGCCCGACCCGCGTCCGGAAGCCGGCAGCTACTACCGCTCCGATCACTTCTCGCTTTCGCGCGTCGGCATCCCGGCCTTTTCCATCGACTCCGGCACGCTCTACGCCGGGCACGACCGCGCCTGGGGCGTCGAAAAATTCCGCCAGTTCGAGGAGCACGATTACCACAACTTCACCGACAACTTTCACGAAGACTGGGACTTCGCCGGCAACGCCAAACTCGTCCGCTTCGGCATGGCGCTCGGCTGGCAGGCGCTCACCCGTCCCACTCCCATCGAGTGGAATCCCGGCGACGAGTTCGAGGCCGCGCGCCGCAAAACCCAGCAGTGACGCCCACGCAAACCGCATCCTGAGCGCGAGCTTCAAAACAATTCCGAACCGAACGGGCCAGCTGTTGCCCGTTTCGGTTCGCCATTCCTCTTCGGCAAAAATTCACGCGCCAACCGTATTCTCCTGCCATTGCACTTGCGTTATGCTCTCCCTAAGAGAGACCGGGAAATCTCCCCCAACCATGCAACATCTCGCACAGACCGCGCAGTGGACAGCGTTGATCGCCATTCTGCTGCTCGCCGTCGGCGCGCTCGTCTGGCTGCTCGGCCATCGTCGGCCCACCCCGGAAGAGATCGAGCGCGAACGCCGTCTGCGCCTCGTCAGCTACGGTCGTCTCGTCGATGGCATCCTGCTTGACCTCATGGAGACAGACCGCATCGGGACAGATCGAACCGCCGCCCAGTCCATCGCCTCCACCGGCGGCACCGCGCGCCTCATGCTGCTCTACCAGTACGAGATCGCCGGCGTGAACTACGAGTGCGCTCAGGAGATCACCGCTCTGCGCGACAACCTGCTGCCCGGCCAGATTCAGGTCGGCCTTCCCTGCTCCGTGCGCTACCAGCCCGGCAGCCCGGAAAACAGCATCGTCCTGGCCGAAACCTGGAGCGGCCTGCGCTCGCTCGCCGCGCCACGCCCCGCGCAGCCGGAGAGTCCCTTCCATCGCGAGCGCAGGCGTCTCGCGCGCCCCACGCGCGCCCTCGGCTGATTCCCGCCCACGCGCGTCCAGCTTCCGCACAAGAGAATCGCAGCTTCGACAAGCAGCCTTCGCACACGCGTCCACTCCCGCCCGCACTGCGGCATCGCGCGTTCGCCCCTCATTTACACTGGTCCTGTATGCACATGCATGCCTCCCCGCGCACCAGCCGCGTTCTGTGGTTCTCGATGGCCGCCACGCTGGCCTACGTCGGCCTCACGCTCTACGTCGGCTGGCGCGCCCACTCGCTCGCGCTCGTCTCTGAGGCCGGCCACAACGCCTCCGACTTCCTCGCGCTCGCGCTCTCCTTCGTCGCCGTCTACTTCCAGCTTCGCCCCGCCAACGACCTCAAAACCTTCGGCTACCAGCGCGCCGGCGTCCTCGCCGCATTCCTCAACGCCTCCACGCTCGTCGTCCTCTCGCTCTGGATCGCCGTCGAAGCCATCCACCGCATCGGCTCGCCCGTCGTCGTCCAGCCGCGCCTCATGATGGAGGTCGCCGCCATCGGCGTCCTCATGAACGGCATCGTCGCCGCGCTGCTCTGGGGCGTCGCCCGCGACGTCAACCTCCGCAGCGCCTTCCTTCACATGGCCGGCGACACGCTCTCGACCGCCGCCGTCATCGCCGGCGGTTTCGCCATCCATCTCACCGGGCAAAACTGGATCGATCCCGCGCTCTCGCTCGTCATCGCCGCGCTCATCCTCTGGAGTTCCGTCGCGATCGTCCGCGAAACCCTCAACATCCTGCTCGAAGGCGCGCCGAGCGGCCTCGCCGTCGCCCAAATCCGCTCCCGCATGCAGCGCGTCGAGGGCGTCCTCGATGTCCACGATCTCCACGTCTGGAGCCTCGGCTCGCAATCCCGCGCCCTCGCCTGCCACGTCCGCATCGCCGACATTCCCCCGTCCGAGAGCCACTGCATCCTGCTCGCCCTGCAATCGCTCGTCCGCCGCGAGTTCCACATCGCCCACTCCACCATCCAGTTCGAGCACGAAGGCTGCCACGCAAGCGAAGGCTGCGTCGTCCCCGCCGAAGAGATGACCACCGACTGCGGCGGCCACCACCACGCCCACTAGCCGCGATTCAAGCCGCTGCGCCGCCGCGCGCGCGTGATACCCTGCCTCCATCGCATTTCTTCCCCGCGCTCAGGAGACATCGTGGACAACCCCCTCACGCATCGCTCGCAGAAACTCGCCCGCATCGCCCCCCTGCTCCCACGCAGCGGTCGCGCTCCATCGCTCGTTCTCTGTCTTCGGATGCTCAGCCCGCTCTTGCTCAGCCTGCTCCTGCTCGCGCTCGCCGCGCCCGCCGCCCTTGCCCGCCGCCACCAGGACTACCCCTTTGCCGGAGCCTACGCCACCTCCGACGAGCCGGACACCCCGCTCAGCTTCTACGCCGACCACGGCAAGCTCGGCAAGCTCATCCTGGAAAGCGAGCGTCACCTGCCCACCGCGCTCCACGCCGTCTCATCGGACACCTTCCGCACCGACGACAACGCCGTCTACCGCTTCCAGCATCTGCCCGCCGGATGGGCCGTCACACGCACCGCGCCCAACACCGAGCCGCTCACGCTCCAGCGCATCGGCGACGCCCAGCATCATCTCTTTCACCACTACATCCGCACCGAAGCCATGATCCCCATGCGCGACGGCATCCGCCTCCACGCCGTCATCCTCACGCCCGCCGACATGCACCAGAAGCTGCCCATCCTGCTCACCCGCACTCCCTACGGCGTCGCCGGACTCACGCCCGCATCCTTCGTCGGCGCGCAGCCCCAGCTTGCCCGCGACGGCTACATCCGCGTCGAAGAGGACATTCGCGGCCGCTACGGTTCTGAAGGCACATTCCGCATGATGCGACCGCTGGCCGACCACTCGAACCCCAAAGCCACCGACGAAAGCACCGACGCCTTCGACACCGTCGCCTGGCTCGTCAAAAACCTGCCCGACAACAACGGTCGCGTCGGTGTCATGGGCATCAGCTATCCCGGCTTCCTCACCACCATGGCCGGCATCGACCCCAACCCAGCCGTCAAAGCCATCTCCCCGCAGGCGCCCATGATCGACGTCTGGCGCGGCGATGACTTCTTCCACAACGGAGCCTTCCGCCAGACCTACGGCTACGACTACGGCTTCATGCTCGAAACCAGCAAGGAAAACGCCCAGGTCGATTACGGCAAGGACTCCGCCGGCCAGCCCCGCGACGGCTTCGATTTCTTCCTCTCACGCGGCAGCTTCGCCCAGGATGTCGCCCAGTCCGGCGTCAAACAACAGCTCCCCACCTGGCAGGATTTCCTCAACCATCCCGCCTACGACGAGGTCTGGCGCTCGCGCGGCGTCGAGTATCACCTCAACGCCGTCACCGTCCCCACGCTCACCGTCGGCGGCTACTACGATCAGGAAGACATGTGGGGTCCGCAGGAGGAGTACAAGCGTCTTCAGCCGCACGACGCCCGCCACCAGAACTTCCTCGTCCTCGGCCCCTGGCGTCACGGATCGTGGTCCGCCACCACGCGCCACATCGGCGCGCTCCAGTACGGCGCAGCCATCGGCGAGCAGTACCGCGAACAGATCGAGGCGCGCTTCTTCGCCCACTACCTCAAGGACGCACCCGGCAGCAACGCCACCCACTTCACCCTCCAGAACACCGCCAGCTTCCAGACCGGCTCCAACACCTGGCAGTATTACCCGCAGTTCCCGCCGCCAGCCTCGCGTCTCACCGACTTCTGCCTCGGCCCTGACCACGCCATCCAGCCCGGCGACCACTGCGCCGCCGGCAGCGTCTCCTACGTCTCCGACCCCGCCAACCCCGTCCCCTACCGCCACCGGCCCATCCAGCCCACCTACGGCAAAGGCTCCCAGTGGTACACCTGGATGGTCGAGGACCAGCGCTTCGTCACCGGACGCAGCGATGTCGCCCTCTGGCGCATGCCGCTCGACCACAACCTCACCCTCACCGGCGAGGTCTTCGCCGACCTCTTCGCGCGCACCACCGGCTCCGACGGCGACTTCGTCGTCAAGCTCATCGATCAATATCCCGACAACGATCCCGACCCGGCCATGCGCGGCTACCAGCTCATGACCAACATGGAAATCTTCCGCGGACGCTACCGCAACGGCTTCGACCACCCCGAAGCGATTACGCCGGGCCAGACCACCGAATTCCGCTGGAGCCTCCACGACGTCGATCACGTCTTCCTCCAGGGCCACACCCTCCTGGTCGAGGTCCAGAGCACATGGTTCCCGCTCTACGACCGCAATCCCCAGACCTTCGTGCCCAACATCATGACCGCGCCACCCTCGGCCTACCAGCCCGCCACCATCACCATCGTCTCCGACCCCACCCACCCCTCCCACCTCGAACTCCCCGTCATGCCCTGAGACAGATTGGCAGGCAGTCAGGTATTTGTGCAATTCAATTTATTTGGGATTACGGTTTGGCAATGACATTGGTGCCAGTCATAGCGGAAGTGACATGCTGACCCCGTAATGGAACGCGGCAATGGAACGAGCCGCACATGGCAACTTTTTCGATAGAATTTTACTTGACAATGAGTCACACGGTTCACCGCATGATGACAGAGAAAACAATAGGACCGTTTGATTGGTTGGAAGCGAGGCTTGCCGATCCCGTGTGGAGTATGGAAGAGCTGGCTTCTATTTTGCCGATGCCTGAAGTGCGGAAGCGCGGACCTTACAAGAAGAAAGCAGCCGAATTTCAAGCTGCACCACTACCCCACAATCGCGCAGATTTACACTCTCCTGCGCAGAGCCTATAATGCAACGATGACGCATAGCGCCCGCCAGAATGTTATCTGTCGTTTTCGGCGCTGGAGATTGCGGACATTTACCGCGTACGGTTCCGTATCTGCGGTTGTCTACCGGCTACGAGGCGGGTGGAAATCTGTCGCGCACCCAAACAATCGCCTCTCGGAGCAAACAGCAGGTGACCGGTGCCATGAGCCGCTCGAAAGCCGGGTTGTTGCGTGCATACTCACACCGAGCGATGTTGCGATAGATATTGGGGCGAACCTTGGCCACTTCAGCGCCTTGTGTTCGACTCGCGTTGGGCCGATGAGCCGGCTGAAGAGTGTCCCACAGAGGTTAAAGCCCCCGATTCTACGCGACTGTTTTGGCGCGGCTGAAGCCGTGCCCTTTCAAGACGTCATTTATGCAACCAGTTCGAGCAGGGATGTTGTACGCGTGCGATTGCAAAATGGAATCCGTCCAAGTGAGTGTATGAGATGAGGAAAGTAAGCGGGCTAGGAACTGATCCGCGTTTTGGAATGTGGGGCGGTCTCAAACAGGCAATGAAAGCACTCGGAGTGAGGCGCTTCTGGCGGCAGTCGCGTCTCCAGGATTCTCGCAGCGTGGAGCGCGAACTGAAGGTGGTGCCGCTGCTTTGCGACAAAGAGAAGCTGTCTGTCGACATCGGAGCGGACCAGGGCGACTATGCATTCGTGCTTGCAAGGGCATCCGCGGGTTGCATCGTATTTGAGCCGCGGCTGGCGGACGCAGCCAGAATCCACAACAAAGCAGATGCAGAACGTTTACCGATTGAAGTCGAGGCTGTTGCCCTTTCAGATTGTATCGGCACTGCCAGCCTGCGCGTCCTGACCAGGGATCTAGGCAGGAGCACGATTGAAAGTGCCAATCCGTTACATGACCCTGATGGGAGTCCTCGATCCGAAATCAGGGTACCGAAGTTGCGGCTTGATGATTTTCAGTTGGACCGAGTCGGATTCATCAAGATCGATGTTGAGGGTCACGAACTGGCCGTGCTCAAGGGCGCGGAAGCAACTCTTCGGCGCTCGATGCCGAACCTCGTGGTGGAGATTGAAGAACGCCACAACCAGGACTCCATTCGGAATGTATCAGCTTTTCTTGCTGGCTTTGGATACGCGGGCTTCTTTTTTCTGGACGACAATACAGTATTGCCTCTCGCACAGTTTGACCAATCGAAGCATCAAGACCCCGCGAATGTCGGGGGTTGGAAGGAAAATTGGGTGAGGCGTGGTGTCTACATTAATAATTTCTTTTTCCTTCCGCACGATAAGAGCTGTCTTCTAGTGTCCCGTCTCTTAAAATCATTCGCATAAGTTATGAGTGTTTGCCTCACCGGATAGAGTGGGAGAACTCCGATGCCGATGGGGCGTCCACTGCCGCCGCCGTCGATTGGGCAAGAGCAACGCAAGCAACTGGTCTCGTGGAGCCAGCGACGCCGCTGCCCCATCCGAGCTTCGCCTGGGTGGGAGAACAGCGTCCACGCCCGGCAACTGACCCCTGAAATCTGACCCCTGAAATCGTTTTCTCCAAAAGTGCCATGCAATTATTGGCATCTGTGCCATACTGATTTTCCAGTGCAGACCCTGCGCCCGAAATCGGGGATTCAGGCAGGCACAAAGATAACCAACCAGTAAACATTTGGCTAATTTTTTGTTGGCAAGAAAAGGTAATAATAGATTTCGCAACTCATATATGCGAGGATGATCGGGAGCGGTGGGAAGTGATCGGATTCAGCCCTTATGGGCTATTAGGTCTTAGCTGCTCTTTCTCTTGCTTCTCCTTGGCTTCTCGTCTCAGCAATTCCTCTTTGGATACGCTGAGAACCTGCCGCATGGCATTCTCGAACCGTTCAGATTCGGTCCTGCCCGGCACGGGTGGCGGGGGCAACGGTCTCATGGCGCTATGATAGCGCAATCCGCAAAATCTCAAAGGAGGCGCGCGCCAAATGGATAAATCCGATTTGACTATGCTGGTCACCCACATGTGTGAGATACAGCGCCAGCAGTTTCAGGCAGCACAGGAGCTTGTGCTTGGCATTGTGGCTCTTCAGCGCATGATGGATGAACGCTTTCCCGGTTTTGAGAAGGAGTGTCACGCAAGAATTCAAGATTTACGGCGCGGTGAACTAGGTCAAAGACTCGCTCGTGACAAAGCTGCATTTGAGCAAGTGACTCAGCAAGTGAAGGCTTCTCTGTTGTCGTAGCAGATTCCATGACGGTACGCTCCATGCGATAATGTCGCAAGAGCGTACCGTGCTCACGTCCGGGCGGACGGAAAAATACCCAAAAGGGATCGACGGCCAGCACGCCAGCAAAGCGTCACCTTTGCCATGTGAATCCGCCGCTAGGCGGAGTGTACCATATCCGCCGGAAAGGCGGATGTGGAAAGAGGTGTAAGATCGCTGCCTGCGTATTGGGGACGCTGGTTCACGGCTGTTTCGGGAACGGATATGAAAGCCACGAATCTCAATGTGTTTTACGGCTTGGGATCCAGCATTACCTACCTTACCGACCATGTGAATATTGGCGACAAGGCCGTAGAACTTTACATGCAGATTCAGCTTCCCTGCCAATGGCTGGTGAGATTCAGAACGGAAGCAGCCGAACTGGAGAACACCTTCAAAGACACCTGCGTGGCAGTCGATGGGTTCCTCGGGATGATTCATGGATTGATGGATAGCATCCCTCGGGATTTCGAGCGACTCGTTATCGATGACGAAGTAAGGATGCTGTACTACTGGAAAGAAAAATTTGAGGAGGCGTTCGAGCGAGAGCATCGAAATCTCGATGTGTTTACAGTGACGCCGAAAGGGACCAGAAATACCTCGCTTCTGATCAGAAGTCCAGAGAATGACTTTACGCCCACGCAAAGGCGCATCCTGCCCGCTCAATTCATCGCGGATTTAACGCAGGCTGCACGTTGCCTTGTATTCGACATCCCCACCGCGTGCGCATTCCATGTATGCCGCGCGACTGAGTCGCTGATGATCTTTTATTACGAGACATTGGCGAAGCAGAAGTGGCCGCACAAGAACAAGGATTGGAATTCGTACATAGATCACCTTGCAAAGCAGGGTGCACCGCGCACTATTACGGATCGGCTTCGCGAGATCAAGGACACCGACCGAAATGCTTACATGCACCCCGATAAGAACGTCTCCACAGACGAGGCAAAAGTTCTCTATGACCTGTGTGCGGGAGTCAACTACTACATGGCCGAGGAAATAGTTAAGCAGACACCGTGATGAGGAGACAGCCTAAGATTTTGGCCGTCTCCCGCGCGGTTTTTTCCATGGATTAGAAGGGCGCGGTGGCTCCCTCCTTGCCGGTCAATTCAGCATACGTGAGCCTCTTGCCCACGATCTGACGGACGGCGATGTCGAACCGATCCGCATCCTTGATTGCCATGTCTGCCATCTCCCGGTAGTTGTAACGGAATGCCTGCTCATCGATGTACCGGAACAGATGGAACGGTTCGATGGACACGTAGGTTCCGTTGATCCCCCGCTTCAAGAGGGACCAGAAGTTTTCGATGCCGTTCGTATGCACCAGACCGTTCACGTAGGAGACCGCGTGATTGATAATTTCGTGCTGGAAATTGGTTCCCTTGTATCCGCCCCACTCATCCGTCACCAGCGTTGATCCGCCTCCGAGATGAGTTTCGATGATGGCATGGAGCACCGGCTGTGTCCGCTCCACTACCACTTCCGCGCGGACCCGGCCTTTGCGCTCAAGCATTCCCACAACGATAGCTTTCGCGGCAGTTCCCGCAACCGGCTTCCCGCTGAATCCTGGTCCCTTTGGCTTCCGGCTCTTGTGCATGTTCTTCACTTTTCCGCCGATGAACGTCTCGTCCATTTCAATCGTGCCAGTAAGCGGAGATTCCGTCTCTTGCTTCAAAGCAAGTCGGATACGGTGATCCATGAACCATGCGGTCTTTTGGGAGACTTTCAGCGCCCGATGAATCTCGTAGCTGCTGATCCCGTTTTTGCAGTTCACAACCATCCACATGGCCGTGAGCCATTTGTCGAGACCGATAGGTGAGTCCTCAAAGATCGTTCCGGTTTTGAGCGTGAACTGACGCAGGGGATGTGACGCGCCGCACTGGTAGCGGTTGTACTTCTCTTGGAAGATCACTTTCTTGCCGCCGCAACGGGGGCAGGTGACGCCATCGGACCAGCGCCGGGCAGTCAGGTATTCGCGGCAGTTCTCGCGGTCTGCGAAGTAGAGGATTGCTTCTTGTAGCGTTTCGGGTTCTTTGATCGTTCCCATGCCATAACGCTACCCGATTCGGCATGAGTTGTCAAGTCTATTATTACCCAAGAAAATTAATACCACCCCCCTGGGGGGTAACATAGGGCGGCTCACGAAATTAGGACAGTACCGCCAATTGCAACCACTTGACACGGAATCAGCGTACACGTATTATGTGTTCATGAATCTCACTCTTTCCATCGACGACCGAATTGTCGAACAGGCCCGCCGGAAGGCAGGCGAGATGGGCACAACCGTCAATCAATACGTGCGGGATCGTCTGGTTGAGCTTGTCGGCGAAGACGACACCGAAGCGAAGATCGCACGGCTCCGTGCGCTGTCTGGCACCGGAGACTCGAACGGATGGAAGTGGAACCGCGAGGAAATCTACGCCGAACGCCTCGGACGCTATGGCAACCTCTAAAGTCTTCCTCGACAGCAACCTGCTGATCTACACCGACGACGCCCGTTCACCTGCAAAGCAGACAACCGCAATGCGACTGATCGAAACACACCTGCATCAACGGTCAGCCGTTCTTTCCATACAGGTTTTGCAGGAGTATTTTTCAGTCGCCACCGGCAAACTGAAAATCAGTCCCGAAATAGCGAAAGAAAAGGTTGGAATCTTCGGTTCGTTCACAGTTTTTCAGCCTTCCACGACCGACGTTCTTGCAGCGATTGATCTTCATCGCCTGCACAAAATCTCGTTCTGGGATGCAATGATCGTTCGCGCTGCAAGCCAATCCGGATGCCGCACTCTGCTCACCGAAAACCTCCATCACGGCCAGCGCATCGACGGCGTCGAAGTTGTCAACCCGTTTCTGAGCTAAACTATCTCCAGATGCAGCAACGCGCCTCCATCTCGGCACTCCTCTAGCGGCTCCCGCCGCCGCATCGCGTTCCCCTGCCCGCTTTTCCAGCAAATTCTCACCCCGCCATCCCGCGCCGCACCTCGTCTGCCGCCGATTGCTCACCGAAGGAACCCCATGTTTGACCGCCTCGAACAACTCGAAGCCCGCTACGACGAACTCGCCCACCAGCTCGCGCAGCCTGAAATCCAGCAGGACCGCGAAGCCTACCAGAAGACCGCCAAGCAGCATCGCGACCTCGAAGAGACCGTCGAAACCTATCGCAACTGGAAGCAGACCCGCCAGTCGCTCGACGACGCGCGCCAGATGCTCGCCGATGCCGACCTGCGCGAGATGGCCGCCGAAGAGGTCGCCGTGCTCGAGCCGCGCCTGGCCGAGCTTGAATCCGCTCTGCGCATTCTGCTCCTGCCCAAAGACCCCAACGACGACAAAAACGTCATCCTCGAAATCCGCGCCGGCACCGGCGGCGACGAGGCCTCGCTCTTCGCCGCCGAGGTCTTCCGCATGTACACGCGCCTGGCCGAGCAGCACCGCTGGAAGGTCGAAATCCTCTCCATCTCCGAGTCCGCCGTCGGCGGCATGAAGGAGGTCATCGCGCTCATCGAAGGCAACCGCGTCTACTCCCAGCTCAAGTACGAGAGCGGTGTCCACCGCGTCCAGCGCGTGCCCGCCACCGAAACCCAGGGCCGCGTCCACACCTCCGCCGTCACCGTCGCCGTCCTGCCCGAGGCCGAGGAGGTCGACATCAAAATCGAAGCCAAAGACCTGCGCATCGACACCTTCTGCTCCTCCGGTCCCGGCGGCCAGAGCGTCAACACCACCTACTCCGCCATACGCATCACGCACCTGCCCACCAACACCGTCGTCAGTTGCCAGGACGAAAAATCCCAGATCAAAAACCGCGAAAAAGCCATGCGCGTCCTGCGCTCGCGCCTCTACGAAGTCGAGATGGAGCGCCAGCACGCCGCGCTCGCCCGCGAACGCAAACAGCAGGTCGGCACCGGCGACCGCAGCGAAAAAATCCGCACCTACAACTACCCCCAGAACCGCCTCACCGACCACCGCATCGGACTCACCCTCCACCAGCTCGACCTCATCCTCGAGGGCCGTCTCCAGCCCGTCCTCGACGCGCTCAACGCCCACGATCAGGCCGAGCAGCTCAAGGCAAGCTCCGCCCATGCCGCCTGAGTCCGTCACGGCGCTCCTGCGCCAGGCCGAGTCCGCGCTCGCCCGCAGCCCCCATCCGGACCGCGCCCGCGCCGACGCCGAGCTGCTCCTGCGCCACGCCGTCGGCCAGAGCAGAGCCTGGCTCCTCGCCCACGCCGATGACCCGCTCGACGCCGACACCGCCGCGCGTTTCCATTCGCTCCTCCACCGCCGCATCCTCGGCGAGCCAGTCCAGTACATCCTCGGCGAAGCCGAATTCCACTCGCTCACCCTCGCCGTCAATCCAAGCGTCCTCATCCCGCGCCCGGAGACCGAGCTGCTCGTCGAGCGCGTGCTCGCATTTCTCGCTCAGACAAAAATTCCCGCCCCGCGCCTGCTCGACATCGGCACCGGCAGCGGAGCCATCGCCATCGCCTGCGCCGTCGCCAACCCTACAGCGCAAATCACCGCAGTCGATCTCTCGCCCGCCTCACTCGCCGTCGCCCGGCAGAATGCCGCGCGCCACCACGTCGCCGCGCGCATCACCTTCCGCGAAAGCGATCTCTTCGCCGCGCTCACCGGTGAGCGCTTCCACTGCATCGCCTCCAACCCGCCCTACGTCCCGCTCGCCGACGCCGCCACGCTCGCCGCCGAGGTCCGCGACCACGAACCAGCCCTGGCTCTCTTCGCCGGACCCGACGGACTCGACCTCTATCGCCGCCTCATTCCCGCAGCGCGCCAGCATCTCCACCCCGGCGGCCTCCTCGCGCTCGAAATCGGCTTCGGCCAGCGCGACGCCATCGCCGCTCTGCTCGCCGACTCCCGCTTCCACCAGATCGAATTTCTCTCCGACTACCAGCAAATCCCGCGCATCGCCACCGCCATCCAGCCTCAACCCTGATTCCAGCCCGCACCCTCGATTCCGGCCCGCTGATTCGTTCCCGCCCACCGCTGCATCTAAACTTGAGTTGCAGCTTCCGCTCCGCTTCACCCACTTCCAGATCGAGGTATTTTCATGACTGCTTCCAAGGGCTACGCCGCCACCAGCGCGCAATCCCCGCTTGCTCCTTTTTCCTTCGAGCGCCGCCAGCCGCTCTCGACCGACATCGTCGTCGACATCCTCTACTGCGGCGTCTGCCACAGCGATCTCCACATGGCGCGCAACGAGTGGGGCCAGGCCGTCTACCCCATGGTTCCCGGCCACGAAATCGTCGGTCGCGTCACGGCCGCCGGCTCCGCCGTCACCAAATTCAAAGTCGGCGACATCGCCGCCATCGGCGTCATCATTGACTCCTGCCGCGCCTGCGCTCCCTGCCACGGCGGCCAGGAGCACTACTGCGAACGCGGCGCAACCCTCACCTACGCCGCCAAGGACCGCGTCGACGGCTCCATCACCATGGGCGGCTACTCCAGCAACTACGTCGTCGACCAGCGCTTCGCACACACCGTCCCCGCCAACCTCGACCTCGCCGGAGTCGCGCCGCTGCTCTGCGCCGGCATCACCACCTACTCACCGCTCCGTCACTGGAAGGTTGGCCCCGGCATGAAGGTCGGCATCGTCGGCCTCGGCGGCCTCGGACACATGGGCCTCAAATTCGCTCACTCCTTCGGCGCTCACACGGTCCAGCTCACCACCTCGCTCAAGAAGAAAGACGACGCGCTCCGTCTCGGCGCTGCGGAGGTTCTGCTCTCGACCGACTCCGCGGAAATGGCCCGCCACGCGCGCAGCTTCGACTTCATCCTCGACACCGCCTCCGCACCGCACGACCTCGACCCGTACCTCTCGCTGCTCCGGCAGGACGGCACGCTCGCTCTCGTCGGACTGCCCGAAAAACCGCCCGCCGTCAGCGTCTTCTCGCTCATCACCAAACGCCTGTCCATCGCCGGCTCCATGATCGGCGGCATGCCGGAGACCCAGGAGATGCTCGACTACTGCGGCCAGCACAACATCACCGCCGATGTCGAAGTCATCCCCGTCGCGCAGATCAACGAAGCCTTCGAGCGCATGCTCCGCCAGGACGTGAAATACCGCTTCGTCCTCGACATGAAAACCCTCTGATCCGCGCACCAAACAACAAATCCGCAGACAAACACAAAGCGGGAAGGTGACGGCGAATTCGCTCCCACCCTCCCGCTTTTTTCTGTCTCGTTTTCGTCGCGGATTCCCGCGCCGCCGCGCTCAAGCCTTCAGCAGATTCGTATAAATCGCCATCCCCGCCACAGCATCCACGCCCATCGCCTCCAGCGCGTCAATCTCCGCCTGGCTGCGAATCCCGCCCGCCACAATCAGCCTGCGCCGGGTCAGCGCTCGCAGCCGCTCGGCCACCTCCAGCGGAAACCCCTGCAACAATCCCTCGCCATCGATGTGCGTATAGAGATACCCATCCACACAGGGATCGAGCTGCGCCATCGCCTCGTCCGCCGCGAGCGCAATCGTCTTCTTCCATCCCTGAATCGCAATCCGTCCGCCGCGCGAATCCATCCCGGCCAGCACGCTTTCCGCGCCCACAGCCTCAGCCAACGCCTGCGCAAACTCCACGCGCACCACGCCTCGCAGCACGCCTCGCAAAGCGCCTTGTGCAGCGCCGCGCGCGACTCCACCCTCGTCCACTTCGGCAAACAGCGCCGAGCCAAGAATCACCTGCCGCGCGCCAGCCTCCAGCCTGCGCCGCGCCGCCTCCACCGTGCGAATCCCGCCGCCCACCTGCACCGGCAGTCGCCGCGCAATCCGCTCCACCAGCGCCGTATTCTCGCCCGTGCCCATCGCCGCGTCCAGGTCAATCAACTGCACCCGCTCATACGCCGCGAACCGCTCCACCCAGTAATCAACATCGTCCGACGCCACGCGCAGCCGCTCGCCCTGCTCCAGTTGCACCACGCGCCCGCCCATCAGGTCAATCGAAGGAATCAGCACGGATACCTCACCGCAACTCCGCGCCCGGCAAGCTGCGCCTTCAGCTCCCGCGCGCTCGCCACGCCAAAGTGAAAGATGCTCGCCGCCAGCGCCGCATCCGCGCGCCCCGCCGTAAACACCTCCGCAAAATGCTCCACGCTTCCCGCGCCGCCCGAGGCAATCACCGGAATGCTCGCCGCCCCGCTCACCGCCGCCGTCAGTTCGCAGTCAAATCCCGCCCGCGTCCCGTCGGCATCCATCGACGTCAGCAGAATCTCGCCCGCGCCGCGCTCTTCGGCCTCGCGCGCCCACTCCATCACCGTCCGCCCCGCGTCGCGCCGTCCGCCATGCGTATACACCCGCGCGCCGAGCACCGGATCGGCGCCCGTCGCGCCGCGCCGCGCATCGATCGCCACCACCACTGCCTGCGCGCCATACTCGGCCCCAATCCGCCCGATCAGCTCCGGCTCCGCCAGCGCCGCCGAGTTCAGGCTCACCTTGTCCGCGCCCGCCGCAAACACCGCAGCCGCGTCCTCCAGCGTGCGAATCCCGCCGCCCACCGTGAACGGCACAAATATCTGCTCCGCCGCGCGCCGCACCGCGTCCACCAGCGTCCCGCGCCCCTCATGCGTCGCCGTAATATCCAGCAGCACAATCTCGTCCGCGCCCGCCTCGGCATGCCGCCGCGCCAGCTCCGCCGGATCGCCCGCATCCACCAGGTCCACAAACTGCACACCCTTCACCACGCGCCCATCCCGCACATCCAGGCACGCAATCACCCTCCGCGTCAGCATCCATCCATCTCCAGAAAATTCCGCAAAATCCGCAGTCCCGTCGCGCCCGATTTCTCCGGATGAAACTGCACGCCGCACACACGCCCGCGCTGGCTCGCCGAGGCAAACGCGCCCATGTACTCCGTCACCGCCGCCGCATCCTCGCTCACCGGCGCGCGCCACCCGTGCGTGAAATACGCATGCTCCCCGCTCCCGACGCCGCGCATCAGCGGCGTCGCGCTCGCAATCTCCAACTCGTTCCATCCCACATGCGGCACTTTTTCACCACCCGCCGGAAACCTCGTCACCCGCCCGCGAAACCATCCCACGCCCGCAACATCCGGAGCTTCCGTGCTGCCTTCGTAGAGCCACTGCATCCCCACGCAAATCCCCAGCAGCGGCACGCCTCGCGCCATCGCCCGCATCAGCGCCAGCTTCATCCCGCTCGCGTCCAGCCGCGCCGTCGCGCGAAAATGCCCCACGCCCGGCAGCACGATCCGCTGCGCCTGATCGATGTCCTCCGCGCGCTCGGTCACGCTCACCTCGGCTCCCAGCGCGCGCAACGCCTTCTCGACCGACGCCAGATTCCCCGCCTTGTAATCGACCACCGTCACTCTCACAGCAAGCTCCGTCACAGCAGGCCTTTCGTGCTCGGCAGCAGCTCCGCCATCTGCCGGTCGCGCGACGACGCCCCGCGCATCGCCCGCGCAAACGCCTTGAAACTCGCCTCGATCTTGTGATGATTGCTCCGCCCATACATCACCTTCACATGCACATTCGCCCGTGCCCCGCGCGCAAATCCCTCAAAAAAATCCACCACCAGCTCCGTCTGCAAATCCCCCACCATCCGCGCCTTCACCTTCGTCTCCACGGCATACGCCGCGCGCCCGGAAAGGTCCACCGCCGCCACCGCCAGCGTCTCGTCCATCGGCATCACAAAATATCCTGCCCTCAGAATCCCGCGCTTCTCGCCCAGCGCGCGATCAAACGCCTCGCCCAGCGCAATCCCCACGTCCTCCACCGTATGGTGCTGGTCCACATCCAGGTCGCCCTTGCACGTCAGCTCCAGATCGAACCCTCCATGCCGCGCAAACAGCTCCAGCATGTGATCGAAAAACCGAATCCCCGTCTTCACCCGGTACTGCCCGCGCCCTTCAATCGTCAGCCGCAGCACAATCGACGTCTCCGTCGTGTGGCGCATGATCTCGGCCTGCCGCACCGGCATCGTCTCCGCTCGGCCCTCCGCTTCGTTCTCCGTCAACATTTGCCCTCTCATCGCGTCGCCTCCGCCATCCGTTCCATTCCCAACTCCACCATCACCGCGCGCATCGCCCGCGCCGCACGCGCCATCTGCTCGCGCGTCCCCACCGTAATCCTCACCAGCCCGTCGCACCCAGGGTCCGCCGAGCGATCCCGCACCAGCACGCCCGCCTCGCGCATCCGCGCGCAGAACTCCCTGTGCCGCGAGCCGATCTCCACCAGCACAAAATTCGCCCGCGACGGCCATCGCCGCACGCCCATCCCATCCAGCGCCGCTTCAAACTCCCCGCGCGCCGCCAACACTTCGCTCACATACCGCGCCAGATGCGCTTCATCCTCCAGCGCCGCGCCCAGCGCCGTCAGCGCCGCCGCATTCACGCTGTACGGCGACAGCACGCGCCGCACCCAGCGCAGATTCTCTCCGCGCCCCACCAGCGCGCCCAGCCGCAGCCCGGCCAGCCCGTATGCCTTGGAAAACGTCCGCGCCACCAACAGATTCGGCACCATCCCGATCACGTCCATCAGCGTCTCGCCGTGAAAATGAAAGTACGCCTCATCCACCAGCACCATCGCCTGCGGCGCAGCCTCGGCCACGCACAGCAACTGCTCCCGCGTCGCCACCGATCCCGTCGGACTGTTCGGATTGGCAATCGCAATCAGCCGCGTCGCCGGCGTAATCGCCCGCATCAGCCGCTCCGCCGGAAACGCAAAATCTTCCGCAGCCTCCACGCGCACCACGCGCGCATCCGTCGCCGCCGCATAAATCTCGTACATCGCATACGTCGGCACCGGCAGCAGCAGCTCATCGCCCGCATCCAGATACGTCTGGCACAGCAGATGAATCGCCTCATCCACGCCATTCGTCAGCACCACCTCCTCGGCCCCAACGCCCAGATGCGCCGCCACACGCGCCTCCATCGGTCCCCGCTCCGGATACCGCGTCAGCGCCTCGGCCGTCAGCCCGCGCAGCGCCTCCACCACGCGCGGCGACGCGCCTTCCGTGTTCTCGTTGAAGTCCAGACGCAGCGCGCTCCGGTCGCCCAGCGGCGGATGATACTCCGGCATCCGCAGCACAAGCGCGCGCGGCGTCGGAAACCGCGTCGTCCCATCGTCCACATCGTCCTTCGCGCTCGCCTGCATCCGCTCGCGGATCGCCGCCTCGTGCCCGCGCAAACCCTCCGCCTGCGCCAGCCGCGCCGCATGCGGACCCAGTTCGGTCAGCGCGCGCGGCGAATACTCCTGCACCGTCATCAGCTTCAGAAAATCCATCACGCTCAGCCCGCCGCGCTGCGCCGCCTGTCCGCCCGTCGGCAGCGTGTGGTTCGGCCCCGAAACATAATCCCCCATCGGCTGCGGCGACCACGCGCCCACAAACACGCTCCCCGCATTCCTCACCCACTCCACGTCCGCCGCCGCGTCCACCGTCAGGTGCTCGGCCGCCAGCCGATTCACCACCGCGCGCGCCTCGTCGCGTGTCGCCGCCACAAAAATATATCCATTCGCCGCCATCGCCTGCTGCGCCGTCTCATTCGTCGTGCGGCTCACTTCGGCCATCACCGCCTCGGCCAGCTCCGTCCGCGTCGTCACCATCACCGCCAGCGCATCCGGATCGTGCTCGGCCTGCGCCACCAGGTCCGCAGCAATCGCCCGCGCATCGCCCACCTCGCTCGCCACCACAATCTCCGTCGGCCCGGCCTGCATATCGATCCCGCAGCCCGCCTGCCGCGCCACCAGCGCCTTGGCCGCCGTCACCCACCGATTCCCCGGTCCCACAATCTTCCTCACCGGCAGAATCGTCTCCGTCCCCCACCCGAGCGCCGCCACCGCCTGCGCCCCGCCCACGCGATAGAACTCCGTCACGCCCAGCAGGTGCGCCGTCGCCAGCGTCTCCGCCGCCGGATTCGGCGAGACCACCACAATCCGCTCCACGCCCGCCACCTGCGCCGGAATCACCGTCATCCCCATCGTCGAAGGCAGCGGATGCCGACCGCCCGGCACATAGCAGCCCACCGCGTCCAGCGCGCGAACTCGCTGCCCGACGCGCAGCCCGCTCGCTTCCATTTCTTCAAATTCGCGCGGCATCTGCCGCTCGGCAAACCGCCGTACGCGCGCCGCCGCCACGCGCAGCGCCTCCTGCAACGCCGCGTCCAGCCCGTCCCACGCCCGCCGCATCTCGTCGCAGGAAACGCGCAGCGCCACACCCTCCTGCAATCCATCCCACTCCATCGCAAACCGCCGCAGCGCCGCGTCGCCCTCCGTGCGCACCGCCTCCACCATCGCCTCCGCACGCGGCATCGCGGCATCCACCGCCGCGCCCCCGCGCATCTCCAGCCGTCGCAGTGCGGCTTCCGCCTGCCTGCGATCTTCTTCGTTCGTGGAGCACAAAACATACCGTTGCATCCTGGCCATTCTCCCGCTCGTACCGTCCTGAAAAATCCGGCCCTGTTCGCTACCAGAGCCGTTCCCTTCGCACGCCACCGCTCACAGCACCACCTTGTTCAGCGGATACTCCACAATCCCCGTCGCGCCCGCGTCCTTCAGCCGCGGCACCACCTCGCGCACCGCTGCTTCCTCCAGAATCGTGTTCACCGCCACCCACTCCGGGTTGCTCTGCTCGGAGATCGTCGGCGAGTTCAGCGCCGGCAACACCGCCAGCACCTGGTCCAGATCGCCGCGCCGCACATTCAGCATCAGCCCCACCTGCCGCTGCGCGTCAATCGCCGCCCGCAGCATCAGCGCCAGCGAATCCAGCTTCCGCCGCTTCCACGCGTCCTCACACGCCGCCCGGCTCGCAATCAGATGCGTCTCGCTCTCCATCACCGTGTCAATAATCGCCAGACGATTCGCGCGCAGGCTGCTGCCCGTCTCCGTCACCTCCACAATCGCATCCGCCAGCATCGGCGGCTTCACCTCCGTCGCGCCCCAGCTGAACTCCACCTTCACCGTCACGCCCTTCTGCTCGAAGTAGCGCCGCGTCACCTCCACCAGCTCCGTCGCCACAATCTTGCCTTCCAGATCCTCGGCCCGCGTAATCCCCGAACCCTCCGGCACCGCCAGCACCCACCTCACCTTGCGCCGACTCTGCTTGGCATAGGTCAGCGACGTAATGCTCGTCAGCTCCAGCCCGCTCTCCACCACCCAGTCAATCCCCGTCAGCCCCGCGTCCAGCGCCCCGTGGTCCACATACCGCGCCATCTCCTGCGCGCGAATCAGCATGCACTCAATCTCCGGATCATCAATCGACGGAAAGTACGACCGCCCGTCGGCATAGATATTCCAGCCCGCCCGCTGGAACAGCGCAATCGTCGCATCCTGCAAACTTCCCTTCGGAATTCCCAGCCGCAGCTTACCCGACATTCGCCACCTCCGCCGCAATCTCGCCCTGCGCCGATTCCATCTGCGCCGTGCGGATCGACTTCGTGAAGCACGAAACCGTCCCCTCGTGACACACCAGACCGTCGCCCTCCACCACCACGCGAAAGACGATCGCGTCGTTGTCGCAATCCGTCGCAGCCTCGACAATCCGCAGCCGATTCCCGCTCGACTCGCCCTTCATCCACAGCTTCTGCCGCGTCCTGCTCCAGAACGTCACAAAGCCCGACTCCAGGCTCATCGCATAGCTCGTCTCGTTCAGAAATCCAACCATCAACACCTCGCCCGTCGCGGCATCCTGCACCACGCCCGGCACCAGTCCATCCAGCTTGCTGAAATCCAATTCAGGGTTCATCCCATCACGATTCATTTCGTTTTCCTTTTTCTCGTTTCGTCTGTTTCGTTTTCCGCTTGCTTTCCTCGCGGGTTCCAGGCAAAAAATAAGCCCGCCGATGGGGTCGGCGGGCAGTCCAGAGGAGGATACTTTTACTGTCTATATACCTCAGCTAGAATCATGGCTGCCCGCATGCATGGAGTTCATGCAAGTGGTGCAAATCGTGATGGTAGCTGCGACTCATCTTCTGCGAAGATAAGCAAAAGGCGCGCATCATGTCAACTGTTTTTTTGCTTCATACTCCCGTAACTTTTAGTGGATTATTCACTGAACACGAGGTTTTATAGTGAAATCAGCTTTTCAATATCCCTGTCTCCTCGCGCTTCTGGCGGCAATTCTCATTCCGCGCCCGCTTTCCGCCAGCGAAAATTCCCCCCTCGACATCAACTCCGCCACGTATTCTCAGCTCCTGCGGCTCCACGGCATGACCCCCGTCTGGGCGCGCCGCATCCTGCGCTTCCGCCCCTACACCGCAAAGAACGAGCTCTACACCCGCGGCATCGTCTCCCTCGACGAGTACTACCGCATCGAAGACCAGATCGTCGCCCACCGTGCTCACCGCCACTGACCTGCGCCAACACCTCGCGCCAGCCAGATGCCGAGCGCAAAAAAGCGGGGATGCCAACCGGCATCCCCGCTCGCATTCTGCTTCTGTTTTTCTGACCCTGCTTTTGCCTCAGTGCGTCGCCTGCAACGCCGGTTCCTTGCTGCGCTTCAGCCGCGCCAGCACGTTGCTCAGCGTCACATACAGCACCGGAATGAACAGCAGATTCAGCACCGTTGAAACCAGCATCCCGCCCACAATCGTCGTCCCCACCGAGTGCCGTCCCAGCGCTCCTGCGCCCGTGGCAAACACCAGCGGAAACACACCCAGTATGAATGCGAACGAGGTCATCAGAATCGGCCGCAGTCTCAGCTCCGCCGCTTCAATCGCCGCCTCGGCAATGCTGCGTCCCTTTTCGCGCAACTGCTCGGCAAACTCCACAATCAGAATTGCGTTCTTCGCCGAAAGACCGATCAGCATCACCAGCCCGATCTGGCAGTACACATCGTCGGACAGTCCGCGCGCCGCCACCGCGCCCAGCGCGCCCAGCACCGCCATCGGAACCGCCAGCAGAATGATGAACGGCAGCGCAAAGCTCTCATACTGCGCCGCCAGCGTCAGGTAGACCACAATCAACCCCAGCGCAAAAATCAGCGCCGCCTTGCCGCTCGATTCAATCTCCTCCAGCGTCAGTCCCGTCCACGAATACGTCATGCCCGGCATCATCGCCCGCTTCGCCAGCGCCTCCATCGACGCAATTCCCTGGCTCGAACTTCTGCCCGGCGCAGCCGAACCATCCAGCTCCACCGAGCGGAACAGGTTGTAGTGGCTGATCACCTGCGGCCCGGAAGTATTTTCCACCGTCACCAGATTGTCCAGCGGAATCATCTGATTCGTCGTATCCGACCGCACATAGAACGCATGCAGATCGCTCGCCTTCATGCGAAACGGCTGGTCCGCCTGCGCATACACCCGGTACACGCGATTGTTGTAGTCGAAGTCGTTCACATACTCCGACCCCATGAAAACATTCAGCGTCGTCGCAATCTGCGTGAACGAAACGCCCAGCGCCTTGGCTTTTTCGCGGTCCACATGCACCAGCAGTTGCGGATCGCTCGCCGAAAAATTCGTAAACAGCCCGGTCAGTCCCAGCTTCGGATCCTGTCGGCTCATGCCGATCATCTGGTGCGCCACGCGATCCAGGTCCGCCAGCGTATTCTGCCCCAGGTCCTGCAACTCAAACTGGAATCCGCCAAAGCTGCCAAGTCCCTGCACCGCCGGCGGCTCAAACAGCGCCACCGTTCCGCCTGGCACCATGAACAGCCGTGGCGTCAGCGCCGCCACAATATCCGCCGCCGAGTGACCCTTGGCCAGCCGCTGGTCCGCCGGCTTCAGCGCGGCAAAGATCATCCCCGCGTTCGGCGAACTGCCCGTCAGCGAAAATCCCGACACCGCAAACGCGCCCGCAATATCCGGGTTCGTCGCCAGCACCCGCTGCGCCCGATCCGAGATCGCCGTCGTATCGCTCAGCGAAGCGCCCGGCGGCGCCTGCACAATCACCATCAGCATCCCCTGGTCTTCCTGCGGAATGAAGCCCGTCGGCACATGCACATACATCCATCCCGTCGCCGCCAGCCCCGCAAAAAACACCACCACCAGCAGATACCGCAGCCGCAGCGCCAGATGGATCAGCCCCGCATACCCGCGCGAAATCCAGTGGATAAAGCCGTCGATTCCGTGCGCAATCCCGGCCCACGCGCGAGAAAGCACGGGCACGCGCAGAAAATCCAGTTGCCCATACTTCGCCTCTTCGCCGCGCAGAAACAGCGCCGCCAGAGCAGGAGAAAGCGTCAGAGCATTCAGCGCCGAAATCGCAATCGAAAACGCAATCGTCAGCGAAAACTGCCGATACAGAATCCCCGTCGTGCCCGGAAAAAATGAGACCGGCAGAAACACCGCAATCAGCACCAGCGAGGTCGCAATCACCGCGCTCGTCACCTCGCCCATCGCCACCGATGTCGCGTCATGCGGGTCCGTGTGCTCGGCGGAAATATGCCGCTGCACATTCTCGATCACCACAATCGCGTCGTCCACCACCAGCCCCGTCGCCAGCGTAATCCCGAACAGCGTCAGCGAATTGATCGAGAACCCGAACGCCTTGATGAACGCGAACGTTCCAATCAGCGAAACCGGAATCGTCACCGCCGGAATGATCGTCGCGCGCCAGTCCAGCAGGAACAGAAAGATCACCACAATCACGATCCCGATCGCCTCGCCCAGCGTCACGATCACCTCGTGAATCGAGTCGCCCACAATCGTCGTCGAGTCAAACGCAATCGCATATTCCAGGCCCGGTGGAAAATGCGCCGAAAGCTGCTTCAGCACATCCTTCGCCTCGCGATCCACCTCCAGCGCATTCGCGTTCGACAACTGCTGCACGCCGATGCCGACCGCCTCCTGGCCCTGATACTTCAGGTTCGAGCTGTAATCCTCCGCGCCCAGTTCCGAGTGGCCCACATCGCGCAGATACACCAGCCCGCTCGGACTGCTCTTCACAATAATGTCGTCAAACTGCTTCGGATCCGTCAGCCTGCCCACCACCCGCACGGCCACCTGATACGACTGGCTGTTGTCCGCCGGCGGCTGCCCCAGTTGCCCGGCCGGAACCTCCACATTCTGCTCCGCCAGCGCATTCACCACGTCGGTCGCCGTCAGCCCGTGCGTCGCCAGTTCGTTCGGGTCCAGCCACACCCGCATCGCATACTTGCGCTCGCCAAAAATCTGCACATTGCCCACGCCCGGCACTCGCTTCAGCGCGTCGGCCACATACACGTCCAGATAATTCGAGATGTACTCGTTCGTGTAGCGATTGTCCCGCGTAAAAAATCCCGCGCCAAACACAAAGTTGCTGTTCGCCTTGGTAATCGTGATGCCCGCCGAGTTCACCGCCGCCGGCAGCCGTCCGCTCACGCTCGCCACGCGGTTCTGCACGTCCACCGCGGCAATCGACAGATCGTAGCCCGTCTGGAACGTCACCGTGATCGTGCTCACGCCGGAGTTCGTGCTCGCCGACGTGATGTAGTGCATTCCCTCCACGCCGTTGATCGCCTCTTCCAGCGGAATCGTCACCGCCTTTTCCACCGTCTCGGCGTCGGCGCCAATATACGTGCTCGTCACCATCACCTGCGGCGGAGCAAGCTGCGGATAGAGCGAAATCGGCAGCGTAGGAATGCTGATCGCGCCGACCAGAATAATCATCAGCGCCACCACCGTGGCAAAGACCGGACGGCGAATGAAAAAATCCACAAACACGATACAAAATCCTTCCTGTGCGTCCTGCGCCGCGCTTACGCGCCCAGCGGCATCACCGGCATCTGGTCGGCCAGGAACTGCGTCCGCGACGTAATCACGCGATCTCCCGCCTTCAGTCCCGCGCTCACCGCATACGAATTGCCCACCGTCTGGTCAATCGTGATGCTCACCTGATGCGCCACCGTGCGGCCGCCTTCCGTCGCCACCACAAACACAAAGCTCTGTCCGCCCTGCCGCACCACAGACAGAATCGGAATCGTCGGCAGCGGCCGTGTATTCCACACCACGCGCGCCCGCACCAGTTGCGCCGAGCGCAGCCTCTGGTCGCCCGGACTCACCGGAGCCTTCACCAGAATCCCCTGCAAATTGCTGTCCACCTGCGGCGAAAGAAAATCAATCGCCGTCCGCTCGATCACGCTTCCATCCGTATCCAGCAGCTCGACCGGCAGCCCCATCCGAACATCCGCGCTGCGCTCCGTCGGAATGTAAATATACGCCTCGAAATCCCTGTTCTCATCCACCGTTGTCAGCGCCGAACTCGTCGTCACATAGTCGCCCACATGCACCGGAATATCGCCCACCACCCCGTCAAACGGCGCGCGAATCCTGTAGTACGCAAGCTGCTCCTCCAGCGACTTCCTGGTCGCAATCGCCGACTGCCAGTCCGCATTCGTGTTCTGGTAGAGCTGCTCGGCCTGGTCCAGCGCATCGCGGCTCACCACGCCATCGGCAAACAGCTTCCGCTCGCGCTCAATCTCAATCGTGTTGTAGTCAAACAGCGCCTTCTTCTGCCGCTCCGTCGCAATCTGCGCATTCACCAGCGCATCCTGCTTCGCCGGGTCGATCGTCATCAGCAACTGCCCGGCCTTCACATGGTCCCCCGAACGCACCAGAATCGACGTCAGATTCCCATCCACCTGCGGCATCACCGTCACCGACCGCCGCGACTTGATCGTCGCCACGTAATCGCTGCTCGACGCCACCGGCTGCAACGCCACCGTCTCCGTCGCCACCGGCATCGCCTGCATCGCCGCCGCATTCACCGCCGGAGCCGCCGACTGCCTGCACCCAACCAGCAACACTCCGGAAACTGCCCCCATCAGGACGAAAAAACGTATGTATTTCAAGCAAACCCTCACTGAACTCTACAAACCCTGTATTCATTCCCGAAACAGAATCGAAGGCTACTCGACCCGCAACGGACTGACCGCTCCGCTCCCGCCTCAATGCCCGGAAAACAAGCGTCAGACTCCAGATGCGCCAGCCCCGCCGCGCGCTTCACGGATTCCAGTTTATTCCTCGTGAAATCGGACAGACGCGGAGTCGCTTCGCGCGGTCAACTCGCAGAGCCGCTTCGCAGCATCCCTCACCCGTAAAACGCAAACGGGTTGAAGTTCGTTCCCCGGTCAAACGCATCCACGCCCTCAGCCCGCTTCAGCCATCCCACCACCAGATACGTCACCGGCGTCGCCAACACCTCATACGCCACCTTGAACCCATACGACGAGCCAATCATCACCGCCATCTGCCGCGGCGTCGCCACGCCCCAGAACGCAATCAGGATCACCAACGTCGTATCCACCAGTTGCCCGCTCACCGTCGATCCAACCGTGCGCGTCCACAGCATCCGCCCGCCCGTCCACAGCTTCATCCTCGCCAGCGTGTAGCTGTTCGTGAACTCACCCGCCCAGTACGCCACCAGGCTCGCCGCCGCAAACCGCGGCACCAGCCCGAAGACCCGCGCAAACGCCGCCTGATCCTGCCATCCCGGAGCCGGCGGCAACAGCACCGCAATCTCGCCCATCCCCGCCAGCATCGCCATCCCGAAAAAACCCAGCCAGATCGCCCTCCGCGACGCCGCGTACCCATACACCTCCGTAAACACGTCGCTCCAGACATACGTGATCGGAAACAGCAACTGCGCCCCGCTCACCAGCAGCGGACCAAACCGGCAAATCTTCGGCCCCACCAGATTCGACACCAGCAGAATCGCCACAAACGCAATCGTCAGCGTCTCCAGATACCGGAACCGGCCCGCAGCCACGCCCGCACCAGCACCGGAAGCAGCGCCCGCTCCACTCGTCTCGCTCCGCTTCATCGTCTGAGCATATCGCAGCCGCGCCCATCACCCATCCTCTTGCAGCCGGGCCGGTAGCAATCCGGCATCGCCTCTGCCAGCAAATTCCATCTCCCCTCTTGAAATTTCCAATGCGTCCGATATTCTCTGTGTCAAAGAACGAGGAATGGGCCGCGCTGCCGACCTCCGAAACTCAGCCCGGCTTGACACGCAACTGCCTCAAACCCATCCGCGAGCACAATCGCCATCGCGGAGAGACAGGAGACGACAATGTCATCCGCCAGCCATCCCGACCCTCATCCCGCCCACCATCCTCTGGAGCCTTTCTTTCACCAGGTCGTGCGCAACAACTATGCCGGCAAACTCGGCATCCACGACGCCGACATCACCCGCTACATCGCCCAGCTCCTCTGCGAGTTCAGCGAATCCGAAAAACTCTACAAAGTCCGCGACCCATCCGGCCATCCCCTCTACTCGCTCGAAGAAATGGTCCTCGCCGCCGACCCCGTACACGGCACCGCGCCCTCCTTTGACGCCGAACGCTCCGTCCGCAAACACATCGGCGACTACGCCCTGTTCATCTCCGGCATGTACCCGGAATCCATGGACCCCTGGCGTCGCCGCCACGGCCAGCAGAGCTTCGAGGAACTCGTCCAGATCGGCAAGCAAAGCTACTACATCGTCAGCCAGTTCGACCTCGACGAATACGCCGAGGAAGCCCCGCTCTTCGCGCGCCTCACCGAGTGGTTCGACCGCTGCATCTACGGCCTGCGCCTGGTCCGCGACGACCTCACCGCCACCCGCCCAGCCACCCTCCCCGCCCGCGTCAACTAGCCCCGGCAGACACTGATCCCGCGAGCGCCGAACTGACCCGTCCGGCGTTCGCGAGCCTCGCGTCAGATCTCAGAAACCGAATTCAACCACACTGATCGGCCTCGGTATTTCCGATCCAGATTTGAATGTTAGTCTTCGGCCAGAACCGAGCCTGATTAGGCGGCAGTTGGCGGAGGACTGAAAAGGAGCGATGACCGCAAATGCAGGGCGCTGCAATGAGGGTTCCCACAGATTCCCCCACAATCTCTGAGACATGGACCGAAGTTGAAATTTGCAAGTGACGGATTTGAATGGTCGGGACGGGCAGATTTGAACTGCCGACCCCTCGCACCCCAAGCGAGTGCTCTACCAGGCTGAGCCACGTCCCGACACGGTTTGCGCTGGCCTTTGCAGCCAGCGCGGGGGATTCTCTAGAAAGTGTACACGACGCCTCTTCGCGCCGTTCTGGCTGCGGCGTCAGTGCGACGGCGGCACGTACTCGGCAGGCAGCGCGGCTCCATCGCCGAAGAAGAACTCCTGCATCTGCTCGACGAGGAAGGTCTGCGCCTGCGGCGTCCACGGTTGCAGCCGATACTCATTGAGCAGCATCTTCTGGCGTTCCACCCACTCGGCCCACGCCTGCCGCGAGACGCTCTTGAAAATCTTCTGTCCGAAATCGGAATCAAACGGAGGCTCATCGAGACCCTCCATCTCCTTCTTGTAGCGCGCGCAGAAAACCATGTGTGCCATCGTGCTCACTCCCGTCACCATTGTAAATCGGAGTCGCTTGTCGGCGCGCAGCCGCATCTCGCGCCGTACTACACTGAGAATTCATGGCAGTCACCGCGCGATCCCACGCAAAGATCAATCTCGGCCTGGCCATCGGACCGCCGCGTGCCGACGGCTTTCACTCCCTCGTCACCGTCTACCAGACCCTCGCCGCACACGACCTGGTCACTGTCTCCGCCACGCCCGCAGCGCGTACGACGATTCACCTCACCAGCAACGACGCGCGCGTGCCGACCGACGAGCGCAACACCGCCTGGAAGATGGTTGCGCTCGCGCTGGACCGGCTCGGCCTCGCCGCCGAGGTGGCGATCCACATCGACAAGCGGCTGCCGGTTCAGGGCGGTCTGGGGGCTGGCTCGGCCAACGCCGTGGCCGCGCTGCTGGCGCTCGAAGCTGAACTGGCCTTGCCGGGCAACATTGCCAACTTAGCCACTGGCTGGCCCGCCGAGCGGATGCGCCTTGCCGCCGAGGTTGGCTCCGACGTGCCGCTGTTTCTCATTGGCGGAACGATTCTTGGCCTCGATCGCGGCCAGTCCGTCTTTCCGATGCCGGACCAGCCCGCCACCTGCTGCCTGGTGGCCACGCCCGCCGTCGGCGTCTCCACGCCGCAGGCCTTTCGCGACTGGGACGCGCTCGGCAACATCGAAAACCCCGCCGACGATGCCGCATTGACCTCCGCCGCAGGGAACGATAGACTGAATCAGTTGAGTCGTCTCTACGCAGGGGCCTGTGCTTGTTCTCAGGCCGGTTTCCAGCCGGAAACCAGTGCGGTGACGGACTCTTCCGGTGTTCTGCCCAGCGGGCAGAGCCTTGCCGGGCCACTGGTGTCCGCGCTTGTCCGCGCCGGGATTGGAAACGACTTTGAGCGAGTGGTTTTCGCTCAGCATCCCTTCCTTGCTCAGATCAAGCGCATCCTCCAGGCCGCAGGCACGCCGGAGGAATCCATCTACGCATCCCTGTCCGGATCCGGTTCTTCACTTTTCGGCCTTTACCCGGGCCGAAAAGAGGCGGAAGCAGTCCGTCAGCGCCTGTCCGAGGCCGGTGTCGATGCATTTCTGACGCACACCCTGCCGCGAGCAGCCTACTGGTCGGAAATCTTTCCGCCAAATGCCGGTTGACACCCGTTTGCGAGCGATGCAACACTCGCCAGCGGCTAGTCGGAGCAGTTGGGCGATCGACTAACGGTAGGTCAAGTGCCTTTGACGCACTTTGTCCAGGTTCGAATCCTGGTCGCCCAGCCAGACAATCGCCGCGCGGAAGTGGTTTTTCCGACCGGCAAAACGCAGAGCAGCCCATGCCAACCAGCACAGGAGGAACTGCAAGGATGAATGCGAAAAGCGCCAGTGTGGAAGAGAACGTGACAACCCTTCAGGCCGAGATCGAGCCGAAAACCCGCGAAGTCAAGCTCGCCGCTGAGCGCAAGCGCAGCCGCGGCCTGGGCGACGACAAGAGCTTCAAGCTCTTCAGCGGCACGGCCAACCGCGCCCTCGCCGAGGAGATTGCCGGTTTCGTCGGCGTCAAGGTGGGCGAAAGCAAGCTCCAGCGCTTTGCCGACGGCGAAGTTTACTTTCAGCTTCTGGAAAATGTTCGTGGTGCCGATGTCTTCCTCGTCCAGCCCACCTGTTTCCCGGTGGACCAGCATCTGCTCGAACTGCTCATCATGATCGACGCGCTCAAGCGAGCCTCCGCCGGGCGCATCACCGCCGTTGTTCCCTATTACGGCTATGCCCGCCAGGACCGCAAGGATCGTCCGCGCGTGGCCATCAGCGCCAAGCTCATCGCCGACCTGCTCACCACGGCCGGGGCCAACCGAGCGCTCTTCGTCGATCTCCACGCCGCTCAGATTCAGGGCTTCTTTAACATTCCCGTCGACCATCTCTTCGCCAGCCCGGTGCTGGTCTCTTACTTCCGCGATCTGAACCTGCCGAACCTGACCGTGGTCTCGCCGGACGCCGGCGGCGTGGAGCGCGCGCGCTTCTTCGCCACCCGCATGGGCGCGCCACTGGCCATCGTGGACAAGCGCCGCACCGACATGAACGTGGCCGAGGCCATGAACGTCATCGGCGACGTGCGCGGGCGCACCTGCCTGGTCATTGACGACATCGTGGACACAGCCGGAACCCTCGTGAAAACCGTCGACGCGCTGCTGGCCAACGGTGCCGCCGCCGTCCACGCCTGCGCCAGCCACGCCGTGCTCTCCGGCCCCGCCATTGAGCGCATCGCCGCCTCGCGCATGGAGCAGCTTGTCGTCACCAACACCATCCCGCTGAGCGAAGCCGCGCAGCAGGTGCCAAAGATCCGGGTGCTTTCCATCGCTGGCCTGCTGGGCGCAGCCATTGAGAGCATCCACATGGAGACCAGCGTCAGTTCGCTTTTCAACTGACGCTGCTTTGTAACCAGAAACCCCGGCCCGCCAAGCGCGAGCCGCGAACAAAGGGAGCGCAATCCGCCGGTCGCCCGGCCTGAGCGTGCCCGAGAAAGAAACGAGTGAGTCGTATGCCAGAGACAGTCGCAGCCCGCACACGCACGGGCAAGTTCAACAAGAATGCCGCCCGCCGCGTCCGCGCAGCAGGCAAAATCCCGGCCATCCTTTACGGCGCGGGTCATGAATCGATCGCCATCGAGGTCGATCCCAAACAGATTCTCCGCATCCTCCACTCCGAGAGCGGTCACAACTCGATCTTTGATGTCGTGGTCGAAGGCCAGGGCGCGGTCAAGGCGATGATCGTCGATTGGCAGTACGAGCCGATCAAGGATTCGCTCCTGCATATCGACCTCAAGCGCATCGCGCTCGACAAGCTCATGCGCGTCCGTGTTCCTGTTCGCCTGCTCGGCACCGCCATCGGCGTCAAGACCCAGGGCGGCGTCCTCGACCAGGTGCTGCGCGAGATTGAGATCGAGTGCCTGCCCACGGATATTCCGCAGCACATCGACGTGGACATCAGCGGCCTCGCGCTGCATCAGGGGTTGCGCGTCTCTGACTTGCCTCACGCGGGCAAGCTGCGCTTCCTCACCGCCGAGGACGCAACCGTCGCTCACGTCATCAGCGTGCGCGGCGAGGTTGAGCCTGTGGCCGCCGATGCGACTGCCGCAGCGGCCACGCCGGCTGAGCCGGAGGTTGCCAAGAAGGGCAAGACGGAGGCGAAGAAGTAACCGTTGTTCGGCGCGCGTCCAGCAACTGACCCCGACCAGCGTAGCCAGCAGGCTCCGTTTCTCGTCGTTGGGCTGGGCAACCCCGGCATGGAGTACGTCTGGACCCCGCATAACGCGGGTTTCATGGCCATCGACCGCATCGCCGCCAACCTCGGCGCAGCGGTCGGCAACCGGCGCGGCAGGGCTGCGACCGGCACCGCGAAGATCGGTGGCCGTTCCGTCCTGCTGGCCAGGCCGGAGACGTACATGAACCTGAGCGGGCTTTCGGTCAAGGCCCTGCTCGATGAGTTTTATCCCGGCGATGAGGACGCCGGGCGACAGAATCTGGTCGTGCTCTACGACGAACTGGACCTGCCGCTCGGGTCGATCAAAATCCGGGAGCGAGGCTCGGCTGCCGGCCACAACGGCGCCCGCAGCATCACAGCCTCGCTGGGTACGGAAAACTGGCTGCGCATACGCATCGGCGTCGGGCAAACCCTTCCCGCCGAGGCCATCGCAGCCGGGGCAAAGCGGCCGGGCGGCAGTGGTTACCTGCTCTCGCCCATGCGCAGGGCCGATCTCGCGCTCCTTGATGAGGCGCTCGATCACGCAGCGCAGGCCGTGCGGCAGATCGTCACCGACGGCGCTGCCGCCGCCATGAATGAATGGAATCGCAGGGATTGAACCTCGCCCTGCAAAACAACGGGCACCCGGCGGCGCGAACCCGCCCGCAATCGCCCACGGCAGTTTAACCCAGCGCCGCAGCGGCACCGGACGATTCCGGCGCTCCGCTCAACGGCCACAGCCCGGCTCACCGAGCCGCGCAGAAAAGAGCAGAAGATGAATCGGCAATACGAAGTCATGTTTATCATCCGGCCCGATGTCGAAGAGGAAGAGATCGAGAAGCTGATCTCCGGCTTCGAATCGACCGTCACCACCGGCGGCGGCACCGTCAAGTCGGTCGAGCGCATGGGCCGTCGTCGCCTGGCCTACACCGTTCGCAAGTGCAACGACGGCGTGTACATCCTTCTCACCGTTGCCGCCGACGGCAAAGTCGTGGCTGAGCTGGAGCGCCGTCTGCGCGTTTCTGAGCCAGTCATCAAGTTCATCACCGTCCGCACCGATGAGGAAGACAAGCGCGTCGCCAAGGTCAAGGCCGCTCGCGGCGAACGCCGCAAGCCCGCCGCTGAGGAAGCCCCGGCCGCCGAGCCTGTCAGCGCCTGAGAGCCTCCAACGCCGAAGCGGATCAAACCGAGCTGACCGGGACAAAGTCCAGGCCAGCCGCCAATCGAACAAGCATCTTCGCCTGTGCGCGAAAGAAGAAAAGAGAGTCACCATGTCAGAGGAAATTCAAAGCAAGGCAACGGAAAGCGCCGCTCCGGCGGCAGCTTCGGCCGGCCCGTCGGCTGGCCCGCGCGGCCCGCGCCCGGCAGGCGGCGGTCCCGGCGGACGCGGCAAGTTCTTCCGCCGCAAGAAAGTCTGCAAGTTCTGCACCGAGAAGATCGATTCGGTGCCCTACCGCGACGTTCGTCTCCTGCAGGGCTTCATCGCCGAGCGCGGCAAGATCGTTCCGCGCCGTCTCACCGGAGTCTGCACCACGCATCAGCGTCGTCTCACACGGGCCATCAAGCAGGCGCGAAACATCGCTCTGCTGCCGTTCGCTTCCGGCTTTTAAGCGGATCGGATGAGCCTCTGTCTGGGCTTTTCCAGCCCAGCCGGAAGCAGTCTCCCGCACGGTCGTAACGGCTTTTCCGCCTTCGGTTTGCGCATTCGGTTCGGCCGGGAGAAAATTCCTCGCCCAGCCTCTTGCACAACCGTCATGCGGGAGGAATACAATCACACGCGGCGCAACCTTTCCCCGCCGTCCGGTGTCCAATTCACCAGGACGAAAATCAAGCGGCGGCGAGACTCAGCGTCGTAGGAACACTGGAGAGTTTCCCATGGAAGTCATTCTGAAAGAAGACGTAGCCAACCTCGGTCACCGCGGCGATGTCGTCAGGGTTGCCGACGGCTACGGTCGCAACTACCTGCTGCCGCGCAAGCTTGCGCTGCAGGCCACCGCATCCAACAAGTCCGTCATCGAGCAGATGAAGGCCGCGGCCGCGCGCCGCGCCGCCACGGAAAAGGCGCAGGCCGAATCCCTCGCCGCTCAGCTCGCCACCCTCAGCCTGGTCTTCACCCGCAAGTCCGGCGACAGCGGCCATCTCTTCGGCTCCGTCACCGCTGCTGACATTGCCCACGAACTGGCCGCGAAGGGCTTCGAGGTCGATCGCCGCAAGATTCAGCTCGTTGAGCCGCTGAAATCCACCGGCGACTTCACCGTCCCGGCCCGTCTCTACCGCGATGTCGTCGCCCGGCTTGCCGTGCGCGTGCTGGCCGAGGCGGTCGAGGCACCGGCGGACGCCGAGCCTGCTATCGCCTGAGCCTGTTCGGCTGAGCCTGCCTCAGCCTGATCCAGCTTCCGCATCCTCCGTCTTCTTTGCCGCGCGGTCCATCGCGCGGCGAAGAAGCATTTCCGCCAATTCCCGGCCCACGTATACTCAAGGCATGCGCCTGCTGCATGTGATTCGCACTCTGGACCCCGATGCCGGCGGTCCCAGCGAATCCGCGCGCATCTTTGCGCTCGCCCATCAGCGCCTGGGCAACCAGGTTGAAATCGCCACCACGGACCCGCCCGATGCCGGTCCTGAGCGCGACGCCTTCCAGCACCGGCTCAGTTGTCCGGTCCATCCCTGCGGACCAGGAAAATCCGGCTACGCCTACACCCCCGCGCTCGAAGACTGGCTGCGCCAGAACCGCTCCCGCTTCGACGGCGTCATCGTCAATGGCGTCTGGCAGTTCCACACCCTGGCCGCACGCCGCGTCTTCGCCGGACACGTCCCCTACGCCGTCTTCAGCCACGGCATGCTGGACCCGTACTTTCAGCGCCGTTTCCCGCTCAAGCATCTGAAAAAGCTCGCCTACTGGACCCTGGCCGAAGCCTGGAACCTCAACCGCGCCCACGCCGTCTGCGTCACCAGCGCGGAAGAGTACCGCACCGTCGCCCAGGGCTTTCCGTTCCGCCATTTTCGCCGCCTGCTCGTCCCCTATGGCTCCGCCGGACCCGACGGCGACCCGGATGCGAACCGCGCCGCGTTCCTCGCCGCATTCCCTCATCTGGCTGGCAAGCCGCTCCTGCTCTACCTCGGCCGCATCCACCCCAAAAAAAGCTGCGACCTCCTCATCGAAGCCTTCGCACGCGCCGCCCATCCTGACCTCGAACTCGTCATGGCCGGCCCCGACGAGACCGACTGGAAGGCCAGGTTGCACGTCCGCGCCGAGGCTCTCGGCATTGCCAATCGCGTCACCTGGACCGGCATGCTGCGCGGCGCGGAAAAATGGGGCGCATTCCTCAGCGCCAGCGCCTTCATTCTGCCCTCGCATCAGGAAAACTTCGGCATCGCCGTCGCCGACGCGCTCGCCTGCGGCCTCATCCCGCTCATCAGCGACAAGGTCAACATCGCCCCGGAGGTCGCAGCAGACCGTGCCGGGCTGGTCGAGCCGGACACCGTCGAAGGCACCGCGCGCCTCATCGAGCGCTTCCAGTCCATGACCACACCGGAGCGCGAGGCCATGCAAACCGCCGCGCTCGACTGCTATCGCCGCCGCTACTCGCTCCACGATGCGCCCCTGGTCATCTACCGCGCGCTCGGCCTCGTGCCCGATTCCGCACCGCTTCGGTAAATTCGCAGCCCACTCAGTAAATCCGATACCCCAGCGTCGTCTGCGCCGTCAGCCCATCGCCCGTCGCCGTAATCCCCAGCGTCCCCGTCGCCGCGCGCGCCGCACCCTCCACCGCCAGCCGCAGCGTCACCGTCCCGCCCGTCGTCGCCGCCGTGCTCCATGTCGCGGTCACGCCAGTCGGCAGATGCTCCACGGTCAAATGCACCGGCGCGCTCAGCGCAGCGCTCGCCGTCACCGTCACCGGAATCGCCGCCGTCCCGCCCGGCAGCAGCAGCACGCTTGCCGCAGCAGCCGCAACTGTCAGCGTCGCCTGCGGATGCACCTCCACCTCGACCGGCTCCACGCCGTCGTAAACGATCCCGCTCGCCACATCCGTCACCTCGGCCAGCGCCACGGCGCGTGTCACGCCCTCCGTCGCCGTCGTCGCGGCCGTCACCGTCCCCTGCGCCGTCAGCACTCCATTCGCCTCGCTCCACGCGCCCCACGCCGCCGTCACTCCGGCGGGCAATCCCTCCATGCGCATCGCGACATCGGAGAGATTTGCCGCCAGCGCCAGCGGCCCCACGATCCTCACCGTCGCCGTCACCGGCGTTGAGCTGCCGGGCACGAGGCTCACCGGCGAAACAGCCAGCTCAATCGCCGTCGGCAGCGCCACCGTCAGGCTCACAGACCCATACGCCGTCTGCCCGTCGCCAAAGGCCGTGAGCGTCAGGTTGCCCACCCCCTCCGCGGCCGTCGCCGTCGCCTCCAGCGTCAGCGTCAGATGCACCGTATCCGGCCCCGCTGCCTCAAACTTCACCGCGCTCCACGTCGCCGTCACCCCGGTCGGCAGCCCGGAGACACCGACGCGTGCCAGCCCGGAAAACCCGCTCGCCGCCGTCACCGTCACCGGCAGCGTCAGCTCTCCGCCGGCAATCAGCCGCGCCGACCCCGTCCCGGCCACAATCCCCAGCTCGCTCTGCGCCACGAGCACCGTCACCGCAATCGCCGTCGTCGCCGTCACCTCGTCACCGGCCGCCGTCACGGTCACGCGCACCGCGGTCACCGGCGTGGCATTGGCCGCCGCCACCAGCGTCAGCGTCGCCGCGCCCGGCGGTGTCAGTGTCGTCCGGGTCCACACCGCCGTCACTCCCTCGGGCAGCCCGCTCACCGCGAGCGCCGCCGAGCCGGAAAACGTCCCGCCGCCCGTGACCGTGATCGCCGTTCCCGCGCTTGCTCCCTGCGTCAGCACCAGCGTCGCCGTCCCAGCCGCCACCGTCAGCGATGGAGCCGGCTCGACCGTCAGCGCCAGCTTCACCATCTGCGTCGTCGAGCCGCTCGTGCCCGTCACCGCAATCGTCCCGCCGCCCACCGGAGCATTCCCCGCCGCGGCCACCGTCACCGTCGCGCTCTGGCCCGGCGTAATCGCCGCCGGCTGAAACGTCACCGTCACCCCCGCCGGAGCCGTCGCCGAAAGCGTAATCGCCCCTGTGCTTCCCGTCACGCTCGTCGCCGCCAGCGTCAGGCTGGTCTGGCTCCCGTCAATGACCGTCACCGCCGTCTCCGAGGGTGTCAGTTCAAAACTCTCCGCCAATCCTTCGGGATTGAAGGCCCAGTCCTTCACCAGCACCGCCGCATCCACCGACCCCAACCCCGTCGCCAGGTTGTATCCACCGTTTGCCGAATACCCATTCACCCCCGGCACAGTGTTGTTTCCCGTCCGCGTCGAGTGGAACGGCGAGGCATTCACCAGCGCGTACAGCTCCGGATTGGCGGACCCCTGGGCTGAACCGGCCCCGGTGCCGCTTTGCGTCTGATTCACCATCGCCAGCAATCCCGCCCACGCCGGAGCCGACAGCGACGTGCCCGAAAACACAAACCACGACCCGCCCACGCAGCCGAGATACCCATCATGCTGCGCCGTCGAAACCGAGACATCCGGCACCGTACGCATCCCGTTGCCAGCGCCACCCACCACCGCCGCCTGCCACGGCGGCTGCGCATACACTGTGCTTACTCCGCCGCCGGACGACCATAACCCCGACCCGCCATTCGCTCCGCTCTCGTTCCACACCACCTCCGGGATATAGCTGAGCGCCGACTCGCTCCCCGCTCCGTTATACGGATTCCAATACGTGTAATCCCCCTCGTCAAACTCCGTTCCGCCCACGCACGTCGACCACTCCGGCGAACACATCCCGCTCACCGCCCTTCCGCTGCCCGACGGATCGCTGCCCGCATTGCACCCCGCCGCGCCAGCGTCGCCCGCCGCTGCAAACACCGAAATTCCCTCGCTCGCCGCCTGCGTCCACAGGTCGTCATAAAACGCCAGCTCCGTCGCCCCCATCGACTGCTCGCAGTTAGCATAGCTCAGGCTCAGAGCCGACGCCAGACGCGCATTCACCGCATACGCCGCCGCCAGGTCCACCCCGTCCGTCGTCGCCGTCGATCCCGCCTCCACATAGCTGATCTGCGCCTGCGGAGCCACCGCGCCCGCCCACTCAATATCGAGCGTCGCCTCGGTCTGGTCCCCGCTCACCAGCCCCGGATCCGGCCCGTCCGTTGTCACCTCCACCGTCGGCCCGCCCAGGAGCGCGCTGAAGCTGCGAAACTCCGCAATGTCGGCCAGCGATATATCGCTGCGCCCGATCACCGCAATCGACTCACCCGCCCCGTTGATCCCCTCCGCGTACAGCGGATTCGCGTCATAGATCGTCGCAAAATCCGCCGGAAACAAATAGTGCGTCGTCCCCTGCGTAAAGAGCGGTCGCAGCCTCGGCGGAGTTCCGCCGCCTGACCCGGTGCCAGGCCCAGCACCTGTTCCCGATCCGGCACCACTCCCCGCCTGTGATCCCTCGCCCGGCAGCGTGATCGGCACCTGCCGCGCAATCTGCGACTGGCTCATCGGCTGGCTCAGCGACAGCACCCCGCGCACCACCCCGGCCAGCGCAGCGGGAATCTGCGGATCGTCGCCGTTGCCCACGCGCACCGCCCCGTCCACGGCATACCGCCGCAGCGCCACATGAAACGCATCCTCCACCGCGCCTTCGGTCCCGGAAAAAACAATCAGCCGCCGACCCGCGCTCACCGGCTCCACGCTGAACCCGTGACTCCGCAGCCAGCCCGTCACCTGCGCCAGCTCGCCGTCGGTCGCCCCAAACCGCCGCCCGAACTCCGCAGGGGTCAGCCAGCGATGAAACTCCGCCGACCCCGGCTCATGCTGCCGCTGGACAAACCGCCGCAGCTCCTGCTCGCGTCCCGCGTCCGCCTTCAATACCAGCACCATCCGCCGCAGCTCCACCTCGGGAGCCACGATTCCCACCACGCGCCCCGGCTCGGCCCAGCGCGGAGTATTCCCAAACAGCGTCACCACCTGCCGCTCGTCGACCGGCGCTGGCACCTGCTCTGAAATCCCCGCCGTCATCCCGCGCTGCCCGGCCGCCGCAGCCAACGCCTGTCCCCGCGCCACGCTGCCAACCGCTCCCATCAGCGAAAACAGTGCCGCCAGCGTTCCCAGCGCCAGCTTCATCTCTGTCACGCCGCTCTCACGCTGCCTGGTTCTGATGCAACCATCCATCCGGGCCAAACCCCTCAGTCTCCATCCTGAGCGGTTTCACCCACCGCGCGACGCACCTCCGCAACTCAGTTTTCTCACCCGGTTGCGAAACGAAACTCCGCCCCGCCCCAGTGCAGAATTGGAATTTCCCAATCTTCCACGTCCGCAACCGCCAAACGGCCCACTCCTCGCGAGGCCCTTGTCCTGGCCGCTGTCCTTGCTTTTTTTGTTGTCTTTCCAGTCGGGAATAGGCTCCCTTCAACGGTGCGCGCTCTCTCAACTCGGTTCGCATGCCGGACAGGTTGATCTTTCAGCAGGACAAGGTTCAAACGGGCTGCAAGAGCGGAACCTGGGATTCGCCGAATGGTGAGGTGGTGGGTTTGGTGGCGGATGGATTGGTGGGCGCGTGAGGGGCAAATGGCGCTCGCATAGAATGAGTGGAAAGAGCATGGGGAGGGTTGGACGGTGACGATTGAGGAAGCGGTGAAGCAGGCGACGATTGTGGCGATGAAGGCGCGGGATGCGGAGCGGACGACGACGCTGCGGATGGTGACGGCGGCGCTGAAGAACCGGGCGATTGAGAAACGGGCCAAAAGCGCCGAGCCGGTGACGGAAGCTGAGGCGCAGCAGGTGCTGGCCGGGATGATCAAGCAGCGGCGGGACTCGATCGAGCAGTTTACGAAGGGCGGACGGCTGGAGCTGGCGGCGAAGGAAGCGGTGGAGATCGGGGTGATTGAGGAGTTTCTGCCAAAGGCTCTGAGTGAGGCGGAACTGCGCGCGATCGTGGAGGCTGCGGTGAGCGAGGTGACGGCGGCGAGCGGCGCGAAGCCGGGGCAGCGCGAGATGGGCGCGGTGATGAAGGCTGTGCAGGCGCGGCTGGCCGCCGATGGGCTGCGCGCCGAGGGTCGCGTGGTGAGCGAGGCGGTGAAGGCGGCGCTGGCGGGCTGAGGATGACTTGACGGCCTGGAGCAGGGTTGGCGGCGAGCGGGCGAGCGCGTAGGATGTTGTGCGGAGGCGCGAGCGATGACGACACGACGCGAGATTCTGCGAATGGGCGCGGTGGCTTTTGGCGCGGCTGCTTTGGGTGGGGTGGATGCGGCGGCGGATGCTGGCACGGCTGGGCGGCTGTTCGGTGGACAACAGGCTGCGGAAGTGGCGACGCTGGCCGAGCCGCTGAGTGAGTTTGGCTATGGCGCGGTGACGCTCAATCCGGGACGGTTTGAGAGCCAGTTTCGCGAGACGCAGACGGTTCTGATGGGGTTGAACGAGGACGCGCTGCTGGCACCGTTTCGCGTGCGGGACGGGATGGCTGCTCCGGGGCCTCGGCTGGGCGGGTGGTATGACGAGGGCGGGTTTGCGCCGGGGCATTCGTTCGGGCAGTGGATTTCGGCGCTGTCGCGCGGCTATGCCGTGGACGGGGACGCGGCCAAGCGGGCGCGTGTGCAGCGGCTGCTGGGGCTGTATGGACAGGCGATCAGCGGGAAGTTTTTTACGAACTTCCGCTTTCCGGCGTATGACTACGACAAGCTGGTGATCGGGCTGATTGACGCGCATGAGTTTGCGTCAATTCCGAATGCGTTTGCGCTGCTGAACCAGACGACGGACGCAGCCGAGCCGCACCTGGAGCCGAAGGCGCTGGACCGGGATGCGGTGCAGCGGGCGTGGCGAGCGTCGATTGGCGACAAGACGACGGATGACTATACGTGGGACGAGCCGTATACGCTGCCGGAGAATCTGTATCTGGCGGCGAAGCGCGGGGCGGGCGCGCGGTATCACGCGATGGCGGGGCGCTATCTGCTGGACCGAACGTGGTTCGATCCGCTGGCCGAGGGACGGAATGTGCTGGCCGGGCACCATGCGTATAGCTTCTGTAACTCGCTGAGTTCGGCAATGCAGGCGTATCTTTCGGCTGGCAGCGAGAAGCATCTGCGGGCGGCGCGGAATGCGTTCGGGATGATTCGCGCGCAGAGCTTTGCGACGGGAGGATGGGGACCGGATGAGAGCTTTGTGGAACCGGGAACGGGCGCGCTGAAGGCGAGTTTGACGAAGACCCGGCATAGCTTCGAGACGCCGTGCGGGAGTTATGCTCACATGAAGATTACGCGGTATCTGACGCGCGTGACGGGCGACGGAAGTTATGGCGACAGCATGGAACAGGTGATATGGAATACGGTGCTGGGCGCTAAGTCTCTGGAGCCGAATGGGCAGGCGTTTTATTACTCGGACTATAGCAACGGGGGTGGAAAGTTTTATTTTCCGGATGCGTGGCCGTGCTGCTCGGGGACGCTGCCGCAGGTGGCGGCGGATTATCGGATTGCGGCCTATCTGCGCGGCGCCGACGGGGTGTATGTGAGCCAGTATCTGCCGTCGGAGCTGCGATGGACGGGGGCCGATGGCGCGGAGTGGAAGCTGGCGCAGAGCGGGGAGTATCCGCTGGAGGAGCACGTCACACTGCGACTGAGCGGCACGCGGGCGAGTGAGTTTGCGCTCTATCTGCGCGTGCCGCAGTGGGCGACGAGCGGCGGCGCGGCGATGACCGCGATGGTGAACGGCAAGCCGGTGGCTCTGGAGCCGAAGCGGGGATTTGCGGCGATACGGCGGCGGTGGAGCGGCGGCGATGTGGTGGAGCTGCGGATTCCGCTGGCGATGCGGCTGGTGGCGATTGAGCCGGGGTCGAATACGGTGGCGCTGATGCGCGGGCCGCTGGTCTTGTTTCCGCTGACGCATGAGTCGCCTGCCGTGACGCGGAGGCAGCTATTGGCGGCGCGGCGGACGGGCAAGTGGGAGTGGGCGGCGGAGACGTCGGACGGGCTGGTGCGGATGAAGCCGTTTGTGGCGATTCACGACGAGCCGTACAGGACGTATCTGGACGTGGCGACGACGGCGTGAGGGGTGCAGAGTCTGTGACCTACTGGCGGGTGATGCGGACGAAGATGCCGTCGGGCAGGGTGCCCTCGACGAAGTGGACGACGCCGTTTTTGACGAAGCCGAGGGCTTCGGATTTTGCGGATGTGGATTGGGGTTCCGGGCTGCGTGGGGCGGGTTTCGGGCTGGTCGGGCGCGGGCTGGCTGAGTCTGGACTGTTTGCCGGGACTCGGCCCATGCCTCGGTCCATGGCTTCGTTGGCGAGCTGGTCGGCGAGTTTGTTGCCGCCGCGCAGGGTGTGTTGAATTTCAAAGAAATCAAGCTGGCCGGCGCGGCGGCGAGCCTCTTCCCAGAGCGGGCGCAGGTCGGGGCTGTTCACCTTGTAGCGGCCCTGCATCTGGCGGACCATGAGTTCGGAGTCGGCGACGACGCGCAGGCGGCGGTAGCCTTGTTCGAGCGTCCAGGCGAGGACGGCGAGCAGGGCGGAGTATTCGGCGTAGTTGTTGGTGCGCTTGCCGAGGTATTCGCTGAGGCGGGCGAGGATGGCACCGCGCTGGTCTTCGAGGACGGCGCCGAAGCCGGCTGGGCCGGGGTTGCCGCGCGAGCCGCCGTCGCAGTGGGCGATGACGAGGGTTTCGGGATTCGGCGAGCGATGCGAGGGAGTTCCATCCGACATAGGACTTTAGTTTAGCCGTCGGCGCGTGGCCGGTGCTCACCAAAGACGCGGCTGGGGCGTCCATTGGAGTGAGCCAGCGGGAGTGAAGTTTTAAGCGCGAGGTCAAAACGGCGATATGGCGGGCGAAGCGTTTCCGTTGCAAGCGATGGCGGCCTGGCTGCGGGAGCCGGGCGTACAATCCACTCAGACGATGGAGATCAAACTGAGTGGCGGAAAAAGCGAGCTGTCGCGGATACGCGGGACGGGTGCGAGAACTGCGGAGGCGGCGCACGAGTCGCAGCGCGCACGGGCGACGGAGATCGATCTGATCCGCGAGGCGCAGGCCGGGTCGCGTGCGGCTTTTGACACGCTGGTGCGGCAGTATGAGCACCAGGTGCTGCGGCTGGCGCTGCACCTGACGGGCAGCGAGCAGGACGCGGAGGATATTTATCAGGAAGCGTTTCTGAAGGCGTATCGCTACCTGGGGAATTTTCGCTTTGAGTGCTCGTTTTATACGTGGATTTATCGGATTGTGACAAACCTCTGTCTCGACCAGTTGCGGCGCAGGAAGACGCGCCGCGAGGAGTCGACGGTGATGACGGACGCGCATGGCGAGGAGATGGACATGATGACGTCGATCTCCGATGATCGAGCGTTTTCAAATCCGGATCGGGAGCTGAACCGGAAGCTGCTGGGCGAGCGGATTCGTCAGGCGCTGGAAAAACTGACGCCGAGGGAGCGGATGGTCTTTGAGCTGAAGCATTATCAGGGACTGCGGCTGCGGACGATTGGCGAGATGCTGCATACGACGGAGGAGACGGCGAAGAACACGTTGTTCCGCGCAACGAAGAAGCTGCGCGGGCAACTGTCAGGATTGCGCTGAGCGGGATTGCAGGACGAAAAGACGATCGCCGGGCACAGATGACCCGAGCGACGCGGGCAGGATGAACAGGCAGGAAAACTTTTGAGGCAGACAGGACGTAAACCATGACATGCAATGAAATCCAAACGATGATCGTGCTGGCGGTTTATGGCGAGCTGGCCGACGACCGGCTGCATGTGTTGCAGCAGCATTTGCAGCGTTGCCCGGCGTGCGGCATGGATCTGGAACAGGCTCTGGCGATGAAGACTCTGGCGGACGCGGTGCCGGTGGCTGAGCCGGAGGCGAATCTGGTGGCGCGGTCGCGAATGCGGCTGGAGGACGCGCTGGACCGGCTGCCGCCGAAGCGATGGTATGATCGCGCGGCGGAGTGGCTGACGCGCAGTGCGGCGGGAATGGCGGCGGCACCGATGGCGGCTAGCTTTCTGTTGCTGACGGGAATGGGCGCGGGGCTGGTGGCGGGCTATCATGTGGCGGTGCGGCACGCGATGCAGGCGGCGATGCGGCAGGGTGAGGAAGCGACTGCGACGCTGACGACGGACCCGGCGAACACAACGAGCCTTGCGAAGACGACGAGCGCGGCGAACCTGTCGGATGTGGCCGAGGTGAGCCAGACTCCGAAGACAGGCGTGATCGATGTGCGGTACAGCACGATGGAGCCGCGGCGGGCGCAGGGAACGCTGGAGGATCCGCAGATTCGCACGCTGCTGATGTTTGCCGCTCAGGAGGCAGCGAATCCAGCGGTGAGGGATCATTCGATTGCGCTGCTGGCGGCGGCGTGCAGCCAGGGCAAGGAGTGCGCGGGACCGGAGACGGAGGGTGGCAGCCTGCGCGATGCGCTGATGATTGCGCTGCGCTATGACCGCAGCGCGGAGGTGAGGGAAAAAGCTCTGGATGGACTGCAACCGTATGTGAGCCAGGACGTGGAGGTGCGCAATGCCCTGCTGGAGGCGGTGATGGACGATCCGGATGCGCATGTGCGTTCGCGGGCGATCACGATGCTGACGCCGGTGGACGCGGACACGAGCGTGCGCCAGGTGCTTTCAACGGCGGCGGAGCAGGATCGGAATTCGAGTGTGCGCAACGCGTCGCGGCTGATGCTGGAGCGGGTTTCAGACGTGCAGTAACGGCGGCGGAAGCAATTGCTGCGCGCAGCCAGGGATTGAATGGAAGATTTTCAGATTCTGCGTGGAAGTGCAGGGAAGATGGACGATTGGGCGGCGTACGCGCCAGCCGAACGTACCGGAAAATCAGGGTAAATTTCAGGAGCTTTCGATGCTTTGCTTTGGATGGCCAGGAAACAGGAAGGGAATGTGGGTCGCAGTGGCGGTGTGTGGCGTGGTGTGTGCTGCGGCGTGGGCACCGGCGAGCCGGGCGGCGGGAACGGCGGTTGGAGGTCAGTTGACGAGTCCGCTGAGGACGCTGCTGCACGCGCAGACTCACGGGTATCTGGGTGTGGATGTGGCGGACGTGACACCGGCGAGCGAGCCGACGCTGCGGGTGAGCGGTGGCGCCGTGATTACGATGCTGGATCATGATGCGCCGGCGGGCAAGGCGGGGCTGCGCGTGGACGACGTGATTGTGGCGGCGAATGGAGCGAGGATTGCGAATGCGGAGCAGTTCCGGAAGCTGCTGCTGCATGCGCAGTCGGGGAAAAAGCTGCGCTTGCAGGTGAGCCGCGCGGGCGCTGTGAAGGCGATCAGCGTGCAACTGGAGGACCGGCGCAAGGTGGAGCAGGAGGCGCGGCAGGAGATGGCGCAGAGCGCGATGCCGCCGATGGCGCAGGGATTTCTGGGCGGTGACGACGCGCCGAAGATGGGCGGCGGATTTCACTTCTGGAGCCTGGGCAGCAGCTTTCATGTGGGTGCGCTGGTGGAGCCGATGACGCCGGAGATGCTGGATTACGTGGGCGTGTCGAATGGAGTGATGGTGAAGAGCGTGGCGCGACGCAGCGCGGCTGCGCGCGCGGGACTGCGCGCCCACGACGTGATTCTGATGGTGGGCGAGGATGCCGTGGCGACGACGAGCGACTGGGAGCGTCTGCTGCGCACGAGCCAGGGCAGAGTGGTGCCGATTGCGATCGTGCGCGCGCGCTCTCGGGAGACACTGTGGCTGCAATTGCGGGAGAGATGAGCGGCACAGACAGCGTGTCGCCTGGCAGCGAGCGGTGAGCGAATTTAGACCGTGCGCAAGCGAGTGTGGTTCAATAAAAGAGTGGGCAAGGCACGGAAACAGACCGTGCGCGGAAGATGGCTGGCCGCGCAGCGCAAGGTGAGAGAGCTGGCGATTGTGGGTCGCGCGCTTGTCTCGACCGGGCATCCGGTGATGGCGCAGATTGTGCCGATGCGATTCTGCAATCTCTCCTGCGCGTACTGCAATGAGTATGACAAGGTTTCGGAGCCGGTGCCCCTGGACGAGATGCTGCGTCGGATCGACGATCTCGGTCGGCTGGGCACGAGCATCGTTACAATTTCAGGCGGCGAGCCGCTGACGCATCCGGAGCTGGACGAGGTGGTGCGGCGGATTCGCAAAGTGGGCGCGCTGGCGGGGATGATTACCAATGGCTATCTGCTGAACGCCGAGCGGATCGAGCGGCTGAATCGCGCGGGTCTGGACCACATGCAGATTTCGATTGACAACATCGAGCCGGACGATGTGTCGATGAAGAGCCTCAAGGTGCTCGACAAGAAGCTGCAGATGCTGGCCGAGCATGCGGAGTTTCATGTGAATATCAACTCCGTGGTGGGCGGCGGGATTCGCGAGCCGAACGACGCGCTGGTGATTGGGCGGCGCGCGCTGGAGCTTGGATTTACTTCGACGATCGGGATTATTCACGATGGGAGCGGGCAACTGAAGCCGCTCAGGGACAATGAGGCGCGCGTTTATTTCGAGATGCGCGGGATGAAGAAGCGGAATTATTCGCGGTTCAATCATTTTCAGGAAGCGATTGCGCAGGGACGGCCGAACGAGTGGCGCTGCCGCGCGGGTTCGCGCTATCTGTATATCTGCGAGAACGGTCTGGTGCATTACTGCTCGCAGCAGAGGGGGTTTCCCGGCGTTCCGTTGTCTGGCTATACGCATGAGGACGTGAAGCGGGAGTACAGGACGGCGAAGTCGTGTTCGCCGAATTGCACGATCAGTTGCGTGCATCAGATCAGCTATATCGACCACTGGCGCGGGCCGCAGAGCGAGACGGTTTCGCCAGGAAACGACAGGCATCCGGCTGTACCCGAGCTGGTGTCGATTCGCGGCGCGGACTCGTAGACAGGTTTTGTCGGCGGCGTCGCTTTCGCATCTCAATTTCGCATCCAATGAAAATCGAAGCCGCGGAAGCGTGACAGCGGCAGGAACGAAACAGACGGTCTTGCAGGGATGAAGACGTTCTGATTTTTGTTGCAGCGCATGGTTCTTTTGTTGGACTGAGTTGCCGTGGTGAGCCAGAGACGCAAGGTGGGAGGTGATCCCGCGCCTGCATCGGAGGATTGCCTTGAAGAGCATTGGTCTGCGCCTGATCGTCGCGCTGGTGGTGGGCATCACGCTGGTTTCGACTGCCTCGTCGTGGTATGAGGTGAGGCAGCAGAAGCAGAGCCTGTATGCGGATCTCGAGCGCAAGGCCGATACCCTTGCCGACGGGCTGACGAATACGGCGGAGCTGATGCTGCTGACGAACAATCGGGATGCAATCAGCCGATTGAGCGAGCAGTTTCACAATCGCGGACAACTGCTGGGCATTACGATGCTGGACGCCAACGGGCAACTGCTGGCGATGCCGCGGGAGATTGCGCCGCTGTTGCGCAGGCTGCCGACGCAGGCGCAGGCGGCGCTGCGCGAGAATCGTACGGTGCGGTTCTATACGCGGATGCGGCTGTGGCGTGTGTACGTGCTGGTGACGCCACTGCGGCAGAGGAACGAGAAGCCGGTGGGCGCGCTGGTGATGGTCTATGACACGGGCTATATTCGCGCGGCGACGGTGAGGGTGTGGGCGCTGGCGCTGGTGCATTTCGGTTTTCAGGTGCTGATCATCGCGGCGATCACGCTGGCGATTGTGCGCTGGACGCTGATGAGGCCGGTGACGCGCGCGGCGGAGTGGCTGCGCGCGATGAGGATGGGTGAAAGCCGGACTGCGCCGCCGGAGCTGGATTTTCTTGCTCCGCTGACGAGCGAAGTCGCTCCTCTGATTGAGAGCATGCAGGAGGCGCGCGCGGCGGCGGCGGCTGAGGCGCGGCTGCGCAATGCGCGGGCGCAGATATGGACGGCGCAGCGACTGGCGGATCATCTGAGGACGAAGCTGGCGGGCAGCCATCTGTTTGTGGTGTCGAATCGCGAGCCGTATATCCACAACCACGCAGGACAGGGAGTCACGGTGCAGGTGCCGGCCAGCGGACTGGTGACGGCGATCGAACCGATTCTCTGCGCATGCAACGGGACGTGGGTGGCGCATGGCAGCGGTTCCGCGGATCGGGAGACGGCGGACGCGCAGGGACGCCTGCCCGCGCCGCCCCACGAGCCGCGCTACACGCTGCGGCGGGTGTGGCTGACCGAGGAAGAAGAACAGGGGTATTACTACGGATTTTCGAATGAGGGCTTGTGGCCGCTGTGTCATGTGGCGCATACGCGACCGACCTTTCGCGCAGGCGACTGGGATCAGTATGTGCGCGTGAACGAGCGATTTGCCGAGGCGCTGGTCGAGGAGATTGGCGACCATCCGCATCCGGTGGTGCTGATCCAGGATTACCACTTCACGCTGTTGCCGAGGATGCTGAAGGAGCGGATTCCGCGCGCGCGCGTGGCGATCTTCTGGCATATTCCGTGGCCCAATCCCGAGTCGTTCGGAATCTGCCCGTGGCAGCGGGAACTGGTGCATGGACTGCTGGGCGCGGACATGATCAGCTTTCACGTCCAGGCGCACTGCAACAATTTCCTGGACACCGTGGATCGTGCGCTGGAGGCGCGTGTCGACTGGGAGCACTTTGCCGTGCGGCGCAACGATCACTGGTCGCTGGTGAGGCCGATTCCGATCAGTGTGGACCTGCCGCCTGACGAATATCCCGCTGGCCACGGCGAGAACGAGTTGGAGGCAATCCGGAAGCAATGGAACTTCGAGGCCGCGGTCATCGGGATTGGCGTCGATCGCATGGATTATACAAAGGGGATCATTGAGCGATTTCTCGCCGTCGAGAGCATGCTGGAGCGGCATGAGGAGTATTTGGGCGAGTTTTCGCTGGTTCAGATCGGGGCACCGACGCGCTCGATGATTCCGCGCTACGCCGAATTGCAGCGCGAGATTGAGCAGGAGTCGGAGCGGATCAATGCGCGATTCCGTCGTGGAAACTGGAGGCCGATTGTGCTGATTGAGCAGCAGCAGGATCATCGCGAACTGGAGCGATATTATCGTGCCGCGGCGGTCTGCCTGGTCACGTCGCTGCATGACGGAATGAATCTGGTCGCGAAGGAGTTTGTGGCCGCGCGCAGGGATGAGCGCGGGGTGCTGATCCTGAGCCGGTTCACGGGCGCGGCGCGCGAACTGCGGGATGCGCTGATCGTCAATCCGTATGACATTGCCTCGACGGGCGAGGCGATTGCCGAGGCGCTGCGCATGGACGCGACGGAAGCGACGGACCGCATGAGGCGGATGCGGAACTGGGTGAGCGAACACAATATCTACTGGTGGGCGAACCGGCTGCTGGGCGAGCTGTGTGAGCTGCGGCTGGAGCCGAACGAAACACAAACCGAAGAAATGGCCGAGGCGCATGCGAGCCACAGAGGAGTGGGCCGCGAAGCATCCGGCAGAAACTGAGCCGACCGGGAATGCGGCGAGATCAACGCGAGGCGAGACGGATGATGGACACGAAGCAGGGACAGCAGGATTTCTTTCGCGCGCTGGCGGCGGCTTCGCTGCTGATCGTGGACTACGACGGGACGCTGGCACCGTTTCGCGTGGAGCGCATGAAGGCGCGGCCCTACGCGGGGGTGTTGGAGCGGCTGGCGACGATTCAGAGTACGCCGGGGAGCGGGTTTGTGGTCGTCTCCGGACGACCGGCGGCGGAGGTGGCGCGGCTGATGGAGCCGCTGGCCGGGTTTGCGATCTATGGCGCGCATGGGCTGGAGGTGATGGAGGCCGATGGGCAACTGGAACGGCCTGCGCTGGACGAGCGCGACGCGCGGGCGCTAAAGACGGCGCGCGGACAACTGGAAGACCTGGGAATGACGGCGGCGCTGGAGGAAAAAGCGGGCGGGCTGGCGCTGCACTGGCGCGACGAGGAGCCGCACGCGGCCGAGCGGATGCGCGCGCTGGCGCTGCGGCAGTGGACGCCGCTGCTTGCGCGGAGCTCGCTGCGGATTCTGCCGTTTGACGGCGGGCTGGAGCTGCGGGTCACGAAGCCGGACAAGGGCGACGCGGTGCGGGCGATTCTGGCCGGGCTGCCTGCGGGCGGGCGCGCGGCATATCTGGGCGACGACGTGACGGATGAGGATGCGTTTCGCGCGATGGGCGAGTCAGGTGCTGGCCTGCTGGGCGTGCTGGTGCGCGAGGAGTGGCGCGAGACGGCGGCGAGGCTGTGGGTGCGGCCGCCGGAGGGTCTGCTGGATTTTCTGGATGGGTGGATTGAGGCGGCGCGAGCCGAGCCGACGTCAGAAAAACCTACAGGCCGGCGCTGAGGCTGGCCTGCTGAGAAGCAATGGAAGCCGGATTACGCCGTGGCCAGAGCCTTCAGGCGTGCGTTCAGGCGGCTCTTGTAGCGCGAAGCGGTGTTCTGGTGGAGGACGCTCTTCTGGACGGCGCGGTCAAGGGCCGAAGCGGTGGAGCGGTACTGCGCCTGAGCGGCCTTCACGTCGCCGGAGGTGAGCGCCTCGCGCATGGCGCGCAGAGCGGAGCGGACGCGGGAGCGATTGGCGCGATTGACCTCGGTGCGGGTAACGGTCTGACGGGCGCGCTTCAGAGACGAGACATGATTGGCCATAACGTGTGCATTATCCTTCGATGCCCCGATTGGGGCGAAATTCGCTGCTCAGGCTTTGGAGGGTGGACCCAACCGGAGTGCGTACGGCAGTCCCTTGCGGGGACGGGCGACTGGCACAAAGCTTTGCATCTTCAATGGTAGGGGAAAAGCGGTTGGTGGTCAATGGCGGCGCCGGATGATGGAATATTCGAATCGGAATACAAATCACGCCTTCGCGGGCGATTCGACATGCCAGAGAAACAGGCTACGATTCGGCTGCAACTTCTACAAGATTTACCGCAGGCTGCGCCTCAGAGTCCGTCACCGGCCAGGCTCTCTTCGCCCGCTACTCAATCGCCCGGTTCCTGATCGCCGCCGACACCATCCGCAGCGTCGTCGTCCGCTCCCCATCCCGCGCCTTCATCGCCACAATCGTCGCCTGCTTCACCGCTTCCTCAATCGTCACCGTCCAACCCTCCCCATCCAACCCATTCTAAGCGACCCCCATCTCCCCCGCGCACCCACTGATATGCCCAACACCAAACCGAAGCATCCGTGCGCGATAAACGCAAAGGGATTGAAGAGAAGAGCATCATGTATAGTCGCACGTTAGAGGCCTTCGTAAATGGCAAAAGGTATGAACATATCGACATACGGCGAAAACCTCCTCGCAGAGTATCTCACCACACAGGGCTTCAATTTTGAACGGGAGCCGAAGCTGCCCGGCGTATCGCAACTTATCGACTTCGTGATCGATCATCCCACACATGGCAAAATTTTGCTCGAAGTGAAAGACATTGTGAATCCCCCTCCAATTGGATTTTCGACGTTAGACCCGTACAAGCCAATACGGGAACACATCGAAGAAGGCACGAGGAAGTTCAAGTCGACAGCAAACTACGTCTGCTGTTTGGTACTCGCCGCCCCACCAGGCAGTTTTGTGGAGCTAGACGAACCGAGTACTATGCTCGGCGCTATGTATGGTGACTTAGTATTTCGCGTCCCGCTGGATACAAAAGGAAATAAATCAGAAGACGCAGGGGTAACATGGGAATTTCAGATCGGCAATGGCAAAATGATTCGACCATCGAAATCCCAAAATACGCGGATAGCTGCACTCATTTCGATCCAAGAGTTCGCGGTTTGGTGTCTTGCCATGCGCAAATACATCAACACTGATAATGGGAGGAGTAAAAATGAACGTCTCGAAGAAATCCGAAACGGAAATGCCGCGCTCCCCGAAGACACAGAGGCTCGCGAGATTGGCGCGACCATCTGGGAAAATGCGGTTGCTACAAAGAAACTGCCTCAAGACCTCTTCAAAGGACCAATGGACGCGTGGTACGAGTTCTCTGAAGGCCATCAGAGGTTAGGCTTCATTGGCAATCGTCGTAGAGAACTCGGCGTTGATAACTCTTGAAACTGCGATTAATTCTTGATCGTACCGATGAATTGAAAGCCGAACCTTCGTTATTCCGGAACCGAGCTGACCGCATAAATCAGTTTGTGGTAAATTCTGCGCCTGAAGCAAATTTCCTACGCCAACAATCCCCAAACCGGCCACAGCGCCTCCGCGCAACCGCGAAAAAATCCCACCCAGCCATTCACATTTATCACATTCCTGTGTATTCTGTGATTACACCGCCAGCCTCACCGGCGCAACCACCTCGAACGGAGATGCCCTCGTGTTCCGCAAAACCCGCCTTTACACCCCCGGTCCCACGCCGCTCCTGCCTGCCGCCCAGTTCGCCATGGCCTCCGCCGACATACACCACCGCACCGCCGAGTTCCGCGCCCTTTACAGCAAAGTCCTCGCCCAGTTGAAGCAGTTCGTCGGCACCGAAAACGACGTCATCGTCCTTTCCAGCTCCGGCACCGGAGCCATGGAGGCCGCCGTCAGCAACCTCACCTCGCCCGGCGACCGCGTCCTCGTCCTCAGTGCCGGCAAATTCGGCGAGCGCTGGGTCTCGCTCGCCAGGGCCTTCGGCTGCCAGGTCGATCTTGTCACAGCGCCCTACGGCCAGACCTTCGATCCAGCCGCCATACGCGCCGCGCTCCAGCCCGACACCCGCGCCGTCTTCGTACAGGCCACTGAAACCTCCACCGCCGTCCGCCACTGCATCCAGTCCATCGCGGAAACCCTCCGCGCCGCAGCGCCCGACGCCCTGCTCGTCGTCGACGCCATCACCGGCCTCGGGACGACGCATTTTGAGGTGGACGCCTGGGGCATCGACGTCCTCATCGGCGGCTCGCAGAAGGCCGTCATGATCCCGCCCGGCCTGGCGTATCTGAGCGTGAGCCAGCGCGCCTGGGCCGCCATGGAGACCAGCAAAAATCCGCGCTACTACTTCGACCTGCGCAAGGAGCGCAAGGTCGCACCGAAGGGCGAAAGCGCCTACACGCCCGCCGTCGCGCTCATCGCCGGTCTTGGCGCGGCGCTGGATTACATCGCCGGCCAGGCCGGTGGCGATCTCGTCGCCGGTCGCAGGCTGCTTATCGAGAACGCCGAAAGCTGCGCCGCCATGACCCGCGCCGGACTGACCGCGCTCGGCTTCACGCTCTTCGCGCCGGACGCACCCGCCGCCGCCGCCACAGCCGTCGCCGTCCCCGACGGCATGGACTCCGGTGCCGTCGTCAAAGCCCTCAAATCCCGCTTCGGAGCCGTCATCGCCAACGGCCAGGGCGAGATGCAGGGCAAACTCTTCCGCATCGCCCATCTCGGCTTCTTCGATTACATGGACTCGATCGCCCTGCTCGGCGCGCTCGAGTTCATCGCCCGCGACACGCTCGGCCTGCCCGTCGAATTCGGCTCCGCCGTCGCCGCCGCCCAGCGGGTCTTTGCCGCGCGCAAGCCGGACGAGGCCGCAGCCTGCCTCTGCGGCCGCGCCAACTGCGCCCGAAGCTGAGCACTCCAACGAATCGCGGGGGAGGGAATTCCACCTCTGCGGAAACCGTCACCCGGAGAAATCCATGCCCGAACTCACCTTCGCTGAAAAGCTCATTCTCGCCCGCCGTCAGCTCGGCCTTTACCAGTACCAGATGGCCGAAAAACTCGGCGTCCATCCGAACTCCATCTGGAAGTACGAGCGCGGCGAGGGTCGTCCGCAACCCTCCGTCGTCCGCCTCTTTGAGCTTTTCTGCGAACAGAACCAGATCCGCTTCGACGCCTACACCGCCGACACCGCGAAAGGAACTTCCATGAAGATCGTTCTCGCCGAAAAAGTTTCGCCCGCCACGCTCGCCGTCCTCGCCGAGGAGCCGGACTGGAATATCCTCACCCACGATCAGGTCGCCGCGCTCGACGGTGGCCTGCCCGCCGCGCTCGCTGACGCCGACGCGCTCATCGTTCGCTCCGCCGTACAGGCCGACGACGCCCTGCTCGGCCACGCTCCGCGCCTTCGCGTCATCGGTCGCGCCGGCGTCGGCGTGGACAACATCGACACCGACGCCGCCACCCGTCGCGGCATCGTCGTCATGAACACTCCCGGAGCCAACGCCGTCGCCGTCGCCGAACTCACTCTCGCCATGATGATCGCGCTCGCCCGCAAGCTGGCCATCGCGAACTCCGGCATGCACGTCGGCAAATGGGAGAAAAAATCCCTGCAAGGCACCGAGCTGCGCGGCAAATCCCTCGCCATCCTCGGCCTCGGTCGCATCGGCCTTGAGGTCGCCCGCCGCGCCCGCGCCTTCGGCATGGAACTCGTCGGCCACGATCCCTTCGTCTCGCCCGCCGTCGCCCGCGAAACCGGCATCCGTCTCGTCACCCTCGAAGAGCTTTTCCAGGCCGCCGACTACCTCACGCTCCACGTCGGCCTCACGCCGCAAACTCATGGCATCATCAACCCGCGCACCCTCGCCACCATGAAAAAAGGCGTGCGCATCCTCAACTGCGCGCGCGGCGAACTCATCGACGAAGCCGCGCTCGCCGCCGCGCTCGCCGCCGGCCACGTCGCCGGTGCCGCGCTCGATGTCTTCGCCTCGGAGCCGCTCAAGGACTCGCCGTTCTTCGCCATGCCCAACGTCCTGCTCACCCCTCACATCGCCGGCTCCACGGACGAAGCGCAGGAGGCCGTCGGCATTCAGATCGCCCGACAGGTCCGCGACTATCTCCGCCTCGGCGTCGTCCAGAACGCCGTCAACGTCACCTCGCTCACCCACGAGGAATACGTCCAGCTCGCGCCCTTCATCGAACTCGCCGACCGCCTCGGCCAGTTCCTCGCTCAGGCCGCCACGCGCAGCATCGAGAGCATTGAACTCATCTACTCCGGCCAGCTCGCCGAAGCCAAAACCGAACTGCTCCGCAACGCCGCCATCGCCGGCCTGCTCACCGGCTCGGAAAACGTCAACCGCATCAACGCCGCCGCCCTCGCCGCCGAGCGCGGCATACGCCTCCACGAAGAGCAGCAATCCTCCGTCCGAGGCACCGCCGCCGACGCCCTCCGCATCACCATCCGCGACGCGCACGGTGCCAGCACCGCCGTCGGCACCGTCCTCCACGGCGAACAAACGCGCCTCATCGAACTCGACGGCCTCGACCTCGAATCCCCGCTCGAAGGCACTCTGCTCGTCTGCCGCAACCGCGACGTTCCCGGCGTCATCGGCAACATCGGCACCGTCCTCGGCCACCAGGGCGTCAACATCGCCAACTTCGCCCTTGGCCGCGAGCGCAGCCAGACCGGCGCGTCCACTCCCGTCAAGGCGCTCTCCGTCGTACAGATCGATGAACCCGTCGCGCCCACCCTGCTTGACGAACTGGCCAAAGTCCCCAACCTGCTCGAAGCCCGCCTCGTCCGTCTGAGCTAGTTTTCGCTCAGACTACCCATCCCACCCAAAACAAACAGCCGCCGGAGTCCTCGCCCGGCGGCTGCTTCGTTTCCAGCTTCTGTCCGCGCGATTTCACCCGCGCAGCGCAAACTCCCGTCCGGCTTCGAGCAGCTTCGCCACCGACTCCCGCGAGCAGCTTTCGCAGTAGACGCGCATCAGCGGCTCGGTCCCGCTCGCCCGCAGCAGCAGCCACGTCTCGGCCGCGCGCGGCTTCGCCTCCGGATTGCGCAGGAAAAACTTCACCCCGTCCATCGTCTCCACGCGCTCAATCTCCATCCCCGCAAACGCAACCTCACCCGCACGCAGCGCGCGCGCCCGCTCCACCGCGCTCCGCTTCACTTCCTCGCTCAGGTGCAGATCGATCCGCCCATACTGATGCTCGCCATACTCGGCCTGCAACTCGCTCACCAGCTCGCCCAGCGTCCTGCCTTCCTCGGCCATCACATTCGCCAGCAACAGCGCATTCAGAATTCCATCCCGCTCCGGCAAGTGCCGCTGAAATCCAATCCCGCCCGACTCCTCGCCGCCCATCACAATCTCACCGGCCAGCATGTAATCCACCACATACTTGAACCCGATCCCGTGCTCATGCAGCCTGCGCCCATGCCGCTCGCAGATCCGGTCCAGCATCTTCGTCGTATTGAACGCGCGCGTCACATCCCCCGCCCATCCCCGCCGCTTCAGCACCCACTGGAGCAGCACGCTGTAAATCTTGTGAGGGTCCACAAAATTCCCATGCTCATCCGTCGCGCCAATCCTGTCCGCGTCCCCATCCGTACACAATCCCGCGTCACACCCGTGCCGGACCACCGCCTCGCCCAGCGCGCGAATATGCGGCTCGATCGGCTCCGGATGCACGCCTCCGAACAGCGGATCAACATTGCCGCGAATCTGCACATAATCGACCCCAATGCGATCAAAAATCCCCGCAATCAGCCGCCGTCCCGCGCCATGCATCGAGTCAATCGCAAACCGCCGCCCGCAGCGCGCAATCGCGTCCAGATCGACAAATTTCTCGACAGCCCGCATATACGGCGCAATGAAATCCACGCGCTCGATCCGTCCCGCCACAGCCGCGCGCGCGACCGGCTCGCCCAGCCGCGCTTCAATCGCGCGTATGATCTCCGGACTGCCCGACCCGCCGTACCAGGCCTTGTACTTCACCCCGTTCCACTGGCACGGATTGTGCGACGAGGTAATCATCACCCCGCCCGCCGCGCCGCGATCCCTCACTGCCATCGACAGTGCCGGCGTCGGCGTCACTGCGTCAGCGAGTGCCACGGCTATCCCCGCCGCGCTCAGCTCCTCGGCGCACGCCAGCGCGAACTGCGCCGACAGAAATCGCGAATCATACGCAACGCAAACGCCGCGCCCGGCCTGCTCGCGAGCGTCCTCACTCGTCAGCAGATACGCCGCAATCGCGCGCGCCGCCACACGAACATTCTCAAACGTAAAATCCTCGGCGATCACGCCGCGCCAGCCATCCGTGCCAAACCGTATCGTCCCGTGCTTCATCCGCAGTCTGTCCTCGCGTTCCTGTTGTTCCGCTTCGCCCCGTCAGATCGGCAGATTCCGCAGATACGCGCGAAACCGCTCGCCAAACTCCTCGCGCTTCAGCGCAAACTCCACCGTCGCCTGCAACATTCCAAATTTGTCGCCCGCGTCGAATCGCCTGCCCTCAAACGTGTAGCCATACACTTTTTCCGTCTCCAGCAGAGCCAGAATTCCATCCGTCAACTGCAACTCGCCGCCCGCGCCAAATCCCGTTCGCTCCAGCGTCTCGAAAATTCCCGGCGTCAGAATGTACCGCCCGATAATCGCCTGCTTCGACGGAGCCTCTTCAAACTTCGGCTTTTCCACCATCCCCGTGCAATCGTAGAGCCGCTCATTCGTCGCGTCCTGCGCGCCCGCCAACACGCCATACGCGCTGATCGACGGTCCTTCAATCGTCATCGTTGCCAACACCGACGCCTGCCGCTCGTTGTACACATCGATCATCTGCGCAATGCACGGTCGCTGCGCGTCAATCACATCGTCCGGTAGGATCACTGCAAACGGCTCATCGCCCACCAGTTGCTTCGCGCACAACACCGCATGACCCAGCCCCATCGGCTCCTTCTGCCTCACGTAGCTCACGCGCGCCAGCCCGGAAACCTTGCGCGAAATCTCCAGCAGCTCGCGCTTGCCCTTGCGCTCCAGCGTCGCATCCAGCTCGAAGCTCACGTCAAAGTGATCCTCCATCGCGCCCTTCCCGCGACCCGTCACAAAGATCACATGCTCAATCCCCGACGCAACCGCCTCTTCCACGCCATACTGAATGATCGGCTTGTCCACCAGCGCCAGCATCTCCTTGGGAATCACCTTCGTCGCAGGCAGAAATCGGGTGCCCAGTCCGCCTGCCGGAAACACCGCCGTCCTCACTCGTTTGCTCATCGTCGTCTCTCCTTTTTTCTTCGCGCTCGTTCTCGTCTCAGCAACGTCGTCTCGCGCCGTCGTCACAGCGTCGGCGAATCATCACCCAGCATCGCCTCGCGCACAATCTTGATCGGCGGAAATCCCTGCGCCAGAAACGCGTCGTGGAATTTCTCCAGCGAAAACGCAGCGCCTTCCTTTTTCATCAGGTCGCTGCGCAGCTTCAGAATCTCCAGCTTGCCCAGCGTGTAGTAAAGATACGTCCCATCCGCCGTCCCGCGCTTCGTCTCGACCACCGCCGTCTCGTGCGACTGGTAGCCCTCGTGCTCAAAGAACGCCATCGCCTGGTCCATCGTCATCGACCCGGTGTGCATCTCGATCCCCACTACAAATCGCGCATCGCGCAGCAGCGCATCCTGCAACTGTCCCAGCCGCAGCAGCTTCGCCTCGCGTTCCGTCTTCGCGCCCGCGCCCGGCTGTCCATAGCCCTCGTCCAGCATCATCTGCTCGCAGTAGTGCGCCCATCCTTCCGCATTCGACGACGCACCCAGCAGCTTCCTCACGCGGCTCGGAGCCTTCGGCACCCACAGGAACTGCACATAGTGCCCCGGATACGCCTCATGCACCGCCGTGCTCACCACCGTGCCCACGTTGAACGAATGCATGTAGCTCTCCACCTGTGCCGGCGTCATGCTCCTGTCCGGCAGCGTCACGTTGAAATACGCCTCCGTCGCATGCGTCTCAAACGGCCCCGGCGTATCCATCGACGCAAACGTCGTCGCCCGCATGAATGGCGGCGTCTCCTCCACAATCGGCCGCACTTCCGATGGAATCGTCACAATGTGTCGCGACTGAATGAAGCCGATCAGCCCGCTGAAGGTATCGCGAAAACTCTGCAACAACTGGTCCGGCGCCGGATGGTCCGCGCCCAGCTCTTCCAGCACGGCGCGCGCGTCCTTCGTCGGCTCCAGCTCCTTCGCCAGCGCATTGAACGCCGCCTGATTCTTTTTCAAATCCGCCTCGCCAATCGCCAGCAGCCGCGGCAGCGGAATATCCACCATCTCGTCATACGCGAGCTTCCGCTGAAACGTCTCCGCGCCCCAGCGAAAATCCCCATTCGACCGCGGCAGCAGATCCGCCTTCAGCCACTGCTCATACCGCTCCAGCGCCGCAATCAGCGCCGCATTCGACTGCGCAAACTCTGCGCGCACCGTCGCGTCCTGCGCGCCCGTGAACGCCGCCGGAACGTCATGCTGAAAGAAACTGACAATTCCCGGCAACTGCTCAATCGCAATCTCCGTATACACGCGCGGCGCATCCGTCAGATTCACGCGCGCCTGTCCCAGCAGCACCAGCGACTGTTTCTCGCGCTCCACCACCGAGCGCAGCCGCTCATCGGGCGAAGCGAAATTCCGCTCCATCAGCGAGAAAACGCCATTGGAAATCGTGCTCGAATACGCATCCGCATCCTTCTGCCACGGGCGAATCGTCTTGAGCGTCAGCAGTCGTGACTCGATGCTCGCCAGCACCAGTTCGCGATCCGCGCGCGTCGGCTGGTCCAGCCCCGTCGGTGCAATCGCCGCCACCTCTTGCTTCGCCCGGTGCAGCGCCGCAATCTCCGCCGCGCGATTCGCCGCGGAAAAATCCTCCAGCTTCGCGTCGTACTGGTGATAGCCCGCCAGCGTCCCGTTCGTCGGCTGGAAGGGAAAATACACCTCGTCGAAGTACGCATCGGAGGCGCGCAGAAACGCTGCCTTCGCCTGCCCAACCTGCGCCTGCCCAACCTGCGCCTGCCCAACCTGCGCCATCGCCACTCCCGTCATCATCACTCCCGCCACACACCCGGCCAGTATTCGTCGCTTCGTCTCACGCCCTGTCCTGCATCTCATTTTCGCGTTCTCCGCCTCGCTCAGATTTTGTCCGTTCACACCGTCACAGCTTCCGCACGAATGCTCTCCAGCAGTGCGCGCGCCTCGTTCATCACGCCGCCGGCATCGCCCGTCGCCAGCGGATACTTCAACACACCCTGCGGCGTAAACTGCGCCCCGCGCCGCGCTCTTCGCGCCACCTCCTGCATCAGCCGCTCGGCGTCCACCGCCGCATGCTCGGTGAAGCGCAGATGCAGAAACTCCCGCTTGCGATCCAACTGCGCCACGCCCATCTGCTCGCACAGCACGCGCAGGCCAGCCGCCTCCAGCAGCGCATGCGCATGCGTTGGCAGCGGCCCATATCGATCCAGCATCTCCGCGCGAATCTCCTCGATGTCCTTCGCGCTCGCCGCTCCTGCAATCTTCTTGTAAAGCCGCAGCCGCTGATTCTCCTCGCTCACATACTCCTCGTCGATGCGCAGAGCGATCCCCAGGCTGAGCTGCGTCGTAGCCCGCGTCTCTTCCTGCTCGCCCTTCAGCTTCTTCACCGCATCCTCCAGCATCGACGTGTACAACTCAAATCCCACCGCCTCGATATGCCCGCTCTGCTCGCCGCCCAACAGATTTCCCGCGCCGCGCAGCTCCAGATCCAGCGCCGCAATCTTGAATCCCGCGCCCAGGTCGCTGAACTCCTTCAGCGCCGCCAGCCGCCTGCGCGCAATCTCCGTCAGCTCGCGCTCCGGCGGAATCATCAGATAGGCATACGCTCGTCGATTTGACCGTCCCACGCGCCCGCGCAGTTGATACAGCTCGCTCAGCCCGTGCCGGTCCGCGCGATTGATCAGGATCGTATTGGCCAGCGGAATATCCAGTCCATTCTCAATAATCGATGTCGCCACCAGCACGTCAAACTCGTGCCCCATGAACGCCAGCATCACCTTTTCCAGATCGCTCTCGCCCATCTGCCCATGCGCCACCACCACGCGCGCCGCCGGCACCAGCTCCTGGATCCGCATCCCGATCTCGTAGATGCTCTCCACGCGATTGTGCACAAAATACACCTGCCCGCCGCGCTCCAGCTCCAGCTCCACCGCTGATCGCACCAGCTTCTCGTCAAACTTCGCCACCACCGTCTGGATCGCCATCCTGTCCTTCGGCGGCGTCTCAATCACGCTCATGTCGCGCAGTCCCACCAGCGACATGTGCAGCGTCCGCGGAATCGGCGTCGCGCTCATCGCCAGCACATCGATCGCGCGGCGCATCTCCTTCAGCCGCTCCTTGTGCTTCACCCCAAACCGCTGCTCCTCGTCCACGATCAGCAGTCCCAGATCCTGAAACTGAATATCCTTTGACAGCAGCCGGTGCGTGCCGATCAGAATGTCCACCTTGCCCGTCGAAACCCGCTCCAGGATTGCCTTCTGCTCCTTCGGCGTGCGAAACCGCGAGATCATCTCCACCGTGATCGGAAACTGCGCAAACCGCTTCCTGAAAGTCTCAAAATGCTGGAAGCAGAGAATCGTTGTCGGCGTCAGCACGGCCACCTGCTTGCCATCCTGCACGGCCTTGAACGCCGCCCGCATCGCCACCTCGGTTTTGCCATAGCCCACATCGCCACACAGCAGCCGATCCATCGGACGCTCCGACTCCATATCGCGCTTGATGTCCTCAATCGCGTTCAACTGGTCGTCGGTCTCCGTGTAATCGAACGCCTCCTCAAACTCGCGCTGAAACTCATTGTCCGTGCTGAAGACGTGCCCGCGCGCCGCATGCCGCTCCGCATAGAGCTTCAGCAGGTCGTCGGCCATGTCGGCCATCGCCTTCTTCACCCGCGCCTTCGTCTTCGCCCACTGCTGCGAACCCAGTTTGTTCAGCTCCGGCGCGGGTCCGGCGTCCGTCGAGCGATATTTCTGGATCAGGTCCAGTCGCGTCAGCGGCACATAGAGTCGCGCCTGCTCGGCAAACTCCAGCACCATGAACTCCACACGCATCCCGTCCTGCTCAATCTCCTTCAGCCCCTGATACCGCGCGATTCCGTGCTCCACATGCACCACGTAATCGCCCACCGTGAGATCGCGAAAATCCGAAACAAACGCCGCCGTCTTTGACTTCCTCGGCTCCATCCGCGCCTGCACGTCCATCTCGTCGCTGATGTCGTTGGCCCCGAAGATCGTCAGCCGCGTCTCGCCCACATGCACGCCCGCTGCAAGCTGCGCCCGCACAATCACCGGCACGCGCAGATCGCCCGCCAGATGGCTCGTCTCGTCATAGAGCGTCTCGCTGCCCGCGTGCGGATTCCGGCTCCCGATCCGATACGGAATCTCGTACTCGCGCAGCATCGTCGCCACGCGCTCCACCTCGCCCTGGTGCGGCACCGCGATCAGCGTCCGCTGCTCCTGCCGCATCAGGTGCTTCAACTGCTCGGCAAACGCCGGAATCGATCCGTGAAAGCGCAGCGTCGGCCTCGTCGCAAACTCCACCTCGCCCATCGTCCTGTCTTCGTCCAACACATCCACCGCGCCCAGTTGATCCAGATCCAGCCCCGGATGCGAATCCAGAATCCCCTGCAAAATCTCCGGGCGAATGTAAACATCCTCCGGCCTCACCAGATCGCCCATCGCCGAGCGCGCATGCCGCTGCTCCACCTTGTTCCACCACCGCTCGATCTGGTTCTTCACCATCGCCGGCTCTTCCACAAACACCGCGCACCGCGGCAACAACCGCGTCAGATGCGTCTCCGCGCCCGCCGCCGCAAAAAACTCCCACCCCGGAAAGATCGTCGCACCCTGCGTCTCCAGCGTCTCGGCCATCTCCGCTTCATCGCCGGCCACGCGCCCCCGGCTCAGCCGCGCATGCACCGCCGCCAGCAGTTTTTCCGTCGCCGGAGTCTCCGTCAGCGGCAGCAGCAGCGCCTCGTCCATCGCCGTCGCCGAGCGTTGCGTCTCCGGATCGAACTTCCGCATCGACTCAATCTCGTCGCCAAAAAAATCCACCCGCACCGGACGATCCATCTCCGGCGAATACACATCCAGAATCCCGCCGCGCCGCGCAAACTCGCCCGGCATCTCCACCAGGTCCACGCGCTCGTACCCCACGCTCGACAGATGATCCGTCACCAGTTCCACGTCCATCTCTTCGCCGCGCTCCAGCCGCAGCGCCAGATTTCCGTAGTACCCGCGCTCAAACAGCCGCAGCGCCAGCGCCTCCACCGGCGCAATCAACACCGTCACCGCGCCCGTCACAAACTTCCACATCACCGCCGCCCGCTGCTCCTGTATATCCGGATGCGGCGAAAGATTTTCAAACGGCAGCACGTCATGCGCCGGCAGCCGCGCCAGCGCCTTCCCATCCACCGCGCCCGTCAGCTCGCATCCCACGCGCAGCGTCTGCTCCAGCGCCTCGGCGGCCTTGTTGTCCGGCACCACCACAATCACCGGCACTCGCGCCGCCCGCGCCATCAGCGGCAACAGCAGCGCCCGCGCCGTCACCGTCAGCCCGCTCACGCGCCTGCGCCCGATCCCGCGCGACAAGTGCCTGCGCACCTGCTCCATGCCTTCCGTCGCGTCCAGCTCGGCAAAAATCTCTCTCACAAAAGGCAGGATCATGGCCACTTCAGTCTATCAGCGGCCTGTTTTCGCCTCACTCCCGCCTTCGTCTCGCTCACGCACTCTCCGCTTCGCGCGCCGCACCCGCCATCGCTTAAAGTAGTAGGGCGGCTTCCCGCGTCCGTCAGCGTCTCTCGCTCGCCCGCGCCCACAGCCGCAAACAGGAGTTCCATCCATGAAAGCGCTCGTCAAAAAACACGCCCAGCCGGGCCTCTGGCTCGAAGAAATCCCCGAGCCAACCATCGGCATCAACGACGTGCTCATCCGCGTCCTCCGCGCCGGCATCTGCGGCACCGATGTCCACATCTACCAGTGGGACGCCTGGGCGCAGAAAACCATCCCCGTCCCCATGGCCATCGGCCACGAGTTCGTCGGCGAAATCGTCGCCGTCGGCTCCAACGTCAACGACTTCCATCCCGGCGACATCGTCAGCGGCGAGGGCCACGTCGTCTGCGGCCTCTGCCGCAACTGCATGGCCGGCCGCCGCCATCTCTGCGCCAACACCCAGGGCGTCGGCGTCAACCGTCCCGGCGCATTCGCCCAGTACATCGCCCTGCCGATGGCCAACATCTGGCGTCACCACTCCGGCATCGACCTCGACGTCGCCGCCATCTTCGATCCCTTCGGCAACGCCGTCCACACCGCGCTCTCATTTCCCGTCCTCGGCGAAGACGTGCTCATCACCGGAGCCGGTCCCATCGGCATCATGGCCATCCCCGTCGTCCGCCGCGCCGGCGCGCGCCACGTCGTCATCACCGACATGAACCCCTACCGCCTCGACCTCGCCCGCAAAATGGGCGCAACCCTCGCCGTCAATCCCGCCGAAACCTCGCTCACCGACGTGCAGCGCCAGCTCGGCATGGCCGAGGGCTTCGACGTTGGCCTCGAAATGTCCGGCAACCCCGCCGCGCTCGCCCAGATGATCGACAACCTCTGCCACGGCGGCAAGGTCGCCATCCTCGGCATCCCGGCGCGCGAAATGCCCATGGACTGGCGCAAAGTCATCTTCAACATGATCACCCTCAAAGGCATCTACGGCCGCGAAATGTACGACACCTGGTACAAAATGTCCGTCCTCATCGAATCCGGACTCGACCTCGCGCCCGTCATCACTCACCGCTTCGACTTCGCCGACTACGAACAGGGCTTCGCCGCCATGATCTCCGGCAACACCGGCAAAGTCGTCCTCGATCTCAGCCGCCTCGGCTAGCCCGCGCCAGGCCCGACGCCCATCGCGTCGCAGCCCAGCGTCGAAGTCCGCATCGAACCCAGCATTGAAATCAGCATTGAAATCAGCGCGGAGCATCCACCATGTACGGAACATTCCAGCACCACCTCGAATCCCGCCTCGCCTCCATCGAAGCCGACGGACTCACCAAACGCGAGCGCCTCATCGACGGCCCGCAACAGCCGCGCGTCGCCGTCCAGTCCAGCCCGCCATCCAGCCCCGTGCTCAATCTCTGCGCCAACAATTACCTCGGCCTCGCCAACCACCCCGCCATCCTCGCCGCCGCTCACTCCGCGCTCGACCGCTGGGGATTCGGCATGGCCAGCGTCCGCTTCATCTGCGGCACTCAATCGCTCCACCGCACGCTGGAGCAGCGCCTCAGCGAATTTCTCTCCACTGACGACACCATCCTCTACAGCTCCTGCTTCGACGCCAACGGCGGCCTCTTTGAAACCCTCCTCGACGCTGAAGACGCGATTATCTCCGACGAACTCAATCACGCCAGCATCATCGACGGCATCCGCCTCAGCAAAGCCGCTCGCTTCCGTTACCGCAACGGCGACATGGCCGACCTCGAAGCCCAGCTCCAGCAGTCGGCCTCCGCGCGCCATCGCCTCATCGTCACCGACGGCGTTTTCTCGATGGACGGCTTCGTCGCCAAGCTCGACCGCATCTGCGACCTCGCCGAAAAATACCACGCCCTCGTCATGGTCGATGACTCCCACGCCGTCGGCTTCTTCGGTCCCGGCGGTCGCGGCACACCCGCTCTCTTCGCCGTCGAAAAGCGCATCGACATCCTCACCGGAACCCTCGGCAAGGCCCTCGGCGGAGCCAGCGGCGGCTACACCAGCGGCCGCCAGGCCATCATCGACCTTCTGCGCCAGCGCTCACGCCCCTACCTGTTCTCGAACTCCGTCGCCCCGCCGATTGCAGCCGCCACGCTCCAGGCCCTCGACCTCGTCAGCCAGTCCGCCTCGCTGCTCGACACCCTGCGCGAAAACACCCAATTCTTCCGCCAGTCGCTCACCGCCGCCGGATTCACCCTCCAGCCCGGCGACCACCCCATCGTCCCCGTCATGTTCGGCGACGCTCAGATCGCCTCCCGCGTCGCCGAACGCATGCTCGCCAAAGGCGTCTACGTCGTCGCCTTCAGCTACCCCGTCGTCCCCCTCGGCAAGGCCCGCATACGCACCCAGATCTCCGCCGCACACACCCGCGAAGACCTCGCCTTCGCCATCCGCTGCTTCACCGAAACCAAAGCCGAGCTGGGCATCTAACCCACCCTCCCTGTCCGCAGGCCAGGCTAGAAGTCGTCAGCAGTCAGCCGTCAGTAAAGCTGCCGCCGTCGCTGCCGCCGTTGCCTTCGCCGTTGCCTTTGCCGTTGTTCTTGCTTCTGCTTTTCCTGTTGTCATTCCCGCAGGGAATCTGCTTCTGTCTTTCCTTTCCCGTCGCCATCACCCACCGCTCACCTGCGACCAGCGGAAGCGGCCACAAACGGTCGTGACGGGCGAAGGTCGCGGCCGCCCCATGCAATGGTTATCATGGAAGGAATCATTTTCTTCGAGGAACTCCATCGTGCCCTCATCCGCTGTCTCGTCTTCTCCGCTGCGCATCGGCCTCGTCGGCTTCGGCACGGTCGGCAGCGCCGTCGCGCGCATCCTCACCGAATCCTCACCCGTCGGCCTCGTGCTCACCAGGATCGCCAACCGCTCCGTCGCCCGCAAGCGTGTTGACTGGATTCCGCCCTCCGTCATCTGGACGGACAGTGTCGATGATCTCCTCGCGCCCAGCGCTCCCGTGGATATTCTCGTAGAGTTGGTCGGCGGCCTCGATCCCGCCGGCAACTGGGTCCGCCGCGCGCTGTCGGCTGGCAAAAGCGTCGTCACCGCCAACAAGAAGCTCATCGCCTTCCACGGTCCCGAACTGGAGTCGCTGGCCCGCGCCCACAACGCCCATCTGCTCTTCGGCGCAGCCGTCGCCGGCGGCATCCCCGTCATTCCCGGCATCGAGCACGGCCTCTCCGGCGACCGCATCACGCGCGTCGAAGGCATTCTCAACGGCACCTGCAACTTCATCCTCTCCGCCATGGAATCCGGCTCCGACTACGCCGCCGTGCTCGCCGACGCTCAACATCGCGGCTACGCCGAAGCCGACCCGACCGAGGATGTCGGCGGCTTCGACGCCCGCGCCAAACTCGCCATCCTCATGCGCCTCGCCATGCGCGTCCACGTCGCGCCCGACGAGATCGAAACCCGCCCCATCACCACCGTCTCCGCCGTCGATTTCGCCTACGCCGCCGAACTCAACTCCACCATCCGCCAGATCGCCCGCGCCGAAATCACCCCCACCGGACTGGCCGCCGTCGTCAGCCCCATGCTCATCCCGCGCCGTTCCCCGCTCGCCTGGTCCACCGGCACGGAAAACATGGTCATCACCACCGGCGCTCACGGCGGCGACGTCGTCTTCTCCGGCCACGGTGCCGGCGGCCATCCCACCGCCGTCGCCGTCGTCAGCGATCTCGTCAACCTCGCTCACGGACTCGGCCGCGCGCCCATCCCCTTCGCGCCTGCCCACATCAGCGCCGAGCCGGAGGTGCCTCACTACATCCGCTTCCTCGTCCGCGACCGCCCCGGCATCGTCGCCGCCATCGCCGGCGCGCTCGCCGCCGAAGAGATCAATCTCAACGCCATCCTCCAGAAACCCGGCTGCTGCGCCGACAGCCTTCCCTTCGTCGTCACCGTTGAGCCATGCCGCGCCTCCTCACTGGCCCGCGCCCTGGCCGCCATCACCCGCATGGACTTCGTCCTCACCCCGCCATTTGACATGCAAATCCTCGAAAAATAAGCATTGTGCGCCATGCGCCCGCTCCACCACCCGACACGCCGTCCGCACGCTCCGGTCCTGCTCCTGAGCAGGATCCACCGCCGTGGCTCCGGTGCTTGCCTCCTCGCCCTTGCCCCACGCCTTCGCGTGATGGCTTCGGCTCATTGCTTTTCCCCATCCCTTCGTCCGGATCGTCTTCCAGATACGGACGAATTCAGGGGCGGGCCAGGGGCTTCGTCTCGATGCGGGCGAGCGAACAGGTTGAGCGGAACCTTTAGACTGGACAGATGCAGATTCTGTATGGAATACACCCGGTCGAAGAGGCGTTGAAGGCGGGTCGGCGACGGTTTGACCATGTGCTGGTGGCGCGGGAACGGCGGGACGAACGGCTGGAGGCGATTGTGGCGCTCTGTCGCGCGCTGAAGGTGAGGGTGCGCGCCGAGCCGAGGGAGTCGCTCAATGATATTGCGCGGACGCCGACGCACCAGGGCGTGGTGGCGATTGTGCGTGCGCAGGAGTTTCTGACGATTGAGGACGTGCTGGAGCCGACCGGCGAGCCACGGCTGGTGCTGGCTCTGGACGGCGTGGAAGACCCGCAGAATCTGGGCGCGCTGCTGCGCTCCGCGGATGGCGCGGGTGTGGATGCGGTGGTGATGCCGGAGCGGAGGTCGGCTCCGCTCAGCGCCGTGGCGGCCAAGGCGGCGGCGGGCGCTCAGGAGCACCTGCGGATTGCGCGGGTGGTGAATCTGGTGAGGGCGCTCGAAGAGCTGAAGCGCAGGAACCTCTGGGTCATTGGGCTGGACGAGCGCGGCACGACCGACTATGACCAGTTTGATTTCACGGGCGACTGCGTGCTGGTGATGGGCAGCGAGGGAGATGGGCTGCATGAGCTGGTGAGGCGGACGTGCGACCATCTGCTGCGGATTCCCATGGCCGGCGCGGTGAGTTCGCTGAATGTTTCAGCGGCGGCTTCGGTGGTGCTGTTTGAGGCGGCGCGGCAGCGGCGGCGGGCGCGGCGCGGTGGCAGTGCATCGGCTGGCGGCGCATCGGCTGGCGGCGCGGCGGGGAAACGGAAAAAACAGAAAGGGCTGGGATCATGAAGCTGCGGGAGTGGTCTGCCGCGGCGTGGCTGATGGTGGTTTTCGCCTGCGGAGCGTCGGCGTGCGCCGCGCAGCAGGCGGCGGGAACGAATACCGGCGCTGCCCAGACGAATGCCGGCGCGCCGACTTCGAGCGGGACGGTCCTGTTTTCGCGGCACATCGGCGACGATGGGCAGGTGGTGACGAGCGGGCAGGCCGTGGCGGGCGCTGCTGCGGCTGGAGCGGCGGGAAACAGCGCTGTTGCGAGTGGCGCGGCGGCGGGCAATGCCGCGGCGTTGCCGCCCTTGGCCACGGATGCCGAGCGGCGGGCTGTCGCGTATCGGACGCTTGATCTGGATGTGCATCTGAGGCCGGCGCAGCAGTACCTGGCGGTGCGGGCGCGCATGGTGGTGAGGAATGCGGGCGCCGTGCCGCTGCGGCATCTGCCCATGCAGCTTTCGTCAACTCTCGCCTGGCAGCAGATTCGCGTGGCGGGCCGCGAGGTGCGGTTTGCGCAGGCGCTCGTCAACTCCGACACGGATCACACGGGGCAGTTGAACGAGGCGACGGTGACGCTGGCCGAGCCGTTGGCGGCTGGCGCGGAACTGGCCGTCGATGTGACGTATGCCGGGCGCGTGGAGGATTCTGCGAAGCGGCTGCTGGCGATCGGGACGCCGGAGAATGTGGCGGCGGCTTCGGACTGGGATCGCGTGTCGAGCGGGTTCACGGGGCTGCGCGGATTTGGCAATGTGGTCTGGTATCCGGTCTCGTCGGTGCCTGCGATTCTGGGCGACGGGGCGAAGGTGTTTGATGAGATCGGGCGGCATAAACTGGGGCTGAGCGGGGCGCGGCTAAGTCTGGAACTCACGGTGGAGACGACGGCGGCCGAGAGCGCCGAGGGCGGGATGCCAAACGTGGCGCTGGTGGACGGGCTGCCGGTCGAGCTGTCGGTGACCCAATCCAGTGATCCGTCGATTCCGAATCTGGCGATGGGTCGCGTGGAGAACCAGACGCTTGGGTTTGAGACGGTGAGTTTGTTTGTGGCCACCAGGACGGCGCACAAGCTGGCGGCGACGACGGTGTGGGCGACGGCAGCTTCGGCGGCAAATCTGGCGGCCTGGTCGGATGCCGAGGCCGCGGTGCTGCCGTTTCTGCGCGGATGGCTGGGCGGGACGCGGCACCGGGATCTGACCGTGCTGGATCTGCCGGAGAGCGCCGATATTCCGTTCGAGGCGGGAGCGATGTTGGCGACGCCGGTGCGGGCGGCTTCTGAAGAGGTGCTGGACAATGTGTTTGCCCATGCGCTCACGCATGCGTGGGTGATGTCGCGGCGGGCCTGGCTGTCAGAGGGCGTGGCGCACTTCATGGGCACCCTGTGGATGGAGAAACAACGCGGACGCGAAGAGGCTCTGGCGATGCTGGCCGATTCACGGCAGGCGCTCGCGCTGGCCGAGCCGGCGAGTCCCGGCGAGGGCGATGGCCAGCCGCTGCTCACGGCGACCGCGCCGGTGTACTACAGGACGAAGGCGGCGTATGTGCTGTGGATGCTGCGCTCGCTGGTGACCGATGAGACGCTGTCGGCGGCGCTGCGCGCGTACAATCCCGATGCGGACAGGACGCCGGATTACTTTGAGCATCTGCTGGAGAATGCGGGCGCGCGGCGCGATCTGCGCTGGTTTTTCAACGACTGGGTGTACCACGACATGGGGCTGCCGGATCTCGCGATTGACAATGTGTTCACGACGCCGACCGCGCTCAGCGGGAGCTACCTCGTCGCGGTCACGGTGTCGAATGACGGCTACGCCGGAGCCGAGGTGCCGGTGCAGGTGATCAGCGACCTGGCGACGGTGACGCAGCGGGTGGTGGTGGCCGGGCGCGCCAGGGCGACGCTGCGAATCCTGCTGCAGGGGCAGCCCACGGAGGTGCGCGTGAACGACGGCACGATTCCGGAGACGGATGCTTCCATTCATGTGAAGAAGCTGGATACGGTGCCTGCGCCTGCGAAGTGAGCAGGCGCGAGACTGCGTTGTTCCTCGTTCTTTCGCGTTGACAATAATGTAATCGTTCGATTACGATTTATGCATGTTCTCGGTTCGTCCCTTGCCTGAATTTACGATGTGGCTCGACGGATTGAAGGATAAGACGGTGCGCGGCGTAATTGTGGCCAGAATCAAACGCCTGGAGTGTGGTTTGATGGGCGATGTTCCGCCGGTGGGTGAGGGCGTTTCGGAACTGCGCATCCATGTGGGCGCGGGATGGCGTCTCTACTTCACCCGGCGCGGGTCGCAGGTGATCGTGCTGCTTGCGGGTGGCGCGAAGGGGACGCAGAAGAAGGATATTCAACGGGCCAGGGCGCTGGCCGCGCTCTTGGATGGAGCGGAGGAACATCATGAGCAAACGCATCAGGATCACTGACCTGCCGGAGTTCGATGCGGCGCAGTATCTCGACAGCGAGGCGGCCATTGCCGCGTATCTGACGGATATTCTGGAGGCCAACGATGCGGCTTTGCTGGCGTCGGCGCTGGGAGATATGGCCCGCGCGCGCGGCATGACGGAGATCGCGCGAGCGGCGGGAATTACGCGGGAGGCGCTCTACAAGGCGCTGCGCCCGGACAGCGCGCCGCGATTCGACACCGTGAGCCGCGTGTGCGCCGCGCTGGGCGTGCGGCTGGTGGCGCAGCCGGTCCATTCGGCTGCGCATGGAGCGGGGGTTTCATCCTTGCGCAGGATTCGCTGAGCGCGCCTCTCAGAATTGATTGCCACCTGGACCCCGTCGAATGGGCCGATGTCCTCCGGCTGCATCGCCTCCTGACAGCTTGGTCGAGATGTAAAGCAGCCAATAGCCTGATGAGCAAATCGCATGCGGCTTCCGTACGGCTGCCACTGGAGCGTGTTTCATCAGCGAAATCAAGCCCGGGACGCCCTGGATCAGACCCGCCGCCAAAGCGGGGCTGAGGAATCAGGACGAAACCACAAAGGCATGGAGGAAACACGCTCGCATACAAGTTGATCGCGAAGCTCATCGGTGAGATCGATTTCGGCTTCCTTGGGAATATGAAGCTGCATCAACGGACCTGGCGTAATCCAGGATCTGTTCCCGAAGCGAGTACGGCGGTTCTGGGGCGAATTCATTCCCCTGGCGCAGGCTCATCGCTTTGCCCCGTATGCCTGAGTGGACTCTTGTTCACGATCCTGCCTGCCTGAATTGAAGCTGCCAACCCAATCGCAGATAAATGAGATAGCCCAATGGCTCCGTTTGCGCCAACCGGCCAATGCAGTCCTTGGCACTCGCTTCATCGCCGCGGGGAAGGTTGCTGCCTGTAAACGCGCCTCCCGTCACTTCATCCCTCCGCACCCATCCCCCACAAACGCCTCTCCGGCTGGTCTGCGGCCCGGTCGGCGGATTCGTCAGCGGGCGCATCGGAAAGCCTGCGCACCCCGCGCTGCCGCTGTCGTCCTCCGTTGCTCCGCGCACGCCACAGCCTGTCGGCGGCGACAACCTCCGGGCAACCTGCGCGGAACGAACTCCGGTCCTCAGCCACCCGTCCCCCTGACAACTGACCCCTGACCACTGACCCCTGACAACTTCTACCCTTCGACCCGGCCCCAAAAAATCTTTCCAAAAACTGGCATGCAATTATTTCCGTTTGTGCTACAGTCTCTTCCATCGCGGTCCGTCTGCTCCTCAGACGGGCCGTTTTTCTTTCTACGAAGGGACCAAGGATGGATTCCAGACTCGAAGCAATCACCGAACAGCGGTCCGCCGCTAAGTCAGGCCCTGGCCCGATCGCCAGGGAGCTTTACCAGAAATTCAATGAAGCCATTCACCGGCAGGAGCGGAGCAACTACCGTTTGCCGAATCGCATACGGATCACCGGAACCGCCGCCGAAAACCCGGCCATCGTCGCCTGCGCGGCAGCCTGGCACGAGGAGTATCAACGGCTCATCGACGACGACGACTCCGACACCAGTCACGCGCGCAGCGAAGCCAATGCCGCCTGGCTCACCGCGCTGCCTCCGCTCTACGGAGCGGAAAACATCCAGAGCTTCATCGCCTGTGTCGCCTACGGCCTCGCCACCGGCATCCTCAGCCCGGAAAAGGGCTCACGCCTGCTCTACGCCGCCCAGGTCGCCCTCGGCGCGCAGGGCCATCACAACCATCGACCCGCGGGACGGCCCGCAAAAACACCTCCGAGTCAACACAATGAGCCAGCCACCGCTGAGACCCTCCCGGCTTCCGAGCCGGATTCCGGGCAAAAATGTTAACTCATCCAGCAACAAATCGGGCAAAACCTGCTGGCAGGAAAATAAATACCACCCCCCTGGGGGGTAACCGGGTTAATAGCAAACTGGTTACTCCTGAAAATCTCCATCAAACCAATGATTCGATGAGCCTTATGCAACTAAATCCGGCGTAGCCGCAATCAGGCGCTTCGTATACTCCGCCTGCGGATTGCGGCAAATCGCCTCCGATTCCCCGCTTTCCACCAATTTTCCGCGCTCCAGCACCGCGATCCGCGTCGCCAGATACCGCACCAGCGGCATCGAGTGGCTGATGAACAGATACGTCAGCCGCAGCTCCCGTTGCAGCCCGCGCAACAGGTTCACCACCTGCGCCGCCACGCTCACATCCAGCGCCGACACCGGCTCATCCAGCACCAGAATCTCCGGCTCGATCGCCAGCGCCCGCGCAATGTTGATCCTCTGCTTCTGTCCGCCGCTGAACTCATGCGGATACCGTCCCAGCGCCGACTCGTCCATCCCCACCGCGCCCATCAGCTCCGCCGCCGCCAGCCGCAGTCCGGCCCTGCTCGTCGCCTCGCTCCGCCGATGAATCACCAGCGGCTCCGTCACCAGGTCCAGCACGCGCATCCTCGGGTCCAGCGCCGCCGCCGGATCCTGAAAGACCGGCTGCATCCGTCGTCGCAGCCCCTGAATCGTCGCCGCATTCACGGTCACGCCGTCAATCCGCACCGCGCCCTCGTCCGGCTCCACCAGCCCCAGAACCATCCGCGCCAGCGTGCTCTTGCCACTGCCCGATTCGCCCACAAGCCCCAGCGTCTCGCCGCGCTCGATCGTGAAACTCACCTGATCGACAACCGTCGTCACCGCGCTTTCCAGACGAAAGCCGCGCAGCGCCGCTCGCCGCGCATAGCGCTTCGTCACACGATCCACTTCGATCAGCGCCACCGTCGTCAGCCCAGCTTCGGATGCAGCTTGTGGTAGCCCGTCGCATCCTGATACGCCCGGCCAAAGGCCAGCAGCTTCGCGTCCTGGTACGGCGCGGCCAGCATCGTCAGGCTCACCGGCGTTCCCGGCCCGCCAATGTTGTCGTCATTGCCGTCATCGGTCTGCGGCGGAGTCGGCGCATCGGCTCCGCGCAACCCGTTCGGCAGGATCAGCGCCGGATGCCCGGTCAGGTTCGTCGCCACCAGTTGCTCGCCATAGGTCGGCGTCACAATCACGTCCACCTCTTCAAACATCCGCGCCCACTCCGCAATCGCCAGCGTCCGCGCACGGTTCGCCTGAATGTACTCCACCGCCGGATAGAGCCGCGCCACGCGAAAGTCATTCGGCCAGTCCGCCGGTCCCTGCTCGGTCAGCAGGCTGTCGCGCCCGCTCATCGTCAGCTCGTCAAAGGCCGCCGCCGCCTCGGCCGTCAGCAGCGGCGTCATCGCCCCATACGGCAGCTTCGGCATCTCCACCGGAATCAACGCCACGCCCATCTTCCGCAGCGCCGACAGCGCCGCCCGGTCGTACTGCTGATCGTAAACTCGCCGCGCGTGACCCGCCGCCGCCTGAGCATTCCGCGCTTCGCGAGCCTTTTTCTGCTCCGCCGTCTCGCCCGGTTTCGCCTCGCGCGCATGGAATGGCGGAATCGAATTGAAATCGCTCTTGAAGTATCCAACGCGCAGCCGCTTCCAGTCGTAATCCGCATCCCAGTTGAAAGCTGCCGGTTTCACCGTCAGGTCCATGCCGTCCGGCCCGAAGATCGACTGCATCACCATCGCGCAATCCTCCACGCTCCGGCAGATCGGCCCCAGCTTGTCCATCGTCCAGCTCAGCGCCATTGCGCCGGTCCGCGGCACAAATCCGAAGGTTGGCCGCAACCCCGTATCCCCGCAGCGCGTCGAAGGCGACGAGATCGACCCCAGCGTCTCGGAGCCAATTGCAAAACCCACGCACCCGGCAGCCACCGCGCTCGCCGGTCCAGCCGACGACCCACTCGACCCCTGCCGTGGGTTCCACGGATTCCGCGTCTGCCCGCCAAACCAGTGGTCCCCCATGGCCAGCGCGCCCAGCGTCAGCTTCGCCACCAGAATCGCCCCCGCCGCATCCAGCCGCTCAACGACTGTCGCATCCGCGTCTATCACCTGCTTCTCAAAACCGCCAGCGCCCCACGTCGTCGGATAGCCTTTCACCGCCAGCAAATCCTTCGCGCCCCACGGAATGCCGTGCAGCGGTCCGCGATACAGCCCCGCCGCAATCTCCGCGTCGGCGGCCCTGGCCTGTGCTCGCGCCCGCTCCTCGGTCAGCGTAATCACAAAATGCAGCGTCGCGTCGTTTCGCTTCAGCCGCGCCAGATACATCTCCGTCAGCTGCATTGCAGTGATTTTGCGCGCCTTCACCAGCGCGGCCAACTCGCCCACCGTGGTAAAGGCCAAATCTTCCAGATTGGACGGAACTGCCGAGACCTCCACCTTGCTCCAGCGCGGCTGTTCGATGCCCGTTTCCAGCACGGCTCCGGCAGCCAGGGGATCGAAGACGAAGGCCGGTGCCACGCTGTTCGGCATCTTCAGCGCGCGAATCGCCTGGTAGCTCTCGCGCTGCCCCTCGACACCCTCGATCATCATCTTGCGCTGCGCCTCGGTCAGCTTCACTCCAGCCACCGCCGCCGCCTCGTCAATCAGCTCCGGCGTAATCGGCAGCGTCGCCGACTGGCTTTTCTCCTGCGCCTGAGTGGCAAGTGTGTAGAGCGCGCCCGGCAGCAACGTGCTGCCGACACCCGCCTGCGCGCACAGGGTGAGAAATCTGCGCCGATTCCATCCGTCTGCCTCTGCGTTCATCTTCGATCCTTCCGCGCTCTGGGTTGCATTCCAAATCCCGCAAGAACAGCGAAAGCCTCCCATAAGGAGGCCTTCGCTGTCATATCCCAATTTGTATCAGTGCATGTTTCCGTTCGAGTCCATCACGATTCCGCCAGACCCCTGGTTCTGCTTGGCTTCGTTGGCCTTGCGCGTGCCCATTGCCTTGTCGCGCCAGTCGTCCGCCGACGCCACATCCGCCTTGCGCCCTGCCTCGTTGCCGCATTCCAGATCAGCCTTGCGGCGATAGATCAGGTTCATATAAGCCATCGCGTCGTCGTAGTCCGGACGATTCTCAATCGCCATGTTCAGATACTTCAGGCCATCCTCGACCAGCGGAGCATTCTCCTCCTGAAGCTTTTGGCAGTCCTTCTTAGGCAGCTTGACGTTTCCAAGGCCGTCATCGTTGATTCCATCCGGAGCCAGAATCTTCAGCGCGTTCTCGTGCGCCTCGGTCCAGTCGATCACTCCCACGGTGTATGCGGCTTCCGGATCTTTAGGGTCCACAGCCAGAACTTTTTCCTGCCACTGCTTCGCCTCGTCCAGTTTCTTGATGTTGAAGTAGAGGCTTGCAATTCCCTTGATGCTGTTCACATCCGTGGGATCCTGCTGCAAGACTTCCTGATAAATCTCAATCGCCTGATTGGCGGTCTTCAGATTGTCCGGCGAGTCCAAACCAGGAACAACATTCTGAGAGAGAGCGGTGGCCAGGTAATTCTTTGCCATTGGCAGTGTGGGATCGTCCGCAATGGCGGTCTGGAAATGAGCAATCGCAGCCTCATATTTGCCCGCTTTGTATGCCTCGACACCCTTGTTCAGTTGATCTCGTGCCGCCAGCCGTTTGCATCCGGTGAAGGTAACCGCCATCACAACCAGGCTTGCCGCAAGGATCGGCAGACGTACGCTTCGATTCATGTTCGTTTCCTTCTCCTTCGAGTCCTCGCCAGCGGTTCGTGCCTGGCTCCCCCGCGTTATGCTGCCAACCGATTCCCTGTTCGCAACCCGATCACTGACCCGCCAGAATCTTCGGCGTCATCAGGCCCACATGGTCCACTCCGGCGGCGGTGCCGATGTCGATCACCTCGGCAACCTTCGCGAAATCGACATCATCGTCACCCTTGACGAACATGACTCGCTCGGCGCGATTGGCATAGATAGCCGTCAGGCGCGACAGAAGTTCTGATTTCGCCACGTCATCCTGGTTGATCTTGTAGGCAACCTGGGTTCCGCCCGTATGCAGGATGGAAACTACGATGGTGCGGTCATCCGGCTGTTGCTGCTGCGGATTCTTCGGCGGCTGCGGCACCAGCGCCTCCAGCCCATGCGGAACCACCGGCACAATCGCCATGAAGATAATCAGCAGCACGAGCAGCACGTCGATCAGCGGCGTGACATTGATATCTGAGGAAAGGCCACCCGGCCCGCTTGTTCCCATTGCCATTGTTATGACTCCTTCAGAAAATTCCTTTTCACAGATGCCGTCACTCGCCCGAGGATCCCGCTCCCTGGCGCTTCTCTGTCAGCAATCCAACCGAGTCCACGCCTGCGGAACGAACATCGTCAATCGCGTTTTCCACATCCAGATAACGCGCATGCGCATCGGCGCGCACAAAAATCTGCTTTCCTGGCTTGTCGGCGAGCATGTCGCGAACCTTCTGCCCGATCTCGGCCCCCTGCATCCGATCCTGGCCAAGATATATCGTTCCGTCCCGCGTGATGGCGACGACGATCGCGTCTTCCTTGCTCGCGTCCGGCATTGCTATGGGGTTGTCGGTCTGCGCAAGGTCAACGTTGACCTTGTTCTGCAGCATCGGCGTGACGACCATGAAGATGATCAGCAACACGAGCATCACGTCCACCATCGGCGTGACGTTGATGTTCGAGTTGACCTTTGCGCCTTCGTTGCGAACTGCAAGTGCCATGTGAATGCTCCGGAATCCAGTTGTCAGCCGCTGCTGGCTGCGTTGCCGCCGTTCTGCACCCCGGGTTCTGGCTCTTTGCATGCTCTGGCGAATCTTCACCAGAGCATGCAACCCGACTCAGGGAGAACGATCACAAGCCGAGGGCAGGTGTGTGCCCACAAACCCTCGGATGCAGTTTACTTGTGGCTCTGCTTGATGAAGTAGTCCACCAATTCGCTGGAGGAGTTGTCCATCTCGACGTCAAATGCCTCCACGCGACCACTGAAGTAGTTGAACGTCATCACGGCCGGGATGGCGACGAGCAGGCCGAAGGCCGTGGTGACCAGAGCCTCGGAGATACCACCTGCGATGGCTGCCATGCCAGCCGACTTCTGTGTGGCGATCTGCTGGAAGGCGTTCAGAATGCCCATGACCGTGCCGAGCAGGCCGACGAACGGAGCCGTGGAACCGACCGTGGCCAGAACGCTGATGCCCTTCTTCAGCTTGGCGTGAACGATCGCCTCGGCGCGCTCCAGAGCGCGCTTCGCGCTCTCGATCGACTTCTCGTCCACCGTGCCGCCCTGGCTCTTGAACTCCTGCAGGCCGGCCTGAACCACTTCGGCGAGGTGAGACTTCTTGCTGCGGTCGGCGATCTTGATCGCCTCTTCCAGCTTCTTGTCCTTCAGCGCGCCGGCAACCTTCGGCGCGAACTCACGCGACTGCTTGCGGGCTGCGGAGAAGTAGAGGTAGCGATCAATCATGACGGCCAGTGACCAGACCGACATGATGAACAGGATCAGGGCAATGCCCTTCGCAAAGACGCCCATGTGACCCCAGAGGCCCAGAAGGCTGAAGTCAACGGTTTCATCCTGGAACATGGCCAGCGCGGATGAGACATGAGTAAGGTGTGCAAACTGAGAGAGAATCACTGAATCGTTCCTCCTGGGAATTCCTTGATACGGGGTGAAAATCCTTGGTCGAACAGGCGTTCAGAGTCGGCACATATCCTCTGAGGCCCGCATAAATTTGGACAGGCGAAACTTCGCATGCCCGGCAAATTTCGCTATCCGTTCAGACTGAAGACAACATTGACCGTGGTCTCCACCTCAACCGGATCTCCGTTCAGAAGATATGGCTTGTATCTCCACCGGCTGACGGCCTGTATCGCAGACTGCTGCAACATCGCCGGGCCACTGATGACGCGCAGATTTTCGATCTGTCCCGTCTTCGAAATGGTCGCCTGCAAAACCACCGTACCCTGCATGCGCGCCGCCTTGGCAATTGCGGGATAGACCGGCTGAACTCGCTCAACCAGCATACCCTGCGCAACACCCTGCGAGATGGCAATCTTCTTCGGGGGAGCAGCCTTGACGACCGGAGCCGCCGAACCACCAAACAGGCCTCCGATCACGCCGCCCGGTGCGCCGCTTCCCATGCCCTCCATGCCAGCCACACCAAAGCCCTGCGACGGCGGAGCTTCTTTTTCCGTGACCATCTTGATCTGCTTCGGAATCTTGGTCGGAGCCGTGAGCTGGTTATTGATCATCTGCGGCTTCACCTGCACCTGATGCACCTCCGGCGGAGGAGGAGGCGGAGGCGGAGGCGGAGGCGGCGGAGCAACCAGCAGAGTTGCCATGGCCTGCTTGGGCAGGGCTTCGGGATAAATCAGCGGAATCAGGACCATGACGCCAATCACAGAGCCGCACAGAATGGAGGTGAGAATCATCCAGTACTTGCTCTTGCTCTTGATCCGATTGCTGGATTCGAATGTTGCATCTTCAAACATGGCCGACCTCGAATCGCGTTGGATTTCTTACTTCTTCAGACACCGCGAAGCGTTGGTTTGTTCCCGGTTTTTTCTCTCGCCCGTTTTTCCCAGGAACAAGTGTCCTCAACCTATATCAGAACAGCCGCACAACTGCAAAACATGCCCCGAAAACAGTGCGGCCCCAGGCATCTGCCCAGGGCCATGGTGTGGAGCTTCCCGCTACCTTCACCGGCTGCGCTTCGCCGCCGGAAGCGCGACCGACTTCCCGCGACGCCCGCGCCAGTCCTGATACGCCACCAGCATCGGCGCAGCCACGGCAATCGACGAATACGTGCCGATCAGAATGCCGATGACCAGCGCGAAGGAAAATCCGCTGAGCACCTTGCCGCCGAAAAGATACAGCGCCAGCACCGTCAGAAACGTCAGCCCCGAGGTCAGCACCGTCCGGCTCAGCGTCTGGTTGATGCTGCGATTGACCACATCGGCCAGTCCCTCCCTGCGGCTGATGCGCAGGTTCTCGCGAATACGGTCAAAAACGACGATGGTATCGTTCATCGAGTATCCGACCAGAGTCAGGATCGCCGCGATCACGGTGAGGCTTATCTCCTGGCCCGTGAGCGCGAAGGCTCCGATGGTGATCAGCGTGTCATGAAAGACAGCCACCACGGCGGCCACGCCATAGATCAACTCGAACCGGAACCACAGATACACGAGCATGCCCACCAGCGAATAGAGCGTCGCCAGCCCGGCCTGGCGCTCCAGTTGGTGGCCCACCGTCGGCCCCACCGCCTGCACGCTGCTCTCCAGAATCGGATTGTTGTAGTGCTCGCGCAGCGCATCCAGAATCCGCTTGCGGCTCGCGTCCACGTTCGCGTCCGTCTGCTCCGGCAGACTGATCAGCAGCTCGTGCTTCGACGGCACGTCATAGGAAACGATCTTCACGTCGTGAATGCCAGCCGCATCCGTCGCCTGACGCACCAAATTTGAGTCCGGCGCGTTGGTGAAGGTCACCTGCACCTCCGTGCCACCCTTGAAGTCCACACCGAGCGGCACAGGGCTGCCCGTGCGCGCATAGTGCATCCCCATTGAGATGACGCCCGCAACGCTGAAGATCAGCGAGAAGGCAAGAAAATACCACTTCTTGCCCAGCCAGTCGATCGTTACACCCGTAAAAAGTTCCACGATTCCCGTACCTTCCCAATCGCGCCGGCAGCCGATCCATCCCGGCCGCCGCGCATTGCAATCGTCTTAAATGGAGATTCGCGCTCCGGCTTTCATGTTGTTCAGGTGCGAGTCAAAGATGACGCGCGAAACGAAGACCGCTGTGAACAGATTGGCCAGCAGGCCGAAGAACAGCGTGACGGCGAAACCCTTCACCGGTCCGGTGCCAAACATGAACAGAATGGCCGCCGAAACGATCGTCGTCACGTGCGTATCGACGATGGTTACCCATGCGTGCGCAAAGCCCTGATCGACCGCCTGCGCCGCACCCTTGCCTGCGCGCATCTCCTCGCGAATGCGCTCGAAGATCAGCACGTTCGAGTCCACGCCCATGCCAATCGTCAGAATCACGCCGGCGATGCCCGGCAGCGTCAGCGTGGACTGGCTGAATCCCATGAAGCCAAGCAGGATCACCAGGTTCAGAAACAGCGCCAGATCGGCGTTGATGCCCGCGCCGCGATAGTAGAGCAGCATGAAGAACATGACCGCCAGCGTGCCTGCAATCGCCGCCGTCACGCCCTGGCGGATCGAGTCCGCACCGAGCGAGGCACCGACCGTCCGCTGCTCAATCGGGATAATGCTCGCCGGCAGCGCGCCGGTGCGCAGCGTCAGCGAAAGCGCATCGATCTGCTCCTTGCTGAACTGGCCTTCAATCTGCCCGTTGTCGCGAATCGCTGACTGGATCACCGCCACGTTCTTCACGCGGTCGCCCAGCACAATCGCCATATAGCTGCCCACATGCGCCGAGGTGTAGTCATAGAAGCGCTGACCGCCAGCATTGGTCAGCACAAAATTCACTCCCTGCTTGCCCGTGTCATTCGGCCCAATCGCGCTTGCGTCGCGAAAGTCGCGCCCGCCGACAATCGAAACCCGCTTCAACAGAAAAACGCGATCCTCGCCGGAACTGCTCACTCCCTGCGGATCGCCATGGAGCAGATACTCGTCTGGCGGAATCGTGCCACCCAGGCTGGTCATCGCCTCCTGCTCGTTGGTGTAGCCGTCCGGATTGCCCGCGACCTCATGCACCTCCAGACGCGATGTCGACTGGATGATGTCCTTGATGCGGTCCAGATCCTCAACACCCGGCAGCTCCACCAGAATCTCGTTCGCGCCCAGCCCGTAGCGCTGGATCACCGGCTCGCTCACGCCCAGCCGGTCCACGCGGTCGCGAATCGTCTCAATCGACTGATCCAGCGTGCGCGACTCGAGATCCGCCAACTGCGACGGCTTCATCGTCAGCGTGAAGCTATGGTCATTGCTGTTGCTGGCAATGTCATACTCGGTGCCAAAGCGATCCGAAAGCTCGCTGCTCACCTTGCTCGACTGCGCCGGATCGACGCCCGCCACACGAATCATCTGCGGCGTATTCGGGTCCGGCTTCAGCACCTGCGTATACGTCAGGTGCGCGTCGTTCAGCGCCTGCTCAATCCGCGCCACGGTGTTATCCGTCTCCGCGTTCACCGCGTCCTTCACCACCACCTGCAGGATCAGGTGCGCGCCACCGCGCAGGTCCAGCCCCAGGTGGATGCGCTGCGTGATGGCCTGTTCCAGGGCCGCGCCGCTGAAGCCATGCGGAATCCCGAAGATTCCGTAGAGAAACACCAGCAGCGTGCCGAGGATGAGTGCAATCTTGCCGTTCAGATTCTTCTTCATGATGAACTTTTCCGCGCCTTCCGCGATGCGGCGCTACTTCTCCGCATCCTCCTGTGTCGTCACTGCGGCAATTGCGCTTTTTGCGATCTCCAGCTTCAGCCCGTCCGGGGCCACGCGCAGGACAAGACTATCGTCCTTCAGGCTCAGAATGACGCCGCGAATGCCGCCCGTCGTCGTCACCTTGTCGCCTGTCTTCAGCTTCGCCAGCATCTCGTTCCACTGCTTCTGCTTGCGCTGCTGCGGGCGAATCATCAGAAAATACAGCACCGCGATCATCAGCAGCGGCAACAGCAGCGAGAGCGCGGAACTGCCGCCGCCAATCTGAGCGGCAACCATCAAAAGCAATTGATTCAACACACACATCCTTCTCTGTCCAGCGCTCTCGCGCCAGACGCGGCACAAGGCAAACTCTACCCCTGGCCGGAACTCGTTTCGCTTGTCTCCCGGAATGGCTCGCGCAGCTCACTGCCGCCTTGCGCCGGAACCCGCGAAGCCTCCGCTGCCACGTTGCGGATGACCTTCGACGTCTTCTGCTTCCTGTTCGACACCGCTCTGCGACAGATGGCCCGGATCGAGCAGGCACATTTGCCTGCGAAAACCCGGAAAATGCCGCCCATACAGTCTAGCAAACCGGCTGCCTGAATTCTGCATCCGCCCGGCAAATGCACTCCCAGGCTCGAAGCTATGCCTCTGGAGACTCAACAGGCTTCCAGTACCGTTCCTGCGGCTGCGCACAACTGCGACACAGCAGGATTTCGCCACCATCCGGTGCCACGCGGCGCTCGAAGCGGCCAAAATTCACGCCTTCGCCGCAGGCCGAGCAGGTCACGCGCCCGCCGCGAAAGCCTGGCATCTCCGCTTCTGACAGCTCAACCCGCACCCACTGCGAAACAAACAATTCCTCATCCGTCAGTTCCCGATACGCCTGCTTCTGCTGCGCCCCGGCAGGCTCGACATCCGGAAATCGCTCCCGCGCCAGCTCCCGCGACGACTCCCGCGCCACCACGCGCAGCGCGCGGCCCGAAGCGAGATCAACGAATGTCGCCGCCATCTTGCCCCAGTCGCGAAACTTCAGCGCCCGCCGACCCAGGCGACACCCGGTCACCAGCCCAATCGCGTCCGTCGCGCAGCGATCAATCTCCACAAAACAGACCAGCCGCTTGCGATCCGCTCCACGCGGATCGTCCACGCCCAGCGCGCGGCAGGCCATCCTCGCCATGCGCACGCCCAGAATCTGCCCCGCGCACAGATGCCCGTGCGCCACCTCGGCCTGCTGCAACAGTTCCTCGAACGATTCCATCTCCAGCCTTTCCGCCAGCCAGTCTCTCGCGCTGATCTTCTCAACAGGCAATACGATTCAGCGCAGGAGCCGACGTCAACGCTGCGGCCCGGTCGGTTTTGCGCCTGCGGGCTGCCCGCCGCCTGTTGTCACCGCGCCGCTCGACTCTGGCTCATCCTGCTCCACCAGCACGGCGGAAGCGCCCACCAGGTTGAAGCTGCGCGCCGCGCCGCCCGTCGGCTGGAAGGTGATGCGCAGCGGATCTCGCTGCCAGATGGCCTCCTCGCAGACCGGTGACAGGTGGTGCGTCGCGTCGAACGCCTGCAATTTCTGGTGCAGCAGCGGCTTGCGCGCGGCAATCTGCGCCACCACGGCATACAGGCTCTTGCCCGATGCCGTCACGCCGCAATACGCCCCGTAATCGCGAAACCAGACCACATCGCTCACCGACGGATCGTAGTCCGGCAGCTTCAACTGCGCCACGTGCCCCGTCACGCGATCAATCAGCAGCCACGGCCCGCGCTGCCATATCCAATCACCACTCTTGCCCGTCTTTTCGCCGGGCAGCGCATCGTTCAGCCGCAGCGCGCGGCGCACCACGAAGCTGCGCTCGGTCACCTCATGCACCGCTCCCGTCGTCCACTCGGTCACATGACTATCCACGACCAGCGGTCGCACCGTGAGCTTGCTCTCGTCGCCGTTCGACCCAGCCGGATCGCCCTCGCTCGAATACGGGACGCTGCGCTCGGCGCCGAGCGTCACGGCGTGGTGTCCGCGCTCAGCTCGCGCCGGACACGGCCCGGACAGCAGCGCCGCAATCAGCGCGGCAAGCGGCAGCGCGTATGCCGCGCGTGGCAGACTGTTTCGCCTCACGTGACCTGCCACGCGAAGGATGCTCATGCCCGCGCCTCGGCGGTCGCGCGCTCCACGCCCGCTGCCACGCGAAAGATCGTGCTCTCGCCAAAGTGCGGCCCCAGCACCTGCAAGCCCACCGGCAGCCCCGCTGCGGTTGTGCCGCACGGCACAGAAAGCCCGCAGATTCCCGCCAGACTCGCCGTCACCGTGTAAATATCCGCCAGATACATTGCCAGAGGGTCATCGCTTTTTTCGCCGATGCGAAAGGCCGCCGTCGGAGCCGTCGGCGCGACAATCGCATCCAGTTCCGCGAAGGCGGCAAGAAACTCCTCGGCCAGAATTCGCCGCACCTGCAGCGCCTTGCGATAATAGGCGTCGTAGTAGCCCGCGCTCAGCGCATAGGTGCCGAGCAGAATCCGCCGCTTCACCTCCGCGCCAAAGCCCTCCTCGCGCGAAAGCCGATACATCGACGAAAGATTGGTCGCCGCAGCGGATCGATATCCGAAGCGAACACCGTCAAACCGCGCCAGATTCGCGCTCGCCTCCGCCGTCGCCACCAGATAGTAGACAGGAATCGCGTACCGCGTGTGCCGCAGCGAAATCCGCTTCGTCTGGCATCCCTGCGCGTGCAGCGCGTCGATGCCGCGCTCAACCGCCGCGCGCACCTCCAGGTCAAGACCTTCGCCGAAGTACTCCTCCGGAATGCCGATGCGCAGACCTTTCACCTCGCGCGTCGTGGCTGCGGCGTAATCGTCCACGGGTCGCGTCGCAGAGGTCGCGTCCAGCGGATCGTGCCCGGCCAGCACCTCCATCACCCTCGCCGCATCCTCGACGCTTGCAGCAAACGGTCCCACGCGATCCAGCGACGAAGCAAACGCAATCAGCCCATAGCGCGAGACTCGCCCATAGGTCGGCAACACGCCCACCACGCCGCAGTAGCTTGCTGGCTGGCGAATCGAGCCGCCCGTGTCCGTGCCCAGCGTGGCCACGGCCAGATTCGCCGCCACCGCCGCCGCCGATCCGCCGCTTGATCCGCCCGGCACCCGCTCCAGATCAACCGGATTGCGCACCGGCCCGTAAGCCGAGTTTTCGTTCGACGAACCCATCGCAAACTCATCGCAGTTCAGCTTGCCCAGCAGCACCGCTCCGGCCTCGCGCAGCCGCGTCACCGCCGTTGCGTCATACGGCGGACGATAGCCTTCCAGAATTCGCGACCCCGCCGTTGTCGGCGCGCCGCGCATCGTGAGCACGTCCTTCACTCCGATGGGAACTCCAGCCAGCGGCGGCAGCGGATCGCCTTTCGCCGCGCGTGCATCCACCTGCGCGGCCTGCTCCATCGCCTGCTCGCGCGTCAGCGCCAGATAGGCATTGACCTGCGGATTGTACTGCTCGATGCGCGCGTAATACCGTTCCGCAATCCCGCTCGCACTCGCGCTCCCATCGGCAATCGCCGCGCGCAGCGCGCGAATCGTCCGCGGCTTTTCCAGCAATCCGCTCGGCAACTGACTCGGCAACTGACTCATTGTTCCGTTCTCACTCTGTGTCAACCCTGCGCTCCCGTCTCTGCCATTCGTGCAATCCCCGCGCGTCGGCGCGCGCTCACCGTTCAATCACCTTTGGCGTCTTGAAAAACGCGCCATCCGTCTCCGGCACCGCCGCCATCACGCTCGCCCGCTCCAGCGACGCGCGCAGCACGTCGGCGCGCAACGACTCGCCGTTGCCCTCCGTCGCGCCATCGGCAAAAAGCTCGCTCACCTGCGCCATCGGCTCGACCTGGCTCGTGTCGATCTGGCGCAACTGATCCACATATCCGAGAATCGCGTTCAAATCCCGCTGCATGCGCGCAGCCTCATCGGCGGCCAGCTCCAGATTCGCCAGCTCCGCCACGCGCTCCACCTCTGCCATCGAAACCTCTGCGCTCATTCGCACCGCCTGAAAAATTCCTGAAAGTCCAGTATAGTGGCCGCGCAGTCTCCATGACCGGCCTCCACCGCGCCGGAAATTGACTGCCGAACAGCCGACAACTTTGTGATAGCTTTATGCCATGCTTCTGGCAGGGTCGCTCCGCCAGCGGGCCGCGCAACATCCGGGGAATGCGGCGATGGCGCGCTCCAGACAGCATCTATCCAGTCGAGTTACTTCGTTCCGCTCCGGCGGATTTGCCAGCAATGGCTTTTCAGCAACTTATATTCGAGGGGGAAAACCATGAAATCCGCATCTTCGTTCCAACTGGCTCCTGGCACCGCGCGAGTCCTTCTGGCCGTGCTCGCTCTGTCCGGACTTGCCCTGGGCGGACCGCGTGGCGCCGCGCAGGCAACCGTATCCACATCCGTCCCCACGCCCATCTCGGTGCTGGGCCACAATCCCGGCGATGACTACTACCTGGCCAACTACGAAGAAGAGATTCAATACTTCCACGCGCTCGCCGCTCACTCGGATCGCATCAGGATGTTCACCGTCGGCCAGACCACCGAGGGCCGCAATATCGAGGTCGCGGTCATCTCATCACCGGAGAATCTGGCGCGTCTCGACGAGTGGAAGGCCGACACCAAGCGCCTTTCGACCGATGACGGACTCGACGACGCGGCAGCAAAGGCACTCGCCCAGAAGGCGCGCGTCATCATCCACATCGATGGCGGCCTGCACGCCAATGAAGTGGCCGGGCCGCAGCACTCGATGGTGCTTGCCTATAAGCTCCTCTCGACGCAGGGCGACCCGGAGGTCGATCGCATCCTGAACAACGTCGTGCTCCTGCTCTATCCCACGCTCAATCCCGACGGGCAGGACATGGTCGTCTCCTGGTATCGAAAAAATCTCGGTACGCAGTACGAAGTCAGCCCCATGCCCTGGCTCTTTCAGGATTACGTCGGCCACGACAACAACCGCGACGGCTACATGCTCAACATGAAGGAGTCGCAGGTCGTCGCCAAAACCGAATTGGAGTACAGCCCGGCCATCTTCTATTGCCAGCACCAGACCGCGCCATTCCCCGCGCGCATCTGGATTCCGCCGTTCTCCGATCCCATCTCGTCCAACATCAGCCCCTACGTGCGAAGCTGGTTCAACGTCGTCGGCACCGGCATGGCCGCATATCTGGACGAGCACCAGATGCCCGGCGCGATCAGCGAATCCCGCTTCGACAACTGGTATCCCGGCTTTGTCGATTACGCCGGAGCCTTTCGCAACGAAATCTCCTTCTTCACCGAGACGGCGCTCTATCGCTACGCCACGCCGCGCTTTTACACCGTCGATGAGTTCCCCAAAGACATGCAGGATCTCAAGGCGCTCACCATGTACACGACGCCGTGGCAGGGCGGATGGTGGCGCCTGAGGGATGCCGTCAACTACATGGTCGCCGGCTCCATGTCCGTGCTCGACACCGCTTCGCGCTTCCGCGAAACCCTGCTCTACAACCAGTACCAGGCTGCGCGCGACAACATCCGCCGCTACACCGATGCGCCGCCCTACGCCTACGTCATTCCCAGCGTACAGCGCGACGTGCCCGAGGCCGCGCAACTGGCCCGCATCATGCTCGAAAACGGCCTCAAGGTGGATGCCGTCTCCGACAGTTTCACGGCCAACGGACGCCAGTATCCCGCCGACTCCTGGGTCATTCCCATGAACCAGCCTTACTCCGCGCTGGCCAAGGAATTGTTCGAGGTGCAGCGCTACCCTGACGCCATGAGCGCCGGAACCTCGAAGGCCATCGATCTGCCCTATGATGTCACCGGCTGGACGCTGCCACTCCAGATGGGTGTTCAGGCCGATGCCGTCTCCGATCCCATCCCCGCCGCGCAGCTCAGCCACCTGAAGCCGCTCACGCAGATCGATCTTCCACCGTCGAGTGTGGATGGCGCGGGAACGTCATTCGTCCTCAGCCACGAACCCAACGCAAGCCTGAAACTGGTCAACGACGTGCTCGCCGGCGGCGGCAGCGCCGCGCTCGACACCGACTCTGTGAAAACACCGGGCGGAACAGAAACCGGCGCGATCGTCGTCAGCGGCGTCAGTCACGCAACTCTCGCCAGTCTCGGCACAAAATACGGCGTCTCCGCGCTCGCCATCGATCACGCGCCTGCTCATGCCATCGCGCTCAAAGCTGCCCGCGTCGGCCTCTATCGACCCTGGCAGGCTTCCATCGACGAGGGCTGGACGCGCTGGATTCTGGAGCAGTACGGCTACAAGCCCATCAGCCTTTACAACGCCGACATGCGCGCCGGCGACCTCGGCTCGCGCGTCGATGTCATCATCCTGCCCGACATGCGCGCCAACTCACTCATCAACGGCTTCAAACCCGGCATCGTTCCCGGCGAATACGCCGGCGGGCTGAACGAAGAGGGCCTGGCCAGCCTGCGCGCTTTTGTGCAAAAAGGCGGAACGCTCATCGCCTTCAACGAAACCGCGTCGGCCATCATTCCGCTCTTTTCGCTGCCGGTCAAAAACGTACTCGAAGGACTGAAGAGCGATCAATTCTTCTGCTCCGGCGCGCTCCTGCGCGTCAACACCGAGTCGCGGAACCGCCCGGCTCTTTTCGGCCTGCCGCAGGAGGCAACCGTGATGTTTGAGCACGGTCCCGCCTTTGCCACGCTGCCCGGATTCAAAGGCGCGGTGCTCGCCCGCTATCCCACCGAATCCAACCCGCTCGAAAGCGGACTTCTGCTGCATCCCGAGGCCATCGAAGGCAAGATCGCCGCGCTGGAACTTTCCTACGGCCAGGGGCGTATCTACCTCTATGGATTCAAGCCGCAGTGGCGGGCGCAGTCGCACGGCAGCTACAAGTTCTTCCTCAACGCGCTCTACAAAATGGACGAGCCGCCATTCGCGCCGAACAATCCGAATGCGGACAAACCCGATGCAGCCAAAGCCATGCCCGGCAAATCCGTGCAGGCTGAGTAAACCAGTCTCGGCGCGCGACTGCGAAAGTCAACAGCCATGACCAGACGCGCGCCGATCCTTTCGCTCCGACTCGACACCCTGCTGCTCAGCGCCAGCGCCGCGTCTCTGCTCGTCATTCACTTCGCCATCGGCAACGGCTACGGCTTCCACCGCGACGAGTTGCAATTCCTCTACGACGCGCGCCATCTCCAGTGGGGCTTCGTCGCCTTCCCGCCGCTCACCTCGTTCTGCGCCCGCATCGCCATCGCGCTCTTCGGCATCTCGCCGCAGGTTCTGCGCATTCCCGCCGCCATCACCAATGCAATCTCGCTCCTGCTCACCGGCCTCATCGCGCACGAACTGGGCGGCCGCCGCGCCGCGCAAATGCTCGCTCTCGCCGCCGCATTTCCCGCCTGCCTGCTGCTCAGCTCCGTGCTCCAATACAACACCTTCGACCTGCTGGCGTGGCTCACCGTCAGCCTGTTCGCCGCGCGCCTGCTCCGCACCGCCGACCTGCGCAACTGGCTCGGCATCGGCCTGGGCATCGGCATCGGAGTCCTGTCCAAATACACCATCGCGTTTCCCGCCGCCGGCCTTCTTGCTGCCGTCCTGCTGCTGCCGTCGCAGCGCCACGCCCTGCGCAGCCGCTGGTTCTGGCTCGGCGGCCTCGTCGCCACCGTCATCGCCGCGCCCAACCTCCTCTGGCTGGCGCAGCACCACTGGATCACCCTCCAGATGGAACACTCCATCCACCTGCGCGACATCCGCCTCGGTCGCGGCAACGGATTTTTTCTCGACCAGCTCAAATTCACTCTGCTGGCCTTCCCGCTCGCCCTCGCCGGTCTCGTTTCCCTACTGCGCAGCGCGCGCCACAGGCTGCTCGCCGCACTCTATCTCGGCCCGCTCGTCCTGCTCGCGCTCATGAAAGCGCGCGGCTATTACCTCGTCCCCGGCTATCCCGTGCTCTACGCCGCCGGTGCCGTCGCCCTCGAACGCACTCTGGCTCAGCGCCCCGCCTGGCTGCGCATCGCCGCGCGCTCCGCGCTGCTCGCTGCCTTCGCGCTCAACACCGCCGCCGTCGTCTGGACCTATCTGCCCATCTGGCCCGTCGGCTCGCCCGCATGGAACTGGCAGATGGCGAACAACTCCGACATGGCCAACGAAGTTGGCTGGCCGCAGTTCGTCGCCCAGGTCGCCGCCGTGCGCGATACTCTGTCCGCCGCCGATCGCGAGCATCTGGGCATCGTCGCCAACAACTTCGGCGAGGCCGGCGCGCTCGATCTCTACGGCCCCGAATTCCACCTGCCCACGCCCATCAGCGCCGTCAACGACTTCCATGCGCGCGGCTACGGCGCGTTTCCGCCCGATCCGGTCATCGTCGTGGGCAGCAATCTCACTAACCAACTGAAAAACTTCCAGACCTGCTCGGTCGTCGCTCACACCATCCTGCCCTACGGCGTGCGCAACGAGGAAACCGACGACGAGCCGCAGATTCTGCTCTGCCGCCACCTCCGCTACGCCTGGCCAGAGATATGGAGCCGCGTGCAGGAGTTCGGCTGATCTCCCGCGCCGCATGGCGAATCTGCTATCGTTCTCTCGTCCGCAAATTTTCCGCTCGGAGCCTCCATGCGCACCGCTCTTTCGCTGTTCCTGCTCACTCCTCTGGCCCTTGCCGCGCAATCACCCTCAGCCCGACCCACGCCCAAGCCCACCACCGCGGCCACCGCCGCACAGCGTGACACCACCTACATCGACGCGAAGGGCACGGCGCACATCACGCGCATCATGCCCGTTCCCGACGATCTCAGCCCCGAGGCGCAGCGCTCCGTCGCCCAGGCGCAGCCCGACGCAGGCCCGCCCACGCCGCTGGCCAAGCGCCGCGCCGACACCGATGCCTGGCAGCTCACCGCGCGCGACGCCTGGCTCAAGCTCTATCCCGCCACCATCACCAACACCACCATCGCCAGCGTTCCCGTGCGCATCATCCAGCCCGCGCACACCGATCCGGCGCTCGGCGATGACGTGCTGCTCAATGTCCACGGCGGCGGATTCGACTCCGACTCCGGCTCCTACACCGAGACCGTCCCCATCGCCGGCATGACCGGCGTCCGCACCGTCGCCGTGCTCTATCGCCTCTCGCCGGAGCACGCGTTTCCCGCCGCCGTCGATGACTCCATCGCCGTCTACAAGGATTTGCTGAAAACGCACAAGCCCAGCCAGATCATCCTCTACGGAACCTCGGCCGGTGCCATCCTCACCGGTGAGCTTGCCTCGCGCATCCGGCAACTCGGCCTGCCCGAACCAGCCGCGCTCGGCATCTTCTCCGGCTTCGGCGATTTCACCCGCGCCGGCGACTCCGGCAATCTCTTCACCATCTCGGCAAACGGCTTTGCCGGTCCGCTCGCGCCCACGCGCGTCTCCCAGGTGCTCACTGCTTACGTCGGCAAAACCAGCCGACGCGATCCGGTTCTCTCGCCCATCTTCTCTGACCTCCACGGCATGCCGCCCACGCTCTTCGTCACCAGCACGCGCGACATCCTGCTCAGCGGCACCTCCAATCTCCACCGCGCTTACCTCAACGCCGGCGTCGATGCGCACCTGATCGTCTTCGACGGACTGCCCCACGCCTTCTGGTACAACTCCGCGCTGCCCGAGGCTCTCGAAGCCAATCACGATATGGCGAATTTCTTCGTCCAGCACCTTGAGCACGCTCACTGATCCGCACGACAATGACAAACGTTCACGCCGCTTATCCCAGCCGCTGGTCGGCGGAGATACTCCCTGCGCGCCCGCTCATCCTGCCGCCGCGCCACTTCACCTATCCGGCACAGGTTGAGGAGGTCGAGCGCGGCGCGCTGGAGGTCATCATCCGACCCGCGAGCGCGGAACCATTCCTCGCCACCTTCGCGCTCGGCTTCCGCGATCCTGCCGTGCCCACCGGCGTCTGGTCCGCGCCGGACCCTGACGAACTCTGCGCGCTCTCCGGCGGTTACGCCTATTTTGTTCGCGCCTCGCAGCCCGATCGATTCACCCTGCTGCCGCTGCGCCCGGTGCTTCAGGTGCATGTGGCCGCAGAAGCCGACCTGCTGCTCTTCATCGGCAATCGCGACATTCTCGCCTGGGGCGCGGGCGGCCAGGCCTGGCAGGCGAATGCGGTTTCGTCCGAAGGCATCACCCTCAACGCAATCACGGCAACCACGCTCCACGCCACGGGCTGGGAGATGCGCACCGACCGCGAATTTCCCTTCGCGCTCGACCTCGCCACGGGCGAGCCGACCCAGACACCGCCGCGATAAAGTAAATCTCAGAGGAACCGCATGAAACGCTGCGCCGCGCTGCTGCTGCTCACGCTCTCACCCGCCGCCCTGCTGGCCGCCGCCACCGGAGCCTGGCTCCATCGCGTGCCCGACGAAGATCACCTCCGCCATGACCCGCTCCGCGCACAGCCGACCGCAATCGCCGCAGGCAAACTGCTCTTCCAGCACAACTGCACGCCCTGCCACGGCTTCGACGCCATGGGCCGCTTCGGTCGTCCCAGCCTGCGCAGCGCGCGCATCCGCCGCGCCTCCGACGGCGACCTCGCCTGGATGCTCCAGCACGGAAACCCCTACAAAGGCATGCCGCCGTGGAGCAGCCTCCCGGAGACGCAGCGCTGGCAGATCATCGCCTACCTGCGCACACTGCCGCCCATCGGCAAACCGATGCCGCGCTGAGAGCCAACCGGAAGGCCGCGCTGACCGCCGCGCCAGAATTTGCTGGCAATGTGTTGCGGATTCCCGCGCCACGCGCGGCTACTTCGTCGGCACAATCTCTTCCGTCGCCTTGCTCATCACCGCCGTCCGCTCCAGTTTGTCCCAGTTGAACGGACGCCCGTCAATCGCGCGCTTCAGCGTCTTCAGCAGCACCACCGAAAACACCTGCCGATACGCAAAACGCTGCAACCAGATGTGAAACAGCAGCCATCCATCACCCTTGTTCGCCGGATGCCTGCGCTCCAGGCTGAAGGCCAGCGAAGAGGTGATGAAATCAATCACCATGAAGGCCAGGAAGTACGCGACAAGCTTCTCAAAACTCGCCGAGCTTGCCGTCTCCGGATGGTAATAGCGATTGATGCCAAACTGCACCGCGCCGATCAGAAACATCAGGTCGATAAAGGGCGAGACCAGCGGCAGCAGCATCTGAAAGATCACGATATTGGGCAGCGCAAACAAGCCCATCGCACGATTGCGTGTAAACGCCGCGCGATGCTTCCACACCGCCTGCAGCGTTCCAAACGACCACCGGAAGCGCTGCCGCATCAGCCCGCGCGCATCAATCGGAGCCTCGGTGAAGGCCAGCGAACTGTCCTCATAAATCACCTTCAACCCCTGCTCCAGAAGGCTCATCGTCAGGTCGGCATCCTCGGCCACCGTGTTGATCGGATACCCGTGCGCGCGCCTGACGGCATCCGTCCGCCACGCGCCAATCGCGCCCGGAACCACCGTCACCACATGAAACAGATTCAGCGCGCGACGCTCGAAGTTCTGGCTCGTGATGTACTCCAGCGCCTGCCAGCGCGTCCACAGGTTCACGCGATTGCCCACCTTCGCGTTGCCCGCAACCGCCCCAATCGTCGCATCGGAAAAATGCGCCACCAGCCTGCTGATCGCGTCCTTCGCAATCACAGTGTCCGCGTCAATCCCCACATAAATCTCTTCCGTCACATGCTCCAGCCCAAAGTTCAGCGCCGCCGCCTTGCCGCCGTTCGGCTTCGTCAGCACCACCACTCGACCGCTCTCGATCTCCCGCGCAAAGGCCCGCCGCGTCACCTCCACCGTCCTGTCGCGCGAGCCATCATCGATCACGATCACGCGCAGCGCCGTGTATTCGGAGTGGAGCACGGAGCGCACCGTGCGCACGATCACCGCCTCTTCGTTGTACGCCGGCACCAGCACCGCAACCTCCGGGCGATAGCTCGCATCCGCCTTCGCGCGCGGCTTCAGCCGGTCTATCAGCGCCAGCACCCCGATCAGCACCAGCCGCAGACTCATCAGCACATCGCCCACAAAGAAGATCGTCACGATCATCGTGCCCAGAAACGCAAGACCGGAAAACGCAATCGAATCCGGCAGCGCGCGCAGATACTGCCGCATCGTCAGCCTCGGCATCACCTCCGCCGTCGTCTTGCCCATCAGCGCGGAGACAGGCACGATCCTGTAGCCATGCGCGCGCAGTGCATCGATCAGCACCGGCAGAGCGGCCACCGTCGCCGAGCGGTCCCCGCCGCCATCGTGCAACAGGATGATGCTGCCGCGAAACTGCGGCTTCGTCTTCATCACCTCCAGTTGCGTCAGCACCGAGTCGCGAATCTCCTCCGGTGATTTGCGCGGATGCTCATTCCAGTCGTCCGTGTCGATCTTGTCGCCAATGATCGTGTATCCGTCCTGCTGAATCCGCTCAATCGGCGCCGCCTGATCGTCGGTGTCCGGCTCCTGGTCAATCGAATACGGCGGACGGAAATAGAGCGGCTGCACACCGAGCTTGCTCGCAAACAATCGCTCCGTCAGTTGCAGCTCAATATCAAGCTGGCGTGGAGAAATCTCGCTGATATCCGGATGCGTATACGTGTGATTGCCAATCTCGTGGCCTTCGCGCAGTTCGCGCCGCATCAGCCCCACCTGATCCTGCGCCTCGCTGCCAATAATCATGAACGTGCCCTTCACGTTCTTCGCATCCAGCACGTCCAGAATCTTCGGCGTCCACTTCGGATCGGGCCCATCGTCAAACGTCAGCGCCACCTCGTCCGGATGATAGCCATACTGCCGCACCGTGTACGTGTGCGGGTACACCTGCATCTGCTCGTCCACAATCAACTGCTTGGTTGGGTCCGACTCATCATCGGTGTCCACCGTCACTGTTCGCTTCCCCACCTGCGGCGTTCCCGTCACGCGCAGAATGTCGCCGTCGCCTTCGGTATCCACATCGTGCCCCGGCGGCACCACTGCCAGCGCGCGCAACGCATCCGCACTTCCCGGTCGATCCCAGATATTCCACAGCGAGCTATCCTCCGAACCCAGCCTCCACAGCGCAAATGTCTGAATGCCCAGCGCACGCGCCGCTCGCATCTCGTCCAGCACCGTCACCGCGTCCAGAAACCAGACGGTATGCTTCTGATGCGCGTCCTCGTCCATATACTCGTAATGCGCATTCATCGAGTCGTAGTCGAGATCGAGATCGGCATCCGCATCCGACGCCCGCTGCCACGCGTCGGCCACCGACAGCACGTCCGTATTCACCACCTTCGGCTCGAAGTGACGCTCGTGCGGCTTCGTGGGCATCGTCTGCGCCCAGTCATACCCGTAGCTGCCAATCGCGCAGATCAGCTTCTCGCGCGGCACCGACTTCAGCGCGCGCGTCAGGTTCGCCGTGAACCACTGCTGGCTGGCAATCGGCCCCGGATCGCTCTCCACCTCGTGCTCGTCATAGTTCATCAGCACGACGCCGTCTGAGTTCGCAGCCACATTCTGCAAATCCTTCGGCGTTGTCGAGACCGACAGATTCACATAGAGCCGAAGCTTGCGCGGATGCATCTGCGCATACAAATCCGAGATCAGCGTCTCATACGCGGGCATCGCGTCATCCGGCAGATTTTCCAGATCCATCGACAGCCCGTGATACGCCGGAAACTGTGCAAAGAAACGCATCAACTGCGCCTCCATCGCCGCGCGCTGCGCTGGATTCTCGATGATCTTTGCCGCCCCGGCATCGAAATCCTGAATCGCAGGACTGAAATTCTGCAACACGGGAAAAATCTCCGTATCTTCCTTCGCCGCCTGAATGGTGCGCTTGATCTTGTTTTCCTGGTCCGGATCGCGCACCGTGTTCCCGCTGAAAATGGGAAACTCGTGCCCCTCATCCGTCGTTCCCATCAACTGATAATTCGGCGCGTCAATATGCAGCCAGACCGGAAACAGAAAATCAATCTGATGCACATGCTCCTTGAACGAGGAGTAGCTGGCCGCGTCGTCCGGAGTGTAATACGCGGCGCGCAAGCCTTCGCCGCTGTTCATCGGAATCTCCGACGGCTTGCTGCGCAGCTTCCGCCGGCGCGGATGCGCCAGATGCGCCGGCCGATACTCCGCGCTGCGATCCGGCAGCGCGTGATAGTTATGCCTGGGCACGGGCAGAAGCAGATTCGGCAGATTCTGATGGCGCAGCACGTTGAAGCTGAAAGCAACCAGCACCAGCGTCGAGATCACCGCCGTCACATCCAGCAATCGCCGCAAGCGCTTCCATCGCTTCCGACCCGGGTCGGCAAAAATCTGCTTGTCGCGCATCATCCACTTTCCTCAGCCTGCGCACTCCGGCGCACACTCCATTCAGAATACCGGGTTATTCCCCATTGCGCGGCTCGCCTCGCGCGCACCACGCCCATCCCGTATAACTGAACAGTATGCCGCGCTCAGCCGCCGCCAGCACGCACTCTGTTTCTTTCCCTGCGACACCGCTCTCAGCTCCGGCCTGGATGCGCATCAGCGCGGCTTTCGCGCTCGTCGTCGGTTTTCTTCTGCGCATCGCCTTCTTTCACTTCTTCCCGCAGACCGAAGGCGATGTTGCCGTCTACTCCGATCTCGCCGCAAACCTGGTTCGCCACGGTCAGCTTGCCGCCACTGACCCCTCCGGCCATCTTCATCTCACGCTCATCCGACTGCCCGGCTACCCGCTCTTTCTCGCCGCCTGTTTTCGTCTCTTCGGTGTGGGTAATCTCTTCGCCGTCTGCGTCGTGCAATCGCTGCTCGACGCCGTCGCCTGCCTGCTGCTCGCCGACCTCGCGCGCAGGCTCGCGTTCGATCTCGCGCGGCGTCGCGGCAGCAACTCGACCGGCTTCGGCGCCGGCCTGCTCGCGCTCTGGATCGCCGCGCTCTGCCCCTTCACCGCAATCTACGTCTGCGCGCCACTCACCGAAGGCCCGACGCTCTTCTGCATCGCGCTCGCCTGCTGGGCCGCGCTGCGCTTTCAGGATCGTCCCGGCTGGCGTTTCGCGCTGCTCTTCACCGCAGCCATCGCCTGGGCCGCGCTCCTGCGCCCCGACGGTGCCCTGCTCGCGCTCGCGCTTGCTCCTGCCATGTTCTCCCGCTCCGTTCGCTCCGCGCTTCCACCGGGGCGATTGGCGCGCCTCAGCCTGGCCTGCGCTCTGCTTGCGCTTTTCCCCTTTGCCCTGTGGGCTGCGCGCAACGGACGCGACTTCCATGTCTTCCAGCCGCTCGCGCCGCGCTACGCCAGCGATCCGGGCGACAGCAGCGACCTCGGCTTTGAAAGCTGGTCCGGAACCTGGACGCTGGACTTCGTCAACACCGTCACCGCCTACTGGCCCGTGCCCGGAGACGCCGTCGATCTCAACAGCATTCCCCCGCGCGCCTGGAGCAGCGAGGCAGACCGCCAGCGCCTGCTCACTCTCTTTCGCAACTACAACCAGCATGGATTTCACACCACCCATGCCATGAACGCCGCGCTTGCAGAGATCGCGCAGCAGAACCGCCGCGTCCATCCCTGGCGCTCGCGACTGCTCATTCCCGCGCTGCGCTCGGCGGACATGTGGCTGCGTCCGCGCGTGGAAAATCTTCCCATCGATCTCGACTGGTGGGTCTATCCCCATCACCACGACGAAACCATCTTCAGTTGGAGCTACGCGGCGCTCAATCTGCTTCTGCTCGTGCTGGGATTTCTCGGCCTCGCGCTGTGTCCTCGGCTCGCAGGGTCCATGCTGCTCTACATGCTGCTGCGCTCGCTTCTGCTGGCCACGGTCGAGGGGCCGGAGGCTCGCTACACGCTGGAGTGCCTGCCCATGCTCATCGTCACCGCATCCGTCTGGCTCGGCTCACGCCGACTTCCGAGGCAGCCCGCGCAGACGCGCACAGCCGCGCCGAACAAACCACTCAGCGCTGAATAATCTTCGTCCCCGATGCCAGCTTGATCGCGAACGCATTCGCAGGCAACCCGCCATTCAATCGCCGCACCGTGTAATCCACCATGCGATAGTTGCCCACCGGATCAAACGACTGTTGTTGGATCGCGATGCCGTCCTTCATGTCGATCCACAGCAGAATCCTGCTCACATTCTGCTTCGTCGCCTCGCTGCGCGGCAACAGTTGCAGCTTCTCCGTCGCCACGCCGCGAATCGTCTCCGCTCCGGCGTAGCTCACCATCCAGTCCTTCTGCATCTCCGTCGCGCTGCCACCAAATCCCAGCACCAGGAAGCTCTCAATCTGCGACGACCGGTCCGCCGTGTGAAAGATCGTCATCTGCCCCAGCATCGGCTCGTAGAGCTTGAACTCGCCGTCCGCGTAGACCATCTCCTTCGGCACCGGCCGCCCATCCAGTGTCTTCAGATGCAGCGCCATCGACAACGCGCCCCTGTGCCGCTCCACGTCCATCGTGCCCGTCTGCGTATCCTTGTCGAATATCGGCTGTGTCTGCACGTTATCCCACGTCACATCGGCCTCGGCCGTATGAAACTTCGCCGCCGTCTCATTCAGCCGCGCCAGCACCTTCTGCAGATTCCCATCCGCGCTCTGCGCCGACGCAACCGCCATCCCGGCCAGCAGCCACAACAGCGCGTATCGCCGCAACCACCTTCGACAGCGGCTCCGACGACCCGCACTCCATCCACTCCCGCTCATCCCGCGCTCCTCAGCGCCGCACATGCACATGCCACTCCATCGGCTCGCCATCCGGCCCGTTCACCGTCTCCCAGTGCATCACAAACACCGCGTCGCCCGTCACCGGCTCAATCGCGCGATGCAGCGCCTTGCGAATCACGGCCTCGTCCGCATTCGCGGCCACATGCACATCCGACGCATTCACCGTCACCAGCAGACCGCGACCGTTGTCACTGACCACGACAATCGGCCCGGCAAAGCCGGAGATCGGCGTCGGCTTGTCGCCGTAATTCCACAGATGCGGCGTGGCAAAAATGAATGCCAGGATCAGCGTCACCATCACGTCATAGTGAAAGCTGCCCCGCGCGTGCGTCCAGAAAAAATAACCCTTCAGCGTCTTGCCCATCTTCACTTCCCTTGCCTCACGACTTCGCCGCGATGCGCTCCATCCCGTTCATGTACGGCCGCAGAACCTCCGGAATCCCAACGCTGCCGTCGGCCTGCTGATAATTCTCCACCACCGCCAGCCACGCGCGTCCCACCGCCAGCCCGCTGCCATTCAGCGTATGCACAAACTCCGTCCTGCCCTTGCCCGCCTCGCGTGGCCGATAGCGAATATTCGCGCGCCGCGCCTGAAACGCCTCAAAGTTCGAGCACGAGGAAATCTCCCGATACGCACCCTGGCCCGGCAGCCACACCTCCAGATCATACGTCTTCGCCGAGGAAAATCCCGTATCGCCCGCGCACAGCAGCATCCGCCGATAGGGAAGCCCGAGCAGCTCCAGAATCCGCTCCGCATCCCGCGTCAGCTTCTCGTGCTCCGCGTCGGACTCCGCCGGCCGAGCAAACTTCACCAGCTCCACCTTCTCAAACTGATGCTGCCGGATAATCCCCCGCGTATCGCGCCCCGCCGCGCCAGCCTCGGCGCGAAAACACGGCGTGTACGCCGCATAGCAGATCGGCAACTCCGCCTCGTCCAGAATCTCGTCGCGATAGAGATTCGTCACCGGCACCTCAGCCGTCGGAATCAGCCAGTGATCGTTTTCGCGATACTCGCCCTCGACGAACGCCTCGCCATCCGCGCAGCGAAACAGATCCTCGGCAAACTTCGGCAACTGCCCCGTGCCAAACAGCGAACGGCTGTTCACCAGAAACGGCGGCAGCACCTCCGTGTACCCATGCTCCATCGTGTGCCGGTCCAGCATGAAGCTGATCAGCGCCCGCTCCAGCCGCGCGCCCGCGCCCTTGTAGACGGCAAACCGCGCGCCGGAGAGCTTCGTCGCACGCTCCAGATCCAGAATCCCCAACTGCTCGCCCAGCTCCCAGTGCGGCTTCGGCACAAACTCAAATTGCCGCTGAGCCCCCCACACCTTCACAGCCACGTTGTCTTCTTCTGACCGTCCCGCCGGAACCTCATCGCGCAGCAGATTCGGAATCCGCGCCAGCGACTGACGCATCCGCTCGTCGAGCGTCGCCGCCTCGGCATCCAGGCCATCCAGTGCGTCTTTCAGCGCGCGCGTCTCTTCCATCAGAGCGTCGGCATCCTGCCCCGCGCGTTTCCGCTCTCCCACCTGCTGGCTCAGCTCGTTGCGTCGCGCCTTCAGTTGCTCGGCCCGCGTAATCGCCGCGCGCCGCGCCGCATCCAGAGCATGAAAATCCCCCAGCAGCGCCGTCGGATCCGCTCCGCGCCCGCGCAGCTTCTCCTCCACCAGCGACAGGTTGCTTCTCACAAATCCCAGATCAAGCATCGCTCTTCCAGCTTACTAGACCACGCGATTCTGCCTCACGGATGTTGCTCGACCGCGATATTCAGCGTCGATGTATCCCCCGTCGCCGCCACCGCCGCCAGATTCGTCGCCACGCCCGGCAGCGACAGCGGCATGAAGCTCACCGTCCCATCCATCGCCGAGGTCAGCGTCAGCGTCTGCTTCTCCAGCAGCGGAGCCTGCGCGCATCGCCCATGCACCGGACACGGCGGCGACCATGCATACAGCGCCTCATACACCTCCACCGTTCCACCCGCCATCACCACCCCGTCCATATCCCGCACGCGCAGCACCACCGCCGCCGGAGTCGCCGTCACGCTCATGCTCTGGCTCACTCCGCTCACCGCCTCCAGATACGCATACTCCGGCCTCGATCCCAGCACGGCAAAGTCCACGCAGTTCGACGTTCCCTGCACGCAGGCCATCGACGCCGTCGTCTGTCCTTCCGCCAGCGGCCCTGCTGTCAGCGTCGCATTCGCCACGCCGCTCGCATCCGTCACCACCGCCAGCGCCGGAGCCACGATTCCGCTCCCGCTCAGCCACTGCACGGCAACGCCCGCCGCCGGAGCCGCGCCCGTCAGCGCCATCGCCTCGACCGGCCAGCTCACCGTCGCACCCGCCGCCACATGCAGCGTCGGCGTCAGCGCGGCAATCGTCGGTGCCACTCCGCCATAGAAATGCGCCTGCACATTGTTCCCGTTGTCCAGCGCCGCCGTCACCACCACCAGCGCCGTCGAGATCGGCGTCACCATCAGCGTCGCCAGCCCGTCGCCGGTCGTCGTCACGCCGCAACTGGAGCTTCCGCAGCCCAGCTCCGCCGTCGTTCCGCCCACCGTGTAAGTCACCGTCACGCCTCCGGCCGGCAGCCCGTTCGCGCCATTCACCACCACCGAAAACGGCACCGGAACTCCCAGCGGAACCATGTTCTGCGGCGCGCTCACGATTCCCACCACGTCGTTCGTCCGCGCATCAAAACTCACCCCGCCCGGAATGATCGCCGCCGCATTCGTGCCCGGCAGATCATCCACCTCCACATCCTGCGAGCCAATCGACGACGACGCGGCCACCGTCGCCGTGATCTCCGTCGGCGCGATGCTGACCACCGTCGCCGGCACGCCGCCCACCTTCACCGTGTCTCCGGCATGAAAACCAAAGCCGCGAATCACCATCGTCCCGCCGCTCGACGGCAGCCGCGTCGGCAACACCGTATCGGCATAGAGCACCCATCCCTGATAGCTGTAATCCGGTCGCCCGTCGCCGCGCTGGTCCCCCACCGCCAGCCGAATGATGTCACTCCCGCGGCTCGTCACCTCCAGATACGTCACTCCCGTCGCCGTATCATTCTGCGCCGGAGCAAAGACCGCCGGAGCCGCGCCAATCAGCTCAAATCCATCCCACACCCCAATCGCCGGCATCGCCTTGGTATTCGTCGGCTGCCCGGCCTCATCCAGCGCCTGCGTCACCACTGTAAACGTCCGATCCGCGCGCACCGCAAACGTGAACCAGTCCGTCTGCCCCACCGCGCCCAACCGACTGCTCCACCCACCCGTTCCCGGCAGCTCATGCGGATTCGCCGCAATCCCGATCGGCGCGCGCGGCGCATACCCCTCCGGCTCACCCGCCGAATCCTCCACCACCACATTCACCGGCTGCACCACGCCCGCCGTCAGCCCGTTCACCGTCAGCGTCGGCATCGTGCCCGAAGGCGAGGGATTGCCAATCCCATACGGACCCACCGAATTCGTCAGAATATTCAGCGGATTCACCGCCTCAAAGCTCACCTCGTAGCTCGCCGCCGTCACCCCCGGCGGCAGCGGAATCGCGCTCAGATCAAAGAACCCCTGCTGCGCAGGATCATTGCCTCCAAATCGGTCCAGTGGATTGCCCAGCGCATCGTCGTATCCCGTGATCGCGTTCCCGCGATTGCCCGCAAAATACTCGCCCGACACCGCCGTCACCGTGTACTCGTACATCGGATTCCCGCTGGCATCGAGCGGCCTCACCTCGACATTCACGCCCTGCATCCCCATCCCATTGCGAAACGAGATCGTCCCCTGAATCGAAACCGTATTCGCCGCCGTCAACACGTGCCCCGGATACTCGGCCTCGTTCGCCGTCGTCACCGGATACAACCGGCTGATCGCCGCCTGATCGTCATAGCGCAGCGTCGTCGGGTCCGGAATGCAGACCCCGCCCGCCGCGCCGCAGGCTCCGTTATTCGGCTCCATCACCGGCCAGCCCAGCGTCCCGTCCGGCTCGCCCGCCGGATCGCTCAGCGCCGTCTGATTCACCTGCGCAAAATCCAACCCCAGAATCCTCCCGAACGCGCGCTGCAACTGGTAGTTCATCATCCCCACCAGCGGAGCCGTCGTCGCGCAAAGCCCGTTCAGCACAATCACCCCGTGCGCAAACGTCGCCTGTGGATTGAAGTTATCCAGCCACGCCAGCACCCCATTCTGCGCGCAGTTGTCCGGCGCGCTCGCCCCGGCTCCCAGCAGCGCATTGATCACCGAGCCATCCGCGTCAAAGACCACCCCGATCGGCTTCGCCGTCGCCTCCGGCGTCACATCCGCCGGTGCCGTGAACTGCTGGTTCGACGCCAGCACATCCGAGCCATCCACATCCTCGGCCAGGCTCCCGGCATCCGTCAGATTCACCCCCGCCGTCGGCACCGCATTCCAGAACGCCGCCGCCGCATCCACCATCCCCACGGCCTGCTGATTGCTGATCGATCCATTCAGCGGCCCCTGGTCCACAAAGTAGTTGATCGGCCCATCCACCCAGCGAATCGGCTGCCCCACCACCGCCGGATTGAAGTACGCCACACCCGCCACATACTTCGGCCCACCCGCCAGCGCCACCTGCCCCATCAGCAAACCCAGACCCACGCCCGCACACAAACGCCAGCCGCGTCCGCGGCACCGCGCAGCAAACAGTGAATCGAATTGGCAGAGCAAAGGACGCTTCATCAGGATGGTTCAGCCAGACCTCGGCGTCAGGTCCCGGCTTCAAGCCATCCCCTTGCAATTCCAGGCGCACTCCCGACCGGCGCACCTCAAATCCATTACGTTAAAGAAAATCAATGCGATAGCCAGCCAAACGGCCCGCCACACGCCTGCGCCTCATGAGAAAACTCTCATGAGAAATCTCTAATGAGCCGCTCTAAATCTCCGGATAAAACTCAAAAAACGCATCGATGCTCATCCGCAACTGCTGCTCAATCTCCTCGCGCGAGCCTTCCAGCACATGCATCGTCACGCGCCCTTCGTTGCCGCTGGCCAGCTCCAGCCGTGCATCCTCCACGCTTTTCACTTCACCCTCCGGCACCAGCCGCAGTCCATAAATCAGAGTCAGATTCGCCATAGCTTCATCCTATGCCTGAGCGGCGTTTCCGGCCAGCGCCCGCAGCAGGCCACGCACCTGCCGCTCGGCTACAATCAGAATCGACCATGAGCGACTCCATCGAACTTCGCGACACCGTCATCCTCGGCTCCGGCTGCGCCGGCCTCACCGCAGCCATTTACACCGCGCGCGCCAACCTCCGCCCGCTCGTCCTCGAGGGTCACGAACCCGGCGGCCAGCTCTCCATCACCACGCTGGTCGAAAACTTTCCCGGCTGGCCCGACGGCATACAAGGCCCCGAGCTGATCGACAACATGAAGAAGCAGGCCGCGCGCTTCGGTGCCGAGTTCCGCACCGACCATCTCGTCTCCGCCGATCTCAGCGTCAAGCCATTCCGCCTGAAGACCACGCACGGCGAGATTCACGCCCGCACGCTGATCATCGCCTCCGGAGCCAGCGCGCGCTGGCTCGGCCTGCCCAGCGAACAGGCGCTCATCGGCCACGGCGTCTCCAGTTGCGCCACCTGCGACGGCTTCTTCTTCCGCGACCAGCAGATCGCCGTCGTCGGCGGTGGAGACACGGCCATGGAAGAGGCGCTTTTCCTCACGCGCTTCGCCTCCAAAGTCCACATCCTCCATCGCCGCGACAGCTTCCGCGCCAGCAAGGTCATGCTGGAGCGCGCCATGGCCCACCCCAAAATCGAAATCTGCACCAACACCACCGTCGAAGAAGTCCTCGGCGTCGAAGAGCAATCCATGCGCGGCCTCGTCGTCCGCAACACCGTCACGCGCGAGACCAGCACGCTCAACGTCACCGGCCTTTTCCTCGGCATCGGCCACGAGCCAAACGCAAAAATGTTCGCCGGCCAGATCGACCTCGACGACGACGGCTACATCCTCACGCACTCCAACGTCCTCACCCGCGTCCCCGGCGTCTTCGCCTGCGGAGACGTGCAGGACCGCCGCTACCGCCAGGCCATCACCGCCGCCGGCTCCGGCTGCATGGCCGCGCTCGAAGCCGAAAAATATCTCGAAGAACATGGCCACTGACCCAGCCTCAGACCTCGCCGCAGATACAGCCCTGCGCCAGCGCCTCGACGCTCTCGAAGCCCGCATCGCCGCAGCCTGCCGCGCCGCCGGTCGAGCGCGCGCCGAGGTCGCGCTCATGGCCGTCTCGAAGACCCACCCCGCGCAGGCCCTGCTCGCCGCAAGCCAACTCGGCCTTACGCTCTTCGGCGAAAACCGCGTCCAGGAATTTGCTCAGAAATCCGCCGCGCTCGCCGCCGCCGAACGCCGCTCCCTGCGCGTCCATCTCATCGGCCATCTGCAGAGCAACAAAGCCGCCCGCGCGGCGGAGATCTTCGACGGCATCGATTCCCTCGACTCGCTCGCGCTGGCGCAGCGTCTTCAATCCGCGGCCACATCGCTGGGAAAATCCCTCTCCGTGCTGCTCGAAATCAAGCTCTCCGACGAGCCGACCAAGACCGGCCTCGCGCCCGGCTCGCACGCGCTCGACGAACTGCTCGAACGCGCGCCCGACCTCACCGCCCTGCGCTTTGGCGGACTCATGACCATCGCCCCGCTCGACGCCGACCCGGAGGCGACGCGCGCCTGCTTCCGCTCGCTGCGCCTGCTGCGCGACCAGCTCTGCCGCGCCCATCCACGCCTCGCCCTCGCCGAGCTGTCCATGGGCATGAGCGGCGACTTCGATCTCGCTATCGCGGAAGGCTCCACGCGCATCCGCGTCGGCACCGCGCTCTTCGGCCAGCGCTCCACGCCTGCCGCCTGACCTTCCGGCACACAAACAAAAACTCGCTGCCCGCTCGCACCCGCCATCCGGTACACTCTCTCTGACCGCACGTCCGATCGTCGCACAGGAACCCGCATGCCCTCGCTCTACGCCCTCTGTCTCGCCGTCATCGCGCTCGCGCTGCTGGCCATCGCCGTCTATCGCGCCACCACCGTCCGCACCAAAGCCGATTTCCTCGTCGCCGGGCGCTCGCTTCCGGCCATCGTCCTGGTCTTCACTCTGCTCAGCTCCTGGATCGGTGCCGGCTCGCTCTTCGCCGGAGCTGAAGCCGCCTATCGCAACGGCTTCGCCGCGCTCTGGATTCCCGCCGGCGGCTGGGTCGGACTCGCCTTCATCTACTTCATCGCCCCGCGCGCGCGCCGCTTCGCCCGCTTCACCATTCCAGACCTGCTCGAAGCCCGCTACAACCAGGCCGCGCGCATCCTCGGCACCCTCGCCATCGTCTTCGCTTACACCGGCATCGCCAGCTACCAGCTTCGCGGCGGCGGAGACGTGCTCCATCTCATCTTTCCCGATGTCGTCACGCCCGTGCTCGGCACCTACATGATCGCCTTCTTCGTCATCGTGCTCACGGCCCTCGCCGGCATGTCTTCGGTCGCATACTCCGACGTGCTCATCGGCTCCGTCGTCACCATCATCTGCGTCGTCGCCGTGCCTTATCTTCTGGCCCACGCCGGCGGCTGGTCCGGCATCCACGCCGCGCTGCCCGCCACCCACTTTCAGGTCTTCGGCAATCTCACGCCCATCCACGCGCTGGAGTTTTTCTTCCCGACATTCCTGCTCATGCTCGGCAACCAGGCCATGTACCAGAAGTTTTTCTCCGCGCGTTCCGAGCGGGACGCGCGCCTGTCCGTCGTCGGCTGGATCATCGGCACCACCATCCTCGAAACCCTCATCGTCGCCATCGCCGTCTTCGGCTCCGCTCTGTTCCCCACCGGCGAAGTCGCCCAGCACCCGCGCGAGATCATCGCCTACACCGCACGCCACGGCCTGCCCGCCATCCTCGGCGCGCTCCTGCTGGCCGCCGTCTTCGCCAAGGTCATCTCGACCGCCTCCAACTTTCTCTTCTCGCCCGCCACCAACCTCGTCAACGACGTCTTCGTCCGCTACCTCGCGCCCGAAGTCGGCAACAAGCGCGTGCTCATCGTCGGTCGGCTCGTCGTCGTCCTGCTCGGCTGCTGGGCGCTCTATCAGGCCGTCTACGCCGAAAGCATCCTGGAAAAAATGCTCTGGGCCTACACCATCTACTCCGCCGCGCTCACGCCCGTCATCCTCGCCGCCTTTTACTCGCGCCGCGTCACCGCTCCGGCGGCCGTCGCCGCCATCGCCAGCGGCACCGCCATTACGCTCGCCTGGGACATTGCCGCCTTTCGCAATCTCTTTCCCGCCTGGATCGCCCAGCGCGATGCGATTTTTCCCGCGCTCGCCGTCGCGCTCGCCGCCATGATCCTCACCAGCCTCGTCACCGCCGCGCCCAGCGCCAGTCAACTGGCCGCTCTCGGCGAATAACGGCCATCTCCGTCCAACCACCATGCCCGTCTAACTGCCATGCCCGTCGCACGCCTGCTCGTCGAGCTTCGCATCCCAGCCGCGCAGTCGCTCAAGGACCGCCGCCAGGTCGTCCGCTCGCTCAAAGACCGCCTGCGCCGCAGCTTCAACGTCTCCGTCGCCGAGATGGACGAAACCATCCTCTGGCAAAGCGCCTCGCTCGGCATCGTGGCCATCTCCGGCTCGCGCGACTATCTGCGCGGCGAAATCACCCTCCTTTCGCAGGCCATCGCGCGCATGGCCACCGAACTCGGTGCCGAGATCGCCGACTCCTGGTGGGAGTTCCTCGAATCCGACGGCGAAGCCGCGCCCGATCCATCGCCACAATGACCGCTCCCAGCAGCCCCGTCTGCGATAGGATGATTCCATCCTCGCGCCCGGAGTCATCCTTGCCGCCATCTCTGCCGCCTGCATCCTCTCTTCGCACCCATCGTTCCCTCCGCACTCTGCTCGCCAGCGTTGTCGTCCTCCTCGCGACCTCAATCCTGCACGCGCAGCCCCAGCCCTTTGACATCGTCATCACCGGCGGCCACATCCTCGACGGCACCGGCTCGCCCTGGTACGCCTCCGACATCGGCATCCGCTCCGGCCACATCGCCGCCATCGGCAAGCTCGACAGCCAGCCGCGCCGCCAGACCATCGACGCCCACGGCCAGATCGTCGCCCCCGGCTTCATCGACATGCTCGGCCAATCCGAGCTGAACCTGCTCGTCGACCCCCGCGTTCCCTCCAAAATCTTTCAGGGCATCACCACCGAGATCACCGGTGAAGGCGACTCCGTCGCCCCGCTCAACGCCGCGCTCATCGCCGACAACCAGAGCGACTACCAGCATCTCGGCATCACGCCCGACTGGACCACCCTCGCCCAGTATTTCGCGCGCCTCGAACGCCAGGGCATCGGCATCAACTTCGCCACCTACGTCGGCGAAACCGGCATCCGCCGCATCGTCCTCGGCGAGGGCGACGTCCAGCCCACGCCCGCCCAGCTTGACCAGATGCGCGCGCTCGTCCGCCAGGCCATGCTCGACGGCGCAATGGGCCTGTCCACCTCGCTCCAGTACGCGCCCGCGCCCTACGCCAAAACCGCCGAGATCGCCGCACTCGCCACCGTCGCCGCCCAATACGGCGGCATCTACGCCACCCACGTCCGCTCCGAAGGCGACGGCATTCTTCCCTCGCTCGACGAGGCCGCCGCCATCGGTCGCCAGGCGCACACCTCCGTCGAAATCTGGCACCTCAAAGCCGCCGGCCACGCCAACTGGGGACGCATGCCCCAGATCGTCGCCCGCATCGATCAGCTCCGCGCCGAGGGCCTCGACATCGCCGCCGACACCTACGCCTACACCGCCTGGGGCAATCCGCTCTCCGCCTTCATTCCGCCCTGGGCCCACTCCGGCGGCACCGACGCCATGCTCGCCCGGCTCAAAGACCCCGCCACGCGCGCCCGCATCCGCGCAGACATGCTCCAGACCCACTCCGACCAGACTCACTCTAACTGGGACAACGAGTGGCAGGAAATCTCCGGACCGCAGGATATTCTCATCACCGACGTCGGCAATCCCACGCTGCGCCCGCTGCTCGGCCAGCGCATCGCCCAGATCGCCGCCGCCTGGCATGAAGACCCCATCGACGCGCTCTGCGACCTGCTCATCCGCGACCACGCCGACACCGAAGCCGCCGTCTTCGCCATGAGCGAGCCGGACGTGGAACTCGCGCTCCGGCAGCCCTGGGTCTCCATCGACAACGACGCCGGAGGCGTCTCACCCGACGGCATCCTCGGCCAGCAGCACACCCACCCCCGCGCCTACGGAACCTTCCCGCGCATCCTCCGCAAATACGTCCGCCAGCAGCACCTGCTCACCCTGCCCGACGCCATCCGAAAATTCTCCGCGCTGCCCGCCGAGCGGCTTCGGCTCAGTGATCGCGGCGTCCTCAAGCTCGGCCTCGCCGCCGACATTGTCATCTTTGATCCGGCCACCATTCAGGATCACGCCACCTACGAAAACCCCAACCAGCTTTCCACCGGCATGGATTTCGTCCTCGTCAACGGCGTGCCCGTCATCGCAAACGGCAAAATGACCGGCGCGCTGCCCGGCCACGTTCTGCGCGGCCCCGGCTACCACCCCTGACATCTGTCGCCCAGCGTCCCGGCTCAAATGTTGTCCCGGTCCACGATATAACCCCCGCCCTGCATCTCCCCGCGCTCCTGCTTCTTTTGTTCCTTGCGCAGATACATCGCCATATCCGCCACGCGCTGCAGCTCTTCCTTGTCCATCCCGTCCTCCGGCGCCATCGCCAGCCCGATGCTCGCCGCGCCCTGCAGCCGATACCCGTTCAGCGCAAACTCATCCTCAAAACATCGCTCCAGCCGCTGTGCCACCTCTTCGGCTTCTTTGCGCCCGCGCACACCCGGCAGCAGCACAATGAACTCATCGCCGCCAATCCGCGCCAGCATGTCGTTGCCCCGCAACTGCGACTTCAGACGCTGCGCCACCTGCTGCAAAAACAGATCGCCCACATGATGCCCAAAGCGATCATTCACATCCTTGAAGCGATCCAGATCCACATAAATCAGCGCCAGATTCCCGCCCTCGCGCTTCACCTTGCCCAGCAGTTCCGTCACCTTGCGCTCAAAACTGAATCGGTTCGGAACCTCCGTCAACTGGTCATACTCCGAGCGATGCCGCAAATCCTGATACAGACGCTGCGTCGTAATCGCCAGCTCCGCCAGCCGCGCTCCGGCCTGCAGCGCCTCGCGCATCTCCTCCGGATCGGTGATATGAAACGCCAGCGAAAGATGCAGATCGCCCAGCCGTTCGCCGTCCGCTCCCTGCATCGGCTCGGAAGCTATCGCCATCCTGCCCGGCACGCGCGTCCGTGCGTCCGGCTCCCACCGCGCCTCCAGGTCAAACCAGCAGTGCGCTCCATGCAGCCGATACGAAACCAGTCCCACAATCGCATCCAGCGTCGCACCCAGCGGCTGACCCCGGCTGATCATCTCCAGAATCTCGCCGCGCCTCTGCTCATACAGCGCAAATCGCCGCTGGCTCGCCGTCTCCTCACGATTCTTCTGCTCCAGTTCCAGCGTCTGCTGCCTCACCCTGTATCCCAGCAGCGCCACCCACCCGACCGCCGCCAGAATCACCACCCCCAGCCCCACAATCACACCCATCAGCCGCTCAAACGTCCACCACGACGGCAGCTCCAGCAGCGTCACATCCCCCGGCGAGCGTAGCCTCACGTCAAACCACATCCGATCCCGCCAGTGATTCCCATTCTCCACAAAGCAGACCCCGGTCACGCGCACCAGGCTGCCCACCGCCACATCCTCCGCCTTGCCATGCGCCGCGTCCGCCGAGCTTTGCCGCATCGTTGCTGAAAACAAGTGTCCGCCCGCGCGCAGCACATACATCGTCACCCGCGCATCCCGCACCGCCGCCACCACGTAGCCTTCCATCGACACCAGATCGTCGGCATACCGCCCCGCCGAAGCATCCTCCCAGTTGATCGCCCGCGGTTGCGCCGCGACTGCATTCCCCGTCTCGTTTCCCTGCCCTGGCGCTGCCCGCAGTTGCCCGTCAATCAGCCGCACCGTCTCCTGATCCAGATGCGGAAATCCCGTCGCCTCCACCGCGTCTCCGGCATGCAGCGGCAGCCTCGATTCCGTCTCCACCATCACCGCGTCGCTGCCATTCTGCACCACCGCCAGCGCCCCCGGCTCGAAGTACGTCAGCGTGCCCGCAACATGCACCCGCTCGCTCAGGTTTTCGTCGCTATACCCAAATCCGGCCTCGCGAATCGGCGTCAGCGGCGTCGCCCACACGCTCGCCTTCGGCTCGCTCGTCACCGTCAACTGCCGCGACGACTCCACATCCACCCACACCCCGGCAAAATCCATCTTGCTGTCGAACGCCCCGCTCGCCGTCCCGTCCACGCGAATCGTCGCGCCCAGCAATCCATCCCGCGACAGCCCATCCGGATGCAGGATCACCACCTTGATCACGCCGCCGTTCATCCGCACCACCAGCCCCAGCGCCGGATGCGGCTGCTCATCGTCAAAGGCCGCCGCCAGCACCAGCCCGCTCACCGTCACATACCGGCAATCCAGCCGCGCATGCATCAGCTCGCTGAAATCCGCCTTCACCGGCTCCGGCAGCGAACTACGCCCCAGCCGCACCACCTTCCGCGCCATCACAATCGGTCGAAAGCTCGCCGCCGTCGTGCCCGTCACCTCCACACGGTCACCCGGCTCCAGCCCCATATCCTTCGCAAAGCTCACATACAGCCCGTTCGCCCCATCCTGCAGAAACAGCGAAGAATCCCGCGGTCGCGCATACGTCACCGTCCCCTCAATCTCCACCGGAAGCCCCACCCGCGCCGCCGCATCGCTCAGCCCCACCACCTGCTCCACCCGCGTCAGCGGAGCCGCTTCACTTCCCGTCCTGCTCTGTGCCTCACCCAGGGTCGCGCTCGCCGACACGCACACCGCCAGCCCCACCGCCAGCCATGCCGCCCAACCCACGCTCTTGTATCGCCGTATGCTCATCGTCTCCAGACTGGACCGGCCAATATCCCTGTCTCACATTTCCGTCCGCACCATCGGCCAGAAGACACCCTCAATCCTGATTCATCGGCATCTTCCACGTTTTCATGCGGCATTTCCGCACAGATCGCCAGTCAGAATCATCTTATTCCAGTTTTTTCCGTGCCGGAACCCACTTTCCGCCCATCCCACCCGCCTTTTGCCCGCTCGGCATCCGTGCCCACCCTGTCCAACCCCGCGCATTCTCTGCTCTAATGACCAGTTGACCACTCGCTCGACGCAGACATCTTCACCCGGAGCCTCCTTCATGCCCACCGAAACCCACGCCCAACACGGCGGCTCGCAGACCCGCCCCACGCGCTCGCTCGGCATCCTCGGCGTTCCCATCGATCTCGGAGCCAGCCGTCGCGGCGTCGACATGGGGCCATCCGCCGTTCGCGTCGCCGACCTCGGCGACCGCCTCGCCGCGCTCGGCCACTCCGTCACCGACTACGGCGACATCCGCGTCGAAATCGCCGAGACCCAGCACTTCGGCAACCGCAACGCCCACTACCTCGACGCCATCACCGACACCTGCACCCGCGGCGCAGCCCGCGTCCTCGAAATCCTCGCCGCCAGCCGCACCCCGCTCGTCCTCGGCGGTGACCATTCCATGGCCGCCGGCACCGTCAGCGGCGTCTCGGAGTTTTACCGCCGCCAGGGTCAGCGGATCGGCCTCATCTGGCTCGACGCCCACTCCGACATCAACACGCCGGAAACCTCACCCTCCGGCAACGTCCACGGCATGCCGCTCGCCGCCCTGCTCGGCCTCGGTCCCGCCCCGCTCGGAGCCATCCTCCACCCGCAGCCCAAAATCGACCCCGCCAACACCGTCCTCATCGGCATCCGCGACGTCGATACCCCCGAGCGCGAAAACATCCGCCGCTCCGGCGTCACCGTCTTCACCATGCGAGAGATCGACGAGCGCGGCCTGCGCTCCGTCATGGAAGAGTCCGTCCGCATCGCCTCCGCGGGCACCGCCGGCTACCACGTCTCGCTCGACATGGACTGGATCGACCCCGAAGACGCGCCCGGCGTCGGCACTCCCGTCCGCGGCGGAGCCACCTACCGCGAAGCCCACCTCGCCATGGAAATCCTCGCCGACCACGGACGCCTCACCAGCCTCGAAATCGTCGAAGTCAACCCCATCCTCGACGAACGCAACCGCACCGCCGAACTCGCCGTCGAACTCGCCTGCTCCGCCTTCGGCAAAAAAATCCTCTGAGCAGCGACAGAGTGCCAATTTGCGACCGCGCCCTGACTGCGTCCGCACGAATTTTTTCCCCGCTCCCCGCACCCGTCTACAATCGTTGCTGTGAAACCTATCGCTGCGAAACGCAAAAAAATCCGCGTCGGCATTCTCTACGGCGGGCGCAGCGGCGAGCATGAAGTCTCCCTGCGCTCGGCCAGCTCCATCCTCGCCGCCATTGACCGCCGCCGCTTTGAAGTCGTCCCCATCGGCATCGCCAAATCCGGCCACTGGCTCAGCGGAGACTCAGCCCGCGCCCTGCTCACCACCGCAACCAACGCCACACGCGACGCCAGCGCGCACCAGCTTCACGTCAGCGCCCTGCAGGCAAGCGCGCTCCAGGCCAGTCCCGCCCAGCTTCCCGAGCCAATCTCCTCGCGCTCCATCGATGTCGTCTTTCCCGTCCTCCACGGCACCTTCGGCGAAGACGGCACCATCCAGGGACTGCTCGAACTCGCCGACATGCCCTACGTCGGCTCCGGCGTCCTCGGCTCCGCCGCCGGCATGGACAAGGACGTCATGAAGCGGCTCTTCATTCAGGCCAATCTCCCCATCGTCCCGCACCTCACGCTCCTGCGCCGCGACTGGGAGACGCACCCGCAGAAATCCATCGCCGCCATCGAACGCGCCCTGCGCTATCCACTCTTCGTCAAGCCCGCCAACCTCGGCTCTTCGGTCGGCATCAGCAAGGTCCACGACCGTCGCGAACTGGCTCCCGCGCTCACGCTCGCCTCCCGCTTCGACCGCAAGCTGGTCATCGAGCAGGGCGCGGCCCTGGGCACGAAACGCGCCCGCGAACTCGAAGTCGCCGTCCTCGGCAACGACTCACCCACCGCCAGCGTCGTCGGCGAAATCATTCCCGGCAAGGAGTTCTACGACTACGAAGCCAAATATCTCTCCGACTCGTCGATCCCCATCATCCCGGCAAAACTCACCGCCGCCCAGTCCCGCTCCATCCGCGCCATGGCCATCGCCGCCTTTCGCGCCTGTGATCTCTCCGGCATGGCCCGCGTCGATTTCCTCATGGAGCCGGACGGCAAGCGCCGCATCTACCTCAACGAGGTCAACACCCTGCCCGGCTTCACCTCCATCAGCATGTACCCCAAGCTCTGGCAGGCCACCGGCCTGGCCTACTCCGACCTGATCACGCGCCTCATCGAGCTGGCGCTGGAGCGCCACGCCGAACGCGCCCGCACCAGCTTCACCTACGAAACCTGACCCACGGCCTCACGCACCACCAACTCCCTGACCCCTGACGACTGACCCCTGACGACTGACCACTGACCCCTCTGGAACAAATCCCGCATCCCCGTTGTCTCACCCCATAGGAGTTCCGCCGATGACCCTGCTCGACGCACCCAGCTACAACGCCGCCAAAGCGCGCAAACGCGCCCGCATTGCTCTCGGCTCCATTCTCGGTTTCTGTGTCCTTTTCGTCTCCACCTGGCTGGCCATCGGCCACCCCATCGAAGCGCCCTGGAACTGGTACGGCTACTGGCACGCCCAGCGCGTCGTCAACCACTTCCTCTCCGATGTCGAGCGCAACGACCTCACCGCCGCCTACGCCCTCTGGAACAACGATCCTGACTGGCAACAGCACGCCGCGCGCTACTCCACCTACCCCTTTGATCGCTTCCAGCAGGACTGGGAAGCCAACAGCATGCGCAACGAATACGGCACCATCTCCAGCCATCGCATCGTCGTCGCCAAGGTCTGGGGATCGGCCGTCGTCGTCGGCTCGCTCATCAACGGACGCAAGAGCCACGCGCTCTTTCTCGCCTGGGACCGCTCGCTCCACTCCCTCAGCTTTTCCCCCGTCGAACTCACCCTGCCCGGAAGTAATTAACCCAGCTCCGCCAGCGTCTTCTCCAGGCTCGCCGGGTCTTCCACGTTCAGGCACTTCTGCTCGCGATTGATCTGCCGCATCAGCCCGCTCAGCACCTTGCCCGGACCCACCTCCACAAAAACCTCCGCGCCCATCTCCACCAGCGCCGCCACGCAACTCACCCATCGCACCGTGCCCGTCACCTGCTCCGTCAGCGCCCGCTTCGCGTCAGAGGCCGTCATCAGCAGCGCGCCCGTCACATTCGCCGCCACCGGAAACCCCGGCTCGTTCACGGCCATCTCGCCCAGCACGCGCTCCACTTCGCGCTCAGCCGGCTCCATCAGCGCGCAATGAAACGGCGCGCTCACCGGCAGCGGGACCACGCGCCGCGCGCCGCGCGCCTTCAGCGCCTCGCCCGCGCGCTCCACTGCAGCCTTCGCGCCCGAAATCACCGTCTGATCCGGCGAATTGAAGTTCGCCGCCGCCACCACCAGTCCCGTCTCCGCGGCCACCTCCGCGCACACCGCCGCAATCGTCCCCGCATCGAGCGCCAGCACCGCCGCCATCGCGCCCTCGCCCGTCGGCACCGCCAACTGCATCGCCCGTCCGCGCGCCTTCACCGCGCGTACAGCGTCGGCAAACCCGATCGTCCCCGCCGCCACATGCGCCGTCCACTCGCCCAGCGAATGCCCCGCCGCCAGCCACGGATTCACCCCGTGCGAGGTCAGCACCCGATACGCCGCGACCGAAACCGTCAGAATCGCCGGCTGCGTATTCTCCGTCAGCCGCAGCTCGTCCTCCGGCCCATCCAGAAAGATCCGGCTCAGCGGAAATCCCAGCGCCTCATCGGCCTCGGCAAAGGTCTCCTTCGCCACTGGAAACGCCTCGGCCAGCGCACGACCCATCCCCACCGTCTGCGAACCCTGCCCCGGAAACAACAACCCAATCGTCTTTGTGCTCATATCCTCTGCATTCTACCCAATCCCGCTCGCGCCACCGCGTCCGGCACCCTCCAGCAGCAGCCCGGCCAGGCTTCCCGCATCCGTCCACTGAAACGCATCCAGCAGTCCCGCCGCCGTCTCCAGAAACTCCGCATGATGATCCACCATCCGGCTGTACGCCTGCACCATGCGTACGCCATCGCGCACTCCGGCCTCGCCGCGGAAGCTCGCCCCGCGCGCGCCAGCCATCCCCACCAGCAGCGTCCGTATCGCCACAAAATGCGTTCCCATCTCGCGAAAAACCGCCGCCGGATCCGGCTGATTCCAGTCCTCGCCAAACGGAAACAGGCTGCGAAAGACCGCATGCGCCAGATAGTTCTCCAGCACCTGCGGATGCGCCTCCATCCACGGCGCAAACCACTCCCGCTCCGCCCGCTCGAGCGCCGGAGCCAGAGCCTCCGGCGTCATCCCCGGACGATACCCGATCCCATCCAGAAACTGCTTCACCCCATCCAGAAATCCCATGCTGTTCAGCGCCCGATCCAGCCGCCGGTTCACCACCCCCAGCGTCAGCGCCACCTGCATCGTCGGCTGCCCCGCCAGGCGACGCAGAGCCGGCAACAGCGTCCCCTCGCCCACCATCCCGCAAAACTCCCCCAGCAGCTTCGCAAAACTGTCTCCCGCACCGTCCGCGCGCAGCGCCACGCCCAGTCGCCCCGCAAACAGCCCCATCCCCAGCATCCGTTCCCCGAGCGAATACCGCCGATCCCGCAGCAGCAACAGCAGAAACCGGCGCGTCCCGTCCAGCACCCACTCCCGATCCAGCACCCACTCCCGTTCCTCTGCGGCGCGCGCCCGTTCCTCGACCACCCGCTCGGCCACCGCTCGATACGCGCTCGCATCGGGCCTCGCTGCAACCGCGTCGGTTTCCGTCAGCACCAGCCGCGCCGCCTCCGGACACGACAGATGCAGCGTCGTCTCCACCCTCCCCGACGGCGTCCTCTGCTCAATCCTCGGATACGTCCGGCACGTCGGCGACAGCGCCTCCTCGCCCAGCTCCAGCTGAATCCCGCACCACTTCTCCTCGGTCAGAAACGCGCACTCCAGCCGCTCGTTCAGCAGAATCCGGCCATGCTGCCGCTCGCTCCGCGGATCCGACAACTCCACCACCGACTCCCGCACCTTCCGCCCCAGCAAACTCTCCACCGGAATCAACTGGTAGCGCTCATACGTCGCCCGGTCCAGCCGCAGGTCCCACGCCTTGCAGCAGCTATCCTCACACTCCGGCCCGATGCACGCAAACCGCTCCGCATACCGCGGACGCGGCAGCCCAACAACAGGCTGCGCAGCAATCGGCGACGCTCCATCCGGCAAGGCAGACTCAGGCAGGGCAGCAGCCGGTCGGCAAAGCTCCGCCATCCCACCCACCAGCATCGACGGCGGAACGGACCCCGAAGCAACTCCCCGCGCTGAACCCGCTCGCGCAGAATCCGATGGAGACAAACCACTCACGGAGCGATTACAAGCAGCCACGGCCCCGGAAACGGAGAAGAAAAATTAGCAAACGCTCAAAGTGTCGGTCACTCGCAGACCAGTCACTCGGAAACCAGCAATCCGAAAACCAGCGATGCGCAAACCAGCAACGCGCAAACCACCTGCGCCCGCCTCAGTTCCACCGGCTCCGATCATTTCCCGAACGGTCATCCTCGTCGATCAGCCGTCCCTGGCTGTCAAAACGCACCGTACGCCCCTGCTTGCGCATATACACCTCAAAGCGCGACGCAGCCCGTCGCCGCTTCCATCGGTAGTAGCGGTTCCGCAGCCCGTACCACCCCTCGCTCACGCTGAAAAACAGCCCCTTGCGCGGTGCCCAGCGCAGATACAGATACGCCGCCAGTCCGCCGCCCAACTGCGCAAACGCATACTCCCGCTGCTCGCCAAAGGTCTCCGCCAGCGCAATCAGCCCATACAGAATCGCCAGATACTTCGCCTTGATCCCCAGCACAAAGAAAAGCTGAAACTGCATCTCGCCATAGAGAATCCCGATCGCCGTAATCAGCCCGAATATCCCGCCCACACACCCGGTCAGAATCGCCGGCTGCGACAAATGCCCCGACGCCTGCTCGACCGCATAAATCCCCACCGCCGTCAGCCCCGCGCCCGCCACCGACGCCGCATACAACCCCATCACCCACTTGCCCGGATGCATCCCTTCCAGAAATCCTGCAATGAACCACAGCGACAGCAGCTCCAGCGCCGTCCCCAGCAGCGACAGATGCACAAAGCTGTACGTCGCCAACTGCCACAGCATCCCGTGCAGAAAATACGGCGGCAGCAGCCCCAGCCAGCCCACCAGCAGCGCCCCACCCGCCACATGCAGCGCCCCCAGCACGAGCAGCAGAAAGTACGCGGCCAGATTCCACAGAATCAGCCTCCGCGTCGCGCCGGAAAACTCCGGAAATGCAAACTGCATGGTTCGATAGCCGGGCATCTCTTTGGTTAAGGTTACATCCGCGCCAGTTCGCCTGTCATGCGCGGCTGCCGGTTTTTCAGCTCGCCGATTCCCCTCAGCTCGCTGATTCCCATGGACGCTTCGCTCCCGTTCCGACTGTCGGCGGCACCTCCACCGTCGTCACCACGCTCCGGTGCCCGGCCGCATCCACCGTCCTCACGCCAAAGGTCACATTGTCCTTTGACACCGGCACCGTCACCATCATCGCCGCTCCGCCATTGGCCTCGAAATCCTTGCCAAACTGCCAATCTCCGGCATCCGTCTCGCGCCACACCAGCTCATAGTGAAACCGCCCCGCAGGCAGCGGACTCGGCGCATTCCAGCTCAGCGTCGTCCCGTTCTCCAGCCGCTCGGCATGAATCTTCAGCCCCGTCGGCGCGCCCGGTGCCGCCGCCAGCGTCGCCAGGGTCGCCGCATTCACCCTCGCCACATTCGCCACATACCCGAAGTCCACAAACTTCAGCAGATCCCCATACTGCACGCCATTCTCCACGCGCACATCCTGGTGCTGATGATGAAAATCCTCGCGCCACTCCGTCACCCGCACCGCCGCAAATCCCTGCGCGTTGAAGCTCATATGATCGCCTCCGCGCAGGTATCTGTCCGGCCTCGCCACCAGAAACACCGTAAACCGCTGCGTCCCGTGCAACCCGTTCAAGTACGTCCGCGCCGCCTCAGCCATCGCCCGCGCCAGTTGTCGGCTCGGCGCGTCGTCCAACAGCCCCAGCGCGCGCAGCCTTCGCGCCTGTCCCGCATCCGCCGTCGCCGGCACACCCTCGGAAAACACACGCACCACGTCCTTGCGCTGCAACCGGTCGCCCGGCGTCGTATTCCCGCCCACAATGTCGTCGTTCAGCACGCCCGCCAGATTCCACCCCTCCGCACGCGCCAGCTTCGCCAGATGCGTCGATCCATACAATCCCTGCTCCTCGCCCGCCACCGCGGCAAACACCAGCGTCCCCGGCCAATGCCCCCTGCGGCTGGCCTCGGCGAGCACCCGCGCCGACTCCAGCGACACCGCCACGCCCGAGGCGTCGTCATTGGCTCCCGGTGCCGCGCCGTGGTCATCCTCGTTGCGCGAATCCCGCGAATCGTAATGTCCCGTCACCAGAAACATCGGCCCATTCGTCTCCGTCCCGCGCAGAATCGCATACACGTTCGTAATCGGCGTCGGTCGCGCCACGCGGCCCGAAGCCGGCTGCACAAACGTATCCCGCTTGACCTCCAGACACCCGCCACATTGCCGGCTGATCGCCTCGAACTGCCCGTAAATCCAATCCGCCGCCGCCGTCACGCCCTGGCCCGGCGGCAGGTCCGTCTCCGCGCTCGACAGTGTGCTCCGCGTCCCAAACCCCACCAGCGTCGCAATCGTCTTCTCGATCCGCGCCGAAGAAATCTCCCTCAGCGCCCCGGCAATCACCGGGTCCGCCGGAGCCGCCTTCAGCCGCGCGCCATACGCCTCATAATCCGGAACCGCCAGCTTCGCACCCGTCGGCTGCGCACCCGCCGACTTCCCGCTCCCGGTCTGCGCATTCTGCGTCGTCGCCATTCCCTGCGCCATGCTCCCCGCCGCGCCCCACGCCAGAGCCATCCACATCGCGCAAACCCCCATCCATCGCACATCCGCTCCGCTCACCCTCACCACTCACCCTCCTCGAATTTCAAACACGCTTTCCCGCCACGGCACCATCCCAAGCCGGGCTTGACCCCACCCCGCCACTCGCCGCAAACTAGCCAAGTCGGGGCTGCTTCTTTGCTGTCATCCTACACGCCCCACCCATCTCTCACGCCGCTCACCGGAGGACCGCATCCATGCCCGATTGTTCCGACTGCGAAAGCCCGCTCGACCTCGACGAGGAAAGCCTCGACGAAGGCGACATCGTCGTCTGCGACGAGTGCGGTGCCGAGTACGAAGTCGTCGCCATCGATCCGCTCGAACTCGCCCCCGTCAACTCCGACGATCTCGACGACGAGGACGACGATTTCTACAACGAAGACGAGGACAAGGAATGACTCTCACCCACCTCCCGGCACGCAATTCCCCGGGTCGCACCAGCCACGCTCGCCTCACGCGCCGCTCCGCCATTCTCGCGCTCTTTGCCGTCGTCTGCCTCGCGCTTCTTCCCGCCCGCGCCCAGAGCTTCGACCGCCGCAACATCAGCGGCATCGTCACCCTCGACGGCAAAACCGTCAGCAACGCCACCGTCTTTCTTCAGGACGCGAAAACCAAGGACCTGCGCAGCTTCACCAGCAACGCCGACGGCAGCTTCAGCTTCGCTCAGGTTGGCATGATCGACGACTACCAGGTCTGGGCACAGAAAGGCGCGCGCAAAAGCAAAATCCACGCCGTCAGCTCCTTTGACACCCGCACCGACGTCCACATGGAACTCAAACTGAAATAGACGCTCCACCCACGCAGCCCGCGCGGCCCTGTGCGCGTAACTCAGGCCACCGTCGGCACCTCGGCCGAAAGAATGTTCATCGGCGTCAGCCCGCGCTGCCGCAGCGTCCTCAGCGACAGCGCGTCGTGCCGCTTCGCCAGCCGCTGCCCATTGTGATCCGCCACCAGCTCGCAGTGAAACCAGTTCGGAGCCGCATACCCCAGCGCGCGAAACAGCAGAATCTGCCGCGCCGTCGACAGCAGCAGGTCCGCTCCGCGCACCACCTCGCTGATCTCCATCATCCCGTCATCGACCACCGTCGCCAGTTGATAACTCGCCACGTTATCCCGCCGCCACACCAGAAAATCTCCAAAATCCACGCCCGCCACAAACCGCTGCGGCCCCAGATTCTGGTCCACAAACTCCACCGCCACTCCATCCGGCACGCGAAACCGCCAGTTCACACGCTCCGGTAACATCCGCTCCGAATTCGGCCCCGGCAACTGCGCCAGCTCCACGTCAAACGTCCGGCACGTCCCCGGATAAATCAACTCCTCGTCCACTTCCGCGCCGCGCGCCGCCGCTCCCTCGTGCGGTGCCAGCGCCGCCTGCGCCAGCTCCCGCCGCGTACACCGGCAGGGATACACAAACCCCCGCCGAATCAGCTTGTGCAGCGCCGCCGCATAGATCGCCTTCCGCCTGCTCTGCTCATACGGCCCGAACTTCCCACCCTTGTCCCCGCTTCTGTCCGGACCCTCCTGCCAGCGAATCCCCAGCCAGCGCAGGTCTTCCATCGCCGCCTCGGCAAACTCCGCCCGGCTCCGCTCCGGGTCCAGATCATCCATGCGCAGAATCAGCGTCCCGCCCGCCTCGCGCGCACGCTGGCTCGCCGTCCAGAACGTCCGCGCATGCCCCACATGCAGCAGACCCGTCGGCGTCGGAGCCAGCCGTCCCCGATAGCTCGACCGCGCCACCGCCGTCGATTTTGTCGCCGTAGTCTTTGCCATCACCGTTATCGCCATCGCAGCCGCGCACCCATCTGTTCCGCGCCTGCTCACTCTGCCAGTCTACGCACGCCGCGCACCGCCCCGCCACCCTCACCCGATGCCATTCCTGATTCCCGCCGCCAGCCCTGTTCCCGCAACCTTCCGCATCAGCCCGCGCCGTTGTCGCCTCCGCCTTTTGGTTGTCATTCCCGCAGGGAATCTGCTTCTGCTCTTGCTTTTGCCTTTGCTCTTGCTCTTGCTTTTCTTGGTTGTCATTCCCGCAGGGAATCTGCTTTTGCTTTTGCTTTTGCTCTTGCTTTTGCTTTTGCTTTTCTTGGTTGTCATTCCCGCAGGGAATCTGCTTCTGCCTTTGCTTTTGCTCTTGCTTTTGCTTTTCTTGGTTGTCATTCCCGCAGGGAATCTGCTTCTCCCATCGTCCTCAGCGAAAGCCCGCCTGCGACCAGCGGGAGCGCCACGGCGCGAACGCGCGGCTGCTGCATGCAATGCCGCGACCAGCGGGAGCGCCGCAACTGTCGGTGGCGCGCAAAGCGCGCGTCTGCTGCATGCAATGCCTGCATGCAATGCCCGGGTCAGAAAATCTCCGGAATCGTCCGAAACGCGATCCGCGTCGGCGCAGCCTTCAGCGCCGTCATCATCGTCGCCGGAGCCAGCGTGCCCAGCCCGTATTTCCCATTCACAGCATCCATCGCCGTCGCCAGCTTCCGCCGCTGCCTGCTGCCGTCCTCGTCCTCAAACAGCGTCAGCCTGTGCTCGGCCTCGCTCACCAGCTCGCCCAGCGTCACCGACACAAAAAACGGCTGCGTCTTCTCCGGCGGCATCATCTCCCACAGCCGCCGCAGCACCTCAATCAGCGTCGTCGTATCCTGACACTCCGCAATCGCCGCCTCGCGATGCCAGGTCTCCGACCGTGCCGGTCCAAACGGCGTCGAACCCCGCATCGGAGCCTTGCCCACAAACCCCACGCTCACGCTCACACGCCCCGCCCACAATCCCTCCCTGCGCATCCGCATCGCCGCCTTGTGCAGCAGCTTCAGCGCCACCGCCCACGCCTTGTCCACCGTCCGCAGCTCCGGCCCCAACACATGCTGGTGCCCCATCGACTGCGCATGACCGGCATCCTCCAGGTCAAAATCCTCTCCGCGCAGCCAATACCACAGCCGCTCGCCCCACACCGATCCCCACAGCCCATGCATCTGCTCCCGGCTCTGCGCCATCAGCTCCGCCATCGACCCAATCCCCTGCGCCCGCAGCCGTTTTTCCGTCCGCGCTCCGATCCCCGGCAAATCCCGCAGCTCCAGCCCCAGCAACGCATCCCGCAGCAAATCCGGCGGCAGCGCCACCAGCCCATCCGGCTTCTCCATATCGCTTGCAATCTTCGCCAGCCATCGATTCGGCGCCAGCCCCACCGAACACCGCAGCGTTCCACCCGCAACCCCGCCAATCGCCCGCTTCACCCGCTCGCCCAGCCGCAGCGCCTCCACCAGCTCGCGCTCGCGCCCCATCAGTCGGCAAGCCATCTCGTCAATCGACAGCACCGCCGTCACCGGCAGACAACCCTCCACCGCCTCCACAATCCTGTGGTGATACTCCACATACAGCTCGTGCCGAGCCTCCACCAGCTCAATCCCCGGACACATCCGCCGCGCCTCGCCCACCAGCGTCCCCGTCTTCACCCCAAACGCCTTCGCTTCGTAACTGGCTGCAATCACGCTCGTCGTATCCGCCTGCAACGGCACCACCGCCACGGGACGATTCCTCAGCTCCGGCCTGGCATCCTGCTCGCACGAAGCAAAATACGAGTTCAGATCGACGAAAATCCAGTTCAGCTCCCGCCGCGCAGCCTCACGCGACCCAGCCTCGCGAGTCCCGGCCTCACGCCGATCAGCCACGCCACGCGCCAGCTCAAGCTGTCCCGCGCCCGCCATCCCTTCGCCCGCGTCTCTGGCCTCGTCCGCCATGCTCCGCCGGTTCTCCTCGCACGCCCCATTTTCCCCTTATTTTCGCCTTTATGCAACCGAAAACTTCCCCGCATTTTTCCCTGTCCCGCCTATTCCCGCAGGTGCTACACTTGCTCGCAACAGTCCCACTCTGGATTTTTCCCGCAATTCGCTCTCATCCACGAGGGAACTGCCGGTACAATTCTTGCGTCTAACAAAATAAGGATTGGATTCACCGATCCGCTACGAACGATTTTTCGAGGCAGCGACTATGCACTCTCTCATACACACCCTGACTTCCGCGAGCTTTCTCTTCGCCGCGTTGATCACACTGGGCGTGGGCGTGCTTCTCTTCTGCTGTGTCGGATGCACGCGCTGTCCGGGCAAGGAAGAGGACGACCTCTTCCGTCATCGCTCGGCATAGCCAGCCAACGCGCAAATTATCCGCTCGTTCCCGCGGACAGCGGCGGATTTGTCCTCAAAACCCTGCTTTCGCTCAGGCCTCAGTCTTTTCTTCCTGCTTCTCCGCGCTCTCGCCCGCAGCCTCCGCGCTCACATCCACGCGATGCAGTTGAATCGTTGTCGTCGGAAACGCCGGTGACTTCGGATTCGGAATCTTGCCCGTCGTCACGCGTCCCCGCTGGATCGACTCGGCCAGGATCATCTGCCGCTGCTCCGGATGCCGCGTCCACGCAAACATCTTGCGCGGGAGATACGCATCGCGAAACCACTTCAGCGCAATGAAAGCATGCCCGCCGCGCTCGGCCTCCGCCAGCGCGCCGCACAGTTGCTCCACCGCCGCATCCATCTCCTCCGGCAACAGCGCCACCGCCTCCGAGGCCCAGCTTCGCGGTGCCTGCGTCTTTCCGTTGCGACCAACGCCGCGCATCCTCACCGGCGCGCTCGCGCGGTTCCACGGCTCCGGCTGCTCCGCCGCCTCGCCATCCTCGCCCACGCGCTCAAAATAAATCCGTATCTCGTCCTCGTCCGGATTCCAGCTTGAAGCCGCCGCGCCCCGCCGCTTACTGCGGCCATTTTCGCTGCACAGCTCCACCATCACCTGATATCCCTCAGGCGCCAGAAACCGCGCCACCCGCTCCATCCCCGGACAGTCCTGATCCGCAAGGTTCTCCAGAACCTCTTCGATCATCTCCTCCGCGTCGGGAATGCTCATATCGGACGGCTGCAAATTCAATCCAGCTTTATGCCAGGTGCTCATACATTTCCTCTTTCTAGTTCTTCCCTGCTCTGTTCGCTCGACGCGAGCTACCTCTATGACGTACGTCCGCGCAAGGGCAACGGATGAAAGATATATCGCCTTTGCCTATTCTCCTGCAAGCGCGCTCTCGATTGCACGAGAAATCGTCTGCCACTTTCGCAGTACCCTGCGACGCAGAAAATTCCGGCACTTCCTTTTGATCGCGTCAATCCGCCGCTGCAAACGCCCCCGGCTGTCATTTCACACAAGGAAACGTACAATAAAAACTATGTTGCGTCGTGGTCTCGCAGCACTTCTGTTTTCCCTCAGCCTGATGCCCGCGCTTCCGGCTCGTGCCGCCGCGCCCGCCTTTGACCTCCTCGGACCCAAAATCGATGTCCACGTTCAGCGCCACGGACGCACCCTGCCCATCGCCCAGGTTCCCTGGCTCCAGTCCGGTGACCGCCTCTGGATTCACCCCGACTTCCCGCCCAGCCAGTCCGCCCATTACATCCTCATCGTCGCCTTCCTGCGCGGAGCCACCAATCCACCCCCCGACGACTGGTTCCACCGCGTCGATACCTTCGCTTCCTCCGTCCGCCAGGAGGGCGTCTTCATCAACGTCCCACCCGAAGCCCAGCACGCCCTGCTCTTTCTCGCACCTGAGACCAACGGCGACTTCAGCACCCTCCGCGCCGCCGTCCGCGGTCGCCCCGGAGCCTTCGTCCGCGCCGCTCAGGACCTCCAGCAGGCAAGCTGGGACCGCCTGCGCCTGAACGCCTATCTCGCCCAGGTCAACGCCGCCGCCACCAGCGATCCGGCCCACCTCAAGCAGGACACCGAACTCGCCGCCCGAACCCTCGGCATGCGCCTTGACCAGACCTGCTTCGACAAGCCCACCGAGCAGCAGGCCCCCTGCCTCACCCAGCACACCGACGGCATCGTCCTCGACGACAGCAACGCCCAGTCCCGCGTCACCCAGCTCGCCAACGGTTCCGCCGCCGACCTCATGAACCAGCTCAGCTACTCCACCGCCGCCGGCGGCGGCATTTACAGCCCCTACGTCGGAGCCATCGTCGATGTCGTCAAAATCTTCAGCGGCATGCACACCGCCAAGTACCAGTACATCCCCGCGCTCGCCCTGCCGCTCAAAGACCCCGCCGAGCGACCCGAGCAGCAGGGCGAAACCCTCAACCTACGCCTCAACGTTCCGCCATCCTTCCGCGACCCCAAATCCGTCATCGTCATCGCCCTGCCGCCCGTGCTCACGCCAGACGAGATTCCCGCTCACCTGCCCCAGCTTCGCCCGGTGAACCCCGCTCAGAACGAGTGCGCGCTTGAGCCCGACCTCGTGCTCCCCGTCGAAGGCACGCCACTCGTTTTTGCTTCTTCCATGGCCTCTGGTCTCGCCCTTCACATCCAGCCCACCGGCGGCGACCAATCCCGCTCCCCCGCGGCCTTTGACCTTCCCCTCCACCGCAGCATCACCCGCGGCGGATTCGTCCTCGCCAAACCCATCCCCCTGCTCGACGCCCCGCAGGTCACCGCGCAGATTCACGGCCTCTGGGGCTACGACACCTGGCAGGGACCATCCTTCAACCTCACCCTGCCGCAGCCCAACGGCTGGAGCGCCGCCGCCTCCGATCACAACGCCCTCATCACCGGACGCGCCGACACGCTCCACCTCAACGGCTCCAATCCCCTCTGCGTCCAGAGCGTCCAAATGCAGCTCCCTGACGCCGACCCCGTCACCCTCACCTGGAAACACCCCCGACCCGACCAGATCGAGCTGTCCCTGCCGCTCCAGAGCGCAAGCCCCGGCCAGCTCACCGTCCTCGTTCGCCAGTATGGCCTCGACAAACCCCAGTCCATCCCTCTCGAAACCTACGCCGAAGCCGCCGCCCTCGACAGCTTCCAGTTGAACGCCGGAGACACCGCCGCCACGCTCACCGGCAACCGCCTCGACGAAGTCCGCTCGCTTGACCTCGCCGGCATCACCTTCGCGCCCGCCGCGCTCCACCGCGTCGGCGACCACGACCAGCTCACCCTCACCGCCACCGGCGTCACCGCCACGCTCCAGCCCGGCTCCGATTACCGCGCCAGCGTCACCCTCCGCGACGGACGAGAACTCCACGTCCCGGCCACCGTCGCCCCACCCCGTCCGCAAATCGACCTCCTCAGCAAATCCCAGCCGCAGCCCGTCGCTGCGGCACAGCCAGGCGCGACAACCTCCAATGCGGCAATTGCTACGGATACCAGCAACACAGCGCCGCAGCCGAATCCTCAGCAGCCCGACTCGCTCCAGCCAGACCCGCTTCATCTGGGCAGCGCCAACGACTTCATCCTCAGCCGCAAAATCGTGCTCTTCCTGCGCGCCCGCGTCCCTTCCACCTTCCCGCGCCAGGCCAAAATCGAAGTCGCCTCCACCGACGGCAGCTTCCAGACCACGCTCACCCTCGCCGACGGCTCTCTCATGCTGGAGGACGCCCAGACCGCTGTCGCCACTCTTGACCCGCTCGCCCGCTTCGGCCCATCCGCCTTCGGCCCCATCCAGCTTCGCATCGTCTCGCCCACCGGCGTCACCGGCGACTGGATCCCGCTCGGCTCGCTCATACGCTTCCCGCAGATCGACTCCCTGCGCTGCTACCGCGCCGCGTCGCGCCCCTGCACGCTCACCGGCGGCAATCTCTTCCTCATCACCGCCATCGGCACCACCCCCGACATGGCCAACGCCCAGCAGATTCCCCCTGAATTCGCCTCCAACAACCTCACGCTCGACGATCTGCCCCGCGCAAACGGCCAGGCCACTCTCTACTTCCACCTGCGCGACGATCCCCAGCCCGTACAGGCGCTCACCCTCCCCGTCACGACCATCCCCGTCGAGCGTCTGACCCGCGCCCAGGCCAAAGCCGACCACGCCGAGCGCACCGACCACGCCGACCAGCCCCCACCCAACCATGCCGCAACGGAACCCGGCACAGGCTCAGCCGCCGGGAACGACGACGCACCCGCGAGCCAGGCGGCAACCGACCCGACGGCAGCCAGCCCGGCGACAGCCAACCCAGCAACAACCACCCCAGCCGCCAGCAAACAGAAGAGCCTGGATGCGCAGCACCCAGGCTCCTCCAGCAATCCCGCGAATTCCGGCAGTCCAGCTTCCGGCAATCCCACTTCATCAGCGCCCGCGCAGCCCGCCACCCAGCCGAACTAGTCGGCCAAGCCCAGGCTCACAGCAATCCGCTCAGTGGTGCGAATCTTCCTTGCCACGGCTCGTCAGCGTAGCCCACAGCACGCAGCAAAGAAAAACCACCGCCAGCAGCGGCACAACAAAAAACGGCGAAGTAATGTTCATAACCATCCCCTCAAATCCAGACTAGCACGATCCCGCACCACCCCGCGCCAACCACACTCACTCGCAACACACCCAATCTCCCGATTCCGCCACGCAGGCCAAAGCCTTACTCCGCCGACGCCACCATCCCCGCCGCGCTCCCCGACTTCCCGCCGACCGGATAGCTCACCCGCACCGTCAGAATCTCATACGGCTTGATCCCCACCTTCACCGTATCGCCCTCGACCACGAGCGGCGCACCCTCCGGCTTTTCCATCATGTTCGTCACCGTCGCCCCCGTCGCCCCCGCAGGCACATGGACCGCAACCGTCGCCGCCTTGCCCGCCCACTCATACATGCGCAGCACCAGACCGTCGCTATCTTCGGCCTTTTTCACCGCCGTCAGCACCACATTCGGCGCATCCACCGCCACAAACGAGTGCTCGGCCGCCATCGCCCCGGCATGAGCCGTCGTCGTCGCCGCCGTCAGCGGATAGTTATACTCCCACCCATGCCGCACCGTCATCGCCTGCTTCCAGTCGCCCGCATGCGGATAAATCGCATAGTGGAAGTGGTGCGTCCCGCGATCCGCCTCCGGATCCGGCCACGTCGGCGACCGCAGCAGGCTCAGCCGCAGCACGCTTCCCGCGCAGTCATACCCAAACTTCGACTCGTTAATTAGGCTCATCCCCATCCGGCCATCCGCGCCCGTCAGGTCCGCCCATCGCTGCGCCGGAACCTCAAACTGCGCCTTCTCCCACGAATTCCTCCGCAGCGTCGTCCGCTCGATGCTCCCGAACGGAATCTCATACGTCGCAAAATCATTCCTCACCGCCAGCGGGAACGCAGCCTTCAGCAGCACATGCGTCTCGTGCCAGTCGATCCGGTTGTCCACATCCACCACATCCGAGGTCGGCGTCAGCCGCAGCGTCTGCTCAAACGTCGAACTCTGCCAGTGCCGCTTCACCGTCACCGTCTCGCCGCCCGCCGTCACCGCGTCCACCATCGTCAGCTCCGTCGGCTTCTGGTCCAGCGTTCCCGGATCGATATTCCACGCGTCATACTCCTTCGGTGTATCCTTGAACGCCTGCAACTCATTGCCACACGCGCCCGCAGCCAGGGTCTCCGCCTGCGCCGCCTTGTCATAGAGGCTCGTGATGCAGCCCGTCGCCTTGCTCACCCTCACGCGCAGCCGCGCATTCTCCATCACAAACGCGCCGCTCTCGTCGCTCACCGTCGGCTTCTCATCCGGATTCGCCTTCGCTGGTTTCTGCTCGATCCACATCACCTTGTAGCCCAGCGCCGGCACATTCTCCGCCTCGATCCGCAGCGTCGTCTCGCCCGTCGCCTCGTCGCGGCTCAACACATGCGCCGCCGCATGCGCCGCTCCGTTGCCCGTCACCACGTAATCATTCGCCGTGCTGTTCGGTGTCATCTGCACCTTCACCGTCACCTCGCCTGATCGCGCCCATCCCAGCGGATTCATCACCACCACCGGCGTTCCATCCCCCTGCGTGTTCACGCGCTCCACCAGCGTCCGCCGCGCGCCATCCGTGATCGCATTCGTGGACCACCGCACGACGGCATAATCCTTCTGCGCGTCCTTGTAAATCACCCCGATCCCCGACCCCGCCGCCAGATCATGGAACTGGTTGAACAACACTTTCTTCCAGTCCTCCGTCAGCTCCGCGCCGGGATACGCGCGTCCATCCAGCCACGCCAGCGACGACCACTTCTCCGCATTCAGCACCTCTTCGCTGCTCTCGCGCATGCTCCGCTTGTGCCTGGCCTGCGTCGTCATCACGCCGCGGTGATACTCAAAATACAGCTCGCTCTTCCACGTCGGAATGCTGATCTTTCCCGGCACCTCGGGCGGAGCCACATAGCCCTTCGCAATCGACCTGTAATCCCACGTCCGGCTCTCCGGCGCAATCTCTTTTTCCACCTTCTCGAAGTACGGCAGCGCAAGGCCAAACTCAATCTTCGGCACCACCGTCGCCGTCGAGTTCGCCGCCGCCGCGCCATCCGGCGACCAGTGGAATCCCTCATCCAGAATCGCCCGCGTCGGTCCGCCGCCATGGTCCCCGATTCCATACAGGTCCATCATGTCGTCCATCCCCGTCGCATACTTCCGCGCCGTCGCCAGGTCCGTCGCCAGCCTCACCGGATTCAGATTCCCATTCGCATAATCATGCGGAAAATACGCCAGCACCTTCGACCCATCCGGCGACTCCCACCAGAACAGCTTGAACGGCAGTTGATTCGTGTCATTCCACGCCATCTTCTGCGTCACAAAGTAGTCCACGCCGCTCTTCTTGTAAATCTGCGGAAGCTGCCAGTTATACCCGAACGAATCCGGATTCCATCCCACCCGAACATCCACCCCATACGCCTTCTCAAACCACCGCTTGCCCACCAGCAACTGCCGCACCAGCGACTCCCCATCCGGCATATTCAGGTCCGGCTCCACCCACATGCCGCCCACCACCTCCCACCGGCCTTCCTTGATCCGCTGCGCAATCTCCTCGTTCATCTCCGGATACTTCTCCGCCATCCACTCGTTATACGCCGCCGCCGACTGCGTATACGTGTAGCGCGGATACTCATACATCAGTTGCAGCGCCGTCCCGAACGTCCGCTTCACCACGTCCACCGTCTCCGTCCACGGCCACAGCCAAGCCGCGTCGATATGCGAGTTCCCCGTCAGATGCCAGGTCGCCGTCTGCAACACCGGCTTCAGCGCCTCCAGTTCGTGCTGCGCCTTCATCAGCGACGTGTCAAACCCCGCCTGATCGCCCGCCGCCAGAGCCTTCAGGTCCACGCTTGCCACCGCCGCATTCAGCGTCTGCTCGTCCACCGCATTCCCCGGAGCCAGACTCGGCAGCAGCCGCGCCGCAACCTCGATCTCCTTGCCCAGGTCCACCGGGTTCGGCCTCGACTCCGGGAAGTCCACACGCATCGTCGCCCCATGGAACGACTTGTCATCCACCGTATGCAGCAGCTTCACCGCCACCATCACGCTCTCGCCCGGCTTCGCCTTGTCAAACAGCACCACCGGCTCCAGATCGTCGCCCAGCGCCACCCGCCGCCCGTTGAAATAAAGAATCTCCGGCATCGGCCCATTGGCATACGTGTGGAACTGAAACCATATCCGCGCGCCCGTGAGGTCATAGCCATTCAGCAGCTTCGGCACCGTCACCCGCTGCCGAAACCACACCGCCTCCTTGGGAGCCACGCTGTTCGGCTTCATCACCGTCCATCCGCTGTCGTCCAGCGTTGCGTCCTCGCCATGCGCCATATCCCCGGCATGCATCCGCCACTGCCCATCCGGCAGCTCGCCCAGCCCGCTCAGCGTCGTAATCGCCGTCCGCGTCGGGGCCGGCTGCATGGCGATCCACGGCTGCATCTGCGCCGCCTGCGCTGGCGCAGCCACTCCCGCAAACCCCAGCGCGCACACCGCCACGCCAGACGCAATGCGCCTGCGCAGTCCCATTCCACGCGCTCCCGCGCCGGTTCCCGCTTGTTCGGGTTTCGCTTCGTTCAGGACGGAATCCATACAGTCAAAAAAAATCATGGCCGGAAATCCTTTTCAGAAATCTACCGGCCCATCCTATCACTTCTTCGCTTCGGCTCACTTCGCCGCTTCGCCCGCTCCACGCTTGCCGCCCATCCCGCTCGTTGTCCCCGCGCGCATCTCCGCATGCCGATACTCCTCGGCTCCCGCGCGGCAGTTCATAGCCCTGCTCGCGAAACATCCGCGCACACACCCGCACCACCTCGCCATCCAGCTTGCCCGCCGCCGCCAGCGACTCCACTTCTCCCAGCGCCACGTCAATCCCCAGCGCCTTCCGATACGGCCGCTCACACGCCATCGACTCCACAATATCGGCCACCGCCAGAATCCGCGCGCCCGGCAACACCGCCTCGCCTCGCAATCCCTGCGGATACCCCGACCCATCCAGCTTCTCGTGGTGCTGCCAGGCAATCTCCGCCACCGGCCACGGAAACGGAATATCCTTCAGAATCCGGTAGCTCACATCCACATGCACCTTCACCAGATCGAACTCCTCCACCGTCAGCCGTCCCGGCTTGTTCAGAATCTCCTGCGGCACCGCCAGCTTTCCGATGTCATGCACCATCGCGGCCATCTCCAGCCCGCGCAGCTCGTCCGCGCCCCATCCCATCTCCCGCGCAATATCGCAGGCCACCTTCGCCACGCGCTTCTGGTGCCCCGCCGTAAACGGATCCCCCGCCTCCACCGCGCCGGCAATCGCTCCCACCGCCGCCGTCAGCGTATCCACAAACCGCTGCTGCGCCGATGCACGCTCCAGCAAATCCTGCTCAATCTGCTCCCGCTGCCGCAGCCGGTGCAGACCCACCCCAATCTCCTGCGCCAGATGCTCAAACGCCTCCAGAACCACCGGACCAAAGGCATTTGCGTTGGACGAATACACCCCCAGCAATCCATTCTGGCTTTCCCCAATCGAAAACGGCACCGTCAGCGTGCAACGTATCCCATGCCGCAGCGCCCGTTCCCGCCACGGCCCATAGCGCGGGTCCGTCGCCACATCCGCCACAATCTGGCTCTGCCGCGTCCGAAACGCCTCACCCCCCGGACCAATCCCTCGCTCCGTCCCAGCCGCCGCGCTGATCTCGATCCCCTCCATATACGCGATCGCCGGGCCAGCCTTCGCCTGGATATCCACCCTGTACTCCGGTGCCGCGCCCACCATCGCCACCGACGCCAGCACAAACGGCGAATCCTCCGTCATCGCCTCGCAAATCTGCTGCAACAGCGTCTCCGACGACTCCGCCTTCACCAGCGTCATCGCCGCCGCCGCATACGCCCGCAGCGCCCAGCGCTTGGCCTCCAGACGCTCTTCCATCACCCGCTCGCGCAGCGCATTCCGCACCTCGGCCACAATCAACCGCTCGCCATCCAGCGCATACGGCTCCGATGCGTCCACCCACACCGGAATCTCCCCACCATCCGCACACCGAAGATGCGTCCTCAGCTTCGCATCCCGGCCACCTGTCGCTTCGCGCGCCAGCTTCAGGTCGCCCGCTGTCACCCGCGGCAGAATCACTTCCAGCGGCTGCCCATCCAGTTTTCCATCAGAATCGCCCCAGCCCGCCATGCTCACCAGCCGTGCATTCGCCTCCACAATGCGCAACCCACCCGCGCTGGTCTCCGCCACCACGCACACAGCCGTCGGCAGATGATTCCATCGCTCCCGGAACCACCCCTCCGCAAAAGGAACCGCACCGCTGTCAGCCATCGGAGTCCTGCCTCCAAAACTCCGCGGAACGCACCGTACTCGCCGGAACCGCTCCACTCGTACCGCGCAACTTATGAAATCCACGTCACCCGATTTGCTATATCTATGTCAGGAAAACAGCGTAGCCCGCTTTCGCCCACGGGTCAATACCCCTTTACAATCCCCACCCGAGCAGAATTTGAATCCCGTCCACGCTTCTGTTACTCTCATCTTCAAATGATCCGAGCCGCTCACAACACCTCCTGTTGTCGCCTGTCGATGCCCATCGACGGGTGTAGCCTCTGATCGCGTCCCTCACAGACACTCCAGAGCAATCTCACCCGAGCTGAACAGCCCGAGTGTACTTGCCTTGCATCGACCCTCCGGCTGACCAGCACCACCCCATCAACCAGCCCGAGGTTCCCGATGACCACCGTCACCACCGACTCCCACGCACCGTCCGCAGCCCTGCCGTCCCAGGCCGACACGCTGCAACTCAGCCACCTCCGCCAGCTCGAAGCCGAAAGCATCCACATCCTCCGCGAGGTCGCCAGCGAATTCGAGCGACCCGTCATGCTCTACTCCATCGGCAAGGACTCGGCCGTCATGCTGCGCCTCGCCCAGAAGGCCTTTTACCCCGCTCCCATCCCGTTCCCGCTCCTCCACATCGACACCGGATTCAAATTCCGCGAGATGCTTGACTTCCGCGACCGCATGGCCCGCCAGGTCGGTGCCGAACTCCTCGTCTGGCGCAACGAACCCGCCATCGCCGCCGGCGCCAATCCCATCGCCCTCGACACGAAACGCTGCTGCGGCCTGCTCAAAACCCAGGCCCTGCTCGACGGCCTCCGCCACTACAACTTCGACGCCGCCTTCGGTGGCGCCCGCCGCGACGAAGAGAAATCCCGCGCCAAGGAGCGCATCTACTCCTTCCGCGACAACGCCGGCCAGTGGGATCCCAAAAACCAGCGCCCCGAACTCTGGAATCTCTACAACGCGCGCATCCATCCCGGCGAATCCATTCGCGTCTTCCCGCTCTCCAACTGGACCGAGATGGACGTCTGGCAGTACATCCACCTCGAAAACATCCCCGTCGTCGATCTCTACTTCGCCCGTGAGCGGCCCATGTACGTCCGCGGCGACGCGCTCCTGCCCACCGAGCAATCCTTCGTCGCACTGCCCGGCGAAACGCCGCAGATGGTCCGCTGCCGACTCCGCTCCCTCGGTTGCAGCCCCTGCACAGGAGCCATCCGCTCCGATGCCGCAACCATCCCCGACATCATCGCCGAGCTGATTTCATTCCGTTCCTCCGAGCGCGCCAACCGCGTCATCGACCACGACCAGGAAGGCTCCATGGAGCTGAAAAAACGCGAAGGATACTTCTGAACATCATGACCACACCCCTGCTCGAATCCCAATTCTCCCTCGACGACTTCATGGCCGCCGAGCAGCGGAAAGACCTGCTCCGCTTCTCCACCGCCGGCAGCGTCGATGACGGCAAATCCACCCTCATCGGTCGCCTGCTCTACGACACCCGCTCCGTCTACGAAGACCAGGTCCGCTCCATCGAGGGCAAAGGCACCACCGCGCCCGGCCAGCTCGACTTCGCCCTGCTCACCGACGGCCTCCGCGCCGAGCGCGAGCAGGGCATCACCATCGACGTCGCCTACCGCTACTTCTCCACCTCGCGCCGCAAATTCATCATCGCCGACACCCCCGGCCACGAGCAGTACACCCGCAACATGGCCACCGGCTCCTCCACCGCCGACGCAACCATCGTCCTCATCGACGCCCGCAAAGGCGTCCTGCCCCAGTCCCGCCGCCACGCCTACATCGCCAGTCTCCTCGGCGTCCGCCACCTCCTCGTCGCCGTCAACAAAATGGACCTCGTCGACTACAGCCGCGAGCGTTTCCTCGCCATCCAGTCCGACTTCACCACCCTGCTCGACCAGATCGCCGCCGACACCGGCAATCCCGTCCAGCCGCACTTCCTGCCCGTCAGCGCCCTGCTCGGCGACAACGTCGTCCACCGCTCCGCATCCATGCCCTGGTACACCGGCCCATCCCTCATCGAACTGCTGGAATCGCTCCCCGCGTCTCGCCATGATGCCGCCGCGCCCCTGCGCTTCGCCGTCCAGCGCGTCCTGCGTCCCGACGCCAGCTTCCGCGGCTTCGCCGGCCAGGTCGCCTCCGGCTCCATCCGTCCCGGCGACCCCATCACCGCACTGCCCTCCGGACGCACCGCCCGCGTCGCTCGCATCGCCACCTTCGACGGCGACCTCGACCTCGCCCACGCGCCGCTCTCCGTCACCCTCGTGCTCGACCGCGAGATCGACATCAGCCGCGGCGACCTGCTCGTCTCCACCAGCTCACCGGCCACCATCACCACCGACCTCGAAGCCTCGCTCGTCTGGATGGACGCCCACGATCTCGTCCCTGGACGCCGCTACCTGCTCAAGCACTCCAGCCACATCGTCCCCGCCGCCGTCACCGCGCTCGACCACCGCGTCCTGCTCGAAAACGACTCCCATCACCAGACCCTCGACCACATCCCCGCCGCCACGCTCTCGCTCAACCAGATCGGCGTCGCCTCCCTGCGCCTGCTGCGCCCCATCGCCGTCGACCGCTACCGCGACCACCGCCTCACCGGCTCCTTCATCCTCATCGACCCGGCCACCAACTCCACCGTCGCCGCCGGCATCGTCCGCTCCGCCCAGCCCATTCCCGCCTCGCTCGCCGCTCACCTCGCCACCGCTCACTCCGGCCCCGTCTCGGCCCGCGAACGCTTCCTCCGCTGGGGCCATCGCGGAGCCATCCTCTCGCTCACCGGACCCACCTCCATCGCCGACCGCGTCGAGCGCGCGCTCTTTCACGATGGCCGCGTCACCCTCCGCCTCAGCGCTCCGGAATCAGCTTCCGCAGCAGTTCCCGACGCGGCCCACGAAACAGCAGCCTCCACGCTTGCCGCCCACGCCGCCAGCGCCGGACTGCTCGTCCTGCTCCACACCGAAACCGACAGCGACTCGCTCACCGTCTCCGTCGCCAACCACTCCCTCACCATCGCCCAGGAAGACTCGCTCACCCGCCGCCTCGAAACCCTCCTCACAGACGCCGGCCTGCTCCACCGGCCCGGCCAGAACGAATACGAAATCTGACCCCGGCAAACATCTGCCCACCGCCCGCTCCCGGAGAACCACTCGCATGACGACCGAAAAACCCGCCAGCCCTTCGACCATCCCCGCCGAAATCCCCGCCGATCTCGGCTCGGGACTGGTCTCACGCCTGGAGCAGGTCCGCTCGACGCTCCGCCAGCATCTCACCCCGTCGCCGGAAGGCGTCTGCCTCACCTGCAGCTTCCAGGCCGAGGACGTTCTGCTCGCGCGCCTCGCTCTCGACCTCGCGCCCAGCCTGCCCATCCTCTTTCTCGACACCGGCTACCACTTCGCCGAAACCCTCGCCTACCGCGACCAGCTCGCCCGCGACTGGCGGATGAACCTCATCCACCTGCTTCCGGCCCAATCCGTCGCCGATCAGGAGCGCCAGCATGGCCTGCTTCACCAGTCCGCGCCCGACCAATGCTGCAAACTCCGCAAAGTCGAGCCGCTCTTCGCCGCCCTCGCCAGCTACCGCACCTGGTTCACCGGCCTGCGCCGCGAACAGGCACGCAGCCGCGCCGCACTCGAAGCGTCCGCACCCTTCGCGCTGCCCGGCGGCCAGACCATCCTCAAGCTTGCCCCGCTCGCCGACTGGTCCACGCGCGATGTCTGGTACGCCTGCCAGCAGCTCGCCATCCCGCTCCTGCCGCTCTACGCACAGGGCTACACCAGCATCGGCTGCCAGCCCTGCACCACGCTCCCGCTCGACCCCAACGATCCCCGCTCCGGGCGCTGGGCCGGGCGAAAGGTCGAGTGCGGCATCCACATCGCCGCCGCACCCAGCCCCTCAGCGCCCAGCCCGTCAGCACCCGCACCGCCAGAACCCAACCGCGCCGCCTGAACTGGCCCAGCCTGAACTGGCCCCGCCTGAACGGCAACGCCACACGAAACCCGCCCGACGAAACCCACAAGACTGGACTCGCTCCATGCCCGCCCTGCTCGGCTTCCTCATCGCGCTCTCCATCACCCTCACCGGCGTCGGCGTCGGCACGCTCTCCGTGCCGCTGCTCATGCTCGTCGTCGGCGTCCCCGCCACCGAAGCCGTCGCCCTCGGACTCACCTTCTCCGCCGCCGTCAAGCTCCTGCTCGCCCCGGCTCAGATCGCGCGCGGCCACGTCTCCTGGCCCGTCCTGCGCACGCTCCTCGTCGGAGCGATTCCCGGCGTTCTCCTCGGCTCGCTCCTGCTCCATCGCCTCGCCGGCTCGCTCGCCCTGCTCAACGCCGCGCTCGGCCTCGTCCTCATCGCCACCGCCGCCAGCCAGATCCACTTCCACTTCCGCCCGACAGCAAACAACCGCGAATCCGCCCACCCGGCCAGCCCAGACAGCTCGTCCAGCTCAGACAGCCCAGCCAGCTCGTCCAGCCCAGACAGCCCAGACAGCCCGCACCGCCGACCCTGGCTGCTCGCCGCGCTCATGCTTCCCGTCGGAGCCGAAGTCGGCTTCTCCTCCGCCGGAGCCGGCGCGCTCGGCTCCGCCGCTCTGCTCGCCTTCACCACGCTCGCCCCGGCACAGGTCGTCGGCACCGACATCCTCTTCGGAGCCATCCTCTCGCTCACCGGCTCGCTCCTCCACGGCCTGCCGCTCGCCCTGCGCTCGCCTCTGCTTCCGCCCATGCTCCTCGGCGGAGTCGCCGGCTCGCTCACCGGCCTGCAGCTAGCCACCCGCCTGCCGCGCCGCCCGCTGCGACTCGCCCTCTGGCTCCTGCTGCTCACCCTCGGCGGCCAGCTCGTCCACTCCAGCCTCCGCCCACACAGCCTACGCCCAGCCCACTCCGCCCAGCGCCTGGCCGCCGCCAACCTGCCAGAAGCAGCCCATCCCTCCACCTCCGCCTACCCGCGCCGCTCCCTGCAAAATCCGGATCACTAGAGCAAAATCACAGCTACTGTGCCCAGCGGAGTCGATCCCGACTCCGCCGTTCCTCCAGGAGCGGCAGCCCAGGCGATTGTCAGTCCGGGTACACCGATTGTGATTCCACCTTAAAGCCAGATATCCGTGCCTCGCAGCAATCCCCGCACAAAGTTGACTGCACGCTTCGGAACAGAACTGTAATTCTGGTTTGCTTTGGCGCCTATTCCCACCGGCTCGCAGTTCACAGGAAATCGCCACAGTATGTTCAACTCCTGTTCAACTTCCCTAAGGCGCATATAAATGATGTATTCCATGATCCCCGACAGCGTCCACTTCTCCATCCGACCATGCAATCCGCGGAAGTACGCTTCATACACACTGGTCCGAAACAGAATCACCTGCGTCGTCGCATACGCCTTTCTGCGTTCCAATATCGCCGGAATCAGCGAAAGACCACGACGAAACTCGCTCGTCGGGATTCTACATTCCGCAACCACATCCGGGCTGCCACTGATTCGATCCAGAAGCCTCGGAAGAGATGGGAAAATGAGACGTCCCGTTGCCTTAATGAAGTGTGTGCCTTCGGAAACCAACTGGCTCTTCGCAATGCCTTCATCCAGCATCCGAAGTTCGCCCCAGCCATGCTGGATACCTTCCGGAATATCCACCGGCTCCGTCGAAATAAATTCAACGCTCTTGTGAAACGGATTTTTCTCGCTGACCAGTTCGCGAAAGCTCGAAAGATCGGCACCCGAATTCTCAAGAAAGACAATCCTGTTCAGTCGAGAATCCTTCATCTGCAGCCAGAAATCGAGAGCGGAAAGATAATCCCGGCGACGCACCTCCGGATCCTTTCTTTGCACCTTCACGCTCTGCCCGGGATTCACTGTGGCTGTCAGTACAAGAACATATTCAGGGGTGCCACCCGAAGCGCTGGACATATGCCTCCCAGGCTCAATCTTCCCAGGTGAATCAGCTTTTGGAATTGCATCGGGATCAAGAACTCGTCTCACGCGCGGACGTCAGAAAGTTCAGCCAGATCACTTGGGTTATCCAAACAATACCCGCTGCGCAAATCCGCGTCAATCCCGCGACCCCTGCACGCCTCCTACCCCAGCCTCACCCGCAGCGCCACCGCATAATCCGCCTGCGGGCGATACTCCTTCGGCAGCGTCACATGCAGCCCATCGGCCTGCTGCGTCCAACTCACAGCGCGTCCCGTACCCAGCATCTCCACCATCGCAATCCTGCCCGGGGCCGTCTGCGCCGCCGTGCCCAGCCCGGCAATCACAAACTCGCCCTTCGGCCAGCCCAGCGCCATCGCATAGATCGTCTTTCCGTCCTTGCTCCGCGTGAAGCGAATGTCCTGGGCATTCAGCTTGCGTATGCTGTCGCCCTGGAACGATCCCGCCTTGATCATATTCGGCCCTTCGCCAAAGACCTTCCACGGCCGCGTCGCATAGATCGCCTCTCCATTGGCCTCCATCCACGCCGTAATCCCGTCCACCACCGCCTTTTCCTTCCGATCAATCGTCCCATCCGGCTTTCCCGGCACATTCAGCACAAACGTCCCATTCTTGCTCACCGTGTCAATCATCCAGTGAATCACCGCATCCGGCGGCAGATACCCTCCATACTCCCCCGCCTGGTCATACAAACTCCGCCGATAATGCCACTCCCCGATGCACGTCTCCGACTGCCACGGAAACTCCCTGATCCCATCCGTCAGCCCGCGCTCAATATCCACCACCACCGACTTCGCGTGCTCATCCGGAACATTCTTGATCGTCAGAACCCCCTGCACGCTGCCATTCCGCTTCACGCTCTGGTTGTAGTAGTACGCGCCCACATTCATTCCCGCCCACCCCAGCGGCAGCAGCGCATTGTCAAAATACAGCAGGTCCGGCTCATGCTGGTCGATCAAGTCCCGCGTCCGGTCATAGAAATTCTTCGCATAGCTCGCCGCCGGCAGCGCATTCTCCGGATGCTTCACCCCATACAGCCGCTGTGGGTCCAGACCCTCCCACCACTGCCCCTTGCCATCGGCCGCCGTCATTCGACCGTCATACGGCACGCCCGCATACGGCCCCGTCTTGTCCGCCCCATGCGACGGCTGGAACCACCACCAGTTCCGCGCCTGATGCACCGTCACTCCAAACCGCAACCCCTGCGCCCGCGCCGTCTCGGCCCACGTCCCCACCACATTCCGCCTCGGCCCGTACTTCACCGCATTCCACGGCTGGTGTTTCGAGTCCCAGCAATCAAACCCGTCATGATGGTTCGCAATGCACAGGAAAAACCTCGCCCCCGCGCGCTTATACCGCTCCATCAGCTCTTCCGGCTCCCAGTTCCTCAGCGTCCACTGCGCACACAGATCCTTGTACCCGAACTTCGACGGATGCCCATAGTTCTCCAGGTGAAATTTGTACTGTCGCGACCCTTCCACATACATATTCCGCGCATACCAGTCCCCATCCTCCGGCACACACTGCGGCGACCAGTGCGCCCACATCCCGAACTTCGCATCCCTGTACCACTCCGGCGCCTCATACTCCATCAGAGACTCCCACGTCGGCTGGAACGGACCCTCCCCGCTCAGCCCCGCCACCGGGGCAATCATCGGAACCCCATCCCACGATCCACCTTCGACCGGCAGCTTCGGGTTATCTCCCCACCCAGTCGGCTTCCAGTCCGTCTCGTCCAGCTTCTCCCGCACCAGCTCGTCGCTCACCAGCGCAAAAAACTCCCGCTCCATCGCCGGCGTCGCGCAGAAGGCCGCATAATCCACCTTCAGGCTGTTCATCGCCCGCTCCAGCGCCGCCTGCGTCTCCTCAGCCGAGGCCCGCGCCAGCCCGCCCATCGGAGCCAGCTCCAGCGCCACCGCCGCCGCCACCATCCGGCAAAAATCCCGCCTGTCCATCCCGCCCGTCGCCAGTCCGCTCATCGCTCCCGCTCCTCATAAAAGACTCCGCGCCAGTCAGACGACACACCCCAGCGTCCGCGCCGCGTGCGCCCACTATATTGGCCCGTCACTCTCGATGTCAACGATTCAGTAAACGGTTTTATTCCCAACCCCATTGCCGCGCAAAAACGAAGCCGACCCGTCTCCGGATCGGCTTCGCGGCTTCTCTCGTATCTGCGATCAGAACAGTATCTTCATCGCAAGCTGTGTGTTGTAAGGCTCGCCTGATCCGATGCCCGGCGCGCCATAGGAGGTTCCGATGGTGGTCAGGCTCTGGCCAAACAAGCCGCCGTAGCCCAGGTTGGCAAGCGGCTGCGCCAGGTTCACGCGATTGAAGACGTTGAACATCTCCACGCGGAACTGCGCCCGTACCCGCTCCTTGTACACAGGCACGTTCTTGATCAGCGACAGGTCCACATCCTCAAATCCCGGCCCGTAGATTTCGTCGCGGGTCATGTTGCCATACGTGCCCAGGCCCGGCACCGCAAAGCTGCTCGGGTTCAGGTACTGCGCATACGAGTTCTGTTGCACCGAGTGATTGCTGACAATCGGCGGTCCCGTGATGGTGGCGCGGTCCTGAAACTCCGTCGTGCCGCTGTTGTCCGCGCCGGAGAGCACGTTGATCGGCTCGCCGCCCTGGAACTTCAGAATCCCGTTCACCTCCCAGCCATGCGTCAGATACTCCGGCCCGTGGCTGGAGCCGGGAATCACATAGTTCAGGTAAGACGCGAAGTGGTTCCGAATGTCCTGGCTCGCATTGCCCCTGTCCCCGTTCAGGTTGAACGAGTTCTGCGGAGCCGTGTAGAACGAGCTGGCGTTGTCAATGTTGTGGCTCCACGCATAGGCAAACTGGCTCGTCAGCCCGTGCCACATGCTGCTCTGCAGTGTCACCTGCAGCGCGTTGAAGCTCGCCGAAGAGGTCGAGTTGATCTGGTTCACGATGCCGATATTGGGAAACTTGCTGAAGAACGGACGCGAGGCCTGCTGCGCGCTGAACGTATTCCCGTTCACCGTCACCGGCCCATACGTCGTGCCATTCACCGTCGTCGGGGATGTCACCTGATCCAGTTGAATTCCCGGAATCATCGCCGACTGGTTCACGTCCTCCAGCACCAGGTTGTGGCGGCTCACCGAGCCGACATAGCCCACCGTCAGCTGCCACGCCGCTCCCAGGCTCTGCTCCACGTTCAACCCGAACAGCTCCGCGTATGGCGTCTTGAAGTTCTGTGTAACCGAATACACCGAGACCACATTGCTGCCCGTCGGCTCGCCCTGCGCCGGCGTGAAGATCGGCGTCGACTGGTCATACTGCCACACCGGAGCCAGAGGATTCGGCAACGGCAGAACGATCGAGTAGTTCGGCTCAGTGCCAGCCGGGTTATTGTTCACGCCGTTGGCCCCGCCGTTCGACACGCCCAGGTTGCCATAGAAAGCCTGGCCCGCCGGCTGGTCAAAATAAATGCCGTAGTTGGCGCGAATCACCGTCTTGTTCGCAAGCTGATACGCCAGGCCGACGCGCGGCGAGAAGTCCAGCTTGTTGCTGTTGTACGGGTACGTCGGCGCGTTCCCGCCCGTGCCGGCCACCAGCAGGCCGCCGTTGTTCGGGTCAAAGATCGAGCTGTTCGCGGGATTCGTATAGAACGGCTGCTGATAGTCGTAGCGCAGTCCCAGATTCACGTTCAGCTTCGACGTCGCCTGCCAGGTGTCCTGCGCGTACAGCGAGCCGGTATGCGTATAGATGAACCGCTCCTGCACACCCAGAATCATGCTCGGATGGAATGCATAGCCGGCCATGAAATCAGCCAGTGTCTGCACGTTCGGATCCGTCACCGTCGTGTCAGCCGACCACGGACCCAGCACGCCGCCCGTGCCGAAGCCAAAGGTGCCGCGACCCCCGAAGTTGTAGTAGAGGTCGATGTACGCGCGGCGATAATCCACACCCGCGCGAATCTGGTGCTTGCCCACCGTCCACGTCAGAATATCGCTCAACTGCGCCATGATGTCGTTGCGCCCCGATGTCGGCGTCACGCCAATCGAGTCAAATCCATTGATCTGTATCAGTGGCGCGCCGGTGATCGCCGCCCCGGTGTTCAGTCCCACCAGCGGCAGCAGCTGCTGCGTATGCACCGCATCCGCAAAACCCTGCGTGAAGAAGTTCGCTCCCGCCGTCACCTCGTTCGTCAGGTTCGGACGCAGCAGATAATTCCACGTCACATTGAAGTTCTCGTTATGCGACGGCACTTCCTGGAAGTAGTTCGGCAGCAGCGATCCCGCCGGAGCATCCGCGTAACCCTGGCCCCAGTACCAGATCGCCGAAAGATGATTCTTCTCGTTGAAGTTCTGGTCCAGATGCACCACCAGGTTGTGGCTGTATCCATTCTCCGGCGCGCTGCTCGAGAAATTACCCGCGGCAGCCGGAAGACCGGCAATCAGATTCGGCTCCCACAACTGGCTCAGGATATTCTCCGAAACCTGACTCGCCCCCACGCCGTACTTCTTCAGCTCCGCCAGCGCCAGCGCCTGATACGCCGGCGAAGGCTCCGTCGTCGTGCTCGACTCGCCGATCAGAAACTTCTGCTCCTCATACGTCAGGAAGAAAAATGTCTTGTCCTTGATGATCGGTCCGCCCAGCGATCCGCCATAGTTCTGGTTCCTCAGTGGCAACTCATGCGCCGCCGGGTTCGCAAACGGAGACACCACAGCCAGCGCCTCGTTGCGGTTATAGTAGTACCCATCGCCGTGGAACTCGTTCGTTCCCGACTTCGTCGAGATGTTCAGGTTCCCACCCGGGCTGCGGCCCGATTCGCTGTTCCCCGTCGTCTGCAGCGAATACTCGTCCAGCGCCTCCACCGGATACACCACGCCCGCAATCCCGCTGATGCTCCCCTGGTTCACCGCATTCACGTTCAGATACAGATCGTTGTTATCCGTGCCGTCAATCGTGTAGTTCAACTGGTTGTTGCGCATGCCGTTCACCGACCCGGAGTTGTTATATCCGGCAAACGCCACCGAGCTGCCCATCAACTGCGTAAAATCGCGTCCATTCAGCGGGACATCCTGCAACGTGTTCCCGGAGATCGCCGTCGTCTGCACCTCGCTCGTCGTATCCAGCGTCAGCGCGTTCGCCGCCACCTCCACCGTCGTCGCCGTCTGCGCCACCGCCAGCTTGATCGGCAGCGTGTACACCTTGCCCGTCAACACGTCCACGCCGTTCACCTGCTGGATGTCGAAGCCCTGCGCCTCCGCCTTCACGTTGTACCGGCCCTGCGGCAGATCGTTGAACGAAAACTCGCCCGCCGCCGACGACACCGTCTGCAGCACCACCTGCGTCGCCACCTCCGTAGCCGTAACCTTCGCACCCGGTATCGCCGCTCCCGACGCATCCGTCACCGTGCCATTGATCCCGCCGCGATACACCTGCGCAAACATCGGGCACGACACGCTCAGCACCACCGCCAGCAAAGCCGCGAAGCGACTCCGCCATCCCCGCAAAACACTCACTCCAACCATCACTCCTCCTGAACTTCTATCCATCCACCCGTCGTCAGCGACTACTCGGAAAACTCGGCTCTGGCCAGCCAGACGGGGTTAGCAATACATACACATCTCCTGACAAGCGCAAACAGCGCACCGCGGCAGGAACACACTGACATCCGGAAAATACAGACTGAGAAAACTGACACAACGCCCGCGGACAGCAGAAAAGCCACGATCCACGCAGCCAGTCACCCGCACAACAGCATCAAAGTAAGGTGAATACCCGAAAAAATATGGGTTAAGTTTCCCCAATCATAACGGAATCCCACCTCGCGTCAACCTTTTTCTTTCATCCCATTCCCACTTCCCCAATCGTTTTCGCCCTTTGTTTGCGCACCATCCAGCGCATCCCGCCCCGCATCCATCTCCGTCACTCCACACCACCTCGTTCGTCGCGCATAGCCATTCCGCCCCGGACCATGCCGGAATTCATCCTCACCCCGCGCAGACCAATCGATTCCTCCGTCACTCTCCCGGTCGGTCGCCGCGCGATTCCCCTGCGGGATAAAAACGCTGACGGATGCCCGATCCTGGCCGCGCCTGGGTGGGAAAACGGTGCCGCACTTGCTCCGGCCGTTGTTTCTCCTGCGGTCATTCCTGCCGGGAATCCGCTGTCATTCCTCGCCGTCCTCATCCGCCGACGACGACCCGTGACCAACAGCAGCGGCGCGAACGCGCATCCGCCGCAGGCCATGCCGGCAGGCAATTATTCGTCTTTCTGCCATACTGTTCTTCACGCGCCAGTCCTGCGCTCAAAACTGTGCCGTCAGGCAAGCGCAGAACGTTATAAAGCAGTACACGTTTCGCCACATTTTCGTTGACGAGAAAATAAATACCACCCCCCTGGGGGGGGTAACCGGGTTAATAGCAAACTGGTATATACGCAACAATCGATCTAAATATAAGATGGAAATTCACTTAATCATGAATCGCGGAAAGTCTGGTCAAACAGAACTCTCAGCCCGAAACGCTCATTCCTGGCTGAAATGCACGCAAAAGCTCACTTCGAGGCCTCAGAAAGCCGTCGCAGCGACGACGCCCGCGCCATCAGCTTCGGCTCCAGAATCACCCGCTTCGGCTCCGGCTTCACGCGCGACTCGATCCGCTCCAGCACAATCGCCGCCGTCCGCCTGCCAATCTCCGCGCTCTGCTGGTCCATCGACGACAACGGCACGCGCAGCAGGTTGTCAAAATGCAGATTCCCGCAGCCCATCACGGCCAGATCCTCCGGAATCCGCAGCCCGGCTTCGAGCGCCGCCTGCATCGCCCCGATCGCCAGCGGATCGTTGAACGTGAACAGTCCGTCGGGACGCTCCGGCGCGCCCAGCAGTCGCCGCATCGCCTCTGCGCCATGCCGCGTCGCATCGCTGTCCACATGCTCGCCCACCGTCAGCAGTTCCTCGTGAAACGCGATTCCATGCGACGCCAGCGCGTCCCGATAGCCGCGCAGCCGCGCCTCCGCCGTGCCCACGCGCGGCCCGCGTATATGCGCGATCCGCCTGCAACCCTGCGCAATCAGGTGCTCGGTCGCCATCCGACCCGCCGCGTAGTCGTCAATCCCCACAAAATTTCCCTGTGCGCCTTCCACTGCGCGGTCGATCAGCACATACGCTCGCCCGGCCCGTTCCAGACGCTCTATCGTCCGTGCGTCGCTCGCGCAGGTGGCAATCACCAGCGCGTCCAGGTGCCGCGCCATCATCTGCTGAATCTCCCGCGCCTCGACCTCCGGCTCCTCGTCCGATGAGGCCAGCAGCAGCGAATACCCGCGTTTGCCCACCTCAGCCGAAAGCGCCACCGCCACCTCGGCAAAAAACGAATGCAGCAGCGAAGGCACCACCAGCCCGATCAGGTAGCTGCGCCCCGTCACCAGGCTCCGCGCCATCAGGTTTGGCTGATAATCCAGTTCCTTCACCCGCTTCATCACCCGTTCCCGCGTCTCCTCGGCAATATCCGGGTGGTCCCGCAGCACCTTCGAGATCGTCACCACCGACAATCCCAGGTCCTTCGCAATGTCTTTCATTCGTACCGTCATCAACCACTCACTATACAGATCAGGACGATCCACCGGCTCGTCCAATCCGGCACCGGACCGCTCCTTTGCTCCCATCCACAGGGGTTCTGGTGAAAGAATGACTTTAACGATACCTGTAACATATACTGACCAGCAAACGGCATTCCCCCGCGAAACCGTTCTGTCTCCAATGTTGCCGATGCTTTCTAAACTGTTCCCGCCTGAGGTCACATGCAGGCTCTTCTGATCCGCGAACCCGGCCATGCCCAGCTCACCACCGTTCCCGATCCCGTTCCCGGACCGGGCGAAGCCCTGCTGCGCGTGCGCCGCATCGGCCTCTGCGGTTCTGACCTGAACAGTTTTCGCGGCCTCAATCCGCTGGTCAGCTACCCGCGCATTCCCGGCCATGAAATCGCCGCAACAATTCTAAGCCTGCCCGACTCCCTGCCCGATTCGATGCACACGGAACTGCCGCACCCGCTCGCCGTCGGCATGGACATGACTCTTTCGCCGTACTCGCACTGCGGCCAGTGCTCCGCCTGCCTGGCGCGGCGACCCAACGCCTGCCAGCACAATCAGACCCTCGGCGTGCAGCGCGACGGCGCTCTGGCCGAACTCGTCGCCGTGCCCGTCGAGCGCCTGTTTCCGGCCACGCTCTCCCACCCGCCGCTCACGCTCGAAGAGCTTGCCCTCGTCGAGCCGCTCACCGTCGGCTTCCATGCCGTCGCCCGCGCTCAGGTGCAGTCCACGGATACGGTTCTCGTCCTCGGCTCCGGCGGTGTCGGCCTGGGTGCCGTCGCCGCAGCGGCCACGCGCGGAGCCACGGTCATCGCCGTCGATCTCAACCAGGACCGGCTCTCCGTAGCCGCGCTCGCCGGAGCCGCGCACACGCTATGTCCGGAATCCTCCGCATCGCCCGTCTCACTGGAACAACAGATTCGCGCGCTCACCGGCGGCCACGGCCCGAGCGTCGTCATCGAGGCCATCGGCACGCCGGAGACCTTTCGCGCCGCCGTCGATCTCGTCGCCTTCGCCGGTCGCGTCGTCTACATCGGCTACGCCAAGCAGCCGGTCAGCTACGAAACGCGCCTCTTCGTCCAGAAGGAGCTGGACATTCGCGGCTCGCGCAACGCGCTGCCGGAGGATTTCCACGCCGTGATGCAGATGCTCGCGGAACGCCGATTTCCGCTTCACGCCGCCATCGGATCCATCATCCCGTTCGCCGATGCTCCCGACACATTCACTCGCTGGAAGGAGAATCCTGGCGCATTCTCCAAGATCGTAATTACACTCGACTGACGCAGCAACTGGCCATCCATCATGCACTCCAGCCCAGCCCAATCCGCACGCCCACAGAGCGCAGTTCACCACGCAACACTGGACCCCGCGCTCCGGCCGACGCTCGTTCCCTCCGGCCGCAAGCTGCTCTTCGCGCTCACCACCACGCTGTTCTTTCTCTGGGGCATACCGAACAACCTCAACGACGTGCTCATCCGCCAGTTCATGAAGTCCTTCGTGCTCACCCGTCTGGAGGCCGGGCTGGTGCAGTTCGCCTTCTATCTCGGCTACTTCGTGCTGGCCATCCCCGCCGCTCTGCTCATGCGCCGCTACGGTTACAAATCCGGATTCCTCGTCGGCCTCGCGCTCTTCTCGCTTGGCTCGTTTCTCTTCTGGCCCGCCGCGCACGTCTATCGTTTCTCGCTCTTTCTCACAGCGCTCTTCATCATCGCCGCCGGGCTTTCGTTTCTGGAGACAGCGGCCAATCCCTTCGTCGCGCAGCTCGGCCCGCCAGATTCCGCCGCGCGACGCCTCAACCTGGCTCAGGCATTCAATCCCCTCGGAGCCATCACCGGCGTCCTCGGCGGAACGATCTTCATCTTCTCCGGCATCGAGCTGACGCCCGCGCAAACCGCCATTCTTCAGGCGCGGCACGCCTACTCGGCCTATCTCCACGCCGAAACGCTGCGCGTCGTCCGGCCCTATCTGCTGCTCAGCCTCGTCACGCTGGTCATGCTGCTGCTCTTTGTGCTCACGCGCTTTCCTGCTGTTGCTCTCGAATCGCGCCTCGAAATACCCCTGGCTCACGAGCTTCCGAATGCGCCCACATCCCTGCTGCGCGCGCCGCATTTCCTGCTCGCCGTCGCCGCCCAGTTCGCCTATGTCGGCGCTCAGGTCGGCACCTGGAGCTACTTCATTCCCTACCTCATCGAATACACCCATCTGCCTGAAAAATCCGCCGGCTATCTGCTCACCGCCTCACTCGTCGCCTTCGGCATCGGGCGATTCGCCTCCGCCTGGCTGATGCGTTTCGTCCAGCCCATGCGCCTGATGACGCTCTACACCGCCGCGAACCTGATCCTGGCCACGCTCAGCGTCCTTTACCCCGGGTGGGTCGGCGCGATTGCGCTGCTCGTCAGCAGCTTCTTCATGTCGCTCATGTTTCCCACCATCTTCGCGCGCGGCCTGCGTGGACTGGGCCTGCTCACCAAACTCGCCGGCTCAGCTCTCGTCATGTCCATCGTCGGCGGAGCCGTGCTCACACTCGGCATGGGCCTGATCACGCAGCACACGCCCACGCTGGCTCCAGCCTATCTCGTGCCCTGCGCCGCCTACCTCTTTCTTTTTGTCTACTGCCTGCTCGACCAGCGCATTCACGTTCCGGAGTCCGGCTCAACCCAGGTGATTTCCACTCATTGAGGTCGAATTCATGCTTGTTCGCGGCATTCTCAACCCTCAGATCAACTCCCTGCTCGCCCGTGTCCGCCACACGAACACGCTCGTCATCGCCGACCGTGGATTTCCCTCGTGGCCCGCCATCGAAACCATCGACATCTCGCTCACCGATGACATTCCCCGCGTGCTCGACGTGCTCGCCGCCATTCGCGCCAACTTCACCATCGGCGCGGTATTCCTGGCCACCGAATTTCAGTCCGCCAACCCCGAAGCGCGCCGCCTCGCTTTCGCCGATGCACTCAGCGGCATCCCCGTCACCTTCGAGCCGCACACTCAGTTCAAGCATCGTGTCCCGGCAGCCACTGGCATCATACGCACCGCCGACACCACGCCCTACTCGAATCTGATCCTTGAATCCGCCTGATTCCTGCGTGCATCGGATTCTTTCAGCCACCTGCACCGCGCGGATTCCGAAGCAATGTTGCAGACGTAGTTCTCAGACCACGGTAGTTTCTGACCCACCGGAGCTTTTGCATGGACCTCGAACTTCGCGACAAAGCCATCCTCATCAGCGGCGGAGCCGCCGGCATCGGCGGAGCCATCTCCGCCGCCTGCGCCGCCGAGGGAGCGGTTCCCATCATCCTCGACCGCAACGAAGAGGTCGCGCGCGCCTTCGCCGCCCAGCTGCGCTCCGTCGGTCATCGCTGCGAACTCATTCTGCTCGACCTGAAAACCTCCGACGACTGCCGCCTGGCTGTCGAAGACGCACTGCGCCTCTGCGGCAGGATCGACGCGCTCGTAAACAACGCCGGGATCAACGATTCCGTCGGTCTTGAGCACGGCAACCCGGAGCGCTTCGCCGCCTCTGTTCACTCCAACCTCATGCACTACTACGCGCTGGCCCATTACGCTCTGCCCGCTCTCAAGCTGACCAGCGGTTCCATCGTCAACATCGCCTCCAAGGTCGCGCTCACCGGCCAGGGCAACACCTCCGGCTACGCCGCAGCCAAAGGCGCGCAGCTCGCGCTCACCCGCGAGTGGGCCGTCGAACTGCTCCCACTCGGCATTCGCGTCAACGCCATCGTGCCCGCCGAGGTCATGACCCCGCTCTATCGCCAGTGGATTGCAACCTTCCCTGAACCCGACGAGAAGCTCAAATCCATCGAGCGCACCGTCCCGCTCGGCCACCGACTCACCACGCCGGAAGAGATCGCAGCCACTGCCGTCTTCCTGCTCTCGCCGCGCTCCAGCCACACCACCGGCCAGCAACTCCACGTCGATGGCGGCTACGTCCACCTCGACCGCGCGCTGTAGCCGCCTCCATTCGCTCTTTTCGTCGGAGATGCACCGCGCAAATCAACAGTGCTACCCCGCGCTCTCGCGACAAAGCGCCACCAGCGCCGCACCATAGCGCTCCACCTTCATCGGCCCAATGCCGGAAATCGACAACAGCTCGTCCAGAGTTCGCGGGCACCTCGTCGCCACGCCGCGCAGAGCCGCATCGGTCAGCACGATGAACGCGGGCTTGCCCGCCGCCTCATTCTTCCGCCACACTCGCAGTCGGTTCTCCAGTTCGGTCTGCTCGGGCGTCAACGGCGGCTTCTGCTCTGCGCCGCCGGAAGCCTTGCTCGCCGTTTTCGGCGTGGATTTTTTCTTCGCCTGTGCAACGGTCGCCGAATTCTGGTCTGTCATCCGCAGCAAAACGGGCAGCGGCTCCGGCTCGCGCCAGCTTCGTCCCTCGTGCGTCAGCGAAGCTTTGCGGTAGCTCACCTCGTCCCCTTCGGGTTTTGTAAAAGTCTCCACCGTCACCATGACCAGCCCCGCTCGCGCCAGCCCGTCCAGCAGCGCGTCAAAGACTCTCCGCTCGCCGCCACACTCCGCCTGCAATTTGCCCACTGACCGCGGTCCACCCTCCTGCAGCGCGCGCAGAATCCGCCGCAGTTGCTGCGCCTGCTCGGCATTCGGCTTGGCAAACGGCACCGCCTCAGCCGTCTCCGGCGAGCAGAAATCGCAGTGCCCGCACGGCGCGCCAGGCCTGTCTCCAAAGTGCCGCACCAGCGCCGACATCCGGCACTGCGCCGTCTCTGCAAAGCCGACCATCGCCTCCAGTTGCGCGCGCCTGTGCTCACGCTGCGCCTCGTATCCGGCGCGCCATTGCCCAGCCTCTGTGGTCCGCAGCAGCCCGCGCACCTGACCCTCCACATCGAACGCAGCAGCCCCCTGCGCCGCCAGCTTGTCCACCGCGCGGCCAAAGACCTCCGGCTCCATCTTCAGCTTCGCCCAAAGTGCCTCCGGCGGCTGCCAATCCTCCGTCAACACACGCGTCACGCACGCCAGTTCGTCGGCCATCGGATAATCCCGATCAAAAAAACTCTCGTGAATCCTGCGATCCGCAAAGCTGTGCAGCAGGATCGCTCGCGACCGTTTTCCGTCGCGCCCAGCGCGGCCAATCTCCTGGTAATATGCCTCGACCGAACCCGGCAGCGACGCATGGATCACCGTGCGTATATCCGCCTTGTCGATGCCCATGCCGAAGGCGATGGTCGCCACCACAACCTCCAGTTCGCCCGCCAGAAAACTCCGCTGCACGCGCTCCCGCACGGCCGTCTCCAGCCCGGCATGATAGGCCGCCGCAGGAAACCTCTCCGCCAGTTGCTCGGCCAGTTCTTCTGCCGTCCGCCGCGACGGCGCATAGACAATCGCCGGTCGCGCCTCGGCCGCGGCCAGATAGCGGCCAATGAACTCATTCCGCTGCGGCTTCGGCATCTCCACCACTTCCAGTGCCAGATTTTCGCGCCGAAAGCCATGCACAAACAGCGCCGGGTCGGCCAGCCGCAACTGCGCCACAATATCCTGCTGCACGCGCGGCGTCGCCGTCGCCGTCAGTGCGATGATCGGTGCCGGACGCAGCATCGGCAGCCACTCGCCCAGCGTGCGATAGTCAGGGCGAAAATCATGTCCCCAACCCGAAATGCAGTGCGCCTCATCGACCGCAATCAGTGACGGTGTCCGCCGCGCCAGCATCTCCGGAAACCCAGGCACACGCAGCCGCTCCGGCGCAATAAAGAGAAACTGCAACGTCCCATCCAGATATTCGCGACAGGCCTGCCGCGCATCCTCGCGCGAAACGCCGGAGTGTATCCGCGCCGCGCGCAACCCATGCGAGGACAGCCGCGCCGCCTGGTCATCCATCAGCGCAATCAGCGGACTGACCACCAGCGCCGGTCCGCCGCGCGCCAGCGCCGGCAACTGATAGCAGATGCTCTTGCCCGCGCCCGTCGGCATCACCAGCAGCGCATCCTGCCCATCCGCCACCGCGCGGCAGACAGCCTCCTGATTCTCTCGAAATCCCGCAAACCCAAACGTAGCCCGTAACAGCGAAACAAGGTCCATGGCGTCTGTCTCATGGTGACACGTTGGGCCGAATCGAGGAAAACCGCCGATTGACCCAGGCTTGACGAGGGTGCAAGCGCCTCACGCATCAATCAAAATTTTCCATCGCAAAAACTGGAGACGCGCGTCAACCGCTCAAATCCTCGACTTCAAAACGGATTCGTTTCCGGGCATCGGGTCACGGAGAAATATATCCATCCAAAGGTTGATGACGGAACGACAACAGAGATCCTACCCTGTGTGCCATAGCATTCCGTCACAATTGCAGCACCAGGGAGTAACCAATCGTCGCCTGCATTCTGTCGTACAGGTCAACTTCCATTTCTATAGAAAGAAAGGAATGTATCGATGCCTCATATCGCCCTGCCAGAAGGGCTGCCGGGAATTCGCTCTGCCATGGCTTTTCGCCCGGAAACAGCCAAACCGCTGAACCTGCTTGTCGAAACTCTGCTCTGCGGCCCTCACACGCTCTCACCCGGTGAGCGGGAGTTGATTGCCACCTACGTCTCCTATCTCAACGACTGCTACTACTGCCAGACAATCCACGGCGCCATTGCCGCTGCGCACCTGAATGGAGATGAAGACCTGGTGAAGCGCGTGAAGGCTGATTTTGCGCACGCGCAGATCTCAGACAAGCTCAAGGCGCTGCTGGTTATCGCAGCCAAAGTCCAGAAAGGCGGAAAGCATGTCCAGGCGGAGGATGTCGCTCTGGCACGGGAAAAGGGAGCATCGGATCTGGAAATTCACGACGCGGTACTCATTGCAGCAGCCTTCTGCATGTACAACCGCTACGTGGATGGGCTGGATACGATACAGCCCCGCGATGAAGCTATGTACCGCGAACGCGGCCAGCATGTTGCACGCGAGGGCTACGTCCAAGTCAGCAAGACCTACCTGCCTGCGGAAGCAGCCACACGCTAAGGAGCATCCTTTGGCCCATATCGCACTTCCTGAAGAGTTGCCGGGTATCAGCGCCGGATTCGCATTTCGCCCGGAAACAGCCAAACCGATGCGGGAGCTGGCGCATATCCTGCTGCATGACGCGCACACACTGACCGCCGGAGAGCGTGAGCTGATTGCCACGTTCGTTTCTTCACAAAACGACTGCTACTTCTGCCAGACCAGCCACGGTGCCGCTGCGGCAGCCCACCTCGGCAGCGATGAACTGGTGAAGCAGGTGAAAACAGACTTTCAAAACGCGGCGGTCACGCCGAAGATGAAAGCATTGCTGGCAATTGCGGGCAAGGTGCAGCGCGGAGGCAAGCAGGTGACAGCGGAAGACGTGGCGCAGGCGCGCCAGAAAGGTGCCAGCGATCTGGAAATTCACGACACCGTGCTGATCGCAGCGGCCTTCTGCATGTTCAACCGCTATGTCGATGGGTTGGGCACATGGCAGCCGCGCGAACAGGCAATGTATGACGACATGGGCAAGCAGCTTGCCGCTCACGGCTACTTGCGCCCCTCGCGTTGAGATCGAGCAGCAAAGAATGAGCTTCCCCTTGACACATTCTGTCAACTCTGAAACGTATCCGGAAGAGAACCTGCGCTATAGAGGCTGGCGTGTCATCATCGTCTGCCAGATTGGAGTCTTGTCCGGCATCGCCGCGATTTTTCCCCATCTTCACTCTTTTCATCGTTCCCTGGCAGCATGCCTTCGGATGGAATCATGCACAGATCGCGCAGGCTTTCAGCCTGGCAGCTATCTCCGTGGCAATCTGTTCTCCCTTTCTCGGCAGGCTGCTGGATCGCTTCGATCCGCGCCGACTGATCGCGGCCATGATGCTTGCCTTTGGCCTGGGAATCGCATCGTTTGCGTGGCTGACTCCAAGCCTCCATCAGCTTTACGCAACCGCCATCTTTCTCGGCGTCGCCGGAACCGGAACCTACCAGCTTGGCTATGCGCGCGTCGTCGCCGGCTGGTTTGAACGACGTCTGGGCACCGCGCTCTCCATCGTCGTGGCAGGCTCGGGCTTCGGTTCCCTGTTTCTTCCGCCGCTTGTCCAGTTCTCCATCACAAACCTCGGATGGCGCAGCACGTTTCTGATTCTTGCGGCACTGCCATTGCTGCTCGGCGCTCCGCTCACCTATTTTTGCCTGCCGCCGCCGCCCATTCAGCATCGGCGCACGTCAGCAACCGATCCTGCCGCAGCCGAGGAGGGAGTGAACTGGAAGCAGGCGCTGGCCACGCGAAGTTTCTGGCTGATCGCCCTCGGCGTATGCTGCATGTCGCTGGCGGAAAACAGCTCGATCGTGCATCTCGCGCCCATGCTCCATGACCGAGGCATTCAGCTCGAAGACGCCGCCTTCGTTGTTTCCTTTCTCGGAGTCGCCAGCATCGCAGGACGACTGTTGTTGGGCTGGCTGCTGGACTATCTGCGCGGATCCCTGATTGCCGCCGGCTCCTTGCTGCTGGCCGGCACAGGATTGATCCTGCTGGCTCGCGGCCACTCCTATCGCGCCGACATCCTCGCCGCGCTCATCGCGGGACTGGGCATGGGATGCGAATTTGATCTCATGCCCTACATGCTCAAACGCTACTTCGGGATGCAGTCCTTTTCAACCGCCTATGGCCTCATCTACACCGTCTATGCCGTGGCTGGAGCGATTGCTCCGCTGATCGCCGGGCACGTTTACGACATCACCGGATCCTATACTCGGGTACTTGTCTTCTTCTCCTGCCTCACGCTGCTGGCAGGAGCGGCGATGTTCGCGCTTCCGCGCTATCGCTATGCCGTCCCGGCGCGCGCCGCCGTCAGAACACCCGTCCTGAAGCCGGAAACCGTCCCTCTCGCGAACACGCGGAACTGATGCAAAACGCAGACCAACCGTATTTTTTGTTGATTCTATTGAGAAATTTTGGAGGCGCGGGTCGGGATCGAACCGACGCATAAAGGTTTTGCAGACCCTTATCTAAAAGGTCAAACCTCAATGTTTATAAGGGTTCCGCGCACTTTTCCCTTAGCTTCGGTCCACCTTTTGTCCCTTTTTATACACCAATACGCCTACGGCAACTGAGGCGAAGTGGTCTCACCGGTACTTTGTACCGGTGAGATTGTTGGTATAGCGAAGTCCCACAGAAGCGTTGACCTGTTTGCATTTCAGAGTGCTGACAACCCGTTTCTCGTCGGAGGGGAAGTTCCCACGCTGACCCTAAAAGCAGCATGGCCAAACCAAGCTTCCGTTTTGGTGGGCTGATTGGCTCCAGATCGCGGACGATCCAGATGGAGTCTTCGAATGCATACCGCGTCCCGATGGCGAGATCAATCAGAGTATGCCGGTGTCCTTTAGCCGGGGACTCCGGCATATTTTGTCTTGGCACCTTGATCTGTTCCATCCCAACCACCCCACACGAAAGGAAAAGGAATGAATCCATACAGCAATGAAGACGAAGACGATGACATCGAGTTCGAAGAAATCATCGAACTCGATGACGACGACAACGAATCAGAATCCTTCAACGAAGACGAGGCTGCGACGGCGGATCTGGAGATCGAATGGTATCCGGTCGATTCCGGCGGTTGCCGCCGCGCATCCCGATAGCCCCGCATTCCGTCCGACAACCCCCCACACAATTCAGGAGCAATGCATGATCTACGCCCTATCCCTCTACGAGGTGGGGGTCGAGCAGACCCCTGCCTTTCGCTCGCTCTTCCTGGCCGACGGCCTGTGGCAGAGCTTTGCCAGCCGCCTCACCGGCCACATCCACACGACCGTGATGCGCGACGTCCGCAGTCCGCACATCTTCCTCATCCTCGAATTCTGGACTGTGGAGTCGCACTACATCGCGGCACGCGAGGCTGCCGAAGTGCGCGCTTTTGAACTCTCGATCGAGGCACTGACGAACTCCCGCCGGAACCTTGGCCTGTTTGCGTTTCAGAACGCGGACAAGTAAACACCTGCCTTCTCGCGGAGATCGCCGAGCAGCACAAACAAGCGAAGCCGATCCGCTCGGTTGCCATCTCCAAAACGTTCGCGGAGTCTCCGGCATTACGAGACTCTGCAAATCAATGACTTTTGAAAGACAACATAACCAGAAGGAGTAGCCAAATGGCCGACGTACTTGAAATCTGCTTCGTTATCTTCGCAATTCTTCTCTTCAGCATTCTGCTGAATCACCTCGACAAGGGCGAATTGCGCACCATGATGAATGATTTGCACGCTGACATCAGAGGTTTGCGCAACCAGATGGATTCGCGCTTCCAGTCTTTGAGCAGTGAAGTGAGCACCCGCCATGACAGGGTTCATTCCGAGCTGCGCTCCCTGCACGGACCCATCGGAGAACTCAAAGGTCGGATCGACACCATCACGAAATGAGAACCGTGATACCTTCTTCGCTTCTTCCAAGGCCCACTTCGGCGGGCCTATTCCTTCTGCGGCGAAAGAATGCAGGGGATCCCGCGGCAAGCCGACAGCGATGAAAAGCAGGCCGCGCAAGGCGCATTCTTGGATGCGATGGGGCTTGCGAGTTCAATGGTTCAGTAGGAATTGTGGAATGGATTGTGGATTGTCACTATCGGTCCCATACGAAGCTAAGTCTTTTGCTTTGTATCGCGGGGACGACGGGGCCAGGAACTTGTTGAAATAGGCATTGATTCTGCGGCGATCCACAAGGGGTGGAGCGTCTAACGAGTATGCGTGGAGACGAGCGGATTCAGGATGGGATGTTCAGTTTTGTGTCGTTGGAGCAGCGGGTGCCGCAGGGCCATCCACTGCGCGCGGTTCGCGAATTGACGGACGTGGTGTTGCGGAGGCTGGACGCGGAGTTCGATGCGCTGTATGCCGACTCTGGCCGTCCGTCGATAGCGCCGGAGTACATTCTTCGATCGCTGTTGTTGCAGGTGTTCTACTCGGTGCGCTCGGAGCGGCTGCTGGTCGAGCAGATCGACTACAACCTGCTGTTTCGCTGGTTCGTGGGCCTGGGCATGGACGATGCGGTGTGGAACCATGCGGTGTTTTCGAAGAACCGCGACCGGTTGCTGACCAGCGATGCGGCTCAGCAATTCTTTGCCGAAGTGAATCGACAGGCGAAGAAGTACATGAGTGACGAGCACTTCACGGTGGACGGTACGCTGATTCAGGCGTGGGCCTCGCAGAAGAGCTTTCGCGCGAAGGATGGCTCCGATGACGACGATGGCACGGATTTCCGCGGGCAGAAGCGCTCGAACAACACCCACCAGTCCACCACGGACGGCGATGCGCGGCTGTACAAGAAGAGTTATGGGACCGAGTCAAAGCTCGCGTTTCTGGGCCATGCGCTGGTGGAAAACCGCAACGGTCTGATCGCCGCCGCGATGGTGACAGAGGCCGATGGCTACGCCGAGCGCGACGCTGCGCTGTTGATGCTCCACGAGAAGCAGAAGAAGCGTAAGCGTCGCATCACGGTGGGCGCAGACAAGGCCTACGACACCAGGGATTTCGTCGGCACGGTGCGGGAGTTGAACGTGACGCCGCACGTTACGAAGAACGACAAGGGACGGCACAGCAACCTGGACCGCAGAACTACGCGGCATCCGGGCTATGCGATCAGCCTGAGTCGGCGCTGGCTGGTGGAGAAGAGCTTCGGATGGCTGAAGCAAACGGGGCCGCTACGGCAGGTGAAGTTGCGAGGGCTGGAAAAAGTAGACTGGCTGTTCGTCTTCAGTTGCGCGGCGCACAACCTGATCCGGCTGCCGCGACTGATGGCGCAACCGCCGACAACGCTCCGGGAGAAGTGTGCCTGAACCACGGTTGCAGGCCTCCGGAGATGCTCCCGGAGGCTCGCAAACCCCTGGAAACACCGGCCTGAACCGTAATTCAAACAGATTTTCAGCGGAAAGAAATGCAAATCCCCAACAGAACTGCAGCAATCAGGCGAATTTCAACGAGTTCCTAGAACCCGCGACCTCTGCCGTGACAGAAGTGCCTTTGGACGTAACTCATTGAAAACATGAGCACCACTGGCTACCAAGAGCACTGTAAGTCATTGAAAAAATCCGTAGGCAAACTGTCAGCACCCTCGCGAACACCCTCATCGACCTCTGCTTTTTGGTTACAGACCTCTGCTTTCGGACGGCAGCAGTCGGCGCAAATCGACTGCTGCCTCGGCTCAGCAGAGGTCAGGAGCACGAAGACCTCTGCCGTTGTTCGGCAGAGATTTGACTGTCAGCGACTTCGAACAAAATGACTGATTCTGCTACGGCAGAGGTCATGGGGACCCGAAGTGATCCTCGCCGCTATGATGGTGAAGTGAAACAACATACGAAAGATGTGTATGTTATCCCGGCTGTCATTGGGGTGATCCTGCTTCTGGCGGGATTGCCGCTCTCCGCGTGGTACACGAAGCAGCCTGTGCGAACTATCGTTACCTGGGCTGGAATTAAAGACATTCTCTTCGCCAGTGTTTCCGCCTGGACGGACATCATCCTTCTTCTGGCCCTGGTCGCGGTCGGATATTTCCTATATCGCGTCTACAGGCGATACAGGGAGGCCCAGAGGGAAAGCGATGCCCGTCACTCTGTGAATCTAAAGCTAGTCGAGCACATGCAGCAGAAGGAAAAGGAACACAAGATTGCTCTACAGGCCATTCAAAACGATGGCCCGACGCTTCATGTTGCCTGGAATAAGGGACAGAGCATCTGGGGCCTCGGAGCGGTGGGCACAGAGCCATGTATGCAGATCGGCGGATGGGCACACATCAGCACCAGCAATATCTCTGAAGAGATCCTGATCACGGATGCATACATCGAAGGTACGGAATCAAGAGGGATGATGCCCATCAAGGTGCATCCGCGATTCGTCCGTTACACGCAACTGATGACGTTTGTCGCGCCGGTTGTCGCCAAGCCGGGAGAGCCCTTCAAGGGCAAATTCATCCTAGTGGATCACAAGAACCGGAAATACGTGCTTGAAGAGCACACCTTTCGATTTATCGGGTCTCAGCAGCAGATCGCGCAGGCGCTTCAGGCTGGCAAAGAGGAGCTTCCATCTTCCATGGGCGCTCCAAACGCGGCGACAGACGAGGAGCTAACCATCAAAGCGCCGGATGACCTCACGATGCGAATTTGTCACTACCAGTTCCAGGAGACGAGAGGTCTGACGCTCGTCGTGGATAACAATCGTCTCAACGCAATTCATCAGATTAGAGTCATCGTTGCGGATGCCCAGAGCTTCGACCTCCATCACAATGCTTACAGGCAAGGCTCCAACTTTGCCGCAGCGGTCGTTACGAAACCTAACGCCATCCAACCCTCCTGCTCAAGCAGTCCGATTCTGCTCGTCCGTAAAGACCCATCGAACAAGAGCCTCCTGGCTGGCGACGATTCTAGTCATGCGATGGTGTGGCCGGAGAACGATACATCGGAGGTGGAACGGTGGCGCTTCACCCTACGGGTGATTGCCACGACGCTCCCTCGCAATGCTTCAGAGAAGGCGCTTCCGCTGAAGGAACTGCTTGCGACTCTCGTGTTGTTTTGGAACAAAGCAAATAATGAGTTCGCAATTGAGCAACACGGCGATTAGCGAAACTGCCGCAACATACACAAAGCTCTACCACTTCCCAACGCCTCCGGATTGCGTCCTTACCGGCGGAGCAGGCGAGGCGCGTCCGCCCGAACTACCCACTTTTCTCACAATGCTCGTGACTTGTGATCGCAATTATCTGATTGCCCGCCCAAACAAGATATCTCCAGCTTAGTAGCATGTAAATCCAGAAAAATGAATACCATGCAGGGCCTTCTACTAAATAGAATGCGCAGGCTCACCAGTCTTACTTGGCTCCAAACAAAAATTGGCTCGACAAATAAGAGCCAATTGTGCTTTAATCATTTCAAGCTCATATCGAGGAGCCGCATGACGAGGAGGCCATTGATGGATGTACCGCTTTTACCGGGTCTTGAAGAGAGCGCAGCTCCGCTCGATCCGCTTAACCCCGAAGACCAGGAGAACAAGAAGATGCCACGCGGAAGACGCCCCAAAGCGACGCCGGCCCCGAAAAAGGTCGAGCGTCAAGAAGCCTTGAAAAACCGCATCGTCGGTTTGGCCGAGGAGCTTAGCGGAGCGGGCTTCTCCGACTTGCTCACGGAATTGGTTCCGATCAAGCCGGTTGCGCCGGAAGTCGTGGACCAGAAAACGAGCGCTCGCATCGGCCATGTGGAAGAGACGCTCGCCGTCTACCTGCAACGAACTTCCATCAAGGACAATCTTTCGCAGCGGCCGCCGTTCGATCACATCGCCGACCCAATTTACCGCCGGCTGATGCGGGACTTCATTGTCGGCGCACAGATGCCGGAGGTAAAGATCGCCGCACTGCGGGATCTGAGCGGGCGCATCAAGTCGCTCGACGAGAACGACATCAACTACAGCATCATCGACGGGCTTCAGCGGTCCTGGTGCTACTCGACTACGGTTCTTCTTGCCCTGCACCGCGAGAAACTCGTGAGCGACCGCTGCATCACGGTCGAAGCGTGGGACTATTTCCGTCCTTTCATCGAAAAGCTCGGTGACCCACAGGTCGCAACCCGCGTGCTCCTAAGCCGCACGATCCGCTATGAGATTTACTACAACATCGACCTCGAAGGCCTGCTTCACTACATGGTTACGTTCAACACCGCGCAGCGCCGCATGAGCCTGCAGGTGCAGCTCGAAATCATGCGCAAGCCGCTCATCGACGAAATTGAGGCCGCAGCCAACATCACGGTTTTCCGGGACACGCACGACATCGAAACCACCGGCAAAGCGCAGAAGCCCCGGGATCAATTCGCCGCATCCGATATCGCGGTCGCCGCCGAAGCATTTATCACCAACAATGCCCAGGCCTCACAAAAAGAGATCGCCGAAGACCTACTCGAGAAAGACAGCGGCTACACCGCCACTGGCGTTGATGTCGGGGACATCGCCGATGTGGTGTACATGCTGAAGCGCGTCGCGCAAGATTTGCATCCGCTTATGCTGCTCATTTACTCAGACGAGCCGGGTAAGAAGTTCTACTTCTCCGGCGGCGGTACATTCCTCACCGGCTTCGCCGCAGCCTGCGGCTATGTGCGCAATCGCAACAACATGAAGATGCTTGAGGGGGCGCTCGAAAAGCTCGTGCTGCTGCTGAAGCAGCCGTCTGAAGATCCGCTCGGCCTCGATGAATACCAAGAGCTAATCAAGGACATTAAATCGTCACGCGGCAAGATGATGCGCCGCCTTGTTTACGACACGTTCCTCAGGTTTTTCCTGGGGACCACAACCCGGCTGGAGTGGACTGATGCGTACCGCTCCCTGAGCCTCACCTGAGGAGAGCAACATGGCCAACTTCACCGTGCGCGTCGAGCTGCACCAAGCGGCCTACGCCGATTACGAAACCCTGCATGCCGCAATGGCGCAGAAGGGCTTCTCGCGGCAGATCACCGCCGACAACGGACAGACCTACCACATGCCCTGGGCCGAATATAACGGCTTTGGCAATTTGACCAGTGTGCAGGTGCGGGACATCGCACGCGAGGCGGCGAACAGTACGGGTAAGGCGAACGCCGTTTTTGTTACGGAAGCACAAACGCGGGCGTGGATCGGCTTACCGGCTGCGTAATTTATCAGGCTGCATAAATCGCAAAACCTTTGTTGTAAGGAGATAGCAATTATGGCAAAGAACAGGGACATTGCACCACGGGACTCAAAGGGTAAAGTGACGTTTGTGATGTTTCAGGTGGAAGGCGACGATGAAACCCTCCAACAGGGTTTTCGTGCGATGGAGCAGGCCTTCCAACGCTTAGGCACGCCCGCACGCGTGCACGTTCCTGCCGCTCCCATCGCCAACCTGCTGCCGAAAGGCGAGAGGTTGGACACAGTGCAGGTCGAGCCTGAGAATGTCGAGCAGGACAACGAACCTGAGTACACCGCACCGGAAAACGGTAACGGCGACAACAATAAGCCAACTAAGCCCAGGAAGTATACGCAGCCGAATTTCTTAACCGACCTCGAACTCACCGCTGGCCAGGAGTCGTTCAAGGGCTATGCGGCGACGAAAGATCCGAAGTCGGACAATCAGAAATATCTCGTCGTCGCCCGGTGGCTGCAGCAGCATAAGAGCATCGACACGGTGACCATCGATCACATCTTCACCTGCTTCCAGGCGATGAAGTGGCCGAGCCAGAAGGACATCGGCCAGCCGCTGCGCTTCATGACGAGGAACAACAGCTATTTCCAGAAGAACGGAAAGGGGTGGAAGCTTACCCATGTGGGCGGCGATGCGGCGGATGCGATCGGTGGGTGATCTATGACACTGGCGGAGTTGGCGAAGGACGTCCCGAACCTGGCTACGTGGAACCATGTCGAGCGGATCAAACTCTTTGCGTGGTATCTGCACACACAAAAGAAGCAGGAATACTTCCAGGCACCCGACATCCGGAAGTGCTACGAGGAGTTGCATCTCGATCCTCCGTCTTCCATCAGTCCGTTCCTGGCGTCGATGGAAAAGAAGAAGCCTAAGGAGGTCTTGAAGAAGACGGAAGGTTTTCGACTAGAGATGCGCATTCGTGAAACGCTCGACAGGAAGTTCGGAACGCGCCAGATCACGGTGCAGGTGACCGAACTACTCGCCTGCCTGCCATCCACGGTCCCGGACCTGGCGGAGCGCATATTCCTAGACGAAACGCTCGTTTGCTTCAAGCACGGCGCTTTTCGCGCTTCTATTGTGATGGCGTGGAATTTGGCATATCACCACCTTTGTGATCACGTCCTGCGAAAGCATCTCGCGAAGTTCAATAGCCAATGGCCTCTTGTCTATCAGGGGCACCACAAGAAAGCCAACAAGGCGATCAGCAAAATAGAAGACTTCGGCGACGAGCTCAAGGAATCGGAAGTGCTTGAAATCTGCAATTCCGCGGGGATCATCAGCAAGGACATCCATAAAATCCTGAAGGCTAAACTGGACCGGCGGAATTCTGCGGCACATCCGTCGTCCGTGAAGATAGACCAGCTGCAGGCCGAAGAATTCATCGACGACATCGTTAAGAATGTCGTTCTGAAGATGTAACTACCTGCTACCTGCTTTATTGAAATTGCCCTGGAGGAGCGATGAGCTCAAACAAAGCGCCTGTGAACGATGCCATCATTGTGGCGGTGGCCCAGCTGGTCAACGATGCCCAGTCGGGCACGCGTGAGCCGAGCCATTCGGATCTCGAATTCCAGATCAATCGCGGAGGACTCAGCGGTGGCGATCCGAAAACGCAGGGCCAGACGGTCGGCAAAGCAAAGCGTGTACGTGCGGTGCTTTCCTGGGGTGTCGACAATGCGCCGGACAAGGCCGAAGCATTTGTATTTGCCCTTATCGGGCTGCTAAGGGGTAAAGGCGGATTCCGTTCTGGTTCTTCCAACTATGCCGGTGACGATGCGATCTTTGAAGCGCGTGAGGCATTCCGCCTTGAAGGATATGTACTCTCCGATGAGGGGGAACTGTACGCAAGCACGCTCGACAATCTTTCCGGGGTGCGACTGACGGTCGCGCTTGAAGCCTATGTGCGACGCGCGCAGCGCGGCAGCGAAGACGGAGCGCTGCTTGTCGGCACCGGCAAAGATCTTCTCGAGGCCACCGCCTCGCACATCATCACTGAAAAATGCGGACACTATTCACACCAAGCCAACTTTCCGACGCTGCTCAGCCAGGCATTTACTGCTCTCGGGCTCGCGACGCCGCAAACGCCGGCACAGGCTGCCGAGGCCCCACAGCGGCGCGTCGAGCGGTCGCTGTATGAGGCGGGGTGTGCCGTCAATGCACTGCGCAACAAGACCGGCACGGGTCATGGCATCCCGTTTGTGCCGTCCGTTTCCGACGACGAAGCACGTGCCGCAGTCCAATTGATCGGGATCGTATCCGGTTTGCTGTTGCGTGCATTGAAAAAGACGTCCTAGCTGTACCATTCCTGCGTCAATCCGCATCACTCCTGCGCAGCCGCAATTGCCTTGGCAGTGAGCCCGTTCCGGAAGAAGTTTTCCTGTTTTCTTATTCCTCGACCGAAGAAGCCGTGGTAGTTGCGATATACGGATTCGGTGGCAGACTTTGGGCCTCCGGTAATGACGACGAATTCCGGCGGCGGGCTCATTGAGAGCTGGATCCGCTTCAGTAGGTGCTTAAATTCGTAATCTGCAGCTGGAAGCGAATAGCCGATGAAAATCCATTTCTTCGCCTGACGCAGCAGTCGCTCCGCTGATAACCAGGACCGTTCAAACATGGGAAAATCCAGGGCTTTCAGGTAGCTAAATGTCGCAATGCGAGTAGTTAGCGGCACGTCCGTGCAGTTGGAACAGCGCCATTTCGCACAGCCGCTTACGTCATGCAAATTCAAACTATCCGCTTCGTTACCTGTTATCAGCTGCATCGAAATGGATAACCCATCCTTCATCGGAAACCAGTAGAGCTGACGGCAATTGTCGCAGTAGAGCCAATTGACAGAGCCATGAATCTTCACGATAGGGATGGTGGCCTTTCCGTCAGGTGGCTGATGACCTGCTACGACATTGCCTTTCGAAGGAAATACAGCGGGCAACGCTCCGCAGCGGTAATCAATGCTATGTGTCTCCGCCAAGCCAGCCACTTTTCGCTCTATGACGGTATCCCAATTAATTGAAATGAAGCCGCTATCTTTCGTGTTTAGCTTCTGGAAAAAGCGATCTAAACGCCGCCAGTCTGCATCCTTTGCAGATTCGGCTTTAGCAAATCTCTCATCAAGCATGCGTATCATTCGCGCTAGGAGCACACGCCGCGTCTTTCGCAAGTCGGACGGAGCATGTTCATGGCCGAGATGGTGACCCGTATTCGCCGCCAAGTCGATGTTAGTGAAGACATCTTCTAAGCTGGGCCAAAACTTCGCATTTGCGTCCTTCTTGTGATCAAAGGCATCGTGCACGAACTTTCCCAAATAGTCTGCCAATGGCCGCATTGGATGGCATTCGTTTGCTCTTGGCTCTAGGAGTGCCTTCGTGAATTCACTTTGCAGCGGCAGTCCTGCATGCTTTGAAAAGCCGGCGCCGACGATGTAGACATGCGAACGTGCCATAGCGATCCATCAATCTTATTACTTCACACGAAAGGTAGGATTGTCCTCCGGTCGCGTCTTGTACCAGTCAAAGAGTCGAGACGCCTACGTGCCCTGGCCACTCCTGCACTTTCGCGATCTCCGTCTCGTTTGAGAGCGCAGTGGTCGCGGCAGTCGCTCGCATCAACTGCACGCAGATCTTGATGGCTTCAGCCGCGAACTCTTGGCACACATTTTCTTGGACCGAGTTCTACATCGAACTGCTTTACCCCATCTATTCGCGTCTCAAGACAAATGTTCATTAAACTGCGCATTGTATTAACGAATCGGTGACTTTTCAGCACCCTCGTGAGCACCCGAGATCAAAGAAAGTCCCAGAGAATTGGCTTGAAACCCCTGCCGCACGTGGGCAGAGGTCCAATACTATCGATGTCGATGAAGCCACGTTCTCAGAGATTCCCAAGCTGAACTCTGCCTCACGCGAATGTGCCCTCCAATCGGCAAACACGGTTCTGATTGACCTCTACGTGAAGGTTGAAGAACACATCAGCCGCAAGATTGCCGTCACGGAGTGGAGTGTAAAGGGCGGAGCGCCCATCTTCTCGAGCTCAGACTGGCGGGCGTTCGCGCAGATCATGAGCGCAGTATGCCATGAATACGACGCGCGCGCACAACTAAATATCTGAGTAAGTAATCATCAAAATCATATGGCCATCAGTGGCTGCCACGTGCGCACCGGATGTCTCCAATCGATGCCTTCGCACAGCATCGAAAGCTGCGCGCGAGTCAACGATACGGCTCCGCTGGTCGCCTGCGGCCACACGAACTTGCCATGGTCGAGCCGCTTGATGAGAAGGCACATCCCTTCACTGTCGTGCCACAGTATCTTGATCAAATCAGCCTGGCGTCCACGGAACAGGAACACGTTCCCTGACAGAGGACTCTTATCGAACGACGTCTGCACCAGGCCGCTCAGGCTTGCATACCCTCTGCGCATGTCGGTAACGCCGGCAACTAGCCATATCTGAGCGTTAGGCGGAATCATCGACGCAGGCTCTCCATGACTGCACGGACAATGCCGGCATCGACAGCACCTTCTACGCTGACCAGTGCGCAACCAGGAATTTCGATGTTGATGGTGACGCACCGATCACTGTTGTGGCTCTCTTCCGGTGCATCGGACGGTGGCAGATCCTCCGCCACAGATACAGGAAGAAATCGAACCTCGTTCGACTGCTCGCTCGCAGCAAGCTGACCGGCGCGATAGAGCTTCCTCCAGTAAAACACCTGGTTCGCGTTCACACCGTGCTCTCGGGCGATCGATGCTACCGAAAGATCCGACGACAACGTCTGCTCAACAATCCGGCGCTTCTCCTCGACCGTCCGAAAGCGCCGCCGAGTTGAAACTACCCCAACTCCCTCCGATTCCATGCAAGCCCCCAGCGCCAACTTCATGCGCTGTTCAAGCTTGATCCTGAAACGTTAGCCTGCCTAGGCGGCCTCAAAATGACGCTTACAGACCTTCAACAGCGTTCCGAAGTCAAAGCTGCTCTCTTCGTTGAACCGAATGGGGGGCTGGGTGCCAACACCTTTCGAACCGCAGAAGACGTGGTTGCGTTCGTGGACGGTAGCAAGCGTATGATTCGCGAGTTTGTGAAACGATATCAAGCGCAAGAGCTGCTTCTCTACTATTTTGGCCCTCTGAGTGGTGCGTGCTTTCTAGGCCAGCGGCTGAACGCAATTTGTTCCACCATCGTTGTGATGGAGGACCAGCAGCCTGGTTACGCTTCAGCATTTCACTTGCAGTTCTGATCGAATGATTCAAATCGATAGGGCCAGAAAGGTGATCGATTTCAGCTCATTTTTTGCTTCTCCTTGAACCGCTTTTTTGCAGCGTTTAAGTCCTTGTGGAACCTCTTGCGAGCATTTCCATCCTCTTTGAAATGCCTCAGAAGGACGGCCACATCGTCCTTGGCGAAAGATGCTCCGATCCGCTCAGCGAATTCATGCGCGGCTGACTGTTGGTGAACCTCTAACCAAGTTGCTGCGGACTGATACTCAACGTCTTCCCCGAGTTTCGCGATGCAATCATCCAATGCCCTCGACCACGACCCCGGCTTCCGGCCCTTATGTTTCTTTTCCTCAGACGGCGGTGAGGAGGTCGTAGACAATAGCTCGCGTGCAATATGCGGAGGAACTCGTGTAGAGGTCAGATAATTGTCCTGCTCAATTTTCTCCAATATTCTCCGAATAGCGGCAACATCCTTTCGAAGCGCATTGTGCGTTGCTTGCCTAGCTCGTAGCCGCACGATACGATTACCTACCGATGCATGGTGCCTGCCATGCGGAAAGACTCCCAGCTCAAAATCAATTACTCTGTGTAGCTCTGGAAAAGACTTGCCATCAGTGCTCTCAGATTCCTCCGGTACCTCGACTTTCTCATCCAGACGCGCTTCCTCAACTCGGCGCAGATTTAGATCAATCAGATCATCGACACGACGGACAAGCTCGTGCGAATTATCAGATTCGGCGAGAGTTTGCCTCTTGACCAGTGCTGACTTCACCTGCATAGATCTGTGCTTCAGATCTTTCAATTCCGCTTCCAACAGCTCAAAGAAGCGCTCCTTCGTCATATCTGCTCTCCTGTGTCTGGCACGTTTCCTGCGTGCTCGCTCAGTAAGCTGTCACGACTGAGCGGGCCGCTATTGCACCAGTTCCATCAGCTTTCCATAGCTGTCAACGACTTCATAGCGCACCTGATCAGACGTGATCTTCGCGAAGAATTTCCGCGCACACTTGATCTTGGCCTCCTCAATCCCTCGCAGTTCAAGAGTCGATAGATCGCCTTTGGTCTCGGCGACGAAATACACGTGCTTCACGCTGCCTTCTTTGAAGGCGATCGCCCAATCCGGGCTGTAGTTGCCGACAGGGGTGGGGATGAAGAAACTCTTTGGCAGTTTCGCGTAAACCTCAACCTCCGCGCCCTTATCCAATTGCTTCACGAACTCTCGCTCAGTGTTTGCGTCCACAAAAACGTAGTCGTAGATATGGCGCGCGACTTCAACAGCTTTTGAAGAATCTGCCTTTGGCTTTTCCTGGGAGAAGATGTCGATGTCGTAGCTCTGAGATGTGGCGTTGTACGTCAGATGCTCAATAATGACCGAAGCTTTTTGCTCATTGATCAGTCGCCCAGCCACTCGCAGGAAGTCCTCCGGATTCAATCGAAAGAGCGCGAACCTCGACGGTGCAATGCGATGCAGGATTGCGCCGACGGTGCGCCTTGTCAGTTGCGTTTCCTCGGCAAGTTTGCCAAGCAAGTCGTAGGGCACTTGGGACTGTACGGAGGTTTGAAGAGCAGACGTCTGCGTCTGAGGCGTTGCAAACCCATCGCCCCCTCGTAGCGCCTCGTATGTCGTCTTCGCGGTCTGCTCGCCTCGCTCCACCACATACTGCAACGGCGCAACCTGAAGATCGGTGTCCAGGGCCGCGACCGCCTTCTCGATCAGTTCCTCTGTGCGGAACGAAACGCTGTACACCGCCTTGCCGTGAATTCTGCTCCAAAGCTCGCGAAACTCCCTCTTCTCAAAGTTGGCGTTCAGCTTGTTGGATCGTAGATTCCGATCATCTTCGGGAGTCGGCAGGTCAGCAGGATTGAAGACAGAATCCACGAGTTTGAGCAGCTCCGCAGCATGAGGAGCCAGCGACGGCGGCAACGCAGCAAGTGTTCCGGCTGCCTTCGCTTCGTGATAGTCCGGGGTGATCACGTGCTTGTCATCGCTGTATCCATTCACCAGCAGCCAAGCCGACAACATCTGAGCCATTTTCTCGGAGACTTCAACTTCGCCCGCTTCTGTATGGAGGATCTTGCCCGTAAAGAAAGCCGTATCGGCCCTGCGAGGCCGCGCTGAAAGAGCCTCCAACATATCCTTCTGGAGGCCGGAGACGAACTCCTTGTAGCCTTCGCTCGCAATGACGGTCAGCACGTTGATCTGGTGTACCGTTGCCGGATCATCCATGCGGTCGCCGTTCTGATTCACCGCCAGGCGCAGGCCGCGACCAACCTCCTGGCGGCGCGAGATATTGTTCTCGCTATGCTTCAGCATTCCGATCACGAATACGTTCGGATTGTCCCAGCCCTCGCGCAGCGCGGAGTGCGAGAAAAGGAATCGCACCGGCTCGTCAAAGGAAAGCAGCCGCGCCTTGTTGCGGAGGATCAAATCGTATGCCGATTGGTCGTCGGATTCATCCGAACGCGCAGCCGTGCCAGGATTCACCATCCGGCCTTTTTTGTCCTGCGAGAAATAGCCATCGTGCGTACGTCCGACTTCGATCTTCTTCAAATACTCGCCATACGCGCCACCATAGAGACTCTGCACCTCGTTCAACTGACGCGTGTACTCTTCCTCAAAGAACTTTGCGTATTCTCCCGGCTGCTCACCGGCATCGTCATAGCGGCGGTACTTCGCAACTTCGTCAATAAAAAACAGCGACAACACTTTAATGCCGCGCGGAAAGAGTTCGCTTTCCTTCTCGAAGTGCGCCTGAATCGCCTCGCGAATCTGGATGCGGCGCAGCGCGGCCTCGGTCACATCGCCAGCTGCATCTCCAGCCGTAAGCACCTGACCATTGGTAAAGTGCAGCGTGTTGTCGCGCGCATCGATCTCGGAGACGACATAGCCGTCGTACTGATCCAGGTCGTTCGACTTGTCAAAAAGGTTGTCGCCCTTGCCCAGCGTCCGCCACTCTTTGCGGATCGACTGCTTGCCGCGAATCTCCATCTCCACCTTCGCCACCGGAGACTTGCCGGGCGCAATGTCGATGCGCTCCAAGTAGAGGTAAGCATTCGTTCCGGCCAGGCCCTTCGCTTTCACGCCACGCACGGCAATCTTTTTCACCAGCTTCTGGTTGTAGGCGTCGAGCGCGTCCAGGCGATAGACCTTGTTGTGCTCTTTGCGGTGCGTTGCGGAGTAGCGCAGCACAAACAGCGGATCGAACTCCTTCAGGCCTTCAGCCGTCTTCTCGCCTTCCATCTTCTGCGGCTCATCCATGATCAGGATGGGACGATTTCGCTTGAGCACGTCGATAGGCCGCCGCGACTGGAAGTCGTCCAGCTCTTCGTAGATGCGACGAGCATCTTTGCCGCGAGCGTTGAACGCCTGCACGTTGATGATCATGATGTTCACGCCGGCGTCCGACGAAAAGCTCTCCAGCTCATGCAACTGGCGCGAGTTGTAGATGAAGTACCGCGCCTTCTTTCCGTATAGCTCCTGAAAATGCTCGGTTGTATCCTTCAGCGACTGAGCCACGCCTTCGCGGATGGCCACGCTGGGAACCACGACGATGAACTTGCTCCAGCCATAGCGGCGATTCATCTCGAAGGCTGTACGGATGTAGCAGTAGGTCTTGCCTGTGCCCGTCTCCATCTCCACATCGAGATTGATGTTGCTGGCCGGGGTGCGCTCCAGTGCGGTCGAGAGCGGCAGGTTCTGCCGTCGCTGCACAGCCTGGATATTCTTCAGCAAGACTTCGCCCGGCAGCAGGATGTCCTGGTTCTTGAAGCCCTCGTCAAACTCCATCGGGGCCTGCTGACTCTTCGCAAGCCGGCCCGGATCGAGGCGATACCTGCGGACATCGGACAGCGGCTGACCCTCAAAGCAATCGGCGACGGCTTCCACGGCATCGATCTGGTACTGCTGCTGTTTGAACCTGAGCTTCATCTTTTCTCTGCAACTTCTCTTGAATTTCAATTTTTCTGACGCAGAATAAATTGAAACAAGCCCTTACTCTTGTGCAACTTGACGAATCCAGCCCACTCAAATCCGGCTGTGATTGACTATTTTTTCTGCGCAAATTTCAAGCCGAAATTGATCAACGGCTTCATCAGAGGCAACGAACCTCCGTCTCCGGAGAGTAGAACTTGAAAATCTGCTCGACGTTGATCTTGGCGGCGTCGGAACTGTAGCTGGCGTCGCGGAAGACAGCGCGCAGGGGCTTGCGCTCTGCGATCTGCTTTACGAACTCGTCCGTCAGCCCGAAGTCGAGGCAAGCGGCCAGCGCGTTCCCGTCCACGAAGAACACTTGCTTGCCGTCTATGGTCTCAGACGCGATGGGCGAGGCAAGGTCCACGCCCCAATCGAGCAGCACCTGGAAGAGCAGGTCTTCCGGTGTGCGGTCGGGTTTGATGTTGTCTACATGGTCGAGCAGGCTTGCTTGCTGCGTCTCATCGGGTGTGTAATAAACGTCCTGCATGTTGGAAGTGTCGATCTTGAGCGCACGGAAGCCAGTGTCAATCTTAGCGAAGGCATTGGCATCTCTGAGGTCGCTGCCTGCCTTCGTAACGCGAGCCTTCGTGATCTCAGAGAGCATTGCTGGCTTTCCTAATGCTGCACAAGTCTCAAGTGCAGCTAGGTCTGAGGACTCTGATTCGCTCAACGGCTGTGGGAACTGAATGAGGATAAACCGTCGCTCGGATCCGTCTTCGGCGTTTTGCTGATAAACAGCATCTCCGAACGTGCCACTGCCAGCGAAGAAGTCCATAACAAGATCATTATTTGCTGACCCGATAGACAAAACGCGCTTCAAAAGTCTTACTGGTTTTGGGTTTGGGAAGGGGGAACGAGTACCTCCGAAAAGCTTCGCAAGCTCTTTGGTCCCTTCATCTGTATGCCCCACTTGGTCAAACGTCCAAAGCGTTTGTGGCGGAATCTTCTCGCGAACCTCACTTCTGAAGCGCTTCAAACGCGGGCGGGCATCACCTTTTTCTCCAAACCATAAACGGTTATCCGCTTTTAGTTCCGCCATCTTTTCTTTGTTGTATCTCCAGCTACTTCCTCTTGGAGGTAGATACTCGCTACCATTCGGGCCAATAACGGGATAGATAGCGTATGCTCTCTCTTCCGTTCGCAAGAGATTGTCAGAGGTCCAGGCACCTCTGGCATCATTGTCTGGGTTTTTATAGATGCTTTCTTGCGAATCCGTACGGGATAGGCCGTCAATCAAAGCCATTTCTGATTTGCGAAAGCACAAAAGATATTCGTGGCTCTCTGAAAAATTTGCAGAATCGGCCTTTGTACTGTATTTCTTTTGCCAGATTACAGTCGCAACGAAATTATCCGCCCCGAACACCTCATCACAGAGCTTTCGCAGGTTGTGCTGTTCGTGATCGTCGATACTAACAAACAAGAAGCCGTCTTCGCGAAGAAGATTCCTGGCTAGCCTCAGCCTTGAATAGAGCATGTCGAGCCAAGCGGAGTGGAATCGACCATTGGCATCCGTGTTAGTGACAAGTCGACCATTCTCATCCTGCTGATTCGAAAGTTGGAGATAGTCTGCTCTTCCCACCGCGAAATCATCCTCATACAAGAAATCATTCCCGGTGTTGTACGGAGGATCGATATAGATCAGCTTGACCTTGCCGAGGTACGTCTCCTGCAGCAGCTTGAGCGCGTCGAGGTTGTCGCCTTCAATGAAGAGGTTCTTGGTGGTGTCGAAGTCCACACTCTCTTCGCGGCAGGGGCGTAGCGTCTTGGCAATGGGAGCGTTGGCCGTGAGGATGGCTTCGCGCTTGCCCGGCCAGTCCAGACGATAGCGCTCCGCTGGCCCCTCGACGATATGGTCGGAGAGTTCCTGGCGCAACTGGTCGAAGTCAATGGCCTGCTTCACGTTCCCGTGCTCATCGCGGGACTCGGTGACGCAGTTCGGCAGCAGCTCGGCAATCTGGCGAATCTTCTCCGCCGTCAGGTCAGGCGAGTGCATCTTGAGTTTGTCCATGGCAACTCGTTCTCTTTCCACAATTCAGTGAAGTCGGCGCACGCGCGGCTGGCGGGCAAAGGCTTTATCGAAGGTGAGAATCTCTCGCACGCCCTCGGCAAAGGCAACCTCGGCGATCAGGCGGTCCGCGAAGCCGGCCCCGCCGGTTCGCGATTCCTTCAAGGCGCGTTCGGCCAGCGCGTGGGATTCGATCGTCACACCATCGGTGCTGAAGATTCGCTCGAGCGTATCGGCGACCCGCTCCTTGTCCCAGACACTGCTCAACACCCAGCAAAGTTCCGCAAGCACGACGAGCGGTATGAAGATGCCTTCCCCCTTGCAGGCCGTCTGAATGACCTGTCGGGCCAGACGGCTCTGCCTAACGTCATCGTTGAGATGGGCGCGCGCCCAGACATTGGTGTCAACGGTCAGCACGACGGGCACCTCGCGCCTTCGCTTCGTTCATCTGCTCGAAGCTCATGATACCTTCAGCTTTTGGCCCGGAGTCTGCCATGCGCCAGATGTCTTCAATGGTGTAGCGCACGGGTTCAATCTGCACAGGGCCGCTGGCTGGAATGCTGAATCGTATGCGGCTACCCTTTTCCAGGCCCAGCCGCTTCCGCAATTCACTGGGAAGCGTTATCTGCCCCTTGGAGGTAACCGTGGCTTCGATCGTCTTGAGTGAATTTCTGGCGCTAGACGGCATCATCGTCTCCTCCTTACATAATATCCTTTTGCGCCTTACTGGCGAAAGACCCTCGTTGAGCGCCTCAGCCTGGATCAGCTCCCAGAAGTCCCTGCAGGAGTGACTTTGCCTGGCGCAGCTCTGCGTTGATCTCCACCTTACGGTTGTACTGATCTTCCTTGCGCATACGAGCCTCCAGCCTGTCGCACACCAGCCGCTGAGAGCGGATACGGATGCCGCGCTCGGCGGTGGCTTCGAGCGGCTCTCCGGCGCGGGGTTCGAGCCCAGCGGCACGCATATGGCAGTGCAGCATCTGCTGGTAGAGACTGTCCATATCAATAGCGACGGGCAGTGCCGAGCGCGGCGCGGACGCATCCTGCCATGGCGACCAGTAGTAGGCCGCGACAAACTGCTTACTGTGGTCGGCCTCGCTGCCGCGCTTGTACGCCGCCACAAAACGAACGCGCCCCTGGAATGTCAGCTCAAAAAACAATTGCGACGGAATGGCGCGGTCGAGAGTGCGAAGGATGTCTTCTTTCAGTTCCGGTCCGCGCTGCGCAATGGAGAATATCTGAATCTCCTTCACCTCTACGCCTGCGGGCAGGTTGATCGTGGCTGGCGCAAGCTTGTATTGCCAGGTAATTGTGTCTACCTGATCGACGAACTTCTGACGCAATGCCCGACGCGGTTGAGCATGCCCATAGACCTTGTTCTTGGGTAAAACATGCTCATAGAGCGCGCGTTCCGGATATGCAAACATGACTACGCCTCTGTTGGCGGTTCGATAACGAGAAATGCCAGGAGCTCAAAGTCTCCGATGCTGCTGCTGGGGCCGGTAAGCGCTGTGGTCTCTTGCCCGCGGAAAAGACTGTCGAGGTCGTGCTCCTCCTTGACTTGAACGATCGATCGGATGGCTGCGTTCAGAAGATTGGAGTAGGCGGACATCTCGCGACCATCCTGCGTGCGCTCGTTGAAAGGCGAATAGGCAGTCGAAATCAGCTCAGCGAACGGCTTTGCCGAGACGCGGAGCAGATCAAGCAGCTTCTTGACCTCGGTGTGCGGCATGACCGGCTTTCCAGCAAGATCGACATAGACGAGGTAGTACGGATGCAGGCGATTCAGCCGATCAATGTTCACGCCGTCATTTCGATTTCGAAGAGCAAAAATCACGCCCGGTACGAGTCCGTGTTCCGGATTTGCAGGCAAGACGGCATGAAGGCCGGTCGGCTGGCGCTCAAGGCCGGGATTAGCCTTGACGTAATGGAGCAGGTCCATGCGGAAGTCATTCAGGCCAAGATCGGTGATACTGACACCCGCTTTGAGGTCTTCGAGCTCGATCACTTCATCTTGCAGCCGTCGCAGTTGTTCCCTGCGATAGGAGAGGTCGTTGGACTTGCCGTCGAGCGGGTTGTCGTCGCCGGTGGCCGTTACGTCTGCAATGATCATGCGGCTTTCGACACGCTCGCGCAGGCGTATATATTCATCGAGCGAGATGTCCGGCCAGTAATTTACGAGTTGAATGGAAGCGTTCTTCGAACCGATACGGTCGATGCGCCCAAAGCGCTGAATGATGCGCACAGGGTTCCAATGGATGTCGTAGTTGATGAGGTAGTCGCAGTCCTGGAGGTTCTGACCCTCCGAGATGCAGTCTGTTGCGATGAGCAGATCGATTTCGCCGTCGACCTCCGGGTACAGAAGGGTCTTTTCCTTCGAAACTGGCGAGAAAAGAGCCAGAATCTTCTGAAAGTCAGTGATGTGCGATAGAGTAGTCTTCGGATCGGATGAGCCAACCACCAACGCTGAGTGCAAACCGTGTTCCGCAAGGAGCGCCGGAGCAAGTTGGCTATAAAGATACGCCGCTGTATCGGAGAATGCAGTAAAGACGATAACCTTCCTGTTACCTGGATTGATCGGTGATGCAATCTTGTCCAGAATGTGCTTCCGCAGATGCTGCAATTTTGCATCGTGCGGCGCGGGCACTTTCTCCATTTCACACAACAAATCCTGGATCGTTTCCAGATCGTCGCGAAGATCTTGTTCCCAGGCGGCCAGGTCCATGTCTGCGAGGCGAATGACTACCTTGCCAGCGGTTTGTTCCTCCGACGGATCGAAGAACTCGACATCCTCATCCGGCTCGTTGTCTTCCATCTCGATTGAGCGGTCGAATATCCTGCCGCCCTGTCCGGTACTCTGATAACGCTCAATGCTAGCTAATGTGTGGAGATGAATTTCCTGGAGCCTATGCAAGGTAAGGCGAAACGCGTGAACGGAGCTTTCGAGCCGTTTCAGCAGGTTGATCGTCATCAGCTTCCGCAGGCTTTGCTCGCGGTCACGCTGGCGAAGCCGACCGCCGCCGCCGCTGACTTCCGTGTCATAAGCCATTTCATACTCAGCCATTCGACTCGGGAGAATATAGCTGATTGGCGTATACACGCCGAGCTTCAGTATAGAAAGCTGTATGAATATTTCATCGAAGCCGATGACATCCCTTCGCTCAGTCAGGGGACTTCGGAACGATAACGGCTTACGACGTTCCGGAAAATGCCCAATCTCGTCCACGTCGTAAAAGGTTGTGATGTGTCGGCGCGACCGAGCAATCGTAACCGCATCCAGCAGCTTGAAGAAATCAAAGTCTAACGAAGACAAGATTGCCTCGGGCGTGCGCTCTTCGACGGGTAGTCTCGACCAGACGTTGAAGGCCGCCTGAGCGCGGCGAAAAATCTGATTCACATCGCGCGTCGTCCCAAGCTTTCCGCTGAACACCTTCGCTTCGCCTTCGTAGGCGAGTGCGAGCTGATTCTTCAGATCATTGAAGCGATTGTTGACCGGGGTTGCCGAAAGCATCAGGACTTTCGTCTTCACGCCCTCGCGAATGATTCGGTTCATCAACCTCTGGTAGCGTGTCTCACGGTGCTTGAAGGCGTCATCGTTGCGGAAATTGTGCGATTCATCAATGACAACGAGATCATAGTTGCTCCAGTTGATGCGATCCAGCCGCAGCCCGAGTGACTCACCCCCCTCACGCAGGAGGTCAGTATGGCAGAGGACATCAAAATTGAAGCGATCTTTATGGAGAGGATTGTTCCTCAGGTTACCTTTGTAATTCGTCCAGTTCTCGGCAAGCTTCTTCGGGCATAGCACGAGCACTGATTTGTTGCGGAGCTCGTAATATTTAATGACGGCCAGAGCCGTGAACGTCTTGCCAAGTCCAACGCTGTCGGCCAGGATGCAGCCGTTATACGTCTCAAGCTTATTGATGATTCCGGTCGCGGCGTCCTTCTGAAAGCTGTAAAGCTTGTTCCAGATCAGGCTCTCCTGATAGCCCGTGCGCTCATTGGGCAACACGTCTTCGCTGATGTCTTCCAGGAACTCTTGAAAGATGTGGAACAGGATCAGAAAATAGATGCGTTGCGAGGAATTCTCCTGATAGACAGCAGCAATATGTGCACGAATGGCTTCAGTCACATCGGAAACCTGCGCCGGGCTATTCCATATCTGCGAGAAGAGCGCAAGATAATGCTGGGTGTGCGTCGGCTCCTTGAACTTGTGGACAAAATTTGAGACGGCGTTGCCGCGCTCGTACCCAAGGTCTACAGCAGTGAAGCCTTGCAGTGGACTGTAAACAATCTGATCCGTTCCGCTCTTTATACATGCAAATTGCTGCATGAAAGCCCCTGTGCGATTGGAGCGGAATTGTGCCTTACGTTGAATCCACTCTGCACACTCTTTCGCGATGGCACGTTGGGTGAGCTTATTCTTCAGGTGAATTTCAAACTCAGTTCCGAAGATCCCCCGCTCTGCTCCCGAATCCTGGAGTTGGAACTGGCGAGGCTGGCGTTCTGCTTTATCCGCGACTTCGTTGGGCACAAATGTGGGTCGGGTGAATATGAACTGCACAGATTCAACAGCTTCAAGCTCTGACTTCAGAGCTTCATATGCATAGATTGAAAACGCCGACGCTGCGACGGAGAGCGTCGAGTTGGGACGAAGTGAACCCATGAGATCGTCCCCAAGCAGGTTGCTGATGTTGTCAATTACGTCCATTCGCGCTGAACCAAACCCCTCTGCCCAGTGGCTCAGTCAAAATCGCGATGCCGAACGAGCAGCGATTCGAGTAGCCATCGTCGGATGCCTAATTTTACTTGAAGTTGCAGCGCGATTCAGAACACTTCGCTGGGATGATCTGAAACCGTGACAGAAACAAATGTGGTGCGTGACGAAGTTGGATGAGGAGTACAACGCCCGCACGGAAGACGTTCCGGCGTTACGCGAGAAACCGCTCTCGTGCGAGGATCCGGTGGTCCGCGTCGATGAATAGCGGGTGATGCTGTGCCAAGAAACCCGTGCTCCGCTGATTGCACGACCGCGCCGGTTGGCACGCCACGCCATTTTCTATGCTCCGGCGCTTGGATCGTCTGGTTATTGCTCCGGCGCGGAAGGAATGCGTTTATGCGGCATAGCAGCCTGTGGTGCAAGTCCAGATGCGGGGATGGGAAAAGCAGTGGAGCGGGAATTGATTTGCGGATAGTCTTCATTTATCGGTATAGGGACGCGGAAGTCGCAAGCGCAGCAAGAAGAGATATGGATCGTCAACGCGGATGTGGCGCGTTCGCCGTGGCATCCGTTTTATCAGCGGCTGAACGAGCTTTTGGACGGGGAGAAGTTCGACGAGCTTGTGGAAGGCCTTTGCCGGAAGTTCTACGCAGCGACGATGGGCCGTCCCGGTCTGGTTCCCGGGGTGTATTTTCGTTCGCTGCCGATTGGCTACTTCGAGGGCATTGACAGCGAGCGCGGCATCGCGTGGCGGTTGGCCGATTCGCTGGCGCTGCGGGAGTTCGTGGGCATCGGGATTACCGAGTTAACGCCGGACCATTCGACGATCTCGCGCACGCGGCGACTGATCGACGTGGAGACACACCGTGGAGTATTCACCTGGGTTCTGGAACGGCTGGCGGATCGCGGCCTGGTGAAGGGCAAGCGAGTGGGCGTGGATGCGACGACGATCGATCCCCTCTGAATGAGTCAATTGGCGAAAATGCGTGAACCGAGATTTCCCCTTGCATAACAAGGGAAAGTATGCGATCCTTCCCTTTGTATACAAGGGGGAATAAATGGAAAGCTCGAAGCTTGAATTTCTCCGGGGCACTTTGGATGTTCTCATCCTCAAGTCTCTCGTGTGGGAGCCGCTTCATGGGTATGCCATCACCGGATTGATTCGCCGCCAGAGTGACGAGGCGCTCCTGCTGGAAGAAGGTACGCTCTATCCGGCGCTGTGGCGTTTGGAAAGCAAAGGCCTGCTTGCCTCCGAATGGGGGCTTTCCGAGAACAATCGCAAAGCAAAATTTTATCGATTGACAAGCAAAGGAAAGCGGCAACTGCAACTGGAGACTGCAGCCTGGGAGGCCTATTCGGCGGCTGTTTCGAAGGTGCTGTGTGCCGCGTGTCCGCCAAAGCAGCAGGAAGCATCATGAAACACAATCCCATGTGGCGCCGGTATGACCGTCTTCTTGGCCCCGATTTCAGACGGGATGTTGAAGACGAGTTGCACTTTCATCTCGAAGTGAAAATAGAGGAACTGGTCGCTCGCGGTTGGCCCAGGGAAGCTGCTCAGCAAGAAGCAGAACGGCAGTTCGGAAGTATGAAAAAACTACAACAGCTCGGTGAACAGATCGGAGGCACGATGGAGCGGCAAAGTGCGGTGAAAGAGAATTGGGCAAAGCTGCGGCAGGATGTGGGGTTCGCTGTGCGTCAACTTGCTCGAGATCCGGGGCTGGCGTGGACCGCCACAGTGATCCTCGCACTTGGCATTGCAGCCAGCGTTGCAATCTTTGCCTTCGTCGATGCAGCTCTTCTCGAGCCTTTGCCATATGCCCGGCCCAACCAGCTCATGGATGTGACAGAAAGCGTGCCACTGTTTCCCCGCGCAAATCTCTCCTATCCGGATTATGTGGATTGGAAGCGGATGAATTCGGCATTCACTTCCCTCGACGTCTACCGCGGGGACAGCTCCCTAATGGAGATGCCACAGGGCGCCACACCGGTGCCGGGAATGCGCGTGAGTGCCGGGTTCTTCCGCACGCTCGGAATTGCGCCTGTACTGGGGCGGGACTTCGGCCACGATGAAGATGGGGTGAGCGCTGCCCCCGTGGCACTCCTGAGCTACTCTGGCTGGCAAAAACGATTTGGAGGTAGACCCGATGTCGTCGGACAGACGGTGAAGCTCAGTGGCGTAGAAACGACAATCATCGGCGTGTTGCCCGCGAACTTCCAATTTGCTCCGCAGGGAGACGCAGAGTTTTTTTCGGCTCTGCAGCCGACGGACACATGCTCAAAGACGAGAATTTGCCACGATTTGTTTGGAGTCGGTCGTTTGAAAGATGGCGTCACACCTGAAGCGGCGCGAGCAGAAATGCAACAGATCGCACTCGCACTTGAGCGGCTTTACCCTGATTCGAATCGCGGCCAGGGGGCGAGCGTCATGCCGCTTGCACAAGCGATAACGGGCGATGTCCGGCCCGTTCTGCTGGTGCTCCTTGCTGGCGCCGGGCTGCTGCTGTTGATTGCCTGCGTCAGTGTCTCGAATCTCCTCTTGGTTCGTGCCGAAAAGCGGCGGCGCGAGATGTCGATTCGTGGGGCACTCGGCGCATCGCGTGCCAGACTGATTCGGCAATATGTAACTGAGAGCTGCGTTCTGGTGACCGCTGGCACAGTGTTGGGGCTGATGCTCGCCGAGGCTACGGCGCGGGTACTCCGTAGCCTGATTTCCAAGGACGTGCTCGCCGGTATGCCGTATCTGCAAACGATGGGCCTAACCGTCCCTGTGCTTTTGTTTGCGGCTGGTGTAGCAGCATTGGCGGTGATCTTCTTCTCACTGGCGCCAATTTTTCGCTTGCCTATCAATGAACTTCGAGAGGGGATGGGTGATGGCGGCCGCGGTAACGCCGGCCGCGTATGGAAGCGGCTCGGCAAGAATCTGGTCACAATTGAAGTTGCGATCGCAGTCGTTCTCCTGTTCGGTACCGGATTGCTGACCAAAAGTTTCTGGAAGATGATGCAATTGAATTTGGGCTTTGACCCTTCAAACGTAGCCACGTTGCAGATCGACCTTCCCGACGCAGCGTTTGCGAAGGCTGCGCAGCAGGAAGAATTCGCTCGGCAGGTATTAGAGAAGATGAAAGGCCTCCCGGGGGTGCAGTCGGCGGCCGTCACTAGCCTGTTGCCCGTCACCTGTAACTGCAACACCGACTGGGTACGCTTTGTGGGCAAGCCCTACAATGGAATTCACAATGAAGTGAATGACCGTCAGATCAGTCCGGGTTTCTTCCGCACCATTCAGGGGCGCCTCGTGAGCGGCCGCTTGTTCAATGAAAGCGACGATGCCGCCCATCCCAAAGTTGTCCTCATCAATCAGGCATTCGCGCGCAAGTACTTTTCAGGGAAAGATCCAGTTGGGAAACTGATGGGCGACTCGGATCTCAGCCCCGGTTCGCTTCGCAGGATTGTGGGTGTGGTAGGGAACATCAAAGACGGAGCCCTAGATTCAGAACTTTGGCCCACCGAGTATCAGTCGTTTGCGCAGGATCCGAGCAACTCTTTCTCCGTTGTCGTACGCACTTCTCAAAACGCTGCATCCATCCTCCCTGAGATGAGCGCGGCCATTCGGAAGTTAAACCCGCAAGTGGGCGTACAGAACGAGAACACACTAGAGATGCACATTCATCGCTCGTACTCCGCGTGGCTGCATCGGATGGCCGCATGGCTTATCGGCGGCTTCGCCTCGCTGGCATTTCTGTTGAGCATGATTGGGCTGTACGGGACCATTGCCTATTCGGTTGCTCAACGCACCTGCGAAATCGGCGTCCGATTTGCGCTCGGAGCACAGCAGGGTTCTGTTCTGAGGATGATTCTGCGTGAGGCCTTGCAGCTGACCTTAATTGGCACCATTCTGGGGCTTGCCGGTGCCATCGCATCGGCACATCTGCTCCAGAGACTGCTGTTTGAAGTGCAGGTCTGGGATCCGCAAACACTAACCGGAGTCGCAGTAGTACTTATTGGAGCGGGATTGTTGGCGAGCTATCTTCCCGCCCGTCGCGCCGCGCGCGTCAATCCTGTTGATGCCCTGCGAGCCGAATGATCCTAGAACCCATCTCATAAATATCTGAGTAGGATTTTGAGGCAGGCGAGGTGTACGAAGCCGAGGAAGTTCTGGATGTGGTATTCCCATCGGGTGGTGAGTCTGCGGAAGTTTTGCAGCCAGGCGAAGAGCCGTTCGACCTTCCATCTCCGGCGATAGCGCCGCAGAGCGCGTCCGTCCTGTGTTTTCCGTCTGCGGTTGGAGCGGTTGGGCGAGATCATCTGGATGCCATACTCCCGCATCTGCGCGTCCAGTGCATCCGAGTCGTAGGCCTTGTCGCCGATCAGCCTTTCCGGCAACTCGTCGAGGAAGCATCCGGCCAGAACAGCTTCCACAAGCCGACACTCGGCAGGCGAAGCGCTTTCGACAGTGACGGCGAGAGGAAGACCATCACCAGAGGAGACAGCGACGATCTTGGTGCCCTTGCCGCGCTTCGTCGGACCGACGGCGAAGCCCCCTTTTTGGCGCTTGCAAACGTAGCGTCCACGAAAGCCTCCTCCAGATTCAGTTTGCCGCGATCATGCAGATGCCGCGCCAGCCGCCGCAAGGCCTCCACCAATCTGCCGTCGCGTATCCACTGCTGGAAACGACGGTGGCAGGTCTGGTAAGGCGGGTATCGAGAGGGAAGCTCCGACCACTGCGCACCCGTGCCCAGAACCCAGAACACCCCGTTCAACACCGCCCGCGTGTCCTGCCACGGACGACCGCGATTGTCCGCCCGACGCGCCGGACGCAACACCGGCTCGACCAACTCCCACTGTTCCTCCGTCAGTTCCCATCGACTCGCCATCTCGACTTGGGAAAACGCCTCGAGCACTCCCAGTCTCGCAGATTTCTACACCCAGATTGTTTATGAGATAGGCTAGCGAGTTCCTGTGCACAAACGCCTCGACTATTGGCCCATAACCCGTCTCGGAAGCTTAGCTCCCCGTTTGCTCCTCGAATAGCACATTGGCCTCGCAATAACGCATTTACAGTCAATAGCTTACTAAGCAAGCATTTTCTTCCCATCGCTATTGCATCCTGAAACGAAATAATTACGGATTTTGTCCGACAAACTGCGTGTGCGGGGCTTCGCGCAGAAAGCGACGGCGACGGAAATGTTTGCATCCATCAATCCAGATTCAGCTCGAGAAGACGGCTCTATTTCTTTGTCCTTTATCTGGCGGCTGCTCGGCTTGATTAACTTCTTACCTGTTGAGGAAGAGTGCCGTATTGATGACGGAGCTTGGATCATCGGGGTGACTCCGCGCTATATTTGCCTCGAATGCAGCAGGTGTCATTCGCATAGTGTCAAGCTTCTCAAAGCCACGTTTCCTTGCAATATCACTCATGTTCCCGTGGGGGACAAAAGAACGAGGCTACGGGTCCTTGTGCCGCGCATTTACTGCCGAGACTGTAAGTCATCAGCATCTGCCGGGATTCCTGATACCATGCCTGGTCATCGCGTGACTGTCGATCTGGTCAACTTCCTGGTCGATAGGTATCAGTCGCGGCAGACCTACGCACAGATTGCCTTCGATTGTGGCCTATCGGAAAGAGTGGTTGCAACTCTCGTCAAGCAAGTGATCCGGAAGATCGACGCCAACCGCACAGAGAGGCTCGTTCTGCCACCGACACTGGGGATCGATGACATCCGGATTTGGAGGGGGGAAGATGGGATTCTCACGCACCTTGTCGACTCCGATTCTGGCCAGACCATAGATCTCGTCAGAGGGACCAGGGCTGAGGATGTCCAGTTCTGGCTAGGTGGGGCGACCGATGTGAGCGCTGTAACTCACTACAGCTCTGATGGAGCTGCTCAATATATTGCGGTCGGCCGCCGTAATTTTCCTGGCACCACTCGAACGCTCAATCTCTATCACGTTGTCAGCTATTTACTTCATGGCCTTGACAACGTGCGCCGCGGGGTCTTTGGAGTTGAAAACACTGATCCGCCGTATCCGGATGAGCAAGGTGATGGCGATGAACAAGAGCCTGAGGAGTAACCATGAGTGGTAGAAGTCGACAGTCCGGTGATCCAACAATTACTTGTCGGATGATGTTCCATGCGCGAATGTACAAGTTGATGATGCATGCGCCCAACGCACTCGAAGAACTCAGACGGATGTTATCGACATCTCATGAACTTGAAGCTGCATACCGGTTTGTACAGCGGATATATTCGGTGCATGACAAGTGTCACCTCACGCCTGCGCGTGCGAGAAAGAGAGTACTCAAGGCATGGTCTGAATTGCCTCCCGGGGTACAGGCACACTTCCCGAAGTTCCGGACTGCGGTCACCGTGCGCAGTGAGGAATATTTTGCCAATTGGGAAAAGGGCGCTACCAACAATGCGGTCACCGAAGCATTGAATCGCAGCCTCCGTGGTATTTACCGCGCAGGCCGTGGACTGACGTTCGATGAGCTGCGCCTGCGGGCTATATACAGCGCAAGCCCTACAGAGCGCGCGATCCGGCGGAAGAACGGAGAGCTTGATCCAATCGCTCAGGCAAAAGCGATGATTGCAGGGGAAAAGCTTCCGAGGCAGAGGCGTAGGGTTACCCGACATGGATTTCGAAAGCCTGGTGAACGCTACTGGAAGGAGCAGGAGAAGCAGATGGACCTTTTCGACTACAGATAGTGTTGACAAGTCCTAAGTGGATGTAGTTGGCGCAGTGCGCATGCTCCGACAAAAGCATAAAGCATCTGTCAGCGGCATCACGATCGGACAACAGTCGAAAAAGTTCTGAATGCGGCCACTGATCGGATTGAGGAGAACAAGGCAAGCTGGATAGCCTCTTGACTCAACATCCATCAGTACAGCCCGGAACACCTCGATTCGGCATTCATGTCCATGCTTCTGACAAAAATATCGGCTGGGCTGATTGGCAAGTATCAGGATCTACGGGAAAGGAAGATGTAGCAAGACACGTTGACATCAGATGAAGTTCAAACAGGCGGAAGTCCCGGTCGACTAAGCAAAGACGAAGAACGGAAAACGGAAAAGATGTTCCGCTCAATAAGCCTGCAATGGAATCTGCAAATGAAAGGAACACATTCGCGGCAGAGCTTTCGTTTGGTGAAGCGGAGGATGGAGCTACAGAGTAACTGTTTTAGCGATGAGCAGGCGCAGGGGGTGCGTATTGTCACGCAAGGCTACTGCGTTCTTATTCGTCTGTATCTGTTTTGTATGCAACAAGACGACGTCGTGCTTGTTGCGAGTTTTGAGGTAGAGGATTCGTGTCTGCAATGAAGTACGCACGTGAAAATCTCATGACCCCCGATGAACTCGCAGCCGAGTATGGCATAAGCGTGCCGCGCCTGGCAGATCTTCGTTCGCAGGGAATAGGCCCACCGTACTTCAAATTCGGTGGGATCTGGTACCCAAAAAACGACTTCGACGGCTGGGTAGAGCAACGAATGAAAGGAGAGAAAGATGTCGCTGAGAAAAAGGGGCGGCCATTGGCATTACCGGTTCAAGTACAAGAGACAGGAGTACACCGGCAACACCAATTTGGCCGCCACGCCACAAAACAAGAACGCAGCACTCGCAATCAAAATCGAGGCGCTTGGGGCGCTCAAGAAAGGAAAGCTTCCGGCTGAGAAGATTGAGACAATTCGCTTCTGCGATGCCGTCATGAAGTTCCTGCCTTGGGCCAAGATTCAATATCGCGCCCATCCGAATAGCTACATGCGGATCAAAACCAGCCTATCCAGCGCACTCAATTTTATGAGCAAGCTTCCCGTGTGCGCGATTGATCCGGCCAAGGTTGACGATTACAAGACTTGGCGCGGCAAAGAGCACCAAGTGAGAGACATAACCATACGTCACGATCTCCACGCCTTGAGTGTTTTCTTCAAGTACGCGATTCGGCATCATTGGGCCTCGGTCAATCCTATAAAGGAGGTTGAGATTCCGTCTGATAGCGACGCAGAACGGATTCACCCGCTCAGCATTCAAGAAGAGGCTGAATACTTTCGGCGCGCATGCAAATACCCAGACCTACACGATGTCTGTCGGCTGATGATCAACCAGGGGGTGAGGCCGGAAGAAGCGACGACATTGGCAAAGAGCGATGTGGATTTTGAGAAAGGTACGATTCACATCACTCGCGGAAAGAGCAAGGCCGCGAGACGCTATCTCGATATGACAACCGAATCACGCGAGATCCTCAAGCGTCGAATGAACGGACCATCGCAATGGATATTCCCGTCGAAGCGAAAGCCTAATTCGCACATTGGCCGGATCAACTCCGCTCACGACAGCCTCGTTGCGAAGGCTGCCAGGGAGGGAGTGGTCATCAATTGGGTGCCTTACGATTGCCGCCACACGTTTGCGACAAGAATTGCCGAGACGGGAACTGATCTCGTGACGCTTGCATCACTCCTCGGACATGGCTCAACCCGCTGCGTTTACAAGTACGTTCACCCTACAACGGAGCACAAGAAAAGGGCAATGAAGAAGTACGATCGCACGATTACAATGGCGAAACGAAAGTCAAGCAGCAAGTAGAATCAACTGCGCACCCGCGGTCAAACGTTCGCCTTCCTGCTCCGTCCGTTCTGGCTCATATCCCTCCGAGTTCCACACTCCCTTGGTCCCAAAACTCACCTGTCCGCGCCCCTCAACCTTACACATGGGCGCCTGGATGAAATGCATCCAGGCGCCCATGTGTAAGGTTGTCTGCGTGGGCATCTGGAATGAAGTCGTATATGAGAGCGGCAGCAGCTAGGAACCGATCCAAATGGGGGGCTGAAACCGGCCTGAATTTGGTCCCCTTTTGGTCCCACCCCCCACACGAAATCGGACGAAAATTGCAGAAAAGACACGAAAAATCGCCAAAAAGACACGCCTGCCGCAAATTTCCGAGAACTCGTGCAATTTGTTGATATTATTCATTTTATTGAGGAAATTTGGAGGCGCGGGTCGGGATCGAACCGACGCATAAAGGTTTTGCAGACCTCTCCCTTACCACTTGGGTACCGCGCCTTGGCAGGGCTGACTGACTCTGGGTGTTCGATCCATTTCGCCGTAGCCAATCCGGCTGGCACCGGAGGGCAAAATGGAGCGGGAGACGAGATTTGAACTCGCGACCCTCGCCTTGGCAAGGCGATGCTCTACCACTGAGCTACTCCCGCAGTCGCAGCCTCCAGTATACGAACCGCCGCGGAATGGGTCAAGAAATCCACGAACGCCCACATCGCCGCAATCGCCTTGGTCGACCGCGCGGAATCGCAAGCTGCTCGGCGCATATCCTTGACCGTGGAAGCTGGAAATTCCGGAGCCGTGAAGGCGCTCCGCCATGCGCATCTCGATGCGCTTGGCAGTGGCCCCGGCCCGCGTGTTACCAACTCGCACACTGCCCATTCCATCTGCTGAAACTGCTTTTTTCGCCGATGCATCCGATACCACGCTCTGCGCGTCCCTGTCATAGAGGTGCTGCATGTCTTCGGTCCTGCCATTTCTCACGCCGTCCAACTCCGGCATACCCCGCCGCGAGATTCTCTCAGCTCTTTCCTATGCGCTGGACCTGACCGAAGGCGCTGTCTCCGGGCACGCGCAGCGCGTTTGTCTTTACTCGATGCGTATCGCCGACGAGCTTCAGCTATCGCTCACCGAACAATCCGATCTTTACTACGCCGCGCTGCTCAAGGATGTCGGATGCAGCAGCAACTCCAGCCGCATGTGCGTGCTCATCGGCGGTGACGACCGACTGATGAAGCGCGACGTGAAGTTTCTGGATTGGACGCGGCCATCCGTCGCCGCCGTCACTGCGCTCTGGCGGCGCGCGCTGCCCGGCTCTTCCGCCGTCGAGCGCGTTGCCCGCATCCTGCGCCTGGCGATCGACCAGCACACGAATAACCGCGTGATGATTGAGTTGCGCTGTGATCGCGGCGCGTCCATCGCCCGCCGCATCGGCCTCACCCAGGCAACCGCCGATGCGATCCATCGCCTGGATGAGCACTGGGACGGCAGTGGCTACCCGGGCCGCCAGCGCGGGCGCGCAATTCCGCTCGCCGCGCGCATTCTGGCTCTGGCACAGCACATTGACGTTTTCGCTTCGGAAATCGGCCCCGGCATGGGTATGGACGAGGCCATACGCGAGATGAACGCGCGCAGCCACCGCTGGTTTGATCCCGAACTGGTTCGCATCACCAACGAACTTCATCGTACTGGCGATCTGGCCCGCGTCGCCGCCATCGATTCGCTTCATCAAGCTGTTCAGGACCGCGAGCCGCAGTCTGAAAACGCGCTCATCGACTCCGATGTGGACTCAATCTGCCAGGCCTTTGCTGATGTGGTGGACGCCAAATCCCCATTCACCTTCAGCCACTCCATCGGTGTCACGGATGCCGCGGTTTCCATCGCGCGAGCGCTCGGCCTTGCGCCATTGCGCATCCAGCGCATCTATCGCGCAGCCCTGCTTCACGACCTCGGCAAGCTGAGCGTACCGAACACAATTCTTGACAAACCCGGTCGGCTGACTGCTGAAGAGTTTGCTATCATTCAGACTCACTCGCGCATCTCTGAGCAGATTCTGCTGCGAATTCAGCGCTTCGAGAGCATCGCCCGCATCGCCGGCCAGCATCACGAAAAACTCGATGGCAGCGGTTATCCTGACCGCCTCACGGCGGCACAACTTTCGCTGGACTCGCGCATCCTTACCGTCGCGGACATCTACGGCGCGCTCTCAGAAAAGCGCCCCTACCGCGAAGCTCTTCCCACGGAGCGGGTGCTCGAAATCATGCGTCAGGACGTGCCCCACAAGATCGACGCCGAGTGCTTTGAAGCCCTCTGCCGCGTGGTCGGCAGCCAGCCTTCCGCGCCGCCCGATCTGGCTCTGGCACAATAGAATTCGCATGCTGCACCAGCTTCCCACCCTCACGCCCGCCGCCGTGCGCGCCCTCGGCGCGCTCATGGAAAAAGAATCAACCACGCCGGAGTACTATCCGCTCTCGCTCAACGCGCTGGTCAACGCCTGCAACCAGCGCAGCAACCGCGACCCCGTCATGGACCTCGACGAGGACGCCTTGCGCACCGCGCTTCACGAACTGGCCACGGCGCGTCTGGCGCGCGAGGCACGCAGCTCCGGCCGCGCGGCTAAATACGAACACATGCTGCAGGAAGCGCTCAACCTGACTCGCGCCGAATCCGCTATTCTCTGCACGCTTCTGCTGCGCGGCGCTCAGACTCCGGGTGAACTGCGCAGTCGCTCCGAGCGCAGCTTCGCCTTTGCGGAAGTGGCCGACGTTCTGGCCGTGCTCCAGCGCATGATGATGCACGAGCCAACGCTGGTGCGCGTACTGCCGCGCCAGCCCGGCGCGCGCGAGGTTCGCTACGCGCACCTGTTTGCCGTCGGCGAAGCTGAGACGCTGCCGCTCGCGCCCAACGATGCAAGCTGGTTCGCCCCGCCGCCGGTGCTGGCTGCGCGCGAGGAGTCGCTTGATCTGGAGCATCCCCCCGTTGCCGACGCAGCTTCGTCGATCGAAACCGCCGCCGAGCCAGCCGACCTGGCCGAGCGCGTCGTGCAACTGGAGGCCGAGGTCGCCGTGCTCACACGCGAGCTGCTCGATCTGCGCCGCACGGTCGAGTCCCTGCGCAAACCATCCGCTCGATAGCTCGCTCCGCACGGCATCGACGCACCTGATCCCGTCGCAGCGCCGGACGCAAGCAAGCGCTTGCTCTCCGCCTCCGATTCTTTTATCGTTCTCTTTCTGCCGCGCGCGGCTTTTCTGTGCGCTGATTTCGCCGCGCGGGCAGCCGAAGGAGTCACCGATGCCGCCATTTGAACCACCCGTTTCCTCAATCCTTGATCGTCGCGGTTTTCTTCGCGCCGCCGGTCTGATCTCCGCCGCCAGCGTCGCTGCGCCGCGCCTGCACGCGCTCGCCGCGCAGTCAGCGCCAGCGGCTCCCGTCTCCGCCAACGACCGCATCCGCCTTGCGCTCATCGGCGCTGGCGGTCAGGGCCAGTACGACACCAGTGTCGCGCTTCAGGTGCCGGGGGTCGAACTGGTCGCCGTGGCGGACTGCTACGATGGGCGGCTCGACCATTGTCGCGAGCGCTGGGGCGCATCGCTCTTCACCACGCGTGATTATCGCGAAATCCTCGCCCGCTCGGATGTGGACGCCGTGCTCATTGCTACGCCCGACCACTGGCACAAGCAGGCCGCCGTCGACGCCATGCACGCGGGCAAGGATGTCTACTGCGAGAAGCCGATGATCCATCTCTACTCCGACGGACCGGAGATGATCCAGGCGGCGCGGAGCACAGGACGCATCCTGCAAATCGGCTCCCAGCGCGTCAGCTCGATGCTCTACGCCAAGGCGCGCGACCTGCTCGCTTCCGGAGCCATCGGCCAGCTCAACATGGTCACCGCTCACTGGGATCGCAACTCCGCCATCGGAGCGTGGGATTACACGATCCCGCTCGACGCCTCCACCGCCACCTGCGACTGGCCGCGCTTCCTCGGCACCGCGCCACAGATTCCCTTCAGCGCCGAGCAGTTCTTCCAGTGGCGCAAGTGGCAGGCTTACGGCTCCGGCGTCGCCGGCGACCTCTTTGTCCATCTCTTCAGCGGCACGCACTTCATCACCGGAGTCAAAGGCCCCACGCGCGCCATGGCCACCGGCGGACTGCGCTTCTGGAAGGATGGCCGCAACGTTCCGGACGTCATGCTCGCGCTCTTCGATTACCCGGAGGGCTTCAACCTCAATCTGCGCGTCAACTTCGTCGACGGCGGCCAGGAAAACGAGGGCCTGCTCTTCACCGGCTCTGAAGGCACCATCGCCATCTCCGGCAACTCCGTCACCGTCAGCCGCGTGCCCCGCGAATCCGCGCCGGGACTGACCGTAGGCACCTTCACCGAGGCCATGCAGCGCCAGATGCGCAGCCAGTACGCCGCGCGCTACCCCGTCGTCCATCCCGCCGGACCACCCCCGTCCGCTGTTGATCGTTACGCCGCACCCGACGGCTACAACGACAGCTACGACCACTTCGCCAACTTCTTCCACGCCGTGCGCACACGCCAGCCCGTCGTCGAGGATGCCGTCTTCGGCTTCCGCGCCGCCGGCGCCGCGCTGCTCAGCAACCTCAGCTACGAACAGGATTCCATCATCCACTGGGATCCCGTGGCCATGAAACTAGTGAATCGGAGCGTGTGACCCGAAGCATGTGAATGAATGAAGCCGATGAATTCCCGTGCGCACCCTGCGGCCCAGCGGCTACCATGATTGCGTGATGACCGGCACCGCCGATTGCGCGCCGAAAAAACGCAACTGCGAAATTGCCGGGCTGTTTTGTTGTATCCTTGCCATTCACCGGAGCCGTCCCGATGGAATTCCACATTGCACGCTCGCTGCGCAATCAGCTCCAGGTCGATGGCCTGCTCTTTCAGTACACCGGCAACGCAATCTTCGCCGACGTCACGGCGAGTCGACGCCTGGCCACGCGGCTCACCCAGATCCGCCGCGCGCAAAGTGACCCGGATCGGATCGTCCACGGCGGCGCGCTCTTCGCCATGGGCATGATCGACGAGCTGAACCACGCGCTCCTCGCTCACTACCGCCAGACCGTCGATCCCGCGCTGAACGCCGAAGCGCTCCAGTGGTTCGCCGCGCAAATCGGCGAAGACAATCTCGACCGACTGCTGCTCGCCTTCGTCGAACATTTCCCAAACGTCGCTGTCTATCAGGGCGTGGTCACCGCAGCCGAGTGGCTGGCCGGAGCCTCCGACGGGCTGTCTCACCGCGAGGCCGTGCTGGAGGAGCTGACGCTGCTCTGGCTCGCCAATCGCAATCCCGCCTTTGCGCGCTTCCGCGAACTCTTCGACGACACGGCGCTGCGCCTGGAAACCGACTACGCCGCCGTCACCGCCGCGCTGCCGGAGTTTCTCGACTCGCGTCCGCCGCTCGACACCGGCTCGCTCTTTCAGGCGCTGGCAGCGCCGATGCTCGCCGCGCCCGAATCGCTCACCGCGCAGCTTGAGTTCATCCGCGAGCGCTGGACGCCCTGGCTCGGTGAAGGCCTGCGCCGCGCGCTCGTCGCCATCGGCACCGTCCGCGAAGAAGAGATCGCCATCTGGATGCAGTTTCACCCGCCCGGACCCGACCAGCATCGCCACGCCGAGCCGGGCCGCAGCGACGTCGGATTTCGCGGCGACGAATACATCGGCTTTGACGAGGAATGGCAGCGCGAGTTCGTCCTCGGCCCCGACGGTCGCCGCACCCGCCGCTACTCGGCTGACTATCAGGCTCCGCTGCATGAATACGAAGCCTTCAGCTCCGACGTAGCCTGGATGCCCAATGTCGTCATGGTGGCCAAAAGCACCTACGTCTGGCTGGAGCAGCTCTCCCAGAAGCACCTGCGCCACATCCATCGCCTCGACCAGATTCCCGACGAAGAACTGGCCCTGCTCGCCGAGCGCGGCATCAATGCACTCTGGCTCATCGGCCTCTGGGAGCGCAGCATCGCCTCGCGCAACATCAAGCGGCTGCGCGGCCAGTCCGACGCCGTTGCCAGCGCCTACTCCCTGCGCGACTACTCCATAGCCGAAGACCTCGGCGGCGGCAGCGCCTACGCCAGCCTGCGCGACCGCGCCGCGCGCTTCGGCATTCGCCTCGCCAGCGACATGGTGCCCAACCACATGGGCATCGACTCGCCATGGGTCATCGAGCACCCGGAGTGGTTTCTCTCGCTGCCGCACAGCCCGTTTCCCGGCTACTCGTTCAACGGACCAGACATCTCGCCCGACAGCCGCGTCGAAATCAAGATCGAGGATCACTACTACGATCAGTCCGACGCCGCCGTCGTCTTTCGCCTGCGCCACCACAACGAAAACACCACGCGCTTCGTCTTCCACGGCAACGACGGAACCTCGTTCGCCTGGAACGATACTGCGCAGCTTGACTACTCGCGGCACTGGGTGCGCGAACACGTCATCCAGACCATCCTCCACGTCGCGCACATGTTTCCCATCATCCGCTTCGACGCTGCCATGGTTCTGGCCAAGCGCCACGTCCAGCGGCTCTGGTTTCCGCTGCCCGGCACCACCGGCTCCATCCCCTCGCGCGCCGAGCACGCCATCTCTCAGGACGAGTTCGATGCGCTCATGCCTCACGAATTCTGGCGCGAGGTCGTGGATCGCGTCGCAGCCGAAGTCCCCGGAACGCTGCTGCTGGCCGAGGCCTTCTGGCTGCTCGAGGGCTACTTCGTGCGCACCCTCGGCATGCACCGCGTCTACAACAGCGCCTTCATGCACATGCTGCGCGACGAGGAGAACGCAAAATACCGCTCCTATCTGAAAAAGACCATTGAGTTCGACCCCGACATCCTCAAGCGCTACGTCAACTTCATGAGCAACCCCGACGAGAAGACCGCCATCGACCAGTTCAGCGACGGCGACAAATGCTTCGGCGTGGCCACTCTGCTTTCCACGCTGCCGGGACTGCCCATGTTTGCCCACGGCCAGATCGAGGGCTACACCGAGCGCTACGGCATGGAGTTCAAACGCGCACGCATGAACGAGCAGCCTCGCGCCGAACTCATCGCCCGCCACCAGCGCGAGATCGCCCCGCTGCTCCATCGCCGCTGGCTCTTCAGCGAGAGCACGCACTTCGCCCTCTTCGATTTCATCACCGACCACGGCACCGTGGACGAGAACGTCTACGCCTACTCCAACCGCGCCGGCGACCAGCGCGCGCTGGTCCTTTACAACAACCGTTACGGCTCTACGCGCGGCCACATTCTCATCTCTGCAGCCTTCATGGACAAAGGCTCCGGACACATGCGCCAGACCGTGATGGCGCAGGCGCTGGACCTGCCCCACGAAGCCGATCTCATCGTCGCCTGGCGCGACCATGCATCCGGCCTGCATCACCTGCGTCGCTCGACCGACTTCCACACCTACGGCCTGGAAATTTCTCTGCGCGGCTACCAGCGCGCTGTCCTGCTCGACTGGCAACTGCTCCGACCCTCCGACGACGCTCGCTGGGACACACTCTGCGACGCACTCGCCGGTCGCGGCGTCGGCAACCTCGAAGAGGCTCTGGCGCGTATGCGCCTGCGACCGTTACATGAGGCGCTGGCCGCCACGCTCACCCACGAAACGCTCTCCACGCTGACCCAGTCCTCGCCATCGCCCTCGGAGACTCGCTGGAAGCCACTCGCGCGCGCCGTCGATGCCTTTGCAGCGCAGCTTGCCTCCGAGTTGGCAACCTCACAAACCGCTGCGAAAACCACCATCACCCACAACGAAGCAACCGGCACTGCGCAAAGCGAAGCAGACCCCAAACCGACCGAGACTGCCGCAACGACCGACGCGAACCAAGCGACTATCGACGAAGCAACCGCGATACCTTCACCCAGCGCCAGGCTGCTGCCGATGCTGGACGCCGCCGCGCGACTACCCGAGCTTGCGCGGCAGTTTGCTGACGTCTGGCCGCCGGATACTGGCCAACTGTTGTCCGGCACGGACGGGAAAACAACCAGCCACTGGGCACCGCTCGGCGCATGGCTCGTGCTGCGCAGCGCGATGCCGCAAAGCTCTTCGCCTCGCAAAATCAGTCAGCAGGAAGCTGCGGAACATTTCGACGCTCTTTACCTGCGCCCGGCACTCGCCGAGCACCTGCGCTCGCTCGGCGCAGACAACGGCCACGACAGCGAGGAAAGCTGGCGCGCAGCCGCTCGCGTTCGCCTGCTGCTGCGCTGGCCCGGACTGGCATCCGTCACCCAACCCGAATTCTGGCTGGACGGCGACGCTCGCTGGCTCACCGGACTCCACACGCACGACGGCATCGAATACTTCCGCAAGGAAGACCTCGAATCGCTGCTCTGCTGGCTTGCCCTGCCCACTCTGCTCGCCATCGCAGCCAATCCCGACAACGCCGCGCGATGCGAAGCTCTGAAACAACTCGAAGCCGAGATTGCAGCCTCGTGCGCCGCTGCGGAAACCTGCGGCTACCAACTCGACCGCTGGTTCGCCGCTGAAGCAAGCCACGAGCCAGCAGCAAAGAAAACCACGACCGACGCTGCAACAGAGGCCAGCGGCACAGCAGCCAATCCCGAAACGCAACCGGAAGCGAAACCCGAAGCCGCGTCGGACACCCTGCCAGAGGCTAACGAACGCGGAGCGTAAACCTCACTCGCGATTCCAAACAAAAAGCGGAAGCCCGGCAATCTGCCGGGCTTCCGTGTCCGTGATTCAACAGCCGATTACTCAGCGGCCATCTCTTCAGCTTCGCCTTCCTGTCGCATCATCTCCAGCTCGCGCTCCTGAGCCTCGATCTCGGCCGTCACTTCGCGCTTCACGCGCTCGGCCGCCTCCTCGAGTTCAGGCGAAAGCTGCACGCCACGGTAGTATTCCAATCCCGTGCCCGCGGGAATCAGACGACCCACGATCACGTTCTCCTTCAGCCCGCGCAGCCCGTCGATCGCTCCGTTGATCGAAGCCTCGGTCAGCACGCGCGTCGTCTCCTGGAAGCTGGCCGCGGAGATAAAGCTGTCGGTTGACAGCGACGCCTTCGTGATGCCCAGCAGTAGCGGACTACCAATCGCAGGACGACCGCCATTGGCCAGCACGCGCTCGTTCTCCTCGTTGAAGCGGAAGTGATCTACCTGCTGCTCCAGCAGGAAGTTCGTATCGCCCACATCCTCGATGCGCACCCAGCGCAGCATCTGCCGCACAATCACCTCGATGTGCTTGTCCGAGATGGCCACGCCCTGCAGGCGATAGACCTCCTGAATCTCGTTGACGAGATAACGCTGGAGTTCCTTTTCGCCCAGCACGGCCAGAATGTCATGCGGATTCAGCGGACCATCCATCAGCGGATCGCCCGCGCTCAGCCGCTCGCCTTCCTGTACGTTCACATGCACGCCGCGCGGGACTGAGTACTCGCGCTCCTCGCCCGTGTCCGCCGTCACGTAAATGCGACGCTGACCCTTCGATACCTCGCCGAAGCGAACCACGCCGTCGATCTCCGAGATGATCGCCGTCTCGCGCGGCTTGCGCGCCTCGAACAGTTCCACCACGCGCGGCAGACCGCCGGTAATGTCCTTCGTGCGCGTGGACTCGCGTGGAATCTTGGCCAGAATGTCGCCCGGTCCCACCGTATCGCCGTCCAGCACCATCAGATGAGCGCGGCTCGGCATCAGGTACCGCTTCTTGCCCTTCGATCCGTTGATGAAGATCGCCGGCTGACGCTTCTCGTCCGAGGAGTCGGAGACCACCAGACGCGAAAGCCCGGTCACCTCGTCCACTTCCTCATTCAGTGTGATGCCCTCCTGCAGATCCTTGAACTGCACCGTGCCGCCAATCTCCGTCAGCACAGCGTAGGTGTAAGGGTCCCACTCGGCCAGCATCTCGCCCAGCGCCACCTTCTGGCCGTCCTGCACACGCAGACGCGCGCCGTAGACCACCTGGTAGCGCTCCTTTTCGCGCCCGCGATCATCCACGATGGCCACGGAGCCGGAGCGGTTCATCGCCACCAGCATGCCATCCTTTTCCGACTTCACCGTGTTCAGGTTGATGAAGTGAACCGTGCCGTGATTCTTCGCGTCCAGCCGACTCTTGTCGGAGACCCGCGAAGCCGTGCCGCCCACATGGAAGGTGCGCATCGTAAGCTGCGTTCCCGGCTCGCCAATCGACTGCGCCGCAATCACGCCGCAGGTCTCGCCCATCTCCACCATGCGGCCTGTGCCAAGATTGCGTCCGTAGCACAGCGCGCAGACGCCGCGCCGCGATTCGCACGTCAGCACCGAACGAATCTTCACCTTCTCCACGCCCGCCGCCTGAATCGCCGAAGCAATCTCCTCGTTGATCTCCTGGTTGATCTCGACCGCGACGTTGCCGTCCTGATCCTTGATCCGTTCCAGCGAAACGCGGCCAATGATGCGGTCGCGCAGCGGTTCGATGATCTCGCCGGACTCGACGATCGGCTGCACGTAAATGCCCTCCACCGTCCCGCAATCCTGCTCGGTCACAATCACGTCCTGCGCCACGTCCACCAGACGCCGCGTCAGATAGCCGGAGTCGGCCGTCTTCAGCGCGGTATCCGCCAGTCCCTTGCGCGCGCCGTGCGTCGAGATAAAGTACTCGAGCACTGTAAGGCCTTCGCGGAAGTTCGCCGTAATCGGCGTCTCGATCACCTCGCCTGAAGGCTTGGCCATCAGTCCGCGCATGCCGCTCAACTGGCGAATCTGCTGCTTTGATCCGCGAGCGCCGGAGTCGGCCATGATGTAAATCGGATTCATGGCACCGTCCTTGTCGGCCTGCTTCATGTTGCCAAACATCTCGTCGGCCACCTTGTCCGTCACCGCAGACCATATCTGGATCACCTTGTTCGAGCGCTCGCCGTTGGTGATCGCCCCGTCCAGATACTGCTGCTGGATGCCAATCACCGCCCTGTCGGCGTCCGAGACCGTCGTGTACTTGCTTGCCGGGATCACCATGTCGTCCAGACCCACCGACAGACCGGAGCGCGTCGCGTACTGGAAGCCAAGTTCTTTGATCCGGTCCAGCATCCGCACCGTCACCTCAAGACCGAACTTCTGGTTGCAATAGCTCACAAGCTGCCCGATACCCTTCTTCTTCAGCAGCCCGTTGACAAACGGCATTCCCTCCGGCAGCGCGTCGTTCAGGATCGCGCGACCGACCGTCGTCGTCAGGAACTGTCGATTGAACTCGACAGGATCGGTGTGCATCAGATCCTGATCGTCATAGGCCGTCGTCATGTCCAGCACCTGGCCCGTGTAGCGCAGACGGATCGGCGTCAGCGTCTCCACCTCGCCCAGCGCAAGCGCCATCAGCACCTCTTCGATGGTGGCAAACGTGCGTCCCTCGCCGCGCGCACCCGCCTTGGACTTGGTCATGTAATACAGCCCGAGCACCATGTCCTGCGTTGGCACCGTGATCGGATGACCGGATGCGGGCGAGAGAATGTTGTGCGAGGCAAGCATCAGCACGCTGGCCTCAATCTGCGCCTCCGGCGAAAGCGGAATATGCACCGCCATCTGGTCGCCGTCAAAGTCCGCGTTGAAGGCCGTGCAGACAAGCGGGTGTATCTTGATCGCCTTGCCCTCGACCAGCACCGGCTCAAAGGCCTGAATGCCCAGACGATGCAGCGTGGGAGCGCGGTTCAGCAGAATCGGATGATCCTTGATCACCTCTTCCAGGATGTCCCAGACCACCGTATCCTGCATCTCGACCATCTCTTTGGCCTGCTTGATCGTCGTGCAGTGCCCGGTCTGCTCCAGCCGGTGATAGATAAACGGCTTGAACAGCTCCAGAGCCATCTTCTTCGGCAATCCGCACTGGTTCAGCTTCAGCTCCGGACCCACCACAATCACCGAGCGGCCCGAATAATCCACGCGCTTGCCGAGCAGATTTTGCCGGAAACGTCCCTGCTTGCCCTTCAGCGTATCGGAGAGCGACTTCAGCGGACGGTTGTTCGCGCCGCGCAGCACGCGGCCACGACGCCCGTTGTCAAACAGCGCATCCACAGCCTCCTGCAGCATGCGCTTCTCGTTGCGCACGATCACCTCCGGCGCATGCAGGTCCATCAGCTTCTTCAGGCGGTTGTTGCGGTTGATCACGCGCCGATAGAGATCGTTCAGATCAGACGTCGCAAATCGACCGCCATCCAGAGGCACCAGCGGACGCAGCTCCGGAGGAATCACCGGCAGCACGTCGAGAATCATCCAGTGCGGCTTGTTGCCGCTCTTGCGGAATGCCTCGACTACCTTGAGGCGCTTGGAATACTTCAGCTTCTTCTGAACCGAGGTCTCCGCCTTCATCTTCTCGCGCATCTCGACCGACAGTTCTTCCACCGCAACGCGCTTCAGCAGCTCCTTGATCGCCTCGGCGCCCATCATCGCCTTGAATCCCGTCGGGCGATACTGCTGGTCGAGTTCGCGGAAGCGATTCTCGTCCTTGATGACCTCGCGCTCCTTCACCGGCGCGTCGCCCGGATCGACCACCACATAGGACTCGAAGTAGAGGATCCCTTCCAGGTCACGCAGCGAAATATCCAGTAGATGCCCGATGCGCGACGGCAGCCCCTTGAAGAACCAGACATGCGAGCACGGCGAAGCCAGCTCAATGTGTCCCATGCGCTCGCGCCGGACCTTCGAGACCGTCACCTCCACGCCGCACTTGTCGCAGATCACGCCGCGGTGCTTCATCCGCTTGTACTTGCCGCACAGGCACTCCCAGTCCGTCACCGGTCCGAAGATGCGCGCGCAGAACAGGCCATCCCGCTCCGGCTTGAAGGTGCGATAGTTGATCGTCTCCGGCTTGGTCACTTCGCCATGCGACCAGCTCCGTATCTTTTCCGGCGAGGCAAGCATGATGCGGATCGCATCGAAATCCTTGATCGGGGATGTCAGCTCAAATGGATTGGAACGGAACACTTCTTTCCTCCTTGACGCCTGCCTCTGGCCTGCGTCGCGGCTGCCCCAGGGAATTCTTTCGGGAGTTCTGCCCCACCCTGGTTGGTGGATCTCTCCACCGGGGCAGTTCCCATGCCGCGAGCGCGCCGCCAGCCACACGGCCAGCGGCTCATCCCGCTTAATCCGCCACAGCCACGTCGATCAGCTCCGGTGCCGGCAGTTTCTTCAGGTCCGCGCGCTTGATCAGCTCCACATCCAGACACAGCGCCTGCAGCTCGCGAATCAGCACGTTGAAACTCTCCGGAACGCCCGGCTCAATCGCCGCCTCGCCCTTGACAATGGCCTCATAAATCTTGGTGCGGCCATACACGTCGTCGGACTTGGCCGTCAGCAGCTCCTGCAGGATGTAGGCCGCGCCATAGGCCTCCAGCGCCCAAACCTCCATCTCGCCGAAACGCTGCCCGCCAAACTGCGCCTTGCCGCCCAGCGGCTGCTGCGTAATCAACGAGTACGGCCCGATCGAACGCGCGTGAATCTTGTCGTCCACCAGATGTGAGAGCTTAAGCATGTAGATGTAGCCCACCGTCACCGGCTGCTCGAACTGCTCACCCGTCATGCCGTCATAGAGCACCGTCTTGCCGGAATCCGGCAATCCGGCCGCCGCCAGCAGCGCCTTGATCTCTCCCTCGCGCGCGCCGTCAAAGACCGCCGTGCCAAACCATATCCCGCGCTCCATGCCGCGCGTCACCCGCAGCAGCATCTCGTCATCCAGATCCAGCAACTGATTCAGAGCCGCCGTGCCAGCAAAGCTCTGCTTCACCTGCTCGCGAATGAAGTTCGCATCGCTGTTCTGCTTCACCAGCGCGGCCATCTTGCGGCCCAGTTCCGCCGCCGCCCAGCCCAGATGCGTCTCCAGAATCTGTCCCACGTTCATGCGCGAAGGCACACCCAGCGGATTCAGCACAATCTCCACCGGACGACCATCCGGCAGATACGGCATATCCTCTTCCGGAAGGATGCGCGCGATCACGCCCTTGTTCCCGTGGCGACCGGCCATCTTGTCGCCCACCGAGAGCTTGCGCTTCATCGCGACGTAAACCTTCACCATCTTGATCACGCCCGGTGACAGCTCATCGCCCTTCTGCAGCTTGGCCATCTTCTCGTTCGTAATCTTCTTCAGCACGTCGATCTGACGCGAGGTCATCTCCTCGATCTCGTCGATCTGCTCGTTCACGCGCGGATCCTTGTCCGCATAGCGAATCCGCTTCAGGTTCTTGGTCGAGATGCGCTCAATCGTCTCGCGATCCAGCATCGCTCCCTTCGTCAGCAGTCGCTTGTTCGTGCGCTCGTCATGCAGGTCGGCCAGCACTTCCTTGCCGCCCAGCAGCGACTCCAGACGCTTCAGCCGCTCGTCGGTCAGAATCCGGATCTCATCGCCCAGATTCTTTTCCAGCTTCGCCTTGTGCTCGGCCTCGATCAGCTTCGCGCGCTCGTCCTTTTCCTGGCCCTTGCGACTGAAGATGCGAACGTCCACCACCGTGCCCTCGATGCCCGGAGGACAGGTCAGCGAAGCATCCCGCACGTCGCCGGCCTTTTCGCCAAAGATCGCGCGCAGCAGCTTCTCTTCCGGCGTAAGCTGGGTCTCACCCTTCGGCGTCACCTTGCCCACCAGAATGTCGTTGTGCCGGATCTGCGCGCCGATGCGGATGATGCCGCTATCGTCCAGATCACGCAGCGCCGACTCGGAGACGTTCGGAATATCGCGCGTAATCTCTTCCGGTCCCAGTTTCGTGTCGCGCGCCTCGATCTCGAACTCTTCAATATGCACCGAGGTGTAGTAGTCCTCGCGCACCAGCTTCTCGCTGATCAGGATCGCGTCCTCGAAGTTGTACCCGCGCCACGGCATGAAGGCGACCAGCACATTGCGCCCCAGAGCCAGCTCGCCCTGTTCCGTGCACGGACCATCGGCAATCACCTGCCCCTTCAGCACGCGGTCGCCTTCGCGCACCACCGGCTTCTGGTTGATGCAGGTGTTCTGGTTCGATCGCTTGAACTTCACAAGCTGATAAATATCCGAACCCACCTCGCGCGACATCTGCGTCGGATGATGCTCACCCTCCACGCGAATGATGATCCGCTCGGAATCGACCGAATCCACAATGCCGTTGCGCTTGGCCAGGATCACGGCACCGGAGTCGCGCGCCGTCACGCCCTCCATGCTCGTACCCACCAGCGGTGCCTCGGCCACCAGCAGCGGCACCGACTGCCTCTGCATGTTCGCGCCCATCAGCGCACGGTTCGCGTCGTCGTGCTCCAGGAACGGCACCAGCGAAGCGGCCACCGAAACAAGCTGCTTCGGACTGACATCGATGTAATCGACCTCGTCGCGATTGACCAGCACGAAGTTGCCCTGACGACGCGCATTCACCAACTCATCCAGAATGCGGCCATTCTGGTCAAAACGCACATTGGCCTGCGCAATCGTATGCCGATCCTCTTCCCAGGCCGACTGATAGAAGCTGAAGGGAATCCACTCGATCCCGCGCTTCTTCGCCTTGATCAGCTCCGCATTGCGTTGAATCGCCTCGGTCTTTTCCAGGTGATCGCCCACGCGCATTCCGCTGTCACCGGCGTTTGAAATCTCGACGAAGTCAAGGATGTGACCCTCCTTGACCTTGCGGTACGGCGACTCGATGAAGCCATACTCGTTGATGCGCGCAAAGCTGCTCAGCGAGCTGATCAGTCCGATATTCGGGCCTTCCGGCGTTTCAATCGGACAGATGCGACCATAGTGCGTCGGATGCACGTCTCGCACCTCAAAGCCGGCGCGCTCACGCGACAGACCACCCGGCCCAAGCGCCGAAAGACGACGCTTGTGCGTAATCTCCGACAGCGGATTCGTCTGGTCCATGAACTGCGAAAGCTGCGAGGAGCCGAAGAACTCGCGGATAGCCGCCATCACCGGCTTCGCGTTGATCAGGTCGTGCGGCATCGCCGTCGTCAGCTCCTGATAGACGCTCATCTTTTCCTTGATCGCGCGCTCCATGCGCACCAGGCCGATGCGGAACTGATTCTCCATCAGCTCACCCACCGCGCGCACGCGCCGGTTGCCCAGATGATCGATATCGTCCACGTTGCCGATATTGCGGCGCAGCTTCAGCAGATACCGGATCGTCGCGTAGAAGTCCTCCGGCGTCAGCGTCCGCTTGTCCAGGTCGCCCGCGCTCTGGTTCTCGTAGAGCTTGATGTTGAATTTCAGCCGACCCACGCGCGAAAAATCATACTTGCGCGGATCGAAGAACATCCCCTCAAACAGCGCCGTCGCCGTATCGAGCGTCGGAGGATCGCCCGGACGCAGCTTGCGATAGATCTCGATCAGAGCCTCTTCGGGCTTGTGAATCGAATCGCGGCGGAGCGTGTTGGTGATGATGTTGCCCACCTCGTCGCGCTCCGGGAAGAAGATTTCGATGACCGTCGCGCCCGAGGCCTGAATCTTGTGCAGCCGGTCCGCTGTCAGCTCCACGTTGGCCTCGACCACCACCTCGCCGGTCTCCATGTCCAGCACGTCGGCGGCCGTCATTGCGCCGTCCAGCTCCGCAGCCTCCACTTCCACTTGGCCAATGCCATGCTGGCGCAGCGCTTTCAGCGTGTGCGCCGTGATCTTGCGCCCGGAGTGCGCAATCTCCTCGCCCTTCACCACGACGGCATGCGCCGGCTTCGCGCCCTGGAGATGCGTCAGCCCATCCTGCGGCACTGTCCACAGCAGCTTGCCGTCCTTCATCGTGATGCGGTCCACGGTGTAGAACGTCTTCAGAATCTCCTCGTCCGAGCGCAGACCCAGCGCGCGCAGGAAGATCGTGCCCAGGAACTTGCGCTTGCGGTCGATGCGCACATAGAGAATGTTCTTCTGGTCGTACTCAAACTCCACCCACGAGCCGCGATAGGGAATGATCTTGCCCAGGAAGTAGGTGCGGTTGTTGGCCGTCTCAAAGAAAACGCCCGGTGAGCGATGCAACTGCGAAACAATCACGCGCTCCGTGCCGTTCACGATGAACGTGCCATTCGGAGTCATCAGCGGAATATCGCCGAAGAACACCTCCTGCTCCTTGATGTCGCGCACCGTCTTCGCGCCCGTCTCCGGATCCTTGTCAAAGATCGTCAGGCGCACCGTGACCTTCAGCGGCGCGGAGAACGTCATGCCCCTCTCTTCGCACTCCTGCTGGTCATACTTCAACTGCAACCCCACCGGGTCGCCGCACTTGTTACAGAAATCCGGCGTGTTCTTGTTGTACGTGCCGCACTTCTGACACAGCACATCCCCCGGATGAAAGGGATCCGTAATCACCATCGAGCCACAGGTCACGCATGCCGTCCGCAAGTGATGCAGCCCCTTCAGGTGGCCGCACTTGCACTCCCAGTTGCCAATCGAAAAATCCACAAAGTCAAGCTGCGAGACATTGCGGAAATCCGTGATCGGAAACACCGAAGTGAACACCGACTGGAGACCGTTGTCATCGCGCTCATTCGGCAGCATATCCATCTGCAGAAAACGCTCATACGACCGGCGCTGCACTTCGATGAGATTGGGGATCTGAATGGCGGTTGGAATCTTGGAAAAATCGAGTCGGCTGCGAATGGCGCGATTCTCGTTGGACATGCTTCACTCCTGAGGCCCGTTTCCCACGGCTCCGGCCCCATTGCCGGTCACCTGTCATGCTTCCCGCCAAGGCCTCGGCGCGGGTTGCCTGTTTTGGATTCTTCCCCGGCTGACGGACACGCAACCGGAAATCCACATCCTGCCAAAACTACTTCTTGTCGAAACCGCTCTGGACCGCTACACTGCTTTTGAGTTCAACCCCGTGGCGGTTTCCCGCCGCGAATATGGCTCCTACTAAGCCCGGCAGACACGAAAGCCCGCGAGGCGCAAAACCTCACGAGCGCAGCCAGTCAACTGTGCCCTGGTGCCGATGAATATGAGATACGCCGTAAGACCAAACCGTCTGCCCGCCGCCTGGTAAAACGCTCGCCCGCAATCCGCTGCCAGCCGAACTGCCAAGATTGTTTTTGCTTACTTCCCTCGTCGCCCAACACCAAGATCGGCAACCCGGCAGGATTGCGAATCCGAGGCAATTTCGCTCGTATTACGAAATTTGAGTGGACAGGCGACAGGGAAAGACACGCATCCTTTAATGTAGCGCGTCTTTCCCAGGAATGCAAACCAGAACCGAGAACTACTTGATCTCGATGGTGGCCACGCCTTCAAACTTCTTCTTGATCGACTCGGCCTCTTCCTTGCTCGCGTTCTCCTTGAGCGGCTTCGGCGCACCATCGACCAGGTCCTTGGCTTCCTTCAGACCCAGAGCCGTCACTTCGCGAACCGCCTTGATGGTGTTGATCTTGTTCGCGCCAGCGTCCTTCAGGATCACCTGAAACTCGGTCTGCTCGGCCACTTCCGCAGCTGCCGCGCCGCCGCCAGCCGCCACCACGGCCACCGGGGCCGCCGCTGCCGCTGAAACGCCAAGACGCTCTTCCAGCTTCTTCACCAGAGATGCTGCTTCCAGCAGGCTCAGGCTCACAATCTGCTCTTCCAACTGATTCAAATCCGCCATTGTTTTTCTCCCATCCTCAGAATCTTTGTTGTTGTTACACCCCGCCGGAATCCGTCTTCAGGGTTTCCGATGTGCCAGACAAGCACCCCCTGGACAGCCGCCGGGAAAACCTTACTCCGCCGCAGCGGCGAACTTATTTTCCTTCACGCCCTGGTTCACCACCACGGCCAGGTCGCGTCCCGTTGCATTCATCACCGTCACCAACCGCTGCGCCGGAGCATTGATCAAGAACAGCAGCTTCGAGAACAGCTCCTGCTTGCCAGGCATGCTGGCCAGCGCCTTCACCTCGTCGGCGGTAATCAGCTTGCCGTCAACAATGCCCAGCTTGAAGGTGAACTCCGCGTTGTCGTTCACCCAGGTGGAAAACGCCTTGGCCAGCTCCACCGGATCGCCCGAAGTGAACGCAGCGGCGCTGACACCTTTCAGCCCCTTGAGCGCAGCCTCGACGCCCGTGCCCTCGCCTGCCTTCGCGGCCAGCTTGTTCTTCAGCACGCGATACTTGCCGCCCGCGCCGCGAACCACCTTGCGCAGCTCGAAATCCTGCGCCACCGTCAACTTCGTAAAGGTGCCGACAATCGCCGTCGTCGAGCCGGAAAGCTCACCGGCCAGCACCTGCAGCTTCTGCTTCTTCTTTGCCCTGCTCAATGCCATCTTCTTAACTCCCGCGCAAAACCCTTGAGGCTCTGCACACCCGGAACAGCGCCGGGACCGCAATCTTGAACCGCCCAGAAAACCCGACAGGCCAGCGCGCTTTAACCGATCCGTACCGCCGACCCGGCAAACGCCGACCGCCTACTTGATCGAAGCCTCAGCCACCGCACCGTCAATCGGCACGCCCGGACCCATCGTCGAACTGAGCGTAATCCCCTTGACGTACTTACCCTTGGCCGCCGACGGCTTGGCTCGCATCACGCTCGCCAGCACCGTCGTCGCGTTCTCGACCAGCTTCTCCGGCGCAAAGCTCAGCTTGCCAACCGGCACATGGACCAGCGCCGTCTTGTCGGCGCGAAACTCCACCTTGCCGGCCTTGATCTCCTTGACCGCCGCAGCCACATCCTGCGTCACCGTCCCCGTCTTCGGGTTCGGCATCAGGCCGCGCGGCCCCAGAACCTTGCCCAGACGACCCACCGACTTCATCATATCCGGCGTCGCGATCAGGGCATCAAAACCCGTCCAGTTTTCCTTCTGGATGCGCTCGACCAACTCCTCGCCGCCGACGAAATCCGCTCCCGCCGCCTCGGCTTCCTTCTGCCGGTCGCCGGTCGCCACCACGGCCACTGTCTTCGTCTTGCCCAGTCCGTGCGGCAGCACCACCGTTCCACGCACCATCTGGTCGGCATGACGCGTGTCCACGCCCAGACGCAGCGTCAGGTCCACCGTCTCGTCAAACTTGGCGAATTTCACCTTTTGCAGCAGCGTCACCGCCTCCGGCAGCAGATAGTTCCGCTGCTCCACGGCCGCGCGCGCCTTCGCGATATTCCTGCTGGCTTTCCTTGCCATTCATCCCTCATCTCCCACCGCTTTGCGCCAGTCCCCGCTTCGTTTCCGAAGCTCGTGTCGGGAAACCTGGAGGTTCCGGGCAGATCGCCCCGCCTCGAACAGGCTCGCAAGCCGTGGTGCCTTTGATGGCCCGGAATGGTTCTCCGGGCACGTCTTTTCATACTACCGCTTGGCCGGGGGAAACGCAAGCAGGAAGAATCAGAATTCGATCCACTTGCCCAGCCACAAAACACCCGGAAACCCTCCTGAGACGATTCTGTACGGCCTTTCGTCGCAGGTTCCGCTCCCGCTCAGGCCTTTTCCGCCATCACCAGCGCCTGCCGCGCCACCTCGGCCAGCCGCGCAATGCCGATCTCAATCTTCGCCTCCGGAGCATTCGAAAAATTCAGCCGCATGAATCGCTGACCCGAGCCATCGGGAAAGAAATCCTTGCCCGGCACAAAGAGCACTTTGCGCTCGATGGCCTCCGGCAGCATCGCCCCGGCATCGACACCCTCCGGACAGCTCACCCACAGAAACATCCCTCCCTCCGGATGCGTCCAGTGAAACTCACCCGGCATCTGCGCCGTGAGGCAGTTGTCCATCCATGCGAAGCGCGCGCCATATAACTGGCGAATACGCTCGATGTGCGCCGCGCTGTCAAAATCCGTCAGATAGCGATCCACGATCCGCTGGTCGATATTCGAGGTATGCAGGTCCGCGGCCTGTTTGGCGATGCCCAGGCTCCTCAGCAGCGTCGGATGCCCGGCGACCCAGCCCACGCGCAGCCCCGGCGTGATCGTCTTCGAGACCGTGCTCAGGTAGAGCACAATGCCAGCTTCATCCAGCGAGGCAATCGGCGGAATCTCCACGCCGCGATAGCGCAGCTTCCCATACGGGTCGTCCTCAACGATGAGGATGCCGTGTCGCCGCGCCAGATCATAAATCGCCTGCCTGCGTGCGGCCGCCAGCGTAATCCCGGTTGGATTCTGGAAGTTTGGAATCACATAGAGCAGCTTCGGCCGCTCGCGCAGGATCGACTCTTCGAGCGCCTCCGGAATCAGGCCCAGCTCATCGGTGCGCACCGGCACAAACCGCGCCTCATACGCCTGAAAGGCCTGAATCGCCGCCAGATACGTCGGGCTTTCCGTCAGAATCGCATCGCCCGGATCGATCAGAATCTTTCCAATCAGGTCCAAGCCCTGCTGCGAGCCGCTGGTGACCAGAAGGTTTTCAGCCGTACAGCCGACCACGCCGCGCCCGCGCATCTCGGCGGCAAACTTCTCGCGCAGTGGCCCGAAGCCCTCGGTCACGGCATATTGCAGCGCCTGCGCACCGGCCTCAGCCAGCACGCGCTGCGCACACTCGGCAATCTCTGCCACGGGAAAACACTCCGGCGCCGGTAGCCCGCCGGCAAACGAGATCATCTCCGGCTGCTCGGTCACCTTCAGAATCTGGCGAACCGCAGACGGGCGCATCTGCCCCATCCGGCGCGACAAGTTGTATTCCATCCCTGCGTCCTTCCGTCGTTTCGTTGCTGCCCGTTGCCTGCCCGCTTCTTTGCCCGTATCGCCTGCCCGCATCATCGCCGACACAGCACCGGCATTCCCACCCTGCGCTCGCTCCATTCCCTCGGAAGCAAAACGGCCTTCCTCGGTGGGAAGGCCGTCGAAACCGCTGCTGCGGCTGGTCGGCTATGCCACCACTTCGATGCCCATCGAGCGAGCCGTGCCCTTGATGCTCTTCACGGCAGCGTCAATCGAGGCCGCGTTCAGGTCCGGCATCTTCTGCTCGGCGATCTCGCGCACCTGCTTCTCGGTCACCTTGCCCACTTTGTCCTTGTTCGGTGCGCCTGCGCCCTTTGCCACACCGGCCGCGCGCAGCAGCAGGTTCGACGCTGGCGGCGTCTTGGTCACGAAGGTGAACGTACGATCCCCATAGACCGTGATGACCACGGGAATCGTGAAGCCCGCCATCTCCTTGTTCTGCGTCCGCGCGTTGAACTGCTTGCAGAACTCCATGATGTTGACCTGCGCCTGGCCGAGGGCCGGCCCGACGGGCGGCGCCGGCGTTGCCTTGCCGGCTTCGATCTGGAGCTTCACATATCCGGTAATTTTTTTCGGTGGTGCCATCTCTCTGTTTCCTTTGCTCTCCGGCTGCCCGCTCCTGGCCGTATGGGCTGCCGACATGTTGCCATTAATTTTGGCAGGGCCGCTTCCGTGTTCACCTCCAACCGATGCGCACCAGGCGCAACACCGGCTAGAAGCTGAAAGCTACTGGCGGAAATCGTCCCTACTCAATCTTCTCCACTTTGCCAAACTCCAGTTCCACCGGCGTCGAACGGCCAAAGATCGTCACCATCACCTTCAGCGTCTCGCGATCCTCGTTCACGTCGTCCACCACGCCATTGAAGTTGGCAAAGGGTCCGTCGGTGATCCGCACCGACTCGTTCTTCTCAAACTTGATCTTCTGTCGCGGCTTCTCGCGCGCCTCGGTCGAGCGGTTCAGCAGCGAGCTGATCTCGGCCTCGCTCAGCGCCACCGGCTTGTCGCCCGTGCCCAGGAAGCCGGTCACCTTCGGCGTCTCCTTGATGATGTGCCAGATCTGGTTGTCCAGCTCCATCTCGATCAGCACATAGCCGGGAATAAACACCCGCTCCACCGTGCGCTTCTTGCCATTCACCGTCTCCGTCACCTGCTCGGTGGGCACGATGATCTGGCCGAATTTGCTCTCCATGCCAAAGGCCTGAATGCGGCTCAGCAGAGACTCCTTCACCTTGCGCTCAAAGCCGGAGTAAGCATGCAGAATGTACCAGCGGAAGTTTTCGTTCTTCGCTGGCGACTCCGCGCTTTCGATCGCTGGCTCTGCGCCAGTCGGCTGATTCTCTTCCATTCCTGCTCTCAATCTCGTTTCCGCTTCGATCTCTGTCTGCATCTTCAGCGCCCGTTCACGAACCCGCAAGCCGATCCATCACCTGCTTCACCGCGTAGGCGAAGACCGTGTCGGTCACGTAAAAATAGGCCGCGAAAAAGAACACCACGGCCAGCACCACGATGGTCGTCGTCTGCACCTCCTTGCGCGAGGGCGCAACCACCTTGCGCATCTCCGCGCGAACATCGCCCAAAAACCCACGAAAACGTTCGACGCTTCCGGTCATCGCTGCCACCTTCGATTCGCCAGGCTTGCTTTCCGTGATTGCTGCTGTCTTTGCCATTGCCTTATTTCCTGTTCTTGCCGCGTCTGACGCAAATTGCTGGCTCTGATCTCCGCTCGTCGCGCCCGACGAAACGGATGGCAGGGGCGGAGGGATTCGAACCCCCAAGTTCGGTTTTGGAGACCGACAGTTTAACCGTTGAGCTTACGCCCCTGTAAAAACAGTTTTCAGGGGTCAGTTTTCAGTGGTCAGTACGAGGGCGATCCACAATTACTGACGACCAATCCCTGACGACCGTCTTACTTCGTTTCCCGATGCGCACGGTGTGTGCGGCAGCGCTTGCAGAACTTCGAGAACTCCAGACGGCCCGTGGTCGTCTTCTTGTTCTTCGTCGTCGTGTAGTTGCGCTCCTTGCACTCGGTGCACTGTAATGTCACAATCTCTCGCATCTCTTCATCCTAACCGATTCGCCGCAATTAATCTTTGCCGCGATCTCCCTGAATTTTCTGCCTGCATTTCCCCGTTAAACCATTCTTGCCCGCCGTCAGGAGCCATGGCTGAAAACTGACCCCTGACGACTGACCCCTGACAACTGCTTCTTACGCCACGATCTCCGAGATGGCTCCGGCTCCCACCGTGCGACCGCCTTCGCGGATCGCAAACCGCAGACCCTTCTCCATCGCCACCGGCGTCTGAAGCTCGATCTCCAGCTGAATGTTGTCT
>JAJZBZ010000006.1 GCA_021846275.1 Acidobacteriota bacterium
TGGAAAAAGTAGACTGGCTGTTCGTCTTCAGCTGCGCGGCGCACAACCTGATACGGCTACCGCGACTGATGGCGCAACCGCCGACAAGGCTCAGGGAGAAGTGTGCCTGAAAGATGGTTGCAGGCCGGCGGAGATGTTTCCGGAGGCTCGAAGACCCTGGGAAACACCGGACAGAACCACAATGCAAACAGATTTCCAAAGCAACAAAATGAAAATCACCCGCAAAGATGCAGCAATCAGGCGAATTTCAACGAGTTCCTAAGGGTATTTCTCAGCCCCGCATGCGCGAAGCACCCCTGGTCCACTGCTTAATTTAAGCACGGAATCCCGACCGACACAAACGGCTGCTGCTTTCAAATTCGTATCTCATCTAGATCGACTTGCCTGGATGAAACTGGAGAATTTTGATTGGCTGGAGCCTGCGATCTTTCAAACCATTGTCGAGCACACATTTCCTCGCAGTCTTTTTTGTATGCGTTCAGCGGATGTTCCGTCAGATTTCGTAGTCAGTTCTGTGCGGAAAACCGGGAGCAGGCCGCGTCAATCTCAATCACCTTGTCGCAGAATCAGTGTCTGTTACAACGAATTCTTGGATTGAGCGATTTCTGTTTGGTTTGCAAAGCAAATAAGCGTCCATAATCCACCCGTTCTTTTGTCTCTTCTCATGGCGAATTGTTTCAATCGTTTCTGCAACTTCACGGAGCTTTCCAGATACAAGTACCTCTTCTTCCATTCCCAGGTAGGCACCCCAGAAAATATCGAGATCCTCTTCGAGCAGATTGTTGAAAGAGCATTGCCCATCCAACATCACGATTGTTCTTTCCGCTTCGCCACTTAGTCCGGCAGAGAGTTGGCGACCTGTCGTAATGACGATTGATTCCCCTATTCCATTCAGAGTGATCCTGTGGCGCGCGGCCAAAGCTTGAATGCTTGTAATGCCCGGGATAACCTCGAACTCAAAACTTAGTCTTCCACGGGCCTTTATGCCTTCGATGATTCGGATGGTGCTGTCATACAGCGATGGATCTCCCCACACCAGAAAAGCACCGCACTCATCCTCTGCAAGTTCCTGTTGGATCATTTCCTCATAAATCAAGGCTCGCTCTCGATGCCACAGTACAACTCGGGTTGCGTAATCCGATATGGTTGTATCGCGGACGGGATCATCTATCTCGACAATCCGATACGACGTATTTTCGATATATCGTTCACATATCTCTTTTCTGAGGTTTAAGAGCTGCTGCCTCGCTTCGCCCTTGTCCGGGAGAAAGAATACGTCTACGAGATTCAGTGCCTTGATCGCCTGCACCGTAATGTATTCGGGATTGCCTGCACCAATACCGATTAGAAAGAGCTTTCTCATAGGGACTATCACTCCGTGGAAGGCAACATCGTTGTGGGAACATTCACAGCAGTTGTGCAAGTTTTTGAAGCACATGAACTGGTTGCGATACAACAGGTGCGCTGTGTTTCATTGGACGATCAATCATGACGACTGGGATCCGGAGGGTTCTCGCAGCCTCGATTTTTGAATAGGTTGCTGTGCCACCACTATTTTTGGACACGATCAGGCTGATGGACTCAGTGCGAAGCATCTGTAGTTCATCATCGAGATGAAACGGGCCACGCTTCAGAATAAGCTTTGAGTTGGCTGGCAATGTTTCGCCGGGAGCATCGATGGAACGCACCAGAAACCATGCATCATTGCAGTTGGAAAATGCGCCAAGCTCTTGCCGTCCAATAGAGAGAAAAACACGATTGTGCTTATGGTTCACCATTGACGCAGCGGCTTGTGCATCGGGCACCGTGTACCAGCAATCATGCTCGTTTGGCTCCCACGGCGCGCGTTCCAAAGCGATGAGTGGAAGGCTTAAGGCAGTGCAGGCCAACTCGGCGTTGCCACTTATCTTCGATGCGAAGGGATGAGTCGCATCGATGACCACTCCGATCTTTTCATCACGCAGATAAGAGATCAATCCGGCAACCCCGCCGAAGCCACCAACTCTAACAATCCCGGCGGGCAACCTGGGCTGGCTCACTCGACCGGCGAGGGATGAGATCACGGTAACATCGGTTCTGGCTGCCAACTCCGTGGCAAGCTCCGACGCCTCGCTTGTTCCACCCAGAATGAGAACTCGTGGAGCACAACTTCGGGTTGGTTCCGTAACAGATCGCATATCGGTGACCTTGTTTGGATTCATAGCGCAATTACTCGGAAGTATTCGTACGGTCCCTTGCCGTGGAGTAGAGGTAACTCTCGCCGGAAGGTAACTGGTCCAGAGAGCGCCCGACCAGAATGAGGGCATTGCGATCAATGCCGCATGCCTTCACTATCCCATGAATCGTAGAAAGCGTGCCGCGTAGGATGCGTTCGTCGGGCCAAGTGGCCCGGAAGATAATGATGACGGGGCAGTCCTTGCCGTAGAGCGGTGATAACTGTGAGGAAACCTGGTCGAGGTTCATGATGGATAGGTGAATGGCAAGCGTCGCACCGGTGCGACCGAGGGTCGCGAGGTCTTCTCCGGCTGGCATCGGTGTGGATCTTGTCGAGGTGCGAGTCAGGATTAGCGTCTGAGCCACGTTCGGCAACGTGAGTTCCTGGTTGAGTGCAGCGGCAGCAGCGGCAAAAGCAGGAACACCCGGAGTGACGTCATACGGAATACCAAGCAGCTTTAGACGACGAATCTGTTCCGCCATGGTGCTCCATATGGAAAGATCGCCGGAATGGATGCGAGCGACGTCGAGGTCTTTGGCGTGCGCGTCGACAATCTCGGCGATGATCTGATCCAGATTCATCTCGGCCGTGTCAACGATGCGGGTGCCAGGTCGTGCGTGGGCAACAATCTCCCTGGGTACGAGGGAGCCAGCATAGAGGCATACGGGGGAGTTATGGATGAGATCACGGCCACGAAGCGTGAGAAGGTCAGGTGCTCCTGGGCCTGCGCCGATGAAGTGGACGATCATGAATGCACCTCCGCAGAGAGCGTCGCAATTGCACAGGTGCAGAAACGACCTTTCGTTTGCGGTACGATGAGGCGCGCTAAGGGGCCAAGCGACGCCAGTGCGGATGCCTCCGCGACGTTGGCGGTGCGTGTTTTCGCGAGAGCCAGGGAGGAGTGCGTGGTGACTCCCGCGACGCCTGCAAGGGCGCTCGCTGGGAAGAGCACGAGGCGGAGGGACAGCTTCGAGGCTACGATCTTTCCTATCGAAACACGACGATCAAGCGTTGCGATCACGGTGCCGGAAGGTATTCGGTCGATGGTGGCTTCGATCAATCGGATGACATCGTCGCAGCAGGCGCGGGAGGAGCAGCCGATCCCGATCGAGAGACGCTCATGCTGGATCCTATCGGTCATGGCTTAGTCACCGTCCACTGTGTAATAGGCATCATCGACCGCCACCCACGTGCTCCGCCAATTGGGTCGGCTCGGGAGACCATCATGCGCATCAGGTCGCCTCCATAAAGTGTATGGCGCGTGACAAGTGTCGCTTCGCTCTGGAGCGTGACTGCGTTTGCAACGAGACGACCGCCGGGGGAAAGCTTCGCCCAGCAAGCGTCGAAGAGATCATCATTGCCGACGCCTCCTCCAAGGAAGATCGCATTCGGCGAAGGCAGGCTTCCAAAAGTGGCGGGCGCAGTCCCCTGAATAACCTTCAAGTTTGGTACACCGAGTTGCATAGCATTTTCCAGGATTCGTAGTGCGCGGTCTTCTCTTGCTTCGAAAGCGATACAGGAGCACGTGGGATGAAGACGCATCCACTCGATCCCGATCGATCCTGTGCCTGCGCCAACATCCCACAGGGTTTGGTTCGGTAGCGGTGCGAGCCGTGACAGCGTCACCGCACGAACCTCGCGTTTAGTCAACTGCCCGTCCGTATAGAAGGCATCATCCGGGAGCCCTGGGGCCAGAGACAGCGGCTTGGTCATCCTGTCGGGAACACAGAGCACCGCCACGAGATTCAGCTTGCCGCACTGCTTGTTTCTCCAGCACGCCGCCGATTCCGCGATGTTGCGCTCCGAGGAGCCACCCAGATTTTCGAAAACATCCATCTTGCTTGATCCGTATCCTGATTCCATCAGTAGCCTGGCGACGGTTGACGGCGTGCTTCCGTCTTCGGAGAAGATGACAAGCCGTTGGCCAGGATAGAAATGGCGAAGTAACTGCTCTGCCGGTCGGTTGACAAGCGTAATCAGGGTCGTCTCCGCCATTGGCCAGCCAAGTCGCGCACAGGCGAGAGAGAAAGCGGAGACCTGCGGAAGAACGCGAAACTCGGTCGCTGCCAGGTCGCGGGTGAGCGGTACTCCGACACCGTGGAGCATCGGATCGCCACTGGCGAGCACGCACACTCTCTTCTTTCCGCGATACTCCGTCAGGATTTGCAGCACGGCTGGGGTCATCGGGGACGGCCAGGCAACTCGGGGTGCTGAAGAAATGGCAAATGGCACGAGGGCAAGGTGGCGAGATCCTCCGTAGAGCAACTCAGCGGACGCGATTGCTCGCCTGGCCTCACTGTTCAGTCCATCGTAGCCATCTTCGCCAACGCCTACGATGGACAACCAATGCTCAGCGGCAGTCATGGGCCATAACTCCTGTCGCCATAGCTCCGTGGAGTGTAGATGAGCTTCCTGGCGTTCGACAATGCAATCGCACGAGTTGTTGAGGAGCCAATGAGGACGACCGTTTGCATGTCAGCCAGCGAAGGATCAAAATGCTCGAGATCAGTAATAATCGTTCGCTCGTCGGGCCTGCCGATGCTGCGTGCAAGGACAACAGGCGTCTCTGGACCTCGGTGTTTGGCGATGATTCTCCGCGCTTCGGTGAGTTGCCATAGTCTTTCCGATGAGATCGGGTTGTAGATTGCGATCGCAAAGTCGGCGGATGCCGCCGCCTCCAGTCGCTTCACCACAATCTCCCAGGGTTTGAGCCGGTCGGAAAGAGAGATGACGCAGAAGTCGTGCCCCAGAGGCGCTCCCACTCTCGAAGCGGCCGCCTGCATAGCCGACAATCCGGGAATGATGCGAATGTCCAGCGAGCGCCAGGCCGACGGTCCCTGGTCCACACATTCCAGAACAGCCGACGCCATGGCGAAGATACCGGGGTCGCCCGATGAGACGACACAAACGCGGCGTCCGGATTCAGCAAGCGAAAGAGCGTGTCGAGCGCGATCCGCCTCAACCTTGTTGTCGGAGCCGAAGCGGCGCTGACCGGATCTTATGGGTATGCGAGCGAGATAGGTGTGATAACCCACCAGGTCTGTTGCCTCGGTCAGCGCTTGCTGAGCTTCGGGCGTAATCCAGCCAGCAGCACCCGGTCCCAAGCCGACGACGGATATCCAACCGGCGCTCCGAATGTTTTCCTTCCGCTGGGACTGACTTGCGTCGGGAATCAGGATGAGCGAAAAGTAGGGAACAAGGATCGGGTCGACTTCGCGGAGCGAGAGGATGCGTTCAGCAGCCATCGTCGCTCGTTCGATATAGAGCGCTCTGTCCGCGAGACCGGCAGCATCGATGGCTCGTTTTACCTTCGCGAAATTTCGCCCCAGCTTCATGACGGCAAAAGCCCCCTGCTGGCTTAGCTTGTCAATCAGTACATCCTCGGAGAGAGTTCCAGGCAGTACCGTGAACTCGGCGTCCCTGCGGACTAGTGGTGTTCCAAGCTGCGCGGCTGCGCCCATGATTGAGGCAACTCCAGGAATTACCTGCGTTGAAAAGCGATGAGCGAGGCGGTCATGAAGATACATATATGATCCATAAAAAAAGGGGTCGCCTTCACACAGGATGGCTACGTCCCGACCGCTTGCAAGGTGCTCTGCAACCTGTTCCGCCATCTCGTCATAAAACTGTGACAGCGCGACCTCGTATCCTCCGGGATGGTCCGTTTGCTCTGTCGTAACCGGGTACATCATCGGAAGCTCGACCTGGCCACGAATCAAATCGGAACAGACGACCGAACGCGCATTGCTGTTACCATGCCTGGCGCAGGGATATGCGATGACATGCGCCTCCCGGAGCACTCGCCGCGCTTTGACTGTAATCAGTTCCGGATCGCCGGGGCCGACTCCGACTCCGAAGAGGCGTCCGCTTCGTACATCTGTGCTCATTCCTTTTCACTCGCAAGCGCATTGACTGCTGCCGCTGCAATTGCGCTCCCGCCGCGGCGTCCTCGAACGGTCAGGAAGGGTATTCCGAGCCGATTCGCAGCAAGGGCTGCCTTGGACTCGGCCGCACCTACAAATCCGACAGGAGTTCCGATGATCAGAGCCGGCGCGAGCGCATGGCCCGGGGTTTCCGCCTCCAGCATATCGAGGAGGTGAAACAACGCTGTAGGAGCGTTGCCGATCACAACAACCGAGCCAGCCAGTCGATCCCGCCATAATTCGACCGCAGCGGCACTTCGGGTCGTGCGGAGTTTTGCAGCGAGTTCTGGCGTTCGCACATCGCTCAAAGTGCAGATGACCTCGTTATTCCGTGGGAGCCTGGAACGGGTAATTCCATCCGCCACCATCGTCGCATCGCAAAACAATGGTGCCCCTCCGCGCAGCGCATGGACGCCCTCCGAGGCAGCGTCCGGCGAAGCCTGGATATCCTGCGACAGGTCCGTCATGCCGCATGCATGGATCATGCGCACGACAACCCGAGCAAGATCAGTCTGAAAAGCAGATAGATCGGCCTCTCGTCTGATGATGGAAAAAGACTCGCGATAGATGGCGTCACCATTCTTAACGTAGTTCATCGGGCAGCGACCTCGGAGATCAAATCTTCATGCAGCGCGGCGACGGCATTGAGTGCGAATTCAGGCGAACAGTTGGTAGCAACACAGCGTCCCGCAATATTGAGGCTGTAGCCCGACAGACCGGCGACAAGTTCAGCGGTCGCGCCTTGCCGACGGGCGCATCGCTTGTCGCATCCGGATAGGTTCACGGTCCATCCGGAAGGCACAGCGCGGCCTGAAAGGCACTGGGCGAGCGAAGCTGCATCTCTCCGCACATCAGCCAGTGACGCATCGCAGCCGGTCATTCCGGCGCAAGCCGCAATACCTTGAAAGCCGTCTCGGCCTTCACAGGACAATCCTATGGACGGGAGGTGGTTAACAATCTTGTCCGCCGCTCTCTTCGGCATAGAACCCAGAACGATACCACGCCATGGAGCAAGGCGAAGATCGCCGCCCCATTCGTTCGACGTGTCGGCAAGATAACGTGCCTGTTCCGGGTTGAGCCGACCGAGTGCGACCGATGGGATGATGTTCACGCGGCCGTCTTGAGTCGTTGGATGGACGCCCACAGGGGCCTCGTTGACTGTGTGTGAGGGAGGCGCAACAGAAGACGGCGTCAACAGGTGAGGGAGAGCATCGGAAATGTGTTTCAAAGCGTCCGGAATTTTCACTACTGTTTTCGCGCGAACGGGTGAGCCGCACTCATGCGCCAGTCGGATGCAAAGTCTTGTCACTGCGAGGATACAGTCGACGGCATCCGATCTCTTCACCACAAATCCCGTGAAGGCTCCGCCGAGCGAAATGTGGAAATGCGGTGCAGAGTTGAAGTCTGCTGCCTCCAGCGCGATATCGTCCAGATCGCGGCTGAAGCGCCTCGGCCCACCGTGAATTGCGAAGCTGAACTTGGGATGAAGGTTTGCAAAAATAGGCTCTGCGCGCAATTGCCGATCCAGTTCCAGAATCAGCGGTCGCGGATCGAGGAGTTCTTCCCCATCAAGCCCCGCAAAGGGACTGGTGACAATGTTGCGAACTCGATCATGTTGCGGCGAGGGCAGCAGGCCAACCTTAGCAATGCTGTCAACAATAAGGCTCAGATCCCGGCGCTGGATCGCCCGCAACTGAAGGTTCGCCCGTGAGGTGAGTTCAATGGTTCCGTCAGCGAAGTCGCGCGACAGATCGGCAATCAACCGGAGCTGATCCGCCTCTATCAAACCTCCCGGAACTCTGATTCGAATAAGTAAACCGTCTTTTGCCTGGACTGCATGAAGCACGCCAGGGCAGAGGTGTTCCCCAATTTTCATGGAGCGCCTGCTTTCTGAACGATAGCGGGCGAAATCGACATCCGCATGAGCATGTGTACCTCACCGAAAGCGGGGAAGAAAACACAAGGCTCAAAAACCCGTGAGCGATTGCTTTCCGTTTCCGCGCGGACAAGAATCAAGACAACATCTGAGGTAGGTCTCCTGATTGACAGGCTGAGCACATTTTCATGCTGCTCGGGAGTCTTCGCCTTCCGCGGTATAACCCGAGTGGCTTACGAAGAATCCGTATCCTGAACACAGTGGCGGGACCATGCCGGACTCACACCGGACTTCCCTTTTCAGCCCTCGCGGGCACCCCAGAATCTTTATGTAATTTACCAGACGAATATCGTCTCGCTCTAATTTTATATCCAGCAAACTGGCTGGCGACGCTTCGATCCGTTAACGTATCTGCGACTGAATAACCTGTGGCGTGGTACAAATGTGTCAGACCCAGGGTGCCCGCGAGGGCTGAAAAGGGAAGTCCGGTGCAATCCCGGTGCGGTCCCGCCACTGTAAACGAAGAGGAGTCGCCAAATATCCACTCGGCCGTCAAGCCGGGGAAGGTGGAGACTCGGTAGCTGCAAAAAGTGCCACTTCGGAGCCAGGAGACCTGCCAGGGGTAAATAGCAATTTCTGCGGAGAACAGAAACCATGCGCCTGGCACCATCACCCCGTCCTTTTTCCGTCATTTTTTCCGACCACGCGCCGGAGAATGGGGTGTAGCCGTGGCCGATTCTTTTCGACAACGCGTGCTCCGCGCCGATGGCCGTGCCTTCAACATCGTCCAGCACCGCGCGCATCTGACCTATTGCTACACCGGCTGTTGCTGTGGCATCACCGAGCGCGGATATGCAGCAGTCCCGGCAGATGTCTATACGGAGGAGTGGCTCGGGCGCAAAATCCGCAATCATGTTCATCTCACTAAGGGCGGTTGCCTTGGACCCTGCGCGCTCGCTAATGTTGTGAGCCTTGTCTTCGATGGCAGATCGATCTGGTTCCATTCCGTGAACAGCCCCTGGCAAGTTCGGCAGATATTTGATTACATTGACGCGATGCTGGCTGCGGATCGCTTTCTCCTGCCGCCAGCCGAACTGAGTGAATTCGTCTTCAACTACTATGACTGGGACGTCCGCAAGCCAGGTGAGATCGTTGCTGCATCCACGCTCGTCAAGACTACTCCAGACGCGACCGGCGGCATCATGCTGCTTTCACATGCAGACACCGATCTGCTCACGCTCATCAAGGCTTCGGAGCTACTTCCGACAGAGCTTCGTGTGAGCGCCTTCTCGCTGAATGCACTGCGCAACGAAGATCAGTTGGACGTGCTGATAAACGGTGAAATGGCTAAGGCTCGGGTGATGATTGTGCGCTGCCATGGGCCTCTTCGCTGCATTCCAGGCTTCGACCGCCTGCGCGCGGCCTGCATCGAACGCGGACAATCTTTAATTCTCCTTAGCGGTTGCGGAGAGAATAGTCCTGAGTTCTCCGAGACCATCAATGTGCCTGCCGACGTCATCCAAAGTGCCGACAGTTATCTCGCACTAGGCGGGGTCCATAACTGCGCCGAGTTGTTCCGATTCCTTTCGGATCGTCTCATGCTGACCGGCTATGGCTACGCGCCACCCACCCCCATGCCGGAGCACGGCATTTATCTGCCGAATTCATCTGAAAACTACCCGGATATTGCCACAGTACAGGACTGGGAACGGCAGGCCAATCCTGAGCGTCCCACCGTGGCGGTGCTCTTCTACCGCGCTCATCAAATGAGCGGCAATACGGGTTTCATTGACACGATTGCCCGAGCACTGGAGGCTAAGGGCGTGAATCCGCTCTGCATCTTTACCTCGAGCCTGAAGGCGAAGCAGGATGGACGTCCAGCAGTATTCCAAATGATCGAAGGCCGTGCCAGCGTTCTGATTACGACGCTGTCGTTTGCGCTGGGCGAGGTCAATACGGGATCCGTCACAGAGCCTGGAGAGGCGATGCTCTCGTTCGAAAGGCTTGGCATTCCGGTTGTTCAGGCAATTGCGTGTCAGATGCCGCAAGGTGCCTGGGAGGGTTCGCGCCGCGGCCTGAATGCGGTCGATACCGCAGTCAACGTCGCGATTCCTGAGTTCGATGGACGCATCATTTCCGTGCCTGTATCGTTCAAGGAACGAAGTAAAAATGGTACGGAGAGTTTGTATGTTGTGAGTGAGGACCGGGCTGCTCGTGTTGCTGGAATTGCGAGCCGTCTTGCCGGACTTCGCAGTAAGGCGAACTCTGACCGTCGCATCGCCTTTGTGCTGACGAACTCTGCCTCCAAAGCATCCCAGGTTGGAGGAGCGGTTGGCCTCGACACTCCCGCCAGTCTCCTCATGACGTTGCATGCGATGCGGGCACGTCGCTATGCCATTGCCGAGTTACCGGAGACCGCCGATGAACTGATGCAGGATTTGCTCGGGCGCGGAACTTATGATGGGAATTACCCGCTCGACCCAGCGCGAGCCATGCGGTTTTCGCGAGCGGCCTATCGGAAAATATATTCGGCCTTCCCTGCCCGTCCGGCGCGTCGGATGCAGGATTTCTGGGGCCAGCCACAGGACCGCGGACCCGGCGTAAAGGCTGAAAAAAAAACCGATAAGAAACTTCTTCCGACCATCGCAGGTAAGGTCGTCTCGATTGAAGAAAGCGAGCCTTGGGGCGACGAGCACGATTATCTGTTTGCCGCCATGGATCTTGGCAATGCAGTGATCGCATTGCAGCCGCCCCGCGGCTACGGCATCGACCCAGACGCTATCTACCACACGCCCGACTTGCCACCAACGCACCACTACACAGCCTTCTATCGCTGGCTTGGGACTCCTCAAGCGGAAGGCGGCTGGGGCGCGGATGGGATCGTCCACATGGGCAAGCATGGCACGCTCGAATGGCTGCCCGGCAAGGGCGTCGGTCTCTCCGGCGAGTGTTTTCCCGATATTCTGCTTGGCGACATTCCACTTGTCTACCCGTTCATCATCAACGACCCTGGGGAAGGCAGCCAATCCAAGCGGCGAGCGCACGCTGTGATCGTCGACCACCTGACGCCGCCGATGACATCAGCGGAGACCTATGGCCCGCTTGCCGAACTGAACCAACTGGTCAACGAGTATTATGCCGTCGAAAAGCTTGACCCTCTGAAGCTACCCTACCTTCAGCAGCAAATATGGCAGTTGGTCCAAAGCACCAACCTGAAGGCCGATCTGGATTTGAAGGCGATGATGACGCGCGAGCGCGGCGATCATAGCCACGAGTGGGATGACACACTCACGCCCGAGGGTATTCCGACGCAGCTTGCTTCCATGAACGGCAACGAGGTGGCGCACCTGATCGAAGATCTTGACGGCTATCTCTGCGAGTTAGGCCTGGCACAGATTCGCGATGGCCTGCACATCGTCGGGCAGATGCCACCGCTGCCAGAGATGCTGCGCTCTCTTACGCGTCTGGTAAACGCCAGTGCCCCGAGTCTGCAGGCAAGCCTTGCATCGGCATTTGGTTTCGATTTGAAGGAAATGCTGGACAAGCCGGGCGAACGGTTTGAACATTCACTCGAACTGCTGGGCCAGCCCTGCCATACACGCGCCGATGCACTGGAGATTCTCGACCGCGCTGCGCTCGACCTTTACACAATGCTCGAAACGCTCGGCTTTCAAAGCACCCTGCTCGGCGAAGTGCAGCGCGCCGTGCTCGGACTTGAATCGGAAGAGATCACGGCTGCTCTCGCCTTCGCTTGTCATGAACTCGTCCCCAAGCTTGAGCAGTCCGGCGACGAGATTGACCACCTGCTCGATGCACTTGAAGGCAAATATGTTCCAGCAGGGCCAGCCGGCGCACCAACTCGCGGTATGGCACACATTCTGCCGAGCGGACGTAACTTCTATGCGGTTGATCCTCGTGCCCTGCCCTCACAGGCGGCATGGCGAGTCGGCCAGCAGCTTGCACGTGAAGCCGTCGCTCGGTTTTACAAGGAAGAAGGCAAGTATCCGGAGATGATGGGACTCAGTGTTTGGGGAACCTCGCAAATGCGAACTCACGGCGACGATATCGCTCAGGCGTTGGCGCTACTTGGCGTCAAACCCTTGTGGAACGCCCAGTCCCGTCGAATTGAAGGCGTCGAAGTAATTTCTCTGGAGCAACTGGGCCGACCCAGGATAGACGTGACGCTGCGCATCAGCGGCTTTTTTCGCGATGCATTTCCACACCTGATCGATACATACGACCAAGCCATCTCAATGTTGGTCGAACTGGATGAACCGATCGATCAGAACTTTCCGCGCAAACACTATCTCGCTGATATTGAGGCAAAAAAGGACTTACCGATGCACGAAGCCGAAGCTCAGGCGCGCTATCGCGTTTTCGGCTCAAAGCCAGGTTCTTATGGCACCGGTATTCTGCCACTCATCGAGACCGGAAACTGGCAGAAAGAGGATGACTTTGCACGCACGTTCCTCGCTTGGGGAGGCTACGCGTACGGCAACGGTGCCGATGGAGTCGACGCACAACTCATCTTCGCCGAGCGGCTCAAATCCATCGAAGTTGCGCTCCACAATCAGGATAACCGCGAGCACGATATTTTCGATTCAGACGACTACTTCCAGTTTCACGGAGGCATGATCGCCTCCATTCGTGCGCTCACGGGCGCACAGCCGAAAACCTATTTCGGCGATACCTCCCGTCCGGAATCCGCGCAGGTTCGGGATCTGCGCGAAGAAGCGCTGCGGGTCTATCGCTCGCGCGTGGTGAACCCAAAGTGGATCGAATCGATAAAACGCCACGGCTACAAAGGTGGTTTGGAACTTGCCGCAACGGTTGATTACATCTTCGGTTTCGATGCCACGGCGCAGATCGCTCCGGACTTTATCTACGAGGGGCTTGCAGAGCACTATGCGCTAGACCGAAATATGCGTGATTTCCTCGGTGCTTCAAATCCCTGGGCACTGAATGCGATCGCGGAACGATTGCTTGAAGCGGCAAAACGCGAGCTATGGGAGAACCCCGCGCCGGAGACTCTCAACGCATTGCGAGGCGTTCTGCTTGAAGCAGAGATGTTGCTGGAAGCGCAAGGCGAGCAGAAGCGGAGGACTGTTTCGTGAGACCGGGCGCTTATCCCTTCTCCGCAATCGTTGGCCAGAGCGAGATGAAGCTCGCGCTGCTACTGGCTGCTGTCGATTGGCGACTTGGAGTTTTGCTGCGCGGTGACAAAGGATCGGGGAAGACAACCGCCGCGCGCGGTCTGGCTACGCTATTGCCGGCACCCGCACGTTTCATCAATCTGCCGCTCGGTGCCACGGAAGACCGTCTGCTTGGGGGGCTTCATCTGCAGCGCACACTGAAGGGCGATCCTGTCCTCAAGCCGGGATTGCTTGCCGAGGCACATGGCGGCGTGCTTTACGTGGATGAGGTAAATCTTCTCGCTGCGCACTTGGGTGACGCCTTGTTGGACGCTGCTGCAAGCGGGGTTCATCTGGTGGAGCGTGAAGGCTTAAGCTCAACTCATCCAGCCGAGTTTATCCTCCTGGGCAGCATGAACCCGGAGGAAGGTTCACTGCGCCCGCAGTTGCTGGACCGTTTTGCATTATCAGTGACGGTTTCTGCTCCACTCGACCCAGCCGAACGCCAACTCGTGATGGCGCGAAGAATTGCATACGAACGTGACTCAGTTCGATTTGCCAGTGAGTGGTCACAAGCCCAACAGGTTTTGCAATCGCAGATCGCCTCCGCCAGAGCGTCTCTCGGCAGCATCCCGTGTTCCGACGACATGATGGGACACATCAGCTCCACTATCTGCGCAAATGGGGTTCGATCCTTGCGAGCCGATCTGGCTGTTGTGCGGGCTGCAATCGCATATGCAGCTTTCACGGGCGATGCATGTGTTGGAGGACACCATGTTGACGCTGTCTTGCCCCTTGTCCTTTCCCACCGGACGCAGGAGGGCAGACGTTCCTCACTCGCTCCGCCGCCGCCACCACCTCCGCCGCAACCAGACAGGCCTGAATCACAATCCGAGGCCGCCGGACAACAAGCCCGGGAACTCATACACGAACGCATATTCACTTCTTCGGACACCACAACTCCCGCCCTTGACCTCCGGTTCAGCACAGCAGCGACACGAGGGGCAGGCGTACCTGCGGATAACTGTGGTTGCGGTCCAGCCATAGGCAATCGTCAGACAAATTTCCCTGTCGAGCTTGATTTGCGCGCCACGCTCAGCCAAACACTGCGTGAAACCGGCGGTTTGCAACCGCGTGTCGAGGATTTACACGAACGGGTGCGCAAGCCGAGGACCGGAACTCGTTATCTCTTCGTCGTCGACTCCAGCGGCTCGCACGCCGCACAGCAGCGAATGCGAATCGTCAAAGGCGCTATTGCAAGCATGCTGACCCGCTCTTTCAAACGGGAGGATGAAGTGGCCATGATTGTCTTCCGCGGAACTACCGCGCAGGTCGTTCTGGAGCCAACTCAGGTGCTTCCCGACGCTCTTGCTGCGCTCGAATATCTTCCCACCGGTGGTCGAACGCCGCTGGCTGCTGCGCTCGATCAGGCACGCCGTTACCTGACGCCCACGACGCTTCTCATCCTGGTCACCGACGGCAGGGCTAATTTCCCGCTGCATGGAGGAGACCCCTGGCAAGAGTCTCTTGATGCAGCGCAGTCAATGAACTGCAACGCAATCCTCATCTATACAGATCCTGCCACACAGCGACCAGGTCGATGCGAGGAACTGGCGAATATCCTAGGCGCGCGCTACCTCTCGCTGGAGGAGCTTGTGCAGAATGAGAATTTTTCGATTTTGGTCGAACCGGTCGAGCCACAGAGGCAGGGGGTTTAACGTGCAGAAGAACCAGGGTCATTCCGTAATCCTCGTCCTGGGGGGCGTCCGAAGCGGGAAGAGTCGCTACGCGCAGCAGTTAGCCGAGCACTCCACCCGGGTTACGTTTCTTGCCACAGCCGAGCATCGCGATGATGAGGAGATGCACCGGAAGATCGAACGCCACCGCGCAGACCGGCCCGCACACTGGACTACCGTGGAAGAACGGATCGCTTTAGGCCGTGTCGTTGAGGCCAGTGAAGATAGCTGCGATGCCATTCTTATCGACTGCCTCACGCTCTTCGGTGCCAATCTTATGGAAGTATACGGGAGCAATGAAGCGGGCCTCAATGCATGCATCGAAGACCTCTGCGCCGCTTTGAAGGCGACTTCCCGTAAGGTCATCCTGGTTTCAAACGAAGTTGGCAGCGGCGTCGTCCCCGCCTATGCGCTCGGTCGCCGCTTCCGTGACGTTGTGGGAGACATCAACCAGCGCGTTGCGGCTTTGGCCGATACTGTACTCCTGATGGTCGCCGGACTTCCGCTTGTACTCAAAGGTTCGCTCGAAGGAGGCTATCGGTGAAAGGCTTCCTTGTTGCCGGCACGGCCAGCGGAGTCGGGAAGACCACTGCCACTCTCGCAATCATCGCGTCATTTCGTCGTCGAGGGCTTGCAGTTCAGCCCTTCAAGTCCGGTCCGGATTTTCTTGATGCTGGCCACCATACCCGCATCGCAGGCCGCACAGCACGCAACCTCGATACATGGATGCTCTCTGCACAGGCAAACCGCGACGTGATTCGTCACGCGTCGCACGGTGCCGATGTCCTGGTGGCAGAGGGCATGATGGGGCTGTTCGACGGCAAGGATGGATCTTCCGAGACGGGTAGCAGCGCCGAGATTGCAAAGCTTCTAAAGCTACCAGTGGTGCTTGTGCTGGACGCAGGGAAGATCGCTCGGAGCATCGCTGCCGTGGTGCTTGGATTTGAACTCTTTGATGCTGAACTCCCCTTGGCGGGAGTCATCCTGAATCGTGTCGCAAATCACCGCCATTTTTGCATGTTAAAAGCTGCGATCGAATCTGCTTGCAAGACGCCGGTTCTGGGTTGGCTGCCGCGGGAGCCTGCAGTCGCCATCCCAGAGCGACACCTTGGGCTTCAAACAGTGGAAGAAGGCGTGACAGGCGGGGCTCTTGAAAACCTGATCGATACTCTTGCAGACCTTGCAAATAAACACCTGGACATAAACAATTTAATGAATTTGGAATGTGGACTGAACTTAAAGCCTGAAGTTCTTCCAGTGCTTCGCAAAGCGCGAGATCAGATTCGCGTGGGAATAGCTCGTGATCGGGCTTTTTCCTTTTACTACGAAGACAACCTGGACCTGCTCCAGCAGCATGGAGCCACCCTCGTGCCGTTCAGCCCGATGCATGACCGCTGCCTGCCGCCGGACCTCGATGCTCTCTATCTCGCTGGAGGTTACCCGGAGCTTTATGCGGCTCAAATTAGTGAAAATGCTGCAATGCTCTCGGCTATTCGCGAATTTGTCGCCTCCGACCGTCCCGTGTATGCCGAATGTGGAGGCATGATCTTCCTGTCGCAGCAACTCATTTCGCGCGACGGAACCACATATCCCATGGTCGGTGTACTGCCTTTCGAAATCGAGATGACCGGAAGACTCGTCGATTTCGGATACGTCACGGTGGAATTAACCGATGACTGCCTGCTCGGCAGGGTAGGCACTGTGCTCCGAGGGCACAGCTTCCATTACTCCCGCATCTCGAATGAATTTCAAGCCGCCACGAATTACCAGGTCCAATACTCCCTCTCCGGCCGCACGAAGAGTGAAGGCTATCGGCTGGGCAATATGCTCGCGAGTTACATGCACCTGCACTTTCGTACAGAGCAGAACATAGCTCGCAATTTCATTGAGACGGCCATCACCAATCGAACCGCGAAGGTGGTGCCCCAATGACACCACTGGAGCAGAATCTCAGCTACTGTTCCGAGCGGAGACCATCCGGATGCTGCCGTTCCTCGAAGAACGGCAGCCCAGGCGATTGTGAGTCCGGGTACATCGACTGTGATTCTGCCTTAAGCGCAGCCGCCGTGACAGAATTGATCTGCGGAATTGAGCCTCCGGACGAGATATGGAGAACTCGCTCGCGCGCGCGTCTGGACGCGCTTACCAAACCTCTGGGCAGCCTTGGCAGACTCGAAGACCTTGCCGCTCAGTTAGTGGCGATCCGACGCGAACACCTGGTGTTGCCCCTCGACGCGGCTGTCTATGTCTTCGCCGCGGATCATGGCATTGCCGCCGAAGGCGTGAGCGCATATCCACAAGCGGTCACACACCAGATGGTGCTCAACTTTCTCGCCGGAGGAGCCGCTGTCAATGTCCTTGCTCGTTTGCATGACGTGACACTGCATGTGGTCGATGTGGGAGTCAACGCAGACTTCAACAATATCGAGGGCCTGCTTCACTACAAAGTCTCAAATGGCACAAAAAATATGCTCCGCGATGCAGCCATGACCGACGATGAACTCTCGCGAGCCTTGCTTGTCGGCGCACAGCTCGCGAATGAAGCAGCGGATGCCGGGCGTACCTTGTTGGCCGTGGGGGAAATGGGCATCGGCAATACTACCTCAGCCAGTGCAATTACCTGCGCCATCACAGGTGCCGCTGAGTCACTCGCAACCGGGCGCGGGACTGGCCTGGACGACGCGGCTCATACGCGCAAGATTGCAATTGTCGAAGCGATTGTGAAAAAGCACTTCGCAAACTGTAGGTCACCCCATCCACTCGAGATAATGCGCTGTGTTGGTGGCCTGGAAATCGCTGCCATGGCCGGCATGATCCTCGCAGCAGCTCGCAACCGTATCGCCATCGTTGCCGACGGCTTTATCTCCACTGCGGCAGCGGCCCTTGCCGTAAGCCTCGAACCGAAGGTAGGCGGCTATCTGATCGTTGGCCACCGCTCGGAGGAGCCAGGGCACAGATTACTGCTCGACTACCTCAAACTAACTCCCCTTCTGAACTTGGATATGCGCCTGGGCGAAGGCAGCGGAGCCGTTCTCGCCATGTCTGTCATTCAGTCGGCCATCGGACTCTACTCACAGATGGCCACCTTCACCTCCGCCGGCATCAGTGAGGCTTCTCTATGAACGGCTGGAAATTCGTGAAAGAAACTGGCTCAGACGCACTGGCTGCAGTGCAGTTTCTCACCCGAATCCCCATGCCTTATCTGCCTTATGACCCGGCCTCGCTTTCGCGCGCGGTCAAGTTCTTTCCAATCGTGGGTCTTGTTATTGGGAGCGCTGCTGCTCTGCTTCATCAGCTTCTCACGCCACACCTTCCCAGGATGGTCACGGCTCTCCTCGTCATTGCCTTTTTGGTTGCGATCACAGGATGTTTGCATGAAGATGGTCTGGCAGACACCGCTGACGCCTTCGGAGGCGGTTCGAGCCGCGAACAGATTCTCGTCATCCTTAAAGATAGCCGCATCGGTAGCTATGGCGGCACAGCCTTGACGCTCAGTTTGGTTGCCCGCGTCCTGTTGCTTGCATCACTGCCTTTAGCCCAGGTTCCGAAATACCTCATCGCCGCTCACGTTCTTTGCCGCTGGACCACTCTGCCGTTGAGTTACTACCTCACCTCGGCCCGCAATCAGCAGGATCAGGATGGAGCCGGTCAGGGAGCGCGAATTGCCAAGCTTACCACGCGTGGAACACTCATTGCTGGCTCTATCTTCAGCCTCGCAATCTGTTCGTTTGCGTTGCGAATTCACATGGCCGCCGCAGTCACCGCAACCATTCTGGTTACGTTATTGAGCGGCCTCTACTACCAACGGAAAATCGGTGGTGTAACCGGAGATTGTTTTGGAGCCACCAATCAAATCGCAGAGATAGCCGTTTACCTCACCGGAGTGTGGCTCGCATGAACGATCTGCTTTTCATTCGCCACGCCGAGACCCATATGCACGGCACATTCTGCGGTCAATCTGACCCGCCCGTGAACGCCGCAGGCCGCCGACAAATCCAGAAACTCACAGAACGCCTGCGCACCGAATCAATTGTTACGGTCTTCACGAGCGATCTGCAACGCTCAGTGACTACCGCACGCGCACTCGCTCAGGCCTTCGCAATTCCATGCATCACTCGCTCAGCCTTGCGCGAGATCAATTTCGGACAGTGGGAGGGACTGACATGGAAAGAAATCGAGAAGCTTGACACGTCCATGGCTCAGCAGTGGCTCGAAACCTTTCCCCGCATGACGCCGCCAAATGGAGAATCCTTTGAGACATTTGAGGCAAGAGTAATGGCCGAGGTAAGCTATCTCCTCAGTCAGTCTCCCGGCGGCTTGATCGCCGTCGTCACACACGCCGGAGTTATGCGTGCGGTCCTGCGTACTCTCTGCGGTCTCGACGATAAGACAGCATGGGATATGACAAAACCCTACTGCTGTACCTTTCGATATGCGCATCATTCCAATTTCGACAGGCGATTACAGGAGGTTTTCGTATGATGCCTCATATCCTCAATCCGATTCGTACCATAGAGCTTGTTGCATGGGACTTGGACGAATACATATCCCGTCCAGAGACGATTGAGCGCGAAAGACAAATCAAAGCGCGGGAGCTTGTCGCTCTGAGGCAATTGGATCATTCTTCCACCGCGTTGTGCGAAGAGCAGACGCGACAGCTTCGCGGTATTTTAGATCGACAGCAATCCCGCCTCGACCTCCACGAGGAGATGATGGGCCTCGATTGGTTTCTTGGTGTCGTCGACTTGCGGCGGCTGCTCGCCTTTCAGCGCAGGCTGTCTTTCAATGCAACGCTACCCGTCCTCACCGTTCCTCCGCAGTGCGACTGGGATCGTCTCATCGAGATCGCTTTCGCTTCTCCAAATCCAGTTAACTGCGATGTGGTCCACGATGCAGATAAAAAAATGGTCATTCTGCAATCCAGCAACCCCAACATGCAGCTCCGAGTGAGGCAGGATCCCGCAGCGCCCATCGCCGTGCATACAGGCAGTCCCTTCTTTGAGGTAGCTCAATACGCAGGGCGCTGGTTCCTGCGGGATGGCTATCACCGCGCCTACAAACTGCTTCGAGCGGGAATTTATCAAATTCCCGCCGTAGTTGTTCGCGCCATGACTCTTGAGGATCTCGGTGCCATCCAACCGCAGTTTTTCTCCGAGGCAGTCCTTCTTTCGGAACATCCCCCGCTGGTCAGCGACTTCCTCAATGAGGCGCTGATCATCGAATACGAATGCTATCCCATCGTCAAGACGTTGCGTATCACACTGGAAGAGAGCATCGCATTTCCACTTCCGGTAGAAATGTCAGGAGAGTAACTATGAGCATCTCAACCACACGCGGTGACAGCGGACAGACTGGTCTCGCGGGCGGGATCCGCGTCTCCAAGGCGGATCTACGAGTTGAATCCTATGGCACCGTCGACGAACTCAACACTGTCCTCGGCTTCGCCCGCAGCATCTGTCAAAACCCCGAGATTAAGGCATGGACTGAAACCATCCAGCGCACACTTTTCCGGTTAGGCTCCGCTCTGGCCACACCTCCTGAGAGCAAGAAGCAACCGCCCGTCATCTCTTCCGAAGACGTTGCCATGCTCACCGAACTCGTCCACAAGATTGAGGCGATTGAAGGCATCTTGTCGGACTGGTCGCTGCCCGGCGCACACACTGAGTCCGCAGCCTACGAGGTGGCGCGCACCGTCTGCCGGCGCGCAGAACGAAATGTGATTCGATTTATCGAAAGCGGCGGAGTGGTCAAGCCCGAAATCATCGCCTACCTCAACCGGCTCTCCGACACGATCTGGCTCTTTGGCCGGCTCATCGAATTCAATGCGGGCGTCGACGCGCGCCTCCGCGATGAGACCAAGACTGGTCCCAAGTGGTCGAGGGCATGGTAATGAACGACCGCGCAGAATTTGAGTTGCAAGAACGCGATGCTATCTATCGAGCCATCGCCACCCGGCGCGATGTACGCAGAGGCTTTCTTGATAAGCCACTGCCTGACGAGTTGATTCAACGCTTGCTATCCGCAGCGCATTGCGCTCCTTCCGTCGGTCTTATGCAGCCCTCGCGGTTCGTTTTGGTCCGCGACTACAACGTCCGCCAAGCCATCCATGAAGCATTTCTCTTGGCAAACGAACAGGCCCTGGCAACCTACACCGGCGCGCGACGCGAGCAGTACGCAAGGCTGAAGCTCGAAGGCATCCTGGAAGCTCCACAAAACCTGTGTGTTCTCAGTGATCCCCAAAGTGAGCGCGGCCATCGACTTGGCCGCCATACGATGCCTGAGACTGCGATCTATTCAACAGTCTGTGCGATACAGAATCTTTGGCTCGCAGCCAGGTCCGAAGGAGTAGGCGTAGGATGGGTCAGCATCCTCGATGCGGATCGTCTTCGCGAGATTCTGCATATTCCGGCGAATATTGTGCCAGTCGCCTATCTTTGTCTTGGCTACGTCGACCGATTCGCCACGGAGCCTGACCTTGAGCGTTTAGGGTGGGAGAGCCGGATACCACTCGAAGGGGTTGTATCTTATGACAGATATTACCCCACCACCGAGGTCAAAAAAACATGACGGCGCGCGCGATCATGGTGCTCGGCACGAGTTCTCATGTAGGAAAATCACTTATCACGGCTGCGCTCTGTCGAATCTTTGCGGATCAGGGAGTGAGTGCCGCACCCTTTAAGGCGCAGAATATGTCGCTCAATTCCTCTGCGACCATAGAAGGTTTGGAAATCGGCCGTGCGCAGGCTCTGCAGGCGGAAGCAGCCCGCATCCCAGCCTCGGTCCACATGAATCCCATCCTTCTGAAACCTGCTGGAAGTATGACATCGCAGGTGGTTGTTCGGGGCAAGATATGGGGTAGACTCTCTGCTGCGAATTATCAACAACGCCGTGTCGAAGAACTACTACCCATAGTTCGCGAGAGCTACGAGATTCTTGCTGCGAAACATGACGTTATCATCCTCGAAGGCGCTGGCTCGCCTGCGGAGATTAATCTGAAACAGCACGACATCGTCAACATGAGAATGGCCGAGATCGCCGATGCGGTCTGCCTGCTGGTGGGCGACATCGACCGCGGAGGTGTCTTTGCCTCGCTCCTCGGCACTGTTCAGTTGCTCGACGCAACAGAACAATCCCGCATCCGCGGATTCCTCATCAACAAATTTCGTGGGGATATCGCGCTTCTCGAACCCGGTGTCCGCATGATGGAAGATCTTCTCCTGAAGCCATGCCTTGGCATCGTCCCATACATGCATCATCTTGCGCTCGAAGAGGAAGACAGTCTCGGTCTCGCCGATATAACTGGCGAGGCAGAGCCATGGTTACCGCAGGATGTGCCTGATAGAAAACTCCGTATCGCTGTCGTTGCCCTGCCATCCTTTTCAAACTTCACCGACTTCGATGCACTACGCCACGAGCCATCTGTCTCCTTGCATTTCTGCCGGGAATCATCGCAGCTTGCGCTTGCCGACTTAGTAATTTTGCCTGGCAGCAAACAGACGGTCGAAGACCTTCTCTGGATGCGCCGGAAGAATCTGGATTCCGGAGTTGTTGGGCATGCCTCTCACAGCCTTGTCGTTGGCATTTGCGGAGGGATGCAGATGCTGGGCACTGCGATTGTCGATCCGCTCGCGATGGAATATAGCGGTGCAATCAACGCACTTGGGCTGTTGCCGTTTTCCACTCGTATGAAATCGGACAAAGTGACACGCCCGATAACGGGTCGACTGTCTCGATCCATCCTGTTTGGTCAGCCTGTGCCCGCAATGGACATCGACGGTTATGAAATCCATATTGGCGAAACAGTGTATGCGTACGGCGCTCAGGCATTTTCTATCCTGAACGGGCACGAGCTTGACGGATGTATCTCCGCGGACACTCGAGTCTTCGGAACGTATCTGCATGGCATCTTCGATGACGACAGATTCCGTCACGTCTTCCTGGCTGCGGCTCGGAGTTTCCATCAACTTGATCCTGTGACTCATTTCGAGAACTGGAGGCAAAAACGCGAAGACTCATTGAACCGATTAGCAGATACCGTTCGTGAATCGTTGGACCTGCCCCTCATCTTCGATTGGGTTGGCCTTCGTTGCAAAGCTCAAGGCCGGATTGAGACCTTGGAGAAAATCCGTTGAATCGCTGCTTCCTTATTCCTGCGGCGTGGCTCCTCGACCAACTTGTCGGCGACCCTGAGATGTTCCCGCACCCGGTGCGCCTGATCGGTTTTGCCGCGGCGCGTGGTGAGGCTGCCCTTCGCAGGCCAAGCCAGAGCGAGCTTTCGGAACTTATCTCAGGCGGAACCTTGTGCGTCGCTGTCGTCGCTGCCAGTTACTATGCAACGCGCCGGTTGATCCGCGCAGCAAACCGCCTTTCGCCCACAGTGGGCAATACAGTGGAAGTACTGCTCGCATGGACTTGCCTGGCGGCTCGCAATCTTGAACAGGAGGCAACCTCAGTCGTGGAAGCGCTGGATTCCGGAGAGCTGCCGCTGGCTCGTCTCCGCCTGGCACGCATCGTCGGGCGCGACACCACACATCTGGACACGCACGAAATCTGCCGTGCCTTGATTGAGACGCTGGCTGAAAGCGCATCCGATGGCATTCTTGCGCCGCTCTTTTACATGGCCCTGGGTGGCGTGCCTCTGGCTATGGCCTATAAGGCCGTGAATACGCTCGACTCGATGATTGGACACGCTGACCACCGTTATTTCTACTTCGGCAAAGCTGCCGCACGGCTGGACGACGCAGCCAACTACCTGCCTGCGCGCCTCACTGCGGCTGCCTTCGTCGCGGCCTCGGTCGTCCACAAAGATTCCGATCCGCTGACCGCGTGGCAGACCTGGCGTCGCGACGGTGACAAGCACAAGAGCCCCAACGCTGGCCACCCCGAAAGTGCTATGGCGGGAGCACTGCGCGTTCGACTTGGAGGCGACAACACTTACGCTGGCGAGTTGATTCCTGCTGCACATATCGGTCCCGAGTTTCCACGGCCATCGCTGCCAAAGGCGAAAAGAGCCATCCGTCTGGTCTCGACCGTTACTTTGATGGGTATAGCCGGTGCCGTTCTTCTCTCAGCCTGCGCTCAGTTACGTAAAGCCCAGGGGCGTCGAAATGACTGAACTGGAGCAGAATCACAGCTACGATGCCCAGCGGAGTCGATCCGGATGTTGCCGTTCCTCGAAGAACGGCAGCCCTGGCGATTGTGAGTCCGAGTACACCGACTGTGATTCTGCTTTAATCCCCCTGCACGGCGGCCAACTGCGGCATATCTCCGAGCGCTTCAAAATTCCTTCATCGCAACTGATCGACTTCAGCGCCAACATCAATCCTGACGGACCGCCGATCGCAGTCCTGTCCACCCTGCGAACGAGCCTGGAAGACATCTCGATTCTGACCGCATATCCGGATATTGAACAGGCCGAACTCAAGAAAGCGATCGCTGACTATGCTGGAGTTCACCAAAAACAACTCGTAGTCGCCAACGGCTTCATTCCACTGCTGGAGTCTGCGCTTCACGCGCTCAGGCTCAAGCGCTGCCTTCTCCCAGTACCCGCTTTTGTTGAGTATCGCCGCAGCCTCGCGCGCGTTGGCGTAGAGGTCGAACCGCATATCCTCAGTGCAAATTCCAATTTCCGTTATGACATCCGTGTCATGGTACATGGTGGTCATGACACTGTTTTGCTCGCCAATCCTCAGAATCCATCTGGTGTCCTTACAACTAGGGATACTCTGCTCCAGTTTGTCTCTGAGTGTGCGGAGCGAAACATCACCGTACTGCTCGATGAAGCATTCATAGACTACGCGCCTTTGCATTCACTGACTGCGGATGTCGAACAATTTGCAAACCTGATCGTCTTTCGCTCCGTGACCAAATTTCTCGGCATTCCGGGACTCAGAGCAGCCTATGCAGTCGCCAACGAGGCTATCTCACAAGCCCTGAATGAAACATTACCGCCTTGGCCAATCACAACCCTGGCTTCATGCGCCGTCGCTTCCGCGTTAGCTGACCACTCCTTCGCTAAGCGCACCAGGCTGCAAAATGATCGACGAAGATCGAATCTGAGAGATGAACTGGATACCCTTGGCATCCGCACCTATCTTTCGGCAGCAAACTTTCTGCTTCTTCAGCTTCCCGAATTTATCTCCGCAGGCCGCTTTTGGGGACATATGCTCGTTGAGCATCATATGGTTTTAAGAGACTGCTCAAACTATGAAGCTCTGCCATCCGGGCACTTACGGATCGCAGTTCGTACGACAGAGGAGAACGATAAGTTCATCAGAGCAGTCGCTCAATCATTACAATTTTTCCAGCACGGCCAGTGTGCATTGACGAAGGGGATGAAGTAGCAATTGATCCGGTACGAAACGAATACTGATTTTGCGCGTCTAACGAGGTATGACATCGCTGCATATCCGTGGGTCTTCTTCCGGCGCGTTACGCATCCCTTCCTGCACGATCTGATTCTGCACCACATCGAAGTCGACCATGGGCCGGCGAAGATCATGCACTTCGGAACCCACGTGGCCTAGGCTTCCGCCATGATCCATAATGACTCCATCCTCGGCTGGATCAACCCAGCCGGAGCTGAGCTTGCGGTCCATCAGGGCTTTGTGTGCCTTCCGCTGATGGACGAGCACATCCACATGGACACTCATTTGGTGTCGCTCGCCGACAACCGTTCACAACTGGTCAGCGAGTTCGCGCGCAAATTTGTGAAGTGCTGGGAAGAGCGGAATGGAGTGCCCGGCGAATTCTGTACCAGTGGGAGTGAGACAAACTGGTATAGAATTCGCCCGGCACTCCAAATCCTCCGCCCTAAAAGGCTCGGTTCTGGCCGAAGACTTACATTCAAGCTGGATCAGAAATATCGAGGCCGATCAAAGCATCTTTACACGATTAGGGACAGACATCCTGCGGTATTGGGGAAGACACGAACAAGGTACAGAAGGGTATGCAAAGAGATGGGCCTCGCAATTGAGCGATGCGATTCACGCGGTGGAACGTCGGTCGGCATCAGTTTTGGACAAATTCAGCGTATAGCGTGCATGTTTGCGCTCGCCGGTGCGGATGAGTGCTCCCTTTTCCACCAAGTCAGCCAAATCGCGCGTTGTCGTTGCTGGTGACGCACCGGTGATCGTGCTGTAATTGCCCGCGCTCAAGCCGCCTTTGAACCCTTCTGGACCTTCGCGGAACATGCGAAGGAGCGCCTTCCCTTGCCTCTCATTGATTTGGCCGCTCAGCCGATCGAGCATCTTCGTCTTGGCGATGATGAATTCGACCTGGGCAATGCTCTGGCGTTGCGCTTCCAACGCGATTTCAGCGAACCAAACCAGCCAATCGGTGATTTCTATCTGCTGATTGGCTCTCTCCAGGGCGGAATAGTAACTCTTTTGGTGGGCCAGGATTGTCGTTGCCAGCGAGACCAGGACCGGCTGATCGAAGCTCTGCATCAAAGCCTTTTCAGCGATGGCGCGTCCGATGCGCCCGTTTCCGTCCTCAAACGGGTGAATGGACTCGAAATATAAGTGCGCAGTTCCCGCGCGCGTGACGGTCGGCAACGGTTCTTTGCCGTCCGATGCCGTGCGATTGAACCATGCAATAAATCGCTTCATTTCCGTCTGCACTTGTTTGGAAGGCGGGGCTTCGAAATGAACCGTCGGATCGCCTATTGGACCGGAAATAATCTGCATCGGCTCCCGGCTTGTGCGGAATTGCCCGATGTCGGCCAGGTCTCTTCTGCCTGCCGTGACCATTCGATGCCAATCGAACAGCATTGCCTCAGAGAGCGGCCGTGAGAATGACCGGTAGAGATCGACCATCATCTCGGCAATGCCCTGTTCGGCAGGCATAATGCGTCGCTTGTCGGGAGATGCCAAACCAAACTGTCGCAGGATCGACGATTGCACACTGGCCCGGTTGAGGACTTCGCCCTCAATTGCCGATGTAGTCACAGCCTCACCGCTCAGCAGTTCCACTTGGATCTGCTTATGATCGTCCTCGCTGAGATGCTTCACGGTGCCGATGGCGACACCGGAACCAACGAGGTACTGATTTTCCGCGGCTGCAATCCGCGAGCGGTCCCATCGGAAATTGGGCCAATCCAGGCTTTGCCAGTTCCAGGTCATGAGCGATAGCCGACCCCTCTTTCGATCATAATAACTGATAATATGAGCGATACGGTTCTATTCTATCGCTCATTCAGTCTCACTGAGCTTCACTGGATGGTCGTGATACATCAGCCGGATGGTAGCTGATGGACGAGCAGAAATATGAAGAAGATGGCCTGCTCGGTAATTAGGATCAGTTTTATCCAGGTACTTCTGTCATTCTATGTTGTTCATAAATAGATGGTTGACAGGACTCTTCAGACGCAGAGAGAGAATTTGCGCCTCAGAGCGTTGCGAGCCCCCGCAACCAATCAAACAATTGATTCTAAAGCAACTTAGAAAAGGCCGCCCGAAGGCAGCCCTCTCGTTTTTTGCCCGACTGGCCGCTTTCTGTCCGTGTTCTCGGAAAATTACTGACGCGAAAACCGCATCCGAACTACGTTGGCTGGCTTTGTTTTCTGACCACCTTCGTTCAAGTAGGTTTGTGAGGTGGCTCCGAGCTATTCCACAACTTACTGCTCAAGCACATCGCAGAAGTGACGCGCAAAGAAGTGGGACAAGGAGGACTGTGCCGATCTTGGCATCATCAAGGTCGATCAGCTCGGCCTCGGCATGATGGCCGTGCTCAAGGACTGCATCGAGCTGATCCCGAAGCACTACGGAAAAGAGATGGATATTGCACAACTGCCCGAAGACGCCGAGGTCTACAAGACTCTTCAGCGTGCCGATACTGTGGGGATGTTCCAGGTGGAGAGCCGCGCGCAGATGGCCGCACTGCCGCAGAACCATCCCGAGCACTTCTATGATCTCGTCGTCCAGGTCACCATCATCCGGCCCGGCCCCATCGTCGGCAAGATGATGCACCCCTACATGCGCCGACGGCAGAAGCTGGAGCCGGTGATCTACCCGCATCCATCGCTTGAACCCGTTCTCCGGCGCACGCTCGGCGTGCCCTTGTTTCAGGAGCAGTTGCTCCGCATGGCGATGACTGAGCCGGTCTCGCAAATTCGGACAGTGGTATGAGTGGAAGGCTTGCTCCTGCGGCAGCAGGGTGCCTGTCTGCATGCAGAAGAAGCTCAGCCGCTCGCTTCCATGACCGACACCGAGCGGCTCGTCGCCGATTACAGTGGAACCGGCCTCACCGTTGGCCGCCACCCATGCAGTTCCGCCGCGAAGCACTCCGCGCCAAAGGCATCCTCGCCGCGAGGGACCTGCAACAAAAACCCGATGGCACATGGGTGCGCTCGGCAGGCTGCGTCATCGCGCGCCAGAGGACGATGCCCATGTCGCACCGTGACCGCAGGCCAGCCGCCCTGCCGATACGCCTTCACCGTTCCCCACGCTGTGCGCACAGCCAACTCGCACTGCCTCGCCGTTGCGGCGATGGTCGCCCCGCTCAGAACCATCTTCACCGCAAGCCGACGACGCTCATTCAACGCCGCCTCGGACAACTTCCTTCCGTCGCTTCCACCCAGACACTTCACAAACGCTCAAATCAGGCATTCGTTTCATGCTGGATCAAGAATTTGCGAGAAAGCCTGTCATCCAGTCGGCGATCTGTTCGGGGCGAGCATCATTTGCGATGGCAGTATTGTCTTTGTAGGCCTTCGGAAAAATAATATAGGCACTCCGTGCAGATTCAGAGACGCATAGAAAAGCCGTCTGCTGACTTTCTGGATATCTTTCAACTGCCAGGAAAATGTATCGGGCGAGGATTGATGCATCCACCGCGCTTCCCTGAGGGTCCGGAACATCGGGCAGAGTGCTGACCAGGCTTTGGTTTTCAAAGATTGCGATACTTGTAAAAGGCTTAGGTTTCGCTCGTATGCCGAAGCGAGCGAACAGGACGCGAGGGCGAGCGCGGCGAATAGCCTCGCTTGAAGCCCACTGAACAAAAGCGTTGGAAAAGACGAGAGCTCCGTTGCCACTAAGGTAAAGATCGATAACAAATCTGCGCAGCGACGACTGTCCGGCGAGATTGTTTGGCCACCATGCATCCCAGTTTGTGTTCCGAATGGAAGCAAGGGTCGTATCACTAACTACAATGTTTTTGGGAATGGTATTGATACGCTCAAGTACTCGTTCGCGCAAAGGTTGAAGCTCAGGGCAGTTAAGAGAAAAGGCATCATCACGATCTGGGAAGACGGACGTTAAGGTCCGTTCTGCGTCAATGAGCCATAAATCGGAAGGTTCATAACCGTTTTCCCGTCTGAGCAATTCCGGAACAGAGGGCGTGCCCTGTAAGAGCAGTTCGGTAACGCGTCCGGGGTCTCCATTAATGCTCACCTCTACGCCCTTGCCGCCCCACTTGTCCCATAGTCCCGCATGCTCGAAAGGCAGATTCTGCGGCAAGACGACAACTGCCATACGGGGTAGCGAAGCCGACGGTGACGCTGACGAGTGCGCAGCGCTTACAATAGTGAGGTAAATACGCTGGACTTCTTCACGCCATTCAACATAGTATGCAGAACGCGCAAGCAGCGAAGCATTCTCCAGCGTGTTGGTATCTTCCGAAAAGTCCCATCTGTCCACTCCCATCGTTTGTTCTAATTTGCGCAGTGGTTCCGTTAAAGCCGCAAGCGTCGATGGATTAAACGACTGAATGCCGCGCATGAATTCTCTTATGCGGCTGCGCTCAAAGGGGAAGAGCGTCTCCCATTCTGCGAGTTCACTATTCAACTCTGGTCGAAGTGTGAGCGGCATTTGCCGAATGAGTTTGCGGTAGACGGCTATCTCACCCCCCCCAGCGTCGCTAATCAGAATGTCCCATGCATGCTTTGTCATAACCACAACCCCGGCAAGGGATGTCCAGGCAAGCCCAGACTTCCTAGATCAAAGAGTCTGGCGATGGTTGGGCAGATATCCGTTTGCAACACAGGGTTTTCGATAATCTGCGCTGTCCGAATCGCATCACCAAGACACATCATCCAGGCCAGGCGTGTTGAATCGGCGTTCTGGCGATGATTGAAAAATCCATTTGTGCTGGCCCCATCCAGATCGCGGCCGAACTCCGGCAAGATGAACAGGGTCGTCTTTCCCTGATACGCGGGCATTGATTGCAGCAGGCTCCACAACTCATAGACGAGGCGGTCCATGGTGGCAATACCGCTCAGATGCAAGGAGTACGAGCCAAAATGGGCGACTTCCATGTCGGAAAATGTGATAACCAGCATGGATGGAGCAAAACGTTGCAGTATCTCGGCCGCGACCAGATAGGTGAACTCATCCCCAGTGGCAGGAGCGGTTGTGCGCACGAGATCCTCGATGGCCTGGCGCATCGTCCCCAGGGTGATACTGTCGAGTGAGGAAGATTCTCCTCCTACTGACCAGCCCAGTCCGTCGTAGTTATCGCTGTTGAGAAAGCTCTCGATATCTGGCTGCACCGTAGAGCGGTCGGTGCTTTGCACCGGGCGTCCCTGATTCGCTGCCTGCACTACTGCGCTGATGAGAAGCTGCTTTGGAAAAATTACATTTGGTCCGTAGTTTGGTCCATAGCCCGGGACGGTGCTCGAACCGATCTGGCTGGTGAGAGCTTTATTGCTGGAGATAAACCATGTCTGATTCCGATCCAACCCCATAGCCTTGCGCAGGTATTCGTAGATAGTCGGACTCTGTGGCGGCGTCTTGCCCCAATCGTCGACACGTTGCCAGTTGCCGCTCAGCACACTGGATATCGTGTTGAAATGCGAAGTGACCCCATCGTTACGAAGAAATGGATAAAAGACGCTCTGAGGCAGAAGGTCATGGGTAAGGTGGGGGATGTTGGCAAACCCGGAACTGGCAAAAGTATCCTCGCGGCGCATTCCACCACACATTACCAGTACCACTTTGCGATTTCTGATAGACGTAGTTGACTCGGCAACACCGTGCGCTGTGGCCCATTGTGATACGAGCAGGGCGGCAGCCTCCGTCAGTAATTTTCGGCGCGAGAGAGACATAAGATAACCCCGTTTACAGTTGCATGGTTATTGTTTCCTCAAGCATGTTTCCTATATGCCTCTACGCCATGGTCAAAATTCGTCAGACCCCCATCAAGAGCGTGTATGATCCGGGCTATTTCATTCGTAAGGTTACTTATGAAACACGCTTTCGCGAATAGGTTATAAAGTTGCGGTCTGAGACGTTCGTCTTGAGGTTTTACCTTTGGCTGTTATGGAACATTGTTGGAAACGATGCCCAAAATAAATCGGATCGAACTCGGCAGCAGTATCGTCCGCTAGTCTGACCCCATACTCATCCTGTCGATGCATCAAGGGGCAGCTCGCGAAACGACAACATACTACGCGAAGCAGAAAGCGTTTGACAAGAGTCTCGATCCATCTGTGACAGATATGGAGCCGCTGCTCAAGTGTCCTATTCGGGACTTGTTGAAATTCGCCTGATTGCTGCAGTTCTGTTGGAGATTTGCATTTCTTTCCGCTGAAAATCTGTTTGAATTGCAGTTCTATCCGGTGTTTCCAGGGTCTTCGAGCCTCGGGGAACATCTCTGGCGGCCTGCAACCGTGGTTCAGGCACACTTCTCCCGGAGCCTTGTCGGCGGTTGCGCCATCAGTCGCGGTAGCCGTATCAGGTTGTGCGCCGCGCAGCTGAAGACGAACAGCCAGTCTACTTTTTCCAGGCCTCGCAACTTGACCTGCCGTAGCGGGCCCGTTTGCTTCAGCCACCCGAAGCTTTTCTCGACCAGCCAGCGCCGGCTCAGGCTGATGGCATAGCCCGGATGCCGCGTGGTTCGGCGGTCCAGATTGCTACGCCGCCCCTTGTCGTTCTTGCTCACATGCGGCGTTACGTTCAACTCGCGCACCGTGCCGACGAAATCTTTGGTGTCGTAAGCCTTGTCCGCGCCCACCGTGATGCGACGCTTACGCTTCTTCTGCTTCTCGTGGAGCATCAACAGCGCCGCGTCGCGCTCGGCGTAGCCATCGGCCTCTGTCACCATCGCGGCGGCGATCAGCCCGTTGCGGTTTTCCACGCCGGGGTCTCCACGAACAGGCTTTCGTTCGTGGGGTAGAGCAGTGTGTGGCCCAGGTAACTCAGCTTCGACTCGGTGCCATAACTCTTCTTGTACAGCCGCGCATCGCCGTCCGTGGTGGACTGGTGTGTGCTGTTCGAGCGCTTCTGCCCGCGGAAATCCGTGCCATCGCTGTCGCCATCCTTCGCGCGAAAACTCTTCTGCGAGGCCCAGACATGAATCAGCGTGCCGTCCACCGTGAAATGCTCGTCGCTCATGTACTTCTTCGCCTGTCGATTCACTTCGGCAAAGAACCGCTGCGCCACATCGCTGGTCAGCAACCGGTCGCGGTTCTTCGAAAACACCGCGTGGTTCCACACCGCATCGTCCATGCCCAGGCCCACAAACCAGCGAAACAGCAGGTTGTAGTCGATCTGCTCGACCAGCAGCTGCTCCGAGCGCACCGAGTAGAACACCTGCAACAACAGCGCACGAAGAATGTACTCCGGCGCGATCGACGGACGGCCAGAGTCGGCATACAGCGCATCAAACTCCGCGTCCAACCTCCGCAACACCACATCCGTCAATTTGCGAACCGCGCGCAACGGATGGCCCTGCGGCACACGCTGCTCCAACGACACATAACTGAACATCCCATCCTGTATCCGCTCGTCCCCACGCATACTCGTTCGACGCTCCACCCCTTGTGGATCGCCGCAGAATCGATGCCTATTTCAACAAGTTCCTAAAGCAGACTGACTACGAGTTAGGGCACAGTTTTGGCACAGAAAAACGCATCTGAGGATGCGTTGATTTGGTAAATTATTGATTATATTGGTGCCCGGAGGGGGACTTGAACCCCCACGGAGGGTTATCTCCTGCGGATTTTAAGTCCGCTGCGTCTGCCAGTTTCGCCATCCGGGCTGGGTGTGGCCAGTGTTGCTCGCCATCCTGCGTTATTCCTGATTGTAGATGGGATTCTGGGAAGATTTCGGCCGGGAACTTCGGATGATCCGTGCGCCGACGGCAGGAATAACGCTGCGACGGCGGAATCTTCTTGGCGATTGCACGGGAGTGTGTTTTGCTGAGGCTACGAATGCTTGCGCGACTGGAAAGATTTTTTGAGTTTGAGCGGCTGGGAACGAACTGGCGCACGGAGATGCTGGCTGGCGCGACCACCTTCCTGACCATGGCCTACATCGTGCTTGTGAATCCCGCCATTCTGGCGCAGACCGGGATGCCGCTGGCGGCGGTGACAGCGGCGACGTGTCTTTCGGCGGCCTTTGGCTCCATCCTGATGGGCATTGTCGCGCGCTATCCGCTTGCGCTTGCGCCTGGCATGGGCCTGAACGCCTACTTCACCTACACCGTCTGCCTGAAGATGCGCATTCCCTGGCAGACGGCGCTGGGCGCGGTCTTTCTGAGCGGGGTTCTGTTTCTGCTGCTCACGGCCTTTGGCATTCGCCAGCTCATTCTGCGCTCCATCCCGCGCGAGCTGTACGCGGCGGTCGCCGGCGGCATTGGTCTCTTCATTGCGCTCATCGGCCTGTCGCGCGCCGGAGTCGTCGTCGCCGACCCAGCCACGATGGTGCGCATGGGTGACCTGCGCGCGCCGCAGACGGCTCTTGCGCTCGTCGGCCTCGTACTGATGGCGGCGCTCGAAATCCGCCGCGTGAAAGGCTCGATCCTGCTCGGCGTGCTGGCCGTGACAGCGGCAGGCTGGGCGCTGGGACTCACGCACTGGCAGCCGGTCAGCGCGGGCTGGTCCAGCCTGGGCGCAACGGCGATGAAGCTTGACGTGCCCGCCGCCTTCCACGTCGGGCTGCTGGAAATTGTCTTTGTTTTTTTCTTCGTGGACCTCTTTGACAATGTGGGCACGCTGGTCGCGGTCACGCGCCGCGCTGGCCTCCAGGGCGAGGATGGCTCGATTCCTCGGTTGAAGCAAATCTTCTTTGCCGATGCGGCGGCGACGGTCGTTGGCGCTCTCACCGGCACCTCCACGGTGACCAGTTACGTCGAGTCCACGGCGGGCGTGGTCGCTGGCGGGCGATCCGGCGTGACAGCCATCGTCACGGGCCTGCTCTTTCTCGTCGCGCTGGCGGCGGCTCCGTTTGTCGGCGTCGTGCCCCAGTCGGCCACGGCTCCGGCGCTGGTGCTGGTCGGCTCCATGATGCTGGCCACGATCTCCGAGATTAGCTGGACCGATCCGCTGGTCGCTGTTCCTGCGTTCCTCACGCTGGTCATGATCCCGCTCAGCTACTCGATCGCCAACGGGCTGGGCTTTGGCCTCGTCGCCTGGGCTGTGCTCCATGCCGCCGCCGGACGGCTGCGTCAGCGCGACTGGCTGCTCTGCCTGCTGGCCGCGCTGTTTCTTGCGCGGTTCCTTTATATGGCCGCCGCATAAGCCGCGGGCTGCGCCGCAAACCACGCGCTCGCACCGCGCAGAATTGTCCGCGCGGCAGCAACAGATGCGCGGCTGCAATGTATGCAGAATGGTTCCCGCGCAGCCCGCACCTGCGATTCGTCATCCGCCGGGCGGGCGCGCGCATTACAATGAAGCAGCATCGCGGCGCAGGCCGCAGACGAACTCCGAGGATGCCGGTGCCGAGAGCCGACAGCGACAACCGAATGCAGCCCAGCCGCATCGTTTCTCCATGCGAGCCGCAACGCGCGAGCCGGGCGCTGCTGCGCAGCCTCAGCGCTCTGTTGCTGGTCGCCGCCGTCAGTCTCGTCGGCGCGCTCGCGCTGGCAGGCTGCCAACAGGTTCAGGGCTACTCGCCGGTCAGTCTCGTCCGCGTGATTGACGCCTCCTACAACGCGCCCGCGCTCGACGTTTACATTGGCGGCTCGCTGGTGGCCACCAACCTTGGCCAGGGCGAGATCACGCCCTACGGCACCTACGGGCCAACGCCAAGCACGAAGATCACCGTCACCAGCACCCAGAACACCAACGCGCTCGTCTCCACCACAGGCACGCTCCAGGCGAACCAGAGCAGCTCCGTGCTCATCACGGACATCAACGCCACCTACGAGGTCACGCTGCTGGCCGATCAATCCACGCCCGCGCCCAGCGGACACTCTGCTTATCGCGTGCTCAATCAGGCTCCCTCGACCGGACCCATCGATGTCTATTTCCTGGCCGGAACGACGGCTGCCGACTACGCCGCCGCCAAGCCCGTCATCACGGCTCTGGCCGTCGGCGCAACGTCGGGCTACGTCACCATTCCCTCGTCCACGCTTTACATGGTGATCGTCGCCGCCGGCACCACTCTGACCACGACCAGCACCAGCATCTACGTCTCTCCGGCGCAGACGCTGACCGGCGGCGAGGTGCGCACCGTGCTCGTCGTCGATCCGCTTGTGACCTCGCAACCCGTGCAGGTCTACATCGCCGACGACGTGAACTGACCACGCCAGGCGCGCAATAGAGCCAGACAACCGATCTCGACAATGCGGCTCGCCGGGTTCTGCAAACAGGAATTCTCGTTCAAGGTCAGCGGACCTGATTACGGCTGATAGTTCCACAGATCATTCAGGAGCGTATCAGCACCGGCCGGAAGCGGAGTCGTTGTGCCCACTCCGCCAAAGAGCCAAAGATTTCCGCCCGCGTCAATCCACCCCGATGCAGCCGCACGCGCCGGAGGGGCATTGGTTACCGCCGCCTGATCCTGCGTTCCGTATTTTCCCACTGAATTCGCGCTATTGCTTCCGCTCACCCACGTCCACTCCAGATTGCCCGGATCGAACTCCCACAGATCGCCGAAATTTGCGGAGTTTTGCCCGGTGGTGCTTCCATATCCGCCAAACAGCCAGAAATTCCCGCTTGCATCCGTCCAGCCGACGGAACCTGCGCGCGCGCCTGGGATATTCGTTGCCGCCGCCACGCCCAGTGCGCCATAAACTCCGGGAGCGTCTGCTTTGTTGCTGCCGCCCATCCAGGTCCACTCTTCGCTCACTGGGTCAAACTTCCACAGATCATTCCACTCGGAGTTGATGCCCAGGCCCGTCGAAGTATCGATCTGTTCGCCTCCGAAGAGCCAGAAGTTGCCTTCGGCATCGGTCCAGCTCAGCATATTCTGGCGTCCACCCGGCACATTGCTCGCCGCCGCAACGCCCTTCGTGCCATAGACCCCGTAGCCTCCGGGAACGCCGATGCTCACCCACGTCCACTCCTTGCTGCTCGGGCTGAACTCCCACAGATCACTCAACTCGTACCCAGACCCATCCGGCGCCTGATAGAGACCACTGAAGAGCCAGAGATTTCCGCTTGCATCGATCCAGCCAGTTGCTCCCTCGCGAGCGCCAGGCATATTCGTCGCCGTGGCTATTCCCGGAGTGCAACAGTTCTGGTTGCCGCCGGTCATGCTGCCGCTCACCCAGGTCCATTCCTTGCTGGCCGGGCTGAACTCCCACAGATCATTCAAAACATTTACGCTTCCGTCGGCATCGACTCCGTATCCGCCAAAGAGCCAGAAATTGCCACTCGCGTCCTTCCAGCTCACAGCCTCTTTTCTGGCCCCCGGCACCGTCGTTGCCGATGCTGTTCCCTCGGTGCCATAAGCGCCAGCCGCGCTGACAACTTCGCTGCCGCCCACCCAGGTCCACTCGTTGCTGCCTGTGTTGTACTCCCACAGATCGTTCAGAACGTTCTGGTTTCCGTTCGCATCCACTCCATATCCGCCAAACAGCCAGAAATTACCGCTTCCATCCGTCCAACTCGCTGCGGCCTCCCGCGATCCGGGCAGATTCCCGGACGATGGCTGGCCTTTGGCGCCATACACCCCAGTCCAGTTGCCAATGTAGGTGCCGCCCATCCACGTCCAGTCCTTCACCGCCTGCACGGGGCTTGTGCTCCCGCCTCCGCCACAGGCGGTCAGCAGAAGAGGACTCGCCAGGAGTCCATAACGGAGCATGTTGGAGAGAGGTTTCGTCACGGTAGCCTCGGCAGCGGGGAGATATTCGAGCATGCCAGATCGCGGCTGACAGGATTATACCGGCTTTTCAGGATCCGCAGTCGGACGCATCTGCGCCACAAACAAACAATCCCATCCGCCACGTTGCGGATGGGATTGCGGTTTCTGCCGGAGTTTTTGTCCCAACTCAGCCCAAGGCCGAATCAGTCCTGCTCCTTGCGGGCCTTTTTGCGATTCCGTTTGCGCGCCAGCGCTTCCTTCACGCGACGCTTTTCGCCCGGCTTCAGGTAAAAGGAGTGACGCTTGACTTCCTTGATGATGTCTTCCTGCTGCACCTTCCGCTTAAAGCGGCGCAGGGCATTCTCAAGGGGCTCGCCTTCCTGGATACGAACCTCTGCCATGCTGAAATACACCTCCTCACCCGCCAGACCGGCTCTTTCCAGAATACGGAACAATCGCCCGGCTGGCAACCGCAGGCGTCCAAAGATAAGAGTGCTAATTTGGTCTCGAGAAGAAAGTTTAAACCAAAGCGTGAAGACTTGAGTGTATCTCTCCTGAAGGTGAATAGCAGAGGTTGGCGATACTCCGCGCAGATGCGATTCTGTCCTTAAACTTCTGTAGAAACGTCTGAGCGGCGATGGTGCGCATGCGGCGCGAAGTGCTCTAATGCGAGTATGCGTTTTGCTCGTTCTTCCGGGGTCTTGCTATCGGTCACCTCGCTGGCCTCGCGTGGCGGCATTGGCGATCTCGGGCCAGAGGCGTATCGGTTTCTTGAGTTCCTCTCTGCCGCGCGACAGCATGTGTGGCAGGTGTTGCCGCTGTGTCCCACCGGCTACGGGAACTCGCCCTATGCGGGCAGTTCGGCTTTTGCCGGGAATCCGTATCTGATCAGCCTGGAATTGCTTGCCGAGTGGGGCTGGGTCGAAGCCGAGTGGCTGGAGCGCGAGGTTTTTCCGGCGCTCCAGGCAGCATCGGACAGCCCGAATGCCCGCGTGGATTTTCAATCTGTGGAAGAGCGCAAGCTGCCTGCTCTGGAGCATGCGGCGCGGGAGTTTCTGCGGCGCGGGGCGAGCGATGGCGATCTCGCCGCGCAGTGGCGGCTCTATGAGGATTTCTGTCGCGACCAGGCGGCGTGGCTGGAGGATTACGCGCTCTACGCCGTGCTGCGGCGTGTCTACGCGACCGGTGCGTGGGTGACGTGGCCGGAGCCGGTGAAGCGGCGGGACGGCCAGACGCTGGACGCGCTTCGCGCTCAGCATGCCGAGGCGCTGGCGGTGGAGCGTGTGTTGCAGTTCGCCTTTGATTTGCAGTGGGCGCGGCTGCGCCGCGCGGCCAATGCCGACGGCATCCGCATGATGGGCGATATTGCGATCTTTGTGAGCATGGACTCGGCGGATGTGTGGGCGAATCCGGGGCTGTTTCAACTGGACGACACACTGAATCCGGTGCGCGTGGCGGGCGTTCCGCCGGACTATTTTTCGCCGACGGGGCAGCGCTGGGGCAATCCACTCTACGACTGGGAGGCAATGCGGCGAACGGGTTACGCGTGGTGGATTGAGCGTGTGCGCCGGGCCTGCTCGCATTATGATCTGGTGCGCCTCGACCACTTTCGCGGCTTCGAGGCCTACTGGTCGATTCCGGCCGATGAGGCGACGGCCGTGAATGGCGAGTGGGTGAAGGCTCCTGGGCACGAGTTGTTTCAACATCTGGAGGCTGCGCTGGGCAAGTTGCCGCTGATTGCCGAAGACCTCGGCGTCATCACCCCCGCCGTGGAACGGCTGCGGCAGCAGTGCGGCATGCCGGGAATGCGGGTGTTGCAGTTTGGGTTTGGTTCGGCGGAGGCGCACAATCATCTCCCGCATCGGTTTGACGCGGATACCGTGGCGTACACGGGCACGCATGACAATGACACGACGACGGGGTGGTGGGCGCAGGCTGGCGCGGACGAGCGCGCCGCGGCCGAGCACTACATCGGCCCGGTGGGCGGGCATGGTGACTGGGCTGCGTGGGGCCTCATGCGCGCGCTGCACGCCTCGGTGGCTGCGCTGACGATTGTTCCGGCGCAGGACTGGCTTGGGCTTGGCTCGGAGGCGCGGATGAATACGCCCGCTGTGGCCGAAGGAAACTGGAGCTGGCGCGCGGGCGAGTGGAGGCTGCCGGAGATGGCTGGGCTGGCAGAGGGTCTGGCGGGTCTGGCGCAGGTGACGGATCGCGATGGCGATCCGCTGGACGGGCCGGAGGCTGATCCAGCAGCCAGCGAACGCGCCTGACAGGAACAGACCTGGCGCAGGCGCGACGGAGATGAGCAGTCGGATGAAGAGGCTGCGCCGGAATTCCTGCGATACTGACGACAGGCAGTTCTCAGCATTTGTCCGGTCGCCTATGAACCTCCCCGTGCGCAAAAACTCGCAGGCTGAAAGCGCGTCGCCAGCGAGCGCGGGGCAGGCACACGCGGCCACGATTTCGATCTCCTCGTCGCCGTTCTTCTGGCGGCGGATGCTGGGGTTTGTGGGGCCGGGATTTCTGATCTCCGTTGGCTACATGGACCCTGGAAACTGGGCGACTGACCTTGCCGCCGGCTCGCGTTACGGCTACACCCTCCTGTTTGCCATCATGCTGTCGAACCTGATGGCGATTCTGCTGCAAAGCCTCTCCCTGCGGCTGGGCATCGCCGCCGAGCGCGACCTGGCGCAGCTCTGCCGGGACCGCTATCCGCGCTGGGTTTCGCACCTGTTGTGGGTCTTTGCCGAGGTGGCGATTGCGGCCTGCGACCTGGCCGAGGTGATCGGCTCTGCGATTGCGCTGCAACTGCTGTTTCATCTGCCGCTGATGGCGGGCGTGCTCATCACCGGAGCGGACGTGCTGCTGATCCTGCTGCTGGAGCGGCGCGGCTTTCGCACCGTCGAGGCCGTGGTGATGGTGCTGATTGGCACGATTGCCGTGCTCTTCGGAATTGAGATTGCGCTGTCACGGCCGGAGTTTGCGCCGATCCTGCGCGATCTCTTCCTGCCGCGGGCGGCGATGGTGACAGACCCTTCGATGCTCTACATTGCAATTGGCATTCTGGGCGCGACGGTGATGCCGCATAATCTCTATCTGCACTCCTGGCTGGCCCAGATGCGCCGCTATCCGCGCACGGCTGAGGGCAAGCGCGAGGCGATACGCTTTGGCAATCTGGACTCGGGCGCGGCGCTGACCTTTGCGCTGTTTGTGAATGCGGCGATCCTCGTGGTGGCCGCCGCTGTCTTCCACGGCAGCGGACATACGGATGTGGCCGAGATTCAGGACGCGTATCGGCTGCTGTCGCCGCTGCTGGGCGCGGCTGGGGCGAGCGCTCTGTTTGCCGTGGCGCTGCTGGCCAGCGGACAAAACTCCACGCTGACAGGCACACTGGCCGGGCAGGTGGTCATGGAAGGCTTCCTCGAACTGCGCATGCCGCAGTGGCTGCGGCGGCTCATCACGCGGCTGGCGGCGATCGTACCCACAGTCATGGTGGTCGCGCTCTACGGACAGCACGGCATTGCGAAGCTGCTGCTGCTCAGCCAGGTCGTGCTCAGCATGCAACTCAGCTTCGCCGTGATTCCGCTGGTCAGCTTCACGGGCAATCGCGCTATCATGGGTGAGTTTGTCAACGCGCAATGGATGAAGGCGCTGGCATGGACGGTTGCCGCCGCCATCCTCGGACTGAATCTCTGGCTGCTCGTTGACACCTTCCGCTGAGCATTCCACGCCGCTGCCCATCCCCGCGTTCGGCAGCCGCGCCACTCCGGGCGAAGAGCAACATCACTGTATGCCAGAACGAAACAGCTAATTGCCGGACAACAGGCTCGGCTCTTCCGGCGACCGCAGCCGTATGATGCGGTCAATCGCATACGGCGTTCGTTGCGCGCCCGTGTAGTAGTGGCGCACCTGAAGTTCGCCCAGCAGCCCGATCGCCAGCATCTGAATCCCGGCCAGAATCAGTATCCCGGCAATCACAAACAGCGGCCCATGCTGGTCCATGATGCTCGCATGCCAGTTCGCCAGCTTCAGCACAAACAGGCTGAGCGCCGTGAATCCCCCGCCCAGAATGCTCAGCGCGCCCACCGGCCCGAAGAAGTGCAGCGGTCGGCTCATGTACTTCAGCAGAAAACGAATCGTCAGCAGGTCAAAGAAGACGCGAAACGTCCGGCTGATCCCGTAGTGGCTCTTGCCCCGCTCGCGATGCACGTTCTTGATCGGAATCTCGCAGATCGACGCCCCATACCACGCCGCCAGCGCCGGAATGAACCGATGCAGCTCGCCATACAGCGGAATGTTATGGATCACCTCGCGGCGATACGCCTTGAACGTCGTGCCGAAATCGTGAATATCCACGCCCGACAGCTTCGCCATCAGCCAGTTCGCGCAACGCGACGGAATCCGCCGCATCACGAAGTTGTCAATCCGTTCCCTGCGCCAGCCGGAGACCACATCGTAGCCCTCGGCCAGCTTCGCCAGAAAATTCGGAATCTCCGCCGGATCGTGCTGCAAGTCGCCATCCATCGCCAGGATGAAATCCCCCGAAGCATTGTCAAAACCCGCCGCCAGCGCCGAAGTCTGCCCGAAGTTCCGCCGCAGCTTCACCACCAGCACTCGGCTATCGACGGCCGCAATCTCCTCCAGCAGCTTGTAGCTCCGGTCGCTCGAACCATCATCGACCAGCACCAGCTCAAAACTATCCCCCACATGCTCCATCACCGACTTCAGCCGGGCATACATCTGGGTCACATTCTCTTCTTCATTGTGAAACGGCACGACAATCGAATACTTCGGCATAGTCTTCAGTATAGAACCGATCCTGTGGAAAAACCATTGGCACGGCGTTGACGCCATCTTCACATTTTTCCCAACATGCCGCATATAAGATGAACGCATGCCGTTTCTCCGCTCCATCTTTTCGCCCATCCGTCGCTGCTCCGCCGCCTGCCTCAGCCTGCTGCTCGCCGTCGCACCCGCCGCGCCTGCCCGCGCACAGGCTTACAGCGCCCGCCCGAAGCTCGTCGTGCTCATCGTCATCGATCAGTTTCGCGGCGACTATCTCCAGCGCTACCGCTCCGAGCTGTCGCCACGCGGCTTCCGCCTCCTGCTTGACCACGGAGCCTGGTTTCCGGACTGCTACTACAACTACGCGAACACGATGACCGCGCCCGGCCACTCGACGCTCGGCACCGGCGCTTACACCGATGGGCACGGCATCCAGGCCAACGAATTCTGGGACGCCTCGCGCTCGCTCACCCACAAGGTGACTTCCGTTGAAGACGAGCGTTATCGCCTCGTCGGCATTCCCTCGGACTCGACCACCCCCGCCACGCCTGGCGCTTCGCCGCTCAACCTGCGCGCCACCACCGTCGGCGACGAGCTGCGCCTCGCCACCCAGGGCCGGTCAAAAGTCATCGGTATCTCGCTCAAGGATCGCGCCGCCATCCTGCCCGCCGGACAGGCCGCCAACGCCGCCTACTGGGTCGATCAACCGACCGGCGCATTCCTCACCAGTACCTACTATCGCAGCAACCTGCCCGCCTGGGCGCAGGCCTTCAACAGCGGCCCGGCGCGCACCCAGGCCGCGCAGGCCGCTCACTGGGACGGCCACGGCAAATTCTTCAACAAGGTCGGCATCACCCCCGCCGGCAACGAGTACGAAATCCAGTTCGCCGAAGCCGCCATCCAGGGCGAAAAACTCGGCCAATCGCCCACAACGGACATGCTCACCCTGTCGCTTTCGCCCAACGACATCATGGGCCACAAATTCGGCCCGGACTCCGAGCAGGAGCAGGCAATGGTCCTCGGCCTCGACCACGATCTGGCGGGATTCTTTGCCTGGCTTGACCAGCACGTTGGCCTCGCCAACGTCTGGATCGCGCTCTCGGCTGACCACGGCGTTGCGCCGGTTCCGGCGCAGGCCGCAGCGCTTGGCATCCACGCGGCGACGGTGGACATGAAGGCTCTGGTGGCGAGCGTGAATGCCGCGCTCAACGCCCGCTTCACGCCCGGCCAGTCCGTCGCCTACCTCATGCCCGGCGAAGACCTGCCCTACTTCCAGCTCGACCCGCGCGTCTTCGCCCCCGGAGGCGCAGCCGCCGGAGTCACCGAAAAAACCGCCGAAGAAGCTCTCGGCGCGGCGCTCCGCTCAGGCGTTGACGAACAGAACACCGCCGTGGCCCACGAACAGGCAACCAGCGGCAAGCTGCCACCCATGCTTCAGGTCGTCGGCACGTATACCAAGCTGCAACTGGCCGACGGCGAGCTGCCACAGACGCCTTTTGGTGCCGAACTGGCCCACAGTTACACCGATCGCGGCCTCTGGTACACGATGCTCGTCCTCGCCGGTTACCAGATGGAAGACCTGTCCGGCTGGGGCGGCAAGACCGGCACCACCCACTTCAGCCCGTGGAACTACGACCGCCACGTTCCGCTCGCCTTCTACGGCTCGGCCTTCCGCACCGGAACCTACCGTGGCCGCGTCGAGCCGGTCGATCTCGCCGCCACGCTGGCCTCGATGCTCGGCATCAATCAGCCGTCGGCAGCCATTGGCCACGTACTGACAGAGGCGATCCAAGTCCAACCCAGCCCTGTCCAAACCCGATAAACCCAATTGTTCCGGTCATCCTCGCCCACGCGGCAGGTATCCCATCCGAGCGCCGCCTGGAAGGACAAGCGCGGATTCCGCGCTCTCCGGTTACGCTGTACCGCCCCGGGCATCCCGCTGCCGGTGTTCCCTTTTCCCTTCCTGTTGTCATTCCCGCAAAGCCTGCCCGCGCCCAGGCGCGAACACAGTCGTCCGTGGCGCGCAAAGCATAGCACTGCCGCGCGCAGTGCTTATTCGTAGCGGAGGGCTTCGATGGGGTCCAGGTTGGCGGCCTTCCAGGCCGGGTAGATGCCAAAGACGAGGCCGATGGCGCAGGAGACTGCGAGTCCAACTGCGATCCATATGGGCGAGACGGTGGCCGGCAGTCCGATGGGCAGGAAGTAGACGATGTAGGTGATGACGGTGCCAACGAGGACGCCGAGGATGCCGCCGAGGACGCAGAGCGTGATGGCTTCCGTGGTGAACTGAACGAGGATGGTGCGTTTGGTGGCGCCGAGGGCTTTGCGGATGCCGATCTCGCGCGTGCGTTCCGTCACCGAAACGAGCATGATGTTCATCACCCCGACACCGCCGACCATCAGCCCAACGCTCGAAACCGCAAGCATGAAGAGGAACAGTCCGCTCGAAAGCTCACCCCATAGACGGGCGAGCGAGTCCGGGCCGAATATCTCGAAGTCGTCGTCAGCGTCCACCTTGACGCGGCGGCGGATGCGGAGCATCTCGCGGATTTCCTCGTGGACAAGTTCCTTGTATTTGGGGTCGTCGAATTTGGCGCTGATCCACACATCCTTCTGCTCAGGGTGGATATTTTCGAAGGTTCCGAGCGGGAAGTAGACGATGTTGTCCTGGGGATTGCGTCCGCCGCCGAAGGGCTGTTTGCGTTTGGTGGCCACGCCGATCACGGTGTAGAGTCCGGTTTCGACGTTGACCTGTTTGCCCAGGGCGCTCCTGCCGTGGAAGAGATCGTTCCATGTGTCGTAGCCGAGGAGGCAAATCTTGGCATGCCGCTTGTCCTCGTCGTCGCTGAACCAGCGGCCTTCGACGAGGTCGATGTCGTCGGTGATGGCGATCTGGGCGGTGCTGCCCTGAAGGATCGTCCCAGCCACTTTTTCGCCGTTGTACTTGACGGAAACGTCGCCCACGCGAAACTGCGATTTCGTGTATTGCTTGGAGGCGTCGACGGCGATGACGTGCGGCAGCGTGCGCAGAGCGTAGGCGTCCTCGACGGTGAGCTTTTTGCGAGCCAGCATCTCAGCCGTCGGCTGCACGCCAATCACCGGCATGTGAAAGACCCACCAGACATCGGTGCCAAGTGAGTTCACGAAGTCGGCCACGCGGTTGTTCAGGCCGTTGATGATCGACGAAATGGCAATGACCGAGGTGACGCCGATCACAATGCCCAGGATCGTCAGCCCGGAGCGCAGCTTGTTGGCGCGCAGCGTCTCCAGGGCCATGCGGACCGATTCGCGGGTTTGTCCTTTTGCCATGACGGAGCCTCCTCGGCTGCTGTCTCACAGGTCGGCGCGCAGCGCGACGATGGGGTCGAGTTTGGCGGCTTTGCTCGCGGGATAGACGCCGAAAAAAATGCCCGTTCCCGCCGCCATGAAGAGGCCGAGCAGGATGGACCAGACGGAAAGCGAAACGGAGATGCTGAAGAGCAGGGTGATGCCTTCGGCGGCGCCGACGCCAAGGAGGATGCCGATGACGCCGCCGAGCGTGGCCATGAGCGCGGACTCGATGAGGAATTGCAGCAGCACATCGCGCTGCCGAGCGCCAAGCGCCTTGCGCACGCCGATCTCGCGGGTGCGCTCGGTGACGGAGACGAGCATGATGTTCATGATGACGACGCCGCCGACGACCAGCGCAATCGACGCCAGCCCCAGAATGATGAACGCGAAGAGCGAGCTGATCTGCTTCCAGATTTGCAGGAAGGTGTCGTTGGTCTCAAGCTGGAAGTCGTCGTCGGTGCCGGGGAGATCGTGTCGGCGCGCGCGCATGACCACGCGCACCTGATCCTCGGCGTGGATCATCGCGTCGGCACCGCCAGCCACGCGGCAATAGATCACAAGTGTCGTGCTCGTGCCATAGGTCTGCTGATACGTGCTCAGCGGAATCACAACCCAGTTGTCCTGCGACTGGCCCAGCGTCTTGCCCTGCCGCTCGCCCACGCCCACAATCGTGTACGGCACGCCGTCCACGCGCAACTCCTTGCCGATGGGGTCGCCATCGCCGAGGATGTTGTCCACAATGTCATAGCCCACAACTGCGTTGTGCGTCGCGTGGTCCATGTCGGCGTCGGTCAGCGCCCGACCCTCGGCCAGATTGATATTGTTCAGCGAAAACATCGTCGGCGTATAGCCGCGCACGCTTGTATTCGTGCTCGACTTCCCATCGTGGACCACGTTGGTCGTCTGGTCCACCTGCGTCCCCGTCTCGCTGCAAAGCGTACAGCCCTTCCGCACAGCCAGATAGTCGCTGTAGCGGACGATCTTGCGTTTTTGGAATTTGAAGTACTCGTCGGAGCTGAAGATGACGCTCGGCATCCGGGAGACGGTGAAGACATCCGCGCCATAGCCTGACAGCTTCGTGCCAAAGTAGTCATTGGCCGTATTGGTCAGCGTAATGACCATGATGACCGATGCCACGCCCATCACCACGCCGATCAGCGTGAGGATGGAGCGCATTTTGTTGGCCCAGAGCGATTGCAGGGCCAGCATGAGAGCTTCGCGAAAAGGCATCGTCAGACCTGTTTCCTCATGCTACCCCATGCAATCAGGGAAGCAGCCGCGGAGGACTGCAAGGAATTACGCAGCCATCGGGGTGGTGGTTCCCGGCCCGATGGCGGTTCCTGGCTTCCGCGCAGTTCTCGATGAGAAGGATGTGGCGGGCCTGCCGGTGGAGTGGATGAATCCGTGGGAGTGGCGCGGAACTGGCTGGGCGAGTGTGTGATTCAGAGCGCGCGGCACGCAGGTGGAGGGTGCGAGTGGTGGAGTGGGTGGAAATGGAAATCTGATAGGCTGAGGACGGGCCGGATTTCCCCGGTTTGGCCGAATGAATGTGTGCGCGATGCCAGAGGCAGTCCTGAAGTCAGAATCGAAATTATCGGTGCGGAACTGACCCCCGTTTTGAACGAATCCAGAGCCAATTCGAGCGCGAGCGGCGGATGGAAGCTGCCAGCGAAGATTCCGTGGTGGGAGATTGCCAGCCTGCTGCTGTTCGTGGCGTTTTTCACGCTCTATGGCGTGGTGCCGCTGCTCGGTGGAGCGGGGCTGGGTCTGGTGGGTGCCGACGAGCCGCGCTATGCGCAGATAGCGCATGAGATGCTGATGAAGCTGATGCATGCGTCGTCGCTGCGAGGGAAGCTGGCCGCCTGCGTGACGCCGTACTTGTATGGGCGGCCGTGGCTGGAGAAGCCGGCGCTTTACTACTGGCGCGCGATGTATTCGTTCAGCGAGTTCGGAGTTTCGGACTGGGCGGCGCGGCTGCCTTCTGTGAGCTTTGCGCTGTGGCTGGTGGGGCTGACCTATCTGCACATGCGCAGTTTCCGGCGCGGCGGACATCTGGATGCGGCGCTGATTACGGCGACCTGCGTGGGGATTCTGAGCTTTTCGCGCGGGGCATCGACGGATATGCAACTGGCCGCGCCGTTCTGCATCGGGATGCTGGGCTGGTATGCGTGGTATGAGACGCGCTCGAAGTTCTGGCTGGTGGACATATATTTCTTCACGGCGCTGGCGACGCTGGCCAAGGGTCCGGTGGCGCCGTTTCTCGCGCTGCTGATTATTGGCGCGTTTGCCGCGCTGCGGCGCGAGTGGTGGATTCTGCGGAAGTCGCTGTGGTGGCCGGGGATCCTGCTCTATTTTGCGATTGTGCTGCCGTGGTTTGTGGCCGTGCAGCGGGAGAATCCGACGTTCTTTGTGGAGTTTTTCCTGCAACACAATCTGGAGCGTTTTGCGACGAACCGCTATGAGCATGAGCAGCCATTCTGGTACTACCTGGTGGTGGTGGCGGTGGCGACGATGCCGTGGACGGTGGTGGCGGCCCGGGCGCTCTGGGACGGAATTCTGACGTCGGTGAAGGAGTGGCGGCTGCGGCACTCGACTCCGGATCAGGTGGCGAAGAGCCAGCCGGGGGATGCGTTTCCGGAGTATCTGGTGCTGTGGGCGCTGATTCCGATTGTGTTTTTCTCGCTTTCGCAGTCGAAGCTGCCGGGGTATATTCTGCCGTCAATTCCGCCGATGATGATTCTGACCGGGGATTACCTGTTTCGCCGGCGGGAGCGCGGGCTGGGACGCGGCGTGCTGGTGGGCCATGGGCTGCTGGTGGGCTTTGCGACGGCGGCGGTGCTGCTGGGGCCGTGGTATGTGGCGCATGGCGCGCATGGGCATCCGCCGATGGGGCAGGTGGGCGTGGCGCTGCTGGCGGGGCTGACGGCGCTGGCGCTGCAACTGGTGGTGGTCCAGCGGCTGGGACTGAAGCGGCTGCGCGTGGCGACGAGCGCGGTGATGGTGGCGTTGCTGCTGTTTCTCTACGGAGTGGGTCCGTTCTTCGGCGTACCGGCTGCGCAGGCGAGCAAGGGAACGATCCGGCTGCTGGACAGAACGTATTCGGCACGACCGCTGGCGGAACGGCTGGCGACGATGTTTCCGCCGGATGAGACAATTGCGGTCTTCCGCGTCAGGCGGGACATGGAGTATGGCCTTGCCTTCTATCGCAACCACGAAGTGGCGAACTATGACGTGGTGGGCGTGCCGGCGGGCGAGCATGTGCTGGTGGTGCGGGTGACGGGCAAGAATGGCGCGGACCTGCATTCGATGGATGCGCTGGAGGAGTATCTGGACGGGCGAAGCTACAGGAAGCTCTTCGACTGGCCGGAACAGGGGCTGGCGGTCTATCAGGTGGGCGCGCAAACGCTGGCGACAGGCGCGGCGGAGTAATCGACGGAAAATTTTCTTCGGGTTGTCGACGAAACTGGTCTGCCACGAAATCCGCGTGCCGGGAAATCGGGTTGCAACCGAAATCGGCGTGGGGAGTGAGGGAAACTGCGCTATGCTCAGAGCAATTGCCGAAGCGCCATGGATATGGAGATGGCTGCAACGGAGATCGCTGCTGCCGCGTCCTATGAAAGAGACGAAGCGCGCGGAGAGAACGCATGAGGACCAGCGTGACGCCGGAGATCAGGGATTTGCGGCTGTATGGATCGGCCGCGCTGCGCCCGCTGCTGGAGGTCGAAAGCGATCTGTGGCGGAGGCGTCTGGACTGGGAGTACATGGGGTCGGCGCGGCTGCTGCTGGAATATCTGGATGCGCGCGCACTACCGGGTTTCGTGGCCGTGGAGCAGGGCGAGATTCTGGGCTATGTCTTCTGCGTGTATGAGGCGAACAAGGCGGTGATTGGCAATGTGTTTGCCGCGCCGCGAGCGACGGGAAAGTGGACAACCGAAGAGATGACGCAGTGCGAGGTGGAACGCGTGCTGCTGGAGCACGCAGTCTCGCTGCTGACGCATTCGCCCGGCGTCGACCGCGTCGAGACGCAGTTGCTGCTGCATCCAGCCGGCGAGTTGGCTGAGCCGCTGGAGACGGCGGGATTTCGCCGGGCTGAGCGGCTGTATCTGGAGCGGGAACTGAGCGCGGGAGCGTCTGTGCAGGCACCGCGCTGGACGCTCGATGGCGGATGCCGGTTGCGCGCGTGGCACGACGGCGAAATGACGCGCGCGGCGCAGTTGATTGTGGCCGCGTACAGCGATCATCCCGACAGCCGGATCAACGATCAGTACTGTTCGACGCAGGGCGCGCAGCGGTTTCTGCACAACATCGTGCGCTATCCGGGCTGCGGGATATTTGTGCCGGAGGCCTCGTTTGTGGCCGTGGATGTTGTGAGCGGCGAACTGGCGGGGATGGTCCTCAGCTCGCAGATCAGCGCGCAGCCCGGCGCGGAGTGCGGGCACATCACGCAGATATGCGTGCTGCCGGAATATCGGAGGCGCGGACTGGCGGAGCGGCTGATGCGCGAAGCGGCGGATGCGCTGGCGGCGAAGGGATTGCGGAAGCTGACGCTGACGGTGACGGCGAGCAATGCGGGCGCGATTCGGCTGTATGAGCGCGAGGGATTTCGCGAGCGGCATCGATTTGACGCGGCGGTGTGGGTGAGGCCGGGCGCGTAACGAGCGGCGAAAAACAGTCGCGCGCAGGGCGGGAATCGGGTCGGGATCAGCGGTGAGTTTGGGCGGGGATTTGCGCCGGGTGAGCGCTGCGCTCAGCGCACGACGAGCGCCATCAGCCAACTCGCCGCGATGACCGAAACCGTGAAGAGCAGAAAACACCAAGCCCCGTAGCGCACCATGGCGCGCGGCGAGCTTCGCTGGGTGATGCCAAAGATGGTGGAGGCAAAGAGCGCGCAAAGCAATACGGCGGTGAAGTGAGTCGGGCGGTATACGAACGAAGCCACCAGTGTGGAGACAAACATCAGGGCTGGTCCTGCTTTCTGCCGATGGAGAGATTGTGCGCATCGACGGCGGCCATGATGTTGAGCAGGCCGGCCATGACCATGAAGCGCGTGCCGTAGTCGGCTGTCGTCACCTGCACGGAGTCCGCGCCCCAGCCGAACAGCTTGCTCAGGAAGAAGCAGAGTCCGCTGCCAAGGTCACCGGCCAGACCGAGCAGGTCGAGAATGTCCTTGGCCGAGCCATAGATTTTGCCCTGCATGGCGATGCCGAGGAAGTACATGCTCACCACGCAGGCGAAGATGAGCGCGGCGCGGATGGGGCGGCGGATCATCAGGTGTCCCGCGCCGGGGACGAGCCATCCAAGCACGAGAGGCAGCCAGCCACGCGCGTTGGCGGGCTGTGCGGAAACGGGTTTTGCTGTGGCGGCAGGCATCGCTCTGATTCTAACTTACTGGCCGGATGCGGCCGCGCGATGGGGCGCTGGCAGGCCCAGGAATGCGGCGATGTGCTGGTTCAGAAACTGCTCATCGGCGGCACTGGCACCGGCTCCGGCGGGATGGCCCCAGAGCGAAGGAATGGGCAGCAGCGTACAGTGCGGAATCATCGGCGCTTCGTACGCGGCGTCGGTCACGGGAAAGTAAAGATCGCTGGCCGAGGGCATGTAGAGCACGCGCGCGCGGATGCTGCCGAGTGCCTTGCGCAGGTCACCGCCGAAGCCCGGAGTGGCGCCAACGTTCTGCGTCTCCCAGGTGCGCATCTGGAGGATGATATTGTTGGCGTCAGCGCCGGAAATGAAGTTTTTGCGATAGGAATCGATCACCTGCTGGAGGGTGGTGCCTTTGGGGAAGTCGGGTTTCCAGAGTTCCTCGCGCCACCACGGCTGGGAGTAGAGCCAGGCCGTCCAGACCAGCGAGAACGCCTCGATGCCTTTCACCGGCTCGGTCTTGTAGTCGCCGCGCTGGAATGCCGGGTCGGTTTCAAGCGCGGTGATCTCGCTTTCCAGGCGCACGATGCCGTGGCCATAGGTCTTCGCCGTCCCGGACGTCGCGACGATGCGGTCCATGAAGTCCGGGTAGGAGACGGCCCACTGAAAAGCCTGCTGCGCGCCCATCGAGAAGCCGACGACGGCGCGCAGGTGGTGAACGCCAAGGCCGTCCGTGAGCAACTGGTGGACGGCGCGAACGTTGTCACGAATGGTCATGACGGGAAAGCGCGGGCCGTCGAATGGCGCAGGCGTGTTGCTGGGCGACGACGACCGTCCATTGCCGAAGAGTTCGCTGCAAATGAGGAACTGTTTGGCGGGGTCGAAGACGTGTCCGGGGCCGACGAGCCAGCCGTAGCCGTGCATGTTGGCCATGTAATGCGACGGCAGCAGGTAGGCGTTGTCTCCGGCTGCGTTCAATTTCCCATAGGTGCCATAGACGATCTTCGCCTCTGGCATGACGACACCGCTCTCTGTGCGGAAGTTGTGGAGGATGTATTCGTGACGAATCGGCTCCGGCGCTTTCGCCTCGGTTGGCGCGGCGAAAACAGGCAGGCAGGCGAAATACACAGTCAGGATCAGAATCCGGCGCATGGGAGCCTCATGGATGAACTGGAGTGAATGTGGCCGAAGGTCGCGCGGCCCGCGCGGGATTGAGCGTGGAATGGAGCGCCGGATACAGCGCCGGGTCGCGGCGCGCATGCGTCGTCTGCTCGAAGTCGTAGGCGAAGCCGATCAGAGTGGATTCGCTGAAGGCCGGGCCGAGAATGGTCATGCCTGCGGGCAGGTCGCCGTGCGTAAATCCCATCGGCACGGTGATGGCCGGAAAGCCGGTCTGCGGGCTGAGCACCTGGCTGTTGTCTCCTGCCGGCGAGGTCATGTCGCCGACCTTGCGCGGAGGATCGCTCCATGTGGGATAGACGATTGCGTCCAGATGAGCCGCCGCCATGGCCTCCAGCAGCGCGTTGCGAAAGCGGATTTTTGCCGGATCGTGGTAGACATCCGGGCATGGCGCGCGGCGCTCATCCTTCGTAGGCGGCGCAATGGATGCGTTGATCTCGTCGCCGATGTAAGGCAGATACAGGCCGGAGGCGACGATCTGTCGCAGGGAGTGATAGGGCGCGTTGGCGTGCAGGTCGAGGTAATGGTTGAGATCGGCCTCGAAGTCGCCGCACCAGAGATCAGGCACCAGGGTCTTATAGTCGGGAATGGTGAAGGGATCGACAATGGTCGCGCCCTCGGCGCGCAGCGTGGCGATGGCCCGCTCCATCACCGCCTTCACTTCCGGGTCGGTGCGCTGCGTGTCAAAGTACTGGCGAAAGACCCCGATGCGCGCGCCGCGCAGCGCGTGGCGGCGCAGGGCGCGCGTGTAGTCGATGCCCCGCGTTTGCGAATAAGCCTGTGGATAAGCCGCGGCAGCGGCGGCCAGATCAGGATCGGTCGGGTCAGGGCCGGCGACGACCGTGAGCAGACGCGCGGCGTCTTCAACCGTGCGCGCCATCGGGCCGCCCACATCGTTGTGGGCGAAGAGCGGAATGATGCCGGAGCGGCTGGTCAGGCCGATGGTGGGACGGATGCCGACCAGGTCGTTGTGGCTGGAGGGTCCGCGTATGGAGTTGCCGGTGTCGGTGCCCAGACCGGATTCGCCCAGACTGGCGGCGACGGCTGCTGCGGTGCCGCCGCTGGAGCCGGCCGGAACGCGGCTCAGGTCGTAGGGATTGCGCGTGATGCCTGCAATGGAGCTGGCCGTCAGATACGGACTGAAGGCCCACTCGGCCATGTTGGTCTTGGCCAGCACGATGGCTCCCGCACCACGGAGCCGCGCGACCATCGCCGCGTCGGTCGTCGGCACAAAACCCTTCATCGCGAGCGAGCCGCCCGTCGTCTGGAGTCCGGCGGTGTCGTAGTTGTCCTTGATGAGCACGGCGATGCCGCCGAGCGGCGGCAGTCGATGGGTGCGGCGAACGGTGGCATCGCAGGCGTCGGCCTCGGCAAGCGCCCGAGGATTGAGCGTGACGATGGCGTTCAGCGGAAATTGCTGGTCGGGATCAAGCGTGTGACCAGGCATCGACGGCACCGTCTGGTCGTAGGCGCGGATGCGCGTCAGATACGCCTCGACGACGGCGCGACAGGTCGTGCGTCCGGCGAGGATGGCCGCCTGCGTCTGGGCGATGGTGGCGCCGACAACGTTGAACGGCGCGGAGGTCTCAGTCTTTCTGGCTGCAACAGCGGGCTGCGCGGCAAGCGGGATCGACACGGCGAAAAACGCCAGCAGGATGAGTCGAAGCAGACGACCGGGAACGAGCATGACAGATTGGTATCACGCGCGGCGCGCGGTGGCGAGAAAAATTTGAAGGGAGATTTCCACGGCTGTTTGCGCACTGCCTGCGGGGCTGGGTTCGCGCCAGTTTTCGTGGCTATTTTCTTTTCCAGCGAACGCCGTCCCGGCTGTCTTCGATCAGGATGCCGAGTGAGGCAAGCTCGTCGCGAATCTCGTCGGAGCGGCGAAAGTTGCGCTGGCGGCGCGCCTGATTTCGCTCTTCGATGCGGGCTTCGACCTCGGCATCGGTGAGCGTTTGCGCGGCGAGCAGTTCGGGCGCAACCTCGTCGAGTCTGCCACTGGCGCGCGCCCACTCGATGGCGGCGCGGGTCGGCTCGGCGTCGTGGTCGGCGATGACGGCAAAGACCGCGTCGAAGTCGTCGAGCACGCGCAGCATGGCGTCGCGGTCGTTCGAGCGAAGCTGGCCCGCGTCCAGCGCGATGTTGCCTTCGCGAACCATCTCGAAGACGGCCGCGCGCGCTTCGGCGGTGTTCAGGTCGCCGGCCAGCGCATCGCGGAACTCCTCCTCGGCGCGCGCCGCTGCGGCCATGCACGCAAGCGAGGAACCGGCGGGCAGATCGGCGGAGCGCAGGCGCGCTGCAAAGGTGCGCAGGCGATCAATCGCACTCGTCGCCTCATCCAGCCCGTCAAAGGTGAAGTTGAGCTGATGCCGATAGGGAACCGAGATGAGCGCGAGGCGTATGGCCGAGGCTTTGTAACCGCGCAGCAGCAGATCGCGCAGCGTGAAAAAGTTGCCCTCGGATTTGGACATCTTGCGACCGTTGACGAGCAGGAACCGAACGTGAAACCAGTGTCGCGCGAAGGTCTTTCCAGTGGCGGATTCGCTCTGCGCAATCTCGTTCTCGTGGTGTGGAAACATCAGGTCTTCGCCGCCCGCGTGCAGGTCAAAGCTCTCGCCGAGAAACTCCATCGCCATCGCCGAGCACTCAAGATGCCAGCCGGGACGACCGCGCCCGATGGCCGTCTCCCAGCCGGTTTCGCCGGGCGGCGTCGCCTTCCACAGGGCAAAGTCGCGGGCCGAGTCGCGCTCGTACTCATCCACATCCACGCGCGCGCCGTCGGTCATGCCGTCCAGATCTTTTTTGCTGAGCTTGCCGTATTCCGGAAACGCGCTCAGGCGGAAGTACCAGTTGCCGTCGTCGGTGCGATAGGCGGCGTTGCGCGCGGCCAGCCGCTCGACCAGCGAGACCATCTGCGGGATGTGTTCCGTCGCGCGGGTCAGTATCTCCGGCCGCTCCACGGCGAGGCTCGCCAGATCGTCGAGGAACGCCTGCTCGAAGCGCGGCGTGTATTCGCTGATGGGTACGCCCGCTGCCGCGGCGTTGCGAATGATCTTGTCGTCCACATCGGTGATGTTCATGACATGACGAACGCGGGTGCCAAACAGACGCAGTGTGCGGCGCAGCAGATCGACCTGAAGAAAGGTGCGAAAGTTGCCGATGTGTCCGTAGTCGTAGACCGTCGGTCCGCAGGCATACATGCGCAACTCGGCTCCGTCGGCGGGAACCACTTCGTCCAGTTGTCCGCTGAGGGTGTTGAAGAGCCGTAGAGTCATGCGTGTCCGGAGCGCGCGCGATGCGGATGGGGCTGCGCGGCGACCTATTCGATTGTAGCAGCGCGACGCATCGGATTGGCGCGGCGGATGGAATGGAACTGCCCGACCGGGATCGGGAAACCTCGCGCGGCAATCCCGGCTGTTGAAACGGATTCTTCTCCCCAAAACAGGTTTGAGCCGTCTACCATGGAGCAGGGACAAATTTTGCCGGAGCCATCCTACTCCCCATGGATTTGCTTCAGCACGCGGCGCGAAGAGCGCAGGAGACCGCACCGCATGACTGCGGAAAGACCGGCCGCAGGCGCGCGGCACAATCTGTGGGCTGCTCTTCTGTTGCTGCCGCTGTGCGCGAGCGCGCTCCGCGCGGAGACGCCTTCGCTGCCCGCTGTCCCAGAGACTGCCTCTCTGCCTGCTCTGGATTCCGCCGCGCAGACTCCGCTGGTGACCGCCTCCCAGGCTGTTCCCAATCCCGCCGCGCAGTCCATCCCGAACGCCGCCGCGCAGGCGGCGGAAAACCCGGTCGAGCCGGGATCGATCACCGGCGTCGTGATGGGCAGCGAGGATGCGGTCTACGAAGGCGCCACCGTCACGCTGGAGCCGCTGCACCGGAAGACAACGACCGATGGAATGGGCAGCTTCCGCATTGCCGATGTGCCGCCGGGGCGCTACACACTCGTGGTGGCCGCTCCCGGATTCAAAACCGCGCGGCAGGCGCTGACGCTCGACGCGGGCCAGCCTCTGGCGCTGCCTGCGATTCGCATGGAGATTGCGCCCACGACGACGCAGGTGCTGGTCACGCCCGACGAGCGCGAGATCGCGACCCAGGAGGTGCATGCCGAGGAGCAGCAGCGCGTCTTCGGCTTCATTCCGAATTTTTACGTGGTCTATGACAAGAACGCGCCTCCGCTGACCAAGCGCGAGAAGTTCCATCTTGCGTGGCGGACGATGATTGATCCCTTCACCTTTGTGGGCAGCGCCGCGGTGGCCGGCGTCCAACAGGCGACAGACGCCTTCAGCGGCTATGGACAGGGTGCCGAAGGTTATGCCGATCGATTCGGCGCGGACCTGGGCGACAACGAGATTGGCACATTCCTCGGCGGAGCGGTTTTTCCGTCGCTCTTTCACCAGGATCCGCGCTATCTGGTGCTGGGACCGAGCAGCACCACGCGGCATCGCATCTGGTACGCGCTGGAGAATGCCGTCATCTGTCGCGGCGACAATCGCAAATTTCAGTTCTGCTACTCCGGGCTTCTGGGCAGCCTTGCCGCGGCGGGCATCTCGAATTTCTACTATCCCGCTGTGAATCGGCATGGAGCTTCGCTGACCTTTGAGAATCTGGGGATCGGCATCGCGGCCAGCGGCGCCAGCAATATCTTCCAGGAATTCTTCGTGCGCCGATGGACCCCGCATGCGCAGGTGCAGACGGATACGCCCTAGTGTACTGAGACATTAATTTGCCTGCAAAACCGGGCGACGAAATCGAGAATTTGGTCTGCGGCTTTATGCCAGATGAAGGGTTTTGGATCGCGATTGTGGTGTTCGATGCAGTCGTTGATGGCTGTTTTCAGTTCTTTGGTTGAGCGGTAAACGCCGGTTATAAGTGGTTCATCGGCGATTTGCACAGAACCGCGACCGCTGGCGCTATACTCTTGTTTTGCGCCACCGCGCCAGAGGGAGCAGGCAAGTGATTCGCAGCTATCAGGGCCGCTGGCCCGTCATCGCCGAGGGCTGTTACCTCGACCCATCCGCTCAGGTCATCGGCGACGTCACGCTCGGCCAGCGCTCCAGCGTCTGGATGAACGCCGTCCTGCGCGGCGACGTACACTCCATCCGCATCGGCCAGGGATCGAACGTCCAGGACTGCGCCGTGCTCCACGGCCAGCGCAATCTCTACGCCGTCACCATTGGCGACATGGTCACCATCGGCCACAACGCCACCGTCCACGGCTGCACGGTCGAGGACGCCGTGCTCATCGGCATCGGCGCGCGCGTGCTCAACAACTGCCGCATCGGCGAAGGCTCCATCATCGCCGCCGGAGCCGTCGTGCCGGAGGGAACGGTCGTCGCGCCGCGCACGCTCTGGGCCGGCGTTCCGGCGAAGATGCGACGCGCGCTCGACGACAAGGACCGCGAACTGATCCTGCACTATGCGCGCAATTATCTGGACTACACGGCAATTTATCTGGACGAAGAAAAAGCGGCTCAGGCCAATATCTGAACTGCTGGCCTGAACCGCTTTTGCATTTCCGAGGTTGTTTGCTCCGGCTCAGACGCCCGCCGGACGCGGATTCGCCTTGTCATAGCGCGCCACCTGAATCTTGCGCGCCAAGCCCACCTTGCTCAGCATCCAGATCAGCCAGAAATTCGGGTCCAGCTCATACCAAGCCAGTCCGTGCCGCGCCGAGACCGGATGCGCGTGGTGATTGTTGTGCCAGCCTTCGCCGCCCGTCACCAGCGCCACCAGCAGGTTGTTCCGCGAATCGTCGCGCGTGGCAAATCGCCGCTTGCCCCACATGTGCGTGGCCGAGTTCACCAGCCACGTCGCGTGCAGCCCCAGCGTCACGCGCAGGAAAATTCCCCACAGAACCAGCTTCACCCCGCCCATCAGGCTGTGATCGATGATCGATCCGCCGCCCAGCAGCAGCAGCCCGCAGACGACCAGGGACATGTAGTGATATTTGCTGATCCAGACGTGAAAGCGGTCGCGCGCCAGATCCGGCGCATACCGCGCCAGCGCCGTCGATTGCGCGTGCATGCTGCGGCCCAGCACCAGCCAGCCGATATGCGCCCACCACGGGCCTTCCTTCGGCGTGTGCGGATCGCCCGGATGGTCGCTGTTCTGGTGGTGTACACGATGCACGGCCACCCAGAAGATCGGTCCGCCTTCGAGCGAAAGCGTCGCGCAGATCGTCAGCAGATACTCCACCCACTTCGGTGTCTGGAAGCCGCGATGCGTCAGCAGCCGGTGATAGCAGACGCCAATGCCGAAGTTGATGGCCAGCAGCCAAAGCACCGCCGCCACCGCCAGCCGCTGCCAGCTGAAGCAGAACAGCGCCGCCACCGCGCCCACATGGAAGAGGACGATGAAGATCGCCGTCACCCAGTTGATGCCCGTGCCGTTGGTTTCGCGGCCCATGCGCAGGTCGTCGCGCTTGTGCGCGCCCGCCTCATGCCGTTCGGAGAAAGTGGTTGCGGTTGCGTTAGGGCTGCTTTCCGCAACCAGGTTCGAGTGTGATGACGGCATGCCGGTGTGTTCCTGCTTCCTCTTGACTCATTCGTGGCGAGAGCCACTGCTCAAATTGTACCGGGAGCAGGCTCTGCCGCGAAAAAAATCGTGCCAATTGACGATCCGAAGTTGGATTTCAGGATGCATCGCCTGTTTGCGCTGTTCGACCGGCATCCAAGCCACCAATCTGCTCCACAAACCTGCTTCACGGCGCACCGGACCGCTTCAGTGCATGGCAATATCGCTGTTGCCGCCTGCCGGACGGTTCTTGCTCAGCAGAAACGCCAGCAGAATCATGCCAATGGCCATCCAGAAGAGCATCTTGAAGACATCCACATAAGCCTGCATCGCCGCCTGCCGGTTCAGCTCGCCATAGATCGACGCCATCGCCGCGCCAGCTCCGTTGTGCGCGCCAAAGTTCTGGTTCAGGAAGCTCGTCGTCCCGCCCAGTTCCGTCGCATAGGGAATCCGCAGCGTCGTCATCTTCTCCTGCAACAGCGCCTGGTGGTGCATCGACTGGTTGGTCACCGCCGCGCCCGTGATCGCAATGAAGATGCTGCCGCCGATATTGCGCACAAAATTGATCAGCCCGGCCACCTGATTGCTTTGCTCGCGCGGAATCCCCACATACGCCGCCGTCGTGATCGAGATGAAGCAGAAGGGAATCGGCAGCATCTGCACCACGCGCAGCATCGACGCACTGTAGAAACTCATGTCCAGCGTCAGTTGCTTGGTCGTGTACCAGTAGGAGATGGCGAAAAACACAAATCCCGTCGCCGCAATGTAGCGCGCCGAAAATTTCCCCGTCGCCCATCCGGCAAACGGCATCACAAAAACCAGCGCCAGCCCGCCCGCCGTCAGCGCCTCGCCCGCGTTCATCGCCGTATAGCCCAGCAGCGATTGCAGCATCTGCGGCTGCAAGACCGTGCTCGCGTTCAGCACGCCGCCCACCAGCGCCATCAGGAAGCAACTGATCGCAAAATTCTTGTACTTGTAAAGCCGCAGATTGATCAGCGGATTCTTCTGCCGCAACTCCCGGACAATCAGCGCAATCAGCCCGCCCACAAACATCACGGCGAAAAAGCGTATGAAGCCCGACGAGAACCAGTCGTTCTCCTCGCCCTTGTCCAGCATGATCTGCATGCCGCCCATGGCCAGGCTCAGGAACGCGAGGCCCAGATAGTCCATGTTCAGCAAGTGCCTGCGATCCGGCACAATCCACGGCGGATCATCCACCATGCGCACCACCAGCACGTAAGCCAGGATGCCGACCGGAATGTTGATGTAGAAGATCCAGCGCCAGGAGTAGCTGTCTGTGATCCATCCGCCCAGCGTCGGCCCGATCGACGGCGCCAGCACGGCCACCAGGCCATACAGCGCAAAGGCCTGCCCGCGATGCTTCTCGTCAAACGAGTCCGCCATGATCGCCTGCGCCATCGGCTGCAATCCGCCGCCGCCCGCGCCCTGCAGCACGCGGCAGATCAGCAGCATCGGCAGCGTCGGCGCAATCCCGCACAGAAAACTCGACACCGTGAAGATCGTGATGCAGAGCAGAAAAAAATTCTTGCGCCCGATCAGATTCGATGCCCATCCGCCCAGCGGCAACACGATCGCATTCGAAACCAGATAGCTGGTCAGAACCCACGTGCCCTGGTCGGTGCTCGCGCCCAGGTTTCCGGCAATATGCGGCAGCGCCACGTTGGCGATCGAAGTGTCCAGCACCTCCATGAACGCCGCCAGCGCCACCGTCATCGCAATCAGCCAGGGATTCGCGCGCGGCTTCCAGCTCGCGTGCAGATCGACCGAGGGATTCTCGACCGTCCGCTCCACGACCGTCTGCTCCACGGCTGCCGCGGAATCACTGCCCGGATGTGCGTCACTCGTGCTTGCCATAAATACTCATTGCCTTTGCATTCCCAGCTTGCTCTATGCGCCGCGCCACGCAAGAAGACAGACTGTCCCAGGCACGCGCCAAAGCAACGCGCGCCGCACGCTTTCGCTGCGGTGTCCCTGTACTTTCTAGAGATGCGGCGCAAGGGCCGGGGATGCAGAAATCCGCCGAATGCTCCGAAGCGCGCCGTCGACCTGACGCGCCTACTCGACGTGATAATTCGGCGCTTCGCGCGTAATGATCACGTCATGCACATGGCTCTCGCGCAGTCCGGCGCTGGAGATGCGGATAAATTTTGCATTGCTCTGCAGCTCGTCAATCGACGCGCAGCCCAGATAGCCCATGCCAGAGCGCAGTCCGCCCACAAGCTGCTGCACCATCGCCTCCAGCGGTCCGCGATAGGGCACGCGACCCTCGATGCCCTCGGGCACAAACTTCGCCAGACGATTCTGGCTGGATCGCTCGCGCTGGACCACGCTCTGCCCCACGCCCTCCGAGTTCTCTTCGCCGCCATTGCCCTGGAAGTAGCGCTCGCTCGACCCAAGCGCCATCGCCGTCAGCGAACCCATCCCGCGATAGCTCTTGAACGAACGCCCCTGATAAAGAATCGTCTCGCCCGGACTTTCGTCCACGCCGGCAAACAACGAACCGATCATCACCGAGCTTGCCCCCGCCGCAATCGCCTTCGTGATCTCGCCGGAGTATTTGATGCCGCCATCGGCAATCACCGGAACACCGCGCTCGGCCGCCGCGCGAAACGCCTCGGCAATCGCCGTAATCTGCGGCATCCCCGCGCCCGTCACCACGCGCGTCGTGCAGATCGATCCCGGCCCGAAGCCCACCTTGATCGCGTCCGCGCCCGCATCGATCAGCGCCAGCGCGCCGTCGTAAGTCGCCACGTTGCCCGCCAGCAGGCCAACCTCCGGAAACGCCTGCTTGACCTCCGCCACAGCCTCCAGCACGCGCGACGAATGCCCGTGCGCGGAGTCAATCGCCAGCACGTCACAGCGCGCGCGCACCAGTTCCGCGGCGCGCTCCAGATAATCGCCCGTCGCGCCAATCGCGCCGCCCACGCGCAGACGCCCCTTGCTGTCCTTCGACGCATTCGGATACTTCAGCTTCTTCTGAATATCCTTGACCGTGATCAGCCCCTTCAGCTCGTACTGGTCGTTGACCACCAGCAGTTTTTCCACGCGATGCTGATGCAGAATCAGTTCCGCTTCTTCCAGCGTCGTGCCCACGGGAACCGTAATCAGATTCTCGCGCGTCATCACGTCGTTCACCGGAATATCGGAGCGCGTCTCGAAGCGCAGATCGCGATTCGTCAGAATCCCCACCAGACGCCTGCCGCGCGTGACCGGTACGCCGGAGATCTTGTAGCGACGCATCACCTCCAGCGCCGCCGAGATCGGCTCATCCGGCTCAATCGTCACCGGGTCCACGATCATCCCGCTCTCCGACCGCTTCACCTTGTCAATCTCGCCCGCCTGCTCGGCGATGCTCAGGTTGCGATGCACAATCCCGATGCCGCCCTGCTGCGCCATCGCAATCGCCATCCGCGACTCGGTCACCGTGTCCATCGCCGCCGAGATCAGCGGCGTATTCAGCGTGATCTTCGCCGTCAGGCGCGTCTGCGTGCTCACCTGCGTCGGCACCACGTCGGAGTACGCAGGCACCAGCAGCACGTCGTCAAAGGTCAGTGCTTCCGGCAGAGTGGAATTAAGCATAATCTCTTTCGATGCGCCGACGCGAAAAAAGAATCGCCACGGGCATTTTCTTCATTGTAGCGAACCCCGGCACTGGCTTCGGCACGCTGGAACACGCTTTCCTCCGTCGCCATCCGGCCACTTCGGCTCAGAAGACCGGCACCTGCGTCTCAGCCGCGTCCGGCTCCGGCGTTGCGCGGCGCACGGCCTCCGACAGTGCATGCTTCAGCTCCTCGACGCCCTCGCCGGTCACCGCCGAGATCGCGTGAAACGTCAGCTTGCGCCGCTTCGCGGAGGCGGCCAGCTTCTTCAGCTTCTCCGCGTTCGCCGCGTCCAGCTTGGTCGCCACCACGATCATCGGCTTCTCCATCAGCCCGTGGCCAAAACTCTCCAGCTCGGCGCAGATCACCTTGAAATCCTCCACCGGATCCGGCCGCCCCGAGCCATCCGAAACATCAATCAGGTGCGCCAGCACGCGCGTCCGCTCAATGTGCCGCAGAAACTGAATCCCCAGCCCGGAGCCGAGATGCGCACCCTCGATCAGCCCCGGCATGTCGGCCACCACAAAGCTCGTCTGGCGCGGCATCTCGCCAATCGTCACCACGCCCAGATTCGGCTCCAGCGTCGTGAACGGATAGTTCGCCACCTTCGGCCTCGCCGCCGAAATGCGCGAGATCAGCGTCGATTTGCCCGCATTCGGATAGCCCACCAGGCCCACATCGGCCAGCAGCTTCAGCTCCAGGCGATAGCGCCGTTCCTCGCCCGGTCGTCCCGGCTCGCTCTCGCGCGGAGCCTGGTGCGTTGGCGTGGCAAAGTGCTGGTTGCCGTGTCCGCCGCGTCCGCCACGCGCCACCACCACGCGCTCGCCGGGATGAGCAAAATCATGCACCAGCTCGCCGGTCTCCTCGTCAAAGACCGTCGTCCCCACCGGCACCTGCAACACAATCGCCTCGCCATCCTTGCCCGTGCAGTTCGAGCCTTCGCCGTGGCGTCCGCGCCCGGCCTTGTGCTCCGGGTTATAGCGGAAATGAATCAGCGTGTTGTGCTGCTGCGTCGCCTCCATCACCACGTCGCCGCCGCGTCCGCCGTCGCCGCCGCTCGGTCCGCCGCGCGGCACAAACTTCTCCCGGCGAAAAGCCACGCAGCCGTTGCCGCCGTCGCCCGCCTTCACATAAATCCGCGCCTCATCGATAAACATTGGCGAAAAACCCTCTTAGCTCTTCTTTTCAGTTTAACGAAAAACCACCTATACTTGCGGGTAATGTCCCATTTCGAGCCAGGGCCGCGCGCCCATCGGCTCCTGCATCCTCGTTTTCCCCGGTCTTCTGCCGCGTTCCAATGTCTTTCCGCGGAGCAGGGCCGTGATCCAGTTTCGTCGCCGCCTCCGGTGCGTGCCGTCTGAAGTGCGTCGCCTGTCGCCGAGCGCCTTCGCGCAGTTTCTGGCGCGTTCGCGCCGACAGACCTGCCTGCTTGCCGGAACTCTTTTCGCTGCCATCCTGATCCCAGTTCTCTCCACGCAAGCCCAGAGCGGCGCCGGAGCGGGCACCGGAGCAATTGACGGCGTCATCACCGACCAGCACAGCCGTCCGCTCGCTGAGGCCACCGTCGTCCTCCACTGCGGCTCCGTGACCGCCACGGCCACCACCAACCGCAAGGGCGCCTATCACCTCACCGGCCTCGCGCCCGGCGAATACTCGATGCACGTCGCCGTCGATCTGCTCGGCCAGGCCGAACTCGACGGCATCGAGATCATCTCCGGCCACACCACCAAACTCCAGGCCGCGCTCAACGTCACCGTCTCCCACACGCTCACCGCCGCCGCCGTCGAGGACGACGGACTCGATCCCGTCGATCCCGCCGTCACCACCACGCTCACCGGCCAGCAGATCGCCGCCATGCCCGCGCGCGAGCATGACTGGGTGGCCATCGCCGCCACCACTCCCGCTGCAGACGTGACCAACGTTCCGCCCGCCGACAACTCGCTCGGCGGATACATGGAGCAGGACTCGTCCAACCAGACCGTCTCGCTCGGCGGCAGCCCGCGCCAGGCCGCCACCAGCGTCGATGGCATCCGCACTCCCGTCGGCTTCACGCGCGGAGGCAACAATCAGGGCCGCACCGAGCAGACGCTCGGCGAATCCGCCGTCATGAACCTGAGCGCGCGCACGGGCCTCGCCGGAGCCGACCAGTCCCACGGCGACGGCGGCGCGGTCGATCTCGTCACCCAGCACGGCCGCAACGGCCTCCACGGCCAGTTCTTCGCCAACACCCGCAACAGCGCCTGGAGCGCGCTCAATCCCTACACCCAGAACCTCGCCCTCACCGCGCCGGCCACTTCCACCACCATCGTCCAGTACACGCCCGTCAGCTTCAGTCCTCCGTGGAGCCGCGAAGCCGTCGGCCTCGGCGCCGGCCGCCAGATCCTGCGCCGCTCGCTCTGGGCCTACGCCGCCTTTGACGGCCTCTGGCGCAACGATCCCGCCATGGCCATTCCGCGCGAGCCGTCCAACTTCTATCTCCAGCCCACCAACGAGCAGCTCGCCGTCTATGGCGCGCGCGCCGGCTACGGCGGCAACGCGCTCTTCGAGCAGGAGGTTGCCTCTTACTCCGGATGGCTCACCCAGCTCACCGGCCTGCTCGGCCAGGTGCCGCGCACCGCCCGCCAGTTGCAGGGCTTCCTGCGTCTGGACTGGCAGCCCACCGAGCGCCAGCACCTCGACACCGAATTCAATCTCGCCGACTTCATCTCGCCCTCCGGCGCGCTCGGCAGCACCATCGAAACCTACGGCTCCCACAGCTTCGGAGACATGACCCGCCGCAGCGGATGGGTCATCGCCCAGCATGAAAAATTCTTCACCCCCAACCTGCTCAACATCCTCGGCGGCCAGTGGAATCGCCACATCCTCGGCGTCACCTCCACCGCGCCGTCACCGCTTGAGTCCACGCTGGTGGCAACAGCCACCGGACGCCTGCCGGAGATGATGGCCGACTCGCGCTACGGCTTCGTCCTCGGCTCGCCCGCGCGGCTCGTCGGCTCGCGTTACCCCGATGAACAAACCTTCCTCGGCATCGACACGCTGAGCTGGGTCCACGGCGAGCATCTCATCAAGGTCGGCCTCAGCTTTGACCACATCGCCGACACCACCAACGGCATCTACAACCAGAACGGCGTCTACGACTACGCCACACTCCTCAACTTCATCTCCGACGTCGCCAGCTACCAGAAATACGGCCTCGCCGGTGTCGATAATCCCTACCAGCCGCAGCACAACTGCGACCCCACGGGAAAATCCCTCGGCTACCTGCCCTGCTACACCTGGTTCAAGCAGCAACTTGGCCCATCCACCTGGTCGCTCAGCACCAACGATCTTGCCGCATTCTTCACCGACCAGTGGCAGCCCGTTCCCTCGCTCACGCTCTCGCTCGGCGGTCGCATGGAGGCCGAGCAGCTTCCGCCGCCCATTGCCTCGGTCGCCAACACCGCGCTGCCTCAGACCGCCACGCTGCCGCCCATCGAATACAACTGGGAGCCGCGCTTCGGCCTCGCCTGGTCGCCGTTCCGTTCCACCGTCCTGCGCCTCGGTGCCGGTCTTTACTACGGCCGCATCGACAACTCCGCCGCGCTCGGCGCGCTCACCCAGACCGGCTCCCAGAACGGCGACCTGCAATACTTCTTCAAGGCCACCGACCTCGGCGCGCCGCCATTCCCCTACGCGTTCTCCGCCCCGCCACAGACCGCCGTCAAGCCCGGAGCCGTCTACTTCGCGCCCGGCTTCCGCATGCAGGAGGTCGATCAGGCCGTCGCCAGCATCGGCCAGACGCTGCCCGGCAACTGGCAGGTCGAAGTCAGCGCCCTGGCCAGTCTCGGTCGCCGCCTGCCCGTCTCCATTGACACCAACATCGACCCCACCCAGCAGCCGCAGACCATCACCTACGGCGTCGTCGATGCTCTCAACGCCGGTCCACTCAAAACCGCGCAGATCACCGTCCCATTCTTCTCCGCGCGGCTCAACCCCAGCTACCAGCAGATCGACGCCATCGAAAGCAAAGCCAACTCCAAATACGACGGAGCCATGATCCGCGTCCTGCGCTTCGGCCGCAACGGACTCAGCCTTCGCGCTCACTATCTTTACTCCCACGCCACCGACTGGAACCCCAACGAGTCCGGCTACGTCCAGGTCAACGGCGTCCTCGACCCCACCAACTACAGCCTCGAATACGGCACCTCCAGCCTCGACATCCGCCACTCCGCCATGGCCATGATCCTCTGGGAGTCACGCTGGACCGGCGCCGAATGGGCGCGTCGCGCCTTCGCCAACTGGAGCATCTCCGGCGTCGGCCAGTTCCGCTCCGGCCTGCCTTACACCATGCGCGTCGGTGGCTATCTGCCCGGCTTTTACTCCACCAACGATGTCCTCATCGAAGGCGTCGGTCCCGGCGTCAACGGCTCCGGCGGCGACAACCGCCTCTACAGCGTCGGTCGCAACACCTACCGCTATCCGGAGACCTACACCGCCGACTTCCGCCTCGGCAAGCGATTCATCTTCCGCGGAGACCGCGAACTGGAGTTCCTCGCCGAAAGCTTCAACCTCTTCAACCACGAAAACGTGACCTGGATCGAAACCACCGGCTACTACATCAGCCGCGGCAGCGCCTCGGGCGGCCTGCCCACGCTCAACTTCCTCACCGGCATCAAGGTCAACACCGTCGAATTCGGCAAGCCGCTCATCGTCAACGGCAGCAACTTCTATCGCCCGCGCGAAATCCAGATCGGCATGCGTGCCCGCTTCTGAACATCCTGCTTCACCGCACGGCCAGCCCGCAGATTCCGCCCAGCCGTTACCCGCCTCAGCTCGTATGGTCCAGAATGATCTTCCACTCATCCGCCTCGTGATGCCAGATCAGGTCAAAGACCCCGTCATCCTTCGCCGCCGCGCCGTGCGTCGAGCGCGTCAGGTGAAACCGCCCCGTCACCACCGCATACTCCGCCGCGCCCGAGGCGCACGGCAGCAGCCGCACCGAAACCCCGTCAAAGCGCAGCGCGCCCATCTCCGCCTGCGTCGCATACGCCCTGCGATAACGCGCCAGAATCAGCGCGTACCCATGCTCCACCGTGCTCCCGATAAACGTCGTCTCCGGTGAGTTCGCGTAGCCCCGCATGAACCCGTCAATATCGCCGCGATTCCACGCCGCCACCTGCCCGTCCATCGTCGCTCGAATCGCCACCTCAGCCGACGACATTCCCGCGTGACCACCACCGCTCTGCGCCGCCAGCGGCGTCACTGCCATCCCCACCGTCAGCGCTACCAGCGCCACTGCTGCCACGCGCACCGCCCATCCCATCCTTCGCCCTGGCATCCACATCGCACCCTCCTCAAAAAAATCTCATTCCGCCGTAGAATGCAACTATGTCAGCCACGACCGCCGCTTCGCAATCCGGCCATCCCTCCGCCGCCAGCCCGCTGCGTGTCGTCCACACCGTCTGCTCCCACGATTGCCCGGACTCCTGCGCCGTCCGCGTCACTGTCGATGCCACGGGCCGCGCCACGCGCGTCGCCGGCGACCCGGACCATCCCATCACACAGGGTTTCCTCTGCGGCAAGGTCGCCAAATACCTCGATCGCGTCTACTCGCCCGATCGCGTCCTCACGCCGCTGCGCCGCCGCGCCGATGCGCCGAAAGGTCCGAGGCGAATTGGTCACGCGACCGACCAAAAATACAGCGACGACTTCGCCGCCTTCGAGCCAGTCACCTGGGACGAGGCTCTCGATTCCATCGCCGCGCGACTCGGCTCCATCGCCGCCGCGCACGGCCCGGAGTCCATACTGCCCTACAGCTACGCCGGCACCATGGGCCTGCTCGGCTACGCCTCCATGGATCGCCGCTTCTTTCACCGCCTCGGAGCCTCTCAGCTTGACCGCACCATCTGCGCCGAGGCCGGCGGACAAGCCTGGAATCTTGTCTACGGTCGCAAACTCGGCACCGCTAATCCCGACTTCGCCCACGCGAAACTCATCCTCGCCTGGGGCGCGAACATCCACGGCAACAACATCCACCTCTGGCCCTTCGTCGAGCAGGCTCGCCGGCGCGGCGCGCGCCTCATCGTCATCGACCCCTATCGCACGCGCACCGCCGCGCTGGCCGACTGGCACATCGCCATACGTCCCGGAACCGACGTCGCGCTCGCCCTCGGCATGATCCATGTGATCCTCCGCGACGGCCTTGAAGACCGCGCCTACATCGCCGAAATGACCCACGGCTTCGACGCGCTCGCCGTCCGTGCCCGCGAATACACCCCGGAGCGCGTCGCCGCCTGGACCGGCCTCAGCCCAGCCGAGATCGAGCAGCTTGCGCGCGAGTACGCCACCACGCGCCCGGCAGCCATCCGCCTCAACTACGGCGTCCAGCGCGCGGAAAACGGAGGCACCGCCGTCCGCGCCATCGCCATGCTGCCCGCGCTCACCGGCTCCTGGCGCCAGCGCGGCGGCGGCGCGCAGTTGTCGCTCTCCGGCGGCTTCCAGTGGAACCGCGCCGCGCTCGAACGCCCCGATCTCATGCTCGCCTCGCCGCTCGGCCGCCCGGCGCGCGTCGTCAACATGTCCCGCCTCGGCCACGCCCTCACCGAACTCGGCGCGCAGCCGGAGACGGCTGCCGCCGAAGGTCCGTGCGTCCACGCGCTCTTCGTCTACAACTCCAACCCCGCCGCCGTCGCGCCCAACCAGAACGCCGTCCGCCGCGGCCTGCTGCGTCCCGATCTCTTCACCGTAGTCCACGAGCAGTTCCTCACCGACACCACCGACTACGCCGACTTCGTCCTGCCCGCAACCACCTTCCTCGAGCACGAAGAAATCCAGGGTGCCTACGGACACACCTTCGTCCAGCACTCGGCGCAGGCCATCGCCCCGCTCGGCGAAGCGCGTCCCAACATCTGGCTTTTCCGTGAACTGGCCGCTCGCATGGGCTTCCGCGAACCCTGTTTTCAGGACGACGCCGAGGCCATGATGCAGCAGGCGCTCAACCCCGACGAGCGCGGCCTCTCGCGCAACCCAGGCATGGCCGCCATCTCGCTCGAAGGCCTGCGCCAGGCCGGTCACCTGCCGCTCACGCTCAGCGAAGATCCCGCCAATCCCGACGCTCTGCCCTTCGCAGCCGGCCCGCTCGAAACTCCCAGCGGCAAAATCGAGTTGTACTCGGAAGTCCTGGCGCACTCCGGCGCTGCTTCCAACGGTGCTGGCTCCATTCCCGACCCGCTGCCCGCCTTCACGCCGCCCACCGAATCCCGCCACAGCCCCGCCGCCGCGCGCTTTCCGCTCGAACTCCTGCCGCGCAAAGCCGACCACTTCATGAACAGCACCTTCGCCAACCTCGACGGCCATCGCCGCATGCAGTCCCAGACCGCGCAGGCGCTGGAGATTCACCCCGACGACGCCACCCCGCGCGGCATCGCCGACGGCGACCGCCTGCGCGTCTGGAATGATCGCGGCTCCGTCACCCTGCGCGCGCGGCTCACGCGCGGCATCGCTCCCGGCGTCGTCGCCGCCCAACTCGACTGGAGCAAGGCCAGCCCCGATGGCAGCGGCATCAACCAGCTCACCAGCGAACGGCTCACCGACATCGGCCAGGCCGCCACCTTTTACTCCACGCTCGTCCAGGTCGCCCGCGCCGACTGATCCCGACCCGCAACCCGACCCGCGGACCCGACCCACAACCCGACTCGCAAACCAGACCCGCGAACCAGACCCGCGAACCCGCCGCCACGCATCGCGCTTCGCACCAGGAAAATCCTTTTTCCTGAGCCTTGTCAGCGGCGATTCGCTTCCGCTACACTTCGGCACGGGAAGCAATCCACACATTCTCAGGAAAACATTTTCTTTCCCGCCGGAGCGCCCATGAAATCCCGCCTCGCCGTCGCACTCGTCCTCGCGCCTCTTTCCATCGCCGCGCTCACCCCGCTCGCCGCGCAATCCCCCGTCATGCCGACGCCCGCCGTACTCACCATCCACGCCGACCAGCCGCTCCACGCCGTCAGTCCCACCCTCTACGGCCTCATGACCGAGGAGATCAACTACTCCTACGACGGCGGACTCTACCCCGAGATGGTCCGCAATCGCACCCTGCGCGACGGCGGCTGGGAGCAGCAGGACTGGATTCTGCTCCAGAACGCCTCGGCCGGTGCCACCATGAGCCGCGACAAGTCCACCGGCCCATCCGCCGCGCTCACCAACAGTCTCAGGCTCACCGTCACCTCCGCTTCCGCTGCTCAGCCTGCCGGCGTCCGCAACAACGGCTTCTGGGGCTTCCCCCTTCGACCGCAGACGGCCTACCGCGCCTCGCTTTACGCCAAAGCCGACGCCATCGGCGCGCTCACCGTCAGCCTCGTCAACAACCAGACCGGAAAAGCCGTCGCCAGCGCCACCATTCCCGCCATCAGCGCCGACTGGAAGCAGTACTCCGTCACCCTCCGCACCGGCGCCATCCAGCCATCGGCGGACAACCACCTCGAACTCACCGTCACCCGCCCCGGCACGCTCTGGATGACCCTCGTCAGCGTCTTTCCGCCCACCTACAACAACCGCCCCAACGGCAACCGCATCGACCTCATGCAGAAGATGGCCGACCTCCATCCGCAGTTCCTGCGCTTCCCCGGCGGCAACTACCTCGAAGGCAACCACCTCGCCGACTGGTACGACTGGAAAAAGACCATCGGCCCGCTCGTCGACCGCCCGACTCATCCCAGCCCCTGGGGCTACCACTCGTCCGACGGTCTCGGCCTGCTTGAATTTTTCGAGTGGTGTGAAGACCTGCACATGAAACCCGTCCTCGCCGTCTACGCCGGTTACTCGCTCGAACACGAGCACATCGCGCCCGGCAAAGACCTCGCCCCCTACGTCCAGGACGCGCTCGATGAGATCGAGTACGCCACCGGCGGGCCAGACACCAAATGGGGTGCCGAGCGCGTCCGCGACGGCCATCCCGCGCCCTTCGCCATTCCCTACGTCGAGATCGGCAACGAGGACTGGTTCGATCCCTCCCACACCTACGACGCACGCTTCGCGCAGTTCCATGACGCCATCAAGGCCAGATACCCGTCCATTCAGTTGATCGCCACCGCGCCCATCACCAGCCGCAAGCCCGACGTCCTCGACGACCACTACTACAAGAGCGCCGAGGAGTTCTTCGCCGACACCCACCACTACGACAAATCCGACCGCAATGGCCCCAAAATCTTCGTCGGCGAATACGCCACCATGGAAGGCACGCCCACCGGCGACTTTGGCGCGGCGCTCGGCGACGCCGCCTGGCTCACCGGCCTCGAACGCAACAGCGACCTCGTCGTCATGGCCAGCTACGCGCCCATGCTCGTCAACGTCAACCCCGGCGGCATGCAGTGGCACCCGGACCTGATCGGCTACGACGGCCTGTCGAGCTACGGCTCGCCCAGCTTCTACGCGCTCTCGCTCTTCGCCGCTCACCTCGGAGACACCGTGCCCGCCTCGGCCATCACAGGCGCAGGCCCGCGCCTCTTTTACTCCGTCACCGAGTGCAAATCCGACGGCAGGCTGTTCCTCAAGCTCGTCAACGCCGCGCCCCAGCCGCAGTCGCTCCGCATCGAGCTACCCGGCACAGCCACGCATGGCCAGGCAACGCTGATCCGCCTCCACGCCGCCACCACCGCCGCCACCAACTCGCTCACTCACCCGCGAGACATCGTGCCCGTCACCACCGCCGTCGCGCTCACCGGCCGCACGCTCGCCCACACCATCCCCGGCAACTCGATTGAGGTGCTGGAAATCCCCACGCGCTGAGCGCGAAAACCCGCTCCGCTTCAACCCAAAGGCCACGCCTGCGATCGCAGGCGTGGCCTCTGGGTTTGTGTCCTGTCGCCTCAGCCGCTCCAGGCCTCAGCTTTTCCGCGTCTCAGCCATTCAGAGTCTCCTGCAGCTTGTTGATCGTCGCGTTCAGTTCCTTGTCGCTGCGCCGCAGCTCGTCAATCTTGGCAATCGAGTGCATCACCGTCGTGTGGTGCTTGCCGCCAAACTGACGCCCGATCTCCGGCAAACTCGCGTCCGTCAGGTTCTTCGCCAGATACATCGCAATCTGTCTCGGAACCACCACCTGCCGGGAATTGTTCTTCTGCTTCAGCTCGCTCACGCGCATGCCAAAGTTTTCCGCCACAGCCTTCTGGATCGCGTCAATTGAAATTCGCCGCGCCTGTGTGTCGATGAACTGCTTCAGGCACTGCTGCGTCGTCTGCAGCGTCACCTCCACGCCATTCATCTGCGACCACGCAAATAGTCGCACCAGCGCGCCCTCCAGCTCGCGCACGTTCGTCCGCACATTCGACGCAATGAACATCGCCACGTCGGTCGGCACCGTCTTCTGTCCGCTTTCCGCCTTCTTCTGCAGGATCGCGACCTTGGTCTCGAGATCCGGCGGCTGAATATCGGCAATCAGTCCCCACTCGAAGCGCGAGCGCAGCCGCTCCTCGATCTCCGCCAGCTCCTTCGGCGGTCGATCCGAGGCAATCACCACCTGCTTCATGCTCTCGTGCAGCGCGTTGAAGGTATGGAAAAACTCCTCCTGCACGCGCTCCTTCTGCGCAATGAACTGGATGTCGTCAATCAGCAGCACGTCCACGCCGCGAAAACGATCCCGAAAGCTCGTCATCCGGTCGTTGCGGATCGAGTTGATCATCTCGTTCAGAAACTTTTCCGCCGTCACGTAGTAGAGGCTCGACGTCGGCTGCCTGCGCTTCACCTCGTGCCCGATCGCGTGCATCAGGTGCGTCTTGCCCAGTCCCACGCCGCCATAGAGAAACAGCGGATTGTAGGCCTTGCCCGGGCGCTCGGCCGCGGCCAGCGAGGCCGCGCGCGCAAACTGGTTTCCGTTCCCGATCACAAAGTTCTCGAACGTGTAGCGCGGATTGAGCTGCGCCGCCGTTGACCAGTCAAAGCGCGTCTGCTCGACCGGCGCGGGCGCCGTGCGGCGCGCGGGGCCGACCGGTGGCGTCGCGCGCTCCGACTGTGGCCCGAAGCCGCCATCCCGGCGCATCTGCGGCGTCGACGGATCGGCCTCGACCGTCACAAAAACCACCTGATCCAGCTCCAGGCCGACCTGGTCGATCGCCTCCTGAATCAGGTCGCTGTACTTGTCGGCCACATGCTGAAAATCCTCCGACGGAATGCGCACATACAGCGTGCGTCCCGCCACATGGCTGTACCGCGTCGGCTTCAGCCAGGTGTCAAACGACTGCCGGATGATCTTTTTTTCAAGTGCCGCCAGAATCTGTGTCCACGGATTCACTGCTGTGGCTGGGGCGGTAACAAATGACATGGAAAACTTCCTTGCTGTTCGTAGTCCACGACTCGAGTGCAACAAAACCAAATCCGCCAAAAAATCCTCCCGCGCCTGCCCGGAAAACAAAACAACCCCTCCGCGCGAGGGGTGCGCCCCGCGTGATTGTTGTCTCATCACCGTCTGCCAGGAAGCTCCGCAGCGGATCGCTGTTGAGCATTGTTTGGCGTGAAAAACTCAAACTGTGACAACATTCGCAAATGTTGTGAACGGGTCTGATACTAGCACAAATCGCGGTCACTGCAACACTCCATTCACAACTCAATTCCCGTTGCACCAGTTGTGGTGAAAACGCAAAAAATTCGTTTGCCTCGCTCGCCCGCGCAAGCGCTTTTTCTCTCGCCATTTCCAATCCCTCGACGTGAAACTTTCAAAAATTTCATCTCCGCCCCCTTGCCGCTCCCGCGCTCGCGCCGCCTGTCCGCAATCCCTTCGGCAACCCGCTCCTCCGACTTGCAAATGGCGAAATTCCCAACTTGCGGTATAATCAGGAATTGCTGTCGTTCGAGGATTCCTGGCTGCGAATTCCAGCCAGAACTCCGCTGCGATCTCCGCGCGTCCCGGTCAGGCACCAAACCCTGAAGCCGCGCGGCCACAAAGCTAGCCGTAATTTCGCAATCGCAGATTTTCTTTCGAGGAGTGCATCATGCCGAAGCGCACATTTCAGCCCAACCGCCGGAAGCGCGTGAAGACCCACGGATTCCGCGCCCGCATGAAGACCAAAAGCGGAGCCGCCGTGCTCAGCCGCCGCCGCGCCCAGGGCCGCAAGCGCGTTGCCGTCAGCGCGGGTTACCGCGACTAGTCCCGACAGCCGCGGCCAGCGAGCCGCGGCCCGTCGCGTCGCTCACGGGATTACGCCGATGAACCAGAATCTACCCCGGCATCCCGCCCAGTCCGCCTCCGATTCCACTTCATCCGATGCTGCCGCGCCCACTCGCTGGGCCGAATCACGCCTGCGCCGTCACGCCGACTACCAGCGCGTCTACGCGGTCGCGCGCAAACAATTCTCCTCGTCCATGGCCTGGTTCGCCTCGCCGCGCATCCCGTCAGACGCGGCGCCGGCCCGCGTCGGCCTCACCGTCGGCAAAGTCCTCGGCAAGGCGCACGAGCGCAACCGCATCAAGCGCCGCCTGCGCGCCGCCATTCAGGCTCACCGCTCGCTGCTGCCCGCCGGACTGGACCTCGTGCTCCATCCGCGCCGCACCGCGCTCTCCACGCCCTTCGCTCAGATCAGCGAAGAGGTCACGGCAATCTTCACCGCCGCCGCCAGCGCCGCGCTTCATCACCCCGACCGCCTGGTGAAAAAACCCTCCGCCGTGCCCGAGCCGACGCGTGTCCGGCGCGGGCCAAAATCGCAAATCCCGCGACCGGCTCCGCAGGCGCGGGCGGTCGCCGTGTCGGCTTCCGCGCCCGATTCCAACGGAGCCGCCCGATGACCGCGCGACGCCGCGTCCAGAGCTTGCTCCCGCGCCTGATCGCCTTCTATCAGCGCTGGCTGTCGCCCGCCCTGCACACCGTCTTTCCCGGCGGCTGCCGCTTCCATCCCACCTGCTCGCAATACGCCCTCGAAGCCATCGAAATCCACGGCTCCGCGCGCGGCTCGTGGCTTGCGCTGCGCCGCCTGCTGCGCTGTCACCCGTTCGCGCGCGGCGGCTTCGATCCCGTCCCACTCCCCGCGTCCGCCTCCGTCTCTGTGCCGGCTTCCATTGCACTGGATTCGCACAGGGACGCAATCGGCGAACACAAACCGTTACCATAGAACCTGCGGCGCTCGTTTTCCCTTGCGCCGCGCAGTTGAACACAGGACGGAACTCCTTGGCTGAAATTCGTAATCCCAATGCTTCCTCGCCCGGCTCGGGCGGTGGCGACACGCGATCCCTGCTTTTCTTCACGCTGCTGGCTCTCGGCGCGCTCATGGCCTATCAATACTTCCATCCGCCCGTGCCGCCAAAGACGCAGTCGCCCGCACCGACCACTTCGGCGCAGACCGCTTCGGCGCAGAGCGGTGCGCCTGCAGCGCAGTCGCCCGCGCCCGTCGCTGCCGCCAGCGTCCAGGCGGCCTCGGAGACGACCACCGTCGTCGAGAATGATCTCTACCGCATCACCTTCACCAATCGCGGCGCCCAGGTCACGAGCTGGATTCTCAAGCGCTACAAGGATTCCCACGGCCAGCCGCTGGACCTCGTCAACCATGCCGCCGCGGCGCGCTTCGGCCTGCCGCTCTCGCTCTTCACCTATCAGCCGCAGTTGACCAAGCAGTTGAACTCCGCGCTCTATCAGCCCTCGGTCACCGGCCCGGTCACCGCGCCCACCGGCATCGTCTTCCGTTACGCCGCCGGACCGCTCACCGCGACCAAGACCTTCCTCTTCAACGAGAGCTACGTCATCGACATCGAGGCCAGCGTTGAGGAAAACGGCCAGCCCGTTCGCGCGCTCGTCCAGTGGCCCAGCGGCCTCGGCGACCTCGATGAGGCCGCCCAGTACAACTACGTCAAATTTGCATTCTCCTCCGACGGCAAGCGCGACACCACCCTCGCGCGCAAGACCAGCGGCGGCGCCACGCTCAATCAGCCCTTCGACTACGCCGGCCCCATCGATCTCTACTTCACGGCAACCTTCCTGCCCGCCAATCCCGCCGACGCCACCGTCGTCACGCTCCACAACGCAATCGATGTCCCGCGCGACCAGGCCGACCCGAAGAGCCGCCAGATCTCCGAGCCGGTCCTCGGCGTCGCCGTCGGCGACCAGAGCGGCCCCGCGCACACGCGCCTCTTCGCCGGGCCGCTCCAGTACGACGTTCTCGGCGCCATCCACACCACCTCGCCCGACGGCCTCGCCACTGGCGAAGACCTCCGTCCGCTCGTCCAGTACGGCTGGTTCAAGTTCATCGCCGAGCCGCTCTTCCTTCTGCTCCGCTTCGTCCACGACCACCTGATCCCCAACTGGGGATGGTCCATCATCGTCATCACCCTCGTCTTCAACCTGCTCATGCTGCCCACGCGCTTCACCATGATGAAGTCCTCGCTGAAGATGCAGCGCGTGCAGCCCAAACTCGACGCCATCAAGCGCAAATACGCCGGCCTCAAGCCCACCGACCCGCGCCGCGCCGAGATGAACACCGAAACCATGAAGCTCTACAAGGAGGAGGGCATCAACATGTACGGCGGCTGCCTGCCGCTGCTGGTCCAGATGCCGCTCTTCTACGGCTACTATCGCGTCCTGCTCAACGCCATCGAGCTGCGCCAGGCAAGCTGGGGATGGCTGCCCAATCTGGCCGCCGCCGATCCGCTCCACATCCTGCCCATCACCATCATCATCAGCATGTTCCTCGTGCAGTTCATCACGCCCTCGCCCGGCATGGACCCGGCGCAGCGCCGCATGATGGCCTTCATGATGCCAGCCATCTTCGGCTTCTCCATGTGGGGATTCGCCTCCGGTCTCGCGCTCTACTGGGCCACCGGAAACCTGCTCAACATGGCGCTCCAGTTCGGCATTAATCGCTCGAAGATGGGCCGCGAACTGAACGAAATCGCCGCCCGTCGCGCCGCCGCCAAACGCCCGCGCACCATCAACGCCCGCCGCTGAGCTGCGCGCAGGCATGGAGCGCAAACGACGCACCTCCAGAGACGAAGGATTCCGGTCGATGCACCAGCCGCTCAACCCGATCGAGTCTTCCGTGAGGCCATCGCGCCCGCCCGAGCGCAGCCTCGGCATCACCCAGGTCACCGTCTGGCAGGATGGCGCGGCCAGCGCTCACTCCGACTCGCTCGCCGCCGAAGAACCGCTCGAGATTCGCCTCCGCGACCCCGACGGCAACGAGCGCCCGCTGGCCGTCACCCTGCGCACGCCAGGCCACGATCTTGAGCTTGCCGCCGGATTCCTGCTCACCGAGGGCGTTCTCGACGATCCCGCCGCCAACCATTCCTCCGATGCCCCGCCGCTTGCACAGCTACCCGACCTGCTCTCGCTCGAAATGGCCTCGCCCGGCAGCGAACTCCCGCTTGCCGCCGCGCGCAATCGCGTTCTCGCCACCGTCGGCACCAGCATTCTCGCGTCCGCGCCCACGCGAAACTTTTTTGCCAACTCCAGTTGCGGCCTCTGCGGCAAGGCCACCATCGAAGCCCTCCATCGACGCTCGCTGCGCGCGCCCGCAACCTCGATGACCGTCTCCGCCGAGCGGCTCTGCGCGCTGCCAGCCAGCCTCCACGCCGCGCAAACCATCTTCAGCCGCACCGGCGGCCTTCACGCAGCCGCGCTCTTTGATTCCACAGGCCAGTTGCTCGTCCTGCGCGAAGACATCGGCCGTCACAACGCCGTCGATAAAGTCATCGGCTGGGCCATCGGAGCCAATCGCCTGCCGCTCAGCGAATCCATCCTGCTCGTCAGCGGTCGCTGCGGTTTTGAGATCACCCAGAAAGCCCTCGCCGCCGGCATTCCCTTCGTCGCCTCCATCTCCGCACCCTCCACGCTCGCCGTCCAGCTCGCCCGCGAATTTCAGCTCACCCTCGTCGGCTTTCTGCGCCATCAGCGCTTCGTCGTCTACTCCGGAGCCGAACGCTGTCGCTGGTAACCGCGGCTTTTTCTTGCTTCCGCTTCCACGTCCGTTTCCGCGCGATCAAAGCCTCGTCGTCCTGCTGTTTTCCGGCAGCTCGTCCTTGATGATCGTCGCGCCATCGATGGCGTACACTCTTCCCACAGAGGTCACCCCGCGATGAGCCAGCCAGCAACGATCTCCCTCAACGGAAGCGCCGTCGCCATCACTCCCGGCGAACCGCTGCTCGAAGTCCTCCATCGCGCCGCCGTTGAAATTCCCCAGGTCTGTCATCACCCGCGCCTCGGCCCCATCCAGACCTGTGACACCTGCATGGTCGAGATCGACGGCACTCTTGCGCGCGCCTGCGCCGCCGCCGTTCAGCCCGGCCAGCGCGTCCTCACAGACTCCGCGCGCGCCGACCGCGCCCGCCGCGAAGCCTTTGATCGCATCCTCGGCAACCACATGCTCTACTGCACCGTCTGCGACAACAACAACGGCAACTGCACCGTCCACAACACCACGCGCCTGCTCGCCGTCGAGCATCAGTCCATCCCCTACACGCCCAAGCCCTACGCCGTCGATCTGACGAATCCGTTTTATCGCTACGATCCCGACCAGTGCATCCTCTGCGGACGCTGCGTCGAGGCCTGCCAGAACCTTCAGGTCAACGAAACCCTCACCATCGGCTGGGAACTCGACCATCCGCGCGTGCTCTGGGACGGCGGCTCCACCATCGGCGAATCCAGCTGCGTCTCCTGCGGCCACTGCGTCACCGTCTGCCCCTGCAACGCGCTCATGGAGCGCTCCATGCTTGGCCACGCCGGCCACTTCACCGCCCTGCCTCAGCCCGCGCTCAACGCCATGATCGATGTCGTCAAGGCCGTCGAGCCGGAACTCGGCTACGGAGCCATTCTCCAGCTCTCCGAGGTCGAGTCGGCCATGCGCGAAAACCGCATCCGCCGCACCAAAACCGTCTGCACCTACTGCGGCGTCGGTTGCAGCTTCGATCTCTGGACCGAACAATCGCCCGCTTCGCGCCGCATCCTCAAGGTCGAGCCAGCCGAAGGCCCGGCCAACGGCATCTCCACCTGCATCAAGGGAAAATTCGGCTGGGAATACGTCAACAGCCCCGACCGCCTCACCACGCCGCTCATCCGCGAAAACAACCGCTTCCGCACCGCCACCTGGGACGAGGCGCTCGCGCTCATCGCACGCCGCTTCACCCAGATCAAAAACGCTCACGGCCCCGACGCGCTGGCCTTCATCTCTTCGTCCAAATGCACCAACGAAGAGAGCTACCTCATGCAGAAGCTCGCGCGCGCCGTCATCGGCACCAACAACATGGACAACTGCTCGCGCTACTGCCAGGCTCCGGCCACCGTCGGACTCTTTCGCACCGTCGGTTACGGCGGCGACGCCGGCTCGATCACCGACATCGAGCGGGCCGGCCTCGTGCTCATCGTCGGCAGCAACACCGCCGAGAGCCATCCGGTCCTCGCCACGCGTGTCAAGCGCGCACACAAACTTCACGGCCAGCAGCTCATCGTCGCCGACCTCCGCGAGCACGAGATGGCCACGCGCGCCGATGTGTTCTTCCGGCCCAATCCCGGCACCGATCTCATCTGGCTCAGCGCCGTCACGCGCTACATCCTCGACCACAACCTCGCCAACGCCCACTTCCTCGCCCAGTGGGTCAACGGCCTCGACGACTACCGCGCCAGCCTCGAACCGTTCACTCTCGCCATGGCCGCCGAGCGCTGCGGCGTTCCGCAATCGACGCTCGAAGACATCGCGCGCCGCATCGCCGCCGCTGACGGCGTCTGCATCCTCTGGGCCATGGGTGTCACCCAGCACGCCATGGGATCCGACACCTCGACCGCCATCTCCAACCTCCTGCTCGTCACCGGCAACTACATGCGTCCCGGTGCCGGAGCCTATCCCCTGCGCGGCCACAACAACGTTCAGGGCGCCAGCGATCACGGCGCGATGCCCAACTTCCTGCCCGGCTACCAGCCCGTCACCGACCCAGCCATTCGCGCAAGATTCGAGTCCGCCTGGGGCGTCCCGCTGCCCGCCACGCCCGGTCTTGACAATCACCAGATGATCGACGCCATCCACTCCGGCCAGCTCAAATCCATGTATCTTTTCGGCGAAGAGATGAGCCTCGTCGACTCCAACGCCAACCACGTCGCCGCCGCGCTCGCCAAACTCGATTTCTTCGTCGTGCAGGAGATTTTTTTCACCGACACCTGCCGCTTCGCCGACGTCATCCTGCCCGCTTCGCCCAGCCTCGAAAAAGAAGGCACCTTCACCAGCACCGAGCGCCGCATCCAGCGCCTGTATCCCGTCTTTGAACCGCTGGGTGAGAGCCGTCCCGACTGGCGGATTCTTCAGGACGTGGCCAACCACCTCGGCGCAGACTGGCGCTACGCGCATCCGTCGGAAATCTACACGGAGATCGCCGCGCTCACGCCGCTCTTCGCCGGCGTCACGTATGAGCGTCTGGCAGGCTACCGCTCACTCCAGTGGCCCGTCGCCGAGGACGGCTCCGACCAGCCGCTGCTCTACACCGAGGGCTTCGCATTCCCCGACGGCAAGGCGCGCCTCCATCCCGTCGCCATCTCCGCACCCACCGACGCGCCCGACGCCCACTTCGATCTTCACCTGAACAACGGTCGCCTGCTCGAACACTTCCACGAGGGCAACATGACCTATCGCACCGAAGGCATCCGCGAGCGCACGCCCTGCGTCTTCGTCGAGGTCTCGCCGGAGCTTGCCGCCGCGCGCGGCATTCAATCCGGCAGCCTGCTCGAGCTGACCTCGCGCTACGGTCGCCTGGAAGCTCCCGCGCTCGTCACCGACCGCGTCACCGGCGACCAGCTTTACATGCCCATGAACTCCGGCGGAAATGACGCCGCCGCCATCAACCGCCTCACCAGCAGCCACACCGACGCGGCCACGCACACTCCTGCCTACAAGGAAACCTCCGTCCGCCTGCGCGTCGTCGCCGCCGACGGCCCCGCTCCGCTGCCGCGCACCAACGCGCGCTTCGGCCATCCCACCCCGCAGCGCGGCGTCGAGGTCGAGCGCAAATGGCGGCGCGCCGACTACCGCCTGCCCGGCACGGACACCCCGAACACTCTCGTCCGCATCCAGCCCGCGCCGACCGCCGTACAGCGGCCCGACCCGGCCTCGCTTTCCGCACCGCTCAGCCATCCCAAGGAGCACTGATCCATGGCCCAGCCCATCCCTCTCGAAGTCCCTCCGCGCGACCCGCGCCAGGAACTGATCGCCCGCATCGAATCCGCTCCCGCCGACTACGCCGCCGCGCTGCTGGAAAGCTGCGAGCTGCTGGAGAGCCTGCGCCAGAGCGGCCTGCTCACTCTGGCCAAGGCCGCGCTCGACGCCCGCTCCACGCTCGTCGAAACCGCCGCCGCCGCCGCCAACACCACGACGGCCATTCGCGCCACGCGCAATCTCCTTCTGCTCGGCCAGATGCTCGCCTCCGTCGATCCGGTCGTCCTCTCCGGCATCGCCGTCGCCGTCGCTGACACCTTCGGCAACGCAGCCTCCACGCCGCCCGATTCGCCTTCGTTCCGCTCGCTCATCGTCAACTTCTTCAGCCACGATTCGCGCCGCGCCCTCGGCCTGCTCAGCCGCTTCATGCGCAGCCTCGGCCACCAGCTCAAACCGCGCACCGCCGCGCCGCCCCGGTCGTAGCCCGACTGCGGCCATCGTTCATTACGCTCTTCGGAAACACCGAACGCACCTCCGCAAAAGGAGTTCCCTGTGTCCGCACTCACTCGCTGGAAGATCGCCGCCGCAGGCTTCCTGCTGCAAATGACCCTCGGCTCGGTCTACGCCTGGAGCGTCTTCAAAGCCCCGCTCACCGCCCGTTTCCACTGGGCTTCGCCCGACGTCACCTTCGCCTTCACCGTCGCCATCTTCATCCTCGGCCTCGCCGCCTTCGCTGGCGGCTTCTGGATGAAGCGCGTCGGCCCCCGCGTCGTCGCCACGCTCGGCGGATTCCTTTACGGCCTCGGCGTCTTCCTCGCCAGCTTCAGCAGCCACGGTCTCGGCTGGCTCTACCTCACCTTCGGCCTCATCGGCGGCGTCGGCCTCGGCTTCGGATACATCGTCCCCGTCGCCGTGCTGCTGCGCTGGTTCCCGGACCGCCGCGGCTTCATCACCGGCCTCGCCGTCTGCGGCTTCGGAGCCGGCGCGCTCGTCACCGCGCCACTTGCCGAGCAGCTCATCCTGGACTTCGGCGTCCTCCACGCCTTCGCTCTGCTCGGCCTCGGATTCCTCATCCTCGGCTCGCTCAGCGGCTCCCAGCTCGCCGATCCTCCCGCTCATTTCCGCCCCGCCGGATGGTCGCCCTCCCCGCAGCTCGCCCGTCAGCGCACCAGCCATCCCTGGGCGCTCTACGACGCGCTCGCCACCTGGCAGTGGTGGGCGCTCTGGCTGCTGCTCTTCCTCAACACCACCGCCGGCATCTCGCTCATCTCCGAGGAAGCGCCCGTCTTCGCCGAACTGACCCACGCCACCGCGCTCATCGCCGCCACCATGGTCGGCATCGCCAGCATCGGCAACGCCGCCGGACGTTTCTTCTGGGCCGGCGTCTCCGATCTCATCACCCGCCGCTGGACCTTCGTCCTGCTCTTCGCCGTCCAGATCCTGCTCTTCTGGCTGCTGCCTCACGCCGCCTCGCCCTGGTCGGTCGCCCTCGTCGCGTTCCTCATCCTCATGTGCTACGGCGGCGGATTCGGCACCATGCCCGCCTTCGCCGCCGACTACTTCGGAGACACCCACGTCGGCTCCATCTACGGCCTCATGCTCACCGCCTGGGGCACAGCCAGCGCCTTCGGTCCCATGCTCACCGCCACGCTCCATGACCGGAGCGGCAGTTATCGCGGCAGCCTCCGCCTGATGGTCATGCTCATGGCCGTCTCCACACTGCTCCCACTGCTGCTCCGCGCGCCCGTCCCACGCCAGTCAGCCAACCCGCGCCGCGCCGCACAGCCACTCGACATCTCTGACATCGACCTCTGACTCCCCACCGGCGACTCCACCGCCATCCCGGCGGCATCCATTCCCGTTTGCGGATTTGACGACGGATTCAAGTAACCTTTTCGCTTTCCTCGCCCTCTAAGTCCCTGTACCATCGACTCTGCCCGACCGGTCGATTTTTTCACAGGTGCTGCGTTTTCCCTTCGCAACATCGCAGTCCGACCTGTACACTCTCCGCCAGCGAACGGACCCCGTTTTCTGCGCATTCAACCGCAACCGCGAAAGGACTCTGTGTGAACGAACACGCGAATGGTTTTGCGGAAGAGGAATCGCTCTACCGCTGGCTGGATCAGGATGGCGAAGCCTTTGGTTCGCCCGGCGCGCCGCCGCGCTGGACCTCCAGCGTCAAGGACGCCGTCGGAACCGCCTATTCCGCCTCCAGCCGCATCTGGTTCACCTGCTCACACGGCATCCTCAACGAAATCTACCACCCCAACATCGACCACCCCCAGACGCGCGACCTCGGCCTGCTCATCACCGACGGCGAAAGCTTCGTTCACGAGGAAAAGCGCGACCTCGATTCGCACTTCGAGTACATTCACTCCGAAGCCCTTGGCGTGCGCTACACCAACCGCGACCGCCTCGGCCGCTACCAGCTCGTCAAGGAGATCATCTGCGACCCTCACCACAGCGTCGTGCTCATGAACGTCACGCTCGAAGCCGGTCCCAACGGGAATGAGGCATTCCTCGACTCGCTGCGCATCTACGCCCTGCTCGCGCCCCATCTCGATGGCGGCGGCGCGGGCAACTCGGCCCGCGTCATGGACCTGGCCGGGCAGAAGGTCTTCCTTGCCTGGCGCGGTCACTGGGCGCTCGTGATGTCCTCTGACTGCGGATTCTCCAAAACAAGCTGCGGATTCGTCGGCACCAGCGACGGCTGGCACGACCTCAAGGACAACTTCCGCATGGACTGGGAGTTCGGCTCGGCCACCGACGGCAACATCGCCCTCACCGCCGAACTGGACCTGCGTGGCCGCCGCCAGTTCACCCTCGGCATCGGCATCGCCAGCACGCGCCACTCCGCGCTGGCCAAGACCCTCGGCGCGCTGTCCATGCCCTTCGCCGGCAATCGCGACCGCTTCCTCGAGCAGTGGACGCGCGCCTCCAGTCCCTACAAGCTGGCCACCGTCACCGGCGACCGCGGACGCCTCATGCAGACCAGCCACAACATCCTGCTCGCGCACGAGGACAAGACCTACTCCGGCGCTTTCGTCGCCTCGGCCTCCATTCCCTGGGGACAGGCCAAGGGCGACGACGATCTCGGCGGCTACCACCTCGTCTGGACCCGCGACATGGTCCAGACGGCCACGGCCATGCTCGCCTGCGGGCGCGTCGATACGGCGCGACGGGCGCTGGTTTATCTGGCCTGCACGCAGCGGCCCGACGGCGGCTTCTACCAGAACTTCTGGATCGACGGACGGCCCTACTGGAAGGGCGTGCAGCTCGATGAAGTGGCTTTTCCGCTCATCCTCACCTGGCGGCTCTGGAAGGTGGATGGCCTCGGCAGTTGGAACGTTCAGGCCTTCGTCGAGCGCGCCGCCGGATTCCTCGTCCGTCACGCGCCCATCACCCACCAGGAGCGCTGGGAAGAGAACAGCGGCTACTCCCCGTCCACCCTTGCCGCCGTCATCGCCGGCCTCATCTGCGCGGCGGAAATCTCCCGCGCCCACGGCTCCGTCGAGCAGGCCAACTTCCTCGTCGAGTTTGCCGACTGGATCGAGTCCCACCTCGAAGACTGGACCGTGACCAACTCAGGCGTCCTCCTGCCCGAGGTGCCGCGCCACTACATGCGCATCCGCCCGCCGGAGACCGGCGACGCCTACGACTGCGAGGGCGCGGGCACGGAGACCATCCGGCTCAACAACCGTCCGCCCGGAACGCGCTTCGAGTTTGAGGCCCGCGAGATCATCGACGCCGGCTTTCTCGAACTCGTCCGCTACGGCATCCGCAACCCCCACGACCCGCTCATGGTCGACTCCGTCAAGGTCGTCGATGCCGTGCTGCGCCGCGACCTGCCGCAGGGGCCGGGCTGGCTGCGCTACAACTGGGACGGCTACGGCCAGACCGAGGATGGCGGACCCTTTCACGACACCGGCAAGGGCCGCGTCTGGCCGCTGCTCACCGGCGAACGCGCTCACTACGAGCTGGCCGCCGGTCGCAAAATCGACCACCTCATCCACACCTACGAGGGCTTCGCCACCGCCGGCCTCATGATGCCCGAGCAGGTCTGGGACGAGGCCGACCGACCCGAGCGCGGTCTCATTCAGGGTCGCCCCGCCGGTTCCGCCTGTCCCCTCGTCTGGGCGCATGCGGAATACCTCAAGCTGCTCCGCTCCGCCCTCGACGGCCAGGTCTGTGACCGCATCGATCCCGTCTTCGAGCGTTACGGCAGCCGCCTGCGCGAGCACGACCACGCGCTCGGAGACACCCACGACAAACGCATCGAGTTCTTCAGCCTGCGCCGACCCATCCAGCGCATTCCCGCCGCGACCACCCTGCGGCTCATCGATGACCACGCCTTTGAGCTGATCTGGACCGACGACAACTGGCAGAATCGCCGCGTCTCCACAGCCCACAACCTCGGCGAACTCGGCTTCGCCTTCGATCTCCACCCGGCGCCCGGCGTCGAGCGGCTGGAGTTCACCTTCTACTGGCCGGAGACCAACTCCTGGCTCGGCCACAACTGCGCCATTACGGTCGCAAAATCACAGTCTTTTGCCACGGAGACCACCGCCGATGCGCTACCCTGAGAGGTACATCGGCGTCTGGTCACCCGGTAAACTCCGGTTATGATCGATAGGAGAGGGGTGGTCAGACCTCTTTGCCGCATCGACACAGGCCTATTTTGAAGTTAGCGACGGTTCCATCCCGTCCACAGCCCGCGCAACGAAAGGGTCATTCCATCCATGCCTTCCGAACTCGATCAGCTTTCCATCAACACCCTCCGCCTGCTCGCCGTCGATGCCGTCCAGAAGGCCAACAGTGGCCATCCCGGCGCTCCGCTCGGCTGCGCGCCCATCGCCTATCTGCTCTACACCCAGGTCATGCGGCACAATCCGGCTCACTCGAAGTGGGCCAACCGCGACCGCTTCGTGCTCTCGAACGGCCACGCCTCCATGCTGCTCTACGGCTCGCTCTTTCTCTCCGGCTACAAGGTCACGCTCGAGGATCTGCAGAGCTTCCGCCAGTGGGGATCGAAGACGCCCGGCCATCCCGAGTACGGCCACACCGACGGCGTTGAGGTCACCACCGGCCCGCTCGGTCAGGGTTTCGCCATGTCCGTCGGCCTGGCCATCGCCGAGCAGCACCTGGCCGCCACCTACAACCGTCCTGGCTTAGAAGTCGTCAACCACCACACCTACGGCCTGCTCGGCGACGGCGACCTGATGGAGGGCGTCTCGCACGAGGCCGCCTCGCTGGCCGGAACGCTCGGCCTCGGCAAGCTCATCTTCTTCTACGACGACAACCTGATCTCGCTCGACGGCCCCACCAGCCTCAGCTTCACCGAGGACTCCTACAAGCGCTTCGAGGCCTACGGCTGGCAGGTCTTGCGCGTCGCTGACGGCAACGACCTCGCGGCTCTCGCCGCAGCCGTCGAAGCGGCCAAAGCCGAGACCGGCAAGCCCACCCTCATCGGCGTACGCACCGTCATCGGCTACGGCAGTCCGAAGGCCGGCACCAAGAACGTCCACGGCGAGGCCCTCGGCGCGGAGAATGTCGCGGCGACAAAAAAATTCTTCGGCTTCCCGGAGGATCAGAGCTTCGTCGTACCCGACGCGGCGCTGGCGCAGTGGCGCTCGTCGATCGCTCGCGGCCAGGCTGCGGAGGCGGAGTGGAACGATCTCTTCGCCCGCTACAAGGCCGCTCACCCCGATCTTGCCGCGGAGTTCGAGCGCGTCTTCTCGAACCAGCGCAAGCCCGGCTGGGAAAAAGCCATTCCCGTCTTCCCCGCCGACAAGCCCCAGGCCACGCGCAACGCCGGCGGAGCCATCCTGAACGCGCTCGCGCCCGTCGTCCCGGAGCTTTTCGGCGGCGCGGCGGACCTGACCAGCTCCACCAAGACCATCTTCAAGGACAGCCCCAGCTTCCACGCCGATCCCAACGGACGCAACATCTTCTTCGGCGTCCGCGAGTTCGCCATGTCGGCCGCGGTCAATGGCATGGCCGTCCACGGCGGCCTGGTTCCCTTCGGGTCCACGTTCTTCGTCTTCAGCGACTACTGCAAGCCGGCCATGCGCCTTTCCGCCATCATGGGCTGTCATTCGCTCTTCGTCTTCACCCATGATTCGATCGCCGTCGGCGAGGACGGCCCCACGCACGAGCCAATCGAGCACCTGATGGCCCTGCGCGCCGTCCCCGGCATGACCGACTTCCGCCCGGCGGACGCCAACGAAACCGCCGCCGCCTGGCGTCTCGCTCTTGAGCGCAACTCGCCCAGCTTCATGGCGCTCTCGCGGCAGGATCTGCCCGTCATCGACCCGGCGGCCATCGATGTCTACGCCGGCGTCAGCCGGGGCGGCTACGTCGTCGTCGAAGTGCCAAAACCGGCCGTCATCCTCCTCGGCACCGGCTCGGAACTCTGGCAGGCCGTCGATGCGGCCAAGCTCCTCGCCGCCGAGGGCATCGCCGCGCGCGTCGTCTCGCTGCCAAGCTGGAAGCTCTTCGAGGAGCAGACGGCGGCTTACCGCGCTTCGATCCTCACCCCCGGCGTGCCCAAGGTCGCCATCGAGGCCGGCTCCACGCTCGGCTGGTGGCGCTACGTCGGCACCGAGGGCGCCGTCATCGGACTCGACCGCTTCGGCGCGTCGGCTCCGGCCAAACGCATCCTCACAGAGCTTGGCTTCACGGCGGAAAACGTCGCCGCCACCGCAAAGAAGCTGCTCGGAAAGGCATAGCCCGGATGAAGCTCGTCATCGGTTCCGATCACGCCGGTTTCCCGCTCAAGGAGGAGCTGCGCGAGTACCTCGCCAAGGCAGGCCACGAGGTCGTCGATCTCGGCGTCCACTCGACTGAGCCAAGCGATTACCCGGACGCCGCCGAGGCCGTCGGCGAGGCCATCCGCGCCGGTGTCGCTCCGCGTGGCATCCTCATCTGCGGCTCCGGCGTCGGCGTCTGCGTCGCCGCCAACAAGATTCCCGGCATCCGCGCCGGCATCTGCCACGACCACTACTCCGCTCACCAGGGCGTCGAGCACGACGACATGAACGTCCTCGTCCTCGGCGCGCGCATCATCGGCCAGGCCGCGGCCTTCGATGTCGCCGATGCCTACGTCAACGCGAAGTTCGGCTCCAATGAGGAGCGCTTCGTCCGTCGCTACAACAAGGTTCTGGCCATCGAAGCCAAATACGCAAAGCAGCTATAATCGGGCTTCCCGCTCATCCGCCCGGTTACGGCCAGTCAAGCCCGTCATTTTGGAGAGTCAGCATGAACCCAGTTCCGGACCACCCCATCGAGGTCGTGCTCTTCGACGTGGGCGGCGTGCTGCTCACCAACGGCTGGGACCACCGCGAGCGCGCCGCCGTCTACACGCACTTCGGCCTCAGCCCCGCCGAGCAGGCCGAGATCGAAGCCCGTCATCCGGCGCCCTACGACGCCTGGGAGCGGGACGCCATCTCCGCCAGCGCCTACCTCGACGAGGCCGTTTTCTTCGCCCCGCGCCGCTTCACGCGCGAGGAGTTCTTCGCTCAGATGCAGTCGGTCTCCGAGCCGATCCCGGACAACGCCCGACGAACGCTTGCCGCGCTTTCGGCATCCAAACAGGTAACGGTCGGGCTGCTCAACAACGAGTCGCGCGACCTGCACGAATATCGCATGTCCCGCTTCGGCCTCGCGGCTCAGGTCGATCTACAGTTCAGCTCCTGCTACCTCGGCCTGCGCAAGCCGGAGCCGGCCATCTATCGCCGCGCGCTCGACATTCTCGGCACGCCGGGCGAGCGCGTGCTCTTCATCGACGACCGCGCGGAAAACGTCGCCGCCGCGCAGTTCGTCGGCATGCGGGCGATTCGTTTCACCGGCGAGGCCGCGCTTGTTGCCGAGCTTTCCTCGCTCGGCCTGCCGACTCCCGTCGTCGGCACGTAGCGTCGTTCGGAACAGCATTTTTCGCCGGAGTTCTTTCTCGGAGTTCTTTTTCAGGGGTAGTGGACAGCATCACCAAAATTCAGAAGAAACCAGAACAAACAGACGAAGGAGATACACAGATGCAGCTTGGATTGATCGGTCTCGGTAAGATGGGCGGCAACATGGCCGGGCGGCTTCGCCTCGGCGGTCATCAGGTCGTCGGCTTTGATTTCAGCCCGGATGCCGTGGCGAAACTCGCCGCCTCCGGCAACGTCGGCGCTTCCAGCCTCGAAGACCTGGTGAGGAAGCTCGACGCCCCGCGCGCCATCTGGATCATGGTCCCCTCCGGCGCGCCGGTCGATGAGACCATCGCCAAGCTGGAGCCATTTCTTGCCCCCGGCGACACGCTCATCGACGGCGGCAACTCCAACTACAAGGACTCCATCCGCCGCCACGCCGAGGTCACGGCCAAGGGCTACCACTTCGTCGATGTCGGCACCTCCGGCGGCGTCTGGGGACTCAAGGAGGGTTACAGCATGATGATCGGCGGCGACAAGGCTCCCGTCGAGCGCCTGCGTCCCATCTTTGAAGCGCTGGCTCCTGCCGCCGACAAGGGCTGGGGACACGTCGGCCCGGCCGGAGCCGGCCACTTCGTCAAGATGGTCCACAACGGCATCGAGTACGGCCTCATGCAGGCCTACGCCGAGGGCTTCACCATCATGGAAAAGAAAGAGTCGCTCGACCTCAACCTGCCCCAGATCGCCGAAATCTGGCGCAACGGCAGCGTCGTGCGAAGCTGGCTGCTCGACCTCACCGCCGACGCGCTCAAGCAAAATCCCACGCTCGACGGACTCGAGGCTTACGTCTCGGACTCCGGCGAAGGCCGCTGGACCGTCTTCGAAGCCATCGACCTCAACGTCTCCGCGCCGGTCATCACCGAGAGCCTCATCCGCCGCATCCGCTCGCGCGAAGAAAACAACTTCACCGACCGCATGCTCTCCATCATGCGCAACGCCTTCGGTGGCCACGCCATCAAAAAGAGCTGAACCAGCCTCCGGCCACAACCCGCCGCAGGCTTGACCGTCCTCGCGCAAGCAACCGGAAAACTCGCAATCCCTCTTCCGGTTGCCGCGCCACCGTCCCAGACCCCACGCACCGCGAAAACGCCGGAAAGGAACCAGAAACATGGCGACCACGCAGATCAAAGTCAGCGCCGAAGACCTCTCGAAGATGCCCGCACCGAACGAACGCATCCCCGAGCCGACCATCCTCATCATCTTCGGAGCCTCCGGCGACCTCACCAAGCGCAAGCTCCTGCCCGCGCTCTTTCACCTCGAACAGGTCAATCTCCTGCCCAGGGAGTTCGCCATCGTCGGCGTCGCCCGCCGTCCGCTCGGCGATGAGTTCACCGCCGACATGCGTCAGGGCATCCTCGAATTCGGCGATGTCTCCGCCGACGACCCGCATCTCGATGCCTTCCTCGCCAAGGTTCACTACTTCGCCATGAACTTCGACGACCCCGCCGCTTACGCCCGTCTCGAAGCCGAACTGGACCAGATCGCCAAAGCCGTCGGCATCGGCGGAAACCGCCTCTTTTATCTCGCCACCGCGCCCGACTACTTCGCCGAAATCGTCGAAAACCTCGGCGCGCAGGGCATGGCCACCCCCGAGCAGGGAACCGTTCGCGCCGTCATCGAAAAACCCTTCGGCCACGACCTCGAATCAGCCCGCGAGCTGAACCGCCGCGTCAACGCCGTCTTCGACGAGCACCAGGTCTTCCGCATCGACCACTACCTCGGCAAGGAGACGGTCCAGAACATCCTCGTCTTCCGCTTCGCCAACGGCATCTTCGAGCCGATCTGGAACCGCAACTACATCGACAACATCCAGATCACCGCCGCCGAAACCATCGGCGTCGAGGGTCGCGGCCCGTTCTACGAGAAAGCCGGAGCCATGCGCGATGTCGTCCAGAACCACATCATGGAGCTGCTCAGCTTCGTCGCCATGGAGCCGCCCTCGTCGTTTGAGGCCGAGAGCGTCCGCCGCGAAAAGCTCAAGGCCTGGCAGGCCATTCCGCCCATCCCCATCAAGCACGCCGTCCGCGGCCAGTACGGCCCCGGCAAGGTCGATGGTGCCATGGTCAAGGGCTACCGCGAGGAGGATCGCGTCGATCCCGACTCGGCCACCGAGACCTTCGCCGCCCTGCGCCTGGAGATCGACAACTGGCGCTGGGCCGGTGTCCCGTTTTATATCCGCGCCGGCAAGCGCATGCGCAAGCGCGCCACCGAGATCAGCATCCAGTTCCGCCAGCCGCCGCTCATGCTCTTCAACCGCAGCCTCACCGGCGGACCCTGCAACGAGATCGAGCCAAACGTGCTCACCATCCGCATCCAGCCCGACGAGGGCATCTCGCTGCGCTTCGGAGCCAAGCTCCCCACCACGCAGAGCATCTCCGTCTGCCCCGTCACCATGGACTTCGACTACGCAACCGCCTTCGGCAAATCCACCGCCAACGGCTACGAGCGGCTGCTGCTCGACGCCATGCTCGGCGACCAGACGCTCTTCGCCCATCGCGACGGCGTCGAGACCACCTGGACCCTCTACACGCCCATCCTTCAGGCCTGGGCCGCCAAAACACCCGAGGTCTTCCCCAACTACTTCGCCGGAACCTGGGGACCGGAGTGCGCCGAGCTTCTGCTGGAGCGCGAAAACCGGGTCTGGCGCAAACTCTGACCGCGCAAACTGGAACCGCGCAAACTGGAACCGCGCAAACCCTGTGACGGCGCGCACCGCAGCCACCCGCGCCGTCCGTCATACTGATCCCGCGCAGGCGGTCCTGATTCAGTCAGCACCGGACCCAGCCGCCAGCGCCGATTTTCCTCATCTTTTTGAAGGAGCAAGCATGTCCTCGCTGCTGAAGATCACCTGTCCGGTCGCCCCCGACTCCGCCGCGCTCGCCCTGCGCGCCGCCGAACATCTCGTCGAACTCATCGAAGAGGCCGAATCCGCCCGTGGCCGCGTCCGCATCGCCATCTCCGGCGGCTCCACGCCCAGGGCCATGTTCCATCTCCTCGCCGACCCGGCCCACAACTTCCGCCAGCGCATTCCCTGGCAGGCCATCGAACTCTTCTGGGTCGACGAGCGCATGGTCCCGCCCGACCACCCCGACAGCAACTACCGCATGACCCGCGAGGCCCTGCTCGACCACGTTCCCCTGCGCCCGGAGCAGATTCACCGCATCGAAGGCGAACTCCCGCCGCAGCAGGCCGCCGACCGCTACGAGTTCGACCTCCGCGGCAGCTTCCGCCTCGAAGGCGCCGAGTCTCCGCGCTTCGACATCCTCGCCCTCGGCATGGGCGACGACGGCCACACCGCCTCGCTCTTTCCCCACACCCAGGCCATCCACGAGATGGGCCGCCTCGTCGCCGCCAACCACGTCCCGCAGAAGGACACCTGGCGCGTCACCCTCACCTGGCCGGTCATCAACCAGGCCCGCGAGGTCTTTTTCCTCATCGGCGGCGCGGACAAGGCCGCCGTCCTCGCCGAGGTTCTGCTCGGCCCCGGCGATGTCGAGCACCTGCCCTCCCAGCTCATCTGGCCCGTCAGCGGTATACTCACAATGATTCTCGATTCGGCTGCGGCAGCTCAGCTTCCCGCGCCCGATGCCAACGGCATCATCCATCTGGAGCGAACACGATGATTCTTGCAGGCGACGTCGGCGGCACCAAGGTCCACCTGGCTCTCTTCGATTTCCTCAACGGCAGGCTCGAACACACGCGCGACACCCGCTACCCGGCACGCGACTACTCCGGCCTCGAAGAAATCGTCCGCGAGTTCCTCGGCACTCAGACCGTCACCAGCGCCTGCTTCGGCGTTCCCGGCCCGGTCCGCGACGGTCGCCTGCGCCTCACCAACCTGCCCTGGACCCTCGACAGCCGCGAACTCTCCCACTCGCTCAAAATCGACCACGTCTTCCTCATCAACGACCTCGAAGCCAACGGCTACGGCATCGCCGAGCTTGCGCCCGACCAGATATACACGCTCTCCGAGGGCGACCCGCGCCAGATCGGCAACCGCGCCCTCATCGCCGCCGGCACCGGACTCGGCGAAGGCATCCTCGCCTGGAACGGCAAAATGCACGTCCCCATGCCCAGCGAAGGCGGCCACTGCGACTTCGCCCCGCGCAACGAGGACGAGATCGACCTGCTCCGCTACCTCAAGCAGAAGTACCAGGGACGCATCAGCTTCGAGCGCGTCGTCAGCGGCATGGGACTGACCAACATCTACGACTTCCTGCGCGACGTCCGCGGCATGGACGAGCCGGCCTGGCTCCGCGACCGCATCACCAGCGAAGACCCCAACGCCGTCATCACCGAACTCGCCCTCAGCGCCAAAAGCGAACTCTGCGAGCGCGCGCTCGACATGTTCGTCGCCGCCTACGGAGCCGAGAGCGGCAACCTCGCCCTCAAAGTCCTCTCCATCGGCGGCTTTTACATCGGCGGCGGCATCGCGCCGCGCATCCTCGAAAAACTCAGGGACGGCTCCTTCATGAAGGCCTTCACCGACAAGGGCCGTCTCAGCCAGTTGCTCCTGAACATGCCCGTCCGCGTCATCCTGGAGAGCCGCGCCGCGCTCATCGGCGCAGCCGCCTACGCCGAGGCCCGCGCCGCCGAACTCAGCGGCATCTCCCACCGCGCCGCCAGCATCAGCCTCTAGCTCCAGCGCATCGCCACCATGCCGCTTCGCAGCGTCCATCTCTTCGCCGCCGCAACCCTGTCCCTGCTGTTGCCATCCGCCGCAGGCTCAGCACAACGCCCGCCTGCTTCACCCGCCCCGCTCGTTCCCGTCGCGGACATTCCCCTGCCCGGAGCCGCCGTCCGTTTCGATTACCAGAGCTTCGATCCCACCACCGGGCGTCTCTACATCGCCCACATGAACGACGACCACCTCGTCGTCTTTGACGTGCGCTCGCGCCGCGTCCTCGCCAATCTTCCCGGCTTCACCCGCGTCCACGGCGTCCTCGCCGTGCCCGCGCTCCACCGCGTCTACGCCTCAGCCACCGGCGACCATGCCCTCGTCGCCCTCGACAGCCGCACCCTCCGGATCATCGGCCACGCCGCTCCCATCGCCTATCCCGACGGCATCGCCTGCGCGCCCGTCCAGCGCGAGCTGTTCGTCTCCGACGAGCACGGCGGCACCGACGCCGTCGTCAACGCCGACGCAACCCGGGTTCTCGCCTCCATCCCGCTCGGCGGCGGAGCCGGAAACACCGTCTACGACCCCGCCACCGGCCACATCCTCGTCGCCGTCCACCACCAGAACCAACTCGCCGTCATCGACCCGGCCACGCGCCAGATTCTTACTCGCGCCCCGCTGCCAGGCATCGACGATCCCCACGGCATCGCCCTCGACGCCGCCGACGGACTGGCCTTCGTCGCCGGCGAAGGCAACCACTCCCTGGCCGTCGTCCGCCTTCGCGATCTCCGGATGCTCGGCACCCCGCTCGTGGTCGGTGACGATCCCGACGTGCTCGCCTTCGATCCCGGTCTGCGCCTGCTCTACGTCTCCGCCGAATCCGGCCAGGTCACTGTCTTCCACCTGTCAGGCAGCACGCTCTCGCCCGTCGGCTCTGTCGACATGCCCCACGCCCACACCGTCGCCGTCGATCCGGCCACTCACCTCGTTTACTTCCCGCTTCAGGATGTCAACGGCCACCCCATTCTGCGCATCCTGCGACCGGCCAGCATCCCAGCCTCTGCCCGCTGATCCTCACCGCGTCAGCCGCCCGATCTCCCATCCAACCGAACATCCATCCGTAGTTCCGACGAACTGCGGCGCAATGAGCCGGACAAGCAAACCGGCCAACCATCTCGACGGATATTACTTCGATCCCGGAGGCGCCATGCCGTTCATGCGCAGATACTCGACCATCTGCCCATAGTGGTCAAATCCATGCGCCGCGATAAACGACGCCAGCACCGCCCGCGTGTGCAGGCCGTCCACTCCCTCGATCGTCGTGTAAGCATTCTGCGCGGTAATCGAAGCCAGGGCCTTGTGCGCATAGGCGAAGGAATCCGCGGCAGCCTTCAGCAGTTCCGCCTTCGTCGTCAGACTCTCGATGCTCTTCCCGTCCACCGGCGGCTTTTCTCCCAGAATCGTCGACGCAAAGAAGTAGTTCGCCTCCGTCACATGCGCCACCTGCTGCGCAAACGTGCGCACCCCGTCATACCTCACTCCCTCGGAGGCTTTGAAAATCCCCGCAGACGGCGCAAAGCCGTACTTGTCCGCAGGCATCGCCCTTGCCACTCCCATAAACTCGCCCTCAAAGAGGTTGAGCAGCTCGCTCTGCGCCCGAACCGGGGACATCGTGCTGCCGACATCCACCTTCGCGCGACTGGAACCCATCTGTGCCGAAGCGGCCAACGTACAACCGCCCAGAATCAATACAGTGCAAACCAATCGGAGACGCATCCCTCACCTCGCAAGCAAATTTGCCCGAAGTATAGCAAATGCGGCACGGCGCTCACCTGCCCTGGCCAATCGCTGCGTGCCCATGGTCTCGCCATTCGGGTCGGGTAAAGCGGATCTCCGACTCGATCTTGCCCCTGGTCTCCGGCCGATACGGTCGGCAGACCGGCGGAATGAAACCGTAGAGCGTATTTCATAAACGAAATCAACCCCGAGACGCCTCGGATCAGACCCGCCGCCAAAGCGGGGCTGAAGAATCAGGACGAAGCCACAAAGGCATAGAGGAAACACGCTCCAGTAGCTGGCGAAGTCGAGCATCTTCGCGTGGAAGCGTGGCTGCCCATCGACCCGGTCCACCACGACCGTCTTCCTGTTGTCGGTCAGCAGAGTCCGCGGCACGCCGCCGAAGTACTCGAAGGCATGCACCATCGCGTTCAACAGCGTCTCGGCATCCTGCCCATCCCGGAATCGGCTCTGGTGGTGCTCCGGTCACTGCCGCAAGGCGGGCCGGGAGATGCCGTCTTTGCCGGAGTGGACGCGGCCCATTTGTCCGTCTACTGCAAGCGGGTTCTCACGCGCATCGGCGCACCCGATGCCAGCTTTCACACCTTGCGCCACACGGCGACCTCGTGGATGGTCTAACAGGGCGTAGACCTGTACGCGGTGGGCCAGATTCCAGGCCACAAGACGCCGCGCATGACCCAAAGGTACGCTCACCTGTCACCGGACTACATGGCGGGCGCGGTGGGCAAGCTGGACGGCATTATGGGCGGGATGCTGCCCGCCACTGTCAATGCTGAGGGGTAACTGCAAACGATTAGGAAGGGCGTCGCACGGTGATGACGCGACCTTCCACTACATCTAGTATTTGGCCTCCGATGGAGACAGTGCCAAAGCCAAGAAAGGTGAAGCCCTCAATGGAAAGGAACAGATTTCCAGCATCATCACGCGCTAGCAGGTAGACACCGGCCTGTTCGTTGGTTCGTCGGAGAGTGTCGTTTTCAAGAAAACTCAACACGTCAGTTTTGCCCTGCGCTATAGTTTGCATGTTCAATCCTCGAAATCCCAACCGGACAGGCGTCAAGGCAGGATTATGCCAGAAACTCACTCGAATCGCACTTAGAATGTCACGATTGCGTCACGCTCAGAGCAAGCGAGGAACAGAAATTAACCTAAGTTATTGATTTGATTGGCGTCCCCGACGGGATTTGAACCCGTGTTATCGCCGTGAAAGGGCGGTGTCCTGGGCCGGGCTAGACGACGGGGACGCAGTGTGGCGGGAGAGCGCTCGTGCGCTTCTATTCAGGCTAACAACTTGCCGGGGGACTGTCAAAAAGCTGTTGGCAGGGGATTGCGCGCGCGAGCTGGGTGTGGAACCATGCCCTCATGCTTCCTCGTGAATCCGTTCTGGCCGTTCCGGCTGATCCCGTCGTCGTCGGGCGGGCGCTGTGCGTCGCATGGTGGGTGAATCGGAGGCGCGTGTGAGGTCGCGGGACCGCAGTCTGAGGCTAGTGCGCGCGTGGCTCAATCCGGAGCCGTCCTCGGCGGCTTCGGATTGGGCGCGCCGAATGTGGATGCGCGCCGCGAATGGTGTTGGAGATGCGCTTCAGTGGCTGCGGATGCGCCTGCTCGGCCCGGAGAACAAGGCTGCTCACCTGCTGACGGGCGAGCGTGGCGAGGAGATTGTCTACTGGCATTTGCAGCACATGGGGTGGAAGATTCTGGCGCGGCGCTGGCGCTCGCCCGGCGAGCATGGCGACATTGACCTGGTGGCTTACGACGGCGCGGCGCTGTGCTTCATCGAGGTGAAGACGCGCACCAGCCGCGGCATGATTCCGGCGGTGCTTGCCGTGGACGCCGACAAACGGCGCATGCTGCGCCAGATGGCGCGGCTCTATCTGCGTCGTCAGTCGAAAGAGAAACGCCCGGAGAAGACACGCTTCGATGTGGTGGAGGTGTACCTGGAGCGGGACGGCAACCATGCCGTACATCTGCATCGCGACGCATTCGGGTGGAGTGATCGCAGGCGACGCTATCGCGACTGAGTTGCGAGCCAGCACCGCGCGTCGGAAGCCCGAGCCATCATTCATCGTCCAGGATCGCAGGATGCAATGACACGCCCGAATCAGGCGTCCTGAAACTCCTCGTACCACGCCATCTGGACTGCTTCCAGGCGCGATTCGTTCGATTTCGCCGGATCGTCGGCAAAGCCTGGCAGCTCGACGACGTAGCGATGAAGATCGGTGAAGCGCACGGTGAGCGGATCGAGTTCCGGATATTTTTCGAAGAGCTGAATGCCGATTTCTTCGGCGTCGGTCCAGTAGATTTCGCGTGGCATGGGCGTGGTCCTCACTTGTTCTCGGCCAGCGTCAGCGGCTTGCCTTCAGAGACGTAATTGCGATTCCAGCTTGGAATTTCGACGACGTAGTTGCCCGGCCGCGTGATGACGGCCTGGCAGCCGAGGCGGCTGTTCAACTGCTGGTCCGCAGCCATGTCCAGCCGGTCCAGTTCGTCGTCGTCGGCCTCGCTGATGCCTGTTGCACCCTCCTTGACCCACAGGTGGCAGGTGGTGCAGGCGCAGGAGCCGCCACAGGCGTGGTCAAGAAAAATATCGTAGTTCTCCGCCACGTCGAGGAACGACATCGGCTTGCCGTGGTGGTCATAGGGCATCGTGCCGAACTCAAACTCGACCGTGCGACCCTCGGGCTGGAAGGTGACGCGCACGAGCTTGTCGGCGGGGATGGATTTGTGTTCCGTCGTTGGGTCAGTCATGGCGTTCTCCAGTTGCCTGCGCTGCCGCGACAGGCTCGTCTTCAATCTGCGCCGGGGCGAACGGGTGCGGCGCGTGAATCTCGTCGGCGTTCAGCGTGCGGTCGGCGGTCTCCATCGTCTTGCCGCGCATGGCCTGCGAGACGGCTTCATCCATCATCAGCTCGGCAAATCGCCGCGTCGCCGCGTCCAGCGCGGTAGTGGCCTCGCGGATCGCCTTCAGATCGCTGCCCGGCCGCACGGCGATGAGATGATCCCGCGCGGCGAAGATGGCCGCGCGCTCGGCGTCGGAGAGCCGCGCCCAGGCGCTGTTCTCCGAAGCCTTGTCCACGGCGCTCAGGATGGTGTCGGCCTCCAGACGCGCCTCAATCAACTGCCGCTCAGCAAAGTCTGCCTCGGCATGGTCGAAGGAGTCGAGGATCATGGCCTCGACCTGCTCATCGGTGAGTCCATAGGTCGGCTTCACCTCGATCTGCGCCTGCTGTCCGGAGCGCTGTTCGCGCGCGGAGACCTGCAAAATTCCATTGGCATCGATGAGGAATTTCACCTCGATGCGCGGCAGCCCGGCGGGCATCGGCGGAATGCCTTTCAGGTCAAAGCGCGCCAGCGAACGGCAATCCTTCGCCATCTCGCGCTCGCCCTGCACGACGTGAATGGCCACGTTGGTCTGGCCTTCGACGCCGGTGGTGAAGTGCTCGGTGGCCGACGCGGGAATCGTCGAGTTGCGCTGGAGCACGCGCGCCACCACGCCGCCCAGCGCTTCAATGCCGAGCGAAAGCGGCGTCACGTCGAGCAGCAGCAATTGATCCGTCGCCGCCGAACTTCCCGCCAGAATGCTCGCCTGCACCGCCGCGCCCATCGCCACCACTTCGTCAGGATTCAGCTCCGTGTGCGGCCGGCGTCCGCGCGCGCTGAGCTGAAAGATTTCGTCCACCAGCCGCCGCACGGCGGGGATGCGCGTCGAGCCACCGACGAGCACCACTTCGTCGATCTGCTCCGGCGTCATGGCGGCATCGGCCAGAGCCTGCCGGCAGGGGCCTGCGGTGCGCTCCAGCACGGGCTGAATCAACTGCTCGTAAACCGCGCGCGGAATCTCGCGCTGATAACGACCGCCGCCCGGCAGCTCGATGTCGAGCTTCGCAGCCGGCTCGGCAGAAAGCGCAATCTTGGCCTCGATCACGGCCTTGCGCAGCGCCTGAATCGCATCCGGCTGCTGGCGCAGATCGACGCCGTGCTCGGTGCGAATCTCATCGAGCGCGACCATGAGCAGCAGGTTGTCAATGTCGTCGCCGCCCAGGTGCGTGTCGCCGTTCGTGGCCACCACCTCGAAGATGTCGTCGTTCAGCTTGAGGATCGAAACATCAAACGTGCCGCCGCCCAGATCGTACACGGCCACGGTTCGCGCCGGAGCATCCGCCGCGCGATCCAGTCCGTAGGCCAGCGCAGCAGCCGTCGGCTCGTTCACCAGCCGCAGCACGTCCAGCCCGGCCATGCGTCCGGCGTCGCGCGTGGCCTGCCGCTGCGCGTCGTTGAAGTACGCGGGAACAGTGATAACCGCCTTCTTCACCGGAGCGCCGAGAAACCGCTCCGCATTGCGCTTCAACTGGCGCAGGATGTAAGCCGAAATCTCGCTCGGCGTGAAGCTCATTTCTCCGAGTTGAATGCGCAGCACCTCGCCGGGCTGCACGTCCGACGCAATGCGAAAGGGAAACAGCTTCAGATCTTCGCCAATGTCCTCAATGCCGCGGCCCATCAGCCGCTTCACGGAGTAGATCGCGCGCTCCGGCGTGGCAATCAGCGCGCGCCGCGCCGAGTTGCCCACGGTCACCGTCGGTCGCGGCAGGCTCTCGCCGTCGGCAGCCGGCTGCGGCGGGTCCAGCGTCACAATCGACGGCACCAGATTCGAGCCGTCCACGCCGGGAATCACCACCGGCTCGTCGCCCTGCATGAAGGCCACCAGCGAGTTCGTCGTGCCCAGATCAATGCCAACAATGTATTCCATAACTGTCCTGCAAAACCTTTCCTGCAAAGCCCCGGTTACAAACTTTCAGCCACAAAGTTTCCGCCATAAAGTTCCTGCTGCAAAGCCTGGGCCGTGACCGCTGCGCGCACATCGCGCACCAGATTCCGCACGTAGCGTCGGCGATCCAGCAGCTCGATCATTTTCTTCGCCGCCTGCGCACGAGTCGCTGCGTCACCTGCATCCCATTTCGCGCCCTCGGCTTGAAGCGCGGCATCGACCTCACCAAGCATCGCCTCAAAACGCTTTCCAGCGGCAGCGATTTCGGTCATGGTCGAAGCCTCTGCCGATTCGCCCATGCGCTGGCTCATGCGGATTTCCTCGAGTTGCATATTCAGATCGAAAACCTCTTCCAGAAGATCGGGCGGCGGCTCGCGCTCGGCGGATTTTCCCTTGCCCGCATGCTCTTCGCCCACGGCGTGTCCTTCGATCTTCAACAGATACTCGACGCGCTCGACCGGATCGCGCAGCACGCGCCAGGCGTCGTTGAGCAGCGCCGTGGCCGCGAGCGAATTCTGTCTGTCCGTTTCGCTCCCGCGCGCAAATCGATCCGGATGCAGACGCCGACTGAGGCGATGAAATTCACGTTCCACGGCCACGGTGTCCAGCGCAAATGCGCGTTTCAGGCCGAAGACCTGAAAATAATCGATGCCTGCAACACTTTGCACCGCGCCGCATGCGGCGCAGATCAGCGGCGAGTCGTGCATCGGTTGCTGGCAGCGTGCGCAGTTGCTCATCGTTTCCTCATTTGCAGGCAGAACAAATGCCGCCGCTGCGCGGCTGCTCTGCGAATAATTTGCCGGGTGAAACGGCCGGTGCGGCGGCTGTGCGCTCAGGAAAACGACGATCCGCAGCCGCAGGAGCGCGTGGAATTCGGGTTGATGAAGTTGAAGCCCTGACGCATCAGCGTCTGCTCGTAATCGAGCGTCATGCCATGCAGATAAAGGAAGCTCTTCGGATCGACAAAGATGCGCACGCCGTCAAACTCGAAGACGCGATCCCGCTCGCGCGGCTGCGTGTCGAAGCGAATGTTGTAGGACAGACCCGAGCATCCGCCGCCCAGCACGCCCAGCCGCAGCCCGCCCTGCTCGGGCGAGATGCCCTCTTTCGCCATCGCCACACGAATGCGCTCGATGGCGCGCGGCGTGACCTCGATGCCCTTGCCAACTGCGCTCTTTTCACCCGCGCCTTCAGCCTGCGGCGCAACCGCAGTCTGCCCGGCATCGGACGATGCGCCGATCTGTACCATCTGCTCCATTCGTCTTCACTCCACGCGCTCGCCACTCGGCGCACCAGCGTCTGCTCTGGGGCGCGACAACGATTCCACGCGCTGATTTCGTCAATCCGGAATCAGTGCGCCGCGACCGCCTCGGTCTCCGCAACGCCGTTCTTCTTCTTCCAGTCGCCAATCGCCGCGCGAATCGCGTCCTCGGCCAGCACCGAGCAGTGAATCTTCACCGGCGGCAGCGCCAGCTCCTTCACGATATCGGTGTTCCTGATCTCCAGCGCCTCGGCCACCGTCTTGCCCTTCACCCACTCGGTCGCCAGCGACGAGCTGGCAATCGCCGAGCCGCAGCCGAAGGTCTTGAACTTCGCCTCTTCGATCACCTGCGTCTCCGGATTCACGCGAATCTGCAGCCGCATCACGTCGCCGCACTCCGGCGCGCCCACCAGCCCCGTGCCCACTTCTTCCGACGACTTGTCCAGCGTGCCCACGTTGCGAGGATTGTTGTAGTGGTCCACAACCTTGTCACTGTATGCCATGATTCCTGCTCCTTTTTTCTGGTTCCGTTGCGTTGACCGATTCCTGATCTCCTGCGCCGCTTCCGTCACGACGCAATCCGTCCCGACTCCATTCCTTTGCGCTCAGTGCGCCGCCCACTCGATCTTCGACAGGTCGATGCCTTCCTTGACCATCTCGTAGAGCGGCGAAAGCTCGCGCAGCTTCTTCACAATGCCGATCACCTTGTCGGCCACGTAATCGCACTCGGCCATGGTGTTGAAGCGGCCCAGACCGAAGCGAATCGAGCTGTGCGCCACGTCATCGCCCAGCCCCAGAGCCTTCAGCACGTAGGACGGCTCCAGCGTCGCAGACGTGCAGGCCGAGCCGCTGGAAACAGCCACGTCATTGATGCCCATCAGCAGGCTCTCGCCCTCGACGTAGATGAAGCTCATGTTCAGGTTGCCCGGCAGACGATGCTCCCAGGAGCCATTCACCTCGACGTAATCCAGCTCCGCTTCCATGCGCGCGCGCAGGTGGTCGCGCATCGCGCGCAAGTGCTCGGCTTCCGTAGCCATCTCTTCCTGCGCAATCGCGCAGGCCTTGCCGAGGCCGACGATCCCGGCCACGTTCAGTGTGCCGGAGCGCATGCCGCGCTCGTGGCCGCCGCCGTCAATCTGCGCCGCAATCTGCACGCGCGGATTGCGCCGCCGCACATAGAGCGCGCCCACGCCCTTCGGGCCGTAAATCTTGTGCGCCGTCAGGGACAGCACGTCGATATTCATCGCCTGCACATCGACCGGAACCTTGCCCACCGCCTGCACGGCGTCGGTGTGGAAGATCACGCCCTTTTCGTGGCAGATCTTGCCGATCTCAGCCACCGGCTGCAGGACGCCGATTTCGTTATTGGCGCTCATGATCGTCACCAGGATTGTCTTGTCGTCGATGGCCCGGCGCAGGTCGTCCAGATCGATCAGCCCATCGGCCTTCACCGGCAGATAGGTCACCCGGTAGCCGTATTTTTCCAGCCGCTTGCAGGTGTCGAGCACCGCCTTGTGCTCGGTGACCTGCGTGATGATGTGGTTGCCGCGCTCGCGATACATCTCGGCAATGCCCTTGATCGCCAGGTTGTTGCTCTCCGTCGCGCCGGAGGTGAAGATGATCTCCTTGGCGGTCGCGCCGATCAGCCGCGCAATCTGTTCGCGCGCCTGCTCCACGGCCTGCTCCGCCTCCCAGCCAAAGGAATGGTTGCGGCTGGCCGCGTTGCCAAACTTCCCGCTGAAATACGGCAGCATCGCCTCCAGCACGCGCGGGTCCATCGGACTGGTCGCGTGGTTGTCCATGTAAATCGGCAGCGTCACGCCCGCCGGCACTTCAGGATTCATCGTCACATTGCTCATCGCGTCTCTCTCTCCACTGTTGCCGCGAAGCGCCGTGGGCGATCTTCGCGTAATCCTTCGTCTTCCGCATTCGCCGGAGGCTTTGCCTCCGCGCGTCCCTTCGTTCACGAGTGCATCAGCGTCACCAGCATCTCGGCGCTGCGTCCGGCCGCCGTCTCGGCATCCACCAGGTCGTAAATACTGATGCTCTTCAGCACGCCCGCGATGCTCTCATTCACCCTTGCCAGCGGCTCCTTGATCGTGCAATTCGGCTCTAGGTCGCAGGACTTGCTGCCTTTCGTGCACGAGGTAATAAACAGCGGCCCATCGATGGCATGAATCACCTCAAAGGCCGAAATCCGGCGCGCCTCGCGCGACAGCTCATAGCCGCCGTTCATGCCCGCGTGCGAACGCAACAGCCCAACCTTCGTCAGCCGCTGCAGAACCTTGGCCAGCAACTGCGGCGGAATCCCGTAGGTGTCGGCAATATCCTTGGCGCTGACCGAAACCGAGTCCGGGTGCTCGGCCAGATACTTCAGGGCCATCAACCCGTAATCCGCTTTTTTCGTCAGCCGCAGCATCGAGACACCTTTTCGTCCAGCCTCTGACTTCCCCACCTGCACGGGAAAATCAGCCGAAACCGGACCCGATCACGAAGGATCAAATCCCGGACCAGATCAGTCCACTTCCAGTATAGGACTGATTTTGTCGCAGTTCAATGGATGCGCCAGCTTTCCCGGTTGAATCTTTTTCTTCCCGTCCGCTTCCCATACTCTGACCTGCTGGCAGCAATTTTTCTCTTTTTTCGCAAATCCATCTTCCGCTCGCCTTGCCCGCCCGTTACAATCGTGCGCAAAGACACCCTTTTGTTCCGGTGCTCACAATCCCTTATGACCGCTCCATGCAGGCATCAGCAAGTCCGTTTCGTCTCCCGCGAGGAAGACGCCGAGTTTGTCGAGTGTATGAACTGTGGCGAAGTCTTCGATGCCGCCGAACTGCGCGACATCGCTGCCGAAGAAGAGGACGCCGAAGACTCCGGCCTCGCCGAAGACTCTGGCCGGAATCCGGGAAAAAATCAGGCAAAGAAGCTCGATCGCTGACGGGTGTCCGAATCAGGTTCTGCGATTGTGGCCGTCTCGTACTGACTCGCGCTCAGCTCAGCCCGGCTCGCGCTCAGGCCGCTCGCTCGCGCCGCTCCGCCGGAATCGGCCCGCGCGGCGTCTGCTCCGTCACCACGCCGATCCGCCGCGAAACCACCAGCGCATAGTGGAAGCCGGAGATCACCGTCAGCAGGATCGTCGCGTCCAGCGCATAGCGCGCTCCCACGCCGATCCAGTTCCCGTACGCCGCCGATCCGGTCATCCGGCACAGCAGCACCATGCCCAGCGCCACCACCTGGCTCAGGCTGTTCGCCTTGCCCAGCGGCGTCGGATGAAAATCCCGCAGGTCGGTCGAGAAGTACAGAATCGCCGCCACGCAGAGCATGCCAATATCGCGCCCGAAGACAATCGCCGCAATCTCGGTCTTCAGCACGCCAATCGCCGTCAGCACCAGAAACAGCGAGCTGAGCAGAATCTTGTCGGCAATCGGATCGAGGTACTGGCCCAGCCGCGTCCGCTGCTCCAGCCACCGCGCCAACAGGCCATCCATCGCGTCCGTCAGCGCAGCAATCACGAACATGACAAACGCCGCCTCAAACTCGCGCTCCAGCAGGGCCACGAGCATCAGCGGCGTCAGCACCACGCGCACCATCGTCAGCAGATTCGGAGCCGTGCGCAGCGGATTCACTCGCCGCTCCACAGCCATCCTGGCAACGGATATCCCGGTCGCTTCCCCGCTCGCTCCCATACCCCAGCATGTTACACGATTACAATCTGCTTTCCGCCAGCGCAAACGATGCATATCATCCGCACCCGGCCGCCGCGCTGCGCCGCGACCAGACCCAGAGAGCGCGGAGCGCCGCACCCTGCCGCCCGCGCGGCAAATGCGATACACTCAAGTTACAGGCGCGTAGCTCAGTTGGTTAGAGCGCTACCTTGACACGGTAGAGGTCGTTGGTTCGAATCCAATCGTGCCTACCAGTTTCAATCTCCTGGATATGCAAAACAATCCCGAAATCAGAAAAAGCCGCTGAAAATAAGCGGCTTTTTGTTTTTCTACGCCCTGAGAGCCGTGTTCCACGTGAGAGCCATGTTCCGGACGATTGCGGGCTGACGAAGGAGTGCGGCGCGCTCAATCGAGGCGTTGAGTGCAGGCTCATTCCAAGGAGCAACCCCGGATGGCAACGCGAGGATAGCGCGGAGCCTGCAAATCGCCTTGCGTTTCTGATTTTCCATTGCTTTTGCGTGGATGGGGATGGCGGTGTGAAAGGCGGTGGCGACTTATACTGGGTGGGATGACGACGTTGGAAGCAGAGACGCATCTGGGGCGGATTCTGGCCTCGACGCGGGCGCGGGTGGAGCGGGCGAAGGCCGAGGTTGGGCTGGCGGCGCTGGAGCGGATGGCCGCCGTGCACGAGCCGCGCGGCTGGGCGGCGGCGCTGCGTGCGCGGGCTGGCGCGGCTGGTGCCGTGGGTAAGTCGGCCGGCGTGGCAGGCGTGGCGGTGATTGCGGAGATCAAGAAGGCTTCGCCGTCGAAGGGGCTGATTCGGGCGGATTTTGACGTGGCGTGGCTGGCGGGACGGTATGAAGCCGGTGGCGCGGCGGCGCTGAGTGTGCTGACGGACGAGCCGTATTTTCAGGGGAGTTTGCGGAATCTGGAGATTGCTTCGCAGACGGTTGGACTGCCCTGCCTGCGCAAGGACTTCATGGTGGACAGCTATCAGGTGGTGGAGGCGCGGGCGCATGGGGCGGACGCGATACTGCTGATTGCGGCGGCGCTGACGGACGCGACGATGCTGGAACTGACGTGCTGCGGGCACCGGATGGGTCTCAATGTCTTTGCCGAGGTGCATGACGGCGAGGAGCTGGAGCGCGTGCTGGGGATGGCCGAGCAGCCGGAGGCGATCGGGGTGAACAATCGCGACCTGCGGAGCTTTGCGGTGCGGCTGGAGACTTCGCTGGAGCTGGTGGGGCGGATTCCGGCGGGGGTGGTGCGCGTGGCCGAGAGCGGAATCACGAGCGGCGCGGAGATGGCGCGGCTGCGCGGGGCGGGATTCGACGCATTCCTGATTGGCGAGAGCCTGATGCGGGCAGCGGACCCTGGCGCGGCGCTGGCGGAGCTGATGGCCGAGGCTGGACGGACGGCGGCGGACGGGCAGACGGAGCAAGGATGAGCCTGTGGGTGAAGATCTGCGGAAATACGCGGCTGGAGGACGCCGTGGCGGCGGCTGAGGCTGGCGCGGACGCGGTGGGGTTTGTGTTTGCGGCGAGTCCGCGGCAGGTGACGGTGGAGGCGGTGGAGCGAATGCGGCCAGAACTGGACGCCAGACTGGGTCTGGACGCTCGGCTGGATTCGGACGCTCGGCGGGGCGGTGTGGAGCGGATCGGAGTCTTTCTGGAGGCCGACGACGAGGCCATTGCGACGGCTGTGGAGCGGTGCGGGCTGACGGGTGTGCAGTTGCATGGCGGCGCGGCTGACGAGGCGCGGTCATGGCAGGCGGCGGTGCGGCTGCGCGAGCGGTTTGGCGGCGGGCTGCGCGTGCTGGGCGTTGCGCACTACGGGCCGGAGACGGCGGCAATGGTGGAGCGGATGGCTGCGGCGGGCGTCTTTGACGCGGTGCTGGTGGATACGCGCGTGGGCGGCAAGGTGGGCGGAACGGGTGTGGTGTTTGACTGGACGGAAGCGGCGCGAACGGTCTTTGCTGAACACGGGGCTGCGCATGGTCGTCTGCCGCTGGTGGCTGCCGGTGGATTGCGTCCGGAGAATGTGGCGGAGGCGGTGCGCGAGTTGAGACCGTGGGGTGTGGACGTGGCCAGCGGCGTGGATCTGAGGCCTGGCGTGAAGGACCACGAGCGGGTGAGGGAGTTTGTGCGGCAGGCGCGGATGGCGGCGGCGGAAATCGCCAACTTGGCCTGACGGTTGAACACGGATTGCTGACGGCTCGCCCCTGACAACTGGTTCGGGCGGCTTGCGCATCGAATTATTGTTCTTTGCGGTAGAGTGGAGCGCGGCGGCAAAGCTGCGCTTTTTGCTTTGTCGCGGAGAGGAGCAACAAGGATGCCAATCGGTTCACCGAAACATCTGGCAATAACGATTGCGGGCGCGGTTTCGCTGGGCAGTTATGAGGCGGGTGCGCTGTATGAGCTGCTGGAGGCGATCCGGCAGCATAACGGCAAGGTTGAAGCGGAGCAGGAGGGTCAGCCGATCTATGTAGATGTGCTGACGGGGGCTTCGGCGGGAGGGATGACGGCGACGATTCTGGCGCAGAAGCTGCTGTTTGACGGGCCTTCGTTTGTGGATGCGAACGGCAATCCGGCACCGTGGGCGAATCCGCTGTATGAGACGTGGGTGGAGCGGATTACGCTGGAGGGATTGCTGGCGACGGAGGACAAGCCGATTGCCGAGGGCGGCGATCCGGCGCTGCTTTCACTGCTGTCGTCGCAGTTGATCGAGACGATTGCGCGGGAGAAGCTGCTGACGGATGTGGCCGATGGGGAGATTGTGGATCATGGGGCGCATCGGGCGGTGAATCCCGATGGCGAGCTGCGGCTGGGGATGGCGCTGACGAACCTGACGGGTGTGAACTACGGGCTGCCGATGCTGGGCGGCGGCGCGTTCCAGTACACGCGGTTTGAGGACTCGCTGCGGAGGCGGCTGACGCGCGGGGATCGCGCTGTGGCCGCGTGGCAGGAAGTGGCGGATGCCGCAGTGGCGAGCGGAGCGTTTCCGGTGGCCTTCCGGACGAAGGATCTGACGCGGAGCTATGGCGATTACGCGGCGGATGGACCGCTGGACTGGACGGGCGGCGAGCGGCAGTTCAACTACTCTGACGGGGGGATTCTGCAGAATCAGCCGCTGGGGATGGCCAAGGAATTGATGGACGACGCGGATGGGCACCAGCACACGGAGAATCGGTTTTATCTGTTCGTTTCGCCGAATCCGATGAGCGACCAGGTGGACGCGACCCTGAACGAGAGCAACGTGAACATGGTTCGCGTCGTGGGGCGGATTGGCTCGGTGTACATGGGCCAGGCGATGTTTCAGGACTGGGTGGAGGCTGATGAGGTGAATGCGCGCGTGGCTCGGCTGGACGCGCAGGCGAAGCAGATGGCCGACGAACTGGCGGCGGGAAAGCTGACTACCGGGGAGATTGCCAGCCGACAGGCGAGCCACGCGGCGCTGCTGAATCTGCTGTATCAGAGCAACGGAGCCGGGTCCGGCGGTGTCGAGTCGAGCGGAGCCAGTGGCGGCGGGGATGCGGACGAGACGCAGGCGCAGGCAGCGACGCGACTTGCGCGGCAGTATGCGCCGGAGCTGGCGCAGGTGGGCGGCGTGGAAAGCGCGGCCGGGCAGGCGCTGTTGAGCGGGATCCAGGTGCTGGAAAAATCGGCTGGGCTGGGCGAGCTGGATTACATGGAGATTTACGGCGTGGTGGTCGATCCGGGCAAGCTGGCCGGAGCGGGGATTGCAGCATTTGTGGGCTTCTTTGACGAGAGCTATCGGCGGCATGATTACGAATGTGGACGGGAGCGGGTGCAGTATCTGATCCAGCAGATCAACGCGTCCGCGGAGTCGGGTGCGGCGGGCCTGGGTCCGATTGAGTACACGCCGGTTCCGACGCAGATTGACGCAGCGCTGGACGGGCTGCGGCTGAACCAGATCAACCGCGAGGACGTGCATACGCTGAAAGAGGGACTGACGCGGCGGATCAACCAGATTCTGACGCACGAGCTGGCGAATCCGGTGGAGCGGTATCCGGCGCAGTGGGGTGCGGACCTGGCGCTGGGGGTGGTGCTGGACTGGGAGTTCAGCCGCGATGTGCAGGGCTGAGGCTGGCTGCCTTGTGCAGGCCAGTGTTGTTCGAGGCCGTGTTGTTCAGGGCCGTGTTGTTCAGGGCCGTGTTGTTCAGGGCGCGGATACGCTCCATCGCGCTCTGCACAACGGAGGGATCGCTGGAATCCGGCAGGTCTGGCTCCTGACGGGTTTGCGCGTTCAGCGCTGTGATGCCGAGTTCGAGTAGTTGCTGAACAAAGTCGGCGACGGGCTTGCCGCGCAACTCAGCCTCGCGCAGTAGCTGGGAAGGAAGTTCAACAGTGATCTGCATGCAGTGACCCCACGGGAAATTCATCGGAGCGGGATGGAAAAAGTTGAGGAAAATCGGGAGAAAATCCGGATGGAAACAGCCTCGGCCAGAGACGGAACTGGAGTGAAAGCGCGACGGAAGAGGACGCGGAACAGGCTGGACTGAGAATGCGGATGAGGGGATTTTGCGCGCGCGGCTTGCGAGCGATTGCGGCAAGCGGGTAGGCTGGTGGTATGTATGAGGATTTCCGGGTAACGGATCGCTGGACCGGCGACGAGCTGCACTGCCGCTGGAAGGGAAATATCGTGGCCATTGCCACGCGGCACGCGGATGCGGTGGATGTTCGGTTTGAGGTGAACGGAAGGCCGATGTGGATCGCGATGCCGTGCCAGGCGTGGGTGGAGCAGAAGCGGCGCACGGGCAAGGTGATTACCGATGCGCTGGCGGCGCAGACGGCGGGGCGCTATCTGAAGTCGATTCTGGAGGACGGCGCGGACCCGAATCGCGAGATGCATACCATGAGCACCGAAGAGGTGCTGGAGCATCTGGACGCGGTGGTGGGTGAAGCGACGGAGGCTGGCGGAATTCCGGTCTTGCCGCTGTCTCCGTTCGCCTGAAGTCGAGCGCGGCGGCGCGGCGCGAAGACAGCCACAGGAAGACAGAAGAACGGCCCGGCGGGAATGCCGGGCCGTTCTGTTTTTGCGAGCGCGCCGATACTGGCAACTCAGATGCCGGCAGCGCGGATACACTGGCCAGCGCGGATTGGCTTGTCTCCGGCGCGCGTGAATCAGGCAACGGCGCTGGAACAGGCTCTGAGCCAGCGCGGAGCGTCAGGCAGCGGCGTCTTCGCCGCCGGATTCGCCCTTCTGCTTTTCCATTTCGGCTTCCAGCTCGGCGCGCTTTTTGGCCTTGCGGTCGGCGCTCTTCTGGCGCTTGGCTTCGATCTGCTTCTCGGCTCCGAGTAGTTCGATGAACGCCTTCTCGGCACCGTCGCCCTTCTGGAATCCGGCCTTGACGATGCGCAGGTAACCGCCCTGGCGATCGCCGTAGCGCGGGGCTACGGTGTCAAAGAGGCGGGTGACGGACTCGTCGGTGGTGAGGAAGGCCAGCGCCTGGCGACGCGAGTGAAGGTCGCCGCGCTTGCCGAGCGTGATCATCTTCTCGACGAGCGGACGGACGGCCTTGGCCTTGGCAACGGTGGTTTCGACGCGATCCTCGACGATGACCGAGGTGACCAGATTGCGCAGCAGCGCGCGGCGATGGCTGGTGTTGCGTCCGAGTTTGTATCCTGCATTCCGATGGCGCATAGTGTTGCTCTCTTTCGCGAATATCCTGCATTCCGGACGCGGGCTGCGTGAGACCCGAGTCCTGGTTTTGCGCGGGCCGCGAGAGTGTCTCGCGACCCGCCGTGACAGCGGTTAGAAGTTTTCCGTCTCCGTGGGCAGTTGCAGATCGACGGAGTCGAGCAGCTCGTCCTCGTCGTCAAAGCGACCGAAGCCGGCGGCCAGCGCCGCCGAGGGCAGGATGCTGGTGGGTCCGGGAACGGCGTTGCCCTGTTCGTCGATCTTCATGCCGAGCGAGAGACCCATCTGAGCGAGGATTTCCTTGATCTCGTTGAGGCTCTTGCGGCCGAAGTTCTTGGTCTTGAGCATCTCGGCCTCGGTCTTCTGGATCAGCTCGGCGATGGTCTGGATGTTGGCGTTCTTCAGGCAGTTGTAGCTGCGGACGGAAAGCTCCAGTTCCTCGACGGAACGGTTGAGGTTTTCGTTGCGCAGCAGCAGCGAGCTGCCGTCGCCGACGCCGTCGGCATCCATCTCCTCCTCGAAGTTGATGAAGATGCTCATGTGGTCCTTGAGCAGCTTGGCGGCGAGGCCGAGCGCGTCGGCTGGGGCGACGGCTCCGTTGGTCCAGATCTCGAGCGTGAGCTTGTCGTAGTCGGTGATCTGGCCCAGGCGAGCCGCCTCGACGAGATAGTTGACGCGGCGGACGGGCGAGTGAACCGAATCGACCGGGATGAAACCAATGCCGAGATCGGCGTCGTAGTTCTTGTCCGCCGAGACGTAGCCGCGGCCACGCTTGAGGCGCATCTCCATGTCCAGACGACCGCCCTCGGAGACCGTGGCGATGTAAACATCCTTGTCCAGAATCTCCACATCGCCGTCGGCTTCGATCATGCCGGAGGTGACGACGCCGGGCTGGTCTGCGCGGAGATAGAGCGCCTTTGGACCTTCGCCGTTGAGCTTGAAGGGAACCTGCTTGAGGTTCAGGATGATGTCGGTGGCGTCCTCGACGACGCCGGTGATGGACTGGAACTCGTGCAGCACTTCCTCGATGCGGACTGCGGTGACGGCGGCGCCTTCGATGGAGCTGAGCAGCGTGCGCCGCAGAGCGTTGCCGATGGTGGTGCCGAAGCCGCGCTCAAAGGGCTGTGCGCTGAACTTGCCGTAGTTTTCGGTGAGCGTCTCGGAATCGACGGCCAGACGCTTGGGTTTCTGAAATCCTCTCCACAACATAGCTTTCTCGTTTCCCGCGCGGCGGGTGCGTCGCGATGCATTTTGCGACGGCCGCGCAAGTTCTCCTTCTGGTTGGAATGGTTGTGGCGCCCGGACTGCAAACACCACGCTTGCTGCAACGTGCTGGCCGGTCCGGCGCGCGAGGCACGGGACCGACCGGCGCGAAGATTACTTCGAGTACAGCTCGACGATGAGCTGCTCGTTGACCGGGAGATTGACCTCGTCGCGGCGCGGCAGGGAAACAATCTTGCCCGAGAGATTGGCGAAGTCCGGCTGGAGCCACGACGGCACCGGGTTGGAGGCGGCGTAATCGCGAGCCGACTCGACGACGACAAGCTTGCGTCCGCTCTCACGGATGGCGACCGTGTCTCCGACCGAGACCTGGAACGAAGGAATGTTAACCTTGCGTCCGTTGACCTCGACGTGGCCGTGACGGACGACCTGGCGGGCCTGACGGCGGCTGATGGCGAAGCCGAGACGGAAGGCGACATTGTCCAGGCGGCGCTCAAGCTGCTGGATGAGCAGGTCGCCGGTGACGCCGGTGGCGCGGCTGGCCTTCTCGTAGTACGCGCGGAACTGGGTTTCGAGCGTGAAGTAGATGCGCTTGGCCTTCTGCTTCTCGCGTAGTTGCAGGCCGTAGCCGACGACCTTGGCCTTGCGGCTCTGGCCGTGCTGGCCGGGGGCGAAGTTGCGCTTTTCCAGCGGACAGCGGTCGCTCATGCACTTGGTGCCCTTGAGAAAGAGCTTGGTGCCTTCGCGACGGCAAAGACGACAGACGGGACCGGTGTAACGTGCCATGGATTCTCCTGACTTCAGGTGTCGGCCGGTTTACGCAGGCGGAAAAACTGCCGCTGCTTCGTCCCGGCCCGGTTTGGTTACGGCTCGACGATCCGTGTGGGTCGTGGAGCCAGTTCTCCGCCGCAGTTGGGGCAGATGCCAGCCAACTGCGTGAAACATTGCTGGCAAAACGTGCATTCGTAACTGCAAATGTACGCTTTGCCGGTGGAAGGCGCGTCGGGCGGGAGCGGCGCGTGGCAGCGCTCGCACTCGGTGCGCATTTCCAGCGCCATCAGACCCTGCGGCGCTTGGGCGGACGGCAGCCGTTGTGCGGGATCGGCGTAACGTCCCGGATGGAACGCACGTCGATGCCGGCGGCGGCCAGCGCGCGGATGGCGGATTCACGACCGGAGCCGGGACCGGAGACGCGAACCTCGACCGAGCGCAGACCGTGGTCGCGCGCGGCGTTGGCGGCGTTGGTCGCGGCCTGCTGCGCGGCAAACGGGGTGCCCTTGCGGGAGCCGCGGAAGCCGAGCGAACCGGCGCTCTTCCAACTGATGGTGTTGCCCACCGGGTCGGTGATGGTGACGATGGTGTTGTTGAAGGTGGCCTGAATGTGGACCGTGCCGAGGGGCACATTCTTTCGCTCACGCTTGCGGAATTTCTTGTTCTTGCCGGTCTTTGCGGTTGCGCTGGGCTGCTGCTGTTGTTTGGCCATTACTTGGTCGCTTTCTTCTTACCGGCAACGGTGCCCTTGCGCGGGCCTTTGCGGGTGCGAGCGTTGGTGCGGGTGCGCTGGCCGTTGACCGGCAGCGAGCGCTTGTGGCGCGTGCCGCGATAGCTTTGAATGTCCATGAGGCGCTTGATGTGCATAGCGACATCCTTGCGGAGATCGCCTTCAATGCCGCCTTCGTCCTCAATGACCTGACGGATGCGGTTCAGCTCGTCCTCGCCGAGATCCTGGATTTTCTTGAAGGCGTCCACATTCGCCTTCTCCAGGATGCTGAGCGCACGCGGACGGCCGATGCCGAAGATGTAAGTGAGCGCGATCCGAGCCTGCTTCTGACGGGGCAGATCGACGCCAGCAATACGTGCCATGGGGTTCCTTTATGCCTGTGGTTGTGTGCCTCCGGCCTCGATCCGGCTCGCACGGGGTGAAGCGGGGTGTGCCTTCGGGGTTCTTCGCAAGCCTTGACTCCGGCTAACTCGCCCCTGCCCGGCGGAGGGAACTCCGGCGGGCGGAAGGATTCCGCAAAAGCCAGGGAGCTATCCCTGACGCTGCTTGTGCTTTGCGTTTTCGCAGATGACCCGCACCACACCGCGGCGATGGATCACCTTGCATTTGTCGCAAATCTTCTTGACGGATGCCCGTACCTTCATGATGCTCCTCAGTGTCTGCTCCGTTGCGCATGCGCCGCGGATGCAGGCGTTTCGTCCGTTATCGGTAGCGGTAGACGATGCGTCCACGATTGAGATCGTAGGGACTCAGCTCGACCGCCACTTTGTCTCCCGGCAGAATGCGGATGAAGTTCTTGCGCATTCGCCCGGAGACGTGCGCCAGAACCTGGTGATCGTTCTCCAGCTTCACCTTGAACATGGCGTTGGGCAGGGTCTCCAGCACCACCGCCATCACCTCAATTGCATCTTCCTTCGACAAACCTTCTTCCGTCTCCCCGAAGCCGAAGCCCCGGATGGTGAGAGCCGCGCAGACCGACGCGGCGTTACATCGTTAAAATGGCCGCCCCGTCGGCGGTGACGGCAACCGTGTGCTCGAAGTGAGCGCTCATGCTGCCATCGCGTGTGACCGCTGTCCAACCGTCGTCGAGCACCTCGACGGCGGCGGTGCCGGCGTTGACCATCGGCTCGATGGCCAGAACCATGCCCTCGCGCAGCTTCATGCCGCGCCCGCGCTCGCCGTAGTTGGGCACCTGCGGATCCTCGTGCATGCGCGCGCCGATGCCGTGTCCGACGAAATCGCGGACGACGGAAAACCCCTCGGCCTCGACCACCTCCTGCACGGCGGCTCCGATGTCGCCCAGCGTGGCGCCGGGACGGACAACGCCGATGGCGGCCTGAAGCGAGGATTCTGTGGCCTCAAGCAGCTTGCGCGTGCCGGAATCAATCCGGCTGCCGACAGGAACGGTGATCGCGGAGTCGCCGTAAAATCCATCCACAATCGCGCCGCAGTCGATGGAAACAATGTCGCCCTCGCGCAGGACGCGGTTGGCGGAGGGAATGCCGTGGACGACCTCATGGTTGACCGAGGTGCAAAGCACGCAGGGGTAGCCGTGATAGCCCTTGAAGGCGGCCTTTGCGCCCAGCTCGGCCAGCTTTTGCTCGGCGGCGCGCTCGAGATCGAGCGTGGTGGCACCGGGGCGGACCTGATCGCGGACGCAGTTGAGCACCTGACGCACCACGCTGCCGGCGCGCCGCATCTGCTCGATCTCCCGTGCCGACTTGAGGATTACCGCCATTCCACTCCCTGCGAGAACGATACAAAATGGCCACCGCGGTGGCTGCTCTGAAAAACAAATTTCTGCCAGCGCCGACCGCTTGCGCGCTCCGGCTGGCTGCCGACGAATCACGCGCCTGAGCGCATGCGCTCGACGGCGCTGATGACCTCGGCAGCGACGGCTGCCACTTCCCTGTCGCCATGCACTTCGGCAAAACGGCCCTGAGCGCGATAGTGCTCGATGACCGGAGCCGTGAGCGACTGATAGTTTCCGATGCGCCCCTGGAAGCAGGTTTCCGTATCGTCGGCTCTCTGCACGAGCGCCGCTCCGTCCACATCACAGAAACCATCCCGCTGGGGGGGCTGGAGAAACACGTTGTAGATGCGCTGGCAGACGGGACAGTTTCTACGGCCCGTAATCCGGCGCAATAACAGATTATAGTCCACTTGCAGGCTGACCGCAACGATGGGCAGAGCGCCGGGACGCACGGCAAGTTCGGCGTCAAGCCAGTGAGCCTGGGGCAGGGTGCGGGGGAAACCGTCGAGGATGAAGCCGTTGAGTGTGTCTGGCTGGGCCAGGCGGATGGCCACCATCCGGTTGACCAAATCGTCGGGGACGAGATTGCCGCACTGCATGATCTCTTTTGCCGCGAGGCCGAGTTCGGTGCCTTGGCTGACGTTGGCGCGCAGCAGGTCGCCGGTCGAAATCTGCGGAATGGCCCAGAGCCGCATCAGCTCCCTGGCCTGTGTGCCCTTGCCCACGCCGGGCGCGCCGAGCAGCAGGATGGGACCGGGAGTGACGGCGTGGCCGACACTGGAAACGGAGTGCGCGGTCGGCTGTGCGAGAGCGCCGCCTGCCGATTCGCTGCATGCGGAAACGCTGGCACCCGTAAGACTGGAAGCCTGCTCGACCATTACCAGGTCTTCCTGCCGCGGACGCGACCGGAGCGGGCGCTGAAGCCATCATAGTGCCGCATGATGAGCTGCGACTCGATCTGGTTGGCCGTGTCCATGGCCACGCCGACGACGATCAGCAGCGAGGTTCCGCCGAAGTAGAAGTTCATGTGCAGGCCGTTGGTGACCCAGGCCGGCAGGCGCTCGAAGAAGTTGCCGACCAGCCAGAGGTGATTCAGGTGGATGCCGGAGATGAGGAACGTGGGCACCAGCGAGATCAGGATCAGATAGACGGCGCCGACCAGCGTGATGCGGGTGAGGATGTCGTTGATGTAATCCGACGTGCGGCGGCCGGGACGGATGCCGGGGATGAAGGAGCCGGATTTGCGCATGTTGTCGGCAATGTCATCGGGACGGAAGACGATGGAGATGTAGAAGTAGGCGAAGAAGATGATCGCCGCCATGTAGAGCAGCTCGTACCACGGCTCGCCGGGCTGGAGATTGGCAACGACGGCCGAGAGCCACTTGCTGGACTGGACGAAGTTGACCTGGCTGAAGAGCAGCGGCACGGAGAGAATGGAGGCCGCGAAGATGACCGGCATGACGCCGCCGGAGTTGACCTTGAGCGGCAGATGGGAGCTGAGTCCGCCCATCATGCGGCGACCGACGATGCGCCGGGCCGACTGGACGGGGATGCGCCGCTCGGAGCTTTCGACGTAGATGATGAAGGCGACGATGGCCAGCATGGCCCCCAGCAGCAGGAGCATGGCGAAGCCGGTGAAACCGCCCCAGGCGTCGGTGCGGACCTTGTCGGCGAGGTCGGCGATGCCGCGCGGGATGCCGACGACGATGCCGGCGAAGATGAGTAGGCTCATGCCGTTGCCGATGCCGCGGTCGGTGATCTGTTCGCCGAGCCACATGATGAAGGCCGAGCCGGTGGTGAGCGTGAGCACGGTGAGCAGGATGAAGGCCGGTCCGGAGATGAGCACCATGCCCTGGCTGACGAGGCCGAAGGCGATGGCGATGGACTGGAAGGCGGCGAGAATGACGGTCAGATAGCGCGTCCACTGCGTGATCTTGCGGCGGCCGAGTTCGCCCTCTTTTTGCAGGCGAGCAAGCGGCTCATAGACCACGGTGAGAAGCTGGAAGATGATCGACGCCGTGATGTAGGGCATGATGCCGAGGGCGAAGATGGTGAAGCGGCGCAGGTTGCCGCCGGAGAACATGTCCAGCAGGCCGAGCGCCGAGCCGCCCTGGCTGCGGAAGAACTGGTCGAGTAGCTTGCTGTTGACGCCGGGCGTCGGGAACTGCGCGCCGAGGCGGTAGATCGCCAGCAGGCCCATCGTGAACAAGACCCGCTTACGCAGGTCCGGAATACGGAAGATGTTGAGAAACTTATCCAGCATGGTGGAACCCCGCGTCGATGGTGAATGGGAAGGCTGATCGGAAACTGGCGACGGCCGCCCGGATGAGCCGAAAATCTCCTGAAAGAGGAACAAGGCCATGGTATCGCGCCACGGCCCGCCCTGTCCTGAATGGCGCTACGCTTCGGCGGTGGCCAGCGCGATGGCTTTTCCACCGGCCTTTTCGATCTTCTCGATGGCCGCCTTGGAGAATTTGTGCGCGGTGATGGTGACCGGAGCGGTAAGCTCGCCGTTGGCCAGGATCTTGATCATGGCCTTGCGGCTGGCGGCCAGACCGAGCGGACGGTAATCCTCCAGCGTAATGGTCGAGACGCCCTTTTCGGCCACGACCTGGGCAATGCGATTCAGGTTGATGGCCGTGTACTCGATGCGGAAGACGTTGGTGAATCCGCGCTTGGGCAGACGGCGGTGCAGCGGCATCTGGCCGCCTTCAAAGCCGCGCATGAGGCTGGAGCCGGAGCGCGATCCCTGACCCTTGTGGCCACGGGTCGAGGTCTTGCCCATGCCGGAGCCCATGCCGCGTCCGACGCGCTTGCGCTCGACGTTGGCGCGCTTCGGTGCGCGCAGGTTGGATAGATTCTTTGCCATGATTTCCTCGCTTGTGCGCCGTCGGCCCGAAGCCGACGACTCGCGTTCTGTGTGGGCTGGCAGAGCCGGTGAGGGCGCTGCGTGGCCGGGGTTGTTACGGCTGGAATTGGCCATCCGGAGAGTTTGCCGTCTCGACTTACTCCTCCGGAGTTACGCCAGGCCGGAGTTACTGCTGGACGATGCGGACCAGGTGCGGAACGGCCTGAACCATGCCGCGCAGCGACGGGGTATCGATGCGCTCGACGATCTGGTTGAGGCGCGTGAAGCCGAGGCCGGCCACGATCTTCTTGTGCTTGACCGGAGTGCAGATGGCCGAGCGGTAGTACTGGATGCGAAGAGTTTTACTGGTGGTCATGGATTACAACTCCTCCACGCTCTTGCCGCGCATCTGCGCCACTTCCTCACGGTCGCGGAGCTGGGTGAGCGCGTCAAAGGTGGCCTTGATGACGTTGTGCGGGTTGGCCGTGCCGAGGCTCTTGGTGAGCACATTCTGCACCCCGGCCGAGGTCATGACGGCGCGCACGGCGCCACCGGCGATGACGCCGGTGCCCTCGGGAGCGGGCTTGAGCAGCACCTGGCCGGAGCCGAAGCGGCCCAGCACCTGATGCGGAATCGTGGTCTGGGTCAGGTGGACCCGGACGAGATTCTTCTTGGCCGACTCGATGCCCTTGCGGATGGCCTGGGGCACCTCGCGCGCCTTGCCGGAGCCGTAGCCGACCACCCCGGCGGTTGCGTCGCCGACGACGACCAGCGCCGCAAACGACATGTTCTTGCCGCCCTTGACGACCTTGGTCACGCGGTTGATGGCAACCACCTGATCCTTGAGATTGAACTGGTTGGCATCCAGCTTTCGTGTGAGTATCGCCATTGCTTTTTGCGTCCTTCCGCGCGCCCTGCGCGCTTCCATCCACTGAGAAAATTCTCTGAAAATCCATCGCCCGAAGGCGGGAGCCAGAATTCGAGGCTAGAATTCGAGACCGGCCTCGCGCGCCGCGTCGGCCAGAGCCTTGATGCGACCGTGATAAAGATAGCCGCCTCGGTCAAAGACCACCTTGCGCACGCCTTTGGCCAGAGCCTGCTCGGCCACCAGCCGACCAATCTCCTTCGCCGAGGCGACGTTGCCGCCGCTGGGGAGCTTGGCCGCAAGCGACGAACTGGCGACCAGCGTGACGCCGGCGGCGTCGTCGATCACCTGCGCGTAGATGTGGTTGAGCGAGCGGTAGACATTGAGCCGCGGCCGCTCGGCTGTGCCGGAGATCTTCTCGCGGATGCGATGGTGAACCCGGCGGCGGATCGCGTTGCGTTCGGTTTTTGCAATCATCGTTTTCTTCCTATCGGCGAAGCGGCCAACGCTGCTTCGTTCGGTTTTGATGGTTCGTTCCGTATTGCTTGTTCAGCTTCTGCCGCTCGCCAGGTCGGGCCAGCGGCAGATTTCAGGTTACTTCGATCCGGACTTGCCGGCCTTCTTCTTGAGCTTCTCGCCGGTGTAGCGGACGCCCTTGTTCTTGTATGGGTCGGGCTTGCGCAGCGCGCGCATGTCGGCGGCGACCTGGCCAACGCGCTGGCGGTCGACGCCGGAGATGGTCAGGTGGGTCTGTTTGGGGTCGATCGTGACCTCGATGCCGGTGGGCAGCGGGAACTCGATCGGGTGAGAGTAGCCGAGTGTGAAGACGACGGTGGACTTGCCCTTCATCTCGGCGCGATAGCCGATGCCGACAATGTCGAGATCTTTGGTCCAGCCGGCGGAGACGCCGTGGACAGCGTTGAAGACGAGCGCGCGCGTGAGGCCGTGAAAGGCCGCAGCCTTGTCATCCTCGCGCGTGACGTGGATCGCGCCTTCGACGGTGGCGACGTGGATGCCTGGGGCGATCAGCGCGCTGGTCCTGCCCTTCGGGCCTTCGACCAGCACGGTGTTGCCGTCGATGGTGTACTTGACACCCTTCGGCAGTTCAATCGGCTTTTTGCCAATGCGTGACATTTTCTTTTCCCTTCATGGCTTGCGAGTCCCGCGAACGAGTCGCGTTCCACATGCAGCCGATGCGCGTCGGAGGCGGGGAACAAACCCGCGACAGAGGCGTGATTACCAGACTTCGCAGAGAATCTCGCCGCCAACGCCCTCGCGGCGCGCCTGGCGGCCGGTCATGACGCCCTTCGGCGTGGTCAGTATCGAGATGCCCAGACCACCCTGAACGCGCTTGATCTCGTCACGGCCGACGTATACGCGGCAGCCGGGGCGGGAGATGCGCGCCAGATCGCGGATGGCCGCCTGAGCGCCGGAGCCGTACTTGAGGTAAACGCGCAGAACGGCCTTGCCCTGTTCGTCCTGGGTCTTGTAGTTGGCGATGTAACCCTCTTCCTTGAGGATGCGGGCAATCTCCGTCTTCAGCCGCGAGGACGGAACTTCCAGCTTCTGCTGGCGGGCGCGAATCGCGTTGCGGATGCGTGCCAGAAAATCGGCTACCGGATCGGTCAGACTCATTTGTTCTCCTTCATCTTCCGTTCGCTCCTTCGACTCAGACAGGAGAACCAGCGAAGATGTTCTTTCTCAATCAATGCGGATCGCGATCCTTGCGGGTCTTGATCCATCCTGCGGCCTGTGCGCATGCAGTTCGGAATCCCACTGCGGTACTGCGCGGCCAGGACCGGAAACTCTTGTTCTGCCCGGCGTGACAAATCCTGCCGGGCGGGAGAAGCTGATTTACCAGCTCGACTTCACGACGCCGGGAATCTCGCCCTTGTGCGCCAGACTGCGGAAGCACAGGCGGCAGATGCCGAACTTGCGCAGAAACGCGCGCGGGCGTCCGCAAAGCTGGCAGCGATTGTGTTTCCGGCAGGCAAACTTTGGTTTGCGCGCGTCCTTCACTCGTTTTGCTGTGGTTGCCATGTTTGCCTTTCGTAACTCTCTGTCTGTAAATTCGCTCGGACGATTTCCGGCTACGCGCCCTGACGGAACGGCATGCCGAAGTGGCGCAGCAGCACGCGCGCCGAGTGGTCATCCTTGGCCGTGGTGACGATGGTGATGTTCATGCCCTTGAGCTTCTCCACCTTCGAGTAATCGATCTCCGGGAAGATGAGCTGGTCGCGCAGACCGAGCGTGTAGTTGCCGCGCCCGTCGAAGCTCTTGGTCGAGACGCCGCGAAAGTCGCGCACGCGCGGCAGGGCAATCGAGATCAGCCGATCAAGAAACTCGTACATCGCGTCGTTGCGCAGCGTGACCATGGCTCCGATGGACATGCCTGCGCGAACCTTGAAGGCGGCAATCGACTTCTTGGCCTTGGTCGCGACCGGCTTCTGACCGGCAATCGCGGCCAGGTCACCGACCAGCGGGTCCAGCATCTTCGTGTTCTGCGTGGCCTCGCCGAGGCCCATGTTCAGGACAATTTTCTCGATGCGCGGGACGGCCATCACGTTGCTGAGGCCCAGTTCCTTCTGCACCGCTGCGCGAATCTCGGTTGTGAACTTCTCTTTCAATCGTGCTGCCATCTTCGTCTCTCTCTCTTCCGCTCCTCGGAGTGGGCACGCTGGCCCGTGTACCGTTTCGGAAGCCTGTGTTGTCCGGGGCGTCCCGCTTTTTCCGAAACCGCCCCGCCCTGCTGCGCCGGGCATCCTGCGCCGCCCGGCGGAAATCCTTCGCTTACTTCTTGAACGGCAGCGCCGTGCCACACTTGCGGCAGACGCGCGTTTTTGTATCGCCTTCCACTTTGTGAGCGACGCGAACGGGCCCGCAGTTGGGGCAGACCAGCGCGACGTTCGAGACGTGGAGCGGCGATTCCTGCTCGGCGATGCCGCCCTGTGTATTGCGCCCGGTCTTCGAGCTGACGGTCTTCTTGACCACGCGGACATGTTCGACCAGAACCCGGTCCGTATCCGGGAAGACGCGCAGCACGCGACCGCGCTTGCCGGAGTCAGAGCCGGTGATCACCTCGACGGTGTCGTTACGATGAATCTTCATTCCTGCCATCACTTCCCTCTCATTTCCGCAGCCGCTCTTTCCAGGCGGCCTGTCTCCTGTTGCGCTAGATGACTTCCGGCGCGAGGGAGACAATCTTGAGGAACTTCTTTTCGCGCAGCTCGCGGGCAACAGGCCCGAAGACACGCGTACCGACCGGTTCGCCCGCCTCATTGATGAGCACGGCAGCGTTCTCGTCGAAGCGGATGTAGGTGCCATCCTTGCGGCGATACTCCTTGCGCGTGCGCACGATGACGGCCTTGACGACCTTGCCCTTCTTGACGGTGCCGTCGGGCGAGGATTCCTTGACCGCCGCCGTGACCACATCGCCCAGCGTGGCCTTGCTGCCGGTCGAGCCGCCGAGCGGCAGAATCACCTGGAGCTTGCGCGCGCCGGAGTTATCGGCCACGGCCAGCATGGTTCTCATTTGCACTGCCATTGCATCTTCTCCTCGGCCCTGCTCGCGGAGCGGGCCACCGTTGCAAAACTACCGCGCAAAACTACTGCGCAAAAACCAGCGTCAGGCCGTTGCTCCGTCGTCCACCTGCGTCAGCGTGGAGCGGCGCACAATCTCCTCCAGAGACCAGCGCTTGAGCTTGCTGAGCGGACGGGTCTCGCGGATGCGCACCATGTCGCCGACGCGCGCCGAGTTCTGCTCGTCATGCGCGTAAAACTTGCGCGAGCTGCGCACGATGCGCTTGTACTTCGGATGCGCCTTGCGCATCTCGACCTCGACCACGATGGTCTTCTGCATCTTGGTCGAGACCACCTGGCCAACCTTTTCGTTGCGCCGGGACTCAGTCGTCGGCTGAGCGCCCTGAATTGTTTCTGTCGTCGCCGTCATAACTTACTTTGCACCTTTCGTGGAAGCCGCTTTGGTCTCCGAGGCTTTGGCGCGCGTCTTCCGGGCCGCCGGTTTCGCGACCGCAACAGGCGCGGCAACCTGAGTTGCGCCAGCGCGGATGCCGAGCGAGCGCTCGCGCGCCACGGTCTGGATGCGGGCAATGTCCTTGCGCAGCTCGCGAATCCGCTTCACGCCGTCGTTCTGCCCCAGCTTGCTCTGAAAGCGAATGCGAAAGAGCTGCTCGGAGGCCTGCGTCTCCTGCGTCTTCAACTCCTCGTCGCTCCAGTTCCGAATCTTGGTCAATTCCATGATGTCCTCATCCCCTGGCAGAACCGTCTGCCTGAACCTCGCCGCTTGCTCCCTGCGGCACTTGCCTTGCTGCTCGTGCCGACGCGACTTACTCGGCGACTTCCTCAACCGCCGCCTTGATGACCGCCGGACGCTGCACGAAGCGAGTCCTGAGCGGTAGCTTGTTGGCCGCCAGACGCATCGCCTCCTGGGCAATCTCCGGCGTGACGCCCTCCATCTCGAAGAGAATCTTGCCGGGGCGGACAACTGCGGCCCAGTGATCGAGCGCGCCCTTGCCGGAACCCATGCGGACCTCGGCGGGCTTGCGGGTGATGGGCTTGTCCGGGAACAGACGCAGCCAGACCTTGCCGCCGCGCTTGATGAAACGTGTCATCGCGATACGGCTGGCCTCGATCTGGCGGTCGGTGATGTAGCCGCACTCCATGACCTTCAGCCCGTACTCGCCGAACGCAAGCGAGGAGCCGCGCCAAGCCTTGCCGCGCATCTTGCCCTTCTGCTGCTTGCGAAACTTCACTTTCTTTGGCATCAACATAGTTGCTTCCTCATGGCTCGCCCGTCTTTGGCTCGCCCGTCTTTTGCTCGCCTGCCAGTCCCGCAGGACCGGCCCGTGGCGCTAGCTTTCAAACACCGATCCGCCAATTCCCTGACGCCGCTTCTGCTCGTAGATGTCGCCGCGATATATCCAGGTCTTCACGCCGATGACGCCGTAGGTCGTGCGCGCCTCGGAGAAGCCGTAGTCGATGTCGGCGCGCAGCGTGTGCAGCGGCAGACGGCCCTGGAGATACCACTCCGAACGCGCGATCTCGTTGCCGTTCAGGCGGCCGGAGACGCGGACCTTGATGCCCTTGCAGCCGAAGCGCAGCGCCGAGTCCACGCTCTTGCGCATGGCACGGCGGAAGCTGACGCGCTTTTCCAGTTGCAGCGCGATATTCTCCGAGACAAGCTGCGCGTCCAGCTCCGGCTTGTTCACCTCGACGATGTCGATGAAGACATCGCGGTTGGTGCGCTTGCCCAGCTCGGCCTTGAGCTTCTCGATCTCCGCTCCCTTGCGCCCGATGACGATGCCCGGACGAGCCGTGCGGACGATGAAGCGCAGCTTGTTGCCGGGCCGCTCAATCTCAACCGAGCTGACGCCCGCGGCCTTGAGCTTGTCCTTCAGCTCCTGCTTCAGGTTCACGTCCTCGACCAGCAGCTTGGCGTAGTCGCGCTCATTGAACCAGCGCGAGCGCCAGGGCTTGTTCACGCCGATGCGAAATCCGTAAGGATGGACTTTCTGTCCCATAGTCTTCCTTCCTGTCCCTTCGTTCAGGCCGCCGACCTGGCCCGGGTCTTGCTTGTCCTGGCTGCCTTTGCGGTCTCAGCAGGCCGCTCGGCAACAGTGATGATGATGTGCGCCAGACGACGCTGGTAATGGAAGGCGCGGCCCATCGGGGCGGGGCGAATCCGCTTCATGCGCGGCCCCTCGTTGGCAATCGCCGTCTTCACGAACAGACGATCCACGTCGAGGTCCAGCCCGCGGTCATCGGAGAGGTAGCGCGCATTGTCGATCGCCGAGACCAGCACCTTGCGCACGACCGGAGCAATCCGCTTGCGCGTGAAGGTGAGCGTGTCGAGCGCCTGCTGCACGTCGAGACCCTTGATGAGATCAAGAACCAGACGGGCCTTCTGGGAAGAAACCCGCTGAAAGCGCGCCTCGGCTCGGAACTCAGGCTCATTTGTCTTTGCTGCCATCTTCTTGCCTTTCGTCAGACCCGGCTCTCAACCGCGATCCTGAAAATCCATTGCAAATTCCAACCCGGCCTCTGCGCGCCGGACTCGTCCGCCATAACCCGTTTAGCGACCCTTGGCTCCCGCCTCGGCTGCCTTCTGCGTGTGGCCCTTGAAGGTGCGGGTCGGGGAGAACTCGCCCAGCTTGTGGCCGACCATGTTTTCCGTCACGTAGACGGGGATGAACTTCCTGCCGTTGTGCACGGCGATGGTGTGTCCGACAAACTCCGGAAAGATCGTCGAGCGCCGCGACCAGGTCTTCAGCACCTTCTTGTCGTTGGCTGCATTCATCGCATCCACCTTCACCATCAGGTGGGCATCCACAAACGGTCCCTTTTTCGTCGAACGTGCCATCTTCTGCTTTTCCTTCTGCCGGGCACCCGGCCCGCCTGAACTCTTTTGTGGCCTCGCACCGAGCGAAGCCGGAAACCTGCTGCTTACTTGCTGCGGCGGCTGACGATGAAGCTGTCGGTCCGCTTGTTGTTGCGCGTCTTGTAGCCGCGCGTTGGCTGGCCCCACGGCGTGACCGGATGACGGCCGCCGGAGGTCTTGCCTTCGCCGCCGCCGTGCGGATGATCGACCGGGTTCATCGAAACGCCGCGGTTGGTCGGGCGAATGCCCTTCCAGCGGTTGCGTCCCGCCTTGCCGATGGCCACGTTCTCATGATCCGTGTTGCCCACCTGGCCCACTGTCGCCATGCAGTCCACCAGCACCTTGCGCGTCTCGCCCGAAGGCAGCTTGAGCAGAGCGTAATCGCCTTCCTTGGCCACGAGCTGAACCTGCGCGCCGGCCGAACGAGCCATCTGCGCGCCCTTGCCGGGGCGAAGCTCGACATTATGCACCGTGGTGCCGGCGGGAATGTTGCGCAGCGGCAGCGCGTTGCCGACGAGAATATCCGCCTCCGGTCCGCTCATCACCGACTGGCCGACCTTGAGACCGGCGGGCTGGAGGATGTAGCGCTTCTCGCCGTCGCGATAGTGGATCAGCGCGATGCGCGAGGAGCGGTTGGGATCGTACTCGATGGTGGCGACCTTGCCGGGTACGCCGAACTTGTCGCGCTTGAAATCGATCAGACGGAGCTGACGCTTGTGACCGCCGCCGTGGTGACGCATGGTCAGATCGCCGGAGTTGCGGCGACCGCCGGTGCGCTGGCGCGGAACGACCAGCGACTTCAGCGGCTCGGTGGCCGTGATGTCGTCGTTGACCTGCGAGGTCTGAAAGCGAAGCGTCGGCGTAATGGGTCGGTATGTCTTGATAGCCATCTTCAGTTTCCCTGCGGCTGGCGGAGCCTTTGAACGGATTCCGCAGCCTTCTTCAATCGTCGGGCACCCGCCCGCGTGTGCAATCTCTCAACCGGCAACCTAGTAGTTGCTGATGTATTCCGGCATCTTCTCGCCCGACTTCAGGCGGACGTATGCCTTTTTCCAGTCCGGCTTGTAGCCGGCAAACTTGCCCCGGCGGCGTTCCTTGCCCGCCACATTGGCCGTGCGCACCGAGTCCACCTTCACCTTGAAGAGCGACTCGACCGCCTGCTTGACCTCGGTCTTGCTTGCCGTGGGAGCCACGTCAAACACCAGCGAGCCTTCGGTCTCCTTCAGTTGCAGGCCTTTTTCGGTAATCAGCGGCCTGCGAATCACTTCAAACAGAGTCGGCATTACGCAACCTCCTTCTGCGCGGCGCGGCGGCGCGAGATCGTCTTGCGCAGTGTCTCGGTCAACTGCTCCAGCGCGCCGCGGGAGACAATCGCCCGCTCGCAGCGCAGCAGATCGTAGGGGTGAACCTCGTTGTTGAGCACCAGCTCGACGCGGTCCAGATTGCGCACGCCCAGCACCAGCTCCTCGCGCAGATCCTTGCCGCTCTCGATGATCAGCGTCGAGCGATGCGCGTTGAGCTTGTCGAGCGCGGCGCGATAGAGCTTCGTCTTGGCCTCGGCCAGCGCAAGCGAATCGACCACGGTCAGCTTGCCGTCGGCAAACTTCGAGGCCAGAGCCGAGCGCAGCGCGCCCAGCAGCTTCCTGCGCGGAAAGGCGTAGTCGTAGCTGCGCGGCTGAGGTCCGTGGACCGTGCCGCCGTGACGCCAGAGAGGCGAACGCACCGAGCCGATGCGCGCGCGTCCGGTTCCCTTCTGCTTCCAGAGCTTCTTGCCGGAGCCGGCGACGAGCTTGCGATTCTTGGTCGCATGCGTGCCCTGACGCGAGGCGGCGCGATAGTGCTTGACCGCCTCCCAGAGCAGCGCTTCGTTGATCTGGTCGGCGGCAAAGATCTCCTCGGCCAGCTCAACCTCGCCAACTTTCTCTCCATTCAAATTCAACAGATCGCTTTTTGCCATTGTCTTCTTCTTTCGGGCCATCCGGCCCATGCAACAAAAAATCAGGAAACCAAGCGGGGCAGGCCCGCACTGCGGAACCCGCACTACTTCTTCTTGCCTGCCGATGCCTTCTTGGACGCCTTCAGCGGGTCAACCGTGCCCGAGCCGGCGAAGCCGCGACGCTCGCGCGGCGGAGCCTTGGCCTTCGAGATAAGCACGTAGCCATCGCGCGGACCCGGCACCGCACCCTCGACCATGATCAGGTTCTCCTCGATGTCGAGACCGCGAATCCGCAGGTTGCGCACCGTCACCTGGTCCATGCCAAAGTGACCCGGCATGCGCTGGCCCGGAAAGACACGCGAGGGAAAACTCGATGCGCCGATCGAACCCTGCACCTGGAACATGTGGCCGTGGGACTTCGGACCGCCGCCGAAGCCGTGACGGCGAACGACGCCGGCGAAGCCGCGACCCTTCGAGGTGCCGATGACATCGACAAACTTCTCGTCGGCAAAGATGTCGACCAGCACGCGGTCGCCTGCCTTGATCGAGCCTTCGGCTGCGGCCTCAAGCGCAACCTCGCGCAGCTCGCGCACCGGCGGCGCATCGGCCTTGGCCAGGTGACCAGCCTCGGGCTTGTTGATCTTCGAAGCCTTGACGAACTCGACGAGGCCAATCTGCGCAGCCTCGTAGCCATCGCGCGCCATCGTCTTCAACTGCGTGATCACGCAGGGGCCAGCCTGAAGAACGGTGATCGGGTGAACCTCACCCTTGTCGTCGAAGACCTGCGTCATGCCGATTTTTTTTCCCAGAATTCCAGTAACGCTCATAACTTCCTTCCCTCATCATGCCCGCGCGGGGCACTGCCGGATTTGCCTGCTGCCGGACCGCAACGATCCGGGAAAAACACCTTACTTCTCGAACGCCTTGATCTCGACATCGACGCCCGCCGGAAGGTCAAGCTTCATCAGCGCGTCCACGGTCTGCTGCGTCGGCTCCAGAATGTCGATCAGCCGCTTGTGCGTGCGAATCTCGAAGGCCTCGCGTGACTTCTTGTCGACGTGGGGCGAGCGCAGCACGCAGTACTTGTTCTTGATCGTCGGCAGCGGAATCGGACCCGCAACCTGAGCGCCGGTGCGACGCGCCGTGTCCACGATCTCGCCGGTCGAGGTATCCAGAACGCGGTAATCGTAGGCCTTGAGCCGAATGCGAATTCTCTGTCCAACCATGACTTCTGTTCTTTCCCGAGCGAAACGGTTTGCTTCCGCCTTCGCTCGTATACTTCCCTGTTTTCCCGTCCGGAGACTTCCCGGCTCTGCCCTGCTGCTTGCCAAAACCCTGTCAGGTTTCCGCCAGGGGCCATGTCTGAAAACTGACCCCTGACGGCTGACCTCTGACGGCTGGTTCTTACGCCACGATCTCCGAGATGGCTCCGGCTCCCACCGTGCGACCGCCTTCGCGGATCGCAAACCGCAGACCCTTCTCCATCGCCACCGGCGTCTGAAGCTCGATCTCCAGCTGAATGTTGTCT
>JAJZBZ010000007.1 GCA_021846275.1 Acidobacteriota bacterium
CAACGCGTCCGACACCGTCCACGACTTGATCTGTGCCATCCTGAGAAACATCTTCGCCCAGATTCGGTCCGCCCGCGCAGTTGAATCGTCCAAGAGAATCAAGATGGATAGTATTTATGGATAAGTTGTTAGACGAATGTGCGCCAGGCTGTCCCAGCCATCCACATCCTTCGCCGTCAGCTCCGGCGTCACCACAATCGAGTCATCGTCAAAGAGATCGTGAAATATATCGGTCAGTTTGGCATAGATGGCTGTCTGTTCCAACGCAAGACTCCTTGAAGGATGGGATGGATGGAAGTTCACCGCGGGCTGTTGCTCGTCATGCGGGCAACCTCACGGCTGCACATTTCTTCGCCACAAGGCGACAAGGCTTTTCCAGTAGATTAGCAGAGGCGTTCCTGGACAGCTTCACTCCAGCAAGAATTCCGCGTGCAGCGACGAAGTGTCTGTCCGGAATCCGGTCACAGCCCGGCGAGTTGGCAGACCGCGTATCCATCGCGCTGATACGGGCAATCCATCCCCGTCGGCGCGCCGCCGTGAATCACCGTCCAGCTCACCTGTGGATACTCCGCGCGCAGCCGCGCGAAATCCGCGCGCTGGAAGCGGTTCAGTCCCTCGGTCGCGTCGCTCATCTGCTTCCACTCCGTGGCCAATTCCGGAAACAGCGAGACCACGCCGCTGTCCTTGTAATAATCGGCAAGCGAAGAGCGCTCGGAGATGGCTCGAAACCCATGCACATCCGTCGGCGGATCCTTGAAGTAACGTGCGTCCACGGCAAACACCGCGTCCTCCGGCGTGTTCCGCCGAATCCATCGCAGCGTATTCAGCCACGGATTCGTCGTCGCCACCCCCGGCAGCTCGATATGCGGGCTGTTCGGATACGTCGCCTCCGCAATCACGAACATCCCCACCGCCAGCGGTGCCACGATGGCTGCAATCAGCCACGGTCGCCGCTCCGCCAGGTACTCGCCGAGGACTCCGGCAAACAGCAGCACAAAGACAATCGTGATCAGGTGAAACGAGCGCAGCGGCTGCAATCGCGCGAACATCTCAAACGACGGCGAGCTGGCCAGCACAACCGCGGCTGCAATCGAGATCAGCCCAAACGGCAACATCAGAAAACTCAGTTGCTCAAACGCCGGTCGTACGCCGCGTAGCTTTCCGCGCCAGAAAAACGCCAGTATCGCCAGCGGCGCCAGCAGGCCCAGCCAGTGATACCAGGTCCAGTTGTACAGAAAAAAATAATCCCGCGAGAAGAGCGCTTCGCGATACGGTCCCGAGGCCGGCTCGAAATGAAATCCAGTCGGCAATAGCGCCACGGCGGCCGCCATCGCCGGCACTGCGGGCTGCTGCACCGCGCGCTCGCTTCGCGCATGCATCCACTTGAGCAGTGTCAGAAATATCAGGTACGCAGCCATCTGCGGATGCACCGAGGCGACCAGCGCCACAAACACGCCCGTCCTCACATATTGCCGCTCCAGCAGGCTCGCCAGCGCAAACAGCGTCAGCGGCGTGGACAGCGAGCGCGCCGTCAGATACGGGTCCATCAGCAGCAGCCCGGTGTTCGTCGCCGGCATTGCCATCACCGCCGTCATCACCAGCATCGCCGTCCAGCGCGCGCGCGGCGACTCAAAACACGCCTTCACCAGCAGCCAGCAGGAAACCAGCATCGCGAACAGCGTCACCATGTACCAGGCGAATATCGTCCAGTCCATCGACAGATGCGTCACGCGCGCCGTGATCGCCAGCAGGGGGCTGAACAGCGACAGATGCGCGTGCGAAAGGAAGAACTCGCGTCCGAACGGATAGAGCCTCGGATTCAGCAGGTTTTTCGCCGCCGGCAGATAAATCTCCGCGTCTTCCACGCCCAGGTGATAGCCCTGAATCAACAGTGCGGCAACGGTCAATCCCACCAGGCGAAGCAGTGGCAGTCGCTCTTGTTTCCTCACTGCGCCTCCTCCAGCACTTGCGCAATCGACTTTGTCTGCTGCCGGAGCTGGAGTGGGGGAAAGTCGAAATAGGATTTGCGATACACGCCTGTCCGCGCAGCCATGCAATCCGCCGTCGTCTTCAGCACGCCCAGACCATACACAATGCTGCGCCGCAGGTTGATCGACGAGGCCTCCGGAAAATAGCGCGTCGGGCAGGAGACTTCCCCGATCCGCGCCCCCAGATAAATGCACTGCGCCAGCAGTTGATTATCGAAGACGAAATCGTCGGAATTTGCCTCAATCGGCAGGGACAACAGCAACTCGCGGCTGTATGCGCGATAGCCCGTGTGGTACTCCGATAGCTTGGCACCAAGCGCGAGATTCTGTATCAGCGTCAGCATGCGGTTGGACACATACTTATGCAGCGGCATGCCACCCTTCAGCGCGCCACCGCCCAGAATCCGCGACGCCAGCACAATGTCATACAGCCCGCTGGCGATCATCGTCGCCATCGGCTCCACCAGAAGCGGTGAATACTGATAATCCGGATGCACCATCACCACAATATCCGCACCCGCCGCAAGCGCCGCGCGATAACAGGTCTTCTGGTTGCCGCCGTAGCCACGATTCTGTTTGTGGCAATGCACCTTCAATCCAAGATCGGCGGCCAGCCGCGGCGTCGCGTCGGTGCTGCAATCGTCCACAAGGATGCAGTCATCCACACAGGATGGAATCTCCTGAATCGTCCGCTTCAATGTCTTTTCCGCGTTATACGCGGGCAGGACGACGACAACTTTTTTCTCGTTAATCATTCGCTACGGCAAAACCCTTCGCTTCTGGACTACTTCAATCCCACTCTTCATGATACCGGCTCATCGCTCGCTCAGGAGCAAATGCATGACGAAACTCTGCTTTTTTTGAGTTTGCTTGCATGAGGCGAAAACCACTCCGTGTGCTGAAAAAGCCCAGTAAATGAACTCAAAATGAATCTGCCCGTTGCACACAACACATGCTTCGGATAACTCCGTTACGCACCGTTCGTTGGACTACGGTATGCGACAAACCGTAAGCACGCGATTGTGCCAGCGGCAGTCCAGGCCTGCCCGCGCCGGATACCGCAGCAGCGCCCAGTCTGCGCCTGTCGTCGCCTTCAACCGCTCCATCTGCGCCAGCGAAAACTGATCCAGCCCCGTCTGCGCATCGCGCTCCCGCAGCCACTCGTCGGCCAGTTCCGGCACCTGCGTGCACACCGCCGCATCCTTCACTGCATCGGCCAGCACGCTCCGCTCGGTCAGCGCGCGAAAGTTGTGAAAGTCCTCGCCTGGCGCTTCCAGATACCACGGATCGACCGCAAAATACGCGTCCTCCGGCGTGTGTGCGCGAATCCACGCAAAAGCCTGCACCCATTCATTGCCGCTCGCCACGCCGGGCCACTCGATATGCGCCGTCGCGGCAAAAATCGTCCGCTGCGAAGCGTACATGCCGCCGTAGATCAGCGCCAGATACACCACCCATCGCCAACTCTTCGCACTCAGCAAAAATTCGCCCGCCAACGCGCCCGCCATCATCGTCAACAGCACATAGACCAGGTGCAGATAGCGCATCGGTTGCAGCGGCGTCAGCCGAATCAACTCCCGCGGCGCAGCCATCGCAATCGCCACCGACTGCTGCGCCACAGCGTAGGCCACCACAGCCACAGACAGCCGCGCCAACGGAAGATTCTCTCGCCGTCGCGCCCATCGCCCCAGCAGCCAGAAAAGCAGAATCGGAGCCAGCGCACCCAGCCACTCATACCACTTCCACTGAAAGAGAAAATAGTACGTCCGCGTTCCCAGCGCCGCGCGCCACGCCCGCGTCGGCGGCTCGAAGACCCATCCCAGCGGCACAGCCACAGCAGCCGCGCGCGCCGAAATCCTCCGCTCGGTGCCTACGCGCGCGCCGATCATCCAGTCCAGCCTTCCGCTCCGCGCCAGCAGCAGAAAAAAACAAAAACTCACACCCAGCGCGCCCATGATCGGATGAAAGAGAAACGCGCCCGTCAGGCATGCCGCCGCGCGCCATCGCCTGCCGTCCATCACGCACACAACGGCCAGAAGAATCAGCGCCGTCGCCAGCGCGCGCGGATGCAGATGCTGATCGAGGATGTAGAGCGCCGTCCCGGATACCGGCAGCGCAAACATCCCGCCCAGCATGGCGACCCCGGCCCACTGCGCCCGGCTGCTCGCGAAGCAGCGCCGCAGAATCGCGCGCGCCGCAGCCAGAATCGTCACCATCGCCACGCACTGCCACAGCAGCTCCGACCACGCCACAGACAGATGCGTCAGCCTCACCCACGCCGCCAGAAACCGATCAAAGATGGTCGCCTGCAACTGAAGCGAAAAAAAACGCGCATCGCGCGGAAACAGCTCCCGATGCACACGCCACTCGACCGCCGCCAGATACACGCCGTCGTCCTCAAATCCTGGATGATAGCCCAGCGTCAGAAACGCCAGCGCAAAGAAGCCAAGCAGCAGCGCCGCGTCTCGCGCACGCTCGCGCAAACCAGCTTGCGGCCTTGCTTTTTCAGTAGCGTCCTCGGACGCGCGCAGCGGAATCAACGGCATGATCGATGGAATCACGCGGCAACTCTTCGCGCGATCTCTGCGTCATTATAAGCTGAAAGCGGCAGCTCCCATCGGGCTGCGCAACACTCGGACACCGCTCATGCGACTGCAAACAATGCGTCGACTCGACCGTTGGCTCGGCATCCCGCTCTGCTTCGCGGCCACCTGCCTGCTGCGCGCGGCTCACCGCCTCACGCGCCTCGATTCCATGCGCCGCCATTCGCGCAATCATTCGGACACTCCTCCGAGCCGTGTGCTTTTTCTCGAACTCTCCGAGATGGGCAGCACCGTGATCGCCGAGCCGGCCATGCGCCGCGTTGCGCGGGAACTCCGCGCCGAACTGTTCTTCGTCATCTTCGCCCGCAACGCCGAGAGCCTGCGCCTGCTTCAGCTTATTCCCGAAGAAAACCTCTTCCTCATCCGCGACGACAATCTGCTCGTCCTCGCGCTCGACTCGCTTCGTTTTCTGTGCTGGACGCGCCGCCGCCGGATCGACGCCGTTCTCGATCTCGAGCTTTTTTCGCGATACTCGGCCCTGCTCACCGGACTCAGCGGCGCGCGCACACGCATCGGCTTCCATCGCTTCCGCGCGGAAGGCCTCTATCGCGGCTCCATGCTCACTCATCCGGTCGTCTACAACAGCCACGCGCACATGGCCAAAAACTTCCTGGCCATGGCGCACGCGCTCCTCGCGCCGGATGCGGAGCGCCCTTACGCGAAGACCATCATCCCGGAACGCGCGCTCCGCGTCACGCCCGCCGTCATCTCCGATCAGGAAATCAGCGCGGCTCACGCGCTCCTCGCGCAGATTTTTCCGGATTGCGATCCCGACTCCCATCGCATCGTTCTGCTGAACCCAAACAGCTCCGAGATGCTGCCCCAGCGCCGCTGGCCGCGCGCGCATTTTCAGCGGCTCGCGCGTCTGATCGTCCGCGAATGGCCCGACGCGCTCGTCGTCCTCACCGGCTCCGAGGCCGAGCGCGCCGAATCGCTCGCAATGGAGCGCAGCATCGACCACTCCCGCGTCCGAACGCTGGCCGGCACTCACTCGCTGCGGATGCTGCTCGCGCTCTACTCCATCAGCCACGCGCTTGTCACCAACGATAGCGGCCCGGCGCATTTCTCCGCGCTCACTCCCATCCGCTCCATCGTGCTCTTCGGCCCGGAGACGCCCACGCTCTACGGCAGCCTCGGCAACACCGAATCACTCACCCTCAGCCTCGCCTGCTCGCCATGCGTCACGGCGGCCAACCAGAAAAACTCCGCCTGCACAGACGCCGTTTGCATGCGCTGGCTCTCGCCGGAGCATGTTCTCGAAGCCGTTCGCCGCGCGCTCAATGACTCCACCGCACAGCGGCGGGAATTCACCCGGCAACGCTCGGAATCGCTCGTCTCGCTCACGCGCTGACCGCTTCCGCAACCGTGTCTCGCGCACCCGTCGCACCCACGCCGCCACTTGACAGATTTGAGCGGCGGGTATCTCCTGATTCCAGAAATCCTTTTCTGCTTTTTTGCCTTGGAATCGACTCCCACGCCGCAAATTCTGTCGGCGTTTTGTCTGTTTTTTCGTCTATTCCAGTAGCTCCGCTGAAAGGAGACCGTACCATGAAATCGATCCTGTGGTTTCGCATCACTTCCGTCCTGCTTTTTCTCTACGCGCTCGGCCACGTCTTCCGCTTTTTCATCCGCGATCCGGAGACGCCCGAGGGTCGTTCTGTCTGGTCTTCGATGAGCCGCACGCGGCTCTCAAGCGACCAGTCCTCGGCCACATTCGCCGATCTCTACCGCTCCTCCGGCATTCTCGTCGCCGCGCTGCTGTTTCTGGAGGCATTTCTCGCCTGGCACTGCAGCCATCTGGTCGGCGAATACATCGCCGACGCCATCATCCTTGGCTGGTGCATCCTCCTGCTCCAGATTCTCGACCTGGTGCTCTCCTGGCGCTATTTCGGCATCGTGCAGGTCATCCTGTCGCTCGTCACCGGCACCTGCGCCGGCATCGCGCTCGCGCTCGTCACTCCGGCCAGCTCGTTTTAGAACTGGCCGCCCTCGACCCACTGCGCCATTCCGCGACGCGCTATTTCTTCAAACGCCAGCCGCTGCAAACGCAGCCACGCCGCCGCGAATCTGCCGCAGCGGCTGCGCGCTGCCGCCGTTCAGCGTCTTCTGCATCTCCGCCAGCACCGACAGCGCCACAGCCTCCGCGCCGTCCCCGCCAAGCTCCAGTCCCATCGGCGCATGCAGTCGCGCCATCCACTCCGCCGCCAGCCGTCCTGCCCCGGCAGTGCCGCGCTCGGCTTCTTCGGCCAGTTCCATCGCCATCTCCTGCGTCCGCGCCCGCGGCCCCAGCACGCCCAGGTAAGCCAGATCACGGCCAAGTAATTCCCGCAGCGCCATCCTGTCCTGCTCCAGGCTATGACTCATCAGCGCGGCCACGTCCGTCGCTCGCAGCCGCAGCCCGCTCAGCGTCTCCGCGTTCATCGTCATCACCGCATCCGCCTCCGGAAAGCGCTCCTGCGTCGCCAGATGGCTCCGTCCATCCATCACCGTCACTTCCCATCCCATCTCATGCGCCACGCGCGCCAGCGGCCTCGTGTCGTTGCCAGCACCCACGATCAGCAGTCCCGTCCGCGCTGCCATCCACTCCGCGTAGACCCCATCGGCATTCGTCGATTTTCGATGTGCCAGCGCCTGCTCCGCGCGCGCGCGCAGCGCGCCGACCTCACCGCCCGCGCTCGCAACCTGCCAGCTTCGCTCGCCCACTCGCTCGCCCGCAACGCGCGTCGCCACGGCCATCTCCAGCCGTTGCGCATACGCCTGCTCCATCGCCTCCAGCAGCGGCCCGGCCGTCGCGCGTCGCTCCAGCAACACATGCACCACGCCGCCGCAGCCCATCCCAAACGGCACATCTCCATCCTCGGCCAGCGTCGAGTAGCGACGCACCACCGGCCCATCCTCCGTGTGCCAGAATGCCTTCTTCGCCACCTCGGCTTCCAGACACCCGCCGCTGATCGTTCCCGCGCGTCGCCCGTCCCGCGCCACCAGCATCCGCGCGCCCGCCTTGCGATAGCCCGAACCCTCCACGGCCACCACCGTCGCCAGCACAAACTCTTCGTCGGTCGTCTTCAGATCGCGCCACAGCGGGCGCAGCGCATGCATCTCATTCATCGCTTCCTCATCCCGCCGTGCTGTGCCCGTCTACGCCTGCATCAGGTCTTCGATCCGAATCGGCAGCTTCCTCACCCGCACGCCCGTCGCGTGATACACCGCCGAGGCAATCGCCGGTGCCACGCCCGCCAGTCCAATCTCCCCGATTCCGCGCGCGCCATAGCTGTTCAGCGCAAAATCCGGATAATCCAGAAACGTCACATCGATCTCCGGCGCGTCCGCGCTCGTCGCCATCAAGTAATCCGCCAGATTCCCGTTGATCGGCTGCCCGTTGCGCCGGTCATAGACCGTCTCTTCCAGCAGCGCCATCCCCACGCCCATCACCACCGCGCCCCGTATCTGGTTCGCCCCCGCGCGAGGATTGATGATCCGTCCCGCGTCAATCACCGTCACCACGCGGCTCACGCGCAGCCGCGCAATCTCCGGCTCCCACTCCACCTCGGCAAACTGCGCGCCAAAGCTATGCATCGAGAGATCCCTCGCCTTCGGGTCCTCAAACACCGACCCCGACCGTCCATCCGCGCTCACGCCATTCAGCCGCGCCGCCTGCAACACCGCCTCAAACGGCACTCCCGCTGATGGCAATCCCGCCGACTCCGTCGCCCGATGCACGCGCCCCTCGGTCATCCGCAGCGTCTTTGCGTCCGCACCGGCCAGCGGCGTTCCCGGCGTTGAGGCCGCAATCGAGAGCAGGGAAGCGATCGCCCCATCGGCAGCCTCTGCCACCGCTGGCAACACCGTCGCCGTCGACCACGAACCGCCCGAAAGCGGTCCCTCCGGCATCGAGCTATCGCCCAGCAGCACCTCGATCCGCTCAAACGGTAATCCCGTTTTCTCCGCCAGCACCTGCGCAAAGATCGTATACAGCCCGGTGCCCACATCCTGCGTCGCGCAGCGCACGCGCGCCTTGCCGTCCGCGTTCAGATCCACGGTCGTCGCGCACGCAAACCGATACGCGCCCCAGCTTGCCGCAGCCATTCCCCAGCCCAGCACCTTCCCGTCGCGCCGCATCGATCCCACCTGCGGCGTCCGCTGTTTCCAGCCAAACTTCGCGCTGCCCGTCTCCAGACACTCGCGCAAGTGCCGCGACGAAAATTTCCTCCCATTGCTCTCGTCCACCGTCGCGTCGTTCTTCAGCCGCAGCTCCACCGGGTCCATCTTCAGCGCGACGGCAAGCTCGTCCATCGCTGACTCCATGGCAAACAATCCCGGCACCGCTCCCGGCCCGCGCATCGCCATCGGAGAACCCACATTCCGCCCCACCAGCGCCGAAGCCACCGTCAGATTTGGCACGCTGTACAGATACCCCGTAGCCTCGCCGCAGCCCTCGTCAAAGCTGTCCACCAGCGACGTATGATTCAGCGCATCCTGCCGCAGCGCTACCAGTTTTCCGTCCGCGCTCGCGCCAATCCGGAATCGCTGCTCCGTCACCGGCCGATGCCCCACATTCGAGAACATCATCGTCCGCGTCACCACCAGCTTCACCGGCCTTTGCAGCTTCCGGCTCGCCACCGCCGCCAGCGCGCAGTGCGGCCACGGAAACAGCTTCCCGCCAAATCCCGATCCCAGAAACTTCGTCACCACCGTCACGTTCTCGCGCGGCACGCCCAGTATCTGCGCCATCGCATTGCGATGATTCACCACCCCCTGCGTGCTCTCGTAAAACGTCACCCTGTCGCCGTCCCACACGGCCACCGTCGCGTGCAGCTCAATCGGATTGTGCGTCTCAGCCGGCGTCCCATACGTCTGGTCCACCTTCACCGCCGCCGCCGCAAACGCCGCATCCACCGTCCCTCGCGTCGAAACCGTATTCCACTTGCCCGCAAACGGCTCCAGCTCGCGGCTCACCTCCGGCGTCTCCGCGGCATACTCCGCCTTCACCACTGCCGCCGCCGCCGTCGCCTGCTCCAGCGACTCAGCCACTACCAGCGCCACATACTGACCCCAGTAATAAATCCGATCATCCTCAAATGCCGGTCGCGTCTCGCTCACCGTCGCATTCGGATCATTTGGCACCGCACGATACAGCCGCTCCATATTGCCCCGATGCAACACCGCCAGCACGCCCGGCACCGCCTCCGCCGCCGTCACGTCCAGACTGCGAATCGTCCCCTTGCCCACCGTCGCCTGCACCGGCACCGCAAACGCCATCCACGGCAGATGGAAATCTCCCGCATACTCCGCAGTCCCCGTCGTCTTCAGCGGCCCGTCAATCCGCGCCACCGGCCGTCCAATGATCCCGTGCTGACTGGCCGCCGCGCCTGCCGCCTCTGCTGTCGCGCCTGTCATCGTCTCTGGTGCCGTGCCCGTCGTGCTGACCGTCATGCCGCTCGTCCTTTCGCCGCGCCCGTTCTTCCGCCGATGCAGCAACGTCTGGCTGGTTCCCTCCCACGCCAGACGCTGCCTCCATCCGCTCTCAAAATTCCTGCCGTTTACGCCGTGGCCCCGTTCACGCTGTTGCCATGGTCAGCGCCCGCGTCATGCAGCGCTTCGCCAGCTCCACCTTGAATCCATTCTCCGTCTGCGGCTTCGCGCCCTTCAGCGCCGCCTCAGCCGCTGCGCGGAAGTGCTCCGCCGTCGCCGGTTTGCCCACCAGCGCGGCCTCCGCCTCGTGCGCGCGCCACGGGCGCGTGCCCACTCCGCCCAGCGCCACGCGAACATACCGCACATGCCCGCCGCTCGTCTCCGCCACCACCGCCGCCGAGGCCAGCGCAAACTCATACGATGCCCGGTCGCGCAGCTTCAGATACACCTGCTTCGACCCCCTGCGCGGCGTCGGCAGCGTCACATGCGTAATCAGCTCGCCCGGCTCCAGCGCATTCTCCACATTCGGCGTCGTTCCCGGCAGCTTATAAAACTCGCCAATCGCAATCTCGCGCTTGCCCTTCGCGCCCTGCACATGCACCGTCGCCTCCAGCGCCGTCATCGCCACGGCCATATCCGACGGATGCGTCGCAATGCAATCCTCGCTCGTTCCCAGGATCGCCATCATCCGGTTGTGGCCGTCCATCGCCGCGCAGCCCGACCCCGGATTCCGCTTGTTGCAGTTCGTGTAGCTCGTATCGCGAAAATACGGACACCGCGTCCGCTGCAACAGATTTCCGCCCGTCGTCGCCATATTCCGCAACTGCGCCGACGCGCCCGACAACAGCGCCTCGGAGAGCACCGCATACTCCGCCTTCACCGTCGGATCAAAAGCCAGATCGGAGTTCCGCACCAGCGCGCCAATCCGCAGTCCGCCATCCGGCAGCTTTTCCACCGCCGCCAGCGGCAGCCCTGTCACGTCCACCAGCGTCTTTGGCGTCTCCACGTCCAGCTTCATCAGGTCCACCAGCGTCGTTCCGCCGCCAATGTACCGTCCGCCCAGCCCCGTCGCCTCGTCCACCGTCTGCGCCTTGCTAAAGCTGAAACTCTGCATCATCCCCTCGCTTCCGGCCTGCCGCCGTCCTGGTTCGCTCTTGCATCTGCTGCTTAACTGTTTTTCATCTGGCCGCGCACCTGTTTCACCGCCGCCAGAATGTTCGGATACGCTCCACAGCGGCAGATATTGCCCGCCATCGCTTCCTTGATCTCGCCGTCGCTCTCGCCAATCGGCTCCTTCATCAGCGCCACCGCGCTCATGATCTGCCCGCTCGTGCAATAGCCGCACTGGTACGCATCATGCTCCACAAACGCAGCCTGCATCGGGTGCATCCGCGTCGGAATCCCCAGCCCCTCAATCGTCGTCACGTCCTTGCCCGCCGCCATCGCCGCCAGCGTCAGGCAGGAGTTCACCCGCCGCCCATCCACATGCACCGTGCATGCGCCGCACTGCCCGTGGTCGCAGCCCTTTTTCGTGCCCGTCAGATACAGCCGCTCGCGCAGCGTATCGAGCAGCGTCGCCCGCGAGTCCAGCATCCCCAGGTCATGCTCCTCGCCATTCACCTTCAGCACCACATGCGTCTTGCCCGCGGTCGCCGCCGCTGCTCCGTTCGCCGTGGTCGCCGACGCAGACGCAGCCAGCGGTGCCGTCACCATCAGCCCCGTCGCGCCCAGCCCGGAGAGAAACGTGCGCCGCGTCACCCGCACGCTCTGCCCTTCGGCTTTCACCGCGCCCACCGGCTCCAACTCAATCTCCTGCTGGTCCTCGCGCAACACAGTCTCCTCCGTCATCGCTGCCTCCTCATCGGTGCTCTCGCCATTACTTTACCGGAATTCTTTGTCCATTGGATAGCCATAAAATCAAGCCCACTCGGAAATCCCCGCCGCCGCGCGTCATTCCGCGTTCATGCGATGAAAATCCCTCGCCAGTCGCGCGGCAAATCCCGATAAATCCCCGCTGAAATCCCAGCCAGGATTCCGCGCAGCCCGCAATGCTGACCAGACCCGCCGCGCTCAGAAGCTGTCCAGAATATCCGTCACCAGTGCCCGCGCAAAATCCTGCGAAAGCCGCGTCATCGCCGCCGGATCCTCCTGCAGATACGTCGTCAGATCCGTCGTCGACTGGTACTGCTGCCGGAAAACGTAGTTGTCATTGGCATAGAGCACGCGCCCGTCGCGCCCCACCAGCTTCACCGCCACCACCATCGTAATCAGAAAGCTCGATGACTCCTGCGTCACCGAGTTATACGTCAGCGGAGCCACCATCTGGCTCACAATCGTCCCATGCAGCACGGCGTCGGCATCCGCATCGTCCGACGGCACCACCCGCAGCCGCGTCCGCGTCAGCAACTCCCGCACCACCGCCTGCGTCAGCGCAATCTCCGTGTGATTGTTCGTCGTCTTCGTCACAAACACCGGCACGGCAATCGTCCGCGCGCCCTGCGGCAGATGCGCCGCGCCGCCCATCGTGTGATACCCGCAGCCGCTCGCGCCCAGCAGCGCCACGCCCATCACAGCCACGCTCGCCATCCAGCGCATCACCCGCCAGCCTCGCCTCATACTTCCTGATTGTATGAGTCCGCGCTGCCGTCAGTCCCGCCGCTGCCATTCCCTGGGCCCCGCGCGATACGATCTCAGCATGAGCTGGATCCTCTGGGCCTTGCTATCCGCACTCTTCGCCGCCGCCACCGCCATCCTCGCCAAGATCGGCGTCGCGCATGTCGATTCCAACCTCGCCACCGCCGTCCGCACCACGGTCGTCGTCGTCTTCGCCTGGATCATCGCCGTCGCGCTCGGCAAGCACAACGAATTTCGCGACCTCGACGGACGCACGCTGCTCTTTCTCACTCTCTCCGGGCTGGCCACGGGCCTGTCCTGGCTCTGTTATTTCCGCGCGCTCCAGCTTGGTCCGGCCTCGCGCGTCGCGCCGCTGGACAAGCTCAGCGTCGTCCTCGTGCTCGTTTTTGCGGCCATCTTCCTCGGTGAAAAACTCTCCCCGCTGGCCATCCTCGGCGGCCTGCTCATCACCGCCGGAGCCATCGTCATGACCCTCGCCTGACAACCGCTCCGCTCGCAGCCTCCGCCGACAAAACCACCGCGGTCGCAGAGAAATTCGGGCAATTTCCCACACAAAAAAAACCGGCTGCCGCAGCAGCCGGTCTCGCATTTCGCCAGCAACCGCGCGTCTACGCCGGTGCCGGTGAGCCTTCCGAGAATCCAGGTCCGCGACCCGTCTCCGGCTTCAGCACCGCCGGCGCGCTCGGGCTGCCCGGATCGCTCGGCGTGGCCAGCGTCGAGCGCATCGGTGGCAGTTCCTTGCCCTCGATCAGCATCTTCACTTCCTCGGCGTCAATCGTCTCCCGCTCCAGCAGCGCCGCCGCAATCCGGTGCATCGCATCCCGATGCGCGTCCAGAATCGAATACGCCGACTGGTACGCCTCGTCGATCAACCGCCTCACCTCCTGGTCGATCTGTCGCGCCGTCTCCTCGGAGAAATCCCGGTGCTGCGCAATCTCCCGTCCCAGGAATATCTGCTCTTCCTTCTTGCCAAAGGTCAGCGGTCCCAGTCGGCTCATCCCGTACTCGCAGACCATCCGCCGCGCCGCCATCGGCTCGATACTCTTCCGTTTGATCGGCAACATCAGTCCCTTCGTGTAGTTCTCCAAAGGAACACGGCGGTCAGCGTGGCCTGCGGCATCGGCAACACCATCCAGATACGCCAGGAGGCGATCCGCCTGACGGGACAAATCCTCTTGGCGAAGACTCATCCCATCAACGTACTACCGCACAATATTTACGGACGGGAATTCAACTCAAAAGGCATCTCGTCTATAACACAGTAGTAGTAGGGAGCCACTGAACAAGTCCCCGATGTGCGTGCGATGCGTCTAATCGAGTAGAGGATCGGGAACCGCGAAGCGCCAACTTACCTTTGCCACTCAGCCGAGTTTTAAGAAGTACGCACGCAAGTGCCGCCGGGAACAGTTTCTCTGCACCATTCAGGCCGTCGTTCCGTGGTCCGAGCTTGAGGTGCGCATTGCGCAGCACTATCCCACGGTCGGCAGGGGCTGTCGGCCAGTCAAGCGCAGTGTGATGCTGCGCATTTTTACTTTTGAAAATGGAGTTGGATGCTCAACTTCAGCGAAGGATTCCCTGTCGATACAGCATCCGCGTACCGCAGCTCTCCACGCCCAAGCTGACTCTGTTTTCGGTTGAGCGTGCTCACGATGCCGATTCCAGCGCATCCAGCAGCGCGTCGGGATCGGTGATCGGTGGCAGGCAGGTTTTTCCGCGACAGACCAGCGCCCACGCCGCGCCCGCCGCTGGCAGAGGCACCTGCGGCAGCGTGGCCGCGAGCGACTCCGGGAGCGTGTCGGCCAGCAACTGCCGCGCCTGCAACCGAATCACCGTCTTATTTACCGCGAAGCGTGCCGTGGCGAGGGCTTCCAGTCGACTGGCCGCCTCGTCAGAGCCGACGACGACGACCTGTACGGGATCGAGTAGAAAGCGATTGAGCGCGAGGGCGTAAGAGCCGACGTAGAGGCCGAAGTGCTCGACGATGCCGGCGAAGGCTTCGAGGACATCCTCGGCGATCAGGCGATAATCGCAGCGGCCGCTGAGAGCCTCCAGCCGCAGGAGTGCTGAGGCGGCGACGGGATTGCCTGCGGGTGTGGGCGCGTCCTGGAGCGGACGGCGTCGCGCGGCGAGAGCGCCAATCTGTTCGCTTTCGGCGCGCTCGACGGGCAGATCGAGAAACACGTCAGCCGCGCGATCCAGAAACCGGGCAATCATCGCGTCCGCCAGCTTGCACGCCGCGCGGTGATACTCGATCAATCCTGTCGCCAGCCACGCGTCGATGCAGGCATGCACCGTGAACGCATAGTCGTCCAGATTGCCCGCGACCGCGACTGTCTGCCGTCCGGCAGCCTGCTCTGTTCCAGCGCTCTCGCCGTACGCAATCACATGGCCCAGTTCCAGCCCGCCATCCCAGGTCTGCGCCAGCAGCCTATCCAGCGTCAGCAGCGCAAAATCCCTCACCGACGACAGCCGCAGCACGCGCGCCGCCTCCAGATACGCAGTGACCGCCATCGCGTTCCAGCCCGTATACAGCGTGCGGTCGATGAATGGGGTTGGCCGTTGAGCGCGCGCCGCCAGCAGCTTCTGCCGCGCGGTCGCGAGCAGGCTTCGGGCTTCGTCGCCAGAGACGCCGACCTCGCGCGCCACATCGTCCAGCGTGAACCGCACATGCAGCACGTTCTTCTTCGGATTGTGGTGCATGTCGCCGAGTTCGCCAATATCCCAGTACCGCCCCGCAACGGCGAACTCCGCCTCCGTCAGCACCGCGCGAGCCTCCTCGCGCGTCCAGGTGAAGTAGTCGCCATCGTCGTCGAGATTGATGTCGGCGTCCTGCGAAGCATAAAAACCGCCCAGCGCGCGATCGGTCATCGTCGCGTCCATCCATGCGATGATCTCCTGCGCCGTGTCCGCAAACTCCGGCTCCACGAAGCTCTGGTAGGCGTGGACGTAACAGCGCAGCAGCTCGGTGTTGTCGTAGAGCATTTTCTCGAAATGTGGCACCACCCATCGCTCGTCCACCGAATAGCGATGAAACCCGCCCGCAAGCTGGTCATAGACGCCGCCGCGCCGCATCCGCCGCAGCGTCTCCAACACGGCGTCGTGGGCTTCGGGATTGCCTGCGCGCGCGGCTACGTCGAGCAGCAGGTCGAGCGCGGCCGGGTGAGGAAATTTGGGCTGGGAGCCGAATCCGCCATTGCGGGGGTCGTACTGTTTGAGGATCGAAGCCACAATCTTTTCCGTGAGCGCGAAGCTCAGCGATTGGCCGTGACCGGAAAAGTTTTCATTCTGCTCGACGGCGGCCATGACGCTCGTTGCCGACTCCAGAACCTCCTCGCGCCGCGTCCGCCACGCATCCGCCATCGTCAGCAGCACGCGCCGCATTCCTGGCCGACCATACCGCTCCTCGGCGGGGAAATATGTCCCGCCAAAGTACGGTCGGCCATCCGGCGTCAGAAACGCCGTCAGCGGCCATCCTCCCTGCCCGCTGATCGCCGACACCGCCGCCTGATACCGCGCATCCACATCCGGCCGCTCGTCGCGATCCACCTTCACGGCGATGTAATGCTCGTTGAGGATGGCGGCGATCTCGGCGTTCTCGTAGGATTCGCGATCCATCACATGGCACCAGTGGCACCATACCGCTCCGATGTCGAGCAGGATGGGCTTGTCCTCGGCCCGCGCCCGCGCAAACGCCTCCTCACCCCACGCAAACCAGCGCACCGGCTGGTGGCGCGCCGAGCGGAGATAGGACGAGGCGGCAAATTCCAGCGAGTTGGCGGTTTCCGGCTGTGCCTGCATGAAGTACCCTTCTGCATTCAGCATCGCACAGAGGCGAGAGTTCACGCGGCGCGGCTCGCGTGGATCCTGCCGCCAGGCGGCCACGAACGCGAGGCGCGAAGCTGGCGCGAACGCCGTGCGAAGAGTTCGCGAAACCGTGCGCAGCCGGATGCTCCACCGCCGGGAGCGTGCCAATTTCCTCGGCCACGCACCGCAAAGGCCGATTACTCTGGATATGAACTTTGGGGATAGGAACTGCGGGCCGCTTGCCGAAAGAAACGGCGCGGAAAGGACGACGCAATGGCACAGGGCAGACAGGGGATCGGTTTCGCCGCCGCCGAGCGTTTTGTGCGCGAGATGGACTCGGCAGCCGAGGCCATCGAGGCTGGCAAGCCGCTCAATCTGCGCGCAGGCTACGTCCTGGCCGGCGATGATATTTTTCTTCAGGACCGCTGCCGTCGCGCCGTCCTCCGCGCGCTCGTACCCAGCGAAATGCGTGAGTTCTGCTTCACCGAAATCGACCTCGGCTCGCAAACCATCTTTGAAGCGCTCGACCTGCTGCGCACGCCATCGCTCATGGCTCCGTTTCAGGTCGTCCTGGTCCGCAGCCTGCGTCAGCTCTACTCGCGCGGTGCAAAAAAAGAGGAGTTCGCCGAACTGGAGCGTTACGCCCGCTCGCCCAATCCCCAGGCGCTGCTCATTCTCGTCGCCGACCACTTCACCATCCCCGGCGATCCGCGCCGCATGGACATGGACGACAAAAACAAATTCGACCGCCTGCGCGAAACCCTCGGCGACCACTACGCGATAGTGGAGCTGGCGCGTGTGGAGGAGATGGACGCCATGCGCTGGGTGACGGCGACTGCCGAGCGCGAGGGCGCGCGCATGGAGCCGGATGCCGCCCGCGAACTGGTGGACGCGCTGGGCAACGACATGATGCTCGTCTCCACCGAACTGGAAAAGCTTCTCCTCTACACCTCAGGTCGCGGACGCATCACCCTCGGCGATGTGGAAACCATGGTCCTCAGCGCCCGCCAGCGATCCCTCTACGAGCTGACCGACGCCATCAGCGTCCATGACCGCGCCCGCGCGATTGGCGTGCTGCACGGGCTGCTGAACAGCACCGACGCCGGCGAAGACGCCGCCATCGGCCATCTGTACATGCTGGCGCGGACGTATCGCCAGATGATGGTCATCCTCGAAAAAAACGTCCGCGACTCACGCGCCATCTGGCAGGCGCTCTGGCAGGGCTTCCGCATGCCGCCATTCGCCGCCGACGACCTCATCCGCCAGGCGCGTCGTTTCCGCAGCCGCCGTGAACTCACGCGCGGCCTGCGGCTGATTGCCCAGGCCGATCTGGAACTGAGAAGCTCGCCGCCGGACAAGCGCCTGGTGCTGGAGCGGCTGGTTCACTCGCTGGCGACGGAGCCGCGCCACCCAGCCGCGCATCCGCTCTCGGCGCAGTTGGGCTTTGCCGCATTCGCGGAGTGATTTCTGAATGAAAACCAGCAGTGTCAGCCGCGCTCAGCGCACGCCGCGCCCGTGCAGCCACGGTCCATACTCACGATCCGCGCCCTCGGTATGGTTGTGGAACCACCCGCGCAGATTTTCCAGCCAGCTTGTCAGATACCCCGCCGCAGGACGCCGACCCTGCCACTCGTAGAGGCGCTCCAGGAGCGCGCGATGCTCCATCCGGTGCCCGGCCAGTTCGGGATAGCCGTGCTGCTCCATCAGCCGCTCTTCGCTGGCGAAATGCTGCTCGGCCAGGGTGACGAGCCGCCGCATGCAGGTGGTGATGGTTTGCTGCTCGGCTCCGTGGGCCAGCGCGGCCAGGACTTCGTTCAGCGCGTCCATGAGCGCGGCATGCTGGTCATCCATCGCTTCGATGCCGACCGAACAGGTGTAACTCCACATCAGGGACACGCAACCAACCTCCGGGGCACGCGGCGCAAACCGCTGGAATCCGCAACAAGCCTCTGGCACAGCGTCGCCCAGGGGGTGGACGGACGGTGCTTGCAAGCCTTATCGGCAAAAGGATTTTCTTCCGCAAGTTTTTATATCAAACCGAGCGTGGGTGAGTTTCCCACAGGGAGAATTGCGCGGCGAGTTGCGGCACAAGTCAGTCTGATGAGATTCCACGTTCCGGATGCTCTCCAGAGTCCGCGTGCAGAAACGCTTGACTTAACTTGCACTTCGTTCCTTACTTGTACCGAAATTGATCCGAAGGAGTAAGAGTATGACTGAATTTTCCGTCACGTACAGTCTGGATGGCGGCAGTTTCACCGTCACCGCGATCCGCTCCGAACAGTGGATTGACCTCGAGATCGAGATTCCAAGCGGGGAGAGGATTCCTGCGCGGTATTATCTCGCGACCGGGAAGTTGGAGTCGCGTTTTGTGCGCGGTGACATAAATGCGGGCTTGATTGCCGGCGACATACGGATGGTCCAAAGCATTCCGGAACAGCTCGACGAAAATGTCCAGGAGGTCGCCCTGCGCGCGATACATGAGTTCAACGGAGAAATGGGGGAGATGGAGCAAAAGCTTTGACCTGATGTTGAATGTCCAGGACATCGTATGCGCTTTGAAGACGTGCAAGTGAACGCGATAGTTTGATTGGCTAATGCGGCCTACTCCAGCACAACCTCTGGCGTTGGCGTGTGCCCCAGCGTCGTCAGCGTGATTGCGGCAGCCAGAATGAGCGCGCCGCCCAGCCAGGCGAGCGGTCCCAGCCTGTCACCCAGCAGGCGCACACCCAGATACGACCCCAGCGCGGGTTCGATATTCAGAAACACTCCGGCGCGCGAGGCGGGAACGTGGTGAATCCCCCAGTTCCACAGAAACGTCGTCGTCGCCGTGCACAGCAGTCCGCTCGCCGCCAGCGCCAGCCACGCCGTCAGGCTTACGTCCCTCACCGGCGGCGGTCCGTCCACGGCGAACACCCACGCCGCCAGCATTGCCGTGCCCGCCAGAATGCTCCACGCGCTCACGGCCAGCGGGCTATGCACGTCCATCAGGCGCTTGTTCATGAGCACCCACCCGAGGGCGATGGCCAGCGACAGCACCACGAGCAGATCGCCGGTGAGCGTCGGTCGCGTGCCGGAGGCTGAGGCCGGATGTCCGCCCAGCACGATGCAGCCGACGCCGACTGTCGAGGCGACGAGCGCGACCCATCCCAGCCCATCCAGCCGTTCGCCGAGGAAGATGGCGGCGGCGACGGCAAGAAGCACTGGCATCGTGCCCACCATCAGCGCCGCATGGCTCACCGTTGTCCGCGCCAGGCCGTGAAACTGAAGCAGAAACTGAATCGGAATCCCCAGCATCGCCGAGACCAGCAGAATGCGCATCTCTGCCCGCTGCCAGCGTCTTCCGCCGCCGCGCTGCAACAGCACCGCGGGCAGCATGCCCACGCAGGCAAACAGGAAGCGGTAGAGCACCATGTGGGCCACGCTCATCTCGCGCAGCGCAATTTTGCCAAAATAAAATCCCGTCCCCCACAGGCATCCCGCTGCGGCGCAGGCTCCGTAGCCGAGCCAGCGCACACGCGCAGCCGAATCATCTCTGCCCGCGTTTTGATTCTGCGCCTCCGGCATCGTCCCTGCGTCTTTCTCTGGATCGTCTCTCACAGTTCTATCATCGCCTCCCGACTCCGGCGCGCCGCGTGGCCGACGCGCGTGATTTCTGTTCGCGGAAACGGAAATCGCGCGGCGCAAGGACGAAACCGTCTCCGCAAAAGTCAGCGGAATCGGAGACAATACAAACGAGTATGCGGGACATCCGGCGCATCCTGGCCTCTTCGCTGCTGGCGCTCGCCATTTCCGGCGTTCCGGCCCTCAGCGCGCCTGCGCTCGTTCCGTCCCTGTCCGCACCCGGCTCCGGCGTGCCTGAATCTGGCGCGTCCGCCCAGCAGACCGACCCACTCACCCCGCAACAGAATCCACTCGATCCGCAGCCGGATCAGGCGCCCGGCCAGTCGCAGCCGATCACCAGCCAATCCAGCAAACACAAAAAAAAGCGCGACAAAAAGAAAAAACAGCAGGCACAGGATCGCGGCCTTCTGCTCGCAGGTCACAGCATTCCCGTCGCGCCGCTCGGCTTCGCCGCGCCCGCCGCCCACTATCTCACGCAACAGATCACCGAAGCCTCGCTCGACTTCCTCGACTCCGACCACCTGCTCTTCACCTTTCGCGTTCCCGGCCTCATCGCGCGCCCGGTCTCCGGTGACGCGCCGCCGCCCTACGTGCGCCAGATCCGCGCCGTCGTTCTGCAAATCTCGACTGGGCAGACCGTGGCCGAAGACCTGTGGACGCTGCACGACACCGACCGCTACGTCTGGGCGCTCAACGATGGCCGCTTCCTGCTGCGTGATGGCAACCTCCTGCGCATCGGCGACGCCTCGCTGCGCATGCGGCCCTACCTGCGATTTCCCGGACCTGTGGAGATGATCGAAACCGACCCGCTCGATCACTACCTCGTCGCCGACACCGAGGAGCCATCCTCGCAGCAGGCCGTGAAGCGTCCCAGCCTGCTCAGCTCGACGGGATCGGTCAGCGAGCCGCCGCCACTCGATCACCTGATCCGCATCCTCAACATCGCCACTCGCCGCGTCATGCTCATCAGCCACACCAACGGGCCGATCCACCTGCCCATCAGCGAAAACGGCTTCTACCAGTTGCAGCGCGGCGACGGCCTGAACTGGATCGTCAGCTACGACGACCTTGCCGGTCACAGCGACATCTACTGGCGCATCGACTCGGTCTGCCTGCCGCCGCTCGATCCCGTCGCGCCCGGCTTCCTGCTCGCCACGCCCTGCGGCGACGACGGCTCGCGCGCCATCGTCATGCTCTCCCGCGACACCAAATCCGTGCTCTGGCACAAGCTGGAGCCAGCCACCAGTGTCTGGCCCGTGCTCTCGTTCGCCTCTGACGGCCTGCGCTTTGCCCGTACGACGCTCGAACTCAGCGAGCCAATTGCCGCCGGAAACCCCATCGACCCCTCCGAGATTCGCAGCCAGAAAGTTGAGGTCTACAACACCGCCGACGGAGTGCTGGAGTTTGTCGTCGATGCCGACCCCATCCTCGACGCCGGCGGCAACGTCGCGCTTTCGCCCGGCGGTCGCCGCATCGCCGTGCTGCGCCAGGGCGCGATTCAGATCTTCGACCTGCCGCCCGCCACGCCGCTGCCGTCCCAGCCGCAGAAGCCAGCCCAGCAGCCCCAAACCGGAACCGCGACCACCCACTGATCGCTTCCGACTTCTGTTTTTCTCCCCGTCCCGCCTCAGCGCGCGTCCACGCGGATGTACACTGCTGAGTGGGTTATTTCGCACCGTGTCCAGCCTCACCCTCCAATACTCCGCCGCAGCACTGACGCACCGTGGCCGTCGCCGCGCCTCGAACGAGGACGCCTTCGGCTACTCGGTCGAGGACGGCATCTACGTCGTCTGCGACGGCATGGGCGGCGCTGCCGGCGGCGAGGTGGCCAGCACGCTCGCCGTCGAACAGGTGCTGCGCCAACTGGCCGAGTTCCGCGAATCGCAGACTCGGCCTCAGCCCGGCTCAGTCCCCAACCTCGTCGCCGAAGCCATCGCCGAGGCCAACACCGCCATCCACAGCCGCGCCCAGCGCAGCCTGCGCCTCAGCGGCATGGGCACCACGCTTGTCGCCCTCGTCGCCGACGGCCCGCGCCTGCTCGTCGTCAACATTGGCGACAGCCGCTGCTATCGGCTGCGCCATCGCGCCCTGCGCGTCTGCACCGAGGACCACTCCCTCATCGAAGAGCAGGTCCGCATGGGCCGCATGACCCGCGACGAGGCCGCGCGCTCGCCGCTGCGACACATCATCACCCGCGCTCTCGGCACCCAGAGCCACGTCACGCCGGATGTCTTTGCGCTCGACCCGGAGCCGGGCGATGTCTACCTGCTCTGCTCCGACGGTCTCACGCGCGAACTCAGCGACGCCCGCATCGAGGAGATTCTCTGCTCCTCCGGCTCGCTCGATGATCGCTGCGCCGCGCTCGTCGAAGCCGCCAACCGCGCCGGCGGCCAGGACAATATCACTTGCCTGCTGCTCGCAGTCGCCGAAGCCTGACCACATCCGGCCTCCTGCCGCTGCTCCTGACAGCCCCGCTGGCCGATTGATACGATGAGTGTCTGATCGCCCAGGCGAGCGGTCAGCCAATCCTCATCCAGTTTCGGAGCAAGCCAAAATGGACGCAGCCCACCAGCCAGCAATCAACCCCAGCCCTGCCCATCCCATCGGCGTTCTCGGCTCCGGCACCATGGGCAGCGGCATCGCCCACGTCTTCGCCCGCTCCGGCTTCTCGGTGCTGCTCTGCGACCTCGCCGAGGCGCAACTGGACCGCGCGCGCCAGTCCATCACGGCGAATCTGGCCCGCGAGGTGAAGAAGGCGAAGCTCACCGAAGCAGAAGCCGCGGCTGCGCTTGCCAGAATCACCTTCTCCACCGACCGCTCACCGCTCCAGGCGTCGCCACTGGCCGTCGAAGCGGCCACGGAGCGCTTCGAACTGAAGCGCGAAATCTTCGCGGCGCTGGACGATCTGCTTCCCGCCGAGGCCATTCTGGCCACGAATACTTCGTCGATTTCGATTACGCGCCTGGCCGCCGTCACCCGTCGCCCGGACCGCGTGATCGGCATGCACTTTTTCAACCCCGTTCCGGTGATGGCGCTGGTCGAGATTATTCGCGGCCTGCAAACCTCTGCGTCCACCTTTGCCGCCATCGAACAGCTTTCCCGCGCTCTCGGCAAGCAGCCCATCGCCGTCAACGACGCGCCCGGCTTCGTCTCCAACCGCGTCCTCATGCCGCTGATCAACGAGGCCGCCTACGCGGTCATGGAAGGCGTGGCCACCGCCGAGGCCGTCGATCAGGTCTTCCAGCTTGGCATGGCCCACCCGATGGGTCCGCTCACTCTCGCCGACTTCATCGGCCTCGATGTCTGCGTCGATATTCTGCGCGTGCTCCACGAGGGCCACGGCGACCCGAAATTTCGTCCCTGTCCGCTGATGGTCCGCATGGTCCAGGCAGGATGGCTTGGCCGCAAATCCGGTCGCGGCTTCTACGAGTATCCGGCGCAAAAATGACCACCGGATTGACGATTCCCGCTCAATATCTGGTCTTCCACAGCCTTGCCTGACTCGACGCGGGCTATGCTTGAAAGCATGGTGCAGTTCACCGTTCTCGCGTCGGGATCCAAAGGCAACAGCGCCGTCCTGGCCGCCGGTTCCACGCGCCTGCTGCTGGACGCCGGACTCAGCGCACGGGAACTCTGCCGCCGCATGTTGACAGAGGGGATCGACCCCGCCACGCTCGACGCCATTCTCGTCACCCACGAACACTCCGACCACGTTCGCGGCCTCGGCGCGCTCGCTCGTCGACTCGGGATTCCCGTCTACCTGACCGAAGGCACTCATCGCGAGTGGCAGCGCATCGTGAACCCGCCGCCGCGCCAGACCTACTCGCAGTGGATCGAGGCGATGCGCGCCCGACGCGCCGCCGCCAGCACCGAAGAGAGCACCCACGAAGCGGGCTGCGCGGAGGCCAACAGCGTGGCCACCCTCGCCGCCAGCGAAGCGATCGCCGAGGCCAACGCTGATGGCGGCGCCGAAGAAGCCGAATCCAACGAATCCGAACTCGGTTGCATCACCTCGGATTCCGACGCAGCCAGCGCAACCGTCGACCCCGCGCGCCTGCCCGAGGTCCATTACCTTCGACCCGGCGAGCCGATCACCCTCGGCGACTTCGAGGTTCATCCCTTCACCATCCCTCACGACGCCGTCGACCCGGTCGCCTACGTCTTCCGCGCCGAGGGCCTCCGCATCGCCGTCGCCACGGACCTTGGCTACATCCCGCCCAACGTCGCCGCGCAGCTTCAGAACTGCGACGCGCTGATGCTGGAGTCCAATCACGACCTCGACATGCTCCGCGACGGCCCCTATCCGTGGTCCGTCAAGCAGCGCGTACTCTCCCGCGTCGGCCATCTCTCGAACGACACCGCCTCGGAGTTTCTGGAGCAGTCCTGGGACGGTCGCGCCGCCTGCGTCGTCCTTGCTCACCTGTCGGAGAGCAACAACCTGCCCGAACTCGCCCGCGTCGCCGCCGAGCGCGCACTGGCCAGCCACACTGCCAATCTCTTCGCGCGAAAACTGCTCCTCGCCAGCCAGCACGAGCCACTGGAAACCCTCCGCTTCTAACCCTCGAAACCTCCAAATCCCCATCACTCGCCGCCATTCCTGCCGGTTTTGCATGTTGGCCGCTTCGTTTTCTTGCCGTCATTCCCGCAGGGAATCAGCTTCTCAGCCGTCAGTCGTCAGCCGTCAGTCGTCAGCAAAGCCTTTGCCGTTGCTTTTGCCGTTGCCCTTGCCTTTGCTTTTCTTGTTGTCATTCCCGAAGGGAATCTGCTTCTGAGTCGTCAGTCGTCAGTCGTCAGCCGTCAGTCGTCAGCAAAGCCCCTGCCGTTGCTTTTGCTGTTGCCGTTGCTCTTGCTTTTGCCGTTGCTCTTGCTGTTGTATTTTTGTTGTCATTCCCGAAGGGAATCTGCTTCTGTTTTTGTTCTTGCTTTCCCGTCACCCTCCACCGCCCACCCCTGACGACTGACCCCTGACCCCTGACCACTCATCCCGTGGCATGCAATTATTCCCATCTGTGCCATACTGTCCTTCACTCACCCGGCGCAGTGCTCAGGGTGGACGCAAAGGATTACCAATCAGTAATCATTTCGCCAAAACTTCGTTGGCAAGAAAATAAATACCACCCCCCCTGGGGGGTAACCGGGTTAATAGTAAACCAGTAACCCGTCAAAAACCCTCTCAAACAATTGAATAATAGGCTGTTAACTCAAAACCATCGACCCCGTCGCTTCACAAAAACCCAAACGCCAGCCCGCAACCATCGGGAGCGGCAAGGCGCGTCCGCGCGTCCGCTGCATGCAATGCTCATTCCCAAAGGGAATCTGCTTCAGAGTCGTCAGTGGTCAGTCGTCAGTGGTCAGTCGTCAGTGGTCAGTAAAAACTTCGCTCTTGCCTTTGCTCCTGCTGTTGTTTTTGCCTTTGCTGTTGTTTTTGCTTTTTTGTTGTCATTCCCGAAGGGAATCTGCTTTTGCTTTTTGCTTCAGCCTCAGCAAGCGCCAGCCCGCGACCAACGGGAGCGGCCACAAATGGTGGTGGCGCGCAAAGCGCGCGTCCGCTGCATGCAATGCGCATGCAATGCTGGAACGCCAGTGCGTTATTCTGAGACGTACACCGATGACACAGCCAGCATCCACCACGGACGCCACCTTCGCCGCGCTCGAATCCGAGGTTCGCCGCGCCGCCGCCCAGCTTGCCTCCGCCGAGGCGGTCGAAAACTTTCGCCTCGACTGGCTGGGCCGCAAGCAGGGCCGCCTCAAGCGGCTTTCCGAGTCCCTGCTCGCCTCCGCAGCCATCGAAGAGAAGAAGCAGATCGGCCAGCGCTTCAACGCGCTGAAGACGCTCGTCGAAGCCGAGTTGGAGACGGCGCTCGAACGCACGCGCGGCTCGCTCTGGAGCGACCAATCCCTGCGGCGCGAGCGGATCGACGTCACGCTGCCCGGCACGCGCCGACAGATCGGTGCCGAGCATCCCATCACCCGCACGATGAACGAGCTGGTCGCCATCTTCGCCGCGCTCGGTTACTCGGTCGGCGTCGGCCCTCAGGTTGAGACTGACTACTACAACTTCGAGAGCATGAACTTCCCGCCCGGCCATCCCGCGCGCGACACCCAGGACACGCTCGTCGTCGCCGGCCAGCAGCGCCGCGCGCCGCGCGATCGCCTGCTCCTGCGCACCCACACCTCGCCCGTGCAGATGCGCACCATGGAGCAGCAGCCACCGCCGGTCCGCATCGTCATTCCCGGCAAGGTCCACCGCAACGACGCCGCCGACGCCACGCACTCGCCCGTCTTCCATCAGGTCGAGGGGCTTTGCGTCGACAAGGGCATCACCTTCAGCGACCTCAAGGGCACGCTCGACCACGCCATGAAAGCGCTCTTCGGCTCCTCGGTGCGCACACGGTTTTTCCCCTCGTTTTTCCCTTTCACCGAGCCGAGCGCCGACGTGCAGATCTCCTGCATCTTCTGCGTCGGCAAGGGCTGCCGACGCTGCAAGCAATCCGGCTGGATCGAGCTGCTCGGCTGCGGCATGGTCGATCCGGCGGTCTTCGCCTTCGCCGCCGAAAAACAGCCCGCGTATGATCCGCGCCTGATCTCCGGCTTCGCCTTCGGCATGGGTGTCGAGCGCATCGCCATGATGAAATACGGCATCCGCGAGATCGGCCAGTTTTACTCCGGCGACATGCGCTTTCTGGAGCAGTTTGCATGAACATCCTCACCACATGGCTGCGCGCCCTGCTTCCGGAACTCACCGTCACCGACGCCCAGCTTGGCGAAGACCTCACCCTGCGCGGCATCGCCGTCGAAGGCATTCACGATCTCGGATCGGGCAACGGCTCGCTCTTCGAGATGGACATCACCACCAACCGCGTCGACGCGATGAACCACTACGGCGTCGCGCGCGAAGCGGCAACCATCTACGGACTCACGCTCGCGCCCGGTGCGGCGCCGCTGCCCGCCGCACATCCGGCTGCCGCGCCGTTCCCCGTGCGCATCGAAGCCGAAGACGCCTGCGGACGATTCACCGCGCGCGTGCTGCGCCAGATAAAGATCGCGCCCACATCTTCGGTCAACGGTCCCATCAGCAGCTTCGCCTCGCGCATGTTCACGCTGCTCGAGCAGAAACAGATTTCCAACGCCGTCGATGCCTCCAACTTCGCCTGGCTCGCCATGGGCCAGCCCACGCACGCCTTCGACCTCGACAAAATCCACGGCGGCATCGTCGTCCGCCGCGCGCGCAAAGGCGAAACGCTCAAAACTCTCGACGGCGTCGAGCGCGCGCTCGACCCGGAAGACCTCATCGTCGCCGATCACGCCAAACCCCTCGCGCTGGCCGGCGTCATGGGCGGCTGGGAGACGATGATCACCCCGGCGACGACCAACGTTCTCGTCGAAGCCGCCTGGTTCGATCCCGTCGCCGTCCGCCGCACCGCGCGCCGCCACGGCCTCCACACCGACGCTTCCCATCGCTTTGAGCGCGGAGCCGACTTTGCCGCCGCCCCGCTCGCCTCGGCCATCGTCTCCGCGCTGCTGCTCGAAAACGGCGGCCACTGCGAGGGCGACCTCGTCGATCTCCAGATTCCCGCCATCGCCGCGCGCACCGCTAATCGCCCACCCGTCGCGCTCGCGCTCGCACAGGTCCACCGCCTGCTCGGGCAGACGCATGACTCCGAAGGGATCGCCACCGCCACCGTCGAATCCATCCTCAGCGGCCTCGGCTGCGGCCTCGTGCCGCAAACCGAAAGCGGCACCGGCGAAGCCTGGCTCGTCACCCTGCCCAGTTGGCGGCTCGACCTCGAACGCGAGATCGACCTCATCGAGGAGATCGCCCGCGTCCACGGGTACAACCGCTTCGCCAACACCCTGCCTGCCTTCAGCGGAGCCGTCGCCGCGCGGCCCGGTGCCGCCGCCGAATCGCTGCTGCGCTTCACGCTCCGCGCGGCTGGCGTTCATGAGGCCATCGGCAGCACCTTCTGCTCGGCAGACGATGCCGCGCTCACCGAGCCGCAGCCCCGCGCGGCCGTGCCGCTCGAAAACCCGCTCAGCGCCGAGGCCGGACTGCTGCGCCCGTCGCTCATCCCGTCCATGCTCGCCATGCTCGGCGGCAATCTCCACCGCGACATCGCCGACGTGCGCCTCTTCGAGCTGGGCACGGTCTTCGCCGACGCCTCGCCGCGCTCAGCCAGCGCCGGCCGCGCCGCGGAACAGCTCATCGAGCGCGTCGAAGAGAGCCTCTCGCTCGCCATCGGCCTCGCCGGCTCGGTCGCCGAAGATGGCCTCGTCGCCGCGCTCGAGTTGGATTTCTTTCACCTCAAGGGCATCGTCGAGCAGCTCGTCGCCTGCTTCGCCGCGCAAAGCGTGCTCTTCGATACTTTCCCGTCCGACTGCGCGCTCACTCCCGCCTGGCTCCATCCCTTCCGCTCGGCGCGGCTCTCCGTCAACGGACTCACCCTCGGCTGGCTCGGCGAGTTGCACCCGCGCGAGGCCGCCGCGCGCAAATTTCGCAGCCGCGTCCTCGTCGCCGAACTGGCCGTCGATCGTCTGCTCACCCTTCCGTTGCGCCGACCCGCTCTGCGCGAGCTGTCTCACTTCCAGCCCGTCCGCCGCGATTTCTCGCTGCTTGTGCCAGGCCGCCTCTGCTGGGCCGATCTCGACCGCGCCATCGCGGCGCTTGGCATTCCAGAGATTCTCGACTGGCGTCTGCGCGAAATCCTCGCCACCGGCCCCGGCATTCCCGCCGACCACCAGGCGCTGCTCGTCAGCATCACCTTCCAGGCCGCAGACCGTACCCTCCGCGACGACGAGTTGCAAGCCTTCACCGCAGCCATCCTCGCCGCCACGGAACGCCTCGGCATTCGCCTGCGAGCGTCGGGTACTCAGTAGTCAGCAGTCAGCCGTCAGGGATTATGCGTCAGAGATCAGGAATTGACAACGGATGATTTACCTCTCACAACTGTCCCAGCCAGAACGCCAATCGGAGTATGCTGCTGAAGATGGATTCTTTTGAAGCAAAGTTTTCCGTGAACCCCGCCTTCGCTGCGCTTGAAGAGCGTGTCCTGCGCGCCGTCGAGGCCGTCACCGCCGAGCGGGACCATCGCCGCGAAGCGGAGGCCCGCGCTGCGACAGCCGAAGCCCGCGTCGCCGCAGCCGAAACCCGCTGCGCCGCGCTCGAAGTCGATCTCGCCGCCGCCGCTCCCGAGCGCGAACAGCAGCAGCGCGAACTCGCCGCCCTGCGCAGCGAAATCGCCCTCCAGCGCGCCGAGCGCGAGCGCATTCTGGAGCGCGTCGACCGCATGCTGCGCCAGTTGGACGCACTCGAAGCCCGCTCGTCCGCCGACTCCACCACCGAAGGATCACCCGATGCCCACACCAATGGATGAGTCCAGTTTCGTCACCGTGGAAATCTATGGCCAGACCTACCATCTGGCAGGCGACAATCTGGATCGCGTCCGCCAGCTCGCCGCCCGCGTCGATGAGCAGATGCGCGCCGTGGCCCAGCAGGGTCGCACCGTCGATTCGCTGCGCGTGGCCGTACTGGCCGCTCTAAATCTGGCCGACACGCTCGCCCGCGCCGAAGATCGCCTGGCCGCCCTGCAATCGAGCGCCACGCAGTCTGGCGACCCGGCCCATACGGCCATCAGCTTCGAAGCGCGTGAACTGGAAGCCCGCGCCCGCCGTCTGGCCGATGCTCTGGACCGTGTGCTGGCCGCAAGCTGAGCTTCAGTTGCCAGCAGTCTGATACCTGTTGATACCTGAGATCGAGATCAGCGATCCGAGCTACGTAGGCGGCGGTGGAACATTCAGGGAGTGAAGCCTTCGGGAGGCCGGTTACCTTTTATATACCAATCAGTAACTCACGTCCGTCATTCAGCAAGATTGAGTAGTTGGTAAACGGAATAAAAATCATAGACTTAGTGTTTGCTCCCGCCTATTCTGACCGTGCGATAGAAATTCGTTTCTGTCAATACCAATTTTGTGGGAGTGACTACTTTATGAACAAGATCGTCCGCATCGCCGCCCTCGCCGCCGTCGTCGGCACTGCCCTCCTCAGCTACTCCCTCCCGCAGTCGAAGTCGGCGAAGTTTATTCTACCGACGCCGTGCCCTATTCCAGGCATGACCACCGGCAAGTAAAGCAACTGCAGCTTCTACATACAAAGTTGTATGAGCAAATTTTAAATTCCCCGTCGTCAGTCCGGTTTTGGCGGTATTATATGGCTATCCGTTAAGAGGGTAGCCATGCTTCATTTATTAGTTCAATACGCAGCTATAGAAGTGGACATTGCGATAATGGCAGCGGTTTCCGTCGTTTTTCGCTCGGGGACGCTTCGCTTCTTGTGGAGATCTGTTTCGGATTTTGCTGTCGTAAAGTCGGTCGGCGAAACGATAATGCTTCTGTTGTTGATGACTTCAGCGCAGATGCTGCCTCAGACGTTCAAGGTCAGTTATTTCATTGCCTTTTATGGGATGTTTATCGCCCTTACATTGCTTACGCTCCGTATCTATTACCAGATTTACATAAGGGCAACAGTGCCTTTTCAGGGTTTTGCAAAGTGGGGCAAGTCGATTTTTGCACTTGTAATCCTCACGATGGCCATCATGACTCTCATGACGTTCGGCCAGATCAATGCGGGAGCAGACGTCTTGACGCGAGCAGGAATTAACTTTTTGCGTGCTGTCAATACGGTCGATTTTTGCTTTGTCGCATTTCTTTGCTACCTGATCCGCGCGATGGGTATGCCTTTGCGTGGCAAAGTCTTTGGCGTCATGTTCGGTTTTGCAATTGGAAATTTCGCCAGCTTCCTACAGATGTTGTTCATGCAATTCAATATCAATCCCGGCTTCGTGGTAACCTTCCTCATCGAGTATTCAAGCGTGGTCTCCGCCCTGATTTGGATCGGCTATGCCTTCCTTCCTGAACCGCTGCCTCGTCCCGTTGCAGTTCCCGCCGAGTCTCCGGTCTATCGCTGGAGCCAGATTGCGAACGCCCTCGGAGCGAAGACCAGCGTGGCCATGCCGGAGCCGCAGCACAGCTTCTTCCTGGCCGATGTGGAGCAGGTGGTGGACAAGGTCTTCACGCGCCACATGCAGGAGTCGCCGGAGTCGAACGGCTGAATCATCTTTCGCAGGACAGTGAATCTTCCGCCCGCGGCTGAGTGATGTTCCCGGAGGAACATCACTCAGCCGCAAGTGTTTTAGCCGCAATCCCCGCTGCGCTCCTGACGACTGACTCCTGACCCTCTACTACTGGCTCACGCTCCCTCGGTCAGCGCTGTTGCGGCTCCGTGTGTGCGCATGGCGATGTATAACCCCGAGGCCAGGATCACGAAGCCGCCCGCGAGCACGTATCCGCCGGGCAGGATGCGCCAGACGAGCCAGGTGACGAGGGTTCCCGTAATCAGTTGGGTGTAGTGGTACTGCGAAACTGTCGCAGCCGACGTGTGCTTGACCGCGACGTAAAAGCAGAGCGTGCCGAGCGCACAGAAAAATCCCATCGCAGCCAGACCCACGGCCAGCTTCGTCGTCAGCGGCTGCCAGCCCCACACGCCCATCCACACGAGGCCCACGGCGCAGGTGACCAGGCCAGAGAAAAACGCCAGGCTCTCCGGCTGCTCGGTGCGCGTGAGCACGCGCGACCAGACCATGTTGGTGGAAAAGCAAAGGACGCAGACGGCGCAGGCCGCAACGCCGGTCCAGTCCCAGTCGCCGGTGCTCGTGGCGCTCCACGGGTGTACGGCGAGCACGACGCCGCTGAATCCTGCCGCGATGGCCGTCGCCTTGCGCCAGGGCAATCCCTCGCCGAGGACCGTGGCCGAGAGCAGCGAGATGAGCATCGGCGCGGTGAAGATGAGGATGTAAAAGAGCGTCAGCGTGAGGTGGCGCAGCGCGATGACGACGCAGACGTTGTTGGCCATGTCCAGGCATGCGCGCAGAAGTTGCAGTTTCAGGCGATGGGGCCGCAGCCGCCCTGACTCGCCGCGCAAAGCCATCCAGCCTCCAAGAAAAATAGCCATGCCGAGGCCGAGGAAGGCGACCATCTCGTAGGCGGGCATCCCGGACTGGCCGACCAGCTTGATCGAACTGTCGGCCAGCACCCAGAAGGTGAATCCGGCAAGAGCGTAGCCGATCGCGCCCAGTTCCGAGACCGTCGTGCGCTTGTTCATGCTGGCTTCGCGATCTGCTCGGCGCTCAGATGTCGAGGTTCTTCACGTCGAGCGCGTTGTCTTCGATGAACTTGCGGCGCGCTTCCACGTCCTCGCCCATCAGGGTGGTGAAGATGGTCTCAGTTTCGGCGAAGTCTTCGAGCTTGACCTGGAGCAGCGTGCGCACGGACGGGTCCATGGTCGTCTCCCAGAGCTGCGCCGAGGTCATTTCGCCGAGGCCTTTGTAGCGCTGGACCTGGTACTCGCGCTTGCCCTGATCGACGATGAACTCGAAGAGGTCGCGGAGCGAGTGTTTCTCGACCGGCTCACGGCTGGCGCGCGTGGCGCGGCGCGGCGTGGCTTCGCTATCCTCGTCGGTTTCGGATGGCTCGGACGCTGCTGCCTTCGCTGCGAACTCGATGACAAACGGCGGCTCACTCTGCTCCCGGATGAGCGCGAATTTGGCCATCATCTGGCGGAATTCAGGGCTGGACGCAAGCGCCCAGTCGATGCGGCGCACCGCGCCCTGAGCGTCAGTGAAGGTGAACGACCAGGTGTGGTGCTCTTCGTCTCGCTCCGGCTGGCTCATGGCGCGGAACTGCAACTCTTCGGCGAGCGCGGCGATCTGCGCGTGGAGCCGGGCAAGTTTCTCCGGCGCGGCGGATTCGCCTTCAAAATCGGCGCGGCGCGTCAGTTCCGATTTGGCAATCAGTTCCGTGATGCGCTCGTTGCGGATGCGCTTGTCCACCTTGTCAAAGAAGCCGAGGTACTCGTCGAGATGGGTCATGAAGCGGGCGAGCGTTGCGCCGTCAATGGTAGCGGCGTTTTCGCCGTGGCGGATGGTCAGCCCCTCGGCTGCGCGGCGCACCATGACCTTGAGGAACTCACGATCGTCCTTGACGTACTGCTCGAAGCGGCCTTTCTTGATCTTGTAGAGCGGCGGCTGGGCGATGTAGACGTGGCCGCGACGGATCAGCTCCGTCATGTGGCGGAAGAAGAATGTGAGCAGCAGCGTGCGGATGTGCGAGCCGTCCACGTCGGCGTCGGTCATGAGAATCAGCTTGTGATAGCGCAGCTTCGCGGGATCGAAGTCCTCCTTGCCGATGCCGCAGCCGAGGGCTGTGATCATGGCGCGGATTTCCTCGTGGCCGAGCATCTTGTCATAGCGGGCTTTTTCGACGTTGAGGATCTTGCCCTTCAGCGGCAGAATCGCCTGAAAGCGGCGATCGCGACCCTGCTTGGCGGTTCCGCCGGCGGATTCGCCCTCGACCAGATACAGCTCGCAGCGCTCCGGATTGCGTTCGGAGCAGTCGGCCAGCTTGCCGGGCAGTCCGCCGCCATCGAGCGCGCCCTTGCGCCGGGTGAGGTCGCGGGCCTTGCGGGCGGCCTCGCGGGCGCGCGCCGCTTCAATGGCCTTGTTGATGATCCGGCGCGCGACGGGAGGATTCTGTTCCAGAAATCCGCCGAGGCGCTCGTTGACAAAGGCCTGGACGGTGCCGGCGATGTCGGAGTTCAGCTTGCCCTTGGTCTGGCCCTCGAACTGCGGCTGCGACAGCTTGACGCTGACCACGGCGACCAGCCCCTCGCGCACGTCATCGCCGGAGAGATTCTCTTTCACGTCCTTGAACAGTCCCAGCGACTGGCCGATGGCATTGATGGTGCGCGTGAGCGCGGAGCGGAAGCCGGACAGATGCGTGCCGCCATCCACGGTGTTGATGTTGTTGGCGAAGCTGAAGACCGACTCCGAGTAGCCGTCGTTGTACTGAAGCGCGACCTCGATTTCAATGCCGTCGCGGCTGGCTTCCATGGTGATCGGCTTCTCGTGGAGCACGGCCTTGCCGCGATTGAGATGCTTGACGAACTCGGCGATTCCGCCGGCGTAGCGGAACTCGCCGCGACGCGGCTCGCCGGTCTTGGGGTCCACGTTGCGCTCGTCGACGAGCGTGATCGACAGGCCCTTGTTCAGGAACGCCAGCTCGCGCAGGCGCTGGGCCAGCGTGTCGTAGTTGTACTCGGTGACGGTGAAGATGGACTTGTCCGGCAGGAAGTGGACGCGCGTGCCGCGACGGCGGCTGGTGCCGGACTGGCGGAGGCCGCTGACCGGATCGCCGCAGGCGTAATCCTGCTCCCAGGTGAGGCCGTCGCGCCAGATTTCGACGTTGAACTCCTGGCTGAGCGCGTTGACGCAACTGACGCCGACGCCGTGGAGTCCGCCGGAGACCTTGTAAGTGGACGAGTCAAATTTGCCGCCAGCGTGGAGCTTGGTGAGCACGACCTGAACGGCGGGCATCTGTTCGCCGTTGGGCAGCGTCTTCATGTCCACGGGAATGCCGCGTCCGTCGTCGGTGACGGTGATCGAGTTGTCGTAGTGAATGACAACCTCGATGGCCGAGGCAAAGCCAGCCAGCGCCTCATCGACGGAGTTGTCCACGACCTCGTAGACGAGGTGATGCAGGCCCATCTCGCCGGTCGAGCCGATGTACATGGCCGGACGCAGGCGGACCGCTTCCAAACCCTCCAGAATCTTGATGTTCTCGCTGGTATAGGTGCCAGCCGAAGCCGGAGTGTTGCCGGTAAGCAGATTATCAGTCGCCATATCGCTCGCTGTGTCCTGGGGTTGTGGAGCACTGCCTGATTCCACGCGAAGATCGACGCTGACCGGCTACGGAAATCCGCCGCGAAAACGCGCTCCAACGCAGAGAAAACTTTGCCATTTACACCTCAATTTTACCACGGCATTGCATGCAGGCATTGCATGCAGCGGACGCGCGCTTTGCGCGCCACCACCATTTGTGGCCGCTCCCGCTGGTCGGCATTGCATGCAGCAGCCGCGCGCTTTGCGCGCCACGGACAGTTGTTACCGCTTCCGATGGTCGCGGACTGGCGCTTGCTGAAGCTGAAGCAAAAAGCGAAAGCAGATTCCCTTCGGGAATGACAACAAAAAAGCAAAAACAACAGCAAAGGCAAAAACAACAGCAGGAGCAAAGGCAAGAGCGAGGTTTTTACTGACCACTGACGACTGACCACTGACGGCTCTGAAGCAGATTCCCTTTGGGAATGAGCATTGCATGCAGCAGACGCGCGGACGCGCCTTGCCGCTCCCGCTGGTTGCGGGCTGGCGTTTAGATTTCTGTGAAGGGACGGGAGCGATAGTTTTGAGCTAATAGTCTATTATTCAATTGTTTGGGCGGGTTTTTGACGGGTTACTGGTTTACTATTAACCCGGTTACCCCCCCAGGGGGGTGGTATTTATTTTCTTGCCAACGAACTTTTGGCGAAACGATTACTGGTTGGTAATCCTTTGCGCCTACCCTGAACACTGCGCCGGAACGCTGTGCCGGGTGAGTGAAGGACAGTATGGCACAGATGGGAATAATTGCATGCCACGGGATGAGTGGTCAGGGGTCAGTCGTCAGGGATGGGCGGTGGAGGGTGACGGGAAAGCAAGAACAAAAGCAAAAGCAGATTCCCTTCGGGAATGACAACAAAAATACAACAGCAAGAGCAACGGCAACAGCAAGAGCAAGGGCAACAGCAAAAGCAACGGCAGGGGCTTTGCTGACGACTGACGGCTGACGACTGACGACTGACGACTGACGACTCAGAAGCAGATTCCCTGCGGGAATGACAACAAGAAAAGCAAAGGCAAGGGCAACGGCAACAGCAAAGGCAAGAGCAACGGCAAAAGCAACGGCAAGGGCAGCGGCAAAAGCAAGGACGGCGCTGGCATCTGCTTTTCCCACCCACGCGAAGCCTGGATGGGGCAGCCGGGCTGGTGGAGGGTGATGGATTGATGGAGGGTGAAGGGAAAAGGAAAACCCGGCGCGGGAGTGGTCCCGCGCCGGGTCTGGTTTTCGCCGAGGACGGCGTGTTAGCTGGCGGTGGTGGCGGTGGCCAGGGCGGCGCGGGCCTGCTGAACAAGGCTGGTGAAGCCGGCGGCGTCCTGGACGGCGATGTCGGCCAGCATCTTGCGGTCCAGCTCGATGCCGGCCTTGCGCAGGCCGTTGATGAGCTGGGAGTAGCTGAAGTTGTTCAGCTTGGCGGCGGCCGAGATGCGGACGATCCAGAGGGAGCGGAACTGGCGCTTCTTCTGGCGGCGACCGATGTAGGCGAACTTGAGTCCGCGCTCGACGGCTTCCTGAGCGGCCTGGTAGAGCTTGGATTTGGTGAGGAAGTAGCCGCTGGCCCGTTTCAGGATTTTCTTGCGGCGATCATGTCGTTTGGTTCCACGTTTGACGCGAGGCATTTGAGTTGCTCCTTTTTTGCGTTTGGTTCTGCGGCTGGAGGCAGGAGGCGCAGGGGAAAATCCTGCGCTGACCTCTTCACACGCTTGTCTTGCCTGGGATCGCCCGGCTGGGATTTTCGTCCCGGACCGTGGGGGCCGTGCAACGCATTGGCTGGCCCTTGCCCGGCGGCTGGTGAGAGCCGCGGACTGTTTCAGGCGTAGGGGATCATGCGGGCCACTTTGTCGTGGTCGGCATCGGAGACCAGAAGGGTTTTGCTGAGCTTGGCCTTGGTCTTGGGCAGCTTCGACGTGAGGATGTGGCGCATCTTGGACTGTCGGCGGGTGATTTTGCCGCTGCCGGTCTTTGCGAAGCGCTTGGCCGCGCCGGAGTGAGTTTTGAGTTTCGGCATGTTTTTCTCGTGTCTCGGCTGGATTCGGAGGCCGCGCCAGACCGTGGGGTCGGGCGAAGGCTGGAGCAGCCGGGGTGATTCCGCTTGCGGGGCGACAAAGAAAGCCTGCGCGCCGGGCGGACTCAATTAGTATACCGCAGGTGGAATTTCCGCGCCACGGGGTTGTTTGTCGCCGCACAGGCGAGCGGCAGGAGCGATTTCGAGCTGTCGGGACGGCTGACCACTGTGCGCGTCTCAGGGTTGGGCGGGCAGGTCTGGGAGTCGGTGGCGGAGTTCGGAGTAAAAGAGCGCGAGGTCGCGGACGCGCGGGAGTGGCTCCGGGCTGAAGCGCGTGCCGAGTTGCTGGCAGTTGTTGCGGTCGGTCGTGAAGGCGGACCAGGCGGGCAGGCCGAAAGCGCGATGGGAAGCGGGATTGCGTCCGTTGGGGTCGCCGGTCTGGATGAATCGGCTCCAGTAGGCGATGAGGGTGCGCGAGAGTGCGGCGTCGGCGGGCTGACGGACCCAGCTTTTCCAGTAACGGCGGCTGAGGAACATGAGTTCCTCGCTGTGGAAGGCTCCGAGCGGGGCGAACGGGCCGGTGCCGACGTAGTTGAAGCGGTAGAGCCAGGCGGGCTGGCCGGCGCGCACGGTGTCTCGCGCGAGGAGCCAGGCGCTGAAGGCGAAGTCGTAGTCGCTGTACATCTGGTTGAAGACGCGGAGCACGTCAGCGGAGGATGCCCTGGTTGGAACCGGGTAGGCGGCGAAGAGTTGGGCGGCGAGCGCGGAGCCGAATTTGCGTTCGAGCCAGGCGCGGTAATCGGCCTGGGTTTTGGGTCGGCTGGAGGTGCCGCCGACGAGTGGGCTGGCGAAGATGGAGACCTCGTTTTCGTTGGTGCCGAGGAGGACCGGGATGGGCGACTGCTGGCCGCGGGCGAAGGTGAGCGCGGGCTGCTGGGTGAGGACGCGCTGGTCGATCATGGGTTCGAGGTCGAGGCGGTCGTCGCTGGCGGCGGCGGAGAGGATGCGCGAGGCGGGGATGGCGCGGAGGGTTGCAAGCGCGTGGGTGCTGGCCTGGGAGTCGGTCTTGGAGTTGGCCTGGGAGTCGGGTGGGACGCCGAGATCGTGCGCCAGGCGCGCGCCGTTGGCCCTGGCTTCCGGGAGTGTGGGGTAGACGGAATCGACGCAGGTGCCGCTCTGGAGGATTGCGCCCTGGAAAAGGCCGCGAGCGGCGGGCGAGGCCATGAGGATGCAGACGTCTTCCGAGCCGGAGGATTGGCCGGCGATGGTGACGCGGCGGGGATCGCCACCGAAGGCGGCGATGTTGCGGCGAACCCAGCGCAGGGCGGCGATCTGGTCGAGGTTGCCGAAGTTGCCGCTGGCTTCGCTTGCGGCGGGCGCGGCGGGTGGATTGCCGGTGGGTGGTGTGGCTGTCGGCGGGTAGGCGAAGAAGCCGAGCGCGCCGAGGCGGTAGTTGAGGCTGACGATGACGATGCCGGTCTCGGCCAGAGGGGATCCGCGCGGCGAGCCGAGAGGAGGCCACTGGCCGGAGCCTTCGACGTTGCCGCCGCCGTGAATCCAGACGAGAACGGGGAGAGGTTGGGCTGGGTGGAGGTCAGGTGTCCAGACGTTGAGGAAGAGACAGGCTTCGCTGGTGGGCATGGCGCGGATGCCGAGCATCTGAGGCAGCCAGCCGCTGGGTTTCTGGGGGCAGGCGTGCGACCAGTGGAGCGCCGGGCGCGTGCCGGTCCAGGGTGGGGCGGGCTGGGGCGCGCGCCAGCGGAGGCGACCGACGGGCTGGGCGGCGTAGGGGATGCCGAGGAACTGGCCTCCGCGGGGCAGGGTGGCGATGGTGTGGCCGAGCAGGAGGCCGGTGTCGATGCGGACTTCAGGATGGGTTTTGGGGTGGGTGGATTCTGACCGGGCTGATGCTGGTGCGCCGATCGCCAGCGAGAGGGCGAAGAGCGCGAGCCAGAGCCGAGCCGCGTGCCGACGGGTGGGTGCAATCGTGGCTGCGTTCGTCGTTACGAATCGGCTGGCGAAACGGCTCTGGATTTCGGCTCGCATTGCGGTCGGTGCGCTGGGCTACTTCGGCTGGTCCTTTTCGGCGGCGATGGCGTCGCCGGAGGTGGGCGGGTGAGCGCCGATGTAGGTGTTGAGGAACTGGACGACACGCTGGCGGCCCTGCCATCCGTGCCAGGGTTCGGGCGAGGGGTAGCCGAAGATGCCGCGGGCGAGCGGGCCGTGGTTTTCCCGCGGGAAGAGCATCATCTGGACGGGCGTGTTCATCTGGCGCAGGGCGCGGTACATCTCCTGGCTCTGGCCGACGGGGTCGGTGGTGTCAGCCTGGCCCTGAAGGAGCAGGAATGGGGTGCGACCGGCGGCGACGCGGGAGATGGGACTCTGACGCCAGGCGTCGGTGAAGTGTTCCCAGGGCAGGCCGTAGTACCAGCGGTCGTACCAGGAGCCGCCTTCGGTGCCGTATTCGCTGAACTGGTCGATGACGGGCGCGCCGGAGACGATGGCGCGGAAGCGTGTGGTTTTGCCTTCCATGAAGCCGGCCATCTCGCCGCCGTAGCTGTATCCCATGAGGGCGAGGCGGGTAGAGTCGAGTTCGGGATGGGATTTGAGGGTGGCGTCGAGGCCGGTGAGGATGTCGAGCAGGTCTCCGCCGCCGAGGTCATTTTTGTTGGCGGCGGCGAACTTCCAGCCGTAGCCGCTGGAGCCGCGCGGGTTGGCGCGGAAGACGGCCCAGCCGTGGCCGAGGAGGAAGCTGACCCAGGGATCGTAACGATCGGACCAGGCACCGAGCGGTCCGCCGTGGACTTCGACGATGAGCGGGACCGGCGCGTGGTCGCTGGCCGAGGGCGGAACGCTGAGCGTGCCGTCGAGGGGAAAGCCGTCGTTGGTCCAGTGGATGGCGACGGAGCGGACGGCGAGCAGGGGGTGGTCGCTGAGCGATGGGGTGGGCAGCACGCGGCAGGCTGCGCCGAGCGTGGGGGCGAAGCAGAGCCGGGTGGGCTGGTCACTGGCGCTTTCCAGCCACGTCCAGCCGGAGCGGGCGTGGTTGGTGGAGAGGCCGGAGATGGCGGGCGCGGTTTGCGGGATGGGCTGCGGCGAGCCGGGCTGGGCTGAGATGGTGACGGCTCCGGACTGGAAGCCGCGCTCGACGGCGACGACGATACGACCGTCGGCGAGCGGAATGGGCTTGCCGTAGCCGAGTGAGCCGGCGAAGTCGGGCATGAGGCGGGTGGGCTGGGCGGTTGACTCGGAGCCGGGCTGGGCGGCCAGCGAGTAAAGCTCTTCGACGCCGGGTGGGGCGTCTTCGGGGGTCTGCGCGGCGAAGTAGAGGCTGTGGCCGTCGGCGCTCCAGGCGATGGGTCCGCGCAGAGTGGGCGGCGCGTGGGTGAGGCGGACGGGCTGGCCGCCGCCGACTGGAACGATCCATGCCTGACCGGCGGGGCCGAGGTCGTTGAGGCCGTTGGGCGGCTGGAGGGTGACGAGCAGGCGGTCGGATTGAGGCGACCAGGCGGCGCTGGCGACGTTTGCGTCTGTGCCGGGAATGGTGACGGCGGTAAGTGTGACGGCGGAGCTGGCGGCAGAGGTTGTTGTGGACGCGGGGCCGGTGGAGGTGAGTGCGCCGTCCGGGCTGAGGTGAGCGAGGTAGAGCCGGGTGCGGTGGGTCTGGTGGTCGGCCCAGGTGGCGTCGGCCTTGGCGTCGTGAGCGGCTTTTTCGCCGGGCGTCTGGGGGTCGCGCGCCCAGAGAGCAATCGAGCGACCGTCGGGCGAGATGGCGTAGCCGCTGAGGCTGAGCGGGAGCGGTTTGGCGGCGGCTGCGGCGGCCTTGCGCGCTGGAGGAATGGCGTCGGGAGATTTGGCGTCATCGACGAGCGGCAGGGTCTCGAGCGTGTAGGGCAGGGCTTCGCCGCCCTGAAGCGAGAGCAGGAAGAGCTGGGTCTGGTCGCCGCGATGGGCGAGGAAGAAGATGGCTTTGCCGTCGGGCGACCACTGGGCGGAAGACTCGCCGGATTTTTCCTTGCCGGGCGTGAAGGTGAGCTGGCGCGCGGGTTGGCTGGCGTCGGTGGGGACGAGCCAGAAGTGGCTGCGACCACCGTCGGCGGTGGTGTCGGCGACGGAGAAAAGCACGAGGCGGCCGTCGGGGCTGAGCAGGGGCGCGCCGAGCGCGCGCAGGTGGCGCAGGTCTTCACTGTTGGGGAAACGGGCGGTGGACGCCGGTCGCGCAGGCAGGGCAAGGGCGAGCGCCGCAACGAGGGCAGCAAGGGGCATTGCCAGAGGCATCGCGAGAGACATCGCAACAGATAGGGCCGCAGGTTTTCTCATGAGGCTCAGCATACACGCGCAGAGCGGAATCCGAGCCGATGTTTCGACCGGGAAGGCGGAGAAATTGGTTGGGATGATCGGCGCGGGCTGCGATGGGAAGAGGAATCGAGTGCGGCACCCCGTCGCGGAGACGGAAACGCCGGGCCGGATGCTGAATCCGGCCCGGCGCGAGAAGCGGGATCAGACGCTTGCGGGCTGTGCTGCTTCGGCCTTTGGCTTGGCAGCTTCGCTCTTTTTCGATGGCGCGAGGATGGCGTGAAGTGTGGTGCCTTCCATGCGCGGCATGAACTCGACGATGCCGGCCTCGCCAATGTCGGTGATGAGGCGGTTGATGATGGCGTAGCCAAGCTCGCGATGGGACATCTGGCGGCCACGGAAGCGCAGGCTGGCCTTGACCTTGTCGCCTTCGTTCAGGAAGCGCACGCACTGGTTCTTCTTGGTCTGGTAGTCGTGCTCATCGACGGTGACGGAGAACTTGACCTCCTTGACGACGATGACCTTCTGCTTTTTGCGCGCGGCGCTTTCGCTTTTGCCTTTTTCGTAGAGGAAACGGCCGTAATCCTGAATGCGGCAGACGGGCGGGACGGCGTTGGGGGAAACCTCGACGAGATCGAGACCGCGGTCGCGGGCCATCTTGAGCGCTTCAAAGGGCGCGAGGATGCCGAGCTGTTCTCCATTCTCGTCGATGACGCGGATTTCGCGGGCGCGAATGCGCTCGTTGGTGCGGATCATCTGCTTGGCGGAACGTTTGTCGAATGCGATGGTACTCCTCCTGAAGTGGCCTGCCGCTAAAGATCAATTTCGCAGAGGCTTGCGCTTCAAGTATAGCATCGGAGCAAAAAATGGACTCGCCGCGCGAAGGTTCTCTGGCGCGGCGAGGGATGCAGGCGGATTGTGGGGCGAAGCTAGTCCTGCGACGAAGCGAGTCTGCCCGGAATGCGGTTACATGGTGGCGAGATGACGGAGCAGCCGCGCCCAGGCTTTGTCGCGTGCCTCGCGATTGGCAGCCGTCGCGTCGGGGGCTTCGCCGGCGCGCATGAAGCCATGACCGGCACCGGGATAGACGACCGGGAAGTAGGCTTTGCCGTCGGCCTTCATGTCGGCGGTGGTGCCGGCGACGGTGGAGGTGACGCGGTTGTCGTCTCCGGCGTAGAAGCCATAGACGGGAGCGGTGATTGCGGGCATGGCTTCCTTCACCGGCGGGGTGCCGTAGAAGACGTAAGCGGCGCTGAGGTGCTTGTGGAGCGTGGCGTATTCAAAGGCCTTGCCACCGCCCCAGCAGAAGCCGACGACGGCGAGTTTGCCGTTGGCCGAGGGCTGGCTGAGCGCGTAGTGAGCGGCTGCGTTGAGGTCCGACATGACCTGGCGCGGATCAAGCTGGAAGACAGCCTTGACGGTGGAATCCATGTCGGGAAAGTCGCTGCTGCCGCCGCCGTGAGGACCGGCGCCGGAGAGCAGGTCGGGAACGATGGCGATGTAACCCTGCGCGGCGAGATCGTCGGCCATGCTGCGCGCCCAGTCCGAGAGGCCGAAGATTTCATGAACGACGAGCACGACGGGAGCCTTGTGGCTGACCTCCGGGTAGACGACGAAGGCCTGGAGCTTGCGTCCGTTGTAGGGGATGGTGACCCATTCGCGGTGACGCATGCTTTTGTCGAGTTTGGCCTTGGCCCAGTCCTGGGCGCGCGCGGCGGGCGCAAGGCAAGTGAGCAGGAGAGCGACGAGCGTTAAAACAACGGATCGGCGCGTGGGACCGAGTTTGGGACGCGCGGCGGGAACGGTTGCGGGCATCGGAAATCTCCTCTGGAATGGGCGAACTCCGCTGGCAGCGGATTTCGGCCTGAGTGCGACATGGGCGCATTCTACGCGGTACGTGGGCGCGGCGGCAAAGTGCTGCTCAGGCGATGAGCGAGGTGAAGGCGGCGAAGTCCGCTGGCGGGATCAGGCCGGCGTTGGGCAGGTCGAGGAAGCAGGGCAGGTTTGCGGCGTCGGCTGCGCTGGCCGAAGCGCGAAGCTGGGGCCAGTCGAGCGAGCCTTTGCCGGGCCAGAGGTGCTCATCCCGGAAGCCGTGATTGTCGTGCGCGCGCAGGCTGGCGAGATGGCCGCGCGTGGCCGCGAAGGCGGCGGCGATGCCGCAGGTGGCGTGGGCGTGGCCGAGGTCGAGCGCGATGCCCACGCGCGTGAGATGGCCGATGGCGAGAATCTCGACCAGGCGCTCGGGCTGCGAGGGTTCGTTCATGCCGTTTTTGGCGAGCAGGCGGACGCCGAGCGGACGGGCGAAGGCGTCGAGATGCTCCAGAGCGGTGAGCGCGTTTTCCAGCGTGCGCGGCGACCATGAGTCTCCGCGCTCGCCCAACTCCACGACGAGATGAGCAAAGTGAAGCTGGTCGGCTGACTCAAGCGCGCGCTTGACTTCGTCCATGGCGTCGATGCGGCGGGATTTTTCCGGGTGGAGGAGATTGACTGCGGGCGCACCGGCGCGGCCCATCTCGCGGTCGGGAAACTGCGGCGCGTGCAGCGCCCACGGCGTGAGGTTGTGAGCGGCGAACCAGGCGGCGATTTCGGCGATGTGTTCGCGGTCGGTGTAGTCGAAGTGCTGGCGGGCGGCAAAGATTTCAATGGCGGCCGGACGCAGGGCGAGAATGGAGTCGAGCAGCGAGGGCTGGAGCCGTTCGCGAAGCACGATGCGCGTGGAGATGGCTGACTGCATGCGGATTACCCGTTTGGAGGTTTTGTTGCCGTTGCCCGATTGCAACGAAAGTCGGCTTCCTGATGTGAGTGTGGCATGACCGATGCGCGGGACGGAAGTAGTTGCGCTGGTTCCGGTCCGTCTCCGGTCCCCGCTCGCGGCACGGAATGGCGGCGGCATCCAAAACGGCACTCGGTGAGAGGATTGTTAAAATCAAGGTCAAGATGCAGACCTCGTTTCGCACCGTATTTCGCGCGCCTTTTTTTCTGGCTTCGTTGGCAACACTTCTTTGCACTGCTCCGCGAATGGCCGCGGCGCAGACACCGGCGGCAACACCGACACAGCAGTCGCAGCCTGCTCCGTCGGGTGCGCAGCCGCTGACGCTGACGCCGCAGACGCCTGCGCAGCCGGTTCCCGTGGAGCCGGGTCAGGCACAGCCGGGTCAGGCTCCGTCGAGTCAGGACCAGACATCGAGCTTCAAGATTGTGCGCAACGTGAACGAGGTGAATCTGATCTTCACGGTGACGGATCGGCATGGAAATTTCATTCCGCATCTGAAGCTGGGCGACTTTGCGCTGCTGGACGACCAGAAGGCACCGGAGCGCGTGACGAGCTTTACGCAGCAGACGAATCTGCCGCTGCGCGTGGGCCTTGTGGTGGACACGAGCACATCGATTCGGCAGCGGTTTGATTTTGAGAAGCAGTCGGCGACGCAGTTTCTGTTGCAGGTGCTGCACTCGCGCGCGGACCGGGCGTTTGTGATGGGATTTGACGCGACGCCGACGCTGACCCAGGACTGGACGAACGACATTGACGGGCTGGAAACGGGCGTGACAAAGCTGCATGCGGGCGGCAGCACGGCGCTGTTTGACGCGGTGTATTCGGCCTGCCGGGACAAGCAGCTTTCGCAGACGCGCGGACAGGAGCCGGTGCGGCGCGCGATTGTGCTGATTTCGGATGGCAACGACAACCAGAGCCGCGTGTACATTGAAGAGGCGATCAAGATGTGCGAGCGCGCGGAGACGATCATCTACGCGATCAGCACGAACTGGACGCCGAGCCGCGGGCGTGGCGACGACAACCTGAAGAAGCTGGCCGAAGCGACGGGCGGACGCGCGTTTTTCCCGCCGTCGATGGAGGACATGGTGAGCGGCTTCAACAGCATTCAGGAAGAGCTGAGGAGCCAGTATCTGCTGACGTATACGCCGGCGGATTTCAAGTCCGACGGCGCCTTCCGCACCATCTATCTCTATTGCCTGGATCGGCGGTATCAGGTGCGCGCGAAAAAGGGCTACTTCGCGCCGCGCGAATAGATGCGGAGCGCAGCCCGTCTCAGGGTTGCGCGGTGGGCCTGTGTGGGGCGAGACTGAGCACAGATGAATTGTTTGCGACAGGTGAGAGCGGGGCTGGCGCTGGCCTTGGTGCTGGTGACGGGAGTTCCGATTCCTGCCCTGGCTGCCGCCTGGAATAACAGTTCGGCTTCGGCGGATGCCAGTCTGCCGGCGTGTTGCAGGCGGCATGGCAGCCATCACTGCCCGATGATGGACAGCGGCGCGATGGCGAAGATGGCTGCGATGGCGGACCACTCGCATGCGCGAGTGCATGCGGTCTGCACCTGCGGCGACGAAGATGCGGCGCAGGCCGCGACGGGCGCGATGGCGTGGGTTGCGGATCAGACGCTGCAACACATTCTTCTTTTGAGCGAAAGGGTGCGAATCTCCGGATCGCGGCGTGTGGCGCGGGATGGGGAGCGCAGGCTGTGGCGCGAGCGTGGGCCTCCGCGCTGCGCGTGAAGTTGCCGCGATGAGCTGAGTCGGCAGAGCCGCGCTGGCAGGCGTGGCGGAATTTTCCAGATAAACAGGCAACGGCTGAGGCACTGCCGTGAGCGACGCGCGACTGCGGAGTGGCAGCGCGAGCGCGCATGCGGGTGCCAGGCGAATGCGTTGCGTGCGAGTTCGCGCGCGGCGTGAAGGAGTGAGCGTATGCGCGGGATTTGCCTGTTGGCGGCGGTGTTTGCGTGGCTGGTGCTGCCGGGGACTGCGGCGTGGGCGACGGACCTGGCGGCGGTGCATGGGGTGGTGCATGACGCCGAGCATTTTCCGGTGGCCGGAGCGCGGGTGGAGCTGCGCGCGGTGAGTTCGGAGCTGGTGCGGCGCGCGGTGACGGACAAGCGCGGCGAGTTTGACCTGACGGGTGTGCCGATTGGAGCGTATCGCGTGACGGCCGAGGCGCAGGGGTTTGCCGTGCTGCGGACGACGGTGACGGTGGAGGCGGGTGTGCGCGCGGTGCTGCATCTGCCGCTGAGCGTGGCGGCGACGGAGCAGACGGTGACGGTGACGCCGACGACGAGCGACTCCGTGACGCCGACGACGACGGTGAATCGCGAACAGATCGCCGAGACGCCGGGCGCGGATCGCACGCTGGGCACGGCGATGATTACCGACTACGTGCCGGGGGCGCTGATGGCGCACGACATGCTGCACGTGCGCGGCGGGCACCAGACGACGTGGATGCTGGATGGGGTGGCGATTCCGAATACGAAGATTGCGTCGAACGTGGGGCCGCAGATCGATCCGGGCGATATTGAGCAACTGGAGGTGGATCGCGGGAGCTATTCGGCGGAGCTGGGCGACAGGACGTATGGAGTCTTCGACGTGCTGCCGCGCAATGGTTTTGAGCGCGACCGCGAGGGGAATCTGCGGGTGATTGGCGGCAACCTGGGCGAGGGCGAGGCGCAGCTATCCCTGGGCGATCACACGCAGCGGACGGCGTGGTACACGAGCCTGACGGGGTCGCGCGCGAACTATGGATTGCAGACTCCGGTGGCGACGATTTATCACGACAGCACGAACTCGCAGAGCGTGTTTGCGTCGGTGATCCGGAACCAGACGGCGAAGGATCAACTGCGGCTGGACAGCCAGTATCGGCAGGATTATTTTGATATTCCCTACGATCCGAGCACGACGGATTATGAGGCGACTTCGGGCTACTACGCATCGTATGGGCTGCGCGATGCGCAGCGGGAGCGCGATGCGTTTGCGATTGCGAACTGGGTGCATACGGCGAATGCGAAGCTGGAATATCAGGTGGCGCCGTTCTATCACCTGAATGAGGCGAACTACGATTCGCTGCCGACGGACGTGCCGGTGGCGACGACGTGGCATCAGCGGTCGAACTATGCCGGCGCGCAGGTGGATGTGCATGCGGAGCTGCCGCGGAACAGCGCGTCGGGTGGAATGTACAGTTTTTTTCAGGCCGAGCGCGACCTGTTTGGCTTGCAGGTGAATGAAGGCGCGGGCACGAGCGTGCCGAACCAGATGGCGGCGACGGACGCGGGGCTGGTGGAGTTTTACATTGAGGACCACTGGCGGGTGAATCAGTGGATCACGCTGCTGGGCGGGATGCGTTTCTCGATTTTTCGCAGCCTGCTGAATGAGGAGGCGAACTATCCGCGCATTGGCGCGACGGTGCGTGTGCCGCGGCTGAACTGGGTGTTGCGGGGATTCTATGGACACTACTTTCAGCCCGCGCCGGTGGAGACGGTTTCGACCGGGCTGCTGGACTACGTGACGGCGCAGAAGGGCGAGAATACGTTTGTTCCGCTGCCGTCGGAGCGCGATGAGGAGCATCAGTTCGGCGTCGAGATTCCGGAGCGCGGATGGCTGCTGGACATCGACAACTTTGAGACGCGGGTGAACAATTTTCTGGATCACTCGAATGTGGGCGAGTCGAATATCTACTTTCCGATTGCGGTGGATGGCGCGCTGATTCGCGGCTGGGAGCTGACGCTGCATTCGCCGCAGGTGGCGCGGCGGGGACAGTTTTACGTGACCTATTCGAACCAGATTGCCGAGGAGCGCGGCACGATTGTGGGCGGCTACGCCTGCTCGATTCCGACGGACCCGTCGTGCGACATCGGCGCGGCTTATGTGCCGGTGGACCACGACCAGCGCGATACGCTGAATACCGGATTCACGCTGCAACTGCCGCAACGGACGTGGTTCTCATCCAATGTCTACTACGGCTCGGGGCTGCATAACGGACTGGCGGGCGCGAACATCGGGCCGTATGACGCGAACTATCTTCCGGCGCATACGACCTTTGATGTTTCCGGCGGCAGGAGCTTCGGTGAGCGGTGGCGCGCGGCGGTGAACGTGATCAACGTGACCAACCATCGCGTGCTGCTGGATAACTCGGTGACGATTGGCGGGTTTCACTTCGACGATCCGCGCATGGTTTACGGCGAGATCCGCTATCGTTTCCAGTTTTAGCTTTGTGTGCGGCGGAGGCGCATTCGCGCCTCCGCCCGCGCGCTGGCCTGGGCTGAGGCGCGGTTCTGTTATTGTGTTCGCGTATGAAATACATGAGGTTTTTCCGTTCCGTAGTGTCGCGTTGCCGGATGCGTGGAGCATGGGTGCGCCGGATTTCCGTTTGGATGTTTGCGGTGGGGTGCGCCGGACTGCCGGTTTTGCTGGCCGCGCAGAGTTGCACGGGCGCGGCGGTTGAGGCTGGTTTCACATCGGACGGCGCGTACACGGTTCGCGTGACGGCAACGAAATCGGTGTTGCGCGGGCAGACGCGGGAGGCGGGCAGGGTGGTGAGACGCGAGGCGGCGGATGCTCTCGGGCGGTATTGCGCGCTGGAGCTGCATCGGCCCGGCGAACAGGACACGATTCGCGTGTACGGGAATGCGCCGGTGGTCACCTTCACCGTGAGCGCGGTGCGGGCGATGCAAGCGCCGCTGGATTTTCCCGTGCTGAGCGGGTTTTCCTCCGGCTTGTACCGGATGGGCCATCGGGTGCAGCCGTTTGCCGGTTATCAGTTTGGTTTTCTGGGCGAACAGGGTCCGTGGGTGCTGTTTGACGCGCAGCGGCACGCGCTGGTGCTGTCGCCGACGGATCACTTTTTCATCACGCGGATGGAGATGCGGGAGGAGACGCTGGATTCCGGACTGGTGGCGTCGATCGGCACGCTGCCGACAGGGTTTCGTCATACGACGGTGCTGGTTGCGGGCACGGGCATTCACGCGACGCTGCGCGCGTGGGGCGAGGCGATGCAGGCCTGGTCGGCGCGACCGCGCGTTGCCAACGATGGCGACCCGCTGCTGCGCAGCCTGAGCTACTGGACGGACAACGGGGCGACGTATTACTACAAGTACGACGCGAAGCTCGGATACACGGGAACGCTGCTGGCGATGGCGGCGAAATATCGCGCGGATGGAGTGGCGCCGGGGCTGATGCAACTGGATAGCTGGTTTTATCCGAAGGGTCCGCAGAAGGACTGGCGGATCTTCAACTGGAAGAATGGCGCGGGCGGGGCGTATTTGTACGAGCCGGACAAGCGGCTGTTTCCGGATGGGATGGGCGCTTTCGCCGAGCAGGTGAAACTGCCGCTGGCCGTGCATGGGCGCTGGATTGATGCGAGCAGTCCGTATCGCAGCGAGTACAAAATGTCGGGCAATGTGATCATCGATCCGCGCTACTGGGAGGCAACGGCGAAGTGGATGGTGGCGGCGCACGTTGTGGTGTATGAGCAGGACTGGCTCGGCTCGTTTGCGCAGGCGGAGCAGAACCTGACGGACCCGGAGAAGTTTCACGATGAGATGGCGCGGGCGATGAGCGCGCGCGGAATCACGATGCAGTATTGCATGGGCGCGCCGGCGGACTACATGCAGGGCGCGCGCTACGCGAACCTGACGACGATCCGCACGAGCGATGATCGCTTTGAGCGGAAGAAGTGGGACTCGTTTCTGTACGATTCGCAGATGGCGTATGCGCTGGGCATCTGGCCGTGGACGGATGTTTTCATGAGCGCGGAGACGCCGAATCTGGTGTTGTCCACGCTCTCGTCGGGGCCGGTGGGAGTGGGTGACGCGCTGGATGCGATTGACGCGGAGAACCTGAAGCGCGCGGCGCGCAGCGATGGCGTTCTGGTGAAGCCGGATGGTGGGATTCGTCCGCTGGACCGGGTCTATCTTTCGGATGCGCGCAACGAAGCGGCACCGATGATCGCGGTGGCTGAATCCGGGCAGCAGGCCGGGCGTGTCAGCTATGTTTTTGCCTATCCGCGCGGCGCGCAGACCGAGGCGACGTTCACTCCAGCCGAGCTTGGCTATGCGGGCGAGGTGTATCTCTACGACTGGCGCAGCGGCGCAGGGACGGCTGTGGCGTCCGATGGACGGGCCGAACTGGCGCTGCGCGATGGCTGGGGCTATGCGGTGGTTGCGCCGGTGCTGCGCGGCGGGCTGGCGCTGATTGGCGATCCGCAGATGATTGCCACGGCGGGCAAACGGCGGCTCTCCGCGCGCGTGGAAGCGGGCGGAACACTCGCAGTTCAACTACTGTTTACTCGCGGCGAAACAAAACAGGAACTGCTTGTGTACGCGGCTACAAATCCGAAGGCAACGGCAACGGCTGGGCGCGTGGTTGATTCCCACTACGACGCCACGCAGCACCTTCTGCACCTGACGCTGGCCGCGGGAGCAGGCGGCGTGGCCGGAGTTCGCATCCAGCCCTGAGAGCGGCGAGAAGCAGCCGGGGATGGAAGATGGCGGAGGCATGGCTCGAACGGCCTGAGAACCGGGTTGGCTGCCCGCTCCCGACGACGGGCGGCTGACGGCTACAATAGGGGCGGGAGTAGAGCTGGTGGCGAAGCGATTCATCTGTATTCACGGGCATTTTTATCAGCCTCCGCGGGAGAATCCGTGGCTGGAGACGGTGGAGACGCAGGAGTCGGCGGCGCCGTATCACGACTGGAACGAACGGATCACGGCGGAGTGTTATGCGACGAATGGCGCGTCGCGGATTGTGGACAAGCGCAACCGCATTGTGCGGATTGTGAACAACTATGCGCGGATGAGTTTCAACTTTGGTCCGACGCTGCTGAGCTGGCTGGCGGAGAAGGCTCCGCGCGCGTATCGGGCGGTGCTGGATGGGGAGCGGCGCAGCCGGGAGACGTTCAAGGGACACAGTTCGGCGCTGGCGCAGGTGTATAACCATGTGATTCTGCCGCTGGCGAGCGAGCGCGACCGGCGGACGCAGATTCGCTGGGGGATTGCGGATTATCGCGCGCGTTTTGGGCGGATGCCGGAGGGGATGTGGCTGGCGGAGACGGCGGCGGATGAGCGATCGCTGGAGATGCTGGCTGAGGAAGGGATTCGCTTCACGGTGCTGGCGCCGCATCAGTGCGGGCGTGTGCGCGCGATTGAGTGGGAGCGCGGGGAAAAAACCGCGCGGCGCGGGGATGTGGCAGCGGACGAGCAGAAGCAGGCGGCAGCGCGCGCAGTGGGCGAGTGGGTGGAGACGCCGGGAGACGCGACGCGGGCGACGGTGGATACGACGCGGCCGTATCTGGTGCGGTTTGCATCGGGCCGTTCGCTGGCGGTGTTTTTTTACAACGGGCCGATCTCTCGCGCGGTGGCGTTCGAGGGGTTGCTGAACTCGGGCGAGGCGTTTGCGTCACGGCTGAAGACGGGCTTTCGCGAGGGGGCGCAGACGGCGCAGCTGGTGCATATTGCCACGGATGGGGAGAGCTATGGGCACCACCACAAGCATGGCGAGATGGCGCTGAGCTACGCGCTGAAGCTGATGGAAGAGGACGCGACGGTGGGGCTGGCGAATTATGGGAGTTTTCTGGCCGAGTATCCGCCGACGATGGAGGCGGAGATTGTCGAGAATACTTCGTGGAGCTGCTCGCATGGGGTGGAGCGATGGAGGTCGGATTGCGGCTGCAACGGGGGACGCGCGGGCTGGAACCAGAAGTGGCGCGGGCCGCTGCGCGAGGCGCTGGACATGGTGCGCGATGGCGTGGTGGCGCTGACGGAGGAGTTGGGTGGGCGACTGTTTCAGGATGTTTGGGCGGCGCGGGACGGGTATATTCGCGTGCTGCTGGATCGCTCGGCGGAGAGTGAGTTTCTGAACGAATTTGCGGCGCGGGAGCTGAGCCACGCGGAGCGGGTGCAGGCGCTGGGGCTGATGGAGATGCAGCGGCATGCGCAGTTGATGTACACGAGCTGCGGATGGTTTTTTGACGATATTTCCGGCATTGAGACGGTGCAGGTGATTGCGTATGCGGCGCGGGTGCTGCAACTGGCGCGGGCGGTGAGCGGGGAGCTGACGCTTGATCTGGAAGATCGTTTTCTGGCGAAGCTGGCGGAGGCGAAATCGAATGTGGCGTCGGAGGGCGATGGCGAGCGGATTTATCGCGAGCGCGTGCTGCCGATGCAGACGACGCTGGAGCAGGTGGCGGCGCATTACGCGATCAGCGCGGTGTACTCGTCGTTTGCCGACGAGACGGAGCTTTTCTGCTATCGGATTCGGCGGCTGAGCGAGGAGACGCTCAGCTCGGGGAATGGACGGCTGGCGCTGGGGCATGTGCGGCTGGAATCGACGATCACGGACCACGCGGAGGAGTTTACGTACGCGGTTATGCACTTTGGAGACCAGAATATTTCGGCTGGCGTGAAGGCGCTGGGCCAGGGCGATGATGCGGCGCTGCGCGCCCTGACGGCGGAGCTGCGCGAGGTTGTGGGTCGAGCGGATTTTGCCGAGGTGATACGGCTGCTGGACAGGAATTACGAGCTGAAGTATTCGCTGCGCTCGCTGTTTCGCGACGAGCAGCAGAGGATTGTGCATCTAATTTTGCGCTCGGCGCTGCGCGATATTGAGGCGTCGTTGACGGGGATTTATGAGAACCACGCGAGCCTGCTGCACTATCTTTCACGAGCCGAGCTGCCGAAGCCGCAGGGGCTGACGCTGGCGGCCGGGTACGCGATCAACGTGGGTCTGAAGCGCGCGCTGGACGAGGAGACGGTGGACGCGGCGCGGGTGAGGGAACTGCTGCGGATGGCCGATGAGGACGACATTACGCTGGACGCGACGGCGCTGAGCTATCAGGCGGACCAGAAGATGAAACGGATGATGGTGGAGCTGCAGATGACTTCGGGCGGGCTGGAGACGCTGGAGCGCGCGCTGACGCTGGCGCGGCTGCTGCGCGAGATGCCGTTCGAGTTGAATCTGTGGCAGGCGCAGAATCTGTGGTACGAGATATTCCGCAGCGCGGAGCACTCGCTGACCGGGCACGCGCCGGAACAACGACCGGAGTGGAAGCGGAAGTTCGACGAACTGGGCGAGTGCCTGGGGATTGCCTGCGACGAAATCACGACGGATGCACCGATGACCACCGTTCCCGGCGACTAGCATTGCATGCAGGCATTGCATGCAGCGGACGCGCGCTTTGCGCGCCACGGACGGTTGTTACCGCTCCCGTTGGTCGCGGGTGGGCGCTTGCTGAGGACGACGGGAAAGCAAAACATCAGCAAAGGCAGCGATGGCGCTGGCATCTATTTTTCCCACCCAAGCGAAGCCTGGATGGGGCACCCGGTTTTGTTGAGAGTGACGGGAAAATCAGAATTAGCGCAGTGCGGCGCGGACTTCGGGGCGGACGAGGTAGAGAAAGAGCAGGAGATTGAGCAGGATCTGGACGAAGCCGACCTCGTAGGGCATGGCGTGGCGGAGCATGAGCCAGAGGCAGTAGCTCATGGGCAGGAAGACGGCGGCGAGCGTGAGCGACCATGCCCAGCGGAAGAGCAGGACAAGGCCGAAGCCGGCGATGAGGAACAGCACGGCGAGCACGAGATAGAGCGGGTGCGCGTGATGGGTGGCGACGCGCGAGGTGACCATGGCGGAGAGGCCGAGCATGTAGAGGCCGATGAAGAAGAGTCCGGGCAGGCGCAGGAGCGGATTGGATTTGGCGCTGGTGAGTGGCTGGAGCGGAACTTTCCGGGTGAGTTCGTCGGGTGGTTCGGGGTTGGCGCTCATGGTTGCTCCTTGAATGCGCTCCTTCGGGGAATGCGCTCCTTCACAGTGTATGCAGGTAGGCGAGCAGGTCTTCGAGGTCGGCATCGCTGATGGGGACGGGCTGCATCATGCCGTGTCCGTAGAGGATGGTCTGGGTGATGCGTGCGCCGGTGGGCGGCGCGCCGGAGGGCATGGATTTGAGTTTGGTGAGCGCCTGAAGGCCGGGCCCGTGGAGACTGTGGGTGGTTGTTGGATAGTGGCAGCGGGCGCAGTGGGACTGGAAGACGGCAGCGCCGCGCGCCTCCTGTGGCGTGAACTGGGAAGCGGGTTTGGATGGAGGAAGTGGTCGGCAGCCGGACAACAGGAACGCGCTTGTGAGAGCCAGGCTGAGAAGCGCCTGGATGCGGATCTGTTTTTGTCGTTGCACAGCCTGATTGTATCGCGCGGCGACCTTTGGCCGGAGCCGGTTTCACTCGGCTGCGGCGACGGCGAGGCAGAGTTTGTCGATGGCCTGGACGGTTGCGTGTTCGGCGGCGTCGTTGGGCAGATGGCCGTTGACGAGGATGGAGAAGACGAGAGTTTTTCCGCTGGCGGCGGTGAGGTATCCGCTGAGGGTGCTGACTTCGCTGAGCGAGCCGGTTTTGGCCTGAATGCGACCGTTGAGCGGGGTGTTGCCGAAGCGTGCGGCGAGTGTGCCGTCCTCGCCGCCGACGGGAAGGCTCCGGCGCCACTCGGCACCCCAGGGCTGGCGAGCGGCGTAGGCGAGCAGAGTGGTGTAGGCGCGCGGGGTGATGAGGTCGCTCATGCTCATGCCGGAGCCGTCGTGGAAGAAGAAATCCTGGGGCGCGACGCCGGCCTGAAGGAGGAACTGACGGACGACGCGCACACCCTGAGCGTAACTGCCGTCGGCGCCGAAGGTGCTTCCGAGCATGCGCAGGAGCAGCTCGGCGTGGAGGTTCTGGCTGACTTTGTTGGTGACGACGATGTCTTCGGCGACGGGCGGCGACTGGTGCGAGGCGAGGATATGACGGCCATCAACGGGTGCGGCGAAGGTGTCGAGTTGCACGGGATGGAGCGTGAGGGGTTCGGCCTGTTCGATGGCGTAGTCGGTGGTGACGGCGCTGAGGCGATGGCGGGCGCGGGCTGTGCCGGTGACGGAGATGCCGCGCTGGGTGAGGAGCATGCGCAGGGACGCGGCGGCGAATTCGGCGGGGTCTTCGATGGCCATGGGAGCGACGTAGCCGGTGGGCGGAATGGTTCCCCACAGGCGTACGAGACGCGAGCCGGGCATGCGGTCGAGGCCTGGTTCGGCATTGGCATCGCTGGGGGCGACGCGAGCGGAATTTTCCAGCGTGTAGAACGGAGTGGGCGGCATCCAGGTGTCGGTCGTGCCGCCAGCGGCGTCGCCGGTGACGTGAAGGTGGACAACATTGTCGTCAAGCGTGAGCGCGGAGACGGGCGCGCCGTAACTCCAGACGAGATCGTCCCAGCCCCAGCCGACGCCGTAGGGCTGCCAGGCGAAGAGCGTGTCGTCGCCGATGATGTTGCCGTCGATGGAGCGAATGCCCCGCGCGGACAACTGGTCACAGAGCGAGGCGAGGTCGGCGAGCGGGTCGCGTGGCGGGAGCGGATGGTCGGCGGCTTCGCGGCGATTGCGATAGGGGTAGTTGCGCGCGCTCATCGTCGGGTCACCGGAGCCGAGCAGGATGAGGTCGCCGTGGAGTGTGCCGTCGGCGTCGATGGAGCCGGTGGTGACGAGGCGCGTGGTCCAGGTGAGCGTGTTGACGGGCAGCAGGGCCGAGGCGGCGGCGGTGGTGAGCAGTTTGGTATTCGATGCCGGGGTGAAGCGCTCTTTGTCGTGCCAGGCGAAGAGGACGCGGCCGTCGAGCGTGGTGATGCGCACGCCGACGTGAGATTGAGCGAGCGCGGGCGAGGCGAGGATGGGCAGGAGGCTTTGGGCGAGTGTGGAATCGGGCTGCGGCTCGGGCTGAGGCGCGGCGGCGCGAGCGGTGAGGGAGCAGGCGAGCAGGCAGACGGCGAGCAGGATGCGGCGCGAAAAAAGGGACGGCATAGGCGGAGTGTAGACGACCGCGCGTGGATGGGAGAACAGGAATTTTGCTATTTCATGTGGATTTTGGCGCGAATCCAGAGGCTGCCGAAGACGAAGAAGGCGATGGTCCAGACGACGACGGCGGCGGGGAATCCGCAGTAGCGATAAGTGTCGGCGTAGTCCACGCTGTGATGGCCGAGCTGGTTCCAGAAGAGCAGCGCGAAGATGGAGAGCGCGGTGACGAGGAAGAATGTGAAGAATCCGGAGGCGGCGGCGAGCAGGACGCTGGTGAAGAATCCGAAGCCTTCGAGCGGGAATCCGAGGAACGTTCCGCTGCGGCGAGTGGTTGAGGCTTGCTCGGTCATGGTGGTCTCCGTGCGAGTGGGGCGATGCGGCGTGGCTGTGCATCGTTGCGCCCGCGTATTTAGTATAGGAAACAATGATGACCTCTGCACAGCTTGAGTGGTGGCCCGCGGAAAAAGTGGCTGCGAATACGACGATTGCCACGGCGGCGAATGGATTGCGATTTACCAGTTGGGCGGAGGCGCGGATTTCGCACGCGGAGATGGAGCATCTGGTGGGCGCGGTGCCGCGCGTGCTGGTGCCGGCGATTGCGGACCACTGCTATTACTTTGTTCCGCTGGTGGTGAGCGAGGGCAATGAGGTGATGGTTGCGCCGGCGCAGACGGAGGACGCTGCGGAACGGGCGATCTGCCATCGGGATGTTTCGCTGGGCGTTGTGCAGGCGGTGTTTCTGTCTTCGCGGTTGACGGATGACAGGTTCAGCCTGAACTTCGAGTTCTGCATCAATGTGGCGCACAATTTTGTGGATGCGGTGGGAGTGCCTGCTGAGTTTGGTGAGCTGGCCGGGTCGCAGGCGCAGGCGGGAGTGCGTGGCGAGACAAGCAGGGAGGCGTGGGATGCGCGGCGCAAGGCTTTTCATTCGGAGGCGGACGCGGCGGCGCGCGACGGCAACGAGCGCGCGCGGAAGGATTACGAAGAGGCTGCGTTCTGCGATGCGCTGGCGGTGTATCTGCTTTCGCTGGTGACGGATTTTGATTACCACGACCTGAGGGAGCGCGAGTATCCGCTGCTGGCGGCGCCGGCGCTGGCGGAGCGGCTGAGGCTGATGGCGAAGCTGTTTCCGCCGAATGAGGGCTACGAGTTCCAGATTCGCTATCGAAGGCGTGGGTGATCTGGCGCGGGTTTTTCGGAACCGGAGGGCTATGCTTTGCGAGCGCGGACTTTGAACCAGATGGGCGTGCCTTCGAAGCCGAATGCCTCGCGAATCTGGTTTTCGAGGAATCGCTGGAAGGCGAAGTGAAGCTTGATCTGGCGATCGGTGAAGAGGATGAATGTGGGCGGCGCGATGGCTGCCTGGGTGATGTAAAAAATCCGCACACGCTTGGCCATGGGGACGGTGGCGCGCTGGAAGTCGACGCGGTCGAGGAAGCGATTCATCTGTCCGGTGGAGATGCGCTTGCGGCGCTGGCGGCCGATGCGATCGATGGCGCGCAGGACGCGCTCCAGGTTCTCGTTTTCGGCGGCGGAGATGAATATCACGGGCGCGTAGTGGAGATATTTCAGCGCGTGGCGGACCTGCTCCTCGTAGATTTTTTTGTCGGCGGGCGGCTTGCCGTCGGTGCGGGCGGTGGTGACGAGATCCCACTTGTTGACGACGAGGATGACGCTGCGGCCGCTCTCGTGGGCGTAGCCGCCGATGTGGGCGTCGGTGGCGGTGACGCCTTCAGTGGCGTCGATCATGAGCAGGGCTACGTCACAGGCTTCGAGATGGCGTCGCGACATGATGACGGAAAGTTTTTCAGCCATCAGGTGCGTTTTGCCTTTGCGGCGGATGCCGGCGGTATCGACCAGGCGCAGGCGGCGGCCATTGCGCTCGATGACTTCATCGACGGCGTCGCGCGTGGTGCCGGCGATGGGGGAAACGATGGCGCGCTGGGTGCCGGTGAGGGCGTTGAGCAGCGTGCTTTTGCCGACGTTGGGACGACCGATGATGGCGACGGAGATTTCTTCGCAGGTGTCTTCATCGGATGCTTTTTCGCTGGCCGCATCGCTGGCGTCGGTATCGCTCGGTTCGTCGGCTTGCTGCGTGGCGAAATCAGATTCGGCCAGGTGCTGATCGATACGGGCTTCGCTGGCTTCGCCTGTGATGACCGCTGATTCGAGATCGTCGTCGGTCCAGTCGAGGGATTCTTCGTCGGCTTGCTGAGTGGCGGCGGTGACTGCGGGCAGACGGTCGAAGACGACTTCGAGCAGGTCTCCGATGCCGCGACCGTGTTCGGCGCTGACGGCGAAGAGTTCGTGGATGCCGAGCTGGCGGAAGTTTTCGGCGGCGGCTTCGAGCGCGGCGCTCTCGGTCTTGTTGACGACGAGAAATACAGGTTTGCCGCTGCGGATGAGCATGCGCGCGAGGTCGTAGTCGGGCGAGGCAAGTTCGGTGCGCACATCGACGACGAAGAGCAGGAGGTCGGCGTCGGCGAGCGCGGTGCGAGCCTGGCGGAAGATTTCGCTGGGAATTAGGTCGGCGTCGTCGGGGACGATGCCGCCGGTGTCGACGAGGCGCAGGAGTTTGCCGTTCCACTCGACTTCGCCGTAGATGCGGTCGCGGGTGATGCCGGGTTCGTCGCCGACGATGGAGCGGCGGGAGTGAGTGAGGCGGTTGAAGAGGGTGGATTTTCCGACGTTGGGACGGCCGACGATGGCTACGAGCGGCGCGTCATTGCCGATCGAGGGCGAGGGGATGGCCGATTGGAAGGTTTTGGGCACGGAAACTCCAGTTCTGGTTGCGCAGTTGAGGCGGATTGCATTCTCGGACGGAGACGAGCCTTGTCTGCGGCTTGATCTTCCGCGGCTTGATTCTCTGCGGCCTGTTTGTTGCGCTTCTCTTTTATTGTCTATCAGCGCGTGGACGGAGTCGAGCGAGGCGCAACGGAGCGCAGGCGCTGAGCCGTGGTTGTCGCTAGTATGAAGAAGCAGCCTATTTCAGAGCAGGCCGGGGAAGCGCGAATTGTCTGACTCCAATTCATCGTTGCAACAGGTGGCGGCGGGCGCGGCGGTCGAGCGCGCGCTGCCGTCGCTGTATGCGTTTTTTGCGCCCGGCGGCGTGCTGGAGCAATCTTCGCTGCCGTTTGAATCGAGACCGGGGCAACTCGCGATGGCGCGCGCCGTGGAGCAGGCGCTGGACGAGCGGCGGCATCTGATTGTGGAAGCGGGAACGGGCACGGGTAAGACGCTGGCGTATCTGTTGCCGGCGCTGCGGTCGGGTCGGCGGGTGACTGTTTCGACGGGCACGAAGGCGCTGCAGGACCAGTTGATCTCGCGCGATGTGCCGCTGCTGGAGTCGCTGCTGGGGCCGCTGAGGGTGTGCGTGATGAAGGGCCGGGCGAATTATCTGTGTCGGCACAAGCTGGTGACTCTGGGGCGGCAGCCGGTGCTGTCGGGGCTGGAGTTGAAGCGGGAGTTGACCCGGATTGTGGAGTGGGAACAGGAGACGGAGACGGGCGACCGCGCGGAGCTGGCTGAGCTGCCGGAGGCAAGCGATCTGTGGTCGCGGATCGACGCGCGGAGCGAGGCTTGTCTGGGATCGACGTGTCCGGATTATCAGCGATGCTTCATTACGGAGATGCGTCGGAGGGCGCTCGAAAGCGACCTGATTATTGTGAATCACCACTTGTTTTTCGCTGATCTGGCGGTGAGGCGCGAGGCGGCGGGCGCGCCGGATGCGGGCGTGTTGCCGGAGGCTGCGGCGGTGATCTTTGACGAGGCGCATGAACTGGAGTCGGTGGCGAGCAGCTACTTCGGGATTGCGGTGAGCAATCAGCGATTTGAGAATCTGGCGCGCGATCTGGAGTCGGTGTATCGCGACCATCCGGAGACGGCGGCACAGGTTCACTTTACGGCGCAGCAGATGCTGGATCGCGCGCGGCTGTTTTTTCATCTGCTGCCGATTGCCGAGGATGGTCGCGAGCCGTTCACCGAGCGCGAGGAGTTTCTGGAGACGAGCGGCGACCAGTATCTGGGGGTGCGCAGCACGCTGATGCGGCTGGAGGCGGAGCTGGATCAGTTGCGCGGCGTGGACGAGGCGGCGGGACTGCGTCGGCGGGTGGCGCAGTTGCGAACCGAGCTTGAGTTTGTGCTGGAGTCGAACTCCGGGAACATGGTGTATTGGCTGGAGCGTCGCGCGGCAGGCGGGCTGCGGCAGCAGGCGAGGACGACGCTGATTCAGGCGACGCCGATCGATGTTTCGTCGCTGCTGGAGGATCATCTCTTTGAAAGCATTCCGAGCGTGATTCTGACCTCGGCGACGCTGACGGTGCAGGGAGGGTTTGAGCATATTCGCGCGCGGCTGGGACTGAGGGATGCGCGCGAGCTGGTGGTGCCGTCGCACTTTCGCTATGAAGAGCAGGCGCTGCTGTATCTGCCGCCGCAGATGCCGGACCCGCGCGCGCCGAATTTTCAGAGCGAGGCGGTGGAGTGCATACGGCGCGTGCTGGAGATCACGCGGGGGCGGGCGTTTTGTCTGTTTACGAGCTACAGCCAGATGAGGGAGATCAGCGAACGGTTGCAGGAGCGGATTGGTTTTCCGATTCTGCTGCACGGGACGGCTCCGCGCAATGTTCTGCTGGAGCGGTTCCGCGAGACGCCGAATGCGGTCCTGTTTGGGACATCGAGTTTCTGGCAGGGCGTGGATGTGCAGGGCGAGGCGCTGAGCTGCGTGGTGATTGATCGGCTGCCGTTTGCGGTGCCGAATGATCCGGTGGTGGCGGCGCGGATGCGGGCGATTGAGGAGGCGGGTGGAAATCCCTTTTTCGATTATCAGATTCCGTCGGCGGTGATTACGCTGAAGCAGGGATTTGGTCGGCTGATTCGCTCACTGGATGACCGCGGCGTGCTGGTTCTGCTGGACCCGCGCGTGAGGCAGAAGCGGTATGGGCGGGTGTTTCTGGAGAGTTTGCCGCCGTACAGGCAGACGCGCGAGCTGAGCGATGTGGAAGAGTTCTTCGCGGCTGAGGCGCGCTGATTTTTTCGCTGGACGGAGGAACGGGAAATCTCGATTTGGATGGGGTGGTCACCTGCTCCGCCGGTCGGGTATGATCGTTCGGTGATGGAAACGAAAACTGCTTTTCCGACCCCGTTTGTGAATGAACCGTTTACGAATTTTGCCGATCCGGCGCAGGCTGGCGCGATGCGCGAGGCGCTGCGGCTGGTGGGCGCGCAGCTTGGACGCGAGTACGCGCTGGTGATCGGCGGCCGGCGCGTGGAGACGGCGGGCAAGATTCGCTCGCTCGATCCGGCGCGGCCGGCGCGGGTGGTGGGCGTTCACCAGAAGGCGGAAGCCGAGCACGCTCCGCAGGCGATGGAAGCGGCGCTGGCGGCGTTTGAAAGCTGGAGCCGGACGACGGCAGAGGTGCGCGCGGCGCTGCTGTTTCGCGCGGCAGAGATCATACGCAGGCGCAAGCATGAGTTTTCGGCGTGGCTGGTTTACGAGGTGGGCAAGAACTGGGCCGAGGCGGACGCGGATACGGCGGAGACGATTGATTTTCTGGAGTTCTATGGACGCGAGGCGCTGCGGCTGGACCAGGCGACGACGCCGATTCAACTGCCGGGCGAGCGGAATCTGCTGCGCTATATTCCGCTGGGCGTGGGCGCGGTGATTCCGCCGTGGAATTTTCCGTTTGCGATCATGGCGGGGATGACGAGCGCGGCGATTGTGACGGGAAACACGGTGATCCTGAAGCCGTCGAGCGACTCGCCGACGATTGCCGCGCAGTTTGTGGCGGTGCTGGAAGAGGCTGGACTGCCGCCGGGCGTGGTGAACTTCTGTCCTGGTTCGGGAGCGACGTTCGGGAATGCGATTGTGGAGCACCCACGGACGCGCTTCATTGCGTTTACCGGATCGAAAGCCGTGGGTCTGGATATTCACGAGCGCGCGGCGCGGACGCAGCCGGGGCAGATCTGGATCAAGCGCACGGTGCTCGAGATGGGCGGCAAGGATTCGATTCTGGTGTGCGCGGATGCTGATCTGGACGCGGCGGCGGATGGGGTTGTGGCGTCGGCGTTTGGATTCAGCGGGCAGAAGTGCTCGGCGTGCTCGCGCGCGATTCTGGAGGCACCGATTTACGATGCGATGGTCGAAAAGATTCGCGAGCGCGTGGCGCGGCTGACGGTGGGCGACCCGGTGGAGAACCACAATCTTGGTCCGGTGGTGAACCGGGCGGCGATGGAGAGCATTCTCGGCTACATGGAAAAAGGCAAGGCTGAGGGACGGCTGATCGCGGGCGGGAAAGCGGTGGCGAATGCTGAGGGCGGATTTTTTCTGGAGCCGACGGTGATTGCCGATATTGCGCCGGATGCGGTGATTGCGCAGGAGGAGATTTTCGGGCCGGTGCTGGCGCTGATTCGAGTGGCGGATTTTGAGCAGGGGATGGCGGTGGCGAACAACACCGAATATGGACTGACGGGCGCGATTTATACGCGGGATCGCGCGCGGCTGGATCGGGCGACGCGCGACTTTCATGTGGGCAATCTGTATCTGAACCGCAAGTGCACGGGCGCGATGGTGGGCGCGCATCCCTTCGGCGGATTCAATATGAGCGGGACGGACTCGAAGGCCGGCGGGCCGGATTATCTGCTGCTGTTTACGCAGGCGAAGTCGATTGCGGAGCGGCTGGGCTGAGGCTTCAGGGCTGACGTTTTGGAGGGTTCCGACGCTGACGGGTGACAGCTTGTCGGCACTTGCCGTGCGGATTGCACGGCGTTGCATGACAGGGCTGAGATTGGCTCAGGCTTCGCCCAAGGCGGGGCGTTCGGCATCACTGGCGCGCGCGGCGGAACGCTTTTCGATGTAGACGACGCTGAAGACCAGGCCGACCAGAAAACAACCCAGAGCGCCGTACTCGACGCCGGAGAGCGTTCGATCTTCCTGTTCGGTTTCAAAAACGGTGACGCCGTGGATCTGGCGCGGGGTCATGCGAAGTGTCTGCGGGTCGGGGACGCGCGGCAGATTGGCCAGATAGCTGGTGGAGAGAATGGTGCTGACGACGAGACCGAAGATGCCGGGAACGAGGAAGAGCATCGAGAAGAACTGAAGCAGCGGAAGCGGATTCTGTTTGTCGGATTTCATGCTGATTCCATTTTCTGGCGGCATCGACCTTGTTCCTGGATAGGAAGCTGCGTCATCGAGAAACTTTGCCCTGATCGAGACACGCAAGTAAGATCAGGTTTGTTTTTGGGAACGAGTTTCGTGATTTCCGCTGGAAGCTGTTTTGCTGTTCAGCGGGTATCCGTGTCCTGTGTCCACCGAATTCAGCGCGGTTTCCGGTGATCAGTCGCGCGTGACAGCATTCCATCCCCGGACTGATGCGGCGCGACTGCCAGACTTAAGGGTGGCGTTCCAGCATCTTATTCGTCAAGACTAACTTGGGTAATTTCCGGAAGAACATGAAGTAACTCTAATTTGCACTTTTAATAGCTAAAGGTAATCGGGCGTGGTTACTTCTTGCGGTCACCGGACTGGCTTCAAAGCTGGCGATGGTCCAGCGTCCGCTTGTGTCGCGGACGTAGACGTGGGTGTAGCGGTAGCGGCCGTCGAGCGAGGTCTGACCGTCGGAGCCGTGAAGCTCGGCGACGGAGGTGACGACGGCGGTCTGGGGAAAGAGTCTGATCTTCTGGTCAGAGAGTGTCAACTGGGTGATGCGAAACGCGCCGGATTGGATCTCGGCGAGCGTGTCGCTGCGGCTTTTGATGGTGCCGTTGGCGCTGATGCCGATGTAATCGGAATTGAGCAGATTTGCCAGGCTTTGCGTGTCCTGTCGCAGGAGCGCGACGCGCCATTGCTGTTCGATGAGCCGGATCTGGTGGCGAAATTCGTGGCGCTGGCTGCGCGGCGCGGGAGCCGCTGCCGACAAGCCGACGGCGCTGAAGGCGAGGGACGGGCAGAGAAGAATCGCGGCAAGCGCGAGAGGGAATCGACGAACGGACGAGCGTGAGCGGTGGCTTCGCATCGTATCGCCATCGTAGCCCCGGAGCGCTGGGGTCGTAAAGGAAATTCCCATGAATTTCCCGTCAGGGTGCGGGAGCGGGAACGGTGGCGCGGTAGGGGTGCGAGGAGGAAATTGGCGCTACTCGATGGAGCGCAGGTTTTCGACGGAGCGATCTTTCATGCGCTGGTAGAGGCCGCCGATGGCGTGGCGCTCAAAGTGTGCTGAGGCGCGATGCGCGTCGAGCGCCGAGGGATCGACGTACTGCTCGAAGATGAGCAGGGTGTCGGGATCTTCTTCGAGCGTGAGCGGGATGTAGGAGATGCAGCCTTGCTCCTGGCGGGAGGCGTCGGCGAGCAGGCGCACGGTTTCGGCCATGTCAGCGCGGTCTTCGGGTGCGAATCTGAGCCGGACGATGAAGCTGACCATGGTTGTTCTCCTTCGCTGCGGATGCGTCTGGCGATGATGGATTCGGTGTCGGTTCGCGTTGCGTTCGGCTGACCGTTCAGGGCACACTCAGGCTGATTGCAGCGTAGCATGCAAGCGCTTGAGTTCTTCGGCAAACTCGGGCAGGATCATGGTCTGGTCGCGCTCCGGGCCGGTGGAGACCATGCCGATGCGGGCCTGGCTTTCGCGCTCCTGGAAGCGGAGATACTCCTGAGCGGCGCGCGGGAGCTGGCCGAAGTCGCGGATGCCCTCGGTGGATTGTCGCCAGCCCTTGAGGCGCGTGTACTGCGGCTCGATGGACTCGATGCCGCTGACGTCGGCGGGTACGGAGTCGGTGAGTTTGCCGTCGATTTTGTAGCCGATGCAGACGGGAATCTCGTCGAGTTCGTCGAGCACATCCATTTTGGTGACGACGAGCCACTCGGTGCCGTTGATCTGGTTGGAGTAGCGGAGGAGCGGAATGTCAAGCCAGCCGCAGCGGCGCGGGCGGCCGGTGACTGCGCCGTACTCGTTGCCGCGCGCGCGCAGAGCGTCGGCGGAGGGATCGTGGATTTCCGTGGGGAACGGACCTTCGCCGACGCGGGTGACGTAGGCCTTGGTGACGCCGATGACGGTGCCGATGGCCGTGGGTCCGACGCCGGTTCCGGTGGCTGCGCCGCCGGCTGTGGCCGACGACGAGGTGACGAAGGGATAGGTTCCGTGGTCGATGTCGAGCATGGTGCCCTGAGCGCCCTCAAACATGACGCTGCCGCCGGAGGAGATGATTTCGTGGAGCATGCGTCCGGTGTCGGCGACGAAGGGACGGACACGCTCGGCTGCGGCGGCGTACTCGTCGAACATTTTTGCGGGATCGATGGGAGCGCTGCCGAAGAGCGCGTGGGCGATGGCGTTCTTTTCCTGGCAGGCGTTTTCGATGTGGGCCTTGAGGATTTTTGGGTTGAGCAGATCGACGACGCGGAGGCCGCTGCGCGCCATCTTGTCCTCGTAGGCGGGGCCGATGCCGCGGCTGGTGGTGCCGATCTTCTGGCGTCCGGGTGCGCTTTCGGCGGCCAGCTCGATCATGCGGTGATAGGGCAGGATGACGTGGGCGCGCGTGGAGACGCGGAGCTGGCCATCGACATCGATTCCGAGCGCGCGGAGCTTGTCGACTTCGCGCAGGAAGGCGATGGGATCGAGGACGACGCCGTTGCCGATGATGGCCTGGCAGCCGGGGCGAAGAACGCCGCAGGGAATGAGCTGGAGGACGAATTTCTGGTCGTGAATGATGACGGTGTGGCCGGCGTTGTGGCCCCCGGCGTAGCGCGCGACGGCGGAGAAACCACCGCTGAGTACATCGACGATCTTGCCTTTACCCTCATCGCCCCACTGGGCGCCCAGAATGACCGCTGTCTTGGCTCGCATCGCTACCAACTTCCCCTGTTTTGCTTCCCGTTTTTTGACTTCCGGTGATTGAACTTTTCGTCATCGGGCGCGTGGTGATTCCAAGCGCGCCATGCTCATCATATACCGACGTGCGGATGCGCGCGCGGCGCTGCGAATGCGAGTGGGCGCTAGAATCGGATTGTGCCAGAACTGCCGGAAGTGGAGACGATTGCGCGCGGTGTGGATGAGCGTGTGCGCGGCGCGAGGATTGCAGCCGCGTGGTTTGGAAGCCATCGCGAGCCGATGAAGACGCCGGCGGCGAAGCAGGAGCGCGTGCTGACGGGTGCGAAGTTTCTGAGCGTGCGTCGCGTGGGCAAGCACATTGTCTGCGACCTGACTTTGGCGGGAGTGGATGCTGTTTCTGGGGAAATGAAGGCGGACGGCGGCGGGGTGAGCGCGCAGTGGATTGTGCATCTGGGCATGACCGGGCGACTGCTGGTGACGGAGGCCGACGCGGAGGTGGTCGAGCATACGCATGCGCGGCTGACGCTCGTGGATGGGCGCGAGATTCGATTTGTGGATGCGCGGAGGTTTGGTCGGCTGGAGGTTCGCGATCTGCGCCGAGATGAGGCGTTTATGGGTCCGGGCAGCGAGCCGATGACGATCGGGAGCGCGGAGTTTTATGCGCTTTTTCATTCGCGAAAGACGAGCATCAAGGCGGCGCTGCTGAACCAGAGCCTGTTGCATGGGGTGGGAAATATCTATGCGGATGAAAGTTTGTTTCGCGCCGGGATTCGGCCACGGACCGGCGCGAATCGGCTGACGCGGGCGCGACTGGAGCAGCTGAGGGTGGAGCTGCGCGGGGTGCTGGAGCAGGCGATTGCGCTGGGCGGGTCGTCGGTATCGGACTATGTGGATGCCAATGGCGTGAAGGGATTTTTTCAGCTTGAGCACAGGGTGTATGGGCGCGCGGGCGAGCCGTGCAGGGTGTGCGGGACGGAGGTTCGGCGCGTGGTGTTGGGCGGACGCGGGACGCATTACTGTCCGCAGTGTCAGAAGTGAACCGTGGAGCGGCGGAAATGTCGGGAGGATAGGGCAGTGGATTTTTTGTTGAGGAAGTGTTGTCAGTCCCTCGTGTTCCCTGTACTATCAAAACTGGCAGTTGGCCACGCCCTTCTGATGCGAGATTTGACGCCAGAGTTGGGCGATGCAGACGATGCGGCGAGAGTTGCTGGTATCTGTAACCGCTTCCGCTTACACATCGGGAATATGCAGCGCGAAGCAGGCGAGGAATGGGCCAACGGAGCTGAAGGGATGGAATCTGCGCTGACTGGCATGCGAGGGATGCGCGCCGGAAAGTGATTGCAGAGCGGCTTGGAAGGCCGCAGCGCTGGCAGATGAGCTTCAATCTGTGGGCGTTCTGGGATGGATGCGAAGGCACGGAAGAATGGTTGCGGACGCGCCCGGTCCCCAGCGAAGCAGATGACGATGGAATCCTCGGTTTGCCTGTGCGGAGTCAGGGGTCGCAGGCGGGACGGGAATCTCGAAAAAATACAGGCAGGCAGCACCTGTTTCGTGCAACGCTGCGCTATTTGATCAAAAGAATGCAACAGGAAGTGCAAGCATGACGACTGAACCGATCCAGCCCGCCTTTGAGGCGGGGGAATCGTCCGCCGTGGCATCCGGTGCGACCCAGGCCAATAGTGTTTCGCAGGGACATCGCCGCCGCCGACGGCGCAGGAAGAACAAGAGCGCGGCGATGGCAAACGGCGGCGCGGCAACGCCGGGAACAGCGACGCAGGGAACATTCGGCGGCGGCGAGCCACAGGCGGCGCAGGAGCAGCCGGTTCCAACGATTGCGGCCTCGCAGCAGCAGCGCGTGAACATTGAAGGCGGATCGTACAAGAGCCGCAGGAAGAAGCGTCGCGCGAAGCAGCAGCAGAATGGGTTTCGCCCCGAGCCGGGCAACAGCATTCTGCCGCAGGGCGGAAGCAAGAAGCGATCATCGCGCCAGAGGGGACCGCGCGAGTTTGTGGGGCCGATGGATCACAGCTATCGCGCAGTGAATGGAAATGTGGCCGATGGTCCTCCGGCGACGATCATGCAGGCGGCGAATGGCAATTTCTATTCCGATGCAACGTCCTGGGGTGGGCCGAAGGCGACGGTTGTCTCAGCCGATGCTCCGACGCGGATTTTCCTGGTGATTGAGGATCTGTTTTTTGTGGCGAAGATTCAGGAGGTCAGCCGCAAGCTGGGCGTGAAGGTCGAGTTTGTGAAGGGCGACAAGGACATCGTGAGCCATCTGGCGGAGACGGCCGATGCGGAGCATCCTTCGCTGGTGGTCTTTGACCTGAACAATGCGGCGGTGAAGTCGCTGACGCTGATTCCGAAGCTGAAGAGCAAGCTGAAGAAGGCGGTCTCGGTGATCGGATTCCTGTCGCACATCCAGGGCGACCTGAAGATCAAGGCGATCGAGGCGGGATGCGACACGGTGATGCCGCGCTCGGCGTTTTCGCAGAGCCTGCCGAACCTGCTGCGCCGCTACGGAATTGACGACGAGGACGAGCACTATCCGCAGCCGGTGTGACGTACGCTGGTGGAACTGCTTTAGCCCGGAGGCCAGTGCATGGCGCGTCCGCCGAGCAGGTGGAGATGGAGATGCTCGACGGTCTGTCCGCCGTTCTCTCCTGTGTTCACGACGACTCGATAACCGCCGCTGAGATTTTGCTGACGCGCAATCTCGGCGGCTTTTGTCATGAGGTGGCCGAGCAGGCTCGCGTCTTCGGCGGAGGTTTCAGCGAGCGAGCGAATGTGACGGCGCGGTATGAGGAGCAGGTGAGTGGGTGCCTGCGGCTGAATGTCGGCGAAGCCGTAGCAGAGATCGTCGCTGTAGACGGGCTGCGAGGGAATCTCGCCCTGAAGAATGCGGCAGAAGAGGCAGTTCATGGCAACCCCAGTGTAGCTGGTACGGTTCATTTCTGGTCGGGCGGGAAGTAACGCGGATGGCCGCTGGCTGTCGAGGGGATGGACCAGGGATTGTAGTGCGCGGCAAACTCGGCGCGGCTCTGGATTGCGGGGTGGTCGTAGGTCCAGAAGACAACGAATGCGCTGGGGTGCGGGTCTTCGAGCCAGGCCTGGCCGAGATGCTGGAATGCGGCGACGGCGGTCTGCTGCGGGTCGGCGACGATGCCGTGGATCGCTTCCTGGCCGTAGACATCGGCCTGATGTTCGATGGCGCGGCTGATGGAGTTGCCGATGGGTTCGGAGACGATTTCAAGCAGGACGAGCGCGAGCAGTACGACGACCATGCCGGGCAGCGACGCGAGAGATTCGATGCGCCAACGGCGGCCGCGCCAGCGCAGCAGAGACGCCGCAAGCCGCATCGTGAGCCAGAGCAGGGCGAGCGTTCCGGCGATGCCCAGGGCGATGCCCCAGGCGAGGTGATGGAGGACGTAGTGGCCGCTCTCGTGGGCAAGGATAAAGAGGATTTCGTCCTGCGGCATGCGGTTGGCGGTGGTGTCCCAGACGACGATGCGCTTGGTGGGTCCGATGCCGCTGACGTAGGCGTTGAGGCCGTTGCCTTTGACGCTGGCCTGCATGAGGAACATGCGCTCTGGCGGGATTTGGGTGCCGGTGCGCGCGACGACGCGCTCGAACTGAGCGACAAGCTCGGGGTGAGTGGCGGCGAGTGGCGAGAAGTGATCGAAGAGCGGCTCGACGATCTGGGGCAGGACAAGCGCTGCGGCAAGGATGACGGGGATGGAGGCGAGCCAGAACCAGAGCCAGGCGCGCCGCGGAGAGCGCGCGAGCAGCCAGCGTGCGAAAACGAGAATCGGCACGCCGACGACGAGCAGCAGCAGCGTGGCGATGGACTGGTCGCGCAGCCAGCCGGGCCAGCTTTGAATGCTGATGCCGACGCGGAGCAGAGCGTGTTGCAGCAGCGCGTCAGCGGGCAGCAGGACGCAGCAGTCGAGCAGCAGCAGGAGCGCGGCGGCGAAGAGCGCGGTCTGCGCCCACGGTCTGCGCGATTCGACGCGGCGGGCGAGGCGCTGGACGAGTCCACTTTCCAGCAGCAGGACGAGCAGGAGGACGACGCCAAGCTCGACGCCGAAGTGGAGCGCGAGGCGCAGCAGGGCGAGATGATGAGCCAGCGCGGCCTGCGGCGGGGCAAGCGTGTACACAGGCGCGGCTGACTGAATCTTCGGCACGATGCTAGGATAACGTCAACGGGAATGAAGTCTCCCGAAACCGTCGGCGCGATTCGGTGCGCAGGCTGATGACTTCTGCCACAACTCCAGCACCGTGAGGGTATTCATGGCGTATCTTTGGGTTTTGATTGGCAGCGCCATTGGCGGACTTCTGCGTTATCTGGTCGGCCTGTGGACGATTCCGGTGAGCGGCGGGTTTCCGACCGGTACGCTGATTATCAACGTGGTCGGCTCGTTTGTGATCGGCTTCTTTGGCACGTATACGCTGCACGGGGGACGGCACCCGGCCTCGGACAATCTGCGGCTGTTTGTGATGGTGGGGCTGTGCGGCGGGTTCACGACCTTCTCGTCGTTCAGTTTGCAGACCTTTGACCTGTTGCGCTCCGGACACTGGGGCCGCGCGCTGGCGTATGTGGTGGTCTCTTCCGCGCTGGGGCTTGCGGCAGTGGCGGCGGGCCACTACGCGGCGTTGCAGCCGGTGGAGCAGGTGGCTGTGGCGCAGACGGCGGAAGAAGAGTTGACGAGCTGAGTTCAGTTCAGGCGAACGAGGTAGGCGTTGCCTTCGGCGGGGTGGGTGTGGCGCAGGATGGATTCGGCGGTCTTGCGCTCTTCGCCTGCGGGGCGGATGCGCACCCAGTGGCCGGTGGGTCCGGCGAAGTCGATGACCTGGGCGTCGGGGTACTGGCGCAGGAGTGAGCGTTTGAGTTTGAGTGCTTTGCCGGCGTGGGCGAATGCGCCAATCTGGACGCACCAGTGGCCGCCCTCGGTGAGCGATTCGGGCGCGCGGTAGACATCGACGCGGACGGGCGCGACGCCGACGAGGTAGACGCCGGTGGCCTTGGCCGCGCCGCGTGAGAGATCGAGGATGCGGCCAGGGACGAATGGGCCGCGATCGGTGATGTAAAGGAGCGCGGACTGGCCGGTACGCTCGTTGGTGACGCGGACGAGTGAGTTCATGGGCAGGGTGCGGTTGGCGGCGGTGATGGCGTTCTGGTCATAGACCTGACCGTTGGCGGCGCGACGATGCTGGAACTGCGGGCCGTACCAGCTTGCCAGCCCGTGCAGGGTTTCGATGGGTTCGTGATCGCGGACGTAGCGTTCATCCGCTTTGCTGACGGTGCCGGTGGGCTGCTCAGGCTGGCTGGCGGCGGGAGCGGTGGCAGCGGGCGACGGCGCGTGGTGGTGGGAGCATCCGCTGAGGGCGACGCAGGCGAGCACTGCAAACAGGAGACCGCGCCGTATGTTTCGGCGGGCGGCGTTGCTTCCGGGCGCAAAGTCCAGCGGGATTTGGGCCCTCGGGATTTGGGCCGGGATTGGATCTTGCTGGCGGAGGATTTCAGCGCGCATCTCTTCCAGTGTGGGTTGCGTCGCGCGCGCGGCGCAATCGGTTTCGCGCGCGAATCGACAGGTCGGAGTCAGAATCGTCAACGAGTGCGCGCCGTGGACCCTGCGCTGTCGCGCGATTTCTCGGTGCCGTTCCGCCGCTGATCTGCGCCGTTCAACGGGCGGAATGACCGTTCGCTGAGGAGATTTTGGTTTGCGCTTGCGAACAAGGTACTCTTAAAGAGTAGGTTAAGAATCATTTTCGCGTCCAGGAGCATCCTGTACATGCAGGACTCCATTACGAGCAGCCAGAGCAGAACACCCCCATCCTCAGGAGAGATACGCGGCATGGCCAAAGCGACGAAATACGCCGAGAAGGCACTGGTTTACGCAGCAAAAGGAATGTGGACGGTATTTGAGAAGCTGAATCGGATCAGCCCGAATCCGTCGATTACGCCGAAGTGGAGCGACAAGCCGCTGCTGAAGAGCTGGGAAAAAGAGAAACCGCCTCTTGGCTGGCCGCGCTCGACGGACTCGCTGTGCCCGAAGTGCGTACCGGAGATCCGGCAGCAGATTCTGGACGGGAAACTGCCGCATGAGGTGCTGCTGAACGAAAAGGTGGGCGAGATCAAGGCGACGATCATCGAGCGCGACGGCAAGATTCTGATGGTGAAGGATTGCCCGAAGCATGGCCACTTCGAGGACGTGATGTCGATTGATCCGGCGTTCTTCCGGCATCTGGAAGAGAGCTTTCCGGGACGCGACATTCGCGCGCACAACGACGAGAAGTTGCATAACCACGGCACATCGACGGTGACGCACGGGCGCGGCTCGGTGTTGACGATTGACCTGACGAACCGCTGCAACATGATGTGCGATCCGTGCTTCATGGATGCCAATCAGGTCGGTTTTGTCCACGAGCTGACGTGGGACGAGATCAGGACGATGCTGGACAACGCGATCACGATCAAGCCGCGACGGCAGATGAGCGTGCAGTTCTCCGGTGGCGAGCCGACGCTGTCGCCGTACTTCCTGGACGCGGTGGCATATGCGCGCAAGGTGGGCTACAACAGCGTGCAGGCGGCGTCGAACGGGATCGAGTTTGCCAAGAGCAAGGAGCTTTGCCGCGCGGCGGCAGAGGCCGGTCTGCGCTATGTCTATCTTCAGTTTGACGGGATTGGCAACGCGGCCAACTCTCACCGCAAGGTGGGCAATCTGTTTGATGTGAAGTTGCAGGCGATTCACAACCTGCACGAGGCGGGCGTGGACATTGTGCCGGTGACGACGATCATCAACGGCATCAACAACGAGCAGGTGGGCCGGATTATCGAGTTTGCGCTCGACAATCCGAAGACGATCAACTTCCTGAGCTTCCAGCCGGTTTCGTTCACGGGCCGCGACGAGGATATCAGTGACGAGCGTCGGTTTGCGCAGCGGTATACGCTGAGCCACATGGCGCACGACGTGAAGAACCAGACGGGCATGGGCGAGCCGACGCGCGACTGGTTCCCGATTAGCTTCATGAGCACGTTCTCCGATTGGGCCGATCATGTTCACGGGCCGAACGCGGACTGGGGACAGTTGAGCTGCGGCTGCCATCCGAACTGCGGCATCGGCATGGCGGTGATGATCGACAAGGAGACCAAGGAAGCAGTGCCGGTGACGGCGTTCATCCATGCCAACCAGTTGGCGAAGGACGTGGCCAAGGTGAATGACGCGGCGCGCGGTAAGTTTCTGTCGATCCTGGGCATCGGGCTGGCGCTGATTCGCAACTATGATCCGTTCCAGGCGCCGACCCACTTCAAGATTACCGACATGCTGAAGAAGATGGACAAGACCTTCGGCGCGACGGGCAAGGATTACGGCAAGGTGACGGGCGACCGGACGGCGGAGGACATCAAGCGCCGTCGCGCCGACCGCTGGAACTTCCTGTTTATTGCCGGGATGTGGTTCCAGGATCTGTTCAACTACGACTTCCGGCGCACGGAGCAGTGCATCATCCCGTATGCGACGCAGGAGGGCGAGATCAGCTTCTGCGCGTACAACACGGGCATCGGCTGGCGCAACATTATCGAGAAGATGCACATGACGGCGACGCTGACGAAGTGGTACGAGGAGCATGGTCGGCATGAGATCTTCGCCGGCGGCAAGAACGTGGGCATGAGCAGCAAGGGCCACAAGCTGGAGCTGAACATGGAGCATGTGAATGCCGAGGCCAACCACACGCTGGACGAGCTGGGCATTGCCAAGAATGCGCGCGAGGAAAAGATGCGCGCGCGCGACGAGAAGCTGAAGCAGGAGGCGGAGAACGCGAAGATGGCGCGGCTCTATCGCGAGCACGTTCTGGGCGAAAAGCCGGTGGAGGGACTGGTTCGGCTGGATGCGATTGCTCCGGCGAAGTCGGCTGCTGAATCTTCCAATGAACTGGTGGCTGGCGACTGATCCGCGAGCGAACGAACGAAACAGAAGCGGCTGCCCGCAGGCAGCCGCTTCTGTTTGCGCCCAAGTGCGATGGCAGTGGAAATTCCGTGCGTTCTCAGTGGCGGATGTGGAAGTTGTAGGCGACGCCGAAGGAGACGATCGGATAGGTGTGGAGCGGCTGGACATCGCTCTGGTAGCTGGACACCTGCGCAGCGAGGTTCGATTGTACGTTCGGGTCGGTGGCGACGTTGACGCAGTTCTGGCCCTGCTGGTTGCAGACCTCGCCGGTGAGGTTGATGCCAACGGTCGGGTTCTGAATGAAGGCGACGCCGATCTCGGTGGGGAAGGTCCAGTGACGGCCGGAAGCGGGGAAGAGATTGCCGAAGCCGGCGGTGATGGTGGGCGCTGCGGAACCGTTGCCGAGGCCGAAGGTGCCGAGGCCGGTGACGGCGTTGGTGCCGGAGCCGGAGTAGTAGGTGATGTTGTTCAGCGAGAAGCTGGTGCCAGGGGCGGCGACGAAGACGGCGTTGGCCTGGTTCTGGTTATAGAAGAGCACGCCGGGGCTGATGCGGAACCAGTTGTGGAAGGGATAAATGTCGACGGCCATGCCGGCGGAGGCGAGGTTGAGATTGGCGTTGACGTTGAAGCCGTTGGTGTTGATGTTGTTGATCGAGTAGTTGAGGAAGTTGCCGGTGCCGCGCACGTCCAGATAGCGATTGATGTTGGTGGCGAGCAGGAAGCCGATGCCAAGCGGCGAGACGCCCACGCCAAGGGAGACGCGCGAAAAAGGCGCGGATTGGTTGGTCTTCAGTTTGGGCTGGGCTGTGGTTCCATTCGCCGTGCTGAGCGTGTTCGGGCGGGCCGCAGTGGTCGAGTACGGCGATGGGTAGGTCATGGTTTGCGCAGATGTGACTGTGGCCAGGCACACGGCAAGCAGAGGTAACAAAAATCGGACATATCGTGCTGAAGTCAAGGTGGTTCTCCCGAGTATCGGAATTCGTTTGCACCCGTTACGATGGGGTTGAGCGACGGATGCTGAGCGGATGCTGGAACTTACGGTAACACCGGATTTGTCCGATTCTGAGACATATGAGAGAAAATCGGCGGTTGGAATCGATTCGGATACGGGAGACGCGGTGGTGACCATGGTGGGAAAGGCAGAAAGAAAAATGAAGCCGGATTTGGCGGGATTACGGCGCGGGTTGCGGGAGTGGTTTGCGCGGGAGCGTCGCGAGCTGCCGTGGCGCGCGACGACCGATCCTTACGCGATCTGGATTTCGGAGATCATGCTGCAACAGACGCGCGTGGCTGCGGTGATTGAGCGGTACGAGGGGTTTCTGCGCCGGTTTCCGACCGTGGAGTCGCTGGCTGCGGCGGGCGAGGCGGAGGTGCTGGCGGAGTGGAGCGGGTTGGGGTACTATCGTCGGGCGCGGATGCTGCACGGGGCGGCACGGATGGTTTGCGCGGAGCGCGGCGGGCGGGTTCCGGACGGCTTTGCCGCGCTGGTGGAGCTTCCGGGCGTGGGGCGATATACGGCGGCGGCGATTGCCAGCATTGCCTTTGGCGAGCCGGTGGCGGCGGTGGATGGGAATGTGGAGCGGGTGGTTCTGCGGCTGATGGGCTGGGGCAGCGAGGACGCGGCGACGCATCGCGCGCATCTGCGGCAGGCGGTGGAGATGGCCGACGAGCTGCTCGACCGGGCTGCGCCGGGCGACTGGAACCAGGCGATGATGGAACTGGGTGCGACGGTTTGCCTGCCGCGCGGGCCGCGCTGCGAGGTGTGTCCGTGGCTGGCGGACTGTGCGACGCGCGGCGAGCATCCGGCGGTGAAGCGGGCGGCGATGCGGACGGTGGAGATGGCTAGGGCGTGGATGACACGCGGGAGCAGGCGCGGCGAGGAAGTGATGCTGGTGGAGCGCGGTGCGGCGGAGACGGTGATGCCGGGAATGTGGGAGTTGCCGGAAGCGCCGACCCAGCAGGATGGCGAGCCGCTGCTGCGCGTGCGGCACGCGATTATGCAGGTGAACTATCGCGTGGCGGTTTACGCGACCGACCGCGCGCCAGCGAGCGGCTGCGCGAGCCGGTGGGTGACCTTGGACGAGGCGGAGCGTCTGCCGCTGACGGGGCTGACGCGGAAGGTGATGCGCGGGATGGGATGGCTGGCGAGTGAGAAGCCGCAAGCGGGCAGGAGCGTGAGCAGAATCCAGGCTCAGTAGAAATCGGAGCAGCTCAGGTAATAGCCGCAGCCGGTGCAGATGAGCTTGCAGTGGTGTCCGCTGAGGGTTTCGCCGCAGTTGGGGCAGATTTGCTGGACGTGGATGGAGGATTCGGCTGGCGAGTGCGCTGTGTTGGCGGAGTTTGTCGGCGGGATTTCCGGCGCAAAATCGGGATCGAGCGCGGACGGGCGGACAGGAAGCATGCCGAGAGATTAGCATGGAAGCAGGTGCTCGATTCCGGGCACGCACAGGTTCCCTATCCGCCGCTGGTCGGCCTGGCACGGACGCAAGCAAGCGCCGTCTTCCCCGCCGGGCCAGCGAAAATCTCACGAGAGCAAAAATCGCCCGCGAGGGCAAGGAGCAGACGACGATGGCAAGCAAAGCAAGCGCAGTGTGGACAGGTTCGCTGAAAGAAGGCAAGGGCACGATTTCGACGGCGACTGGGGTTCTGTCGAACGCGAACTATTCGTTTCAGACGCGGTTTGAAGGCGCGGAGACGGGCACGACTCCCGAAGAGATGATTGCGGCGGCGCACGCGAGCTGCTTTTCGATGGCGCTGGGCGCGCAGCTGGGCGGCGCGGGACTGACGCCGACGAAGATCGAGACGCATGCGGCGGTGACGCTGGCGAAGGTGGATGGCGGATTCGCGATTACGCGCATCACGCTGACGACGACGGCCGAGGTTCCGGGCGCGACGAAAGAGGTCTTTGATACGGCGGCGGGCAATGCCAAGACGGGCTGCCCGATCTCGAAGCTCTTTGCCAACAACACGGAGATCGTGCTGGACGCGAAGCTGGTGTAAGCGCGGAGTGCGGCGCGCAGGCATTTGACACTGCGCGCCGCATTTGCGAAACTCGTAATTGCTGCCAGACTGAAAAATCTTCAGTTTCAAGCACGTGCCGAAGTGGCGGAATTGGCAGACGCGCATGGTTCAGGTCCATGTACTCGCAAGGGTGTGGAGGTTCAAGTCCTCTCTTCGGCACCAAAGTTTGATCCCCTCCTGAAATATCCCTTACCACAAAAAAGATTGCATGCGGCAGGCACTGCATCCAGCGGCCGCGAGTTTCGGTTGCCTTGAGCGCGTGTTGCCGCTTCCGTTGGTCGCGGGTTGGGTTTTGGCGGAGGATTTCCGGATGGAACGCTTATGTTACTGCAAGATTATATAAATCAATGCTTTGAGTGGATTTCTCCTGGGTTACTGATTTGCTATTAACGCGGTTACCCCCCAGGGGGGGTGGTATTAATTTTCCTGCCAACGAAAATTGAGCGAAATGATTACTGGTTAGTAAACCATTCGCCTGCGCTGACGACTGCGCCGGAGCGCAGGCCGGGGGATGAAATGGCAGTATGGCACAAACAGGAATAATTGCATGCGAGATTTCGGAAATAATTTCCGGTGGCAGTGCTGGAGGATATTTCCTTGGGCAACAAATACCTTGGCTAACCCATAGGGGTTACTGGATAGATGAAGAGGAGATGGATTCGGAAAAGAGATCAAGTTTGGTCGGCATCGGGCGAAGGAAGTCAATGCCAGACAGGTCAATGTGTTGCTTGCGTTTGATCATCTTCTCGTCGAGCGTATACACAGCCGTGCAGTCCAAATCCAGTGCCGTCGCAATATGAAAGCAGTCCCACTTTCTCCGGCGATTTAGGCCAATTCGCTCTTCTTCGCTCAGATCGGACGGGTGCATCTTCTGGATTATGCACGACTCAAGCTTCGCAGCCTTCAGTGCGATTTCGCGAGTGATGCTGTGGATTCTTGCGAGTTTCCCTATTTGAGCGTACAAATCATCGGCTCTTCCACCAGCCCGCAATGCCTCAACTGAAGCCTCTTGGGCGGTGATAATTGAGGTGTACACGCGGGCTTTGTCGCTCTTCAGCTCCCGCAGAAGAGCCCTAATACTCGGCCCGTTGGACTCCCCGTTGAATATGGCCAGAAAGACGGACGTATCGAAATAGACGTTCAAGGCCCGATCAGTCCTCCTGCCTCATTTGCTTGATTAGTGTGGAAAGGTCAGACTTGAGTACGTTTTTGTAGCAACCGAACATTTCATCGAAGGCGCTTTCGTAGTCGCGTTCCGCGTCCAATTCGATCTTTTGAACGATGATCTTCGGGGTAGCTACTCTGTAGTACACAGCGGTGCCTGTAATCTGCACCTGCTGCCGGAACATTTTTGCAATTTCGGCATCTTCGCCAGATGGGAACTGAACCCGCCAGCAATGTCCGTCACCACGGATCAACTCTCCCCAAAACCCTTTACCGATTTCTTCACTTACATCATGGTCAGTCAACTGGATGAGCTTTCCAAAAATGCGGACGCCCTCAATGCGAGATGTTGGGACCTCAAGTGCCCGCAGCGTGTCCATGCCAGCACGTCCGAAAGTTGCCTTTTGAATTTTGTCAGCACCTGCACCGGGACGCTGAATCTTAAGTTCCAACTCCATCCGATCGCGCCTTTGAATACGCGCAACTCTGGAGATACGGCGTAGGACAAGACGATCCATCCCTCGTTCCGGCTCTGGGACCCCATTCTCGGTTTCCAGGGCGTCCATCGTGTTCAATACCTCTTGAATGGCGAGCACGCCGATCTCAGAATTCATTGTTACGGCGATAGGAGCCTGCACGCTGCCCTTCTGAAACACGGTGTGATCTTCCCCGGCCAGAATCTCTAAGCCAAAATCGCCGGAAGGGTTGACTACGCCCCTCAGGCGCTGAATCCGGCGTCCCACCTCTGCGATCATCAGGCGCAGTTCATCAAGCACACTGATGAGATCAGCGAGCGGGACACGGTTGCGCTCGGCTAGTCCTTTCTTTAGCCGGACTATGAGGACCGGATCTTCCTGCAATTCGTCGACCATGATAACCTCAGGATGCTACCTTCGTTGCCCTAACGTTGTAAATACCCTGACGGTAAAGCCGTCAAAATGGTGTTAAAGTGGGTCAATGAAGCGTGATTCCTCACATCCGCACCCACTATCAGAAGCTCTTAAACACCTAGTTTCCGTTCCTCGGGCTGAGATGCAGAAGCGGGCGTTGTGGCCGGGATTCTGGCGGGAGTTGCGTGGGTGGTGGCGGGTATCGGGATCGAACCGATATGAGATTGCTCTCGGAGGTTTTTGAGACCTCTGCGTCTGCCAGTTCCGCCAACCCGCCAATAAATCTATTAGAGCATACGCGATGTTTGGGGCTAAAGGAGTTTGCGCATTTCGCCGCTTTCTGTCCAGTCGAGGGCGGTGTAGACGGGTCTGCCCATGGCGCTGGCGTGGAGGGTTGCGACGCGGATGCCGTGTTCGCGGCAGACGTTTTCGGCGGCGCGGACGAGCTGCTTTGCCAGGCCCTGGCCGCGCATTGCGGGGGCGACGTAGAAGTTGAGCAGGTAGCCGCGCTTCGGTTCGAGGTGCAGATAGTGTGGCGGCCACTCCATCTGCCAGATGCCGGCTCCGCCAACGATTGCGCCGGTCTCGTCCTGGAGAAGCAGGCCGATGTATTCGCCGCTTTGCAGTTTTTCCGTCAGCCAGAGTTGGCTGAGGCGTTCGAGTTCGTCCCATGTGCCGACGCAGGGGAGTTGGTTGTCCTGAAACATCTGTACGCGCTGGCGGGCGATGAGGGACGCGTCGGTGACGGTTGCCTTGCGGATTGTGATCATGATGATTTCCATGGTAATGGGCGCACGGCGGCGCGAGGTTTGCTGGTTCGCGAGTGTTCGGAATCGGACACTCGAATGCGAAAGCGGACAGTTGGACGGGTTTGGGTTTGGGCGGTGGTGGCTGAAGCCCTGTGTTTTCAATGGCGCGGGTTTGGAACATCTGGCACGTCGATTGCGTAAGCCATTGCGTGATGGATATTGCACGCCCAGACCTGAAGCAGAAGAAGAGGCGCCGGATGATTTGGTTCGGCGTGGGAGCCGCGGCGGTGTTTGCCGTTGCGGCGGCAGCAGTGGCACGGCTGAAGCCGGCGGCGCCGACCGTGGATCGCGCGACGATCTGGACGGATACGGTGAAGCGCGGGCCGATGATCCGGCAGGTGCGGGCTTCGACGGGAAGCCTGGTGCCGCGCGAGGATTCGATTGAGCTGATTCCGGCGCAGACGGAGGCGACGGTGGTGCGGATTCGCGTGTTGCCGGGGGCGCAGGTGACGCCGCAGACGGTGCTGATGGATCTGGCCGATCCGCAGTTGCAGCAGGAGCTGCTGAGCGCGCAGCTTGGGCTGAAGGCGGCGGAGGCGGACTACAAGAGCCTGCAGGCGACGCTGGAGAGCACGCTGATGGACAAGAAGACGGCGGCGGCGCAGGTGAATGCGGATTTTGCGCAGGACAAGCTGCAGGCGCAGACGGATCAGGCGCTGTATAAGCTGGGCGTGATTTCGGGGCTGGCGTATGACAAGTCGAAGAGCACGGCGGACCAGTTGGCGACGCAGCGCCAGTTGAGCCAGGAGCAGATTGCCGTGAATCAGAAGGCAATTGAGGTGCAACTGGCGTCATCCGAGGCGAAGGTGGACCAGGCGCGGGCGCTGCTGGATTTGTATCAGAAGCAGGCGGCGTCTCTGGAGGTGCATTCGACGATCTCCGGTACGCTGGCTCCGCTGGCCGCGCCGTTGCAGGTGGGGCAGCATGTGAGCGTGGGCACGTCGCTGGCCGAGGTGATCCAGAATGACAAGCTGAAGGCGGCGCTGCAGATTGCCGAGACGCAGGCGCGGGATATTCAGATCGGCCAGCCGGCGTCGGTGGACACGCACAACGGAGTGATTCCGGGGCATGTGGTGCGGATTGATCCGGCGGTGGTGAATGGGACGCGGACGGTGGATGTGGCGCTGGATGGTCCGCTGCCGCCGGGCGCTGTGCCGCAGTTGAGCGTGGATGGAACGATTGACCTGGAGCGGATGAAGGATGTGCTGTATGTGGGGCGTCCGGCGCTGGGCAATGAGAACTCGACGCTGAGTTTGTTTCGCGTGGATGCGGATGGCAAGGGCGCGGAGCGGGTTTCGGTGAAGGTGGGGCGAGCGTCGGTGAACGATATACAGGTGCTGAGCGGGTTGAACGAGGGCGACACGGTGATTCTGTCGGATATGTCGCGGTATGACAATGTGGATCGCGTTCGGCTGAACTGAAGGCGGAACGGGACACGGGAACGGGACACGAAACGCAACGGGGCAGTGCTGAAGGACGTAGACAAATTTGCGCGGGACGCAGAGGAGAGAACGATGAGCGAGACACTGATTGAGATTGACGATCTGAAGAAGGTTTTCTATACGGACGAGGTGGAGACGCATGCGCTGGCAGGCGTGCATCTGACGATCCGGCGCGGGGAGTATGTGGCGATGTCGGGACCGTCGGGCTGCGGGAAATCGACGCTGCTGTCGATTCTGGGGCTGCTGGATACGCCGACGGGCGGGCGGTACTTGTTGAACGAGAAGCCGGTCGAAAACCTGAGCTTTGGCGAGCGGTCGCGGATTCGGAATCAGGAGATTGGGTTCATCTTTCAGAGCTTCAATCTGATTGGCGACCTGTCGGTGGAGGAGAATGTGGAGCTGCCGCTGACGTATCGCGCGGGGATGCCTTCGGCGGAGCGAAAGAAGCGCGTGAAGGAGGCTCTGGAGCGGGTGAATATGGGGCATCGGATGCGGCATTATCCGGCGCAGCTTTCGGGCGGCCAGCAGCAGCGCGTGGCGGTGGCGCGCGCACTGGCGGGGTCGCCGTCGATTCTGCTGGCGGATGAGCCGACGGGGAATCTGGACTCAAAGAATGGCGAGGCGGTGATGCATCTGCTGGCGGACCTGCACAAGGAAGGCTCGACGATCTGCATGGTGACGCATGATTCGCGGTTTGCCAGGCAGGCGCAGCGCGAGGTTCACCTGTTTGACGGCAAGGTGGTCTCCGAGACGGAGCTGAAGAAGCTGACCGAAGAGCAGGAGGGATGATGCTGAAGGATCTTCGCTACGCGGTGAGGCAGTTGCGGAAGTCGCCGGGGTTCACGCTGACGGTGATCCTGACGCTGGCGCTGGGGATTGGGGCGAATACGGCGATCTTTACGCTGGTGCAGAGCATCCTGCTGCGTTCGCTTCCGGTGGTCAATCCAGCGCAGTTGTATCGCATTGGCGACAACGACGATTGCTGCGTGAACGGGGGATTTCCGGGCGGCGCAACGGACACAGGCGACATGACAATTTTTTCCTATGATCTCTACAAGCATCTGCGCGCGAGCGCGCCGGAGTTTGAGCCGATGGCGGCTGTGCAGGCGGGGATATGGGACTGGAGCCTGCGGCGCGGCAACGAGCAGGCGAAGTCGGTCAAGGGCGAGTTTGTTTCGGGAAATCTGTTTCAGGCGCTGGGGATCCGGCCCTTTGCCGGGCGGCTTTTTACGGACAGCGATGACAGGACGGGCGCTGCTCCGGCGCTGGTGATGAGCTACAAGACGTGGCAGGGCGAGTATGCGTCGGACCCGTCGATTGTGGGATCGACGATCTACCTGCAGACGAAGCCGTTCACGGTGATCGGAGTTACGCCGCCGGGATTTTTCGGGGATCGCGTGACGGATAGTCCGCCGGATGTGTGGATGCCGCTGCATACGGAGCCGTATGTGCGCGGGGATATTTCGATTCTGCATCAGCACAACTTGCACTGGCTTTATCTGCTGGGGCGCGTGCGTCCGGGGACGAGCATTCCGGCGCTGCAGGCGCGGGTTTCGGCGGCGATGAGGCAGTGGATGATGACGGAGCCGACGCTGACAGCCAATGGCGGCGCGGGGCTGATTCCGAAGATGCATGTGGTGCTGACGCCGGCCGGCGGGGGGATTCAGAACCTGCAACAGCAGACGGGCAAGGGGCTGAAGCTGCTGATGATGCTTTCGCTGCTGGTGCTGCTGATTACCTGCGCGAACATTGCCAACCTGATGCTGGTGAGGACGACGACGCGGCGCGCGGAGATTGCCGTGCGCGTGGCGCTGGGCGCGGGGCGCAGGTGGATTATCCGGCAAATTCTGACGGAGAGCGTGCTGCTGAGCCTGGTGGGCGGAGCGATGGGACTGGTGGTGGCGTTTGCGGGGAGCCAGATGATTCTGGCGCTTGCGTTTCCGGATGCGCGGAATCTGCCGATCAGCGCGAGTCCTTCGCTGCCTGTGCTGGGATTTGCGTTTCTGGTATCGCTGCTGACGGGGGTTTTGTTTGGGCTGGGACCGGCGTGGCTGTCGTCGCATGCGCAGCCGGCGGAGGCGCTGCGCGGGGTGAATCGCGCGACGCATGATCGCTCGGCGCTGCCGCAGAAGGTGCTGGTGGTGTTGCAGGCGGCGCTTTCGGTGGTGCTGCTGGCGGGGGCGGTGATGACGACGCGGTCGCTGATGAATCTGGAGAAGCAGAACTTTGGCGTGGTGACGGCGGATCGCTATGTGCTGCACTTTGATCCGGCGGGCGCGGGCTATACGCAGGAGAATTTCCAGTCGCTGTATCGGGAGATTGAGCAGCGGTTTTCCGCGCTGCCGGGAATGGAGCATGTGGGGCTGGCGACCTACAGCCCGCTGGAAGGCGACAACTGGGGCGAATGCGTGATCCAGCAGGGACATCCGGCGCCGAGGCCGGGAGACGACTGCTTCTCGACGTGGGATCGCGTGAGCACGGGCTTTCTCGATTCGATTGGCGTGCCGATCGTGCAGGGACGCAACTTCAACGAGCAGGATGTGACGGGCGCGCCGCAGGTGGTGGTGGTGAACCAGGCGTTTGTGAAGAGATTTTTTCCGAAGGGGAATCCGATTGGGCAGCACTTTGGCATTGATGACGTGAAGTATTCAGGGGCGTTCGAGATTGTCGGAGTCTTCCGGGATTTCAAGATGAACGACCTGCGCGGCGAGGTGCATCCGGTGTATCTGCGACCGCTCAGACAAATGTTCACGGGATATACCGATGCGAACGACATCTCTGCGGAGAGTAGTTCGATGAATGTCAATGCGATCCTCCTGGAGTTCAACCGTCCGCAGGCGAATGTGGATACGTTGGCGCGTCGTACGCTGCAGGGGATCAATCCGAATTTGACGGTGAGGGATCTGCGCTCGTTTGGGAGTCAGGTGGCGGGGAATTTTGATCAGGAGCGGCTGATTGCGCGGTTGTCGGCGCTGTTTGGAGTGCTGGCGCTGCTGCTGGCTTCGGTGGGGCTGTATGGCGTGATGTCGTATCTGGTGGCGCAGCGGACGAGCGAGATCGGGATTCGCATGGCGCTGGGCGCGACGCGGACGAATGTGGTGAGGCTGGTGATGGCGGGCGCGCTGGCGCAACTGGCGGTGGGGCTGGCGATCGGCATTCCGGCGGCGTGGCTGGCGGGGCGATTGATGGCGGAACAGCTTTACAACGTGAGCGCGGCGGATCCGGTGGCGCTGGTGAGCGCGACGGCGGCGCTGACGCTGTGCGCGGCGCTGGCGGGATTTCTTCCGGCGCGGCGAGCGGCTTCGGTGGACCCGATGCAGGCGCTGCGGACGGAGTAAATGGGCGCTGGGCGATGAGGGAGGGACGCGGGATGAATTCGCTGATGCAGGATTTGCGTTTTGCGGCGAGGCAGTTGCGGAAGTCGCCGGGGTTTGCGGTGACGGTGATTCTGACGCTGGGTCTTGGGATTGGAGTGACTACGGCTGTTTACAGCGTGATTCAGGCGGTGCTACTGGAGCCGCTGCCGTATCCGGAGCCGGGTCGTTTGGTGGGCGTCGCGTACAGCTTTCCGCATGAAGTGCCGAATGCCGAGCAGACTGGCGTTGCCGCGGATTTTGTGGAGGCGCATGCGCGGGCTTTCTCTTCGGTTGCGGTGATGGATGATTCCGGGGCGCAGGTGAATGTCTCTGTCGCAGGCGGGCATGCGGAGGTGATGTCGGCGCTGCATGTTTCGGAGGGATATTTCCGCACGTTTGGCGTTGCGCCGGAGCTTGGGCGAGGTTTTCTGCCGCAGGAGGATCGTCCGGGCGGCGGGAAGGTTGTGGTGCTGAGCGATGGTCTGTGGAAGCGGCTGTTCAGGAGCGATCCGTCCGTTCTGGGGCGAGTGGTGCGGATCAATCAGGAGAACTTTACGGTTGTCGGGGTGATGCCGGCGAGCTTCCGTGCCATCGCGGAAACAGCGCCGGGAGTGCTGGGTACGCCGGATGTGTGGGAGCCTTTGCAGCTTGGTCCGGAGTATCCGGGATATGACGGCGATAACTTTGAGATGATTGCGCGTCTGCGTCCGGGCGTGACGCTGGAGCAGGCGCAGCAGGAGCTGGGTGCGCTGACGGATCCCTTTTATCAGCTCAATCCGAGGGCCAGGCAATGGGTGAGCAGCGGTCACGAGGTGCATGAGTTTCGCGCATGGCCGTTGCAGGATGTGGTTGTCGGCGATGTGCGGCGCAGCATGATGACCATGATGGGCGCGGTGATTGCGGTGCTGCTGCTGGCTTGCCTGAATATTGCCGGGCTGATGATGTCGCGCGCGATGCGCCGCTCGCGGGAGATGGCGCTGCGGCAGGCGATTGGCGCGACGCGGGTGAGGATGTTGCGGCTGCTGGCGAGCGAGGGATTGTTGCTGGCGCTTGGTGGCGGACTGCTTGCTGTGTTTGTTGCCCGTGTGGGCGCGTGGATTCTGCTGCATGCCGCTCCGCTGGCGATTCCGGCGCTGAGGGGCGAGCCGGGAATTGGGTTGGTGAGCGCGGTTGTGCTGCTGATTGCACTGGCGACGATGGGAATCTTTTCCGTGCTGCCGGGCTGGTGGATGTTGCGCAGGCAGGCAGGCGAAATGAGGCTTGGCGGACCGTCGCTGGGCGAGACGATCTCGCATGCCCGACTTTCTCGCGTGCTGATTGTGGCGCAGGTGGCGCTGGCGATGGTTCTGGTCTCGACGGCTTCGATCCTGCTGGGAACACTTGTGAAACTGCGCGCAACACCGACGGGAATTGTCCCGAAGCGGCTGACTGTGTTTCAAGTGGCGCTGAGAGGAGAACGGTACGCGAGTACGCGCCAGACGACTCAGTTCGTGGCCACTGTGCTGGATGGGCTGCGAGATGAGCCGGGTGTGGACAGCGTTGCGGCAGTGAATGGACTGCCGCTGGACCGGGGATTGAATGATGGCGGAAGCCCGCAGGATCGACCGGATCTCGAGCGTACGGTCGAGTTTCGCGCGGTGACTCCGGGATACTTTCGGACGATGGGGATTCCCCTGCTTGCGGGCAGGGATTTTGCGACGAGTGATGATGCGGGTAGCGTTCCGGTGGTGCTGATCAGCGCGACGACGGCGAAAAAATGGTGGCCGGATCGATCCCCGATTGGCGAGTTGATCCGCGTTGGTCGCGATCAAAACCGCCGCGTTATCGGCGTGGTTGCCGATGTACGGATGAGTTCGCTTACGGAGAGCAGCCCGATTGTGATTTATGGAGCGATGGCGCAGCTTACGGATGCGTTCACGGGGATGATGAATGGCTGGTTCCGCACGAGTTTTGCCGTGCGCACGGCGGCTGATGTGAGCCTGGCCGGGGCAGTGCAGCAGGCGGTGGCGAAGGCTGATCCTGAAATTCCGGTCACGAGGCTTTCGTCGATGCAGGCGGTGATCGACGATACGATCCAGGAGCCGGAGTTTTTCTCAGTGGTGGCAGCGGGCTTCTCGGCGTTTGCCGTGCTGCTGATGGCGATTGGCCTCTTCGGGATGCAGAGTTATCAGGTGTCGCAGCGTACGCGGGAGATTGGCGTTCGCATGGCGCTGGGCGCGGATCGAAGCCGCATCCTAGGTGTATTCCTCAGACGCGGGGTCGTCGTTGCGCTGGTGGGCATCGTGGTGGGTTTGGCGGCATGCTGGTGGATACAGCCGGTGGTGATGCATCTGTTGTCAGACTCGGGCGTGGATATTCCTGTCGATGCGGCTCGCGGGGCTGCAACGGTGGTGATGAATGCGACGGAAGCTGCGATGCTGGCAGCGGTTGCCATGTTGATCGCTGCGTTCCTTGCCAGCCTGCTTCCGGCGCGGCGGGCGGCGGCGGTGGAACCGATGCAGGCGCTGCGTAACGAGTAGTCGGGCGACGATTTTCTAAACCGAAGCGGGAGATGGGGACGATTGTGATTGAGCTGAAGAATGTGGAACGAAGTTACAAGGCCGGGCACACGGAGACGTGGGTGTTGCGGCGAATCTCGCTCACGATTCGCGAGGGCGAGTTTGTGACGGTGATGGGGCCTTCGGGAGCGGGGAAGTCGTCGCTGCTGAATGTGCTGGCGCTGCTGGATGATGGGTGGCGCGGGGAGTATTTTCTGGGCGGGACGGCGGCACATCCGCTGGGGCGGAAGCAGCGCGCGGACCTGGCGCGGCAGCGGACGGGGATGGTGTTTCAGAGCTATCACCTGCTGGATGATCTGACGGTCGAGGAGAATATCGAACTGCCGCTGACGTACAAGAATCTGCCGGCGAACGATCGCAAGGGGATGGTGGCCGAGATACTGGATCGCTTTCAGATGGTGGCGAAGAAGGATTTGTTTCCGAACCAGCTATCGGGCGGGCAGCAGCAGCTTGTGGGGATTGCGCGCGCGGTGGTGCATGCGCCGGCGCTGCTGCTGGCCGACGAGCCGACGGGGAATCTGCACTCGGCGCAGGCGCGGGAGATCATGGAGCTTTTTTGTCGGCTGAATGCGGAGGGAACGACGGTGGTGCAGGTGACGCATTCGGAGGAGAACGCGCGGTATGGCTCGCGGATTCTGGAATTGCGCGATGGTTGGCTGACGCGGGACGAGGCTGTGGCGGGACGGAACGGGAAGGCGGAGACGCGATGAGGGCAGACAGGAAACGAGGCGCGGGAAAGCGAAGTTTGAGGACGGGAATGAGCGGAATTGGCGGCGCGATGGCGATGGTGATTCTGGCGGCTTGCGGAGCGGATGTGCGGACTGCGGCTGCGCAGGCAGCGGCTGCAACGACTGCAACGACTGCGCCGGCTGCGCCGGTCGCGCAGGCCGCTGCATCGCCGGAGGCACCGCGTCCTGCTCAGGGGCCTGCGTCGGGGCAGGCTGCTGCGCCGACTTCGCTGGCCGAGACGATGCAGCAGACGCTGAGCGCGAATGTGGCTTCGCCGCGGGTATTTTTTGTTCCGCTGCCGCACTCGCATAATCCGATTTCGCCGTACATGCCGAGCATGCCGCCGCCGCTGGACCTGAATAATTCGCCGCGACTGATGGACCTGACGAACAGCGGGAAGCTGTATCTTTCGTTGCACGACGCGATTGCGCTGGCGATTGAGAACAATCTGGACCTTGCGTATTTTCGCTACAACTTTCCCATTGGCGAGACGGACCTGAACCGCACGAAGGCGGGCGGCGCGGCGAATGGAATTAACACGGCGATTCAGCAGAGTTCGACGCAGGGTGGGTTTGGCGCGGCGAGCAGCGGGTCGGCTGGAACGGCAGTCGGCGGCGCGGCGGCGGGCGCGGGCGGTATTGTCAGTTCGACGCTGGGACAGGGAGCGGCGGTTCCGTCGTTTGATCCGTTTCTGAATTTCAACGGGCATGCGGATCACACGAAGCTGGTGGAAGAGAATCCGTTTCAGTATGGAGTGCCGGTGCTGGAGCAGAATACGATTCAGGCGCAGGCGAACTATACGCAGAACTTCGCGCTGGGAACGGGTGTGCAACTGAATTATCTGGGCCAGCGGCTGGCGAACAACATTCCGTATGACACGATCAATCCGGCGCTGAACTCGTATCTGCAGGTGATTGTGACGCAGCAGTTGCTGGCGGGGTTTGGACTGGCGAGCAACGAGCGCTTCATCCACATTGCGAAGAAGAACATGCAGATTAATGAGCTGGCGTTTCGCGCGCAGGTGATTGCGACGGTGACGCAGGTGGAGAACATTTACTGGGATCTGGTGAACGCGTATGAGGACGAGCAGGTGAAGGAGCGGTCGCTCGAGTTTGCGCGGCAGACGCTGGAGGATGACCAGAAGCAGTTGCAACTCAATGCGATTCCGGCGTTGCAGGTGATGAAGGATGAATCGACGATGGCGCAGAGCGAGGGCGACCTGACGATTTCGCGTGCGACGCTGCGGTTGAACGAGTTGCAGATGAAGAATGCGATTACCAAGACGGACGACGCGCTGATTGACGAGATGCCGGTGATTCCGATTGACCATCACGGACCGTCGAATCCGGATGCGGCGAAGTCGATTGACGAACTGATTGCGGAGGCGGAAAAGAATCGTCCGGATGTGGCCGAGGATGCGCTGGCGATGGAGGTGGAAGTGGCGAATATCAAGGGGATTCGCAGCGAACTGTTGCCGACGCTGAACGTGTATGGGTTTTATCAGGGAGCAGGCGTGGCGGGGCCGAAGAATCCGACGTGTGCGCAGAATCTGACGGCGGCGGAGTGCGCGTCGAATGTGCCGGTGGGTTTTACGGGAATGCTGGGGAATACGTTCAACTATTCGTCGCCGGAGTATCAGTTTGGGATGAATCTGCAGATCAATCTGCGGAACCGCGTCGCGAAGGCGGATCAGTTCCGCGCGGGACTGGAGTACCGGCAGAAGCAGATTACGTATGAGGAGCAGAAGAAGAATATCCGCTTCGATGTGCGGAATTCGCTGTTTGCCCTGCAACAGGCGCAGGCGCGCGTGGACGCGGCGAAGAAGGCGAGCGACCTGGCGGAGCGAACGTTTGAGATTACGCGCGAGGAGCAGAAGCTGGGAGCGAAGTCGAGCAGCGACACGCTGGCGGCGCAGCATGATTCGGCGATTGCGCAGTCGGCGCTGGTGGCGGCGCAGATTGCGTATGAAAAGGCGAAGGTGGATATGGATCGCGCGACCGGGGACACGCTGGCGCGGATGGGCGTTTCGATTGACGACGCGAAGGCGGGCGTGGCGACGCACGAGCAGCCATGAGCCGGGACGCGCCGTTTGGATATGATGGTCAGGAATCGCGAAAAGGGGATTGCCATCGCCGGGCCGGAAGCAAACTGCCGCGTGCTTGTAGCCGATGACCAGCCGCATATTCTGGCGGCGGTGGAGCTGCTGCTGCGTCCGGAGGGGATGGAGGTGGAGTGTGTGCGCTCGCCGCAGATGCTGCTGGAGGCGCTGGGCGACGGGGAATTCGATGTGCTGCTGATGGACCTGAACTATGCGCGGGATACGACGTCGGGCCGCGAGGGGCTGGACCTGCTGGAGCGGATCCGGGAGATCGATGCGCAGTTGCCTGTGATTGTGATGACGGCGTGGGCGAATATCGATCTGGCGGTGGAGTCGATCAAGCGCGGGGCGCGGGATTTTATCCAGAAGCCGTGGGACAACGAGCGCATGGTGGCCGTGGTGAAGGTGTATGCCGAACTGCGGCGGGCGCTGCGGCGGGCGCGGCAACTGGAGATGGAGAATCGGATGCTGCGCGGCGAGGGGATGCCGGATTTCATTGCGGGCGCGCCGAGTATGCAGCCTGTGCTGGAGCTGATTGCGCAGGTGGGGCCGTCGGATGCGAATGTGCTGATTACCGGCGAGCACGGGACGGGCAAGGAGATTGTGGCGAAGCTGCTGCATGCCTCGTCGCCGCGCGCGCGGATGCCGCTGGTGGCGGTGAATGCGGGCGGGCTGCCGGAGGGTACGTTTGAGAGCGAGATATTTGGCCATGTGAAGGGCGCGTTCACGGATGCGCGTGCGGATCGCGTGGGGCGGTTTGAACTGGCGCATGGCGGGACGATGTTTCTGGACGAGATTGCCAACGTGCCGCTGCGGCAGCAGGCGAAGCTGCTGCGCGTGCTGGAGACGGGCGAACTGGAGCGCGTGGGCAGTTCGCACACGCGCAGCGTGGATGTGCGCGTGCTGTGCGCGACGAATGCGGATTTGCACGCCGAGGCGAAGTCGGGCGGGTTTCGCGAAGACCTGCTCTTTCGCATCAACACGATTGAGATTCATCTGCCGCCGTTGCGGGAGCGGCGCGAGGATATTCCGGCGCTGGCGATGCACTTTCTGAATCGCAATCGGGCGCGGTATCGCAGGCAGGTGAGCGGGTTTTCGACCGCTGCGATGGAACAGATGCTGCAATACGGGTGGCCGGGGAATGTGCGCGAGCTGGAGCATGCGGTGGAGCGCGCGCTGCTGCTGTGTCGCGACGAGGAGATTCAGTCGGCGCACCTGTCTGTGGGCGCGCAGCGTGGTTCCGCGACCTCGTTTGAAAGCATGAGCATCGAGGATGTGGAGGCGGTGCTGATTCGCAAGGTGATGCGGCGCTGCGAGGGGAACGTGACGCGGGCGGCGGAGTCGCTGGGGATCAGCCGGGCGGCGCTGTATCGACGCATCGAAAAATATGGACTCTGAGAAGCGACAGCACGCGCGCAGGCGATCAGTGACGCAACGGGTGATGGCGCATGGACTGTTGCTGGCGCTGCCGGGGATTGCGGCGGGAGTGGCTTACGCGGTGCGGAGGCATCCGCCGGTGGTTCCGGCGCTGGTGGTGGCGACGTTGCTTGCGGTCTATTTTTTGTTGGTAGCGGTGTCGCTGACGGAGACGATGGCGCGACCGCTGCAGACGCTGGCGAATGTGATGGCGGCGCTGCGCGAGGGGGATTATTCGTTTCGAGCGCGCGGGGCGGGCGCGACGGATGCCTTTGGCGAGCTGGCGCGGGAGATCAATTCGCTTGCCGGTCTGCTGCAGAAGCAGCGGGTGCATTCGCTGGAGTCGGCGGCGCTGTTGTCGCAGATTCTGGCGGTGATGCATGCGCCGCTGTTCACGTTTGACCGCGAGCGGAGGCTGCGCCTGGTGAACGATGCGGGATCGCAGTTGCTGGGGATGGCTGCGGTGCGCTGCCATGGGCGGACGGCCGAGGAACTGCATCTGGATGCGCTGCTGGATGCGGCGGACAGGAGCATTCATTCCTTCGGGTCGAGCGCGAATCGATGGCTGCTGCGCAGGACGCAGTTTCGGCAGGACGGCAGGCCGCATACGCTGCTGCTGATGGCGGATGTGAGTCAGCCGTTGCAGGAAGAAGAGAAGCATGCGTGGCGGCGGATGGTGCGCGTGCTGGGGCATGAGATTTCCAATTCGCTGGCGCCGATCAAGTCGATTGCTGGAAGCCTGAGGCGGCGGCTGGAGCGAATGGGCGGTGACGAAGCCGCGCAGCAGGATTTTTTGCGCGGACTGGGCGTGATTGAAGGCCGCGCGGAGTCGCTGCATCGGTTTATACAGGCGTATCGCGTGCTGGCGCAGTTGCCGGCTCCGCGGCGGGGGACGGTGGCGGTGGCGGAACTGGTGGAGCGAGCGGCGCTGCTGGAGCAGCGCGTGCCAGTGAGCGTGGCGGCAGGACCGGAGGTGATGGTGGAGGCCGATCCGGATCAACTGGAGCAGATGCTCATCAATCTGCTGGCGAATGCGGCGGAGGCTTCACTGGGCAACGGCGAGCAGGCGGTGACGGCGCAGTGGCGCGTGGAGGGTGAAGCGGTCGTGATTGCGATTCGCGATGAGGGCTGCGGGATTGCGAATCCGGGGAATCTGTTTGTGCCGTTTTATACGACGAAGCCGGAGGGGAGCGGGATTGGGCTTGCGCTGGCGCAGCAGATTGCGCGGGCGCATGGGGGCGAGGTGACGCTGGAGAATCGTGAGGATGGTGCGGGAGCGGTGGCGACGGTGCGGCTGCCGCTGCGTGCCTAGCGCTGCATGGTGTATGTGCGGATGTTCGTGAGTGCAACGTTCGGTCGGGATGAGCCATTGAGGCTGTCGTCCGGGTTGTTGGAGCAGGCGAGGACGACTGAGGATGGTGGAATCGGCCGACTGCATGGGGGAATGACAACGAGAAAAGCAAAGGCTGGGACAAGGGCAACGGCAAAAGCAGATTCCCTTCGGGAATGACAACCAAAAGGCGAAGGCAAGAGCAACGGCAACGGCAGAAGCAGATTCCCTTTGGGAATGACAACCAAAAAGCGAAGGCAAGGGCAACGGCAACGGCGGCGGTGGATTTTCTGTGGGGGTGGGTGGGGAGTGGGGTCGTGCGAGAATGAAAGTGGGTGATTCATGGAAAATTCACGCGGGAAATGGGGCTGGGAGCGATGAGCGAAGCGGCGCGGGGTGGGGTGTTGGCGAGCGGGCAGGCGGGCGTGTCGTCGGGTGTGCCGGAGGCGACCGTGGTGACGGCTGAGGTGCTGGCGCGGCATGGGATTACGGGCGGGGAGTATGAGCGGATTCTGGCGGCGCTGGGGCGCGTGCCTTCGCTGACGGAGCTGGGGATTTATTCGGTGATGTGGAGCGAGCACTGCTCGTACAAGTCGTCGCGGGTGCATCTGAAGCGGCTGCCGACGAAGAGCGAGCGCGTGGTGCAGGGGCCGGGCGAGAATGCCGGGATTATTGACGTGGGGGATGGGTGGGCGTGCGCGTTCAAGATTGAGAGCCATAATCATCCGAGCTATATTGAGCCGCACCAGGGCGCGGCGACGGGTGTGGGCGGGATTCTGCGGGATATTTTCACGATGGGCGCGCGGCCGCTGGCGGTGATGGATTCGTTGCGGTTTGGACCGCTGGACGCGCAGGCGATCGAGGGCGCTGGCGCGGGTTCCGGTGCGGCTGCCGAGCGGGCGGCTGTGGTGCGGAAGAACCACGCGATTGTGGAGGGCGTGGTGAGCGGGATTGCCGGGTATGGGAACTGTTTCGGGGTGCCGAATCTGGGTGGGGAGACGAAGTTTGAGCCGTGCTACAGCGGGAATCCGCTGGTGAATGCGTTTGCGCTGGGCCTCGTGAGGCGGGACGAGATTTTCTATGGCAAGGCGGCGGGAGTGGGGAATCCGGTGATCTACGTGGGCGCGAAGACGGGCCGGGACGGGATTCACGGGGCGACGATGGCTTCCGAGGAGTTTCACGAAGGGACGGAGGAAAAACGGCCGAATGTGCAGGTGGGCGACCCGTTCCTGGAAAAGCTGCTGATGGAGGCTTGCCTGGAGGCGATGCGGACGGGCGCGATTGTGGGGATACAGGACATGGGCGCGGCGGGGCTGACGTGTTCGACGTGCGAGATGGGCGCGCGGGGCGGCGTGGGCGTGGAGATTGAACTGGACGAGGTGCCGCAGCGGGAGACGGGCATGACGAGCTACGAGATCATGCTGTCAGAGAGCCAGGAGCGGATGTTGCTGGTGGCCGAGCGCGGGCGCGAGGATGAGGTGTTGCGCGTCTTTGCCAAGTGGGGGCTGGATGCGGTGGCGATTGGGCGGGTGATTGCCGAGCCGCGGATGCGCGTGAGGCACCACGGGGTGATGATGGCGGATATTCCGAACCAGTCGCTGACCGACGATGCGCCGCTGTACAGGAGGCCGGTGGGCGAGTGGCGCGCGCCGGTGAGCGGGGAGATTCCGGCGGAGGCCCTCGATCGGCTCACGATGCAGCGGGACTATACGGCGGACCTGCGGCTGCTGCTGCGGAGCGGGAATGCGTGCTCGAAGCGGTGGGTGCATGAGCAGTACGACACGATGGTGCAGACGAATACGGTGCTGGGACCGGGGGTGGGCGAAGCGGGCGTGATGCGGATCAAGGGGACGGGCGAGGCTGGACGCGAGCGCGGGCTGGCGATGGCCGTGGATGGGAATGGGCGATGGTGCTGGCTGGACCCGAAGCTGGGCGCGATGCACGCGGTGGCCGAGGCGGCGCGAAAGGTGGCGGCTGTGGGCGCGGAGCCGGTGGCGGCGACCAATTGCCTGAACTTCGGGAATCCGGAAAAGCCGGAGATCATGGCGCAGTTTTCGGCGGCGATTGATGGGCTGGCGGAGGCGTGTGTGGCGCTGGGAACGCCGATTACGGGCGGAAATGTTTCGCTGTATAACGAGACGCGGGGAGTGGGGATTTATCCGACGCCGGTGGTGGGGGTGGTCGGTGTGATGGAGGATGTTTCGCGGGCGGTGGGGTCGAGTTTCCGGCGGGTGGGCGAGGCGGTGATGGTGCTGTGGCCGATGGCGGAGCCGGGCAGGCCGGAGCCGAAGCTGGCGGTGCCGTTTGAGCCGGTGGGAATCAATCCGTACATTGTGTATTCGCTGGTGCCGGTGGATGAGGCGGAACTGGTGCCGGAGGGTGAACAGAGCGAGGCCCTGCGGCGGTTCGGATCGTCGGAGTATGCGCAGGTGGTGCTGGGCCGGGTGTGGGGCGCGCCGCCGGAGTTGAATCTGGAGGCTGAGGCGAGGCTGCACCGGCTGCTGAGGACGTTGGCCGGGCGCGGGCTGACGACGATGGCGCGGGATGTGGCCGATGGCGGGCTGGCGGTGGCGCTGGCGCAGGCGGCGATGGCGCAGGGAGTGGGCGCGGTGGTGGAGCAGAGGCCGGAGCTTGCGGCGGCACCGCTGTTTGGGATTTTTGCCGAGCCTGCTTCGACGATGGTGATTGCGGCGGCGGCGAAGCATGTGGGCGAGATCGAGCGGCTGGCCGCCGAGCACGGCTTCTGCGCGGCGCGCGTGGGCACGACGGGCGGCGAGCGGCTGGAGATTTCAATCTATGGTCAGAAGGTGATCGGGGCGCGGGTGAGCGACCTGAGCGGCGAGTGGGGCGAGGCGCTGGAAGCGGCGCTCGACGAAGAGGTGATGGCATGAGCGCAGTTCGGGATGTGGCTCGCGGTGGGACTCGGAGTGTGGCTCGGCTGTATGAGAGTGTGGCGGGGATGGGCGAGCGGGCGATGGATGGCTCGCTGAGCGAAGCGGAGATGAGGACTGCGGCGCGGCGCGAGCGAGAGGACGATGCGCTGGCCGACACGCTGCGGGAGGAGTGCGGCGTGATGGCCGTGCATGGACACGCGGAGGCGGCGCGGCAGGTGTATCTGGGGCTGTATGCGTTGCAGCATCGCGGGCAGGAGTCGGCGGGGATTGCGACGGCGAATGGGCAGACGCTGAGCAACATCAAGGGGATGGGGCTGGTGTCGGAGATTTTTACCGAGGAAGTGCTGGCGAAGCTGCCGGGAACGCTGAGCATCGGGCATACCCGGTACTCGACGACGGGAGATTCGGCGCTGCTGAATGCGCAGCCGATTCGAGTGGAATCGACGAAGGGGCTGATTGCGATTGCGCACAATGGGAACCTGGTGAATCTGGGGAATCTGAGGACGAGGCTGGAGCGCGCGGGCGCGTATTTTCAGACGACTTCGGACTCGGAGATTATTGTGCAGTTGATTGCGCACTCGACCGAGGGGACGCTGGTGGATGCGATTGCGGATTCGCTGAAGCAGGTGGAGGGCGCGTTTTCGATTGTGATGATGACGCGGGACAGGGTCTTTGCGGCGCGGGATCCGCGCGGGTTTCGTCCGCTGTCGATGGGGCGGATTCGCAATGCGGACGGGCCGGATACGATTGTGTTTGCTTCGGAGACCTGCGCGTTTGACCTGTTGCGGGCCGAGTATGAGCGCGACGTGGAGCCGGGCGAACTGGTGATGGTGACCGAGGATGGAGTGACGAGCCGGTACTTTGCGCAGGGTGTGGAGCAGGCGAGCTGCATCTTTGAGCATGTGTACTTTGCGCGGCCGGACAGTCGGATTTATGGGCGATGGGTGCAGGCGAGCCGCGAGGAGATGGGACGGCAACTGGCGCGGGAGTCGCATGTGGACGCGGATCTGATTGTGCCGGTGCCGGACTCGGGCGTGACGGCAGCAATTGGCTACGCGGCGGAGGCGGGAATTCCCTTTCGGCTGGGGCTGATTCGCAATCACTACGTGGGCAGGACGTTTATTGAGCCGGAGCAGAGGGTGAGGGATTTTGGCGTGAAGCTGAAGCTGAATCCGGTGAGGAATCTGCTGGAAGGCAAGCGGATCATCCTGATCGATGACTCGATTATTCGCGGGACGACGAGCCGGAAGATTGTGCGGATGGTGCGCGGCGCGGGCGCAAAGGAAGTGCATCTGCGGATCAGTTGTCCGCCGACGATCTCGCCGTGTTTTTATGGGGTGGACACGCCGAGCAAGAAGGATCTGATTGCGGCGAATCAGTCGGTGGAGGAGATTCGACAGTTCATTGAAGCCGATTCGCTGGCGTACCTCTCACTCGACGGGCTGGTGCGCTGCTGCGACGAGACGGGCAGGACGGGGTTCTGCACGGCCTGCTACACCGGAAGGTATCCGACGCAGTGGGTGGATGTGGACGAGATTCTGCCGGCGAAGGTGCCGATGGAGATGCAGATGAGCTTCCCCGACCGCTAACCACTGCGTGGGGCAGCCGCGCGCTTTGCGCGCCACGGCCTTTTGCGGCCGCTCCCGTTGGTCGCGGGCGGGCAGCGGATGAAAATGAGCAGAAGAGCATTCCTTAAAAGCGCCAGCCCGCACCGATGAGCAGCAAAGGGGAATAGGTGGCTGTTGCCGATTGAGTTTGTGAGTTGATCGGTGGCGGTTCGCTGACCTGTACGGAGTGATAGGAGGTGGCCTGTTCGTCGGCGTCGATTCGGAGGAGCCAGTGTGGGCCGCGCGGGTAAAGCTCGATGATGGCGCCGGCGTCCTGAGCGAAATCCCAGGCGCGGACGGGTGGCGGAGAGGCAACGTTCTGGTTGATCGTCGAGGCAAAGGTCACCGCTCCGAAACGGTATTTGGCAAAGGCGGCGTAGTGTTTGCGCTGAAGGCCGATTCTAGGGCCGGCGTAGAACTCGGATTCCGTGCCGCCATCCTGATAGTTTGGCTGGTCGCCACCAGGCAGGAGGATGGCGGAAGTGTCGATGCCGATCCATGAGCGGAAGTCGTGGGCGGCACTGACGGCGAGACCGGAATCCGGGCTGAGGTAAATGCCGTTGAAGTTGAGGTGAGGCTGCACCTGAAGAGCGTAGGCGAGGGTGACTTCGTTGGCTGTGCGGGAGGAAAATGTTCCTGGATTTGGGTCTTCGGGAAGCGGCTTTCCGAATGCGTGCGCAAGGCCGAGCGAGAAGGTCGGGTGGTTTTCGACGGTTCCCGGAAGGGTGTAGGCAAACCCGCCGACTGCGTCGCCGTTGCTGCCTTTTTCAACGAAGTAGATGGAGCTGAATTCCATGCGGATGGCGTCGTGTTTGTCGGCTTGGACTTCCATGCCGATGCCCTGATCGAGAGCGAAGTCGGTGGATCGCGCGGTCTGCCATCCGGATTGGGTGATAGCTTCTCCGGCCTGGCTGAAGCTGACGAATCCAGGAGCAATGCGATCGTAAAATCGGATGCGTTTTCCGTCGGTGGCGGTGCGCAGTCCTGCGCTGACGAGCAGTACGTTGCCGCCGCTGAGGGATTGGATGGGCTGCTTTCCGAAGAGGTAAGCGGCGCGGCTCTCCAGCATGAGATGGCGGGAGATGCCCCAGGTGTAGTCGATCATGGGTCCGGCAAAGATCTGCTCATGGTTTGTGCCAAGAAGGCTGATGGAACTCGGTCCGGTGGTGACGTGATAGGGGCCGGTGACCTGATTGTCGGTGGTTTGGCCGAGAGCGCCGATCTCGATGGTCTGGCGCTGCTGGGCGGCTACGGTTGGCGTGATGAGCAGTGGGAGACAGGCAGGGAACGCACTGGCGACGGCAAGGACAAAGCGCGGAGAAAGGTTTCGCATCATTGGCAGCATCCAGCTTCGCGAACAAATGCTCAGGTTGACTTTGTGATGGGACCGCGTGGTGCGCAGAAGACGAGATGAGCATAGCGGAGTTTTCGGCGCGCAGCAAGGAGTTTGTTTCCAGTGGGAGACAGGGCTGCGGCGGCGGATGGGCGAGTGAGCCGGGGCTGGGCAGCGATGGAGCGTGTGAAAGAAGAGGTGCCGGGATGGCGGGATGGTCGGGGCTTCGGCATAATCGGAAGCAGGGAACTCCGAATGCTGGATGAGACGAAGCAGGCTGCGCGGAGCGGCGTGGCGGTGATTATTGGCGCGGGACCGGCGGGGTTGACGGCGGCGCTGGAACTGCTGCGGCAGACGGGCGTGAAGCCGATTGTGATCGAAGCGGGCGAGGCGATGGGTGGATTGTCACGGACGGTTCGCTACAAGGGGAACCGCCTGGATATTGGCGGGCATCGGTTTTTTTCGAAGTCCGACCGGGTGATGGACTGGTGGCTGGAGATGCTGCCGCTGGAGCGCGGCGCGGACTCTGGCGCGGGCGAGATGCGGTATCAGAATCGGAGCCGGGCGATGCCGGTTGCGGTTCCGCGCGAGGAAGAACAAAAGCAGATTCCCTTCGGGAATGACAACAAGAAAAACCAAGAACAAAAGCAGATTCCCTTCGGGAATGACAGCCAAAAAGTTAAGAGCAGTGACGATGAGTCGAATGGTCCTGGTACGGATGCGGATCGCGTGATGTTGGTGAGGGAGCGCAAGAGCCGAATTTATTTTTTGCGGCAGTTGTTTGCGTATCCGATTCGCATGAGCGGGGACACGATGCGGAAGCTGGGAGTGGGGCGCGTTTTGCGCTACGGGGCGAGCTATCTGCGGGCGGCAATGTTTCGGCGCGGGGAGGAACGGACGCTGGAGGATTTTCTGATTCGGCGGTTTGGGCGCGCGCTGTATGCGGCGTTTTTTCAGTCGTACACGGAGAAGGTGTGGGGAGTGCCGTGCAGCGAAATCAGCGCGGAGTGGGGCGCGCAGCGGATCAAGGGATTGTCGCTGCGGGCGGTGGCGCGGGATTTGCTGCGCAGGCGATTCGGGCGTGTGCGGACGGGGATTGCGCAGAAGGAGACGGAGACTTCGCTGATTGAGCGGTTTTTGTATCCGAAGTTTGGGCCGGGGCAACTGTGGGAGCTGGTGGCGGAGCGGGTGTGCGGGATGGGCGGCGCGATCGAGACGGGGCTGACGGTGGATCGCGTGGAGACGCGGGGCGGGCGCGTGGTGGCGGTGGAGGCGCGGAATGCGACAGGCGGGCGGCGGCGGTTTGAGGGCGAGTATTTCTTCTCGACGATGCCGGTGAAGGAGTTGGTGCGGGCGCTGGAGCCGACTGCTCCGGCAGCCGTGCGCGAGGTGAGCGAAGGGCTGGTGTACAGGGATTTCATCACGGTGGGGCTGCTGGTGTCACGGCTGAAGGTGAAGGAAGCGGATGGGAGCAGGCTGAAGGACAACTGGATTTATATTCAGGAGCCGGATGTGCGCGTGGGTCGGGTGCAGATTTTCAACAACTGGAGTCCGTGGATGGTGAGCGATGCGGAGAAGGTCTGGATGGGACTGGAGTATTTCTGCAACGAGACGGACGAGATATGGAAGCTGAGCGATGAGGCGATGGCGCGGCTGGCTGTGGACGAAATGGCGCGGATCGGAATGTTGGAGACGGCAGATGCCGAGGACTGGCATGTGGTGCGCGTGCCGAAGACGTATCCGGCGTACTTTGGGACGTATGAGCGGTTTGGAGTGGTGCGGGAGTTTCTGGACGGGATGGAGAATCTGTTTCTGATTGGGCGGAACGGGATGCACAAGTACAACAATCAGGACCACTCCATGCTGACGGCGATGGCGGCGGTCGAAAATATCGTGCGCGGGGTGACGACGAAGGAAAATCTATGGGCGATCAATACGGAGATGGAGTATCACGAGGAGAAAGCGTGAGGCGGCTATGCGCGTGAGCGGGGCCAGGGCAGACACGCGCTGAGTGCGGGTTGCGCGGCGGCGTTCAGCTTGCGGTGCTGGTTGGGCTGGGACTGGAGGCGCTGACTGCGGGCGCAGCGGGCGCGGATGCCGGTGATGGCGTTGCAGCGGGTGCGGCTGTCGATTCGGCTGGTTTGGATTCGGCGGAGTTCGACTCTGCGGGTTTCGCTTCGGTGGAGTCAGGCGCGGTGCCTTTGCTGGAGTAGTCGTTGATGTACCAGCCTGCGCCTTTGAACTGGAGCGCGGGCGCGGAGAGCGGGCGGATGAGTTCGCCGGAGCACTTGGGGCAGGTGCGCTCCGGTGTGGCGGAGAAGCTCTGGATTTTTTCGAAGGAGAAGCCGCAGGCGGTGCAACGATATTCGTAGAGTGGCACGGTGGGCGACCTCAGAAGTTAGTAGCGGTAGGTTTCCGGCTTGAACGGGCCGGAGACGGGGACGCCGATGTAGTCGGCCTGGCGCGGAGTGAGCGTGGTGAGCCGGACGCCGATTTTCTCCAGATGCAGCCGGGCGACCTCTTCGTCGAGACGCTTGGGCAGGGTGTAGACGCCGATTTTGTAGGAGTCGCGGTTGGCCCAGAGGTCGAGCTGAGCCAGCGTCTGGTTAGAGAAGCTGTTGCTCATGACGAAGCTGGGATGGCCGGTGGCGCAGCCGAGGTTGACGAGGCGGCCCTCGGCGAGGACGAAGATGCTGTGTCCGTCGGCGAAGGTGTACTGATCGACCTGGGGCTTGATGTTGATGCGTGTGGCGTCGGGCGCGGCGTTGAGGCGGTCGATCTGGATTTCGTTGTCGAAGTGGCCGATGTTGCAGATGATGGCCTGGTCCTTCATCCGGCGCATGTGTTCGAGGGTGAGGATGTCGACGTTGCCGGTGCAGGTGACGTAGATGTCGCCGCGACCGAGGGTGTCTTCGACGGTGGTGACCTCGAAGCCCTCCATGGCGGCCTGGAGCGCGTTGATGGGGTCGATTTCGGTGACGATGACGCGGGCACCCATGCCGCGCAGGGAGTGGGCGGAGCCTTTGCCGACATCGCCGTAGCCACAGATGACGGCGACTTTGCCGGCGACCATGACGTCGGTGGCGCGCTTGATGCCGTCGGCGAGGGATTCACGGCAGCCGTAGAGGTTGTCGAATTTGGATTTGGTGACGGAATCGTTGACGTTGATGGCGGGGACGAGAAGCTTGCCCTGCTCCATCATTTTGTGGAGGCGATGGACGCCGGTGGTGGTTTCTTCAGAGACGCCGCGCCAGTGGGCGACGACGCGATGCCAGTGGCCGGGGTCTTCGGCGTGGACGCGGCGGAGGAGATCCTTGATGACCTGCTCTTCGTGGCTCTCGGAGGGTGAGTCGATCCAGCGGTCGCCGTTTTCCAGTTCGTAGCCTTTGTGGATGAGCAGGGTGACGTCGCCGCCGTCATCGACGACGAGCTGAGGACCGAGGCCGTCGCGGTGGGCGAGCGCCTGGTAGGTACACCACCAGTACTCTTCGAGGGATTCGCCCTTCCAGGCGAAGACGGGGACGCCGGCGGCGGCGATGGCGGCGGCGGCGTGGTCCTGTGTGGAGAAGATGTTGCAACTGGCCCAGCGGACGTCGGCACCGAGCGCGGTGAGGGTCTCGATGAGGACGGCGGTCTGGATGGTCATGTGAAGGGAGCCGGTGATGCGGACGCCGGCGAGCGGGCGCGCGGGCGCGTATTTGGCGCGGATGGACATGAGTCCGGGCATTTCGTGCTCGGCGACGGCGATCTCCTTGCGGCCCCAGTCGGCGAGGGTGAGGTCGGCGACCTTGTGAGGCAGTGCGGAGTGCTGGAGCGCGGGTACTTCGAGCGAGGTTGCGGTCATGATCTCTCCTGTTTCCGGTCCGGCGCGCGAAGGCTCGGACCCACTCTTTCAGAGTATCATCTGAGGATTTTTGCGTGGTGGCGGATGGCTGGGATGGGAGCCGGATTTGCGTGAGGCGAAAACGCGGCGGGGGCGAGCGGGAGAGCAGAACGGAAATGGTGTGGAGTCGGGCGGTTCAGGAGCCGGAGCGGAAACGGTTGGCCTGGTCGAATTCGTCGCGGAGGGCGGGTGTGCGGAGGTTTTCGCGGATGTGGGCGAGGCGCTGTTCGAGGGCGTGGAGCGCGGCGGCGATGGCCTCGGAGTTGGTGGAGGCGATGTCGCGCCACATGGAGAATGGGCTTGCTCCGAGCCGGGTCATATCGCGCAGGGCGCGGCCGCCGATCTGGCGGTGAGCGGAGTCGGGAGCGCCGAGTCTGGATTGCAGCTCGGCGGCGAGAGCTGTCGAGAGAAGCTGCGGCAGGTGGCTGGTCCAGGCGAGAAGCTGGTCGTGCTCGGCAGCGTCGATCTCGATGGGAGTGGCGCCGAAGCGCTGGACCCAGCCTTGCCAGAGGGCGGCGCGCGAGGCTGCGCCGGGCGCGAGAAGCAGAGCGGGCGTGGCGGTGAAGAGCCAGGCGGCGTTGCGGAAGAGATCGGGGTCGGCGAAGGCTGCGCCGCTGAGTTCGCGGCCGGCCATGGGATGGCCGGGCAGGAATGTGGCGCGGTCGGGTGAGGCAAAAAGCTCTTCGGCGGCGGCGGTGATGCGGAGTTTGGTGCTGCCGACGTCGGTGATGAGCTGGCCAGGCTGGAGCGTGGGTGCGAGCGTCTGCATCCAGTCGAGGATGGAGTGGACGGGGCCGCAGAGCAGGATGAGATCGGCGGCGCGGGCGAGCTGGATGGCCTCGGCGGCGTCAGCGGCGGCGGTGTGGAGCGCGCCGCGATCGAGGGCGGTCTGGAGCTGGGCGCTGTCCTTGTCCCAGCCGGCGATGGAGCCGGGGAAACCGGCGGCTCGCAGCGCGAGTCCCGCCGAGGCACCGAGCAGGCCGGTGCCGAGGACGAGAACGCGCTGGAACGGAGGCTCCATTCAGAGGGTGCGCCCGACGGCGGCAGCGATGAGCCGAAGCTGGCCGACGAGTTCGGTGAATGTCTCCGGGAACAGCGTCTGCGCGCCATCGGAGACGGCTTTTTCGGGGTTGGGGTGGACCTCGACGATGATGCCGTCGGCTCCGGCGGCGACGGAGGCGCGAGCCATGGCGGGAACCATGTCGCGACGGCCGGTGCCGTGGGAGGGATCGCCGATGATGGGCAGGTGGGAGAGTTTTTTGATGACGGGAATGGCGGAGACATCCATGGTGTTGCGGGTGTAGGTTTCGTAGGTGCGGATGCCGCGCTCGCAGAGGATGAGGTCGTAGTTGCCGCCGGCGAGGATGTATTCGCTGGCGAGCAGGAGTTCTTCGATGGTGGCGGCGATGCCGCGCTTGAGCATGACGGGTTTGCGGACCTTGCCGAGTTCGCGCAGGAGGTTGAAGTTCTGCATGTTGCGCGCGCCGACCTGGAAGCAATCGACGTAGGGGAGCATCGGCTCGATCTGGGAGATTTCCATGACCTCGCTGATGGTGAGCAGGTCGTGCTGGTCGGCGGCGTCGCGCATGAGCCTGAGGCCGTCGATGCCGAGACCCTGGAAGGCGTAGGGCGAGCTGCGCGGCTTGAAGGCTCCGCCGCGCAGGAAGCTGGCGCCGGCGGCGCGGACCTGGCGGGCGACCTCGTGGATCTGTTCGGGGTTTTCGATGGAGCATGGGCCGGCCATGATGGCGACCCGATCGCCGCCGACCTGGACGCCGTTGCGAAAGGTGACGATGGTGCCTTCGGGACGGAAGGCGCGGCCGGCGAGCTTGTAGGGCGAGCTGATGCGGTGGACGTAAAGGACGCCGGACATGACTTTGAATTCTTCAATGTCAACGCTGGCGGTGGGGCCGACACCGGCGAGGATGGTTTGCGAGGTTCCGGTGGTGCGGTGGACGTTGACGCCGCGCTCCATCATTTTTTCGATGACGCTGTCGATCTGTTCTTCGGTGGCAAGTTCCTGCATGGCTACGATCATTTGCTGTTCCCCGTCTCAGGCGTCGAAGCGCCTCCATCGTGGCCCTCGCCTGCGGCTTGGGCGGTTCTTGTGCTGGCCAGTTCGTTTTTCTGCAGGGTCCGCATCACGTCGATGATGCGCTCGTAGATGTGCGTGAGTTCGATGTCGGGGAGCGGTCCACGATTGGCGGCGCGAATGTTCTGGTAGATTTTCTTTTCGCGCGCCGGTTCGTAGATGGGCAGTTCAGTGGCGACTTTGAGCCGTCCCGCGTTCAGAGCCGCTTCTGCGCGGCGGCTGAGCAGGTCCACCAACTGGCGGTCCAGGTCATCGATCTGTTGTCGCAGTTCTTCGAGCGTCATGGATTCCCTCGTGTGTGGGTTGCGGTTCTGCGAGCATTCCCGCCGGTTGGGACCCGCGGAGTTGATCCGAAGGCGGTTTGGGCGGGAGATCGCCGGGCCATGGATGGCGGCATGGAAGAACGTATGCCGCGTTGCAAGGGTTTGTGAGCGACGGGGCTGGCGGCTCCGCTGCTGCTAGAGGGTCTGCGCCAGCGCGGGCTGCCGCAGACCCTTGATAAATCGAGAGACATTTGCGGCGGCCTGACCGGGGCCAGAACGCTCAATCAATTCCACAATTGCGCTGCCGATTACCGCCGCATCCGCGAATTGCCCGACCTGGGCGAAGTGATCCGCGCTGGAGATGCCGAACCCGACGGCGACCGGCAGCCGGGTCCATCGTCGAATGCGTTCGACGAGCGCGGCTGCGTCGCTGGCGAGCTGCTTCTGCTTGCCGGTGACGCCGGTGCGGGAGATGGCGTAGATGAATCCGGCGGAGTGAGCGGCGATGGCCTGAAGACGCGCGTCGGGACTGGTGGGCGCGGCGAGGAAGATGGGGCTGAGGCCGGTGCGGCGCATGTGGGCCAGGTAGTCGGCGGCCTCTTCGACGATCATGTCGGTGAGCAGGACGCCGTCAGCCCCGGCGGCGGCGGCTTCGTCGGCGAAGCGGGCCATGCCGAAGCGGAGGATGGGATTGAGGTAGGAAAAGAGCACGATGCCGGCCTGGGGACGCGCGCGGTGCAGATCAGCGGCGAGACGGAGGACATCGGCGAGGCGCGTGCCGCGGCGCAGGGCGCGTTCGCTGGCGCGCTGGATGACGGGGCCGTCGGCCATGGGATCGCTGAAGGGGACTCCGAGTTCGAGGACGTCGGCACCGGCGTCAATGGCGGCCAGGGCAATGTCGCGGGTGAGCGAGAGATCGCCGGGCTGGGCCGCATTGCCGCGCGGGGCCGGATTACCCGGCTGGGCCGGATGGGCCTGAGGGTCGGTGTGGAGGCCGTTGTCACCGGCGGTCAGATACACCACAAGGCCGGGGTGATTTGGGAAATGTATCGGCATGAACCCTGATGTGCTGGAGGTTTTTCAGGCCTGATCCAGCGCTTCTGCTCCTGCTATTTTCAGCTCGCGGGCAAGAATACCCATATCTTTATCGCCACGGCCCGAGAGGTTGACTACCAGTATGGCATGGCGGGGCATCCGGGGCGCAATGCGGAGGCACTCGGCGACGGCGTGAGCGCTTTCGAGAGCGGGCAGAATGCCTTCGGCGCGCGAGAGACGAACGACGGCGTCGAGGACGTGGGCATCGTCGGCGGAGACGTAGGTGGCGCGGCCGCTGTCATGGAGCGCGGCGTGCTCGGGGCCGACGGTGGCGTAGTCGAGACCGGCGGAGACGGAGTGAGTGAGCGCGACCTGACCGTTTTCGTCCTGGAGGACGTAGGAGTAGGTGCCTTGCAGGACGCCGGGAACGCCGCCCTCGAAGCGGGCGGCGTGGTCGCCGAGGGATTTGCCGCGACCGCCGGCCTCGACGCCGATGAGGCGGACGGCGGGATCGTCGAGGAATGCGTGGAAGGCTCCGATGGCGTTGGAGCCGCCGCCGACGCAGGCGACGATGGCATCGGGCAGGCGGCCTTCGCGCTCCAGAATCTGCTGGCGGAGTTCGATGCCGATGACGCGGTGGAAGTCGCGGACCATGGTCGGGTAGGGGTGCGGCCCGAGCGCGGAGCCGAGGATGTAGTAGGTGTCGCGGACGTTGGTGACCCAGTCGCGGAGGGCTTCGTTGACGGCATCCTTGAGCGTGCGCGAGCCGGAGGTGACGGGACGAACCTCGGCACCGAGCAGGCGCATGCGCAGGACGTTCAGCTCCTGGCGGCGAATGTCGTCCTCGCCCATGTAGACGATGCAGTCCATGCCGAGCAGAGCGCAGACGGTGGCGGTGGCGACGCCGTGCTGGCCTGCTCCGGTTTCGGCGATGATGCGGCGCTTGCCCATGCGGCGGGCGAGCAGGCCCTGGCCGAGCGCGTTGTTGATTTTGTGAGCGCCGGTGTGGAGCAGGTCTTCGCGCTTGAGGTAAATCTTCGCGCCGCCAAGCTGTTCGGTGAGGCGCGCGGCGAAGGTGAGCGCGGTGGGGCGTCCGGCGAAGTTGCGCAGCAGATCGTCGAGTTCGGACTGGAAGACGGGATCGGTGCTGGCCTCGGCGTATGCGGCTTCCAGTTCGGCGAGCGCGGCCATGAGGGTTTCCGGGACGTAGCGGCCGCCGTAGGGGCCGAAGCGGCCGGGGGCGGTGGCGCTTGCGGGATTTGCGGATTCCGTGATTGCGGCAGTCATGATGGACCTACTCTGGAAGCATGTCCGATGGGATGGACGTGCTTCCAGAGTATCGAAAATCGCCGGGTTTTACGATGTTCTGTTTTCGGGTGCTGAATTTTCAGACGGTTTGCATCGCTCCGGCCTGTTTTCGTTCCAGCCATGCGTAGTCGTAGGCTTCGTGATCCATGAGCGGAATGCTGGCGAAGTTTTCGGTGAGCGGTGGAGATTGGGTCTGCCATTCGAGGCCGGTGGCCTGCCAGGGATTTTCACCAGCGATCTTTCCGTACTTCAGGGACCAGATGAAGTAGAGCAGCGGGAGGACGTATCCGACGCCGAGAATGGTGGCGCCGGCGGTGGACAGGACGTTGAGAACCTGAAACTCCGGCGGGTACATGTGATAGCGGCGCGGCATGCCGAGATAGCCGAGCAGGAACTGCGGGAAGAAGGTGATGTTGAAGCCGAGGAAGGTGATGACGGCGGCGAGTTTGGAAAGCGCCTCCGGGTACATGCGTCCGGTGATTTTGGGCCACCAGAAATGGAGTCCTGAGAGGTAGGCCATGAGCATGCCGCCGACCATGATGTAGTGGAAGTGAGCAACGACGAAGTAGGTTTCGGTGAGATGGATGTCAGCACCGAGCGCGGCGAGAAAGACGCCGGTCATGCCGCCGATGGTGAAGAGTCCGATGAAGCCGAAGGCGTAAAGCATGGGCGTCTCAAAGGTGATGGAGCCTTTGTACATGGTGGCGACCCAGTTGAAGACCTTGATGGCTGAGGGGACGGCGACGAGCATGGTCATGAGCGAGAAGATGAGCGCGGAGTAGCTGGAGACGCCCATGATGAACATGTGGTGCTCCCAGACGAAGAAGCCGAAGGCGGAGATGGAGATGGAGGAAAGCGCGACGGCCGAGTAACCGAAGACGCGCTTGCGGGAGAATGTGCTGATGACCTCGGACATGACACCCATGCCGGGCAGGATCATGATGTAGATGCCGGGGTGGGAGTAGAACCAGAAGAGATGTTCAAAGAGGAGCGGATCGCCGCCGCGCGCGGGGTCAAAGATGGCGATTCCGGTGGCGCGCTCGAGGATGACGAGCACCAGCGAGATGGCGAGTACCGGCGTGGCAAGGACCATGATGATGCCGGCGGCGTAGTTGGCCCAGACGAAGAGCGGAAGCCGGAACCAGGTCATGCCAGGGCAGCGCATGCGATGGACGGTGACGATGAAGTTGAGGCCGGTGAAGATGGAGGCGAAGCCGGCGATGAAGATGCCGGAGGCGGTGGCGATGACGTGGGTGTTGAGGTAGTTGGTGCTGAGGGGCGTGGTGAAGGTCCAGCCGGTATCGACGCCGCCGGTGATGAGCGCGTAGAGCGTGAAGGTGCCTCCGGCGAGATAGAGATACCAACTGAGGAGATTGATCTTCGGGAAGGCCAGGTCTTTGGCTCCGATCATCATGGGAAGGACGAAGTTTCCGATGGTGGCTGGCACGGAGGGAATCAGAAACAGGAAGATCATGATGATGCCGTGCATGGTGAAGAGTTTGTTATAGGTGTCAGACGAGACCAGGTCGGGCATCGGGGTGAGCAGCTCAAGACGGATGAGCAGGGCGAAGATGCCGCCGATGAGGAAGAAGAAGGTGATCGAGATCATGTAGAGGATGCCGATGCGCTTGTGGTCGCCGGTGAGCAGCCAGCTTTTGAGGCCAAGCTCGCTGTTGAGATAGGAGCGTTTCGGCAGGGATGCCGTCGATGGGTCGGGTAGCGACACGATTGTGCTCATGGATGAGACCTCGCTGGTGTGGCGATCCGGTTGGGCGAACAGGATTCGCCAGCACCTTCACCGTAGTTGGAAGCGAAGCTGAGTGTCTTGCATGAAATTGCGGTTTGCTTTTGTCGGCTGGTCGCTGCCGTGCGCGTTCCGGAATGGGCCATGCGATTTGCCAGAAGCGGATATTGCCCACAGGACGCTACGCGCGAATTGCAGACGTGGAAAACATAGGCAGCGACGAGCGGCTACAATGCGGTAGTAGACACTGCGAAGGAATCAGTTTCGGGGCCTCGACGCAGAACAATCCCCCCAGGAGTGAATGAGATGATGTGGAAACCGAATCAATCGAGCAGTTCTCCCGTTCCACCCGCGCCGGAGCCGGTTCGTCCGGCGGCGCCTGCGTTTGAGGCACCTGTATCGCGACCTGTTGCGCCGCCCGCTGCAGCGGCTAGCGGAGATCAGGCGACGATTGGCAAAGGGCTGATGGTGAAGGGCGAGATCACTGGCTCGGAGTCGCTGTTTATCGACGGCAAGGTGGAGGGCGCGATCAACCTGCCGGGCAACCGCGTGACGGTGGGCCGGAATGGGCAGGTGGCGGCCAGCATCTCTGCGCGCGAGATCGTGGTGCTGGGCAAGATTCGCGGCAACGTGACGGCGACGGATCGCGTGGATATTCGCAGCGAGGGCGCGCTGACGGGCGATGTGTCGGCGGCGCGGATCAGCATTGAGGACGGCGCGTTCTTCAAGGGCGGGATCGATATTCGCAAGCCGGAGGCCAAGGCTGCGCAGCCTGCGGCGGGAACGAGCGCGGCGGCGACGGGCGAACAGGGCTGAAGGCAAAAAACGAGCAAGCGCGCAGGCCCTCGGAACGGTGGTTCCGAGGGCTTGCGTGTTTGGCGCGCGTCAGTAGAGCAGGTAGGGTTGGCGCTGGGTGAGGAATCGGGTGATTGCGTCCTGCCAGGATTCGGCGATGCGGCGCGGGTCTTCGCCATCTTTGATGGCCTGAAGCGTGGAGCGCGAGCGCAGGAGCGGGGCGATCGCGTCGAGCTTGTATTGCGTGGGGTAAAGCTGGTGGAGTGCGGCGGCGATTTCGATGCCGAGTTCGGGTGAGTCCAGGCTGGCGCGGTCGGTGACGAGAAGCTGGACGCCGCCGCAGAGCTGGCCCTGGTATCTGGCGCTGGTGGGCGTGAAGCGTGTGGGCAGGAAACGGATGCCGTCGAGGGAGCGGGCGTTGAGCGTCTGTGCGAGCTGGATGGGGTCGATCCAGGGCGCGCCGAGGAGTTCAAAGGGCGTGTCGGTGCCGCGACCGACGGAGATGTTGGAGCCTTCGATGAGGCCGATGGCGGGGTAGAGCGCGGCTTCGTTGAGGGAGCGTAGATTGGGCGAGGGGTTGGTCCAGAGCAGGCTGGTCGAGTCGTACCAGTCGCCGCGCAGCCAGCCCCGCATGGGGATGACGGTGAGCGGGGCGTGGAGCGAGCGGGTGGCGTTGTCGAAGCGGGCGAGTTCGCCGATGGTCATGCCGTGGCGGACGGGGAGCGACGTGTAGTTGACGAAGGATTCGGAGCCGGGGTCGGAGATCGGACCCTGGACGAGCGAGCCGGTGATGGGGTTGGGTCGGTCGAGGACGAAGATGGGCTTGTGCGTCTGCGCGGCGGCTTCAAGGAAGTAGCCGAGGGTGGTTTCGTAGGTGTAGTAGCGGACGCCGGCGTCCTGAATGTCGTAGACGAGCGCGTCGATGGAGGCGAGTTCGGCGGGGGTGGGACGACGGGCGGCGTCGGTGGCTCCGTAGACGCTGAAGATGGGCGCGCCGGTGGCCGGGTCGGTGGAGTTGCCGATGCTGGTGGTGTCGAGGCGGCCCGCGAAGCCGTGTTCCGGGCTGAAGATGGCGGCGAGCTTGAGGCCGGGCGTGTGCGCGAGCAGGTCGGCGGTGCGATGGCCGGCGGCGTCGAGCGCGGTCTGGTTGGTGATGAGGCCGATGCGGACCGGGTGAGCGGGGTTGGGATGGAGCGGCGCGAAGTGGTCGGCTTCGAGCACGTCGATGCCGGTGAGGACGTCTCCGTTGCGGTTGGCGATGCGGCGGGCGGCGGTGAGGGTGTCGTTGTAGCCGGTGATGCGGGCCAGAGCGAGCGCCTGCTGCTGAGTGGCCGTGAGCGCGAGGGAGTGGACGACGGCGGTGGCGAGGCGCGTGCGCAGGGAGACGATGGAAGTGGCGGCGTGTTCGGGATGGCCGTCGGGGTGGACGGCGCTGGCGAGCAGGATGATGGCGGTGTCGGTGACGGGATCGATCCAGAGCGAGGTGCCGGTGAAGCCGGTGTGGCCGAAGGAGCCGATGGGCAGGAAGTCGCCGCGATTGCTGGCGAAGGGCGAGTCGATGTCCCAGCCGAGGCCGCGCAGGCTGGCGGCGTTGGCGGGCTGCTGCGGGGTGGACATTTTGGCGATGGCCGAGGCGCTGAGGACGCGGTGCGCGTGGAGGATGTCGTTGGCGAAGCGGGCGAGATCGTCGGCGGTGGAGAAGACGCCGGCGTGGCCGGCGACGCCACCCATGCGGCGCGCGGTGGGATCGTGGACGATGCCGCGCAGCATGGTTCCTTCGGTCGGCTCCGCGGCGACGGTGTCGGTGTCCCACTGCGTGGGGGCGATCTGCGCGCGCCAGTCGGCGGGCGGCAGGAAGCGCGTGTGGCGCATGCCGAGCGGAGCGAAGATGTGAGCCTGGGCGTAGGCGTCGAGCGATTGGCCGGTGACGGATTCGACGAGGAAGCCGAGGGTGAGGAAGTTGATGTCGCTGTAAAGGAAGCTGCTGCCGGGGGGATGGATGGGCGTGGTGCTCATGACGAGGTTCCATGCGGCCTGGCGACCGCTCCAGGAGTGGGTGAGGTCGAGGTCGGGCGGCAGGCCGGAGTAGTGGGTCATGAGTTCGCGGATGGTGATCTGGCTTTTGCCGTTCTGGGCGAACTGGGGCAGGTAGGCGGCGACGGGATCGTTGAGCTTGACGCGGCCGGAGTCGATGAGCTGCATCATGGCGGTGGTGGTGGCGATGCACTTGGTGAGCGAGGCCATGTCGAAGATGGTGTCGGTGGTCATGGGTTCGCGGTCGGCGACGGGGTGGGACTGAGTGCCGGAGACGAGCGAGCGCGAGCCGAAGGCGCGGCGATAGACGATGCGGCCGTTGTGTTCGATGAGGACGACGGCTCCGGGAATGGCGTGGTCGGCGATGGCCTGCTGGACGAGCGGGGCGATGTTGGCGAATGCGTCGGGCTGGGATGAGCGCGGTGCGGCTGCGTGCGGTGCGGCTGCGTGCGGTGCGGCTGCGTGCGGCGCAGGCGTTTGCGGGATGGTTTGCGCGGGAAGCGGAGCGAGCAGTGCGGCGGGAACGATTGCGGACAGGAGCAGGAATGCGGGACGCATGCGGACCTCGGATGGAGAGTGCTCGGAGTGACGGCGCGAGCGGAAAATCGGGACGGTTGCAGTATTCCATATCCGGAAGGGAATCGGGATGGGATGCGGATGCGGGATGGGGATGAGGGATGGGCGTGGCGGGTACAATCGAGCCAGCCGGTGAGTGGCGCTGCGCCGTGAGAAGAAGTGGATTTGTCGGCGAAAAAGGTGGTGTATGTCGCAGAGTTTGTTTTCGCATCCGGTACATGTTGCGATTCCGGAGCCGCTCAGCCCGGATTATGGGAGTGATGCGCCGGGGTATAACCAGCGGGCGCTGCCGCAGTATCTGGCGGCGCTGCATGGGGCGGGTGTGGTGCCGATTGTGATTCCGCTGCATGAGTCGCAGCAGAGGGTGGCGAAGATATTGGCGACGACGCATGGGGTGCTGTTGCCGGGCAGCCGCGCGGATGTGGACCCGGCGCGGTATGGAGCGGTGAGGCATCCGCTGTGCGCGCCGTCGGATGCGCAGCGCGCGGCGGTCGATGAGCTGCTGATCCAGGATGCGTTTCAGATGAGGAAGCCGGTGCTGGGCATCTGCCAGGGTGTGCAGATGCTGAATGTGTGGCTGGGCGGGACGCTGGTGCAGGATATTGCCGAGGAGATGGGCGAGCAGGTGAATCACGCGCCGGGACGCGCGATTGCGGGAGCGCATGGGCTGCGCGTGAGCGAAGGTTCGATGCTGGCGGGAATCGTGGGCGAAGCAGAGCGGCATGGCGAGCCGATGCCGCTGATGGTGAATTCGAGCCATCATCAGGCGGTGGCGCGGGTGGGCGATCGGCTGCGGGTGGTGGCGGTGAGTCCGGTGGATGGGGTGGTGGAGGCGGTGGAACTGCGCGAAGAACTGGCGAGCCAGCAGTGGCTGCTGGGTGTGCAGTGGCATCCGGAGCGGACGGTGACGACGAGCGCGCTGTCACGGGAGATTTTTCATCGGTTTGCGCTGGCGGCCGAGGCGTGGCGGGCGAAGTCGGCGGGCGCGTAGAGGCAGGGATGGCGTTGGGTCAGTGTGTTGCGGCTGGCAGCGAGATTCCTGCTCCGCGCGCGGCGAGAGCGGGCAGCGAGACGGGAAGATGGCCGGTGATGGGGATTTCTCCGAGGAGCGCGCGTGCGGCGGCGATGCCGGACTCCGGCGTGTTCGAGAAGGTGCAGAGATAGGTGGCAAGCTGCGGGAAGCTGGAGCCGATGTAGGGGTTGCCGAAGGCGACGACGACGGTGCGCGCGGCGGCTTTTTGCAGGATGCCGGAGAGTAGCTGCATGGATTGCGGATCGAGGCCGGCGGAGCCGGTGGATTGCCCGGCGACGGTGCGTCCGGCGCTGGGGAAGGATTCGGCGAGGACGACGATGCGCGGTGCGGCGGCGACGGCTGTGAGAATGGCGGGCGTGAGCGCGGCGGCGTTGGTGGAATCGACGAGGAAAGCCTGGTTGGCGGCGAGGCGCGGGCGCAGGGCGTGGAGGAATGCCTGGCCGCCGTCGGTGTGGTGCGCGTCATCGGTGAGGACGAGGGTGACGGTGGGTGCTGTGGGCGAGAGCGGAAGCTGATGGGAGCTGTCGCGGACGAGGGTGATGGCGCGTTCGGCGACCTGTTGGGCGAGCGCGAGATGGTCGGGCTGGGCGACGAGATCGGGGACGCGGTTGAGATCGACGAAGCGGTTGCGGTTGAGGCCGAGCGCGGCTTTGAGGCGGAGGATTTTGAGGACGCTGCGATCGATGCGCTGCTGGGAAATCTGACCTGACTGAACGGCGTGGAGCAGTCCGTTGTAAGCGCCAGGCAGGTCGGCGGGGATGATGACCATGTCGTTGCCGGCCTGGACGGCGGCGACGGCTTCGGCGGCGGAGATTTCGGCGGGTGTGCCGGGGAAGGCCTGCATGAGCGCGCCCATGTCGAGGGCGTCGGTGACGACGAGGCCGTGGAAGCCGAGTTCGCGCTGGAGCAGGTCGGTGGTGATGCGGTGCGAGACGCTGGCGGGACGGTTGGGGTCGAGCGCGGGGACGGTGAGATGGCCGATCATGACGGCGTCGACTCCGGCGGCGATGGCGGCGCGGAAGGGAACCAACTCAAGCGCGTCAAGCTGCTGGCGCGAGGCGGTGACGCGGGCGAGCGAGAGATGGGAGTCGGTATCGGTGTCGCCGTGGCCGGGGAAATGCTTGGCGGTGACGACGAGGCCGGCGGAGTGAGCGCCGGCGATGTAGGCGGTGACCATGCGGCTGACGAGTTGCGGGTCGGCGCCGAAGGAGCGGGTGTTGATGATGGGGTTGGCGGGGTTGGAGTTGATGTCGGCGACGGGAAACCAGTTCCACTGGATGCCTATGGCTCGGGATTCGATGGCGGCGATGCGTCCGAACTGGCGGGCGAGGTCGGGATCGTTGGCGGCACCGAAGGCCATGGCGGCGGGAAATCCGGTGGCGGAGTCGATGCGCATGGTGAGGCCGCGCTCGAAGTCGGCGGCGAAGAGCAGCGGCAGAGGCGAGTCATGCTGGAGCTGGTTGGTGAGCGCGGCGGCTTCGAGCGGCTGGCTTTTGACGAGGTGGCCGTAACGGGTGGGGATGGTGAGTCCGAAGCTGCCGATGTGGTAGTCGCGCATTTCGGCGAGCAGGCGCTGGTAGTCGGCGCTGGCGGGGTTGGTGAATTGCATGTGCGCCCAGACGAGCATCATCTGGCCGATTTTTTCCTGGAGGGTCATGTGGCGCAGGGTTTTGGCGGCCCAGCGGTTGGCCTGGCGCTGGGAGCCGGTGAGCGCGGCGGCGGGCAAGGTGTGAAGCGAGACGAGAGCGCAGAGCAGCAGGGTGCGGACGGATGCGGGAGCGCGTTTCAAACGGAGAGCCTCGCTGGGATGGGGATCGATGCCGACCTGCGGCTTTGATTCATTATGCTCCGGCGCGGCCGGATGGACGCGAAGGGATTTCCCCGGGTGTACGCGCGAGGTGATTGCCAGGGAAGCGCTTCGCAAAAATTTGCAAAAGGCATATTGACGGCGAAGGAGCGGCAGGGTACTCTCTTGCCAGATACGGGATTTGGCCACTCACGCCAATTCGATCTGTTTCGCCGGTCAGCTGGCCGGTCTGGGGCGCAGAGCAGCGCGCACGGGGTGGCAGCAGGGGACGCGGCAGCGCCGGGAAACAGTTCGTTGTCCTCGCCGACAGCCGCAAGAATGCAAACCTGAATTCAGGCCAGAACTCCTTACAGAAAGCCAACCAGAACTTCAACCAGGCGGCTGCGCGAGCAGTGGCCACGGAGGTTTGTCAGCCCATTGAAGACCGCACTGGAGATTACGCCGAATCTTGAGCCCCTGTTCGGGACCCGCGACGAAAACCTGAAACTGATGGAAGACTCACTCGGCGTGCGCATCGATCTGCGGTCGGATGCGGTGCATGTGCAGGGCGCGGAAGAAGCCGTGCAGCGCGTGGAGCGGATATTTGCGGATTTTGAGGCGCTGCGGCGGGCAGGGGTGCATCCGCATAACGGCGAGCTGCACGCGATGTTGAAGGTGGTGCTGGCGGATCCGAAGATGACGCTGAAGGCGGTGGCGGACGGGACGCGGCAGCGCTCGACGGGGATCAAGCGCGGAGTGCAGGCGCGGAGCGCGAATCAGCAGCGGTATCTGGAGGCGATTGAGCGGGACGACATGGTATTTGGCATCGGTCCGGCGGGCACGGGGAAGACGTATCTGGCGGTGGCGATGGCGGTGGCGGCGATGAATGCCAAGAAGGCGAGCCGGATCATACTGGTGAGGCCGGCAGTCGAAGCGGGCGAGCGGCTGGGATTCCTGCCGGGGAGTTTGCAGGAGAAAGTGGACCCGTATCTGAGGCCGCTCTATGACGCGCTGTATGACCTGTGTGAGCCGGAGCGCGTGGACAAGATGCTGGAGAAAAATGTGATCGAAGTGGCACCGCTGGCGTTCATGCGCGGGCGGACGCTGAATGATGCGTTCATCATCATGGACGAGGCGCAGAACACGACGAGCGAGCAGATGAAGATGTTTCTGACGCGGCTGGGGAATAATTCCAAGGCGGTGATTACGGGAGACATTACGCAGATCGATCTGCCGAATCCGAAGAAGAGCGGACTGGTGGAGGCGATCAATCTGCTGGACGGGGTGGAGGGAATCAGTTTTTGCCACTTCGAGGATGTGGATATTGTGCGGCATACGCTGGTGCAGCGGATTATTCGCGCGTATGAGCAGAAGAATCTGCAACAGGAGTTGCCGCTGGAGATGCACGAGCCGGTGGAACGCGCGACGACGACGAGCGTGCATGCGGTGAGCGGAATGAGCGTAGCGGCGCGGCGACACGGCAAGCCGCAGTGAAAATGCGAATTGCCGTATGATCGAAGCATGGCTTCCGGGCAAGAGCTGACAGCAAAATGCGGGGCAATGTGTCGTGCATTGAGGCGCTGTGCGTTGAGCGGCGCGGCGGGTGGTCGTACGCGATGATTGTGCTCGATCCGGATGCGGAGCCGATGGCGGCGCTGCCGACGATGGCCACGCTGCGACGAGCGGCACAGGCGGCGCAGACGGCGGTGAGGCTGGATGGTGAAGTGACCGTGCTGCTGACCGATGATGCCGGAATCCGACGGCTGAACCGGAGATTTCGCGGGAAAAACAAGGCGACGGATGTTCTGTCGTTTCCGGCGGCGCAGCCTGAGTTTGGGCCGGGTTTTGGCGTGGCTGGAGACCTGGCGATCTCCGTGGAGACGGCGGCGCGACAGGCTGCGGCGGAGGGTCACGGGCTGAGCACGGAGCTGCGCGTGCTGATGCTGCATGGGATGCTGCATCTGGCGGGAATGGATCACGAGACGGACGCGGGTGAGATGGCGGCGCACGAGGCGGAGCTGCGGCGGAAGCTGCGGCTGCCGCTGGGGTTGATTGAGCGCGTCTGTGCGCAGCCGCATGAGCGCGGACGCGCGATCCGTGGCCGCGCAGCGAGGAAAGCAAAACGATGACGCCGGAGTGGGATGCAGCGGCGATTGCGCTGGCGGTGATTCTGTGCGTGATGCGCTATCTGGTGCGCGTGGAGGATGCGGCTGGACGAATTCTGGCGCGGGATGTGCAGGAGCATCTGGAGGCGTGGGAGCGCGCGGTGGTGCCGCGGCTGGGGATGAGTCGCGAGCGCGCGGCGCAGGCGGCAGAGACGTGGGCGATGGTGGCTGTGGCGCTGGAGGCGCTGGTGCTGGCGCGGCTGGTGCTGACGCGTGTGGGCGCGTGGAGCGGAGCGGGGAGCGGATGGTGGCGCGTGGATGCGGCTGGCGAGTGGCTGGTAGGGCTGCTGCTGACGGTGGTGATCTGCGGCGAGGTGATTCCGTTTCTGATGATGCAGCGGCTGCGCGGGGACTGGCTGGCTCCGGTGGCGTGGCTGGTGCGCGGGATGCTGGTGGTGATGGCGCCGGTGACGGTGGTGATTCAATTTCTGCTTTCGATTGCGAGCCTGACGGAACCGGAGAGCGCGAGCGAGGATGAGTCGGGCGATGTGGAAGCGCTGCTGGAAGCGGGTGAGGAAGAGGGAATTCTGGAGGAGCAGGACAGGCAACTGGTGCGGTCGGCGCTGGAGTTTGGCGACAAGCTGGTGAAGGAGGTGATGACGCCGCGGTCGGCGGTTTTTGCGGTGCCGGAGGATATGCTGCTGCGGGATTTTGTGGCGGCGCTGGCAAGGCAGAATTATTCGCGCGTGCCGGTCTATCGCGGCACGCTGGACGAGGTGACGGGGATTGCGTTTGCGCGCGACCTGCTGCATGTGTCGGATGAGGAAAAGGCGGTGCGCACGGTGGGCAGCATGGCGCGGCTGGCGGCGCTGGTGCCGGAGACCAAGCGCGGGTATGATCTGCTGCGGGAGATGCAGCGCGAGAAGCAGCACATGCGCGTGGTGATTGATGAGTACGGCGACGTGGCGGGCGTGGTGACGATTGAAGACCTGCTGGAAGAGATTGTGGGCGCGATTCGCGATGAGCATGAGGATGATGCCGAGGCGGCGAGTGAGGAAGCTGCGAGTGAGGAAGATGGGGCATGGCGCGTGCCGGGAGGTTTTCCTGCGGATCGGCTGGTGGAGTTGGTGGGCGGGGAGTGGGTGCCGGATGGCGAGAGTTACGAGTCACAGACGGTGGGCGGGCTGGTGACGGAGATTGCGGACAGGATTCCGCTGGCCGGAGAAGTGGTGGAGGCGGGAGGGTTGCGGATGGAGATTGTGAAGGCGAGCGAGCGGCGCGTGGAGGTGGTGCGCGTGCGGCGGGTGGAGCATGCCGTGGAGCGGATGAGCGCGGCAGCCGAGAGCGCGGATGCAGATGCGGAACCGCACACCGAAGCGGATGCGATTCCGGACGGGAATGAGAGCGAGGCGAGATGAGATCGGGATTTGTGGCGTTGATCGGGCGACCGAATGCGGGCAAGAGCACGCTGCTGAATGCGCTGGTGGGCGAGCGGGTGGCGATTGTGACGAGCAAGCCGCAGACGACGCGGAATCGCATTCTGGGGGTGGTGGAAACGAAGACGCGAGCGAGAGGCGCGGATGTGCCGGGTGAGGACGCGCAGATTGTGCTGATCGATACGCCGGGCGTGCATGAGCCGGAGACGCAACTGGATCGGCGGCTGATGCAGGAGGTGCATGAGGCGCTGGAGTCCTGTGACGTGGTGGCTCTGCTGGTGGACGTGACGCGGCGGCTGCGGATGGCGGACGAGGCGCAGGAGGGTCGGGAAAAGCGTGGCGGATGGCGCAGCGAGGATGAGCAGTTGCTGCGTTTGTTGAAGGCGACGAAGAGGCCGGTGGTGCTGGTGCTGAACAAGATTGACGCGGTGCGGCGGCAGGAGCTGCTGCCGTTGATTGAGGATCTGCGCGGGGTGCACGAGTTTGCGGCGGTGTATCCGATCAGCGCGCGGAAGCGGGATGGGATCGAGCGGCTGGTGGAGGGATTGGCGGCGATGTTGCCGGAGGGCGAGCGGTATTTTCCGGAGGAGCAGTATACGGATCAGCCGGTGCGTTTTCTGGTGGCGGAGATTATTCGCGAGCGGATTCTGATGGAGACGGGCGAAGAGGTTCCGTATGCGTCGGCGGTGGTGATTGAGCGATTTGAAGAGCCAGAGGAGCCGGTGCGCAAGGTGAAGAAGCCGAGGATGCTGAAGGGTGGAGTTCCAGCGCCGGAGCGGCGGCGGCTGACGCGGATTGCGGCGGCGATCTATTGCGAGCGCGAAGGGCAGCGGGCGATTCTGGTTGGCGCGGGCGGGAGCAGGCTGAAGTCGATGGGGGCGAGCGCGCGGGAGCAGATCGAGAAGCTGCTGGGGACGGCGGTGTATCTGGAACTGCGGGTGATTGTGGAAGAGGGTTGGCGCGAGTCGCAGAGCTTTGTGGAGCGACTGGACTGGCGGCGGCAACTGGAAGAAATGGCCGCGCGACAGGCGGGCGATGGCGCGCGGGAACAGAAAAAATCTGAGCGGAAACAGGCGGAACGGAAACGCTGAGCTATTCGCTGACGCGTCCGCGCCCGGTGGATTTGACGGCGTACATGCGCTTGTCGGCGATGCCGAGGATCGCGTGGACGCTGTCGCCGTCGGTGGGGCAACTGGCGAGGCCGACGCTGGAGCCGATGGAGATTTCGAGGCCATTGCGCATGTGGAAGACAGACTCGGTCATGATCGAGTGAAGTCGCATAGAGGCTGCGATGGCCTCCGGTGGCGTGGTGGCGGGCATGAGGACGACGAACTCGTCGCCGCCGTAGCGGAAGCAGAGATCAGAGGCGCGCGCCGTGGCGCGGAGACGACGGCCGAAAGCTCCGAGCAGTTCGCTGCCGACGAGATGGCCGTGGACATCGTTGACCTGCTTGAAGCGGTCGAGATCGAGGAAGAGCAGGCTGAATGGGCGGGCGCTGGAGCGGTAGTGAGCGATCTCGCGCTCGAGCAAGGCGTAGAGATGGCGCGCGTTGAAGAGGCCGGTGACGTCGTCGGTGATGGTGAGTTGCTGCGCGCGCGAGACATCCTGAGCGTTTTCGATGGCAATGGCGGTGTAGTCGGCGAGGATGTGAAGGAAGGCGATGGTGTAGTCGGAGTTCTGGCTGAGATCGGGGTTGAAGATTTCGAGGACTCCGTGGGTGCCGCGACGTCCGCGGATGGGGATGGCGACGGCGGACTGAAAGCGGAAGCCGTGGTGCTGGAGCATAGTCTTTGCGGCGGGATCGTCCTGGGCTTCGGGCAGGATGAGCGTCTGGCCGTGCTCGGCGACCCAGCCTGCGAGTCCTTCGCCGACCTTGACGCGGAGGTCTTTGAGCGGGGAGCCGTCGCCGAAGCCGGTGAGCGCGTAGTACAGCTCCTGGCGCGGCTCGTCGAGCATGAGCAAGGCCCAGAGTTCGGCGGTGATGAAGCGGTTCATCTGCTCGAGGATGGCGCGCAGGATGCTCTCCAGCTCAAGGCTGGAGGTGAGCGAGCGGGCCAGCTTGTGGAAGACCATGAGGTCTTCGAGCGGCATGCGATGATCCTGGGTCATGGCGGGACGGACAACGAGACGATTGTAAACGCTGCGGCAAGACTGGTATGTGGAAGGCGGGTAAGGGATGCGAGCGCGCATCGTGCCAGATGTGGGATGCGAACGAGTGGCGCGGGTTATCCGCCGATGTGGACCATGGAGCGCGAGGGCTTGAGGAAGCCCGGTTCGCCGATGTGGTGGCGCGCTTCCTTGGACTGGATGACCTGAAGCAGGTAGGCGCGCAGGTCGTCGTCGGTGGCACCGTTGCGGGCAAGCGCGGCGAGGTCATGTTCGCGATGGGAGAACAGGCAGGTGCGGATTTTGCCGTCGGAGGTGAGGCGGACGCGGCTGCACGCTCCGCAGAAGGCCTGGGTGACGGGCGCGATGATGCCGATCTCGCCATTGCCGTCGGCGAACCCGTAGCGCCGCGCAGTTTCGCCGGAGGTGGTGGGCGGAAGCGGCGTGAGCGGGTGGATGCGGTGGATGCGCTCGACGATCTCGGTGAGCGGGACGACCATCTGAGGCGACCAGAGACGGTCTTCCTCAAGCGGCATGAACTCGATGAAGCGGACGACGACCTCGTGCTCGCGCGCAAATCGGGCGAAGGCTTCGACCTGATCGTCGTTGAAGCCGCGCAGGAGGACGCAGTTGATTTTGACGGGGTGGAGTCCGGCGCGCTGCGCGGCCTGGATGCCGCGGACGACGGCTTGAAAGCTGCCGCTGACGCGGGTGATGCGCTCGAAGGTGGCAGGATCGACGGCGTCCATGCTGATGGTGACGCGGCTGAGGCCGGAGTCGCGCAGAGGCTGGGCGAGATCGTCGAGCAGGTGGCCGTTGGTGGTGACGGCGATCTCCGGCGCGCGGTCGGAAATTGTGCGCAGGGAGCGAATGCCGGAGACGATGTGGGGAAGGTCGCGGCGCAGGAGCGGTTCGCCGCCGGTGAGACGGACTTTTTCGATGCCAAGGCTGAGGAAGACGCGGATGAAGCGAAGATAGTCTTCGGCGCTCAGTTCGGCGTATTGCGCGCCGTGCTGGCCGGTGCGGCAGTAGACGCATTTGTAGTTGCAGCGGTCGGTGATGGAGACGCGCAGGTCGGTGATGGAGCGACCGTGGCTATCGCGCAGGAGAGGTGGGCCGGTGGAAGAATGCGCGTGAGCGTCGAGATGGAGATTGGCTGCCATACGTGGGTCTGGCTGCTGGCGGGAAGGTATGGCAGCCGGAAAATCAGTCGATGCGAACGGTTCCGCGACGGAGCCAGGTGCCGACGCTGCCGGCGACAAGGACGATGGTGAGCGCGATGCCCATGTAGTAGGCCATCGGGTGCGCCCAGCCTGGGGAGTAGGTGAGATCCTGTCCGGCCCAGAGGGAAAGAATGGTGGCGATGACGGCGAACTGGCCGGCGATGACCTGGAGTGTCAGTCCCCAGTCGCGTCGGCGATCCAGAGCTTCGACCTGGTGGGGTGTCAGATTGCGTTCTTCAGGGGGCAGCATCATGTTTGGCATGGAAGCGGAATCTCCCGGAGAGATTGTTCCGGAGGACCGGAAACTGGATTTATTGTAACTGCAAGGCGGCGGGGAAGGACAATTTCCGCTGAGCGCGCCCGGAGCGGATGGTTCAGTTTGTGGGACCGGGTTCCTGAAATTGGACGCTGCGCGCGCGGGGTGGAAGTGGTTGCTCCTGTGCGCGTCAATCGAGAAAGGCGATTGACTGGAGCGCGGTGATCTCGAAGCGTTTGCGGCAGCGAGCGTTCTGGCAGCCGAGCTGGTCGTCGCGGCGGACCATGTAGGACTGGGCCTTGGCGAAGCGGGCGCGGTCGCGTTCGTCGGCGTGGCGCGGAAGCTGATTGCGTTTGCGGCGGACGACCCAGGTGACGGCGTACTCGGCGTTTTGGCCGCAGTGGGGGCATCGGAGATCGTGTTTCCGGGCTTCGGTGGACTCGGTGAAAAAATCGCGTTCTTCCATGAGAGTGCTTCCTGTCTGAGGGAAAGTATTCCATACTCGGTGCATGGCGAGGAAACGCAAGCCGGGAGTGTTTGACGTGGTGAGCGCGGTGAAGTCGGCGGCGCGGACGCATGTGGGACAGCCGCCACCGGCGCGCGTGGAGCAGCCGGTGGACGCCGGACGAGTGCGCGGGGCGAAGCACAAGAAGCCGCTGGAAGAGCTGCTGCGCGAGCGGGAAGAGCAGTGAGCGCGGCACCGGGGCGCGCTCGACGGAAAAATTATTGTTTCACGCTGTAGGGTCCGGGCAGGGATGGGCGAGGCGCGGCGGTGGTCTTGTCGGAAGCGGCTTTGCTGGAAGCGTCAGTCAGTTTGGAATAAATGCGGAACATGACGCCGAGGTCGAGCGCTTCGGCAACGGGCTGGCCGGATTTGAGGGCAGGCGCGAAACTGGCGGACTGAATGGCGGCGACGGCGCTCTCATCGAGGCCAAAGCCGATGGGGCGCAGGATGGCGATGCGTACGGGCCTGCCGCTGGCGCTGACGACGACGCGGTAGAGCGCGCGACCGGCGATGCCGTTGGCCTGGGCGTAGCTGTTGGATGGCGGATCGATGATCTTGAGCAGGCGCGCGGAGTGATCGACAGCGCTTGAGGGCAGCACATCGTCGCCAGGAACGAATTCGTGGCCGGATCGCTGCGCGGCGTAGTAGAGCTGCCAGTCGTCGGGCAGCGAGGCAAGCATGGCCGCGTCAAGCGAGGGCGCGAGGATGCGCTGAAGCGCGTGGTTCAGCGTTTGCGCGGCAACGGCTGGGGAGTCGGCGGCGTGGTCTGCGTCCTGAGCGGCTGACGATGAGGGTGCCGATGACGCCGGTGCGGCGTTCGGCGGAGGCTTCTGAGAAGGATGCTTTTTGTCGGCGTGTGACTTTTTCGGTTTCACGACTGGCTGCCGCTCGATGGTGATGCGCAGCAGCTTCTTTTTGGGCGTGATGCGAATCTCTTCGACGGATTTCTGCGGGTCTTCGTAGGGCAGCGCGCCGAGGAAGTGAAGCGCGTAGCGAGCGCCTTCCAGCTCCAGTCGCTTGTGGGTGAGCTGCACCTTGTCGATGCGCACCAGGCAGAGCGTGTAGGAGCCGGTGTCGGCGTGGTCGAGCAGTTCGCCGCGTATGGAGAAGCGGAGCGAGTCGCCGAGCTGCATGCCGCGCAGATACCAGGTCTTGCCGGTGAGCTGGCGACGCAGATCGTCTTCAGTCGGAATGGGTGCGGCGGTCGCTTGCGATTGCGTCAGCGAGGCTGTTTTCGCTGGCACGGCCTGGGCTGGCACGGCTTGGGTTTGCATCGGCTGTGGAGATGCCTGTTGCGCGGACAGCGCGGGACCATAGACAAGCAGGCCGAAGAGCAGCAGGCCGTGTGGAACGCAGGCGACGGGCAGAGCGTGGCGGCGCTGGTTGAGGGCAATCATTGGGGGAACCTGTCGAGGCCAATGTAACAGGGATTTCGATGGGTCGGATGAAAAATTGGCTGATGCGGAAATTTGCTTCGGAAATTCAGAGGAAGCAAAGCAATGGAAACTATTGCGGATGACGCAGCCGCCAGAGGATGCGGCGAAACAGGCCCATGATGCGGCGCAGGTCAGCGTCGGTGGGCAGCAGGCGGCGCAGGAGGATGCGAAGCGCTTCGCCGTTGGCCGAACGCAGGCCGCGCGTGAGGTAGTTGGCCTGCTCCATGGTCTCTTCGATGAGGGCGGCGAGGCGGTCGAGCTGCTCGGAGCTGGGCAGCGCAGCGGGAGCGAGCGGTGGAGTGGGCCGCGCGGGACTGGAGTCGATTGCGCGTGTCAGTTCGTAAAGAGCGACGGCGACGGCCTGGCCGAGATTCATTGAGGGCTGTTCGTGGGCAGTGTCGATGACGGCGATGGCGTGACACCAGGTGAGGTCGTCGGAGGTGAGGCCGTGCTTTTCCGAGCCGAAGACGAGCGCGACGCGAGATGGCGAATTTTCTGCGGCCGGTTTGGCTGGCTGGGTTGGCTCGGCGGCGAGAACGGCGCGCAGGAGGGCGGCAGCTTCCGGCATGGAGACGATGCGCTGCTCCGGCCGACGGCGGTCGAGCGAGCCGGTGCCGATGACCAGAGAGCAGTCAGCGACAGCCTCGGCAAGCGTGTCGCAGACGCGGGCGCGGCGCAGGAGATCGGGCGCTCCGACGGCGGATTTTGCCTCGGTCCAGTTGACGGCAAAGGGCGCGACGATGGTCAGGTGGGAAAGGTCGAAGTTGGCCATGGCGCGCGCTGCGGCACCGATGTTGAGCGGATTGCGCGGCGAAACAAGGATGATACGGACGCGGTCGGACTGGTCAGCGGGTAGCAAGGCTTCATTGTAAAAGCTGGATCGAGGTCTCCCGGATTTCACCGGAAACAGATGGGGAGCGGAGTGCGCTATGCTGGGGCCAATGTTTTGGGGCGAGAAAATCTGGGATCGGGAGCGTGGCGTATGGCGAGTGTGAAGGGGAATTTTCAGGTGCAGATGAAGAAGGAAACTGTGGGGCCGATGCCTGGAGTGCAGCGCTACACGATGGACAAGGTCTGGACCGGCGGCTTCGTGGGCGTGAGCCATGGCGAGATGCTCGCAGCCGGCGACCCCGCGAAGGGCGAGGCTGGCTATGTGGCGATGGAGCGAGTAGAGGGTGTGCTGGAGGGTCGCAACGGCAGCTTCGCGTTGCAGCATATGGCGACGATGGATCGAGGCGGGCCGAAGATGCGTGTCGAGATTGTTCCCGGTTCGGGGACGGAGCTGCTGGTTGGAATTGCCGGGGCGCTGGAGATTTTGGTGGAAGGCGGAAATCACTCCTATGTTCTGAGCTACACGCTGGCGTGAGACGACGCACGGGAAATCGACGCGGGAATGAAGAAAATATTAATCTCTTATTTTCAGTAACATCCGTTGAATTGCGGGGTGCTTTCCACATCGATCCACAGAAAAACTCCGGCAAAAGATTGCAAACCCGTGAATCTCTTGCTATTCTCAGAAAGTCGCAAGTGACCGTGGGTCACGCGAGTGCAGGTTTCGGCCTGCAGGGTCAGCGAAAAAAAATAGTGCTGACGAAGCGGTGGTAATCCCCCATAGAAGTGGGATTTAGTTCTGGGCTTGCGAAAGCGAGCCACGCAGGGTGACCCTGAAGAACAACCATTGCAAGACCCGGGATTCATCCCGTAGGCCCAGATGAGGGCCAAGACGCCATGTCGGTCATTCTTTGAGATTTGCGCTGCGCCGCCGCCTGAGTACTCGGCAGCCAAACAGAAAGAAAACTTTCCGCTTGACAGCGAAGTGAAGTTTTGAGATTCTGGTTGAGGCGCAAAAAACGCTGCGGAATGTTTCGCAGCAGCGCACAAGTTCGAGGACAACCCGCAAGGGCCTCGATCCAAACGGCCTCGCTCAGGCGACAAGTCGAACGGATCTTTGACAATAGGTTGAACATGCCAGTCGTGAAGAAGCAAGCATCTCAGCTTGATCTTCTCACAAAATAAGTCGTTGTCTGATGTGAATCAGGCGACGCGGTTGGCCCCGCAGACCTCCGTCGGCGCGGCCAATGTCGAACAGTTTCAAACGAGAGTTTGATCCTGGCTCAGAATCAACGCTGGCGGCGTGCCTAACACATGCAAGTCGAACGAGAAAGGGGAGCAATCCCCGAGTACAGTGGCGCACGGGTGAGTAACACGTGACTAACCTACCCTCGAGCGGGGAATAACCAAGGGAAACCTTGGCTAATACCGCATAACACCTACGGGTCAAAGGAGTAATCCACTTGAGGAGGGGGTCGCGGCCGATTAGCTAGTTGGCGGGGTAATGGCCCACCAAGGCAGTGATCGGTATCCGGCCTGAGAGGGCGCACGGACACACTGGAAC